>NZ_JAHFZZ010000001.1 GCF_018603905.1 Nonomuraea sp. NEAU-A123
TAAGATCACCGACGGCGACAAGCTGGCCGGCCGCCACGGCAACAAGGGCGTCATCTCCAAGATCCTGCCGGTCGAGGACATGCCGTTCCTGGAGGACGGCACCCCGGTCGACATCATCCTCAACCCCTTGGGCGTGCCCGGCCGAATGAACGTCGGCCAGGTGCTGGAGACTCACCTGGGGTGGATCGCCGCCCGAGGCTGGGACATCTCCGGCGTTCAGGAAGCCTGGGCCGAGCGGCTGCGCGACAAGGGCTTCGAGAAGGTCGCCCCGCGTACCAACATGGCCACGCCGGTCTTCGACGGCGCCCACGAGGAGGAGATCGTCGGTCTCCTCGACAACACCATCGCCAACCGCGACGGCGACCGCATGGTGCAGCAGAGCGGTAAGGCCAAGCTGTTCGACGGCCGCTCCGGCGAGCCGTTCCCGTACCCGATCGCGGTCGGCTACATCTACATCCTCAAGCTGCTCCACCTGGTCGATGACAAGATCCACGCCCGGTCGACCGGCCCCTACTCCATGATCACCCAGCAGCCGCTCGGCGGTAAGGCCCAGTTCGGTGGCCAGCGCTTCGGTGAGATGGAGGTCTGGGCTCTGGAGGCGTACGGCGCCGCCTACGCGCTCCAGGAGCTGCTGACGATCAAGTCTGACGACGTCCTGGGCCGCGTGAAGGTCTACGAGGCGATCGTCAAGGGCGAGAACATCCCCGAGCCGGGCATCCCGGAGTCCTTCAAGGTCCTCATCAAGGAAATGCAGTCGCTGTGCCTGAACGTCGAGGTGCTCTCCAGCGACGGCATGTCCATCGAGATGCGAGACACAGACGAGGACGTCTTCCGCGCGGCGGAGGAGCTCGGTATCGATCTGTCCCGGCGTGAGCCGAGCAGCGTGGAAGAAGTCTGAGGGGGAGATCGCAGAAAATGCTAGACGTCAACTTCTTCGACGAGCTCAGGATCGGCCTTGCGACGGCCGACGACATTCGTCAGTGGTCGCACGGCGAGGTCAAGAAGCCGGAGACCATCAACTACCGCACCCTCAAGCCGGAAAAGGACGGACTCTTCTGCGAGAAGATCTTCGGCCCGACCCGCGACTGGGAGTGCTACTGCGGCAAGTACAAGCGCGTCCGGTTCAAGGGCATCATCTGTGAGCGCTGTGGCGTCGAGGTGACTCGCGCCAAGGTGCGTCGTGAGCGGATGGGCCACATCGAGCTGGCCGCGCCCGTCACGCACATCTGGTACTTCAAGGGCGTCCCGTCGCGCCTCGGTTACCTGCTCGACCTGGCTCCGAAGGACCTGGAGAAGGTCATCTACTTCGCGGCTTACATGATCACGCATGTCGACACCGAGATGCGTGAGCGTGACCTGCCGTCGCTGGAGGCGAAGATCTCCGTCGAGCGGCAGCACATCGAGCAGCGCCGTGACGCCGACGTCGAGGCCAGGCAGAAGAAGCTCGAAGGCGACCTCGGTGAGCTTGAGGCCGCGGGCGCCAAGGGCGACCAGCGCCGCAAGGTCCGTGAGGGCGCCGAGCGCGAGATGCGTCAGCTTCGCGACCGGGCCCAGCGCGAGCTGGACCGGCTCGACGAGGTGTGGAGCCGCTTCAAGAACCTCAAGGTCCAGGACCTTGAGGGCGACGAGCTGCTCTACCGCGAGATGCGCGACCGCTTTGGCCGCTACTTCAAGGGCGGCATGGGCGCTCAGGCGATCCAGGACCGCCTGATCAGCTTCGACCTCGACGTCGAGTCGGAGAACCTGCGCGAGACGATCCGCAGCGGCAAGGGCCAGAAGAAGGCCCGCGCGCTCAAGCGGCTCAAGGTCGTGTCGGCGTTCCTCAACACCACCAACTCGCCGCGTGGCATGGTGCTCGACTGCATCCCGGTCATCCCGCCGGACCTGCGCCCGATGGTGCAGCTCGACGGTGGCCGGTTCGCGACCTCCGACCTGAACGACCTGTACCGCCGGGTCATCAACCGGAACAACCGCCTCAAGCGTCTGCTCGACCTCGGCGCGCCCGAGATCATCGTGAACAACGAGAAGCGGATGCTCCAGGAGGCCGTCGACGCGCTGTTCGACAACGGCCGTCGTGGTCGCCCGGTCACCGGTCCCGGCAACCGTCCCCTCAAGTCCCTCAGCGACATGCTGAAGGGCAAGCAGGGCCGGTTCCGCCAGAACCTGCTGGGCAAGCGAGTCGACTACTCCGGCCGTTCGGTCATCGTCGTCGGCCCGCAGCTCAAGCTGCACCAGTGCGGCCTGCCCAAGCAGATGGCGCTGGAGCTGTTCAAGCCGTTCGTGATGAAGAGGCTGGTCGATCTCAACCACGCCCAGAACATCAAGTCGGCCAAGCGGATGGTCGAGCGGGCTCGTCCGGTCGTGTGGGACGTGCTCGAAGAGGTCATCACCGAGCACCCCGTGCTGCTCAACCGCGCTCCGACGCTCCACCGTCTGGGCATCCAGGCGTTCGAGCCGCAGCTGGTCGAGGGCAAGGCCATCCAGATCCACCCGCTCGTCTGCACCGCGTTCAACGCGGACTTCGACGGCGACCAGATGGCCGTGCACCTGCCGCTGTCGGCTGAGGCCCAGGCCGAGGCGCGCATCCTGATGCTCTCGACCAACAACATCCTCAAGCCGGCCGACGGCAAGCCCGTGACGATGCCCACCCAGGACATGGTCATCGGCCTCTACTGGCTGACCACCCAGAAGGACGGCGCGGCGGGCGAGAGCCGGGTCTTCGGCTCGATCGCCGAGGCTCAGATGGCCTTCGACCGTCACGAGCTGGACATCCAGGCGAAGATCCAGATCCGGCTCAAGGACGTCCTGCCGCCCCGCGAGTGGGTCGCGCCGGAGGGCTGGGAGCAGGGTGACCCGATCCGTCTGGAGACGACGTTCGGCCGGTGCCTGTTCAACCAGACGCTGCCGGCGAGCTACCCGTTCGTCAACTTCCAGGTCGGCAAGAAGCAGCTGTCCGTCATCGTCAACGAGCTGGCCGAGACCTATCCCAAGGTCGACGTGGCCAACTCGCTTGACGCGCTGAAGGACGCCGGCTTCCGCTGGGCGACCCGCTCCGGCGTCACGATCTCGATCGACGACGTCGTCGCGCCGCCCAACAAGGCCACCATCATGGAGAACTACGAGCGCCGGGCCGACAAGGTCCAGCGTGAGTACGAGCGCGGTCTGATCACCGACGAGGAGCGCCGTCAGGAGCTCATCGAGATCTGGACGCACGCCACGGCCGACGTCGAGACCGACATGGTCAACGCCTTCCCGGCGACCAACCCGGTCTGGATGATGGTCAACTCCGGTGCCCGAGGCAACAAGATGCAGGTGCGTCAGATCGCCGGCATCCGTGGCCTGGTGTCCAACACCAAGGGTGAGACGATCCCGCGTCCGATCAAGGCCTCGTTCCGTGAGGGCCTGTCGGTGCTGGAGTACTTCATCTCCACCCACGGACAGCGGAAGGGTCTGGCCGACACCGCCCTGCGTACCGCCGACTCGGGTTACCTGACCCGTCGTCTGGTGGACGTGGCGCAGGACGTCATCGTGCGTGAGATCGACTGTGGCACCGACCGCGGGGTCCCGCTGCACGTCGCCGATCGGGACGCGTCGGGCAACCTGGTCAAGGCGGAGAACGCCGAGTCCAACGTGCACGGTCGCATCCTGGCCGAGGACGTCGAGGTCGACGGCAAGGTCATCGTGGCGGCGGGTGTCGACATCAACGACATTCACGTCACCGCGCTGGTCGACGCCGGCATCGAGACCGTCCGCACGCGGAGCGCGCTCGTCTGCGAGGCCAAGATCGGCGTCTGCGCGACCTGCTACGGCCGCTCGCTGGCGACCGGCAAGCTCGTCGACGTCGGCGAGGCGGTCGGCATCATCGCCGCCCAGTCGATCGGTGAGCCTGGCACGCAGCTGACGATGCGTACCTTCCACACCGGTGGTGTGGCGGGCGCCGACATCACCCACGGTCTGCCCCGTGTCCAGGAGCTCTTCGAGGCGCGCATCCCCAAGGGTGTCGCCCCGATCTCCGAGGCCGAGGGCAGGGTCCGCATCGACGAGACCGACAAGGCTCGCAAGATCGTCATCGCGCCGGACGACGGCTCGGAGGAGATCGCGTACCCGGTCTCGATGCGTTCGCGCCTGCTCATCTCGGACGGCCAGCGCGTGACGGTCGGCCAGCAGCTGGTCGCCGGTGCGGTCAACCCCAACGAGGTGCTGCGCATCCTCGGCCCGCGGGCCGTGCAGCTGCACCTGGTGGCCGAGGTCCAGCAGGTGTACCGCTCGCAGGGTGTGTCGATCCACGACAAGCACATCGAGATCATCGTGCGGCAGATGCTCAAGCGCGTGAACGTGCTGGAGTCCGGCGAGACCGACCTGCTGCCCGGCGAGCTCGTCGAGCGCCCGCGCTTCGAGCAGATGAACCGCGAGACGGTGGCGGAAGGCGGCTCCCCGGCCGCCGGTCGTCCGGTGCTCATGGGCATCACGAAGGCGTCGCTCGCCACCGAGTCGTGGCTGTCGGCGGCCTCCTTCCAGGAGACGACCAGGGTCCTGACGGACGCGGCGATCCACGCCAAGTCCGACTCGCTCCTGGGCCTGAAGGAGAACGTCATCATCGGTAAGCTCATCCCGGCCGGTACGGGCATGCCCCAATACCGCAACATCCGGGTCGAGCCCACCGAAGAGGCCAAGGCGGCCATGTACACCGTTGGTGGATACGACGGTTCCGCGGCCGACTACACCTTCGGCACCGGCAGCGGCGAGGCCGTTCCGCTGGAGGAGTACGACTTCGGTCAGTACAACCGCTAGTCAGCTCTTCGAAGCACCGCGTCCGGATCTTGGTGATCCGGGCGCGGTGCTTTGTTTTGTCGTTACGGCCAGCCCGGTGGGCCCCACCCGCCATACGGGGCCGGGCTCCCTCCAGGGGCACGCTCCTCCGGCTTACGGGGCTGGGCGCCGCTACGTGCGCGCTCTGGGCCGTCTGGGTGGTCGGGGGGGTAGCCGGGACCACTCCACGGGTCCCGATGCCTGGTGCGCCCATCCAGCGCGCGCACGGCCATGCGCCGGCCATCCTGGTGAACCGCGACCAAATACTCCGCGGGCCGGATATCATGAGCGTGGAGCAGTAGCCGGGCATGTATCGAAGAGGGCCCAGCGACCAGCGGTAGTGGCAAAAGCGTGTCCGCTTTGTCGCGCTGCTTTGACGTGTCGCATGGGCCTGGGTAGTCTAGAGCTTCGTGCCCGTCGTTAGCGGGCTCTCGACTGTGCGCTCATATACGGGAGCGCCAGACGGCTTCCTGGCTCGTTGTCCCTGCGGATGTGTCTGTGCGAAGAGCGCGACACGCCCGAGCGCGGGGGCGCCGAGACGGGGAAAACCAGCAGGTCATGACACCGGCAGAACCTGCGAAATGCACAAGACGTATTACCGGCCAGCACGAAACGGAGTGGCAGTGCCCACTATTCAGCAGTTGGTCCGCAAGGGCCGGCAGGACAAGGTCGCCAAGACCAAGACTCCTGCCCTAAGGGCGAATCCGCAGCGTCGAGGTGTGTGCCAGCGCGTTTACACCACGACCCCTAAGAAGCCCAACTCGGCACTGCGCAAGGTGGCCCGTGTTCGGCTCACCAACGGCATCGAGGTCACGGCTTACATCCCCGGAGTGGGCCACAACCTGCAGGAGCACTCCATCGTGCTCGTGCGCGGCGGTCGTGTGAAGGACCTGCCGGGTGTCCGCTACAAGATCATTCGCGGCTCGCTGGACACCCAGGGTGTCCGCAACCGCAAGCAGGCTCGCAGCAAGTACGGCGCGAAGAGGGAGAAGAGCTAACTATGCCTCGCAAGGGTTCTCCCGGCCGCCGTCAGCTCATGTCTGACCCGGTCTACAGCTCGCCGCTGGTCACCGCTCTGATCAACAAGGTGCTCCTGGACGGCAAGCGTTCCATCGCGCAGTCGATCGTGTACGGCGCCCTTGAGGGCTGCAGGGACAAGACGGGCAACGACCCGGTCGTCACCCTGAAGCGCGCGCTTGACAACGTCAAGCCGACCCTCGAGGTTCGCAGCCGTCGTGTTGGTGGCGCGACCTACCAGGTGCCGGTCGAGGTGCGCGCAGCGCGCAGCACGACCCTGGCCCTGCGCTGGCTGGTGCAGTACTCCCGCGCCCGCCGCGAGAAGACCATGACCGAGCGCCTCATGAACGAGCTCCTCGACGCCAGCAATGGCCTCGGAGCGAGTGTCAAGAAGCGCGAGGACACCCACAAGATGGCCGAGTCCAACAAGGCCTTCGCCCACTACCGCTGGTAATCCGGCGGGTTTCGACGAGACGACGAGGACGCGAGAGAAGTGGCCGCAACGACCGCTCTAGACCTGGCAAAGGTCCGAAACATCGGGATCATCGCCCATATCGACGCGGGTAAGACCACCACGACTGAGCGCATCCTGTTCTACACCGGCATCAACTACAAGATCGGTGAAGTCCACGATGGCGCAGCCACCATGGACTGGATGGAGCAGGAGCAGGAGCGTGGCATCACGATCACGTCCGCTGCGACGACCTGCGAGTGGGACGGTCACACGATCAATCTCATCGACACCCCGGGTCACGTCGACTTCACTATCGAAGTCGAGCGCAACCTGCGCGTCCTCGACGGCGCCGTAACCGTCTTCGACGGTGTGGCGGGTGTCGAGCCGCAGTCGGAGATGGTGTGGCGGCAGGCTGACCGCTACAACGTCCCGCGCATCTGCTTCGTGAACAAGATGGACCGCGTCGGCGCGGAGTTCCACCGCTGCGTCGACATGATGGTCACCCGCCTGGCTGCCACCCCGGCGGTCGTTCAGCTTCCCTGGGGCGTCGAGGCCGGTTTCAAGGGCGTCATCGACCTGGTGAAGATGAAGGGCCTGCTCTGGAGCGAGGACGCGGCCAAGGGCGAGATGTACGACGTCGTCGACATCCCGGCCGACCACGCCGAGGCTGCTCGCGAGTGGCGTGACAAGCTCGTCGAGACGATCGCCGAGAACGACGACGAGTTGATGGAGCTCTTCCTCGAGGCCGTCGAGCCCACCGAGGAGCAGCTGGTCGCGGGGATCCGCCGCGCCACGCTGTCCGGCGCCGTCAACCCGGTCCTCACCGGCACCGCGTTCAAGAACAAGGGCGTACAGCCCCTGCTCGACGCGGTCGTCGCCTACCTCCCCGCGCCGATCGACATTCCCGCCATCGCGGGCCACGCGGTCGGCAACGAGGAGAAGGTCATCGAGCGTCACGCGGACCCGAGCGAGCCGTTCTCCGCGCTGGCATTCAAGATCGCGAGCGACCCGCACCTGGGCAAGATCACCTACATCCGCATCTACTCGGGCACGCTCGAGACCGGTTCACAGGTTGTCAACTCTGTGAAGGGTAAGAAGGAGCGGATCGGCAAGATCTACCAGATGCACGCCAACAAGCGCGAAGAGCGCCCGTCGGCGATCGCTGGGCAGATCGTCGCCGTCATGGGTCTCAAGGACACCACGACCGGTGACACCCTGTCCGACCCGGCCAACCAGGTCGTGCTCGAGTCGATGACGTTCCCGGCTCCGGTCATCAACGTCGCGATCGAGCCCAAGACCAAGGGCGACCAGGAGAAGCTGTCGACCGCGATCCAGCGGCTGGCCGAGGAGGACCCGTCCTTTCAGGTCCGTCGTGACGATGAGACCGGCCAGACGGTCATCTGGGGCATGGGCGAGCTTCACCTTGAGATCCTCGTCGACCGTATGCGTCGCGAGTTCAAGGTCGAGGCCAACGTCGGCCGCCCGCAGGTGGCCTACCGCGAGACCATCCGCCGCACGGTGGACAAGGTCGACTACACCCACAAGAAGCAGACGGGTGGGTCCGGCCAGTTCGCGCGGGTCATCATCAAGCTCGAACCGCTGGGCGAAGGCAACGACGGCTACGAGTTCGAGAACAAGGTCACGGGTGGCCGGGTCCCGAGGGAGTACATCCCCTCGGTCGACGCGGGTGCCCAGGAGGCCGCCGAGTTCGGCGTGCTGGCCGGCTACCCGATGGTGGGCGTGAAGGTGACGCTGATCGACGGTGCCGCGCACGACGTCGACTCCTCGGAAATGGCCTTCAAGATCGCCGGCTCGATGGCCTTCAAGGAGGCCGCTCGCAAGGCCGACGCTGTACTTCTCGAACCGATGATGGCCGTCGAGGTCACCACGCCCGAGGACTACATGGGTGACGTCATCGGTGACCTCAACGGTCGCCGCGGGCAGATCCAGGCGATGGACGAGCGGGCTGGCGCCCGTATCGTCTCGGCGCTCGTACCGCTTTCTGAGATGTTCGGCTACGTGGGCGACCTGCGTAGCAAGACGCAGGGGCGCGCGAGCTACAGCATGCAGTTCGACTCCTACTCGGAGGTGCCCCCGGGCATCGCCAAGGAGATCGTCGCGAAGGTCCGGGGCGATTAGTCCCGGAACCCCCGGCCGGGCCTAGCCCAGCCGTCAAGAGGCTTCGGCCTCTGGTGGGGCGGTGCGAGCCGCCTCACCGCCTAGGGGTTCGGGATCACCCGGGCCCGAGTGTGTAGACGAAGTCAGACAGATTCTCAAGGAGAACCAGTGGGCAAGGCCAAGTTCGAGCGGAACAAGCCGCACATGAACATCGGCACCATTGGGCACATCGACCACGGTAAGACCACGCTCACCGCGGCGATCACCAAGGTGCTTCACGACCGTTTCCCCGAGCTGAACAAGGCGACGCCGTTCGACAAGATCGACAAGGCGCCCGAGGAGAAGGCCCGCGGGATTACGATCTCCATCGCGCACGTCGAGTACCAGACCGAGAAGCGTCACTACGCTCACGTGGACTGCCCTGGTCACGCCGACTACGTGAAGAACATGATCACCGGTGCCGCGCAGATGGACGGTGCGATCCTCGTGGTCGCCGCCACTGACGGCCCGATGCCGCAGACGAAGGAGCACGTCCTCCTGGCCCGCCAGGTCGGCGTCCCCTACATCGTCGTAGCCCTCAACAAGGCCGACATGGTCGACGACGAGGAGATCCTGGAGCTCGTCGAGCTCGAGGTCCGTGAGCTGCTCTCGGCTCAGGAGTTCCCCGGCGATGACCTTCCGGTCGTTCGCGTCTCCGCGCTCAAGGCTCTTGAGGGCGACTCGAAGTGGGCCGACAGCATCATCGAGCTGATGGACGCGGTCGACGAGAACGTGCCCGAGCCGCCCCGTGAGACGGACAAGCCGTTCCTCATGCCGGTCGAGGACGTCTTCTCGATCACCGGTCGCGGCACGGTCGTCACCGGCCGTATCGAGCGCGGTGTCGTCAAGACCAACGAGCAGGTCGACATCATCGGCATCAAGCCGGAGAAGACGACCACCACGGTCACCAGCATCGAGATGTTCAACAAGATCCTCGACGAGGGTCACGCGGGCGACAACGCCGCGCTGCTGCTTCGCGGCATCAAGCGCGACGACGTCGAGCGCGGCCAGTGCATCATCAAGCCGGGCACGACCACCCCGCACACCGAGTTCAACGGCCAGGTCTACATCCTGTCGAAGGACGAGGGCGGCCGCCACACGCCGTTCTTCAACAACTACCGCCCGCAGTTCTACTTCCGTACGACTGACGTGACCGGTGTCGTGCACCTCCCCGAGGGCACCGAGATGGTCATGCCGGGCGACAACACCGAAATGCGCGTTGAGCTGATCCAGCCCATCGCCATGGAGGACGGTCTCAAGTTCGCGATCCGTGAGGGTGGCCGCACCGTCGGCGCCGGCCGGGTCATCAAGATTATCAAGTAGCACGATCGCGGGGCGGCGGTCGTCCCTCGGATATCGAGGTCGACCGCCGCACTACGAGAGGGCAGAAGTCCCTACGGCTTCCGCCCTCAGGCTCCACGGGAAAGCCGTGATCTCGCAGTGGCTTCGGAGTGACCGAAGTAACTGCCGGATCACGGAAGAAAACGGCAGATCATCAACGTCTGTCACGTGGGGCTGTGCGGGCTCGTCCTGCACGAATAGCGGCAACAGGCCGCACGATACTTTTTCAGACGACAGCGAAGGACACCGAGGCCACTATGGCGGGACAAAAGATCCGCATCCGGCTTAAGGCCTATGACCACGAGGTCATCGATAGCTCGGCCAAGAAGATTGTCGAGACGGTGACGCGGACTGGCGCGAAGGTCGCGGGCCCGGTGCCGCTGCCGACCGAGAAGAACGTGTACTGCGTCATCCGCTCGCCGCACAAGTACAAGGACAGCCGCGAGCACTTCGAGATGCGCACGCACAAGCGGCTGATTGACATCATCGACCCGACGCCCAAGACCGTCGACTCGCTCATGCGGCTCGACCTCCCCGCGGGCGTCGACATTTCGATCAAGCTCTGAGGGAACGCACTGACATGGCTAAGACGATCAAGGGCGTCCTGGGCAAGAAGCTCGGCATGACCCAGGTCTTCGACACGGACAACCGGATGGTTCCGGTGACCGTGGTCGAGGCCGGTCCGTGCGTGGTTACCAGGGTCCGTACCGCCGACAAGGATGGCTATTCGGCCGTCCAGCTCGGCTTCGGACAGGTCGACCCACGGAAGGTCAACAAGCCGCTCGGCGACTACCTGCGTAAGCACGACATCACCCCGCGCCGTTACTTCGCGGAGATCCGCACCGACGACGCCAGCGACTACACCCTGGGCCAGGAACTCCTGGCCGACACCTTCGAGGCCGGCCAGTTCGTCGATGTGACGGGCAAGAGCAAGGGCAAGGGCTTCGCCGGTGTCATGAAGCGACACGGCTTCAAGGGCCTGAGCGCGTCGCACGGTACGCAGCGCAAGCACCGCTCGCCGGGTTCCATCGGTGGCTGCGCCACCCCGGGCCGCGTATTCAAGGGTCTTCGCATGGCTGGTCGGATGGGTAACGTCCGCACCACCGTGCAGAGCCTCAAGGTTCACGCCGTCGACGTCGAGAACGGTCTCATCCTGATCAAGGGTGCGATCCCCGGCGCCAACGGCAGCCTGGTCCTCGTCCGTACCGCTGCCAAGAAGGGGGCTGCCAAGTGACCAGCATTGACGTCCTCGACGCCAGCGGTTCCAAGGCCGGCACCGTCGACCTGCCCGAAGACATCTTCGGCGCCAAGGTCAACATTCCGCTGATCCACCAGGTGGTCGTGGCCCAGCTCGCCGCTCGCCGGCAGGGCACCCACAAGGCCAAGACCCGTGGTGAGGTCAGGGGCGGCGGCAAGAAGCCGTACCGCCAGAAGGGCACCGGTCGCGCCCGTCAGGGCTCGACCCGCGCGCCGCAGTTCACCGGTGGTGGCGTCGTCCACGGCCCGGTGCCGCGCGACTACTCGCAGCGGACGCCCAAGAAGATGAAGGTCGCCGCCCTGCGTGGCGCCCTGTCCGACAGGGCGAGCGGCGGTCGCGTGCATGTCGTGAGCGGTCTGGTCACCGGCGAGACGCCGAAGACCAAGGCGGCTCTCGAGGCCCTGCGTAAGATCACCCAGTCCAGGACCGTTCTCCTCGTCGTCGACGAGGCCGACGAGCTGACCTGGCTGAGCCTGCGCAACGCTCCCGAGGTCCACCTGCTGGACTCCGGGCAGCTCAACACCTACGACGTGCTCGTGCACGACGACGTGGTCTTCACCCAGGAGGCGTACGACCAGGTCGTGGCGCGGCTGTCGGCAGGGTCGGCCACTGCGAATGAAGGGGCTGACGCCTGATGGAGAAGATCGCCGACCCGCGCGACATCATCATCAAGCCGGTCGTCTCTGAGAAGAGCTACGGCCTGATCGATGAGAACAACAAGTACACGTTCCTGGTGCGCAATACCGCGAACAAGACCCAGGTCAAGATCGCTGTTGAGCAGATCTTCGGGGTCAAGGTCACCAGCGTGAACACGATCAACCGGACGGGCAAGCGCAAGCGCACCCGCACCGGTTTCGGCAAGCGTCCCGACACCAAGCGCGCCATTGTGAGCCTGGTCGAGGGCGATCGGATCGACATCTTCGGTCAGATCGGCTAGCAGCCATAGAAGTGGGCGGGCCGTAGGGCTTGCCAAGGGTAGAGACCGTCGCACGTTCGTGCGGCGGGCTCACCCATGTAACCGACGAAGGATGAACGAAAAAGATGGGCATCCGTAAGTACAAGCCGACGACTCCGGGTCGCCGCGGCTCGAGTGTCTCGGACTTCTCCGAGATCACCCGCAGCACGCCCGAAAAGTCGTTGCTTGCGCCCCTTCACAGCAAGGGCGGCCGCAACGTACACGGCCGGGTCACCGCTCGCCACCAAGGCGGCGGTCACAAGCGCGCCTACCGGATCATCGACTTCCGGAGGCATGACAAGGACGGCATCCCGGCGAAGGTCGCTCACATCGAGTACGACCCCAACCGCACCGCCAACATCGCTCTGCTGCACTACGCCGACGGCGAGAAGCGCTACATCATCGCGCCGACCGGCCTCAAGCAGGGCGACCGCATCGAGAACGGCGCCGGTGCCGACATCAAGCCGGGCAACTGCCTGCCGCTGCGCAACATCCCGACGGGTACCTTCATCCACGCGGTGGAGCTCCGTCCGGGCGGCGGCGCCAAGCTCGGCCGCTCCGCGGGCGCTCAGATCCAGCTGCTCGCCAAGGAAGGCCAGTACGCCACGCTGCGTATGCCGTCCGGCGAAATGCGCATGGTCGACGTGCGCTGCCGGGCTTCGGTGGGTCAGGTCGGCAACGCCGAGCAGGCCAACATCAACTGGGGCAAGGCCGGCCGTATGAGGTGGAAGGGCAAGCGCCCGACCGTCCGTGGTGTCGCCATGAACCCGGTCGACCACCCGCACGGTGGTGGTGAGGGTAAGACCTCCGGCGGTCGCCACCCGGTGAACCCGAAGGGCAAGCCCGAGGGCCGCACCCGCCAGGCCAACAAGTCCAGCGACCGGCTGATCATCCGCCGCCGGAGCAAGAGGAAGAAGCGGTAGGAGCAGCCGATATGCCACGTAGCCTTAAGAAGGGTCCCTTCGTGGACCTCCACCTCGCCAAGAAGGTGGATGTCCAGAACGAGAAGGGCACCAAGACCGTTATCAAGACGTGGTCGCGGCGCTCCATGATCGTGCCGGACATGCTCGGGCACACGATCGCCGTGCACGACGGCCGCAAGCACGTCCCGGTGTTCGTCACCGAGTCGATGATCGGCCACAAGCTGGGAGAGTTCGCCCCGACGCGTACCTTCCGCAGCCACGTCAAGGAAGATCGCCGCAGCCGGCGATAGACGCCTTCAGAAGCAGTTAAGAGGAGTAAGCGATGGAAGCCAGGGCTCAGGCGCGGTTCGTCCGCGTCACGCCCCTCAAGGCCCGCCGCGTGGTGGACCTTATTCGCGGGCTGCCCGCTTCGGAGGCGCAGGCCGTGCTGCAGTTCGCTCCCCAGTCGGCGAGCGAACCGATCTACAAGGTGCTCTCGAGCGCCATGGCAAATGCAGAGCACAACTTCGATCTCGACCCCCAGTCGCTCTTCGTGAGCCGCGCGTGGGTCGATGAGGGCCCGACGCTGAAGCGGTTCCGTCCGCGTGCCCAGGGTCGTGCCTATCGGATCAACAAGCGGACGAGCCACATCACTGTGATCGTGGAGTCCCGCGAGCCGAAGGGAAGGACCCGATAGTGGGCCAGAAGGTTAACCCGCACGGGTTCCGCCTCGGCATCACGACCGACTTCAAGAGCCGGTGGTACGCCGACAAGCTGTACAAGTCGTACGTCGCTGAGGACGTGGCGATCCGTCGCATGCTGCAAAAGGGCATGGAGCGGGCCGGCATCTCCAAGGTGGAGATCGAGCGCACGACCGACCGCGTTCAGGTCGACATCCACACCGCCCGGCCGGGCATCGTCATCGGCCGTCGCGGCGCGGAGGCCGACCGCATCCGCGGTGACCTGGAGAAGCTGACCAAGAAGCAGGTCCAGCTCAACATCCTCGAGGTGAAGAACCCCGAGATCGACGCCCAGCTCGTCGCGCAGGGTGTCGCCGAGCAGCTCTCCAGCCGTGTCTCGTTCCGTCGTGCCATGCGCAAGGCCATGCAGTCGGCCATGAAGAGCGGCGCCAAGGGCATCCGGGTGCAGTGCTCCGGCCGTCTTGGCGGCGCTGAGATGTCGAGGTCGGAGTTCTACCGCGAGGGCCGTGTGCCGCTGCACACGCTCCGCGCGGACATCGACTACGGCTTCTACGAGGCCCGCACCACCTTCGGCCGTATCGGCGTGAAGGTATGGATCTACAAGGGCGAGGCGCCCACCAGCCGCGCCGAGCGCGAGGCGGCCGCTGCCGGTGCCCGTGCCGGCCAGCGTCGTGACCGTGACGACCGCCGCGGTGGCGGCGGCGCAGGTGGCGGCGGCGGCGAGCGTCCGCGCCGTGGTGGCGCCGGTGGCGCCCGTCGCGGTGGCGGCCGTGGGGACCGCGCCCCCAGGACTGAGGCGGCCGCACAGGCTGCCCCCGAGACCGGCCCGGCTGCGCAGCCGGGTGCTGAAGGGAGCTGACCATGCTGATCCCGCGCAGGGTCAAGCACCGCAAGCAGCACCGGCCCGACCGCAGCGGTGCCGCCAAGGGCGGCACCAGGGTCGTGTTCGGCGAGTTCGGCATCCAGGCGATTGAGCACTCCTACGTGACCAACCGCCAGATCGAGTCGGCTCGTATTGCGATGACCCGTCACATCAAGCGTGGTGGAAAGGTGTGGATCAACATCTACCCCGACCGCCCGCTGACCAAGAAGCCGGCTGAGACCCGCATGGGTTCCGGTAAGGGTTCGCCCGAGTGGTGGATCGCCAACGTCAAGCCGGGTCGCGTCATGTTCGAGCTTTCCGGTGTCGCCGAGTCGGTTGCCCGCGAGGCGCTCACTCGCGCGATCCACAAGCTGCCCATGAAGTGCAAGATCGTTAAGCGTGAAGTTGGTGAGGCGTGATGGCTAAGGGCCTGACCGCCGGCGAGCTGCGAGTCGAGGACGAGGACACCCTGGTCCAGAAGCTCAAGGAAGCCAAGGAGGAGCTGTTCAACCTCCGCTTCCAGGCAGCGACCGGACAGTTGGAGAGCCACGGGCGGCTGCGTGCCGTCCGCCGCGAGATCGCCCGTATCTACACCGTGATGCGCGAGCGCGAGCTTGGCATCATCACGGTTGAGAAGGAGACGAGCGATGGCTGAGACCGAGACCACAGAGACCACCGAGACGAACGACGACTCGCGGAATTTCCGCAAGGTCCGTGAGGGCCTGGTCGTCAGCGACAAGATGGATAAGACCGTCGTCGTCGCCGTCGAGGACCGTGTCAAGCACCGTCTGTACGGCAAGGTCATTCGCCGTACGACCAAGTACAAGGCACACGACGAGGCCAACGCCTGTGGCGTCGGCGACCGTGTGCTTCTGATGGAGACCCGCCCCCTCTCCGCCACCAAGCGGTGGAGGGTCGTGGAGATCCTCGAGAAGGCCAAGTAGCCCTTCTCGGATATACCGCGCCTCGTGGGGGCCGCCAAGGCCCCCATGACGGTGTCCAAGGACGCGAGGCCCCGGCCTCGCGTCGCCTGCGGTGCGGCTCCAAGAGCTGTGGCCGGAGGAAAAAGACCATACAAGTTCCGCCAGGCTCGATCGGCAACGACGAGAACCAGCGCGACTCATCAGGAGAAGAAAAGTGATCCAGCAGGAGTCGCGGCTTAAGGTCGCCGACAACACGGGTGCGAAGGAGATTCTTTGCATCCGCGTTCTCGGTGGCTCGGGCCGACGCTACGCCGGTATCGGCGACGTGATCGTCGCCACTGTCAAGGATGCCCTGCCCGGTAGCACGGGCGTCAAGAAGGGCGACGTGGTCAAGGCCGTAATCGTCCGCACGGTCAAGGAGCGCCGCCGGCCCGACGGCTCCTACATCCGCTTCGACGAGAACGCCGCCGTCATCATCAAGGACAGCGGCGACCCTCGTGGCACCCGTATCTTCGGCCCGGTCGGCCGTGAGCTGCGCGACAAGAAGTTCATGCGCATCATCTCGCTCGCGCCGGAGGTGCTGTAATGGCGAAGCTGCATGTGAAGAAGGGTGACCTCGTCCAGGTCATCGCCGGTAAGGACAAGGGTGCCAAGGGTCATGTCATCGCCACCCTCCCGCGGGAAGACCGCGTGGTGGTCGAGGGCATCAACATGATCAAGAAGCACACGAAGGAGACCCACCAGGGTCCGCGCGGCGCCAAGACCGGCGGTGTGCAGACCATGGAGGCTCCCATCCACGTGAGCAACGTGAAGAAGCTCAAGGACGAGAAGCGCGACGACAAGCCCGCCGACAAGAAGGCCGAAGACAAGGCCGACGAGACGGGTGAGGACAGCTGATGACTGCCACGACTACTGAGACCGAGCGTCCGACGCCGCGCCTCAAGACGAAGTACCGCGAGGAGATCGCGGCCAAGCTTCGCGAGGACTTCGGCATCGAGAACGTCATGCAGATCCCCGGCCTGGTGAAGATCAAGGTCAACATGGGTGTCGGCGAGGCGGCTCGTGACTCGAAGCTCATCGAGGGGGCCGTTCGCGACCTCACCGTGATCACCGGTCAGAAGCCGGCCGTCGTCCGGGCGCGCAAGTCCATCGCCCAGTTCAAGCTGCGCGAGGGCATGCCGATCGGCGCGCACGTCACGCTCCGCGGCGACCGGATGTGGGAGTTCCTCGACAGGCTTCTGTCGCTGGCGCTGCCCCGCATCAGGGACTTCCGTGGCCTGTCGCCCAAGCAGTTCGACGGCAACGGCAACTACACGTTCGGTCTGACCGAGCAGGTCATGTTCCACGAGGTCGACCAGGACAAGGTCGACCGCCCGCGGGGCATGGACATCACGGTCGTGACCACCGCGAAGAACGACGACCAGGGCCGGGCGCTGCTGAAGCTCCTCGGGTTCCCCTTCAAGGAGGCCTGATCATGGCGAAGAAGTCGCTGATCGCCAAGGCAGGGCGTAAGCAGAAGTTCGAAGTCCGGGCGTACACCCGTTGCACGCGTTGTGGCCGGCCCCGCGCCGTCTACCGCAAGTTCGGGCTCTGCCGCGTGTGCTTCCGTGAGATGGCACACCGGGGCGAGCTGCCTGGCATCACCAAGTCCAGCTGGTAGTTACCCTTGGGGGCGACCACGTGTCGCCCCCGCGGGGCTGCTAGCCGTACATATGTAGAACTGTCAAACCAGGGTGCTCTCGCAGAGGGCACCCATGACCGCGCCGAAGGTCCACCGGTAGAGCTCCGCTTCACCGACTGGAAACCGCGGCGAGGAAGGCCACTGGCCATGACGATGACCGACCCGATCGCAGACATGCTGACGCGTCTGCGTAATGCGAACTCGGCGTACCACGACAGCGTGACGATGCCGTATTCGAAGATCAAGGCGCACATCGCCGAGATCCTCCAGCAGGAGGGCTACATCCAGGCTTGGACCGTCGAAGACGCCAAGGTTGGCAAGAACCTCGTGGTGGAGCTCAAGTTCGGGCCTACCCGTGAGCGGTCGCTCGCGGGACTGCGCCGGGTGTCGAAGCCCGGTCTGCGGGTGTATGCGAAGAAGGACAATCTGCCTCGAGTCCTGGGCGGGCTGGGCGTCGCGATCATCTCGACGTCCGCCGGTCTCATGACCGACAAGCAGGCCGGCAAGCGTGGTGTGGGCGGGGAAGTCCTCGCCTACGTCTGGTAGAGGGGAGGAACACAGCATGTCGAGAATCGGACGGCTGCCCATCCCTGTGCCGAATGGCGTAGACATCGCGATCAGCGGCCAGGATGTTCAGGTCAAGGGCCCGAAGGGCACGCTTTCTCATACGGTCGCCGAACCCATCGTGGTGGGTCGCGACGACGACGGCGCTATCGCCGTCACCCGGCCGAATGACGAGAACAAGGTCCGTGCGCTGCACGGCCTGTCGCGGACGCTGATCGCCAACATGGTGCAGGGCGTCACGCAGGGCTACTCCAAGACCTTGGAGATCGTCGGCGTCGGTTACCGCGTTCAGGCCAAGGGCCCGACGCAGCTGGAGTTCGCACTGGGCTTCAGTCACCCGGTCATCGTCGACGCCCCCGAGGGTGTCACCTTCCGTGTCGAGAGGCCGACCCTGTTCCACGTGGACGGCATCGACAAGCAGAAGGTCGGCGAGGTCGCGGCCAACATCCGCAAGTTGCGCAAGCCTGACCCGTACAAGGGCAAGGGCGTGCGTTACCAGGGCGAACAGATCCGCCGCAAGGTCGGAAAGGCTGGTAAGTAGGCATGGCTCCGAAGACTGCGTTCGGCAAGCACACGGCTGCCCGCAGCGTCTCGCGGGCCCGCCGTCACCGCCGCGTCCGCAAGAACGTCGTCGGTACGGCCGCGCGTCCGCGCTTGGTCGTCAACCGCTCGACTCGTCACCTGTTCGTGCAGATCGTGGACGACTCGGTCGGCCACACGCTGGTGAGCGCGTCCACCATGGACTCCGCGCTGCGCACGCTCGAGGCTGACAAGACCGAGAAGGCCAAGAAGGTCGGCGAGCTCCTCGCTCAGCGGGCCAAGGAAGCCGGGATCACCGCGGTTGTGTTCGACCGTGGTGGCAACCGCTACGCAGGGCGCATCGCCGCTCTGGCGGACAGCGCCCGCGAAGGCGGGCTCGAGTTCTGATGCGGGCCCGGGTATCGCAACTAATGGCAACTGAGATGAGGAACCACTGATGGCTGCAGCTCCGCGTCGCGGTGGCGGCACCGGTGGCGAGCGGCGTGACCGTCGTGACGATCGCCGCGGTGGCGCCGCCGACAAGGGCGTCTCGTACATCGAGCGCGTAGTGAAGATCAACCGAGTGGCCAAGGTCGTGAAGGGTGGTCGTCGCTTCAGCTTCACCGCCCTCGTCGTCGTCGGCGACGGCAACGGCCTGGTCGGCGTCGGCTATGGCAAGGCCAAGGAAGTCCCCGCGGCCATCGCCAAGGGTGTCGAGGAAGCGAAGAAGCACTTCTTCAAGGTGCCTCGCATCCAGGGCACCATCCCGCACACCGTGCAGGGTGAAGAGGCGGCCGGTGTCGTCTTCCTGCGTCCGGCCTCCGCCGGTACCGGCGTCATCGCCGGTGGCCCGGTGCGCGCCGTACTCGAGTGCGCCGGGATCCACGACGTCCTGTCCAAGTCGCTCGGCTCGGACAACCCGATCAACATCGTGCACGCCACGGTGGCGGCTCTGAAGGGTCTTTCCCGGCCCGAGGAGATCGCCGCCCGTCGTGGGCTGCCGATCGAGGACGTCGCTCCGGCCAGGATGCTCAAGGCTCAGCGCGAAGGCATCGCCGAAGCGGCGGCCGCCAAGGCGGTGAGCTAGTCATGGCACGCCTGAAGATCACTCAGGTTCGCTCGAAGATCGGTGGCAAGCAGAACCAGCGTGACTCGCTGCGTTCGCTTGGCCTGAAGCGAATCGGCGATGTCGTCGTCAAGGAGGACCGGCCCGAGATTCGTGGCATGGTCTCCGTGGTGACGCACCTCGTCGAGGTGGAAGAGGTCGACTAGTCATGACTGACAAGGCTCCGCTCAAGATTCACGATTTGCGTCCGGCCCCTGGCTCCAACAAGGCCAAGGTCCGCAAGGGCCGTGGCGAGGCGTCCAAGGGTAAGACGTCCGGTCGCGGCACCAAGGGCAGCCGTGCCCGCACGAACGTCCCCCTCGGTTTCGAGGGTGGCCAGGTGCCGCTGCAGAGGCGTCTGCCGAAGCTCAAGGGCTTCTCCAACGCGCTGTTCAAGACGACCTACCAGGTCGTCAATCTGGACAGGCTCGGCGAGTTGTTCCCCGACGGTGGCGATGTCACCGTCGAGACGCTGGTCGCCAAGGGTGCTGTCCGCAAGAACCAGCTGGTGAAGGTGCTTGGCACCGGCGAGATCTCGGTCGCGGTGAACGTGCAGGCTCACGCCTTCTCGTCCGCTGCGAAGGAGAAGATCGCCGCTGCTGGGGGTTCCGTTACCGAGCTGTAAGAGCTATTACGAGGCGTGGGGGCTCTGTCCATGGGCCCCCACGCCCGTAGTGCGTTAGAGTTCGCGAGACGGCAGGCTTCTGTCCGGCTCGTTTTACCAGAGACTTCTGATGGCAGATCCCCGCACCATCGCATACTCACACCGCCTTATAGGCGCGCAGGAGGGACCGTGCTGACCGCGTTTACCCGGGCGTTCCGGACGCCGGACCTGCGCAAGAAGTTGCTCTTCACTCTGGGCATCATCGCGCTGTTCCGTCTCGGCTCGGTTCTTCCGACTCCGGGCGTTCACGTCCAGAACCTTGCGTCCTGTTTTGATCAGGTCCGCAATGGTGAAAACGGCAATATCTACGGGATGGTGCAGCTGTTCAGCGGCGGCGCGCTCCTGAAGCTGTCGGTGTTCGCGCTGGGCATCATGCCTTACATCACCGCGAGCATCATCCTTCAACTCCTCGTCGTTGTGATCCCACGCCTCGAAGCCCTCAAGAAGGAGGGGCAGGCCGGTCAGACGAAGATCACCCAATATACGCGTTATCTGACGATCGGTCTGGGCATTCTGCAGTCGACGGCGTTCATCGCGCTGGCGCGCTCCGGTCAGCTCTTCCAGGGTTGCGACAAGGACGTCCTGCTTGACCCCGACAACATCTTCATGATCATCACCATGGTCGTCATCATGACGGCCGGCACCTCGGTGATCATGTGGCTGGGCGAGCTCATCACCGACCGTGGTGTGGGCAACGGCATGTCGATCCTGATCTTCACGCAGGTCGTCGCAGTCTTCCCGTCCGAGCTGGCCAGCATCTTCCAGGCCAACAAGTTCACCTTCACGGTCGTCATGGTGGTCGGCGTCTTCATGATCGCCGCCGTGGTCTTCGTCGAACAGGCGCAGCGCCGCATTCCGGTCCAGTACGCCAAGCGGATGGTCGGGCGCAGGATGTACGGCGGCACGTCCACCTACATCCCGTTGAAGGTCAACCAGGCCGGCATCATCCCGGTCATCTTCGCGTCCTCGCTGCTCTATCTGCCGCAGCTCCTGACCTCGCTCTTCGCCAACGCGGAGACTCCGAACGCGGTCGTGGAGTGGATCTCTCGAAACCTCACCAAGGGCGACACGCCCGTCTACATGATCACGTTCTTCGTCCTGATCGTGTTCTTCACCTACTTCTACGTGTCCATCACCTTCAACCCCACTGAAGTCGCCGACAACATGAAGAAGTACGGTGGGTTCATTCCGGGCATCCGTCCGGGCCGGCCGACGGCTGGCTACCTGAGTTTTGTGCTCACCCGCCTGACCGCCCCTGGCGCTCTCTATCTGGGTCTGATCGCCATGATCCCGATCGTCGCGCTCGCGGTGGCCGGAGCGAGCCAGAACTTCCCGTTCGGAGGGACGAGCATTCTGATCATGGTTGGCGTCGGCCTGGACACCGTGAAGCAGATCGAGAGCCAGTTGCAGCAGCGTAATTACGAAGGCTTCCTGCGGTAGTGCGTCTCGTTCTAGTCGGGCCCCCCGGAGCGGGTAAGGGGACACAGGCCCAGTACATCGCGTCGAACCTGTCAATCCCGAAGATCTCGACAGGTGACATCTTCCGTGCCAACGTCTCAGGGGGCACGGAGCTCGGCAAGCTCGCCAAGGCTTATATGGACCGTGGCGACCTGGTGCCCGACAAGGTCACCATCGCCATGGTCCGTGATCGCCTCGCCGAGGACGACGCGCAGGACGGTTTCCTGCTCGACGGCTTCCCCAGGAACGTCGCTCAGGCCGAGATCCTGCGCGACATGCTGAAGGAATGGGGCCAGGCGCTCGACCTGGTCCTGGAGCTCGTGGTGGACGACGACGAGGTGGTCAGGCGGCTGGCCGGCCGTCGCACCTGCAGCCAGTGCGGTCGCATCTGGCACGTCGAGTTCGACGACAAGAAGGACGACAGGTGCGACGCCTGTGGCGGCACGCTGTTCCAGCGTGACGACGACAAGGAAGAGACCGTCAGGCACCGCCTGGAGGTCTACCAGGAGCAGACAGCGCCGCTGGTGTCCTATTACGCGGACGAGGGCATCCTCGTGGGTGTTGACGCGACCGGCCCGGTCGAGGAGGTCACCCAGCGGGCCATGGAGGCAATCAGCCCTTTCATGGGGTAGGCCCGATGGCCGAGTGCGGAGGTGGCACGGATTTCCGTGCCACCTCGCGGCTATTGTGGGGGAATTGGTCTCCCACGACTGCCCGTTGAGACCCCGGGGGGTGCCACACGTGTTCAAGAAGAACAAGCATGGAATTCAGATCAAGACGGCCGAGCAACTCGACAAGATGCGAGCGGCCGGTCTGGTGGTCGGACGCACGCTCGACCTGCTGAAGCGTTCGGTCGAGCCGGGGATGACGCCCCTGGACCTCGACGCCATCGCCGAGAAGGCGATCAGGGACGAGGGCGCGATCCCGTCGTTCAAGGGCTACCAGGGGTTCCCCGCCACGATCTGCGCCTCGGTCAACGAGGAAGTGGTGCACGGCATCCCGACGGACGCCCGCGCGCTGCGCGAGGGCGACGTCATCTCCATCGACTGCGGCGCCATCCTCGACGGCTGGCACGGCGACTCCGCGGTCACGGTGCCGGTGGGGGAGGTGGACGCGAAGCTCACCGAGCTGATGCGGATCACCGAGGAGGCGATGTGGCACGGCATCGCCGCGCTGACCGTCGGCCGGCATCTGTCGGACATCGGGTACGAGGTGGAGCGCTACGTCAAGTCGCAGGGCCGCTTCGGCATCCCTCCGGAGTACGGCGGGCACGGCATCGGCACCGAGATGCACATGGACCCGTGGATCGCCAACCACGGCCGCCCCGGCAAGGGGCCGGTGCTGGAGGCCGGGATGTGCCTGGCCATCGAGCCCATGGTCAACCTGGGCACGGAGCGCACGCGCGTACTGGCCGACGATTGGACCGTCGTGACGATCGACGGTAAGCAGTCCGCACACTTCGAACACAGCGTCGCGGTGACACATAATGGTCCTTGGGTGCTTACCGCCCTCGATGGGGGCAAAGAGCGCTTGGCGCAGCCGTAGAACGAGCCGGGAGTGGTGGGTATGGCGCAGAGCCCCGAGATGCGTGCCTCGGACGTCGACCGCGATCGGGTGGCCGCCGTGCTCCGGGAGCACACCGCGCAGGGCCGCATCACGATGGACGAGTTCAACGAACGCCTCGAACAGCTCTACCAGAGCAAGACGTACGGTGAGCTGGCCCGGCTGACCTCCGACCTGCCGGACGTGGACCTGCGCAACCCGCCCGCCAAGCTGCCCGGCACCGCCCCGGCGCCCAAGAGCGGCATGCACTCGGGGATGCGCGCGGCCTGGGGGGCGTGGGCCGCGGCGAGCTCGATCAACTGGGTGATCTGGCTGATCGTGAGCATCACCTCCGGGCACGCGGTCTATCCCTGGCCGCTGTGGGTGATGGGCCCCTGGGGCGTGATTCTGCTGATGAGCACCATCTTCGGAAGTGGGCAAAAGCACCGTTGAGTGTGTAGTAGTGCACTGTGTGCATTCGTCCGCAGAAGGCCGGACATGACCTCCATAACGTAAGCGGTGCCCGGACAAAAAGGGACTGACCCGAGCAGTCCCAGTCCGGTACGGGGAACCGTCTTACAGGAGGACACAGTGCGTATCCGTAACCTGCTCGCCGGCACCGCTCTCGCAGGATCGATGGTCGCCGGAGCGCTGGCCATCGCTCCCGCCGCCCAGGCCGACGCCGCTACCGCCGCTCAGGCGCAGAGCGTCCAGGCCGCTCCGAAGCACTTCTTCGGTCCCTACTTCTCCAACGGCTCCGAGAACGGCGGCCACGAGTCGTACTTCAGGGGCTACTGGCAGAAGCGCGGCGGCAACTACTACTTCTACGGCGATCTGTACGACCGTCACCACAACGACGGCGACTACAGCTACGTGTGGTTCAAGTACTACGACAGCCACGGCAACTTCCACCGCAACTGGTACCGCTCCGACGACCGCCGTCACTTCGAGGGCATCCGCTTCAAGCGGGACTTCCAGATCCGCGTGTGCGAGGGTGACACGCGGAACAGCGGCTGCGGCAGCTACCACGACGTCTTCTAAGCGCATCAGGGGAGCTTCATCCCAGGAGGTGTGCTGACCAGCACGAGGCCCGCCGGTTACCCCGGCGGGCCTTCGTGCTGTCGCGGGCGCCAGGACTACAAGGATGGGGTAAACTCACTCGTGGTTGTGTCAGGACACCTGGCACGCGTTTCGCGTTTTAGTCTCAGGTGTCGTACACTCCTTACTCGGCTCACTATGACTATCACGCGTCGGCGCCCGTTGCCGGTCGCCGCTCTCTTCGAAGCGTGAGGTCGCGGCTGCTTAGTGAACCGGAGCCTCAGACGATCGATCAGTGAAACGCGAGGAATTTTGGCCAAAAAAGACGGCGCCATCGAGATCGAGGGCACTGTGGTCGAGTCGCTCCCGAACGCCATGTTCAGGGTGCAGCTTGACAACGGCCATAAGGTCCTGGCCCACATCAGCGGACGGATGCGGATGCACTACATCCGGATCCTGCCTGACGACCGGGTAGTCGTGGAACTGAGCCCCTACGACCTGAGTCGTGGGCGGATCGTCTACCGATACAAGTAAGACGTCTGAGGAACACGAAGGACAATGAAGGTAAAGCCGAGCGTTAAGAAGATCTGCGACAAGTGCAAGGTGATCCGCCGGCACGGTCGCGTCATGGTGATCTGCGACAACCTGCGCCACAAGCAGCGTCAGGGTTAGTCGCCGCAAGGCTTCTCCGAGTCCGCCCCAGCACGGGAGCGGGCTCGACGCATGAGAAGCCTGCAACAGTAATCGCGCGTCACACCTGAGCAGGCGGCCTGTTTCCAGGCCGTACCACCCAGGAGACCCCCGGTCGGAGGCCGGGGCCCTCACCCCGGGCATGGGGAGGGGACGTGAGGCGCAAGACCTCCGCCACAACGAAGGAGAATGCCCGACCATGGCTCGCCTGGTTGGCGTCGACCTCCCCCGCGAAAAGCGGCTGGAGATCGCTCTCACCTACATTTACGGAATCGGCCGTACCCGTGCGCTGGAGGTCCTCGAGGCCACCGGCGTCAGCGGCGACACCCGCGTCCATCAGCTCACCGACGCCGAACTCGTCCCGATGCGTGACTACATCGAGGCGAACTTCAAGATCGAAGGTGACCTGCGCCGCGAGGTTCAGGCCGACATTCGTCGCAAGATCGAGATTGGTTGCTACCAGGGCATCCGGCACCGCAAGGGCCTGCCTGTCCACGGTCAGCGCACCCAGACCAACGCGCGCACCCGCAAGGGCAAGAAGAAGACCGTGGCCGGCAAGAAGAAGCCCGGTAAGAAGTAGTCCTCGCAGCCGCGGGACCGAACACCTCAGGAGTGAAGGCAAAGGATGCCTCCTAAGAGCCGTCAGGGTGCGCCCAAGAAGGTGCGCCGCAAGGAAAAGAAGAACGTCGCTCATGGGCACGCCCATATCAAGAGCACGTTCAACAACACGATCGTTTCGATCACCGACCCCAGTGGGAACGTGATCTCCTGGGCCAGCGCCGGCCACGTGGGTTTCAAGGGCTCCCGGAAGTCCACCCCGTTCGCCGCTCAGATGGCCGCCGAGAACGCCGCCCGCCGCGCCATGGAGCACGGCATGCGTAAGGTCGACGTCTTCGTCAAGGGCCCCGGCTCCGGCCGTGAGACCGCGATCCGTTCCCTTCAGGCCACCGGGCTCGAAGTGGGCTCGATCCAGGACGTCACCCCGGTTCCGCACAACGGCTGCCGTCCGCCGAAGCGCCGCCGCGTCTGACACCCAGGAGAAACTGAGAAATGGCTCGTTATACGGGTGCGGACTGCAAGCTCTGCCGCCGGGAGAAGACCAAGCTCTTCCTCAAGGGCAGCAAGTGCGAGTCCGCGAAGTGCCCCATCGAGATCCGTCCTTACCCTCCGGGTGAGCACGGCCGCGGACGTCCCAAGGAGTCCGAGTACCAGCTTCAGCTTCGTGAGAAGCAGAAGACCCGCCGCATCTACGGCGTCCTCGAGAAGCAGTTCCACAACTACTACGAGGAAGCCTCTCGCAAGAGCGGCAAGACCGGTGAGGCGCTGCTCCAGATTCTGGAGAGCCGTCTCGACAACGTGGTCTACCGCGCCGGGTTCGCCCAGTCGCGCGACGCCGCTCGCCAGCAGGTCCGTCACGGGCACTTCCTGGTCAACGGCAAGAAGGTCGACATCCCGTCGTACCGTGTGCGCGAGCACGACATCATCGAGGTCCGCGAGACCAAGCGCAACCTGCTGCCGTACGAGGTGGCTCGCGCCACCGCCGGCGAGCGCTCGGTCCCGCCGTGGCTCGGCGTCGTGCCGGACAAGATCCGCGTCCTGATCCACCAGCTGCCGGTCCGCCAGCAGATCGACACCCAGGTTCAGGAACAGCTGATCGTCGAGTACTACTCGAAGTAAGCAGTAGTGGTTGAGGTGCGGTTCGCCGCGCCTCAACTAAGCTTTTATCGGAGTGGCGTCATATAGCGGGCGCCACACGAAAAGGGGAGAACCCGCATGCTGATCGCTCAGCGCCCGACTCTTCTCGAAGAGTCGATCGACGACACCCGATCCCGATTCGTCATCGAGCCGCTGGAGCCGGGTTTCGGCTACACCATCGGCAACTCGGTCCGCCGCACGCTGCTGTCGTCCATTCCGGGCGCGGCCGTGACGAGCATCCGGATCGAGGGCGTGCTGCACGAGTTCTCGACCGTTCCCGGGGTCAAGGAAGACGTCACCGACATCATCCTCAACCTCAAGGAACTGGTCGTCTCGTCCGAGCACGACGAGCCGGTCGTGATGTACCTGCGCAAGCAGGGCCCGGGTGAGGTCACCGCCGCCGACATCGCGCCTCCGGCCGGTGTCGAGGTGCACAACCCCGAGCTGCGCATCGCCACGCTCAACGGCAAGGCGAAGCTGGAGATGGAGCTGACCGTCGAGCGCGGTCGCGGTTACGTCTCCGCCGCCCAGAACAAGCAGCCGGGCCAGGAGATCGGTCGCATTCCGATCGACTCGATCTACTCCCCGGTGCTCAAGGTCACCTACAAGGTCGAGGCGACCCGAGTCGAGCAGCGTACCGACTTCGACCGCCTGATCCTGGACGTCGAGACCAAGCCGGCCATGAAGCCCCGCGACGCGGTGGCCTCCGCCGGTAAGACCCTCGTCGAGCTCTTCGGCCTGGCCCGCGAGCTCAACGTCGAGGCCGAGGGCATCGACATCGGCCCGTCGCCGACCGACGCCGCCCTGGCCGCCGACCTGGCGCTGCCGATCGAGGAGCTGAACCTCACCGTTCGCTCGTACAACTGCCTCAAGCGCGAGGGCATCCACACCGTGGGTGAGCTCGTCGCCCGCAGCGAGCAGGACCTTCTCGATATAAGGAATTTCGGCGCCAAGTCGATCGAAGAAGTCAAGCAGAAGCTGCACGAGATGACGCTGGCGCTCAAGGACTCCCCGCCCGGGTTCGACCCGAGCGCGGTGGCGGGCGCCGGTTACGACGACGACGACAGCGCGTACGTCGAGACCGAGCAGTACTAAGCCATCGCGAGGGCTCTTCCTCGCGAACCCCCGCGCCGGACGGCTCAGCCGCCCGGCGCGGGCGACAGTAACGGGTCGCAAGAGCGACTGCGACCCGGCCCGACTTCGGTACCTGGTACGGCCGGGGCGGGTTAACTCACAAGGAGAACGCAATGCCCAAGCCTCCCAAGGGTGCACGTCTTGGCGGCAGCCCGGCGCACGAGCGGCTGATCCTGGCGAACCTCGCCACGGACCTGTTCCGCCACGGCAAGATCCGCACCACGGTCGCCAAGGCCAAGCGCGTCCGTCCGCTGGCGGAGCGCCTGATCACCAAGGCGAAGAAGGGCGACATCCACAACCGTCGCCAGGTGCTGACGGTCGTCAAGGACAAGGGCGTCGTCCACCACCTCTTCACGGAGCTCGCGGTGACGTTCGCGGAGCGTCCGGGTGGTTACACCCGGATCACCAAGATTGGCGCCCGTAAGGGTGACAACGCTCCCATGGCAGTGATCGAGCTGGTGACCGAGCCCCTGAACCCGGTGCGCGTCTCGCGCTCGGAGGCCCCGGCCGCCGCTGCCGCTCCCGCCGCTGAGACCGAGGCGCCGATTGAGGAGCCTGCTGCCGAGACCGCCGCGTCGGACGAGGCCCCCGAGGCCCCCGCCGCGGAGGCCGCTGAGGCTGGCGAGACGAAGAAGGACGAGGCCTGATCCGTCAGGTCGGTTGAATCGGGCTCGGATCCCTCTTGTGGGGGTTCGGGCCCATTCGCGTTTCAGGTGGTCTGGGGAGGGTGATCGTGGTACGGCTCCGCCTTGATCTCGGCTACGACGGGACGGATTTCTCCGGGTGGGCCAGGCAGCCGGGGCTGCGTACGGTCCAGGGGGAGATCGAGCAGGCGCTCGGCCGGATCCTGCGGCTGACCGAGCCGCCGGCGCTGACCGTAGCCGGGCGTACGGATGCCGGGGTGCACGCGCGCGGGCAGGTGGCGCACGTGGATCTCCCGGTGGAGGCGCTGTCCGCCCTCGACCGCAACCACCGGCGATCCGCCGTCCGCGAACCTTCAGCGACCTTCCCCTCTGACGGCCCCACGTCGACTGGCCCGGTGTCAGATGGCTCTGTGCCGACCGGCCCCGTGCCGACCGACCCGGCGTCGACTGGCTCTGCGCTGACAGGCCCGGTGTCGGGGAATGTCGTAGGGGGTCTGGACGTGGATGAGCGGCTCGCTACGCTGTTGCGGCGGCTGGCTGGGGTGCTGGGGTCGGATGTGCGGGTTCATCGGGTCTCCGTGGCTCCTGAGGGCTTTGACGCGCGTTTCTCCGCGTTGTCCCGCCGGTACGCGTACCGGGTGAGTGACGCGCCCGGCGGGGTGGATCCGTTGCGACGCCGGGAGGTGGTCTGGCACAACCGCCCGCTGGACCTCGGCGCGCTGAACGCGGCGGCCGGACACCTGCTCGGTGAGCACGACTTCGCCGCCTTCTGCAAGAAGCGCGAGGGGGCCACCACGATCCGGCGGCTGCAACGGCTCGACTGGGTGCGGGAGGGCGACGGGGTGCTGGTCGCCACCGTGGTCGCCGACGCGTTCTGCCATTCGATGGTGCGGTCGCTGGTCGGGTCGCTCTTGTCGGCGGCCGACGGGCGCCGGCCCATGGAGTGGCCGGGCCAGGTGCTGACGCGGGCCGTGCGGGACTCCGGGGTGCACGTGGCGCCCGCGCACGGCCTGTGTCTGGAAGAGGTGAGCTACCCGCCGGACGCGGAACTCGCCGAGCGCGCCCTCGCGACCCGGCGTGTCCGTACGTTGGGCGATGTTCCGCCCGCCACCGACTGACCGACCAGCCGTAGCCGTGATCGGTCAGTCGGTGGTGAGGCGGCGTTCCAGGACCTGTGAGGTCTGGTCGCGGAAGGCGCCGCTGACCTTGCCGAGTGTCTTCTCCTTGGTGCCGGGCGTGTGGCCGTCGGCGTACGTGGCGTAGCTGAAGACGATGTACCGGCCCCAGACCAGGCCCGCCGCGTAGCCGCCGGCGATCTCCACTCGTTCGCCGCCCGTGCCGGCCGCCGAGGGGAGGCCGCGGAACCAGATGTTGCGGCCGAGGTTCTTGGCCTTGTCGGCGCTCATGGCCGCCTCTTTGGTCGGCAGCACGGCGATGCCGGTCGTCACGGCGTAGCGGCGCTTGGCGTCGACATAGGTCGCTCGTACGATCCGGCTGCACTTCTGGTCGCGCAGCGCGTCGGCGAAGGGACCGGAGGCGGCCTTCTCGCAGCTTGACGTCATGTCGGTCTTGACCTTGGAGAACACGGCGCCACCCGCTTCGATCTTCTTCTGCGGGAACGCCTCGGAGAGCGACATCTTGCGCGGGTCGGTCTCTTCGGAGTTGAGGACCGAGGTGGCCGGGACGACCGGGGTCGTGGTCGAGTCGGTGCTGACGATGGTGGGGGGTGCCGTCGTCGACGGCTCCTTGGCGACCGTCGTGGAGGCGGGCGGGGCCGGCGCGCTCACCGACTTGTAGGCGAAGAAACCGCCTGTGGCGACGCCTGCCAGCGCCAGTACGCCCAGGGTGATGAAGAGCGCCTTCCGGCCCGCCGGCTTGCCGGGTGGGACGCTGGCGGGCGGGGTCGCCTGGAACGGCGACTGCTTGAACGGCCCTTGCCCGTAGGTGACGGGCAGGCCCTGCGGCGGCGTGGGGCGGTCCTGCGACCCCGGCGGCAGGGACAGGGCCGGAGTGGGTTTCTGGCCCCATACCTCGAAGGGGAGGTCGGGGACCCGGCTCTCCTGCTCGGGTCCGCCGTGGGGGAGCGGGGGCCAGACCGGGACATCGCTGGGCTCTACCGGGTGTCCGGCGGAGGGGGAGTGCGGGTCGAACGCGGACGGAGCCGGGCCCGTGTCGAAGGCATGCGTTCGGGCGCTGGGGTCGAAGGCGCGCGCTGGGGTGGTGGGGGCGGAGGTGGCCGGAGTGGTCGCGTCGAACCCGGGCGCGGTCGTGTTCGCGTCGAAGTCAGGTGCGGTGGTGTTCGCGTCGAAGCCGGATTCGCCGAAGGGCCGGGCGGACGCGCCCCTCGCGTCGAAGGAGTGCGGGGCGGTCAGGTTCGGGTCGGTCTGGAAGTCCTCGGCGTCCTCCGAGGGGTCGTCCTCTTCGTAGTCGGGTGCGGGCTCTCCGAATGCGGGGCCCTTGGTGGTGGGGCCGCCGTATACGGACCGCTTGGCGCTGGAGTCGCCGGACGCGGGGGCGGCGGGCGGGATGAGGCCGCCCGGAAAGGTGGGGGCGTCGTCCGGTGGCTCCGAACTCTCCGACAGGACACTCCAAGGGGACGTCTGGTCTGCCGCGTCGTCGAGGTCCGGCTCCACGGTGAGCTCGCCCGTGGCGGCGGGCCAGGGCGGCATGGCGGGCGGGTCGGAGACGGGCGCGGGCCATACCTGCATGCCCGCGGCCGCGGCGGTGAAGGCCGGCGGCGGCTCCCACGCCGGCGCGCCGGGCACCACAGGATCGACCGCCCAGGTGGCGGGCTCCTCCGGGACGGGCGCGGGCCACGGGCCGCTCGACGGCGACCACGGGACGCCGGACTGGCCGGGTGCCGGGGGGTCTGGTTCCGGCTCCGCGGCCGGCCGCGAAGGCTGGGCGCCGGATGCCTGCGCGCCCGGTTCGGGTGCGGTGGGCTGCCATGAAGGTTGAGCACCAGGCAGCGGCGCGCCGGGCTGCGACGGGGGCTGAGCGCCGGGCTGGGCGCCAGGTGTCTGCGCGCCCGGCTCCGGTGCGGTCGGCTGTCCTGGCGGTCCGGAGCCGGTGGCCTGGGGGCCGCCGGGAGGCCGCGGGGAGGGGGACGGGGTGCCGGGCTGGGCGCCGAGGTTGCGGGGCAGGCGGCCGCGCATGGGGCGGGGCGGCCCCTGAGGGTCGGCGAACCAGTCGTACGGGGCGGCGTCGTCGCCGGCCACCTCCCACGGCTGCGCGCCGGGGAAGGCCGGCAGGCCGGGCAGGTCGGACTGGTCCTCGGCCTCGGCCGATGCCGGGTCCGCCGGCTGTGGTTCGAACGGTTGCCACTCGGCCGACGCGTCGAAGGCCGATGCCCCGGTCACTGTCTGCTCGGCATCCGGCGTACCTGGGAAAGCAGGCAGCCTTTCCGCCATGGGAGCAGGGCTGAACGGCGAATGGCCGCCCGGACGGGTTTCGGAGCCGTCGTCATCGGCACGGTCATAACTGGCATCGCTATAACCGGCGCTGTCAGAGCCGGAATCGGGGCCCGTGCCCGGTTCGGACGGAGCCGGCGATGCTTGATTGGACCCGGGCGCCTCTTGGGACGCCCGTGACTCGGGATATTGAATGGGCTGGCCGAAGCTCGGCGGTGGCGTCGCCGGTGCGGCCGAGCCGTCGGATTCCCTACGATCGTTCTCAGACCCAGGTTCCTGGCCACGCATAAGGGGGAGCCTAGCGAGAGTCGCGAGATCGTTATGCCGGTATGGGCGTTCCCGACTGGATCAGCGATGCTATTTGAGTACTTATGAAGGGGTTTAAGGGCGTTTATGCGCCCGAGTGGCCGGTCAGCGTGCGGGCGTCGAGGGCCTTGAAGACGGTGGCCTTGGTGATGTCGTCGACCGCCTGGAAGAGCTTCTTCTGCCCCTTCTTGTCGGGCTTGCTGCCGTCCTTGTTCTGGAACCAGATCATGACGGCGTAGTGGCCGTGCATCCAGATCTGCGTGCCGCCGCTGCCGGTGCCCAGGCTCTTGGTGAGCGAGTCCTTGCCGGCCAGCGGCTTGACGTAGTCGGTCTTGCTGCCGACCGACCGCACCTTGGTCGCGGTCTTGGTGGACTTGAGGTTGGCCACGCCGACCGTGCCCATCACCTTGCCGGCCTTGTCGCGGAAGGTGGCGCGGATGATCTGCGTGCACTTGCCGGCTTTGAGGGCCTTCTGGATCTTGCCGCCGATGACCCCGTCGGCGCACTTCTTGACCTTGCTGGTGGTCGTCATCGTGTAGGAGCGGCCGGCGACGGTGACCTTCTTGGCCGCGAAGAGCTCCTTGACCGTGAGCGGGTCGGGGTCGGTCTTGCGCTCGGCCGCGTAGCTGTACTTGCCGGGAGGCGCCGACGGCAGCGGCGCGGAGGTGCGGCGGGCCGCCTCAGTCTGTGCCTGCTGGGAGTCGCCCGACTTGAACATCACCACGAGGCCCGCGACGAGCACGCCGAGCACCGCGAGGCCGCCGAGCGTGAACCAGAGCGGTCCCCGCGAGCGTTTGCCCTCGTCATAGGGGCTCCAGGTCGTGCTGCGCCGCACCGGCTCGGCAGTCGGCTCGGCCGCCACCGGGTCCTTGGCCTTGGCCTTGCGGGGAGAGTTGGCCGCCGCGACCGGCTCGAAGGGGTTGCGGGTGCCGCCGGATTCGGCCGCGTCACGGGCCCTGCGAGAACGGCGGGGGGTGCTCTCCGTGCTGGTGTCACGTTCGTCGGGAAAACCCATGCGGCGACATTACCGTGAAGGCGGTCATGAATAACCGAAGTCCTGGGTCCACCAAGGTCCGCCCGGACCGGCCACCACGCCGACGCCGATGGACTCGATGCGGCAGTTGAGGATGTTCTGGCGGTGGTCGGCGCTGTCGAGCCAGCCGCGGACCGCCTCTTCCGGCGAGGTGTAGCCGCGGCCGATGTTCTCGGCGGCGCCCATGCGGTAGCCGGCGCGCTCCATCCGGTCCCACGGTGAGGAGCCGTCGGGGGAGTCATGGGTGAAGCGGCCGCTCTCGGCCATCTCGATGGAGTGCGCGCGGGCCGAGCGGGTCAGCCTCGCGTCCGTCCGGAGCGGGCCGCAGCCGCGCTTGACCCTGGCGCGGTTGGTGAGGCTGACGACCTTGGCCGCCATCGCCGGCGACACCTCGACGGTCTGCTCGCCGAGCACCCGCGTGGGGTCCTCCGCGGTGTAGCCGGGCACCGTGTTCTTGTCCGGGCTCTTGGTGGGCCGCATGCTGGCCCGGCCGCGCGGGATCCCGGTGGTGGTCTCCCTGGCGATGCGCCCGGCGTACGGCTGCGCCTTCTTGGGTTTGGGGGTGGCGGTGACCTTGGCCGCGGCGGCGGGCGGGGCCGTCTCGTTGAGGTAGATGTGGCCGGCGGGCTCCGCCTCGTCGGTCATCCGCCCGATCAACACGCCCGTGAAGAGGACCGCCATGAGGCAGGCGAGCACCCCCAGATGGTTCCGGCGCCGTGCGCTCCGCTGGGTGTGCCGGGTGTGAGAGTTGTGCCACATGCCACAGCCAACGATAGAGATGTCTGGTCCTGGGAAAGAAGGGATCCCAGGGAACCGAAATCGAACCGTTCTGTGTCAGGTAGACTCGACCTCGGGTTACCGGTCTTTTGACCAGCACCCTTAAGTGCGGGTAGCCTAATCAATCGTTGTGTGCATAGGTCCAGCGTGACCAATGCGCGGCGCGTCCGGCGTCATCTCCCATCATCAGCCCATCGGGCGGGGAGACGGAAGGTCCGGGCCGTCGTGTGCCCGCACCGACCGACCCTAGAGCTGTCGCTTCCGACAGCGCCGAAGACGCGAGCATAAGAAGGCTACGACCGTGCGCACGTACTCACCGAAGCCCGCCGACGTCCAGCGTCAGTGGTACGTCATCGACGCGACCGATGTCGTGCTGGGCCGGCTGGCCAGCCACGTCGCGATCCTGCTCCGCGGCAAGCACAAGCCGATCTTCGCCAACCATGTCGACACCGGTGACTTCGTTGTCGTCATCAACGCGGAGAAGATCGCGCTTACCGGCAACAAGCGTGAGCAGAAGAAGGCCTACCGTCACTCGGGTTACCCGGGCGGTCTGCGTTCCGTCAGTTATGGCGAGCTCATGGACAAGCGGCCGGACAAGGCCGTCGAGAAGGCCGTCAAGGGCATGCTGCCGAAGAACTCCCTCGGCCGGAAGATGGCCAAGAAGCTGAAGGTCTACGCGGGGTCCGAGCACCCGCACCAGGCCCAGCAGCCGGTGCCGTTCGAGATCACCCAGATCGCCCAGTAGTTTCCGAAAGATTTAGAGGAGAACCGTGGCTGAGCCCACCGGTGTCGAGACGGCCGTCGAGGCCGAGGTGGAAGGCTTCTCCGGCGAGGAGTTCCCTTCCGAGTACACCACCGAGTCCACCGCCAGCGCTGACGCTCCCGTGCGTAAGCCCGTCACCACGGGCAACTCGTACGGAACCGGCCGCCGGAAGGAGGCGATCGCCCGCGTGCGCATCGTCCCCGGCACCGGCAAGTGGACGATCAACGGTCGTTCGCTGGACGTCTACTTCCCCAACAAGGTCCACCAGCAGATCGTCAACGAGCCCTTCGTGGTGCTCGGCGCCGAAGAGGCGTTCGACGTCATCGCGCGCATCGACGGTGGCGGCGTGACCGGCCAGGCCGGCGCGCTCCGCATGGGCCTGTCCCGTGCGCTGACGGCCCTTGATGTCGAGGTCAACCGAGCGCCTCTGAAGAAGGCCGGCTTCCTCACCCGTGACGCCCGCGCCACGGAGCGGAAGAAGTACGGTCTCAAGAAGGCCCGTAAGGCTCCGCAGTACAGCAAGCGCTAAATTGGCGCGCCTTTTCGGCACCGACGGGGTTCGTGGGGTCGCTGGTCGCGATCTCACGGCGGAGCTCGCCATGGACCTTTCGGTCGCGGCGGCTCACGTCCTCGGCGATGCGGGCGCGTTCTCGGCCACAGGACGTCGTCCTGTGGCCGTCGTAGGCCGGGACCCGCGTGCCTCGGGGGAGTTCCTCGAGGCCGCCGTGGTCGCCGGCCTTGCGTCGTCCGGAGTGGATGTGCTGCGCCTCGGCGTGCTGCCCACCCCGGCCGTCGCCTACCTCACCGCCGCACTCGGCGCCGACATCGGCGTCATGCTGTCGGCGTCGCACAACCCCGCGCCGGACAACGGCATCAAGTTCCTGGCCCGCGGCGGCTTCAAGCTGTCCGACGCGGTCGAGGACGAGATCGAGCGACGGCTCGGCGAGGACTGGACCTTTCCCGTCGGCTCCGCCGTGGGCCGGGTCCGCGACGCGTACGGTGAGGCCGACCGCTACATCTCCCATGTGCTGACCACCGTCAGCGGCCGGCTCGACGGGCTGGACATCGTCGTCGACTGCGCTCACGGCGCGGCCCACATGGTCGCCCCCGAGGCGCTGGTGCGGTCCGGAGCCAGGGTGGAGGCGATCGGCGCGCGGCCAGACGGCCTCAACATCAACGCCGGCTACGGCTCCACCCACCTGCCCAAGCTGCAGCAGGTCGTCGTCTCGCGCGGCGCCGACCTCGGCATCGCCTACGACGGCGACGCCGACCGCTGCCTGGCGGTCGACCACACCGGTGCGATCATCGACGGCGACCAGATCATGGCGATCCTCGCGGCCGACATGCACGCCGAGGGCACGCTGGCCAAGGACACCGTGGTCGCGACCGTGATGTCCAACCTGGGCTTCAAGCTGGCCATGCGCGACACGGGCATCAACGTGGTGGAGACTGCGGTGGGCGACCGCTACGTGCTGGAACGCATGAAGTCCGGCGGCTACAACCTCGGTGGCGAGCAGTCGGGACACGTCATCATGCTCGACCACGCCACCACCGGAGACGGTCTGCTCACCTCGCTGCACCTGCTCTCGGTCGTGGCCCGGTCGGGCAAGTCGCTGCGCGAGCTGGCCACGGTGATGACACCGCTGCCGCAGATTCTGATCAACGTCAAGGACGTGGACCGGGGCAAGGCGTCGGTGCCCGAGCTCACCGAGGCCGTGGCGCTGGCGGAGAAGGAGCTGGGCGAGACCGGCAGGGTGCTGATCAGGCCCAGCGGCACCGAGCCGATGATCCGCGTGATGGTCGAGGCTTCGTCCGAGGAGCATGCCTCCGAGGTCGCGGGCCGGCTGGCCGACGTGGTGCGGGCCGCCTGCGTCTGAGTCTTTTCCGGTGAGGGGCACGGCACCGCCGTGCCCCTCACGCGTATTCTGCGGCTGGTGAGCGTGACTGTGTTGATCACCGGTGGGCGGGCCCCTGTGGCGTTGGACCTGGCCAGGAAGTTCGCCAGGTCGGGCGCGCGGGTGGTGGTGGCCGAGAGCTCGCGGGCGCAGCTCTGCGCGCGGTCCGCGGCGGTGGCGGTGAGCCATCGGGTGCCGCCGCCCAACCGGGCCCCCGAGGCGTTCACCGACGCGCTGGCCGACATCGTCACGCTGGAGGGCGTGCGGCTGGTCGTGCCCACCTGCGAGGAGATCTTCTGGGTCGCCCGGGGGCGGAAGCGGCTGCACTGCGAGGTGCTGGCCGAGCCACTCGGGACGCTGCGGGCGTTGCACAGCAAGTGGGAGTTCGTCCAGCTCGCGAGGGGGTTCGGGCTGCCGGTGCCGGAGACGGTGCTGGTGACGTCGCAGGACGACCTGGTGGGGATCCCACGCCCCTTCATTCTGAAGCCGGTTTTTTCGCGCTTTGGTACGAAGGTGCAGGTGGTGCGGGGAAATATCGGGTTAAGGGTGGATGAGGGGCCCTGGGTGGCTCAGGAGTTGCTCGGCGGGGAGCAGATCTGCACGTACTCCGTGGCCGTCAAGGGCAGGGTGGTGGCTCATGCCGCCTATGCGGTGGAGTTCACGGCTTCCGGGGCTTGTGTCAGTTTTGAGCCGGTGGAGCATGCCGAGGTGGATGCCTGGGTGACGCGGTTCGTGGAGCGGGCCAAGTTCAGCGGGCAGATCGCCTTCGATTTCATGGCCGGCGACCGGGTGGTGCCGATGGAGTGCAATCCGCGGGCCACCAGCGGGGTGCATCTTCTGGGCGACGAGCTGGCCGGGGTGTTGCTCGGTGATCTGCCGGACGAGCCGCTGCGGCCCGCGCCCGGCGCGCGGGCGATGATCGGGCTGGCGATGCTCGGCTTCGGGCTGGCCGGTGTGCGGTCCTGGCCGGAGTTGCGCCGGTGGGCGAGCGTGGTGTCGTCCGCTGACGACGTGATCGCGGTGAAGGGCGATCGGGGGCCGTTCGTGGCGCAGTTCGGGGTGCTGTGGGAGAACTGGATCCGTTCGCTGTGGACGCGACGGTCGCTGATCGAGTGCTCGACGTACGACATCGAGTGGAACGGTCGGTGAAGGCCGAGCTGTACACGAAGGACAACCTCGGCGAGCTGCCCTGGCCCGAGACCGAGGATGGCGCCTACGCGCGGGACTACCTGGTGCCGCTGGTCGAGAGCGGGACCGAGGCGTTCGTCGGCAATGTGGCCACGACCTACGGGGTCCTGCTCGTGGACGGGCGGGTGGTGCTGCCGGTGTCGGTCAACGACGGTGAGCAGGGGAACGCGTGGGTGTGCTCGCCGTACACGCACTATGTGACCTATGCCGGTGAGGAGCTGCGCGTGCTCCGTAGCGGGGTGCTGCGCGCGGTGCTGGCGGCGGCGCTGTCCGCGCTGGGGGCGCTGTGCCGGTGGTCGGAGCTGGACCGGGTGGTGCTGGTCAACAACTGGCTGCTGTCCACGAACCTCTATCCGGCGATCGAGCCCGCCCACGAGCAGGCCGCCATCCGGTTCCTGCGCGAGCGGTTTCCCGGGCACGCCGTCGGGTTCTGCTCGGTGAACCGGCGGATCGACGGCTGTGTGATGGTGCCCGGGCGGCGGGTCTACCTGGTGCGGCCGGGGGAGCAGGGGGCCCGGCAGCGCAAGAAGTGGCGGCGTGATCTGCGGCTGATCGAGCGCCGGGGGTATGAGGTGGTGCGGCCGGGCGAGGATGACGCGGCTCGGGTGGTCGAGCTCTATAACCTGCTTTATCTGGATAAATACTCGCGGAACAATCCGCAGTTCACCGAGCGGTTCGTCCGCGAGACCATGCGGGCGGGGACGATCACCTACTGGGCGCTGGCCAAGGACGGGCGGATCTCCGGGGTGCTCGGCTACTTCCACCGTGACGGGACGCTGACCACGCCGATCTTCGGGTACGACACCGCGCTGCCGCAGCAGGTCGGGCTGTACCGGATGCTGAGCGCGCTGGTCTATCAGATCGCTGTGGACGAGGGGCTCGCGGTCAACGACAGTGCTGGTGCGGGGGAGTTCAAGCGGCTGCGTGGCGGGGTGCCGGAGATCGAGTATCGGGCCGTGCACGTCGGGCATCTGCCGTGGCGGCGTCGTACGGGCTGGGTGGTGCTGGCCTGGCTGCTCGAACGGGTCGCGGTGCCGGTCATGCGGCGTTACGAGCTTTGAGGGAGTGGGATGGGGAGCGATCTGCTGGCTCAGGTGTTCGCCGCCTGCGAGCGTACGCCGGGGGCGACGGCGATCGTGGGGGCGCGGGGGCGGGAGCTGACGTTCGGCGGGCTGCGCGAGCGGGCGCTGCGCATCCGCGACCGGCTGGTGGCTGATGGGCTCGCGCGCGGGGACGGCGTGCTCTACGCCGTCGAGCCCTCGCCGGACGCGATCGCCGTGGCGCTGGGCGTGGTCGCCGCGGGCGGGGTGCTGGTGCTCGCCGATCCCGGTCTCGCGCCGGAGATCCTGGCGGCCCGGCTCCGGCTGGCCCGGCCGCGCTGGGTGGTGGCGGGGTCGCTGCTGTACGCCGTCACGTCGTTCGCGCCGCTGCGCGCCCTGGCCAGGCGCCGGGGCGTGCTCCTGCCCGGCCTCCGCGATCCGCTGCCGGAGCTGGATCTGCGCCACGCCTACACCGGCCGCTGGCTGCCCGGCGTGCCCAGGGACGCCGTACGGTTACGCGGCCTGAACGGGCCCCCGACCGGCGTCGGCCTCGGCGCCGGCCTCGGCGCCGGCCTCGGTGCCGGCGCGGGCGCGGGCGCGGGCGCGGGCGCGGGCGCGGCCGAGCCGACCGGGGCGAGCCGGGGCGACGCGGACGATCCGGCGGCGGTGATCTTCACCTCCGGCACCACCGCGCACCCCAGAGCTGTCGTGCACACCCGTGCGTCCCTCGCCGCCGGGCTGGAGATATTCAGGGACCGCTTCCCCGTCGAACCCGGCGACGTCGTCCACACCGACGGCCTGATGCTGGGCCTGCCCGCGCTCATCGGCGGCGCCACCTGGTCGATGCCCGGCCCGGACAAGCTGATCTTCGAGCGCCGGGTGACCCACCTGTACTGCGTGCCCGTCGAGCTGGCCGCCCTCGTCGAGCGGGTGGAGCGGCTGCCGGAGAGCCTGCGCCACCTGCTGCTCGGCTCGGCTCCCGCGCCGCCGGCCGTACTGCGGAAGGCGATCGCCGCCGCCCCCGGCGCGGAGGTGCTGAGCATCTACGCGATGACGGAGGCGCTGCCGATCGCATTGGCGAGCGCGGCGGAGAAGCTGGCCTGCACCGAGGGAGACCTGCTCGGTGCTCCATTGCCGGGTGTCGGCGTGCGGTTCACCGAGGATCAGGAGCTGATCGTCGGTGGCCCGCACCTGGCGCGCGGCTACCTGGGCGAGCCGCCGCACGACGAGGTGGCCACCGGCGACCTGGTCCGGATGGACGGACAGGGCCGCCTCGTGCTGCTCGGCCGGAAGAAGGACATGATCCTTCGCGACGGGTTCAACATCTACCCGAGCCTGTACGAACCGGCCATCGCAGCGCTGCCCGGCGTGGCCGACGCCGCCATCGTCGGCCTGGCCGATCCGGTCACGGGCGATGAGGAGGTCGTACTGGCGCTGGTGCCCGGCGACGGCTTCCAGGAGGCGGCCGTACGCGCCCGGCTGCCCACGTTGGTCGACGCGGGCGCGCTGCCCGATCGGATCGCGGTGCTCGCGGACTTCCCGCGATCCAGCAGGCGCAAGCTCGACCGGGCGGCGCTGCGTACGGCTATTCGTCGCCCGTGAGGGCGAAGACCCGCAGTCGCTGTCCCGCCCAGAGCACCGCGCCGAGCGTCACGATGATCAGCGCCGGTACGGCGAAGCCGAGCGTCACGTTGGTGTCCAGGAACGGGTTGTCGGAGATCTGGACCGCGATCGACTTGGCCCACTGCTGGATGGAGAACTTCTGCGCCCCCGGTACGACCGTGCCGACCACCGTCTCCCACAGCAGCGCGTAGATGATCCCGATCGTGACCGCGTGGCGGGTGATGGTGCCGAGCAGCAGGAACACCGCGACGTAGGCGAAGCCCGCGACCAGCGCGCCGAGCGCGAAGCCGGCCGCGAGGCCGTCCTCGTTGCCCACCAGCAGCCAGGCCGAGAAGTACGTCGGGACCGCCGCGAACACCGCCATCAGCGAGGCGGCCACCAGGAACTTCGTCTGCGCGATGACCGGCCGCGAGATCGGCTTGGACATCAGGTGGATGATCGTGCCGTCGTCGATCTCCGGGGCGATCACCCCGGTCCCCGCGATGAGGCCGAGCAACGGGAGCATTACCGCGATGGCGAAGTTGTCCATCAGCAGTTCGGCCGAGTGCGGATCGTTGCCGCCGAACAGGCGCAGCATGATCGCCAGGGCGATCAGCGCCAGCGGCAGCAGAAGCAGCAAGACGATCCGGCGCCTACCCAGGAGCGCCCGGTAAGTGATCCCTGCAACGACTGTATTCATTGCCTGACTCCGTGCAGGTTCATCAAGTACTCCGGTTGATCAGGTAGGCGAACACGCTCTCCAGGTCCTCGTCGGCGGGGGAGACCTGGTGCAGGCGGATGCCTTCGGTGCGGGCGACGCGCGGCAGCAGTCGCGCGAAGCGCCGGAACTCGGCCGCCCTGACCTCCAACCCGTCGGGGCCGAGCGCGACACCGCCCGCCGAGCTGTCGAGCATCAGGGCGGCGGCGAGCTTCCTGTCGTCGCTCGACCGGATCCTGAACAGGTGCGGCCGGTCGGTCATCAGCCGGCGGATCTCGCGGAAGTTGCCCGAGGCGGCGTGCCTGCCCGCGACCAGCACCTCGATCTGCTGGGCGACCCGCTCGACCTCCTCCAGGATGTGCGAGCTGAACAGGATCGTCTTGCCCGCCGTGCCCATCGAGCGGATCAGGTCCATCAGGTGCATCCGCTGGCGCGGGTCCATGCCGTTGAACGGCTCGTCGAGCAGCAGCACCGGCGGGTCGTGGACGAGCGCGGCGGCGACCTTCACCCGCTGGCGCATGCCCTTGGAGTAGGTCTCGACGCGGCGGTCCTTGGGCTCCTCCATCTCGACCGTGGCCAGCGCCTTGCGCGCGGCCTCGACCGGATCGGGCAGACCGTGCAGCCTGGCGGCGGACAGGACGAACTGCCAGCCGGTGAGGAACCCGTAGACACCCTCCCGCTCAGGAACCAGGCCGATGTTCCGGTAGATGTGATGATTTTTCCAGATCCGGGTGCCGTCCATCGTCACCGTGCCACCCGAGGGGGCCAGGAACCCGGCCATCATGTGCAGCAGCGTCGACTTGCCCGCGCCGTTGGGGCCGAGCAGGCCGGTGACGCCGGGGCGGATCGTCATCGTGACGTCGTTGACCGCCACCACGTTGCCGTACCAGCGCGAGACCTGTGCGAGCTCGATGTTCATTGGGCGGCCGCCTTCCGGTAGCGCGCCGCGAGCGCCGCCAGTCCGATCGCGATGAGCACGACCACGATGATCGCCGGGGCGGGCCCCGGCGGGTAGCCGCTGCCGTCCAGCGCGTTGGGCGTGGTGTCGAACAGCCACACCTGTACGGCGTCGACCAGCCAGAACGGGTTGACCAGCCAGGCCCAGAGGGCCCCCGACGTGTTGCCCGCCGACTGCAGCGTGCCGTAGATGACCGGGACGGAGGCCGAGGCCAGCAGGTAGACGGCGATGATGGAGGCGACGCCGAGCCCGCGCCTGGGCGTCAGCGAGGCGATGGCCAGGCCGAACGACGACAGCAGCAGCGCGAGCACCAGCGCCATGGCCAGAGCCCCGAGGTATTCCTTGGTCTGTGGCGGACCTTCGAGGTCGATGAGCAGCTCGCCCACGTAGATCAGCGTCATTGGCAGCGCGATCAGCAGGAACAGCGCCACGGTCATGGCGATGACCTTGGCGGTCACGTACTCGGCGATCGCGACCGGCCTTGACAGGTACAAGGGCAACACCCGGTAGCGCAGGTCGGGCGCGACGACCGTCGGCGACTGCGAGGCAAGGAAGATCGCCAGGACCGTCTGCATGGAGACCGCGAAGCTGCTGTAGCTCATGCCATGCTGCTTTATCAGGGCCATCATCGCGATCGACACGACCGCGGGCAGCAGCATGATGACGCCCAGGGCGAACGGCATGATCTTGCTGCGGGCCGTACGGCCGAGGCCGAAGACGCCGCGCAGGCTGTGGACGGTGAGCGCGCGCGTCGAATAGCCGCGGCCGAGTCGCGGACCGTCGTAGTGGCGGTAACCGATGTCATAGATCTCAGACATTCGCGGCCTCCTCCCGGAAGACGTCCTCGATGCGGTGGCGGCCCTGTTCCAGCCGGATCAGGCAGAGGTCGAGATCGACGGCCGCGTCGCGGATCGCGTCGAACGTCTCCGGACCCGCCACCTTGACCACCAGCAGGCGGCCGTGCTGGGTGGCGGTGTGGCCGAGCTCGGACAGCCGCTCGGCGAGTGGCTGCGTGCCCTCCTCGACCTCGACCGTGACGGTCTGCGTGGCCTGGGTGAACTCGGAGATCGCGGACGAGCGCAGCAGCCGGCCCGCGTCGATGACGATCACGTGGTCGCAGATCCGCTCCAGCTCGCCGAGCAGGTGCGAGGTGACGAGCACGCTGATGCCGAAGTCGGTGCCGATGCGCCTGATCAGCGACAGCATCTCGTCGCGGCCACGCGGGTCGAGCCCGTTGGTCGGCTCGTCGAGGAAGATCAGCTTGGGGTCGTGCACGAGCGCCTGCGCCAGCTTGACGCGCTGCTTCATGCCGGTGGAGTAGCCGCCGATGGCGCGGTAGCGCTCCTCGGCCAGCCCCACGTGGCGCAGCACGTCGGCGGCGCGCTCCCGGGCGGCCGTGCGCGGCAGCCCGGACATCTGGGCGAGGTGGACGACCAGCTCGGTGGCGGACACGTCAGGGGGGAGGCAGTCGTGCTCGGGCATGTAGCCCACGAACCTGCGGATCTCGGCGCCCTGGGTGGTCACGTCGAGATCGAGCACGCGCGCGCCGCCCCCGGTCGGTGGCAGTAAGCCCAGCAGGATCTTGATCAGCGTCGACTTGCCCGCGCCGTTCGCCCCGACCAGGCCGGTGACGCCGGCCCCGACGGTGACCGTCAGCTGGTCGAGTGCCGTGACGGTCGGGAAGCGTTTGGTGAGCCCCTCGGTAGCGAGGATGTGCATGGTCCGGACCCTACCGGCCGGGGATGGGGTGTGGCCTCGTTCACACGGATGAACGATGTCCTACTTGAGGCCAGAATTTCCGCTGGACCGCGAGGGTGACGGTGCCCGCGATGAGCATGCCGACGATGTTCAGCGCGAGCTGCGCGACCGACCCCGCGACCTCGTCCCAGTCGCTGAGCGCCAGCGCCACGGCCACGTAGCCGGCGGCCGGGACCGTGGTGACCGAGATGAAGACGCCGATCAGGGCCGACGACTTGCCCGCCGTGATCGACAGCACCCCGGCCGCGCCCGCCAGCAGCGCCACGATGAACGACCAGCGGTCGGGCTTGACGATGAACTGGACCTCCTCGTTGACCCGCAGGTTGGTCAGGTCGATCCAGCCCATCCAGCGCGAGACCAGCGCGCAGGCGAACGTGATCGCGATCGCCACCGCGAACCCGATGACCAGGGTCCTGACCGAGGTGATGATCAAATGGCCGCGGAAGCGGAGCAGACCGAAGCAGATGGCCGCGATCGCCCCGAACTCGGGGCCGAGCACCATCGCGCCGACGATCAGGATGGGGGAGTTCTGCAGGACGCCGATGCCCGCGAGCTGCGTGGCGATCGCGAGGAAGGCCAGGTACGCCCACGTGATGCGCGACTCGGCCTGCACCTTGTGGGCGAGCTCCGCCCAGACGACCGCGTCGTCGGGGTCGCCGGGAGCCTCCTCGACGGCGTCCGCGGCCACCTTGGACAGGGCCAGGTGAATCTGTTCGACCGCGATGGACCCCTCGTCCTGCACCCACTTGAGCCTGCTGATCACCTCGTTGGCCGCCTCGCGGGCGACGTCGCAGAGGATCAGATCGCCCACCGGCTCGCGGGCCGCGCCGGGCAGCACGGCGACGTTGGTGACGCCCGTGCACTCGTCGAGCACGGTCGTCACCTCGCCGGTACGGGCGGACGGGCAGATCAATCGCAGGTGTAGCACTTGGTCATTCTTGTCCATCGGATGTTGATGATGTGTTGACAGTGGTACGCGAGGCTTCCTCGCATGAGGCAGACGTTCAGGTGTCACGACGACGGCGAGGACTGCTGGTTCGCCGACATAGACGATCAGGGGTGCGCGGGCAGGTTCGCGGCCTACCTGTTCGAGGAGGTGTTCAGGTTCGGCGAAGCCGTACCCGCCTGACGGAGTGGTCGGCGCCTTTCTGCATGACCAGGCTGGCGCGGCCGCGCGTGGGGGCGATGTTCTCGACCAGGTTGCGCTCGTTGATGTCGCGCCAGACGTTGACCGCGAACTCCGTCGCCTCCTCGTCGGACAGGTCGGCGATGTACTTGAAGTACGACTGGGGGTCTTCGAAGGCGGTGCGGCGGAGCTTGTGGAAGCGGTCGACGTACCAGGCCCGGATGTCCTCCACCTTGGCGTCGACGTAGATCGAGAAGTCGAAGTAGTCGTTGACCGCGAGGGACGTGGGTGGGGCAGGCTGAAGCACGTTCAACCCCTCGATGATCAAGATATCCGGATTTTTCACCACTTGTTTTGCGCCGGGGACTATGTCGTATTCGAGGTGGCTGTAGATCGGGGCGTACACCTCGGACTGCCCGGCCTTGACCTCGGCCACGAACCTGACCAGCGCCCTGCGGTCGTAGCTCTCCGGGAACCCCTTGCGATGCATGATCCCCTTGGACTCCAGCACCGCGTTGGGGTAGAGGAAGCTGTCGGTGGTGAGCAGCTCCACGTGCGGGTGCTCCGGCCAGCGGGCCAGCAGCGTGTGCAGCAGCCGCGCCGTCGTCGACTTCCCGACCGCGACGCTGCCCGCGATGCCCAGGATGTACGGCACGCGCTGCCCCGGATGCTCGAGAAACGCGCTCAGCACGCTACTGCGTTGTTTGGACCCGGTGAAGTGGAGATTCAGCAGCCGGGTCAGTGGGAGGTAGATGTCGGTGACCTCGGTGAGGTCGATGGGATCGTCGACGCCACGCAGCTCTTCCAGCTCTTCCGCGGTGAGAGTCAAGGGCGTGTTCTTGCGGAGTTCGCTCCACTGCTCCCTGCTCAATTCAACGTAGCCGTTGTTCACCTTGGCAGCGTAGCGACGACGTCCAAACGCGCTCTCGACCGGGTGCCCGTCTTTATCCACAGCCTGTGGATAAAGACATGGGATTACTTTGTCGCAGTTCTGGGTATGGCGGCGGCTCCCGCCTGGGATCTCGGTGAAACGGGGCATGCGGCGATTTGTCAGAGGCTACTGTTCGGATACCTAGCCCTGGGAGGCCTTGTGGATCGTCGTCGCTTTCTGACCAGAGCAGGTCTGGCCGCCGCGGCCGGCATCGCCGGGCCGTTCGCCGGAGTCGCCTGCGCGGGCGCCAGAGGCGGCGTCGCCCGGGCGACCGGGTACGGACCGCTGAAGGCGGTGCGCGACGCGCGTGACGGGAAGGTCAGGCTGTACCTGCCTGACGGGTTCAAGTACCGCTCCTTCAGCCCGGCGGGCAGCAAATACTCCGACGGCTCCATCGTGCCGGGCAAGCACGACGGGATGGCCGCCTTCCGCGGGCCGCGTGACACCGCGATCCTGGTGCGCAACCACGAGGTCGCCGGCCCGGTCGGCGCGTTCGGGAACAAGGACAAGGCCTACGACCCGGCGGCCGGCGGCGGCACCTCGACCCTCCAGGTCACCCGTTACGGCGAGGTGCTCAAGAGCGCCCCGTCGCTGAACGGCACCATGATGAACTGCTCGGGCGGCCCGATGCCCTGGAACGCCTGGGTGAGCTGCGAGGAGACCGTCAACGGCCCCGACGTGGCCAACGACTTCAACGGCAACGACAACAGCAAGCTGACCCGCAAGCACGGCTATATCTTCGAGGTGCCGGTGTCGGGGACCTCCAATGCCAAGCCGATCAAGGCGGCGGGCCGGTTCGCGCACGAGTCGGCCGCGTTCGACCCGCAGGCCGGGGCCCTCTACCTGACCGAGGACTGCTTCGCGTTCGCCTCCGGCTTCTACCGCTACACGCCGCCGAAGCACCCGCTCAAGGCCGGGCGGCTGCTCGACGGTGGCCGGCTGCAGATGCTCGCGATCAAGGGCTCCCCGCGCAAGGACCTGTCCAAGGGACAGCGGGCCGGCGCCACGTACAACACGGTATGGGTGACCATCGACGACCCCGACCCCACCTTCACCGGCAAGCCGTCGAACGACGAGGCCGTCCAGGCCGTCGGCAAGCAGGGCCGGGCCGAGGGCGCGGCGATCTTCTCCCGGCTCGAAGGGGCCATCTACCACCAGGGCACCGTGTACTTCTGCTCCACCCAGGGCGGCGCCACCGCCGAGGGTGACACGCCGCCGTCCGGGTTCGGCAAGGGACGCGGGCAGGTGTGGGCGTACGAGACGTGGACCGGGCGGCTCAGGCTCGTGTACGAGTCGCCGCGCTCGTCCGTGCTGGACCTGCCCGACAACGTGACGGCCAGCCCCCGCGGCACGCTGGTGCTCTGCGAGGACGGCGACGGCGACAACTTCCTGCGTGGCCTCACCAAAAAGGGGGAGATCTTCGACTTCGCCCGCCTGGAGCCGGTGGAAGGAGACCCGGGCGCGGAGTTCGCGGGCTCCACCTTCGGCCCCGGCGGTCACACCCTGTACGTCAACATCCAGTCCAAAGAGGGCATGTCTTTCGCCATCTGGGGACCCTGGCAGCGGGGCTCGTTCTAACCGGCCAGCTCCGCGACCGCGGCGGCCACCTGGTCCACCTCCTCGTCGGTGTTGTAGTAGTGCGGTGACAGACGCAGGCACCAGTCGACGTCTTTGTCGCCGAAGTCGAACTGCGCGAACTCCCGGAAGCTGAGCGCCGAGTTGATCCCCCGCGCGTCCATCTCCGCCTTGAACGGCTCCGGCCGCCACCCCTCGATGGTGAAGGTGACGATGGCGCCCAGCTCGGGGCCCTGTTCGAGCACCCGTACCCCTGAAACGGCGTCGAGCAGGACGCGCAGCCGGGCGGCGAGCGCGGGTGAGCGGCGCGCGATGGCCTCGACGCCGACCCCGCGGGCGTAGCGGGCGGCGGCCGCGCAGCCCAGCACGGTCGCGTACGGGAACTCCCACTCCTCGAACCGCGAGGCGGACTCGGCGGGCTGGTAGCGGTCCGGCCCGGTCCAGCGGGCGCCGTGCATGTCGATGAACAGCGGCTCGTAGCCCGCCTTCAGGACCCGGTCCGACACGTACAGGAAGCCGGAGCCGCGCGGTCCGCGCAGGAACTTCCGGCAGGTGGCGGTGAGCAGGTCGCAGCCGATCTCGGCCACGTCGATGGGGCGCTGGCCGATCGACTGGCACGCGTCGACCATGTACAGCAGATCCAGTTCGCGGCAGTGGCGGCCGATCTCGGCGACCGGCTGGACCAGCCCGGAGTTGGTGGGGATGTGGGTGGCGCTCACCAGCCGGGGGCGGTGCGCCCGCATGAGCGCGGCCATCGCCGCCACGTCCACGCCGCCCTCCGGCGCGTCCGGCGCGTGCACGACGCGCACGCCGAAGCGCTTGCGCAGTGACAGGAACGCGATCTGGTTGGAGATGAAGTCGTTGCGCGTGGTCAGGATGACGTCGCCGGCCTCGAACGGGATCGCGGACAGGGCCGTGGCGAAGGCGTGGGTGGCGCTACCGGCGAACGCGATGTTCCCCGGCTCGCAGTTGATCAGGCCGGCGAGCTCCGTGTAGAACTCGCGGACCTGGCCGGCGCGGGCCGCCGCCGCCTCGTAGCCGCCGATCTGGGCTTCCAAACGCAGGTGTTCGAGCATCGTGGCCAGCACCGGAGTGGCCAGCAGCCCGCACCCGGCGTTGTTGAAGTGCACGACCTGCGCACACCCTGGGGTGTCAGCCCGCAGGCTCTCGACGTCGAGTAGCGGTTCAGGGCTTGTGCTGAAAGCGCTATTATCCAGTTTCATGACGGATAGTAGCAGTTCGGCGGAGCTGGCGGTGCGGCTGCGTGCCCTGCTGTCCGGGATGGCGCCGGGCGACCGCCTGCCCAGCAGCCGTGACCTGGTCCAGCGCTACCGGGTGGGTCCGGTGACCGTGTCGCAGGCCATCGCCGCGCTGGCCGCCGAGGGCGCGGTGATCACCCGGCCGGGCAGCGGCACTTTCGTGGCGCCGCGCGCCAGGGCGGGCGCCGCGGTCGCCGACACCGCCTGGCAGACGGTCGCGCTCACCGACCGGGCCGTGGACACCCGCTCGCTGACCGACGCGCTCGGCCCGCCGCCCGCCGGGACGATCATGCTGGACGGCGGCTACCTGCACCGATCGCTGCAGCCGGCGCGGGCACTGACCGCGGCGCTGGGCCGCGCGGCCCGCCGCCCCGACGCGTGGGACCGGGCGCCCGCGAGCGGCCTGTCGCCGTTGCGCGCGGTGTTCGCCGCCATGGCGGGTGGCGGCGTCACCCCGGACGATGTGCTGATCACGGCGGGCGGGCAGAGCGCGCTGTCGATGGTGTTCCGCGCCATCGCCGGCCCCGGCAACCCGGTGCTGGTGGAATCGCCCACCTACCCCGGAGCCATGGCCGCCGCCCGCGCGGCCGGGCTCAGCCCGGTGCCCGTGCCCATGGATGCCGACGGCCTGCGGCCCGACCTGCTGGCCGAGGCGTTCGAGCTGACCCGCGCGCGGGCGCTGTACTGTCAGCCGGCCCACCACAACCCGACCGGCGCGGTGCTGGCGCCCGAGCGGCGCCGCCAGGTGGTCGAGGTGGCCAGGGCGGCGGGCGCGTTCGTGATCGAGGATGACTTCGCCAGGCACCTCGGCCATGGCGGGCCCGTGCCGCCGCCGCTGGTGGCCGGCGACCGTGACGGCACCGTCGTCTATCTGACCTCGCTCACCAAACCGGCCGCGCCGAGCCTGCGTATCGGAGCGCTGATCGCGCGCGGGCCCGTGATGGCGCGGCTGCGGGCGGTCCGCCTGGTCGACGACTTCTTCGTCACCCGACCGCTCCAGGAGGCGGCGCTGGAGCTGGTCAGCTCGCCGGCCTGGGAACGGCACCTCCGCACGCTGGCCACGGCTCTGCGGGACCGGCGCGGGGAGCTGGCCGCCGCCATCTCGCGCGGACTGCCCGGCTGGACCATCACGCGGGTGCCCGCCGGCGGGCTGCATCTGTGGGTCCGCCTGCCCGAGGGGCTGGGCGACACGGCGGTGGCCGGCGCCGCCCGGCAGCTCGGGGTCGCGGTCAGCGCGGGCAGCCGCTATTTCGCCACCGAGGTGCCCGCCGCGTGGCTGCGCCTCGGGTTCGCCGCCACGGCCGACTCCGCCGAGCTGGTCGAGGGCGTACGGAGGCTGGCCCGCGTCTGTTGAAGGCGACCAAGGGGTTGTTCATACTCCGAGGGACACCCGCGATAGGAGGGCGCCTCGTGCTGTACATCTTCGGCTTCGAGCGGATCGGCGTGGCGGTGAGCGATCTCTACTTCGTCGACCCGAACCCGGGCAAGGGTCAAGAAGGAGCCGAGCACGGCGTACGTCTCGAAGTACGGATGCTCGAACAAGGGCAGCTGAAAGGGTCCATCTATTCGGCGCGGCCCATCAACGTCGACCGGCCCATCTGGCGCGTTGATTTACTGGAATCGGTCGACGGCCGCCCCGGCAGCTTCGACCGGACCCATCATCATCCGGTCTTCACCGAATGGAACCCGGGCCCTCGCGTGTTCGACAGGGATCTGTCGAGTGATCCCCTTCAATGGCTGGCGGGCAAGCTGGCGGACCTGGACGCCGTGCTGGAGAAGGCGGGGGTGGAGCACGACGAGTCGATCGCCGCGGACGTGGCCGAGCTGCGCGCGTACGTCCCCGAGATCATCGACAGCGTCAGCCGCCTGCTGGCCAGGGTGGGGAAGGGTGAGCTCGGCACGGCGCCCGACGAGGGGCCGGCCGACAGCGTCCGAGCCAGTTGGCTGTAAGCGCGCCCGTTAGCCTTGGGGGATGATCCTGGGTATCGGCGTGGACGTCGTCGACATCGCGCGGTTCGAGTCGGCGCTGGAGCGCACGCCGGGGCTGCGCGAGCGGCTGTTCACCGAGGTCGAACGGCCGCTCGCGGTGCATTCGCTGGCGGCCAGGTTCGCCGCAAAAGAGGCCGTGGCCAAGGCGCTCGGCGCGCCGAAAGGGCTCGGGCATCTGGAGGCCGAGGTGCGCTGCGACGAGAGCGGCAAGCCCGCGCTCCACGTCACCGGCAAGGCCGCCGAAGTCGCCTACGGCCTGGGCGTCAAGCGCTGGCACGTCTCGCTCAGCCATGACGCCGGTGTGGCGATGGCCTACGTGATCGCGGAAGGATAGCTTCGGATCATGCGTACCGCCTACACCGCCGACCAGATCAGGACCGCCGAGCGCGCGCTGATGGCGCGGCTGCCCGACGGCACGCTCATGGACCGCGCCGCGACCGGGCTCGCCGCCGTCTGCGCCGGCCTGCTCGGCAAGGTGTACGGCACGCGCGTCCTGCTGCTCATCGGCAGCGGCGACAACGGCGGCGACGCCCTCTACGCCGGGGCCCGGCTGGCCGCACGCGGCGCCCGGGTCGAGGCGGTCCTGGCGGGCGCCAAGACCCACGAGGGCGGTCTGGAGGCGTTCCGCCGGGCGGGCGGCACGATCGCCGGGGCGGACGCCCTCGACCGGGCCGAGCTGATCGTCGACGGGCTGGTGGGCATCGGGGCGACCGGCGCGTTGCGGGAGCCGTACGCACGGCTGGCCGAGGCGGCCAACGCGGCACCCGGTCTGGTCGTCGCGGTGGACGTGCCCAGCGGCGTCGACGCGAGCACCGGGCAGGTGGACGGGGCGGCCGTCGCGGCCCAGGTGACGGTGACCATGGGCGCTCGCAAGACCGGGCTGCTCGTCGATCCGGGCGCGAGCTACGTGGGCGAGCTCGAGCTGATCGACATCGGGCTCGACCCCTACCTGCCCGACCCCGACGTGGTGGCGCTCTCCCATCGTGACGTCGACGGCCTGCTGAAGCACCCGATGGGTGAGTCCGACAAATACCGCAGGGGCGTCCTGGGCGTGGCGGCGGGCAGTAACCGCTACACGGGCGCCGCCGTGCTCGCCGTGGGCGGGGCGCTGCGCGCGGGCGCGGGGATGGTGCGTTACGTGGGGCCGCAAGAACCGGTGGCCCAGGTACGCGCCCGCTGGCCCGAGGCGGTCATCACCGAGCTGAGCGAGCCGTCGATCGACGAGGTCGGCCGCGTGCAGGCATGGGTGCTGGGGCCGGGTCTGGGCACCGGCGACTGGGCGCACGAGCTGGCCGCCAGGGTGCTGGCCAGTGACGTGCCCGTTCTGATCGACGCCGACGCCCTGACCCTGGTCGCCGGGGACAGGGCGCTGCTCCGCCGTACCGCGCCGGTGCTGATCACGCCGCACGCGGGGGAGCTGTCACGGCTGCTGGGGGCCGACCGCGCGGCGATCGAGGCGGGGCGGCTCGAACACGTCCGCCGGGCGGCGGCGGAGCTGGGCGTGACCGTGCTGCTCAAGGGCTCGACCACGGTCGTGGCCGCGCGGGACATGCCGGTACGGGTCAACGGGACCGGCACCGCGTGGCTGGCCACCGGCGGCACGGGCGACGTGCTCTCCGGCGTGGCCGGCGCGCTGCTGGCGCAGGGGCTCGACTGCTACGACGCGGGTTCGTGCGGCGCCTACCTGCACGGGCTGGCGGGGCGGATCGCGGCCGACGACGCCCCGCTGACCGCCGCCGACGTGGCCGAGGCGGTGCCGGCGGCGATCCGTATGCTGCGGGGTTCTCCCAGGTGGGCCGGAGGGTGAATCCCGTTCGGTCGGCCGGCCTCAAGAGGGCGAATCGCGCTCGACCGCGCGAGCGAGCTGCCAGACTGGGGGGATGACATCCCCGATGGCGACGCCCGCGGAGGCGCAGGTCGATCTGGCCGCGATCAGGCACAACGTGTCGCTGCTCAAGGAGCGCGCGGGCGGCGCCGAAGTGCTGGGGGCCGTCAAGGCCGACGCCTACGGGCACGGGATCGTCCCGACGTCCGAGGCCGTGCTGCAGGGCGGCGCGAGCAGGCTCGGCACCGCCTACATCCGTGAGGCGCTCGCGCTGCGGGCCGGTGGCATCACCGCGCCGCTGCTGTCATGGATCATCACGCCGGGGGAGCCGCTCGACGAGGCGCTCGAAGCCGAGATCGAGCTGTCGGCGGCCGACGAGGGGCTGCTCGACGAGATCGCCGCCGCCGCGCGGCGCACCGGGCGGACCGCCAGGACGCACCTTGAGGCCGACACCGGCATGAGCAGGGGCGGCGCACCGCTCGCCGCCTGGCCGGGGCTGCTGGCCAGGGCGCTCGCCCTCCAGGCCGAGGGCGTCATCGAGATCGTCGGCCTGTGGTCGCACTTCGCCTGCGCCGACATGCCGGGGCATGGCTCGATCGACCGGCAGATCGAGGCGTTCGAGGCGGCGCTCAAGCAGGCCGAGCAGGCCGGCGCCGCCGGATCCCACGTCATCAGGCACCTGGCCAACTCCGCCGCGATCCTGACGCTGCCGCGCACCCACTACGACATGGTCCGGCCCGGCATCGCGATGTACGGGCTCAGCCCGGTCCCCGAGCTGGGCGACTTCGGGCTGCGGCCGGCGATGACGCTGGTGGCGCGGATCGCGCTGGCCAAGCGGGTGCCGGAGAGCTCAGGAGTGTCCTACGGACACCTTTATGTCACGAGTTCCGAGACCACGCTTGGGCTGGTGCCGCTCGGGTACGCCGACGGGATCCTCAGGCACGCGACGGGGCGGGCGGAGGTGCTGGCCGGGGGTCGCCGCAGGGCGATAGCCGGCCGGGTGTGCATGGACCAGTTCATGATCGACATGGGCGACGACCCGCTGGCCGCGGGGGACGAGGTCATCCTGTTCGGGCCAGGCGGGAGGGGTGAGCCGACCGCTCAGGAGTGGGCGGATAATCTCGGCACGATTACGCATGAGATCGTGACCAGGATCGGTTCGCGGGTGCCGCGGGTGTATAGGGGATCAGGGACATGACGACGACAACACGGCGGAAGGTCGGGATCGCCGGCGCGATCGTCGGTGCCGCTTCGGCCGGTGTGGCCGCCGCGGCGCTGGCCAAACGCTACGCGGTGGGCCGCATGAGGCTGCGCCCCGACGCCGAGGCGAGCGAGCGGTTCGGCGAGCTGCGCGGCCGGGACCGCACGCTCATCACCTCCGACAGCACGGCCCTGCACATCGAGATCGACGGGCCCGAGGACGCGCCGCTGACCATCGTGTTCTGCCACGGCTACTGTCTCAGCCTGGAGTCGTGGCACTACCAGCGCCGCGACCTGCGCGACAACTACCGCATGGTGCTGTGGGACCAGCGCTCCCACGGCCGCTCCCAGCGCGCGACCGCCGAGGACAGCACGATCGACCGGCTGGGCGACGACCTGGCCGAGGTGATCGACCGTTTCGTACCCGGCCCGTGCGTGCTGGTCGGCCACTCCATGGGCGGCATGACGATCATGGCGCTCGCCGACCGCCACCCCGAGCTGTTCGGTGACAAGATCCGCGCGGTCTCGCTCATCGCCACCTCGGCGGGCAAGCTGGCCGAGCTCACGCTGGGCCTGCCCGCGCTGCTGTCCAAGGTCGTGCACAAGATCGCCCCGCCGACGATCTCGATGCTGGGCAAGCGGGGCTCGTTCGTCGACAAGACCCGCCACGCGGGCAGCGACATCGCGTTCCTGATGACCCGCCTCATGGGCTTCGGCGACTCCAAGAACGTCAGCCCGACCCTGGTCGACTTCGCCGAGACGATGATCAGGGCGACGCCGACCGAGGTGTTCGCCGACTTCTACCCGGCACTGATGAACCACGACAAGCTGGCCGCCCTGCACGTCCTCGACCCGGTGCCGACCGCGATCCTGGTCGGCGACAAGGACTGGCTGACGCCGCCCGAGCACAGCAAGGCGATCGCCGCCGCGCTGCCCAAGGCCCAGCTCACCGAGGTGCCGGACACGTCGCACCTGATCCAGTTGGAGCGCCCGGGCGTGGTCAACGACGCGCTGCGCGACCTGATCAAGCGGGTGGAGCTGTAGTGGCGGAGAGGCTCCCGACGGCCGAGGACATGCGCGCGTACGGCGCACGCCTGGCCGCAACGCTGCGCCCCGGCGACCTGCTCATCCTGTCCGGCCCCCTTGGCGCGGGCAAGACCACGCTCGTGCAGGGCATCGCCGAAGGGCTCAAGGTACGCGGCCCGATCACCTCGCCCACGTTCGTGATCGCCAGGGTGCACCCGTCGCTCCGGCAGGGCCCGCCGCTCGTCCACGCCGACGCCTACCGGCTGGGTGGTGACCTGGAGGTCGACGACCTCGATCTCGACGCCTCGCTCGAGGAGTCGGTGACGGTCGTGGAGTGGGGCGAGGGACTGGTCGAGGGGCTGTCCGAGGACCGGCTGGAAATCCACATCGACCGCGAGGGCGGCGACGACGCCCGCGTCGTGACGCTGCGCGGCGTCGGTGCGCGATGGGCCGACACGCCGTCCGAACCTGCGGAAAAGTAAATTCTGCCCTGTCTTCTGGCAAAGCTGTCACCCTTGACCTACCTCACCATCGACAGAAATCATGATCATTGGTAAGGGTTCGCCCAGAAAATCTGGGTATCAGGAGGGGCGGCGTCCATTTTTTGGTGGATGCTTGGTGAAGGACGGCGCGGAGTGGGGTGCGGCGGTGCTCAGGGTCAGGCGAGTCGCGTACGCGGGAGCCATCGTCATGATCGGCGCGGTCGGCTGCTCGGCCTCCGCCCAAACCACACCGACCGCCACACCATCAGCCACGGCCAGCACCACCCCCACGCTCGGCGCCACCCCGACCGCCAGCAGGAAGCCCATCCTCGTCCAGCTCAGCCCCGCGAAGGTCACCGCGGGTGAGAACTCCAAGGTGTGGATCTTAGCCAACTGCCCGGTCCCCACCGGCGGCCCCGCACACACGGGCACCGCCACGTCCAGGGCGTTCCTCAGCGGCGTGCCGCTGACCACCGCGCCGACCGCCGCCACGGCCACGCCCACGCCGACCGGCCGCGTCACGGCCTCGAACCCGTGGGTACGCGGCGAGGCCCAGGTGTCGAGCACCGTCAAGCGCGGCTCCTACCTGGTCGACGTCAAGTGCGACGGCACCAACGACACCGGCAAGGCCACCCTGCAGGTCGCCAGAGCGACCGCGGACACCTCGGACACCTCGGACGACGACACCAAGCCCACCAAGGCGCCCCGAGCGGGCGGTGGCGGCACCTTCGGCAAGGACCTCGACGAGGGCTCGGGGATGCCGGTCGGCGGCGTGCTGGCCGGCGCGGCCGTGCTGGCGGCTGCCGGGCTGCTGATCAAACGCCGCATCAGGGGTTAGCCGATGGCCCGCCCTGGACGTGTGGTCCTCGCGGGAGCCGTCACCGGCCTGCTGCTGGTCGCGTTCGGCAAGTCGTACCAGACCGGCACCAAGACCACCGCCTCCGTCGTGCCCCAGAGCATCGACATCCCGTCGATCGAGGTCGAGGCGCCGCTGATGAAGCTCGGCCTGAGCAAGGACGGCGAGGTCGAGCTGCCGCCGTACGAGAAGCCCAAGATGGCCGGCTGGTACACCGGCAGCGCGGTGCCCGGCGACAAGGGCGCCTCGGTCATCATCGGCCATGTCGACACCAAGACGGCCCCGGCGGTGTTCTACAAGCTCAAGCAGGTACGCAAGGGCGAGATCGTCAAGGTCGAGCGGAGTGACGGCAAGGTCGTCCAGTACAAGGTCGACTCGATCGAGCAGGTGTCGAAGGATCACTTCCCGGCCGATCGCGTCTACGGCGGAGACGGCCTCAAGCTGGTGACCTGTGGCGGCAAGTTCGACTACGCCAAGGGCGAATACCTCGACAACATCATCGTCTACGCTTCTCGAGCGTGAGCGAAGAGACCAACCCGCCCGCCTCGGGGGCGCGGGTGCCCTGGCCGGAGGTGCACCCGGCCGCCCGCGCGGCCGTCGAGGAGTTCCTCGGCGCCTCCGTGATCGAGGCCGTGACGCAGCAGGGCGGGTTCTCGCCCGCGGCGGCGGTCCGGCTCCGCGCCGCGAACGGCCGGCGCGCCTTCGTCAAAGCCGTCGGCCCGGAGCCGAACCCCGACAGCGTCCGCCTCTACCAGGCCGAGGCCAAGATCGCCGCCGCCCTGCCCGAGTCCGTGCCCGCGCCGCGGCTGCTGACCGACTTCGAGATCGAGGGCTGGGTGGTGCTGGTCTTCGAGGACGTCGAGGGCCGCCACCCCGAGCTGCCCTGGCGCCGCGCCGAGCTCGACCGGGTGATGGAGGCCGTACGGCGCATGTCCGCCGCGCTCACGCCCACGCCGATCGAGGCGCCGCCGATCGCGGAGGTGTTCGGGCAGGCCTTCCGCGGCTGGCGCGAACTGCTCGACGAGGACACCACCGGCCTCGACCCGTGGGCGCTGCGCCACGTCGGCGCGCTGGCCGAGCTGGAGTCCGGCTGGGCCGAGGCCGCCGCCGGTGACACGCTGCTCCACGCCGACCTGCGGGCCGACAACCTGCTGCTCACCGAAGACCGCGTCTACGTCGTCGACTGGCCGTGGGCCTGCGTCGGCGCGAGCTGGTTCGACTCCCTGGGCATGCTGCCCTCGGTCGCCATGCAGGGCGGCCCGCCGCCGCAGGAGCTGTTCCCCGACCCCGATCCCGCCGCCACCGCGGTGATCGCCGCTTTCACGGGTTACCTGGTACGGCAGGGCCGCCGGCCGCCGCCACCAGGGCTGCCCACGGTCAGAGCGTTCCAGCGGGCGCAGGGCGTCGTGGCGCTCGACTGGCTGAAACAGCGCACCGGCTGGGTGTGACCCGCCAGGCAGGTAGGCTAAACAGTCGTGTTGGTCCTGGCCTTTGATACCGCGACGCCCGCCGTCACGGCCGCCCTCCATGACGGGCAGCGAGTGCTCGCCGAGTCGACGACGATCGACGCCCGGCGACACGGCGAGCTGCTCGTCCCCACCATCGAAACCGTGCTGCGCGAGGCGGGCACCGCCCTGTCCGAGGTAACCGCCGTCGTCGCGGGCAGCGGCCCCGGCCCCTACACGGGGCTGCGCGTCGGGCTGATGACCGCGCAGGGCCTCGCCACCACGTTGGGCGTCCCCGCGTACGGCATCTGCACCCTCGACGCCGTCGCCTACGGCAGCGGGTTCACCGAGCCGTTCCTGGTCGCCACCGACGCGCGGCGCAAGGAGGTGTTCTGGGCCCGCTACTCCGACGCGCGCACCAGGCTCGACGGCCCGTTCGTCGACCGGCCCGCCGACGTGCCGGTGGACGGCCTGCCCGTGGCCGGTGCCGGAGCCGGGCTCTACCCCGACCTCCTGGGGCGATCCGATGCTCCGCCATACCCCTATGCCGGGTTCATGGCCGCCCTGGCGGCCGAGCGCATCGCGGCGGGGGTGGCGCTCGGCCCGCCGCGCCCGATCTATCTGCGGCGGCCCGACGCGGTGGTGCCCGGCGCGCCCAAGAGGGTGACGGCATGAAGCCCCGGCAGATGGACGTGAAGCTCCGGCAGATGACCGAGGCCGACCTGCCGGCGGTCATGGGGATCGAGCGCAACACGTTTCCGATGGACGCGTGGAGCGAGGGCATGCTCCGCGGCGAGCTGGCCGACCAGCCGCGGACCAGGCACTACGTGGTGGCCGTCGTCGGCGAGGAGATCGTCGGCTACGCCGGCCTGGCCGCCGCGGCCGACCAGGCCGACGTTCAGACCATCGCGGTCGACTACCCGCATCAGGGCACCGGGATCGGTGGCGCGCTGCTGACGGAGCTGCTGGCCGAGGCCGGCCGGCGCGAGGCGCGGGAGGTCTTCCTCGAGGTGCGCGCCGACAACCCGCAGGCGCGGGGGGTCTACGAGCACTTCGAGTTCGAGGTGATCGGCCGGCGCCGCCGCTACTACGACGACGGCACCGACGCGATCATGATGAGAAGGAAGCTGGATGGCTGACGCACCCCTGGTCCTGGGCATCGAGACGTCCTGCGACGAGACCGGCATCGGCATCGTCAGGGGCCACACGCTGCTGGCCAACACGATCGCCTCCAGCATGGAAGAGCACGCCAGGTTCGGCGGCGTGGTGCCCGAGGTCGCCTCGCGGGCCCACCTGGAGGCGATGACGCCGACGGTGGAGGCCGCGCTGGCGCAGGCCGGGCTGAAGTTCTCCGACATCGACGCGATAGCCGTCACGGCGGGTCCGGGCCTGGCCGGAGCGCTGCTCGTCGGGGTCGCCGCGGCCAAGTCCTACTCGCTCGGCCTCGGCGTGCCCCTCTACGGCGTCAACCACCTGGCCGCCCACGTCGCCGTCGACCAGCTCGAACACGGCCCGCTGCCCAAACCGTGCATCGCCATGCTGGTGTCGGGCGGCCACTCGTCGCTGCTGCTCGTGCCCGACGTCGCCCAGGACGTGATCTCGCTCGGCTCCACCGTCGACGACGCGGCCGGGGAGGCGTTCGACAAGGTGGCGCGGGTGCTCGGCCTGCCGTTCCCCGGCGGCCCGCACATCGACAAGGCGGCCACCTCCGGCTCGGGCACGGCCATCACCTTCCCGCGAGGCAAGATCGACGACGGCACGCTCGACTTCTCCTTCTCCGGGCTGAAGACCGCCGTGGCGCGCTGGGTGGAGGCCCGCGAGGCGGCCGGCGAGTCCATCCACGTGCCCGACGTGGCGGCCTCCTTCCAGGAGGCCGTGGTCGACGTGCTGACCCGCAAGGCGCTCCAGGCGTGCCGGAAGTACGAGGTGCGCGACCTGCTGATCGGCGGGGGTGTCGCGGCCAACTCCCGGCTGCGCGCGCTGGCCCAGGAGCGGTGTGACGCGGCGGGTGTGCGGCTGCGGGTGCCGCGGCCTGGGTTGTGCACGGACAATGGCGCCATGGTCGCGGCGTTGGGGTCCGACCTGGTCGCGGCGGGGATCACCCCGTCGAGGCTGGACATTCCGGCCGACTCGTCGATGCCGATCACGACCGTGCACGTATGAGGCGTTGCACCGGTCCTCGGTGCGTGTGATGGAGTGTGGCCGGTTTTTGGGTGTGGTGGCGTGCGGCCGGTCTTCGGTGCGTGTGATGGAGTGTGGCCGGTCTTCGGCGTGTGACGGGCGCGTCGGGGGGCCGTTCCCCCATGCGGGGGAGGTGGTTCCCTCCGGCGGGCGATGAGCCTGCCCTGACGCGGCTGCGATCTTCGGAACAGATCGGGCAAGCCATGCCCGTAGGCCCGAAGGACCGCGGATGACCATCCTCACCGAAGTACCGCCGACCACCGGGCGGCTACGCGCCGCCTGGACGGCCGCCCACGCCCCTGTGCCCGGAGTGCCGCGCTGGGCGCGGATCGCCGCCTACGCCATCCCGTTCACCGTGCTGCCGGCCAGCGTCTGGCGGATCGCGGCGGTCACCTTGCACCTGCCGATCGGTCACGGCGAGCAGGGCGCCGGGGACATCCCGCCATGGCTGCCGATGGAGCTGTACGTGGTGCTGCTGTCGATCTTCTCCGAGCTGGTGGCCTTTACCGCCGTCGGGCTGATCGCCGCATGGGGAGAGGTGTTCCCGCGCTGGATTCCGGGCCTGCGCGGGAAGCGGGTTCCGGTGCTGGTCGCCATCGTCCCCGCCGGGCTCGGCGCGGTCGCCCTCACCTGGCTGTGGACACTGGCGGCGGTCGCCACCTCTGCCCGACGCGACATTTACGGGCGGCCGCTGGCCGCGGACTTCCCCCTGGAGTTCCACGACTGGCAGGGCCTGCTGGCCGTCGCCGCCTACGCGCCGCTGCTGCTGTGGGGCCCGCTGCTGGCAGCGCTCACCGTCGCGTACTGGCGGCGCCGCCGCGCCCGGCCAACCGCGCCTGTGGCAGCTCACAGGCCGTCGCGGTGGGAAAGGTAGACGGCCGCTGAGAACGTCACCACGGGCCTGCTGGTCGTGCTGGAGACGTTGTCGCCGCTGGAACGGGCGGCGTTCGTGCTGCGGGAGGCGGTAGCGGGGTGTATGGGCTGGTCAACCCGGACAAGCTTGCGCATTTGTCCTGAGGTTCTGGCGCGACGGGGTGTCGGCCTGCCCCGGCGACGGCTGAGAATGCGCGTCGTAACGGCGGGAACCACGTGAGCGTTCACGACCGGCCAGGAAGGTCGCGCGCCCAGGTCGGCGCGTGCGGGTGACCTTGGCTTTGCCGTACAGGAAGGTCGGTCTTTTCTTGTGCGGCGGGTCTTGTGCGGCGCAGGTCAGTCCTTCCGCGTGGGGCGGAGGAGGGCTTCGGCGAGGGCGAGCATGGTCTCCTCCAAGGCGCCCAGGCGCTTGGTGAGGTCGCTGGTGGCGGGCTCGACGATGTCGGTGACCGTCTGGGTGAGCTCGGAGCGGTCGGGGCGCGCCGCGACCAGCTCCGTGAGCGCGGACGCGGCGGCGGTCAGGCGCTCGCCCTGGTCGGTGGTCTGGGAGTCGAGGAGTTCGCTCACCCGCTCGCCGATGCTGAGCGTCGCGGGTAGCTGGCCGATGCGCTGGTTGACGGCCTCGATGCGGTCGTCGACGGCTTCGAGGTGCTCGTTGGCCTGTTCGGCGCGTACGGCGAGGCCGGTCAGGTTGGTCTCCACGCTGTTGAGCTGGGTGCCGAGGCCGTTGATCGAGGTGTCGACGCCGGTCAGCCGGGTGTTCAGGCCGGTTACGGAGAGGTCGACGTCGGTGAGCCTCTCGCCCAGGCCCGTCACGGTGGCGTTGACGCTGGTGAGCTGGTTGTCCAGGCCGTCGAAGCGGGTCGTCAGGCGCTCCTCCACCTCGCCCAGGCGTTCGTCGAGTGACTCCAGGCCGTTGTCGAGCTGGTTGAAGCGGCCCTCGTTGCGGGTGGCGGACTCGGTGAGGTGCCGGTCGGCGACGGCCAGGCGTTCGTCGAGCCGGATGAAGTGGCCGTCTACGCGGCCGTCGAGCGCGTCGAACCGGTCGTCGTGGCGGGACAGGTGGCTGTTCACCGTGGTCAGGTGACTGTTCACGGAGTTCAGGTGCTGGTCGAAGCCGCCGAGTCGGCCGTCGAGCCCGCTGTGGGTGTCGAGCAGCTTGCCGTCGATGCCGTCGAGGCGGGTGTCTATGCCGGCCAGGTGTCCGTCGGCGGTCTCGATGCGGCCGTCGATGCCGAGGAGTTTGCCGTCGAGCTGGCCGATCCGACCGTCGACGCCGTCGAGGCGACCGGCCAGGCGCTGCTCGGTCTCGTCGAGGCGGCCGGACAAGCCCTGCTCGGACTCGCCCAGACGGGCGGTGAGACCTTGCTCGGTCCTGTCGAGACGCGCGGTCAGGGCCTGCTCGGTCTTGTCGAGGCGGCCGGTGAGCCGCTGGTCCAGGTCGGCCAGCTGCTGTTCGGTCTCGTCGAAGCGTCCGGTGAGGCGTTGTTCGGTGCCGTCCACCTGGGCGCCGAGCCGGTCCGTCGCCGCGGTGAGCTTGCCGCCAAGTTGGTTGGCGGCGGCGGTGAACTTGCTGTCGAGCTGGTCGGTGGCGGCGGTGAGCTGCGCGGCGGTGGCGGTGATCTTGCCATCGAGCTGTGCGGCGGTGGCGGCGAGCTTGCCGTCGAAGCCGTCGGGCAGCTCCAGCACCGCGCCTTCGATGCGGTCGGTACGGGCGGTCAGCTCGGCGAGTGACTTGTCGATGCGGGTGAAACGGTTGGCGGCGGCCTCCATGCCCGTGGTGAGCTGGCCCAGCCTCGTGCCCAGCTCACCCATCCGCTTGTTGATGCCGTCGGTGCAGTCGAGGACCGACTGCAGCTTCTTGAGCACCTCGTCCACGTTGTCGCCGACGCTGCCGACCTCGGCCCAGAGCCCCGGCAACTCCGACACCGGCGCCACCCGCTGATGAACCGACTCCACATGCGCGTCAACGCTGCCCACCTGCTCGCCAACGGCGTCAACGTGGTCGCGTACCGCCTCCACATGCTGGGCGAGACCCTCGGCCCACATCGGCGGTTTGGCGGCGATTTCGTCAAGCCGCCCGCTCACCGTCTCGAGCGTGCCGCTCAGCCCTCCAAGCTCCCGTTCGCGAACCTCGCGGAGCAGCCACTCCATACCTTCGAGGCGCTGGCGGATCTCGTCGAGGACGGCGCCCTGGGTGCGCTGCTCGTACACGTGATCCTGGGAAGCACGCGCGAGCAGGTCCCGCATCCTTTCGGAGATGGCGGAATCGCCGCCTGCCTGTAGAAGGGTGGTGTGGTTGGAGTGGTCCACCGAAAGGCTCCTTCGCTCGCCGACGGTCTGCCGCGCAGCGGTGGGATAGGTCCGGTTTGCAGATGGAAGAAAGAGAGCGCGGCTAACCGCCAAAGGGGGAGGACTCCCGCGTGCCCACCTTAGCCTTTCGATCAAGGTAAGTCAGGGGCGAAGGGAAAGATAGGTATTGGCCCGGGAACGCCCGGATTTGTCATTTACGCAGGTGGAGCCGCATGGCAAATCAGGACAGAAGGCTTATCCATGATGCGGGTAAGGATGATTACCACTGATTTATCGCCAGAAAGTCGAAGGTCGTTTCTGAGTCGCTCGATGTCGACTGCCGAGGCCCGCTTCTTGATAACGACATTTCCGATTTGCCGCTCGCGAAGGGTGGCGCGGAGGCGCTTCAGCGAGAACGGCAGCACTTCTTCCACCGAGTAACGCGCGGCCCACGGGGTGTCGAACGCCTCATCGCTCGTGATGTAGGCGATCATCGGGTCGGGGAGGCGGCCATTGACCATCTCGGCGACCTCCCCGACGAGGTGTGCACGGATCGCGGCCCCGTCGGGCTCATACACATAGCGCCCGACGGGGCCGATCGGCGCCTCGGTCCCGCGGGCGACGAGCGTTTCCCCACCGGGCAGCAACGTCGCCCGCCGCACCGCACCACCGGGCGCTGCCATCGGTGGCTCCGCGCCGCCGGGCAGCGTCACCCGTCGCACCGCACCGCCCGGCCGCTCAACAGCGTCGATTGTGCCTGCGGCGTCGATCGTGTCCCCCGCGCCCAGCAAGCCTGTGGCGCCGGTCGTGGTCGTGGGGTCAGTGACGTCTGCGGTGCTGGTCGTAGTGGTGGCGTTGGTGGAGCCTGTCCAGAGGGCTGCTTCTTTTACCTCGCCCTTGTACGACACCCACTCGGCTTCGGCGCCGGCCGGGATGAACTCGTACGGGATGCCCGGAGCCACCTTCAGGCAGGCCCGCGGGGCCCTGGCGACCAGGTCGAGCACGACCGGCCACGGCGGTGAGTAAGCCATGGGGTCGAACGTCCTGCCCCGGCTCGTACGACGCGCGGGATCGGCGAACAGCCAGTCGTAGTCCTCCGGCGAGACCGTCGCGGCGTCGCCCACCCGGACGGTGACTCGATCCCCAAGCCCGAGCGCCTCGGCGTTCGCCCGGGCGACTGCGACGGTCAGCGGATCGAGGTCCAAGGCGTCCACGACGCATCCGGCGCGCGCCAGCGCGATGAAGTCGCCGCCGATGCCGCAGCAGACGTCCACCACCCGCGGTCCCCCGGCCGCGCCCCGCCCTCCACCGGTCATGACCCGTGTTTCCGCGACCGCGCCAGGCACGCCACTGGTCGCAACTCGCGTTTCAGCGGCCACCACTTGCGTTCCTGGGATCACACCCTGCGCTCCATCGCCCGCAACCCGCGTTTCCCCGGCAGCGCCATGCGTTGCATCGGCCGCGACCCGCGTTTCCCTGGCCAGGCTCTGCGCTCCACCGGATGCGGCCTGCGTTTCGTCTGCGGTTGCGATCAGGCGGCGGGCGCGGTGGGTGCCGACCTCGGCGCGGGTGGCCTGCTCCAGGCCGTGCGGAGTGAAGTACATGCTGGCCGCGTCGGCGCCGAACTTGGCTCTGGCGCGGTCGCGTAGCGCAGCCTGGGTGAGCGCGGCCGAAGTGAGCGCCGCGTCGTACGTCTTGCGCAGTCTCGTCGCTGCGACTACCGGGTCGGCTCCTACCAGCTCGACGGCCTCAGCGAGAGCGCGCTGCCCGCGCGGGGTTAGCAACTCGGTGAAGGCGTCGAGATCCACGTAACACCACGCTAGCGCCTCCCCGTCACACTCCAGGCCCCGGCCCGTCCGCGATCCCGTAGACGCGAAGGCGGTGGTGGAGGGACGGGGCGGCCTCACGCGTCTGTCCGTCCGGGTATGGCGGGTGGCCTCACGCGTCCGCTCGTCTGCGGATGGCGCGAATCATCGTGTCCGCCGGGCAGATATGGCGTGTCCGTTGTGCGTGTGCGGCGCGAAGTCGGCTGTCCGCTGTGCGCGTAAAGCGCGTGCTCACACATCCGCCGTACCCCACGGGTGCGTGTCACCCCATTTACTCCCAACCTTGGGCAAGCTCTTGGGCCTGATCGCTCTGAGCAGACGCGTTCGTGTTGACTGTCAAGCCCCTCTTGCATATGTTTCCTGTTGGCACTCTCCCCTTGAGAGTGCCAACGTGCGACGAGGCAGGTCTGACACCCGCGACGGCAGGCCCCGCTGGTCGCCTCTTCTAGATCATTCAAATCTGAAGGGGAGGTCCGATCGTGACGACCGCCACCAAGGTTCCCGTTAAGCCGCTCGGCGACCGCATTGTGGTTCAGCCGCTTGAGGCAGAGCAGACGACCGCTTCCGGCCTGGTCATCCCTGACACCGCCAAGGAGAAGCCGCAAGAGGGCAAGGTCCTCGCGGTGGGCCCGGGCAACTGGGATGAGGACGGCGACAAGCGTATTCCGCTTGACGTCGCCGAGGGCGACATCGTCCTCTACAGCAAGTACGGCGGCACCGAGGTCAAGTACGGCGGCGAGGAGTACCTCGTGCTCTCCGCCCGCGACGTTCTCGCGATCATCGAGAAGTAAGCCGGATGCGTCGGGCCCCGGGCGCGCGCTTCTCGTTTGAGCGCGTGCGGCCGGGGCTTTCGACGCTAGGAGAGGACTTTCAGCATGGCGAAGATCCTAGCGTTCGACGAGGACGCACGCCGCGCGCTTGAGCGCGGCGTGAACGCCCTCGCGGACGCCGTGAAGGTTACCCTCGGCCCCCGTGGCCGCAACGTCGTCATCGACAAGAAGTTCGGTGCTCCGACGATCACGAACGACGGCGTGACCATCGCTCGTGAGATCGAGCTGGAGGAGCGCTACGAGAACCTCGGCGCCCAGCTCGCCAAGGAAGTCGCCACCAAGACCAACGACGTCGCTGGTGACGGCACCACCACCGCGACCGTCCTGGCCCAGGCGATGGTCCGCGAGGGTCTGCGCAACGTGGCGGCCGGCGCCTCGCCGCTGTCGCTCAAGCGCGGCATCGACAAGGCCGCCAAGGCTGTCAGCGACAAGCTGCTCGCCAGCGCGCGCCCGGTCGAGGACAAGAAGGAGATCGCGAACGTCGCGACCATCTCCGCTCAGGACGCCAAGATCGGCGACCTGATCGCCGAGGCGTTCGACAAGGTCGGCAAGGACGGTGTTCTCACCGTCGAAGAGTCCAACGCCATGGGCATGGAGCTCGAGTTCACCGAGGGCCTCCAGTTCGACAAGGGCTACCTGTCGGCGTACATGGTGACCGACCCCGAGCGCATGGAGTCCGTCCTCGAGGACGCCTACATTCTGCTCACCCAGGGCAAGATCAGCTCGATCTCGGACTTCCTGCCGCTGCTCGAGCAGATCGCCCAGACCAAGAAGCCGCTGCTCGTGGTCGCCGAGGACGTCGAGGGCGAAGCCCTGGCCGTTCTGGTCACCAACAAGATCCGTGGCACGTTCACCTCCGTGGCCGTCAAGGCTCCGGGCTTCGGCGACCGCCGCAAGGCGATGCTGCAGGACATCGCCATCCTCACGGGTGGCCAGGTCGTGAGCGAGGAAGTCGGTCTCAAGCTCGAGAACGTCGGCCTTGAGGTGCTCGGTACCGCTCGCCGCATCGTCGTCACCAAGGACGCCACGACCATCGTCGACGGCGCCGGCGACGCGAAGGCGATCGAGGACCGGGTCAAGGAGATCAAGCTCGCCATCGAGCAGTCCGACTCCGACTGGGACCGCGAGAAGCTGCAGGAGCGCCTCGCCAAGCTGGCCGGCGGCGTGTGCGTGCTGCGCGTCGGCGCTGCCACCGAGGTGGAGCTCAAGGAGAAGAAGCACCGTCTCGAGGACGCGATCTCCGCTACGCGGGCCGCGATCGAGGAGGGCATCGTCTCCGGCGGTGGCTCCGCGCTGATCCACGTCTCCAAGGACCTCGACGACCTCGGTCTGACGGGCGACGAGGCGACGGGTGTCAACATCGTCCGCCGCTCGCTGGTCGAGCCGACGCGCTGGATCGCCGAGAACGCCGGTCTCGAGGGCTACGTGGTCACCCACAAGGTCTCGGAGCTGCCCGCGGGCCACGGCCTCAACGCCGCCACGGGCGAGTACGGCGACCTGCTCAGCCAGGGCGTCATCGACCCGGTCAAGGTCACCCGCTCGGCCGTGCAGAACGCCGCGTCCATCGCCGGCATGCTCCTCACCACCGAGGCGCTCGTCGTCGACAAGCCGGAAGAGGATTCGTCCGCTTCCGGCCAGGGTCACGGTCACGGCCACGGTCACTGATCCGTTTCTCCCTTACACGGTCTGCGCCTGTTTTCTGGGTGCGGGCCGTGTTTTGGTTTTTTGGGTTTTTACGGCCGGCATGGGCCGGCCCCAACCGCCGTCCGGGGCCGGGCTCTGTCCAGGGGCACGCTCCTCCGGTGGAGGTGGCTGAGCGCCGTGACGCGCGCATGGTGGGCCGCGGCCACCCCCTTCTTGCCCGATTACCGCACCTGGCGTGGCCGCTGGCTCCTCGGGCGCTGAGGCCCCGCGCGTGGGGTACTCCGGGCCACTCTCACACGGGGTCGCCGACGTTGGCCTAACCCCCAACGCCGGGTATGGCATATGACATACGCTCAATCCCGGCAGGCTGCTGGAGACGTGGGCGAACGATGATGAAGTGGGAAAAGTCCTTTATTCGGGTAAACCTGATGTGTGCCTTAAACGTCTAGCTGCCTGGCAATTTCTGTACATTTGGGGTTATGGGATGAAATATTCTTCCGCAATAAAGGCTTAGTGTCGTCGTTTGATTACTGCCCGTTATCGTCTCGTCAATGTGACCAATCCGTAGCCGTTCGCGATGACGACAGGCCCGATCAGTGCGGGCATCATGCCTATCGTGAGCGAGGGAAGCGTCGCCGACGCCAAAATTGGGGTAAGGCTCGCGTCGAGACTTCCGGCACGGACGGATGACTCCGACCTAAGGGAACTGACGAGCCTCGCCGTGCAGGGAGATCGCACTGCGATCGAATCCCTGCTGGGCGAGTTGCGTCCGATGGTGGTGCGCTATTGTCGCGCCAGGCTGGGCAGGGTTTCAGGGCAATATCACATTGCCGATGACGTAGCCCAGGAGGTGTGCATCGCGGTCCTGTCCGCGCTGCCGCGATACCGAGACATGGGGCGGCCTTTCGCCTCCTTCGTCTTCGGTATCGCCTCGCACAAGGTGGCCGATGCGTTGCGGAGTTCGGTCCGCTCGGCCGTACCGACTCAGGATCTACCGGATGGGCCCGACGATGGACCGGGGCCCGAGGAGACGGTAGTCCGTTACATCGAGGTGGAGTACGCCCGCAGGCTGCTCGCCAAGCTGCCCGACAACCAGCGCGAGTTGCTGCTGTTGCGGGTGGTGTCGGGGTTGTCGGCGGAGGAGACCGGTAATGTACTCGGTATGTCACCAGGTGCGGTCCGCGTCGCCCAGCATCGAGCGCTGGCGAGGCTGCGGCAGATGGCCGAACTGGAGTCGGCTTGACGCCGGAGGAGCAGACTGACGCGCTCCTCGACGTGCTAGCCCGCGGCGAGCTGCCTGATTCGCGCGATCCGGCCGCACGGCTGCTCGCCGTGCTGCTGGACGACGTGGATCAGCGGCGCTCCTCGGTGTCGATGACACCGTCGACATAGCCTCTGGCGTACTCCCAGGTCACGTAGTCGGCCGGGTCGGGAAGAAAGGCTGGCTCGTGCATCTGGGGCTGGCCCTTGTCGATCATCTGGCGCAGATTGCCGCGCAGCAGCTCCCAGTCGAAGAAGTGCTGCTCGCCGCATTCCGGGCAGTCGAGCACGAGTCCCAGCACTCCTTGCTGCTCTAACAAGGAGCGAAAGACCTCGACGTCGGCCAGGTCGGTAATGGCCTCGTCGCGCTCACTCGCGGTCAGCGGTTCGGCGTCGTCGAGCTCGCCCATCGCTGAGGAAGGGTCGTTCGGGTCGTCCGCGAACGGGTCGCGGGGGACGTCTTCCAGCACCTTCCCACCATATGACCGATGCGGCCGGCGCGGTGGCTATTAGCTCAGCCAGCCACGCCGCGCGGCCTCCACACCTGCGTGAAAGCGCGATTGCGCGCCGAGCTGAACCATGGCGTCGGCGAACCTGGCCCGTACCGTGCGCACCGAGACGCCGAGCTGGCGGGCGATGGAGTCGTCGCACATGCCCTGCGCCGCGAGCCGCAGCACCTGCACCACGCCCTCGCCCCGGCGACCCCAGGGCAGGGGTACGGCCCGGCCCCACAGCTCCTCGAAGAGCGATCGGAGCATGCCGACGACGATCGGCGTTCGTACCAAGTAGAAGTTGTAAGCGTGGTCCGGCAGGTTGCCGCCCCATAAAGCAGGCAGGCCGGCGGCGTCGGAACCGGCGGTCATGAACCAGCTCGGCACCCGGTCCAGCGTGCGGACCGTTCCGCCGGTCGCCAGCAGCCTGGTCAGCTGGTCGCGTACGCCGGGCAGGGTCAGCGTGGAGACCGGGATGATGGCCCGTACGTTCAGGAGTTTCCGCTGCTGTGCATCGATCCAAGGGTCGGCAAATTTTCGTACAAAGTCTGCCATGGTGCGCTCGTCGGGGATCGCGGTGAGCAGCCGCATCGGCGGGGACTGGGACTGCACCGCCATGCCCACCACGCTCTCGTAGAGCACGTCGGCCCCGCTCACCATCTCGACCCGGAACGCGCCGTTCTGGTAGTCGTGCCCCACGTCGTAGTCGCGGATCAGCCCCCGGATCGAGCCCAGCGCTGAGTCGATGCGCCTGCTCTCCTCGGCCAGCCGGTCGAGGCGCTCGGCGATCAGCCGGCCGAGTGCGGCGGCGGGGTGCCTGGCCAGGTACTCGCCTGACTGCTCGTCGATCACGCCAAGCCTGACCAGGTCGTCGAGCTGCCTGCTCACCTTGTCCACGGGACCGTCCATGGCCTCGGCCAGTTCGGTACGCGTGGTCCTGTGCAGGCGCAGCACCGCCGTGTACAGCGCGGTCTGAGCCGGGTCGAGGCCCAGCGTCTCGAGGGGGTCGGACACCTTAAGTGGATCAGACACGGTGTGGGACTCGGTGCGCATATAAGGGGCTCCGTAGGGAGGACACGGGCGTGTCGTGAGAATAACTCGGCGATACGTCCTTGTCCGCTCCTTGCGTTGGACTCCCTGGTCACATGTGCAACTTCGTGCAATTGCACGTTTTCACATTGCGGTGTGCCGATGAGTAACGCAGGCTTAACCCAGCGTCGGCATCCACTTGAGTTGGCAGCGCTGGGCCATCAGGACGCGGAGGGGGGTTCGGTGGCGCTTTACGCGCTTCCGCCCGGATGTCGGTGGCCGGAGGATGGGGCGGATCACCGACCGCCCCATCCCTCGGCACTTTTGGATGCCGGGGGTACGACGGGCCGTGGGGGCCATCGTGCTCCCGGCCTCAAGACGTTTTGCACGTAGGCCCTAGACTTGCCTGCATCAGCATCGGCAGGAGGGGCCGCAGCATGTCCAAGTTCACCGAGACAGGTCTGACCTTCGACGACGTGTTGCTCGTCCCGAGCTACTCAGATCTGCAACCCGGTGACGCGGATACCGGGTCACGTCTCTCCCGCGGGATCAGTCTGTCGATCCCGCTGGTCTCCGCCGCGATGGACACCGTCACCGAGGCCCGCATGGCCGTCGCGATGGCCCGCCAGGGCGGCATCGGCATCCTGCACCGCAACCTGGCGGCAGAAGAGCAGGCCCAGCAGGTGGACCTGGTCAAACGGTCCGAGGCCGGGATGGTCACCAACCCGGTGACCTGCACTCCCGACCACACCCTGGCCGACGTGGAGCGGCTGTGCGCGACGTACCGGATCTCCGGGGTGCCCGTCACGGACGTCTCCGGCGTACTCGTCGGCATCGTGACCAACCGCGACATGCGCTTCGAGACCGACCAGTCGCGCCCCGTGCGCGAGGTCATGACCCAGATGCCGCTGGTCACCGCCCCGGTGGGGGTGTCGCGGGACGACGCGTTCGCGCTGCTCCGGCGTAACAAGATCGAGAAGCTGCCTCTGGTCGATCCCGACGGCAAGCTGCGCGGCCTGATCACGGTCAAGGACTTCACCAAGAGCGAGCAGTACCCACTGGCCACCAAGGACGCCGACGGCCGCCTGGTCGTCGGTGCCGCGGTGGGCGTCGGCGGCGACGCGGAGCTGCGGGCCAAGGCGCTGATCGAGGCGGGCGTCGACGTGATCGTGGTCGACGTCGCGCACGGCCACTCCAAGGGCCTCGCCGAGATGATCGCCAAGGTCAAGGCCAACAGCAAAGTCGACGTCATCGGCGGCAACATCGCGACGAGGGCGGGCGCCCAGATGCTCGTCGACGCGGGCGTCGACGCGGTCAAGGTCGGTGTGGGCCCCGGCTCCATCTGCACCACCCGCGTCGTGGCCGGGGTGGGCGCGCCGCAGGTCACCGCCATCTACCAGGCGTCGCTGGCGTGCGGGCCGGCTGGTGTGCCGGTCATCGGCGACGGCGGTCTGCAGTACTCCGGCGACATCGTCAAGGCCATCGCCGCCGGCGCCGACACGGTCATGCTCGGCTCGCTGCTCGCCGGCTGCGAGGAGTCGCCCGGTGAGCTGATCTTCATCAACGGCAAGCAGTTCAAGTCGTACCGCGGCATGGGCTCGCTCGGCGCGGTCCGCAACCGCGAGCGGGGCGGCATGTCCTTCAGCAAGGACCGCTACGCCCAGGCCGACATCGGCGGCGACGACAAGTACATCCCTGAAGGCATCGAAGGCCAGGTCCCCTTCCGGGGCCCGGTCGCGGCCGTGGCCCACCAGCTGATCGGCGGACTGCGCCAGGGCATGTGGTACGCGGGCTGCCGCACGATCAGCCAGATGCACACCGACTGTGAGCTCATGCCGATCACGGCGGCGGGTCTCACGGAGAGCCATCCCCACGACATTCAGATGACCGTGGAAGCCCCGAACTATCACAGAAGGTAAGAAATGACTCAGCAGGTGGAGATCGGCCGGGGCAAGACCGGTCGCCGGGCCTACGCGCTCGACGAGATCGGCCTCGTACCCTCCCGGCGCACGCGTGACCCGGAGGAGGTCTCGATCGCCTGGCAGATCGACGCCTACCGGTTCGAACTGCCCGTGGTCGTCGCTCCCATGGACAGCGTGGTCTCGCCCGCCACCGCGATCGAGATCGGCCGGCTCGGCGGTCTGGCGCCGCTCGACCTCGAAGGCCTCTGGACCCGCTACGACGACCCGTCGCCGCTGCTGGAGGAGTGCGCCTCGCTCGACTCCGAGGCCGCGACCAAGCGGCTGCAGGAGATCTACGCGGCGCCGATCAAGGAAGAGCTGATCGGGCGGCGGATCTCGGAGATCCGTGAGTCCGGCGTGACCACGGCCGTACGCCTGTCGCCGCAGCGTACGGTGCAGTATCACAAGGCCGTCATCGACGCGGGCGTCGACATCTTCGTCATCCGCGGCACCACGGTCTCGGCCGAGCACGTCTCGGGCCGCGCCGAGCCGCTGAACCTCAAGCAGTTCATCTACGAGCTCGACGTGCCGGTCATCGTGGGCGGCTGCGCCACCTACACGGCCGCCCTGCACCTCATGCGTACCGGCGCGGCGGGCGTCCTGGTGGGCTTCGGCGGCGGCGCCTCCCACACCACCCGCAACGTGCTGGGCGTGGCCGTGCCGATGGCCACGGCGATCTCCGACGTCGCGGCCGCCCGCCGCGACTACATGGACGAGTCTGGCGGACGCTACGTGCACGTGATCGCCGACGGCGGCATGGGCACCTCGGGCGACATCGCCAAGGCCATCGCCTGCGGGGCCGACGCGGTCATGGTCGGCTCCCCGCTCGCCCGCGCCACGGAGGCGCCCGGCCACGGCTTCCACTGGGGCTCGGAGGCGCACCACCCTGACCTGCCTCGCGGGCGGCGGATGGCTTTCGGCACGGTGGGCAGCTTGGAGCAGATCCTGCACGGGCCGTCCAGCGTGGCTGATGGGTCGATGAATCTGATGGGGGCGTTGAAGCGGGTGATGGCTTCGACGGGCTACTCGGACATCAAGGAGTTCCAGCGCGTCGAGGTGGTCGTCGCTCCTACACAGCGCTGACCGATTTGGCGCCCACCTGTTGATGGCCTTTTGCTGCCCGCCCCGGGCGGGGTGGGCGCTTTGCCGTCGTTGCCCGGAGGAAGCGCGGATCAAGGGGCGGCCGGTGGCCTGGCTTGGTGGGTCGAGGTCGAGCGGCCTCCCATTGGCGTGCCGCTCGACCCTGCTCAGTCCGACTCGTATTCGAGGGCGGGGTTGCGCTCGGGGGTTACCTGCAGACGGACCACACCGACGCGCACGGACGCGACTTTGTAGACGATCCAGTTGGCGCCGACCTGATCTGCCGCCAGCGGCTTGAGTTCGTAGCTGCCTTCACCGACGGAGACGAGGCTGAACTCGGCGGTCAAACCTCGCTTCCGCACCTCGGCCAGCACGTCATCGACGCTCCGGCCGCTCACCTTGGCCCCGGCCAGTTGCTCTCCGGCACGAGTGGCCGACTGCCATTCGTTCTCATAGGACTCGCCTGGCTTGGCCGGTCGTCCCAGATCGAAGCGTATTGCGCCCTTGAGCGCTACTGGGACGGTGACCGCCATGAAGCAGCCGCTGTCGGCCAAATCGCAGTCTGCTGGTTCCCTGCGGATGTGGAAGGGCCCAGCCCCTTGCATCATCACGATCTTGCCCACTGAAGCCGGCGAGACCGGGATCACCTTGATCTCGACATTGAGGCCAAGGGCCCGGAAAGCCTCGGAGAATCTCCGCTGATCCGCGTAGGGGTCCTTGATCCGGGCGACATACGTGTCCGCCTCTTCTCGGATCTCCACCGCGGAGTTGGCGTAGGAGATCGAAGTGCCGTCGCCGTATCCCAGCAGGCTCGGTCCGAGGACGGCGCCGAGGGCGAGGACGACGGAGGCGGCGAGTCCGAGCAGCGTGGGACGAGCCCGGTACCGGTCGCGCAGGCGTCGCGGGGGCCCCGCCGTCGTCGGCTGCCGCTCCTGGGCGATGATGTCCGTGAACAACGCCTGTGCGCGGGCGCCGCCGGCAAGTCCGACCGGTTCATCCGTCCCGATCCGGGCTAGCGGCCTCAGCAGCTCGTTGATCTCATCAATGGCCTTCATTGCGCTCTCCCAGCAGGAACAATGGCGGTGGCGGGCGTGGATCGGACATCGGCTTCGTCGAGCGCGAGGGAAAAGCGCTTGCGGGCCCGGTACAGCCGGATGCGTACGGCATTGCGGGAAAGCCCCAGCATCGTGGCGATCTCTTTGCGGTCCAGGCCCTCCCACGCGACCAGCGAGAGGAGCTCGCGGTCGTCGTCGGAGAGCGTTCCGAACACCTGGGCGATCGCGTTCAGCTCGACGTTGTGGTCAGCGGGGTCGCCATAGAGGTCGGCCATCTCCGCGTCGAGTTCCCGGTGACGTGCCTGGTGTCGAAGCGCGCTGCGGCGGTGGTCGGCCAGCACGTTGCGCGCGACTCCGTACACCCAGAGCCTCGCCTCCGCGCCTGGAGGTAATTCGTCCATCTTGCGCCAGACAACGGTGAAGGTCTCGGCGACCACGTCGGCCGCGTCCTGCGGGGAGTCGCAGCGGCGTCCGGCGTAGGCGATGATCTCGTCGTAGGTCGCCCTATAGACGGCTTCGAACCTGTCGGTGTCATCTGGCACGGGCGATTCCCATCGTGACGTCCTCCACTCGATGCGGGATGCGAACGCCCTCTTCATTGGTCGACGAGGCCTCACCATTTCGTCCCAAACCAAAAAATCTTGAGTGGCTCCTCGGACCACGTGTATCTTCGTGGTCAACCCGCCCCGGGGTCGACCGAGTCCATGGTCGGCGGACCCGGTGTCGATTCCACCGGGTTTCTCTCTTTGCGCACCCCGGCTGCGTGCTGGTGCGCCCGGGCGACCGTCTAATCCGCGGCATATTCCAGGTGATCCACCCGGCCGCGCCACGGGATCCCTTCGGCGCTCTCTTGCCCCAAGCAGCAACGCCCACTGCGACTCGGTCATGTCCCCACACCTCAGTGCGCGATCAGAAAGGCGACCAGACGAAGATGAAGCGCTACATCCTCACCGGCACCCCCGGTGCCGGCAAGACCACGATCCTGCGCCGACTGGCGACCCTTGGATACGCGACGGTCGAGGAGGCCGCCACGGCGGTCATCGCGGACGAGCAGGCGTGCGGCGACGCTGAGCCGTGGACCCGGCCGTCCTTCATCGACAAGATCGTGGCCTTGCAACGACGGCGACAAATGCAGTCGATCATCGCCGCGCCACTCGTGCAGTTCTTCGACCGCTCGCCTATTTGCACCCACGCTCTCAGCACCTATGCCGGACACCCGATCCCCGAGACCCTGTCCACCGAGATCGAAAGGATCACCCGAGAGCAGATCTACGACCGGCGCGTGTTCTTCGTCCGCAATCTCGGCTTCTGCGAACGGACCGAGGCCCGCCGGATCAGTTTCGAAGACTCGCTGGAGTTCGAACGCGTCCACGAGCAGACCTACCGCTCGTTCGGCTACCAGCTCATCGACATCCCCGCCGGACCACTACCCGAGCGAGTGGCCACGATCCGGACCGTGATCTCCCAGCACGCGGACTTCTGAAGCACGCCCTCTGGTTGCATACGGGTGGGCCACGGCAGGGACGTCGGTAAGTGTTCACCGATCGACGGCCAAGCGGCAGGGGAGCGGCGTCTCCCGCAGGCGGGTCTTACCATCCGCCGCGCCGCCACTGGCCGGGCGCCGGCGTCGGCTTCGCCGCTCTGTCCCGGCTGGCCGGGCTCGACTGAGCAGTGTCAGCCCTCGAGGAGGGCGTCCAGGCAGCGGCGGGCCTGGGCACGTAGGGCGTTGGCGAGCTCGGGCGGTCCGCTGGTCAGGGTGAAGTCGGCGTCGACCGACGTGATCATCCAGACCAGCGCCCATAGAGTCTCGGCCCCGACGTGCAGCAGGCAGCTGTGGTCGTCCACCGCCTCGACGACGCCCATCCCCGGCCACACCCGGTCGGCGATCGCCTCGGCCGGCTCGTGCAGGGTGACGACCGCCTGGTAGGGCCAGGCTCGCGAGGACAGCCGGTGTGCCAGGTATGTGACGGCGTCACCGTACGGTGGTTGCCTGGGTGTGAAGCGCGGGCCGGTGGGTGTGCGCGGGATGAGGCGGTCCGCCCGGAAGGTGCGCCAGTCGCGGCGATCGGTGTCCCAGGCGACGAGGTACCAGCGCCGTTCGAAGTTGACGAGACTGTGCGGCTCGACGGACCGTACGGTGTCGCCGCCGCGGTGACTGGTGTAGGCGAAACGCAGGCGTTCGCGGCGGCGGCAGGCGTCAGCGATCGCCATGAGGGTGTCCGGGCTGACCACGGGCCCGGCCGCGCCGACCCGGACCGTCGTCGTGTGCAGGGCGTTCACCCGATAGCGCAGCCGAGGCGGCAGCATGTGCTCGAGTTTGGTGAGCGCCCGCAGCGCGGTCTCCTCGATGTCGGCGACCGAGCCGCCCGCCGCCGTCCGCAGGCCGACTGCCACGGCCACCGCCTCGTCGTCGTCGAGCAGCAGCGGCGGCAGTGACGCTCCGATGCCGAGCCGGTACCCGGCGGCGCCCTGGACGGCGTCCACCGGATAACCCAGCTCGCGCAGCCGCTCCACGTCCCTGCGGACCGTACGGGCGCTGACGCCCAGCCGCTCGGCGAGCTCCCCGCCGGACCAGTCGAGATGGGTCTGCAACAGGGACAGCAGTTTGAGCAGCCGCGCGGAGGTCTCCAGCATGTTCACAAGTCTGCCGCAGCTTAGGACCGAACCTGTCCTAAGTGTTCCTATGGTCAGAGACATGACCCACGACATCAACCCCTTCCGCATCGACATTCCGCAGTCCCAGCTCGACGACCTCAAGGCGCGGTTGGCCGGCACCCGCTGGCCGGACGAGCTGCCGGGCGTCGGCTGGAGCCGCGGCGTGCCGGTGACGTACCTGAAGGAGCTCGCCGAATATTGGCGAACCGGCTACGACTGGCGGGCGCATGAGGCGGCGCTCAACGCCTATCCGCAGTTCCTCGCCACCCTCGACGGGCAGAATGTGCACTTCCTCCACGTACGCTCGCCCGAGCCGGATGCGACGCCGCTCATCCTGCTGCACGGCTGGCCGGGCGGCGTGGTGGACTTCCTCGACGTCATCGGCCCTCTGTCGGACCCACGCGCCCACGGTGGCGACGCGGCCGACGCGTTCCACCTGGTGATTCCGTCGCTGCCGGGGTTCGGGTTCTCCACACCGCTGGCCGGGCCGGGCATGAACTCCTCCAGGATGGCCGGGCTCCTCGTCCGGCTGATGGCCCGGCTCGGGTACGAGCGCTACGGCGTGCAGGGCTACGACACCGGCTCGTGGGTCGGCCCCGCGATGGGCAAGCAGGACCCGGACCATGTCATCGGCGTCCACCTCAATGCCATGATCACGTTCCCGATCGGGGCGGAGGGCGAGATGGGCGGGCTGTCGGAGATCGAGCAGCGGCGCTGGCAGCGCATGCAGGGCTTCAACGACGGTTACCTGCAGTGCAACTCCAAGCGGCCGCAGACGGTGACGTACGGGCTGCACGACTCGCCGGTCGGCCAACTCGCCTGGATCGTGGAGAAGTTCAAGGAACTCACCGAGCCGGAGGAAGGGCTGCCCGAGGACAGCATCGATCGCGACCACATCCTGACCGACGTCTCGATTTACTGGCTGACCGGCACGGCCGGGTCGGCGGCACAGTGCTATTACGAAGAGATCAGCGCCACCGAGCCGGACTGGGGTGACGGCGCGGACGTTTGGGCGCCGGAGCGTGGCACGGTGCCGACCGGGGTGCTGGTCTCCGCCCACGACGTGACCGTTCGTCCCTGGGCAGAGCGCGACCACAATGTCGTGCACTGGACCGAGCTGGGCAAGGGCGGCCATTTCCTCGCGATGGAGGCGCCGGACCTGCTGGTCGGCGACGTACGAGCGTTCTTCGCGAAGGTGCGCTGAGATACGCCCGCGTACCGGTGCGGCTCGGCGTGTTAAGTGCGCGGGCGCTCAACGTAGCGCGCCGCGCGCGATGGCGTGGGCGACACCTTGGACGACATCCTTGCTGATGCTCTCGGGCGGTGCGGTCACCAGGGTGAACAGCGCACCCCCATAGAGCGCGAGCAGGGCGGGAACCCTCTCGCGGGGGATGGGCAGGCCGAGCTCGGCGTGGTGACCGGCGGTGAACCGCGTCGAGCCGTCCTGCAGACCCGCAAGAGCCGAGGCCAGTGCCGGTCGTCGTGCCGCCTCCAGTTGGAGTTCGAAGATCGCCAGATAGCGGGTACGCAAGGTCGTCGCCGCCACGAGCAGCGATTCGGTCAGCAGATCAACGACCAGTTCGGTGACGCTCGCGGGAGGGGCCGCGGCGGTCTTGTGCTGCTGAGCTGCCTGGTCCATGTCGGCATGGTGCAGCTCGACGATGCGCTCCGCGGCGGCCACCAGTAGCGCCTCTCGGCTGCGGAAGTAGTTGGAGGCGGTGCCCGACGGGAGCTCGGCAGCCTTCTCGACCGCGCGGTGGGTCAATCCGTGGACACCGGCCGCTGCCAGGAGATCTATGGCGGCGTCTGTCAAGGCCCGGCGACGGCCTGGGTTGGTCGGTGGCACTCGGTCATGATATGCCAATATTCGTACTAGGACGATCGTAGTGGTGAGGTGGAGGAGCGGTATGAGGGTCGTGGTGGTAGGTGCCGGCTTGGGAGGAGTGTCGGCAGCGGTAGGACTGCATCGGGCGGGTCATGAGGTGACGCTGTACGAACGCGGCACCGAGCTTCGGGAGGCGGGCACCGCCGTTGTGATCACACCCAATGGCGTCCAGGCACTGGATGAGCTGGGGCTGGGTGAGTACGTTCGCAGCCAGCCCATGCTCGCCGTCAGCGGCGGATTGCGGGACTGGCGCGGACGGCCGCTGCTGGTCGCCGACGTGGCCCAGGCGCTGCAGGCGATCGGGACGACGGCGGCCGTGAGCCGAGCGCGACTGCACCAGGCGCTGCGTGCCCCGTTGCCCGCCGAGCTGGTGCATACCGCGACGCCTGTTCAGCGCCTGGAGCCGGACCCGACCGGGGTGACGGTGATCAGCGACGGACAGCCCATCACCAGGGCCGATGCCGTGATCGTGGCCGACGGCATCGGGAGCAGGCTGCGCGGCCAACTGTTCCCGGACCACCCCGGGCTGCGGCAGGTCGGCCGGTTGGACTTACGCGGCATGCTGCCCCATCCCCTCGGCCTGGACGTGACCGGTCTCCTGGCCGGCATCCTGATCGATCGACGCACCGGGTCGATGTTCGGTCTGTTCCCGGTCGGCGAGAGTGATCTGTACTGGTTCACCGACGCCGCGCTAAACGGAGCGCCACCTGGCGCGGATGAGGCACGCCGGGAGTTGCTGGCCCTGATGGCCGACTGGCACCCGGCGGTCCCGGCGCTGATCGAGGCCACCCCGCCCGCCGACATCTACGTCGATCCGATCGCGCGCCTGGCCGAGCCGCTGTCTTCGTTCGCGATCGGCAGGATCGCACTTCTCGGTGACGCCGCACACGCCATGACCCCCGATCTCGGCCAGGGCGCCAGCCAGGCCTTCGAGGACGCGGCCGCGGTGACCCGGCACCTGGCCGACGCCGAGCCGGCCGACGTCGCAGAGCGGCTCCGTCGCTACGACGCGGAGCGCCGGCCCCGTACCAGCCGCATGATGCGTGCGTCGTCCCGGCAATCGCGGCTGACGTCGCAGACCGGCGCCACCGCGTGGCTACGCGACACCCTGCTGCGCGCGGTGCCACGCCGGCTCGCCACTCGTCAGCTCGCCGCCATGTGGCGCATATAGCAGCATGTCGGCGCTCGCTGTGCGCACCTGTGGGTGGTTTCATTGGGCCGAACTGAAGGTGATCGGTCAGTAATGTTCCGTAACATCCGGGTGCCTGACAGGCGCGCCTGGTTCTCGCCCCGAGTGAGGCATACCGCATAACGCTGGTTCAGTCGCTCGCCCCGGCGGATCGCGTGGTGGCTGCCGGGCGGGAGTCGCCGTACTCCCGCCCGGCGAGGATCAGCTACCGGGCGGCGGGTACGCCTCAGGGTTCGTCTTGGGGTCGGGCAACTTGTCCCAGGACGGGTCGTCGATGACCTTGCAGGGCTTGGCCGGACCGGTGACGATGTAGCCGCTGAACTCCCACAGGGCTCTGGGCTTCTCCGGGCCCGAGGTCTGGTCGTCGTTCTCGGTGAACTCCATGACGGCTGTCTGCCCCTGCTTGATGTGCTGCGGACTGTTCCGCACTTGGCCGCCGCCCAGCTTGAACGCCTTGCCGTTCGGCGAGTTCTCGATCGCTTCCCTGATCTTCTTCTGGACCTCGGGTCGCCGGTGGCGGCCGGGGCGGATCGACCGGATCAGGGCAGCCATCGCACTGGGGATGCCTGGCGGATGTGGATGAGCACGTCGAAGGCGTCGGCCAGGGATGCCACAGCCATATGCTCGGCGGCGTCGCGGGACGGATCGTAGACCCCGCTGATGACGCGTACCTTCGCCGGTCCGTCCCATCGGCGGCGCATGTCGTCGGGGCGGAGGTCCAGCCAGCGGGCGGGCAGTTTCACCTCGCCGAGCCTGGCGTCGATCAGGTCCCTGGCCGGCTCCGGGACGACGGCGACACCGAGATCTCCATGATGGAAGCCGATCGCCACAGAGACGTACTGCATACCATGGCGTTCGCGCAGCAGGCTGCCGACGCTGGGCTGGGGACCGCGTTCGGGAGCCAGGCCCAAGGTTGCCGGCGCTGCTGATGTGTGAGCGATGCCGTCCCAGAAGGCCACCCGCCGGCCGGTCCGGCGCTGATAGTCGCTTATCGTGTCGGCCCACACCTCTGCATCGCCCGTGTAGCTGCCTTGCCCGGCGACGCTGCGTTCGTGGAAGTCGACGATAAGACGCATCCGGTCCATGATGGCGTCGTCGATGTCTGGCAATGATCGGATCAGTGCGAGCGCGTCACGGGCGTGGTCGGCGAACGGGCGCCCCGGGTGCAGTCCCCGCACGCGCTGCACGTGCTCATCGGTCTGATGAGCAGTTCGGATGGGTTCCAGGTGGGACGCCAGGTCCACCAGCCGTTCCGGGGCCAGCCGATGGACATGTTCGAGGATGGCGTCGTAGTCCGCGGGCTGCGCCTGCGCGGGCTTCACGCCGAAGATCCGGAGAGGATCGTCCGAATGGTCCTGGTTGAAGGCGCGGATCCAGTGAAGCGTCGCGACCATCTCGACGGTGCGCCAGGGACGCCAGGCGTCGCCGAGGGCAGATTCCGCCGTGCCCTCGCCGACGGTCACGTACCTGTCGAGCCTCGCGGCGACGGCGGCGTTGTCCTGCAGGGCCAGTGCCCGGAATCCGTACCGCTCGACCAGCCGCCGGAACAGCCGGTCTCGCACAGTGAAGGTTTCGCGGGAGAATCGCGTGGACTCCCCGAGACCAACGATCTCCGTCTCGACGGCGATCTTCTCGGCCAGCTCATCGAGCGTGGCGTCCGGCAGCGGGCCGCTGTCGGCAGGCTGCGGTCCGATCGGCTCCCTTGGCACGGCCGGGGCGGCGATGTCGGTCATGCCAGAGCTCCTTCCCGGACCGGCTGCAGCGCGCTGGACCAGGTGACGACCTCGTCCAGCAGGGTAGTGAGGGTCTTGCCCTGGTGGGGGCCGGGGGTGAAGGTGCCCGGTTCGGCCGGGGCCGGGATGGTGAAGTCATGGAACAGGGACAGGGCGACCTGCGTGCGTACGGTGGCGACCTTCAGCTCAGCCAGGATCAACCGTAGGTGCTCGACGGCGCGGGTTCCGCCGTGCAGTCCGTAGCTGACGAAACCGGCCGCCTTGTTGTTCCACTCGGCGTACACGAAGTCCAGGGCGTTCTTCAGGGCTCCGGGGACCGAGTGGTTGTACTCGGGGGTGACGAACACGAATCCGTCGAAGCGACCGATCGTTTTGGCCCAGCGGGCGGTGTGCTCGTTGCCGTACTGGCCGAACAGTGCCGGCTGCTCCTCGTCAAGCAGCGGCAGGCCGACGTCGACCAGGTCAAGGAGCTCGAAGTCGACAGCGGGGTGTTCCTGGGTGGCCACGTCGGCCACCCACTCGGCGACTGCGCGGCCGCGTCGGCCCGGGCGCGTGCTGCCGACGATGATCGCGATTTTGGTCATGAGAGTTTCTCCTCAAGAAGATTATTACACCGATCGATGTAGACATTACTCCGATCGGTGTAGACAGTGCAACGGCCGGTGCAACCAGGTAGCCTCGGCAGGCATGACGGACAAGAAAAAGCCCAGTGGGCAGCCCGACAAACGGCGGGCGATCGTCCACGGTGCGCTGCAGCTCTTCGCCCGAGACGGCTACACCCGGGCGAGCCTGGACGCGATCGCGGCGGAGGCAGGTGTCTCTAATCGCACCATCTACAACCACTTCACCGACAAGGCCGAGCTGTTCCAGACCGTGATTCAGGACAGCACTCGGCGAGTGGCCGACACGATGATCGACATCATCGACCGCCACCTGGCAAAGGTCGTCGACCTGGAGAACGACCTGGTCGAGTTGGGGCTCGCGTGGCTCCGGTTGCTGACCTCCGACCTCGCCCCGCACTTTGCCTTGATCCGCCAGATCAACGCCGAGATTGAGTACATTCCCCCGACTGCACTCAAGGTCTGGCAGGAGACCGGGCCCGGTCGCGTCCGTCAGGAACTGGCCGACCGGCTACGCCAGATCGCCGGCGGCGGCCAGCTCACCTTGGCCGATCCGCTTCGCGCGGCGGGACACCTCATGCTGCTCATCTCCGCCGACAACCTCACCGACCGCACGGCCCTCCATGACGAGACCGAGCTCGCCGCCATGGTGTCCGCGGGCGTGCGTGCCTTCCTCTACGGCTACAAGAGGTGACCCGCCGGTATGCGGCCGAGGACGGCCAGCTTGGATCACTGAGTGCGGCTGCCATACCGAAGATCGCTAGGCGGGCAGGTTCCATGAGGGGCCGTCGGGTCTATGCGGACAGGGAACACACGACCTCCGAGTGCGCCTGGACAGCCGACGAGAAGGTGGTTACTTGATCTTCCACAGCCGGGCAGTGTTGTCCCAGCTGCCGGTGGCGAGGGTTTTGCCGTCCGGGCTGAACGCCACCGAAGTGACGTTGTTGTTGTGGCCGGTGAGGGTGGCGGTGGTGTGGCCGGTGGCCACGTCCCACAGTCGGGCGGTGTAGTCGTCGTTGCCGGTGGCGAGGGTTCTGCCGTTCGGGCTGAACGCCACCGAAGAGACATCGTCGTCGCTGCCGGTGGCGAGGGTGATGTGGGGGCTGGAGTCGGCGTCCAGGAGCAGCACTGCCGCGGAGACGCCGGCGAGGGCGGCTGCCCCGAGACCACCGAAGAGAACGGTGCGGCGCCGGACCCGGCCCCCGGCGGGCGGGGACGTCATCGCCGGCGCAGGGGCGGTCTGCTCTGGTCGCGGCGCCACCGGCTGTGCACGCAGAGGCGATGTCCGGTCTGCCGCAGGCGTGTCCGGGGTGTCGATCACTGCTACTAGAGGGCGCCGGGTCCCCTGATGTGGCTCGTCAGGGAACTGGCGCAGCCGTTCGGCGACGGATGCGGCGTCCTGGGGTCGGTCGTGGGGTTGTTTGGCCAACAGGTCCAGCACCAGCGAGTTGAGATGGTCGGGGATCTCCGGGCGGGACGATTTCGGTGGCGCCGGGTGCCGGTCGAGGTGCTGGTACAGGATCGCGCCGACGTTGGAGCCGGTCTCGACCCAGGTGGTCCCGGTGAGCAGTTCGTACAGGACGCAGCCGAAGGCGTACAGGTCGGTGCGGTGGTCGATCTGCCCGCCTTGGATCTGCTCGGGCGCCATGTACAGCGGGGTCCCCGCCGAAGAGCCGGTGGTGGTGATCTTCGTGGCATCGGCGAGGCGGGCGATCCCGAAGTCGCAGATCTTCACCCGGCCCTCCTCCAGCAGGAACAGGTTGGCCGGTTTGATGTCACGGTGCACCACACCACGGCGGTGGGCGGCGGCGAGCGCATCGGTGACCTGCGCGGCCAACTCCGTCACCTGCTCGATCGGCAGGCCCTTGGGACTGGAGCTGAGCAGGTGGCGCAGGTCGCGGCCGACCATCAGCTCCATCACCAGAAACAGCCAGAGCTCGTTCTCATGCCGGTGTTCGTCGATGTCGAAGACCGTGGTGATGCCTGGATGATTCAACGTCGCGGCGACCTCGGCCTCCCGCCGAAATCGGGCCACCCCGGTCGGTTCCGCCGCGATCGTCAACGGAAGGATCTTGACCGCGACCGGATGCCGGAGCCGCAGATCGATCCCCCGCCACACCTCACCCATCCCGCCTCGGCCCAGCGGCTCCTCCAGCCGGTACCGGCCGGCCAGCTCCACCTTCCGCTGCACCATCGCCTCCAGCCCTGCCGGCACCCAAGGAAAGATCACACCACCGCTACATTCCATCAGGTATGCGCGGTTGAGGTCTCCAGGTTTCGTCTTCCGTGAGCTGAATGTGCGCTTCGCCGCAGCGAAGAGGTCCCGGTGATCAGCACTGGACGAGGATCCCCGGACCGCCTTTGGTGTGGGTAGAGGTGTGCCTGTGCGGGCGGGAGCGCGATGGCTGTGACGAGCGCATCCCACGCCTTGACTGAGCGTCGAAAGGTGCGAAAGGGGCGAAAGTCTGAAACCAAGATCCAGGCTGTGTTAAGGTCACGAACCTGCATCGAAGGGGGCCTCGATGAAGGGGTGTAAGCGTCATTGATCGATGGGCGAAGAGCCGCGAAGGGCTGCGAGATCCTCGCCCATGGCCGGGCTCAGACGGGTGATCCGACGGGATGGCTCCGGCGATGAGGTGAGATCACCGTCACCGCGTCTGGCCGTGTGACGGCTGCCGTCGAGTGTCCTCTATGGACGATGCCCAGGCCAATCAGGTTGGGGCATCGACTCCCAGACGCAGAACGGACCTGCTCCGGGGCGGTGTGACGGCAGGTGTAACGGCAATGGCCGCGAACAGTGCCGATCTCCATCGGCGTTCGGCTGCCGAACCGAAGCCCGCATCACCAGCCGAGACAGGCCTGAATCCCTGGAGCGTGAACATTTACCGAAGAGGATCACGAATCTTGCCCATCTTCCGCACCAGAACGAGTCGTCGTGCTGTGGCCGCGCTGTCCGCCGCCTCGGTGCTGTTATGCGCCGCGACACCGCCCGCCCAGGCCACCGATACCGGCGAAGTGGCCGCCTTCCTGCAGGAGGCCATGAACGAACTGCGCTTCGAGCAGGTCCTCGACCTGGCGCCGCCGACATCCCCGCAGGCTCGGACGCTTGCTGATGTGGTCGACAAGGACGCGAAGACGGCTGCCGACTACGCTCGGCTGTTCGCCGCCGCCGACCCGAAGCCCATCGTCCAGCAGCCGCAACTCGACGTGACCGTACTGGAACTCGACCGGCGGGGCCGGCCGGTGTCGTCCGGCACGGTCCTGATGAGTCCGCAATATCCGCGCGGGATCGCCGTGCCGGTGGACCAGAACTTCCACACCGACCAGGTGCGATATCGGCAGTGGGACGACGCGGGATGGTACGCCAACCAGGGCAAGGGCACCATCGACATCGTGCCGGGCCGGGAGAACGCGCCCATCGACTTCATGCTCCCCTATCCGGCCTCCGTCCTGAAGCTGATGGTCACCTTCGGGGTGCTGCGCCTGGTGGACAAGGGCGAGATCAAGCTTGACGACACCTACGCCTACCAGCCCACAACGCTCAGTTCGCTGTGCGGCGGGCCGACGAGCAACACCATCGGCGCCTATATGGACGCCTCGATCACCTCCTCCTCCAACGCCGCGTCCTGTGCGTTGGTGAAGCTGCTACACGACCGCGGTGCGGTGGACGAGCTCAATCAGACCTTCCAGGACCTGGGCCTGGAGACCATGCAGTTGAAGAACACCAACCCGGCCAACGGCGGACGCTGGTCCAACCCGGTCACGATGAGCTCGCTGGACACGGCCAAGCTGCTCGCGCTGGTCAATGGCGTACATGGCACAGCGTGGACCGCCCCCAACGGCTCGCCCGTCACCGGCGAAGTGCTGAGCTCCGCGTCCCGCCAGGTGTTCAAGAAGCTGCTCGACGAGCAGGGCTTCAACGACATGCTCTCCACCGCCAACCGGTGCGGCAGCACCTACCCGGCTGCGGGCATCCCGCAGCGGGTGGCCTCGCGGTGGGTGGCCGCCGACGGCACGGTGACGGTCGAGGGTAACAAGTTCGGCCAGGACGTCCGGCCCTGCAACCAGCAGGCGCAGGTCACGTTCGGGCACAAGACCGGATGGGTCGGCAACTCGGGAGCTGACGCGGGGATCGTCAGGTCCCTGCCGGGCAAGGCGGGCCGCCACTACGTCGTCGTAGCCTTCACCAACCTCGGCACCCAGTACGTCGACGCCAACCGGCCGGCCACCGAGCCCGGTATCTACCCTGTTGCCTTTACCGAGAAGCTGGCCCAGCTGGGTTCGGCGATCGACCGGTACGAGGCCGCCTGGTATGCCCGGCGCAACGTGAACTGATCATCCGCATGGCGGGCTGTGCAAACGCGAATCGTCGCCCCATGCGGCTTCGATCCGGTTGTTGACCCTCGCGACGGCGCCGGACTGCCGGCGCCGTCGCGACCGCCCTGCTCCGCTGGGATCTGATGGCCTGTCCACCGGGCGCCCATACGACCTAACTACCCTCAGGAGTGGGGACGTGCTGGTCGATGAGGATGCGCGCGGCGGCGATGGATTGGGCGGCGGGGCCGGAGGGGCCGAGTGTGGCCGCGTTGGCGTAGAGGCCGGAGATGATGAGCATCAGCATGTCGGCCAGGGCTTTGGGATCGGTGGCGCGGGCCGAGGTGGCCAGGGCGCACAGCAGCTCGCGTAGCCGGTCGAGGTGGGCGACGGCCTCCCGGCGGCCGGGGTGGCCGGGGTCGCGGAACTCCGCCGAGGTGTTGTAGAAGGTGCACCCGTGGGCGTCGGAGCCCTGGGTGCTCTCCTGGGCCTGCTCCACGATGGCCAGGAGAGCGCGGGCGGGGTCGCCCTCGTGCCGGGCGATCGCGCTGCCGATCTGTGCCCAGGCATGGTCATGCAGCTCACCCACCCAGGCCTTCACCAGCTCGTCCTTGCTGGTGAACTCGCGGTAGAGCGCGCTCTTGCCGAGCCCCGTCTCCTCGACGACCTGCTGCATGCCCACGGCTCGCGCGCCCTGCTCGCGGAACAGGCGGGCGGCCGTCTGGAGGATGCGCCGGCGGGTGCCGGGAACCGGTGTGCGCGTCACCGTCGGGTCCCTTCGCGAGGAGTTCAGGAATCTTCGTTGACAGCGTAGCGCGCTACCCCCAAGATGGGACCGATCGGTCCGGACTGATTGGTCCGTTATGAAATGGGGCGTGTTCTTATATGACCGAGACTGCGGCCGGCATCCGGAGCGGGAATGCCGGTCTGCTGCTCGCGGTGATGTCCGCCGTACAGTTCCTGGACGCGAGGGCACGCTGGGCTGGTCACCGCTACAGACGGCGCTGTCCTTCCTGCTCGGCGGCCTGCTCACCGGCACCACCGCCAGATACTGGGCGGCGGCGGTGACCAGGTTCGGCGCCTGGCCGGTCGCCACCGCCGGGCTGTTCCTGCTCGCCGCCGGCTACGCGGTCTGGGCCGTGCTGATCGGCCGAGCCGAACCGCTGGCGGTCCTGCTCATCCAGCAAGTGCTGGGCGGAGTCGGGTTCCCCGCCGCCTACTCGGCGCTCAACATCGCCGCCGTGGCGGGCGCGGGACAAGAGGAGCAGGGCCTGGCGTCGGGCCTGTTCAACGCCAGCGCCCAACTCGGTACCAGCCTGATCACCGCCGTCACCGCCACCATGCTCGTCGCCCATGGCGGCGCGATGGTGGGCGGCTATCGGGCCGGCCTCTGGACAGTCGTCGCCGTGTCCCTGGCCATCACACTGCTGTCGGCCCTGGGCACGAGAACTCCACCACCATGAAGGGAAATACCATGCGCATTTACACTGCCGCCGCTACTTCCGAAGGCCGCGACGGCCGGGCGGTCTCCTCGGACGGCCGGTTGGACGTCCGGCTCGCCCTGCAGAAAGAGCTGGGCGGCGACGGCGCCGGCACCAACCCCGAGCAGCTCTTCGCCGCCGGGTACGCCGCCTGCTTCGCCACGTCCATGAAACTCGTGGCCGGCGGTCAGGGCCTCGACGTGTCCGACGCCTCGGTCACCGCGGAGGTCGGCCTGTCACCCAACGGCAAGGGCGGTTACGAGCTGGACGCCGTCCTGCGCGTGAAACTGCCCAGCACCCTCACCGCGGAGCAGGCACGAACTCTCGTGGACACCACCCACCAGGTGTGCCCCTACTCCAACGCCACCCGCGGCAACATGCCCGTCGAACTGCTCCTCGACTGACGAGTACGACGCCCACCCCAACACGCATGCTCGGGGTGGGCGTCTTCGGTGCTTCAGCTTGCGCAGACGGTTACCAGACCTGCAGCTTGGCGCCGAATTCCAGGTCCACGTCCCAGACGCGGGAGAACACGATCACCGATCCGCCGTCATGGCCTCCGCAGTACACCTTCTTGCTAACGGCCGAGGTGATGCCCTGGGCCGCGACCTCGTCGAACCAGTTGGTGTACGAGTAGACCGGGCCCCCGCTGTCACCGTGCGCGACGGCGCAGCCGCCTACGACGCTTTTGGCGCGGACCATGTGCTTGACGTACTGGCCGTTGGTGTAGGTGCCGCTCCAGCCGGTTTCGGTCACCTTGATGAGGCAGTTCTCGCCCAGGGTGGCCCCGGAGTTGCAGACGAAGTTGCCGACGTACGCCTTCCACAGCGCCACCACCTTGTTGCTGGTGGAGGCGGTGTTGCTGCCGTCGAAGACGTTGGCGGTCGCGTCGCCGAGCACGATCGCGGCGTCACGTTTGGCGATGCGCCAGGACAGCTCGCCCATGTAGTTCGCCGGGTTGCCGACGCCGCCGCCGTCGTAGAACTGGTCCCAGACATTGCCGCAGTGCGCGGCGGTGAGGAACCCGGGCGTGCCGTACTTGTCGCGGACCGCGAAGCCCGAACTGCAGCCCGCCCCCGACTGCTGGTTCCAGGTCCGGCCGCCCGCGTAGTAGCTGGGCACGTCGTCCTGCCTGCTGTAGGCAGGACTGAATTGTTCTCCCCTTTCCAGTGTGATGGGCGCGGTCGTGCCGCTGGGCCGCTGCAGTTGCTGTGGGTCGGTGTCCTCCCCGGCGACCGAGAGCCGGATGCCGCTGCCGTCCGGCTGCGGCGCCGCGCCGCTCGCCTGGCCGGCCTCGGCCCACTTCTCGGCCTCCTGCAGGAGCTGCGCGTTGGTGTAGGCGGCCGGCAGTACGGCTACCGGAGCCGTCTGCCGTCCCTGGTCGATCGTGGTCTGTACGGCCGGTGGCACCGTGCCCCGCCAGTACAGGCGTACCTCGTGGTTCTCCGGAGCGACGACGATTCCCCCGAACCCTTCGGCGCTCTCGGCCGACTCGGTGATGCGGTCGGCCACCCCGTTCAGCCGAGTCTGCTCCGAGAACAGCGCCTTCCAGTCGGCGAACCCGCCGGGCACCGCCCCGCGCGGGCCGGTCTCGTCCCTGATCGGCGTCTTGCCGCCCGGGTCGTCGGTGGCCTGCGCCGTGTGGCCAGGGTCGTCGATGGCGGTGTGCGCTGTGGCGGCCCCCGTGCCCAGAAAGGGCAGCAGCGCACAGGCGGTCCCCAGGACTGTCAGGCGTAAGCGGACGTTTTTGTGCATGAGTTATAACCCCCGTGTTTGGCAATTGCGGGAGTTATCACAGCATGTGAAGAGCGTCGCCTTCCGCGGCCAATTACGCGCACGGTCTGTGCCCCTGGACCTTGCGCCTACGTGGTCAGCCAGCGACGCCAGCCGCCGTGGAGTGCGGTGAACGCGATCGGCTGTTGATCGAGCGCGAGGATGTTGGTGGTGGTGGTGTGCGCCGGTGGCTGCTCTGGAAGGCGCGGCGCACCGAGCAGGTTGGGTTGCCGCCTGGCCGGGGCGGCCTCGCGCGGTTGCGGGCCGTTGGTCGATGCGAGAGAGCGTAGTGGGATATTCCATGTGTTTCTCGTCAACCTGGGGTGGGGCTCAGGGAGTGTCAGGGGTGGCTTTCACCGACGAGAGGAGACCGGGTGGACGCGGATTTCGTGGACTTCGTCCGGCACCGGGGAGACCACCATCTGAGAACGGCGGTCCTGCTCACCGGGGATTGGCACACGGCTGAGGATCTGGTGCAGTCCTGCCTCGGCAAGTTGTACCGCGTGTGGCATCGGCTGGACACCCGCAGTGAGCCCGACGCGTACCTGCGCCGCATCCTGGTCAACACCTATCGATCATGGTGGCGGGCCCGGTGGCGCCGTGAGATCCCGCGCGCCGAGCTGCCCGATCTGCCCAGTTCCGCGGACTTGGCTGAGGCCCGGGCGGTGGCGGAAGACGTTCGGAAGGCGCTGGCGAAGCTGCCGGTCAGGCAGCGGACCGCGTTAGTGCTGCGGTTCTTCGCGGACCTGCCCGAAACGGAGGTCGCCGATCTGATGGGCTGCTCGGCGGGGACGGTCAAAACCCATACGCATCGCGGTCTGCAAGCGATGCGGCGGCTGATCTCGTCCGACACGGTGGTCAACCGAAACGAGGCGGAGGGGAGTGGGATCCGGTGAGACGCCAACACGAGGAGCCGTTCATGAACGAGAAAGAACTCCGCGCCCTGCTCGTCAAAGCCACCGAGGATCGGCCCGCGGGCATCGACCTCATGCCGACGTTGCCGAAGCGCAGGCCGGCTCGGGTTCTGGTCCCGATTGCCACGCTGGCCGCCGCGGCCTTGCTGGGGATGTTCGTGCTGGTACTGCCGCCAAGCCAGTCTTCGGCGCAGGCCCAGGTGGCCGCCGCCGTCGAGAACACCGGCCAGGAGAGCTACCGTCTGCACTGCGTCAGCGGCGCCAAGACCTTCGACGGCGCCTTCGACCCCGTTCAGCGGGTGGGCGTCATCACGAGGCTCGGGGACGGGGCCGAGACCCGGTTCGTCGGCGACCTGATGTACAACCGGGAGCCGGGCGAGGCGAAGTGGATGGTCTCGCCGCGCGTCGACGAGGAGTTGAAGAGCGCGCCGGCGGTCGTGGGCCTGGTCAAGCTCGCTCCGCTGGATCCTCAGGCGGCTCTGCAGCGGCTCCGTTCGGCCACTGACATCAGTGAGAGCGGCTCCGCCTCCGGCCAGGGCTGGACGGGCCGGCGGTTCACGTTCTCGCTGGGGGACCCGGGCCGCGCCACCAAGGACCTCACCGGGTCAGTGGACGTGGACGAGCAGGGACGGGTCCGGCGTCTGGAGTTCGTCTTCGGCGACACCGGTCACCGCAACGTCATGGACTTCATCGACTTCGGTACCCCGGTGAAGGTCACGGCCCCGCCCGCCGACCAAGTGGAGCCGCTGCCGACCGACCAGCAGATCGACAAGTCGAAGCCGACCGTCGAGCACTCCTGACCAACCATCCAGCACCCTCAACCGTGTGCCTGGGCCGGAGCGAATGTGGCTCCAGCCCAGGCACACGGCGTCCATGGCGATCAGAGCGATGTGGAGTCGCGCAGGACCAGCTGCCACTCGGTGGGCCTGGTCTCATCGTCCGTTCCTTCGCCGAGGACCAGCTGTGCGCAGCGGGCTCCCTGGGCGCGCAGGTCTTGGGCGATGGTCGTCAGTCCGGCGGCGGCGGCCGCGTCGGTGTCGTCCCAACCGGTGACGGCAAGATCGCCGGGGACGGTCAGACCGGCACGGGCAGCCGCTCGCATCAGACCCAGGGCGAGTTCGTCGCTCATGGCCACGACCGCGTCCGGGGCGTCCGGGCCGGAAAGGAACGTGGTGGCCAAGGACTCGGCCTCACGTGCGCTGTTGCGTGCGCACACCGCTACGCGCACGTGCGACCATCGGCCACCGGCCGCCTCCCAGGCGTCACGGAATCCGCGCAGGCGCTGCCGGGTCACCGGGAAGGTGGCCTTGGCCGGATCCAGCTCGTTCCGGATCCCGGGCGTCCGGGCACGATCGAGCGGGAAGCTGAGCACCATCGGCCGCCGGGCGTGGGCGAAGGCCGCCGCGGCGACAGCGCGGGCCGCGGCCCGGTCGTCGATGGCCACGAAGGGCATGTCCTGCTGGCGTGGTCCGCCGTGGACGACGGCGGGAAGGCCGCTGGCAGCCACCGCGGGCAGCACGGGATCGTCATCACTGGTCGTCCAGACGACGAAACCGTCCACCGCGGCTTCGGCGACCCGGTCGGCGTCGGAGGGGGATCCGGTGATGGGCACGATCGTGAGCCCCAGGCCGTGACGGGCGCAGACCTCGGCGACGCCGGCCAGGAAACGGGTGGCCTGGGGATCCTCGAAGGCGTAGGTCAGGGGCTCACCGAGAACCACCCCCAGGCTGCCGGTCCGTCCCCGGCGCAGTGAGCGGGCGCCTGGGTGAGGGCCGGGGTATCCCAGCCGCGTGGCGGCCTGGCGGACTTTGGCCCGGGTCTGTTCGGAAACGCGATCGGGCTGGGCGTAGGTGTAGGAGACGGTCATCACGGAGACCTTCGCCGCGCGGGCCACCTCCGCCATGGTCGGCCGGGGCCGGGATGGATCTTTGGCCATGCTCCACCTTATCTTGTGTATCGTTACACAGTCTGTGTATCGTTACACAAATGGGCGTTGATCATGGCGGTAAGCGGGCGTGGGTGCCATACGCGGGATTCACGGTCTTCGGCCTCTTCTGGGGTGTGTGGGGAGCGTCCGTTCCCGCGATTCGCCACCAAGCCGGACTCACCGCTGGACAGTTGGGAACGGCGCTGCTGTTCATCGCCGCCGGGGCTCTGCCCGCGATGCTGGTCGCCGGTCGAGCCGTGGACCGGTGGGGACAGCGCGTCATGACGATCACCCTCGTGTTGCTCGGCATCGCCGGCGTTGCCGTCGCCATCACCGCCCGTGACCTGCCGACCTTGTCCGTGGGATTGACGGTGCTCGGCGCGTCGTCAGGCGCCGCGGATGTGGCGATCAACGCGGCGGCGGGCGCCGCGGAACGGGCCACCGGCCGTCCGGTCATCATCCGGGCACACGGCTTCTTCTCCCTCGCGGTGGTCGTGGCCAGCCTCGCCACCGGATTGCTGAACGCCGGCGGCATCCCCGCGGTCGTGCCGTTCGTGCTGGTCGCGCTCGCCGCCGCAGTGAGCGCCGCCATCGCCACCGGCGATCAGGTGGGGCCCGATTCCCGCCGCAGTGTTCAGGTGGGGCCCGATTCCCGCCGCAGTGTTCAGGTGGGGCCCGATTCCCGCCGCAGTGTTCAGGTGGGGCCCGATTCCCGCCGCAGCGATCGGGCGGGGCCCGATTCCCGCCGCCGTGATCACGCCGGGGCCCCCGAGGCGCGCAGCGGATCGGCGCTACGTGCCCATCTCTCGCTTCTGATTGTCGCGGGAGGGCTGGGCGCGCTTGCCTTCGCCGTGGAGAACGCCCACCAGAGCTGGAGCGCCGTCTACCTCGCCGATGCGTTGCATGCCGAAGGCGCGGTGGTCGGCGCCGGGCCTGCGGTCTTCGCCGGTTTCGTGGCACTCACCCGCTTCGCGATCGGCACGCGGAACACCCATCGTGCCTGGATCGTCCTCGCGGCCGGCGCGATGATCGCCGCGGCGGGGACCCTCCTGCTCGCCCTTGCCGCGTCTGTCGCCCTGGCGCTGCTCGGGCTCGCCCTGGCCGCCGCCGGCACCGCCGTGCTCTTCCCCACTGTGCTCGGCCTGGCCACCGCCGGCGTCACCGCCGCCGCTCGTGGTACCGCCACATCGGTTGTGTCCACGGTGGCCTACCTCGGCTATCTCGCTGGGCCGGTCTACGTCGGATATTGGGCGCAGAAAGCCGGACTGCCGGGCGCCATGATGGCCGTGGCCGCACTCGCCGCGGGTCTGGCTCTGCTGGCATGGCCTGCTCTTAGAGCCGTCGCCCCCTCTCCCGAGCGGCTCAGTACTGCCGAAGTCGCCTACAGGGGCACGGTAAGCAGCGAGGGCGGTGGTGGGCAGGGCGTGGGCTGAGCGCCGCATCACATTAACGACCGGTCGGTCTTATTTCTGCTAGGGTCATGTCCATGGAAGACGGAAGGAAGGTCCGCGGGCAGCGCAGCCGGGAGGCGATCCTGACGCACGCCGTGTCCCTGGCCTCGGTTGACGGGCTCGGCGGGCTGAGCCTCGGGCGGCTGGCCGAGGCGGCGGGCGTCAGTAAGTCAGGATTCTTCGCTCACTGGCGTGACAAGGAGCAACTCCAGCTCGACACCATCGACTGGGCCCGCCGCCAGTGGGTCGAACACGTGGTCACCCCCGCCTTTCAGTACCCTGCGGGCCTGCGACGGCTGTACGCCCTGCACCAGAGCCGTCTGCGGTTCTACGCCGACGGGGTGCTGCCCGGTGGGTGCTTCTTCTTCGTCGCCCAGGTCGAGTTCGACGACCGGCCGGGGCCCGTCCAGGCCCAGGTGGCCAAGGCCATGGCCGACTGGCTCGCCGTGCTCCGTACACAGGCTGAAAAGGCGATCGAGCTGGGCGAGCTGACCGGTGTCGACCCCGCGCAGCTCGCGTACGAGATCGAGGCGCTCGGTGAGGCGACCGTCACCCATGCCCGGCTGCTGGACCGCGACACCGCTTTCACCTACGCCCGCCGCGCGGTTCTGCAACGGCTGCGCGCGCACGCCACCGACCCCTCGCTGCTTCCGGAGGACTGACTGTTGACCATCCCGCAAGGCGGCTGCCACCTGCCCGTCCAGGTGCACTTCGACGACCTCGACGCCATGGGCCTGCTGCACAACTCCCGCTACGCCCTGCTGGTCGAACGCGCCATCTCCGTCTACTGGGCCGAGCTGGGCTGGAACTTCGACCCGGCGGTGTCGGCGTTCCAGGACGTGTTCATGGCCGTACGGGAATTCAAGATCACTTATCACGCGCCGATCGCGGGCGCGTGCGAGCCTGTCGTGCACTTCTGGATGGAGCGGCTGGGCCGTACGAGCGGTGTGTACGGCTTCCGCGTGCTGTCGCCCGACGGGTCCGTGGTACACGCCGAGGGGCATCGCGTGAACGTCAACCTCGATCCGGCGACCTTCCGCCCGACCCCGTTCAGCCCCGAGACCCGCCAGGCGGCGGAGCTCCTGCTCAGAGAGGCGGTGGCCAGTTGAGGTCCCGTTGGATCGCCGGTCCGGAGCCGCGTGGCGATGATCCGGTGCTGGTCAGCCGTACCGACTTCCGGGTGAACCACCGGATCGACCTGCCGCGCGCGGCCTTCGCCGGATGGCGGCTGGCCCGGCTGTGGCCGGAGTTGGACGGGGCGATCGGGCTGTGGCTGTGGACCGACGCGCGGGACCGCCGATGCGGGTCGGTGTCGGTCTGGCGTGATGAGGCGTCCTTGCGGGGGTTCGTACGGCTGGCCGAACACGTGCGCATCATGCGCGCCTACCGAGGTCGCGGCGTACTGACCTCGACCTCGATCCGCACCTCCGCCCAAGACCTGTGGACGGCGAGCTTCTCCCCGGCTGGGACCCCGGATTCCTGACTCGGTCACCGACTTCTGCACCCGCACACGGTGATCACTGGGCGTGGATAGGCTCCGTGGAATGGATCGAGTCTGCCTGGTCACCGGGGCAAATCGGGGCATTGGGCTGGAGGTCGCCCGCCGGCTCGCGCGGGCGGGCGACACCGTCGTCCTGACCGCCAGGGATCTGGCGAAGGCGGAGAAGGCGGCCCGCGGGCTGCGGGGGACCGTGGTGCCGCGGCAACTGGATGTCGGTGATCCGGAGTCGGTGCGCCGGTTGGTCGAGGGGCTGGCGTACGACAGGCTGGATGTGCTGGTCAACAATGCCGCCATCCACTACGACACCTGGCAGCGGGCCGAGAACGCCGATCTCGACGTCGTGCGGGAGGCGCTGGAAGTGAACCTGCTGGGGGCTTGGCGGGTGACGTTGGCATCACTGCCGTTGTTGCGGGCCGGTGGCCATGGCCGGGTGGTGAACGTCTCCAGCGAGGCCGGGTCGCTGGCCGTCATGGGCGGCGGCACTCCGGCGTACACCGTGTCGAAGACCGCGCTCAACGCGCTGACCAAGATGCTGGCCGCGGAGCTGCGCGCTGATCGGATCCTGGTGAACGCCGTCTGCCCCGGGTGGGTGGCCACCGACATGGGCGGCCCCGGCGGGCGGCCGGTCGGCGAGGGGGCGCGCAGCGTGCTGTGGGCGGTGGATCTGCCGGATGGCGGGCCGACCGGCGGGTTCTTCCGCGACGGCAAGCCTCTGGCCTGGTGATCCGCCGGGGTCAGCCGGTGGCTCGGCGGCGGTGGGCCTTCTGCCTGCAGGCGCCGCCGCAGAAGCGGGGTGGGCGGCCGGTGCGGGAGGTGGGGATGGCGGTGCCGCACTCCTCGCAGCGAGCTGCGGGATCCTCGCGGGTTTCGTTACGGTAGCCGGGTTTCGTGACATGTTTCGTTACGGTAGGCAGCGGTGAATGTCCGGTGCGGAGGCCGTCCAGGACGAGGGTAGTGGCCCTGCCGGGGGTAGCGCTGTGGGCCTCCATCGCGACGCATCCCGCCATGAGCGCCATGACATCTGATATCTGGGCATCCGGTCGTACGGCTCCCGCTTGGTGGGCCCGGTCGAGCAGGGCGGCGAGGGCGATGCCGTAGCGTCGCCGTGCCTCCGGCGCCACCTCGGCCTTGGGGGTGGAGACGAAGGACTCGCAGAGCGCCTTGTTGAATCCGGCCTGCTCGACGGTCGAGGAGAAGGCGGTGAAGAACGCCTCTCCGGTCGCCGCTTCGGGTGTGGCCAGCAGAGCGGTGAGCTCGTCGGCCAGGCGTTCGATCCGGTCGTGGACCACCGCCTCGAACAGGGCCTCCTTGCTGGGGAAATGCCGGTAGACGGTGCCCGCGCCGACGCCCGCGCGCCTGGCGATCACGTCGAGCGGCACGGACAGGCCCTCCGCCGCGAACGCTTCCTGGGCGGCTTCCAGCACGCGGGCGCGGTTGTGCCGGGCGTCCGCGCGTGCGGCGATCGTCATGCGGCCTCCCCATGTGCCTGGTCCGAATTGACAAGCGGAACGCTCGTTCCGTAGCGTCTAAGCGGGTTGAGCGTTCCGATTCTAGCAAACTTGGGAGTTCGCATGACCGTACCCACACACCCGGCCGCTCGCGAGGTCGTCGAGCAGTTCCTGCGGGCCTCCGTGGAGGGCGGGCTGGCCGACCTGTACGCCCCCGACGTCGTGATCGAGATACCGTTCGCCCCGGCCGGGATCCCGCGGCGCTCGCAGGGGCGGGAGGAGCTGCGGGCCAGGTTCGAGGCCGCCGCCGGGGTGCTGCGCTGGGAGCGCACGGACAACGCGCTGATCCACGAGACCGCTGACCCCGAGGTGGTCATCGTGGAGTTCGACCTCCACGGCTCGCTCGTCGCCTCGGGGCGGCCCATCGTCCAGTCCTACATCATGGTCGTCCGGGTGCGGGACGGCTTGATCGTCCACTCCCGGGACTACGGGAACCCCCTGAGCTCGGAGGACTACCGCGAGGAGTTGCTGGGCGCGATCAACTCCTAGCGCGCGTACGTCATGAGGACCGTGCCGTTGCCGAACGTGCGCGTCGCGGTCAGGTTGAAGAGGGTCGGGCGGAACGCGCCGTCGAAGACGGCGATGCCCGACCCCGCCACCACCGGATAGATCTTGATGATCAGCTCGTCGATCTCCGGCAGCAGCGTGCCCGCCAGCTTGCCGCCGCCGCACAGCCAGACGCCGAGGCCACCCTCCTCTTCCTTCAGGCGGCGGACCAGCGCGAGGGGGTCACTGGAGACGAGCTCCACCGCCGGGTCGGCGATCTCCGGGATCGTGGTGGAGATGACGTACTGCCGCAGGTGCGCATAGGGGCTGGTCATGCCGACGTCGAGGCCCGGCTGGTAGGTGCCCCGGCCCATGAGCACGGTGTCGAAGCGCTTGTTGGGGGCGTCGAGGCCGGTCTGCTTCCGGATGTGGGTGGGGACGGTTTCGGGGACCTCCTCGTTCCAGTACGCGGCCAGGTCGTCGGACAGGGGATAGAAGTCGAACTCGCCCTTCGGGCCGGCGATGTAGCCGTCGATGGAGATCGCCACGTAGTAGGTGAGCTTTCGCAAATCCACTCCAGTTGTAGTACTTAGCTCGAAGTGATGTCACCATAGTACTATGCCTAGAGTGGTGTCAAGGCTGCGATTATCAGACGCATGAGGCTCGCGAAAGAGACGGACAGGGGCGCGGTCGAGGAGCTCGTACAGGCGGCTTACGAGCCGTGGGTGGCCGTCATCGGCGCGCGGCCCCGCCCCATGGAGGCCGACTACGCCGCGCTCATCGCCGAGGGCCGGGTGCACGTGACGGGCGACGACCTCGACGGGCTCATCGTGCTGATCCCCGAGGAGGGGGTGCTCTACATCGACAACGTCGCGGTACGCCCCGGCCTGCACGGCAAGGGCATCGGCCGGAGCCTGCTGGCCTTCGCCGAGCAGGAGGCGCGGCGGCTCGGCCTGCCCGCCGTGCGCCTCTACACCAACGTCAAAATGGCCAGCAACATCGCCTTGTACGAGTCGCTCGGCTACGTCGTGACCGGCCGCAAGGAGCGCGACGGCCGGTCGGTCGTGGCCATGCGCAAACAGCTCCCTTGACGGCGGCTCAGCCCGTGAGGACGCCCAGCAGGTGGGTCACCTCGCGGGCCACCGCGTCGCGGCCCGCCCGCAGGTACTTGCGTGAGTCGACCACCTTCGCGTCCCCGGCCAGGTAGTCGCGTACCGCGCCGGTGAAGGCCTTGTTCAGGTGCGTCGCGATGTTGATCTTCTTCATGCCGTGCCGTACGGCCTCGCGAAGGATGTCGTCGGGCACCCCCGACGAGCCGTGCAGCACCAGCGGGACCGGTACGGCGGCGCGTAGCTCGGCGATGAGCGCCAGGTCGAGCACGGCGTCCTTGGTGGTCATCGCGTGCGAGGTGCCCACGGCGACGGCCAGCGCGTCGACGCCGGTGCGCGCCACGTACTCCACCGCCTCGTGCGGCTTGGTCCGCGCGCCGGGCGCGTGCACGCCGTCCTTGCCGCCCACCTCGCCCAGTTCGGCCTCCACCCACACGCCGCGCTCGTGGCACCAGGCGGCCACGTCGGCGGTGGCGGCCACGTTCTCCTCGTCGGGCAGCGCCGACGCGTCGAACATCACCGAGCCGACCCCCAGCTCCACCGCCTCCTCGACCAGCGCGCGGCCGGTGGCGTGGTCGAGATGCACCGCCACCGGCACCGCGGCGCCCCTGGCGACCGCCAGGCAGGCGAGCGCGATGGGTTCCAGAGCGCCGTGGTAGCGGACGCAGTTCTCGCTGATCTGCAGGACGACCGGCAGGCCCAGGGCCTCGGCGCCCGCGACGATGGCGGTGGCGTGCTCCAACTGGATCACGTTGAACGCGCCCACCCCCGCGGGTGATTCGCGGATGATGTCGCCGACTCGGGCGAGGGGCATGACGACTCCTTGGACGATTCCTGGAACGATTCCTCAGACGATGACGATGCGTGGATGGATGTCGGCGTAGACGTCGCGGTCGAAGTCGCCCGCCACGGGCGCCGCGACCGCCGCGGCGCCCAGCGCCGCCGCCCTGCTGAGCCGCTCGGGCCACGGGGACCGCTCCACGAGCCCCAGCGCCAGCCCCGCGACCAGCGAGTCACCGGCGCCGGTCGGGTTGCCTTCCACCTTGTACGGCATGCGCGCCCGGAAGATCCCCTCGGGCGTGACGGCCAGCAGCCCTTCGGCGCCCATCGACACGACCACCGACTCGGCCCCGCGACCGCGCAACGCCTGCGCGCCCTCCTCGGGACCGCCTTCCGGCACGGCCCGCGCGAGCTCCTCGGCGTTCGGCTTGACGATCGAGGGGCGGCCGCCGGGCGCGTGCCGCAGGGGTTCGCCGTCGGCGTCCACGATGGCGGGCACGCCGTGCTCGGCGGCGATGGCGGCCAGCGTCGCGTACGCGTCGAGCGGCACGCCTCTGGGCAGGCTGCCGGAGATGACGACCGCCTCAGCCGTGGTCATCAGGTCGGTGAAACGGCCGATCATGCGCCCGAACTCGGCCTCCGTGACCTCGGGCCCCGGCTCGTTGAACAGCGCCGTTCGCGGGGACGCTGTTCGCGGGGAATCCGCGACGACCGGCTCGGTCCGGCCAGAGTCCGCGACGACCAGCGTGGTGCGCGAGTCGGCCGCGATCCCCACGAAGGCGTGCGGCAGTCCGGCCTTCTGGAGGTCGGCCTCGATGGCCTGGCCGGTCGGGCCGCCCGCGAGGCCGGTGACCAGCACGTCCTGGCCGAGCGCGGCCAGGACGCGGGCCACGTTGACGCCCTTGCCGCCGGCCCGCCGGTGTACGGCGGCGACCCGGTTGACCCCGTCCCAGTCGACGCCGGGCACCTGGTAGGTGACGTCGAGGGCGGCGTTGAGCGTCACGGTGAGGATCATCAGGGCTCCACGATCCAGGCCCCGCGCTTCATCACGCCCACGACCTCCAACTCGTCGGACAGGACCACCAGATCGGCCGCCTTGCCCACGGCGATCGAGCCGGTGGTGTCGGCGACGCCCAGCACGCGGGCGGGCGTCAGGGAGGTGAGCTGGACCGCCTCGGGCAGCGTCAGGCCCACCTCCTGGACGGTGCGGCGGAAGGCCACGTCCATGGTGAGCGTGCTGCCCGCGATCGAGCCGCCCTCGGCCAACCGGGCGACCCCGTCGGTGACGATCACGTCCATGGAGCCCAGCACGTACGTACCGTCGCCCATGCCGGCGGCGGACATCGCGTCCGTGATCAGCGCGGTCCTCGCGGGCCCGGCCACCTCGTAGGCCAGCCGCAGCATGGCCGGGTGCACGTGCACGCCGTCGTTGATGAGCTCGATCGTGATCCGCTCGTCCTCCAGCAGCGCGGCGACGGGGCCCGGGGTGCGGTGGCCGAGCGGCGGCAGCGCGTTGTAGAGATGGGTGGCCACGGTCGCGCCGGCCTCGATGCCCGCCAGCGTCTGCTCATAGGTGGCATCGCTGTGGCCGAGCGCGGCGATCACGCCCTCGGCGGCGGCCGCGCGGATCGTGTCGAGGGCGCCGGGCAGCTCCGGGGCGATGGTCAGCATCCGTACGTGCCCGCGTCCGGCGGCGAGCAGCCCGGCGAACTCCTGCGGCGACGGCTCGCGCAGCAGCCCCGGATCATGGGCGCCACAGCGGGCCCGGGAGATGTACGGGCCTTCGAAGTGGATGCCGGCCAGCAGGCCGTCGTCGCAGAGCTCGGCCAGCGACGACGTGGCGCGGGCCAGGTCGTCCAGCGCGCCGGTCACCAGGCTGGCCACCATCGTCGTGGTGCCGTGGCGCTCGTGCAGCGCCACCGCCTCACGCGCGCCGTCATGTTCGCCGGTCGGGAACGAGCCGCCCGCTCCGCCATGGTTGTGCAGGTCGACGAAGCCGGGCACCACGTGCCGCCCGCCCAGGCCGTGGCCCGCGCGGGGCGCGGCTCCGTGCCCGACGTGCGTGATGCGGCCGTCTTCGATGGTCAACCACCCGTCGTGAACTCCCTCGGGAGTCACGATGCGGGCATCGGCAAGAGTAAGGCTCATGAAGAAAGGATCACAGATCGGGTGAGGTGCAAGGGCTCATCCGGGTCGAGGCCCCTGGCGAACGCCCTGGCGACCGCGACCCGCTGCGCCCTGATCAGCTCGGCCATCGGGTCGAGACCGGTCTCGAAGAACGTGCCGCCGGTGGCCACGACCTGCTCGCGCAGGCCCTCGGGGGCGGTGCCGAGCATCCAGGTGACGCGGCAGGGGCCGGCGATGCTGATCGGGCCGTGCCGGTATTCCATCGCCGGGTACGCCTCGGTCCACGACCGTGACGCCTCGCGCATCTTCAGCGCGGCCTCCTGGGCCAGGCCCACCGACCAGCCGGTGCCGAGGAAGCTGAACTGCTCGGCGCCGATGAGCTCGTCGGGGAGCGAGGCCGACACGGCCTGCTCGGCGTCGTCGATCGCCTGGGTGAGGTCCTCGCCGAGGCTGGCGCGGAGCATGGCGAGCTGGGTGGTGGCGAACCGGGTCTGCACGACCGACTGCTCGTCCGCGTAGTCGAGCACGATGACGTCGTCGGCGGCCGTCATGACCGGCGTGTTGGGGTCGGCGGTGATGGCCGTGGTCCTGGCGCCGGTCCTGCGCAGGAGCTCGAGCACCTCCGTCGTGGTGCCGGAGCGCGTCAGGGCCAGCACGCGGTCGTAGGTGCGGCCGGTCGGGGCCTCGGAGGCGGCGAACGCGTCGGTCTCGCCCTGTCCCGCCTGCTCCCGCAGCGTGGCGTAGGCCATGGCGATGAACCACGACGTCCCGCAGCCGACCACGGCGACCCGCTCTCCGGGGCGGGGCAGCGCGTCGGCGGGCACGTTGTCGACGGCGCGGCGCCAGCACTCGGGCTGGGAGCCGATCTCGGCCTCGGTGTGGGTGGTCACCACTTGCCTCCCCAGGATTGATTGTTTCTGCTTTTTTTATATCAGAACAGAGCATAAATGTGCACTGGTAGCCTGACCTGCCAGGTTGTGCCACGCTTGCTCCCGACGGATCTCAAAGGGGAGGCCTTCGTGTCCCGCTACGATCGTTGGAACGCGATTCTCGAGCTGCTCGCGCAGGAAGGACGGCTCTCTGTCGAGGAGGCCGCCCAGTCGCTCGACGTCTCCACCGCTACGATCCGCCGTGATTTCGACCAGCTCGCCCAGCAGCAGATGCTCATGCGCACGCGGGGCGGCGCGGTCGCCCAGAGCGTCAGCTACGACCTCCCGCTGCGCTACAAGACGGCGCGGCACGCCGACGAGAAGCACCGCATCGCCTCCGCCGCGGCCGGGCTGGTCTCGCCGGGCGCCGTGATCGGGCTCAACGGCGGCACCACGACCTCCGAGCTGGCCCGCACACTGGCGACCAGCCCGGCGCTGGAGTCGGGCTTCACCATCGTCACGAACGCCCTGAACATCGCCTCCGAGCTCACCGTCCGGCAGCACGTCAAGATCGTGGTCACGGGCGGGGTGGCCCGGCCGCAGTCCTATGAGCTCATCGGCCCGCTGGCCTCGGGCGTGCTCGAGCAGGTGACACTGGACGTGGCCTTCCTCGGCGTGGACGCGCTCGACGTGGAGCTGGGCGCCTCGGCCCACCACGAGGGGGAGGCGAGCGTCAACTACCTGCTCATCAGCCGCGCCTCGCAGGTCGTGGTGGTGGCGGACTCCTCGAAGGTCGGCAAGCGGGCGTTCTCCCGCATCTGTCCCACCAACCAGATCGACACGCTCGTCACCGACGCCCAGCTCTCCGACAGCCTCGCCAACCAGTTGACGGACGCGGGCGTGAAGGTCATCCGCGCCTGATCGGGTACCGCCTCGGTCTAAGCCCTCGCCGTGGTCGGCGGGTGGCGGGTAACCCATGCGTGCCGTACAAGAAGAGAGAGCGGTTTGTCGCACGACGGGCTGCGGCGGGTAAGAGGAGGGTCATGGCGGGAAGGGGAATCGCCCGGCTTGGGCCTGGAGAGCGGACCGCGGCGCTGGACCGGATGGCGGAGCGGGAGCTCGACGTGGTCGTGGTCGGCGGCGGGGTGGTCGGCGCGGGGGTCGCGCTCGACGCCGTCACCCGAGGGCTCGACGTGGGCCTGGTGGAGGCGCGCGACTTCGCCTCCGGTACGTCGTCGCGATCCTCCAAGCTGATCCACGGCGGCCTGCGGTACCTGGAGCAGCTCAACTTCGAGCTGGTCAGAGAGGCGCTCCAGGAGCGGGCGCTGCTGTTGCAGCGGCTCGCGCCGCATCTGGTGCGGCCCGTGCCGTTCCTGTTTCCGATGACCCACTTCGGGTGGGAGCGGCCGTATGTGGGGGCGGGGGTGGCCCTGTACGACGCGCTGGGGTTCGTCTCGGGGCTGGCGCGCGGGGTGCCGGGGCATCGGCACCTGTCCAGGAGCCGGGCGCTGCGGCTGGCGCCGGCGTTGAAGCGGGCCGCGTTCACCGGCGCGGTGCAGTACTGGGACGCGCAGGTCGATGACGCGCGCTACGTGATGACGATGCTGCGGACGGCCGCCACCTACGGCGCGCATGTGGCGCCGCGGGCGCAGGTCGTGGGGTTCCTGCGTGAGGGGGAACGGGTCACCGGGGTACGGGTGCGCGACCTGGAGACCGGCACCGAGCTGGAGGTACGCGCCCGGCAGGTGGTCAACGCGACCGGAGTGTGGACCGACGACATCCAGGAGCTGGTCGGCGGCCGGGGCCAGATCCATGTACGGGCGTCGAAGGGGATCCACCTGCTGGTGCCGCGCGACCGCATCCACTCGCTCACCGGGATCATCCTTCGCACCGAAAAATCAGTACTTTTCGTGATTCCGTGGGGGCGGCACTGGATCATCGGCACCACCGACACCGAGTGGAGGCTGGACAAGGCGCATCCCGTGGCGTCGAGGGTCGACATCGACTACGTGCTCGACCACGTGAACGCCGTGCTGTCCGTGCCGCTGACGCGTGACGACGTCGAGGGGGTCTACGCGGGGCTGCGGCCGCTGCTGTCGGGGGAGTCGGAGGAGACGTCGAAGCTGTCGCGCGAGCACGTGGTGGCGCATCCGGTCCCCGGCCTGGTGATGATCGCCGGCGGGAAATATACGACTTATCGGGTTATGGCGAAGGATGCCGTCGATGCCGTCGCCCACGGGCTCGACCAGCGCGTGCCGAAGTCGTGCACGGACCGCATCCCGCTCGTGGGCGCCGAGGGCTACCAGGCCCGCTGGAACGCCCGGCACCGGCTCGCGGACACCTCGGGCCTGCACGTGGCCCGCATCGAGCACCTGCTCCAGCGGTACGGCTCGCTCGTCGACGAGGTCCTGGAGCTGATCGACGGCGACAGGTCGCTGGCCCGGCCGCTCGGCGGGGCCGACGACTACCTGCGCGCGGAGATCGTCTACGCGGCCACCCATGAGGGCGCCCGGCATCTCAACGACGTGCTGAGCAGGCGTACGCACATCTCGATCGAGACCTTCCACCGCGGCCTGGGCAGCGCCCGCGAGGCCGCCGAACTGCTCGCCGAGCCACTCGGCTGGGACGGCGAGCAGGTCAAGCGCGAGGTCGAGTACTTCACCAAGCGGGTCGAGGCCGAACGCCTGTCCCAGGAACAGGACACCGACCAGGAGGCCGACGCGATCCGGCTCGGCGCCCCCGAGATCGTGCCGGTCGCGACGCCTGAGCAGTGAGGCGGGAGATTTACGGGGCGCCGGCTTGTGCGGCCGGCGCCCCTTCCGCGGGAGGACTGGCTCAGTGGAGCGGGATGTAGGCCTGCTCGGCCAGCGTGGTCGTGTCGTTGACCTGGACGCCGTCCGTGGAGACGGTCCAGATCGAGTCGCCGATCACCATCGCGCGCTGGATGCTCGGCTGGTACGTGGCGTCCTTCTGCCGCTGGACCGGATGCTTGATCATGCCGAGCTTCGTCACCGCGGTGTCGTCGATCTTCAGGACCACGGCGCCGATCTCCTCGTGCTTCTCCGAGTAGGTGTTCAGCGGGATCACCGACAGGCCGGTCTTGGGCCAGTACAGGAACGCGTGCGGGTCCCACTCGGCCTCGGAGCCCGAGTCTTTCTGGAACAGCTGCGACAGCCGCCGCGGGTTCGCCGGGTCGCTGACGTCGAAGAGTGAGATCTGCGTGCCGAGCGTCCGGCCCTTGTCACTCGCCTCCTGCCCGATGCCGATCAGCCGGCCGTCGTTGCCGGGGTGCAGGTACGCGGAGTAGCCGGTGATCTTCAGCTCGCCGGTCACCTTGGGAGCGGCCGGGTCGCGCAGGTCAAGCGTGTAGAGCGGGTCCACCTGCTTGAACGTGACGCAGTAGCCGACCGGGCCGATGAACCTGACCGAGTAGATGCGCTCGCCCTCGCCCAGGCCGCCTACTTCGCCCACCTTGTCCAGGGTGTCGGCCTTGAGCACGTAGACGCTGCTGGCGCTGGTCTTCTGGTCCTCGGAGCTGAGCGTGGTGGCGACGCGCAGGTTGCCGTCGTACTCCGACAGCGAGTACTGGTTCAGCAGCCGTCCCGGCACCTTGCCGGAGGCGATGTAGGAGGGCGGGCCCGGCTTGCCGATGTCGAACCGGTGTACCTCGGTCTGCTCGGGCGGGGCGGTCGGGGTGGGCTCAGGGCTCTCGGGGCTGAGCGTGACCTTGGCCGAGGGGCTGGGCTCGGCCGGGTCGGGCTCGGTGGCGGGGGCCTGGGGCGTGTCCTCCACGGCGGCCATCGGGCCCGGCCACCACCAGCGCGGGTTGCTGGTCACGTAGAGGCTCTGGCCGGTGCCGTAGACCGTGTCGCCGTCGGCCGCGAGGCTGATCGGGTCGGTGCCCGCTTCCGTGAGCCCCTGGGCCAGGTCGATGGTGTGCACGGTCAGCAGCGAGGTGCCGGTGTAGTCGGCCGGATGGCTGACGCGCGCGCAGTCGACCGCCTTCTTGGTGACGGTCCCGGCCGCGTCGGTGATCTCGATCTTGGGCAGCCAGGTGTCGAGCGGCGCCTTGCGGACCGTCGCCTCGTTCGCCTGCTTCATCTCGGCCTCGGAGGCGTTCTCCTTCGGCTGCGGGAACATGATGTCGGGCTGGCTGCGGGTGACGAGCCTGACGGTCGAGCCGACCATCCTGGCGTCCACGTACGTGCCCTGCGGCTTGATCGTGCCGAGCAGCTTGGGCTTGTCACCGGCCAGGTCCACGAGCAGGTATCTGGTCTGGCCGACGGGCGCGAACGTCTTGTACATGATGTCGCCCCCTCTGTAGAGCACCAGCGCGCGGTCGCCCGAGACGAGCAGGTCGGCGGGGGCGTAGGCGGGCTCGTCGGCCTTGGTGAGCTTGAGTGACCCGGTGACCTTCCTGGTGGCCGTGTCGATGATCCGCAGCGTGCCGCCCGCGACCGTGATGATCCGGTTGCCGTCGGTCTTGACCAGGTCGGGCTCGTCCACTCCCGCCTCGTGGGTGTTGGTCGTGGAGTGCTCCGGGGCGGTGTCGGCGGTCGTCGCCGACTTCTCGCGGGTCATGTACATGGGCATCGCCCCGCCGAAGCCCCACTGGCTGACGTTGCCCGCCGCGTGCTCACGGAGTCCGGCGAGCATGTCGTCGCAACCGTTGTAGGAGACCAGGCGCACGGCCGGCAGGCGCTGCTTCGTGGGCGCCGTGCCCCCCGGAGCAGAGGTGCAGGCGGAGATGGCCGTAGCGAGGGCCGCGCCGGCCACGACGGTACGGATCAGCGTCTTCATGACCTCATTGACGGATCTCCGGGCCGGGTGGTTCAGGATCATCCACCGGGATTGACCGTGAAGACAGGACTGAAGTCAAGGTTCTCGGGGATGTCGAGCAACTTGCGCACCAGTTTGCCCTTGAAGTCCGCCACCTGGATCTCGTCCCTGGTGGCGTTGTCCTGTTCCCAGCAGTAGACGTGGGTCTCGTCGTACCAGCCGAGGACCTTGTCGCAGTCGGAGGTGAACCGGCGGATCCGATCGCCGCTCCGCGCGTCCCAGACGCAGTGGTCGCCGTCGCCGCCCTTCGGGCAGTTCGTGACGAAGACTTTGCCGGAGGGGGAGAAGATGTCCTGCGTGCCCGAGGCCAGCGTGCCGATGTTCGCCAGGGTACGGGTGGCCTTGCCCGTGGTGTCGAAGAAGCGCAGCCCCTGCCCGACGGACATGTTGACCACGCCCTCCTCGTCGCCGTCCCAGCCGTAGGCGGTCTTACGGACCGAGGTGTCGGCCACGGTGACCACCTTGGCGTCCTCCGCGGCCACGTCCACGATGACGAAGCCGAGGTAGAGCCAGTCCTTGCCGGTCTCCTTCTCGATGTTGAGCAGGATCTTCGAGCCGTCTTTCGACCAGGCGCGGATGCTGCTGATCAGCGGCTTGCGCACGGTCTTGATCGAGGTCTTGTGGCCCGACCGCCGGTCGCTGATGATCACTGAGTCGTAGTTGTCGGAGGTGTAGTTACGGCCGCGGCCGGCCAGGGAGAGGCCGTCGGGCGAGACCAGCGACTCCCAGTTGCGGGAGTACTTCGTGAACGTGCCGTGCAGGGAATTTCTGGCGTAGTCGATCCAGTCGTCGGCCTTCTTGTTGTAGATCTCGTACGAGGTCAGCGTGCTCGGGTCGGCCGAGTTCTCGTACACCGAGATGGTGCCGCCCGGCAACTGTCTCTTCGTGCCCGTCCGTGGCACGCCCGTCGGTGCGCTGCTGGGCCTCTTGGCGGATGCCGTGGCCGAGACGCGGTTGGCGCGCGAGGCGGAGGCCGGGGGCTTGGTCTGGCTGATGATCACGCCGACACCGGCGAGTACGAGCAGCGCGACGGTCACGGTCACGCCGATGACGATGGGGGCTCGGCTCTTCTTCGGGGGGTAGCGGGGGTCGTAGGAGTTCGGGGGCGTCGAGCGGTGGTCGGTCGTGGGCGGGTGTCCGCCCATGGAGGGTGGTCCGTGGTGACCAGCCATCGAGGGCGGCCCGCCGGGCATGGGCGGCTGGCCGTGGTGACCAGGCGCCGAAGGCGGTCCACCGGGGATCGAGGATGGTCCGCCGGGCATTGAGGGCTGGCTGTGATGGCCGCCCATGGAAGGTGGCCCCATGGTGGGCTGGCCCATTTGACCGGTCACGGGGGGCCGGCCGTGCTGCGGGCGCCAGGGCTCCGCCGGGGCGGCCGCCGCCGCGGCCTGGGCGAGCATGCCGGAGTTGGGCACGGGGTGCTGCAGCAGGCGCATGATCACCTGCTCGGCCGTCGGCCGCTGCGCCGGGTCCTTGGCCAGGCACGCGGCCACCACGTCGAGCAGCGGACCCTGCAGCACGCTCAGGTCCGGCTGGTGGTTCAGCACCCGGTTGATCACCGCGGGCATCGTGTCGCTGCCGAACGGCGACCGGCCCGAGGCGGCGAACACCATCGTGCTCCCCCACGAGAACAGGTCGGCGGCCGGCCCGACGGTGTGGCCCATCACCTGCTCGGGCGGCATGTACGAAGGCGTGCCCACCGGCATGCTGCTGATCGTCGAGGTGGCGTTGAGCGCCCTGGCGATGCCGAAGTCGATGACCCGTGCCCCGTCGGCCCCGATGATCACGTTGGCCGGTTTGAAGTCGCGGTGCACGATCCCGGCCTGGTGGATCGCGGCCAGCGCGGTCGCCGTGCCGATGGCCAGGCGATGCAGGGACGTGCCGGTGCGCGGGCCCTCCTCCTGGACGACCCGCTGGAGGGAGGGGCCCTCGATGAACTCGCTGACGATGTACGGGCGGTCGTGCTCGACGCCGGTGCCGAGCACCGCGGCGGTACAGAACGGCGCGACCTGCTGGGCGACCTGGACCTCGCGCAGGAACCGGCCCACGCTCACCTCGTCGCCGGACAGATCGGGGCGCAGCCACTTGACGGCCACGTGCGTGCCCGCTGGATCTCTGGCCAGGTAGACGACACCCTGGCCGCCTTCGCCCAGCCGGCCTAGGAGGGGCAGACCTCCCAGCCTCTCGGGGTCTCCCGGTCTGAGTGGCGCGAAGGTTGGCATGAAGGGATTCTGTCCCCATGCCACGGATTGGCAAAAACTACCCGCCAGTAGCGATCCGGAATACCCTGCTTCCTATGCACGTGACGTCCAGCGGCAAGACCACCGAGATCACCGCACCGTTCACCGGCGAACCACTCGCTCAGCTACCGGTTTCCGGGGCGGATGACGTACGTGCGGCATATGAGAAGGCCAGGTCGGCGCAGGCGGAGTGGGCCGCGCGGCCGATCGCGGAGCGGGCGCGGCCGTTCCTGCTCCTGCACGACGCGATCCTGGACCGCAGGGACGAGATCCTCGACATCGTCCAGAACGAGACCGGCAAGGCCCGCAAGCACGCCTTCGAGGAGGTGCTGGACGTGGCGGGCTGCAGCCTCTACTTCGCCCGGCGCGCTCCCCGCCTCCTGGCTCCGCGCCGGCGCGCGGGCATCTTCCCCGTGGCCACCCAGGTGACGGAGCTGCGCCAGCCCAAGGGCGTGGTCGCGCTGATCACGCCATGGAACTACCCGCTCTCCCTGGGCGTCACCGACGCCGTGCCCGCGCTGCTGGCGGGCAACGCCATCGTGCACAAGCCCGACACCCAGACCGCCCTGTCGACGCTGTGGACCATCGATCTGCTGGCCGAGCTGGGGCTGCCGCGCGAGGTCTGGCAGGTCGTGCTCGGCGAGCCCGCCGAGGTCGGCGACGCGCTGCTCGACGGCGCCGACTACGTGGCCTTCACCGGCTCGACCCGGGGCGGCAGGAAGATCGCCGAGGAGGCCGCCAAGCGGCTCATCGGCTGCTCGCTGGAGCTCGGCGGCAAGAACCCGATGATGGTGCTCGACGACGCCGACCTGGACCTCGCCGTCCAGGGCGCGATCCGCGCCTGCTTCACCAACGCGGGCCAGCTCTGCCTGTCGATCGAGCGCCTGTACGTGCACACCGCCGTGTTCGACGCCTTCGCGGCGCGCTTCGCCGAGCAGACGGCCGGACTGAAGCTGGGCACGGGCCACGACTGGTCGGTCCAGATGGGCTCGCTCACCTCACAGCGCCAACTGGACGCGGTCAGCGCGCACGTGGACGACGCCGTCGCCCACGGCGCCACCGTGCTGACCGGCGGCAAGGCCAGGCCGGACCTCGGCCCGCTGTTCTACGAGCCGACCGTGCTCACCGGGATCACCGAGGACATGCGGCTCTGCCGCAACGAGACGTTCGGGCCGGTGGTCGGCCTCTACCGGTTCTCCTCGGACGACGAGGCGGTCGCGCTGGCCAACGACACCATCTACGGGCTCAACGCCTCCGTCTGGACCTCCGACCTGGCGCGCGGCCGCGCGCTCGCCACAAGGATCAAGGCGGGCACGGTCAACATCAACGAGGGGTACGGCTCGGCGTACGCCTCCTATGACGCGCCCATGGGCGGCATGAAGGCGTCCGGGCTGGGCCGCAGGCACGGCGCCGAAGGCCTGCTCCGCTACACCGAGGCGCAGACCGTCGCCGCGCAGGCCACGTGGCTGGGCTTCGAGCCGCCCCTCGCGATGACGTACGACAAATGGGCGAATGTCCTGGTCACCACCCTCAAGACGATGAAGAGGCTCCGCCTGAAGTAGGTATACGCTGTATACGTGAAGGAACAGGGAACGGCCGCCCGCATCGCGGATGTCGCGCAGCGGATCCTCGTCGAGCAGGGCGCCGAGGCGGTGAGCATGCGCCGGGTCGGCGAGGCCGTCGGCGTCACCGCGATGGCCATCTACCGCCACTACCCGAACCGCGAGGCGCTGCTGCGGGCCGTCGCCACCACCAGCGGTCGCGAACTGGCCGCGGAATGGGCGCGACTCCCGCGCTCCGGCACGCTGGAGGAGCGGATCGACGTCCTGCTCGACGGCTTCCTCGACTTCGCGCTCGGCCGGCCGCACCTGTACACGTTCCTGATGTCGGACGCCTGGGCGCGGGCACGGCGTTTCCCCGAGGACTTCCGCGAAGGACAGGGGCCGCCGTTCACCGTGATCGTCGAGGTCGTCGAGGAGGGGATGCGCACGGGGCTGCTGCGCCGTGACGACCCGCTGGAGGTGGCGCTGACCGTCACGTCGAGCATGCAGGGGCTCATCCAGCAGTACCTGAGCGGGCGCGTCGCGATGGACGAGGCCGGGTTCCGCGCGCTCTGTCACCGGTGCATGCGGCGGATCATCGACGGCCTGCGCGTGTGAGCGGAATACCGCGTCCGGCGCGGGTGTCGTGATCTCCATGGAGATTCGTTACGTGGGCGGCCCGACCGCGGTTCTGGAGATCGGTGGGGTGCGGCTGCTGACCGACCCCACGTTCGACCCGCCGGGTGACTACCCGATCGGGAACCGGGCGCTGGTCAAGACGGCCGGACCGGCGTTCGGGCCCGGCGCCACCGGGACCGTGGACGCCGTGCTGCTCTCCCACGACCAGCATCCCGACAATCTCGACAAGGCCGGACGCGCCTTCCTGGCCTCGGCGCCGGTGGTGCTGTCGACGGGGTCGGCGGCCGAGCGGATCGGCGAGCCGGTCCGGGCGCTGCCGAACTGGACGCACACCGATCTCGTCCGGCCCGGCGGCGGTGCGCTGCGGGTGACCGGCGTGCCCGCGCAGCACGGGCCCGACGGGAGCGAGCACCTGGTGGGCGAGGTGACCGGGTTCGTACTGAGCGGCGAGGGGCTGCCGACCGTGTACGTGAGCGGGGACAACGCCTCGCTGGACGTGGTCAGGGACATCGCGGGGCGCGTCGGGGCGGTGGACGTGGCGGTGCTGTTCGCCGGAGGGGCGCGGACGCCGCTGGTGGGTGACGCGTATCTGACGCTGACCAGCGACGACGTGGCAGAGGCGGCCGAGATCCTGGGCGCCCGTCACGTGGTGCCGCTGCACTTCGAGCACTGGGGGCACTTCACGCAGGGCCGGGACACGCTGGTCAAGGCCCTCGCCGGGCTCGGCGAGCGCGTGCACCTGCTGGAGCCGGGTGAAGGGGTGACGCTCTCTTAGGGGGCGCTGGCTCTTGGGCGTTTTGGGCGCTCGGGTCAGCTGAGTGGGTGGCTGACCCAGACGTTCGGCTCGACGTAGACGGCGTGGTCGTGGGCCACGTCGCAGTGCACGGGGTTGAGCGCGCCGGGGACCTCGACGGGACCGGGCCGGTCGAACGGCAGGCCGGTCCACTCGCGCCACTCGGCGAGCGTGCCCGGGATCACCATCGAGCGCGGCGCGACCTTGACGATCTTCGCGCCCGCCCGCACGTGCACGCGCAGCCAGGCGTCGTGCGGCAGGCCGTCGTCCCGGGACCTGAAGGCGTACTCCGTCATAGGCGTGTGCGGTTCGAGGTGCTTCTGGTTCGGCCGGACCGGCGCCACCAGCTCGCGGAACCCCAGCCGCGCGGCTTGATCCCGCATCGCGGCCAGCATCAGCGGTGACAGCCCCGAGCCCAGCAGGTCGCTCCTGACGGTGATCTCCAGCGCGGAGACGGCGTCCAGGGGGCGGTCCCGCTTGACGGCCAGCCATCCCTGGCGGATCACCCCGTCCCAGCCGTCGTCGGGCAGCTCGGCGCCCCTGGTCGCGAAGGGGATCATGCAGGCTCTGGCCACCATCCGGCCGGGCTCGGCGTCGTCATCGGCCACCAGCACGTATTCGGCGTAGTCCGTCGCGGCGACCGGGTAGAACAGGTCGGCGATCGGGTCGTTGAGCATGAAGACGCGCCACGAGTTGTCCATCTCCCATAACGCGGGCGCGAACTCGGGACGCTCGGCGAGCGTGGTGATCCGGAGTGACATGCGGGTTATTGTCACATTTCCCGCGATCAGCTCTCATCACATTTCCGACGGTCGCTGGATGGGCTGGTGCTCGGTCTTGAAGATCAAGGTCGTGTGCAGGTGCACGATCTCCGTACGGATCAGGAACTTCTCCAGCGCCAGCCGGTGCAGGTGGTCGGCGTCGGCCACGGCCACGTGCACCAGGAAGTCCTCGGTGCCCGCGACGTGGAACAGCGTGATCGTCTCCGGCAGCCCCAGCACGAACGTGCGCAACGGGTCCACGATCCGGCTGGTGTGCGGCCGTACGCGCAGGGCGAGCAGCGCCTGGAGCGGGCGGCCGAGCCGGGCCGTGTCCACCGAGGCACGGAACCCGGTGATCACCCCGCGACGGCGCAGCGACCGCACACGTTCCAGCGCCGTGGAGGGCGCGACGCCGAGCCGCTCGGCCAGGTCCTTGTTCGGCAGCCGGGCGTCCTTCTGCAACTCGGCCAGGATCGCCAGGTCGATCGAATCCAGTTCGGCGTTATGCACTATGACCGGCCTCCCATTCGGCAAAGCTAGTGGAACGCCGTCAGCGCGTCGACGGGGTCGCTACTTCGGCGGAAAGAGGCCGGCTGTGGTCCGTTCGGTTGCGGGCAGGCGGTAGCCGGCCGCCTTCATGGCCTGCCGGTAGGCGCGCAGGGCCGCCGCGGCGTCGCCGCGTTGTTCGTAGTGGACGGCCAATCGGTTCCACAGGTCCACCGCGGCGCGACCGGGGGTCGCCTGTTCCAGCGCGTGTTCGCCCTGGGCCAGGGTGGCGATCCCGTCGTCCCGGTGGTCCGCGGTGATCTGGGCTAGCCCCAGCGTGATCAATGCCTGGGCCTCGCCCGCGCGTGAGGTGCCGGAGGCGATGCGCGAGCGGGCGGCCTGTGCCCATCGCAGGGCCTCCTCGGGTTCGCCGAGTTGGGTGGCCGCGCGTGACAGGCTCACCTCGCACTCGCGGAGTTCGACGGGGCCGCCGACCGAGGTGAGCCGGTCGTGCGCGTCGAGCAGGATCTCGCGGGCCTTGACAGGCTCGGCGTCCTTGGTCTCCAGCAGCAGTGATCCGTAGGTGTGCCGCAGGACGGCGAGGTTGCGGTGGTGGTCGGTCTCGCCGAACAGGGCCAGGGCGCGGTCGGCCAGCGCCTTGGCGTCGGCGTCGCGTGCCCGGTGGTGCGCGACGATCGCGGCGTTCCAGTATGCCGAGCCCCTGGCCAAGGGACTGCCCATGTCGTCGGAGACCTCGATCAGACGCTGGAGCAGACGGGAGGCCCGGGTCAGATCGTCTCGGACGATGTAGACGCCCGCGAGCGACACCCCGAGTCGTACGACCTCGTCGCTCCAGGGCAGGCCCAGCTCCTCGAACGCGGCCATCGCGCGTTCGCCGAGGTCGCAGGCGTAGCTGAAGTCGCCGGCGTCTCGGCTGCAGCGCAGCACGTCGGTGGCCCGTTCGGCCCACTCACCGGTGCCGGATTCGGCGGCCTTCCACAGCGCCTCATAGGCGTTCAGCGCCTCCTCGGTACGGCCGAGCAGCTCCAGGGCTCGGGCCCGGCCGAGCCTGGCACGCGGGTGCAGCGGTGGAGGTCCCTCGTCGAGGACGGCTTCGAACTCGCTCAGCGCGTCCTGGGGCGAGGAGTTGTGCAGGGCGAGCTCGGCGAAGGCCAGGCGCCGTTCGGTTTCCTGCCATGACGCCGGATGCCGGCCGGTGAGCAGGTGCTCGGGTGTGGTGTCGAGCAGCTCGGCCAGATGGCGCAGCACCTCTGAGGAGGGGCGACGCTGCCCGGACTCGATCAGCGACAGGTAGCTGGCCGACAGCAGGCCGGGCTTGACCAGGTCCGCCTGGGAGAGCCGCCGCTTGCGGCGCAGCTCACGGATGCGGTTGCCGATGTCCCCGTCTGCCATGAGCCCATCCTAGCGGTGTGAAGGGACATATTTACAAAATTCACAACCTTCATTACTGTCGCCTTCACCTTCACCGCGAGGTTCCCGGCCCTGGCTGGCGGGCCGCGCCTGCCATCCGGTGACCATCCACTGTGCGACTTCCATGGAGCGACGCAATGACTGTCCGTACTGAATCAGTGACTTTCACGAGCGAGGGAGAGACGCTGCGAGGCGAGGTTCACCTGCCGTCCAGCGCACCCGAGGGAACCCGGCTGCCGGCCGTCGTGGTGACGGGGTCCTGGACCACCGTCCGCCAGCAGATGCCCGCCCTGTACGCCCGCCGCCTGGCCGAACGCGGCTACCTGGCGCTGGCCTTCGACTTCCGAGGCTACGGCGACAGCACGGGTTCGCCTCGCGACCTCGAATCCCCCGTCCAGAAGGCGGCCGACATCCACCAGGCGGTCACCTTCCTGACCGGGCACCCCCAGGCCGACCCCGACCGGATCGGCGCCCTGGCCCTGTGCGCCGGCGCCGGCTACGCCGCGGTCAACGCCGCCGGCGACGATCGCGTCCGCTCTCTGGCGCTGGTCGCCCCCTGGTTGCACGACGCCACCCTCGTCGAGGCGCTCTACGGCGGGCCCGAGGGCGTGGCCCAGCTGATGAAGACCGGGCAGGATGCCGAGCGGCACTGGCGCCAGACCGGCGAGGTGACCTACGTACCCGCCGTCAGCGCCACCGACCCCGACGCCGCCATGTACGGCCCGTTCGACTACTACCTCAACCCGGAGCGGGGCGCGATCCCGCAGTGGGGCAACCGGTTCGCCGTCATGGCCTGGCCCGGCTGGCTCACCTTCGACCCCATCGCCGTCGCCCCCAAGATCCACACCCCGACGCTGCTCGTCCACAGCGAGGAGGCGGCCATCCCTGACGGCGCCCGCCGTTTCCACGACGCTCTGGCGGGCCCCAAGGCGTTGGTGTGGACCTCCGGCACCCAGCTCGACTTCTACGACCAGGAACCCCACGTCACCACCGCTGTCGACGCCGCAGTAGACCATTTCACCGCGACCCTCTAGAAGCCTCTAGAAGACGCGACTCTCTAGAAGAACGGAACAGCGGTTGGCGCCTGCCGAGCTCGAAGCCGACCCGCTGAAGATGCGCACCCGCGAAGGCACGGTCATCGCCCGCTCGCCCGAACTGGTACGCATGCACGCCACCGTCGCCGACCTGTTGGAGGTGTTCTCCAACGGTCGGGCGACGGTGTACCGCGTCCTTGAACGCGCCTCATGGCGGACGGCGCCTTCTGGACGCGATCGAGGCCAGAACGCCGCAGCACACTGTCTGATGAGCCAGCTCTCGCGGGACTCCTCAAGATCAAGGGTGTGCGCTAGCGTCGGCGGCATGACGGAACTCGACCCCAGGCTCCGTGCCATCACGGACCTGAACGTGGCCGACGCCCGCGAGTCGGGCGGCAGGCACGAGTACGACGGCAGGATCCAGGACCTGTCGCCAGAAGGCGTACGGGCCGGGCTGGCGCGGCTTGGCGAAGGCGCCGCACCGGCCGACCCGTACGACTCGGCGCATCTCCGGATCTTCGAGGACGGCCTGCGTGCCCAGTTCGGCGAGCTGGAGCTGCATCGGAGCAACCCGCTGCCGCACCTGTCGAACCTCGACCTGGCCTGCTACGACCGCGACTACGCGCCGGAGGCCGAGCGCGAGGCCGCCAAGGCCGCGCACCTGGCGCTCTGGCCGGAGGCGGTGACGCACGCGATCGCCGCGCTCGACCGGGTCAGCGCGCCCGTCGCGAGATCGCTGGTCGCGGCCGTCCAGGGCCTGGCCGCCGGTGTCACGGACGGGGCCGCGCTCGACGCGCACGGCCTGCTGGTCGCGCACGTCGAGCGGGCGGCGGCGGTCGGCGATCCCGACGCGGCGCTCGGCGGCGAGGCGCTGGCCCGGCTGATGGGCGCCACCGAAGGGCTCCCCGTCGACCTCGGCAGGCTGGCCGAGCGCGCCGACGCCGAGCGCGACCGGCTCATGGCCCTGCTCACCGAGTCCTGCGCCAAGCTGGGGCGGCGGGGCGAGCCGCCGCTCGACGTCGTACGCGACCTGGTCAAGCAGCACCCCGACGCCGACGGCGTCATCGAGGCGGCCAGGATCGGCGCCGAGAAGGCCATCGCGTTCACCCGCGAGAAGGACCTGGTGCCCTACCACGACGGCGAATGCCTGGTCGGCCTGGCGCCCCCGTCGCGCCGCTGGGGGATGGCGATGATGTCGTGGAACTCTCCCGGCGAGCCGGAAGGCCCCTCCTGGTACCACATCACCCCGCCCGAGCCCTCCTGGCCCGCGCAGGACATCGAGGAGTGGCTGGAGGTCTTCAGCGACACCACGCTGCCCGCGATCAACGTGCACGAGGTCGCCCCCGGGCACTTCTCGCACGGCCGCGCCCTGCGCCGGGCCGGTTCGGACGTCCGGCGGCTGCTGCACTCGATGGCGTTCGCCGAGGGCTGGGCGCACTATGCCGAGGAGCTGTGCGTCGAGGAGGGGTTCGAGGCCCAGAACCCGCGCTTCGAGATCGGCATCTGGGTGGAGGCGCTGATCCGCGTCACCCGGCTGGCCTGCGCCATCGGCGTGCACACCGGGCAGATGACGGTCGAGGACGGCGCCCGGCGTTTCGAGTCCGACACGCACCTGGCCGGACCGGCCGCGCTGTCGGAGGCCAGGCGGGCCACGTTCGACCCCACCTACGGCCGCTACACCTGGGGCAAGCTGCTCATCCTCGACCTGCGCGAGCAGGCACGCAAGGAGTGGGGCACCGGCTTCACGCTGGGGCGCTTCCACAAGGCCCTGTTCGACCTGGGCTCGCCGCCGTTGGGGCTGATCGGCAGCATCCTCTAGGTTCACCCCCCGATACACTTGGAGCACCGCATTCGCCTTTGGGGGGTCCTCTCGGTGTCTGAGTTCGACACAGTGCTCGTCGTCGACTTCGGCGCGCAATACGCGCAGCTGATCGCCAGACGGGTGCGTGAGTGCCACGTCTACTCCGAGATCGTCCCCTCGACGATGCCGGTCGAGGAGATGCTGGCCAAGAAGCCCAAGGCGATCATCCTGTCCGGCGGGCCCTCCTCGGTCTACGCCGAGGGCGCGCCCGCCGTGCCCCACGGGCTGTTCTCGACGGGGGTGCCGACGTTCGGCATCTGCTACGGCTTCCAGGCCATGGCGCAGGCGCTGGGCGGCGAGGTCGCCCAGACGGGCGTCGCCGAGTACGGCGGCACCGACCTCGACGTGCTCAGCGAGGGCGTGATCTTCGCCGGGCTGCCCACCGCGCAGAAGGTGTGGATGTCCCACGGCGACAGCGTGGCCGCCGCCCCCGACGGCTTCACGGTGACCGCCTCGACCCGTCAGACCCCCGTCGCCGCCTTCGAGGACACCGGGCGCGGGCTCTACGGCGTGCAGTTCCACCCCGAGGTGCTCCACTCCGAGCACGGTCAGGCGGTGCTCAAGCACTTCCTCGACGCGGCGGGCTGCCGCCCCACCTGGACCATGCTCAACATCGTCGAAGACGCCGTCGAGGCGGTCCGCCAGCAGGTCGGCGACGGCCGCGCGATCTGCGCGCTGTCGGGCGGCGTTGACTCGGCGGTGGCCGCCGCGATGGTCCAGCGGGCCATCGGCGACCGGCTGACCTGCGTGTTCGTCGACCACGGCCTGCTGCGCAAGGGTGAGGCCGAGCAGGTCGAACGCGACTTCGTACGCGCCACGGGCGTCAAGCTCCGCGTCGTCGACGCCGCCGACCGCTTCCTCAAGGCGCTCGACGGCGTCAGCGACCCGGAGGACAAGCGCAAGATCATCGGCCGCGAGTTCATCCGGGTCTTCGAGGACGAGCAGCGCGCGATCATGGCCGACGGCCCCGTCGACTTCCTGGTCCAGGGCACGCTCTACCCCGACGTGGTCGAGTCCGGCGGCGGCACGGGCACCGCCAACATCAAGTCGCACCACAACGTCGGCGGCCTGCCCGAGGACCTGCAGTTCAAGCTCGTGGAGCCGTTGCGGACGCTGTTCAAGGACGAGGTGCGGCGGGCGGGCGAGGAGCTCGGCCTGCCGGCGGCGATGGTGTGGCGCCAGCCGTTCCCCGGTCCTGGGCTGGGGATCCGCATTGTCGGCGAGGTCACGCGGGAGCGGCTCGACCTGCTGCGTGAGGCGGACGCGATCGCGCGCGAGGAGCTGTCTCGGGCTGGGCTCGACCGGGAGATCTGGCAGTGTCCCGTCGTGCTGCTGGCCGACGTGCGGTCGGTGGGGGTGCAGGGCGATGGGCGGACTTATGGGCATCCGGTGGTTTTGCGGCCGGTGACGTCTGAGGACGCGATGACGGCTGACTGGGCGCGGGTGCCTTATGACGTGCTGTCACGGATCTCGACCCGGATCACGAACGAGGTGCGTGACGTGAACCGGGTCGTGGTGGACATCACGAGCAAGCCGCCGGGCACCATCGAGTGGGAGTAACCGGGGCCTGGGGCCTGGGTTGGCGAGTATGCGAGTGATGCCATCGCTCGTAACTACAAGCCATTTTTAGTTTGGCGTCTTGGAGCTGCGCGAAACTAAAAATTTCTCTTAGGACCTAGACTGGTGTTGTGGAGTCACGTGAAGACACGCCTCGTGTGCGGCTCTGGCGACGGGCAGCGCGCCAGCGTGGCTACTTCACCGCGAACCAGGCCCTTGAGGACGATTACTCCTACCAGTCACAGTACTTTCAGGTCCGCCAGGGTCACTGGACGCGGATCGATCGCGGCGTCTATCGCTTCCGGGAGTTCGTCGATCTCCCTCAAGGCGAGCATGATCACTTCGTACGCTGGGCGCTGTGGAGCCGGGGACAAGCGGTCGTGTCCCACACCACCGCGCTCGCTGTTCACGATCTGGGCATCGCCAATCCTGCCCGGATCCATCTGACGGTCCCGCCCGATTTCCGTCGGCGAAGTTCCTCGGTGGTCCTCCATCGAGCGGAGCTGGCGAGTGACGAGGTGGAAGAGCATGAAGGATTTCGGGTGACCAGACCCGTACGCGCCATCGCGGAGTCCGCTGCGGACGGCGTTGATCAGGATGTGATCGATTCCGCGGTCGCCGAGCTGCTCGATCGTGGTGCCGCGACCAAGGGACAACTTCTGAGGGCTGCACAGCAAGCCGACTCGAGGGCCGAGCTCGTGGTAGAGCGAGCCATTCGCGCGGAGCTCACATGAGCGGCTATGTAACCCCGGTGGATCTCCGACGCGCCTCGTCCAGTTCCTCGTGCCGGCCGCCTGACCGGAAGGTGGTGGCGTGATGAACGAGCGTACCGATTCCGTGGAGATCATCAGCCCGAACAACGTGCTGGCGAACGCGATGCCAGCCCGCGAGATGAACCTTTACCGCCGCTACTTCGACCTGGTCGCCACCGGCCGCAAAACAATCGAGGTCCGCGTCCAGTACCCCAACCTCCGCACCCTGACGGTCGGCGACCACATCCGCTTCGTCTGCGGACGCGACGACGCACTCACCCGCGTCAAACGCGTCGCCCGCTACGCCTCGTTCGAGGAGATGCTCGATACCGAAGGCCCCGCCAACGTCAACCCCGACAGCCCCCGCGACCAGCAACTCGCCAACATCCGCCGCATTTACGGCCCTGAGAAGGAAGTACTCGGCGTCCTGGCCATCGAGATCGAACTCCTCGACCCACCTGCGAACCCCTGACACCCGAGACCTGCAGCCGTCTACATCCACATGGCCGACCACCTATCGGTGTGAGCGTGATGTGGATCATTCGGGTGACACACGCATGGCGACGTCGTCTAGGGCTCGGTCAGGGAGGCAACCTGAGGTGATCGCGCAGGAGATCGTAGAGGATCTTGAGGCTGCGCTCAGCGAGTCCGCTGAGGCTCTGCAGGAGGTGCGAGCTAAGACCGTGCTGCGCTATTTGCCGGCTGGTGACACGTTCGGTTGCGGGAAGCCCTCCGTCAGGGCTTGTTCAGGTAGGCAAGGACGGCGAGGACACGGCGGTTGCTGTTGTCGTCATCGATGATGCCGAGTTTCCCGAACAGGGAGGTGGTGTACTTGCTGATGGCGCTCTCACTGAGGAAGAGCCGCTGGCCTATGGCCTGATTGGACAATCCCTCGGCCATGAGGCTGAGCACGGAGTGTTCGCGTTCGGTGAGCTGTCCGAGTCGCCGGTTCGAGGATCCGCTGGACAGCAGTTTGGCGATGACGGCCGGGTCCATGGCGGTCCCGCCATCGGCGACGCGTTCCAGCGCATCGATGAACTGGTCGGCGTCGAACATGCTGTCCTTGAGGAAGTAGCCGATGCCACCGGAGCAGTCGGCCAGGAGTTCGCGGGCGTACAGCTGTTCGACGTGCTGAGAAAGAATCAAGATCGGCAGTCCGGGAACCTCGCTGCGGGCAGCGAGAGCAGCCCGCAGGCCCTCGTCCGATTGGGTCGGCGGCATGCGGACGTCGACGATGGACACGTCTGGCCGCCACCTCAGCAGCGCGTCGAGTGTCTCGGGTCCGGTGGTCGCGGTCGCCACCACCTGGTGTCCGTAGGCCTGGAGGAGGCAGATCATCCCGTCGCGCAGGAGGTAGAGGTCTTCGGCTACAACGATGCGCATGGCAGCATCATCCTCGCGCGGGTCGGACCGCCTGCCGGGCTGGTGATCTCCAGAGTGCCGTCGAAGACCGCGAGGCGGCGGTGCAGCCCCGCGAGCCCGCCGCCGGCTCGCACGCCGGCCCCGCCCCGGCCGTTGTCTTCGACCTCAACGACGATGTCGGTGTCGTCCCGGATGATGAAGATGCGTGCCCGGGTCGCATGGGCGTGCTTGGCCGCGTTCGTCAGCAGTTCGGCGACTCCGAAGTACAGGGCGGACTCGATCGGCGGGTCCAGACGTAGCTGAACGTCGGCGCTGACCGCCGTTTCGAGCGGACTGTCCAGGGCGAGAGCGCGCACGGCATCGATGAGCCCACGCTCGTTCAGCACCGGCGGGTTGATTCCCTTGACCAGTTCCCGGAGCTCGGTCAGTGACGTGGTGGCGCCGGCTTGTGCTTCCCGCATCAGCGCCTTGGCTTGGTCGGGGTCGGTCTCCATTCGTCGCGGCCTGTGGCGCGGTCAGTGTCGCAGTCCTCATCGTGGTGGTCATTCTCTCGGTCACGGGCCGCGAGGTGACTTCGTTCATGTGGGGGAGGACAGGTGGAATATTCGCGAGCGGCGTGGTGACCTACTGGCTGGCTGTCCTCGCCTCGCGGGGAGCAGGATGGGCCTACGTACGCGTGCGCATCATCTCCGTCATCGTGCCGATCGCGATCATCGCCATTGACAGCATTCCAGGTGCCCTTCCGCCGTGGTTCATCGCGATGCAGGTCGCAGGTGCCCTCACGCTCGTACCGGCCGCGTTCATCGTCAACCGATCCGAATTGAGCGCCGCTTTCCCCAAGGCACGCTGACCCACTCAGGAGCGGGTGGCGTAAGAAGCCCTCAGTGGCCGGACAAGCTTGCCACCCTGGGCATTTACCGCCGCCCATCAGACAACCGGGCAAGGGCGACGGTAAATTTGCCGGGGCAGGGGATTTCCCCAAAGCGAGCGCAGATCGTTGACGCGTGACAGCCCTTCAACCGCTGGCGCCGAACCAATCTCAGTCAACTGCACGACCTACTGCGCTAACGCGGTTCACCCGTAATAGCGGTACAAGGCGAGCCAGAGAACCGCCACGTGGTCTTCGGAGGCGAAGGCGATTACTTCGTCGCGGGACAGGTAGTCCTCAGACCAACGGTCCCAACCGGCATGCGCACCGACAAAATAGCGACTTCGTTCCGGCGGGAACGCGGTGAGGAGCTGGTCAGCCAGCTCCGCTCGGCTGGCTTGTGTCTCGGCAAGCTGGATTCGCTCCTGCTCGGTGTGCGGGAACTCGGTGTAGTCGCCATCGTTCATCGTCCAGCGCATCCGACCGATCAGCCAAGCCCGCAGGAGGTCGGGGGCACCGGTCACTTCCTGCCAAGGTTCTCGACGATGCGGGGCATCGTCGTCTTCGTCCCCGAACCCAGCGTCGGGCAAGACAAGGTTCCCGTTGGAGACCAGGGTTATCCGCTCGCCGGTGGACCCTAAGCCCCGCACACCCGAACCGTAAGGTCCGGGCCCGGCCGGCAGGGGTCCGGCTTCTTCGTCGTCGTCTTCCCAATGCGCGCGCTCTTCCAGCGGCGTGAACGCCTCCGGCAGTCGCGTTTCAAGAAGGGTGTCGAGCAGCCGGAAAATCTCGTCCGTTGCCGTAACAAGGCCGCCGTGGCGGGATCGGTAGGTCACTGATGCGGTGCTGTCCGCCACGGCCTCCAGAGCCTCCACCCGCAGGTCGTCCACGCCGCGAACCCTGACGATGCACCTTTCCTGATACAGGTGCGCAACCTTGAAGTCGGCCAGATCCGCCGCCAATGATCCCATCACTCTCGCTTAATCATCCAAAGGTGCTAGGGGCACGAAATACCGCCAGGCACGGATCCTAGCGGGTTCCATTACGTGAGTGGTTGAGCAATCCCGGCCATCGGCCTGGCCCGACTGATCGGCTGGACCAACCTCGCCGCTGCTACCGACCCCACCCTGCTGACGGGTTCCAACTACTTGGTCTCACAACATGAGAACGCTTCAGCCCTGAGGTGCAGGCGAAGGCCCATTCGTAGCGGACCAGACGCCTCGCGGTCGGTCAGCAGGGCGTCTGATCGCCTTCGCAGACGAGACTCTATACGAGGTCGTCGAACTCCCCAGCCAAAAGGCCACGTCGAAAAGCCGCGAACTCGCTACGGGTGAAGTACAGCCTGGGACTGTCTTCTTTCGAATCGCGTAGTGCGATCGGTGGTCCCTGATCGGCCTTGATTCCTGCCACGTGAGCTCTGTATTCGGCTTCGCCAGAGCTGTCGTCCAGCAATGCAACTTCGACACAATCTCCACCGGTGCCGTTGGAGAATCTGGACTTGCGCAAGATTGCGCGGGGAGGCTGCGCCGATCTATCGGCTCGCCCGGCGTTCACCGCGTTCCCTCCTGCCGCCTCTGCTCGTGTGACGGGCGATGGGTGATGCCAGTGAGGGTGCCTGTCACCTGGGTCCTGATACATCTGCCGGGTCGGTTGGGATGGTTTGTGGCCCGGTCAAGTTGTCAGGTTGGGGGAGAGAGGTGCCCGTGGGGTGGGGTCTGGTAGTCCACCAGCGGATCGTGCTGACTCTGGCCGAAGCGCCGTCGCGCGGTAGCGTTCCATCCGTGATTGAGAACAGCGAGATTGAAGAAACCAAGCAAACTGCAGGGGCGCCCCACGTTGACCTGGGGCGCTCTCCTCGCGTGGCCTTGCGCCGCATCACCAGTTACGATCAAGACGAGTTTCTTGAACGGGTCCGTGCCAGCGTCAACTTGAACCTGCCCGCGACCCCGGAGGCGTTCCAGGCGTTCCTCAGCCGATTCGATGAGGGACGTTCTGCCGAAGGATTGCTGGTCTGTCTGCGCGACACTGGTGTCATAGCAGGCAATGTCAATATCAACAGCATCATTCGTGGACGCTTCCAGAACGGCTCGCTGGGCTACGCCGCCTTCGCGCCCTATGCCGGTCACGGGTACATGTCAGAAGGTCTTGGCCTGGTGCTGCGCCATGCATTCGAAGAGCTACGGTTGCATCGGCTGGAAGCGCAGATCCGGCCCGATAACCAGGCGTCCATCAAACTGGTCCAACGCCACGGCTTCCGTTACGAGGGTTACTCGCCCGATCTCCTGTTCATCGATGGCACGGGGCAAGGTCATGGCCGATGGGCCCTCACCAACGACATGTTTGGCATCGTTCCCGACGCTCCGCATCACACGCTACCTAACCATTGACAACGCTGGCCGGGGCAACTCCAGTTCGTGGCCTGGTTATATTGTCAGGTTGGGAGTTGCGACTTTCTTGCCGAAATCGTCCGCAGATGCTTGCCCAATGGCTGTGACGATCCCACCAGCCCTTCAGCCGCGACTGGCGAGGCGGGTGGGAATTCATCTCCCTCGATGCGGGTGGGTAGCGCGTCCGCAAGCTGGAGGCAGGGCGCTCGCAGCCCGTCTGGATCTATCTTCACAACAACGGTTCTGTGATGTAGTCAGGGCCTTTCGGCGTCGGATCCAGCAGGCGACTTCACATAAACGCCCATCCCGCGAACGGTTTCCACGAGCCCTTCATCCTTGAGAACCTGTACGGCCTTGCGAAGTGTGTCGCGCGCGACGCCGAACTCGGCCTCCAACTCCACCAAGCTCGGTATGCGTCGGCCTGGCGGGATCTGTCCTGACTGGATGCGCTTCCGGACGGCTGCCGCAATCTGCTGGTACGGCGGAACCGGCCCCTCTCTGTCAATCACTCCAACAAGCTATGCGACTAGCGCAAACAGGCCATAGCTACCCCAGAGGCTAGACGTGGGTAGTACACCGGCTTACTCTGCTACTAGAGCGGTTCGCTGCAGGCGCTTCGGACACCGAACGGCCTCTTTTGGCACCTGACCTGCGAGGAGACATAGCACTATGACCGAGCTGCCCGACTTCCACGGCCCGCACATTGAGCACCGTCACGCTGCTATCGAACGGATCGATTGGTGTGAGCCGGTGCCGCGCTTCGATCGGATTCGGGTTCTGCGGCATACGTGCGAGTGCAAGGCCCGCATCTACGAGTTTTGCGCTGCGGGCGGGCTCGCCTGGGTGCGACGAACGGACCGGGTCGAGCAGGCGCCAACCTCCAGGGAGAGCCCTCCGAGGCCGGTCGGCGAGGTCGAGAAGCTCTGGGCGAAGCTCCTGTCTGGTCGGGCTCGATAGTGGCATGCCGCAGTTCGGCGCGGGTACGCGTTCTACCAGTCGGAGAAGCCGGATCAGGGCAGGTCGTACCGGACTACTGTCGGGGCCGCATGTGATCATGTTGGTCCCCGACCCGGAGGCTCCCGATGTCCATCACTCCTCTGTTCGGCGCGCGTGTGCTTGCGATGTCCCCCGATCGGCTGACCGCCCGGCTGAGGATCTTTGTCGTCCACTACGGCTCCGACCCGTACGAACAGGTCACGCTGAACGGGGAGCACTGCGAGTTCCTCCGGCACCTCTGGGACTTCGCCATGGAGGTGGACGGCCCGCTCGCGACTCGGGTCACCATGGAACAGCTCTACGACGAGATCTGGCTCGACGACGGGCCCGCCGCGTTCATCGAGGACGTCCGGCAGCTCACCCCGGTTGCCGGACAGCCCCCGACCGGCGCGGACCTCCAACGTCTGCACGACCATCCGGACCCCTACGGCGGCGGTTGGCCCGGTGAGGACGGCCTCGTTCGGGCGGACTATCTCGTCCGGGTCACCGACCCGCGCTGGTTCGACCACCTGAGGCCGGGCGTGACCTGGACGTCGTCGTGGCATCCGGTTTGGCCGGAGGCGCCGGAGGACCGCCCGCACATCGACCTGCCGGACGAGGCCGTCGGCCCGACACCTGAGCTCCGCCAGGCCGAACGGCTCGCCGACCAGGACGCCGACCTGGAGGAGATCCGCCAGGCGTTCGAGGCCGCGCAGCCGCTCGACACGAGCGCGCCCCCGCTCGCCGAGGTCGGGCTCTACTCGGTCACCGGCAACTCGCATGCTCTCGCGCCCGTGCTCGAACGGCTCAAGGCCGGGGGCGGCGAGGACTATCCGCGCGCTTGCCGCCTGGCTACGCGTTTGGGGAGTCGCGTGCTGATGAAGAGCACACGCCCGCTCGAACACCCCCTCCTGGAGTTGCTGGCCGGACTGGACGGCGATCCCGAGTCGGCCGCGAACGCACTGTGGCTTCGGGGGAGGTTGCGTTTCCAGAAGGGCGCCTACGACGAGGCCCGGGATGTCTGGGCGCAGGCCGCCGCCACCGGAGTCCGCCCGTACGCGGACTGGGCCGCGAACGGACTCGCGGCCGGAGGTGGGACGACGCACCTTCACGACCGCGACGACCGGCTCATCACCGAGCTCGCGGACGAACTCTTCTTCGCTGACCGCCTTGAGGAAGCGCTCCACGCGTACTCTCTGGCCGCCGAAACCGAGATGACCGAGAAGGTCGCCCACTGCATCGGTGACATCCATCGGAAGCAGGGCCGTCCCGCCGAGGCCGCCGAGGCGTACGAGCGCGCGCTCGAGCTCTCCGACGGATGGAACGCCACGACCGCCGCGTTCAACCTGGCCGCGATGAGGGCGAAGCTGGGCGACCACGACGGCGCGGTCGCGGCGGCCCGCGAGGCGCACCGCCGCTGCGTCACCGAAGGCCAGTCGCGGGAGCGGAGAGCGAAGACCGCGACGCACCTCGGTGACATGCTCCGTCTGCGTGGCGACTGGGCGGAGGCGAAGGCCGCGTACGAGGAGGCCATCCAGACGGGACAGAGGAAGAAGCGGGGGGAGGGCCAGCTCTGGTCGGCGCGCTGGACCTACATCGGTCTCGGCGAGGTCAAGGCCAAGCTCGGCGAGACCGATGCCGCCAGGGAGCTGCTTCAGCGCGTCCTACAGCAGTGTGGACCCGTCTCCATCGACATGCCCGAGGACCGGCGAAAGGCCTGGGCCGCCGCGACGGAACGGCTCGGCCATATCGCTAAAAACCAGCGCGACGCACCCCAGGCCGAGTCGTGGTACCACCAGATCATCGAACATGGCACGCCCAGGGAGGCGGTCTGGGCTACGGCGCATCTGGCCGAGCTGCACTACTGGCTCGACCACCATGACCATGCCCGCACGCTCTACCAGCGGGTGCTGGACCGCACCAAGGAGGCCGAACTGGTCGCCGAGGCCGCGTTCCGGCTCGGCGAGCTGACCGCGCAGGCCGGTGACCACCCCCGGGCGATGGACCTGATGGAGACAGCGATCGCCACGGCCGACCCATCGTTCATGCCGCAGGCCGCCGACCTCCTCGCGCGCCTACGCGAACGCGCCTAGGGCCTCCTCCTGCCCCCGACAGGCAGTGATCACGTGGTCCTCCTTGACGGAGCGCGCCACCCGATCTCAAGCAGGGCGAAAAGCCCCATAGGGGATGTCTTGTCACAGTGGTCATGATGTGTGACCATCAAGGTCCTATGGAGGACGTTGTACCGCCGCGCGAGATCCTCGACCGCATCGCCGGCAAGTGGGCGATCGAGATTCTGGTGGCGGCGTCTGACGGGCCGATCAGGTTCACCGAGTTGGAGCGGCTCGTCGAGGGCAGCCGCCGGATGCTCACCCTGACGCTGCGCAGCCTGGAACGTGACGGCCTGCTCCAGCGTACGGTTTACGCCACGGTCCCGCCCAAGGTCGAGTACATGGCCACGCCCATGGCGCTGGAGCTCCACGAGGCGCTGCGGACGCTCACCGACTGGTCGGTCAGGCACGGCGAGTCCGTGGCGAAGTCCCGCGAGAGCTACGACGCCCGCCACGCGGCCGCGAGTTAGACGACTGCCTCCTCGCGCTCGGCGGCCGACGCCGGTCCCCGCGGGGGCAGGCGCCGGACAAGTCGTACGACGGAGGCGACCAGCAGCGGCACCAGCAGGACGCTGATGAGGATCGGCGAGGCCATGTAGCGGAAGTCCTGGGCGGAGATGTTGGCCAGGATGGCGAGCTGCTGCCCCACCACCGGCGCCGCCACGGCGATCACATAACGGTTGCGCAGCGCCAGCGCGCCCAGCGCCACGCTCAGATAGGACAGATAGCACCAGAACGCCCCCCGCCACAGCGCCCAGTCGTACTGGGGTTCCTCGGCGGTGGCCAGCCACGAGCTCGCCACCTGGTAGAGGTCCTGTGACATCGGCCTGAGCGAGTAGACCCACCGGCCCTGGAAGTCGGGCACCTTGCCGGGGCCCACGTAGGTGTCGGCGTTCGGGCGCAGCGAGAACCGGTAGGTCCGCCCGCCGGGAGCCGTGTCGTCCCCGAACACCTTCCAGGCGATCGCGCCCCGGCACAGCCTGGCGTCGACCACCATCGCCGGCCGTTCGACCAGCAGGCGTTTCCAGAGGTCGAGCAGTTCGGTGGCGTGTGTGTCGGCCTGCTGCCAGTTGAAGTCACGCCGCCAGATCAACGGGTTGATCGTGTAGCAGGTGCCGCCCTCGGTCCACCTGGTCAGCGGCGCGACGGCTGACATGAGCGTCTTGTCCTGCTCGGTGAACAGCTCGGGATGGTCCCGGTAGGCGACGGCGATGTCGCCGAAGGCCGTGTGGTAGACGTACGTCTTCGACGGTGCCGCGATGCCGAGCTGGGGGAAGACCAGGTTGCTGAGCAGCAGCGGGATGGCCGCCGCCACCGTGCCGACCAGCGCCAGCCGTACCCGCATGACCGTGACGATCACCAGCAGCACGACGATGGCGACGCCCACCACGAGGAAGCCGTTCGCCCGGAACAACCCCAGCGTGGTCATCAGCAGGCCCAGCCCGAGCAGCCTGCGGTTGGTGACGGTACGGTCGGCGGCCATCGCCGCGCAGGCGGCCGCGATCGCGACCGCGCAGATCGTGAACGGCACGTCCTTCCAGAGCGTGACCGTGAACGCCCCGGCCGTGGGCACCAGCGGCAGGAGCACCGCCACTACCGTTGTCGTCTTGCGCGGCGCGCCGAGCGCCTTGAGCGCCTCCGTCAGGTAGGTGAGCGCGGCCGCCATGGCGGTGGTCTGCAGGAACGTGACCGCGCCGAGGTCGCCGGTGGTCCTGAAGCTGAGCCACAGCAGCGAGTCGTAGAGGACCGAGTGGTCGCCCACCCACGGGCCGACGATGGTGTGACTCAGGTAGAGGACCGAATCGCGGCTGAACAGGCCGGGGTAGAAGGCCGCCCACCAGCAGGCGAGAACGGCCTGAACAGCGACGAACGTCCCAAGCGGCACCCATCGCCGGCGCTTGGCGATTTCGATCTGCATGGCTCCCGATCCAGGCGGTCTAGGGGTAGCTCACCCCGGCTTCCATCCCCTTGCCGCGCAGCAGCGTCGGCACCGTGACGAGGTGGTAGCCGTGTTTTTTGAGCTCCTTGATGATCGCCGGCATGGCTTGCACGGTCTGCGGCACCACGTCGTGCATGAGGAGCACGCCGTCGCGTTTGGCCAGCCTCAACACGGCCGCCTTGATCTTCTCTACATTACGCAGGCTCCAGTCGAGCGTCGTACCCGTCCACAGCACCTGCGACATGTCCTGCGAGCCCGCCAGGCCCAGCACCCGGTCGTCGGTGGCTCCGTACGGTGGCCGGAACATCGTCGGCAGCTTGCCCGTCTGCTGCCGGATGAGCTCCTGAGTGGTGTGGATCTCGTCGAGGATCTCGTTGTCGAGCAGTGTGGGCAGCGACGGGTGTGAATAGGTGTGGTTGCCGATGGCGTGGCCCTCGGCGGCTTCCCGCCTGACGATGCTCGGATATTTCTCCACCTGCGCGCCCACCAGGAAGAAGGTGGCTTTGACACGTTCCTTCTTGAGCAGGTCGAGCAGCTTCGGCGTGTAGACGCTCGGGCCGTCGTCGAAGGTCAGGGCCAGACATTTGACCCGGCTGCAATTGATCTCTGCCTGAACGTCGGTCGCGGGGAGTGCGGTCATCGCCAATGACGCCGCCAGTAAGCCGTGAATCACCACAACCGATAGCCTATGGCCAAAGACGCCGGCGGAAGACTCTTAGATCGTTCCCATATATGACGCGGTGCGCCGTACGGGACACCTCCAGGGCGAGCCGGTTCTCCGCGGCCCAGTTCTCGATCGTGGTGATCGGCACCGGTTGGATCCACTCGTGGGCGGTGATCAGATCGTGGATCCGGCAGGCGGCGTTGCGCCACAGGGGTCTCGCGCTCATGTCCTTGTAGACGAACAGGCCGCCGGGCCGTACCGCCGCGCAGGCCCGGTCGAACACGGCCCGCTGCGCCGGAATCGGCAGGTGGTGGATGACGTCCTGCATGTGGACCACGTCGTAGGAACGGTCCGGCCACGGCGAGCGGGCGTCGCGGTGCTCGAAGCGGAGCGTCGAGCCGCTGTCGCGGAGCCGGACGGCCATCCGCCCGGCCAGCCCGATCGCGACCGGGCACGGGTCGAAGCCGTGGCCCTGGACGCGCTTCCCGCGCGCCGCCATGAGGCCAAGCGTCAGTCCTGAGCCGCACCCGATGTCGAGCACACTCGCCCCCTCCGGCACGAACCCGATCGTCACCTCGAACGGGCAGACCAGCACCCGCAGCCGCTGCTTGAGCCGCAGGGCCCGGGGCGCGTCCGCGTACAGCCGCCACGCGTCGTCGAGCAGCACGCTCCGGTCGAGCGGCACGCGGGTCTCCTAACTCTCGCGCCGGGCGCACATGAACAGCGTCAAACCCCTGAGCGAACGGACCGGGAGCCGCCTCTCCAGCATGACGACTGCGGTCAGTCCCGCGTTGATCAGCGGAGGCACCCGCTCCAGGTCACTGCCCGTGGACGAGCGCCGGTGCCGGGCGACCAGCGGGCGAAGGAGCACGTTCCAGCTCCACAGCCGCTCGACCCGCAGGCCCGCCTTCTCGACCACGCCGGTCAGCGAATCGCGGCAGTAGCGGCGCACATGGCCGACGGCCTCGTCGTGGGCGGACCACAGCGACATGTCGCAGGGGACCGCGATCAGCGCCCGCCCGCCCGGCCGCAGCACCCTGGCGATCTGCTCGGTGGCCAGATAGTCCTCCTCGATGTGCTCCAGCACGTCGAGGGCGGTCACCAGATCCACGCTCCCGGACTCGATCGGCAGGTCACGCGCGTCAGCCTGTACGGCCCGGAGCCCCCGATCCCTGGCCACCTCCACCGCGAACCCGGAGCAGTCGGCCGCGGTCGCGTCCCAGCCCTCCTCGACCAGCACCCGGGTGTTGCCACCACCGCCCGCGCCGATGTCGAGCGCCCGGCCCGGCCGCAGGCGGCGCAACTCGGCGCGGAGGAGGGCCCGGCGCTCCCGGTACCACCAGTGGCCGTCTTCGAGCGCGGTCATGCGGCGGATCTCTTGTGTTCGCATCTCTGTCATTTCTCTGGGAAGACCCACCGATCCAGCGCGACGAAGCGCAGCAGGGTGAGCAGGCAGTACGTGCCGGCGACGGTGGTCACCTCGGACAGACGACTGCCCGGCGGCAGGCCGTGCAGCGCCATGGTGGTGATGGCGTAGTCGGTCAGGAAGACCAGCGAGGCCCGGGCGTGCGGGGTCTTGCGGTGACCGCCGAGCAGGTTGACCGTCCAGCGGCGGGCCTCGGCGTTCGCGAAGCCGGTGAGCGCCAGTGCGGCGAGGTTGGTCGCGGCGGGCGACCAGAGTTCGCGCAACGAGAGATAGAGCAGCACGTAGAGGACCGCCGAGGCCACGCCGATCACGGCGAACGACGCGAATCTGGCCGGCGGGCGGGCGACGACCGCGTCCGGGTGCGTGGGTGTGAGTTCGGTCTCCTTCCGCACCTTGAGCGCGGCCTTGCCGGTGGACATCGACCGCGCCACCCTGGCCAGCCCCCGGAGGTCCTCGATCGCCGTCCTGACGATGCGGACGCGCGAGTCCAGGTCTTCGACCCAGTCCACGGGCACCTCGTGTACGCGCAGGCCGTTGTGCTCGGCCAGCAGGAGCAGCTCGGTGTCGAAGAACCAGCCGTCATCCTCGACGCGGTCCATGAGCGGCCTGATCACGTCCGTTCTGGCGGCCTTGAAGCCGCACTGGGCGTCACTGAATCCGGCGCCGAACCCGTACCGGAGCAGGGCGTTGTAGCCGCGCGAGACCAGTTCGCGCCGTAGCGACCGGCGGGTGCGGGCGCCGTGGGCGAGCCGGGTGCCGATCGCGACCTCGGAATGGCCGCTGGCCAGCGAGGCCACCATCGGGAACAGCGCGCCGAGCCCGGTCGACAGGTCGACGTCCATGTACGCGACGATGTCGGCCGGGCTGTCGCGCCAGGCGGCCTTCAACGCCGCACCTCGGCCCCTGGTCTCCAGCCTGCGGGCATACACCTGCGGGAACTCGCGGGACAGGCCCCTGGCGACCCGCCAGGTGCCGTCGATGCTGCCGTTGTCGACGATCGTGATGCGCCACGGCAGCGGGAAGGAATCGCCGAGGAACGCGTTGAGCGTCCTGATACAGCCGGGCAGGGCCCTCTGTTCGTTGAGCACCGGAATGACGATGTCCACAGTCGCCAGGGTGACCGGTCCGTCGAGAACGGCCTGGCCCAGCTCCATGGCGGAACGCGTGTCCATACGGGAATGGTGCTGGGGCCGTCCATTGATGCGCGGGCTGTTTCTCCGCACCATTCTTCGGGTAGGGCAGACTTTTACCCGAGCTGATAGACGGAACACGGCCCGCTACGGAAACGCAGTTTCGCGAACCCGTCAAGGGCCGTGCCATTCTCCGTGAACGCCCATTTGACGCCATATTCATGTACGAGCCGCGAGATGTTCTCCGCTGACGGCTGCCGGAACACCTCGTCGTTCGCCGCCAGGCGCGCCTGGTCCACGAACGGCACGGCCAGGAACGAGGTGCCGAACGGCGTGCTCCGCGACAGCGTGCTCTGGGCGTACGCCCAGCTCTCCACCAGCACCCGACGCTCACTGTAGGCGGACACCCAGAAGTGGCGGCTGTCGCACCTCTTCCCTGCGATGGGCCGGCAGTGCCCATCGGTCGCCACGACGTCGCCCGGCGCCGAGTGGTCACGCAGCCATCGCGCGGCCTCCATCCCGCCCGGCGGCAGCACACGTGTGGGCGGGACTCCGCTGCTCGACGGTCCGATGCCGCTCGACGGCCCGATCCCCTTGGTCACGGTGGCCGGCAGCGCGTACCCGGTGAGCAGCGCGACCACCGCGAGCGTCACGGGCCCGCGCCGCAGCGCGACCGCCGCCGCCACCACCGCGGCCACCACCCCCAGCACGAGGTACGGCAGCGCGAGGGGGAACAGCTCCTGGACCGGCACGTCCGGCCCGAGCAGCGCCTGGACCCCCACGACCAGCCCGGCGCCCAGCGCCACCCACCACTTGGCGGCGGCGAATCCCCGCTCCCGGCCCAGGGCCGCCATCCCGGCCACGGACGCGATCGACAGGTACGGCCGAGCCCCCTCCAGGAAGTAGTACTGGCTGAGCGCCGGATGGCCCAACAGCACGACGCCCGCGACACCCGCCGCCCCGATCCCGAGCAACAGCAGTACCCCAGGATCCAGCCGCGCCGCCCGCCTGGCGACCACCCCCAGCAGTCCCGCCCACACGCACGCCAGGCACGCCAGGTGAATCACCGTCAGCCCGGCAATGGGCCACACAGGCGCCTCGGCGAGCGGCTCACCACCGAGGTACGTCACCGCCCCCCACACCCGCCGCATGCTCGCGAACGGCGCGAGTATCAACCCCTGCCGCTGGCCCCCGAAGACGACGAACTGCGCGAACGCCAGAGTCGGCACCGTGATCAGGATTCCCACGAGAGCGGGCCGAGACCACCGCCTGACGACCAGGACGAGCACCAGCCCACCCAGCAACAGCGGGAGGAACGTCGCCTTCGCCCCGGTCAGCGCGACCAGCAGCACCGCGACCAGTACCCACCCGCCGACCCCGGCCCGCTCCCCGCGCAGACGGCCGACGAGCAGCAGCACCACAGGGACACAGAGCAACGCGCCGAACGTCTGCGTCGGACTGGTCCACACCGTGAACAGCGACCGCGACGTGAACAGATTGCTCGCTCCCCAGTAGAGCTCCGGGCAGACAGCGAAGTACGTCACCACGACCGCGGCCACGCCTGCCCACCACCGCCCGGTCACCCGCCTGGCGAGCACCGCCACCAGCACGACCATCGCCACCATCATCGGCAGCATCGACAGCCGGTACAGCAGCGTCTGCGGCTCGATCCCGGTGACCCAGCTGGTGGCGGCCATCTCGGCGTAGACGTACCAGTGGTAGGTCAGCGGCTCGCCCAGGATCGTCGGGAGCGTAGGTGGCATGTGGTGCTTGAGCTCGCCGAGCAGGGCGAGGTGGTAATGCATGTCGACGTATGGCGCCGCGTTGCCGGGCCAGGTCAGGCCGTGGCCGAGGTAGAACGACCGGGCACTCCAGACGATGAGATAGCAGATGACCGCCGCGACGGCCCACGCACACCACAAGGGCATCCGCTCACCAGCCGCAACCGCCCAGGGTGTCCGCTCGCTCTTTGGGTGCGTCTGCTCGCTCTCTGGGGGCGTGCGCTCGCGAGCCGTCGCCCCCGGCCGCCAGTGCCGTCGCAGTCGCGGTACGGCTGTGAAAAGGGCGATCACCGTAACAGGCCACGCGAGCACCAGTTGCGGCACCCCCGCCGCGCGCGCCGGGATGTAGGTCAGCACTTCGACCGCGTAGCCCAGCGCCAAGCCCGCCGCCAGCTCCTCGGCGAGCGACCCCCCAGCCCGCCCCAGCGCCCGCCACAGCAACGTCCCGGGAACCAGCACCCCGACGCCGACATAAGCCCCGAAAGCCACCAGATCCCGAACGGATACCCCGCGCCAGATCAGCGCCATCACGGCCACCAGACCCACCAGCGCCACCGGCACCCAGCCGGACCATCTCCGCCGCTCCGACACCGGCGACGTGACCGCGCTCGTAACCGCCGTGATCGTCATCCCACCACGCCCTCCAGGCCACCGTGCCTGACCAGGCGGCGGTGGTCCGTAGTCCCCCGAACCCTGCTCGTCATGCGATCACCGTCACCAGGCGGGTGAACTCCGTGGTCAGCTCCACCCCATCCCAAACCCGGTGAAAACTCAGCGCGCTCCCGATCGGCACCATCCGATCGACCCCCCGCCCGCCCAGCGCCCCCGCCAGCAACTCCAGCTCGGCCGGGACGAACCCGAAGTGCGTCATCGTCTGATCCCGACGCTCCACCAGCCCGGCCAACTCCCCGAGCCCCTCGATCCGGGCATGCGCGAACGTCCCCGTGCCCAGCCACCGCCGCGGCGCCGCCTCAGGACCCGCCAGCGTGACACTGGCCAGCGCGTTGCCGTGGAAGTCGATGGCGCTGGCCCGGCCATCGGCGGCCAGCCCGTACGTGGCCACTCGCTTCTCGACCGCCATCGCGGCGTCCACGGACCACCCACGCTGAGCCACCGCCCGCGCCAGGCAGGCGGTGAAGCCGTCGCGCGCCGTGTCGCAGTCGGCGGGTGAGCCGACCCAGTAGACGGTGCGCGGGGACGAGCACGCCGCCTGGTCGAACCAGTAGGCGTCGTTGGCGAACCCGTCGGCGACCGCGCCCCGAGTGGCGGCCGACGCCGACAGCCAGGCCGCCGCCCGCAGCACCGCGAACGAGGTCCGATCGGGAAAGGTCAGATCACGCGCGTGCGGGGCGAGCGGATGGCGGCGAATCTCGTCGACCGTGGCGTCGCCGCCCCAGATGACCCGCAGATCACAGGCCGCCGACAGGGCTGCGGTGACGGCGTCGGAACGGTCGTACGTGACGATGCGCTGCGTGGCGGCCACCACCGGATCGGCGTCGGCCAGCGACTCCTGAAGCGTCCGCGTGATCGTCGCGGCCACGGCGCCCGCGCGGGGCGACAGGCGTACCACGTTGCGGTTCCCCATCAACGCCGACAGCGCCCAGGAGTAGACGAAGACGGTGTCGACGTTCGCGGGCGGGACGTGGAACACGAGGCCACGCGGCGCCCTCAGGTGATCGCCTCGCGGCCCGTCCAGAATCCGCGCGAGCTCGCTGGGTCGCAGGAAGAAGCCGAGCGACGCCAGCTCCGGATGGCGCCGCGCCAGCTCAGGACTCAGCAACCGCCTCCCGAACTCGGCAATGAACCCGCGAATCCGCTCATCCCCCACCGCAAGCGGCTCACCCTCGCGTACCTGCCCAACCAACGTCCCAACGGCCACATCCGGCCCCTCAGGAAACCGAACCCTGACCGACGCGCCCCCGGTAGCCAGACCAGCCCGCTCGTCCATCACGCCGCCGCCCATGCCGCCGTGTCGCTGCAGCCGCGTGCCTCTGCTTTCGGCAGCCGCCCGAGCACCGAGAACCGTTTGCCCGGCCACACCCCGTCGTCCACCCCGTGCACCACGCCGAGGTCCTCCGTCAGAAGGACGTGCCCCGGATACGACGTGGGCAGCGTGCTGACCACCTCGATCAGCCCCGGCACGCCGACGGGCGCCTCCTGCCACGTCTCCGGGTCACGGATCACGACATCGGCGAAATCGGGGCAGTAAAGCCCACCCCCATCCGGCCCCTCCAGGAACACGGTGCCGATCTGCTCGACCATCCCGTAGAAGTCGTGGATCCGCCGCAGCCCGCACTCCTCGCCCAGCCGCCTGCGGAACGTGGCGTTGTCGACGGCCTGCTCGGCCAGCCGCTTCCAACCCCCGGAGTGGATCAGCACCCCCTGCGACAGATCAAGCCCCAGCTCACGCAGGTGCGACCACGCCATGAACGTGAACCCGAAGATCAAATAGGGCGCACCACCATGCCGTGCGAGGAAGCCCCTGACCGCCTCGGCGTCCAGCCCGCCACCCTCGTCGAGGACGAACGCGTGATCCCTGCCGAAGTTCATCATGCCGAGCACGCCCGCGCCGCGAGCGCTCAGCGTGGGATCGCGTACCACCGACCGGCTGTCGACGATCAGCATCGGCAGCCGCCGCCCGCCCAGCACCGCCCGGAGCGTCGCCGCCAGCATGCGCGGCTGCGCGGCCGCCGCCTCGCGGTCGAGGTAGACGCGGCTGGGCCGCTGCCCGGTCGTCCCGCTGGAGGTGAGCACCCTGAACACCGCACTCTCCGGCACACTGCGCAACTCGTGCGTCTTGAACAGCCGCACCGGCAACCACGGCAGATCCGCCACCCGCCCGTACGGCCCCACCGCCCCGATCGCGTCGAGAATCCTCCGGTACGGCAGGCACGCCCGCCGATGCCGCTCGGTCAGCGCGACCAGCTCAGGCAGCAGCACCGCCTCCTTCGCGCCCTGGGCCAAGGTGAAGACGCTCATGTACGGGCCTCCAGCGTGCTGTAGTCGATCTTTCCCGTGCCGAGCAGTGGCAGCCGGTCGACGCCGCGTACGTCGAACCCGCTCCAGTGGAGCCGCAGCTCGGACCCCAGCCGCCGGGCGAGCGTGGTGCAGCCGTCGGCGTCGAGGCCCTCGGCCCAGACCGTGATGCGGTCGTCGCCGCTCGTGGCCGCGATGGGTCCGCGGCCGCGGAGCAGGTGTTCGATGTCGTCGAGGTTCACGCGTACGCCGAAGACCTTGGCGATGCGTTTCATCCGGCCGGTGATGTAGAGGAAGCCCTCGTCGTCGAGGTGGCCGAGGTCGCCCGTAGGCAGCACGCCGCCCAGGTCGTCGCCTCTGGCCAGGTCGTCGGCCGTTTCGGCGTAACCCATCATCACGTTGGGGCCGTGATAGACGACCTGGCCGTCGTCAATGGTCAGGCGGCCGCCTGCGACGGCCAGGCCGGCGGAGCCCGGTTTGGCGGCCAGGCGGTCGTGGGGGAGTACGGCGATGCGGGCGGTCGCCTCCGTCTGGCCGTACATGACGAAGAATCGCTGGGCCTTGGCGGCGAACTCGGTGACCAGCTCGGGGCGCAGTCGCCCGCCCGCCTGGGTGAGGGTGGTGAGCGCGGGGTGTTCGATCGGGTCGAAGCGGAGTTTGCGCAGCATCTCGTACTGGTAGGGGACCGCGGCGAGTGAGGTGCACCGGTGCTCGTCGAGCATGGTCCAGAAGGACCGTTCGAGCAGGCCCGCGTCGGTCAGCACCACGGTGGCGCCCGCGGCGAGGTGGCTGTTGAGCACCGACAGGCCGTAGCTGTAGTACAGCGGCAGGCTGGTCGGCGCGGTCTCGCCGGGGCCGATGGCCAGGGCGGCGGCGATGGCTCGGGCGTTGGCCAGCACGGCGGACCGTGACAGTCGTACGAGCTTGGGGTTGCCGGTGGAACCCGAGGTGGCGAGCAGGACGGCCAGGTGCGGGTGGTGCTCGGGGGTGCCGCCCCGGGCGCGCCGCAGTCCGTCGGCGGCCCGCGTGAACCCGAGCAGGGCGGCGGGCTTGAACCTGGCGGCCAGCTCGGCCAGCGTGCCGGGCGGCAGGTCGGGGTCCAGCAGCGCGATGGGCCGGCCCGCCTGCAACGCCGCGAGGTAACGCAGTACGGACTGCAGATCGATGCGCATGCCGCAGAACACCGGACCGGGCGGCAGGGCGGCCAGAGCCTGCATGGTGCTCCCGATCCGGGCGCTCAGCTCGTCGCCGGTGAGCACACCCGGCTCCCCGGCGACGACTATCCGCGCGTCCGGGTGCGGAAAGCACTCCCGAGGCAGCACCTCCTGCCGCAGAGAGCCCCCGGCCCCGCTGTCAGCGGCGTCCGCGGTATGAGGTGCGCCGGGGTGTGGGGAATGGGTTGTGGAAGTTCGCCCGTTGCCCACGGTGCCGCCGTTGGTGTGCGGTGGGGAACCGTTGGCGGGGTGTAGAGAAGCGTTCATGGAAGACCGCCCGTCCATCGTGTCGGAGGCTTACAGCACCAGTCCGCCGTCCACCCCGATGACCTGGCCGGTGATGAAGCAGGCGTCGGCGGAGAGCAGGAAGGCGGCCGCGGCGGCCACGTCGCCGGCGGTGCCCAGGCGGCCGAGCGGGGTCGCGGCGATGGTTTCGGCGCGTGCCCGGTCGTCGAGCGTGGAGAGCATGTCGGTCTGGATGTAACCGGGTGCCACCGCGTTGACCCGGATGCCCTGGGGCCCCAGCTCCTTGGCGGCGGCCAGGGTGAGGCCGAGCACGGCGGCCTTGGTGGCGGAGTAGACGGCCTGGCCGGGCGCTCCCTTGCGGCCCATGACCGAGGAGACCAGGACCACGGCCGGGTCGGTGCCCCTGCGCAGCAGCTTGACTGCGGCCTGCAGGGTGTGGGTGGCGCCCAGCGCGTTGACGTGGAAGAGACGGCTCACCACGTCGCTGTGCATCATGCCGAGCAGGCTGGCCGCGTGCCCGCCCGCGTTGATCACCAGGGCGTCGAGCCGCCCGTGTCGCCGGTGGACCTCCCGCATCATGGCGGACACCGCGGCGGGGTCGGCCACGTCGCCGTGGACCGTGTCGGTGTGGCCGCCGGTCTCGGCGGCCACCTCGGCCGCCGCCTTGGCGGCCCGCTCCCGGTCGCGCCCATGGACGACGACCTCGTGGCCGGTGCGGGCCAGCCGGACGGCGACGGCCCGGCCGATGCCCAGCGTGGAGCCGGTGACGAGCGCGACGCGGCGGTCAGGTGACGGCGTCGGCACCGTGCTTCTCCAGCAGCTCGGCGGCCTTGGCGAACGAGCTCATGTCGATCATCTCGTCCGTGTCGATCATGATGGCGAACTCGTCCTCCATCGCGGCGACGAGGGCCATGTGGGCCAGCGAGTCCCACTGCGGGATCGCGCGGTAGTGGAGCCCGTCGACGTCCGTGTCGGCCGGCAGGCTCAGCGAGGCGCGGAAGACGCCGCGCAGGCGGTCGAGCTGGCTCATGTCTGCTCACTTTCTGTCGCCGAACAACGACTTAGTGTAGCCGTGATCGTCCGTCAACAGAAACCAAGCCCCCGTCGTGAGTAATGGAACCGTATAACGGCGAGTGCCCGCTGTGCCGGGCTGGGAATGTCGCATGGCGCGCGTCAACCGCTACAGGGGGAATGATGGACGAATCCAATCACTGGTACGGGCACTCCCGCATACTCGGCCGATACTGTGAAGTGGCGGAAGACATTCCCCGGCGAATACAGGGTTTCTTGCAGCACGGCTGGAACTATCTCCACGGATTCCCGCCCAACGACCACTGGTGCAGCCCCGGCTACCCCCGTTTCGTCTGGTCCGACGTGCTCAGACGGCGTGGCTGGTCGATGGGCCGCCGAGGTCACTATGTCATCGGCGCGCCGTGGATCTACCTGCTTGATATGGAGCCCCGAACGGGCGCCGTTCCCGAAAGGGAGGGTACGATCTGGTACCCCTTCCACGGTTGGGAAAAGCATTCGGTCACCGGGGACCATGCCCGACTCGCCGCTGAAATCGCTGAAGTGGAGACAGGGCCGGTGACAATCTGTCTTTACTGGTTGGAATTCGCTAATCCGGACATCCGGCGTGCTTATCGGTCGGCGGGTTTCCGGGTCATCTGTCATGGCGAGCGTGGTTCGCGGTGGGATGGCAAGGGGCGGGACTTCCTGCCCGGCCAGCTCGCCGAGCTGCGGCGGCATCGCAGGGTGGCCTCCAACCGGCTGGGCAGCGCGCTGTTCTACGGCGCCTCCGTGGGCTGCGAGGTCGCCGTCTACGGGGACCCGATGCAGTTCGAGGACGAGCGGCCCGAGTACGGCGGCACCGCCCGCCGGATGCGGCTCTGGCCCGAGTTGCACGGCGCGCACGTCGATCCCGAGGCGGCCAGGGAGGCGGCGCGGCAGGAGCTGGGATTCGAGTATCAGGCGACACCGGAGGAGCTACGGCGAATGTTCGGCTGGAAGCGGGCGCAATGCGCATGAACGAGGCACCCGAGAACGTCCGGCTGATCGGCGGCGAGATGCTGCTGTGGTCAGACTCATCCCATACGTCCGGCGTCACGGACTGGCGAGGCGTGGCCCTCGAACTGGTCAGGCGCCTGCTCCCCATCGAAACCGACAAGGCGGCTTGGGCCGACGACGAGGCCGGCGCCGGAGAGGGCACCAGGTGCCACGAACGGGCCAGGGCCGGGGAACAGGCCTGGGATGACGGGGTGGCGAGGGCCGGGGAGTGGCCTTGGGGTGGTGAGCGGGCCAGGGTGCTGCTGGTCGGGCCGCACCCGCGCGGCCTGGTGGACGAAGTGGTGGCGCGGGCCTCGTCGGTGGCCGTGCTGCTGCGCTCCTATCCCGACGCGTGCGCCCTCGCCGAGCGCCATCCCGGTATCGCAGTGCACTGCGGCCGCCTGGCGGCGTTGCCGGCGGAGGAGACGTACGACCTGGTTCTGGCACTCGACGGATTGCGGCGTACGCACTCGGCCGAGGAGGTCGCGCCGCCCTGGCGTGAGTCGCTGGGCATGCTCGCCGCGCGCGTCGCGCCGGGCGGGCGGTTCGTCCTGAGCGTCAGCAACGACCTGGGCATCGACCGGTTCGTCGAGGCCAGGCCCGCCGACAGGGCGGGAGCCGACGAGCACTGGGAGCCGCACGGCTTCGACCAGGGCTACCCGGATGGCTCCGGCGCCCTGGACGAGGAGCTGGCGGCGGCCGGACTGGTCCCTGAGAGGTGTTACGCCGCCTATCCGGGACGTGGGGCGCCGCGCGCGCTGCTCGCCCGCGAACTGCTCGGGCCCGACCTGCCCGACGCGCTCACGGTCCCGCTGAGCGCCCGTGGTGGCGACAGGATGCTGGTGGCCGACCCGCTGCGGCTGACCCGGCTGGTGTTCAGGCACGGCCTCGGCGAGCAACTCGCCCCGGTATGGGTGGCGACCGCGACCAGACCCCCGATCGCGACCACCGCCCCGACCGCGACCAGACCTTCGGTCGCGCCCGTCGTGGTGGGTCTGCCGCTCGGACTCGTCGAAGAGGGGCACGCCGTACACGAGGTCACTCGGAGCACCACCCGCCAACTGCCCGACGGTGTGGAGCGGGCCATTCCCGGCGGGCGGGTCGTGGAGGAGGTCCTGGTCGAGGCGTGTGCCCGTGAGGACGTGCGGGCCGTCCGCGACCTGCTTGCCGCGCTCGGCGGCTGGGTCGAGATGGGCGGCGACGCCGCGGCCGACAACCTGGTCTGGGACGGTGAGCGGTTCGCCGCCATCCACCCCATGCCCGTGCAGCCTGACCGGCCCGCTGACCGCGTGGTGCTGTGCCGGGTGTTGTGGCGGTTCGCGGTCCGCCTGCTGGCCGCCGGTCACCACCATCCGTGGCCGTGGCCGCGGCAGGCCGAGCAACTGGCGCTGACGCTCTGCGGCATGGCGGGCCGGCCTTGTGATCAGGCCGACCTCGATCTGGCCCGCAAGCTCGACGCCGAGCTGGGGCAGCCGGCCGAGCTGAGTGAGGCCGCCCCGACGTACCGTGACCTGCTCGGCGCGCGAGACCGGCTGGCGGATCAGCTGACCGCCGCGCTGGCCAGGGTGTCCCGTCTGGAGACCAAGCTCACCTACCGCGAACGCGAGCTGCTGCGGGCCAGGGGCCGGCTGAGAAAGAGCCAGCGGAAGTCAGCCGCCTACCGCAGGACGCTCGGCTACCGGCTCTCACGCCGTCTGGCCCGCCCGCGCAAGGTCGCCCGCAGGGTCCTGCGCCTCCTGTCCGGCTGACGAAGAGGAGTTCCTGTGCCGGTTCTTTCGGTGATCGTCCCGTTCTACAACGTCGAGAAGTACATCGGTTCCTGCCTGGATTCGCTGGCCGCGCAGAAGCTCCAGGACCTTGAGATGATCTGCGTGGACGACGGCAGCACCGACGCCGGTGCCGCCGTGGTCGAGGCCCGGATGGCGACCGACGGGCGGATCAGGCTCATCCGGCAGGCCAACCAGGGGGTCGGGCGGGCCCGCAACATCGGCGTACGGCGGGCGACGGGCCGCTACCTCGCCTTCGTCGACGGCGACGACATGGTGCCGCCCCGCGCGTTCCAGCGGCTGGTCTCCTCCCTGGAGGCCACCGGCTCCGATCTGGCCTGCGGCAACGTCATGCGGCTCTACCGCAACCTGCTCGTACCCTCGTGGGCGCACAAGCAGGCGTTCGCCGAGCCGCTCAAGCGCACCCACATCACCCGCCACCCGCTGCTGATCCGCGACCGCATGCTGTGGAACAAGGTCTACCGCCGCGACTTCTGGGACGCGCTCGGTCTGACCTTCCCCGAGCGCATGTACGAGGACCAGCCGGTCGCCATGGCCGCGCACGTGGGCGCGTCGTCGGTGGACGTGATCAAGGGCATCGTCTATCACTGGCGGCAGCGCGACGAGGAGGGCTCCTCGATCACCCAGCGCTGCCTGGAGCCGGCCAACCTGCGTGACCGCCTGCTGTCGGTGCTGGAGACGGCCGCGCTGCTGGACAGGGACGCGCCCGCGCTCAGGCCGCACTTCGACCGCGACACGCTCGACATCGACATGACCGTAGCGGTGGCGGCCATGGCCGGGATGGGCGCCGCGGCCGCCCCCGCCCTCGTCGACCTGATCGTCCGCTATCTCGACGGCGTCGCGCCGGAGGCCTGGCAGAGCATCCCGTTCGCGCAGCGGCTCCAGGCGCACCTGCTCCACGGGCGCCGCCTGGACGAGCTGGCGCGCGTCTTCGAGCAGGACCGCGAGGGTCTCCTGCAGCCGCGCATCAGCCTCGCGGGACTGCTGCGCAAGCGCTGGCACGGCCGGCACCCGGCCATGCCCAGGCGCCTGTCGGAGGTGTCGGCCGAGCTCAGCCTGTCGGCCCGCCTGCTGGAGCTGGAATGGCACGACGGCCGGCTCAGAGGTACGGGGCGCGTGAGCGTGGACCGGTTCGACGCGTCGGACCTGCGCAAGGCGAGCGTGCAGGTGTGGCTGGAGGAGCGCAGGACCGGCGACGTCATCCCGCTGTCCGACCAGCGCGTCTCGTCGACCTGGGCGAACGTCGAGCAGGAAGGCGGCGGTGCGGTGCCGGAGCACGGCTTCTCCTTCGAGTTCGCCTTCGACCCGGCGGCTCTTACGGGCCCGCGGCTCGCCCGCCGGGGGCACTGGAACCTGAAGGCGCGGCTGCGCGCTCACCGGCTGACGCTGGAGGCGAAGGTCGCGGGACCGCGCTGGTTGCCGCCGCTGGTGCCCGCGCCCAGGCGTATGGCGGGCGTGTGGCTGGTGCCGGTACGCGGCGGTGGCGGGGCCTGGGGGCTGCGGCTGCGCCGGGCCCAGGCGCTGATCGGCGAGTGCCGGGTCGACGGCGACGACCTGGTCTTCTCCGGTCAGCTCGCCGACCCGGGCGACGGCGACCCGGTGCTGCGGCTGGTGCGCAGGAGCGACGGCGAGGAGATGTACTTCCCCGTCATGCTGGCCGGGCACGACTTCCGGGCCAGGGTGCCGCTGGTGGACATCGACGAGGTCGTCGGCCACGAGTCGCGCTGGGACTTCGTCATCGACCAGGGCCGGATGATCCGGCCGCTGGCGCGTACCCAGGCCCGGCCGATCGTGACCGTCGCCGAGCGGCGCTTCCTGGTCGACCGGAGCGACGACGGCAACCTCATGCTCGCCGAACGCTGAGCCGACGAGCTGGCGAGCCGACACACCGGCGTCGGCGAGTCGACAAGCCAGCGAGTCGACAAGCCAGCGAGTCGGCGAGCCAGGCAAGCCGGTGAGTCGGCGAGCCGCGGATCACTCCAGGATGGCGCGCAGCCGGTCGACGACCTCGTCCTGCTGGTGGTCGGTGAGGTCGGGGAAGAGCGGCAGAGAGAGCTGCTCGGCGTAATATGCCTCGGCCTCCGGGCAGATCCCGCGCCGGTAGCCGAGGTCCGCGAAGACCGGATGCCAGTAGGCCGGGATGTAGTTGACCTGCACCCCGATCCCCGCGGCCCGCATGCGGTCGTACACCTCCCGCCGGCGCCCGTCGCGGATCCTGACCGGATAGAGGTGCCAGCTCGGGGAGGTGTAGGGGCGCCGGGCGGGAAGTGTCAGCCCCGGCAGGTCGCCGAGCAGCGTGTTGTAGCGGGCGACCAGGTCGGCTCGCCGCGCGCGGAAGCGTTCGAGCCGCCGCAACTGGCTGACGCCGAGCGCGCAGAGCACGTCGGGCAGCCGGTAGTTGAGGCCGAAGTCGTGGACCTCCTGGTGCCAGCCGCCGTGGCCGGGGTCGCGCTGCTCGGCCGGGTCGCGGACCAGGCCGTGGTTGCGGAACCGGGCGGCGCGGGCGTAGCGGTCGCGATCGTGTACGGCGACGGCGCCGCCCTCGGCGGTGGTCACGGTCTTGGTGGGGAAGAACGAGAACGTGGTGATATCGGCCGGCTCCCCGACCGGCCGGTCCTTGTAGAACGAGCCGATGGAGTGGGCGGCGTCGCCGATCAGCAAGGCGCCGGTCCGGTCGGCGATCACGCGCAGTTCGTCGTAGTCGGCGGGATGGCCCGCGTAGTCGACCGCGGTGATCGCCTTGGTGCCGTCGCCCGCCAGCGACTCGACCGACACGGGATCGAGGTTGCCCGTGTCGGGCTGCACGTCGGCGAAGACCACCCGGGCACCGCGCATGGCGGCGGTGGCGGCCGTCGCCACGAACGTCAGCGGCGAGGTGATCACCTCGTCACCCGGCCCGACCCCGGCCGCCACGTACGCGACGTGCAGGGCCGCCGTGCCGGAGGTGACCGCCAGGCACGGCACGCCGCCCGTCCAGCGGGCCAGCTCGGCCTCGAACGAGCCGACCATGGGCCCGGTCGTCAGCCACTCGCCGCGCAGCACCTCGGTCACGGCCTCGACATCGGCGTCGGCGATCGACTGCCGTCCGTAGGGCAGCATCAGACGCTGACCGCGGCCATGGCGCGCAGGTCGTCGACCGACAGCCAGCGGTCGTTGGTGTCGGAGCGGTAGGCGAAGCCCTCCGGCAGCAGCTCGCCGCCCTGCGGGGGCACGTAGCCCCAGGTGGCGATCGTCGGTTGCACGACGTAGCGGTCACTCAGGCGCAGGGTCCTGCGGCCGTCGTCGGGGCCGATCATCTCCTCGTGCAGCTTCTCGCCGGGCCGGATGCCGATCTCGTAGACCGGGCACTGCGGCGCCAGAGCCTGGGCCAGGTCGGGCAGGCGCATGCTGGGGATGCGCGGCACGTACAGCTCGCCGCCCTGCATCAGGTCGAAGGAGTCGACCACGAACCGGACGGCCTGGTCGAGCGTGATCCAGAACCGGGTCATCCGCTTGTCGGTGATCGGCACGCTGCCGCCCTCCTCGGCCAGCCGCAGGAAGAACGGCACCACCGAACCCCTGCTGCCCACCACGTTGCCGTAGCGCACCACGGCGAAGCGGGTCACGTGGCTGGCGGCGTAGTGGTTGGCCGAGACGAACAGCTTGTCGGCGACCAGCTTCGTCGCGCCGTACAGGTTGATCGGGCTGGACGCCTTGTCGGTGGAGAGCGCGACGACCTTGCGCACGCCGCAGTCGATGGCGGCCTCCACCACGTTCTGGGAGCCGGAGACGTTGGTCACGACGTACTCGAACGGGTTGTACTCGGCCGTGTCGACCTGCTTCAGCGCCGCCGCGTGCACCACGTAGTCGATGCGGTGCATGGCCCTGGTCAGGCGGTCCCTGTCGCGCACGTCGCCGATGAACCAGCGCAACCGCTGGTCGTCGCCGAACAGGTGACGCGCCTCGTACTGCTTGAGCTCGTCGCGCGAGAAGATCACCAGGCGGCGCACGCCGAGGTGGTCCAGCGCGTGGCGGACGAAAGCCTTGCCGAAGGACCCCGTGCCTCCGGTGATCAGAATCGACGATCCACTGAGAATGCTCACGCGGCCCCCCGCTGTAGTCATCCAAGCTGCCCGGTAGCATAGCGCGATCGTCAAATGACACACAGTCACATAGGGGAATGGGGCTTCGGGTGAGGATTGTCGGAATCGTTCAGGCGCGCATGGGCTCGACGCGCCTGCCGGGCAAGGTCTTGCGCGAGCTCGGCGGCCGCTCCGTGCTGGGCTGGGTGGTCCGTGCGGTACGCGCGGCGGACGTGGTCGACGACCTGGTGGTGGCGACCACCACGGAGGCGGCCGACGACCTGGTGGTGGCGGAGTGCCGCAGGCTCGGCGTGTCCTGGCACCGGGGGCCGGTCGACGACGTGCTCACCCGGTTCACGCAGGTGCTGCGGGGTCATCCGGGCGAGGCCGTCATGCGGTTCACGGCGGACTGCCCGCTGCTCGATCCGGTGGTGATCCGCGAGGCCGCGCTGGTCTTCCGTGCGGTGCCCGGCCTCGACTACCTGAGCACGAGCCTGGCGCGCACGCTGCCGCGTGGGCTCGACGTGGAGATCGCCGGGCTGGCCGCGCTGGAACGGGCCGATCGGGAGGCCACCGCGCATCACCGTACGCACGTCACGTCCTACATCTACTCGCATCCGGGCGAGTCGCGGCTGCTCGGCCTCGCCTACGCGCCGGCGGCGGCCGACCTGCGGGTCACGCTCGACACGGAGGACGACTGGCGGCTCATCTCGCGGGTCGTCGCGGAGCTGGGCGACGGGTGCGTGCCGGTCCGGTCACTGGTCGGCTGGCTGCGGGAGCGGCCCGAGGTGTGCGAGCTCAACGCGCACGTGGCGCAGAAGGCGTTGCAGGAGGCGTGACGCACCGGGTGGGGTTCCGTTGTGACGCGGGCGTGGCGAGCGGGGTCGGTCATCTGATGCGCTGCGTGGCGCTGGCCGAGGAGCTGTGCGGGCGGGGGGCCGAAGTGCTGTTCCTGGGGGAGGTGGCGGGGTCCGAGTGGGCGGGGTCGCAGTTGCGGCAGCGCGGGTTCCCGCTGTGCGCCGCGCCTGCCGAGCCGGAGGCGCTGGTCGAGCTGGTGCGGGTGTTCGGGCTGGACGCGGTGGTGCTGGACTCGTACGTGCTGGCCGCCGGTACGGGGGCGGCGCTGCGGGCGGCGGGCACGGCCGTGCTGGCGATCATCGACGGCGACCCGCTGGGCCAGGAGGCGGACCTCTACCTCGACCAGAACCTCGGCGCCGAGCTGCGCCCCTTCCAGCCGCCCCGAGAGGCCGAGGGCGGTCCCCGGGACGAGCGGCCGGCCGGTCCCCGGGACGAGCGGCCGGCCGGTCCCCGGGACGAGCGGCCGGCCGGTCCACGGGGCGAGAGGCCGCCCGGTCCGCAGGGCGCTTGGCTGGCCGGTCCGCAGGGTGCGCGGCTGGCCGGGGCGCGTTATGCGTTGCTGCGGGACAGCGTCCTGCTGATGCGGGGGACCGCCCGACGCCGCCCGGCCCGGTCGGAGGGGCCGCTGGTGCTGTGCTTCTTCGGCGGCACCGACAGCGCCGGCGTGGCGCCGGCCTGGGCCGGGGCGCTGTGTGCGACCGGGCTGCCGTTCCGGGCGACCGTGGTCAGCCCGGTGCCGTTCGACGTGGACGGGCCCGTCACGGTCATCCCGCCGACGGACCGGCTGCCCGGCCTGATGGCCGAGGCCAACCTGGTGGTCACCGCGGCGGGCTCGGCCGTCTGGGAACTGCTCCACCTGGGTGTGCCGACCGCGCTGAGCTGGGTGGCCGACAACCAGCTGATCGGCTACGAGGCGCTGGTCGGCGGCGGCATCGCGGCGGGGCTGGGACCCGCCCCGGACGCGGCGGCCGTCGGCGTCCTCACCCGCCTGCTCGCCGACCCCGCGGCCCGCGACGAGTACGGCAGGCGCGGCGTCAAGCTGATCGACGGCCGGGGCAGGGAACGCGTCGCCGACGCGCTCCTCGCTCTCTTGTGAAGCACGTCAGACCAGGTCCCAGGTCAACGGTGTGCCGACCGTGGCGTCCCTGGCGAAGCGGCGGCCCATCACCTGCGCCGCCGCCGCCGGAGGCAGCCCGCCGGCCGGCCGGATGGAGCGGACGTTCTGCTCCGTCACCGGCTCGCCCGCCCGCACATCCCGTACGACGTACAACGACCGCCGGAACCGGAGCCCCTCGCTCTCGGAGGCCCGCGGCCCGATGACCGCGCTGCCCAGCGACTGCCAGGCTCGCTCGCTCTCCACCACGAGCGCCGCGAGTTCGGTGGGCTCCAGCGAGAACGCCGAGTCGACACCCCCGTCGCCCCGGTCCACGGTGACGTGCTTCTCGATCAGGCAGGCGCCGAGCGCGACCGCCGCCAGCGCGGCGCCGAGTCCGGGCGTGTGGTCGGAGATGCCCACGACCGCGCCGGTGAGCCCGGCGAGCAGCGGCAGCGAGCGCAGGTTGCTCTCGGTGGGCGCGGCGGGGTAGGTCGCGGTGCAGGTCAGCACGGCGAGCTGGGCGCAGCCCGCGTCACGGGCGGCCGCCACGGCGGCGTGGATCTCGCCGATCGACGCCATGCCGGTGGAGAGGATCAGCGGCTTCCCCGTGGCGGCGGCGAGCCTGATCAGGGGGAGGTCCACGATCTCCGAGGAGGCGATCTTGTAGGCCGGGGCGTCCAGGCTCTCCAGCAGCTCGACGGCCGTGGGGTCGAAGGGCGAGGAGAACGGGATGAGCCCCCGCCGGCGAGCCTTGGCGAAGATCGGCTCGTGCCACTCCCACGGCGTGTGGGCCCGCTCGTAGAGCTGGTAGAGGCGTTCGCCGCCCCACAGCTCGTGCTCGTCGGCCAGGCGGAAGGCGGGGCCGTCGGCGTCGACGGTGATCGTGTCGGGGCGGTAGGTCTGCAGCTTCAGCGCGTGGGCGCCGCTGTCGGCCACCGCGTCGACGATGGCCAGCGCCTGCTCGAGGCGGCCGTTGTGGTTGCCCGACATCTCGGCGATGACGAAGGGAGGCTGGTCCGCCCCGATCGCGCGCCCGGCGATGGAGATCATGCGCTGTCGTCCTTCCTCCATGAGTCGTCCTTCCTGGTGAGTTGCACGGTGACCACGTCCCGGCGGACGCCGTCGATGTCGCGCGGGTGGACGGCGACCTCGGCGAAGCCGAAGCGCCGGTGCAGCCTCCTGGCCGCCTCGTTGCCGGCGAGCACCTGTCCGCGCAGCGTGGTCAGCCCCAGCGGGCCGAACGCGTGGTCGATGGCCGACCGCTCCAGCCCGATCCAGGCCGGCAGCAGCGCGCCCGACCGCTCCAGCCCCGCCAGATCGAGGTAGAAACCCCACTCGCCGCTCCGCGAGCCGGGGTCGAGGCCGGAGAACGTCACCACCCCCGCGACGGTCCCGTCGTGGACGTAGATCAGCACGCGGGTGGCCGGGTCGTCCTTTACCGAGGCCCACCACCGGGCGTGCTCGTCCTCGGCGATGACGTGGGTGGTGAAGCTGGCCGCCCGCACCTTCGGGTGGTTGCGCCATCGGCGGATGGCGGGCAGCTCATGGTCGTGTACGGCTCTCAGCACGGCGTCTCCCTACTCAGCGCGCTCGACTGACTGCACAACGTAGCGGATTCATCCGGCAAAGAGCTGATCAGGGGGCGGTAGCGAAGGTCGTGCGGGGGTGATGAGCGAGGCATGCTGCCCTCGACCCCAACCCCGACCCAAGGGAGCTTCTCGGTATGACGCCCATGCTCAGCGTCGTCGTCCCGATCTACAACGTGGAGCCGTACATCGCCGAATGCCTGGAGTCCCTGGCGGCGCAGACGCTGGAGGACATCGAGGTCATCCTGGTCGACGACGGCTCCGTGGACGGAAGCGTGCGGGTGGCGCGGGAGTTCACCGACCGCGATCCGCGCTTCGTCCTGTTCGACCAGCCGAACCAGGGCCCTGGTCCGGCGCGCAACGCGGGGATCCGCCGGGCCCGCGGCACCTATCTGACCTTCGCCGACGGTGACGACGTCGTGCCGCCCAAGGCGTACGAGCTGCTGGTCGGGTCGTTGCGGGAGAGCGGCTCGGACTTCGCGTGCGGCGGGGTGCTGCGCATGAAGGAGGGGGAGCTGGCCGTGTCGTCGCTGCACGAGAAGGTGTTCAGGCGGCATGTGCCGCGCTCGCACATCCTGGACCGGCAGGTCCTGATCAGGGACCGCACGGTGTGGAACAAGGTCTACCGGAAGGACTTCTGGCACGAGCACGGGCTGGAGTTCCCGGCGGGGATCTATGAGGACGTGCCGCTCAGCATGCGGGCGCACGTGCTGGCGACGGGCGTCGACGTGCTGCCCGACATCGTCTACCACTGGCGCAAGCGCGAGGAGGGGGAGAGCTCCATCACGCAGCGGCGGGCGGAGCTGTCGAACCTGGCCGAACGGCTGACCGCCATCCGGGCGGTCCGGGCCTTCCTCGAGGAGAAGGCGCCCCAGCTCATCGACGCCTTCGACGGCCTGGTGCTGGAGAAGGACCTCCTCTTCCTGTTCCAGGCGCTGGAGTACTGCCAGGACGACGAGATCGGGCCGCTGCTCGAACTCTCGGAGCAGTGGATGGCCGGGATGAGCCCCGTCGCGCTCGGCTCGGTGGCGTCGCTGCGCAGGCTCGAACTCCACCTGCTGAGCCGCGGCCTGGTCAAGGAGCTGCGGGAGGTACGCAGGTTCAGGCGCGAGGCGGTCAACGGCACCCCGATCCTGCCGCACGAGGTCGGCTGGTACGGCGACTACCCCTACTTCCGCGACCGGACCCTCAAGATCCCCGACGCGGTCTTCGAGGCGAGTGAAGAGCTCAAGCTGGTGGCCACGGTCGACGAGTGCGACTGGACGGGGGACCGATTCGAGGTACGCGGCGAGGTGTACATCCACCGGGTGCCGCAGCAGCCGACCCGGGTCGACATGTGGCTGGCCGACGGCGAGCGCCGGGTGATGCTGGACGTGGAGCGTACGGGCGAGCGGGGTGTCCAGGTGGCGATCGACCCGGGGCTGCTCGAAAAGGGCGGCCCGAGCTGGCGGCTGCATGCCCGGGTGGAATTGTGCGGCCTGGCGCTGAAAGGGTGCTTTCGCGAAGGTGAGGCGCAGAAGGTCTGGCGGCTGTCGGTGCCAGGATGGTCAAGAACCTGCATGGACATCACCCAGTAGTTCCAGAGAGTAATTGGAACACGACGGCGCGTCGCCATGCTTGGAAGCCATGAGGACCTATTCGCTCGATGACGTCTACGCGACACGCAAGCGGAGAGACTCCTGGTGGACCGTGTACTTCGTGGACCCGGTCGCCTGCCGGGCCGCTCTGCTGGTGGCCAACCGCACGCGGTTGACGCCCAACCAGCTCACGGTCCTGTCACTGGTCCTCGGCATGGTGTCGGCCACTTTTCTGGCGATGGACCGGCTGGCCGCGGGGGCGGCCATGTTCTACCTGAGCTTCATGGTGGACTGCCTGGACGGCAAGATCGCGCGGCTCAAGGGCTCGGGGACGCCCTTCGGTCTGTGGCTCGACTACCTCGGTGACCGGATCAGGGTGGTGTTCTGCGCCGCCGGGCTCGCCTACGGACAGTACGCGATCACCGGCGACGTCGGATACGTCGTCATGGGCGCGGCGGTGGCGGTGGTCGACCTGATCAGGTACGTCAACGCGCCGCAGATGAGGCGGGTCCGCGAGACGGTCCGGGCTGAGGCCGAAGCCGAGACCGGCGCCGAGGCGGAGACGGAGGCGGATGCGGACGGCGCGGGCCAGGCGGAGGACGACGAGGTCGAGGTGTGGGTGCCGCGCCAGCGGCCACCGCTCAGCCGCAGACGTCGTCTCACACGGCGGATCAACAAGGCCATGGCCCGCCGCCGGATCCGTTCTCACCTGATCAGCGGCATCGAGTTCCACGCCGCTGTGTTCGTGGTCGCGCCGCTTCTGGGACCCGTGGCGCTGATCCCGATCTCCGCGGTCGCCAGCGTCCTGCTGCTGGCCAATGAGGTCGTCCTCGTCCGCCGGATGTGGCTTTTCATACGCAAGCACCGCGTGCCCTCCAAGGGGAGCCGAGAGCACGTTCTCGTCTAAGTTTTCGGGGGTTTTACATGTCAGACCGGCCCATCTTCGTCGTCGGGTGCCCGCGCTCCGGCACCACGATGCTGCAGCTCATGCTCCACTCGCACCCGCGGATCGCGGTGGCGCCGGAGACCAGGTTCCTGGTGCCGGCCTACCATCGGCGGCGGACGTTCGGCGACCTGCGCGTCGAGGATCGCCGCCGCGCGCTCGCGCAGTGGATCTCCAGCGACCGCAGCACCAAGTTCCACGAGCTCAAGCTCGCCAAGGACGACTACGTCCGGCAGGTCGTCGAGGGGCCCGGGTCGCTCGGCTCGGTGATCGGCACCACCTTCCGCATGTACGCCGACCGGTTCGACAAGCCCCGCTGGGGAGACAAGCGGCCGAGCTACGTCAAGCAGGTCGACATGCTGCTCAGGCTCTTCCCGGACGCCCAGTTCGTCCACCTGATCAGGGACGGTCGCGACTGCGTCTCGTCGCTGAAGGAGATGCCCTGGTACACGCTGGACTCCTTCCACGCGATCTCCACCTGGGCCGAGGCCATCGACGCGGGCAACAAGCTGAGGCGGACGATGCCCGAGGACTCCTACTACGAGCTGCGGTACGAGGACCTCACCGACGACCCGGCGACCGAGATGAAGAAGCTCTGCCACTTCCTCGACGAGGACTTCGACCCGATGATGGTGTCACCGCGGGAGGCGGCCCAGGTGGCGGTCCCGCCGCACAAGGTCTGGCACCGCAACACGCACGAGGAGGTCACCCGGAGCAGGGTGGGGAGCTGGACCAGCCGGCTGGACGGCTGGGAGATCGCGCTGTGCGAGCAGGTGCTCGGCGCCCGGCTCCAGGCCAACGGGTACGAGCTCACCGGCGCGCCGGCGGCGGCCAAGGAGCACGTGCTGTCCCTGCAGAGGACGATGCAGAAGCGCCGCGCCGGCCGGATGCGCAAGGCGATGCGCGACCGCATCAACCGGCTGCGCGAGCCGAGCCCGGTCGCCGCGCTGCTCACCTCGACGCAGCAGGTGCTCGCCGGGGTGCCGCAGCCGCGCAACGAGTCGCCCGAGCTGGCCCAGCGCGCGGGGTAACCGCCGGGCTCACCGCGCCAGGTGGGCGAACAGGGATTCCCAGCGGTCCAGGACGTGGTCGAGCCGGAAGGCGCCGGCCCGTGCCCGAACGGCGGCGCCCAGGCGCCGCCGTTCGCGCACCGAGCCCATCAGCCGGGCCAGCTCCACGCCGAACGCGGCCACGTCCCCGGCCGGGACGAGCACCGGCCCGGCCGACCGCACCCCGCCCGACACGTCGAACGCCACTGCGGGCACCCCGTGCGCCGCCGACTCCAGCAGCACGACGGGCAGCCCCTCGTGCTCGCTGCTCATCCCCACGACCGCCGCCTTCAGGTACTCGCCCGGCATGTCGGCGGCGGGCACCCGGCCTCTGAACACCACCCGGTCCCCGACGCCCTCGCGTACGGCGTGCGCGCGCAGCCGCTCCAGCTCGGCGCCGTCGCCGATCAGGTGCAGCTCCCACGGCGGCGGCGGCGCGGCCCTGGCGAACGCGCTGATGAGCCGGTCGAACCGTTTGATCCCCTCCAGCCGCCCCACTCCCAGCACCCTGAGAGTGTCCAGCTCGGACACCGCCAGCGGCCAGCGCGCCAGCGGGTTCGGCAGGGTCCAGGTGTTGGGCAGCAGCGCGTCCTCGGAGAAGCGCCAGGCGTCGTCCTCACTGAGGAAGACCGCCTGGTCGAGATTGGGGTAGTGCCGACTGATCGAGCCGAGGTGCCAGCAGCCGCGGGCGTGCTCGTACGAGCCGTGGTACTGCCCCACCGGACGCAGCGAGCGGGGCAGCAGGGACGTCAGCCGGGTCACCACCCCCGGCGAGGTCAGCACCGCGAAACCGGCCCGCATCGGGCCGAGCAGGGCGGCCAGCCGTTCGTCGGCCCGCCGGCGGGCCCGCGGGCTCTGCGGTCCCACGGGCTCCGGGCTGATCACGTGGTGCCGGTAGCGCGGCGCCTCGACGTAGCGGAACGGCGCCGCCGCCCGGTGCAGCCCGACCACGTGCACGTCGTAGCCGCGTCCGGCCAGCCCCTGCGCCAGCGTGTGCGTCACCTGCTGGATGCCGCCCAGCGTGTCGGCGTCCATGCACGCGAACATCACGGTCATGACGCCGCCCGGTGCCCGAAGAAGGCGTCCACGACGCGCGCGGCGGCGTCCCCCCGCTCGTCGGCGCACCACAACCGATGGAAGGCCGCGTACCGCTCGGCATAGGCCGCGTGTACGGCCGGCAGCTCCCGCAACGCCGCCACCACCTCCTCGGTCGTCGTGACGCACGGCCCGGGGGCGATGGCCGGCAGGTCGTGGTAGACGCCCCGCTCGGTCAGCCGGTACTCGTCCCAGTCGTCGATCAGGAACACCATGGGCTTGCCGGTCAGCGCGTAGTCGCACATCACCGACGAGTAGTCCGTGAGCAGCGCGTCCGAGGCCAGGATCAGGTCGTTGATCTCCGGGTACGACCCGGCGGGCCGGACGAAGTGCCTGAGGTGCTGCGGGATCCTGAAACGTTCCACCGGGTGCGTCCGCAGGATCAGCACCCACTCGCCGGACAGTTCCTCGGCCATCAGCTCCAGGTCCGCCCGGACCGACCGCCCGCTGTTCTTGGCCCGGTCGCGATAGGTGGGCGCGTACAACAGGGTCTTCCTGCCCGGCGGTATCTCCAGCCGGGCCATGACGTCGTGCCTGGTCTCCCGGCGCACCAGCGCGTCGCAGCGCGGCGTGCCGTACCTGAGGACCCAGCCCCGGTAGCCGTTGGACGGCAGGAAGATCCGCGAGAACTCGGCGCTCGGCGAGATGAGCGCGTCCCAGCGGGCGACGGCGGCGCGCCACTCGTCGCGCGGCCGGTCGAAGTCGGCGCGCAGGTCGGGCGCGTCGAAGCCGACCGACTTGATGCCCTGGCCATGCCAAGTCTGGAGATAGCGGGTTCCGGGCGGTTTCGGATAGTTGAGGGGGAAGCCGTGGCTGTCGACCCAGATGCCCGCACGGGCCAGCAGCCACACGTAGTGCCAGCCGCCGCGGCGGACGAGCCGCGTGTCGCTGGGGAAGTTCGCCCGGTCCCTGGCCACGGACCAGACGACGTCGATCGGCAGGTTCCGCCGCCGCAGCTCCTCGTAGATGGCGCGCGGGCTGCCGGTGTAGCCCTTGCCGACGTCGGCCTCGAACAGGGCCAGGTTGCGGCGCGGCGGGAGCAGGCGGATCACCGCCTTGTAGAAGCGCAGTTTCATGGCCGGCGTGCTGAGCCGCTTCATCAGCCGGCGCTTGATTCTCTGGCGCAGCGACGGGGCCGATGGCGCGCGCACGTGCAGGTACGCGGCGTTGCCCTCGGCGGTGATCGTGCGCCCCCGCAGCGCGATCGGCTCCATGGTGGGCGGGGCCATCAGCCGGTCGGTCGTGGTGCGGCCGTCGGAGATCCTGGTGAAGCCGATGCGCGGATCGCACGAGTCCGCGGGCGTGAAGGTGATCTCACTCACGTACCCGCCGTCACCGGACGGGACGGGCCTGATGGGGACGCGTTCGCCGCCGAGCTGGAGGAAGGCCGCCCATTCGCTGGGCAGCATCCCAAAAGGGTCGTAGGAGTGCACGACCATTCGGATCCGCTCGCCGTCGGCGGCGATCTCGGTCACCTCGTGCCGCAGCCGGGCCGCGGTGTAGGGCAGCTCGGCCATCCGCAGCCGGGTGATGTCCATGCCGGGCGTGACCGTCGTGCCCCAGTACGTACGGCCCGCGTGCCGTACCGCGGTCCGCGGGGCGGCGCACGGGTAGGACAGCGACCGGGCGGCCACCATCAGGTCGTCGACCCGGTCGTCGAGGATGAGCCGGCAGCAGACCCGGGCCATCGGCTCGATCCGCTCGAACGCCTCGGCCGGCACCTCCTCCAGGTACGGCCGGACGATCGAGACGAACTCCCTGACCCACGCCCGATCGCGCCTGGGCAGCGGGTTGAGGTACACACGCAGGTCCTGCCTGAGGAAACGGTGCTGCCTGGCGGGCACCAGGTCCCCGGCGTCGTGGGCCCGCAGCAGGTCGTCGCTCAGCCGGGCCGCCGCCACACGGTGCCGTACGTTGTCCAGCTCCTTGATGTTGAGCGAGATGGAGCTGTCGTCGGATGCGCGGTGCCAGTGGTAGACCACCCAGGGCACGACCGCGAACCGGCGCGACATGGCGTACAGCCCGGCGGCGAAGACGTGGTCCTCGTAGTGGATGTCCTCCGGGAAGCGCAGCCCGTTCTCGCGCAGGAAGCGCACGCTGTAGAGCTTGTTGGTGCTGAAGGAGTCGAGGAACAGCTCGGGCTCCTCGCGGATGCCCGCCACGACCCGCCGCCTGGCGAACAGCGACGGGTAGTAGGGCGCCAGCCGCCCGCTCCTCTCGTACAGCCGCGAGATCTGCCCGGCCACGAAGTCGGCGCCGGTCCGCTCGATCTCGCCGAGCAGGCTCTTGCAGGCGTGCCTGGGCAGCTCGTCGTCGCTGTCGAGGAACATCACGTACGGCGCCGCCGCCGCGTCGAGACCGTCGTTGCGCGGCGCGCCGCAGCCGCCGCTGTTGGTCTGCCTGCGCAGGTAGCGGACGCGTGGATCGCTCCCCGCGAGCTCGCCCGCCACCCGGGCCGTGTCGTCGGTGCTCGCGTCGTCGGCGATGATCACTTCGAGGTCGCGCAGCGACTGGCCGAGTACCGAGCGCACGGCCCTGGGCAGGCGGGCCGCGTCGTTGTAGGTGATGATGACAACGGTGCAGTCCGGCATGCCATCTCCCCGAAGGTCCCTCGAAATAAGACATGTGGGGATGAACTTCCCCGGCTCCGAGTGAAGTGTCCGGACTTGATGGTCTTTTTGCTGAATCAGCGCATGAGGCGTCTGATCAACCAGCCGATGAACAGCAGCGCCGCGAGCGCCCCGACGACGGGAGCGAGCCGCTTCAGCAGCGGCGTCCCGGCGATCTCCAGCAGGTCGAGCGCCTCCTCGTCGGGCGTGAGCGACGTACGCAGCGTCCCGGCGGGCCGGACGTCCTCCTCGGGACTGGGCACCGCGCTCAGCCGCGGCCCCTCCTCCTGAGGTACGGCGGGCGCCTCATGGGCGGGCTCGGCCAGGAGCTGCGCGAGGTTGCCCGCGAACCTGTCGATGAGCTTCGCGCCGACCTCGGCCATGACCCCGCGCCCGAACTGGGCGGGCCGGCCGGTCACGTTGAACGACGTCTCGACGAAGACCGCGGTGGACCCGTCGCCGGGCGTCAGCGTGGCCTTGACGGTCGCCGAGGCCGTGCCCGCGCCGCGGGCCTCCTTGCCCGACGCCTGGAGGGTAAGCGTGTGAGCGTCCTTGTCCACGTTCTCGAACCTGGCCGAGCCGCGGTAGGTCACGGTGATCGGACCGACCTTGACCTTCATCCGGCCGGTGAACTCGTCGCCCTCGAAGATGTCGAGCGAGGCCCCCGGCAGGCACGGGGCGACCCGTTCGACGTCGAGCAGCACGGCCCACGCCTGCTCGACCGGCACCGGAACACTGAACTCGTGCTCGAACCGCATCGCCATCGATCCGCTCCTCTCCCGTCACTGCGCCCCGTCTGTTTGCGACATTACGTCTGAGAGGGGGCACCCCGGAAGAGGTGCCCCCTCGAACCGGTCAGGGGGATCCGGCGGCGTTCAGAATCGCGCGATGGGTCAGCACCCTGGCCAGATGCCGGCGATAGTCGGGCTGGGCGTGCAGGTCGGAGGGCGGCGAGGTGTCGGCCGCCGCCTCCTCGCACGCCTGCCGTACCTGATCGCCGAGCTGGACACCCCGCAGGGCGGTCTCGACCGCGCGGGCCCGCACGGGCGTCGGGCCCATGTTGGTCAGGCCGATCCTCGCCTCCTCGATCGCTCCGTTGGAACGCTTGACCGCCGCGGCCACCCCGACGATGGCCCACGACTGCGCGGTCCGGTGGAACTTCTCGTAGTGATAGCCCCAGCCGGCGCCGAGCTTCGGGATCCGCACCCCGACCAGGATCTCTCCCGGCCGCAGCGCCGACTCCAGGTAGTCGACGAAGAACTCGGCGGCGGGTATCTCCCGCTCGCCCTCCGGCGACCTGGTCACGAAGACGCCCTCCAGCGCCAGGACCACCGCGGGCAGGTCGCCCGCCGGGTCGCAGTGCGCCAGCGAGCCGCCGAACGTGCCGCGGTGCCGCACCGCGGGGTCGGCGACCTTCGTGGTGGTGAGCGCCACGAGCGGGCAGTCGGCGTTGACCACGCCGGAGCGCATCACCTCGTCGTGCGTGGCCATCGCGCCGATGAAGACGTGGTCGCCACGGTCGTGCACGCCCGTCAGCTCGGGCAGGCGGCCCACGTCGACCAGCTTCGACGGGTAGGCCAGCCGGAGCCGGAGCAGCGGGAGGAGCGACTGCCCGCCGGCGAGGACCTTGGCGTCCTCGTCGGCGGCGAGCTCCTGGACGGCCTCGCCGAGCGAGCCTGCGCGGACGTAGTCGAACTGAGCCGGGATCATCGCAGCGCCCTCCAGATCCGCTCGGGTGTACATGGCATCTGGATGTCGTGCACGCCGCGCGGGCGCAGCGCGTCGACGATGGCGTTGACGACGGCCGGAGTCGAGGCGATCGTGCCCGCCTCGCCGACACCCTTGGCGCCCAGCGGATTGCTGGTGGCCGGGGTCTCGGTCCTGTCGGTGACGAAGTCCGGCAGGTCCATCGCCGTCGGCAGCAGGTAGTCGGCCATCGTGGTGGTGAGCAGGTTGCCCTCCGCGTCGTAGACGGCCTCCTCGTACAGCGCCTGCGCGACGCCCTGCGCGATGCCGCCGTGGATCTGGCCCTCGACGATCAGCGGGTTGACCACCTTGCCCACGTCGTCGACCGCCACGTACGAGCGGATCTTCGCCATGCCGGTCTCGGTGTCCACCTCCACGGCGCACAGGTGGGTGCCGTGCGGGAAGGAGTAGTTCTCCGGGTCGAAGGTGGCGTCGGAGTCGAGCCGCGCCTCGACGCCCTCGGGCAGGTCGTGTGCGGTGAACGCGGCGTAGGCCAGCTCCTGGATGCTCTTCTGGGAGTCGGTGCCTTTCACCTTGAACACGCCCTCGGCGAAGTCCAGGTCGTCGGGCGAGCATTCGAGCATGTGCGAGGCGAGCTTCCTGGCCTTGTCCTTGACCTTGTCGCACGCCTTGAGCACGGCGATGCCGCCGACGGTCAGTGAGCGCGAGCCGTAGGTGTCCATGCCCCGGGGCGCGATCGCCGTGTCGCCGTGGAGCACCGTGATGTCCTCGAACGGCACGCCGAGCGCGTCGGAGGTGATCTGGCTCCACGCCGTCACGTGTCCCTGGCCGTGCGGGGAGCTGCCGGTGACGACCTCGACCTTGCCGGTCGGCAGCATGCGTACCGAGCCGTGCTCCCAGCCGCCCGCGCCGTAGTTGGCCGCGCCGAGCATCCTGGACGGGGCCAGCCCGCACATCTCGGTGAACGTGCTCACGCCGATCCCGAGCTGGACCGGGTCGCCCCGGTCACGCCGGTCGGCCTGTTCGGCGCGCAGCTTGTCGTAGCCGAACAGCGCCATCGCCTTGTCTGTCGCCGCCTCGTAGTTGCCCGAGTCGTAGGTCAGCCCGGAGATGGTGGTGAACGGGAACTCCTCGTGCTTGATCCAGTTGCGCCGCCGCACCTCCAGCGGGTCCAGGCGGAGCTCGGCGGCCAGCTCGTCCATCATCCGCTCGATGCCGTACGTCGCCTCGGGGCGGCCCGCGCCGCGGTAGGCGTCGGTCGGCATCTTCGTGGTGAAGACGCCCGTGCAGCCGAACTCGTAGGCGTCCATCTTGTAGATGCCGTTGAACATCGACGCGCCGAGCAGCGGCACGCCGGGCGTGACCAGCATCAGGTAGGCGCCCATGTCGGCCAGCAGCTCCACCTGGAGCCCGCGGATCCGCCCGTCGGCCTCGGCCGCCAGCCTGAGATGCTGGATCTGGTCGCGGCCGTGGTGCACGGTCAGGTTGCCCTCGGAGCGGGACTCCGTCCACTTGACCGGCTTGCCCAGCCGCTTGGTGAGCAGCAGGCACAGCACCTCTTCGGCGGTGACCTGCAGCTTGGAGCCGAACCCGCCGCCGACGTCGGGCGCGATCACCCGGATCTTGTGCTCGGGGATGCCGGTCACCACGGCCAGCATGACGCGCAGGACGTGCGGGATCTGCGTGGCCGACCAGAGCGTGAAGGAGTCGCCGTCGGTGGTCGCGAGCACCGACCGCGGCTCCATCGCACTCGGGATCAACCGCTGCTGGATGTAGGTCCGGTCGATGACCACCGGCGCGTCCCTGAAGGCCGCCTCGACGTCACCTGAGGTGATCTTCACGGTGAACGCCTGGTTGCCCGCCTCGTGCACCTTGGGGCTGTCCGGGGCGAGCGCCTCGTTCATGTCGAGTACGGCCGGCAGCGGCTCATAGTCGACCTCGATCGCCTCCAGCGCGTCCGCGGCCAGGTAGCGGTCGGTGGCGACCACGCAGGCGACGGCCTCGCCCACGTAACGCACCTCCGACACGGCCATCGGGGGGTGATCGGGGATCACGATGTCCTCGCTCACCGGCCACGCGCACGGCAGGCTGCCCTGTTCGGCGGCGAAGTCCTGGCCGCTGAACGCCGCCACGACACCCGGCAGGTCGCGTGCCGCCGAGACGTCGACGCCGGTGATCCGCGCGTGCGCCATCGGGCTGCGCAGGAACATGACGTGCAGCATCCCCGGCTGCCGCAGGTTGTCGGTCCACTGGGTGCGCCCGGTCAGGAGCCGCGCGTCCTCCTTGCGCTTCCTCGCCTTGCCGACCTCGGTCACGGCGTCCTCACCGCCTGGCCCATCTCCTGTGCGCCCCGCCGTACCGCGCGGACGATGTTGCAGTAGCCGGTGCACCGGCAGAGGTTGCCTTCCAGGCCCTCCCTGATGGCGTCCTCCGACGGGTCCGGATTGTCCCTGAGCAGGTCGATCGCGGCCATGACCATGCCGGGCGTGCAGTAGCCGCACTGCAGGGCGTGTTCCTCGTGGAAGGCCTGCTGCATCGGGTGCATCGACCCGTTGGCGCCCAGGCCCTCGATGGTGACGATGTCGCAGCCGTCAGCCTGTACGGCGAGCACCGAGCAGCTCTTGACACTCTTGCCGTCGAGCATCACGGTGCAGGCGCCGCAGTTGCTGGTGTCGCAGCCGACCGGGGTGCCGGTCTTGCCCAGACGTTCTCGTAGCAGGTGAACGAGAAGGAGTCGCGGCTCGACTTCCTCCTCGTACTTGACTCCGTCGACGGTGACGGCTATCCGAGGCATACGTCCTCCCCAGAGGAGCGCGGGAAACGCGGACAAAGCCAACGTACGCTCGTGTTTTTCCCGGTCAAGGGTTACTTGCCGCGGATCACCCGCGCGATTACCGCCACGAGGCCCGCGAAGCCCAGTCCCACGATCACGAGAGACACCAGGACCAGGGGGTCCGTGATCGCCCGGGTCAGGATCAGGATGCCGAGCACCACGAAGAGCGTGCCGCTCAGCAGCGCCATCCAGTCGGTCCTGTGGACGCTGCGCGGCTTGTCGACCTCACGCTGCACGTCGCACCTCCATGTCGCCGACGCCGCCCCTCAGGTTCAGCACGATGGTCGAGACGGCGCCCTTCGGGCGCGTGTCAGGCTCCAGCACCTTGTCGAACTTGACGTCGACGCCGCCTCTGAGTGATTGGTCCACCTTGATGTCGCCGACCTTGTTGCTGGCGTGCACCTCGACCCTGGCGGTCGGCGGCACGATCACCGTCAGCTCGCCGATCGAGACCTTGGCGTTGAACGTCAGGCTGGTGCCCGGAGTGAGCTTGAGTTCGGACAGGTCGAGCCGGCCGTCCCCGACGCCTACGTCGTAGAGCTTGCTCGCCTCCGCCACGGTGGTCGGCCGCCAGACGAAGTCGCCGACATTCCGTGGCAGGTCCCCGAGCATCAGGCCGAGGCCGATCAGCAGCGCGACCATGGTGCCGATCGCGACCAGTCCCGCGCCGCGGCCCCACCAGGCCGCGATGAGCAGCCCGGCGCCGATGGTGACGAGTACGGCGCCGCCGACCAGGGTGGGACTGACCCCCGAGGCGGACCTGGCTTGGACCGCCACGACGATCCCTCCAATGATGATGGCCAGCAACATGGTGATGGCGCCGATGAACGATCTGGGCCGCTTCCGGCGGGGCGGGGACGGGGGCGTCGGCCGGCCGTACAGGGCGGGGTCGTACGGTGAGTAGCCGCCGGGCCGCCTGCTCGGGTCGAGCGGCTGGTAGGGGCCTCTTGGCGCGAACGGCTCGCCGTAGGCGACGGCGGTCTTCGGCTCGGCTCGGAAGCGCGGCGCGGCGGGCGGCGGCGTCTCGCCGGCGGGCCTTTGGAACGGCGCCTCCTGAGACGAATCCCGGGTCGGCTCCTGAGTCGGCTCCGGATATGGCTCAGCCCGGGCGGTGGCCGGTTCGTCGAGCGGTGCATCGGCGGCGACGGGGTTGACGCGCGTCGGGGCGGTCGGCGGCTCGGGGCCGACGGGCGGCGCGGGCTCCGTCACCGGCTCGCGCGCGTACGAGTCGGCGGGGCGGGATCGCGGAAAGCCCGCCGTGGGCGCGGTGGGGCTCGGGATGGGCGAGTGGGCGAAGTCGTACAGGAACGGGTCGGGCTCGCCCTGTGGGGGACGGCGGTTGAGCCGCTCGGGCATCGACCGGACCAGCCCGAGCAGGTCCACGCCGCTGGTGTGCGCCGCGAGCAGCCCGATGGCCAGCATCATGCCGACCACCAGCGTGCCGGTGCCGAGCCAGACCGACGCCAGGTTGATGCCGAGCCCGGCCGCGAGCACCGCCGCGAGCAGCGCCATCACGGTGTCGGCGGCGAAGTCGCGCCGGGTCCACTGCTCGATGTAACCGGGCCGCCCGTTCGGCTCCTTCATCAGCAGGAACGCCGCGATGTACAGGAACAGCCCCACCCCGGAGCCGAACAGCAGCACCGTGAAGCCCACGCGGAACACCACCGGGTCGATCCCGGTGTGCCGCCCGAGTCCGGCGCAGACTCCCATGAGGAAGCGCCCCTCGCTGCTGCGTCGCAGCGCGCTGGGCGGAGCGGCCGGTCTCTTCGGCGGTGCTTCTGTCATGTCACTATCGTGGCCCCACCCGGCGGCGATCTCCATCCGGGAGACCCCTGACCCGACCCGGGGGTTGTTCCCTGATGTCACCAACGCACGCGACATGTGACGATGGCGATGTTATGGCTGACCAGAAGACTCTTGCCGAACCCGGTGGCGACGCGCCGTACCGCCGGATGATGCGCCCCATGGAGGGCCGGCTGCTCGGCGGCGTTGCACAAGGGCTCGCGGCTCAGCTGAAGCTTGATCCTGTCGTGATCAGGTTGATGTTCGTGCTGCTCAGCGTGGTTGACGGAGTCGGCGTGGTGGCCTACGCGGTGCTCTGGATGATCACGCCCCGTAAGCCGCACGAGGGGCAGCAGTCGCCACAGCGCGACTGGAGCCAGCTCGCGGCGTTCAGCGCGATCGGTGTTGCGCTGTCCGCCGCGAGCTGGCTGACCGGTGCCTCCAAGGGAGGCATCGGCATATTGCCGTTCGCTGTGGGCGGCATCGGCGCGATCATCCTGTGGCAGCAGGCCGATCCCGAACGCCGCCGGAACTGGATGAGCGGGGCGACCAAGAGCATCAGGAAGAACCGGGTGCGCACGCTGCTCGGCATCGTGCTCGTCGTCATCGGCGCGGCGGGCTTCCTGGCCGCCCAGGGGGAGCTGTCCAAGGCCAAGCCCGGCCTGATGTTCACCGTCGTCGTGGTCGGCGGGCTGGCGGTCATCGCCGCGCCCTGGCTCGCGGGGCTGTGGAAGGAACTCCAGCTCGAGCGGCGCGAGCGCATCAGGTCGGAGGAGCGGGCCGAGGTCGCGGCCATGGTGCACGACTCGGTCCTGCATACGCTCACGCTGATCCAGCGCGTCGCGCACGACCCGCGCGAGGTCACCAGGCTGGCCCGCGCGCAGGAGCGCGACCTGCGCAACTGGCTCTACCAGCCCGCCCAGGACGCCGACGCGACACTGGCCGCGGCCGTACGGAGGATCGCCGCGGAAGAGGAGGACGCGCACGGCGTGCCGATCGAGGTGGTCTGCGTGGGCGACATCGAACTCGACCCGGCCGGCAAGCTGGCCGCCATGCTGAAGGCGTCGCGGCAGTCGATGGTCAACGCCGCCAAGTACTCTGAAAGTCCGTCTATTTCCGTATATGCGGAGGTAGAGGGCGAAGAAGTGACGATTTTCGTGAAGGACCGTGGCAAGGGATTCGACATGGACACGGTGCCTCTCGACAGAATGGGGATCAGGGAGTCCATCATCGGGAGAATGGAACGTCACGGTGGCGCCGCCAGGGTGCGCTCCGAGCCCGGTGAGGGAACGGAAGTGATGTTGACGATGAAGGTGGAGAAGCAATGACCAGGGTGCTGATCGTCGACGATCACCGGCTGTTCCGCTCCGGTGTACGGGCCGAGCTGGGCGACTCCATCCAGGTCGTCGGCGAGGCCGAGGACGTCGAGACGGCGGTCAAGGCGATCGCCGAGCTCACCCCCGACGTGGTCCTGCTCGACGTGCACATGCCCGGCGGCGGCGGGCAGGAGGTGCTGCGCAGGGTGCTCGGCGCCGGTTCGCAGGTACGTTTCCTGGCGCTGTCGGTGTCCGACGCGGCCGAGGACGTGATCGGCGTCATCCGAGGCGGCGCCCGCGGCTACGTGACCAAGAACATCAGCGGCAAGGAGCTGACCGACGCCATCCGCCGGGTGGCCGACGGCGACGCGGTCTTCTCGCCGCGGCTGGCCGGCTTCGTGCTCGACGCGTTCGCCTCGTCGGAGGCGCCGTCCATCGATCCCGAGCTCGACTCGCTGACGCAGCGCGAGCGCGAGGTGCTCCGGCTGATCGCCCGTGGTTACGCCTACAAGGAGATCGCCAAGGAGCTGTTCATCTCGGTCAAGACGGTCGAGACGCACGTGTCGTCGGTGCTGCGCAAGCTCCAGTTGTCCAACCGGCACGAGCTGTCCCGCTGGGCCACCGCCAGGCGGCTCGTCTAGCCCGCGTTTTCTCTTATGCGGAGGCCGGGGTGCTGGCTTAGTTGGCTCTGGCATGCGACATTTCCAGAATGGGCAGGGACGTACCGGTCGTCGTGTTCAGCCGAGACGATCGACGGAAATATCGGGATAAGGTGCGGCGATGCCTTGATGTCTTCGCCCAGATGCTCCGCGAGGATCGCTTCGAGGCCGATCGCGACCGGCCCCTCGCCGGGCTGGAGATCGAGCTCAACATTGTGGACGCGGCGGGCGAGGCGGCCATGTGCAACGCCGCGGTGCTCGCCGCGATCGAGCAGCCCGACTGGGCCACCGAGCTGGGCCAGTTCAACATCGAGATCAACATCGAGCCCCAGGAGCTGGGCGGCGACGGGCCGCTCAGGCTGGAGAACGACGTCAGGGCCCGGCTCAACCACGGCGAGGAGCGCGCCCAGTCCGAGGGCGGCCACCTGGTCCTGATCGGCATCCTGCCCACGCTGCGCGAGCAGGAGATCGGCGAGGGGGCGCTGTCGGCCAACCCGCGCTACCGGCTGCTCAACGAGCAGATCTTCGCCGCGCGCGGTGAGGACCTGCACCTGTCGATCGAGGGCATCGAACGCCTCGACACCCACGCCGACAGCATCACCCCCGAGGCCGCGTGCACCAGTGTGCAGCTCCACCTGCAGGTCAGCCCGGAGCAGTTCGCCGCGCACTGGAACGCCGCCCAGGCCATCGCCGGGCCGCAGGTGGCCGTCGCCGCGAACTCGCCGTACCTGTTCGGCAAGGAGCTGCACCGCGAGACCAGGATCACACTGTTCGAGCAGGCCACGGACACCCGTCCCACCGAACTGAAGGCCCAGGGCGTACGGCCGCGCGTCTGGTTCGGCGAGCGGTGGATCACCAGCGTCTTCGACCTGTTCGAGGAGAACGTCCTGTACTACCCGGCGCTGCTGCCACTCTGCGACGACGAGGACCCACGGGCCGAGCTGGAACAGGGCCGCATCCCGCAACTGCACGAGCTGACCCTGCACAACGGCACGATCTACCGGTGGAACCGGCCGGTGTACGCGGTGGCCGACGGCGCCCCGCACCTGCGGGTGGAGAACCGGGTGCTGCCCGCCGGGCCGTCCGTGGTCGACATCGCGGCCAACGCGGCCTTCTACTACGGGCTGATGGCCGTACTCCCGCATGCCGAGCGGCCGATCTGGAGCCAGATGTCGTTCGCCGCCGCCGAGGACAACCTGAACAGCGCGGCCAGGCACGGCCTCGACGCGCGCCTCTACTGGCCGGGCCTGGGCGAGGTGTCCGCCGGGGAGCTGATCCTGCGCCGCCTGCTCCCGATGGCCTACGAGGGGCTCAGCAAGTGGGGCGTGGACCGGCCCGTGGCCGACCGGCTGCTCGGGGTCATCGAGGGCCGGTGCCTGTCCGGCCGTACCGGGTCGACCTGGCAGGTCGAACGAGTACAGGCGCACGGCGGAGACCGGCACGAGGCGCTGCGGGCGATGACGCTTGAGTACATAGAACGCATGCATGGCAACGAGCCGGTGCACACTTGGGACGTGTGATGCCTGTGCGACGATCCTTGGCCGTTGTCCTGGTGCTCCTCCTGGCCGCGTGCGGGCTGTCCCGGCCGGCTTCCCTGGACACTTCGGGGGCCGACACGTTCGAGGGTGACGTACGGACCGCGCGGGAGCTGACGGAGGCGTTCTGGAAGCAGCAGTTCAGCACCCTCGGCCGGACTTACCGGCCTATTTCCGATTTCGTCCCCTATTCCGGGACGTCCGGGCCGAGCTGCGGCGGCGAGCCTGCCGTACCGAACAACGCCTTCTACTGCCCTGCCGGCCATTTCATCGCCTATGACCAGGACTGGATGGAGTCGCTCTGGACCGACATGGGGGACGGCTCGGTCTACCTGATCATTCCCCACGAGTTCGGGCATTCGGTGCAGGCGCAGCTACGGGCCGGCTTCGAGCTGAACGTACAGGCGGAGCTGCAGGCCGACTGCTACGCGGGCGGCACGCTGGCGTCGCTGGTCAACGCGGGCGCGCTGCGGGTGGAACCGGGGGACGAGGACGAACTGTTCCGCAACCTGGAGGCGGCGGGCGACCCCACGGACGACTGGCTCAACCCCAGCGCCCACGGCACGGCCGAACAACGCCAGCAGGCCTTCACCAACGGCGTCCAAGGCGGCGTGGCCGCCTGCTGAGAAGCTGCGGCTGGGGATGTACTCGCGTGTCAACCCAAAGGATGATGCGGCCGATCATGACGTCGGCATACCGTTGCCCCATGCCATTGGGAGAGATCGGCTGGCTGCGCGGGGGCGCCTGCAGATCCAGCGATCCTGAGCTGTTCTTCCCGCTCGCGCCCTCTGCCCCACAGGAGGCGCAAGCCAAAGCGATCTGCGCCACCTGCCAGGTCCTGACCGACTGCCGCTCGTACGCGCTGAGCGCGGGGGAGGCGGACGGCATCTGGGGCGGCCTGACCCCAGAGGAACGCCGCCGCTCCCGCTTCCCCTTAGGCTGGCGCAGCCCAGCCGCCACTTAGCGGCACACGACGCGCACCACGACCTGGCCTGCGTAGGCGGGACATGCCTTGATCGCGCAGGCCCGGATGGCGCGGACCCCGGGCCCTGTCGGTCTGGACGTGACGGTCCGGATGTGACGGTCCGGATGTGACGGTCGGGACGTGACAGTCCGGGTGTGTCCGTCCGACACGATGGTCCGATCGTGTCGGTCCGATCGCGATGGTCTGGACTCCGCTAGGTCCGAACCCACGATGCCCGTGCCCACGCCCACGCCCACGCCCGTGCCCACACCCCACACTCGTGCCCGTGCCCACGCTGGCCAAATGGCGCCGACTTCGGCGCGCGGGTGGGTGGGTGGTTCAAGCACACGGCGGACTCTCGCCTGAGTCAGCGTGGATGGCCGATATTCACCAGTTGGAATGGATAGCGAGCGGCGTAGCCTGCAGGGGTGCTACTTCGCTCGATCGCCGTCCTGGCCGTGGCCAACGTCCTGAACAACCGGGTGGCGCCCCGGCTCGCGCCCCTGACCTCCGCCGCCGCGACCGCCGCCCTGGTGGTCATGGCGCGGCGGTCCGGGGTGCCGTGGCAGGAGCTGGGGTTCGAACACGGGCGAAGGGGCGCGGCGATCGGCGGCGCCCTGGCAGCGGGTGTCGCCGCCGTCTACACGGCCGGTGTCGCGATGCCGCGCACCCGCCCGTTGTTCCAGGACGACCGCGCCCTGTCCCTGTCGCGCGCACGCGTCCTGGAGGAGGCGCTGGTCCAGGTGCCCCTGGGCACGGTCCTCCTGGAGGAGGTGGGCTTCCGCGGCGTCCTGCACGGCACACTCCGCCGCACCCACGGAACCGTCGTGGCAACGGCGGTGTCGTCGGCCCTGTTCGGGCTGTGGCACATTCTCCCGGCAATCGACATGGCCCGCGCCAACCCAGCGCTCGGCGCCCTGACGGCCGGCGAGACGCCAGGCCACCTGGACACGGCACGAGTGGTGGCGGGCAGCGTCATATCAACGGCCGCAGCCGGCGTCTTCTTCTGCGAACTACGCCGCCGAGGCGGCCTGACAGCCCCAACCATGCTGCACCTGGCAACCAACTCCCTCGGCTACCTCTTCGCCCGAATCGCCGGAAAACAGCCGCAACCCAGCAAATGAGACCGGCCGCCGCAAGAACGCCCCAGACCGTCAGCTCCCGCCCCCCGCAACAGCCGGCCCGTTCCCCAGCCGGCCCAGCCCCCGGAGGGCTTGAGGACGATTCAGAGCGACCTGCCGCGACGGTCCAGGGGTAAGCCCGGCACCCACTTCGGCAGTCCACCTCTCTCGGGGCGCCCCGGCTCAGATCGCCAGCCCGCCCCCGAGAATGGCCCGCCCTCCAGGACGGTCCGGTCGCCGGGATCGGTTGGCCCCGACAAGGCGGTCCTTTCGGGACGGTTCAGGGGTGGGGGTCAGGCTGTGGTGACGGTTTGGAAGGCTTCTGCGTAGTGGCCTTCGCCGAAGCCGGCCTGTTCGGCCCATGAGGCGAAGCGGGTCTTGACGAAGTCGGCGAAGCCCTCCACGTGGGCCACCTGGCTGACGTGCGACTGCAAGGCCGTCAGTTTGCGGTCGATGGCCTCTGTGATGTCCGTCCAGTGGTTGGGGGTGGAGCCGCCCATGAGCCAGACCTCGCGGACCGTCCAGGCCGCCAGGCCCTCTTCCTTGACCAGTTCGGGGAAGGCGTACGGGTTGCGGGCGTCGGGGTAGACGGCGTCGAGTGTGGAGCCGCCCACCGCGCGGTGGTCGGGGTGGCTGGGGGCGATGAACTGGTAGTTGCGCTCGGGGTGGTGGGTGATCACCAGGTCGGGGCGTACCTGGCGGATGACCCTGGCGATGTCCTTGCGCAGTGCCAGCGACGGCACCACGGTGCCGTCCGCGTGGCCGAGGAAGCGGACGTCCGTGACGCCCACCGCCTTGGCGGCCGCCGTCTGTTCGGTTCTGCGTAGTTCGGCCATGCCGGTGTTGTCGAGCGTACGTTCGTTGCCGCCCGCGTCGCCGTCCGTAACCAGCAGGTAGGTGACCTCGACACCCCGATCGACGAAGAGTGCCACCGTGCCCGCGGCGCCGAAGTCGGCGTCGTCGGGATGTGCGGTCACGACAAGTACCCGGTTGATCTCGTTGTCGGCCAGCATCTTCTCCCTTTCGGATTGTCCATTGACGACAACCAGCAGCTCGTAGCGGGCATTCCGGACGCCGATCGATGGGGCCGCGGTCCCAGGCGTCAGGGTCCGATCGGTGGAGCCGGGGTGGGGATTCCAGCCGTCGAGGCGCCGATTGTCGGTGGAGAGTCTTAACCTAGGTGCGTGCCGACCCAAGTCTCTGTTGACCACCCCTTGCTCGATGGCCTCAACCCGCAGCAGCGGGAGGCCGTGATCCATCACGGCGGTCCGCTGCTGATCGTGGCGGGGGCGGGTTCAGGAAAGACGCGGGTGCTCACCCATCGCATCGCCTACCTGCTCGCCGAGCGTGAGGTGCATCCGGGCGAGATCCTGGCGATCACCTTCACCAACAAGGCCGCGCGCGAGATGAAGGAGCGCATCGACCGGCTCGTCGGGCCCAGGTCCAAGGCGATGTGGGTGATGACGTTCCACAGCGCCTGCATGCGCATCCTGCGCCGCGAGGCCAAGCGGCTCGGGTTCCCCTCCAGCTTCTCCATCTACGACCAGGCCGACTCGCAACGGCTGATGGCGATGGTGTGCAGGGAGATGGACCTCGACCCGAAGCGCTATCCGCCGCGGTCGTTCTCCGCCCAGGTGAGCAACTTCAAGAACGAGCTGGTCGACTACGAGACCGCGCTCGACAAGGCGGGCTCGCACCTGGAGAAGGTGCTCGCGGAGGCCTACAAGAGCTATCAGCGCAAGCTCACCGAGGCCGGCGCGATGGACTTCGACGACATCATCATGAACACGGTGACGCTGTTCCAGCTCTTCCCCGACGTGGCCGAGCACTACCGGATGCGGTTCAGGCACGTGCTCGTCGACGAATACCAGGACACCAACCACGCCCAATACATCCTGATCAGGGAGCTGGTGGGCCGCCCCGACCTGCGCACGACCGACGGCGAGCTGGTCCGTTCGGGCGCCGACCAGTCGGAGCTGTGCGTGGTCGGCGACGCCGACCAGTCGATCTACGCCTTCCGCGGCGCGACGATCCGCAACATCCTGGAGTTCGAGCGCGACTACCCCGACGCGCGCACGATCCTGCTGGAACAGAACTACCGCTCCACCCAGAACATCCTGGCCGCCGCCAACGCCGTCATCTCCCGCAACGAGTCGCGCAAGCCGAAGAACCTCTGGTCCGACCAGGGCGACGGGCCCAAGATCGTCGGTTATGTGGCCGACAACGAGCATGACGAGGCCATGTTCGTGGCCCAGGAGGTCGATCGGCTCAGCGACGACGAGGGCGTCAAGGCCGGCGACGTGGCGGTCTTCTACCGCACCAACGCGGCCTCCCGGGTGTTCGAGGAGATCTTCATCCGCACCGGCCTGCCGTACAAGGTGGTCGGGGGCGTGCGCTTCTACGAGCGCAAGGAGGTCAAGGACCTGCTGGCATACCTGCGCGTGCTGGCCAACCCCGCCGACGTGGTGTCGATGCGCCGCATCCTCAACGTGCCCAAGCGCGGCATCGGCGACCGGGCCGAGGCGATGCTCGAGGCGCTCTCCTCGCGCGAGCGCATCTCCTTCTGGGACGCGCTGCGCAGGGCTGACGAGGCGTACGGCATGGCGACGCGGTCGCTCAACGCCGTGCGCGAGTTCGTCGCGATGATCGAGGAGCTGATCGGCAAGGCCGAGGGCATGCCGCCGTCGGCGCTCGCCGAGGAGGTTCTGGTCGCCACCGGCTACCGCGCCGAGCTGGAGGCTTCGGAGGATCCGCAGGACGAGTCCCGGCTGGAAAACCTCAACGAGCTCATCTCGGTGGCCTCGGAGTTCGAGGAGGCCAATCCCGAGGGCACGCTGGTGGAGTTCCTGGAGCAGGTGTCACTGGTGGCCGACGCCGACCAGATCCCCGAAGCCGACGGCGGGCAGGGCGTGGTCACGCTGATGACCCTGCACACCGCCAAGGGGCTGGAGTTCCCGGTCGTCTTCCTGACGGCGATGGAAGACGGCGTCTTCCCGCACGTCCGTTCGCTGGGCGAGCCGAAGGAGCTGGAGGAGGAGCGTCGGCTGGCTTACGTCGGCATCACCCGGGCCCAGAAGCGCCTCTACATCACGCGGGCCGCGGTACGCAGTTCGTGGGGTTCGCCGTCGTTCAACCCGGCCTCGCGGTTCGTCAGCGAGGTGCCGGTGCAGCTACTCGACTGGCGCACGCCGCCGGAGAAGTCGGCGTGGAGCGCGGCGACCCGGCGCGAGCCCGCGCAGACGGCGGCGCCGAAGAAGGGCGCCCGCGTGGTGCCCACACTGGCGCCGGGGGACCGGGTCACGCACGACGCGTTCGGGCTGGGCACCGTCGTCTCGGTGGACGGGGTGGCGGAGAAGACCAAGGTCAAGATCGACTTCGGGAGCGGAGGCGAGAAGACGCTGCTCCTCGCCTACGCTCCGCTGGAGAAGCTCTAGCTCTTGGCGACGGTGGTCTTGGTGAGGGCGCTGCCCTTCTTCCACTCGGTCCAGTTGAGCTGCCAGTAGCTCCAGCCGTTGCGCCAGTCGAGCTTGCGCTTGGTGCCGGTGATCTTGACGACGTCGCCGCGCTGGGCGATGCCGTAGAACCACTTGGCGCCGGCCGGAGTGGCGCGGACGCAGCCGTGGCTCTGGTTAGAGCGGCCCAGATACTGGTAGTAGCCGGCGCTCTGGTGCACATACTCGCCGCTGTCGGAAATGCGCACCGCCCACGGGATCTCCTCCTTGTAGTAGCGAGGGTCCTTCGGGTCGGTGACGCCCATCCACGCCGAGGTCATGGTCTCCATGGGCTTCTTGTTCATCGTGAGATGGGTGCCGCTGGTGGTCAGGTAGACGTCCACGCCGTTCTTGGGCATGCCGCCGCGGCCCGCGCTGATCGGGATCGACTTGACCAGCTTGCCGTCACGCCTGACCTTCATCACGTGGCTACGGGTGTTGACCACCGAGATGTTGGAGTAGCCGACGGCGAAGCGGCGGCTGACGTCCTTGGCGGCCTCGTTGCCGGGAATCTGGCTCAAGCGGGCGTTGAGCTGAACCTTCTGGTGCGGGCGCCAGTACGTCTTGGTGCGGTAGACGACCTTGCGGTCGGTCACCCAGCGCCAGGCGCCGTCGACCGGCCGGTCCGCCTGCACCTGCAGTGCGGCCTCGGCCGCCGCCCGGTCGGTCACCTTGCGGTCGAACGTCACGATGATGGGGAAACCGACACCGACCTTCTCCTTGGCTTCACCTTCGGGGGTGATGTCGGCGATCTCCAGCTTGGCCTTCTTCGCCACGACCTTCTGTACCGGGCTCCTCGGTACGGCCCGCTTCGGTGCGGCCGCACCGGCTGCGTGCACTGGGGTCGCGGCGGCCTGAGCCACCGGGGCAGGCGTTCCTTCCGTGGTACAAGCCGCCACTGTGGTGATCAGGGCGGCCAGAGCCAGCATCCGGGGGAGGGGATTCAAGGGTTACTCCAGGACTATGTGCTACTCATGAGGCGTCTCATAAGTGAGACAACCAAAAGGCGTCGTACGTGGACGATCGGCTGTAACGATCACGTAACACCTACTGGAGTGCAGGTTTGCCGCGAACCCGGCTCAGTCCTTGAGGTCGGTGGTGACCTGGTTCGCGGGCGGGGACTTGATCGAGACCTTGGTGCCCCAGCCGGTGTAGCGGGTGTCGGTCGTGACGGCCTTCCCCTCCCACCAGGAGATGTCCAGGAAGTCCGTGGCCTGCCACGAGGTGGTCAGCCGGCTCGGGAGCCCCTTGCCGTCGACCTTGAGGGTGTAGGTGACGGTGGCCTCGGTGTCGCTGCGCATCGGGATCGAGCTGCTGAACCAGGGGGAGATCTTGAAGAGCTGGCTGAAGGTGATCTGGCCGCGGTAGGTGGACCCGCTGAGCTTCCCGTTCTTCACCAGGGCCGCGAGCGTCGCCGGCTCGGCCGGGCTCACCACCTGGCCGAACCAGCTGCTCATGGTGGTGAGGTTCATCTTGCTGTAGGTCTTGAGCCAGGTCTTGCCCTTCGGCATGTTCTCGCCCAAGTCCCCGCCCGTCACCCACGCGACGTCACCGATCGCGATCGTCCGCTCGGGCGTGGTGTTGTGCCCGTCGTACAGCGGACTGGAGAACTTGCCGGTGATGTCCCAGCCGGTGAGCCCCTTCTTCCCGAACCGGATCTTGCCGGTCCGCACGACCAGCGGGTCCTTGTTGATGCTGCCGACGAACGCGCTGGTGTCCGTGAAACGCACCCCATGCCCGGCCACGAGCTGGGCTTTCAATGCCGCGACGGGGTTCTTGGCCGCCGCCTGGGCGGGAGCGGAAGAGATGAGGACGGCGACGGCGGCCGTAAGAGCGGTGATCATGAGTTTCATGAGGCGCAATCCTGCCGACAAATGATCACAACCGCACCTCATTACTCGCCCGAGAAAGCCACACTCGTCCGGCTTGCCCAGTGGGACAGGGCTGCGGCGGGACTTCGCGATTGACGCCGGGCTCGGTGGGGGACCCAATAGGGTGCCGGGATGCGGGTACTGATTTCGGGTGGGGCGGGGTTCATCGGGAGCACGGTCGCGTCGGCGTGCCTGGACGCGGGGATCACGCCGGTGATTCTCGACAACCTGGTCACGGGGCGGCGGGAGTTCGCCGAGGGCCGGACTTTCTATGAGGGCGATATCGCCGACGGGGCGCTGGTCGACAAGATATTCGCCGAGCAGCCCGGCATCGAGGCCGTCATTCATTGCGCGGCGCTGATCGTGGTGCCGGATTCGGTGGCCGATCCGGTCGGCTACTACCGGGCTAATGTCACCAAGAGCCTGGAGTTCGTGGATCACCTGCTGCGCAACGGGTGCCCGCGGATGATTTTCAGCTCCTCGGCGTCGATTTACCGGACCGGGGACGATCATACGGTCGACGAGAGCTCGGCCCTCGACCCGCAGAGCCCGTACGCGCGGACCAAGGCGGTGTGCGAGGCGATGTTCGCCGATATCGCGGCGACGCGGCCGATCAGGGTGCTCTCCCTGCGTTACTTCAATCCGATCGGGGCCGATCCGGCGATGCGGACCGGGCTGCAGTTGCGGCGGCCCAGCCATGCGCTGGGCAAGATGATCGGCGCGCACGAGGAAGGCGTGCCGTTCGAGATCACCGGCACCGACTACTCGACGCGGGACGGGTCCGGGATTCGCGACTACGTACACGTCTGGGATCTGGCGGCGGCGCACGTGGCCGCTCTGCAGCGGTTCGACGCGCTGTCCGACGCGGAAGCGGTCATCAACCTGGGCACCGGGTCGGGGACGACCGTCCGGGAGCTGGTCGACGCGTTCAACCGGGTGGTGGCGCGGCCGGTCGAGGTGGTGGAGACCGAGCGGCGGCCCGGCGACGTGGCGGGCGCCTACACGCGGAGCGATCTCGCCGACCGGCTGCTGGGGTGGCGGCCGCGCTACTCGATCGAGGACGGGATCAGGCACTCGCTCGAATGGGCCGCCCTACGGGACTCGCGCCTCGCCGAATGACCTCTGGACCAAGAGGTTCGTTCGGCGGTACAATTCGTACACGAACTGTTCGTATGCGAAAGGAATGATGGACGAGGCGGAGGCGGCACGTGAGGTCGCGCGGCTCTACCCGGCCGTCTACCGGCGGTTCAAGGCGTCCAAGCGGCCCATCGCGGCCGGGCTGACCGCGCGGATGCATGCCGTGCTCGGTCATCTCATGGACGCCGGCCCGTTGACGCTCGGTGAGCTGACCGAGCACCTGCAGTTGTCCAAGGCGGCCACCACCGAGCTGGTCGACCGCGTCGAGGAGCGCGGGCTCGTGGCCAGGATCAGGGACGAGCGTGATCGGCGTCGGGTGTTCGTCTGGGTCACGGACGAGGGGCGGGCCGCTGCCGCCACGGCCTCGCCGCGCGTGCTGGCGGACGATCTGCTGGCGCGGGCCGTACGCGACATGACGCCGGAGGAACGCGAGGCGCTCATCACCGGGCTCCGCGCGCTGCTGAGGGAGGAGCGCCCGTGACGCGCTCCTGAGAAGGCGCCGCCCGCGAGGCGGTCCCGGAAAGAAACCGCCCGTGAGGCGGTCCGGAAGGAGAGAGTCATGATGTCCGCTGACGAGAGCGTGAGCTGCGAAAGCTGTGGGATGCCGATGAACTCGGCCGAGGATCACGCGCCCGGACATCCGGAGAGCACGTGGTGCCGGATGTGCAGCAAGCCCGACGGCGCGCTGCAGGACTTCGACGAGCGGTTCGAGCGTATGGTCCAGTGGCAGACGCAGCGCACCGGCCAGCCCAGGGGCGAGGCGGAGGAGGCCACCAGGGCCTACATGCGGACGATGCCCGCCTGGCGCGGCCACCCGAGGCTGGTCCCGTGAACATCCTGGTCGTCAGGAGGGGTGGCCGGGCTTCATGCGGGTGTGGCCTCTCCCGCCTGACGACGGGAGAGGCGTGAGCCCCACTGCCTCACGATCAGGCTGAGCGGATGCTCGGTTACTTCGCGATCCGGCTGAACGGGATGTCCAGCGAGGGAATCGTCTCATCCTCCGTGCCGGACTTGGGCTTGTCCGTCACCTGGTCGGCCGGCGGCGCCGTGATCTTCGCCGTGATGCCCCAGCCGCTGTAAAGGGTCTCGATGCTGAGGCCCTCCTTCTTGCTCGCGCTCGAGGAGAGCGCGGTCAGCGGGAACGTCGTGACCAGCCGGGAAGGCAGGCCCTTGGCGTCGACGGTGAGCTTCCAGGAGATGGCGACCTTCGCCGTCTTGCTGCTGGGCGCGCCGAGCAGCAGGTTGCCGCGGAAGGACGGGGAGACCCTGCGCAGGTCACCCACGGTGATCTTGCCCGTGTAGCCGCCGTTGGCCGCCTTGGCGCCCTTGAACAGGGTCTTGAGCGTGGCCGCCTCGGTGAGGTTGAGCGGCTGGCCGTAGACCCCGGTCATGCCGGTGAACGGCGTGTTCGGCGCCTTGAGCCAGGTCTTGTCCTCGGGCAGCACTTCGCCCCAGATGCCGCCGGACAGGTACGACGTCTTGCCGATCGTGATCGTCCGCTCTGGCGAGGACAGGGCCTTGTAGAGCTTGGCTTCGTCCTCATCGGTGGGTTCCGGTGCCAGCGCCTTGATGTTGAACTTGCCGGTGATGTCCGACGCGGCGACGCCCGTGTTGCTGAACTGGTAGGTCCCCGACCGGCGGGTGATGATGAAGCGCCTGCTGCCCGAGATGGCGGTGGAGCGCTCGCTGAACTTCACACCCTTACCGGCGACGTACTGCTTCTTCACCGCGGCGACCGGGTCCTTGGCGGCCGGTGCCGCCTGTGCCGGTCCGGCCGTGATGAGCGTGGCGGCTGACGCTAAAGCCAGCCCCGCGATGATGCGCTTCATATCAATGCCCTCGTCTCTGATTTACGGAAGCGGGAGGATCTTGCCAAACAAAGATCACAACGATATCTCAGACGATTGTCTGCAGAGAGGAAAATATGTGGATTTTTCGTGCAGAAGGGCCCGGACGCGGTCCGGGCCCTTCTGTGGCAATCTCTGACTATTCGGTGTTGCCCTCGTCATCGGGCGGAACGCTGACGTAGTTCCGGTCGATGGCGGCCGGCGGCTCGGGAGCCTTCTTCATCAGGTCCTTGAAGTCCACGACCTGATCGGCGGGAGGCGCGGTCACGTTCACCGCGGTGCCCCACTCGGTGTATCGGCTTTCGGTCGAGGCGCTGAGGGTGACCTTCTCGATGACCGGCATAGACCACGAGATGGCCAGTCGCTTGACCAGTTTCTGCGCGTCCAGTGTGAGCCGCCAGGAGATGACTGTTTTGGCCGGCTTGCCGGTCGGCTTCGTAGCGATCTGCTCGCGGAACGTCGGCGACACCTTGTACAGCTCGGCGAAAGTTACCGAACCCCGATACTGGGCGCCGCTCACCGTCTTGGTCTTCGCCAGCAGATATTTGAGCGTCGCCGGTTCGAAGATGTTGATGAGCTGGTCGCCGTAAGCGGCTGAGGACGGGCTGCCGTTCATGCCGATCCAGGTCTTGTTCTCGGGCATGAGCGTGCCGTAAAGACCGCCGTTGACGTACAGGCGCTTGCCGACGCTAACCAGGTAGATCCGCTCGGTGAGCAGGTCGACGGAGTCGGAGAAGGAGGCGTCCTTCGCGGCGATCTTCTCCAGCCGCGCCCGCTCTTTCTCGGTGAGGATCGGAGTGCGGGTGTTCTCGGCGCTCGCGATGCCCTTGGCGTCGAAGCCGATCACGCCCTGCCTGTCGGCTCGGGTGTAGGACTCACGGCCGACCTTGATGCTGGTGTGCTCGGTGAGCTTGACTCCCTGCCCCGCGACGAACTGCTTCTTCAATGCCGCCACCGGGTCCGCCGGTTTGGCCTGCGCGTACGCGGGGCCGGCCACGGCCAGCGCGGAAACTGCCACCGCGCCGGCGATCCATCGCCTCATAGATGTGGGTGCCCTTCTTCAGATGTCCAGAAATATCGTGCTGAAGTGAGATCACTGTCACATAACGGGATAACCGAGACCCGATGACCTGGGCAGGTCAAGCTTGGGGCTAGGCTTCACTGGCGGAAACGCCCGGCACGCACGCACGGGGTGGCCCGGGCCGTCGAACATTCAGTCGGACAAGCGTCGAACATCAGTCGGATAAGCAAGGACGGACCCTCGTGGACCTGTTCGAACATCAGGCGAAGGAGCTCTTCGCTGACTACGGCATTCCGGTGCCACGCGGCATCGTCGCCCACACCGTGGAGGAGGTGCGGGCGGCGGCAGAGCAGCTGACCGGCCGCGTCGTCGTCAAGGCCCAGGTGAAGACCGGTGGCCGTGGCAAGGCCGGTGGCGTGAAGGTGGCAGATGACGCCGCCGATGCCGTTGAGAAGGCCAGCGCCATCCTGGGCATGGACATCAAGGGCCACACGGTCCACAAGGTGCTCGTGGAGGAGGCCAGCGCGATCGCGGAGGAGTACTACTTCTCCTTCCTGCTCGACCGCGCGAACCGTACATTCCTCGCGATCTGCTCCGCCGCCGGCGGCATGGACATCGAAGAGGTCGCGCACTCCGCCCCCGAAAAGGTGGCCAAGGTGCCGGTCTCCGCGCTGGACGGCATCGACCGCGCCAAGGCGCGCGAGATCGCGCTCGCGGGCGGACTGCCCGAGGTGGCGCTCGACGGCGCCGCCGAGCTCATCGAGAAGCTCTGGTGCGCCTTCGTCGACGAGGACGCCACGCTGGTCGAGGTCAACCCGATGATCCTGTCGGCGGACGGCCAGGTGAAGGCGCTCGACGGCAAGGTCACGCTCGACGACAACGCCGTCTTCCGCCAGCCGGAGCACGAGGCGTACGCCGACAAGGCCGCCGAGGACCCTCTTGAGGCCAAGGCCAAGGAGAAGGACCTCAACTACGTCAAGCTCGACGGCGACGTGGGCATCATCGGCAACGGCGCGGGCCTGGTCATGTCGACGCTCGACGTGGTCGCCTACGCCGGCGAAGGGCTGCCCGGCAAGCCGTCGCCCGCCAACTTCCTCGACATCGGCGGCGGCGCCTCGGCCGAGGTCATGGCCGCGGGCCTGGAGATCATCCTCTCCGACCCGAGCGTGAAGTCGATCTTCGTGAACGTCTTCGGCGGCATCACCTCCTGTGACGCGGTGGCCAACGGCATCATCTCGGCCTTCAAGCTGCTGGAGAGCCGCGGCGAAGCGGTGACCCACCCGCTGGTGGTCCGGCTTGACGGCAACAACGCCCTGCTCGGGCGGCAGATCCTGGCCGACGCCGCACTCCCGCGGGTCGAGCTGGTCGACACGATGGACGACGCGGCCAAGCGGGTCGCCGAGCTCGCTGCGGTAGGTGCGTAACACATGGCTATCTGGCTGACCGAGAACAGCAAGATCATCGTTCAGGGCATGACCGGCGGTGAGGGCACCAAGCACACCCGCCGCATGCTGGCCTCCGGCGCTCGCGTGGTGGGTGGCGTCAACGCCCGCAAGGCGGGCACGACGCATGAGGGCCTGCCGGTGTTCGGCACGGTCAAGGAGGCCATGGAGCAGACGGGCGCCGACGTGTCGGTCGCCTTCGTGCCCCCGGCTTTCACCAAGGACGCCGTCAAGGAGGCCATCGACGCGGAGATCCCGCTCTGCGTGGTGATCACCGAGGGCGTGCCGGTCCACGACTCGACCGAGTTCTGGGCGTACGCGATCGCCAAGGGCAACAAGACCCGCATCATCGGCCCGAACTGCCCCGGCATCGCCTCGCCCGGCGCCTCCAACGCCGGCATCATCCCCGCCGACATCACCACGGCCGGCCGCATCGGCCTGGTGTCCAAGTCGGGCACGCTGACGTACCAGCTCATGTACGAGCTGCGTGACTTCGGCTTCTCGACCGCGGTGGGCATCGGCGGTGACCCGGTCATCGGCACGACGCACATCGACGCGCTCCAGGCGTTCCAGGAGGACCCGGGCACCGACGCGATCGTGATGATCGGTGAGATCGGCGGCGACGCCGAGGAGCGGGCCGCCGCCTACATCGAGCAGCACGTGACCAAGCCGGTGGTGGCTTACGTCGCGGGCTTCACCGCCCCGGAGGGCAAGACGATGGGTCACGCCGGTGCCATCGTCTCGGGCTCCGCAGGCACCGCTCAGGCGAAGAAGGAGGCCCTCGAAAAGGTGGGCGTCCGCGTCGGCAAGACTCCGTCCGAGACCGCGCGCCTCATGCGCGAGATCATGCAGTCGCGCTGACCCTCCGGCTCCAGCACGCCCCGCCCGTTTCGTGGCGGGGCGTTCTGCTGTCCTCACCCGCTCGGGGGAGAGCAGGTGGCTCCCGAGGGGGATGGCACAGGCCAGGGGAGACGGAAGCCTTTGGGCGTCAAGCTGATGATGTCCGGAGGTCTTCATGGTGGTGGCGCGGTGGCCCATGTGGGCGCCTTTCACGGGTGCCGTCTGGGGGGTGGTCTATGCCGTCGTGCAGGTGGTGTGGGTCGTCAGCGGTACTGACGTCGCGTGGACGGTGTTCTCCGGGCCCCAGGTGCAGGTCGGGTTGGCCGTCTGCGGGGTGATCGGCGCCGGGCTCTGCCTGGCTGCTCGCCAGGGTTCCCGGGCGGTGGTCGGCGCCGGGTTGGCGCTGGTTGCCGGGGTCTTCGGCCTGGGGATGCTGGGGCTGCCGATGTACTTCGTGACGATCGTGTCCGGGGCGGGGATCGAGAGCGTGGCCGAGCTGGTCCAGGTGGTGGTGAACGCGGCCGGGGCCGGCCTCATGATGCTCGTCGGTCTCTCCTATGTCCGGCGGTTGCGCGGCCTATGTCCCCGTTGCGGGCAGGCGCACGCCGCCACCACGGACGGCCGTCTCGCCTACCCGGGAGCGTCTGTCGCGTCCAGGCGGGTTCGAGCGGCGGTCTACCTGCTCATGTGCGGGATCCTGCCGTGGGCCGGGGTCAAGACCGTCTGGATGCTGGGCGGCGACGCGCTCGGCGTGACTGCGCGAGCCTGGGGGCAGGAGGTGGAGGCCGGGGCCAAGGGAGCGGCCAAGGCGCTCGCCACCGTAGGTGTCGACGTGACCGTATTGGCCGCGCTGCTCGGCGTCTTCTTGATGCTCGGCCTCCTCCACCGCTGGGGGCTGATCTTCCCCCGCTGGACCCTGCTCCTGTCCGGTCGCCGGGTCCCGCGTCTCCTGCCGCTGATCCCGGCCTGGCTGACCGCGGCCAGCCTGTCGGTGTACGGCATCGCCCTGCTCGTCATCGCCCCGCTCAGCGCTGTCGGCGTACTCCCGGGGTTCGAGCCGGTATCGCCCTTCACTACTCGCGAGGGTCTGACCTGGATGATCGAGTTCGGTGGACTGGCATTCACCGGTCTGGGAGTGGGCTTGATCGTGGCGGCCCGGTCCTACGGCCGGCGAACCCGGCCGGTCTGCGCCACGGCCGGCGAATGACCACGCGGGTGGTCTCACCGTCTCGTAGCGGTGCCCGGCCCCGCATCACCGGAGGAGCGTATCCCTGGACGGAGCCCGGCCATGGTCGGTGGGTGGGGCCTGCCGGGCCTGCCGTAAAAACGGAAAATCCCCGAATTTGGCAGAGGGAAAGCACCGCGCGCGGCGCGTCAACCAAGCGCAGGTTGGGAAACCTTGAGAAAATAACTACTTGTGACGGCGCTACTCGAATCGGTCCTTGGCCGGCTGCCCGGTGTCTCGAGTGATGACGACGAGGCGCGCCGGCCGCTTCCCGTGTCCGGGATGCTCGCCGCCGCCATCACCCTCGGCGTCGGCCTGGCCGTCCTCACCACGCTGACCCTGGTCGGCTGGATCGCCGCGCCGCGCGGCGCGCTGGGCGCGGGGCTGCCGGGAGTGTTCCGTACGGCGGCGCAGGTCTGGCTGGCCGCCCACCACGCCGGGTTCGCGATCCCCGGCGGCAAGGTGGGGCTGCTGCCGCTCGGCCTGACGATCCTGCCCGCCGTGCTGCTCTACCGCGCCGGGCGATGGATGGCCCGCGACGCCGACCTGCGCCTGCGCCTGCCCGCGCGGCTGCCCAAGAACAGCCCGCGCGAGCAGGCCAACGCGCGCCGCCGGGCCCAGCTCGTGCTGGTCGCCCAGGCCGGGGTCTCGCTGGCCGCGCCCTACGCCCTGCTGGCCGGGCTCATCGCGCTCGTGGCCCGCAACGAGGTCACGCAGCCGTTCATCGGCGAGGCGCTGATCAGCCACTTCGCGCTGGCGTTTCTGGCCGGGGCGCTGGCCACCGCGCGGACGATCGGTCCGTGGCGGGCGATGCTGCGCCTGCTGCCCGAGCGGGTGCGCGCGCTGACCGTCGGCACGGCCGTCGCCATCACGGTGCTGCTCGTCGCCGGGCTCGCCCTCGTGCTGATAGCCCTGATCATGAACTTCGGGCAGGTACGCGAGCTGTCGAACGTGCTCTCGCCCGGCTTCGTGGGCGGCGTGCTGCTCCTGCTGGTCCAGGCCCTCTACCTGCTCAACACCGTCATCTGGGCCGCCTCCTACATCGCCGGGCCCGGGTTCGCCGTCGGCGCCGGCACCCTGGTCGCGCCCACGGGCGTGCAGCTCGGCACGGTGCCGAGCCTGCCGCTGCTCGGCGCGCTGCCCGAGAGCGGTCCCGTGCCGGGCTGGACGATGGCGGTGATCGCGCTGCCGTTCGCCGCCGGGACCGTGGCGGGCATCGTGGTGGCCCGGATGGCGCCGTCGCCCTCGTACGAGGCCGCGCCGTTGTGGGGGTTCTTCACCGGGATCACCACCGGGCTGGTCGCCGCGCTGCTCGCCGCGCTGTCCGGCGGCCCCATCGGCGGCGGGCGGCTGGCCACGGTCGGGCCGTCGCCATGGGAGGTGGCGCTGTCGGTGGGCCTGGAGGTGGGCGTCGCCGCCGGCATCTCCGCGGGGGTGGCCAACCTGCTGCTGCTGAACCGCAAGGCCCGTGCCCCGCTCGACAAGGCCGCTGTCCCGGTACGGAAGGCGGGCGCCGCGATCGCCAGGGCGGCGAGCAAGGTCGGTCTGGCCGAGGCCGACGCCCGGCCGCTGCCCGGACACTGGATGGACGCCACCGAGGCCGACACCCAGGCCATCCCGGTCATCCGCGACGACTGGCAGGACGAGCACGCCTCGGCCGCCGCGGAGACGCTGGCACAGGCCCTGCCCACGCTGGCCGATCGGGACCGGCCGCCGCGCAAGGACATCGTCGACGAGTCCGACGACCGGGGCGGCCACGTCATCTACGTCGACCCGTACGCGTGGGACCGCGACTAGGGCTGCACCGCGCCCAGGAGTTCGAGCACGTCGGGCGGGAGCTTCTTCTGGGCCGCGTCCCTGAACTGGGTGAAGCACTCGCCCTGCGACGAGACGGTGCCCGCGCCCTTCATGCATTCCTGGTAGGCGGAGTATTCGTCCATCAGGTAGAGCTGCATCCCCGTGGCCATGGCCGACAGCGCGAGCGCGATCGAGGAGACGACGATGCCGCCCACGGCCATGCCCAGTGGCTTTTCCGCGCTCTTCAGCTGCGGGAGCGCGCGAATGCCCGCCATCAGCGCGAACACCGCCATGACCAGCCCCGCCAGCGGCAGCATGAACGTCATGGCCAGCGCTGCGATGGACAACCAGATCGCGCGGCGGCCCGCGGAATCCGCGGGCTGCTGACCCGCCGGTGCCTGCACCGGTGTCGACACCTGACCTCCTCTGCGTCGCCGGACGAAGAGCGGATACGCTTGCAGCCCCACCCTGTTTCCCATTGGAGTGCGCGTGTCAAAGGCTGGGCGGCTCGTCGTCCTCGTCTCCGGCTCTGGAACAAACCTACAGGCCCTGCTGGACGCTTCCGCCGACCCGGCTTACGGCGCCCGCGTGGTGGCCGTCGGCGCGGACAGGGACGGTATCGAGGGATTGGCTCGGGCGTCGCGGGCTGACGTCCCTACTTTCGTCGAAAAACTGGGTGATTACGAGAAGCGTACGGAATGGGATGTGGCGATCGCGGGCCGCATCGCCTCGTACGAGCCCGATCTGGTGGTGTCCGCGGGCTTCATGAAGATACTCGGCGCCCCGACGCTCGACGCGTTCCCGCTGCTCAACACCCATCCCGCGCTGCTGCCCGCGTTCCCGGGCGCGCACGGGGTGCGCGACGCGCTCGCCTACGGCGTCAAGGTGACGGGCTGCACGGTCATGCTGGCCGACTCCGGCGTCGACAGCGGGCCGATCGTCGCCCAGGAGGCCGTGGCCGTGCTGCCGGGCGACGACGAGGCGGTTCTGCACGAACGCATCAAGACCGTCGAGCGCCGCCTGCTCGTCGAGATCGTCGGCCGGATGGTCCGCGAGGGCTGGACGGTCAGCGGACGTACCGTCCGCATCGGTAACCAACCAGAAGGGGAATCGAAGTGACTCGCATCGCCATCCGGCGCGCGCTGATCGCGGTGTACGACAAGTCCGGGCTGGAGGAGCTGGCCAGGGCTCTCGACGGCGCGGGGGTGGAGATCGTGTCAACGGGCGGCACCGCCGCCGCCATCGCGTCCTACGGCGTCCCCGTCACCAAGGTCGAGCAGTTGACCGGCTTCCCCGAGTGCCTCGACGGCCGGGTCAAGACGCTGCATCCGCGCGTGCACGCCGGGCTGCTGGCCGACCTGACCAAGCCCCACCACGTGGCCCAGCTCGAGGAGCTGGAGATCGACCCGTTCCAACTGGTGGTGGTCAACCTCTACCCGTTCGAGCAGACGGTGGCCTCCGGCGCGTCCGACGAGGAGTGCGTCGAGCAGATCGACATCGGCGGGCCCGCGATGATCCGCGGCGCCGCCAAGAACCACAGCACCTGCGCCGTCGTGGTCGACCCGCGTTTCTACGGCGACGTGCTGGGCGCGCTCGCCGAGGGCGGCTTCACGCTGACCGAACGGAAGCGGCTGGCGGGCATCGCCTACGCCCAGACGGCCTCCTACGACGTGGCCGTGGCGTCCTGGTTCGCCAACGCCTACCGGGTCGACGACGACTGGCCCTCGTTCATGGGCGTCACCTGGAAGCGCAAGTCGACCCTGCGCTATGGGGAGAACCCGCACCAGTCCGCCGCCCTCTACAGCGGCGGCCTCGACGGCCTGGCCAACGCCGAGCAGGTGCACGGCAAGGAGATGTCGTACAACAACTACCTCGACGCCGACGCCGCCTGGCGGGCGGCCTGGGACTTCGCCGACCCCTGTGTCGCGATCATCAAGCACCAGAACCCGTGCGGCATCGCCGTCGGCTCCGACGTCGCCGACGCGCACCGCAAGGCGCACGCGTGTGACCCGGTCTCGGCGTACGGGGGCGTCATCGCGGTCAACGGGGCCGTCACGGCCGAGCTGGCCGGGCAGATCGCCGAGGTGTTCACCGAGGTCGTCGTCGCGCCGTCCTACGATCCCGAGGCGCTGGCCGTGCTGACGCAGAAGAAGAACGTCCGCCTGCTGATCTGCCCCTCGGGCCCGGCGAACGCCGCCGAGTTCCGCCGGATCGACGGCGGGCTGCTCGTCCAGCAGACCGACCGGGTCAACGCTCCTGGTGACGCGCCGGAGCACTGGCAGCTCAAGGCGGGCGAGCCGGTCTCGGACGCGATGCTGGCCGATCTGGCGTTCGCGTGGCGGGCCTGCCGCTCGGTCAAGTCCAACGCCATCCTGCTGGCCTCCGGCGGGGCGACCGTGGGCGTCGGGATGGGACAGGTCAACCGGGTCGACTCGTGCCGGCTGGCGGTGGCCCGCGCCGGTGAGCGGGCCGCGGGGTCGGTGGCGGCGTCGGACGCGTTCTTCCCGTTCCCCGACGGGCTGGAGGTGCTGATCGAGGCGGGCGTCAAGGCCGTCGTGGAGCCCGGCGGGTCCGTACGCGACCAGCTCATCATCGAGGCGGCGGAGGAGGCGGGCGTGGCACTCTATTTCACGGGGACGCGCCACTTCTTCCACTGATTCGTCAAGGGTAAAAGGGCGGCGCAAAGCCGCCCTTTTGCACACAGGCATAGCGAATGTCCGGTTACGCTGTGGGCCTTGCCGGTCTTTTCCTCGGGAGTTCCCCTTATGGCGCTGCTCGACTCAGCTCTCTATGCCTTCGTGACCATGAACGGAATCGCCACCAGCCCGGTCGTGCTGGTCGTGCTCGCCTTCATAGGTGCCTACCTGGGCGGACGCGTCGTGGAGGTCATCCCGTTCACTCGTCGCATCATCGAGCGCCGCGAGGCGCAGGCGGCCGAGCGCGAGTAGCCCGCTCGGCCGCCGGTTCGAGCGGCTCAGACGGCTGAACGGGAGTGGTCCCAGGCCAGCTTGGCGGCTCCGGCGAGTGCGGCTCGTACCCCCAGGGTGGTCGGCTCCACCTCCACCGCCCTGACGAACGCCAGCCCGGCCACGTCGTCCAGGGCCCGCGCCAGCGGGTCGAACAGCACCGGTCCCGCCGCTGAGACACCGCCGCCGATGACCACCTTGGTGAGTTCGACCGCGGCCGCGGTGGAGGCGATCATGCCGGCGAGCGCCCTGGCACCGCGTTCGAACGCCGCCACCGCCACGGGATCCCCGGCCGCCGCGTCCCGCGCCAGCGCCCGTGCGTCAGCCGCCACGTCCGGTGCCAGTACCCGCGTGTCGGCCGAACCCTCCCGTGCGTCAGTCGTACCGTCCCGTGTGTCGGCCGGACCATGCGCGCCCGGGGTCCAGCCGTTGGCCAGGGCCCAGCGGGCCAGGTTCGGGCCGCTGGAGTAGCGCTCGACGCAGCCGCGCCCGCCGCACTCGCAGCGTTCGCCGTACGGGTCGATGGACATGTGGCCGACATGTCCGGCATTTCCGTTGGGGCCGAGCAGCGGGACGCCGTCGATCACCAGCCCGCCGCCGATCCCGGTGGACACCACGATCCCGAGCAGCGCCGAACTCCCGCGCCCCGCGCCCAGCCAGTGCTCCCCGAGCGCCATGCACTGCGCGTCACCCGCGAGCATGGTCGGCAGCCCGGTCAGCTTGCGGACCTCGTCACGCAGCGGGAAGCCGCGCCAACTGGGCATGTTCACCGGGCTGACGGTCCCGGCGGCCAGGTCCAGCGGCCCGGCGCAACCGATCCCGACCGCCTCCGGCGCGGGCCCGCCCCCGGTCACCTCCTCGACCAGGGCCGCCAGAGCGACCATGACCTCCGCCCGCGGCGTGGGCCGGGTAGCGGAACGCAGCATGGAACCCGCCTCGTCCACCAGCGCGGCGGCGAGCTTGGTTCCCCCGATATCAATGGCAAGTACGAAGGTCATCAGTGTTTGTGGTGGTTGTCGGGCTGGCGGGGATCGCCAGGGTGTTCCAGTCCGGGCACGAGTTCGACCTTGGCGGCCCGCAGCTCGTCGAGCCACCGCGCGAACATCCGGCGCCGCGCGGCGTCCCTCCGCGAGACCGTACCGGGCTTCGAGGAGGGGGAGTGGGCCGGGGTGGGTTCTGGGTGAGCCACCGCTACGTGCCAGCCCAGAGCGTCTTCGATCGGTCCGACGAGCGTTCCGTACGGTCGGCGCTGGATGGCGTCGGCGATCGCCGCGGGCAGGGACCCCAGCGTCACCGGGCCGAGCGGTTCCAGGTCGGCGGCCGTGGCGGCGGCCGCGTCGGCGCGGTCGGCGAACACCCGATGGCGTACGACATGCCGGGCCGCATCCGGTGCTGCGACCGGTGGCAGCCACTCCGGTGGCACCTCGGCGGTGGCCGTCACGTGCTCGAACAGCGCGCGTACCCATGGGTTGCCGTTGTAAGCGGCGGCGTTGATCGACCCCAGCTCCACGGCGGCCAGCGGGGCGAGCGGTTCGGTCTCCACCGGGGCCAGCCCTCGGGCTGTGGCCTCGTCCTCGCACAGCGCCTCGGTGAGGATCACCTGCGTCAGCCACCTGGCCAGTTGACGGTCCTCGGAGGTTCCCGGGACAGGCAGTGCCGCGTTGAGCGGGCTGTCGCGCAGCTCGCGTATCCGCCGGTCCAGCGGCTCGCGGGAGATCGGCCGGCCGCCGACCCAGCCGATCACCGCGCCGACGCCGGGCGCGGTGGCCGCCCCGGTCGCCGCGGGCCGCTCCCGCACCGGACCGCCCGGCGGATCACCGTGCCGGTGTCCGGCCGGGTCGGTGAGCGTGTGGTTCATCGGACTACCTCCAGGCGGACGGCGGGTGCGTACTGGCAGCGGCCGTACCACATGACCTTGGCCAGAGCCCAGGAGTGCCCGGCCGCCATGTCGTACGGCACCTCCACGGGGAACGACACGTCGACCGTCTCGCCCGGTGCCACGGTGAAGCCCTGGATGACCGTGGGCAGTAGCTCCCACGAGCCCCATGGGGCCGCGAGCTGGGACTCGCCGTGGATCTCGTCCGAGGTGGTGTTCGTCAGCCGTACCACGAGGGACGTGCGGTCGCCCGGCCGGAGGGAGAGCGCGTCCGTGAGCGTGGTGACGGAGAGGCCGGTCGCGCGGCCCTCGGTGGCCTGGGTGCCCTGGAACGCGTCGCTCATCTTCGGGACGGCGCCCTCGACGGGCAGTTCGGGAACGTCGCCCAGCGCGACGGTGGCGACGTCCTCCACGAGCTGATCGCCCACCTTGGTACGGGCCGCGACGAAGTACAGGCCCTGACCGGGGGCGGGGGTGACGGTGACGGGGAAGCGGAGGTGTCCGCCGGGTTCGAGGCGGAAGGCGCGCTGGGCGGGGGTGGCGCTCCAGCCGTCCGGGACACGGAGGTCCACCACGCCTTCGTGCGGCGCGTCGACGAGGTGGGACGACACCACGACCTCCACCTCGACCGCCCCCTGCGCCGCCGGGATGAGACCGGGCGTGACGGCGATCGACACCGGGAGGTAGCCGAGGGGCGCGGGTCCCTTGTTATGCAGCCAGTAGCGGCTGTAGACGGGCTGGGCCTGCTCGGCCGTGGCGCCCAGGTCGGGCCGGGCGGGCCGGGCCGGGGTGGGGGCGAGATAGGTGGCGACCTCGGCCCCGGCCAGGTCGAGTGTGGTCACCGGATCGCCGGGCCGTTCCAGCAGGTCGGCGTGGACGAGGCCGCCGAGGTCGAGAACCGGCGACTCGATCACGGCCCGCGAGCCGAGCCCGGTCGACTCCACAAGCCGGATCGTCACGCCGCCGGGCACCGCGCCGGGCGCGCCGTCCGCGTTGGTGCCAGCCGCGCCACCAAGGCCATCCGCGCCACCAGCGCCACCAGCGCCGCCGGCGCCAACGCCGGCGTCGCCGACGGACAGGCCGTGAGCGTGCGGGTTTCCGGTGGCTTTGAGGGTGCCGAGCAGGACGTCGCGGGCCGGCTCCACCCGCAGGAGGGAGTGCACCTGCGGCAACGCGCCGCCAGTGCCCGATGAGACCACCTGCGCCAGCAGCGGCGTGATGAACTCCTGCCCCGTCGCAGGCAGCCGCAGCGCCCGCCAGTCCCCATCCCCACCGGCCAGCGCGTACGAGAACTCATGCGTCCAGTGCTGCACCTGGAACCCAGCCCCATCAGGCCCGGTACGCCGAGGCGGATCCAGCCAGACCCCCGACGGCCACCCGGTACACGACCGCATGAGCGACAGATGCAACGCCCCCGACGAATCCACCGCGAACCCCGGCAACCCATACGTGAGCAGCGCAACCGTCCGAGACTCCAGCACCTCCTCGCCAACCGGGCACACGGCGGAGATCACGGCATCCGCCAGATCCTCCACCAACTCCGCCACCGGCCCGGCGACGATGAGCGCGGGCAGCGCGCGCACGTCACGCAGGTCGGCGCTCGGCTGCCACACCTCGGCCAGCGGGCGCTCCGCGGGCACCCACACCAGCGGCGCCCCCGACTTGAGCGCGTCGAGGAAGGCCGGGTCGCTGCGGGAGAGGAGCTCGGCGGCCAGCGGGTTCGCGTCCGGGCCGCCCAGGATGATCCGGAAGTCCGGCAGGTTCGAGTCGACGTCCAGCCAGCCGTACCGGGACCCGGCGGCGGACGAGGTCGTGGCGGTCACGCCCGCGCGGGCCAGCGCCACCACCAGCGAACGTGCCCCGGGCGCGTCCTCCAGAGCGGGCACCACCACCTCGGCGACCCCCAGCGCCCGCGCGCCCGCCTCGCCCAGGTCCACCCTGGCCGTGGCGGACAGGCCGAACCAGGTGTTGGCCGGGTTGTCCAGCGTCCACGGGTGCTCGGCGACGTCGACGTCCGGCTGCGCGAACCCGCGCCCCACCACGGCGCCCGCCACGTCCGAGACCGGCAGCGCGCCCGCCACCTGCGCGGGGAAGCGGACCCGCAGCAGCCGGTCGGCGCCGGTGTAGTCGAGCACGCGGGTGGTGAACTCGACCCGGTCCGAGCCCGTCCACAGCGTGATGATCTGCTCGTAGGAGACCTCGCCCACCTGGCCGGTGATGGTCAGGCGCTGTCCGAGGGGACTCCGCTCGGCGTGTACGGCCAGCGCGGCGGCCTCGCCGGAGCCGGTGACGTGACCGGTCGGCAGCAGATGCCACGGCCCCTCGCCCATGTCGGGGTGCGTCGGGTATTCGTCGTACAGCCGCAGCTCGTTCCCGAGCCCCGACAGCAGCTCGCGCCCCGCGGCGCGGTCGAACACCGACTCCAGCCCGCCGCCCCGCGACGGATCGGCCACGACGCGCCACCGGTCGTTCGAGATCGAGGTGGCCTCGGGCAGCGGCTGCCAGGTGTCGGGCGCCCCCTCGACGATCCGGTACGTACGCCAGCCCATCGAGGGCACGTCCTCGGCCAGGAAGACCAGCGTGCCGTCCTCGTCGATGGCCGGGACCGAGTCGACCCGCTCGCCCGGCGCGAGCCGTACCCGCACCAGGCCGTCACGCGCGAACGGCAAGGTGTTGGTCACCACGACGCTGCGGCCGTCGAGCGAGATCTGGCCGACCAGCGCGTCCAGCGCGCGGTCGCGGGCGTCGGCGGCCAGGTCGTGCGCCTCGCGCCAGCCCGTCAGCAGGTCGATGTAGACCTGGTCGGACTCGGAGCCGGTGATCCCGTCGTGGTGCGCGCCGTACGCGAGCTGCCGCCACACCTTGTCCAGCGCGGTGTGCGGGTAGCCGCCCAGCCCCAGCAGCGACGCGAACGCCGACAGCCGCTCGGCGTCGAGCGCCGCCACCTCGGCCGCGCGCTGGGCCTGCTTGGTGTCGATGTACGAGACGTCCTTGCCGGTGTAGATGGGGTTCATATCCCGGGTCTGCGGGCTGAACGCGGATATTTCCCCGCGCACCGCGTCGAGGAAGTCCCGCGGTGTGCCGCAGACGAACCGGGGCCAGACGTACCGGGCCGCCCAGGTCCGGTGGATGTCGGTCACCCACTTGTTCGGCGGGGTGTAGTCGGTGCCGACGGGCAGCAGGATGTTCCTGGTCGCGGCCACCGGCTTCAGCGACCGGTAGAGCTCGTACGTCGCCCGCGTCGCCTCCTCCAGCGATGGCGAGGAGTCCATCCACCAGCCGGCCGAGTAGTGGGCGGGCATGTAGTGCGTCAGCACGCCCCGCCCCGACGGCGAGATCCACTCGAACTCGCTCGGGAACTGCATCAGGGAGGCGTCGTTCTTGGCCTCCCTGAAGTTCTTGCTGATCGGCCCCCACTGGTGGAACGGCCCCCGGGCCCACGCGCTGCCGGTCAGCCCGGCCGCCGCCAGGTAGCCGGGGAACTGCGGGTCGTGCCCGAACACGTCGAGCTGCCAGGCGGTACGCGGATCGCCGCCGAGGATGTCGCGCTGGTAGCCGATGCCGTAGACGATGTTGCGGATCGTGCTCTCGGCGCCGGTCAGGTTCGTGTTCGGCTCGTTGTACGTTCCGCCGAGGAGCTCCACCCGGCCCTCGGCGAGCAGCGCGCGCAGGTCGGCGCGGCGCTCGGGGTGGGTGTCGAAGAACGGCTTGAGATAGTCGACCTCGGCCAGCACGAACCGGTAGTCGGGATCACGCAGCGCCAGCTCGATATGCGCCTCGACCAGCGCGAACGCGTTGTGCTCCCACAGCGGCCTGGTCGTCGCGTCGACCGAGAGCAGCTCCCAGGGGCTGGTGTAGGCGGCCTGCGTGTTCCACCAGACCGGGTCGTAGTGGAAGTGCGACACCATGTACATCGTCCAGCCCGGCTCCTCGGCCGTGACCTCCACGTCGAGCGACGCGTCGCCGAGCGTGACGGTGCAGGGCACCACGGTCCCGGCCGGTACGGTGACGTCCAGCGGCACCTCGACAGTGCGCGGACCCACCCCCGGCGGCACGCTCACGGGCGCCGCGCAGGACACCCCGGGGCCACGGACGTCGAGCGGCGCCTCCTGCCCGCTCAGCTCCAGCGTGACCTTGAGCACCTGGTACGGCCGCTCCATCGAGCCGACGAACAGGTCGGTCGACTCCGCTGACAGCAAGTGAGCAGGCAAGACGACTCCTTAAAGGACATATAGGCGGCGACGTCACCATATGCTGTTCCAAGATCCATGACAACGATGTCATCACCGCCTCCTGCGAACTCATGGAAGGATTGCCAGACATGAGCGCAGTGAGACTCGACGGCAAGGCGACCGCCGCAAAGATCAAGGCAGACCTCGCGACCCGGGTGACCGCGCTCAGGCAGCGCGGCATCACCCCCGGCCTCGGCACCGTGCTGGTCGGCGACGACCCCGGCAGCCAGATTTACGTGGCGGGCAAACACCGCGACTGCGCCGAGGTCGGCATCTCCTCCATCCGCGTGGACCTGCCCGAGGACGCGACCCAGGCCGAGGTCGAGGCGGCCATCGACGAGCTCAACGCCTCGCCGGAGTGCACCGGCTACATCGTCCAGCTCCCGCTGCCCCGCCACCTCGACACGATGGCGCTGCTGGAGCGCATGGACCCGGCCAAGGACGCCGACGGCCTCCACCCGATCAACCTGGGCCGCCTGGTCCACATGGTCGACGCGCCGCTGCCGTGCACGCCGCACGGCATCGTGCTGCTCCTCCAGGAGTACGGCGTGCCGATCAAGGGCGCCGAGGTGGCCGTGGTCGGACGCGGCATCACGGTGGGCCGCTCGCTCGGCCTGCTGCTGACCCGGCGCAGCGAGAACGCCACGGTGACCCTCTGCCACACCGGCACCCGCGACCTGGCCGCGCACGTCCGCCACGCCGACATCGTGGTGGCCGCAGCCGGAGTGCCCGGCCTCATCACCCCGGCCATGGTCAAGCCGGGCGCGGCCGTGCTGGACGTGGGCGTCTCGCGGGTGGACGGCAAGATCGCCGGTGACGTGGCCGCCGAGGTGGCGGAGGTGGCGGGCTTCCTGACCCCCAACCCCGGCGGCGTCGGCCCGATGACCCGCGCCCTCCTGCTCTCCAACGTAGTCGAAGCCGCCGAACGCGCCTGACCCCACTACCAGCCGCGAACTCGTTACGGCTGGAAGTCGGGGTCCACGGCGACGGTCACATCGAGCAGCAGGGGCTCCTCGCGGGCCGCGAGCGTGGGCACCACCTCGTCCAGCACCGCCGCGAGCTCCTCCGCCGTGTCCACCCGCCTGGCCGCGCAGCCCAGCGACCGGGCCATCCCACCTATGCTCACCTCGGTGAACGCGGGCCACGGCGCCTTGCCGCCCGCCTTGTCGGCCAGCCGGTCCATGACCGCGTACCGGCCGTTGGCGAGCACCACGAACAGCGCGCCCACCCGGTAGTGCGCCGCGCTCCACAGCGCGTGCACGCCGTACAGCGCCGAGCCGTCGCCCACCACCGCGACCACCGGCCGGTCGGGCAGCGACATACGCAGGCCGACCGCCGCGGGCAGGCCGAACCCCAGCCCGCCCATGGCCGCCGACACGAAGCCGAGCGGGTTGCGGGCCGGGACCAGCCGGTGCAGGTCCGGGCGCGAGGACGGGGTCTCCTCGACGAGCACCGCATCGGCCGGGAGCCGCCTGGCGAGCTCATGCAGCACGTGCGCGGCTCGCAAACCGTCGTCTGCCAGGGGGAGCGCGGGTCCGGCGGGGGTGGGCCGTACCGGAGCCGATCTGGCGGGCACGAGCACGGCCAGGTGCTCGCATACGGCGGACGGGGCGGCGAGATAGGCCAGGTCGGCGGGGCTGCGGTGCGCCTCGGCCGGGTCGTCGGTGACCAGCGCGACCGTGGTGCCGGGCTCGACCAGCGGGCCGGTGTCGAACGGGTACTGGCGGAAAACCGGGGCGCCCACGGCGAGCACCACGTCGTGCCCGGCCAGCGCCGCGCGCAGCCGGGTGCGATCAGCGGGCAGCACCCCGGCGTACTGCGGATGATCCTGCGGGAACCCCGCCATCGCGCCGAACGACTCCTGCCAGACCGGACACCCCAGCCGCTCGGCAAGCGCCACCACCGCCGCCCAGCCCGCCTCCCGACCACCTGAGTCCGCGGACAAAGCGCCATCACCAGACACGCCCGCGGTGCCCGCGGTCGCGGTGCCCGCGCCTGCGACGATCGCCGGGGAGCGGGCCCCGGACAGCAGGTCGACCAGGGGCGCGAGCGACTCGTCCGGTACGGAGGCAGGCCGCAGCAGGCGGGCCGGCGCCGCGATCGTCTCGTCCTCGAACGGCGCCGCCCAGTCGTCCATCGGCACCACCACCAGCGCGGGCCCCCGGAAGGTGACCGCCTCGTGGTAGGCCCGCGCCACGGCCCCCGGCACGTCCTGGGGCCGCGCCGGTTCGTCGACCCGCACCGGATAGTCCCCGGCCAGCCCGGCCAGCCACCCGGTCAGGAACGGTTCCAGCGCCAGATGGCGGCGGTCCTGCTGCCCGACCAGGATCACCAGCGGCACCCGGTTGGCCCGCGCGGTGGCGATCGCGCCGACCGCGTTGCCCAGGCCCGCCGCGGTGTGCAGGACGGCCAGCGCCGGAGCCCGGTGCCCGATCGCCCACCCGGTGGCCATGCCGACCACCGACCCCTCGTGCAGGGCGAGCACGAACCGCAGGTCGTCGGGCAGCCCGGTCAGCAGCGCGACCTCGGTCGAGCCCGGATTGCAGAAGATCGTGGTCAGCCCGAAACGCCTGAGCACCTCGAACGTGGCCTCCCGCACCGTAACCGTGCTCATCGGGCCTCCCTGGCGCGCTGGATCCGCTCGTAGATGTGCCCGCGCAGTTCGCCGAAGCGTGGCAGCGACCGCGTGGTGAGCTGGTCGCGCTGGGCAGGCAGGTCGATCTTCAGATCTTCCATGATCACTGTCGGTGACGACGATAGCACGATCACGCGTTGTCCCAGGTAGACGGCCTCGTCGATGTCATGCGTGACGAACAGGATGGTCACCCCGAGGTCCCGCCAGAGCGCCAGGATCAGGTCCTCCAGATCGGCCCTGGTCTGCGCGTCCACGGCGGCGAACGGCTCGTCCATCAGCAGCACCTGCGGCTCGTACGCCACGGCCCTGGCGATCGCGACCCGCTGCTGCATGCCGCCGGAGAGCTGCCAGGGGTGCGCGTCCGCGGCGTCCGTGAGGCCCACCGACTCCAGCGACTCGCGGACCAGCTCCAGGCGGCGCGGCCTGGGCACCCGTTTCTCCTTCAGCGGCAGCTCGACGTTCTGGCGCACGGTCATCCAGGGGAACAGGCTCCGGCCGTACTCCTGGAAGACCACGGCCATACGCGGCGGCGGCCCGGTGACCGGCACTCCGGCCACCCGCACCTGGCCGCCGCTGACCGGCAGCAGCCCGGCGATGGACCGCAGCAGCGTGGTCTTGCCGCAGCCGGAGGGCCCGACCACGCACACCAGCTCGCCCGCGCCGACGCTGAAGGTCAGTGAGCGGATCGCCTCGACGCTGCGGTTCGGGCTCTCGTAGACCTTGCGCAGCTCCGCAATCTCAAGCACGGGCGGCTCCAGCGCCGTAGTACCAGGAAAGGACCCGCCGCTCCACGAAGCGGAAGAGCAGCGACAGCGTCAGCCCGATCAGCCCGAGCAGCAGGATGCCGCTCCACATCTCGGCGATCTGGAACTGCCGCTGGAACAGCACGATCGTGAACCCGAGCCCGCTGGAGCTGGCGAACATCTCACTGATGACCATGAGGATGATCCCGATGGACAGCGCCTGCCGCAGCCCGGCCATGATCTGCGGGCTGGCCCCGCGCAGCACGAAGCGGCGCAGCCGGGTGGCGCCGTGCACGCCGTACATCCGGCAGGTGTCGGCGAGCACCTCGTCCAGCGCCCGTACGCCTTCGACGGTGTTGAGCAGGATCGGCCAGACGCAGCCCGAGACGATGACCAGCACCTTCATCGGCGTGTCGATCCCGGCCAGCAGCATGAGCAGCGGCACGAGCACGGGCGGCGGGATCGCCCGGAAGAACTCCAGCACCGGCTCCAGCGTCGCGCGCAGCCGCGGCGACAGCCCGATCGGCACGCCGAGCCCCACGCCCAGCACGGTCGCGAGCGCGTACCCGGCGAGCAACCGCCCGATGCTGGGCAGCACGTCGTCGAACACCCGCGCCGAGAACCAGGTCTGCCCGAACGCCCGCGCCACGCGTACGGGATCCGGCAGGTAGAACGACCGGCCGCTGACCAGCCACCAGCCCAGCACCAGCAGCACCGGCAGCCCGAAAAGCCTGACCACCCGCACGCCCGCCTTCCCCCGCACGCCTGCCTTCACGTGCCGGCCTCCGATCGCACGGCGGGATGCCATGACAGCACCCGGCGCTCCAGCAGCCGCACCGCGGCGTTGACCCCGATCCCGACGAGGCCGGCCAGCACGATGAGCGCGTACACCGTGGGCACCGCCCCGCTGTTCTGCGCGACCTGGATCTCCGCCCCGAGCCCCGGACTGCCGATCACCAGCTCCGCCGTGACCGCCAGGATGAACGCCACCGCCGCCGCCAGCCGCAACCCCGTCATGACGTACGGCAGCGCGGTCGGCCAGACCAGATGCCGGACCCGCGACCAGGACGACAGGCCGTAGGACCGGGCGGTGTCGTAGGCGACCGGGTCGACGGCCGCCACGCCGTACAGGACCTGGATGAGCACCTGCCAGAACGAGGCGTAGACCACCAGCAGCAGCGTCGAGCCGAGCGAGGGACCGTACAGCAGGGTGGCCAGCGGGACCAGCGCCACCGAGGGGATCGGCCGCAGGAACTCGACCGTGGAGTGCGTCGCGGCCCGCAGCCCGGGGACGATCCCGATGACCACCCCGGCCGCCACCGCCAGGCAGAACGCGATCGCGAGGCCGAGCGCCCAGCCGAGCACGGTCTCGCCCAGCGCGAGCCACAGCTCGGCCGTGACCAACTGGCCGGCCAGCGTGCCGAGGATGCGCGAGGCGGGCGGCAGGAACCGCTCGTCGACCAGCCCGAGCCGGGGCACCGCCTCCAGCAGGGCCAGCAGCCCGGCAAGCCCCGCGAGCCCATACAGAAGCCGCCTCACCGCACCAGCGCCGAGACGTCGACCTTGTCCTTGAGGATGCCGTCGGCCAGCGCGAGGTCGGCGATGGTCTGGACGGACGCCTGGTTCACCTCGGCGGGCCACTTGGGCAGGTAGATCTTCGCGATCACCTCAGGTGTGATCTTGGTGTAGGTCTTGAGCACGTCCCTGACCTCGTCGGGGTGGCTGTCGGCGTACTCCAGCGACTTGCGGATGGCCGCGGTGAACCGCTTGGTCAGGTCCGCGTCGGTCTTGCCGGTGGTGAAGTACATCGCCACGGTCAGGTCGGGGGCGGCGTCGGCGAAGTTCCAGGCCACGGCGCGGGCGCCCTGGCTCAGCGCCTGGCTGACGAAGGGCTCGACCACCCAGATGGCGTCCACGCGGCCGGCCTGCAGCGCGGGGGGCGCGTCAGGGAAGGGCAGCTCGACGAACTGGATGCCCGACGGGTCGCCACCGGCCTTGCGTACCGAGGCCCGTACGGTCGTGTCGCCGATGTTCTTGAGCTGGTTGACCGAGATCTTCTTGCCCGCCAGCTCCTTGGCCGACTTGATCGGGCTGTCGTTCTTCACCAGCACCGCGCTGAAGTCCTTGCCCTGCTGACCGGTCGACGAGACGCCGTTGGCGACCACCTTCACGTCGAGCCCCTGCTGCTTGGCGGTCAGCAGCGAGGTGGTGTTCGCGAAGGCGAACTGGAACTGCCCGCTGACCGCGCCGGAGATCGCGGCGGCGCCGCCCTGGACGGGAGTGATCGTCAGGGCGATGTTCTGCTCGTCGAAGAAGCCTTTGGCCTTGCCCAGGTGGATCGGCGCGGTGTCGACGATCGCGATCACGCCGGCGGTGACCTTCGTCTTGCCCTGGTTCGTCGTCGCCGGCTGAGAGGAGCCGCCGCACGCGGCTGTGAGGATGAGAACGGCTAAGACCACGAGAGTGCGACGCACTTTGTCTCCCGTTGTTCGCGATGCGCACAGATATTCTCTGAACGAACAACCCCGTATCGTGGAAGCTACGCCTTTGATGACCTATGTTCAAGGATCGTCATGGTTGATCACGTACAGTCGCTGGCCCGCGGTCTCGCGGTGATCCGCGCGTTCAGCGCCACGGCGCCCGAGCTGACGCTGAGCGAGGTCGCCCGCGCGACGGACCTCAGCAGGGCGGCGGCCAGGCGGTTCCTGCTCACGCTCGCCGACCTTGGGTACGTGCGCTCGGACGGGCGGCTGTTCTCGCTCACGCCCAGGGTCCTGGAGCTCGGCTACGCCTATCTGTCCAGCCTCTCGCTGCCGGAGGTGGCCGATCCGCATCTCGAACGGCTGGCCGCCGAGGTGCGCGAGTCGGCGTCGGTCGCCGTGCTCGACGGCGAGGACGTCGTGTACGTGGCGCGGGTGGCCACCGCCAGGATCATGCGTGTGACGATCAACATCGGCACGCGGTTCCCCGCGTACTGCACCTCCATGGGCCGGGTGCTGCTGGCGGCGCTCTCCCCGGAGCGGCTCGACGGCTACCTCGGCTCGGCCGAGCTGCGCGGGCTCACCTCGCGGACGATCACCCAGCCGGCGGCGCTGCGGGCGGAGCTCGACCGGGTGCGGGCGCGGGGCTGGGCGATGGTCGACCAGGAGCTGGAGGAGGGGCTGCGGTCCATCGCCGTGCCGATCCGCGACCGTTCCGGGCAGGCGGTCGCGGCGGTGAACGTCTCGACCCACGCGAGCCGTATGACGTCGCAGCAGGTCAGGCGGGACCTGCTGCCGCCGCTGCTGGCCACGGCCGCCAAGATCGAGGCGGACCTGGCGACCCTGTCCGTGGCCAGGACATAGCCCGAAGCACGGTGAGCTAGCGGCGCCGGTAGCGGTCCGTGGCCTCCTTCGTGGCGCGGATCGCCGCGTCGGCCGTGTCGTAGGTGCGCTGGGCCAGCCCGACGAAGATGCAGTCGACGATCAGGAGCTGGCTGATCCGGCTGGCCAGCGCCCCCGGCCGGAACGCGGTCTCCCGCCCCGCCGACACCAGCGTGTAGTCGGCCAGCCCGGCCAGCGACGACCGCGGATTGTTGGTGATCGCGACCAGCAGCGCCCCCGCCTCCGCGGCCGTGCGGGCCGGGTCCAGCACGTCCGGCGTCTCGCCGCTGCAACTGATCGCCACCACCACGTCGCCGGCCCGGAGCAGGGCCGCGCTGGTCAGCGCCATGTGGGCGTCGCTGAACGGGTGGCTGGACAGGCCGATCCGCAGCAGCTTCTGCGACATGTCGGTCGCCACCAGCCCGGACGCCGCCACGCCGTACACGTCCACCCGCCGGGCCCCGGCGATGGCCGTGACGATCTCCCCGAGCGGCTCGGGGTCGAGCTGCGCCGCCGTGTCGGCCAGCGCCTCGGACTCGGCCCGCGCCACCTTGGCGATGACGTCGGTGAGCGGGTCGTCGGGGCCGAGGTCGCCGGGCACCAGCCGTTCGGGCTGCTTGGCCACGGCGGCGGCCAGGGCGAAGCGCATCTGCGAGTAACCGGCGAAGCCGAGCGCCCTGGCGGTGCGTACGATCGTCGCCTCACTCGTCCCGGACACCGCGCTGAACTCGGTGATCGTGCTCCGGACGACCACACCGGGGTCGGCCAGGATGATGCGCGCGATCGCCTGTGCGGCCGGGGTCAGCGACGGAAACACCGCACGGACGGCGGAGACCGGGTTCGACGGCTCGTTCATCCGCCCGCCCGGCCCATCAAGCGGCGCCCCGGTCACCGGGTCAGCCATTCCGCGGCCGCCTGCGCCGAGACGCGCGAGATGCCGTGTGTGACCAGGTGCGCGGCGCCGGCGGGCGCCGCGGGGATGCCGGTGTCCACGACGATCACCTCGGGCCGCACCCGTACGGCCCGCGCCACCGTCTCCCGCACCCACGGATGCCGGGCGGCGTCGTGCACCACGAGGACCACCGGCCGATCGTCGAACGGCGGCAGCTCGCCCTCGGGCTCCATCTGAACTCGCTCGGTGCCCGGCAGCAGCGCGCCGAGAGCCGCCGTGATGCCGGTCGGCGTCGAGGGGTCCACGGCCTTGTTGAGGCGCGTGTTGACCTCCACGACCAGCGGCGCCCGGGTCAGCGAGGCCGTTCCCGTGGTGGTCAGCGCGGCTCTGGCGGCGTCCAGGCCGACGCCCCCGTCGACGTCGGCGCAGGCCTTCTCGCGCAGGGCCGACTGCCGGTCGTACCAGCCGGACAGGGCGAGGACACGGCCGGCGGCCTCGGCCAGGCGCTCTTCGGGGAGCACGCCCGCCTGGACGGCGGCCACGACGGCGTCGCGGATCTCGTGCAGGCTCCGCTCGGTCGACAGGCCCACGCAGATGGCGTCGACGCCCGCGCCGAGCGCGCGGACCGCGATCTCGCCGGGGGAGAACATCGCGGCCACCGCCCGCATCTCGATCGCGTCGGTGACCAGCATCCCGTCGAACCCGAGCTCGCCCCTGAGCAGCTCGGTCATGACGGAACGACTGAGCGTCGCGGGCATCGACGGATCGAGGGCGGGGACGAGCAGGTGGCCCGACATGATCGAGCGCACCCCGGCCCCGATCGCGGCCCTGAACGGCGGCAGGTCGCGCTCGGCGAGCAGCTCACGCGAGGCGTGCACGGTCGGCAGCGCCAGGTGCGAGTCCGTGACCGTGTCGCCGTGGCCGGGGAAGTGCTTGGCGCAGGCGGCGACCCCGGCGCCCTGCACCCCGTTGACGTAGGCCACGGTGTGGCGGGAGACCAGGTCGGCGGTCGGGCCGAACGAGCGGACGCCGATCACCGGGTTGGCCGGGTTGGCGTTGACGTCGGCTGAAGGCGCGTAGTTGAGCGTGATGTCGGCTTCGGCGAGCATCCGGCCGATCTGGCGGCCCACGCGCTCGGTCAGGGCCACGTCGTCCACCACGCCGAGCGCCCGGTTGCCCGGGAAGGAACTGCCGGAGGTCACCTCCAGGCGGGTGACCGCCCCGCCCTCCTCGTCGATCGCCACGACGGCGCCCGGGTTCTCGGCACGAAAGCGCTGGACGAGCTGCTCCCCGGGGTCGTTGCGGGCGAACAGCACCAGGCCGCCGAGTCCTTCGCCGAGCGCCCGGAGCAACCAGTCGGGCGCTGAGGCGCCTTCGTAGCCTGGTTGGAGCACAGTCATCGCTAGTCGGTACAGGTCAGGGGACATGTCGGCGTTTTCCTTCACGATTATTGAATTGAAGGTAATTTTCTGTCATCGTCGCCCTCGACACAACCACTTCCGAGAGGCCATCCCCCATGCCCAGCAGAAGGACGTTACTGAAGGGCCTCGCCCTCGCCGCTGCCGCCTCTGTCGTACCGCTCCCCGCCTTCGCCGCCGACTATGTCCCGCCGTTGCGCCAGATGCGGGGGATGTGGATCGCCTCCGTGGTCAACATCAACTGGCCCTCCAAGACCGGGCTGACCGTCGAGCAGCAGAAGGCCGAATACCTCGCCTGGCTGGACCTGGCGGTGCAGCGGAAGCTGAACTCCGTCTTCGTGCAGATCAGGCCGACCGCCGACGCGTTCTGGCCGTCGCCGTTCGAACCGTGGTCGCAGTGGCTGACCGGCACCCAGGGGCAGGACCCCGGCTACGATCCGCTGGGCTTCATCGTCGAGGAGACGCACAAGCGCGGGCTGGCCTTCCACGCCTGGTTCAACCCGTACCGGGTCTCGATGCAGGCCGACCCGGCCAAGCTGCACCCCGACCACCCGGGCCGCAAGCACCCCGACTGGATCCTGCCGTTCGGCGGCAAGCTCTACTACAACCCCGGCATGCCCGAGGTCCGTAAGTTCTGCCAGGACGCGATCATGGACGCGGTCACCCGTTACGACATCGACGGCCTGCACTTCGACGACTATTTCTACCCGACGAACACCACTGCCTTCGACGACAGCGCCGCGTTCGCCCAGTACGGTGCGGGCTTCCCGGACCTGGCCACCTGGCGGCGCAACAACGTCGACCTCATGGTCTCGGAGATGCAGCAGCGGGTGCGCCAGGCCAAGCCGGACATCGCGTGGGGCATCAGCCCGTCGGGCATCTGGCGCAACAAGGCCAGCGACCCGCTCGGCTCCGACACCGCCGGCGGCCAGTCCTACGACGGCCTGCACGCCGACACCAGGGGCTGGGTGAAGAAGGGCTGGCTCGACTACATCGCGCCCCAGCTCTACTGGTACATCGGGCAGCCGCCGGCCGACTACGCCAAGCTCGTCCCGTGGTGGTCCGACGTGGCGAACGGCACCGGCACGCTGCTCTGGATCGGCCAGGCGGCCTACAAGGCGGGCGACCCGGCCCAGACCGCGCCCGAATGGCAGGTCCCGGCCGAGCTGTCCAAGCACCTCACCCTCAACCGGGACAATCCACCAGTCAGCGGCGACATCTGGTACAACGCCAACGACCTGCGGGCCGACCGGATCGGCTCGATCAGCACGGCCGTGGCCGACCACTACACCCGGCCCGCGCTGGCCCCGGTGCTGACCAGGCTGGCGGGTGGCGAGGCGCCGCACCGGCCGGTGCTGGCGTACGCCCTGCGCAAGCATGATGGGGTGGAGGTACGCGCGGTCGCGACGGATCGGCACGAGCCCTTCCAGTTCGCCATCTTCCGCTTCCCCGGCAAGGCCGGGTCCGGCGCGTTCGCCGACGCCCGCAACCTGGTCGCGGTGGTGCCGGGTGACCGGCAGGTGCGCTGGACGGACCCCGAGGGCAAGCGCGGGGATCACTACTACGTGGTCGCCGTCGACCGGGTCAACCGGACCAGCAAGCCGAGCAACGGCTTCCGGGTCCTCTAACCAGTTTCGGAGGGAGCGCGATGCGGGTTCTCGGCCTCATCTCGGGCACGTCCCACGACGGGATAGACAGCGCGGTCGTGGACTGGTCGCTGGACGGCGGCGTGCTGACCGGCACGCTCGTCCACACCGGCGAGCGGCCGTACGACCCTGGCCTGAGAGCCCGTATCGCGGCCGCGCTGCCGCCCAGCCGGATCGACCTGGGCGAGGTCTGCGCCCTGGACACGCTCATCGGCCAGGCGTTCGCCGAGGCGGCGGCGGAGGGGCCGGCGGCCGACCTGATCTGCTCCCATGGGCAGACGCTGTTCCACTGGGTGGAGGGCGGCCGGGTGCTCGGCACGCTGCAACTGGGGCAGCCCGCCTGGATCGCCGAGCGCACCGGGCTGCCCGTGGTGTCGGACGTGCGGGCGCGCGACGTGGCCGCCGGTGGGCAGGGGGCGCCGCTCGTCTCCTACCTCGACCTGCTGCTCATGGCCGGGCTGCCGGGGCGTACCGGGGCGTTGAACCTGGGCGGGATCGCCAACCTGACCGTGCGGGAGCCGGCCGTCGCCTACGACACCGGGCCCGCGTGCGCGCTCATCGACGCCGCCGCCCCGCCGTACGACGAGGACGGGGTGCTCGGCGCGGCCGGGACGGTCGACGCGGCGCTGCTGGCGGAGCTGCTCGCCGAGCCGTACTACGCGAAGGAACCGCCGAAATCCACGGGAAAAGAGCTCTTCACCCCGGGCTACGTCAAGGCGGACCTGGCGCAGGCCGACCTCGTCGCCACACTCACCGCGCTCACCGCGGAGACCGTGGCGGCCGAGATCCGCAGGCACGGACTCGACACCGTGATCGTCTCCGGCGGCGGTGTGCGCAATCCCACTCTCATGGGCATGCTGCGCGCGCGTGTGCCGCGGACGCGGCTCGTGACCAGTGACGAGCTCGGCGTGCCGGCCGACGCGAAGGAGGCGATCGCCTTCTCGCTGTTCGGCTGGCTCACCGCGCACGGCCTGCCATCGACCGTGCCCAGTTGCACGGGCGCCTCGGGGGCGCGCGTCCTGGGCACGGTGACGCCGGGCTCCGGTCCACTCGCGTTGCCGGAACCCCTCGCCGTGGCACCGGTCGCGATCCGTTTCCTCTAGTGGGCCGCGTTCAGCGGCTCGCTACAGGTAGCGGTCTCCGCACCCTATGAAGCCCTGCGTCCGGCGGCCGTCGGCTGCTGCTCGGCCGACGTCCCCGACCGCTGTGGTGGCACCACGGGGGTCGGGCGCACCAGGCCCAGCGCGACGACCTCGTTGGCCAGTCGCGTGCGCCGGTTGGTGCCCTCAGGAATGCGGAACTTCTGGTACAGCCGCAGCAGGTGTTGCTTGACCGCGGCTTCGGTCACGACCAGGTCGTCGGCGATCTCGCGTGCGGTCGCCGGGGCGACGAACGCCTCATCCGACAGCGCCGGTCTGCAGAGCGAGGTCAGCACATCGACCTCGCGCCTCGTCAGCTCCGGCGCAGCGGCCCTGCGCAGTTCGACCTCGGGGGTGAAGTCCTCTCGGGGGACTCCGCCGATACGACCGCGCGCCGCTCCGAAGGAGACGACGTCGCCGTCGTCAAGCACCCTCCGGGCGATCGGCCTGCCGTTCACCCGCGTGCCGTTGCGGGACAGGCCCAGATCAACGACGTACAGGTAGGGTCCTCGCCTGACGAACTCGGCATGGAGTCGAGACACACTCGGGTCGGTCAGCCGGATGTCTGCGCCCCGGCCCCTCCCCACCGTTGTGATCTCGGGGCGCAACGGGACCACCTCGCCGGTGTCCTCGATGCGTATGAACGGCCCCTCCACGGCAGTTCCTCCCCAGGTAGCCCGCCGTAACTATTACTACAGCTCCGGCTTACCCAAACGAGGGGATGCGGAATCGCCTTTGCCATAAGGAGAATCCGGCGTGAAATTGGTCTGGACCTTCGCGGACGGTTTTGCCAGCTCACAGGTAGACTTCGGGCGGAGATATGCGGAGGAAACACTCATGGCGGACAAGCCCACGAAAGGCCTGGCCGATGTCGTAGCCGCGTCGACAGCGCTCAGCGACATTGACGGGAAGGCCGGTCGCCTGTTCTATCGCGGATACGACATCCACGATCTGGCCGGCCGCGCGACGTTCGAAGAGACGGCTCACCTGCTGCAGCGTGGCAAGCTCCCCAACCGGGACGAGCTGGACAGGTACGGCCAGGAGTTGGTCCGGGGACGCGAGCTCGGCGCGCTGGTCTCCGCGAACATCTCGGAGATCGCCGAGAAACAGAAACCGATGGAGGCCCTGCGCACGCTGGTCTCACTCGCCGGCGCGGACGATGCGGACAAGGACTCCACCGCCCCCGAAGCGAACCTGCGCAAGGCCGCCCGCCTGACCGCGCAGCAGCCCCTGCTGGTCGCCCGCTACCACGCCGCCCGCAACGGCGCCGAGGCCCCGGAGCCCGACCCGGCGCTGAGCATCGCGGCGAACTTCCTTCTGCAGGTCACCGGGCGCGCTCCCGCCCAGCGCGAGGTCGAGCTCTTCGACACCTGCCTGGTGCTGCACGCCGACCACACCATGAACGCCTCGACGTTCGCCGCCCGCGTCTGCGCCGCGACCCTGTCGGACATGCACTCGGCCATCGTCGCCGCCATCGGCACGCTCAAGGGCCCCCTGCACGGCGGCGCGAACGAGCAGGTCATGAAGACCCTCGAATCGATCTCGCCCACCGGGGTCGCGCAGGCCGTCCGCGAGAAGCTGGCCGCCGGCGAGAAGATCATGGGCTTCGGCCACCGGGTCTACAAGACCGAGGATCCGCGGGCCACGCATCTGCGCAGGATGTCGCAGGAACTCGCCGAATCGACCGGCGACGACACCTATTATCGGATGTCCAAGGAGATGGAGGAGGTCGTCTTCGAGATGAAGGGCCTCTATCCCAATGTCGACTTCTACGCGGCATCGGTCTATCACTATCTCGGCATTCCGACGGACCTATTCACGCCGGTCTTCTCGATCAGCCGCATGTCCGGCTGGACCGCGCACGTCATCGAGCAGCACGCCGACAACAGGCTGATCCGGCCCGACAGCGAGTACATCGGTGAGCGTGACCAGAAGTGGAAGCCGATCGAGGAGCGTTGACGATTTCTAAGGAGAGCTGGGGGCCGTACCCGCTGATCCTGGCGGGTGCGGTTGTCGGCGTTGTCCTGATCTTTCTCGTGGATCCGCGGTGGGGCGGGTTCGCGCTGGGCGCCGCCATCATGGTGGCCGCCGCGCTCCGGTTCGCCGGGTACGGCGGGCTCGCCGTACGCAGCAAGAGGACCGACGTCATCACGCTCGGGGCGTTCGGATTCGTGCTCGTCCTTACCTCGCTGATCTTGGCGAACGACGAGCTCAAGGGGATCATCATGTCCCTTTTGGCCCGGTGACCGGGCAGTCCGATAGCCTCAATGTATCGATTTATTGAAGGGGAACCATTCGCATGCCCAAGATCAAGGTGGAGGGTCCGGTCGTCGAGCTTGACGGCGACGAGATGACCCGGATCATCTGGCAGTTCATCAAGGACCAGTTGATCCTTCCCTACCTCGACGTCGACCTGAAGTACTACGACCTCGGCATCGAGCACCGCGACGCCACGGACGACCAGGTCACGATCGACGCCGCCAATGCCATCAAGAAGTACGGCGTGGGCGTCAAGTGCGCCACCATCACCCCGGACGAGGCGCGTGTCGAGGAGTTCGGCCTCAAGAAGATGTGGCGGTCTCCCAACGGGACCATCCGCAACATCCTCGGCGGCGTCATCTTCCGCGAGCCCATCATCATGTCGAACGTGCCGCGGCTCGTCCCGGGCTGGACCAAGCCGATCGTCGTCGGCCGTCACGCCTTCGGCGACCAGTACCGGGCCACCGACCTGAAGATCCCGGGCGAGGGCAAGCTGACCCTCACCTTCACCCCGAAGGACGGCTCCGAGCCGGTCGAGCTCGAGGTCTACGACTTCCCGAGCAGCGGTGTCGCCCTGGCGATGTACAACCTGGACGACTCGATCCGCGACTTCGCCCGCGCCTCCATGCGTTACGGCCTCGCTCGTGACTACCCGGTCTACCTCTCGACCAAGAACACGATCCTCAAGGCGTACGACGGCCGGTTCAAGGACATCTTCGCCGAGGTCTTCGAGACCGAGTTCAAGGCCGACTTCGAGAAGGCCGGCCTCACCTACGAGCACCGCCTGATCGACGACATGGTCGCCGCGGCGATGAAGTGGGAGGGCGGTTACGTCTGGGCCGCCAAGAACTACGACGGCGACGTCCAGTCCGACACCGTCGCGCAGGGCTTCGGCTCGCTCGGCCTGATGACCTCGGTCCTGATGACCCCCGACGGCCAGACCGTCGAGGCCGAGGCCGCCCACGGCACGGTGACGCGTCACTACCGCGAGCACCAGAAGGGCAACCCCACCTCCACCAACCCGATCGCCTCGATCTTCGCGTGGACTCGTGGCCTCGCCCACCGCGGCAAGCTGGACAACACCCCGGCCGTGACCGCGTTCGCCGACGCGCTGGAGCAGGTCTGCATCGAGACCGTCGAGAGCGGCCTGATGACCAAGGACCTGGCACTGCTGGTCGGCGGCGACGCCAAGTGGCTCACCACCCAGGACTTCCTGGCGGCGCTGGACGAGAACCTCAAGAAGAAGATGGCCTGACTGTCGAATACGGCCTCTACCTGCGGCTACGCCGCGTGGTAGAGGCCGTTTCGCTTGTCTGGGCCGTCTGTGGGCCGTCACGGCTTCGGATCGGGCGCGAACACGGCGGCGACGGCCTTCCGGGTACGCTCCTGGCTGCTCGGCATGAGGTGGGTGTAGGTCCGCAGAGTGAAGCCCGGGTCGTGGTGACCGAGGTACTCACTGAGGGCCTTGATGTTCTCTCCCGCGTCCAGGAGCACTGAAGCGTAGAAGTGCCGCAAGGCGTGCATGCCGTGTTCGCGGGCGGCAGTGTGACTCTCACCACGTTTCCGCTCGGGGATCACTCCGGATGCCACGAGCGCGGATTTCCAGTGGACGTTGTTGAAGCTCGGGCGGCGTACCAATTCGCCGCTCTCTTGGGTGAAGATCAGACGCTTGGTGACCAGAGGCCCGTCTGCCGTTCCCCAAGGAAGAGTGATCTCGACCGGCGGGAAGCGCTTGATGTGCGCGCGAACTCTGTCGGCAACAGGTCCCGGTAGCGGAACATCCCGGAGCTTGCCGCCCTTGGGCGGGGCGAAGACGAGCCTGCACTCGCTGTACTTGAGCTGCTGGACGACATGCAGCGTGTCCGAGTCGAAGTCGAGCTCATCCACGTCCACGGCGAAGATCTCGCCCTGACGCAGCCCGCATCCGCCTCCGAGGTCCACCATGGCCTGGAATCGCTCCAGCAAGGCGGTGCGCACGGCGAACACGCGCTCAGCAGGCCAGGGCACGACGCGCTTGGTCTCCACTGCCGGCGCCTTCACAGAGCGCGCTGAGCAGGGGTTGCGGGCGAGATGGCCGTCATCTACCGCCGCGTTGAGCACGGCGCGGACGTTTGAGTAGATCGTCTTCGCGTACGAACCTCGCACGCCGTTCTCTTCGAGCTGCTTCACCCAGGCTCGGATGTGTCCTGGCTGGAACGAGCCGAGGGGGCGGGCGCCGATGTAGGGGAAGGCGTGGATGCGCAGCTGCGAACCCATCGATGCCCGGGTATTCGGGTCACCAGTGCGTTCGGCGAGCCACTGCTCGGCGAACTGACGAAAGGTCACGCGGGCCGCGCGTGGGTCGATGTAGTGCCCGCGTGACATGTCTGCGGCGATCCCCGTCAGCCATTCTTCAGCCTGGCGCTTCTGCCGGTCGGGGAAGGACTGGCTCTTCTCCGTACCATCCGGCCCGACGTACCGGGCGCGGTACCGCATGCCCGAGCCATGCCGGTCAGTACGCACGCGCACGGGCTTGCCGTCGGGGCCGTTGACCGTCTTGAACCAGCGGTCCTGAACGTGTCCGGCCATCTCAGTTCACTCCAGCCCGGGTTTGATCGGCGACCCATGCGAGTACGGCGGCGAGGTCATAGCGAAGGTGACGGCCAACCCGGAAGCCAGGAGGGCCAGTGTGCTTCCGTCGCCACTGGTAGACGGTCTCCAGGGGTATGGCGAAGAGATCGGCGAGTTCATCGGGCGTGAGGAACCGCGGACTGGAATCGGTCGAGTGGAATCGCTTGGCGACGGCCATCAGCCTGTGGTCCTTCCGGTTCCGTGCTGGTGGAGACTGGGGTGAACGGCGTAGGCCGGGGATGGGCGCCGGCCGGGGCCGGTGCGGGGTGGTTCCGGTTCGCGGCGGATCCAGCCGTGCTGCTCCAGCAGGTCGAGCGGGGCCTCCAACTCCGTGACCTTTCGGAAGCGGCTGCGTGGGAGGGCGGTGAAGGCCTCGCGGACGGTGAAGCGCTCGGTGCGGGTGCGGTGGAGCCAGGCGTGTACGACGCGGGCGGCTTCCACATCGGGGTCGGCGCCCATGGCGTCGAAGGTGGCCAGGGCGTGAGCGGTGAAATAGCTGCCGAGCTGGATTGCCGCGTTCACCGTGTCGGTGCTGATCGGCCGACGCCAGGCGCCCTCAACGTCGGTGGCCAGGTGGATCAGTCCGGCCAGGCGCATGACCGCGCCGTCGAACTTGCCTGCCCAGTCCGTGATGTGGCCCAGGTCTCCGGAGTCCGGCCGTAGGCGGCGTTCGGTGGTGCGGCGGTGCTCGGTGAAGGCCTCGGCGGCATCTGGTGACAGCACGAGCCGGGCGGGATCTTCCCAGCCGTACAGGTCCACCGTGAGCCGTTGCAGGTTGGCGTCGTAGCGGGCGGCGACGGCCTCGGGGACGGGTGGCGGGTCCACTCGGCGGTATCCGACGTTGCTCTTGGGCAGGCTGTACAGGATGCGTCCGAGCAGGCCCTTTCCCCGGAATCCGGGCATGCCCGCGATGTCGGCGACGATTTCGGGTTGGACGGCCAGGCCCATGGTCAGGGCGGCGTGATCGACGTGTTCGCTGCGGCCGCGTCGATCGACGATGAGCGGGTCTCCGGCGTGTCCTTTGAGGAACAGGTCCAGGTTCGGTGTGCCGGAGTAGCGTCCTGCCAGGGTGGCGAAGATGCCGCCCTCGGCGGACAGTACGGCCAGGCGTCCGCCTTGCTCCACGAGGATCGTGGAGGCCGTTTCCGGGGTGATGTCGTCGGCCATGAGGCGGGGCTTGACCGGGATCTTGATATCTTCTGCGGCCAGGGCGGCGCTTTGGGCCTCGGCGATGGCATCCGGTGCGGCCTCGCCGCGTGCCGAGCCGGCGGTGCGGGCGGCTTTGTCGGCTGCCTCCACGGCCAGCCGCCGGGCTACCTCGGCCTCGGTGATCTGTGGGCTGATGCGGTCCAGCAGGGAGCTTTCCGCGCGGGCCAGGGGTGCGGTCATGGCCCGGAACACGGCGGATTTGCGTGAGCCGGGCGGCATGGCCACCAGCACGAAGAGGTTGACCGGTTCGATCCAGGAGCCCCGGACATTGACCACCGCGCGCCCACCTGCGGCGGTGGACAGGGCAGCGAGGCTGACGCAGCCTGCCAGGTCAAGCGGCGTCTGAGTCTCTTCGGCTACCGCGCTGACGTGCTCGGCAACCCATCCGGGGAGCGCCTGCACGGGAAAGGGCGGCAGCTCGCCTCGCTGTCCGAGCGGTGCGGGGGTGTCCCATACTGGCGGTGCGTTATGCAGTTCGGTGAGCTGGTCGGCGGCGCCGAGACTGGTCAGGATGGCTTCGGCGGTTGTCCGGTGTCCGTTGAGGGTGGTCATGCCGCTGCCCTCCGGGGATGACGCAGCCCGGAGTCAAGTCCTGAGCGGATGGTGCCAAGCGCCTCGCCTGCACTCAGTCCGATGGCCTCGGCAGCGGCTTGCAAGCACTCTGCGGCGAGCTGACGCGGTAGGAGGCCGGAGCCGGTGAGCTGGCCCAGGGCGAACGCTGCGGCGTTGAGGGTGTCGTTGCGGGTGCCAGGTACGGCGGCGAGGACGTATTCGACCTCACCGCGCAGGGCCGTCATGGCGTAGCCTGCGGCGCGGTCTCCGCAAATGGCGTCCACCACGGCTACCCGGTTCGCCGGCGGTGGGGGCGCGAGGCGGTCTGCGAGCCAGGTGGGCATCGGCGCGGGCGAAGGGTTGTGCAGTACGTCATAGGAGCCGGTGCCGTCCGGCAGCTCTACGAAGCTGCCGGGGCCGACGACGTATCCGCCGTGGGCGCGGGTGTCGATTTTCCAGCCGAGTTTGCCCGCGCTGTTGCCCAGGCGGCCCTCAGTCGGTGCTGTGAAGTACAGGTGTGTACCGCCGCGCCTCGTACGGACGGTGAAGGTGTCCAGCGGTAGTGGCTGCTGGGCCTGTTCGCACAGGACGGCCAGCACGTCGGCCCCCTCGGAGAGGCCGGGGCGCGCCCATTCGAGCGGCGGTTCCTCGCCGGGCTGTGGAACGTCGAGATCGAGCACCACCAGGCCCGAGGGGCCGCAAGCGATGCCGATGTTGAACGGGCCGCGTGCCCACATCCGGCGGATGCGCTCGGGGTCGTTGGTGGCGTGCCGCTCCCAGGCGGTGAAGCCCCGTAGCGGGCGCTTCTGGCTTGGGCTGAGCGGGAAGACGTGCCAGCCGCGAGCGGCGGCGCTGAGGGCGTACAAGGTCAGGTCGTGCATGTGGATCTTCTCCAGGGGTGAAGTCATCAGGAGCCGTCGCGGTGGAGGCGGCGGGCGTAGACGTAGAGCTGCCAGCCGAGGCGAGGCCGCATGCCGGTGCCGTCGCAGGCGCGGCATGTGCGGTTCTTGCCTCCGGGGCGGCATCGGGTGCAGGTGCCCCAGGGCGAGGCGAGACAGAAGCCGATATAACCGAGAGTGACGATCAGTAGGCAGAGGACTAGAAGGGTGATGGCGGTAGCCATAAGGGGCCTCCAGGGCCGTTTCCGGGGTTTCCGCAGATGGAGGTCTAGGCGCTAGAGCACAGGTGGGCTGCCGGTTCTGGCTCTAGGAGGGCCTCTAGGCCTAGAGGTCGCTGCCTCTAGGCCTAGAGGCGATCGCACCGCTACGAGGCGACCCCGCGCCCCTTCTTGCTGTCACGTTCCGTAACGGCTGTGGCGACGTCGTCGCGGACGATGCCGATGCGGTTGGCGCCCTTGCCGCCACCCTCGGGCGTGCCCCAGACCTGGCCGGTCTTGATGCCGTACGGCTTGAGCGCGGTCGTGAGCTGGGCCGTCTTCGCGCCGCCCTCCAGCGCCGCCCATACGCCGTACGCGTCAGGCCGAAGTTCGGCCAGGCGATCCACGATGACCTCGTTCCATACCTTGGTCTCCGAGGGTGGAACCACGGCCAGGACGTCGGCCAGCAGATCGAAGGTGGGCGCGTTCCGCTCGGGGGTCTCGCCGAGGGCGTGCCCGGACAGCGTGCCCGCGCTGTGGCGCAGGGCGTGGGCACGGTCGGCGATGCGCTGGGTGGCGGGCGTGTCGAGGTAGGCCGACTTGACCACCTTGGGCATCGGTGTCGCGCCGACCAGGTAGCCGGTACCGGCATCGCCCCCCTTGGACGGGGGACCGGGGACGAACATCGTGGCGCGGATGCCGTTCTTGTACGCGCTGGTGCCGAGGATCATGTCGTTCTCAAGCTGGCCGGCGACTCGCAGGCAGAACCGGATGGTGACGTTCGCGCTGATGCCGGTGGGCAGGCTGTCCTTGTCCGGGCGCTGGGTGGCCAGGACAAGGATCACGCCGAGGGCGCGACCGAGTTTGATGATGAACTCGGCATCCTGGCCCGCCTTGTCTCCGTACTCGGAGTGGGCGAACAGGTTCTGGCACTCATCGAAGACGGCCACCAGCGGATGCAGTCCCAGCGATCGCTTGTCGGCGATCTGACGGGTGACCTTTTTGTCCGGGCATAGGTCCGCGGGCAGCGCCTTGAGCGCGGCGGCGCGGCGCATGACCTCCCTGCGCAGCAACGTCAGGGAATCGGCGGCGTACGCAATGGCCTCGTCTTCGATACCGGAGACGTAGCGGTGGCAGTTCTTCTCATGCGGGTCGAGGTCGCCGGTGCCCTTCAGTTCGTGAATCCACAGTTCAGCCGTCGGGTCCAGGGCCGCGCCGGAGGCGAGCACGCGAACCGAAGCGGTCTTGCCCTGACCCGGCTGCGAGCCGATCAGGATGTTCTGTTCGATCACCGGGACGGTGATGGGGCGGCCTCGCGGGTCGCAGCCGAACGGGATGCCCTTGAACACATCGTGGCTGCCAGCCTTGACCAGCGGCGATTTCACGACGGTCTTGGCCAGGTCCTTGTCTCCGACCCACAGGATCAGTCGCCCCTCGTGGATGGAGGAATCACCTTCGGGCCAGATGCAGCCGAGCGGGCGCCGCAGCGCTCCGGACATCCGGTCGCGCTTGTCGAGGACGTCGCCCACGGTCACGCCGTACGGCAGGTCGATGTCGGCTCGCCAGCCGGGGCCGTCCCTGGTGATAGGGGCGACGAACCGAACGGCGTCCTTGGGGTTCTTCGCGATGGCCTGGTTGATGCCCGCGATGCCGAGCACGGTCAGGGAGCGGATGACGATGTCGCTGGTCAGCTTCTCCACGGAGGTCGGAATGACGGCGCGGTTGATCAGCGGGCGGTCGGCGGGTTTGCCCAGGATGCCGAGGGCGATGGCGACAGCGAGCGTTGCCCACTGCGCGGCGTTGGGCTGGTTGGCCGCGATGATGGCCGCGACCAGCAGTATGAACAGGGCGACGATGGAGAGGAAGGTGCGCAGCCGTACGCGGGAGTCCCGCTGCCTGCTGAGCTTCAGGTACGCCTCGGGGTCGGCCTTTTGGACTGCGGCCAATCGTACGGGCTCGCCCTCCAGGTCGAAGGTCCACTTGACGATGCCGCTCACCAGGCGGACGAACCCGCGCGGCGCCCGTATCGTCAGCCGTCCGCCATATAGCGGCAGGCGAGCGAGCTGGTATCCGGTCACGTGCAGATAGTGAAGGCTGACCCACCTGAGCGTTTCTACGGCCTCAGCGCGGGAGCGCAGCCACAGAGGGACGATGGGCTGCCGGGTGCGCGCCTTCTCCTCCAGGGTGGTCCGCCAGCCCGGTCCGCTGGTGTCCGGCTGATCCACGCGGGCGGCTTCGCCTTCACGGACCGGTCCGTCGATCGCCTCCTGCTCCGACCGGTCGGCGGCGGACTGGTACGGGTGACGTCCGGCGCGGGCGGCGTCCAGGTTGACGATCTCCGCCCCCTCGTCGTCCGACCGGTCCGGGTCGTTGTTGGGGTTGTCTTGATGGGTCATGATGTGTGCACCTCGTCTGACTTGCTGGTCGCGGGGTCGTGGGACGCGGTCGTTGTCTTGGCGGATGAGGCCGCGTCCCATGTGGCGGTCAAGGACGATGGGCGGTCGGACCGCTGCTCGTCCGGTCGGTCTTGGGCGGACAGGTCGTGCGGTCCGTCCGCCTCGGTGATCCCGAGTTCGGCGCGCCAAGAGGTGGCAAGCAACTCGATTCGGTCTTCGGGGAACGGACGCTCGGTCAGCACTTCGGCCAGCAACATGGCGGTGATGGCCTGGTTGCGGTCGAAGGTTCGTCCGGGGTACCCGGTGACGGTCCAGCGGCGGTCCTGGAGTTCGGCCACGTTCGGGCAGGCGTCGGACGTCATGCGCGTGTCGGTGATGCTCAGTCCCATCAGGCGGCCTCGTCGTCCTGTGCGTCTGCTGGATGAGCTTCGGTCTTCAGATGCGCCAGGAGCACTCCCGCGCGATCGGTCGAGATGCTCTGGCCGTGGCTGCGGATGGCGTCTCGCAGCCGGTCACGGGTCAGGGGCTCGCCTTGCGCCTTAAGGTCAGCGGCTACGCGTCGTCCCAGTGGCACGAGGTCGCCCAGGCTGGGCTGAGGCTTCTTGAGAGCGGCGCGGTTGGGTGGCGCGGCCGGCGGTTGGTCGAGCCGTACGGCATGTGCCTGGATGCGGATGTTGTTGGGGGTGAACTCGCCGAGGCGGTACAGGGCGCGCTCACGGCGGGTGGCCTTCCAGCGCCAGAGCAGGCCGTACCGGTCCTGGAGCTCTGTCTTGGCCACGATGCGCTCGCGTTCACGTACGAGGGCATCGGGGTAGCTGCGGATCTCCCAGAGCACCATGCGGCGCCACAGGGAGACGGTCGCCACAGGGGCGAGCAGCCAGCGAGAGCGCCGGATCCCGTCCATGCGATCGGGCTCGGCCAGGTCGGCGCGTCTGCGGATGACGTGGGCGCCGATCTCGATGGCGATGACCCACAGCAGCGGCAGCAGGGCATGAGCCACCACGGCGAACCAGTCGAGCGCGGTGAGGTAGGTTGCGATGTTGAGGTAGATCGTGGCGGCGGTCAGCATCCACGGGATGAATCGCAGCCAGCTCAACCGCATCCCAAGGCGGGCCAGCACGATGTCCAGCGCGCTGAAGACGGCGATACCGAGATCAATGCCGAGCGGCACCGTCCAGGCGAACCATCCGAACGAAGGGGCAGCCGCACTGGCAACGCGCTCGAAGCTGTTGACGAAGCCGAGGAGTCCGAGGGCGCCGGTTAGGGCAGCGGTGACGGTGATGGCCGTCTGTTCGCCCTGGGTCAGTGGGCGGGTGGTCATCGCTTGTTCTTCCTAGGCGAGAAGTGCGGGCGGCGCTCTGCCGCCGGTCGCTTGCTGCGGTTCGTCATCACGCCACCTCCAGGTCATTGAGCGCGGCCATCTGCTGTGCGAGTTCGGTGGGCGTACGGCCAGCCCAGATCCCCGAGGTCGGGCGGATCTCCATCGCGTACAGCTCGCAGAACATCAGGGCCGGGCAGGTGGCGCAGATTTCCCGAGCGACCGATTCGCGGGCGGCGCGCTCCTCGGAGGTCTCGATGGTCAGCCGCGGGCCGGTGTGCAACTCGGGGTCGTAGGTGCATTCGGGGAGCGGCGTTCCGTCCTGCGCACGCCAGGCCGTCTCGACTTCGGCGAGCGACATGCGTGCCGGGTGGTTCGTGTTGAGTCCCATTGCCGGGCTCCTCTCTCTTCGGTCAGCTGTTGATGGTGTGGACGAACCGGGCGAAGGACTCGGAAGCGCTCATGACCAGGTGCGCAGCGGCCTTGACCATGGAGGCCGCGCCCTCGGGGTCCTTCAGGGCGTAGAGGGCGGCACAGATCGTGAGGACGGTCGGGAGCACCTTTCGCGGGCGGACGAGCATGGGAGTCCTCTCGGCTCGCGAACCTGTTGAGCAGGTCCTGTGAGATATAGAACATGTATAGCTACACAGAGTCAAGCCATGGGGACCGATCGTGTTGGGATCCGGCGGCTCTTGGCTCGCTCTTGTTGACTCAAGCCTTCCTCGCGGAGGCCTGGGGCAACACTGTGCTCGTGGCCGGGACTGAATGCACAGGGGGTTCTTATGGGGGGTGATTTAGGCCTTGAGCTGGAGAAACGTGAAGGCGGAATTCGCGTAAATGTTGGTCGTGGTGACCTTGTTTGCGACATGATTGCCAAGGCGCGCACGTGCGGAGGTGAGAATGTCCCGAATGCCCAATGTGGGGCTTGCTGATGCCATGCGGCGTGCAGATTGTTCTAATTCGGGACTTGCCTCACGGGTGCGGCAAGTTGCGCTAGAAGACGGCGTAGGCCTGAGTTGTACGCATGTGGACGTCAAGCGATGGCTTGATGGTGTTAAGCCACGACCTGCTACTGCACGGTTCATCGCGGAGGCCCTCAGCAGGAAAGCCGGCGTGACTTTCACAGTCGACGACATCGGCCTAGCCAGTGTCGTAACGCCGGATACGCTTGAGCGCACACTGGCGCACGGCGGCGGGATGTCTGATGTTGGAAGCCGTCTGCTGGGCCTTACGCGCCGAGACCTTGCTGACGATCCTGCCGCCCTTGAATCCGTAGTCGTGCCGGATGCTTGGGGAGAATCCCTTATCGCATGGCTGCTATCTCGCCCTGAGCCGCTTCACGTTAGAGAGCACGCGAGACCGTCTGTTGGAAAGTGGGATGTTGAGGCCATCCGTGCGACCACAGAGCTGTTCGCCAACATGGGTTTCCAGTTCGGTGGAGGGCACGCGCGCTCGGCTCTGCTTCAGTATTACAACCGCGAAGTCGTCCCGATGCTGGATGGCAACTTCAGTGAGCCAGTCGGGCGGGAGTTGTATGCGGCGGCGGCTGAAATCACGGAGCTGGTTGCCTGGACGGCGTATGACCTTGGCCGGCATGGGCTTGCCCAGCGGTATTTCCTTCAAGGCTTGCGCCTTGCTCAGGCGTCTGGTGACCGCATGATGGGAGGCTTGCTTCTTGCCGACATGAGCCATCAGGCCAACTACCTGGGTAGGTACGACCAGGCCGTACAGCTTGCTCGTGCTGCTCAAGAGGGCTGTAGAGGAGCGGCGACAGCCACGCCCATGGCACTGTTCTTCGCGATGGAGGCGAGGGCGCACGCGGGCAACGGGAACGAGGTGGCGTGCGCGCGAGCGCTCCTTGAAGCGGAAAGATTCTTCAGCAGACGGAACCCGGACGATGACCCTTCCTGAGTTCGCTACTTCGATGCGGCGGAACTGGCCAGCGAGGGGGCTCACTGCTACCGCGATCTCCGGAAACCGTCGCAGGCGCTGGAGTTCGTAGCTCAGGCTGTTGACCTCTGCGATCCGATGTACGTGCGGACGTTGTCCTTTGATCGCCTGGTCCAGGCGGCGACCTTTGTGCATATGAAGGAGCCATCGAAGGCAGCAACTGTTGCACTAGAGGCAATTGCGCTCGCCGGAGCTCTCAAATCTGAGCGCTATCTGCGATACATTCGAGATCTCAAGGCCGACCTTGCGGGTTACGACTGCGAAGATGAAGTTGCAAGATTCAATACTCTTGTAGCGGAGAAGTACCCTTCAGTAGGTGCCTAGAAGGGGCGCCATTGCCGAGGCGCATCCGGGTTCTGAAGGCAGAAGAGGCGGTTGCGGAACTCTGTCGCGATGGCTTGGTCTTCATCTACGTTCTGCATGAGCCATGTCGTCATCTTGAGTTCGTTGATGTCTCTGAGGACGGGGTAACCATCCCAGGCTAGGACATCGAATCCGTAACGCTCGGCGAATTGGTCATATTCGGCGCGAGTACCCCATCCCAAGGAATGCTCGATGGCTGTTACGGCAAGGTCTGTCTCTGGAGGGCCGAACGCGAAGCGCTCAAGATCTATGAGCACTGTTGTGCCGTCGGTAGCTTTGATGAGGTTGTCCGAATGCGCGTCGCCATGAACGGCGCACGAAGGGAGAGGAAAGTCCAATGCTATGTAGGCGGCCTGAAGCTCGTCATGCCTCTTCAGGAGCAGTTGCCGGTCCTCTTCGGTGAGGACGCTGGCCGCAGCGATGCGCTCTGAGACGCGCCCGAGGATGTTCAACTCTGGCAGTGCCAGTCCCGCGGGGACCGGTATTCGATGGAGGTCGCGAAGAACCATGGCCAGGTCAACAAGACTCGCGCGAGAGCCGCTGTCTGGGATGAGGTGCCAGAGGGTTACCGGCTTGCCTCTTACGATGAGTGGTTGGACGTGCTCGGTTGTCCGCCCTGCCGGAAGCCCTGCCTCGCGCAACCAGGTCGAGACCGCAACCTCCTTGCGGGCGTCATCGAGGACGTCGAGGCTGCGAGCGATCCGCACGACCACCTGTTCGGCTGTCAGAGCGAACAGGGCGTTCTCGCCGAGGCGCATGAGCCGAGCATCCTCACTCGCCAACCCCGCGATGCGACAAGCCTCATGAAGGGTTGCGTGCGCTTCCTGGGAGGTGAAGGGGAGTGTGGGTGCAGTCACCTAAGTACCTTCTGGTCGTGACTTAACAACACGGCCTTTCCCTGGTCTCTTCTCGACTATCCCTTCCGCTTCTAGCAGCGCGAGAGCTCGCCTGATGGTGATGCGGCCGACTCCTTGCTCTTGGGCCAGCACGTTTTCCCCGGAAAGAACGGAACCCACGGCGAGCTCGCCGGATCCGATTTCCCTCCGGAAGTGGTCGGCGACCTCGTCGGCACGTGTACGCGCGTGGTCAGCCCCACCCACGAACCATCCTTTGCCGTGGATGGAAGAGATCAGTTGCTCAGCGGCCAGCATCTGAAGGGCCTGACGGGCCGTACCCTTCGATACCCCGAACTCGTCTGCCGTTGCCCCCTCACCGGGAAGTTGCTGGCCAGGGAGAAGCTCGCCGCTCTCGATGCGCTTGCGGAGCGCCTCGGCAATCGTCTCGTACTGGCTGGAGGTTGCACGGCGGGCATCTGTGGGGCTGTTGCTGACCACACGGCGCCCACGGCCCGCCTCGCTGACCACCAGTCCTGCGCGCTCCAGCTCGGCGACGGCTTGGCGGATCGTGCCTCTTGCCACTCCGTACGTGCGAGCTAGCGCGGCCTCGGAGAGCAGCATGCTGCCAGCCGGCGGATCGCCTTGCTTTATGTGGCTGCGGATGTCCTCGGCTATCCGGACGTAGGTGGGCTCATCCTTAGCCTTGCTCATCGCGCTCCCTCGCCGAGGCACATCGTCTCTAGGGTAGGGCGGATACCTGTGGTCCTACGAAGGATCGCGGCTCAACGTTCTCTCAATCCCTTCCCGCAATGGGACTGGCGGACGCCGGATCGCTCTTCCCGCGAGGTTGAATCTTCTGAGAGCGGCGTGGCGACGCCTTTCAGCAGGGCGAAGAACCCGCATGCATGCCAGCGGGAAGACGTGCCAGGGGCTGTTGATCGGGCTGTGCCCGCACAATCCGCAGAGCCTGCGCTACCCCTCGGGAGCGCATCGGCGCGCCCCTCCGAAGCAGCCCTGGGGGCTCGCGATATGCCGCAGAAAGCCGCAGATTCTGATCACGGGATGGCGTGAATGGACTCGATCAAGCCGCATGCCCTCGACGTGTTCGGGGGTTGTGGCCTGCGGCGCGAGCAGCCTTTTGACGGTGCTCCATCTCATGGAGAACGAGCAGAACATGCCATACGTGACGCGCCGTTCGATAACGGCCTCTAGCCGTCTCTTCGTAGCCCTCCGGTTGCTTGGGACGGAGGATCAGGAACTCTCCCCCGTGGCACGCCCATTCGTAGGCTCCACAACACGAAGTCTCCGTGACCCGGATGCGGTCACTCCGGGAACGCTGGAACGGCTCCCACGGCGGTACGAGTGGGTCAGAAAAATTGGTCACGGCGCGTTCCTTCATCGGCGTACTGCACGAGGTAGCGGTAGACGGTGCGTCGGCTCCGTTGCCAGGTGCACTTGAAGGCCAGGTGCAGCGGTGACTCGGCGACCAGCTCCGGCAGGATGCGGAAGGCGATTTCGTCGGTCGTGAGTTTGGGCAGCGGCCTTGCGTGCCAGCCACCGTCAGCGGTGCGCCATACGTAGAAGCGCCTGAACGCCCCGCGCAGGTCGTGGCTCGCCAGGGTGTCAAACATGGAAGTTATGTGGCGTTGATCTTCTGTCATCATATTTGGGTGATTTGTGAATCAAGAATTAGTCGGAAGCAACGTTTCTCCACGTTAACGCTGGGGCCTCATAGCCACAAGGCTCATGGCAATATGGCCCTGTGAGACTCAAGTACTGTGATCGACTACAGCTCCGGTGTGCCGGTGTATCGGCAGGTCGCCAACGCGATCCGCAGCGAGATCACCTCTGGTCGCTACGCGCCGGGAGCGTGGTTGCCCTCCGAAGCGCAGTTGGCGCAGATGTACGGAGTCGGTCGCGACACGGTGCGCGAAGCTCTCGCGTACCTGCGTGCGGAAGGCCAGATCACCACGGTTCGCAAGCGGGGCTCGATGGTGGCTGGTAAGCCTACGCGCGAGCCGTATCATGTCCCCGTCGGGGCTCGCGTGATCACACGGATGCCGACGCCGGAGGAACGGCGGGACCTGGCCGCCCCTGGCGAGCTACGGGAGTTCGGGGGCCTTCCCGAGGGAGTGCCAGTCTTCGAGATCACGCCGGGGCCCCGTAAACACCGCCGGGTGCTGCGCGGTGATCGCGTCGAACTGGTCTTCAACGCTCAGTTAACGGACGAGTGATCACTCGCCACACGAGGTAATCGTTTCTGCGGAATATAGCGGCGATTCGCGGACGGTTTAGTGGCAGGTCTGTTGCGGCCTGAGGCCTCGTGGCCTGCCGTTACCTGTCCAGTCTGTATTCTGCGGATTGTGCTAGGCATAGAGGTTGGCGAGCGCACGCGGCATCGGCTGCATGCGACACGGCGTAACGCACCAGCCGCCACAAAGTAGGATCCTGCGCTTGTCGCCGTTTGCGCCATGGCCAGTGGGTAGCTCCCCGCTGCTCTCATGTGCTCGCTGCAGATGATCATTGAACATCTGCAGCGCCGCTGGCGAACGATCCTGGGCTCATATGGCTGGATGATCCGTCGGTTCTTCGCCTCTCGTGCGCACACGCGTCGCCATATGGGCGTGATCATGAGGAAAGTTGCAATCCGTCACGATTGATCACACAAATCGATCTTGTGTCCGTTTTATGTGCAGCTTACGCTCAGTCCGTTTGGGATCATGCTCCGAGCCTCACGGTCGGGGGCCTTCGGGTTCGTGCCGCTGAGCTGGGGCTTCGTCCGGCATCGTGAGGTGCCCCGCGTGGTTCGGAGTGTGACGGCGTATGCGCCGATTGCTGGCTTTGGCTCGTTCGTGTGCGGTGGCGGCCCTCGTGGTGATCATGGCTGGGGCGACGCTGGCCGTCCTTCCTCCGTCTGCGCAGGCGCTAGGGGCTAGCGAGGCGGAGCAGGCGCAGGCAATGCCCGTGACGCCGAAGCAGATGGTTGGTGAATGGGGCCTGCTGCCGACGCGCGACGTGCTCGGCACCAAGTCGGCGACGGGTCCTGTCAAGGCCACCAAGGGCGAGTGGCCCAAGGGTGCGTTGCCGCTCGAACGCCAACGCGGGGATCGGGCGCCGGCAGCGGCCGATGATGAGCGGGCGCTGCCAGGCGGGGTGGCTCGTGCCGAGAGTTTGGACGCCGCCTGCTGCTCGCCTGTGATCGAGGACATGTTCCCGTTGGATTTCGCGCTGGTCGGGACCAGGACCCCGTTGCTGGTCGTGTATGTGACCAGCGATAACGGCATCGATTACACCTTCAAGGTGTGCCGGGACGGCTCGATGCTGGCCGGGTGTTTCTCGTCCGCGGTGTTGAGCGACATCAACACCTGGCAGGTGCCCGCGGGCAAGCTGGCATGGGGCAAGCAGTACTTCTGGCGGGTGACGGCCAAGGATCGCGGCACGCTGGCGGAGACCGAGTCGGTGGTGAACTCGTTCACCACCGGAGTGAAACAGCCCGTGGTGGGTTCGCAACTGGCGGCTCGAGGCGTGAGCGGCCAGGAGTTTCAGCAACTGGACGGCAATTACACGACCACGTTCGCCGACGCGTCCGTGGCGACGGCCGGTCCGCCGCTGTCGGTCGTACGCACCTACAACACGCTGGACGCGCGCGTGGACGGGATGTTCGGCGCCGGGTGGTCCACGCGCTGGGACATGCGGATCGCCCAAGAGACGGGAGCGCTGCTGGTCACCTGGCCTACTGGTCAGGTTCTGCGTTTTGCGGCCAATGGTGACGGCACTTTCCAGTCTCCGCCGGGTATGCATGCCGCGCTGGCCGCGCAGACCGGTGGCGGCTGGCGGTTGATGGATCAGTCGTCGACGACGTATGTGTTCGATGCGGCCGGGCGGTTGCTGAAGGTGCGTGACGGTCGTGGTCGTACGCAGGATGTGGCGTACGGGACCGACGGCAAGCTGGCATCGGTGACCGCCACCGGCGGCCGGTCGTTGCGGTTCGGCTGGACGGGGAACCACGTCACCACTGTCTCGACGGATCCCGTGGATGGCGCGGCGTTGACCTGGTCGTATCAGTACGACGGAGATCGGCTGACGGCCTCGTGCTCGCCGGTGACGGCGCCGAACTGCACCACCTACGGCTACGGCAGCGGGTCGGTGTACCGGCCGCAAGCGCTCGATTCTGACCCGTACGGATATTGGCGCCTGAACGAGGCCACGGGCACCGAGGCGGCCGGCCTCGGCTGGGGCGCGGGCCCGGCGACCTATAACGACCCCACACTGCGGCAGCCTGGCGCGCTGGCCGGAACCGCTGACGCCTCGGTCGGTTTCACCTTCGGCGGCCTGGCGACCGGTGGCATCCAGCTGAAGCCCAACGTGGTCGGCAGGCTGGCGGGACAGGCTTCGGTGGAGGTGTGGTTCAAGACCACGCAACCCGGCGTGATCTTCTCCGCCGGCGAGATGGGAAGCTCATCTTCGGCGATCTACGTTGGCACCGATGGCAAGCTGCGTGCGCAATTCCGAGCGCTCGGTGGGGATGTGGACGACTGGTACACGCCGATCACCACCGCGGCCACGGTGAACAACGGCCAGTGGCACCACGTGGTCCTGACAGCCGAAAACGGAACCGACCGGCTGTATCTGGATGGACAGTCGGTGGGCGTGCTGCAGTCCACGCGGGAGGAATCATGGCAGCCGGCGGCGCAGTTCGCCGGCGGGCAGCTCGGTTTCCGCTGGCCCTCTGAGAGCAGCGGTTTCCGCGGCCAGCTGGATGAGGCGGCGATCTACGACCGGCCCTTGACGCAGGCGGAGATCCAGGCGCATTACGCAGCCCGCCTGGAGGCGCCCAACAAGCTGACGAAGACAACCTTGCCGTCCGGCCGGGTGTGGGCGGAGAACACCTACGACCCGGCGACGGACCGGATCAAGACCCACACCGACCAGCACGGCGGCACCTGGCAGATCGGTGAGCCGGTCATCGACGCGGATGAGGGAAAGTCCACCATTGAGGTGACCGACCCGAACGGCAAGAAGATCACCAGTGTGCACAGCATGTGGCGTGGCGGCCGGCTGGTCTCGGTAACCGATCAGGTCGGCGGAGAGGCCAGCTACGACTACGACACCGGCGGATTCCTGGCACAGGTGATCGACCCCAATGACAACGTCACCACGCAGGCCAACGATGAGCGGGGCAATCCGGTCAGCGGCAAGAGCTGCCGGACCACCACGCTCGACTGCCAGATCGCCTATGCCACGTACTACCTGAACAAGAACGACGAGTTCGACCCGCGTAACGACCGCATGCTGACTAATCGGGATGCCCGCTCGTCCAGTTCCACGGACAACACCTACGTCACCACCTGGGAGTATAACCAGTACGGGGAGTCAACGAAGCAGACTTCCCCCGCAACATCCGATTTCCCCAATGGCCGTTCGATCAGCATGAGCTTTACCGACGGCACTGAGTCGGCGATCGGCGGTGGGACCACTCCCGCAGGCCTGGTCGCCTCTCAGACCGATGCCAGAGGCTACGCGTGGACTTACCGGTACACGGCGGCTGGTGACTTGGCCGAGCAGACCAATCCTGAGGGCCTGCTGGTCAAGCTGACCTATGACGCCCTCGGTCGCGTCCGCGAGAAGTCCGAGGTGTCGCAGGCGAACCCGAACGGCGTGAAGACCACCTTTACCTACGACGGTGTGGGCCGTCCCTTGACGCAAACCGATCCAGGGGTGAAAAACGAGGTCTCCGGGGCCACACACACCAAGCGCACCACGCTCGCCTACGATCCGGACGGCAACAAGCTGAGCGAGACGATCGCCGACCTGACCGGCGGCGACGCCGAGCGTTCAACCGTCTACACCTACGACACGCACGGCAAGGTCGCGACCGTCACCGATCCGGGCGGCGGCGTAGCCCGTCAGGGCTGGAACACCCGGGGCCTGCTGGCGACCATGACGGACGCGCGCGGCGCGGTGATCGATTACGGCTACAGCGATCGTGGAGAGCTGACCAAGCGCACGCTGAAGGGCTGGACTGGCAGTCCCGTCAACCCGGAGCCGGCCAAGGACGTGGTACTGGAGTCATTCACCTACGACGCTGGCGGGCGGCTGGTGTCCAGGGTCGACGAGATGCTCCGCAAGACCACGTTCACGTACTTCATGGACAACCGGTTAGACCAGAAGATCGCCGACGACGTCAAGTTGAACGGCTCGACCAACACCACGGAGGACGTGGTGTTGGAGGACCACACCTACGACGCGGCGGGCAATGAGATCAAGCTGGTCACCGGCGGCGACAAGGCCATCACCACGGCCTTCGTCTACGACGCCGCCAGTGGGCTGACCTCGCAGACCTTCGACCCCGCCGGCCTGGCCCGCAAGACGGCCTTCGTCTACGACGCCAACGGCAACGTGCTCAAGACGACTCGTACCGGCACCGGATCCAGTCGCGCCGAAATCACCGAGTACGCCTACAACAAGGTCAACCAGGTCATCAAGACCACGGTGGAGAATGGTGATCAGGACCTGGTCTCCACCACTACCTATGACGATCGTGGCTTGGCCATCGCCGGCACCGACCCGCGCGGCAACGCCACCGGCGCGAACGCGGCCGACTTCACCACCACCATGCGCTACGACGCGCTCGGCCGGCTGATCGAGGCAAGCGGCCCACAGGTCAAGGTGGACGAGGCCGGCACCTCCAGCGATGCCCACCCCACCGCCCACTTCGGCTACAACACGCTCGGCACCAAGACCCACGAAACCGACGCCGAGGGCCGTACGGTCACCTCGGTCTTCGACAAGGCCGGCCGACTGACCAGCCAGAGCGCCCCCAGCTACACCCCGCCCGGCGGCACCGCCATCACCCCCACCACCGCCTATGGCTACGACACGGCCGGTCAGCTGATCACCACCACCGACCCGCGCGGCTACGTCACGACGTTCGAGTACGACAAGCTCGGCCGCCAGGTCCGCATCACCGACCCCGCCCCAGACGGCCAGACCCCAGGCCGCTCGATCATCGAGTACTACATGGACGGCGCGAAGCGGGCCACCGTCGACCCGACCGGCGCTCGCAGCGAGGCCACCTACGACGACCTGGGCCGTCAGGTCACCCAAACCCAGATCGAGCGCAAGCCCGCCGCGGCCGCCTACACCACCAACCTGACCTACAACCAGGCCGGCTTCCTCACCAAGACGGTCGCCCCCGGCAACAAGACCACCGACTACTCGCCGAATACGGCCGGGGAGGTCGAGACGCAGATCGTCGCGCAGGGCACGGCCACGGCGATCACCACCACGATGAAGTACGACCTGGCCGGCCGCCTGACCAAGAGCGCTGACGGGCGGGGCAACTCCACCACCGCTGAGTACGACCTGGCCGGCCGCAAGATCGCCGCCCAGGACCTGGAAGGCGCGACCATCCGGCGCACCACCAGCGCCGGCTACGACCCGGCCGGCAACCAGACCAGCGTCACTTCCGGCGAGGGCCATACCACCCGGCAGACCTTCGACGCGCTCAACCGCGTCACCTCACTGATCGAGCCGATCTCGGCCACTGACTCGATCACCACCGGCTTCGGCTACGACGCCACCGGCGCCCGCACCCGCCTCACCGACGGCCGCGGCAACGCCACCTGGACCACCTACAACAGCCTCGCCCTGGCCGAAACGGTCACTGAACCGGCCACCACCGCCCACCCGGACCCCGCCGACCGCACCTGGACCACCGGCTATGACGCGGCCGGCAACCCCAATGTGGTCATCCAGCCCGGCGGGGTGCGCATCGACCGCACTTTCGACCACCTCGGACGGCTCACCAAGGAGAGCGGAGCGGGCGGCGGTGCCGCCACCGCGGAGCGCACCTTCGGCTACGACCTGGCCGACCGCCCCACCACCATCGGCGACCTCACCGTCGACTACAACGACCGCACCCTGCCCCTGTCGATCAAACGCGGCACCACCCAGCTGACCGGCTACACCTACGACGGCCTCGGCAACCCCACCCAGCGCGTGGACGCCGCCGGCACCGCCACCTTCACCTGGGACGCCAACAACCGGGCCGCAACCGCCACCGACCCGGTCACCGGCCGCAAACTCACCTACGCCTACGACACGGCCAACAACCTGTCCTCGCTGACCGCCACCACCGGCACCACCACGGTCGACACCCAGATCTTCACCTATGACTACGCCGACCGGCTGGACTCCCAGACGCTGCGCAAGGGCAGCAGCACCGGCACCCAACTCGCCAAGATCACCTACGGCTGGGACAAGGACGATAACCTCACCACGAAGACCACCGCAGGCCTGGCTGGAGCGGGTACCAACACCTACGGCTACGATCACGCCGGCCGCCTCACCTCCTGGACCGCCCCCGGCGGCGCCACCACCGCCTACGAGTGGGACAAGTCCGGCAACCGCACCAAGGCCGGCACCAAGACCTACGCCTATGACGAACGCAACCGCCTCACCTCAGGCGACGGCATCACCTACACCTACACCCCGCGCGGCACGCTGGCCACGGAAACCAAAGCCGGCGCCACCACCAACTACACCTTCGACGCCTTCGACCGCCTCATCGCCGACGGCGACTCGCTGTACAGCTACGACGCCCTCGACCGCGTCAACTCGCGCATCAAGGGGGCGGCCAAGCAGAATTTCGCCTACGCCGGACTGAGCAACGACCTGGCCGCCGTGACCGACAGTAGCGGCGCCATCCAGGCCAAATACGGCCGCGACGCAGGAGGCACACTCCTCGGCCAGCAAGAGGGCACCAACCCCGCCCTGGCCACCCTGACCGACCTGCACGGCGACCTGGTCGCCACCTACAGCACCACCGCGCTGGCCACCACCACCGCATATGACCCGTTCGGCACCGTCACTGCCCAAACTGGCGTCAAGACCACCCTCGGCTACCAGGGCGAATATACCGACCCGGACACCGGCAAGGTCAACATGCACGCCCGCTGGTATCAACCCGGCACCGGTAACTTCGCCAGCCGCGACACCGCGACGCTGGATCCGAACCCGTCGGTGCAGGCTAACCGCTACACCTACGCCAACGCCTCCCCCCTCACCGGCACCGACCCCACCGGCCACTACACCACCCAAATGGACAGCTGGGGCAGCTACAACTCCGGCTATGACGGCCAAACCGTCGCCGATACCTACGCCCAACACGGAATCTTTACCGGAGATAGCGGTGGAAGCGGCGGCCAATGCATCGGAAGCTGCGGAATCGGTGGAGGCAGCGGCCCGATCGCCTGCGACATCTGGGGATGCGTCGCGGCCGACCTTTCCCGCACGGTCTCGGTCATGACCGAAGAAGAAATGAAGTGGCAGAAGGTTCTCCCCAACGGAATGGAGATATGGGACGGCTACTGGCAGTCGTCGAAGAGCACCAGAGACAAAATTGTGGCAATGGCATACGCCGACAAAGACCCACAACAGATCATGGCAAAATGGATGCAGTTGCGACTGCAGGAAGTTTCGCCAAGTGGTGGCTCAGCAGGAAAGCCTGCACTCTCTGACAGCGGGATGAGCAAGAACGGCTGCATCAAGGCGCTGGGCAGCAAAACATGCAAAGCAATACAGAAGGCGGCGCAAACGGCTCAAGATGTTAAGACTTTCTTTAAGGGTTGCATTTTCCGGGAAGCAGTTGGCACTCCAACGTGTGATCGCTTGGCTGTGGAGCTCAAACTAGCGGGCCCACTCTGGGAAAGCCTTATAGATCAGAAGGGGATTGCCTATAGCAAGAATTCGAAGAAACAGTGGTTCTGGGACATTCTAGACGGCTCCATCGACTTCTTCTTCGACGACGCTGATCGCTGTGTAGCGGGCAGTTTCTCCTCTTGTCTGCTATTTCTTTCCAACTTCATTCCAGGGGAAGCCGTAGCCGCTGGTGCCGCTAAAGCGTTAGGCAAGATAGCCACCAAAATTCCCAAAATAGAAAAGGCGGCTGAGCTTGCCGGGAAGGTATGCAAAAACAGCTTTGTGCCGGGAACCTTGGTGCTGCTGGCAGACGGGCAACGCAAACCAATTGAGGACGTCCGCGTTGGCGACAAAGTCGTAGCCGCAAATCCGTCCACCGGCGAATCGGCGACCAAGAAAGTGACAGCCCTCATAAGTGGCGCTGGCACGAAGGATCTGGTCGAGATTACTCTCAGCCCCGAAGGCTTCACGAAGACCCAAGATACATCGATAACCGCAACTGCAGGCCATCCATTCTGGATTCCATCCCTACAAAAGTGGATCGACGCAGCTGCTCTTCGCCCTGGCCAGTTGCTCCAAACATCTACAGGTACCTGGATTCAGATTGGTACTGTCAAGAGGTGGACTGCAACACGACAGGTCTACAATCTGACCGTCTCTGACATCCACACCTACTATGTCGGCGTAGGGGCGGCTGACGTCCTGGTTCACAACACCGAGTGTGCGAAGGGAAAACTGTCGAGCCTTCTGCCCCATGGTATGAACTACAAGATCGCCTCAGCGTATGACGATGTTAAGGCGGGAAGAATCGCATCGCACAACACATACGAGGGGCGTGAGCACGCATGGTGGAAAGGCGCCAAAGAGTATGCCGTGCCCGGAAGGCCAAATTCTGATAGAATCCTGGTTAAAACATTGAATAACGGCACAAAGGTATATGGATGGACGTCTACGCATTACGTAAAAATTGAACGCTTCAGTGCCCCTCATTTTCCCGATTCGGGATGGTAGTCCTAAACACTATTGGTTAACTGGTGTAGCGGTCTTCTAGGTGTTGCTACATCAGTTCGGCTACGAAGATGACATGTGCGGGTAGAATTCCATGACGCGTGCTGCGGATTTTCCGCTTTATGTAGTCCTTGAGGAAGAGTCTCGGGACGTGCTCGTTGCAGCTGAAGAGGTATTTGGCTTTTTCGTTGAGCTGCCAGAGTCGTCGCAGGAAGTGGTGTTCCAAGGAATCCACGAGGTGAGAAAAGGCAGACGGAGAACTGAAGACGCAGTCCTAGAGATTGTGAACTTTCGACGCAGGAAGATTGGTGAGTACTTCATCGGGCGGGCAGTGCTTGGCGATGTAGGCTTCGAAGCCGAAGAAGGTGCGCGTTCGAGAGTCTCGTACCGTTGCTTCGGCAATCGCTGCGAGTATCCGGAGGCTGCGGAAATCTGGAGGCGCTGGGCGTCGGATGTTGCCTTGCTAAAGGGCGAATGGATTCAACGGCCGATGAGCTACCAGGATGCCTGGCTGCATGTCGTTCAGAACTCTTGGTTTGCCTTAAAGCGCAGAGCTGCTCGCTATGGCACTGATGAGGTCGCGCATTTGGATGGCGCGCAGATTCTTACCATTCCGGGGTTTTACTGCGCGCTGGGAGAGGCGGTTAACGGCCCTGGCGGATACTTCGGGTCAAATCTCGATGCGCTTGCTGATTGTATGTCCTCGGATTACGGAGAGGGGGCACTAGTCAAGATCGTTTGGCAGGATTGCCAGGCGTCCAGAAGATCGCTGGGTGATGAATTCTTGGATTCAATTATGAATCTCATGCGAGAATTCCATGTGCAGGTCTCTATGTGTTAATTTTGATTCTCTGCGAGATGATCGTCGCATGGCCGTGAAAGGGACGTCGGGCTGCTTGCGAGGGGGCTGCACGCTCTACAGCAATCGAGAGTGGATGGTCTTTTCCTGCCAAAGAATTCATCATCGTCAACGGTCAGATGGGTGTGGCTCAGGCGCAAAATGTGGGGGTGACTGACTGGTCTGGGTTGTTTATGGCTGCAGACGATGATCTCTCGAAGGGGGTCGAGGTTGGCGCGGCTTATCGGCTGCGTTTGAGGGCCTTGGCCCTGGTCACCTTGGCCTCGCCTGCGCTGGATGAGTAGGCAGGGGGCCGTGGTGACGAAGTCCAGGAATCTGTCTCCGAACCGTCTCTCTGTGCTTAGATGCGTTTCTGCAGATCCATAGGCGTTGGGAAACTTCGGAAATTGAGCGGACACGGGAACGAGCGCGCAGAGCCTCTCAGGTAGATCCAGTCGAGTGACTTTGGCAGCGCCTTGATCGAGCGCCCACACAAGGCGCGCTTCGCCGTAACGTCCTCTGGCGCTCTGGCGCTCTGGCGCTCTCCTGGTGGCCGTCCTTGCTGTGGCGGAAGATCAAGAACTGTCTGCCGGGGCATGCCTACTCATACGTCTCGCAGCAGGACATTTCTGTCACGCGGATACGACCTCTCGGGACGTACGGTTCCCATGGTGCGTCTTGGTGACGTGAAGACTTCATCCGGCGCGCTCGAACACAAGCTCGCCGGTCACGTTGTCACGGCGTACATGCATCAAGGCAGGCCCGTACTGAATGCTTTTCATCCTCACGCTGCCTGCGCAACTCGGTGATTCTGAAGGACAGCGATGGCCTTGCACAGGTGGCCGGCCTTGCTGGGGCTGCAGCGTAGCTTGTGGAGGATCTTCCAGCTCTTCAGCTGGGCGTTCGCTCGTTCACCGGGACCCCGAAGCTTGGCGTGGGCGCGGTTGGCCTGCTTCTGGGAGTCCGGCTTGTTCTTGCCCTTGTATGGAGTGAGCACCGGACCTTCGGCCCCCTGATACGCCTTGTCGGCCAGGGTGATGACCCCGGCCGTCTCCAGCGCGCGCAGGATGCCCCAGATACGGGCGGCGCTCAGATCGTGGGCTTTGCCGGGCAGCGCTCCGGAGGTCCACAGGATCGTCCCGTTCGGTGAGGCGATGACCTGGACGTTCATTCCGTGTACACGGTGCTTGCCGGAGAAGTACGGCCGATCGGCGGCGACGCGGTCGGTGCGGATCAGGGTGCCGTCCAGCACCAGGTAATGCAGCCCGTCCCGCTTCGCCTTGCGCAGCGCCTGTCCGAGCTTTGGTGAGCGGGCCGACAACAGCGCGACCGTCTCCTCCACATACCGCCACGCGGTCGCCGTCGACACCTCGAACCCGGCCCCGAGTTCGGTGAACGTCTCGCCCTTGCGCAGGTAGACCAGCACCAGCAGCGCCTGCTGCCCCGGGTTGAGCCGCCGCCAGGCCGACCCGATCGCCTTGCGATGCCGGCGGATCACGCCGGCGACGTAGTTCAGCGTTGAACGCGACAAATCGACGGCGGCACGATAGAAAAGCATCCGAGGCCCCTGGTTGTGACGGATCTGGTTGTGGTGATCAATCCATCTACCAGGGGTTTCTTACGTCGTCAGGCGAACACCAGGCTCGCGATCATGCTGTGACCAGCAACCCGCCACCAGGGGGATGCAAAAGCCTCACTGATAGCTCGGGTGTCGCGCTGCGAGGTCAAGGCGGATACACCAGATCGTGCCCTTTGCCCCTGGCGCTGATGCCAGCAGAGCCTCAAGCAGCCTGGCGGTAGCGCGCTGGTACTCCCTGGTGACGCCACACGCTCCGCGTCTACTCCCGTTCGTGATGCCCCAGGCGTAGAAGCCATCGCCGTCCCCAAGGAGGTTTCCCTGCGGTGTGCAGGAGGAGCGTGGCGACGGCTCGACGCGCCAGCGGATCCCGGCGGCCAGCAGCGAGAGCATGTCCCGGAAAGTCATGTAGTGAAGCTATGACTCTGAGTGACCATTCTCCATGGACGGCGTGTCCTACCTGTGCTGACAGCCTCAGATGACCAGGACGCCGTGTCCTACTTCAGATGTCGAGGGTGCTGGCCAGTGACCGAATGGCCGCCGAAGGGCGCGTCTCCCTCTCTCGGATGCTCTCCACTAGCTGGCGGGCAACTGTCTGGTGGCGGAACCACACCACCGATTGAGAGCGGGCCTCCATCAGCCGTTCGGTAGCGGCGGCCAGGTGCCGGTTGTCAAGGTGCGCCTGTCCGACGTCCAGCAGGTGCCGACCGTAGGCGATGCCGGTCAGATCTCCGGGCATGATGCGCCGGGCGGCTCGTAGCGCCTTGGCTGGCTCCCGCAGCACCGTGTAGGCGTGGGTCTCCTGTGTCGCCACGGCGGCAGGGCCGAAAGAGGTGTTGTAGAGGGCGACTCGGTGGCCAAGCCGTTGGGCGCCGGCCATCGCCAGGTGGATGTAGCTGGCCACGTCACGGGCTGACCACAGCGCCACGAGCCCATGGCCCGCGTTTGAGCCGTAGCCGGGAGGGTGCCTGCCCCGGGGCTCCGTCCGAGCACTCATGATGTGATGCCCTCGCCTCGTGGTGAGCGGCGAGGGGCCTGGGCCGCGAGCGACTGCCGCACCACTGCTATTGACGGCAGCACCTCTCGCAGCATCAGGCTCGGCCCTCGGCCCTCGGCTCGGGTGGAGGTGGGCCGTCTCTGGGCCGTCCGAGGTGGCTCAACGATGACAGAAGTTGATCGGCGATGACGGCGGCGGTCCAGGTCAGCGCAACCTTCTGTCGGTGCTGTCCAGATCGGTGAGGCCGTTTGACAGTCCCTCAAGAAGAAGATGGCCTGATCTTCCTCTACGTGGAGGGCCGCCCTCGGGCGGCCCTTTCGCGTTCTCCAGAACATCTCTTGGCTGTCACAGAACGTGGTCGAGACGATTCAATGGGTAAGAGTCCCTGGTAACAGTCATAGGCGTCCCAGGGAGTTCGGATGCGATTGCGTCTTTTGAGTGGGGTGGGGCTGATCGCGGTCACGGCGGTCGTGTGCGGCTGCGGTTCGGAGCCGGCCAAGCGGCCCGTGACCACCAAGGCCGACATGGCGGCGAAGCTGCAGCAGGTCAAGGCGGCCAAAATGGCGGCCGCCGCCAAGGTGAAGGCCAACGAGCTGGGGCAGATCCCGGTGCTGATGTTCCACCGGGTCATCAAGAGCCCCGCGACCACTGACGACCGGACTCCCGAGCAGTTCAGGGGCGACCTCGAGCGCCTGGTCAAGGATGGGTACGTACCGATCACCGCCGCCGAGTTCGTCACCGGGAAGATCGACATCCCGGCGGGCAAGCACGCCGTCGTGCTGACCTTCGACGACTCCTCGCCGTCACAGCTCACGCTGGACGAGATGGGCAACCTGGCGCCGGACACCGCCATCGGCATCCTGCGCGACGTGGCGGCGAAGAATCCCGGCTTCCGGCCGGTGGCCACGATGTACGTCACCCGCGACATGTTCGGCAAGACCGAGCACGATGAGCAGGCGCAGATGCTGCTGTGGCTCAAGGACAACGGGTTCGACATCGGCAACCACACGCGTGACCACATCAACCTGCACTCCCGGTCGGAGAAGGAGGTCGAGGAGCAGATCGCCACCATCCAGACGATGATCACCTCCTTGGGCGCCGCCAAGCCGGTGACCCTGGCCCTGCCGTACGGGAACCAGCCGCACAACAAGAAGTGGGCCATGCACGGCAAGCTCGGCGATGTGGCCTACGACCACAGCGGTGTCTTCCTGGCCGGTTACACGCCCGCGCCCGCGCCGTTCAGCAAGTCCTTCGACCCGCTGGGCATCCCGCGCATCAGGGCCATGGACAAGAAGGGCGACTGCGTGCAGTTCTGCTCCGTGGCCTGGCTCGACTGGCTGAAGAGCAACCCGGACATGCGCTACACCTCGGACGGCGACCCGGCGACCGTGGCCTTCCCCAAGTTCAAGACGCCGTTCCTGCGGTCGTCCTTCAAGACGTGGGCTCTCGCGTACTGAACGTGATGCCTGCCCGGCGTAGGCGGTCGATCAGCGGGCGGCCCATCGCGGACGCGGTGGTGACCTGGCCCGCGATCTCCGGCACGTCGTCGAAGGCCAGGCATAGCGCCGACTCGCTGAGCATCTTGGCCGTCTCGTCGTAGCCGGGGTCGCCGCCCGCGACTTCGGTGACGACTCGCCGTCCGCCGCCCTCGCCGAGGAAGGTGATCTTGAACCAGTTGCGGGCCCGCTGCTCGGGGGTGGGCCCGTCGCCCGGCTTGATGCGGCCCGCCATCCAGTCGCGTACCGGGGCGATCTGCGCGAGAGCCGCTATCGTCCCCGCTCCCGCCGCCACCGCGAGCGCGGCGGGCAGGCCCTTGACGGCGTAGTACTGGCGGTAGGTGAAGTCGGGCCCGTAGCGGTCGAGCAGGCGGGCCGAGCGGCCGACGATCTGCGGGTCGAGGCTGGGCATCGGTAGCGCCCAGCCGCCGACGTAACGCAGCCCGCCGGGCAGGGAGCTGATCCGGCGGCCCGGTGTTCGCGGTTCGGCCGCGCGCCGCCGCGCCGCCGCGTCGAGGAGCTGCAGGGGGCGCGAGACGATCGTCATCGCGGAGGCCCGCGTGCCTCCGGACGCCCGCATCTCACTCCTGAGGAACCCACTGACCTTGAGCGGCACGTGCTCCGGCAACTGGCCGACCGTGAACAGCACGCCCAGGTCGTAGGGGATCGAGTCGAAGCCGCACGCGTGCACGAGCTTGGCGCCCGTCGTGGTGGCCAGCCGGTGGTAGCGGACGTACATCCGGTCCACGAACTCGGCCTCGCCGGTCAGGTCCAGATAGTGGGTGCCCGCCTCGGCGCAGGCGGCCACGAGCGGCTCTCCGTAACGGATATAGGGGCCGACGGTCGTGACGACGACGCGCGCCTCGCGGGCGATCGCGGCCAGTGAGGCGGGGTCGGTGGCGTCGGCGACCAGGATCGGAGCGTTGAGGCCGAGCCGTTCCAGCTTGGCCCGGTCCCGTCCGGCCAGTGCCCAGCGCACCTCGGGCCCGGCCGTTTTGGCGAGGTAGGCCGCGGTGAGCGCCCCGGTGAATCCGCTCGCGCCGAACAGCACGATGTCGTACGTACGGGCCATATTCCCGAGCCTCCCGGTGTTTCTCATCACTTTGCCCGATACTGTGCTTATTCGGCGTTTCTCCCGACGATGGTGATGCCGGGTGGCCATACTGCTCCTGGCGACAAACCGTGACGTCACGAACGGTTAACGGTTCCCTGAGAGCTTACTGAGCGTCGTAAAGTTTGCGTCGTTAGGCTTTGTTTGAACGTGGGGAAGATGAATGCCGCAGATCTCGCCGCTGGTCGCCGGCGACCCCGGCCAGCTGGGGTCGTTCCGGCTGGTCGGCCGGGTTGGGGAGGGCGGCCAGGGCATCGTCTACCTGGGCGTCACCGATGAAGGTGAGCAGGCGGCGATCAAGCTGCTGCATGTCAAGTTCAGCGGGGACACGATCGCCAGGTCGCGGTTCGCCAGGGAGCTGAAGGCGGCGCAGCGGGTGGCGTCCTTCTGCACGGCCCGGGTGATCGAGGCCGACCTCGACGGCGATACGCCGTACATCGCCAGCGAGTACATCGACGGGCGCGCGCTCAGGGACATCGTCGACGACGACGGCCCGCTGCGGGGGACGGCGCTCGACCGGCTGGCGATCGGGACGGCGACCGCGCTGACCGCGATCCACCACGCCTCGATCGTGCACCGCGACTTCAAGCCCGACAACGTGCTGATCGCCGCCGACGGGCCGCGCGTGGTGGACTTCGGCATCGCCAGGATCATCGATTCAAGCGGCACCATCACCAGCCGGGCCATCGGGACGCCCGCCTACATGGCCCCCGAGCAGATCGCCGGCGACGATGTCGGGCCTTATACCGACGTGTTCGCCTGGGGAGCGGTGATCGCGTTCGCGGCCACCGGGGAGACCGTGTTCGAGGGCAACTCGATCGCGGTGGTGCTCAACCGGATCCTGAACCACGAGGTCGACGTCTCCATGCTGGCCGAGCCGCTGCGCGGCGTGGTGCGGTCGGCGCTGTCCAAGTCACCCGACGACCGGCCCTCGGCCGACCAGATCCTGCTGCGGCTGCTCGGCCAGCCCGAGACGGTCGGGGCCTCCACGGCCCTGCTGACCCGGGGCGTGCAGGTGGCCAGCGATGACACCACCCCGTTCTTCAGGGTGCCGACCGGGATGGCGGGCACGGGCTCGCTGCCGAAAGCGCAGCTCATGCATCCGCCGGAGCAGTCCTCGGTGACCGGTGGCGAGCCGATCCCGTGGGCGACCGGCTCCACGCCGCCGCCCCGTGACCGGGACACCGACCTGCCCGCGCCGGCCCGGGACACCGACCTGCCCGCGCCCGCCCGGGACACGGGTCCGCCCGCGCCGCGCCGCCGCCGCGCCTGGTGGTTCGCGCTGGCCGCGGCGGCCCTGCTGATCGGCGCGACTTCGGTCGTGGCGGTGCGGAACGATTGGGCGCAGCTCGTGTTCAGCACGGGCACCTCGCCCGTTCCCGCCCCGCCCAACTCCTTCACCTCGGTGGTCGACAAGGTGGCGCAGACCAAGAAGATCGTGATCGGCGTGAAGGGCGATCTCCCCGGCGTCTCCCTGGAACGTGACGGTGGCTTCGAGGGCTTCGACATCGAGTTGGCCAAGCGCATCGCGCAGGAACTCGGCGCCAAGCAGACCCAGTTCGTCAGGATCCCCAAGACCGGGAGGGAGAGGGCGCTGGCCGACGGCACCGTGGACCTCGTGATCGCCACCTACTCCATCGACAAGAGCGACGTCGAGTTCGCCGGCCCGTACTATGTGGCCCACCACGACCTCCTGGTCAGCGATGGCAACTCGATCGACTCGATCGACGACCTCCAGGGCAAGAAGATCTGCGCCCCCAACAGCCCGTCCGTCGGGAATGTCCAGGCCCGGGTGAAGGTCCAGCTCGTCCCGGCGACCGACTACGCGCAGTGCATGGACAAGCTCAGGAGTGGCGAGGTCGACGCGGTGCCGGGCGAGGATCTCATCCTGGCCGGCTTCGCCAGCCGCGAGAACCAGCGCTTCAAGATCCTCGGCGCCAAGCTCAACGATGAGCGCTATGCCATCGGCATCAAGCACGGAGACACGAGGACCTGCAAGGCGGCCGAAGGCGTCATTACCGCCCTCTACAAGGAGGGCGTCGTCAAGAGCCTGCTGGCCCAGTATTTCCGCAACGTGGACTTCACACCCGAGCAGGACACGCCCTCGATGAACTCCTGCGGATGACGAACGGGTAGCATCCGAAAGTCAATGATTCACCCTCCGAGTTAGGGGAAGGCCATGGCCACGCCCGTCAAGGTGACCGTCACCGGAGCCGCCGGTCAGATCGGCTACGCACTGTTGTTCCGCATCGCGTCGGGGCAGCTGCTTGGCTCGAACGTCCCGGTCAAGCTCAGTCTGCTGGAGATCCCGCAGGCGGTGAAGGCAGCCGAGGGCACCGCCATGGAGCTCGACGACTGCGCGTTCCCGCTGCTGTCCGGCATCGAGATCACCGACGACCCGAACACCGCGTTCGCGGGCGCCAACGTCGCACTGCTCGTCGGCGCCATGCCGCGTAAGGCCGGGATGGAGCGCGGCGACCTGCTCGGCGCCAACGGCGGCATCTTCGGCCCGCAGGGCAAGGCGATCAACGAGCACGCCGCCGACGACATCAAGGTCTTGGTCGTGGGCAACCCGGCCAACACCAACGCGCTCATCGCCCAGCAGAACGCGCCCGACGTCCCGGCCGACCGCTTCACCGCGATGACCCGCCTCGACCACAACCGCGCGCTGTCGCAGCTCGCCGCCAAGCTCCAGGTCCCGGTCACCGAGATCAAGAACATGACCATCTGGGGCAACCACTCCGCCACCCAATACCCGGACCTCTACCACGCCGAGGTCGGCGGCAAGATCGCGGCCGAGCAGGTGGAGTCCGAGTGGCTGCGCGACACGTTCATCCCGACGGTGGCCAAGCGCGGTGCCGCCATCATCGAGGCCCGCGGCGCCTCGTCCGCCGCCTCCGCGGCCAACGCCGCGATCGACCACGTCTTTGATTGGGTCAACGGCACCGACTGGACCTCGGCCGCCGTGGTGTCGGACGGGTCCTACGGCGTCCCCGAGGGGCTCATCTCCTCGTTCCCGGTGCGGGCGGCTGGGGGCCAGTTCGAGATCATCCAGGGCCTGGAGATCGACGCGTTCTCCCGCGAGCGCATCGACGCCAGCGTGCGCGAGCTCACTGAGGAGCGCGACGCGGTGGCGTCCCTCGGCCTGATCTGAGCCGTCACTGGTCTGTCCTGACAAGGCGCGCGTCCGTTTCCGGGCGCGCGTCTTTTCTCTGGCCGCACCTGTACGATTTGCGGCTTATTTCCCTTTTGTACGCCTAAGGGCACAGAGTGATTCCCGCGGCCGGAGCCGGCGGCGAGGTGGCGAATATCACCCCTGCCGCCGCGGTGAGGCTGCCCAGTAGAACGAGGACGCCGAAGAGTACCTTCGTGACCCTTGGTGAAAAGCTCCTCACATTTCGATATCACAGCACATATCTGGACTTCCTATACCGATTTCCCGGAAAGCGCTCCCCAAGCGTCAGAGACGATGTCCCGCAGGGACGCCCGCTCGGCCTTCCAGCCCAGCTCGCGCCGGATCTTCTCGGACGACGCGACGAGCACGGCCGGGTCGCCCGCCCGGCGTGGCCCGAGGACGGTGGGGATGCCGTGCCCGGTGACCTCGCGGCAGACCGAGATCACCTCCTGAACGGAGAAGCCGGCGCCGCTGCCCAGGTTGTAGATCTGGTGCTCTCCCGGGGAGAGCGCCTCCAGCGCCAGCAGGTGGGCGACCGCCAGGTCGGCCACATGGACGTAGTCGCGCACGCACGTGCCGTCGTCCGTCGGATAGTCGGTGCCGAACACGCTGACCGACTCACGCTCGCCGGTGGCCACCTTGAACACGTTCGGGATGAGGTGGGTCTCGATGGCGTGCCGCTCGCGGTAGCGGCCGTACGCGCCGGCCACGTTGAAATACCGCAGGCTCACCGCTCCGAGGCCGTGCAGGCCCGCGTAGGCGGTCAGGGCGGTGTCCACGGCCAGCTTCGAGGCGCCGTACGGGTTCGTGGGCCGCGTCGGGTCGGTCTCCAGGATGGGGGAGCGCTCGGGCTCGCCGTACGTGGCCGCGGTCGAGGAGAACACGATCCCGCGCACGCCCTGCTCGCGCATCGCGTCGAGCAGCGCCAGCGTGCCGCCGAGGTTGTGCGACCAGTAAAGGCCGGGCTTCTCCACCGACTCGCCGACCAGCGACTTGGCCGCGAAGTGCAGCACCGCCTCGACGCCCGCCAGCGCGTCGTGGGCCTCGGTGATGGAGCCGCGGACGAAGCGCGCCCCCTCCGGCACCGCGTCCTCGTGGCCGGTCGACAGGTCGTCGAGCACGGTCACCTCGTGGCCCGACTCGACGAGCTGCGCCGCAACGACACTGCCCACGTATCCGGCGCCTCCGGTGACCAGCAACCTCATGTTTACTCCTGTGGCTATATGTTTGATTTTGTCGGGCTCAGGGTTCAGCATACGCGGGAAATCCGCCGAGTACGCTGCCAACCACCATGTTTGACACCCTCGCGGCCAATATCGCGCTGGTCCTGCTGTTCATCCTCGTCGGCGGCTTCTTCGCCGCCGCCGAGATGGCGCTGGTCTCCCTGCGGGAGAGCCAGGTGCGCAAGCTCGCCCAGAAAGGTCGCCGCGGCGAGCGGGTGGCCAAGCTCGCCCGCGATCCCAACCGCTTCCTGTCGGCGGTGCAGATCGGGGTGACCGTCGCCACCATGCTGTCGGCCGCGTTCGGCGCCGACCGGCTCGGCATGCAGTTCGTGCCCGTGCTCGAAGGGTGGAGCGTGCCCCACGCCGTCGCACCCGTACTCGGGCTGGTGCTGGTGACGCTCGCCATCTCGTACGTCTCTCTCGTGCTCGGTGAGCTGGCGCCCAAACGCCTGGCCCTGCAGCGGGCCGAGGGGCTCTCGCTGGTCGTGGCGCCCTTCCTCGACCGCATGGCCATGCTGTCGCGCCCGGTCATCTGGGCGCTGTCGAAGTCGACCGACGGCGTGGTCAGGCTGCTCGGCGGCAACCCGCAGGCCGACCGCGAGGAGGTCACCACCGAGGAACTCCGCGACATGGTCGTCGGGCACACCGACCTGACCGCCGACGAGCGCAAGCTGATCGCCGAGGTGTTCGCCGCGGGCAAGCGCCAGCTCCGCGAGGTCATGCTGCCGCGTACCGAGGTGGAGTTCATGGAGGCCGACACCACGCTGGCGGAGGCGGCGGTGCTGGCCTCGGGGCTGCCGCACTCGCGCTTTCCCGTCTATCGCGAGTCGTACGACGAGGTCATCGGGTTCGTGCACGTCAGGGACCTGCTCGACCCGGTGCTCACCGGGCGGATCGAGCCGATCAGCGAGCTGGTGCCGATCAGGCCGGTCAAGTTCGTACCGGCTTCCAAGCGCCTGCTCACCACCCTCTCGGAGATGCGCGACGAGGGCCACCACCTGGCCATCGTCGTCGACGAGTACGGCGGGACGGCCGGCATCGTCACGCTGGAGGACCTGGTCGAAGAGCTCATCGGCGACATCAGGGACGAGTACGACGTCGAGGGCGACACCGTGGTCCTCCCGGCGGGCGAGATGGAGATCGACGGCCTGACGAACCTCAACGACTTCTACGCCGAGACCGGCATCCGGTTGGCCGACGGCCCGTACGAGACGCTGGGCGGGTTCGTGATGTCCGTGCTCGGCCACGTGGCCGCCGTGGGGGAGGTGGTGGAGGTGCCCGGATTCGAACTGACCGTCACCGAACTCGACGGCCGCCGTATCGCCAGAGTGAGAGTGAAACGGCGTCCGGTCGTCGAGTCGCCGCCCGACCTGGATTCCTGACACAATTGGCTGCTATGGCCAGACCTCGTGTCCTCTCCGGCATCCAGCCCACCGCAGACTCCTTCCACCTGGGCAACTACCTGGGTGCGGTCCGCCAATGGGTGACGCTGCAGGAGACTCATGACGCCTTCTACTGCGTCGTCGACCTCCACGCGATCACCGTGCCGACGGAGCCCGCCGCGCTGCGCCGCCGCACCCGCGTGGCCGCCGCCCAGCTGTTCGCCGCCGGGCTCGACCCCGAGCGCTCGACGGTGTTCGTGCAGTCGCACGTCCGGGAGCACACCGAGCTGGCCTGGATCCTCATCTGCCTGACGGGCATGGGCGAGGCGGCCAGGATGACGCAGTTCAAGGACAAGTCCGCCAAGTTCGGGGAGAACGCGGCCAGCGTCGGGCTCTTCACCTATCCGGTGCTCCAAGCGGCCGACATCCTGCTTTATCAGGCCAACAGCGTGCCGGTCGGCGCCGACCAGAAGCAGCACCTGGAGCTCACCCGCGACCTCGCCCAGCGGTTCAACCACCGCCTCGGCGACACGTTCACCATCCCTGAGCCGTACATCCTCAAGGAGGTCGAGAAGATCACCGACCTCCAGGACCCGACGGCCAAGATGTCCAAGTCGTCCTCCAGCCCCGCGGGCATCCTCGACGTCCTGGAGCAGCCGGGGCCGCTGCGCAAGAAGGTCATGCGCGCGGTCACCGACACCGGCTCCGAGGTCCTGTTCGACGAGGACGGCAAGCCTGGCATCTCCAACCTGCTCCGCATCCTGTCCGCGCTCACGGCCACGCCGATCCCCGACCTGGTCGCGCGTTACGCCGGGCAGGGATACGGGACGTTCAAGAAGGACGTGGCGGAGGCCGTGGTGGAGGCGTTCACGCCCATCCGGGAGCGCACGGAGAAGCTGCTGGCCGACGAGGCCGAGCTGGACCGCCTGCTGGCCATCGGCGCCGAACGCGCCGGCACCGTGGCCCGCCAGACCATGGCCGAGGTCCGCGACCGCGTCGGCTTCCTGCCCAGCCTCTGATCTTCGGCAGATTTAAAGGGCAAGAGTCGGCAGATCTAAAGGCTGGGCGATCGCATGCTGGCGGGGTTCGTTCTCTACTGCGGGCCTGAGTCGTTGAGCTTCGGTGACGGGCTCTCCGGTCTCCGCTCTTTGGACGACGCGTTCTCCAGGGCAGGCGGCGCTTTCCGGTGATCAGTAGTCAAGACAGGGGTCACCAGGGGACGACGCCGCCCTCTTCGCTGAGGAAGGCGCCGGTTGTGGGCATGGTGGTGGCCTGGCGGGCGATGTGGGCGCCGCCTTCGTCGGCGGTCAGGGTGCCGCGGTGGTTGTTGAGGTCGGTGGCGCAGAAGCCTGGTGAGACCGCGTTGACCTTGATCGGGGTGTCGCGGAGTTCGTCCGCGTAGATCAGGGTGATCGCGTTCAGGGCGGCCTTGGAGGAGTTGTAGCCGAGGAGTCGGCTGTAGTCCTTGAAGGGCGAGTTCGCGTCGGTCAGGAACGCGATCGTGCCCAGGCCGCTCGACACGTTGGCGATGTGTCCGGCCGCCGACCTGCGGAGCAGCGGGAGCATCGCGTTGGTCACCGCGACGACCCCGAAGACGTTCGTCTCGTAGATCGCGCGCAGCTCCGTCAGCGGCAGCTCGCTCGGCCGGTATGGGCGGTCGCGGGTGATTCCGGCGTTGTTGATGAGGATGTCCAGGCGGCCGAACTCCGCGTCGATGTACGCCGCGGCGGCCTCGACCGTGGCGAGGTCGGTGACGTCGAGCCGGACGAACCGGGCGTCCAGTCCTTCGCCGACCAGATTCGTCTCGGCCTTCCGCCCTCTCTCCTCGTCGCGGGCGCCGAGGAGCACCACGTGCCCCTCCCGGCCGAGCTGCCGCGCGGTCGCGTAGCCGATCCCCTTGTTGGCTCCGGTGATGAGGACGATCTGCTGCTCCGTCGAGTACGTCATGACCTCAGGCTCGCGCAGGCCGCGCGGGATCGGCAGAGCACCGTTGAGCCTGGGATCGGGGATCCCACTGCCGGCCCGGTCTCTAGCGGAAGCGGCGGCGGCCCACTGCCAGGAGCACCTCCCGGAGGGCGTCCGCCGCCTGTCGTACCGCTTCCTCCGGGACGCCCGCCAGCACCTCCTCGTGCGCCTTCCCCGAGGCCTCCAGGGCGGTGTTGGCCAGGCGCAGGCCCTCGGGGGTGAGCTGGACCCACCGGCTGCGCGCGTCGCCCGTGTTGGCCGCCCGCTCCACATACCCGGACGAGGTCAGGCGCTGCAGGACGTTGCTCGTGCCGCCCGAGGTGAGGTAGAGGCTCTTCGACAGCTCGCTGGGCTTGAGGCGGTGCGGGGGGCCGGTGCGGGTCAGGGCGGCGAGGACGTCGAACTCGGCGTAGGTCAGGCCCAGGTCCGCCAGCTCGGCCTTGATCGCCGACTCGAAGAGCATGTTGAGGCGGGACATGCGCTTGCTCAGTTCGAGGCCGGCGATGAGCGACGATGACAGGCCCGAGTCCTGCCAGCGGGGGACCATCGCGTCGACCTCATCGTGCTTCATGGGATCGAGGATACTTGGCGGTATATTGCTTTCTGAAAAGCTTCTCATTAAGCTTTTCGCCATGACAACTTTGATCAGGAACGGGATCGTCGTCGACACGGAGCCGGAGCCGGTCGTACTCGGGCAGGTGGACGTACGGGTCGAGGGTGGTCTGATCGCCGAGGTGGGGCCGGATCTGCCCGAGGTGCCGGGGGCGGAGGTCATCGACGCGACCGGGATGATCGTGCTGCCCGGGTTCGTCGACAGCCACCGGCACACCTGGCAGGCGGGCATCAGGGCGATCGCGCCCGACATCACGTTCGGCGGATATCTGCAGCGCATCCTGGGCGAGCTGGCCCCCGGCTACCGGCCCGAGGACGTCTACGCGGGGAACCTGGCCGGAGCGCTGGAGTGCCTGGACGCCGGGATCACCACACTGCTCGACTGGTCGCACGTGCAGTTCACGCCCGAGCACACCGACTCCGCCGTGCGGGCACTGCGCGAGTCCGGCATCAGGGCGATCTTCGGGTACTGCCACGGCGGCCCGCGCGAGAACCTGCTGAAGGAGGGGCGCCGGGTCCATGACGAGCACTTCGGTACGGCCGGCCTGGTCAGCATGGCGATCGCCGCCCTCGGGCCGGAGATCGTCAGCGAGGAGGACGCGCTGGACGAGTGGCGGCTGGCTCGCGAGCTCGACCTGCCCGTGACCGCGCACCTCGGCGGCCACAACAGGGAGAGTGCCACCAAGGGGCTGGCGTTCCTGGCGGCCAACGGGCTGCTGGCGCCGCGGACGACGTACGTGCACGCCAACCACTACAGCGACGACCAGCTCAAGCTCATCGCCGACAGCGGTGGCGGCGTGTCCGTGTCGCCGATCGACGAGATGGCCCTGGGCATCGGCTACCCGATCAGCGGGCGGGCGCGGGCCGCCGGGATACCCACCTCGTTCAGTATCGACACTGTGACGTGCGCGCCCGGTGACATGTTCAGCCTGATGCGGACGGCGTTCGCGCTGGAGCGGGGTCGTCCCGACGGGCAGGGGCTGGGGTTCCGTGCCCGTGACGCGCTGCGGATGGCCACCATCGAGGGGGCCGAGGTGGTGGGGCTCGGTGACACCGTCGGCTCGCTGCGGGTCGGGAAGCAGGCCGACCTCGTGCTGCTGCGTACCGGCACGCTGGGCATGGCGGCCGCGCACGATCCGATCGGCGCGGTGGTGCTGAACGCCGACACCAGCGCCGTCGACACCGTCCTGGTCGCCGGGCAGGTGGTCAAGCGGGACGGGCGGCTGCTGCGCCACGACGTCACGGAGGTGCTCGCCCGACTCGCGGAATCAGCCCGCGCCGTGACCACGCCACGCTCCTGACCGCGCCACGCCCCTAGCCGCACCACGCTCCTGACCACGCCACGCCCCTAACCGCGCTTGGTCTCGCGGTTCGCGAGCCCCCGTCTCCGTGGTAGAAGAGCGGTAGCCCGGGCAGGTGCCCGGCGACGGCGGGGCACCTTGGAAGGCGGCCGCGGCACAGTGTTGGCGAAGGTAAGGCGCTGGTGCATGGCGCGCGTCGAGTCGGCCAAGGCGCGGGGTGGCCGCATCGTCGAGTCCTGGCGGATCCGTCGCCCCGGGCTCGACCATCTGATGAGGACCGTGCAGCGCTACCAGCTGCGATTCGGCGACCGGCTGGCCGGCGCGGTGACCTACTTCGCGTTCCTGTCGTTCTTCCCGCTGATCGCGCTCGCGTACGCGCTGTTCGGGTACGTCCTGTCGAACGACACCAACGCGATCAGGGCGCTGGAAAAGGCGATCAAGGAGCAGTTGCCCGGACTCGCCGACCAGATCAACCTTCAGGCCATCGCCGAGGCCAGGGCGACCGCCGGGATCATCGGCCTGGCCGGTCTCCTCTACGCGGGCCTGGGGGCGGTGGACGCGCTGCGCGGGGCGCTGGCGGAGATATCGATGGCCACGGCCCCGCCACTGAACTTCTTCGTCGGCAAACTGCGCGACCTGATCTCCCTGCTCATGCTCGGGGTCACCATGGTCGTGTCGGTGCTGATCGGCGGGGCCGCCACGCAGGCGACGACCAACGTCGCGACGACCCTCGGGCTGGGCAGCGCGCCGGTGACGACCGGCACGCTCTGGCTGGTGGGACTGGTGGCCAGCGTGGCCGCCGACTGGCTGCTGTTCCTGATCGTGCTGGGCTGGGTGGGCCGGACCACCCAGCCCTTCCGGGTGCTGGCCAGGGGCGCGCTGCTCGGTGCCGTAGGGTTCGGGCTGCTCAAGCAGGTCGCGTCGCTGCTGCTGGCGCAGACGCTGTCCAACCCGGTCTACGGCGCGTTCGCCGTCATGGTGGGGCTGCTGGTGTGGATCAACCTGTCCGCCAGGTTCGTCCTGTACGTCGGGGCCTGGACCGCCACCGCCGGGCTCAACCCGCCGCCGTCACCCTCACCCATCCCCTCGAACGGGTTCACCTGAGCTCAGAGTTCTCCAGGCCTCGGGACTTCAGAGCCAAGCGTCTCCTGCGGCGGATGCCGTACCCCAGCCACACCACACCGAACAGCAGCCCGCCACCGATCACGATCGAGCCGACCGTGCGGCTGGTGTCGGTCTGCTTCGACGCGGTCCTGTCGAGCAGCGGCGCCGTGGCCGGCGACGCGGTGACGACCGGCGCGGTCGCCTGCTGCGCGGGCAGTATGACCGGCAGCGGATCGACGAGCCGGCCGACCGGCGTGACCTTGCCCCGGGCGGCGAAGCCCCAGTCGAGCAGGTCCGCGACCTCGTCCCAGAAGTACCCGTCGTGCCGCATGATGGTCACGATGATCGTGTGGCCGCCACGCGTCGCGGCGCCGACGAAGCTGCCCAGGGCCTTGGACGTCCAGCCGTTCTTGACGCCGATCATGCCCTTGTAGCGCCACAGCAGCTTGTTGTGGTTGCTGATCTCGTAGTAGTGCTTGGGCGCCGGAAACTTCGCAGTCTTTGTACTGATGTATCGCCGGAAATCGGGGTTCGCCAGGCCGGCCCGCGCGATGAGCGCCAGGTCGTACGCCGAACTGCTCTGCCCCGGTTTGTCCAGCCCGCTGGGCGTCTTGGCCACCGTGTCGTTCGCCTGCAGGTGCTTGGCCTCGGCGTTCATGTCGCTCATGGTCTTGGCCAGGCTGCCGTTCGCCTCGGCCAGGGCCATCGCCGCGTCGTTGCCCGACGACATCATCAGCGCCCTGAACAGGTCGTCGACCTTGTAGAGCGGCTTGGTCGTCAGGCCGACGGCGGTGCCCTCCTGGTTGACCGCGTTCCTGCTGGGCTTGACCGTGAGGTTCTTGTCCAGCTTGGGGATGAGCGTGAGCGCGGTGAGCGTCTTGAGCGTGCTGGCCGGCAGGTAGCGGCCGTGCGGGTTCTTGGCCGCGAGCACCTCGCCGGTCTCCAGATCGGCGATCACGTACGACGTGGCCTTGGATTTCGGCGGTGCCTTGATGCCGTCGGGCTTCACCAGACCGCGGCTGCCCAGCAGATCCCCGCCGACGGGAGTCGTCGGCGCGGAATTGGCCGGCCCCGTGAGCGCGACCGCCGCGAGGAGTGCCGTGACAGGCACCAGTTTCATCAGCATGGCGGTCTCAGCGTAGCTTCGTGTCATTGCACATGTGCCGACACATCCCCCGATGCTCGGCGCCTGATACTAGAGAAGTGGTCATGTCGCGAAAGATCGCCGGATTCCTCATATTGCTCGGCGTGTTCATGGTGTTCGAGTGGGTCAACCTCGGGTTTAACCTGCAAGACGGCCATCCCACGAGCTTCTACGTGGTGCACGGCATCCTGATCGGAGTGAACCTCATACTCGCGATCGTGCTGGGCGTCATCGGCTGGAAGGGGCTCCGCAGAGCGCGCGACAGGTGAGCCGGTGCAACTCGTCGGCCTCCTCGCGGGAGTTACCGATCGTGGTGAAGCCGAGCTTGCCGTGCTCGGGGATCGCCCCGAGCAGGTGGAAGACGTTTCCGGTACGACGGGCGCGATCGAAGCCGAGACCGAGCTGCTCGAGCATCCGGACGACCTGGCCGGGGGAGCGCCCGCGTAGGCAGCCGGCCGCGCAGTTGTCGGTCGCGGTGTAGTACTTGGGCTGGTCGCCGGCCATGAGCAGGCCGGTGGCCGGGTCGTAAGAGGCGCCGGTGGTCAGCACGGTGGCGCCGAAGGGATGCGTGGTGCCGCCGATCCGCAGGTTGACCTCGCACAGCAGCGCCGCGTAGCCGGCGTCGGTCTCCAGCGCGAAAAAGTCCATGCCGAACAGCCCCACCACGCCCCGCTCCGCCATGATGCGGGCGATCCGCTCGGCCGACGCGCCCACCTCGTCGCGGTACTCCGGCGCCGCCGGGAACGTGCAGCCCTGGTAGACGTCGTTGTTGGCGCCGCCGAGCACCTGGTCGTGGGTGGCGATGACGTAGTGCTGCCCGCCGGGCGTGATGCGGGCCAGCGCGCTGGGGTAGTGGAGCGGGCGCTGCTCGATGAACTCCTCGACCACCGCGCCGCGCTCGCGGATCTTCGTGGTGAAGCTCTTCCAGGTCTCGCCGTACGCGGAGAAGCTCGTCCGAGATGGGTCGCCCTTGGTCACGATGGCGTTGCCGAGGCCCGAGTAGCCGTCGTTCAGCTTGACCATCACCCGCTCGCCCGGCAGCGACTCGATGGCGTCCTCGATCTCGGCCAGGGAGTGCAGGTCGCCGAAGCCGCGGGCCATCGGCACGCCGGCCTCCTGACCGACCTCGCGGGAGCCGCTCTTGGAGCCGTAATAGGCGAGCGACGTGGCCGGGCCGTAGACGGGAATGTTCAGGAACGAGGCCAGTTCCTCCTCCAGCTCGCTCAGCACGAACGGCACCATCCACGCGTCGCCGTCGATCGCCTCGCGTAGCTGTTCGAGGACCTCGGGCCGCGAGAACAGGGTTCTGGTCAGCGGCTGCGAGTGCGGGTCGTCGAGGCTGATCAGGCGCAGCCGCTTGGCGGCGTCATCCGGATCGGGCAGGAAGCTGAAGTAGTAGGCGATGATGTCCGGATCGATGGGCGCGGAGGAGAGGTAGACCACCTTGACGCCGGGTTCGCGGAGCGTGAGCAGGAGGAAGAGCAGCCGCTCCTCGTAGCACCTCGCCCCGGTGATGCGGCGGAGCTCATCCTGCGGGAGGGAGAGCGAGGGCACGACCACTAGGGTCCCCTCGCTCGGCTCGAAGATGCTCAACCCGGCATACTTCTCCCCGAACGGGATTTTAGTGATCATATTGCGAGTGAAACACGCAGTCTATGCGAAAGCATCCATCGTCGGAGTGTCATGACCATGACGGGAGGTGACAGGATTCGAAATCCTTGACCACGTTTGGAAGTGGCGTCCGCGGGTCACCAACTAATGATCCCTTGTGACTATTTTTCGGGTCAGCCGAGCCCTCACGCACGGTGACGACCTGCGGTTACGGGCATGCAGTCGGCCGACTTTCGGGGTATCTGTCGGCGCGAAGCCGCGCCTAAGAGATAAAGTTGGTCCATCGCCTTCGGGTTCATGGCCGACCGCCGTGTTTCCGCAGTGGGTTGTCCTCAGGAGGGGATCACAACCCCGTGCTGACGATCTCTGGCACCGAAACCTGTGGGTGCGGCATTTTCGCCGGACGGCTGCTCTGACCGGACAGCTGGCCTCAGCGATGCCAAAGGACGATTTACGGCGCTATAAGCCGTGCGACTTCGGGCAGTCGACGATCGCGTGGCAATTGGACGGGACGGTGACTCATGCGGGGACGTGAGCTTCGGGGGGAACTCGACGCGTTCCTGACGGAGACTGATCAGGAGTTGGTGGCGTTCCGCCGCGACTTGCACATGCATCCTGAGCTGGCCTTCGCCGAATATCGCACGACGCAGCGCATCGCCGAGCGGCTCACCGCCGCCGGGCTGATGCCGTCGGTGCTGCCACGCGGCACCGGCCTGATCTGCGACGTGGGCAGTGGAGACGGTCCGACGGTCGCGCTGCGCGCGGACATCGACGCGCTGCCGCTGCACGACGAGAAGGACGTGCCCTACCGCTCGACCGTCCCTGGCGCCTGCCACGCGTGCGGCCACGACGTGCACACCGCGATCCTGCTCGGCACCTCGATCTTCCTCGCCCAGCAGGCCGCCGCCGGCCTGCTGCCCGGCCGGGTCCGGCTGATCTTCCAGCCCGCCGAGGAGCTTCCCGGCGGCGCGCTGGAGGTCATGGCGCACGGCGGCATCAGCGGCGTGGAGCGCATCTTCGGCCTCCACTGCGACCCGCGCGTCGACCTCGGCCAGGTCGGGCTCAAGCCCGGCCCGATCACCTCCGCCTGCGACAAGCTGGTCATCAGGGTGTCGGGTCCCGGCGGCCACACGGCCCGGCCGCACCTCACCGCCGACCTGGTCTTCGCCCTCGCCAAGGTGCTCACCGAGCTGCCCGCCGCGCTCTCGCGCCGGGTGGACCCGCGCTCCTCGCTCAGCCTGGTCTGGGGCAAGGTGGAGGCCGGCACCGCGGCCAACGCCATCCCCGACGAGGGCGTGGCCGAAGGCACCGTGCGCTGCCTCGACGAGAACGCCTGGCACGCCGCGCCCGACCTGATCAAGTCGCTGCTGGAGTCGGTCGCCAGCGCGTACGGGATCGAGGCGACGATGGAATACACCCGCGGCGTGCCGCCCGTCGTCAACGACGAGATGAGCGTCGACATGCTGGCCGAGGCGGTCGAGCGGGCGCTGGGGCCGGGCGCGGTGGTGCCCACGCAGCAGTCGCTCGGCGGCGAGGACTTCGCCTGGTACCTGGAGTCGATCCCGGGGGCGCTCGCCCGCCTCGGCACGCGCTCGCCCGGCGGCGTCACGTACGACATCCACCAGGGGACCTTCGACGTCGACGAGGCGGCCATCTCCATGGGCGTCCGCCTGATGTCCGCCACCGCCCTGACCGCGCTCTGGGAGCCGGTCGTGGACTCAATACTCGCCTAATTTTCTGTTACGGCCAGCATGGGCCAGCCCCACCCTTCTGGGCGGGGCTGGCCTCTTTCCAGGGGCACGCTCCTGGGGTTTACGGGGCTGGGCGCCGTGACGTGCGCTTTCTTGGCCCTGGCCGCCCTAGGGCTTGGTCACCGGCAGGATCAGTGATGAGTGGGCCGGGTCGATCGTGAATTTGCTGCCTTCTGGGTAGCGCAGGGTGTAGTCGTGGTCGGTTGAGGTGATGATCAAGCCGATCTTGTGGCCCTGCTTGAAGCGGTAGTCCTTTGGCTGGAAGTCCCAGGTGAAGGTGTAGTCCCTTGATGGGGTGACGCTTTCTGTGCGTGCTGGGTTGTGGCGGTTTCTGATGTCCAGCCAGCCTCTTGAAACGATCTTGTAGGGGGTCGTCGCGGTGCCCAGCCTGCGCAATGCCGTGCAGCCCGTGTCGCCTGGGATGCCTTGGCCGTAGCAGAGGGTTTCGCCGGTCGCGACCAGGGTTCCGTCCGCTCTCGTGTCCGTGCCGTAGTCGACCAGCAGGGCCGTGAGATAGGGGGAGGGGCCGGCGTCGCGGGCGGCGCGGAGTGAGATCTCCGGGGTGCCGGAGATCCGGACGTCCGCCGGCAACTCCGGAGTCAGGTAGGCCAGGCGGTTGGGGTCAGGGGCGGGGGCCGTTTCCACGAGTTGTTCGGCGGTGCGGGTCTTCTGGTCGACGAAGGATTCGCGGGGCGAGCGCTCCGGGAAGAGGCTCAGCTTCGAGCCGGAGCCGAGATGGAGGGCTACGGGCTTGGTGGCCGGAAGTGGCCACGATCTGTGAGTGCCCCACTCGCCGGGGGCGATTTCGACGTCCGCCTGGGGCTCCCGCATGATGCCGCTGTCGATCCCGTACAACCAGTAGTCGAACCAGCCGTGCAGTTGCCGGAGCCATTCGACGGTGCGCAGGTTGAAGGGGCTCATGTGGGTGCCCTGGTGCAGCCAGATCTTGCGGGGCACGTGGCGCTTCGACAGGGCGTACCACCATTGGGCGAACTGCTTGGTCTTGACGTTCCAGTCGTTGAGGCCGTGCACGAGGAAGACGCTGGCCTTGACCTTGTTCACGTCGTTGAGGTAGTTGCGGGCGTTCCAGAAGCGGCTGTAGTCGCCGCTGATCCGGTCCTGGGTCGCCGTCAGGTAGTCCATGACGGGTCCGCAGACCTGCTGGCCGTCGGCGCGGGTGAGCACGTACTTGGCCAGCACGTCCGCGTCCTCGCCCTGGAAGCCGCCCGCCGCGACCACGCCGCCGTTCGCCCGGTAGTAGTCGTACCAGGAGGAGATCGCGGCGATCGGCACGATCGTCTTCAGGCCCTCGACGCCCGTCGAGGCGACCGCGTTGGGCAGCGTGCCGTTGTAGGAGACGCCGATCATGCCCACGTTCCCGGTCGACCAGGTGGCCGAGACGGGCTCGCCCGTCGGGGTGAAGCCCTTCGCGCGGCCGTTCAGCCAGTCGATCGCGGCCTTCGGGCCGGCCGTCTCGTTGCGGTCGCCGGTGGTGGGGCAGCCGGTGGCGCGGCCGCTGCCCAGGTTCTCGACCAGCGCGATCGCGTAGCCGCGGGGCAGGAAGTAGTTGTCGTAGTAGCCGTCGAACGGCTCGGCCGCCAGCTTGTTGGCGAACACGCGCAGGGTCGGCAGCGGGTTGCCGTTCTCGTCCACGTCCACCACGTGGTTCGGCACGTCGTTGCCGCCGGCGTAGTAGGGACTGGCCTCCATGATGACCGGGACCTTCAGGCCCTCGTCGGTCTCCTTCGGGCGCAGGATGTCCACGGCGACGCGGTCGGGCAGGCCGTCGCTGTCGCTGTCCGTCCCCGCGACCTCGACGTACACCGTCTGCCTGACGGCGTCGGCGCGGGAGAAGACGGGCTGGGTGGCGTTGTTCTCGATCGTGATGGTGGGAGCGGCCACCGCGGCGGCCGATGTGCCCGCTGTGGCGGGCGCCGTGCCCATGGCCGCGAGAAGGACCGCGGCCATGGGCATGATCATGGCCTTCCAAGGATGCATGAGGGCTCCAGGATGAAATATCCACCGTTGATCAGTGAATCTCTGCCATGATCGGCCGGACGGCAAGGGCCCCCCTGCCTTCAAGGTTGGGCAAAGTTTCGGGTGCCGGTCCCCGACTCGCATCCGCAGATTCAGGTCACGGACGCGACTGATGTCGATAACGGAGCGGTTGCGACCCTGTGTGCCGGTTTTGTCCGCCCTGGTCAACCAACTATCTTCCGTGCAGGGTTGCCGTACATTTCTTCGCGCCCGCGATGAAGTTTGACGGCGGGGAAATGGAAGGGAGTCGCCTTGCTCAGCAAGCGATTCGGCAGGATGGCGACCGGCTCAGTAGCCGCCGGTGCCATGCTCATGGCGGCCGCGGCCTGTGGCGGCAGCGGCGGTACCGGAGGGGATGCCACGTCCAGCGCGGCACCCAGCTCCGCGGCCAGCAGTGAGGCGCCGAAGTCCGGCGCGCTCAAGGTGGGACTCGCTTTCGACGTCGGCGGCCGTGGCGACAAGTCCTTCAACGACGCCGCCTACGCGGGCCTGGAGAAGGCCAAGACCGATCTCAGCGCCGACATCAAGGAGCTGAGCCCGGCGGCCGACGGCTCCAACCGCGGCGAGCTCCTTCGCCAGCTGGCCGACGCGGGCTACAACCCGATCATCGGTGTCGGCTTCGCCTATGGCGACGACATCAAGAAGACGGCCGAGGAATACCCGGAGATCCAGTTCGCCGTCGTCGACTCCGCCTCGAACGCGGCCAACGTCACCGGCCTGCTGTTCGCCGAGGAGCAGGGCTCCTACCTGGCGGGCGTCGCCGCGGCGCTCAAGGCCAAGAGCGGCCACGTCGGCTTCGTCGGCGGTGTCGAGAACGACCTGATCAAGAAGTTCCAGGCAGGCTTCGACGCCGGCGTGAAGTCGGTCAAGAAGGACGCCAAGATCGACGTCAAGTACCTGACCCCCGACGGTGACTTCAGCGGCTTCAAGGCCCCCGACAAGGGCAAGGTCGCGGCCGAGAAGATGTACCAGGACGGCGCGGAGATCGTTTACCACGCCGCCGGCGACTCGGGTCTGGGCGTGTTCCAGGCGGCGGCCGCGGCCAAGAAGAAGGCCATCGGCGTCGACTCCGACCAGCGCCAGACGGTCAAGGAGACCGACCTGCAGTCGGTCATCATGACCTCGATGCTCAAGCGCGTGGACGTCGGCGTGTTCGAGTTCATCAAGGCGTTCCAGGGCGGCGCCAAGGGTGGTAGCAACACCATCTACGACCTCAAGGTCGACGGCGTGGGCCTGGCCACCACCGGTGGCGAGATCGACGACATCAAGGACAAGCTGGACGCCGCAAAGCAGGACATCATCGACGGCAAAATCACGGTTCCGTCCAAGCCGTAATTGAGATAGGAACGTTGATCGAGGGCCCGGAGTCCAACCCGACCCCGGGCCCTCGGCCTATCCCTCACACCAATGAGCGGAGCGATTGAGGAGCGGTGAGCGACCAGTGAACGCCGACACCGTCGCCGCGGTGCAACCCGCCGTGGAGCTGGAGGGCATCACCAAACGCTTCCCCGGCGTCGTCGCCAACCACGACATCCGCATCACCGTCGAACCCGGCACGGTGCACGCGATCGTCGGAGAGAACGGCGCCGGCAAGTCCACCCTGATGAAGATCCTCTACGGCATGCAGAAGCCGGACGAGGGCACCATCAAGGTGAACGGCGAGGAAGTGGCCTTCCGGACACCGAGCGACGCCATCGCCTCGGGCATCGGCATGGTGCACCAGCACTTCATGCTGGCCGACAACTTTACCGTGCTGGAGAACATCGTCCTCGGCGCCGAGCCGAAGAAGGTCGGCATGCTCGACGCCGCCGGGGCCCGCGCGCGCATCACCGAGCTGGCCGCCCGCCATGGCCTGCGCGTGGATCCCGACCGGCTCGTGGAGGACCTCGGTGTCGGCGACCGGCAGCGGGTCGAGATCCTCAAGGTCCTCTATCGCGGCGCGCGCATCCTGATCCTCGACGAGCCGACCGCGGTGCTCGTACCCCAGGAGGTCGACGAGCTCTTCGACAACCTGCGCGAGCTCAAGGCCGAAGGGCTGACGGTCATCTTCATCTCGCACAAGCTCGACGAGGTGCTCAACATCGCCGACGCGATCACCGTGATCCGGCGCGGCACCACGGTCGCCAGCGTCGACCCCGGCCAGGTCACCGCGCGGCAGCTCGCCGAGCTCATGGTCGGCAGCGAGCTGCCCACGCCGGAGACCCGCGAGTCCACGGTGACCGAGGACGTGGCGCTGACGGTGTCGGGCCTGACCATGGAGGCCGACGGCTTCCGCCCGGTGCCCAAAGGCACGTCGGTCGCGCTGTACGTCGAGAAACTGCGCGAGGAGGGCCGGCGGCTGCTCCTCGACGACGTGTCGTTCGAGATCCGCAAGGGCGAGATCCTCGGCATCGCCGGGGTCGAGGGCAACGGCCAGTCCGAGCTGATCGAGGCCATCATGGGCCTGCGGCCCGTGCACGGCGACATCACGCTCGACGGCGCCGACCTCAGCGCCTGGTCCACCCTCAAACGCCGCGAGTCGGGCATCGGCTACATCCCGGAGGATCGCCACCGCCAGGGTCTGCTGCTGGAGGCATCGCTCTGGGAGAACCGGGTGCTCGGCCACCAGACCAGGCCGCCCGCGCGCTCGGGCATCTGGATCAACCGGCGGGCGTCCAGGGCCGACACCGAACGCATCATCAAGGACTACGACGTCCGCACGCCGGGCGTCGACACGCTGGCGCTGGCCCTGTCGGGCGGTAACCAGCAGAAGCTGATCGTCGGTCGGGAGATGAGCGGTGAGCCCAAGTTCCTCATCGCCGCCCACCCCACCCGTGGCGTCGACGTGGGCGCGCAGGCCGCGATCTGGGACCACCTGCGTCACGCCAGGGCCGCGGGCTTGGCCGTACTCCTGATTTCGGCCGACCTCGACGAGCTCATCGGGCTGTCCGACACGCTGCGGGTGATCTACCGGGGCCGGCTCGTCGCCCGCCTCGACCCGTCCGACGTCACGCCCGAACGGCTGGGCGGCTACATGACCGGCGCCATCACCAGTACTGAGGAGACGTGATGCCCGCCGGGCTCTACCGGGCGCTGCTGACGATCGCCGGCGCCATCGCGGCCATCATCCTGGCGATCGTGATCTCCAGTGTGGCGATCAGCGCGGCGGGGGCCAGCCCCGAGGCCGCGTTCGCCGCCTTCTTCGACTTCGGCGAGACCGAGCGGGCGGTGGTCAACGGCATCGTGACCATGCTCAACCGGGCCGTGCCGCTGTTCATCGCGGGCCTGGCGGTGGCCGTCGGGTTCCGGATGAACCTCTTCAACATCGGTGTGGAGGGCCAGTACCGGATCGCGGCCGTCTGCGCCGCGTACGTCGGCTCCACCTTCGCGGCGCCCGCCTGGATCCAGATCCCCATGATCATGGTGGTGGCGATGGCCGTGGGCGGCTTCTACGCGCTGATCCCCGCCGTGATGAAGGTGACCCGGGGGGTGAACGAGGTCATCTCCACGATCATGCTGAACTACATCGCGATCAACCTGGCCGCCTTCCTCGTCCGCGGCCCCTTCACGGGGGAGCGGGCCAAGGGCGTGCTCACCACCACGACGCCCACGCTGCCCCAGTCGGCCTGGTTCCCCAACCTCAATGTCGTGTTCGAGATGTTCGGGCTGCCCGCCCCTCGCGGCGGCGGGCTCTGGGGCTTCCTGCTGGTGGCCATCGTGCTGGGCGTCGTGCTCTGGGTGGTGCTGGAGCGGACCCGGTTCGGCTTCGACGTCAAGGCCAGCGGCCTCAACGCCTCGGCCGCGCTGGCCTCCGGCGTCAACCCGAAGAAGATGGTCATCTCCGCGATGGTGCTCTCCGGCGCGATCGCCGGGCTGATCGGCATGCCGGAGATCCTCGGCGACAAGCACTCCTTCGGCTCCAACTTCACCCCCGGTCTGGGCTTCCTGGGCATCGCCGTGGCACTGCTCGGCCGGAACAAACCCGGTGGCATCGCGGTCGCGGCGCTGCTGTTCGGCTTCCTGGACCGGGCGCAGGGCCCGCTGCAGTTCGCCAACGTGCCGCCCTCGGTCATCATGATCATGCAGGGCACGATCGTGCTGCTCGTGGTCATCGCCAACGAGATCACCAGCAGGATCGCGCTGCGGCGCGAGGAACGGCGGGCCGCTCAGCAGCTCGGCAGGAACACTCCCGTTGAGGTGGCAGCATGAGCAAGCTCAGCCGGTATCACATGGCGCTCATCGGCGTGGCCGTGCTCATCCTGCTGATGTCGCTGGTCCGCGTCATGTCCGGGCAGGACGACATCACCTCGTCCGGCACGTTCAACGCGGCGCTGATGCTGTCGGTGCCGATCGGCCTGGCCGGGCTCGGCGGCCTCTGGGCCGAGCGGGCGGGCGTGGTCAACATCGGCCTCGAAGGCATGATGGTGCTCGGCACCTGGTTCGCCGGCTGGGCCGGATACCAGTGGGGCTTCATGGCGGCGCTGGTCGCCGGCCTGGTCGCGGGCGCGCTCGGCGGTCTCATCCACGCGGTCGCGACCGTGACGTTCGGCGTCGACCACATCATCAGCGGCGTCGCCATCAACCTGCTCGGCCCCGGCATCACCCGCTTCCTGTCGGAGGTCTTCTACAAGGAGGGCACCGCCGCGGCCGCGGCGGGCGCGGGCATCACCACCTCGCCGGCCATGTCTTCGGAGGCGCCCCAGCCCAGCCTGCCGCTGTTCTCGACGGGTCCCGACTGGCTCGGCAGCCTGGAGCGCACCCACTGGTTCCTGGTCTCCGACCTCGCGGGCATCCTGCGCGGGCTCACGCACGAGGTGAACGTGCTGGTGATCCTGGCGGTGCTGCTGTTCCCGCTGACGTTCTTCGTGCTCTGGCGTACGGCGTTCGGCCTGCGGCTGCGCTCGGCGGGCGAGAACCCGTGGGCGGCCGAGTCGCTGGGCGTGAACGTCTACCTGATCAAGTACGTTGCCGTGGTCATCTCCGGCGCTTTCGCCGGGCTCGGCGGCGTGTTCCTGGTCTTCGTCACCACCAAGTACGTCGAGGGCCAGACCGCGGGCCGCGGGTTCATCGGCCTGGCCGCCATGATCTTCGGCAACTGGCGGCCCGGCGGGCTGGCCGCGGGCGCCGCGCTGTTCGGGTACGCCGACGGTCTGCAACTGCGCAGCTCCGGGGCCCGCTCGCCCGTCACGTCGTTCTTCCTGTTCGGCGCCATACTGCTGCTCATCTACATCGCCGCCAAGGTGCGCGCGCTGCTGTCGTCCGGCCAGCCCGCGGAGATGGTGGCCAGGGGCACCAGGGAGTACAACCTGATCGCGGCAGCCGCCGGGGGCATGATCGTGCTGATCTGGCTGTGGCTGACCGTCGACCAGCTGCCGAACGAGTTCGTCTTCATCACACCACACGTGCTCACGCTGCTCGTGCTCCTGGTGGCTTCGCAGCGACTGCGGATGCCCAAGGCCGACGGCGTGCGCTATCGCCGGGGGGAACAGCATTGAACGTCGACTGGGACGGCCTGCGCGCTGAGGCCATCGAGGCCATGCACCACGCGTACGCGCCCTACTCCAAGTTCCCCGTGGGGGCGGCGGCGGTCGTGGACGACGGCCGCGTCGTCACCGGCTGCAACGTCGAGAACGCCTCCTACGGCCTGGGCCTGTGCGCCGAGTGCGGGCTGGTCTCGGCGCTGCAGTTGTCCGGCGGCGGCCGGCTGGTGGCCTTCACCTGCGTGGACGGCCACGGTGAGCTGCTGATGCCGTGCGGGCGCTGCCGGCAGTTGCTGTTCGAGTTCGGCGGCGAGGAACTGCTGGTCGAGACCATAGATGGGCCGAAGCGGATGGCCGAGATCCTGCCCTACGCGTTCGGCCCGGATGACCTGTCCAGGTCCGCCTGATGGACGCCATCGAGGTCATCGTCGCCAAGCGCGACGGTGGCGAGCTGTCGGCCGCCCAGATCGACTGGGTGATCGACGCCTACACCCGTGGCGAGGTGGCCGACGAGCAGATGTCCGCGCTGGCCATGGCGATCCTGCTGAACGGCATGAACCGGCGCGAGATCGCCGGCTGGACGCAGGCGATGATCCGCTCGGGCGAGCGGATGGACTGGTCCGCGCTCGACCGGCCCACCGCCGACAAGCACTCCACCGGCGGCGTCGGCGACAAGATCACATTGCCGCTCGCCCCGCTGGTGGCCGCGTGCGGCGCCTACGTCCCGCAGCTTTCGGGCCGCGGCCTCGGCCACACCGGCGGCACCCTCGACAAGCTGGAGTCGATCCCCGGCTGGCGGGCCTCGCTGTCCAACGACGAGATGCTCTCGGTGCTGCGGTCGGCGGGCGCGGTCGTCTGCGCCGCCGGCTCGGGCTTGGCTCCGGCCGACAAGAAGCTGTACGCGCTGCGCGATGTCACGGGCACGGTCGAGTCGATCCCGCTCATCGCCTCGTCGATCATGTCGAAGAAGATCGCCGAGGGCACCGGGTCGCTGGTGCTCGACGTCAAGGTGGGCTCCGGGGCGTTCATGAAGACGCCGGAGCGGGCCCGCGAGCTGGCCGAGACCATGGTCGCGCTGGGCACCGACGCGGGCGTGCGCACGGTCGCCCTGCTCACCGCGATGGACCGCCCGCTGGGCCGCGCCGTGGGCAACGCCCTGGAGGTCCAGGAGTCGGTCGAGGTCCTCGCGGGCGGCGGGCCGCCGGACGTCGTGGAGCTCACCGTACGGCTGGCGCGCGAGATGCTGGAGGCGGCCGGGATCTCCGGCCGGGACCCGGCGGAGGCGCTGGCGGACGGATCGGCGATGGACGCCTGGCGCCGGATGATCACCGCTCAGGGCGGCGACCCGGACGCGATCCTGCCCAAGGCGGCGGAGACCATGGTGGTCGAGGCGCCTTCCTCGGGTGTCCTGTCGCGCCTGGACGCCTATGCCGTCGGCCTGGCGGCCTGGCGGTTGGGGGCGGGCCGGGCTCGTAAGGAGGATCCGGTGTCGTTCGGCGCGGGCATCATGCTGCATGCCAAGCCGGGGGACCTCGTTCGTGAGGGGCAGCCACTGATGACGCTGCACGCGGACGAGACGGCTCGCTTCGAACGGGCCTTGGAGGCGTTGCGGGGTGGCTACGAGGTCGGGGCGGCGAGCACTGAGGTGCTGCCTCTGGTGATGGACCGGATCACGGCCTAGCCGCCCGTCTGCGTCCTCGTAAGAGCGCTGTTCGAAGTCAGCGGGCGAACGCGGGTGCGTCGGTGAACACGTCGGCGAGCACGGCGCGCTGCGTCGGGAGAGCCTCCCGGTGGCGCTGTCTGCCCGCGTCCGTGATGCAGACGAAGACGCCGCGGCGGTCCTGGGCGCACACGCCGCGCGAGACCAGCTGAGACTTCTCCAGCCGCGCCACGACCCTGGACAGCGCGCTCTGGCTCAGATGGACCTCGTCGCAGAGCTCCTGGATCCGGAGCTCCCTGTCGTGATGGACGATTCGGTCCAGCACCTCGAACTCGCTCGGCCCCAGGCCGTGCTTGTCACCCAGCTCGCGTTCCAGCGAGCACATCGCTTTGGCGTGCTTGGCCAGGACGTAGTGCCAGGTCCCGACCACGAACTCCTCGTCCATGACGCGGAGGTTACCACTTCGCTAAAACTTATGCAACGGAATTAAATGCTGTTGCATTAGATGCGGATGCATGTAATGTACTGACCCATGTCCTCTTCTTCATCCCGTTGGGGCGCGCTCGCCGTGCTCTGTGCAGTGATCTTCCTTGATGCCCTGGATGTGTCGATGGTCGGCGTGGCACTGCCCGCCATCCAGCATGATCTGGGCCTTTCTACCTCTTCTCTGCAGTGGGTTGTCAGCGGCTACGTGCTCGGTTATGGCGGTCTTCTGTTGCTGGGCGGCAGGACTGCCGACTTGCTCGGGCGACGCAGGGTGTTCCTGGTCGCGCTGGGTGTCTTCGCCGTGGCGTCGTTGCTCGGTGGGCTGGTGGACGACGGCACCCTGCTGATCGTGGCCAGGTTCGTGAAGGGGGTGGCTGCCGCCTTCACCGCGCCGGCCGCGCTTTCGATCATCACGACCACGTTTCCCGAGGGCCCTGAGCGCAACAAGGCGCTCAGCATTTTCACCGCGTGTGGCGCCAGTGGCTACTCGCTCGGGCTGGTGCTGTCCGGCCTCCTGACCGAGATCGGCTGGCGCTGGACGCTGCTGATGCCGGTGCCGGTCGCGATCATCGCGCTGGTCGCCGCGCTCAAGGTGCTGCCGCGCAGCGCGGAGGAGCGGGCCGAAGGCGGCCACGACCTGATCGGCGCCGTGCTGATCACCGCCTCGATGCTGCTGCTCGTCTTCACCGTCGTCCAGGCGCCCGAGGCCGGCTGGACCTCGCTGCGCACGATCGGCTCGCTGGTCGCCGTCGTCGCGCTGCTCGGCCTGTTCGTCCTCGCCGAGCTGCGGATGAAGCACCCGCTGGTCCGGCTCGGCATCCTGCGCTCAGGCTCGCTCGTCCGGGCGAACCTGGGGCTGCTCATCCTGATGGGCTCCTACGTGGCCTTCCAGTTCGTGGCCATGCAGTACTTCCAGAACCTGCTCGGCTGGTCGGCCCTGGGCACCGCGCTGGCGTTCCTGCCCGCCGGACTGCTCGTCGCGATCACCTCGACCAAGATGGGCGACTTCGCCGACAGGTTCGGCACCACCAAGCTGACCATCATCGGCGCGGCCGCGCTGGCCGGTGGTTACGCGATGTTCCTGGGCATCGACGAGCGGCCCAGCCTGGGCGGTCTGGTCATTCCCGGCATGCTGCTGCTGGGGATCGCGTTCGCGCTGTCGTTCGCGCCGCTGAACATCCAGGCCACGAACGGCGTGAACGACGACGAGCAGGGGTTGGCCTCCGGCCTGCTCAACACCTCCGGACAGGTGGGCGGCGCGATCGTGCTCGCCGCGGTCTCGGCGGTGCTCTCCTCGGGCGGTACCACCCTGTCGATCGACACGCTGCGCTCGGCGATCGTGGTGTCGCTGGTGCTGGCGCTGGTGGGGGTGGCGATCTCGGCCACCGGGCTGCGGGCACGGAAGCCGGTGGTGGCCGAGCCGGAGGACGCCAAGGTCTTCGAGACGGTCTGACCGATTCGTTTGTTCGGCCCCGCGCGGTGGCGTACCGCGCGGGGCCGCTTGTGCTCCCCTGTACTGGGGAATCACTCTGGTATGCGCCCGTCATCCGCGCCCGGGCAGCCGTCGGGGCTCCGACCAGCCCGCGCCGCCGCTCTCGTCGCTGTCGCCTGTCTCGCCGTACTGACCGCGTGCGGTACGACCCCGTCGGGCGGCACGGCCGGCGGCGCCACCACGAGCGCGGTGCCCGAGGCCGCCACTCCATCGACGACGCCCAGTGCTGTGGCCACGCCGAGCTACGCCAAGCAGCCGGCGTCGCCGACGAGCACGGTCGAGGTGGACGTACAGCACGGCGGCGGCGACCCCGCGCTCGTGCTGGCCGTCCGCTACGCCGCCCACGACACCTACGACCGCGTGGTGATCGACCTCAAAGGCGCCATGCCCGGCTACAACGCCCAATGGGTAAAGAAACTCCTCCAGGACGGCTCGGGCAAGAACTTCCACGTCCCCGGCGGCGCGTACCTCCAGATCCTCCTCAACCCCGCCGAGGCCCACAACGCCAAGGGCGAGCCCACCTGGAAGGGCGGCCCCATCTTCCCGGCCAACCTCGGCAACGTGACGCATGTGGTCAAGACCGGCGACTTCGAGGGCTACGTCGGCGTCGGCCTCGTGCTCGACCACCAGGCGGCGTTTGAGCTCAAAGAGCAGACTGGCCCTGACCGGCTCATCATCGACGTGGCACACTGACCTGGTGGTGAGAAAGATCGAGGCGGCGACCCGCATCCCGGTGCCCGGCGGCAAGCTCATTGACGAGCACGTGGGCCGCGTCAACAGTGGCGACGAGGCGATCTCCATCGCCCACATGGTCGCCCCGCCCGGCTGGGACGAGCCCGCCCAAACGCCCTCGTTCACGGAGTACACCGTCGTCCTGCGCGGCACGCTCCTGGTAGAACACGCGAACGGCACCACCGAGGTGAGTGCCGGCCAATCCGTGGTCACGGACCCGGGCGAAAAGATCCGCTACAGCACCGGCCCCGACGGCGCCGAATACATCGCCGTCTGCCTTCCCGCCTTCTCCCCGGACACAGTCAACCGCGCCTAACCCACATTTTGTTCTTGTACGGCACCGCCGCCCCCACCCCCAAACGCTGTACGTGGCGGGGGACCTCCAGGGAGACGGTCTCTGACCCGCACGGGGTCGGGCGCCGTTACGGCGTGTTCTTAGCCGGTTTCCTGGGACGTGGGCGGGCCCTTTCACACGTCGCGCCGATCCTCGCCGCACCGGCGCGTGGCTGCCCGAGGACTGTCGGGTTACGCGAGCCGGCCCGTCTGGTGCAGGTGGTCGAAGACGATCTGGTCGACGGGGGATACGCGGTCGCGGTCGGCGTAGGTCAGCCAGCCGAGTTCTTCGATCTCGCTGCTCGGGGTCGGGGTTCCTCGATAGTCGGCGGTGTAGCAGGTCATCTGGACAGTGACCCCGTTGGGGTGGCCGTGCGCCTGGGCCTGGAAGGTGCCGAAGTGTGTCGCGCTGGCCGGGATGATGGCGACGGCGAGTTCCTCGTCGATCTCTCGGATGAGGGTGTCGAGGTCGGTTTCGCCCGGCTCGCGCTTGCCGCCGGGGATGTAGTAGACGTCCCTGCCTCGTGATCGGGTGCTGAGGATCTTGCCGTCTTCCAGGTGGATCCAGGCGATCTTGTCGATGGTCACTGTTGGTTTCCTGTCTGTGAACGCGGGCCGCGTGTTGGCCGGGACGTTCGATGATTATGCCGCCGGTCGGCTGCCGTGTCGGAGCGAAAGGTTCGTGGGGCGAAGGCGCATATCATGGGCGGATGAGGCCCACGCTTGACGAGATCCGACGGGCGCCCAAGGTGCTGCTGCATGACCATCTTGACGGCGGCCTGCGGGCCGAGAGCATCGTCGAGCTGGCTCGCGACTGCGGCTATGGCGAGTTGCCCACCACCGACGCCGACAATCTCCGGGAGTGGTTCGAGGCGGCGGCCGACTCGGGCTCGCTCGAACGCTACCTGGAGACGTTCCAGCACACCGTCGGCGTCATGCAGACGCGCGAGGCGCTGACCCGCGTCGCCGCCGAGTGCGCCGAGGATCTCGCCGATGACGGGGTCGTCTATGCCGAGGTGCGGTTCGCGCCCGAGCAGCACACCACTACGGGGCTCAGCCTCGATCAGGTGGTCGAGGCGGTGCTTGAGGGGTTCAAGCAGGGCTCCGAGGGGCGCGGGATCAAGGTCGGCACGCTGCTGACCGCGATGCGGCACCAGGCGCGGTCGATGGAGATCGCCGAGCTGGCCGTGCGTTATCGGGATGTCGGCGTGGTGGGGTTCGACATCGCCGGTGCCGAGGCGGGCTACCCGCCCACCAGGCACCTCGACGCGTTCGAATACCTGCAGCGGGAGAACGCGCACTTCACGATCCACGCCGGTGAGGCGTTCGGTTTGCCGTCCATCTGGCAGGCCATCCAGTGGTGCGGCGCCGACCGGCTCGGGCACGGGGTGCGGATCATCGACGACATCTCGGTGTCCGGCGACGGCTCGGCCAAGCTGGGCCGCCTGGCCGCGTACGTCCGTGACAAGCGCATCCCCCTGGAGATGTGCCCCACCTCCAACCTGCAGACCGGGGCCGCCGACTCCATCGCCGAGCACCCGATCGGGCTGCTGCGCCGCCTGCACTTCAGGGTGACGGTCAACACCGACAACCGGCTGATGAGTCGCACCAGCGTGTCGCTGGAGTTCGACAAGCTGGTGGAGGCGTTCGGCTATGGCTGGGACGACCTGCAGTGGTTCACGGTCAACGCGATGAAGTCGGCGTTCATCCCGTTCGACGAACGGCTGGCGCTGATCAACGGTGTGATCAAGCCCGGGTTCGCGCGGATGAAGTGGCAGCCGTGAAACAGACCTATCGCTCCAAGACCGCCTTCGTGCTCGGCTGGGTGTGGCTGGCGTTCGTCGCCTTCAACATCTGGGATCTGACCGCCCGCTACAACGGCAAGCCCTCGCTGGTGGCGGGTGCCGTGCTGGGCGCGCTGACCGCCGTGGTCTACCTGGTCGCGCTCCGGCCCGCGACCGTGGTGACCGAGGAGGGGCTGGTGGGGCGCAACCCGCTCCGCTCGACGTTCGTGCCCTGGGCGTCGGTGAACGACGTGGTGGTGGCCCACACCATCAATGTCCGCTACGGCGCCGAGCAGGTGTTGCGCCTGTGGACGCCGATGAGCACGGCTCGCGAGCGGGCCAGGGCGCAGCGCCGGTCCGCGCCCAGGCCGCAGCGCGGTCGGTTCAAGACCGAGCCCACGCTGAGCAAGGCGGAGCAGGCCGCGGCGGAGGCGTTCGCGGGGAAGACGCACGCCGACTGGGTGGGGCAGCAGATCACCGAGCGGGCGGAGTCGGCCCGGCGCCGTGACGTGGAGGCCCCGCCCGCCCGCGCGAGCTGGGCGATCGACTCGTTCGCGGTGCTCGCCGCGGCGATCGCGCTCGTGGTGATGGCGGTCGTGATCGGCTAGCCAGAGGTGCGAGGCGACGCCATGGCGTTGACCCTGACACCGTGTCAGGCCCTACACCTGGAGGGGTCATGTTCAGCATTGGAGACTTCGCCAGGCTCGGGCTCGTGTCCGTACGCATGCTGCGCCACTACGACGCGATCGGGCTGCTGCGGCCCGCGCACGTGGACCCGGCCACCGGCTACCGCTCATACCAGGCGGCGCAGTTGTCCAGGCTCAACCGCATCGTCGCGATCAAGGACCTCGGCTTCACGCTGGAGCAGGTCAGGACGATCCTCGACGACAAGGTGAGCACGGAGGAGCTGCACGGCATGGTCCGTCTGCGCCGAGCGCAACTGGAGGCGCGGATCAGCGCCGACCTGGCCAGGCTGCGCGGCGTCGAGGCGAGGCTCCGGACCATCGAGACAGAGGGGCACATGAAGACGGACGAGGTCGTGCTCAAGCAGGTCGCCGCGATCAGGGTCGCCGAGCTCAGCGCGAAGGCCGCCAGCTATGAGGGCGAGGACATAGGCCCGGTCATCCAGCCGCTGTACCGCGAGCTCTGCGAACGGCTGGAGGCGGCACAGGTGACCACGCCGGGTCCCGGCATCGCGTACTACATCCCCGAAGACGACGGCGCGGTCACCGTGCACGCCGCGTTCCCCGTGCCGGTGGAACCAGCGGACCGTTACGACTTCCAGATCGTCGCCCTGCCGCGCATCGAGACGGCGGCGACGATCATCCACCACGGCTCGATGGAGGAGGTCGGCTCGACGTTCCAGGCACTGGCGCACTGGATCGAGGAGAACGGCTACCGGTCCAGCGGCCTGGCCAGGGAGGTCTACCTGCACTGCCCGGACGACCTGGCCGAATGGGTGACAGAGCTCCAGATCGAGGTGGCGCCGGTCTAGCCGATGAGTTTCGGGGGCCCGCCTCGTCTAGGTAAGTGAAGGAGGGCAGAACAATGCCGAACATCATTGACCATCCCGACCGCCCCTACGTGGGGATCCGCAGGACCATCAGCATGACCACCTTCGGCCTGGTGGCCGACCGCATCGGCGAGCTGATCGGCTGGCTGGCCGAGCGCGGCGCGGCGCCCGCCGGAGCGCCGTTCCTCAGGTACCTCTCCATCGACATGCCGGCCGACCGGCTGGAGGTCGAGGCGGGCGTGCCGGTCGCGACCCCGGTGACGGGCGACGGGGACATCTTCGCCGCTCACCTGCCCGCCGGCCGCTACGCGACGGTACGCCACCACGGCCACCCCGACCAGCTCATCGGCGTCATCGAGAACCTCCTGACCTGGGCGGACGGGCAGGGCCTGAAGTGGGACATGACGCGGAACGGCGACACCGAGCACTGAGGCTGCCGCCTGGAGATGTACCAGACGGACCCGCGCGTCGAGCCCGACCTCAACAACTGGGACATCGACCTGGAGTTCCGCCTGGCCTGACGATCCCGGGTGGTGCCTAGAGCCCGAGTGCGGCGCCGACGTCGGCTTTCAGGGCGTCGAGCTCTCGTACGGCCAGCGCCCGGGCATCACCCACCGGCCCGGTCACCGGGATGACCACCTCCAGGTAGCACTTGAGCTTGGGCTCGGTCCCCGAAGGCCGGACCACCACCCGGGCGTCGCCGGACAGCGTGTAGCGCAGCCCGTCGGTAGGCGGCAGCCCGCCATCACCCAGGCTCAGATCGTCGGCCCGCTCCACTGCGCGCCCGCCGAGCGCGGCCGGGGGGTCGGCGCGCAGCCGGGCCATGGCGTCGGCGATGAGCGACAGGTCGTCGACCCGGACGGACAGTTGCGCGGTGGCGTGCAGCCCGTAACGCCTGGCCTGGTCGTCGAGCAGGTCGAGCAGGGTCCGCCCGGCACGCTTGGCCGTTGCGGCGATGCCGGCCACGGTCAGGGCGGCGCCGATGCCGTCCTTGTCGTGGACCGGCAGTCCGGCGTCGGAGCCGACGCTGTAGCCGATCGCCTCCTCGTACCCGAAGACCAGCCCGGGGCCCGCTTTGATGATCCACTTGAAGCCGGTCAGCGTCTCGCCGTAGCGGACGCCGTGGGCGGCGGCGATCTTGCCGAGCAGTGTCGAGGAGACGATCGTGGTGGCCACCATGCGATCGCCGGACGTGTGCGTGATCACGTGCTCGGCCAGCAGGCCGCCCACCTCGTCACCGGTCAGCATGCGCCAGGAGCCGTCGCCCAGCGGCACGGCCACGGCGCAGCGGTCGGCGTCGGGGTCGTTGGCCAGCACGACATCGGCGTTGATCTTGACGGCCAGCGCCACGGCCAGGTCGATCGCGCCAGGTTCCTCCGGGTTGGGGAACGCCACCGTAGGGAACTCGGGGTCGGGGTTGCGCTGCTCCTCGACGGCCATCGGGCTCTCGAACCCGGCGGCCAGGAACGCGCCGGTCAGCGTGGCCGATCCGACGCCGTGCAGCGGCGTGTAGGCGACCCGCAGCTCGCGCGCGTCGCCGAGCGGCAGCGCGGTCACCGCGTCGATGTAGTCGTCGATGATGCTCTCGCCCAGCTCGGTGAACGTGCCGGGGCCGTCGAGCGGCAACTGGTCGACGCGGCCCACGGCCTCGATGGCGGCGGAGATCTCGGCGTCGATCGGCGGCACGATCTGGGAGCCGTCGCCCCAGTAGACCTTGTAGCCGTTGTCGCGCGGCGGGTTGTGGCTGGCGGTGACCATCACCCCGGCGTCGGCGCCGAGGTGGCGGACGGCGAAGGCCAGCACGGGGGTCGGCAGCGGGCAGGGGAGCAGTGAGGCGTGCAGTCCGGCACCGGTCAGGACGGCCGCGGTGTCGCGGGCGAACATGTCGGACTTGTGGCGGGCGTCGTAGCCGATGACGACGTGCCTGCCGGCGCCGAGCACTTCGGCCAGACCCGCCGCGGCCCGCATGACGGTCACCCGGTTCATCCGGTTGGGTCCGGCGCCCAGCTCGCCGCGCAGGCCGGCCGTACCGAACTCGAGCCGGGCGCCGAAGCGGTCACGCAGCGCCTCGTCGTCGCCGGATTCGAGCAGGGCCGACAGCTCGGCCCTGGTCTCGGGATCGGAGTCCTGAGCCAGCCAAAGACGGGCCGCACGGGCCAGGTCAGCGCTCACTGTCGGCCTCGCGGGTCGGGTCGGCGGTCAGGGAAGGGCCCAGCCGGGCCGGTCAGGGAGAGCCCAGCCGGTCGGTCAGGGGAGGCCCAGCCGGGTCCGTCAGGGGAGGCGTCGGGGGTCGGATCGGTGGTCACTGTCGGGCCTCACGAGTCAGGTCGGCGAGATCACGGGGGAGGAGGGAACCGGGTCGCCGGTCAGAGCCGGTCCACGATCTTGGACAGCAGCGTGCCCATGCGGGCCGCCGTCTCGCGGCCGACCCGCAGGACCTCCTGGTGGTCGAGCGGTTCGTCCGCCAGCCCCGCCCCCGGGTTGGTGACCAGGGAGACGCCCAGCACGTCGAGACCGGCCTCACGGGCCGCGATGGCCTCCAGGACGGTGGACATGCCGATCAGGTCGCCGCCCAGCGTGCGCAGCATGCGGATCTCGGCGGGCGTCTCGTAGGTCGGGCCGCGGAAGGCCACGTAGACGCCCTCGGCGATGGTCGGGTCGACCTCGTGGACGAGCGCCCGCAGCCGCCGCGAGTAGACCTCGGTGAGGTCGATGAACGTGGTGCCGGTGATCGGGTTGGCGCCGGTCATGTTGATGTGGTCGCTGATCAGCACCGGGTCGCCGACCTGCTGCGTCTCGGGGCGCAGACCGCCCGCCGCGTTGGTCAGCACGATCGTGCCGACACCCGCGGCGGCGGCGGTGCGTACGCCGTGGACGACGGTGTCGACGCCCCGGCCCTCGTAGAGATGGCTGCGGCCGAGGAAGACGAGCGCGTGCCGTCCGCCGGGGGTGCGGATGACGCGGATCTTGCCGCCGTGCCCGGCCACGGCCGGAGCCGAGAAGCCGGGCAGGTCGGTGAAGGGGATCTCCGTGACCGTCTCGCCGATCGCGTCGGCGGCCGGCACCCAGCCGGACCCCATGACGAGGGCCACGTCGAAGGTGTCGAGGCCGGACGCGCTCTTCAGCGCGTCGGCGGCCGCTCCGGCCAGGGTGTACGGGTCGTTGCTCACGTCAGTAGTTTAGGAGGAGCCTGTCGAGCACCCGTACCCCGAACTGAAGGGCGTCCACCGGCACCCGCTCGTCCACGCCGTGGAACATCGACGCGAAGTCCATGTCCCCGGGCAGCCGCAGCGGCACGAACCCGAACCCGCGCACGCCCAGATCGGCGAAGAACGTCTTGTTGTCGGTGCCGCCGGACATGCAGTACGGCACGGCTCGCGCGGCCGGGTCCTCGGCCTTCAGCGCCGCGATCATCGACTCGACCAGGGCGCCGTCGAACGTGGTCTCCAGCGCGATGTCGTGGTGCACGAACTCGCGGCGTACGCCCGGCCCGATCAGCGAGTCGATGGTCTTGAAGAACTCATCCTCGTGGCCGGGCAGGAAGCGGCCGTCGATCACTGCCGTGGCCTGACCGGGGATGACGTTCGACTTGTAGCCGGCGTTGAGCTGGGTCGGGTTGGCGGTGTGGTTCAGCGTGGCGCCGACGAAGCGGACGAGCGGTCCGAGCTTGTCCAGGAGGGGGGCCGGGTCGTCCTCGTCGAAGGGCAGGCCGAACGCGTCCGCGACCTCGGTGAGGAACTGGCGGACCGTCGGGGTGAGAGTGATCGGCCACTCGTGCGCGCCGACCCTGGCCACGGCCTTGGCCACCTCGGTGACCGCGTTGTCGGTGTTGAGCATCGAGCCGTGCCCGGCGGTGCCGTCGGCGATGAGCTTCATCCAGCCGAGGCCCTTCTGCGCGGTCTCGATCAGGTAGAGCCGCAGCGACGGGTCGACCTCCAGGGAGTAGCCGCCCACCTCGCTGATCGCCTCGGTGACGCCCTCGAACAGCTCGGGGTGGTGCTTGGTGAGGTGCTTGGCGCCGTACGTGCCGCCCGCCTCCTCGTCGGCGAGCCAGGCGAAGACCAGGTCGCGGCGCGGCTTGCGTCCCTCGCGGGTGAGCTGCCGGAGTACGGCCAGCATCATCGCGTCCATGTCCTTCATGTCCACCGCGCCCCGGCCCCAGATGTAGCCGTCACGCACCTCGCCGCCGAACGGGTCGACGGACCAGTCGGCCGCGTTGGCCGGCACCACGTCTAGGTGGCCGTGGACCAGGAGCGCGGGCAGCGACGGGTCGGCGCCCTCGACGCGGGTGATGACGTTGCCCCGGCCCGGCTCGCTCTCGATGTAGGTGGCCTCGATGCCGACCTCGTCCAGCCTGGCCATGACGGCCTCGGCGGCGGCCCGCTCACCGGGGCCGGTGCCGTCCCCGTAGTTGCTGCTGTCGACGCGGATCAGTTCGGCGCAGAGGTCGGCGACTTCGTTCTCAGCGGGCGTCATGGTGTCCTCTCCAGGGTGAGCAGGCCGGACTTGTGGAGGTGACCGCGCTTGTAGGCGCGGGTGATGAGGGTGACGTCCATGTCGGTGACCTCGTCGAGGGGGCCGACGACACCCGTCAGGAAACGGTAGAGGTCGGCCTCATGGGCCACCGCGACCTGGACGATCAGGGAATGCGTGCCCGACGTGGCCGCACAGTAACGCACGCTGGGGTGCGCCGCGAGCGTCTGGCCGACCCGGTCGAGGCCGTACGGCCGGACCTTGAGCCAGAGCTTGCCCTCCACTTCCAGGCCGAGCAGCGCGGGCTCGACCTCGGCCCGCAGCAGCAGGAGCCGCCGTTCGAGCAGCGAGGAGACCCGCCTGCGCGCAGTGGGTACGGAGATGTCGAGCCGCTCGGCGATCGCGGTGAAGGCGATCCTGCCGTCACCGGCCAGCAGCTCGGCGATGTCCTGTTCCAGAGGTGAAAGACCGTCCTGATCAGGAAGGGGATCATGGAGCATGGCCGGGCGGAGTTGGGCGGCCTCCTGCTCGCTGAGGTAGGGCGCGTGCCACTCGGCCACGGTCCTGAACGTGTGGAGCACGACCTGCGTCTGCGTCTGCAGCACCCCGTCGATCTCGCTGATCTCCGCGGTGAGGATGTCGTGCAGCTCGTCGCGCGTACGGGCGACCAGCTCGCAGGCGAGGTCGGCCGCCCCGGTCAGCGAGTAGACCGAGCGTGTGTCGGGCCGGTCGGCCAGCGCCTTGGCGACCTGCGCCGCCGCACCGGGACGGACCTGGACGTGCAGGTGCACGGGTCGCCCGTGGCCCGAACGCAGGTCGTCATAGATCGCGGTGACGCGCACCATGCCATCGGCGATCAGCCGCTGCAACCGGCGCGCGACCGTGCGCTCGTGCTCATCGACGGCCCGGCCGATCTCGCCCCACGACGCGCGGGGGCTGATCTGGAGGGCGGCGACCAGGCGCCGGTCGAGAACATCCACAGGGAGCCGTTTCTATGTCGGGTTTGTAAATATGTGCCGAGGCATTTGACTGTTTCGGTCGCCCGAATGCACAGTAAGCCATCATCGCAGTTGTCAGCAAAGGAGCCCCCGTGGCGACACCTCCTGTAGCTCAATCGCCGATCGGCATCCCCCGGAGCCGTGTCCGCCAGCTCATGGCGGCAAGCATCGGCAACGTCGTCGAATGGTTCGACTGGTACACGTACAGCTTCCTGACCGTCTACTTCGCCGAGCAGATCTTCCCCAAGTCCGGCACGAACAGTCTGGTCCCGGTGCTGAGCGCCTTCGCGGTGTTCGCGGTCGGTTTCTTCATGCGCCCGCTGGGCGGCCTGCTGGTGGGCGCGTTTGCCGACCGGTACGGACGCAAGGCTGCGATGACCTTCACGATCATCCTGATGGGCGGTGGCTCGCTGCTGCTTGCGGTCACGCCGACGTATGAGGCGGCGGGCGTGCTCGCGCCGATCATCCTGACGCTGGCGCGGCTGATCCAGGGCCTCTCGGTCGGCGGCGAGTTCGCCGCCGCCACCACGTTCCTGGTCGAGTCGGCACCTCCCGGACGCCGCGGGTTGTTCTCGAGCTTCCAGTACGTCAGCACCACCATCGGCCAGCTCTTCGCCTCCGGCCTGGCCGCGCTGCTGGCCGCCAACCTCGCAGAAGCCGACATGAGCTCGTACGGCTGGCGCATCCCGTTCGTCGTGGGCGCGGTCATCAGCCTCGTGGGCCTGTGGATCCGCAAGGGCGCCGAGGAGACCAGCGCGGTGGTCAGCGAGATCCAGGAGGGCACGACGGAGCGTCCGGGCCTGTTCGAGTTCCTGGTCCGCTACCCGACCAAGGCCGCGATGATCGTCGGCATCACCGTGGCGGGCACGGTCGCCTACTACACCTGGACGACCTTCCTGCCGACCTACGCCCAGCAGAACGTGGGCTTCGACAAGGGCGAGTCGCTCACGGTCAGCACGATCTCGCTGGTCTTCTTCATGATCCTGCAGCCGCTGCTCGGCATGCTCTCGGACCGGATCGGGCGCAGGCCCATGCTGATCACCTTCGGCCTGGCGTTCACGATCCTGCCGGTGCCGCTGCTCGGCATGCTGACGAACTCCTTCTCCAGCCTGCTGTTCATCCAGTGCCTCGGCATGGTCTTCCTCGGCTGCTTCACCTCGGTCTCGGCCGCGGTCAACTCCGAGCTGTTCCCGACCCGGGTGCGGGCGGCGGGGGCGGGCTTCCCGTACTCGCTGACCGTCGCGATCTTCGGTGGCACCGCGCCGCTCATCGGCACGGCGCTGAAGGACGGGGGCAACTCGGGACTCTTCCCGTGGTACATGTCGGCGCTCGCCCTGGTCTCCACTCTGGTGTACGTCTTCGCGCTGAAGGAGACCAAGGACCAGCCGCTGAGCTAGTCGCCGATCGATCTGCAGGGGCGTCCCCGCAGCTCCTTGACGTAGTCGTCGGGGGCGCCCGCCCGCTCGGCGGCGTCCGCCAGGATGCCCAGGTAGCGGGCGGAGGGCAGGCCGCCCTCGTAGCCGTCGAGCACGTAGAACCAGGCCACCTGCTCGCCGTCGAGGGTCTGCACCCGCAGCCGCACCTTGTGGTAGAGGCCGCGGACGGCGCCCTCCCACTGGTCGAGAGAGTTGGCGTCCAACTCTGGCACGTCATAGAGGACGACGAACACGTGCTCGTCGGGGTCTTCGACGATGGTGGAGAGCGAGCCCTCCCAGCCGATGTCGTCGCCGCCGAACGTCAGGCGCCAGCCCTGCAGCCAGCCCACACCCCGGATCGGGGAATGAGGGGCGCGCATGGCCATCTGCTCGGGGTCCATGTTGCTGCCGTAGGCCGCGTATACAGGCACAGCAGATAAGAGTAGCGGGCGAGAGGCCGCCCCGTTCGTCGTCAGCGCGCGCCATGCGGGAGAATGGGCACGTGACGAGGATCGTGATCATCGGTGGCGGACCAGGCGGCTACGAGGCGGCCCTGGTGGCGGCGCAGCTAGGCGCGCAGGTCACCATGGTCGAACAGGACGGACCGGGAGGCGCGTGCGTGCTGACCGACTGCGTGCCGTCCAAGACCCTCATCGCCACCTCCGTACGTAAACAGGCCCTGCTCGACGCGCCCTCGCTGGGCGTCGGCTTCACCGGCGGGCTCGACGGCGACGTCGGCGTGGCGAGCGTCGACCTGCCGCTGGTCAACAAGCGGGTAAAGGAGCTGGCACAGGCCCAGTCGGCCGACATCGAGACCCGGGTGGCCGCCGAGGGCGTCGAGATCGTCAAGGCACGCGGGCGGCTGGTCGATCCGCAGCTCGTCAAGGCGGGCGACCGCGCGATCAAGGCCGACGTGGTCATCGTGGCGACCGGCGCGACGCCGCGCATCCTGCCGGGAGCCGAGCCCGACGGCGAGCGCGTGCTCACCTGGCGCCAGCTTTACGACCTCGACGCGCTGCCCGAGCATCTGATCGTGGTCGGCTCCGGGGTGACGGGCGCCGAGTTCGCGGGCGCCTACCGTTCGCTGGGCGCCGAGGTCACGCTGGTCTCCAGCCGTGACCGGATGATGCCCAACGAGGACGCCGACGGCGCCGAGGTGCTCGAAGAGGTCTACCGGCGCCGCGGCATGAACGTCATGGGCCGCTCGCGCGCCGCCTCCGTCAAGCGGACCGCCGACGGCGTCGTGGTCACGCTCGAAGACGGCCGCACGGCCGAGGGCTCCCATGCGCTGATGACGGTCGGCATGGTGCCCAACACGGGCGGCATCGGCCTGGAGGAGGCGGGGGTCCAGCTCGACAGAAACGGCTTCGTCAAGGTCGACAAGGTCTCGCGCACCTCCGCGCCGGGCGTCTACGCGGCGGGCGACTGCACCGGCGTGCTCATGCTCGCCTCGGTCGCCGCCATGCAGGGCCGGATCGGGGTCTGGCACGCGCTGGGTGAGGCCGTTCAGCCGTTGCGCCTGGCCACGGTGGCCTCCAACATCTTCACCGATCCGGAGATCGCCGCGGTCGGTGTCGCGCAGCGCTCGATCGAGGCCGGCGAGATCGAGGCCAACGTCGTCAAGTTGCCGCTCGCCACCAATGCCCGCGCGAAGATGCAGGGGTTCAACGACGGCTTCGTCAAGCTGTTCTGCCGCCCGCACACCGGGATCGTGCTGGGCGGCGTGGTGGTGGCCCCGAGGGCGTCCGAGCTGATCCTGGCGCTCTCCGTGGCCGTACAGCAGCGGCTCACGGTGGACCAACTGGCCCACACTTTCGCGGTTTATCCGTCTTTGTCGGGATCCATCACCGAGGCGGCCCGCCGCTTGATGCAGCCCGAGGCGCAGATCGGGATCTGACCCGGGGCCCTAACGGAAAACGGGCGCGTCCCCCAGAAGGGAACGCGCCCGATCATCCGCTGGACGGGTTACCAGTCGCCGCCGCCGAAGTCGCCACCACCGAAATCGCCGCCGCCGCCGAAGTCACCCCAGCCGCCGCCGTCTCCGCCGCCGAAGTCGCCGCCGCCACCGAGGTCGCCCCCGCCGCCGTCACCGAAACCGCCGCCGTAGCCGTAGCCGCCGAAGCCGCCGCTGAGCATGCTGCCCATCAGGGTGCCGACGAACATGCCGGTCATGATGTCGCCGAAGCCGCCGTAGTAGCCGTAGGCGTAAGGCTGGTAGGCCGGGCCCGCGTCGTAGTAGGGACGCCGCTGACCGTCGACCATGACCTCCCGCATCTGCGGGTCGAAGCCACGCTCCACGGCCTCCGCGTCGGCCGCGCAGGCGGGCACGTCGCGCACCGCGCCGGCGGGCGGCGCCCACCGTACGTCACGCACCGACGGGCCGTGCTGCGGGTTGAAGAAGCAGGGCGCCCGTCGCTCGGGGGCCGGCTGGTTGTTGACCTTGGCCTTCACCACGGCCAGCCAGTAGCGGCCGTCCTCCAGCGTCTGGGTCACCTCGCGGATTTGGTCGGCTCGCTGGATCGCGGCGAGCTGCGTCTTGGCCTTCTCGTAGGAGTCGAGTGCCTGCTGCCACTCGGTGATGTGCTGGCCGCTCTGGCCGGAGAGCGCGACGTCGGCGTCGAGCGCGGTGATCTCCTCGCCGAGCTTGGTGACGTCCTCCTCCACGGTCTGCTTGACCGCGGCCAGGTCCTTGGCGTCCTGGATGGCCTGCTTCTTCTTCTTGTTCTTCGAGTAGACGAAGTAGCCACCGCCGCCGACCACGACGAGCGCGCCCAGGGCGATCAGCGCGCCGCTGCCACCGCTGCCGCCGACCGGGCCCGAGTCGAGCGCGGACCGCTTGCCGGAGGAAGCGAGGTTGACCCGCTCCACGAAGTCGTTCATGCCGGACACCACGTCGTCGTGGTTACGCACCGCGAGCTTGGCCAACTGGTCGGTGAGGCCGGGGCTGCCGAAGTTGGACTCCGCGAACAGGGAGTTGCCGTCGAGCACGGCCACGGTGACCCGGCCCCCGCCCTTGGCGGCCGCGGTGGCCGTGCCGAGGGAGTTGAGGTACTGCTTGGCGCTCGACGACGAGGTCAACGTGCCGTCGGGCAGCGCCGCGACGTAGATGTCACTCTTGGAATCCTTCAACGTGTCGCGGATCTCGGACTGCTGGTCCGAGGTCAGCGGCGAGCCCGATTGCACGAAGAGCGGATCCTTCTTGTCCTTCCAATAGGACACAACGCTCGATGCATCAGGGGGTGCGGCCGCCGCGTTGGCGGCAGGGGACAGCGCAAGGACGACGAAAAGACCGGCGATCAGAGCCGCGATCGCGGCCCCTGCTCGGCGCAGCGAATGGGTCATTGGCAGCAAGCCTCCTTCGCTCAGGATGACGAACGGGCGCTCAACAAAGTTCCTTTGCATATGCACGTTACCCGTATGAAGCCGTCCGAGCGCGGGGCGTGGTCAAGGTTCCTGGAGCCGCCGGCTCGATCAAGCGTCCTTGATCTCACAGATCGTGGCCCCTGACGTGACGGTCTGCCCGACCGCGGCGGTCAGGCCGGTGACGGTGCCCGCCTTGTGCGCGGTCAACGGCTGCTCCATCTTCATGGCCTCGAGCACCACGATCGCGTCGCCCTCGGCCACCGTGTCGCCGTCGGCCACGACGACCTTGACGATCGTGCCCTGCATCGGGCTGACCAGCGTGTCGCCGCCCGCCGCGGGCTGCTTCGCGCCGCCGCGCTTGGGCTTCCTGGCCGCGGGCTGCGCGCCGCCCCTGGAGGCGCCGGTCGTACCGAGACCGGAGGGCAGGACCACTTCGAGGCGCTTGCCGCCGACCTCGACCGTCACCGACTCGCGCGCGGCGGGCTCGTCGGCGGAGCCGTCTCCCGCGTAGGGCGGGATCGTGTTGTCGAACTCGGTCTCGATCCACCGGGTGTGGACGGAAAACGGCTCGGCGGTGAAGGCCGGGTCCGACACGACCGCGCGGTGGAAGGGCAGCACGGTCGGCATGCCGTCGATCTCGAACTCGGCCAGCGCCCGGCGTGAGCGCTCCAGCGCCTCCGTACGCGTGCGGCCGGTCACGATCAGCTTGGCCACCAGCGAGTCGAACGTCTGAGGCACGGTCATCCCGGCCTCGAACCCCGAGTCGAGCCGCACGCCGGGACCCGACGGCGGGCGCATGACGGTGAGCGTGCCCGGCGCGGGCAGGAAGTTGCGGCCGGCGTCCTCGGCGTTGATCCGGAACTCGATCGAGTGGCCGCGCGGCGCCGGGTCGTCGTAGCCGAGCGACCCGCCGTCGGCGATGCGGAACATCTCGCGCACCAGGTCGAAGCCCGACACCTCCTCGGTGACGGGGTGCTCGACCTGCAGGCGGGTGTTGACCTCCAGAAAGGAGATCGTGCCGTCCTGGCCGACGAGGAACTCGCAGGTGCCCGCGCCGACGTAACCGGCCTCGCGGAGTATCGCCTTGGAGCTGGTGTAGAGGGTCTCGACCTGTGATTCGGACAGGAACGGCGCGGGCGCCTCCTCCACCAGCTTCTGGTGGCGGCGCTGGAGCGAGCAGTCGCGGGTGCCGACCACGACCACGTTGCCCTCGCGGTCGGCCAGGCACTGGGTCTCGACGTGCCGCGGGCGGTCGAGATAGCGCTCCACGAAGCACTCGCCGCGGCCGAACGAGGCGATCGCCTCGCGCACGGCCGACTCGTAGAGCTCGGCGACCTCTTCCAGCCGCCGGGCGACCTTGATGCCCCGGCCGCCGCCGCCGTACGCGGCCTTGATCGCGATGGGCAGCCCGTGCTCCTCGGCGAAGGCGACCACCTGCTCGGCCCCCGAGACGGGGTCCTTGGTGCCCGCGACCAGCGGCGCGCCGACCTTCTGCGCGATGTGCCTGGCCTGGACCTTGTCGCCGAGCGCGGCGATGGCGGCCGGCGGCGGGCCGATCCAGATCAGGCCCGCGTCGATGACTGCCTGGGCGAAGTCGGCGTTCTCGGCCAGGAAGCCGTAACCGGGATGCACCGCGTCGGCGCCGGAGCGCCGGGCGATCTCCAGCAGCTTGCCGATGTCGAGGTAGGTCTCCGCGGGGGACTGGCCGCCCAGCGCGTACGCCTCGTCAGCGATCTTGGCGTGCAGGGAGTCGAGGTCTTGGTCGGCGTAAACGGCCACGCTGCCGATCCCGGCGTCCTTGCACCCCCGTGCGACCCGGACGGCGATCTCGCCCCGGTTGGCGATCAGAACCTTCTGCACCGACCTACGTCCTTTCCTTAACATCCTTCCGCGCCGGGCACTGAGACGGAGTGTAAGTGTTCGCTGTCGGCCGCCGGTCAGCGACCCAGATAAGCGCCGCCGTTCACATGGATCACCTGCCCCGTCAGATGCCGTGCACCCGGGGAGGCCAGGAAGGCAACGCTGTCCGCGACGTCGGACGGAGTGCCGGGGCGGCCGTTGCGGGTGTTCTCGACGCGGGCCCTGATGCCCTCCTCCGTCAGGCGCCCGCGGAAGAACTCGGTGTCGAGCACCAGGCCGGGGGAGACGACGTTGGCGGTGATGCCCCGCGGGCCGAGCTGAGCGGCCAGGTCGGCGGTCCACGCCTCGACGGCCGCCTTGGCCGCGCCGTACGAGCCGGAGCCCGTACCGCGGGCGGCGATCGAGCCGATCGTGATGATCCGCCCGCCCTTGGCGAACCGCGGCAGCAGCGCGGTCGTGACGAGCACAGCGGACAGCAGGTTGGCGTTGAGGTTGGCCAGCCAGCCCTCGGCCACGTCCAGAAGGTCGTCGGACTGGCGCCGGTCCAGGTTGGTGTTGCCGCCCGCGTTGTTGACCAGGACGTCGACCCGCTCGGGCAGCCGGCCCGCGGCGTCCTTCACGGCGGCGGGGCTGGCGGCGTCGAACGGCAGGTAGGCGGCGCCGAGCCGGGCCGCGGCCTCCTTCAGCACCTGCTCGCGCCGGCCGGTGATCGTGACCCGGTCGCCCGCGGAGGCGAACGTCGCGGCGATCGCGTAGCCGATCCCGGTGCCACCGCCGGTGACCACAACCTCGCGCATGGCCGGAATCTCCTTAGATCCGAATATTCCTCTGGAAGACCATAGCCGCTCGGCATAACAGGAGCGAGGCGTGAGTGACGCGTCTATGTTGAGGGCGCTTTCAGTCGATCCAGGAGGTATGCATGAGCCAGAGCCTGCTCGGTGGCGACCCCGCGGAAATGCAGCAGATGGCCACCCAATTCACCCAGCAGTCCGAGGCGGTGCGCACCACGATGACCGCGCTGGACCGCGAGGCCGCCAAGGTCGGCACCGCTTGGACGGGCCCGGGAGCCGAGCGCTTCCAAGGGGCCTGGCAGAACTACCGGACGGCCTTCCAGCGCATGACGGAAGAGCTCCAGGAGGCCTCCCGGGTGATCAACACCTACCGGGGCAACATCGAGTCCGCGACCCGCTGAGTCTCGCGGAGGGGCCCCGGTCTGACCACCGGGGCTTCTTTTCGAGGTGAACAGGGTACGAACTGTTGCCCGCCCTCGCGATGCCGACCGGTTCTCAACCACGGTCCGCCCGGCTCACCGGACGGACGCGGCATCGGCTTCCACCAGATCGCTTCCCGACCATGCTCGGCAGGCGACGAGGCTACGCCGATGTCCGTTTTACCCAGGTAAACACAGAGAGCCGAAGACGCTACGCTCTTCCGCCATGATCGGACGGACTCTCGCGGCGAGTGTGCTCGCCCTGCAGCTCACCTCGGCCCCCGCACTCGCCACGGTGCGGGTGGAGAGGGCAGCGCCGGTGGAGTGCAAGCCACGCAAGGGGACGACGCAACTGCCCGGCACCGAGCCGTGGGCGCAGCGAAGGCTCGACATCAAGAACGTGTGGCGCATCACCCGGGGCGCGGGCGTGAAGGTCGCGGTCGTCGACAGTGGCGTCGACTACCAGCACCCGCAGATCCAGATCTCCAAGTTCATCGACGTCACCCACACCGGCTACCGCGACTGCGTGGGGCACGGCACTGCCGTCGCGGGCATCATCGCCGGCCGCTATCTCGCCGGGGTCCCCTTCCACGGCGTCGCCCCCGAGGTCCAGCTCATCTCGGTGAAGCAGAGCAACAGCGAGGAGGGTGAGGTCGCCGACCTGGTCAAGGGCATCAAGGAGGCCGTGGACCGCAAGGCGGACGTGATCAACGTCTCGGTGCGGGCCGCCGACCATCCCGACCTGAAGGCGGTCATCCAGTACGCGCTGGCCAGGGACATCGTGGTCGTGGCCGCCGCCGGCAACATCACCAAGGAAGACGGGCCGCCCGAGCCCGCCTACCCCGCGGCCTACGAGGGCGTGCTCGCCGTGGGCTCCGCCAACAGCGACGGCCGCCGCGCCGACTCCTCCAACACGGCCACGCCGGTCGGCGTGCTCGGGCCGGGTGTGGACATCACCGCCCCGTGGACGGGCAAGAGCTACATGCGCGGCCTGGAGGGCACCAGCTTCGCCGCGCCGTACGTGGCGGGCGTCGCCGCGCTCGTACGCGCCCGCTTCCCCAAGCTCGACCAGCAGCAGGTACGGCAGCGCATCACCGCCACGGCCGACGGCTCGGTGGGCACCGGCACCGGAGCCGGGATGGTCAACCCGCTGCTGGCCGTCACCGCGTCGCTGTCCTTCGACCCGGCGGGCGCCCCTGTGGTCGCCCCGCCGCCGCCCTCGCCGCTGCCCGCCGACGCGGTGGCCAAGGCGCCGCGGCCCGACGAGCACGCGACGAACGTCGCCCTCCTGGTGACGGTCGGCGCGCTGGGAGTCGCCGCCGTGGCAGCGGCCGCGGCGTCGCTCATCCCGCTGGGCCGCCGCCGCGGATGGCGTGCCGGCCGTCCGGCCGCTTGATGTCTTTACGGTTAAATGTCAGGCCGCGTCCGAAACTACTGATACAGATGTGACAGATTTGGTTGAATGTACGGGAGAATCGAGTTTTGACTTGAAGGGAAAGAGATGCACCCTCTGCGGCCGGGTGATCCTGAGCGTTTAGGAGCTCACACCCTTTTCGGACGGCTGGACGAGGGGCCGCGAGGAGTCGCGTACCTCGGCAAGGAGTCCGAGGACGGACCCACCCGAGTGATCAAGCTGCTCCCGGCCGTTCCCGGCGCGGGGCCGCACGACGCTGAGCGGTTCAAGGGTGTCCAGCGTATTTCGAGCGTGTACGTCGCCAGGACGCTGGACGCCGGAATGCACGACGAGCAGCCGTACATCGTGCGCGAGCACATCGAGGGCCGCAGCCTGGCAGAGACGGTGGCGGCCGATGGGCCGCTCGACGGCGACACCCTGGAGCGGGTGGCCGTCGGCGTGCTGACCGCGCTGACCGCCGTGCACCTCGCCGGCGTCACACACCGTGGGCTCACTCCGCACAACGTGCTCATCGCCGCGGACGGCCCCCGCGTGACCGACATCGACCTCGGCGAGGCCGCCGGCGAGCTCGGCTACCGCTCGCCCGAGCAGCTCAGCGGGCTGGGGTACGGCCCTTACGCCGACGTGTTCGCCTGGGCCGCCACGATCGTCTTCGCCGCGACCGGGCAGCCCCCCTTCGGGCACGACGCCCAGGCGGTGCTCAACGGGGAGCCCGAGATCGGCGCGCTGGCCGAGCCGCTGCGCCGGGTGGTGCTCTCCGCGCTCTCCAAGGACGTCACGCAGCGGCCGACCACCTACACGGCGCTGCTGCAACTGCTCGGCGACAAGAGCGGCGCCGCGGCGCCGCGGGTGGGCGTCGTGGCCACGGTGCCACCGCCCCCGCAGGCGCCGGAGGGCGAGCTCTTCCCGCCGCAGACCATCCAGCTCCCGCCGCTGGAGGCGCCGGTCGAGCACCAGGCGCTGGCCGCGCACCAGCCGCCGCTCGAAGGCGTGCCGGTCCCGCAGCAGACGTGGGGCCCGCCGCCCGTGCCGCAGCAGGGACCGTGGGAAGGGGCGCCCGGCGGGCAGCAGCCGTCCCAGGTATGGCAGGCGCCACCGCAGCACGGCGGCGCCGCCCCCCGGCGCAAGTCGTTCCCCATCGGGCTCGCCGCGGCCGTCACGGCGGTCGCGCTGCTGTCCGGCGTGGGGCTGTGGGGCGCGGGCCACTACGCCAAGCTGGAGACGGTGTCCAACTCCTCGTCCGAGGCCAAGAACGGCGGCACGCTCGCGATCGGCGGGGGCGGCAGTGACTCGTCCACGCAGCAACAGCAGCAGCTCCCCGGCCAGCCCAATCCTCAGCAGTCGCAGCCCGACGTGACGGTGCCCTGGGCCTCCTCCAGCCCCGACCCGACCGACGTGGTCCCGCTGGTGCTGCCGACCGACTATCCCTCGTCGGCGCCCACCGCTCCGGAGTTCAGCACGGTCCCGACGCCGCAGCCGATCCTCACGCAGCCGGTGACCCAGCCCGCGACGCAGCCCGCCGCCCAGCCGACGGCGACGCAGCCCACCGCGAGCGCCACGGCTACCGAGCGCAAGAGCAAGAAGCGCCAGGCGAGCCAGACCCCGACTCCCACCGAGTCGAAGGAGCCGACGCCGGAGCCGACGAAGTCGAAGGACCCGGACCCCACGCCGGAGCCGACGAAGACCAAGGAGCCGGAGCCCACGCCGACGAAGACCACCGAGGACCCCAAGCCGACGCCGACGAAGACCACGGCCAAGCCGACGCCGACGCCCACGAAGACCACGGCCAAGCCGACGCCCACGCCGACCAAGACCACGGCTAAGCCGACGCCCACGCCGACGAAGACCACCGCCAAGCCGACGCCGACGCCGCCCAAGACGAACCCCTACACGCCGACGCAGGTCTGCGGATCCGGGTTCAGCGTGCAGCGCAGCGGTTCGTTCTCGGGCGGGGTGACGTACCAGCTCTACAACAGCGGCACCGGCGAGAACTGCGTGGTCACCATGAAGACCGCGAACGTGGGTCAGAAGACCCCGGTCAGCGCGACGCTCGACGTGCAGAGCGGGGGGAGCAAGACCGACTCCGGCAGCTACGAGTACTACGCCGGCCCGGTCAAGCTGCCCGCCAAGGGCAAGTGCGTGAAGTTCGCGGGCAGCGCCGGTTCCGGCAGCACAAGCGCCCCGTATGGAAACTGCGGCTGAGACGGTCAGCACGCGAACAGCGGGGCCGGTGAGGAGTGATCCTCACCGGCCCCGCTGTCTTTGGAGCTCAGTCCTCCCAGGCGCGCTGCGTGCGGCGCATCCCTTCGAGCCGTTCGCCGGTCTCCCTGGCGTAGGCGTCCTGCAGCTCGTCCAGGTCGCGCTTGAACGTGCCCAGCGGATCCTCGTCGCCGAGCGGCAGCCCGAGCAGTTCGCGGGCCTGCCGCTCGTGGTCTTCCTGAGCGGCGCGTACGGCCTCGACCACGTCGCGGCCCAGCTCTTCCGGATCCAGCCGCATGGCCCGGTGGGTGATCTGCACGTCGATGAGTTTGCTGTCGGCGTCCACGCGCGCGGTCACCGTCCCGCCGCGGCTCTCGCCCGAGCCGGTCACCTGACGTAGCTCCCGCGTGGCCTGTTCGAGCTCGCGCATCGTCCGTTCGCTGGCCTGTACGAGCCGGTCGAGCTCGTCGAGGCGGGGGTCACTGGAATCCATGCGCTCCACGGCATCGGCAGCAGGTTAACGAACGCCCATCGGCAGCCGTCCAAACGTCTAACTGATCATTAAGAGTGCCGTGCAAACAGGGAGGTAAGGGACAACATCGGGAAGAATTCGTACATATGACGACGAAAGCGGTTGCGCCGGGGCAGGAGATCTACGTCACCTCCACGGCCATCGGTCACACGCGCGATCGGGTCGACGACGAGCTGAAGGCGGCGATCTCCTTCGTCAGGAGCCTCGTCGGCACGGTCGGGGTCGAGGCCCCGGGCTTCGGCGTACTCGGGGAAATGGTGCTGGGTGGCACCTACGACGGCATGTGCCGCTGGGCCGACAGCACGCTGGGCCAGGCGGAGGAGACAGTGGACAGCTGGGTGGGAGCGCTCGGCATCGGGGAGCGCAACTGGCGCGCCGCCGAGAAGCAGAGCGCCGTGAGGTATCGCAAATGAGCTACCCGCACCCCGCCTACAACCCGCCCTCCGCCCCGTACAACGCCTACAACCCGTACAACTACAACCCGTACAGCTACACGCCGCCCAACACCTACGGGCCGCCGCTCACCCCCTACAACCCGCCTCCGCCTCCGACGGTGCCGGAGCCGATCGGGCCCAAGGTGCTGGAGTCGCTGAAGAGGCTGGGCCGGATCTCGGCCTGGGTCATCCCCGCCGTGGTCGTCGCGGGCACGGCCATCGCCAACGAGCCGGGCATGGCGCAGGCGGCCACGAACTGGAAGAACGGCATCGCGGGCCGGCTCGACGACGGGGTCAAGCAACTGCTGCCCCAGCTCGTCGCCACGTCGCGGAGCGGCTGGATCGCCCTCGACCAGCAGGAGTTCGAGCGGGTCGTGTGGATCTTCCACCGGGAGATCGGCGCGCTGCGCGGCGTGCTCGGCGACGTGGGTGGGATGGTCGACGAGGTGGCCGCCGGGTACCGGAGCTACTGGGTCAAACTGGCCACGCTGGGCGTGACCACGCTCACCCTGCTGATGTTCGCCAAGCGACTGCAGGCGTTCCCGCACACCAAGCTGTATGGCGGCCTGCTGGAGAAGTTCGTCGCCTCCGGAACCAACGGCGCGGTGGCCATACTGACCTTGACGCTGGTGTCGGGTCTGCGCGGAGCGGGAGACATCATGTCCTCCGTGATCAAGAAGGAGCACCAGTTCGGCTACATCAAGCCGAGCGGCGCCGCCGCGGTGAACTTCGAGCAGGCGACCATCAACGCCAAGGGGTTCCCGTCGTTCCAGGCTCCGGACAAGCCCGGCGACCTGCCCAAGGGCTATGAGAAGTTCGACTGGGTGGAGCCCAACCAGGAGTCCACTTAGTAGGGCCGGTACGGGCCGCCCTGCTCCACCGACTTGATGCCCGGGTGATCGGCGAGCGATCCGTACCGGTCGTAGGTGTACAGCACCCCGGCGATGATGTTGTCCACCGGCTCCAGGATCTGCTTGTGTCCCGGCAGGCTGTTGTGGTCGAACGTGGGCGGGATGGTCTGCATCAGTCCCTGTGACGGCACGCCGTTCTTGGCGTTGATGTCCCAGTTGTTGATGGCGCTCGGGTTGCCCCCGGACTCGTGGTAGATGACGGTCCAGATCCGCTGGATGGTCTTGGGGTCGTTCGGGTCGAGGTCCTGGAGCTTGCCCAGCAGCCCCCTCTTCCGCAGCGCATCCGCCATCTCCGGCGACTTGATGACCCGGAGGGCCTCCTTGATCCATCCCACGACCTCGGCCTTGGGCGCGGGGGCGTTACCGGCCGAGGAGACGCCGCCGCTGTAGGCGTAGCCGGCACCGCCGCTCGCGCCGCCGCCGTCGCTGCCGCCGGCGGCGGCCGCCGACTCCAGCGAGGTGCGCTTGTCGTCGAACGGTGTCCTGACCCACTCGACCTTGTTGTCGCCCGCCTCGAAGTCGGCTCCGTCCGGCGGGGGGATCTTGGTGAAGAAGCCGAACCCGGCATCCGCGCCGAGCTGCTTGGCCAGCGCCTTCTTGGCGTCCTCGAGGTCGCCTTCGGCCTTCTCGACCAGACTCTCGGCCTGCGTGACGTTGCCGCTGACGATCGTCGTACGCGCGAGCGCGGCTTCGGCATCCTGCGAGGTGGCCTTGGGATTCAGCTTCGCGTACTGGCTCTTGTACGTTGCCGCGCGCTCGACCGCGTCCTGGCAGAGCGTGCTGACCTTGCCGTGGGCGTCCTCCAGCGAGGTGGCCGCCTTGTCGAGAGCGTCGGCGCAGGCCGTCAGCGCCTCGTTGAGATCGGTGCTCGCCCGCGGGTAGGCGCCCATGTGCTTGGTGAAGGCATCGGCCGAGCCGCCCTGCCACGCCTTGTCCACCTCGCCGACCGCCTTGGTCAGGGAGTTGGTCGACCTGGTGACGTGACCGGCCGCCGCCCGCCAGGCGCCGGCGGTGCTCCTGATCGCCTGCGGATTCCCGGTCACCTTCGCGAGGAGCGCGGCGAGCCGCTCACCACCGGGCAGATCGCTGACCCCGCTCATCCGCCGGAGGCCTTCGCCGCCTTGCGCAGGTTGGTCTCCACCTGGTCGATGGCCTTCTCGACGCTGTTCAGCCGGCTCTTACCCGCCTGCAGTTCTTCCTCGAGCGCCCGCCACACCTTGTCGACGTCCGTGGCCAGGTCGCCGGAGTCCTTGAGGGCGCCGAAGGTCTTCGACGAGGTCTGCCCGGTCGGTGCCGAGGACTTGGTGCCCTCGAACGCGTCGTCCAGGTCGAGCATGTTCGCCACCTTGCGGGCCCGTTTCCCGCATTCTTCGAGCGCCTGGTAGTGCACGTCGACCCAGCCGCTCATCGGACCCCCAGACGACTTGCTGTGAAGTGCACAAAACATGAGCATAGTGGACAGTTATCTGAGATGTCCTTGAGGAAGGAGAAACGATTGGGGCAGGAAGCCAGCTACTCCGCGCAATGGCCAAAAATCCGGCGTGGGGCCGAAACGGCGAAGGAGGAGGCCGAGCACGTGCGCAAGGTCCGTGACGAGCTGCGCGCCGTGTTCGTGGCCGAGGGGCGGCCCATGGGGGACGACCAGTACGGCGCGGAGTTCGAGAAGAGCTTCCCCCTCCGGACGAAGGCCGTCTTCAAGGGCTTCGAGGACTACATCGACGAGCTGGAGGGTGTGGGCGACGGGCTGCACGTCAACGCCAACACGTATGAGACCGCCGAGCTCGACTCACAGGGCTGACCAGCGTGTGCGCACAGGTGACACGGCCGACGATCTACGGCGTGTCCAGGAACGCCGTCTGGATCAGGCGCGCCCCCGACCTCCTGTCCACGTAGAAGCCGCGGCCCGGCGGGAGCGGCTGCGGACGCACGTTGCCGAACAACGCGCCCTCGTCCTTGTTGCCCGACATGATCAGCGCCGGGCTCGCCATCTCCTTCAACCGCTGGACGGCCGGGTCGAACATGGACCGGCTCGCGCCGCCCATCTGGCGGGAAATGATCAGGTGCAGGCCGATGTCGCGGGCCTGCGGCAGCAGTTCGGCCAGGGGCGCCAGCGGGTTGTTCGAGGTGGCGACCAGGTCGTAGTCGTCCACGATGATGTACAGGTCGGAGCCCTGCCACCAGCTACGCTCCCTGAGCTGTTCCGGCGTGAGGTCCGCCGGAGGGAGCCGCTTGAGCAGCGCGGTGCGGGCGTCCTTTATCAGCTCGGCCGCGGCGGTGCTGGAGGCCGCGTACCCGATGCGGTGGTCGGTGACCGCGGTGTCGAGCAGGGCGCGACGGTAGTCCAGCACGATCATCATGCATTCCTTGGGCGTCTTCCTCGCGACCAGGCCTTCCATGATGAGCTTCAGCACGTTCGACTTGCCGCACTCGGTGTCGCCGAACACGATGAAGTGCGGGTCGACGTCGAAGTCGAGCGCGACCGGCGCCAGGGCGGCCTCGTCGATGCCGATGGCGATCCGGTTCGGCCCGGTCAGGGCGGGCTCCGGGAGCGACGCGGCGGGCAGCAGCGCCGGCAGCAGCCGCACGGGGCGGGCGGCAGGACCCTGCCAGGAGGCCCGTACGACCTCCACCAGCGAGCGCACCCCGGCGGAGAGGTCGTCGGCACCGCGCACCCCGTCGACGCGCGGCAGCGCGGACAGGAAGTGCATGCCCTCCTTGGTCAGCCCGCGCCCCGGCACGCCTTCCGGTACGGCCAGCGCCGCCTTGCGGCTGACCTCCGACTCGTAGGCGTCACCGAGCTTGAACTCGAGCCGGGTGCCGAACAGGTCCCTGATCCCCGCCCGGAACTCCGACCACTTGTTGGTGGAGGCGATGATGTGGATGCCGTACCCGAGCCCTCTGGCGGCCATGTCGGTGATGACCCCCTCCAGCGCCTCGAACTCCTGGCGGATGGTCAGCCAGCCGTCGATCAGCAGGAAGATGTCGCCCCAGCCGTCGCCCTCGTACTCTCCCGAGGCCACGAGACGGCGGTAGGTGCTGATCGAGTCGATGCCGCGCGCGGCGAAGTCGCGCTCGCGCTGCTGGAGGATCGTGGCGAGCTCGGCGACGGTCCTGCGTACCCGGTCGCCGTCCATGCGGGTGGCCACGCCGCCGACGTGCGGCAGGCCGTCCAGCGCGGCCAGCGCGCCACCGCCGAAGTCCAGGCAGTAGAACTGCACCTCGCGCGGCGTGTGCGTGAGCGCCATGCTGGTCACCAGCGTGCGCAGCACGTTGCTCTTGCCGCTCTGCGTGCCGCCCGCGACGCCGACGTGGCCGGCCGCCCCCGACAGGTCCAGCCAGTACGGGTCGCGACGCTGCTCGAACGGCTTGTCGATGATTCCCACGACCCCGGCCAGGCGGCCCCGGCCGTCCCAGCCGGGCGTGGACAGGCCGAGTTCGGGGGTGACGGTCAGCGGAGGCAGCAGGTGCGCGAGGGTCGGCGGCTCGCCGAGCGGCGGCAGCCAGATCCGGTGCGCGGCGGGGCCGTGCCCGGACAACCGCTCCACCATGATGTCGAGCAGGCTGACTCGCGGCCCTCTCTCCTCGTCCGTCCTGGCGACCTCCTTGGCCGGCTCCTCCACGACCGGGAGCGGCGCGTAGGCCGGGCCGTACTCGACGACCTGGCGGATCGTCGTGTCGCCGCCCTCGGGGGCCGCCAGGCGGGGGTCGCTCTGGTGGGGGCCGGACACGTACGCGGCCTTGAACCGGGTCATCCCGGTCGTGTCGAACTTGAGGAAGCCGTTGCCCGGCGCGGACGGCAGCTCGTAGGCGTCGGCCACACCGAGCACGACGCGGCTCTCCATGGCCGAGAACGTACGCAGCCCGATCCGGTACGACAGGTGCGTGTCCAGGCCGCGCAGCCGGCCCTCCTCCAGCCGCTGGGAGGCCAGCAGCAGGTGTACGCCGAGCGAGCGGCCGAGCCGCCCGATCATCACGAACAGCTCGATGAACTCCGGCTTGGCCGACAGCAGCTCACTGAACTCGTCCAGCACCACGAAGAGCGTCGGCATCGGCGCCAGTTGGGCGCCCTGCTCGCGGGCCCGCTCGTAGTCGCGCAGCGAGGCGTAGTTGCCGGCCGAGCGCAGCAGCTCCTGGCGGCGCACCATCTCGCCGTGCAGCGCGTCGTACATGCGGTCGACCAGCGGGAGCTCGTCCTCCAGGTTGGTGATGACCGCGGAGACGTGGGTGAGCGTGTCGAGCCCGAGGAAGGTGGCGCCGCCCTTGAAGTCGACCAGGACGAAGTTCAGGATCTCCGACGAGTGGGTGACGGCCAGGCCGAGCACCAGCGTGCGCAGCAGCTCGCTCTTGCCGGAGCCGGTGGCGCCGATGACCAGGCCGTGCGGGCCCATGCCGCCCTGCGCCGACTCCTTGATGTCCAGCTCGACCATCCGGCCGTCGGCGCCGAGGCCGATCGGCACCCGCAGCCGGTTGCGGCCCGCCCGCGGCCGCCAGGTCAGCGCCGGATCCAGCCGCAGGGGGTCGCCGATGCCGAGCAGGTCGGTCAGCGTGGTGTTGACCGACAGCACATCCTCGACCTCGCCGCCGCTGGTGGCGGAGGCGCGCAGCGGCGCGAGCTGCCTGGCCAGCCCCTCCACCCGCAGGTAGTCGAGCTTGTCGGGGTTGCCGAGCCGGGTCTTGTTCTCCTTGCCGGCGTGGTCCAGCTTGATCATGTGGAAGCCGTCGGGCTGGATCTCCAGCCGGAGCGTGGCCTTCTCCTCCACCGGCCCCGTGGCCCCGGACAGGTCGATCACCGTGACGCCCTGGATGGCGTCGGTGCCGAGCTGCGAGTCGTGCGGCACGTGCCCGCCGTCGACGATGAGCACGTGGTATGGCAGAGCGTCCGCCGGCGAGCCGGGCCGGAACCTGGCCCGCTCCTTGAGCTCGGTACCCACCAGGCGGTCCAGCTCACTCATGTTCTCGGCCATCAGGCGCACGGGCCCGGCGGCGTCGACCTCGTCGGGGTGCAGCGCGTGGGGCAGCCACTTGACCCAGTCCCAGTGGCCCATCCACTCCTGGCCGGCGCACACCATGATCCGCAGGTCGTCCGGCGAGTGGAACACCGCCATCTGGCCGATCATGGCCCGCACCAGCTCGCGCATGGCCATCGGGTCGCCGCTGAGCTTGATGCGCGCGAACGAGCCCAGCGCCACGGCCACCGGCAGCTCCGACACCGTCGCGTGCGCCCTGACGAACCTGCGCAGCGCACCGGCCGACAGCGCGTCGAGGTCCTCCACCGGCTTGGAGTCCGGCGGGATGAGCTGGATGGCCAGCTTCTGCACGCCGGTGCCGAGCCTTACCGTGCTGAAGTCGTCGTCACGCGGCCGGCGCTCCCACAGACGGGGGCCCATCGCGATCCACCAGAGCGCGTCGGGCTCGGGGCCGCTCCACTCCAGTGCCTCGCGCTGCTGCTTGGCCGCCCGCCTGACCTTCTTGCGCACCTGCGACAGGTAGCGGAAGTAGTCGCGGCGGGCCCCGTTGAGCTTGTGCTTGCGCTCACCCGCCTGGCGGCCCATCTGCCCCAGCGTCATGCCGACCATGGAGACCGCGAACATGCCGCTGGCCACGTACATGATCGGATTGGAGTTGCCGCCCGCGGTGAACATCAGGGCCATCGCGGCGGCGCCCGCCACCATGGGCAGATACGTGAGCACCAGCATGAAGCCCTGGCCCTGGACCTCGGGGATCTCAGGCGGCGATTCGAGCAGGATCTCCCCGCGCGGAGGCTTGGGGCTGGGACGACGTTCGGGTCGCCGGACAACGACGATGCTCACCGTGGAATGGTCCTCCGTATCGGTTGCTGACCTTCTTACCAGAAGCGACCCGATATGTTCTCTCTTGTCCATGATGCTCGTGGGACGGAGTCCAGCGATGGGATCGATGGTCCACGGACCGGCCGTTCAGGGACCGTTTCCGCAGGGTCCGCCGCGCCTGCCAGGCCCGCCGCACCTGCAGGGCCCCCCGCATCCGCCGGGGCCCATGCAGGTCAGCTCGCTCGCCCAGGTGCACGTGCCGCTGCCCCCGCTGTGCCACGTGACGATCGTGGGACCGCGGCGCAAGGCCGACCTGGCGCTGCCCGCCGACATCCCGCTCCCGCACGTCCTGCCCGGCCTGCTGCGCGCCCTGGACGAGCTGGGCGGCGAGTCCGCCGCCGCGCCGGGATGGACGCTGCAGCGGCTCGGCGGCTCCCCGCTCGACCTGGGCCAGAGCCTCGGCGCGCTGGGCATACTCGACGGCGAGGTGCTCTACCTCAGGCCGCGCGAGGCGATCCTGCCGCCCGCCCTGTACGACGACGTGGCCGACGTGGTCGCGACCGGGGTGAAGAACTCCTCGGGCATCTGGGAGGGCAGGAACACCCGGCTGATGGGCGCGAGCGGCGCGCTCGGGCTGCTGGTCGTCGGCGCGCTCGCCCTGGCGCTCTCCGGAGCGCCCCCGCTGGTCGTCACGGTGGTGGCGGCCCTGATGGCGCTCGTGATCGTGGCCACCGGCGCGGCCCTGTCGAGGGCGGTGGGCGACTCCCTGGCCGGCGCCCTGATCGGGCACGCGGCGCTGCCGTACGGCTTCATGGCGGGCCTGTTCGCACCGGCCAGCGGCGGCGTCCTGAACATCGGTGCTCCCCACCTGCTGGCCGCGCTCGCCTGCACCGCGCTGGTGGCGACCATCGCGGGCGCGCTGATCTCCGACGGCGTACCGGGATTCCTCGGTACGGCCGTCGCCGCGACCTGCGGGGCGATAGGCGCGGCCGTGGTCATGGTGTGGGGATCGCCGCCCGCGGGAGTGGCCGGGGTGACGGTGTCGATCCTGCTGGGGTTGAGCCCGCTGGTGCCCACGCTGTCGTTCCGCCTGGCCAAGGTGCCGCTCCCGGCCATGCCCACCACCGCCGAGGAACTGCGGGCCGACAACCAGCGCCTGGACAGCACGGCCATCCAGGAGCGGACCATCATCGCCCAGCGCTACGCCACCGGCATGATCATCGCGGTCGGGCTGGTGGCGCTGGTCTCCGAGGTGCTGCTGGCGACGTACGGCGGCTGGGTCGCCTCCCTCATGACCGGGACGCTCGGACTGACGCTGATGATGCGGGCCCGGGTCTTCCGCGGTGTCCGTCAGCGGCTGTGGCTGATCACCGTCGGTCTCGCCGCGTTCGGCATGCTGGCGCTGACCCTCGGCCCGAAGTCCGGCGTCATCGGGGCCGTGGCCGTGGCGATCATCATGCTGTGGCTGGCGCTGACCGCCGTCGGCATCGGCCTCTGGCTGCCTACGGGCCGGCCGTCGCCGTTCTGGGGCCGTGCGGCGGACATCGTGGACGTCATCCTGATCGTGGAGCTCTTCCCGCTTGCGCTGGGCGTTCTGGAGGTCTATTCCTGGGTGCGCGGTTTGTCGGGCTGATAGGTTGCTGCGCGATTTAACACTGCTGTGAGAGTGGAGTGAAGATGCAGGAGTTTGGGGACTTCGCGAACATCGACATCGAGAAGCTTCTCAAGGGCGCGGACGAACAGTTCGCCCGCATCGAAGAGCTCCAGAAGAACATGACCGACATCGTCGGGCGGGCCCAGGACGACGACGGCCTGGTCACGATCGCGTACGGCAGCGAGGGGCTGCGCGACCTCCTGCTGCATCCCAAGGCGATGCGGCTGAGCTCGGGCGAGCTGTCCGAGCTCATCAAGGAGCAGCTCCAGGCGGCGACCGCGGACCTGCAGAGGCAGGTCACCGAGGCCATGGGCGAGGCGTTCGGCGACGAGGACAACCCGATGAAGTACGTCGACGACCCCGAGGCCGCCCTGCACAAGATCAAGGAGGCCGAGTCCGCCTACAACCGGACGTTCGAGGACGTCATGGGCGAGCTCGACCGCATCCGCCGCCGCCTGGACCTCTGACCGTCGCCTAGGCGTCCTTCTTCGTGCCCAGGGGCTTGTGGTCCTTGCCGAACCGGGGCAGGTTGGGAATGTAGACCTGCTCGAACACCGGCATCTCCTTGGAGTCCGTGGGCGTGACGGCCTTGTTCATGTTCTCCGAGGCGCTCTGGCTCATCTGCAGGGCCACCGTCGCGGCGATGCTGCCGGCTGTCGCGTAGATGGCCATGCTGCTGGTCGCGATCTTCCTCAGCGCGGCGAGCGCAGCGCTGCCCGAAGCGGTGGTGGCGAGCTCTATCGCCGGTGCCGCGGGAGGGAAGGTCTTGCTCGCGACGCTGGCAATGGAGAGGGCGACCAGGACCGAGGCTACGGAGACGCCGGCCACGGACATCTGGAAGGAATTCTGGGCGAGCTGGTCGAGCGCTCTCGCGAGTGCTTCGTAGATCTGCGAGCCGTTCTTGGCCTGGGCGGTGAACTTCTTCATCGCCGCGTCAACGTCCGGACGCGCCATCTTCTCCCAGTCGTCGTCGCTGATGGTGTTTATGGCGGTGTCGATGGATGTCGCCGCGTTGTCGACCGTCTTGGTCATGCCGCGGGTGTGCCTGGCCGCTTCACGGATGTCGCTGGGGCTGGAGTACATCGTGCCGATAAGCGTCCCGGCGAACTTGGAGATCGTTTTCAGTGCGGGATTGGACGGCATCACCGCAGCAGCGAGGCAAAGTCCCATCGCCACGGAGTAGTAAGTTGTGCCGTTTGAGTAATAGTCCATGTCATCCCTGGGGTCAGCTCTACACGGTGCTCTTGTTGTCGGCGTCCCGGATGAAGCCGGCTCCCGTTTGGAGTTGCTCGTCCCATGCGCCTAGTTGGTGCTTGGCGCTCTTAAGGTAGTCGGCGGCCGTCGAACGGGCCGAGTGGTACGCGGGGGCGAACGTCACCGCGCCCAACAGGCCGAACCCCGGGAAGCCGATGTCGATGTTCCGGGCCGTGTCCTCCGCGGCGCCCATGTGGTCGCCTGGGGTGTCGCCCTTGCCGTCTTTGGAGGGGCCGATCGCCTTGCCAAGCTTCTCCATGACCTCGGGGCGGATCTTGCGCCAGCCGCCGTCCACGCCGTCTGCCGCGAGCTTGGCGTCCCTCGCGGTTTTGGGGGTGTCCTTGCTGTCGGTTTTGTCGTCGCCTTTGCCCTTGCCCTGGTCATCACCCCCGCCCCCGCCCCCGCCCCCGCCGCCTCCGGTGGAGCTGGGGGTTTCGGCGGACGGGGTGCCCGCGCTCGGCATGTCCGCGCTGGGCATGTCCGCGCTGGGCATGTCCGCGGCCGGAGTCTCCGCGGTGGGTGTGTCCGCGGCCGGAGTCTCCGCGGTGGGTGTGTCCGCGGTTGGCAGGTCCGGGGTGGGGGTTTCCGTGGTCGGCGTTTCCGGGGTGCCGGAGCCGGGGTCCTCGGTGCCGCCGCTACCGGCTGACGGATCCGTCGAGGGAGTCTCGGGAACGGTCGTGCCGTCCTGGCCGTCGGGCACGCTGGGGTCGGTCTGGCTGCCCGGGTCCGTCTGAGAGTCCGCGGGATCCTGCCCCTGGGAGCCGCTGGGGTCTTCCTGGCCGGTGCCGGGGTCGGTTTGTGGGTCCGACGTGTCGCCCTGGTCGCCCTGGTCGCCGGTGTCCGTGCCGTTCTGGTCGTTGGTGTCGTCCTGGTTTCCGGTGTCGTCCTGGTCCTGCGGGGCGTTCGGGTCCTCGGTCGCGTCGTCCGACGTGCCGGTGCCGTCGGGGTTCGCGCTCTCGTCGGCGTCTGAGGGCTCCCACGCAGGGTCGCCTTCGGCGGCCTGCGGATCGACCGAGCCGGGCTCGCCGTCGATCACGTCGTCCACCGTCTCGGGCCCGACACTCAGTTGGTCGGACTGGACCTCGGCCACCGTGGGGTCCCCCTGGCCGTCGGCCGGGCCCGCCTGATCCGGTGGGATCTGGTCGACGGCAGGTCCTGCCTGGTCCGGCGGGACCTGGTCGACGGCGGGTCCCGCCTGGTCTGGCGGGATCGCCTGGTCGTCGATGGTGCCCGACTGGGTCGTCTGGTCGGCGACCGAGCCGGCCTCGACGAGGCTCACGGGGTCTCCCGAAGTGCCGCCGTCCTGGGGGCTCGCCGGGGAAGTGTCCCCGTTCGCGCTACCCGCGGAAAGGACGGTCGTTCCACCGTCGATCGAGCCCGGGGGCGCGGTGCCCACCTGGACTTCGCTCGGTCCCTCCTGCGGCGGGGGAGAGCTCCAGTTGAGCAGGCTGTCGATGCTCGACCGCCCCACGGTCCCGAATTCGGCCACCTGTCGCCCTCCCAGCAATCAACACAGAAGCGGCAAAAGCGTATCTGTGAGGCTGCTGGGCCGTACAGGTTGTGGGCTTTACGACAAGTCGCGACCACCCAACAGCGGGGCCAGTCAGAAATCGGCGGCCCGTCTACCTGCTTGTTTACCAAGAAGTCGCCTAACGGTGACCTAGCCGTTATGTTAAGTATCTGTTATTTCTGGGGCAGATGGGGGCTAGCATGCCATTTGATGTTGTTTGCGGGGGTACCCGGGTTGACCGGACCTACGGCACCGCCGTACAGAACCAGACCTTGTTGACCTGGAGGTCCAATGGCCACACTTATGGGTACGGCGCCCACAAAGCTCATCAAGGCTGCCGGCCAGTGCGAAACCACCGCCCAGTACATCGAGGGCATGCGCCAGAGGGTGCAGACCATCAAGGGTGACCTGATGAACGCGGGCTGGAAGGGCGGCGCCTCCCAGCAGTTCGGCAAGGCTCTCGACGCCTGGGACGTCGACTTCCGTCAAGTGATCAAGATCCTTGAGGAGATCTACGACAAGCTGAACGTCGGTGCCGGTGTGTACGCCGACGCCGCGCAGCAGAACATGGACATCTCCAGCGGGCTCAACAGCGCTGGCGGCGCCGGCCGTATCGACTCGCTCATCAACGCGTCGAACTAAGCCCCCCAGCAGCTAGGACGGAGACACTCATGGCCGACAGCACGTTCACCCCAGAGGACTACACCTACGCCCACTTCCCCAACATGGAAGCGGCGTACGAGCAGCTGAAGTCGATCGTCACCGAGCTGGACCGGGTGACGGACGATCTCTACAACGACGTCAGGACCACCCTCGGCGCGGACTGGGAGGGTGAGGCCAAGACGTTCTTCGACGGCAAGAAGGCCCAGTGGGACAACCTCGAGGTTGAGATGGGCAAGCAGCTGTTCGAAGCGGCTAAGGCCGTCGAGATCGCCAAGGGCAACTACCAGACCGCTGAGCGGCGCAACATCAGCATCTGGACCGACTAGCAGTCCGTTGCGGCGATCGTGCCTCCCTCGGCCGGTGCCGTGAAGCGCCGGCCGGGTTCCGTTGTCTAAGGGGGTTGGGGATGACCCAGAAGGATGCCATGGAGGGCGGCCAGGACCCTCTGTACGTCGATCCTGATCTGTTCGACGCGGGAGCGGGACGGGAGCACTCCCCAACCGCCATGCGTGCGATCGCCGACGAGCTCAAGTCGTACCTCGGCGGGATGCAGGGGCCCGGCTCGGCGGAGGGCTACACCAGCGGCTCCGTCAACGGCATCCTGGACCACTGCCAGCTCTCCGAGGCGCAGATAGGCACCTGGCACGACGCCAGCGCCTTCAGCAGCACGGTCGGCTCCAACAGTGGCGGCAAGAAGTTCGCGCAGGTGTACAAGGAGTTCATCGACGCCTACAAGGACGTGATCGCCGCGGTCGAGGCGAGCGCGGCCAACCACAGCGCCGGTGACCAGGCCAATGAGGGCAAGGGCTGATGGCCGAGGGCAAGGGCGGTAGGCACGTCGTCGTCATCCTGTCGTTCGACAAGATGCCGGAGGGCGGGTCGGTAAACGCGTCCAAGGACGAGATCCTGACGATGCTGCAGAACACCGAGCCCACCCAGATCGAGAACGCCGGGTTCGCCTACGACAAGGCGGCAAGCACGATCGAGCAGGCGACCAACGCGCTGGAAGAGCACGCCGGCAAGATCATCAAGGTGTGGACGGGCCCGGACGCCAGCAAGGCGCGCCACGCGCTGCAGATGCTGCACGCCTCCGGCGGCGAGCTGGCCACCAAGCTGGAGATGATGGGCTCGGCCCTGCGCCAGTACGCGAGCTACCTGCCCGAGACGATCTCGAAGGTCCAGGGCATCTCGGCGGCGGACAGCTCCAAGAACGATGTGCCCAGCTCCGAGATCGCCGTGGACAAAGAGGCCACGAACAAGGCCTTCGAGGACCGCGAGGCCCAGAAGGCCATGCAGGAGCTGAACAAGAAGATCGTCGATCTTTACAACGTGCAGGTCCCGCACGACGTGTCCTACGAGCTGCCCGGCGTCTCGATCCCGGGCGGTACGGGCACGTACCGCGACCCCGGATACCCGGGCGGCGTGGGGATCAGCGACAGCTCCGGCGGGAGCGGGTCATCGGGTGGCTCTGGCGGGTTCGACGGCGGTTCCGGTTCCGGCGGCACAGGTTCCACCGGCTCCACGGGCTCTACGGGTGGCACGGGCTCCGACGGCTCGCGCGGCGGCGGTACGGGAGACTCCTCGGGCTCCGGCTCGGACAAGCCGGGCTCGGACTCCGGAGGCCAGAACGGTTCCGACTCCGGCGACAAGCCGGGCTCGGACTCCGGCAGCGACCAGAACGGCTCCGACTCCGGCGGTCAGGGCGATTCGTCGAGTGACGGCACCGGCAGCCAGGACCCATCGAAGACCGGCGGTTCCGACACACAGGACCAGACGGTCCCGCCCGTGCTCGGCCAGGACGACAAGACCAGCAGCGACAACGTCAAGGGCGGCTTGGACCCGAACGGGACAGAAGTGTCCTCTTATACGCCGACCACGCCGACCATACCGACCACGGCCAACTTCAACCCGACCGGCAATCCGGTGAGCACCATCGCCCCCAACACGGTGGGCGTCCTCTCGCCCACCGGCACGCCCAGCGTGCCCTCGGTGCTCGGCTCGCCGAACGGTGGCATGGGCGCGGGCGGCCAAGGGCTCGCGACGGCGATGCGGACGTCGGGGAACGGCATGAATGGCGGCATGCCGTTCATGCCGATGGGCGGTGGCGGCGCCACGGACCAGGGGGACTTCGAGAGAATGACGTATCTCCCCGCGGACAAGGACGACTGGAACTCCGCGCACGACGTGACCGACCCGGTCATTTGCTGAACGCGCTACGGGGAGCGGTATGGGCGACTCAACGCAGAATTCCAGCCAGGCGGCCAAGCTCGCGCAGCTGCAGAGTGGACAGCTGCCGACGATGTCGTCGGGCGTCTCCTTCAAGGCCAGCGCGCTCGAGACCAACAGCGAGAAGATAGACGACCACACCGTGGCCATCTCCGCGCTGGAGGCCAAGACGAGCACCCTCCCCGTACAGTGGCCCCATTTCGGCGTGATCGGCATCGGCGTCAACAACGTCCACGACAAGGCGGTCGACCAGCAGAAGGATGCGCTCGCCAAGGGACGCAAGGCGCTGCAGAGCTGGAAGACCGCGCTCAGGCAGGCCTCCAGCAACTACCGGGCGGCGGAGGACGCCAACGGCGACCAGTTCCAGAACATGAACTTCGACCCGAACAGCCTCGGCGGCGGACCGAACCTCGGCGGCCTCGGCAATCCCGGCGGCTCCGGCCTGCCGAACACCGGCGGCATGCCGGACCTGTCCGGTGTGGGCACGCCGCCGGGGGTCGACCCGAACCTGCCCACCAGCGGCCTGCCCAAGACAGACCTTCCCTCGACGGATCTTCCCTCAACGGATCTGCCGAAGACCGACCTGCCTTCGACGGACCTCCCCAAGACGGACCTGCCATCGGTTCCTGACGGGAGCCAGATCAACCAGCCCGACATGAAGGTGCCGGACATCGACTCGGCGCTCAACGGCCAGCCGCAAATGCCCGATCAGAAGCTGCCCGGCGTCGACGGCAACGTCCCCGACACGACGTCGCTGTCCCAGTTCGACCCCAACTCGGTGAACAATCCGCAGCTCAAGAACCCGGACCTCAGCGGCCTGTCTCCAGACTCGACCGGCTCCGGCACCGGCACCAGGACCGGCACAGGCGCGGGCACGGGTACCGGCACGGGCATAGGCACCGCGCTCGGCACCGGTGGGAGTGTTGGCGTGGGCGCGGGCGCCGTCCCGGCCGGTCTGAAGGGTGTCAACGGTTCGAGCGGGATGCCGATGATGCCCATGATGCCGATGGGCGGCGGCGGGGCCGGTGGCGACAAGGAAAAGGAGCGCGAGAACGCCCTGCTCGGCGAGGACGAGGGCGTATGGGGCGGCGACGATGAGATCGCGCCCGAAGTGATCGGACGGGATTCCAGATGAGCTACGAGTCCGACGCGTCGATCTACATGGTGGCGGCGAGCACCGCAGCCGCCGGCGCCGCCATGATCATGCAGCCCTGGGCTTTCTACGCCGCCGCCGCCATTGGCGTGATGGTCTCGGACCCCGGGGCGATGGCGAAGACCGCCAAGGCCTGGCGGAGTCTCGACCACGACGGTCTGATGTCGGAGCTGGACGAGCTGGCCGGCGGGCTGGACAAACTCAAGACGGACCTGAAGTCCTCGGCCAAATGGGAGGGCGCGACCTTCGACACCTTCGAGGGCATCCACACGGCCTTCAAGAACGGGGTCAAGTCCCTCAAGGACACCCGCAACGACACCGGGGACGCCGTCGATGCGGCGGCCAAGATCTACCACATCGGCGCCATCGCGGCCGCGGCGGTGGGCTACGTCATGCTTTGGATGGGTCTATCCAAGATGGCCGCGAGATTCACCCCGGGGTTGGGGATGTTCGCCGAGATGCTGACAGCCGCCAGGGGCTCCGTCACTCTGCAAGCGGTCAGGGCGATACTCAAGAAGCATGTCCTGGTCGTTGGAGGTGTCACCATGGTCCTCTACATGGCCATCCAACAGACCGAGATGACCGGAAAGCTCTTCCCCGGGCTTGAGGCCTCCATCCCCACCGAGATGACCGCGATGAAGTCAGGCGGCATGCCGCCGTTCTCCGATGCGGGCATGCAGTACGACGAGAAGATGGGCGGCCTCAGCGTGAAGATGGACGAGTCGCTGGGCAAGGTGCCCGGCGGCACCGCGTCGATCTGACCCTCACTCGTCCAGCGGGATCCGCAGCAGCTGTCCGGGCACCAGCTTGCGCGGGTCGTCTCCGATGACCTCCCTGTTGGCGGCGTAGATCTCGCGCCACCGGTTGGGGTCGCCGTACACCTTCTCGGCGATGTCGTACAGCGACCCGTTGTCAACGGGCCAGTAGCCGACCTTTTCCGTCCGATCGGGCCGCGGTGCGACCGCCTGCCCGTTGGCGGTGGGCAGGTTCGTGTCGGGCAGCTCGCCGAAGTCGGGGTTGGTCTGCAGAGGCCGCCACACCCGGAAGAGGGACGTCGGGATGCCTCCCCAGAACTGCTTGTGGAAGTTGCCCGGCTTCCCGGCCACCCTGGCGCCGGGCAGCTTGTGCTTGATCTGCTCGTACGTCCAGTTGCGGAGCCCGACGAAGCTGCCGAAGGCCATGCCGGACTCGCCGACGGCGGCGCCTGTCTTGGTCAGGGTCGCCGCCCAGCTCGCCGCGGTGCCGCCCTGAAGGAGACCCTTGCCGAAGAAACCGGAGGCGGGCGCGAAGGTGGCCACGAGCATCGCGCCCGTGGTGATGCGGGCCGCCTGGGTGAAGCTGATGGGGCTCAGGTTGAAGATGCTGTGGCCGCTCATGCCCTGGGCCGCCATCTGCGTGCCGATGATGCCGCCGTACACGCTGCCGGAGGTCCTGGCGTAGTTCTTGAAGCTGGCCTGGGCGAACTTCTCGGCGTATCCCGTGAGGTTGCGGTTCTTCGCCGCCTGCAGCACGGCCTTCTCCATGGCGCCGACGGCCCGCATCGAGCGGAGCCTGACCAGCAGCCGGCCGACCACCGGGAGGTTCTTGAGCGCGGTCGCGAGGGTCCTGAGCAGGGTCCCGAACCTGATCATGACCTGGACCGCGTAGAGGACGAGCTGCCGGGTGCGGATGTAGGCGATCATCTGCGCCATCAGCCCGCCGGCCATGGAGGCGGCGAACCTCGCGGCCAGGTACTTGAACGCCATGAAAAGGGCGCCCCAGAGCAGCGCGGTCCTGAGGAGCTCGAGAATGGCCTTCTTGGTCAGGGCCGCCGAGTCGGCCACCATCCTGAGGATCTGGGCGATGTCCGTGGAGCTCTTCTTGAGCGCGGTGCGATTGTCCTGCTTGACGACCTCGCCCCAGACCTTCCTGAACTCCTCGGCCGCCGTCCCCTTCCACTCCTTGACGACCCTGTCGAGATAGCCGGAGCCCTGGCCCTTGGCATGCCCGTCGAGCACGTCGAAGACCTTGTCGAGGTTCTGGGCCAGGCTCTCGTGCGCCGCGGCGGCGGCGCGGAGCCTGCCTTCGCTCTCGTCGTCGCCCATGAGGGAGGGGACGGCGTGGAACATCGCCTTGGCGGTGTTGACCAGCGGGGTGATGTCGAACATCGAGCCCCAGTCGAGGGCGAACGGCCAGTGCGTCCAGTTCCACTCGATGGGGTTGAGGCTGCCCTCGGTCATCTGCCGCCGTCCCTGCTGGCACTGGCCAGGCTGGCGGCCCGGTAGTTCTGTTCGGAGACCTCCAGCGCCTTGGAGAGGTACTCCAGGGCCTCGCACAGGTCGATGACGTAGTTGTAGGCGGATTCGTACCGCTTGTCGCGGTGGCCGTACTCCTGGGTGCCGTCGACGTACGCCGAGCCGAGCTCGTCGGCTCCCGGCGCGAGGCCGAAGTCGTCCTTGCGCAGACGTGCGGGGGCGAACTCGGCCGCGTAACCACGCAGGACCGGCGCCTGATCCGCACAGACTTCCAGCGCCTTGCGAAGATCAGGCGGTATGACCTCATACCCCTCGATCTGGTCCCCCATGAGCCCCCCAGGCATCACAAAGCCATATATGTCCCTTTCATATTAATGTTCACGGCTATTTCTCGTCTAGGAAACATGCTGGTTACGAGCCACCTGAGCGCATGGCCGGGGTGTCCGAGACCGGTGTCCTGGCGGCCGCCGGGTCCAGCGTCGGCCCCTCGGGGATCAGGCGCAGGAGGTGGGCGGGCAGCGGGGCCACGTTCGCGGCGTCGTACCCCAGCTTGGTCAGGACGTCGGGCGAGGCCAGCCGGTACTTCTTCCCCTGGTCGGTGACCAGGTAGAACTGCTGCACTGAGGAGAGCTGGTTCTCGCCGGGCAGCAGCCCTGCCACCGCCGCCGTGCCCGGCGGCAGCAGCACCTGGTCGAACCTCTCCGGGTTGCCACTCGACGCCGGCGTCGGGATGCCCATCCGGCTCCCCACGGTCAGCGTGCCCTTCACGGACCCTTTCAGGGTGTTGGCGTAGACCATGCACAGCGGTGCCGAGGGGGCGGGCACCTGGAAGCGCGGCATGGTGGCCGGCATGCCGCCGCCCGTGATCCGCTGGGCCGACACCTTCGCCGCGTTGGCGTTCGCCGCGTCGATGGGGATCTCCCGCACGTGCTCGCGTCCGTACGCCGCCTGGCTGGCCGGATCCTGGACCAGCAGTGTCGCCTGCGTCTGGGTGATCGGCGCGAGGCCGTCCATCAGCATGACGTACCAGCGCGCGGGGGCGCCCGCGACGGGCGCGACCTTGAAGACCTGCCCGACCTTGAACGTCGAGCCGCCGCGCCCGGGGATGTTGCGGCCGCGATGCTCGATCGTCGGCGCGGCGAAGTCCGAACCCTCGGCGATGGCGTTGATCCACGAGGTCGGCACCCGCCGGGGGGTCTGGTCGGTGAGCCGATCCACGTTCCTGACGGCCATGCGCTGGTTACCCCAGAGCGCCCAGTTCTGCCGCCCATCGCTGACGATCAGCGCGTCGCTTCCGGCCGGCGTGCCGCCGACGTCGGTCCCGCCCACGAGCGTCACGTACGACTTGCGCCCCCCGGCGGCGTCGGTCGCGTCCACCACGCAGGCGGACCAGGGCGACTTGACGAGCCGCTCGGCCTTGGGCAGCGAGTCGGGAGCGCCCGCGATGCCCACCTGCCCGCCGCGCGCGAAGCCGGCCAGCGACTCCGTGGAGACCGTCTTGACCTTGATGCTGTCGCTGTCCAGCAGGAGCCGGGCGGAGACGTAGTTGGCCACGGGCAGCAACTGGCCGGTCTGCTGGCTGTAGACGTAGGAGGCGCCGGTCTCCTCCTCCACGATGAGCTGCCCGGCGTCCCGCAGATTGGTCGCACCGCCCGGCTTGAGCATGCCCCAGATGCCGAACCCGGCGATGATGAGGACGCCGACCATGATGCCGGCGAACGTCGCCACGTTGTGCCGCCGCATCGGCGATTCGGGTAGGTCGGGTTCGCCCTGCAACAGGGCCATACCCAGGCGCTGGGTCATGAGCCGATGTGCCTGGTAGAGATCCTTGCGGGTCTGCATGCCACTCCGTTCCGGTCCAGCCTGAGGACAGCATAGGAGTGTTGCCTATGAGGGCAGTGGGGGTTATGTCGCAAATGAGGGCACTAGATCGTGATATATGAGTAAAGTTTGTGGTCAGTGGTGTTCGGGGAGGTTGCTGTGTCAGATCCCGATAAGTTGAGTCCGCCGGCCCAGGGGTGGCATCTGGAATCGGACTGGGCAGGACTCGAAGCCGGGCGCGATGGCGTCACGTACAGCGCCAGCAAGCTCAAGAAGCTCGCCGAGCAGCTCACGGACGAATTCGCCAAGTTCTCAGGGGAGAAGCCCGGATCCGTCAACGACCTGGACATGAAGGCCAACCTCATCGGCCTGAAGGCAGCTGTCGACCAGGTCAAGCGATGGGACGGCGGGCAGGCCTTCGTCGAAACGGTCCAGCGTGGGCACAAGGAGTTCACCGAGGTCTACCGCGAGGTCGTCGAGAAGACACGGATCGCCATCGAGCTGATCAACGCGGGCGCGGGCAACTACGAGCGCGTCGATCTCGCCAACCTCGGTAATAAGGAGGCGTAGGAGCTCCCGTGGCCGAAGACAAGAAGATCAAGGTCAAGCAGCAGACACACATGATCAAGACGTACTGCCCGACCTTTGGGGTGGACGACGACGGCAGGAGCGTCGCCGAGGTCAAGACCTTCGTCCAGTCGCTGGACGCGACGGCCGTCAAGCAGGCGGGCAACGCCTACCTCGACGCCTGCTCGACGCTGGCCGGTGCCCAGCGCGTCATCGAGGACATCAACGTCGAGATGGCCAAGTGCTGGGACGGCAAGGCGTCGGTCGAGGCGCAGGAAGCCCTCAGGGTGTTGCACGCGACGGTGCGCGAGCTGTCGGGCAAGCTCAACTGGATGGGCCGCCCTCTGCAGTCACTCGGTGACAGGCTCCGTGAGCATCAGGAGTTCATGGACAAGGGAGGCTTGTCCTGGGCCGACAACACCTACACCTGGGACGACTCCATGGTCGGCTGGTATCGCACCATGGACAAGGGCATCGAATGGGGCTCCCAGGACGAACTCGCCGGCAAGCACCTGCGCCTGCTGAACGACGACCTCACGCAGACCTACCAGAACCTGCCGGACTCCTTCCACAAAGAGATCCCGGACATCAAGGACCCCGCCGCCGCGTCCCCTCCCGTCACGCCCTTGAACACGGACTTCTCCCACCCCGGCGGCACGAACGGACTGGGGAACGGCGACTACAACGGCGCGGGCTTCAACGACGGCTCCTCTGACGGCTCGGACAAGAGCGGGGGCGTGACGGACCCCACGGGCGGCGTCACGGATCCCACCAACGGCCTGACAGACCCGACGAAGGGCGTGACGGACCCCACCACTGGCGCGACGGACCCGACCAACGGCGCGACAGACCCCACGAACGGCGCGACAGACCCGACAAAGGGCGTGACCGACCCCACGGGCGGCGTCACGGATCCCACCAAGGGCCTGACAGACCCGACGAAGGGCGTGACGGACCCCACGTCGGGCATCACCGACCCCACCAAGGGCCTGTCCAGCCCCACCTCCACCAAACTGGAGGACTTCCAGCCCCCCGCCGACTGGAACTCCGGCAACACCCCCACCTCCTCCACCCCCACTTCCACGAACGCCAACCCCAACTTCACCTCCCCGAGCTCCCCGAACTCCTCCTCGCCCGCCACCGGACCCCTCACGAGCGCCGGAGGCAACGGCAGCATGGGCTCGGGCCTGTCGAACGGCCTGGGCTCGGCCAAGGCAGGCAGCGGGACCGGGTCGGGCATGCCGTTCATGCCCATGGGCGGCGGCGGCGCGGGCGCCGAGGAGCGGACCAGTGAGGGCGGCACCTGGCTGACCGAGGACGACGACGTGTGGGGCGGCGAAACCGAGGGCGTCGTCAACGACCGAATCGGCTGACCGTCACACGTGTGCCTGCGGGGCCGGGGCATCCGTACGTACGCGCTTGTCCAGTAGGGCGGCCAGCCCCACGGTCCCGAGCGCGGCGACGCCCAGCCCGGCCCCGATCCAGGCCACCACCGGATACCCGAACCCGGCCCCGATCGCCAGCCCGCCCACCCACGGCCCCACGGTGATCCCAACGTTGAACGCCGAGAAGTTCGTGGCGGCGGCCAGTGTCGGAGCGTCCTTGCCCACCGTGAACACCCGCGTGTTCAGGGCCGGATTCGTGGAGAACCCGAACGCTCCCAGCAGGAAGATCAGCCCGACGGCCACCCCCGGCACCCCGGCGAACACCCCCAACCCCACCGAGGCAACAACAACGCCCGCCACCCCTACGTACAACGTCCCAAAAGGCCGCGCGTCAGCCTGACGTCCACCCAAGCTGATGCCGATCAGCGACCCCACCCCGTACAAGCCCAGCACCACAGGAACCCACCCCGCTGCCAGCCCGGTGGTGTCGATGAGCATCGCGCCGAGATAGCTGAACGTGACCAGCACCGCGCCGGTCGCCAGCGCCGTCGTCCCGTACGAGAGCCAGAGCCGCGCGTTGACCATGCTCCGCAACTCCTGCCCCAGCCGCGGCACACTCCCCGCCTCAGGCCGCCCACCGGGAATGGTGGCCACCACCCCGATCGCCGCAAGCCCCGACAGCACCGTGACCGCCCAGAACGCCGCCCGCCACCCGAACTGCTGCCCGATGACCGTCCCCGCGGGAAGCCCCACGATGGTGGCCACGGTAAGTCCCCCCGCCACGATGCTCATGGCCTTCCCCCGCGCACCTTCCGGAACAAGCCCCATGGCAGTGACCGCCGCCACCGCCCAGAACCCCGCGTACACGAACGCCCCCACCACCCGGGTCCCGAACAGCACTCCATAGCTCGGCGTCACCGCCCCCACGACATGCGTAAGGGCAAAGATCGCCAGAAAAGTCAGCAACGCCGTACGACGCGGCCACCGCAGAGTCACCACGGCCAGCACCGGCGATCCCACCAGCATCCCGAGCGCGAACCCGGAGATCAGCAACCCCGCATAGGGGATGGACACGCCCAGGTCGGACGCCATCTCGGGTAGCAGCCCCGCGAGCATGAGCTCGGAGGTGCCTTGGGCGAATATCGACAGCCCCAGGATGTACACGGCCAACGGCATAGCTACTCCTCCTTCGTTTTAGACCAATCAGTTCAAAATCAAGACACACCACATGACCGCAAGCGCGCACAGGTCTACGCGTTGAGCCACCGCCAGCCCGAAGTGCGTGCCGGCTCGCCGGCTCGCAGGCTGGCGGGCTGGCGGGCTCGTCAGAGCGCGTTGGATTGCGTCAGAGCGCGTTAGATCGCGTTAGATCGCATCGAGCGTGATCTTCGCAACGGCCTCCAACGCCGCCCGATCCGCACCCCCGCGCGCCATCACCCGCATGCCACTGATCGCCGCGACAACGAACTGCGCCAACGCGACCGGATCCTTGGCCGCTTCGACCTCGCCCCGGCTATGCCCAACCTCGAACGCCGCCCGCAACGCCGCCAGCCGCCGATCACCGTCCCGCCGAAGCTGCAAGGCCACCTCCGGATCCCGAGGCGCCAACTCCACCAGCGAGTTGACCACCAGACACCCGACCGGATCCCCGACCTCGACATCAACGGCCTGCCACAACAGGACCCGCACCTTCTCCCGGACCGGGAGATCCCCGTCCAGGAACTCCGTCAGCCACGCGGTCTTGCTGTCCATATAACGCCGCAGGGCCTTCTCAAACAGATCGTGCTTGCTCTTGAACGTGTTGTAGATACTGCTCCGCCCCAGCCCAGTGGCATCACATAGATCCTTGGTCGAGGTCCCCTCATAGCCCGCACTCCAGAACGCCCGCATAGCCGCCTCAACGGCCCGCCCCTCGTCGAACTCCCTCGGTCGCGCCATACCCAGCACCGTAACACGTTTTGGACCGATCAGTGCAATACACCCTCCATCACAACCCGAACCACCCCATCGAAGATCCCCAGCCCCCATCCGGAACGCATCGCGGATCCCCGAGCCAACCTGGAACGCATCGCAGGACCCCGAGAACGCGCTGCGGGTCCCCAAGGCCCCTATCTGGGCCCCCACTCACCGACTACGAGCAGCGCGCTACGACCTGCCCGTGGTGTGCTCGGCGAGGGTTGGCGCCGTCCGCCGCGACGGCGACCTCCTGCGCGTCGAGTCCACCGCGGGCCTCTGGCGGGGCGCGCACGGTCATCAGCGCCACTTTCTGGGCCGCCATCGGTTCAACATCACGACCAGCGGCCCCGGAGGCCAGCTACGTCAACGGCGCCACCCTCAGCGCCATGGGCGGCCAACCCGCCCTCGGCTCGGCAAACTCTCACAAATGACCAGTTCTGCGCGACCGGAGCCCGTGTGCTTGGGGCCGCGTTCGCGCAGGTGGCCGTCCGCAAAACTCCTCGCAGAACCTTCCCGTTGTGAGAGAGGGTCCGGCGAGACGAGGCGGGTGCAGCTGACGCCGGAGGAGGCCGCCGAGGCGGTCGAGCGCTACGACTGCCCGAACTGCACGGCGATGGCGCCGTCGCCGTGCCGGACGCGGGGTGGGAAGGTCGCCTCCAAGTACCACACCGCGCGGTTCATTCTGGTGCCCGCGTTGCGCGAGCTGCTGAAAATTCCGGTTCCGGCCGGGCGCAGGCCGGGCGCGCCGTGGCAGGCGCTGCCGCCGGTGGCTGCGGCCGAGGTCGGTCCGGCCGCGCCGGCGATCCGGATCGGGTACGCGCGGTGCTCGACCAAGGATCAGGAGTTGGAGAGTCAGTTGGTGGCGTTGCGGGCGGCCGGGTGTACGCGGATCTTCTCCGCGAAAATCTCCACACGGGTCAAGGTACGGGCCGAGCAGGATGCCGTGCTCGCGCTGTGCCGGGATATCAAGTCGGCGGCGCCCGGTCAGGCGGTCGTGTTCACCGTGCACGAGCTGAAGCGGCCGGCGCGCAATGCCGCCGAGTCGATGGTGTTGGCCAGCGGGTTGCAGGCCGCTGTGATCCAGTTGGAGTTGCTGACCGGGCCGCTGACGGGGATCTACGTGTCCGAGATCGCGGCTTGGATGGGTGTCGTGTTGCCCATGGTGACCAGCAGGCCGCGTCCCGGTGGGCCTCCGACGGCGCCGCGCGGTAGACGGACCGTGAACAGGTCGCCGTCGGCCGGACTCTGTACCGACAGGAGTACGCCGGTGCGCGACTTGCGGGTTTCCGCCACGAAGCCGCGGTATGCCGTCGCCAGGTCACCCGTCGCGCCCGCGATGATGAGGCCGTGGTCTCCGTCCCGGCCTGATCGAAGGACCTCTTCCAGGGCCGTACCGAGAGGGGAGTCCGGGTTGATCAGCTCGGCGTCGTCCACGATCACCACGTAGCGGTCGCGGTCCGCGAGCAGCTCCTGCAGCCCCGCTCCGTCACCATCGAGTATGGCGAGAACGCCGTCCAGCGTACGCAGCGGGCTACGCCGGGGGGCGATGGCGATGACCGGCGTGCCGTACGAGATGAGCGACCTGGCGGCCGTCACCAGCACCGAGGAGCGACCCGAGCGGGCCGGCCCGGCGACGACGGCGCCGGGGCCGTGCGCGAGCAGGTCCAGACCCATCGGGGCGAGGGCGTCACCACCTGCGCCGACCAGTGCCCACAGGGGCGAAGGCCGGGCGAAGCTCGGTTCCAGGTCCATGGCCTGGCCGGCGGTGATGCGCATGGGAAGCGCGTCGACCCGAAGCGGAGGCTCTCCCTCCCAATGCCACGCGCCACGTCCCAGACGAGCCGACCGACCGGATCGGGCAAAGCCGCCCAACGCGCCCGCGCTGTCCGACGTACCGCCCGAGACGTCGCCGACTGGGGCGCTGCCCGACGTGCCGCCCGGGACATCGCCACGTGATGCGCCGCCCGAGGTCCTGCTTGACGTGCTGTCCGGTACGCCCGCCATGGCCTCCCGGGGGTTCGTTGCAGGCTCTGTGGGGGTGGTCGTGCTGAGGTGGGTGGGGTCTTTCGAGGACGCTGTGGATGCGTACGTCGGGATGCTGCTGAGAGGGGCTGCCGCGCGGGCGAGGGACTGGAGGGCCGCTACCTGGGCGGGGCCCGAGGGGTCTCGGGTGAGGAGGGCGATCTGGCTTTCGACGATGCCGTGTTCGCCCATCGAGAGAGCTCGGCCGGAGGGCATCGATGTGGGGAGTCCCTTCATCGGCATGCCTGCCAGGCCGTAGTCGGCCGGGTCCGCGAGGCGGAGGAGGAGGCGGTCGTCGAAGACCGTGGAAATCTGGCCGAGCAGGCACGAACGGTCGCCGGTCACCACCGCCCGCAGTCCCACCGCCGGACCCTCTCTGAGCAGTTGGAGGAGCGACTCTGTGAGGCGGCCGTAGTCGTAGCCCTCGAAGGCCGCCACGTACCCCTCCCAGCGGTCGACCATGAGGACCAGCCAGGGGAGGCGGTGGCCTGCCTGGCGGTATTCGGCCAACGAGGCGTGTCCGGCTTCGGCGAGTAGTTGCTGGCGGCGGCCCACTTCGGCGCGGAGGCGGGACAGCAGGCGTTCGACGCGGTCGAGCTGGTCGCGGGTCACGACCGCGCCGCAGTGTGGCATGGCCATCAGCGGGAGCAGTGCGCCTGATCCGCAGTCGATGGCGTGCAGGTGGACGTCGGCCGGGGACGCTTGCGCGGCGATGGCGCCGGCGATCGTCCGTAGTGCGGTGGATCTGCCGCTGCGGGCCGCTCCCGCGATGAGCAGGTGGCCGCCTTGGGCCAGGTCCAGCGCGAGCGGGCGTCGGTCCTGCGCCCAGGGCCGATCGATTATTCCGAAAGCCAGCGGGCCCACTTCGGGGAACGTCCCCGAGCCGGGGAACGTCCCTGAGCTGGCGACTGGCCCTGAGCCAGTGAACGTCCCCGGTCCGGTGACTGGCCCTGGTCCGGTGAACGGCTCTGATCCGGCGGCGGATCGCGAGCCGGCGATGGCCTCTGGTCGAGTGGATGTCCGTGATGTGGTGGATCTGGAGGATGTTCCGGGGCCGGAAAGTGCTCCGGCTGCCAGGGAAGGCGCCCCAGCCGTCAGGGAAGGGATGATCTCGTCGAGGGTCACGGTCGAGGGCAGCGGCTCCAGCCATGGGCTCGGTTGCTCTGGTACGCCGGTGAGGCGGGCTGCCTCGATGAGCGCGTCCGCGAGGACGGTGAGGTCGGTGATCGTCGACCCCTCAGGCGGCTCAGGGAGCGGGGGGAGTGCCCGGCCCAGGGAACGCCAGTCCACGTCGATCACCCGCAGCCGACCGCCCGCGCCCGCCAGTCCTCCAGCGCCCGCCAATCCGACCGACATGCCGCCCGGGCCTGCCATGCCGCCCGGGCCTGCCATATTGGCCGGACCCGCCATATTGGCCGGACCCACAAGCCCGCCCGGATCCACAAGCCCGCCCGTGCCCAGCGGGCCGCTCGCCCCAACCGGCCCGTTCGTGGCCGGTTGGTCGGCTCTGAGGGATGCGCTTGCCACTGGGCTCCGGCCGCCCACTCGTGCGGTCTGTACGGCCGCAGCCGCCCCCACGCCGGACTTCACGTAACACCGGCCAGGCGTCGACTTGGAGATGTGCGCCGCGTCCGGCAGGTCGATGACGTCGGAGGACTCGGCGGGCTCGGTGACCCGGAGCGCGATCCGCAGCGATGTGTTGGCCTGGATGTCGGCCGTGACCACGCCCGCCGGGCGCTGGGTGGCCAGGATCAGGTGGATGCCGAGCGAACGGCCCCGGCGGGCGATGTCGACCAGGCCGTTGACGAAGTCGGGCAGCTCGGCCACCAGGGCGGCGAACTCGTCGATGATCAGCACGAGCCTGGGCAGCGGCTCGCCGGTGTAGTCGTCGATGTCCTTGGCGCCGGCCGCCAGCAGCAGGCGTTCGCGTCGCCGGATCTCGGCGGCCAGGGAGTCGAGGGCCCGCTGTGTCAGGTGGCCGTCCAGGTCGCTGACCATGCCGACCGTGTGTGGCAGGCGTACGCACTCCTTGAACGCGGCACCGCCCTTGTAGTCGACCAGCACGAACGTGAGCTGGTCCGGCCGGTTGGCCACCGCGAGCGAGCAGATGAGCGTCTGCAGCAGCTCCGACTTGCCCGCGCCCGTGGTGCCGGCGATCAGGCCGTGCGGGCCGTCCACTCTCAGGTCGACGGAGAACGGGCCGTCGGGGCCGATGCCGATGACCGCCTTCGTGGAGCCGTGGCCGTGCCAGCGGGTGGCGAGGTCGTGGCCGGATGGGGCGGGCATGCCCAGCAGGTCGAGCAGGCGGATCGCCTCGGGGAGGTGACCGGCCGGGTCGTCCCTGCTCACGTCGCGGATCGGGCCGAGCGCCCTGGCCACGCGGTCGCACCACGACGGTGACACCAGGTCGGCCAGGACCGGGCCGATGACCTCCAGGCCGCCGCCGAGCAGGCGTACCTGACCGTCCGCGGCGCACGCGGCGACGGTGGCGCACTCCTCGGGGAGCAGGCTCTGGTCGTCGTCGAGGGCGAGGGTGAAGACACCCGAACGCGGGCCCTGACGAAGGATCTGCGGCATGCCGGGGAGGCCGCGCAGTACCTGGGCGCCGTCGAGTACGACGAGAACGTCGTAGGGGCGTACGTCGTAGGAGGTCAGAGCCGGCGTCTCCGGGCCGCCCAGGTCGTCCCAGCCGGTGGGGATCTTGCCGAGCTCGGGGATGGCGGTGTTCTGGCGTTCGTCGATGAGGGCGGCCAGTTCGGCGACGCGGTGGGCGGCGGACTCCGGGTCGGTGCCGACCAGGGTCACGCAGTCCTCGCCGCCGCGCGGGGCGCAGTGCGGCAGCCAGCGGACCCAGCCCCAGCGGCGCTCGCCGTCGGCGTGCGCGGACAGGACCACGATGGCCAGGTCGCGCGGGCTGTGCAGCGTCGCCGCCTGGCCGATCAGCCAGCCGGTCAGGCCGGTCGCGGTGTCGCGCGGGCCGGTGACTCCCGCCACGCCTAGCCTGCGCATGGCCAGAGCCACCGGTACGGACCGGCAGATCGGCGGGGAGAGCGCGCCGCCCTTCTCCTCGGAGAGCTCCAGGTTGGCCGGAAGGTCGGCCAGCCCGACCCTGAGTCGCAGCGCGTCGGGATCGTGGATGCGCCGCTCCCACAGCCGCCTGCGTGGACCGGTGGCGGTGAGCAGCACCTGGGCTGGGTCGGGCGCGTCGGATCGGCGGAGCAGCTCGTCCTCGGCCCTGGCCTGCTCGACCGCCAGTTCGTACGCCTCCAGGCGCTCCTTGTGCTGCTTGGCGGCCTTTCTGTGCTGCTTCTTGCCGTGGCGGCGGTCGCTCCACCACTGGCCGATCATGATGAGGGGGCTCATCAGGGCGATGAGCAGGTAGTACGGCTGACGTAGGACGAAGGCCAGCGTGACGCCCATCACCGCGGGCAGAAGCGCGGCCAGCAACTGCAGGCGCATCCCTTCGGTGCGGCTGGGCTCCTGGGGGCGTTCGAAGGTGCGCTCGGGCTCCGGTCTGCGGAGGCGTGGCGGGCGGTTGTAGGCGACGCCGCCCTCCGGGAGGGGCGCCAGGTGCGCGTCCTGCGGCTCGATCGCGGTCAGGGTGAACACCGAGGAACCACAGGTCAGCAGCGTGTGCTCGGGCCAGTCGACGGGTTCGGTGAGCGGCTGGGCGGCCAGCGTGGGCGGCTCGTAGTGGACGGGCGTCAGCTCTGCCGCCTCGCGTTCGGCGACTCGGGCGGTGAGCTCGGCGACCTCGTCGGCCCACCGGCCCTTGAGCTTGAGGCGCTGCGCCTGCTGGGGCACCCGGTGGCGGACCGGCTCGACCGTGATCGCGTCGGGCGTCACGCGCAGGGTGGCGGCCTCGGGGGCGAGGGACGGGTCGGCGACGGTCAGCGCGCACATCGGGTCGGACCCGATGACGTGCACGCCCAGGCCCAGACGGTGAACGGCGCCCGCGGCCGGGCCGCCGACCACCCGCACCTCGGCCACGCCGCCGGGCTCCTCGATGATCGTGGAGCGCGCGAGGTGGGCGTCGAGGGTGACCTTGTCGCCGTCGCGCAGCACCGCCCCGGCCAGGGCTCGCGGGTCGAGCGGCCGGCCGTTGCGCCAGATTACGGCGCCATGCCAGCCAGGCCCGTCGGCCCGGCCTTGGCCGAACCCCTGGGTCTGGTCCTGGTGGGACCTCTCAGCCCAGCCCTGGCCGGGCCTATCAGCCAAGCTCCGGCCGGACCCCTCGGTCCGGTCCCGGATGGGCGCCCCGAGAGGGGCACTCGGGTCACTGAGAGGGTTGCGCGGGTCACTGAGAGGGTTACGCGGATCAGGGGTGGGTGCGCCCGGCGATCCGCTGGCGCGGGTGTGCCGCCTCGGTGGGCGGCCGCCGGGGTCGGTTACCGACATGCCGTAGGGGGCTCGGGCTCTGGGCAGGCGGACGACTTCGGCCAGCGGTGCCTGACCGCTGAGTGCCTCGCTCACCCTCGCCACCGTGGCGCCGTTGTCACCCTCGATCACAACGTCACGATCGCCTTGCTCGCCGAGCACGGTGAGCATGATCCGCATGTGCCGTCTCCTCGATCGGGCCTCGGCGCAAAGGTAGCGCCCGAAGAAAGGGTAGGTCCGGCGGTTGACGGCAATGGCATAGAAGGGCCGGGTTGTGGATAACCGGCGACGGCAATTATGGCCTGTGGAAAGTCGACGATTTGGTTGCCCATTTAAGGGGTGGCGGGCAACGCAGGTTAATGGAGGGGATGGTGTGAAAAAAGGGGCGCAGGTGGCCACCCCCCACGCCAGCAGGGCCGCTGGAAGGCCGGGGCCTGAGTAGGTTCGCGAATCGCCCCACTCCATCCCGCCATCGCCGCTCTTATCCCGAAAAAACCACCCCCGTCAACTTGGTAGAAACAATAGGCATCGATTATTTCTTGTTGACACCGCGCCACCTGCGAAACGAGCATGGTTCCTCGCATTCCAGCCCCGCTCCCACAAGCGGGTGCACATAATGGCGTGAATTCGACAATTCACAATGGGAGCCCCCCACCCATGAGGACCAGTGAAAAGCCTGCCGTCAACACGGCGGGGTTGTCCGGCCCTGCCTCGCGCAAGCTCCCCGTGCCGCCCCGCGAACGCAAGCCCGCCCTGGCCGCTCTCGCCGTACTCCTGATCCTCGGCGGAGCGCTCGCCACGACGCTGCTCGTGCTGCGCAGCGGCGACCGGATCTCCGCGATCCGGGTCACCCAGCAGATCGGCGCCGGGCAGCAGTTCACCATCGAGGCGCTCGAAGAGGTGCAGATCGCCAATACCGGTCTCGACTTCGTCTCCTGGTCACAGAGGGGCGAGGTGACGAAGAGCTTCGCGGCCGTCACGATCGTGCCCGGCACCCTGCTGACTCACAACATGGGCGTCAGGGCCAGCAGCGAGCTGGTGCCCGGCAAGGCCAAGGTGGGTCTCGCCCTGAAACCTGGGCAATTCCCAGCCGGCCTCGCCGCAAGCCATCGGGTCCAGGTGGTGTACGTCCCAGCCCGTACCGAACAGGCGGAAAGCCGCGTTCTCGCACAGAGCGCGCTCGTCCAGAGCGTCAGCGACAGCGGCAGAACCGGCGGATCAATCCTGATCACCGTGATCGTCGACGCTGCGGCGGCGAAGACCATAGTCCAATACGCCTCCAGCGGTGAGATCGCCGTGGCCGACCTGCCCGGAGTAAGTTGACGTGGCGCTGATCGTACTGGCCGCCGACAAGGGCGCGCCGGGCGTGACCACTGCCGCGACGGCACTCGCGGCAGTCTGGCCGCGTCCCGTACTCCTCGCCGAGTGCGACCCCGCAGGCGGTGACGTCGCCTACCGGCTGCCCGCGGCCGACGGCGGCGTGCTCAACCCGGGCAAGGGCCTGCTCACGCTGGCCGCGACCGCCCGGCGCGGCCTGGAGCCCGCGCAGATCCACCAGCACACCCAGAAGATCGTCGGCGGCCTCGACGTGCTGGTCGGCCTCACCCACGGCGAGCAGGCGGCCGGGCTCACCTGGCTGTGGGGGCCGCTGGGCAGGGCGCTCGCCGCGATCCCGAACGCCGACGTGATCGCCGACTGCGGCCGCCTGGGCGGCCACCCGCAGATCGGGGACCTGATGGCGCAGGCCGAGCAGGTGGTGCTGCTCACCAGGGCCACCCTCGACCACGTCGCCCACCTGCGCGAACGCCTGTCCATCACCAAGGCCCACGGCGTCGCCGTGATCGCCGACCCGCGCAACTACCGCTCCTCGATCGACGACGTACGCAGGATCGTCGGCCCGAGCGTCAAGTTCGTCCACGGCCTCGCGCACGATCCCAAGGGCGCCGAGCTGCTGCGCGGCCAGTGGGGCGGGCGCCTCGACCGCTGCCTGCTCATCCGCACGGCGCGAGACCTCGCGGGCCGCTTGGTGAGCCACCTATGAGCGGGCCGCTGGGTGACTCACCCACGAGCGGGCCGCTTGGTAAGCCACCTATGAGCAGGCCGGTAAGTGACCCACCCATGACACCTATGACACCTATGAATTTCGGTATGGCATTCAACCTCGCGAGGCGACCGGCACGTACAACCCGGAGACGCCTCCTCGCGAGAGTGAGCAGCCAGTGATCGACCACTCCCTAGTCAAGCGCTTCCGCCAGGAGGTCGGCGACCGCCTGGCCCACCAGCGCCGGCTCGACCAGGTCAACGGTCTGGCCTCGATGACCGGCGAGGACGAGCGCCAGTTCGCCAGGGCGCTGATCTCCCAGGTTCTCGAAGAGCACGCGCGCAGCGAGATCGGCCTGGGCCGCACCCCTCCCACCGTCGAAGAGGAGGAGGCGCTCGCGGCCGGTATCCACGCCGCGCTGTTCGGCGTGGGCCGCCTCCAGCCGCTCCTCGACGACCCCGAGGTCGAGAACATCGACATCAACGGCTGCGACCGCGTCTTCGTCAGCTACGCCGACGGCCAGGAGCTCATGCGGGAGCCGGTCGCCGAGTCCGACGACGAGCTCATCGAGCTGATCCAGATACTGGCCGCCTACTCGGGCCTGTCGAGCAGGCCGTTCGACACCGCCAACCCCCAGCTCGACCTGCGCCTGCCCGACGGATCGCGGCTGAGCGCGGTCATGGACGTCACGCTCAGGCCGGCCGTCTCGATCCGCCGCGCCCGGCTCGGCAAGGTGTTCATGTCGGACCTCGTGGGCAACGGCACGTTGAGCCCGGAGGTGGGCAGGTTCCTCAGCGCGGTGGTCGGCGCCCGCAAGAACATCATGATCGCCGGATCCACGAACGCCGGTAAGACCACCCTGCTCAGGGCCCTGGCCAACGAGATCCCGGCGTACGAGCGCCTGATCACGGTCGAACGCGCGCTGGAGCTCGGCCTCGACCAGTTCCCCGAGCTGCACCCCAACGTCGTCGCCTTCGAGCAGCGCCTGCCCAACTCCGAGGGCCAGGGCGAGATCACCATGGCCGAGCTGGTCAGGAGGTCGCTCCGGATGAACCCCAGCCGGGTGATCGTCGGCGAGGTGCTCGGCGACGAGATCGTCACGATGCTCAACGCGATGACCCAGGGCAACGACGGCTCCCTGTCCACCATCCACGCGAACTCCAGCATGGAGGTGTTCAACCGCATCTCCACCTACGCCCTGCAGGCCGGCGAGCGGCTGCCGATCGACGCCACCCACATGCTCATCGCGGGCGCGATCGACTTCGTGGTCTTCGTGGAGAAGCGCAACGACTACAACCGCGGCGGCACCCTGCGCCGCTATGTCTCCAGCATCCGCGAGGTCAACGGCTGCGACGGCCGCGTCCTGTCGAGCGAGGTGTTCATCCCGGGCGCCGACGGCACCGCCACGCCGCACGCCCCCATCTCCTGCATGGAAGAACTCGCCGCCCACGGATACAACCCCGGAGGCTGGCTGTGATCAACCTCGATCCGCTCGCCCTGCTCGCCGGCGCCCTTGTCGGCGGCGGCCTGTTCCTGTTCTTCCTCTCCCTGTACGGCATGCGCGTCCGGCCCGCCCGGCCCAAGCGCGAGCTGGTCAAGACGCTCACCACCCGCACCGCGATCGCCGCGGTGTCCGCGACCCTGGTGCTGGTCGTGACCGGCTGGCCGGTCATGGCCGTGGGCACGGTGCTGCTGGTGTTCGCGTGGCGCGGCCTGTCCGGCGGCGCCGCCGAGGAACGAGCCGCGATGCGCCGCCTCGAAGGGCTGGCCGCCTGGACGGAGTCGCTGCGCGACACGATCGCCGGCGCGGCCGGGCTGGAGCAGGCCATCCCGTCGTCGATCAGGGCCGCCGCGCCCACGCTCAAGCCGCACCTGCGCGCGCTGGTCGACCGCCTGCACACCCGCATGGCGCTGCCGGAGGCGCTCGCGCTCTTCGCCGACGAGCTCGACGACCCCTCGGCGGACCTGGTGGTGGCCGCGCTGATACTCAACTCCAAGCTGCGCGGCCCCGGGCTGCGCGACGTGCTCGGGGCGCTGGCCGTGTCCGCGCGCGAAGAGCTCGACATGCGCCGCCGCGTCGAGGCCGAACGCCGCTCGACCAGGCGCAGCGTCCAGATCGTGGTGGTCACCGCGCTGGTCTTCGCCGGGCTGCTCGTCGTCTTCAACCCCTCCTACGTCAGCGAATACCGCGGCGTGCTCGGTCAGGCCGTGCTGGTCGTCGTGGCGGCGCTGTTCGGCGCCGGGTTCGCGTGGATGCGGCGCCTGGCCCGCTTCGACAAGCCCACCCGCCTGCTCGTAGGGGGCGGCCATGGATGAAGGGGGCGGTCATGGTTGAGGGCGTGCTGGCGGGCTCCGTGCTGGGCCTCGGCCTGTTCCTGCTGCTCCGGGCGCTGTTCCCGGCCCGCCCCGGCCTGGTGGCGCGGCTGCTGGCGATCGAGGCCGTCCGCGAGGACGCCGACGCGCCGCGCATCCAGCTCGTCCTGCCCGACGAGGAGGTCTCCGCCTTCCGCCGCGGCCTGGGCGTACGGCTGGCCCGCCTCTACCACGCGCGCGGCTGGGAGGTCCGGTCGGTCAAGGCCGACCTGGCGCTGGTCGGGCGGTCGTTCGAGGGCTACCTGGCCACCAAGGCGCTGCTCGCGTCGGCCGGGCTGCTGGCCTTCCCGGTGCTGCTCGGCTGGCTGGCGCTGATGGGCTGGGGCGCGTCCCTGACCATCCCGTTCTGGTCCGCCGTACTCATGTCGCTGGTCTTCTTCTTCCTGCCCGACGTGCAGATCCGGCGCGACGCGACGGCGAGGAGGCGCGACTTCAGGCACGTCGTCGGCGCCTTCCTCGACCTGGTCTCGATGAACCTGGCGGGCGGGCGCGGCGTGCCCGAGGCGCTGATGATGGCGGTCTCGGTCAGCGGCGACCAGCCCAACTGGGCGATGTCGCGCATCCGCGAGGCGCTGAGCGGCGCCAGGATCGTCGGCATCACCCCGTGGGCGGCGCTCGGCCAGCTCGGCGAGGAGATCAACGTCGACGAGCTGCGCGACCTGTCCGCCGCGCTCGGCCTGGTCGCCGACGACGGTGCCAAGGTGCGCGCCTCCCTCACCGCGCGGGCCGCCACGCTGCGCCGCCGCGAGCTGGCCGAGATCGAGGGCCGGGCCGGTGAGCGCTCCCAGTCGATGCTCGTCGCCCAGCTCCTGCTCTGCGCGGGCTTTGTGATCTTTCTTAGTTTTCCCGCCGCTATGAAGATGTTGGGGTCCTAATGAACCATCCCTGGGTCATCTACCTGCAGGCCTACCTCGGCGTACGTATCCACCGCGCCCGTACCGCCCCCAGCCGGGGCGCCTCGGCGGTCGAGTGGGTGATCATCACGGCGATCATCGCCGGAGTCGCCCTCGGGCTGGCCACCCTGATCAAGACGCTGGTCGAGCAGAAGCAGGGTGAGATCCAGACCAGCTTCGGCCAGACCGGCGGGAATCCGTGACAGCTGCCCGGCGACCACGTGGGCACAAGCGCGACCGCGGCGCCTCGGTGATCGAGCTCGCCCTGCTGATGCCGGTCATCCTGGCTGTCGTGCTGCTCATCGTGCAGGTGGCGCTCTGGTTCCACGGCCGTCAGGTGGCCGAGGCGGCCGCCCGGGAAGGCGCCAGGGTGGCCAGGTCGGCCCCCTTCGACTCGGGCGACTGGGAGGGCGCGGCCACCACCAAGGCCACCGACATCGTCCGCGCCATCGGTCCCCGCCTGCTCTCCAACGCGACGGCCACGACCGCGGAGAAGGACCCCGACGAGCGCTTCGTCACCGTGACCGGCAGCGCCGTACAGGTCATCCCGCTCCTGCCGGAGCTCACGTTCACGATCACGGCCACCTCGGGCGGTCCCGTCGAGTGCTTCCGCCCGGACGACGGGAGTGACGACTGCGAATGAGCCAGAACCGGCGGCGTGAGCGCGGCTCGATGGCCGTGGAGACGGTCATGCTGGCGCCCGTCTTCCTGCTGTTCCTGATGTTCCTGGCCGGAGCCGGCCGGCTGGTCGAGGCGCAGGGCGAGGTCAACGGCGCGGCACGGGACGCGGCTCGGGCCGCGTCGGTGCGGCGGTCGTTCGACGCCGCCGGCGACGCGGCGGACAGGAGCGTCAAGGCCGCGCTCGACGGGCGGTGCCAGAGCCCGGCCGTGTCCCTCGACGGCTCCAAGTGGGAGGAGGGCGGACAGGTACAGGCCGAGGTCACCTGCGAGCTGGACCTGGGCTTCCTCGGGTTCCCGGGCACCAAGCGGATGACCGGCACCTCGGTGGTGCCCCTGGAGCAGTTGCGGAGGACCGAATGAGCCGCCGCGACCGCGGGACGATGTCGGTCTTCACCGTGCTCTTCTCCGTGGCGGTGTTCCTGCTGGCGGGGCTGCTCGTCGACGGAGGCTCGGCGATCAACGCCCGGCTGCGGGCCGCCGACGTCGCCGAGCAGGCCGCGCGGGCGGGCGCCGACCAGGTCGACGTCGACCACCTCCACGAGACGGGTGAGATCCGGCTGCTCGGCGACGGCCAGGTGTGCGACCGGGCCGACGAGGTGATCGCGGCGGTGGCGAGCGGCGACGTGACCAGGGGCACGTGCACCGTCGAGCCGGGCCAGGACGGCGTGACCGTCTCGGTGAAGGTGCGCTGGACGGCCTTCTTCCTGCAGGCCATCGGCTTCCCCGGCACCGAGATGGAGGGCGAGGCCGCAGCCGGGCCACAGGCCAGGTGAGCCAGACCCATTCCGCTCACTCGATGGATCAGAGCACGACCACGCAGGACCCTGAACACGGAGAAGGGAGAGGCGATGCCGACGCGAGAACCCACGCGTCCCGCGGGCCGGCCGCACGGGCCCGGGCAGGCGCCCGCGCGCATCCCGGCCAGGCGGAGCGTGGGCGACGTGCTGGGCGGCCTCGGCGCGCTCGTGGTGCTCGTGGCGATCGTCGGCGGCGTGCCGTACGCGCTGCTCACGTTCGCCGGGCCGCCGCTCTCTCCCGAACTGCTCGATCTCGACCTGCTCACCAGCCGCGTGGGGCCGAGCACGATCATGGCCGTGCTGGTGCTGTTCGTCTGGCTGGCCTGGCTGCAGTTCTTCGCGTGCGTGGTCGTCGAGGTGTACGCGGGGGTGCGCAAGGTGGGCATGCCCGCCAGGGTGCCGCTCTCCGGCGGGTCCCAGGCGCTGGCCAACAAGCTCGTCTCGGCCGTGCTGGTGCTGTTCACCGCCGGCGCCATGGTCGTGCCCATCGCGAAGCTGGCGACGCCGCCGCCCACCGCGCCGCCCATGACGACGGTCGCGTACTCCGCGCCGATCGTGGAGCAGCCGCAGGAAACGCAGCAGACCAAGAAGGTGTACGTGGTCCAGCCGCCTCACGGCCGGCACCACGAGAGCCTGTGGGAGATCGCCGAGAAGTGCCTGGGTGACGGGCGCCGATATCCCGAGATCTACCGGCTCAACCAGCACAAAGAGCAGCCCGACGGCACCCGGCTGCGCATGGCCGACCTGATCAGGCCGGGCTGGGTGCTCGACATGCCCGAGGACGCGCGCCACGCCCACGTCGTGCCGGTGAACCAGGCGCGGGCCCAGACGCTGAAGCAGCACCCGGCGGGGTCGCACGGCGGACATCGGCAGGTCACCGACGAGGTACGCCAGACCTCCAGCGTGAAACAGGGACCGGCGCACGAACGGCGGGACACCCAGGGCATCAGAGCCGAGCCGGCGGCGGAGAGCTCCGGCGTCGACCTGGTCGACTACCTGGCCGCCGCGTCGCTGGCCGCGGCCGGCCTGCTGATCGTGCTGGCCAGGCGGCGCCGTGAGCAGTTGTGGCGGCGGGTGTTCGGCCGCCGCATCGTCCGGCCGCGCGACGACGCCGCCAAGGCCGAGGTCGCGCTCAGGCTGGGCGCCGACGCGCCGGGCACCCGCATCCTCGACATCGGGCTCAGGCTGCTCGGCGCCGAGCTGGCCACGCAAGGCCGTACCCCGCCGACCGTCTATGCCGCCCATCTGTCGCCGCGCAACCTCGACCTGTGGATCCACCCGCCGGACGGCGACGCGCCCGAGCCGTGGATGGCCCAGGACGGCGGCCAGGTGTGGCGGCTGGCCGCGCACGAGGGCCGCCTGCTGGAGGAGCAGCCCGGCGGCGCGCCGTACCCGGGGCTGGTCTCGATCGGCGCCGACGCGAGCGGCCGGGTGCTGATCGACCTGGAGGCGGCGCAGGGCCTGATCAACATCCGCGGCCCGCAGACCACCGCGGCGCTCGCGGCGCTGGCCGTGGAGCTGGCCACCAACCGCTGGTCCGACCGGATGCGCATCACGCTCGTCGGCTTCGGTGACGAGCTGACCGCGATCGCGCCCGACCGGATCAGGGCCGTGGGCAGTCTGGCCGAGGTGCTGCCCGAGCTGGAGGCCACCGCCGCCCCGCGCCAGGAGGTGCTCACCGGGCGCATCACCGGCAGTCCGCGCGACGCCCACTACCTGCTGTCCGCCGTGGCCCCCACGCATGAGGAGGCGCGCCGCCTGGCGCTGCTCGCCCGCAAGGACACCGCCGGATACGTGGTGACGGGCGACGTCCCGCACGCCACCTGGACCCTGGAGATCACCGAGGGTGGCAAGGCGAAGATCGCGGAGCTGGGCTTCGAGGTGACCGCCCAGTTGCTGCCGCGCCGCCACTACCAGGCGCTGATCGATCTCTTCCGTACGGCCGAGCAGCTCGACGGCGAGGTGCTGCCCGAGGCGGAGCCGCTGGAAGAGCTGACGCCACCCGCGGTGGAGGTCAGGATGCTCGGCCCCATCGAGATCCTCGGCCGCGACCCCCTCGAAGAGGGGCGGATGGCGCTGGCCACCGAGCTGCTGGTCTACCTGGCCACGCATCCCGGCGGCGTGCACCCCGTCGTGCTCGGCGGTGTCCTGTGGCCGCGCGGCGTACAGCCCATGGTCAGGGACGCCACGATCGCCAGGGTCGTCGACTGGGTGGGCCACGAACACCTGCGGGAGGACGAGGCGGGCCGGCTGCGGCTGGGGCCCGGCGTGCGCACCGACTGGGCGCTCTTCCGCGAGCTGGTCCGCCGGTCGCACGGCGATCCGACGGCGCGGACCGTACTCCTGGAGAAGGCGCTCGGCCTGGTCAGGGGCCCGCTGCTGAGCGCGCGGCCGTCCGGGAGATACGCCTGGCTGGCGGGCGACGAGCTCGAGTACGACGTCGCGGCCGAGGTCGCCGACGCCGCCCACCGGCTGTGCGAGATCCGGCTGGCGCACGGCGAGCCGGACGCCGCGGTCGCGGCCGTACGCGCGGCCCTGCTGCTCGCCACCGACGACGAGGGGCTCTGGCGCGACCTGCTGCGCGCCACGCACGCCACCGAGGATGTGATACGGCTCCGCACGGTCGTCGAGGGGCTGACCCGGCGCGCGTCCTCCCATCCCTACGGCGGCGGGATGGCACCCGAGACCGAGGCCCTGATCGACGAGCTGCTGCCGTCGTGGCGCATCCACATAGTGAGGGAGTCGTCGGCATGAGGCGGATGACGGTAATGCTGGCGCTCCTGCTCGTGGCGGGCTGCGCCCCGCCCGACCGGCCGTACGTCCCCGGAGACGTGCGGGCACCCGCCACCGGCCAGACCGCCGCGCGCCCCGCCCCCACGTCCTCCCAGGGCAAGACGGTCGAGGTCGGCGACGGCCTGAAGGTGAAGGTGGAGAAGGGGACGACGGGCAACGCGCTGCAACGACTCTTCGCCGACTACTACGTCGAGCGATGGAAGGCGGTCGAGACCGGCGACAACCAGTACCTGCGTCACCTCGAGGCGCCGCTGATACCGCAGGCGGGCGAGTGGGTGCGCGGGTTCGCCGACCGCAAGGAGTCGGCGCGCGGTGTCGCGCGGCTCTACAGGCTGCGGATCACGGCGGTCATGGGCAAGGGAGCCCAGGTCGACACGTGCGTGGACGAGCGGGGCGTACGTCTTGTCTCCACGCCCACCGGCAAAGCGGTCGCGCCCCAGCCCGACTGGGTGCGCGCTCCTTACCTCCAAGCCGTGCTCGCGCATCGCGGCGACGACGGTGTGTGGCGGATCAGGGAATTCCGCCAGGACAAAGAAGGGTGCACCTGATCAACTACCACCGGTTGAAGCCGGTGGTTTGCTCTCACGGTCCCGTCTGGCTGAAGGGAGGCCGGTAGCGTGTGGCTGGTTGATGACAGCCCAGCCCGTGACGGCGCGTGTGGCGATGTTGCGGGCCGCGATGTGGTCGGCGTGCCCAGCGAGGCCGCACCGGGTGCAGACGAATCGGCCCCGCGCCGGCCGGTTCGCCCTGGCCACGCACCCGCACTCCGGACAGGCCTGCGAGGTGTAGGCGGGGTCGACCAGGACGAAGGCGACCCCCGTCCGGGCGGCCTTGTAGCGGGTGAAGGTGATCTGCTGGGCGAACGCCCAGCCGTGCAGGGTGCGCCGCTGGAGCCGGTGAGCCCTGACCCGGCCGCGGATGCCCTGCAGATCCTCCAGGGCGACACCGCGGCCGGTGCGTTCGGCTTCACGCACCACATGCTTGCTGATCTGGTGGTTGAGGTCGGTCATCATCCGGTGCTCACGCCCGGCAAGGCGGCGCAACACCCGCCGCGCCGCGGCAGTGCCCTTCTTCTGCAACCGGCGGCGCTGGCGATGGCGCCGCTCCCGCAGCGTTCGGACGTGGCCGTTGCCGTCGATCGGCCCGGCCAAGGCCGGTCCAGGCAGCACCACGCCGTCGCAGGTGACCGCCAGGTTCGCCACCCCTTGATCCACCCCGAGGAAGCCGTGGTCCGGCTCACGCACCGCCGGTGTGGGCAAGATGACGGTGACCTGCAGCAGCCACACCCCTCGTCGGCAGATCAGGTCGGCCTCCCCCACCGGCAGCCTGTCCACGGCTTTGAGGTCGTCTGGGCGGCCGGTGTAGGGGACGGTGGCGCGTCCGGTGGGGGTCCACAGCGACACGGTGCGGGCGTCACGGTTGAAGCTCAGCAGCCGGGCGTCGTAGGGGACGGCGCCGTGCGGCCGGAAGATGTGGGCGCGTTTCTTGCTGGCGCGCCGGTTGGCATACGCGCCGGCGACCCGGGCGATCGCCCGCACCGCCGCCTGCGCGCCCAGCCCGGCCACCTGAGCCCGCACCTCGTAATAGGCCAGCCGGTGCAACTCCACCACAGCGAAGACGCGGTGCTGCCAGGCCAGCCGGGACACGACGGTGGCCGCCTGATTGCACAACAGCACCGCCGCGGCCAGCGCGTCGGCCTGGCCCGGCGTCGGCGTGAGCCGCAGTTGCACGACCGTGGGCAGGCCGTGGCGTTTGGTGGCGGAGCGGCGGATCGCCATCGCGCACCTCCTGTCACAGCGCCATCACCCACCGCACACATTACTGAATGTGACCGAGACTTTCCATACTGTTTTCGAAAGGAGGGATGGCGCTTTCTCCCGATACTGCAAGACCGGGTCTCCGCGCCAACACTCAAATGAATCCCCTGATCCCGGTGCTCATCACAGGACTGCTGCTGCTCACGCCCACCCCGCCACCCTCCACCTCCACGGAGGTCACGCATAGGGACGACGGCAGAACGAAGATCCTCACTCTCAGAAACTCCAAGATCGTGGTCAACGGCGACGTAGGCAAAGGCGGTCGCAGCGACAGCTACCGGATCAAACGCCCCTGCTGGTATGAGCCGGGGCTCTCCGCCGACGAGATGATCAAGTTCCAGACGGACCCGAAGGCCCAGTTCTCGAGGATCAAGGCCGACGAGAGTAGCTTCAAGAAGTTCATCCAGCCGTTCCTGGACAAGAAAGGGCAGCCGGGGAACTGGTGGACGCCCGCCTACGACGCGTCCGACCCCAACGGCGCCGTCTGCTGGGCCGGGCTCGAACTGTTCATCTTCGTGCCACCGAACGAAACGCCGCCCTCCGGCATCACGTTCGAGCAGCTGGCCGAGATCGCGAGGGCGGCGATCACCGTGCCCGAGCAGACGGTCAAGCTGAGCCCCGACGCCAAGAGCTTCGTCAACCTGCCGACGTTCGTGTGGCTCGAAGGCATCGGTCAGCCGCGGCGGACGGCGACGGCGACACTGCCCGGCGTCATGAGCGCCACCGTGGTCGCCACGCTCCAGAACATCAAGATCGACGCGGGCACGGGCAAGGACCGGGCCGAGGTGCGCGAACAGTGCGGCGCCACCGGCAAGCCGTACGCCAAGGGGGCCGCGTTCACCTGTGGCGTGCAGTACCTGCGCTCGTCGATCGACCAGCCACGGCAGGTGTACCAGCTGACCGTGACGACCGTGTGGCCGGTGACGGTGGCGGGCCAGGTGCCGGTCCAGTTCGCGCCGGTCGAGGTGGGGGTCACCCGCGACGTGCCGGTGGGTGAGGTGCAGAGCAACGTCCGCCCATAAGCGGGTCGTCATGGCGCTGTTCGGGGTGGGTCTCGTGGTCGGCAACCTGATCGGTGGCCGGCTCGCCGACCGGGCCGTCATGCCGAGCATCTACGGTTCGGCGGCCCTGCTCACGCTCGCGCTGGTGGCGCGGAACCAGGTCGCGTTCATCGTCACTATCACGTTGTTCGGGGTGGCCGCCTTCGCGACCGTGCCGCCGCGGCCGATCAGGGGCCGGTACGTATCGCGCCGGCCCCCGGGTCAGCCGAACAACTCGTCCACGCTCTGCGCGGTCACCGCCCTGACGGTCCAGCGGTCGAGCAGGCTCTGGTCCGTGCACGCCTGGATGCGGGCCCGAGCCTCCTCGGGGACCGAGATGTGACGTGCGTCGAGGAATCCCAAGATGAGCTGGGCCGGCGTCCTGTCCGGCCCGCCCCTGTATTCGTGTGCTCCCGCCATCGACCAAATCGTACAGAGCGCTGCCGTTCCATGACGGGGAGTTGCTAGAGCCGGGCGGACTCGTGGGCGAGCAGCCACTCCTTGACCGGCACGCCGTAGTAGTAACCGCCGTAGCCGCCCGAGCCGGGCAACACGCGGTGGCAGGGGACGAAGGGGGCGATCAGGTTCTGGGAGCAGGCCGACCCGGCCGCGCGGGCCGCCGTCCTGGGCAGGCCGGCGCGTTCGGCCAGCTCGGCGTACGAGACCGTGGTGCCCGGCTTGACCTCGCGCAGCGCCTCGTGGAGGCGCTTGCGGGTGGCCGTGCCCGGCTGCTCGACCGGAACGGCGTCCAGCGCCAGGAGGTCGCCGTCCAGATAGTCGCGTACGGCCTGAGCGGCGGGGCCGAGGTCGTCGACCACGTCCAGGCCCTCGGCCTGCAACGCGGGTGACAGCCGGACGAACATGTCCGAGGGGTCGGCGGTGAAGCCGGCCGCGACCAGCACGCCGTCGCGGCACAGCAGGGACAGCGGGCCGATGGGCGTCGGCAGGACTTGGGCGTCGATCATGAGGAACTCCAGAGATGCAGGGCGGCGTAGGCCCGCCAGGGCCGCCACCGCTCGATGTGGTCTTCGGGAATGCCCAGGCAGGCCATGCGCTTGTTGAGCACCAGGTCGCCGATGGGCCAGGCGTCGGGGTCGCGCAGCGCGCGCAGCGCGACATAGCTGGCGGTCCAGGGGCCGATGCCGGGGACGTCGAGCAGCTCCGCCACGGCCTCGGCCGGATCCTGGCCGCCGTCGAGGTCGATCCGGCCCTCGGAGACGGCGATGGCCAGCTCCTTGAGCGTCGAGACGCGGCGGTTGGTGAGCCCCAGCTCCGAGAGGTCCGCCGCGAGCAGCTCCGCGGCGCTGGGGAACAGGTGGGTCAGCCCGGGCACCGGGCCCTCGACGGGCCGGCCGGCCCGCTCGACGATCCGGCCGAGCATGGTGCGGGCGCCCGCGACGGAGATCTGCTGGCCCACGACCGCGCGTACGGCCAGCTCGAACCCGTCGAACGCGCCCGGCACCCGCAGCCCGGGCCGGGACTCGACGAGCCGGCTCAGCGAGGTCTCGGCCAGCGCGGTCGCGATGGCGTCGGGGTCGGCGTCGAGATCGAGCAGGCGGCGGCAGCGGGCCACGATGCGGGCAAGCTGCCGGGTGTCGGCCACGGCGACGTCGAGCGCGATGTGGCCGGACTCGGGGGTGAGCGTGATCGTCCCGCCCGGGACCGCCCGGCTGTAGGACGTCAGGCTCGCCACCTCAAGGCCGGGAATCGCGCGCGAGGCCAGGAAGGAGAAGACGCCCTCAATGTCGTACGGCTCCCGCCGGTGCAGGCGCAACCGGAGCGTCGCGGGCCCGGCCACGACCTCGACCGCCGGTGGCGCCGAGGCGGACAGGCCGCCCGCCGTCGCACGGAGCTCGCTGGGCGTGAACCCGTACGTCTCCCGCATCGTCGCGTTGAACTGCCGCACGCTCCCGAACCCGGCCGCGAACGCCACCTCGGTGACCGGGAGCCGCGTCTCCGTCAGCAACTGCTTGGCCAGCAGCAACCGCTTGGTCCGGGCCACCGCCAGCGGCCCCACGCCGAGCTCGGCCACGAACAGCCGGTGCAGGTGCCGCTCGGTGATGTGCAGCCGCCTGGCCAGCCCCGCCACGCCCTGCTCGTCGGCGTCCCCGTCGTCGATCAGCCGCAGCGCCCGCCCGATGAGGTCGCCGCGCAGGTCCCACCCGGGATCGCCGGGGGACAGCTCCGGGCGGCAGCGCTTGCACGGGCGGAAGCCCGCCGCCTCCGCCGACGCGGCGTGCCGGTAGAACCGCACGTTGCGCGAGGCCGGCGTGCGGGCCGGGCAGATCGGCCGGCAGTAGATCCGCGTCGACGTCACCGCCGTGTAGAAGCGCCCGTCGAATCGGGCGTCCCGGGCTGAGACCGCCCGGTAGCAGGAGTCGAAATCGAGCTCAAGTGGCGACATGACAACGAGCGTATGCGTTCCCCCAGCCCCCCGACTGGCGGAAATCAGACCTGACCGTAAAAACGCTGGTCAGCAGGTCAAAGCTATCGACTAGCGGAAATCAGACCTCACTTCGACGAAACGCCCACGCCCAGGTCGAACTCCCGGTACACGCGCGCCCAGAACCCGTCACGCAGCCACACCCGCGCCTCGGGGAACGGCCGCAACGAGTGGCCGAGCTCCTTCTCCGCCTCGATGAGCAGCTCCGTGTCGATGACCGTCGGCAGGATCGGCCCCGGCAGCAGGTCGCGGATGTTGTCGCGGCCACGCGTGAGTATCCACTTCTGTGCCACGTGCTCGCCCACGTCCTCGACGCGCGGCCTGTTGGGCCCGAGCTTGGCCACCTGGCCGGGCTTGACGTGGGGTTTGACCGGCGCGCGTCCGGCGAACACCTGCGCGGGCGACGGAGCGGTCACCGGCGGGGTGACCGGAACAGGCTGCGGAGCACGGCTGAAAAAGGGCCTCAGGAAATCAGCAGTGATCACTTCCACGGTGTCGGACTCCCACACCAGGCGCTCGGCCTGGTTGGTGCCGTACGGTGGCTCGACGCCCCACAAGTGGATGCGCACCCCGTACGCCTGCGCCGCCTCCACGGCGGGCACCATGTCCTCGTCTCCGGCGAGCAAGATCGTGTCAGTTACCGCATGGTGCCTGGCCAGCGCCTCCAGGTCACTCCTGATCTGCGCGTCCACGCCTTTCTGCTGGCCACGGGCGTTCAGGTTGCCAAGCCGTACCTTGACCCAGGGCAACTGGGCGATGACCCGCTGATCGACGGTCGGCACACGGTCACGAGCGGCGTCATACCAATAGATCCGGAGAAGTTCGCCAGATATACGTTCCAGCGCATGTTTCTGTAGACTCTGGATCAGCTCATCGGCGGCAACTCGATATTCTTTGCGCTCCTTGGCGCCCAGCAGCACTTCGCCTGCGGCAGCATAGAGATATCCGACGTCCACCAGGACGGCGTACTTCGCTGCCACAGCATGCGGCATGAGGTCTGGGATGGCCATGTGTCCTCCAGGCCGCGGTTAGTTGATCGGCTGACTATATACGCCTACTTTCTCTAGATAGTCCCAACTCCTCGAGAACTTGACACCCGATTCCCGGGATCTATCTAAGGTAGGGCGCTCATCCGCCAAGCCGACTTCCCCGGTACGACTGGCTTACGCATCGCTCTAGCCAGGTTTCGCCATGTTTGAGTTCGCGGTTCGGCACGCGGCTCCGGGGCGGACCGCCGGGTGGCGAGCACGGCCACGAGGGCGGCGATCTCCTCCGGCGTGGCGTCACCGCGAACGATCCTCAGCTGGGCGCTCATAGCGGGATGTTCCCATGCTTCTTCGGCGGCAGCGAGGCCCGCTTGTTCCGCAGCGCGCGCAGCGCCTTGACGACCTGAGCGCGCGTCTCGGCAGGTCTGATCACCGCGTCGACGTAGCCGCGTTCGGCCGCGATGTACGGGTTGGCCAGCGTGTCCTCATACTCGGTCACCAGCCTGGCCCGCTCGGCGTCGGCCTCGTCGCCCGCCGCGGCCAGCTCACGCCGGTAGAGGATGTTGACGGCGCCCTGCGCGCCCATGACCGCGATCTGCGCCGTGGGCCAGGCCAGGTTGACGTCCGCGCCCAGGTGCTTGGAGCCCATGACGTCGTACGCCCCGCCGTACGCCTTGCGGGTGATCACCGTGACGAGCGGCACAGTGGCCTCGGCGTAGGCGTAGAGGAGCTTGGCGCCGCGACGGATGATTCCGTTCCATTCCTGATCGGTCCCTGGGAGGAATCCCGGTACATCGACAAAAGTCAGGATAGGAATATTAAAAGCATCACATGTTCGAATAAATCTGGCTGCCTTCTCGGAGGCGTTGATATCCAGGCACCCGGCGAAATGCATCGGCTGGTTGGCCACCACGCCCACCGACTGCCCGTCCACCCGGCCGTACCCGACCACCACGTTCGGCGCGAACAGCGCGTGGACCTCAAGGAACTCACCGTCATCGAGCACCCGCTCGATGACCCGGTGCATGTCGTAGGGCTGGTTCGCCGAGTCCGGGATCAGCTCGTCGAGCTCGGGATCCGGCTCCAGGTCCCCGGCGCCCTCGAAGAGCGGCGCCTCGTCCAGGTTGTTGGACGGCAGGTAGGACAGCAGCGCCTTGACGTAGTCGAGCGCGTCGTTCTCGTCCGTGGCCTGGTAGTGGGCCACGCCCGACTTGGTGTTGTGCGTGTGCGCGCCGCCGAGCTCCTCGAACGTGACCTCCTCGCCGGTCACGGTCTTGATCACGTCGGGGCCGGTGATGAACATCTGCGACGTCTGGTCGACCATCACCACGAAGTCGGTCAACGCGGGGGAGTAGACGTGGCCGCCGGCCGCCGCGCCCATGATGAGCGAGATCTGCGGGATCACGCCCGAGGCGTGCACGTTCCGCTTGAAGATCTCCGCGTAGAGCCCGAGCGCGACCACGCCCTCCTGGATGCGGGCGCCGCCGCCCTCGTTGATGCCGATGATCGGGCAGCCGGTCCGCAGCGCCAGGTCGAGCACCTTGACGATCTTCTCGCCGTAGACCTCGCCGAGCGAGCCGCCGAACACGGTCACGTCCTGCGAGAACACGCACACCTGGCGCCCGTCGATCGTGCCGTGACCGGTGATCACGCCGTCGCCGTACGGCCGCCTGCTCTCCAGCCCGAACATCGTGGACCGGTGCCTGGCGAACTCGTCGAACTCCACGAACGAGTCCTCGTCGAGCAGCGCCAGCACCCGCTCCCGCGCCGTCATCTTGCCCTTGGCGTGCTGTTTGGCCACGGCCGCCGCGGAGCCGGCGTGGACGGCCTCGTCGAGTCGGCGTTCCAGGTCGGCGATCTTGCCTGCGGTGGTGTGGATGTCCGGTGGATCCGGTACGGCCTCGGCAGCGCTCATGCGCGCAAGATTAACCCGCCTCCTAGAGTGGATCCATGACGGAGGCGGTTCACACGCATGGCCTTTTCAAGAGATACGGCCCACAGATCGCGGTGGCCGGCATCGACCTGGTGGTCCCGGCAGGCAGCTTCGCCGGGCTCGTCGGCCCCAACGGCGCCGGCAAGACGACCTCTCTCAGTATGATCACCGGTCTGCTCCGCCCCGACGGCGGCCAGGCCGAGATCGACGGCTTCGACGTGTGGCGCGATCCCGTCGCGGTCAAGGCCCGCATCGGCGTGCTGCCCGAGGGGCTGCGGCTGTTCGAGCGGCTGTCGGGCCGCGAGCTGCTCCTCTACAACGGCAGGCTGCGCGGCATCTCCAAGGCCGACGTCGAGCAGCGCGCCGAGGAACTGCTGCAGGTGATGGACCTGGCCGAGGCCGCCGACAAGCTCGTCGTCGACTACTCCACCGGCATGCGCAAGAAGATCGGCCTGGCCGCGGCGCTGCTGCACAACCCGTCCGTGCTCTTCCTCGACGAGCCGTTCGAGGGCGTCGATCCCGTCAGCGCCAACACGCTCACCGAGGTGCTCCGGCGCTTCACCGCGTCGGGCTCGACCGTCATCTTCTCCAGCCACGTGATGGATCTCGTCGAACGGCTCTGCGACTGGGTGTCGGTGATGAGCGCCGGGCACATCGTGGCCCAGGGCCCGCTGGAGCTGGTGCGTGAGGGACGCAGCCTCAACCAGGCCTTCCTGGACCTGGTCGGCGGCCCGCGCGACAACGGCGACTCTGGCCTGACCTGGCTCGGCCGGGGGAAGGAGCCGGCGTGAGCACGGTCGCGCTCTTCGCCCAGCTCAAGCTCCGGTTGCTGGTCGGCAACCTCCGCGGCGACCTGCAGCGCAAGCTCGGCTTCACCCTCACGCTCATCCTGTCGGTGTTCGTGAGCGTCATCGGCTTCCTCCTCATGAGCCTGCTCCGGCTGGCCCCGCACGACGTGGCCGCGTCGATCGTCGTCGTGGTGTTCTCGCTCATGCTCATCGGCTGGATGATCGTGCCGCTGCTGGCGTTCGGCCTGGACGACACGCTCGACCCGGCCCGGCTGTCGCTGTTCCCCCTGCCCACCCACCGGCTCGCGGTCGGCATGTTCACCGCCTCCGCCACCGGCGTCTGGCCGCTGGCCACGCTGATCGTCACGACGGGCGCCCTGGTGGGGCTGGCCACCGGCGTCGGCGGCGTGCTGCTCGGGATCATCGCCGTGCTCCTGCAGTTCGCGCTCTGCCTGGTCACCTCCAGACTGGTCACCACCGCACTGTCCAGCGCGCTGCGCACCCGGCGCGGCCGGGATGTGCTGGCCGTGGCCGCGATCTTCGTCGTCCTGCTCGCGCAGCTGCCGAACCTGGTGCTCAACGGCAACCTCGGCGACCCGGCGGAGATGCTGCGCGGGGCGTCGGCGATCCTCAGGTGGACGCCTTCGGGCATGGCCGCGCACGCGATGGCCGACGGCGGTCTGACCGGCCTGGCCGAGCTCGTCGCCGTGGCCCTCGTGGTCGTCGTGGCCGGCTGGCTGTGGATCAAGGCGCTCAGCCGGGCCCTGGTCACGCCCGACGCCTCCACTCGCGCCGCCTCCGTACGCAGGGAGAGCGGGCTGATCGACCGGTTCCTGCCGGACGGGCCGCTGGCCGCCGTGGTCACCAAGGAGCTCAAGTACATCAGGCGCGAACCCCGCTCCCGGGTCGGCTGGTTCTCCTCCCTCGTGGTGGCCGTCGTGCTGGGGTTCTCGGTCACCCGTTCCCTGGAGACCGGGGCGTGGCTCCCGATCCTGCTCACCGCGTCGGCCGGGATGATGATCGCCCTGCAGTCGGCCAACTCGTTCGGCATCGACGGCCGCTCGCTCTGGATGAACGCCGTCGCCACCGGCTCGGAGCGCGGACTCAGCACCGATCTGGCCGGGCGCCACCTGGCCGGCGCGGTGATCGCGACGCCATTGCTCATCCTGATCGCCACCGTCGCCGGACTGCTCGCCGGCCACCCGGAGGGGATCGCCCCGGCGGTACTCACCGGCCTCGGGGCGCTCGGAATAGGGTTCGGCGTCGGCTCCGTGACCAGCGTCGTCATCCCCTACACCGTGCCCGACCGGATGAACGCCTTCACCGGGGCCGCGCCGGGACAGGGCGGGCAGGCGTTCGTCTCCGGCATGGGCGCGCTGCTGGGCGTCAGCGCCCTGTCGCTGCCGTTCGTGGTGCCGCTGCTGTTCGGGCTCTTCTGGGTGTCCGTGCTCGCGCCGTTCTACGGGCTGCTGGCGGAGTTCCTGGGGCGGCGGCTCGGCGCGAAGATCGGTTTCGCCCGCTTCCCTGAGCTGCTCGCCGCGGTGTCCCAGGCCACCTGATCAATGGTCTAGTCCAATACGTGAGACCGCCTTACGGTCTTTCCGGGCTTGTGGATACCTTTGAAGCATGATTGACCAGGGGATTGAGCGTCGCAGTGCCGCGGTCACCGAAATGCCCGACGAGCTGCGTCAGGACGTGCGATTGCTCGGCAAGCTGCTCGGGCAGGTGATCGCCGAGCAGGGCGGCGAGGATCTGCTGGCCGATGTCGAACGCCTGCGTAAGGCCGTGATCGCCGCACGCAGGGGCGAGGTCACCGGCGACGAGATCACGGCCATGGTGGCCGCGTGGGAGATCGACCGGGCCGTGCAGATCGCCCGTGCGTTCACCTGTTACTTCCATCTGGCCAACCTGGCCGAGGAGCACTACCGCATCCGCATTCTGCGCGAACGTGACGCCGAGGGCCGGGTCGAGCGGGAGTCGCTGGCGCAGGCCGTACAAGAGCTGGGCGACGAGCGCGTCACCGAGCTGGTCAAGGGGCTGGAGCTGCACCCGGTCCTGACCGCGCACCCGACGGAGGCGCGCAGGCGCGCGGTCGTCACCGCGATCCAGCGGGTCAGCGGCCAGCTCACCGAGTACAACGCGGCCGGTCGCGGCGCCTCCGAGCGCGCCGAGAGCCGGCGGCGGATGCTGGAGGAGATCGACCTGCTGTGGCGTACGGCCCAGCTCCGCTCCACCAAGCTCGACCCGCTCGACGAGGTACGGACGGCCATGGCCGCCTTCGACGAGACGCTGTTCCGCATGGTGCCGCAGGTCTACCGCTCGCTCGACGCGGCGCTCGGCGACGGCACCGGCACCCGGCCGCCGCTGGCCAGGCCCTTCATCCGCTACGGAAGCTGGATCGGCGGCGACCGCGACGGCAACCCCAACGTGACCGCCAAGGTCACCCGCGAGGCCGTCCAGATCCAGTCCGACCACGTGCTGACCGCGCTGGAGACGGCCTGCACCCGCATCGCCCGCACGCTCACCGCGGCCGAGCAGTTCGCGCCGCCTTCGCCGGAGCTCAAGGCGGCGCTGGCCGCGGCCGTCGACGCCCATCCCGAGGTGGTCTCGGTGATGGCCACCCGCTCGCCGAGCGAGCCGCACCGGCAGTGGCTGCTGTTCGTGGCCGCCCGCATCACCGCGACCCTCCGGCGCGACCTCGACCTCGCCTACCGCGCACCGGCCGAGCTGCTCGCCGACCTGCGCCTGGTCCAGGAGTCGCTCGCCGCTCATGCGGCGCGGCAGGCGTACGGCGAGCTGCAGCACCTCATCTGGCAGGTCGAGACGTTCGGCTTCCACCTGGCCGAGTTGGAGGTACGCCAGCACTCCGAGGTGCACGCGGCGGCGCTGGCGGAGATCAGGGCCGGCGGTGAGCTGTCGGAGCGCACCGAGGAGGTGCTGGCCACGATCCGGGTGATCGCCTGGATCCAGGAGCGGTTCGGGATCACGGCCTGCTCCCGCTACGTCGTCTCCTTCACCCGCTCCGCCGACGACATCGCCGCGGTCTACGAGCTGGCCGAGCACGCGCTCGGCCGGCGCGCGCCCGTGCTCGACGTGGTGCCGCTGTTCGAGTCGGGCCAGGACCTGGCCAACTCCCCGGCCGTGCTGTCCGGGATGCTGGAGCTGCCCCAGATGCGTGAGCGGCTGGCCGCCACCGGCAGGCGCATGGAGATCATGCTCGGCTACTCCGACTCGGCCAAGGAGCTCGGCCCGGCCGCCGCGACGCTCCGCCTGTACGAGGCGCAGGAGCAGCTCACCGCCTGGGCGGTGGAGCACGACGTACAACTGCGCATGTTCCACGGCCGGGGCGGCGCGCTCGGCCGTGGCGGCGGCCCCGCCAACCGTGCGGTGCTCGCCCAGGCGCCCGGCTCGGTGGCCGGCCGCTTCAAGGTCACCGAGCAGGGCGAGGTCATCTTCGCCCGCTACGGCCACATCGCCATCGCCCGCCGCCACCTGGAGCAGGTCACGAACGCGGTGCTGATGGCCTCCTCGCCCTCGATCGGCGCCCGCACCGCCGCCGCGGCCGACCGCTTCCGCCCGCTCGCCGAGAAGGTGGCCACGGCCTCGGAGCAGGCGTACCGCTCGCTCACCGAGGCCCCCGGCTTCCCCGAATGGTTCGCCCTGGTCAGCCCGCTGGAAGAGATCGGCTCCCTGCGCCTCGGCTCCCGCCCCGCCCGCCGCGGCCTCGGCGCCCCCCGCTCGCTCGACGACCTGCGCGCCATCCCCTGGGTCTTCGCCTGGGCCCAGACCAGGGTCAACCTGCCCGGCTGGTACGGCCTGGGCACCGGCCTGGCCTCGGTGGCCTCGCTCGACGAGCTGAAGGCCGCCTACGCCGAATGGCCGCTGTTCAACGCCCTGCTCGACAACGCGGAGATGTCGCTGGCCAAGACCGACAGATCGATCGCCGAACGCTACCTGGCACTCGGCGGCCGGGACGACTTCGCCCGCCAGGTCCTGGAGGAGTACGACCGGACCCGCACCCTGGTGCTGCAGGTCACCGGCCACACCCGATTGCTGGAGAACCGCAAGGTCCTGTCCCGCGCCGTCCAGCTCAGAGACCCGTACGTGGACGCCCTGTCCCACCTGCAACTCCGCGCCCTGACGGCCATGCGCACCGGCACCCCGTCCGACCGGGAGCGCGAGCGCCTGTCGACGCTGCTCCTGCTCTCGGTCAACGGGGTGGCGGCGGGCCTGCAGAACACCGGCTGACCTCAGCCGAGGCTCTCGAAGAAGGCGCGGATGTCGGCGGTGAGGGTCTCGGTGGCGGTGTGGGCCGTGTAGTGGCCGTGGGCCGGGGCGGGGAGGGTCCTCCAGGAGACGATGCCGGTGTGGTCGCGCTCGGCGAAGGCGCGGATGGACCGGAAGTCGCCCTCCCCCATGGCCAGCGCGGTCGGTACGGTGGTCGGCTCCTTGGGGTGCTCGGCGCGGGCGTTCTCCCAGTACAGGCGGAGGGCCGAGCCGGCCGTGCCGGTGAACCAGTGGATCGCCGCGTTGGTGAGCACGAAGTCGTCGTCGAGGTCCTCGTCGAAGAGCTGAGCGAGCCAGCCGACCAGCCCGGCGGGTGAGTCGATGATCGCGTGGGCGAGCGTCTGCGGCTGCTGGGACTGCAGGACGTTGAAGGCGCCCTTCTCCTTCCAGAACCAGTCGAGTACGGCCAGCCCGGCCTGGTCCTCCTCGCTCAGGTTCGCGAACTCGGCCGGGTCACCGGAGGGGAAGGAGAACAACTGCGTCACATGGACGCCGACGACGCGGTCGGGGGCGAGCCGGCCGATCTCCGGCGAGATCATCGAGCCGGCGTCGTTGCCCACCGCGCCGTAACGCTCGTAGCCGAGGCGGGCCATCAGCTCGGTCCACGCCTTGGCGATGCGCTGGTTGTCCCAGCCCAGCTCGGTGGTCGGCCCGGAGAAGCCGTAGCCGGGCAGCGACGGCACGACGAGGTGGAAGTGCCGCGACAGCGGCTCGATGGCGTTCAGGTACTCGACGATCGAGCCCGGCCAGCCGTGAGTGAGGATCAGGGGCAGGGCGTCGGGGTTTTCCGAGCGGACGTGGATAAAGTGGATGTTCTGGCCGTCGATCTCGGTGGTGAACTGCGGGTAGGCGTTGAGCCTGGCCTCCTGCGCCCGCCAGTCGAAGCCGTCGAGCCAGCGGCCGACCAGCCGCCGGACCCGCTCGACGCGCACACCCTGGTCGGCGTCCGCGATCTCGTCGGCGAAGCGGGTCATGGCCAGGCGGGTCCGCAGGTCGTCGAGGTCGGCCTGGGGGATCTCGATGCGGAAGGGGTGAACGCTCATCGCGGGCTCCTCGTTGGAACGGCTTATTCTGTTCCAACTATAGCAGAACGGAATGCTTCATTCCACTAGAATCCGCTCCTGTCCCGAGTACACGTTGCACCGCTGCCCCCGCAGGAACCCGACGAGCGTCATGCCGAACTCCCTGGCCAGGTCCACGGCCAGCGACGACGGGGCCGAGACCGCGCACACCGCCGGCACGCCCGCGACCAACGCCTTCTGCATGATCTCGTAGCTGGCCCGGCCGCTGACCATCAGCACGTGCTCGGTCAGCGGGAGCCGTTCGCCGAGTGACGCCCAGCCGACGAGCTTGTCCACCGCGTTGTGCCGGCCCACGTCCTCCCTGAGCGCCACCAGCGTGCCGTCGGGGCGGAACAGCCCGGCCGCGTGCAGGCCGCCGGTCTTGCCGAAGACGCCCTGGCCGGCGCGGAGCGCGTCCGGCAGGCCGTAAAGGATCTCGGGGGTGAGTTCGAGGGTGCCTCGGGGGAGTGGCGCGCAGCGGTCGTGCAGGTCGTCGAGGCTGGCCGAGCCGCAGACGCCGCAGGCGCTGGAGGTGAGGAAGTGGCGGTCCAGCGTGGGCAGGTCGGGGATCGGGCCGCGCAGGCGTACGGTGACGGTGTTGTAGCGGGCCTCGGGCGGGAGGTCCTCGTCGGTGCAGTAGGCGATGGCCGCGATGCCGCCGGGCCGGACCAGTCCCTCGCCGTGCAGGAACCCGGCCGCCAGCTCGAAGTCGTGCCCGGGGGTGCGCATGGTGATGGCGACGGTCTTGCGGGTCCCGTCCAGCGCGGTGAGGCGGATCTCCAGGGGTTCCTCGGTGGCGAGGTCGTCGCGCCGGTCGCGGACCGTGGAGCCGGACAGCTCGCGGACGCGGATGCGGGTGGTGGGACCCACGCGGGTCAGCCGGTCGCTCATAGCCGCCGCACGGTGACGAGTGCGTTGTAGTCGGGGATCCTGGCCTGGGGCGAGCGCCGGGTCTCGTCGAGCAGGACGTTCCCCTCCGGCCAGTGGATCTGCAGGTTGCCCGGCATCAGCGGCGCCCGCAGGACCTTGCCCTGGTACGACCGCCCGCCCGAACTCAGCTCGACCGCGGTGCCGTCGGGCAGGCCGAGGCGGTCGGCGTCGTAGGGGCTCATCAGCACGGCCTCGCGCATCGCGCCGTTGAAGCCGTCGCGCCGCTCGTGGACCATGCTGTTGAACTGCTTGCCGCGCCGGGTGGCCACCATGAACGTGCCGTCGGGGCGCTCCAGCGCGGGCGGCTCGACGGCGGAGAACACGCCGCGCCCGTCGGGGGTGTTGAAGCGGCCGTCGGCGAACAGGTGGCGTCCGCCGTACTGGACGTTGTCCCCGAACCCCTTGAGTCCGGAAATGCCCTTGTAGAACGGCACCGCCTGCTCGATCTCCTCGCGGATCCGCGAGGTCCCGGTGAAGCGAACTTTTGCCGAAATTTCGGGTTTTGTTGCGGCGGCCAGCTCGCCGAAGATCTTCCACTCCGGCCAGGCCTCGCCGATCCGCGGCCCCTCGATCTCGGGCGAGAAGATGATCCGGCGCTCGGTGGACGTCTCGGTCACCCCGCCGGTCATCTCGTAGCGGGTCTGCGCGGGCAGCAGCAGCACGTCGCCCTCGGACGGCACCAGCATCTGCGAGGACAGCACGATGTCGATGTGCACGCGGAGCTTGAGCCGGGCCAGCGCCTCCCGGCAGTAGCCGGGGTCGGGCAGCACCTCCAGGAAGTTGCCGCCCGAGGAGATGAGCGCGTCGAGGTCGCCCGAGTGGGCCGCGTCGATCATGTCGGTCGCGGTCAGGCCGGGCGCCGTCGGCACCTCAAATCCCCAAATATCAGTAAATTTCGCGGCATTCTCTGGCGTGATCGGTAGACCGCCGGGCAGGCCGGTCGCGTACGCGCCCATCTCGGCCCCGCCCTGTACCCCGCTGTGCCCCCGGATCGGCATCAGCCCGCAGTTGTCGCGGCCCAGGAAGCCGCGCGCCAGGGCCAGGTTCACGATCGACCGGACGTTGTCCTCGCCGAAGGCGTGCTGCGTGATGCCCATCGACCAGACCAGCACCGCCGACTTCGCCTCGCCGAGCAGCCTGGCCAGCCGGAGCATCTCGTCGCGGGTCGCCCCCGACAGCGCCTCCAGCTCCTCCCACGTCTGGTCCGCCAGCGCCCGCCGGACCTCCTCGAAGCCGGAGGTCCGCTGGTCGACGAACGCCTTGTCCACCCAGTCGTTCTCGATCAGGTGCTTGAACACGCCGTTGAGGAAGCCGATGTCGCCGCCCACGTTCACGCCGAAGAACTCATCGGTGATCTTCGTCCCGAACACCGCGGACTCGGCGTTCGACGGCACCCAGTAGCGGTCCATGCCGGGCTCGCGGTAGGCGTTGATCATGGCCACGCGGGTGCCGGCCTTCTTGGCGTGGTAGAGGTACTTCATCGCCACGGGCTGGTTGTTGGAGGGGTTCGACCCGATGAAGACGATCAGGTCGGAGCCGATCCAGTCGGTGTAGGAGCAGGTGGTGGCCGCTGCGCCGATCGTCTGCTTGAGCGCGACGGTCGAGGGCGAGTGGCAGATGCGCGCCGCGTTGTCCACGCTGTTCGTGCCCAGCGCCCGCACGGCCTTCTGGGCCGCGTAGTAGTTCTCGTTCGGCATGCCGCGGCTGGTCAGGTAGGCGCCGAAGCGCGCGTCGCGCAGCCCGTCGGCGGCCACCTTCAGCGCCTGGTCCCACGAGACCCGGCTGAAGCCCGGCTCGCCCGCCCGCCGCAGCATCGGGTAGGGCAGCCGCCCCAGCTCCCGCAGCTCGGCGCTCTTCCGGCCGGCCAGCCCGGAGACGTCGCCCAGCAGCGACACGTCGAGTGCCGGCATCGTGTTCAGCGGCAGCAGCCGCAGCCGGATGTTGCACAGGTGGATCTCGTCCATCGTCCAGTCGCGCATGCCCCGCGTGCCCAGCGCGCACCCGTCGCACGTGCCCTGGTTGAGTATCCGCCAGGCGTAACGCCTGTTGCCCTTGACCGATCGAAATGCCTTCAGCAGCTCCAAGTAGTTGTTCGGCTTGCGTAGGCCGATGCCGAACGGCCGCCACGAGGCCCAGTTGCGCGGGTCCAGACGTCTGCTCATCTCCCCATCTTCCCCGCGGGCGGCGTCAGAGGACAGCGGAGGTTCGGCGAAGATGGAGGAATGCCCGACTCTCGCTACTCCGACCTCGACCGTCCGCCCCTGTCCGAGGCGGCGCTCAACCGCGCCCTCGTCCGGCCCGGCAGCCTGTGGACCGGCGTACGCGTGGTCGAGAGCACCGGATCGACCAACGCCGACCTCGCCCAAGCCGCGAAAGAGGGCGCGGAGGAAGGCCGGGTCCTGGTGGCCGAGTCGCAGCTCGCCGGCCGGGGCAGGCTGAGCCGCACCTGGACCGCGCCGCCGCGCTCCGGCCTGACCGTCTCCGTCCTGCTCAGGCCCGAGGTGCCCATCGTCAGGCAGGGGTGGCTGGCGCTGCTGTTCGGCGTGGCGGCGGCATCGGCCGTCCGCAGGCTGGCGGAGGTGGACGTACGGCTCAAATGGCCGAACGACCTGCTGATCGGCGAGCACAAGCTGGCCGGGATCCTGGCCGAGCGGGCCGAGGACGCCGTCGTCATCGGGATGGGCCTGAACGTGTCGCTCAAGCCGGAGGAACTCCCTGTGGAGACGGCGACCTCGCTGGCCATCGAGCAGGCGGCGTGCGTGGACCGGGACCCGCTGCTCAGAGCCGTGCTCAGGGAGGTCGAGAGGCACTACCGCGACTGGTCCGAGGCGGGCGGCGACGCCGACGCGTGCGGGCTGCGCGCCGCCTACCAGGCCTCCAGCGCGACGATCGGGCGGCAGGTCAGGGTCGAGCTGCCCGGCGAGCGCGTGCTGGTCGGCCAGGCGACCGGCATCGATCAGGCCGGACACCTCCAGATGATCGCGGACGGCAAGACGCACGCGCTGAGCGCGGGTGACGTCGTCCATGTCCGCGCGTCCTCGTAGCCGCGAACGCGCGGAGGTGGCACCATTTGCCCATGACCCTCCCTGACCACCACTTGACGCAGGGTGAACGGCGCATCAGGTCGTTCCACCCGCACTGGAAGCGGCTCGTGGTGCCCTTCATCGCGCTCGTGCTGATCGTCGCCGCCTCGGGCGCGGCGCTCTTCTTCATCCCCAGCACGTTCGAGTACGCCAACTACGCCAGGATCGCCGTCGGAGTCGTCGCCGTGCTCCTGCTGACGATCTGGTCGTTCGTGCCCTACCTGCAGTGGAAGAACACCGGCTACGTGCTCACCACCCACCGCTTCACGATCAGCACGGGTGTGCTCAACAAGTCGACGGACGAGATCCCGATGGCCAAGGTCAACACGGTCAGCTCCGACCAGACCTTCTTCGAGCGCATCCTCGGCTGCGGCACGCTCACCGTCGAGTCGGCGGGCGACCGGGGGCAGATCGCCCTGCGCGACATCCCCCACCTCCAGGACGTCAGGACCGACCTGTTCCGCCTGCTGGAGGACGCCTCCGACGGAGATATCGACGGCCATTGAACAGACTCACCGCTGAGGAGATCGACCGGCTGCTCGTCGGCATGCCCGCCCGCCACACCAAGGCGGGGGTGTCGGCGGAGGCGGGCGTCTCGCCGGAGCTGGCGGAGCGCATCTGGCGGGCGCTGGGCTTCGCCTCGCTCGCCGACGACGCGGTCGCCTTCTCCGACGGTGACGTCGACGCGCTGCGGCGGGTGAGCCGGATGCTCGACAGCGGCCTGCTCGACGAGCAGACCGTCATCCGGATGGCCCGCGCGCTCGGCCAGACCACGGCCAAGCTGGCCCAGTGGCAGGCCGAGATCATGATCGGCGCGATGCTGCCGCCGGACGAGCGGCCTTCCGACGACGACCTGGCCCGGGTGCTCGACACGGCCCGGCTGCTGCTGCCCGACTTCGAGCAGGTGCTGATCCACGTCTGGCGGGCCCAGCTGGCCGCCGCGGGCACCCGGCTGCTGTCCGTCGCCGCCCTCGACGAGGAGAACATCCCCGCCCGCGTGTCGATCGCGGTGGGTTTCGCGGACCTCGTCTCGTTCACCCGGCGGGCCCGCGAGCTCGACGAGCGGGAGCTGGCCGCGTTGGTCGAGGGGTTCGAGGCGCGGGCCTCCGACGTGGTGGCCGCGCACGGCGGCCGGCTGGTCAAGACGCTCGGCGACGAGGTGCTGTTCACCGCCCACACCCCGGCGGAGGCGGCGGCGATCGCGCTCGACCTGGTGGAGGCGGCCGACCTGCGCATCGGCCTGGCCTACGGGCCGGTGCTGCCCATCATGGGCGACGTCTACGGCACCACCGTCAACCTGGCCGCCCGGCTCACCGCCATCGCCCGGCCCGGCACGATCCTCGTCGACGCCGAACTGGCCGAGGGACTCAACGGCAGACCGGGGTTCGAGGTACGCCGGATCCGGCGCCGACCGGCCCGGGGACTCGGGATGGTGCAGCCCTACGCCTTGCGGCGATCATCCTCCTGACCCAAGATGGCTGCCATGCCGTACGAAGTGCAGGGTGTCATCGCCCGAGGTAAGGGCCAGGAAGTATCGGTCGAGACGGTGATCGTCCCCGACCCGGGACCGGGTGAGGCGGTGGTGGCGGTCAGGGCCTGCGGGGTCTGCCATACCGACTTGCACTACCGGGAGGGCGGCATCAACGACGACTTCCCGTTCCTGCTCGGGCACGAGGCCGCTGGTGTGGTCGAGGCGGTGGGTGAGGGTGTCACCGGGGTCGAGCCCGGCGACTACGTGATCCTCAACTGGCGGGCCGTGTGCGGCCAGTGCCGTGCCTGCCTGCGCGGGCGCCCGTGGTACTGCTTCAACACCCACAACGCCACGCAGAAGATGACGCTGGCCGACGGCACCGAGCTGTCGCCCGCGCTGGGCATCGGCGCGTTCCTGGGCAAGACGCTGGTCGCCGCGGGGCAGTGCACCAAGGTCTCCGCCGACGCGCCCGCCGAGGTGGCCGGGCTGCTCGGCTGTGGCGTCATGGCCGGGCTCGGCGCCGCGCTCAACACGGGCAACGTCACCAGGGGCGACTCGGTCGCCGTCATCGGCTGCGGCGGCGTCGGTGACGCCGCGATCCTCGGCGCGTCGATCGCCGGCGCCACGAAGATCATCGCGGTCGACGTGGACGACCGCAAGCTCGAATGGGCCCGCGGCTTCGGCGCCACCGACACGGTCAACTCGCGGGCGAACGACCCCGTCGAGGCGATCCGCGACCTCACCGGCGGCTTCGGCGCCGACGTGGTCATCGAGGCCGTCGGCCGCCCCGAGACGTACAAGCAGGCCTTCTATGCTCGTGACCTGGCCGGCACCGTTGTGCTCGTCGGCGTGCCGACGCCCGAGATGCGGCTGGAGCTGCCGCTGCTCGACGTGTTCGGGCGCGGCGGGTCGCTGAAGTCCTCCTGGTACGGCGACTGCCTGCCGTCGCGCGACTTCCCCATGCTGATCGACCTGTTCCGGCAGGGGCGGCTCCCGCTCGAGAAGTTCGTGTCGGAGACCATCGGGCTCGACGGGGTCGAGGAGGCGTTCGCCAAGATGCACCGCGGCGAGGTCCTGCGCTCGGTGGTGGTCCTCTAATGATCGACAGGGTCATCACCTCGGGGACGTTCTCGCTCGACGGCGGCACCTGGGACGTCGACAACAACGTCTGGCTGGTCGGCGACGCCCGCGAGGTGGTCGTCATCGACGCGGCGCACGACGCGCGCGCCATCACCGACCGCGTCGGCGAGCGTACGGTCAAGGCCATCGTCTGCACGCACGCGCACAACGACCACATCAACGCCGCCGGGGAGCTCGCCGAGCTGACCGGGGCGCCGATCCGGCTGCACCCCGCCGACCAGGTCCTCTGGGACCAGGTGTACGGCCAGGCGGTCCCATACCAACCGCTGGCCGACGGCGAGAAGATCGAGGTCGGCGGGATCGTGCTGGAGGTGCTCCACACTCCGGGCCACGCGCCGGGCGCGGTCTGCCTGCACGCGCCCGACCGTGGCGTGCTGTTCAGCGGCGACACGCTGTTCAAGGGCGGCCCCGGCGCGACCGGGCGGTCCTTCTCGTCGTTCGACACGATCATCGACTCGATCACCCGGCGGCTGCTGACGCTGCCCGGCGAGACGGTCGTACACACCGGCCACGGTGACTCGACGTCGATCGGGGCCGAGGCGCCGCACCTGGAGGAGTGGATCGCCCGGGGACAGTGATCTGTGTCCGACCTAACATAGGCAAGCCTTACCGAAGTGAGCTATTTTAGGTGTGCCTAACCTTGGCTCCCTTCGTCGCGAAAGGCTTGTCCCCGCATGTACGTATGTGTGTGTCGTGCTGTGACCGAGAACGAGGTCCACGACTGCATCGCCGCGGGTGCCAGGAGCGCCAAGCAGATCCGCGACACCACGGGTGCCGGGGGAGACTGCGCGACTTGTGTCAGAAAGATATGTGCGATCCTGAAGAGGTCTGAGGAACTCACGACCGCATAGCACGAGGGGCCCGTTCATGCAGGGCGACATCCAGATCATCGAGCTGCTCAACGAACAGCTCACCGCGGAGCTGACCGCGATCAACCAATATTTTCTGCACGCCAAGATGCAGCAGAACTGGGGCTACACCAAACTCGCCGAGCACACCCGCGCCGAATCGATCGACGAGATGCGCCACGCCGAGCGCCTCACCGATCGCATCCTCTTCCTTGAGGGCCTGCCCAACTACCAGCGCCTCGGCACGCTGCACATCGGGCAGACGGTCGAGGAGCAGCTACGGGCCGACCTGGAGGTGGAGGTGTCCGTCGTGGCCCGGCTGCGGCCGGGCATCAAGCTCATGCGGGAGAAGGGCGACGTGACCTCCGCACGGATCTTCGAGGACATCCTCGAGGACGAGGAGCACCACATCGACTACCTGGAGACCGAGCTGGCGCTCATGCGGAGCCTGGGCGAGCAGCTCTATCTCGCCCGCTACGCCGAGCCGCCCTCCGAGGACTGAGCCCCGGATCCGACGCGCCCGCCGCTACTCCCGGCGGGCGCGCGCCTTTCCGCGACACGCCGGACGGCACAGAAGGTTTTGCGATTCCGGAAGATCAGCGATCGCATTTGTCCCCTGCGAATGCGGTACTTTAAGCGGGATCAACCGACATTTATCTGAGTTTGCCCAGGTCAATGGATAGGTCAACGACGAGTCAAACCGCGCGCTGTGACCGGGAAACGATCGCCTAAGGTCCTACGATCGCTTCATGACCTGCGTACTTCTCGCCGAGGATGACACCTCGATTTCCGAGCCACTCGCGCGTGCGTTGCGCCGTGAGGGCTATCAGGTTGAGGTGAGCCCCGACGGCCCGCAGGCCCTGGAAAGGGCCCTGTCGGGTGGCATCGACCTCATCGTTCTTGACCTCGGCCTGCCAGAAATGGACGGGCTGGAGGTTGCGCGCCGGATCCGCGCCGAAGGGCACGGCACTCCGGTCCTGATACTTACCGCTCGGGTCGACGAAGTCGACACGGTCGTCGGCCTCGATGCCGGCGCCGACGACTACGTCACCAAGCCGTTCCGGCTGGCCGAGCTGCTCGCCAGGGTGCGGGCGCTGCTGCGCCGGGGCACCTCAGAGACACCGGTGGTGCAAGGCGTCCGCATCGACGCCGACTCCCGCCGTGCCTGGATGGGAGAGAAAGAGCTGCACCTTACGACCAAGGAGTTCGACCTGCTCCGCGTACTCGTCCGCGACGCGGGCAAGGTCGTCACCCGCGAGCAGATCATGCGCGAGGTGTGGGACACCAACTGGTGGGGTTCCACCAAGACCCTCGACATGCACATTTCCTGGCTGCGCCGCAAGCTGGGCGACGACGCGGCAAAGCCTCGCTACATCACCACCGTCCGAGGAGTCGGCTTCCGCTTCGAACGCGAGTAGGGATGCGCCGCCGCCTGCTCACATCCACCCTGGTCGTCGCGGTCATCGCGGTGCTGCTGCTGGGGGTCCCCCTGGGCATCGTGGTCAGCCGCCTGATCGTCGACGAGGCGGCCCAGGAGCTCAGGGCGGAGGCGACGCGCCTGGTGGGGGAAGTCGAGTATGCCCGCATCCAGGACACGCCTCTCGATCCTCAGCAACTCAAGCAGAAGTACCCCGACCGCTACATCCAGATCTATGAGCGTGCCACCCAGCCCAAGGCGACCATCGTCGGCGTTCCGCCGCCGTCCGGTCACCAGATGACCGAGGACGCCCAGTCCGAGAATGGGATCTACGTCCGGGTGAGCCGCGACAGGGACCAGGTCGAGCAGGACGTGCGAGCACGCCTGCTGCTGATCGTGGCCCTGGCCGTCGCGGCTCTGGCGGTGGCGGTCGGCCTTGCCATCGTGCAGTCGCGCCGTTTGACGCTGCCCCTGCAGGACCTGGCGAAGATCGCCGACCGGCTCGGCTCCGGCGACGCCCGGCCCAGCAAGCATCGCTACGGCATTCCGGAGCTCGACCGGGTGGCTCAGGTGCTCGACCGCAGCGCCACCCGCATCTCCGACCTGCTCACTCGCGAACGCGAGTTCGCCACCGACGCCTCCCACCAGCTACGCACCCCGCTGACCGGCCTCACCATGCGCCTGGAGGAGATCGTCGCGGCCAGCGAACACCCGGAGGTCGTCCGCGAGGAGGGCGAGGCGGCCATCGTGCAGGCCGAGCGGCTCACCGCCGTGATCGACGAGCTGCTGGCCGCGGCCCGCCGTCAGCGCCACGCCCAGGCCAAGCCGGTCGGGATCGACGAGGTCCTGGTCCAGCAGGTCACCGAGTGGGAGCCGGTCTTCCGCGGCGAGGGCCGCTCGCTGCTGCTCGAAGGCTCGCGCGGGCTCAGGGCGCTGGCCACCACCGGTGGCTTCGGCCAGGTCATCGCCTCGCTGCTGGAGAACTCCCTGCGGCACGGCGGCGGCACCGTCACCGTCACCACGACCAGTGGCGACAACTACGTGGTGACCGAGGTGTCCGACGAGGGTCCCGGCATCGCCGACGACATCGCACCCAAGGTCTTCGAACGCAACGTGAGCGGAGCCGGCGGCACCGGCCTGGGGCTGACCCTGGCCCGCGCGCTGGCCGCCGCCGACGGGGGCCGGCTGGAGCTGGTACGCCGGCGTCCGGCGACGTTCGCCATCTTCCTGCGGCACGCTGAGGACAACGACCGGACCCGCGTGGTCAGCGGTCCTGCTTGACCCCGGGCAACTCCGTGGGGATGGGGTCGGTGGCCTCCAGGAACACCCACTTCTTGTACGACCAGTAGCGGAACAGCGTGCCGAGGCCGACGCCCACGATGTTCGCGATGTTGATGCTGAGCAGGTCGTGCAGGTGCAGGGTGTATTTGGTGAAGCCGATGGTCAGGAGCCCGAACAACAGGGCGATGCCGTTGAGCAGGAAGAACAGGAAATATTCGCGGCCCAGGCCGCTCTGCTCGCGGTGCCGGAAGGTCCAGAAGCGGTTGCCCAGGTAGGCGAAGGTCGCAGAGATGACCGTGGCCAGCACCTTGGATGTCAGCGGGCCCATGCCGAAGACACCCAAGAAGAGGTTGAGCATGCCGAAATCGATCACAAAGGCGATGAGGCCGATGATGCCGAACTTGGCCATCTCGTGCACGAGCGCCGAGAATCGCTGGTAGAGCCCCTTGGCGAAGTCCACGTCTGCTACTCGGCCCTTTCGGTCGCGGCGCAAATCAGGTCATGACCACTTCAGCGTACCGGCCGTCAGGCCGATAGTGGGCCACCGCCCGTGACCTCTCACCCCTATCAACAACCCTACAAATATCGTGTTATGCCCGACAATGCGGATAGAGGACGTTACGCTGCGGTGGCAGATCGCCGGTGCGTGCCGGCGATGGGCTCAGACGGACCGCCGTCAGCAGACGGCCACGACCCTCGGGGTTCTCCTGTGCCGCTTCGACTGCTCGTACTCCTCGCCGGCCTGTCCGTCGTGGCGGCCGGTTGCGGCACCGCGGGCGTCGCCACGGTGGCGCCACCCGAGGATCCGACCTCCGCTCCGGCGGCCGCCCACAGCGTCGACACGGCGACGGCCGAACAGGTGTTCAAGCTGCTTGGCGGGCTTGACCAGGCATGGAAGCGGCGGGACTGCGCCGCCGTCGCCGACCTGACCACGTGGGTGGAGAAGACGCTGGGCGGTCGTGCCTGTAAGGCGACCCGGAACGGCCGCCCAGCCCTCTACAGCGATCCCACCTTCTTCCTGCCCGGCGAGGGCGACTGGTTCGCCGCCCTGGCGAGCAAGCCGTCGCCCGCGTACTTCGTGTTCCTGCGCGAGGGCGGGCGCTGGCGGCTCGGCGCGGGGCCCATCCCCGCGCGCGGGGCGGCGCCGGAGACGCCGACCACCATCACCCCCGACGCCGGGCTGGTCGGCCAGGCCCGGGTGGTCGCTCAGCGTCACCTCACCTACCTCACCGACCCGGCCGGCGTGGCGGGCGTGCGCTTCCCGCCAGGGGACCCGGTACGCGGCCTGCGGGACGAGCTCACCGGGCTGCCCGAGCAGGTACGGCCGGACCGGCTCGACGTCGACGTGGAGCTGCCCGAACAGCCCATGATGGCGCTCGTCCTGTCGGCCGACACCATGCTCGCCTTCGACGCCCTGCGCGTCGTCTACCGGCAACGCCCGAAGGCGGGCAAGGCATCTCTGGCGCATCCGCTGAAGAAGGACGCCGAGATCGTCGTGCTGGCCACCGTGATCAGTGCGGCGAAGGGTCTGACCACGGTTGGCGTGCGGCGCGGACCCGCCTGAGCGCGTTGGGTAAGCTCACCTGCCGTGAGTGCAAACAGTCCCATCGGGCCGGTCGTCGGCATGGTCGGCGCGGGCCAGTTGGCCAGGATGACGCAGCAGTCCGCCATCGCGCTCGGCGTCGAGCTGCGGGTGCTGGCCAACACACCTGACGAGAGCGCCGCCAGGGTCATCGTCGACACGCGGCTCGGCGACTACCGGGAGCTGGCCGACCTGCGCGAGTTCGCCAGTGGCTGTCACGCGATCACGTTCGACCACGAGCACGTGCCGACCGAGCACATCAGGGCGCTGGCCGCCGACGGGTTCGCGGTGCATCCGGGGGCCGACGCGCTGGTGCACGCCCAGGACAAGGCCGTCATGCGCGAGCGGCTGACCTCGTTCGGCGCGCCGTGTCCCGCGTGGGCCCGTGTGTCGGACATTTCAGGCGTTGAGGAGGTGTCGGCGTTCGCCGCCGAGCACGGGTGGCCGGTCGTGCTGAAGGCGATCAGGGGCGGCTACGACGGCCGCGGGGTGTGGGTCTGCCGGACCCCCTCGGAGGTCGCGGAGGCGCTGAAGAGCGGCGTGCCGCTGATGGTCGAGGCGTTCGTGCCGTTCGAGCGGGAGCTGGCCGTACTCGTCGCCCGCTCGCCCCACGGCCAGGGCGTCAGCTACCCGGTCGTGGAGACCGTGCAGCAGGACGGGATCTGTGTCGAGGTGCTCGCGCCCGCCCCCGGACTCGACCCGGAGGAGGCCGCCGAGGCCCAGCGCGTCGCGCTGCAGATCGCGCACGAGCTCGGCGTGACCGGGCTGCTCGCCGTGGAGATGTTCCAGACGAGCGGCGGGCTGGTGGTCAACGAGCTGGCCATGCGGCCGCACAACAGCGGCCACTGGACGATCGACGGCTCGCGTACGTCGCAGTTCGAGCAGCACCTGCGGGCCGTGCTCGACCTGCCGCTCGGCTCGCCGTCGATGAGCGCGCCCGTCGTCGTCATGGCCAACCTGCTCGGCGGCGACGACCCTGACCTGTTCAAGCGGTACGAGCACGTCATGGCCCACGATCCCGGCATCAAGCTGCACTTCTACGGCAAAGAGGTCCGGCCCGGCCGCAAGATCGGCCACGTGACCGCCGTCGGCGACGACCTCGACACCGTACGCGCCCGCGCCCGGCACGCCGCCGTCTACCTGACCACTGGGGAGTACACGTGAAGGTCCTGAATTCCGTGCGGCGGGCCGGGGAGTCGGCGTGACGATCGGCATCGTGATGGGCAGCGACTCCGACTGGCCGGTGATGAAGGCCGCGGCGGAGGCGGTGGCGGAGTTCGGCGTCCCGTTCGAGGCCGACGTGGTCTCCGCGCACCGGATGCCGACCGAGATGATCGAGTACGGCCGGAATGCCGCGTCCCGCGGCGTCAAGGTCATCATCGCCGGAGCCGGGGGCGCGGCCCACCTGCCGGGGATGCTGGCCTCGGTGACACCCCTGCCGGTGATCGGGGTGCCGGTGCCTCTGAAGTACCTGGACGGCATGGACTCGCTGTTGTCGATCGTCCAGATGCCGGCCGGGGTGCCCGTGGCCACGGTGGCCGTCGGCGGGGCGCGCAACGCCGGGCTGCTGGCGGTACGCATTCTGGGCGTTTCCGACCCTGAGCTGCGGGGGCGCATGGAGGAGTTCCAGGGCGAGCTGAAGGAACAGGCGTACGCCAAGGGCGAACGCCTGCGCGCCGAAGCGGCCAACCTGCGCGGCTAGAAGATCTACGTACTGAGGAACCACTCGGTCAGCGCGACGTAGTCGGCGTCGCCGAGGCCCCGGCCGGGATGGACGCGATGCAGCAGGGCACGCCCTCGGTGGTGCGCGGATACCCAGGCTCGATCAATGTCAGTGATCTCATCATCGACCCAGGCGAACGCGCGGCCCGCTGCCCAGCCGACGAGAGCGCGGGTCTTCGCGTGCAACCCATCCCGCTCGTCCTGTTCGTCGGGGCCGGATGGCTCCGGCCAGACCACCACGGGCAGTCGCGGCAGACCGATCCACGGCGCGACGCACTCGTTCGCGTCGTCCATCCATGACGTGGCCCAGACCAGCTCGCACGGCAGGGCCGTCAACCGGGGCCCGTGCGCGGGATCGATCCTGGCCAGGAGTGGATTCGAGCCGGCCCCTCGTGGTTCGCGACCCGTCTGATAGGTCGGGTACCCGGCCGGTGGCGCCGCGCCGAAGGGAATGAGCGGTCCATCGACGTCGAGGAAGAGCAGGGGGCGCGGTACGGGATGGGTCACAGCCGCACGATAACGACCCATCCCGACGGACGCGGGTTTTCAGGGGCGGCCCAGCGCGCGGTAGTGCCAGCCTGCGGAGCGCCAGGTTTCGGTGTTCAGGGCGTTGCGGCCGTCGACGATGCGGCGGGCCGCGACCACCTTGCCGAGCTCCTCCGGGTCCAGGTCGACGAACTCCGGCCATTCCGTCAGCAGCAGCACCACATGTGCCCCCGTGACGGCCTCAAGCGCCGACTCGCCGTAGTGCAGCTCGGGGTGCGCCTTTCGGGCGTTACCCAGGGCGATCGGGTCGTACACGGTCACCTGGCCGCCCTGGGCGCCGATGGTGGCCGCCACGTCGAGTGCGGGGGAGTCGCGGATGTCGTCGGAGTTCGGCTTGAAGGCGGCGCCGAGCACGCCGACCGTACAGCCGTGGAACGAACCGCCCGCCAGCTCGCGGGCCAGGTCGACCATGCGGGCCCGGCGGCGCATGTTGATCGCGTCGACCTCGCGCAGGAACGTCAGCGCCTGGTCGGCCCCCAGCTCGCCCGCGCGCGCCATGAACGCGCGGATGTCCTTGGGCAGGCAGCCGCCGCCGAACCCGAGCCCGGCGTTGAGGAACCGGCCGCCGATGCGGTCGTCGTACGACAGCGCCTTCGACAACTGCGTGACGTCGGCGTGAGCGGCCTCGCAGACCTCGGCCATCGCGTTGATGAAGGAGATCTTGGTGGCGAGGAACGCGTTGGCGGCCGTCTTGACCAGCTCGGACGTCGCGAAGTCGGTGACCACCATCGGGATGTCCCCGAGCGGCTGGTACACCTCGCGCAGCACCTTCTCCGCCCGCTCCGAACGCACGCCGATCACGATGCGGTCCGGCTTGAGCGTGTCCTCTACGGCGTAGCCTTCGCGCAGGAACTCGGGGTTCCAGGCGAGCTCGACCTCGACGCCGGCCGGGGCGAGCCGGGCCAGCAGGTCGGCGAGCCGCTCCGCGGTGCCCACCGGCACCGTCGACTTGCCGACCACCAGGCACTCGCGGTCGAGGTGCGGAGCCAGCGACTCGATGGCGCTGTCCATGTAGGAGACGTCGGCGGCGTACTCGCCGCGCTTCTGCGGCGTGCCCACGCAGACGAAGTGCACGTCGCCGAAGGCCGCCGCCTCCTCGTACGACGTGGTGAAGCGAAGGCGGCCCGAGTCGAGTCCGCGGCGTAGCACCGGTTCGAGCCCCGGTTCGTGGATCGGGAGCTCACCGCTGTTGAGCCGGCGAACTTTGTCGGCGTCTATATCGAGGCCCAGGACGTCGAATCCGAGATCCGCCATGCAGGACGCATGCGTGATGCCCAGGTATCCGGTCCCGATCACCGTGAGGCGATATGGCACGAGAGAGCTCCTTTCGAGTGCCAGGCATGCTACCGGCCTTCGCTACCTCGTTCTGTGCCACCTGGGCATTACCGCAAACTGTACCGACTGGTAACAAGATGGTCGGACGTCCTAGTATTCGCCCATGGACTTCCCTCTCTACGCGCCCGCCGAAGAGCACGACATGCTCCGGGAGACGATTCGGGCCCTCGCCGACGAGAAGATCGCCCCGCGCGCCGCGGAGACGGACGAGACCGAGGAGTTTCCTTGGGACGTCTACAAGGCGCTTGTGGCCGCTGACCTGCACGCCGTTCATGTGCCGGAGGAGTACGGGGGCGCCGGGGCCGACGCGCTGGCCACCGTGATCGTGATCGAGGAGGTGGCCCGCGCCTGCGCGTCGTCCTCGCTCATCCCGGCGGTGAACAAGCTCGGCACGGTGCCCCTGCTGCTGTCGGCGTCGGCCGACCTCAAGGCTCGCTATCTGGCGCCGGTGGCCCGTGGGGACGCGATGTTCTCGTACGCGCTCTCGGAGGGTGAGGCCGGCTCGGACGCCGCGGCCATGCGGACCCGGGCCGTGCTGGACGGTGACGATTACGTGCTCAACGGCACGAAAATGTGGATCACCAACGCGGGTGTGTCGGAGTACTACACGCTGATGGCGGTAACGGACCCCTCGGCCGGCCCTCGCGGCATCTCCGCTTTTGTCGTGGAAAAGTCCGACGAAGGCGTCTCTTTCGGGCCGAAGGAGCGGAAGCTCGGGATCAAGGGCTCGCCCACCCGCCAGGTGATCCTGGAGAACGTCCGCATCCCTGCCTCCCGCATGATCGGCGACCCGGGCACCGGCTTCAAGACCGCCCTGGCGACGCTCGACCACACCCGCATCACCATCGCCGCCCAGGCCCTCGGCATCGCTCAGGGAGCGCTGGACTACGCCATCGGGTACGTCAAGGAGCGGAAGCAGTTCGGACGGCCGATCGCGGACTTCCAGGGGCTGCAGTTCATGGTCGCGGACATGGCGATGAAGCTGGAGGCCGCTCGGCAACTGACGTACCACGCGGCGGCCAAGTCGGAACTGGCCATGCACGGGCAGCCGCAGAAGGACCTCACGTTCCTGTCCAGCGCCGCCAAGTGCGCCGCGTCGGACGCGGCGATGGAGATCACCACGGATGCGGTGCAGTTGCTGGGCGGGTACGGGTACACGCGGGACTTCCCGGTGGAGCGGATGATGCGCGACGCCAAGATCACCCAGATCTACGAGGGCACCAACCAGATCCAGCGCATGGTGATGGCCCGGCAACTCCTCAAGTAGCTGGTTGACGTGCGGAAACCTGGAACGTGAGGGCGCGCTGCCGGGTTTCGCGCGATGCCCGAGCCCCGTGGAACGGGCCGCGTTCCGTCGGTGTTCCGTGATCTGTGCGGACGACTCAGAGGCATGATCGCGTCTCATAGCCGTGGCTGGAACATGCCACATCAGCTCCAGCGGGCGGCCGGCTGATCTTTCTCCTCGGGGGCGAGGGCTCGGTGCACCCGTACCGCCAGCACGATCAGGACGACGGGAAGGAGCGTGTACAGCGCCCACGTGAGCGTGATCGGATTGGTCGCCTCTTCCGAGGACTCCGCGCACCCGAGTGCGGGCATCCAGTTCATCATCATGTCCCTGACCACCAGGGGCACCACTGTCAGCCAGCCCACCACCCGGCCCAGCGGCCGGTGGCCCGTGCGGGCCAGCAGTGCCCACAGCCCGAAGCCCACCGCGACCACGATCGGCTGCGGGATCAGGATCAGAACGGCCGTCGCCGGGCCGTACAGGATCTCCCCCATTCCGCCGACACAGTCGCCGTCCATGATCATGATCGAGTACTCGATCGACCCGTCGGCGAGGGCCGTCAGGAACATCGTCTGGGGAATGCTCACCAGCACCAGGGCGATGCCCCACATGACCAGCGGCCACCGCCAGCGCAGCGGAAGAAGCTCACGCGGCTCCTCCCGGTGGACGGTCCGGTCGAGCGCCAGCAGTAGCGCCGCTGCGGCAAGGCAGGCGATGGCGAGCAGCAGCAGGTCGTTGTCGTCCCAGGGCAGGAACTGCGGCGCCCCGGCGTTGATGTCGGCCGGTCCGCCACTGGCGTTCTGGATCGCGAGATAACGCTGGATCTCCTCCTCGCTCGGCTTACCGAGCCCGGTGATTGGCGGCATGGCGGCGGCCACGGCGAGCAGGGCAAGTAGCGCGGCACCCAGCCGCGAAGCCCACCGCCGGTGGCGCAGCAGTACGACGGGCACGATCAGGAGCGCGGCGACGATCGTACCGATGACGACGTTCGCGGCTTTGGGCACGATAACGGCGGGAGCCAGCGGCATCAGGATCGCCAGAGTGCATAAGGCAGGCGCGGAGGATTTCGAGGACACCAGCGACGCGTCTATCGCTCGTTACGCGATCATGTCAAGCCAGGCCCTCAGATATTCGTCGGAGGCGAGTCGGCGGCCGACTCAGCGCTCCACGGGTGCGCCGGCGCCGGAGAAGAAGTCGACCACGGCGCGTGGCGAGTCCGGGGCGAAGCACATGTCCAGCCCTTGGGCGGACATTTCAGCCGCGGCTGCGGCGCGCGGGAACATGGCCGTCTCGTACTGGGCCAGCGCGGCCTCCACGTCGTCCCCGTGCGCGACGATGGCCAGCGCCAGCTCGGTTCCGTCGAGCAGGGCGAGGTTGGCTCCCTCGCCGGCGAACGGCGACATCACATGCGCGGCGTCGCCGACCAGGGTCACGCCGGGGATGCGGGGCCAGGAGTGGCCGGTCGGCAGGGTGTAGATGAGTCGCGGGGTGATCGTGTCATCGCATTTGCGGATGAGGTCGGTCAGCTCGGGGCTCCAGTCGGCGAACTCCTTGAGCAGGGCCTCACGGGCGGCGGCCGTGTCGGTCCAGTCGACGCCGCGGGTGGTCGCCCAGTCCTGCGGCACCCGTAGCGAGGCGCCCAGGTGGATGTCGGTGCCGCCGTGGCCCATCAGGGCCTTGTTGTCGGACAGGGCGAACATGCTGCCGGGACCCACGAGGGCGGCCAGGTCAGGGTGGCGTGCCTCGACGTCGGACAGATGCAGCTCCAGGTAGGAGATTCCGCCGTATTGCGGGGTGGCCGCCGAGACCAGGGGACGCACCTTGGACCAGGTGCCGTCCGCGCCGACCAGCAGGTCCACGGTGGTGCTGCCGCCGTCGGCGAAGGTCAGCTCATGTCGGCCGTCGTCGAGGGTGCGTGCCGTGGTGACCTTGTGGTTCCAGACGATGCGGCCGGGGTCGAGGGACTTGATGAGCAGGTTGCGCAGTGCGGTCCGGTCGATCTCGGGGCGGCCGCCGTAGCCGCCCTCGGGCTCGTGATGAATGAAGACCGTGCCCGCCTTGTCCAGGACGCGCATGGTCTCGCCCTGTGGCTGGGTGAGCCGGTGAAACTGCTCGTAGAGGCCGGCCTCGCGCAGCGCGTACTGCCCGGACTCCTCGTGCATGTCGAGGACGCCGCCCTGCCTGCGGGCATCGGGGGAAGCCTCGCCTTCGTACACGGTGGACTCGATGCCGTGCATCTGCAGTACGCGCGCCAGGACCAGGCCGCTGAGGCCGGCGCCGACGATGGCGATGGAACGTGAGGACATGGTGGGCTCCTATGCGCTACGCGCCCGGCGCGGAGAAGTTGGCTGCCACCTCGACCGCCGAGACGCTGTGCGGTGGCCAGGGAGTCTGAACGCGATCGTTCGAGTTCATGGCCATCAAGCTATCACGAACATGTTCGTTACGAGGGCGTTCGTGGCGAGGATGTTCGTTCCTGCGCGTCGGCGGCGTTCGGGCGATATGCAGAAGTACACTTCCGGGAAGTGCACTTCTGTAAGTTTGGGGAGACTCGGTGATCGGAAAGCCAGAGCGGGTCTTCGGCCGGGAGAGAGAGTGGCAAGGTCTCGTCCGGTTCGTGTCCGGCGGAGATAAGGCCACGCCGTTGGCCGGTGCTGCCCTCGGCGTGGTCAGCGGGCGTCGGCGGCAGGGGAAAAGCTTCCTGCTGCAAGCCTTGGCCGAGGCGACGGGAGGGATGTATTTCGCCGCAACCGAGGCGACCGAAGCCGAATCCCTCCGGTTGTTCGCCGATGCGCTGGTGCGCCACACCTGCGAGATCCCCGATACGCCCTTCCGGGATTGGAATGACGCGATCGCTCACCTGTTCCAGAGCTTCCGTGGCCGGCCGGTGCCGGTGGTCATCGATGAGTTCCCGTTCCTGTCCAGGACCTCACCGGCGCTGCCGTCGATCATTCAGCGGGAACTCGGTCCGGGAGGCAGCGGGCGGGACAGTGCGGCGCGATTGGTGCTCTGCGGGTCGGCGATGTCCGTGATGGGCGGCTTGCTGGCGGGGCAGGCGCCGTTGCGTGGAAGAGCGGGGCTCGAACTCGTCATTCATCCCTTTCGCTATCGGGACGCGGCGGAGTTCTGGGGAATCTCGGACCCGCGGTTGGCCGTGCTCGTACACGCGATTCTGGGCGGGACGCCGGCTTACCGGTACGAGTTCACTCAGGGAGACGTGCCGGCGGACCTGGTGGATTTCGATGACTGGGTCCTCCGGACGATTCTCAATCCGCAGACGCCGCTCTTCCGCGAAGCGAGATACCTGCTGGCGGAGGAACCGGATATCCGCGACCCCGCTCTGTATCACTCGGTACTGGCCGCCATCGCCGGCGGCAACACCACGAACGGAGGGATCGCCAATTACGTCGGACGCAGGGCCGATCAGATCACTCACCCTCTGAACGTCCTGCAGGACTGTGCGTTGGTCGCGCGCGAGCCCGACCTGTTCAGGTCTGGGCGGTCCCGCTATCGCATCGTGGAGCCGCTGATCACGTTCTATGAGGCCATCATGCGGCGGCGCTGGTCGGAGCTGGAGATACACCGGGCGGAGAATGTGTGGGGATCCGTGCGGCAGACATTCCTCGCCCAGGTCGTGGGTCCCCACTTCGAATCCCTGTGCCGGGACTTCGCGCTGGACACGGGGGAAACGCTGTATGGCGGTTTTCCGGCTGAGGTCGGGTCGGGAGTGGTGGGCGATCCCGCGAAACGGACCCAGATCGAGGTCGACGTGGCGGTTCTCGCCGCGCAAGAGCCTGGGCGGCCCCGGCGAATCCTGTCGCTCGGTGAGGTCAAATGGGGTGAGGTAATGAGCCATCATCACCTGGAACGCCTGGCCAGGGCTCGTACGCTGCTGGATCAGAAGGGTTATGACACTTGTGACACGGTTCTGGCCTGTTACGGGGGATGTGGTTTCACGGAGGACTTGACGGCGTACGCCGATGGCGACTCCCGGACCATGCTCGTCGGGCTGGAGCGCCTGTACCAGGCCTGATCCCCTGCGTCGCACTGCCTACCTGGCGATGATTCGTACGTCCCCGGTGTTGCTCTTCGCCACGATGGTCCGGTCGCTCTTCGTGCTCTTGATCTCCGACCGTTCGGCTCCGTCCCTGCTCCGCACCGTGACCTGGTAAGCGCCGGCGGGTACGGTCGCCGTCACCCGGCCGTCCTTGGACAGGAGATCCAGGCTGGACGGGGGTGCGGCGAAGGACAGGTTGATGGCTCCGGTGTTGGAGCGGACGCGGACCGTGGGGGATTTGAGGCGTTCGCCGGTGATGGTGGCGTCGTCGCTCAGGAGGCGCAGCTTGCCGGAGGTGTCGTACGCCTTGATGGAGCCGCCGTTCGCGACGTCCACGTCCTGGGTGAGGCTCTGGAGGATGATGCCGTCGTCCTCGCCGTCTACCGCGAGGTGGATCCCCGGTGGGACCTTGATGTGGTAGCGGGCGCCGCAGTCGCCGAAGACCACGGTGCAGTTGGCGCTCAGGCGGAGGGTGCCGTCCCTCAGGGACCAGGATGCGTTGCCGTCTTGGGCCGCCTTGCCGCGGAGCCAGCGTTCTACCTGCACGGTTGTGCCGGTGCCGGGCATGATGCGGAGGCCGCCCAGGGAGGATTTGATGGTGAGCCGGGGGCCGGTGTACGGGAAGGACTGGGCCGCGTGTACCTCTTTGGCGTCCAGTTCCACCGCGCATCCGGTGAGTCCGGTCAGCCCCGCCAGCGCTAAGGCGGTCAGGGGTGCCGTGGTTGTTGCCGTGATTCGCCTCATGTGGCGATCGTGGCCCGGCGCCGGGGTGTCGCCATCGGCCGTTCGACTGATTGGGCATCCGCCGTTCGGCTGCCTTCAAGGGCTACACGCGTTGACTATGCTTCGTTAAACGGTGTATCGTCCGTCGCCATGATCAGGAGATCCACTCTGGCTTTCGTGGGGTTCATCCTCGTCGCGGGCTGCGCCTCCTCCCCGGCGGGGGCCCCGGTCGTCGTGAGCGGCACCAAGGCGGACAACCCCCGGCGCATCCAGACCCTCGTGGCGGACTGCATGAAGCAGCGCGGCTTCAAGTACGTGGCCTGGGTTCCGAAGGTGGCAAGCCCCGACGATGCTGAGCAGGCATATCTGGGCGACTACGAGGCGATGAAGAAGGAGCGCTCGCAGGAGGGGTTCGGGGTCTTCGTCAACTTCGTCCACCCCGAGCAAAGAGAGAAGCGTGCCATCTGGCGCGAGACGGACAGCCCCAACTTCACCATCAAGAACCAGCTGTCGCCCACCCAGCGGACCGCCTACGGCAAGGCGCTGACCGCGTGCAGATCGCAGGCGCTCAAGCAGGTCACCGGCAAGGTCGTCACGTCCGACGAGGACTGGGCCAAGCAGGAGAACGAGATGATCGCCCAGAGGCTCGACCGCGACCTCAACGCCGACCCGAAGCTCGTCGAGCTGGCCACGGCCATGGGTGACTGCCTCAAGGGCAAGGGACACCAGGTGACCTCCGCCAGGCCGGTGGACATGAGCCGGCGCGGCGGGCAGGAGTTCGAGGCCCAGAAGAAGCAGATCGCTCTGAACGATGACATTCCCGATACAGAGCTGCCCGACGGGCAGTACTACGAGCCGCGTATCCCGGTGGACACCGCCAAGCAGTACCTGAACAGGGAGATCAAGGCGGCGGTCGACGACCTGGAGTGTGGCAAGGACTTCTACGCCGCCTATCTGCCCAGGAGCGAGGAGATCGTGCGCCAGGTGGAGGGGGAGTTCGGCAAGAGCTGACGGCGAAAGCCTTACAAGGCCGCCAAGAGCTTCGTCACATGTGGCAGCGGTTCCGCGCCGACAGGTCGTACCGCCACCGTCTGCGCGCCCGCCGCCCACAGCTCCCGTACCCGCTCGGCGGCCTCCTCGGCCGAGCCCGTCGCCATGACGACCTCCTCGGGCCGCACCTTGAGGAACTTGGCGTGTTCCACGGCGATGTCCCAGGTCGCCTCGCGGGCGTCGGCGCCGATGTACAGGTGGATGAACGCCACCACTTCATGGTCGGCCGGCGTTCCGATGTGGCCCAGGAGCGCGGGGAAACGCGCGGCGCCGAAGCCTTCCGGAAGGATCGTGCCCTGGGCCACCCGGCCCGACAGGGCGAGGGAACGGGGGTTGAGGACGCCCGCCAGCACGGGAGGCGGCTCGGCGGGCGGGTGGACCAGGGAGACACCGTCCAGGTGTACGTAGCGTCCGTGCAGGGTCACCGTCTCGCCGCGGAGCAGGCCGCGGACAGAGGTGATCGTCTCTTCCAGGAGCGCCAGCGGCGACGGGACCGCGGCCCCTATCTGGCGCATCCAGTCCTGGACGCCGTGGCCGATGCCGGCCGCGAGGCGGCCCGGGTGGAGGCGGGCCAGGTTGGCCAGCTCCATGGCCAGGAGCATCGGGTTGCGCAGGGGAGCGGGGGTGATGCCGAGGCCCACCCGCAGGCGGGAGGTGACCGCCAGGGCCGTGGCGGCCGAGGAGATGGCGCCCGTCCAGCCCAGGTCCTCCACCACCCACAGGTCGTCCACCGCCGTGCCGTCGAGCTCCCTGGCGAAGGGGACCAGCTGCTCGGGCTGCAGGTCGCGGTCGAACATGACGCCAAGCCTCATGATGCCCTCCAAAAAAGCCTCAAACGGCCCTCCAGTAATAGCGGAAAAGCCGCCCGACCTCCGAGTAGCCCGCCCGCAGGAACGCGTTCGCCGTGGGCGCGTTGCCCACGTCCGTGGCCGCCACGATCCGTTCGAGCCCCGTCTCGGCCAGCGTCGCGGTGCCCCTGGCCAGCAGGTCGTTGACGTAGCCGTGGCCCCGGTGCTCGGGCACCACGCCGATGTACGCGATGGAATGATCATCCGGCGCCACCAGCCCCACGGGCGAATCGCCCAGGTAGCCGACGACGAACCAGTCAGGCTTCCCCTTGCGGTTGATCAGGTCGTCGTACATCCACCGCGCCTCGTGCTCGGCACCGGCCGTGGCCACCTCCACCTGCGTGTCGTAGTCGAGCGACCCCTCTGAGATGCGTACCAGCACATCGAGTACGGAGTCGGCGTCGAGGCCGCGGGCGGGGCGGTAGGTCAGCCGGCCTGGATCGACCGGGACGTCGCTTCCGGCCCGCCATTCGAGCATGAGCCGCTCGACCTCCATCGCGAACCCGGCGCCGAGCAGGGCCTGGTGTTCGACGGCTCGGTCGATGACCGGGGTGAGGCCGGGTTTGAGGGAGATGTCGTGGATTATCTTGTCCAGGCCCATCTCTGCCAGGCCTCGGCGCAGCAGGCCGGCGGCGAGGGCGGGGTCGGGGCCGGGCTCGAACTGCCAGGTGATCACCGGATCCGCGCCCCGGAAGGGCGCCCAGAACGCGAGCCGGGCCTGGCCTTCGGTGAAACACCACTCCGGCCGCGTCCTGCCTTCTTCGAAGGCGCCGGCGAGCTGGGATCGAGCAGGTTCGGGGAACTGATCGAACAACGTGAAATGCCTCCGCGGACGAACGAGCGGGCTCTCCCTACGAGACTGCCGTAAGACGTGCCACGAATGTTTTGGGCAATGCCATGGACATCGTTTAGCACAACTCCGGCGATTACTCGATCTCAGGCCGCCGCCCCGAGCGCCGTCCGCGCGTCCAGCAGTGACGAACTCGTCTCGAAGTGCCGGTCGAGGTTCGTGATCGTCAGCAGATGGCTGATCATGCCGGGCGCGAGGACCAGGATGAACCTGCCGTGCGCGTGCTGCACGTGGTTGAGGGTGGACACCAGCACACCCAGCCCCACGGAGTCGCAGAAGGGCACGTCGGTGAGGTCCAGCACGAGTTTCGGCGGATCAACGGAGGCCAGCACCTGATCGAGTGCGGCTTGGAGGCGTGGAGCACCTGCTACGTCAAGGTCTCCGACGGCGTGCAATACGGTAAGGGGTTCCTCTCGCCACGACCTGACCACCATGGCTGTCACGTGCCCGAAGGGCAGAGAGATATGCCTATTTCTTACATATGTTCTGGGTCGCGGTTTTAGTTGTGGGGGACACGGTGGGCTGAGCGCTTGGCGTGGTCGCGGTCTTCACTTTACTGATCTTCGGCTGGTCGCTGCCGACGATGACCTCGATGCCGTCGGCGTCGGTCTGGCGGAGCTCGGCCCCGGGAATGGCGGCGGCGACCGTGCGCGCCGAGTCTTCGCGGCCGGGACCGTAACGGACGACCGTCTTCTTGAAGTCCTTCTGCTTGGTGTTGCCCGGCGTGCCGGGCACGTGGAACCCGGCGGCGACCAGCGCCGTCTTGGTGCGGGCGCCGAGACCCGTGATGAGCGTGCCGTTGGTCACCTTGAGCGAGATCCGCTCCGGCGGGATGGTCGGCTTGGCGGAGGCCGAAGTGGACGAGCTGGGCTTGGGGCTCGGCTTGGCCAGGTCCTCGTCGGCCTTGATCTTGGCGAACATGTCGCGGGCCGCCTGCTTGTCCCAGAGCACCGCGGACTCGCCGGTCGGCGCCTTGAAGTCGACGTTGGACAGCGGCACGTCGGCGAACTTCACGTTGTCCAGCGAGACGTCCCTGAGCTGGGTGGCCAGGCCGATCAGGTCGTCGTCGGGATCGACCTTGATCGTGCTGAGCGTGGAGTTGACGAACGAGGTGAGCCGGGCCGGGTTCGCCAGCGTGTCGGCGCTGAGCGCGCGGTTCAGCAGCGCCGAGATGACCTGCTGCTGCCGGCCGATCCGGTCGAGGTCGGAGCGGGCGGTGGCCCGGGTGCGGGCGTAGCCGAGCGCCTGGGCGCCCCTCAGCTCGTGGGTGCCGGCGGTGAGGTTGAGCCCGGACTTGGGGTCGTTGATCGGCACGGGCGTGCAGACGGTGACGCCGCCGAGGGAGTCGACGACGTTGATGAAGCCGAGGACGTTGACCTCGATGTAGCGGTTGATCTGCAGCCCGGTGGCCTGCTCGACGGTCTGGCGGGCGAGCTTGGGGCCGCCGAACTGGTACGCTGAGTTGATCTTGTGATCGCCCTTGCCGGGGATGGTCAGCCAGGTGTCACGGGGCAGGCTCACGACCGTGACCTTGGTGTGGTCCTCCGACAGGTGGATCACCATCATGGTGTCGGTGCGCTGGCCGGCCTCGCGGCCCAGCTTGAGCTCGTTCTGCTGCTTGCGGGTGAGGTCGTCGCGCTTGTCGACGCCGACGAGCAGGATGTTCATGGCGCCGCGGGGGGCCGTTTCGGTGACGCCCGCGTCGATCGTGCCGATCCGCTGCGGCGCCGCCCACACCACGCCGGTGCCGGCCAGGACGCCCACGGACAGCACTCCCGAGAGGATCAGGTGCCGGCGCCGGCGCTTGGCGCTCTTGAGCGGCCTGCGCGTGCGCCCGTCCACGAGCCTGACGCCGCCGTACGCGTCCCCGCCCACGTGCACCCCAGCGTCCTCCCCGCCCGGGTCGCGCATGCCCTGCTCCCCTCGTGCCACCGCGGGATTGCCGTCTTCCCCTGCTCGTACAGTAGCGTGAGCCCCGCCATGAAGCAGTTCCCCGACTCGCCGCACGCGCCAGCGGAGACGCACGGCTGGCCGCCCATCTCCGTCGTCATGCCGGTCCTCAACGAGGAGCGGCATCTACGCGAGGCCGTAGACATGGTCCTCGCCCAGAGCTACCCAGGTGAGATCGAAGTCGTTCTCGCCGTGGGGCCCTCACATGACCGTACCCAAGAGGTCGCCGACGCCATAGCGGCGGCCGACCGACGCGTGACCGTGGTGCCCAACCCCACGGGCCGCACGCCCAACGCGCTCAACGCCGCCATCGCCGCCTCCCGCAACGGCATCATCGCCAGGGTCGACGGGCACGCCATGCTGCCCTCCGACTACCTGCGCGTCGCCGTGGAGACGCTGAGGGAGACGGGCGCCGACAACGTCGGCGGCGTCATGGCGGCCGAGGGCATCACGCCGTTCGAGAAGGCCGTCGCATGCGCGATGACCTCCAAGATCGGCGTGGGCGCGGCCGCCTTCCACGTGGGCGGCACGGCGGGTCCCGCCGACACCGTCTACCTGGGGGTGTTCAGGCGCGCGGCGCTCGAGCGGGTCGGCGGTTATGACGAGCACTTCCAGCGGGCCCAGGACTGGGAGATGAACCACCGGATCCGCCAGACCGGCGGACTGGTCTGGTTCCAGCCGCGCATGCGGGTCTCCTATCGCCCGCGTCCCAACGTGAAGGCGCTGGCCAGACAGTACTTCCACTACGGGCGCTGGCGCCGGGTGGTCTCGCGCACCCACGAGGGCACGATCAACCTGCGCTACCTGGCGCCGCCCGCCGCGGTGCTGGCGATCCTGCTGGGCCTGGTCGTCTCACCGTTCTTCCCGCTCACGCTGATCGTGCCCGGCGGCTACGCCCTCGCGATCGTGGCCGGGTCGGCGCTGACGGGCAGCGGACTGCCGGCATCGGCCAAGACCAGGCTGCCGATCGTGTACGCCGCCATGCACATGTCCTGGGGCTGGGGGTTCCTCACGAGCCCCCGCAGACTCGCTCGACCGGCGCGCTGAGCCTGACCATCGCGCGGCGGGTCAAGCCCCGTCCGCGCGTACGTCTATCACCTGCCCGGTCAGGTCGGAGACGAGGACGTCGAGTGCGGTCCGAGCGATCGCACTCGGCGAGAGCGGGCCGAGCTTGACGCAGTTGACCCGGATGCCGTCGTCGGCCCACTCGTCGGCCAGCGCCCGCGTGAGGTCGACGACGGCGGCCTCCGTCGAGGAGCCGAGGCTGTGGCCGGCCCGGCCCCCGGTGCAGAGCAGCAGGCGGCCCGCGCTCTCGCGCAGGTGCGGGTAGGCGGCGCGGGCCACGTTGACCGGGCCCAGGTAGTCGAGGCCCACGGTCTCGGCGATGGTCTCGTGGGTGACCTCGGCGAGCCTGCCCGTGTGCGGCGCGCCCGGGGTGTTGACCACGAAGTCGATCCGGCCCACCTGCGCCAGCGCCTTGACCACCGAGTCGTAGTCCTCCACCCGCACCCCGTTCTGGGCGCGCGAGAAGGAGTGCACGCGGGCGCCGTGGCCGGCGGCGAGCTCGACGACGTCGGCGCCGATGCCCTGGCCGCCGTCGAAGACCACCAGGGTCCGGCCGTCGAGTGCCTCGCGGTAGTCCCGCGCGTCCGGGCGGGGCGCGCCGGCGCCGGCGAGCTGGAGGAGCTTGTCGGCGATGTACACGTCGACCGGGTGCGTGATCTTCATGTTCTGCTCGCTGCCCGGCACGATGTAGATCGGGACGTCGGGCAGGTAGCGCAGCAGCACGCCACAGTCGTCGGTGGCCGGCCGCTGATCGAAGTCGGGGTCGGCGAAGGCCAGCTCGTACGCCTCGCGGATCAGCGACAGGCGGAAGCACTGCGGTGTCTGGGCCCGCCGCAGCCATGATCTGTCGGGAATGTCGTGGATGATGTCGCCACCTGGTCCGGGAGCGGCCACCAGGATGGTGTCAGAGCTCGGGATCGCCACCTCCACGGCCGAATACGTCCGCAGAGCCCTGACACACTCCGTGATGATCCGGGGCTCCAGGAGGGGCCGTACAGCGTCGTGCAGGAGCACGTTGCACTCCTGCGGGCCCAGCGCCTTGAGCGCGCGCCACGTGCTCTCCGTACGGCTCGCGCCGCCCTCGACGATCTGGCTGACCTTGTCGAAACCGCCCTTCTCCACGATCTCCCCGACCGTGTCGGCGAAGCCCGGGGCCATCAGCACCACGATCTCGTCGATCTCGGGTGAGCCGTTGAACAGGGCGAGCGTGTGCTCCAAAATCGTCCTGCCGGCGATCTTGATGAGCTGCTTCGGCGTGTCGAGCCCGATACGCCGGCCCACACCGCCTGCCAGGACGACTCCTACGGAGCGCAGCCGAGATTCCATACGGCGAGGGTAACGGTCCGGTTCCGTGATATCGCGTTGCCCTGTCGCTACGCTGTGTCCACGCTCTCCCTCGCGAACGGGAGGAGTCCTGTGCTGTGACCGACTCAGTGAAGCCTGTTTCATTCACCCGCGAGAGCACGACCTCGGTGGTGCTGCTCGCCACGACACCGGCCTGCAGGCTCTCCTGCGCCGACGGCACGCTGCTCGACCGGCTCAACGGCCAGCTCGCCGAGCTTTCCGTCCTCGATGTCCAGGTGGTGTCCCCGAGTGACGGGCTCGGCGGGCTCAGCGCCGACCTGCGCGGCATCGCCAAGATCGCGCGCGTCGCGCCGGGCGCGGTGGTCGTGCTGCCCGCCGACCTCGTCGCCCACACCGACGCGCTCGCGCTGCTCCTGGAGCATCCCGCGCGCGACACGAGCGCCCTGGTCTCCTACGACGCCACCGCCACGCCGATGCGCCCGCCCGTGCGGGTCGAGAGCGGCAAGGTCGTCGCGGCCGGCAGCTCATTCCACCTCGTCCCCGAGGCCAACGCCACCTTCCGCGGCGTGCTCCAGGCGCGTGAGGCCGACCTGACCGCGCTGGCCGACGTCGCCGAGGAGCTGGCCGAGCTCGCCGAGATGGGCAAGCTGGGCCCCGTCACCACCGTCGAGGCGGTCGATCTGCTGCTGGTGGGCCTGGTCAGGTCGGGCGTGGCGGTACGCGCCGCCTCGATCGGGCCGCTCCACTGCGACCGGGTGACCGGCCAGGTCTCGGCCGACAACGCGCTGGGCAGGCTCGCCGACGTCGACGAGTCCCGGGTACGCCTGGACACCGCGGTCAAGTCGAGCGACGGCTTCTTCAGCACCTACTTCGTCTCGTCCTGGACGCGCTATCTCATACGGCCCGCGGCCGCGCTGAAGCTCACGCCCAACGCCGTCACCGGCATCTCGATCGGCCTGGCCGTGCTGTCGTCGATCTGGTTCGCGGCGGGCAACCGCCCGGCGCAGCTCGCCGGGGCCGTGCTGCTCTACCTGTCGTTCTGCCTCGACTGTCTCGACGGCCAACTGGCCCGCTACACCCGCATGTTCTCGCCGCTCGGCGCCTGGATCGACTCCATGGCCGACCGGCTGAAGGAGTACGTCGTCTACGTGGGACTGGCCTTCGGCTACGCCGCGGGGCTGCCCTTGAGCGAGGGCGGGCCCGACGGCATCTGGTATCTAGCCGTCGCCGCGATGATCCTCCAGGTGGTACGACATTCGATCAACTACGCCTTCGGGGCCGCGGCGAAGGACGCGGGCCGTGTCGGCGTCCCGGGAGGCAAACCGGTGATTCCGCTCCACGAGTCGGCCGACGGCGGGCGCTACGGCGTACCCCCGCAGGGGGTGCTCCGCCTGGCGCGGCGCATGGAGCGCGAAAAGGTCCTGTGGTGGCTGAAGAAGATGATCGTGTTGCCGATTGGGGAGCGAATGGCGCTGATCGCGATCACCGCCGGCGTCTACAACGCCCGGGTCACGTTCATCGCGTTGCTCGGCTGGGGCGGGGTGGCGGCCCTCTACCTGCTCGTCGGCCGGATCGCGAGGTCGGCGCGATGAACTCTGTCCACATGACGCCCGTGCCGAGCAGCACCGTCGTGGCCTATCGCGACGACGGGCCGCTGTCGCGCGGCATGGGAGCGCTCGTGTCGGGGCAGCTCCCGCCGCTGCCCCCGCTGATCGCCGGGGCGTTCGTGATCGGCGTGCTGCTGCTGATCGGCGTGGCCGGGTCCGAGGGGCTGGCGGTCTTCGCGCCCGCCGTGACGCTGCTGCTGGCCGGGCCGGGCAGCTCCCATCCGCATGACGGCCGGTTCGACTGGCTGGTGCCGCCGGTGCTGCGGTTGATCGAGTACACCTTCATCGCAGCCTGCGGGTTCGCCCACGACGTGCCGCCGGTGCTGATCTTCGCACTGCTCGGCGCGCTGGCCTTCCACCACTACGACCTGATCTACCGGCTGCGTCAGCGCGTCTATCCGCCGCCGTGGCTGAGCACGTTCGGGCTGGGCTGGGACGGGCGGATGATCGTGGTCTCGCTGGCGGCGCTCGTGGGCTTCGTCACCGGCGGATTCGTGCTGCTCGCCCTGTATCTGTGGGTCCTGTTCGGGTGGGAGAGCCTCACCTGCTGGCTCGCCACGGCTCCCTCCAGGGTGGCCGCGGCCGAGACGGAAACGCGAGACTAACGGCCGATTACCCGGGGAGGGCCCAAAGGCAACTAACCTTTGGGTCCTAAGTAGTCATGCCCGACTGAATGCCCGACTGAGGAGTGGACGTTGCTGGGAATGGTGCTGGCCGCTGGAGCCGGACGACGCCTGCGACCGTACACCGACACGCTGCCGAAGGCACTGGTGCCGGTCGACGGTGAGACCACGATCATGGACATCTCCCTGCGCAACCTCGCCGAGGTGGACCTGCGCGAGGTCGTGGTCGTCGTCGGTTACGCGGCGCAGGCCGTACATGAGCGAAAGGACGCGCTGGAGAAGCGGCACGGCGTCAAGCTCACTCTCGTGCACAACGACAAGGCCGAGGAGTGGAACAACGCCTACTCCCTGTGGTGCGCGCGCGACTACTTCGCGCAGGGCGCGCTGCTCGTCAACGGCGACACCGTGCACCCCGTCTCGATCGAGAAGACGCTGCTGTCGGCCCCCGAGACCAGCGACATCCTGCTCGCGGTCGACAACGTGAAGCGGCTGGCCGACGAGGAGATGAAGGTCACCCTCGACGGCGACGACCTGAAGCGGATCACCAAGCTGATGGACCCGGCCACCGCCTACGGCGAGTACATCGGCGCCACGCTCATCCGCCCCGGCGCCGCCGAGCGCCTGGCCGACGCGCTGCGGGCCACCTTTGAGCGCGATCCGCAGCTCTACTACGAGGATGGCTACCAGGAGATGGTCGAGCGCGGCGAGCGCATCCACGTCGCGCCTATCGGGGAGGTCGACTGGGTCGAGGTGGACAACCACGACGACCTGGCCAAGGCTCGCACCATAGCCGTTCGTTACTGAGGAGGCGGGTATGCCGCTTCTAGCGCGGATGCTGCCCGCGCCGCTGGCCATCATGGTCAGGCGCGGCGCGGTCGCGGAGCTCGGCGCGCTGCTGGCCGACACCCGGGTGGCGACCTCCGGCCGGGTGGCCGTGGCCGTGGGCCCAGGGCAGGGCGACCACATCGAGGGCCTGATCGCGCCCACGCTCGATGAGGCCGAGGTGTTCAGGGTGTCCGACGGCTCGGTCGACGCGGCCGTCTCGCTCGGCGCCGACCTGCGTAAGGGCGCCTATGAGGTGGTCGTCGGCGTCGGCGGCGGCCGGACCATCGACGCGACCAAGTACGCCGCCTCGCTGGCGGGCATTCCGATGGTCGCCGTGGCCACGAACCTCTCCCACGACGGCATCTGCTCGCCCACGGCCTCGCTGGTGTACGACGGCGGCAAGGGCACGTTCGGCGTGCCGATGCCGCTGGCGGTCCTGGTCGACCTCGACTTCGTGCACAGCGCACCGGAGTCGCTGGTCCGGTCGGGAGTCGGCGACGTGGTCAGCAACCTGTCGGCCATCGAGGACTGGCAGCTCGGCAACATGGAGCGCGGCGAGCCCATCGACGGGCTGGCCTGCTCGATGGCCCGCATCGCGGCCGAGGCGCTGATCGGCCGGGTCGACTCGATCGAGTCGGATGCCTTCCTCACCATTCTGGCGGAAGCGCTGATCATGTCCGGCATGTCGATGGTGATTGCCGGCTCGTCTCGGCCCGCGAGCGGTGGAGACCATGAGATCCTTCATGCCGTGGATCAGCTCTTCCCCGGCACCTCCAATCACGGCGAGCTCGCCGGGATCGGTGCCGCCTTCTGCTTCTTCCTCAGGGAGGACGCCGCCCGGCTCAAGCAGGTCACCGACTGCCTGCGACAGCACCAGTTGCCCGTCGTCCCGGCCGACATCGGCTTGACCAGCGAGCAGTTCTCCGAGGCCGTCACGCTGGCGCCGGCCACCCGTCCCGGCCGTTACACGATCCTGGAGCACCTGCGCATGCCGGAGTCCGAGGTCCGCGATCGGGTGGGGGACTATGTCCGGGCCTTCGGTAGCTGAGCTCCGGCGGGTCGCCCAGCCCGCCGGACACCTGGAGCGCAGGAACGGCGAGCACTGGGCGGGCGTGCTCTACATGCGCAGGCTGTCCATCTACGTCACCTGGTTGATGACCAAGACGTCCGTCACGCCCAACCAGCTCACCTGGGTCATGACGGTGGCGGGGATCCTGGCCGGAGTCGTGCTGGCCCTGCCGGGGCTGTGGGCCGCGGTGGCCGCCGCCCTGCTCGTCCAGGTCTACCTGCTGCTGGACTGCTCCGACGGCGAGCTGGCCCGCTGGACCGGGCAGACGTCGCTGGTCGGCGTCTACCTGGACCGCGTCGGCGCCTACTTCACCGAGGCCGCGGTGCTCGTCGGGCTGGGCTGGCGCGCATCGGCCGTCCTGCCTGACTGGTACACCGTGCTGGGCGTCGCCGCCGCGCTCGGCGCGATCCTCATCAAGGCCGAGACCGACCTCGTGGATGTGGCCAGGGCCAAGGGGGGCCTGCCCAATGCCACCGAGGCGTCCGTGGGGCAGTTCCGATCCGGGCTGCTGGGGCTGGCCAGGCGGGTGGTGGGGGCGACGCAATTCCACCGGATCATGCAGCCGATCGAGCTGTCGCTGCTCACGGTCGTGACCGCCGTCATCGACGCCGTCACCGGCGATCTGATGGCCACGCGCGTGCTCCTGGTCGTCTGCTTCGCGTCCGCCGCGCTGCAGACCGTCCTTCATCTGGTCAGCATCCTGGCATCGAGGCGGCTTGCGTGAACGCACATCGGAACCGGCGGAGCCTCCCGATCGTCGTATTGATCGGACGTCCGCCGTTCGGTGGGGGTTCACGTACGGTTCCGATACTCTTAGCTCCACCAATATCAGGAAATATGCATACCAGCAGACTCGGTGATCATGAAAGAATGCTCCGCCCGTGTTCTCGACGCGTCAGGACGATGACCCGTTGAAGATCTCGTGCGTCATCCTCACCATGGGCAACCGGGTCGCGGAGCTGACCCGGGCGGTCGAGTCCGCGCTCAACCAGATCGACGGCGACGTCGAAGTGGTGATCGTCGGCAACGGTGCCGACGTGCCCGAGGTGTCGGCGACGCCACCCGTGGGCTCGTCCGCGACCGTGAAGACGGTCCGGCTCGAACGCAACACCGGCATCCCGGCCGGCCGCAATCGCGGCGTCGAGGAATGCTCCGGTGATGTCGTGCTGTTCCTCGACGACGACGGCTGGTACGCCAACCAGAAGGTCGTGTCCCACGTACGCGACCGCTTCGCCACCGAGCCCGACCTCGCGGTCATCTCCTTCCGGGTGATGGACCCCGACGGCGGCATCGGCCAGCGGCGCCACGTGCCCCGCCTGCGCGCGGGCGACCCGGAACGCTCCTCACCCGTCACCACCTTTCTCGGCGGCGCCTCGGCGATCCGCCGCTCGGCCTTCCTCCAGGTGGGCGGCCTGCCGGAGCGGTTCTTCTACGCTCACGAGGAGACCGACCTGGCCTGGCGGCTGCTGGGCGAGGGCTACCGGATCGAGTACGACGCCGAGACGGTCATGTACCACCCGCAGGTCCCGCCGACGCGGCACGCCGAGTTCTACCGGCTGAACGCCCGCAACCGGGTGTGGCTGGCGCGGCGCAACCTGCCGTGGCCGCTGGCGGCCCTCTATCTGCTCGACTGGGTGGTGCTGACGCTCATCCGGGAGCGCCGGTCCGGGGTGGCGATCAAGGCGTGGTTCACCGGCTTCTTCGAAGGACTGCGGACACCGGCCGGCGAGCGCCGCCCGATGGCCTGGCGCACCGCCTGGCGCATGGTGAAACTGGGCCGTCCGCCCATCGTGTGAGCCAGTCCTCAGACATCTGATGAATCTTGATAGCCTGCCCCGATGGATCCTGTTACCGGTGGGGCTGTGCTCCGTGCTGTCGAGGTCGATGTCGTACGTGACGGGACTTCCCTGCTGCGGTCGATCTCTCTGACCGTCGGGCCGGGGGAGCACTGGGCGCTGCTGGGTCCCAACGGGGCCGGGAAGAGCACGCTGCTGGACCTCCTCGGGGCTGTGAAGCACCCCACGCGCGGGATCGTCGAGGTTCTGGGCCATCGGCTCGGCCGGGTGGATATGCGAGAGCTCCGCTCGTTTCTGGGCCACGTCAATCCGCGGCACTCCTTGGAGTCCGGCCTCCGGGTCCGGGAACTGGTGCTGACCGGGGCCACCAACACCATCGAGCTCGTCCCTCGCTGGGTGCCCACCGCGGAGCAGGAGGAGCAGGCCCTGCGGCTGATCGGGGTGATGGGGATGGCCCGCAAGGCCGAGGCGCGGTGGCCCCACCTGTCCCAGGGAGAGCGGGGACGGGCGCTGATCGCGCGGGCCCTCATGCCGCGGCCCCGGCTGCTGTTGCTCGACGAGCCCGCCACCGGGCTGGACCTGGCCGCCCGGGAGCAGTTGCTCGGCAGCCTGGACGTGCTGCGCGGGGAGCATCCCGCGCTGGCCACCGTACTGGTGACCCATCATCTGGAAGAGCTGCCCGCCAGCACCACTCACGCGCTGCTGTTGCGGGAGGGCGAGTGCATGGCGTCGGGTCCGGTGGATGAGGTGCTGACCACCGACCTGGTGAGCAAGTGCTTCGACCACCCGGTGCGGATCAGCCGCGTCGACGGACGGTGGAGCGCTCGGGCCTAGATGGCCGCCGCGTCGCCGAAGGTCATGGCGGCGCGGGCGACCGTGGTGGTGAGTATGGGGCGCTTCGGCAGGCCCAGTTCGCTCAGTTCCTTGGCTATCGGGTGGTTGCCCAGGCGGATCAGCGCGCCGCCGGGCCGTACGCGGACGCCATGGGTCTCCACCGACCACGGGACGCGGCGCGTCACGCCCTCCCGGTGGGTGAAGGCGTCCAGCGGGACCAGCGCGCCAGCGCCCGGCGCGGGCATGCCCGGTTTGAGCAGCAGGTCGAGCACCAGCCGCCCGTCCTTGCGCAGGACACAGCGCTTGTACGGCGAGTCGAGCCGCAGGTCGATGTCGGCCAGCTCCTTCGGAAAGCCCCAGATGCGGCGGCCCGCCTCCAAGGTGAACCCCTGATTGACCGGCAGCCAGTGGATGAACACTCCGGCCCGCCGCAGATCGCCCAGCCCGACCGACTGCGTCACACCCGGCGGGCGCACCAGGAACGCCACACCGAACTCGTGGTAGGCGTCCAGATCACCTTCGCGGTAGTCGACGAACACCAGCACGCAGATCGCCTTGCCGGGGAACACCTCGGCCGCGTCCAGTCCCGAGTAGGCGATCACCGCCCTGGCGGCGTCGGCCCGGACGGGATACATGACGCTGCAGACCGTGGCGTCTCTCACCTGGACGGGCATGCTCACCGTGCGGCCCTGGATCAGATGCGAAGACATGAGACCAGTACATCAACCGGGAAGCCGTGTGACCATTCCTGCCCGGATCCCGTCTGGTCTGTTGTGACATTCGTAAGAACGCGGAGGGCATCATCATCGAGGAGCTGTACCGCGAGCACTGGGCGCTCGTGTGCGGGTTCCTGTTACGCCGCACCCGCGACCCCCATCTCGCCGAGGACCTGGCCCAGGAGACGTTCGTCAAGGCCACCAGGGCGCTGCTCGGCTGGCGCGGCGAGAACGCGGCCGCGTGGCTGCTCTCCATCGCCCGCAACGTTCTGGTCGACCACGTCCGGCGCCACCGCCGTGAGCTGGCCCTGCCCGACCCCGACGAGCTCGGCGTGCCCGCGATGCACGTCGAGTCGCTGGCCGTGCGCGACGCCCTGGACCGGCTGCCCGAGCAGCACCGCAGGCTGCTCGCCCTGGTCTACTTCGAGGGTTTCTCACTGGTCGAGGTGGCCGCGATGACCGGCAAGAAGCACGCCACGATCAAGACCGCTGTGTGGCGGGCCAGAGCCGCCTTCGCCGACATCTATGGAGTCCTCCATGACTGAAGACGACCTGCTGCCCATGCCGGACTTCGACCCCAAAGCGACCCGCCGGGCCGTCCGGCGGGGTCTCACCCGCACCGTGATCATCGTGCTGGCGGTGCTGGTCGTCCTCGTCCTGGTGGCGACGGTCGGCTCCAGCCTGATCCAGCAGCGCGGTGATCGGGAACGGCGCATGACGGACGTGCTCGGCACCGCCTTCAAGATCTACAACCCCGCCTACGACATCGGCGTCATGGACTCGGGTATCACCACGCCGCTGTCGATGTCGTTCACCGTGAACGTCAGCCCGATGCGGGCCACCGGGGGCTACGTCGGTGGTTACGGTGGCGTGGAACATGTCATCACCCAGGACTTCTTCGGTCACGTGGGCAGGTTGCCGCTGGGTAGCGGCGCCAACACCACGCTGAGCACGGCGCTCGCCAACGTGAGCACCGGCAACCAGCCCAAGCAGGACAGCCGCAAGGTCCTGGCCAGGCTGCCCGTGAGACTCAACGCGCTTTCCGTGATCGAGTTCGTCAAGCCGCTCACCGCCGAGGAGCTCGCCGCCTTCACCGCCCGATACAAGACCCACGCCGACAAGGTGGTGTACGAGCGGCGCCCCAGGTCGATCCCCATCACGTGGGGTCGGATGACGACGTGGGACCCTAGGCCCGAAACGGACGACACCACTAAGATCATCACCGCGATCGGGCCCGATGAGGCGATCAAGCTGGACCTCGCGGACTTCCGCCGCTGGGTGGGCATCCTCAAGGACTACGACGACGACAACCTGCATGACTTCGACCTGAGCCTGGCCCGCCTGCGCAAGGCCGCGAACGACGGTCTGGCCTACGCCTACGTGGACTCGGGGACCAAGATCGGCGAGTTGCGGAAGATCATCGAAGACCCGCTGGTCCAGACGGTCCGCGTGGCGGACGTCACCTACGACCTCGAACGGCCCTAGACGGCCAGGGAATGGGCGGGCACCCGGACCCCCGCCCACCTCTCCATCCTGGCCACGAACTCCGCCGCGTGGTCGGGCCAGTGGTGACGCAGCCGGGCCTCCGCGTGGCCGCGCGCCCCCAGGGCGACCCGCCGCGCGGGGTCCTCCTTGAGATCGAGTACGGCGTTCACCAGCGCGTCCACGTCGAGCGGCACCACGACCCCGCACCCGACCCGCTCCGCCACCGAGCCGTGCGGTGTGGTGATCACCGGGAGCCCCCGGCCCATGTAGTCGAGGATCTTGGTCGGCGTCCTCGGGCCGGTCTCCGCCGACAGGGCCAGGCCGGCCAGGGCGCCCTCGGCCATGCGGAGGGCGTGGCGGTTCGGGACGTACCCGAACCAGTCGAGCAGCCCGACCCGCTGCGCGTCCCGCAGCAGCGGCCGGACCTCACGGTCGGCGGCGCCGAGCAGGTCCATCCGGATGCCGTGCGGGACGAGCCGCTCGGCCAGCCCGATGAGCTCGGAGACGCCGCGCTCGAGGGAGAGCCGCCCGATGTGCACCACCCTGGTGTCGCCGGGCGGGGGCGGCGTCGCCGACACCAGGGTGGCTTCCGGCACCACGGCGGAGGTGACCACGTGGTGACGCCGCTCGGCCCGGGACAACTGCCTGGCGGTGACCTGCTCCCGTACGTCCCAGACGATCGGCGGGTGGTGGAAGGGCAGGGTGTGCAGCAGGCGGTGGTCGTGCAGCACCAGCAGGTCGGCGCCCTTCAGGCCGCGCTTGAGCGCGGCCCGCGCCCGGCCGTAGCCGGCGTTGCGTGGCACGTCGATCGCGGCGACGCCCATCGCGGGCGTGACGTTGTAGTAGGTGAAGGGCGCGACGTAGGTCACCTCGTGGCCCGCGTCGAGCAGCGCCCGGATCTGCCGATGCATGATCCGGGCGTCCTCGGGATGGTGGACGGTGGTGGCTACGCATACACGCATGCGGTCGATGCTGCGCCGCTACCCGGTCAATGGCGTAAATGCTGGGGGAATTGCCGCTTAACTTCCTGACGGGCGACGGTAGAGCCAAGTCAGCCGAGGTTCGAGCACCCACTTGAACACCGTGCGCGTCTCGGGCAGGCACAGCACGATCGCCAGGGCGAAACAGCTCGCACTGATCGCCAGCACCCCGAGCGGGCCGTGCAGCCAGGGCAGCTCCAGCCACCCCTGGTCCTTGGCGATGAGGACGGGGATGCCGTGGAGCAGGTAGCAGTAGAGGGTGCGGGTGCCGAGATCCGTGAACCAGGTCTCGCGCCTGGGCACCAGCGCCAGGACGGCGTACGACATGGCCAGCCCGCAGATCAGCAGCCCGGCGCGTACGCCGAGGCCCATCCACCAGGACAGATCTAAGTCCTGGAAGCTGTGCTTGTAGTAGAAGGGCTTCAGCGGCGCCTTGGGCGCGATGAAGATCGACACCGCGGCGGCGCCGAGCACCACGACCACCGAGACGATCTTGATCCACCGGCGGTCGAGCAGCTCGAAGTGCTCAGGCTGCATCACGAGCCCGATGACGAAGAACGGCATCAGACCGAAGAAGCGGTCCATGCTGAAGTCACCGGAGATCTGCGAGAACCCGGCGAACAGGTAGATCGCGATCGCCACCGGGATCGGGTGTTTCATCCGCTTCCACACGGGTGTGGACAGCCGCCAGAACAGCAGCGCCAGGAGGTACCAGTTGATCCACGCGGGATCGATGATCGTGAGGCTCCACTTTTGGCCCAGGCCGAGCCGGACGAGCGCGTAGCCGACCTCCACGATCACGTACGGCACGACGAACGTGTCGACCAGCTTGTTCGTCTTGGCGTTGGAGTTCCAGAAGTTTCTGGACAGATAGCCGCTGACGAGCACGAACAGCGGCATGTGGAAGGTGTAGATGAAGATGTAGAGCGACCTGGCCGAGTCGGTGGACAGCGTCGGCACCAGCGAGTGGCCGACGATCACGAACGCGATCAGGACGAACTTGACGTTGTCCAGATACGGGTCGCGCTTGCGCTTGGGGGCCTCGGGCTGGGGCTCGGGGGCCGGCTCCGGCTGCTCCTGATCCGACTCCTGGTCCGTCTTGGACGGGCCGACGCCGTGCGGATCCGTCTTCTCACTCCAGAAAGCCTCCTCCGGCAGCGGCCATTGAGCTCCTGTGCTCGCGGGGCCGGTGGCCTCGTCGGCGTCACCCGGGTCGGGGGGCGTCGTGACCGGTGGGGAGTGCTTGGTGTCAGACACTACGGAGTCGCTCAGCTTCACTCGGGGTCGGGGGAACGCGACAGGCAGCACGCATGCACACGTCCTTGACGAGTGAGACGAGCCGCGTCGCCGACCCGCTACACATTAGCCCGGCCACGAGGCTCCTGTCTCACGTGCAGTGCGAGAACCCCCGGTTACACAGGGAACTCGGAGGTCAGGTGCAGACGTTCTTCTGCTTGTCCGCCGAGATCGTGCTGTTGGTGACGCTGTCGGGCAGCTTGGTGACCTTGACCGACTTGAAGTCCTCGCCGATGATCAGCTGGATCACGGGCGGCTTCGCCGTCGCCGGGGTCGTCGAGGGCACCGGCACCGGGGAGGTGTAGGGCTGGGTGGTCGTCGGCTTGAGCTTGCCCGCCGTCGGAGCCGGCTTGGGCTGCATCGCCTTGATCAGCACGTCGCTGTACGCGGCGCCGTCGGCGGCGTTCTTGGCGTAGCGGACCTGGGTGGCCGCCTGGCTCTTGCCGTCGGCGGCCAGATAGTTGCCCACGCCCGTGACCTTGAAGCCCTCCTTGCTCAGCAGGTCGGCGACCTCCTTGGCCTTGCCCGTCGTCGTCGTGCCGTTGAGCACCTGGACCTGGACCTGCTCCGGCTTTACGTTGATCTTGGGCGTCGAGGCGGCGGTCGACGCCGACGCCGCGGGCTCGGGCAGGTCGACGTCGCTCTTGATCGCGTTGAACAGCTCGTTGGCGTCGGGCTGCCGCCAGATCACCCGGTTCTTGTCATCCGGGTCGGGCTGCCACGGGATCGTGGTGAACTTGACCCCGCCCGCCGTCATCTTCTGCGCGCTCGTGGCGATCTCGATGAGCTGGCTGGTGTCGTTGGCCAGGTCCGGGTCCATCGTCACCGACTTGGCGGTGGCCTTGATGAAGTCCCTGAGCTTCCCGACGTCGGTGAGCAGCTGGCTGCTGGTGGCCTTCTGCACGACCTTGCTCAGGAAGATCTGCTGGCGCTTGATCCGCTGGATGTCGCTGCCGTCACCGTAGTGGCGCAGCCGGACGTAGCCCAGCGCCTGCTCGCCGTTCAGCACGCTCTTGCCCGCGGGCAGCTTCAGGTGGGAGTTCTTGTCGTCCACGCCGTTGGCGAGGCAGATCTCGATGCCGTCGAGCGCGTCGACGATGTTCTTGAAACCGCTGAAGTCGACCTCGACGAAGTGGTCGACGCGGATGCCGGTGAGGGTCTCCAGCGTGGACATCGTGCAGGCGACGCCGCCCGAGCTGTACGCCGAGTTGATCATGTCGCGGCGCGGCGGCATCTCCTGCTTGGTGGTCTCGTTCTTGCACTTGGGGATCTGCACCATCGAGTCGCGCGGGAAGCTGATGAGCCGCGCCTGGTCCCGGTTGGGCGAGATGTGCATCAGGATGATCGTGTCGGTGCGCTTGCCGCCCGCGTCGGCCTTCCTGGCGTCCGCCTGGCCGTACTTCGCGTTGCCCTTGCCCGCGCGGGTGTCGGAGCCGACCAGCAGCACGTTGAGCGCGCCGGTCTCAGGCGGCCGGGGGTTGATGATGTCCTTGTCGACGGGTCTCTGGTTGATGTTGCTGAAGGCGTCGCGGTAGAGCGTGTAGCCGGTCAGCGCGCCGGCGACCATGAGCGAGGTGGTCGCGATGCTGATCCAGGCCAGCACGCGCATCTTGTTGCCACCACCGCCACCGCCGCCGCGATGGCCGCGGGGCGGCAGGTCTTCGGGGGGCGGGGGAGGAGGAGAGGATGCCGCCGCCCGGCGCGACATCCGGCTGCCGGGCTGTGTCGAGGCGACCCTGCGGTCCTGCACGGACACGCTCCACTGGTCACTCATGCGCCCCCTCGCCTAGTCCGGTTGGCTCGGTCATTCTGCGCCACGAGACTAGGTCACGGACGGCGTACCCGCAGCCATGACGAAGAGAATCGACCGTGACCCGGACGTGATGTTACCGCGCAAAAGCATACTCAGAACTGGACATTTAGCGGAATATTCATCGTCAAAGTCTTTACGCAGTGCGGGGGTCGGAACGGGTGGCCAGAGCCGCCGCCAGGCAGGCCAGGGGTACGGCCGGCAGGACGTACCGGTAGTCGAACTCGGCCACGGCCGGCGGTATGACCAGCAGGAGCACCGCCGTTGACCAGGGCAGCAACCACGGGGGCGGCTCGTTGGTCAGGCTCGCGAGCCGTCGCCCGCCGGACCGCCACCGCCTGATCGCCAGGGCGGGCGGGACGAGCAGGACGGCCAGCAGCACGGTGCCCGGCAGACGCCCGACACTCTGGTAGGCGCGCATCCAGCCGGCGTACGGCTCGACGACCTCGGTGCCGATCGGTCCCCGCTCGTAGCGCTTGCCCAGGTCGACGCCGAGCTGCGCGGCCCACCGGCCCGGAGGCCGCGGCGAGACGGCGGGGAACTCGTAGTAGTCGTAGATCTCGTGGTCGGGGTAGACCGGACGGCCCCAGACGAACGAACGCCCCAGCTCAGACAGCACGGAGGCCGCGTAGTCGAGCGGCTGCTCACGAATGGCCAGCGAGGCGAACCGGCCCGCCAGATCGTCGGTCTCCTCGGTGAACGTGATGTCGGGCAGCGCGACGAGCGGTGAGTCCTTGGCCCAGATGTACTCCTGCGAGGGCGGACGCCGATCGGGCGGCCGGGGGTCGCAGAGCACCTTGAGATCCGGTGGGGGCTCCATCTTCGCGCAGTCGGCGAACGACATCGTGCGGGCGTAGAGGAACACGCCGTTCGCCCCGACGATCCCGACGCGGTGATAGGTGGCGTAGAACCAGCCCCCGTACGCGATGACCGGCGCCAGCGCGGCCACCACCACGATCCCGGCGAGCCCCACCCGCCTGCGCAGCAGGAACCAGGCCGCCACGACCACGATCAGCGGCTGGCCGACGGTCCTGGTGAGCGTGGCGGCGGCCAGCAGCAGCCCGACGGCGATCACCACGGGCCGGTCGGCCAGGGTGAGCGCGATCGCGGCGACGACCAGGAACATGAAGAGCGCGTCGGAGACGAGCAGGTGCTCCAGCTCGATCTGGTAGGCGTCCAGCAGCACCGGCACCGTGGCCAGCGTCGCCACCCACCGGGGCGCCCGGCGCGCGCACCGGTAGACCAGCACGCCGGTGGCCAGGCCGAGCAGGTGCTGCGCGGCGGTGATCGCGCCGAAGGAGTGGAACGGTTCGAGCGCCTTCATGAAGGCCGAGTAGCCGGCCGGGCGCACCAGGTCGGGGCGGGGGTGGAAGACGGTGACGACGTAGGTGAAGGAGTCGGGGAACCACAGGGCCGGGCGGTAGCCGAGCATCGTGACGACCCGCAGCGCCGCGCCCAGGGTCAGGACCGCCAGGAACCAGCCGTGCCGCCGCGCCAGTGAGGCCGCCGCCCGGGCGGGCCCGGGCCTGGGCTCGGGCTCGCCGACGAGCGTCGTCTCCTCCACCCGGACGTCCTCCCGCTTCCCCCGCACGTCGCGTACGCTACCCGCGTTTCGCGCGATCCCGCGTAACCGCCCATCCGGGGCGCGCTGAGGCCTTTGGGGTCTTCGCGTTGTGCGGGCTGGGGCCCTCGTGTGTGGGGGCTGGGGCCCGTGGGATCACTGCGCTGCCCGCGCGGAGGGCACTTGGGATCGTCTCGTCGTCCGGCCCGAGGGCGTTGTGGGATCGTCGCGGCGTCCGTCGGTTGGATACGCTCGCGATCACCGATGGGAATCGCGTGGCTGGACGGGACGCGCAGGCCGTCGGCGGGCCGGGTGCTCGCCGTGGTCTCGGTGCTGCCTGCCCTGGTCGTGGCGGGCTGGCTGCTCGCCGCGCTGCCCCTGCTGCTGGCCGGCTGGTACCGACCGGTGCCCGCGCTGGTGCTCGGGGCGGTGGTCATCGGGGCGCTCTGCTGGTTCGCCCTCCGTCGGCCGCTCAAGGCCGTGGAAGGGACAGGTCAGGCGACCGCGCGGCAGGTCGGCGCGGTCGTCGCCGTCGCGGTCGGGTCCGGTGTGTTCAACGCGATCATGCACAGCGAGCAGCTGATCGTCAGGCGGGACCCCGCCACGTACGCGCAGTACGCCATCTGGCTGGCCGGACACGGCTCGCTGCCGATCCCCGCGCAGGCGGAGGCGTTCGGCGGGGCTGACCCGGCGCTCATGTTCGAGAGCGTCGGGTTCTACGACGTCGACGGGTCGGTGGTGCCGCAGTTCATGCCGGGACCGCCGCTGCTGTTCGCCGCGGGTGACTGGCTCGGCGGGCTGCTGCTGACACCCGCTGTGCTGGGGGCGCTGGCCGTGCTCACACTGGCGGGGGTGGTGGGCCGGCTCGTCGGCGGGCGCTGGGCGCCGGTGGCGGCGCTGGCCTTCGCGGTGAGCCTGCCGATCCTCTACACCTCACGGACCACCTTCAGCGAGATTCCCTCTCTGATCCTGCTGTTCGGCGGCCTGGCTCTGGTCCACGACGCCCTCTCCCGCGGGAGCATCCAGCGAAGAGGGGGGGCGCTGGCCGGGCTGGTGTTCGGGCTGGCCGTGCTGGTCAGGATCGATGGGCTGCGTGATGTGCTGCCGGTCCTGGCGTTCGCCGGGACGCTGATCGCCTGGCGGCGCCTCGGCAGGCCCCAGGGGGCGCTCGGGCCGCCGCTCCTGCTCGGGCTCGCGGTCGGTGCCGGGTTGGGGCTGCTGGCGGCGTACGTGCTTGCGCGGCCGTATCTGTCCTATCTGTCCAGGTCGGTCAATCCGCTGCTGCTCATCTGCGCCGCCGTTCTCGTCCTCACCATGGCCGGTACGCTCGCCGCGCCCCGGCTGGCCCGGATCCGGTTGCCCAGGTGGCTTCCGGACGTGGGGGCGGTGCTGGTCGTGCTGGTCATGGTCGGCCTGGCCGTGCGGCCGTGGCTGCAGACCGTGCGACGGGTGGCCACGACGGAGGAAGACAAGCTCACCGCCGCGTTCATCGAACAGTCGCAGAAGATCGACCGCCTGCCCGTCGACGGCACCCGGCTCTACTCGGAGCTGTCCCTGCACTGGGTGAGCTGGTACGTCGGCGTCCCCGTGATCGTCCTCGCCACGATCGCGGCGGCGGTGCTGGTGCGCGGGCTGCTCAGGAACGGTTCCCCGGCCGAGTGGCTGCTGCCGCTGGCCGTCATCGGCTGGACCACGGTCACCACGCTGCTGCGCCCGGAGATCACCCCCGACCAGCCGTGGGCGGCCCGCCGCCTGGTCCCGGTGGTGATCCCGGGGCTGATCCTGCTGGCGGTGTGGGGGCTGGAGTGGGTGCGCGGCCGGGCCATCCTGCGCGGGTACGGCCGATGGATCGCCGCCGCGGGCACCGTGCTCATCCTGGTGCCACCGGTCATCACGTCGATCGGGACCGCGTTCACCCAGGTGGAGCGGGGCGAGCGGGCGGCGGTCGAGGCGATGTGCGCGAAGATCCCGCCGAACGCCTCGGTGCTGATCGTCGAGCGGGTGACGGGTAACCGGTTCACCCAGCTCGTCCGCGGCATGTGCGGCCGACCGGCGGCGCAGGTCCGCGCGGTGACGGGGGATACGGCCGATGAAGCCGACGTGCGCCGGATGATCGCTCGCGTCCGCGCCACCGGCCGCGTCCCGGTCGTGCTGGCGGCCGAGGCGGCCCAGGTGGCCGCTTACGGCCCGAAGACGCAGGTCATGGCCCTGGTGACCCCGCAGGACGAGCGGGCTCTCGTCGACGCGCCGAACGGCACCTGGACGCTCCGGATCGACGTGTGGATGGCCGTGGGCTGACCTCGTCGCCGGTGTCAGGTGGACTCGGCTCCCGGCTGGGCAGAGTACCCTCGACGCACGTGAGCACGCCTGAGACCCCCCAGAGTGGAAACGCCGTGGAAGAAGCGCCATACGTCACGATCGTCTTGCCCTGCTACAACGAGCAGGACCACGTCATCGACGAGGTCGAGCGCATCACCAAGGCGATGGACTCCAGCGGCTATACCTATGAGCTGGTGGCGGTCGACGACTGTTCCACCGACGAGACGCTGGCCAGGCTGCAGGAGGCCGCGCCGCGGTTCGAGCAGCTGCGGATCCGCGCGTTCCACCGCAACGGCGGGGCGGGCACCGTGCGCCGCATCGGCACGCAGGAGGCCAAGGGCGAGATCGTCGTCTGGACCGACGCCGACATGACCTACCCCAACGAGCGCATCCCCGAGCTGGTCCAGCTCCTGGAGAAGGACACGACGGTCGACATGGTCGTCGGCGCCCGTACGTCCGAGGAGGGCTCGCACAAGCTGCTGCGCGTCCCGGCCAAGTGGGTGATCCGCAAGGTGGCCGAGCAGCTCGCCGGGCAGAAGATCCCCGACCTCAACTCCGGGCTGCGCGCCTTCCGCAAGACGGTGGCCAAGCCCTACCTGCGGCTGCTGCCGCCCGGGTTCTCCTGCGTCACGACGATCACGCTGTCGTTCCTGTCGAACCAGCACGACGTCCACTACCTGCCGATCGACTACGCCAAGCGGGCGGGCAAGTCGAAGTTCAGCTTCGTCTCCGACGCCTACCGCTACATCCTGCAGGTGCTGCGGATGATCATGTACTTCAACCCGCTCAAGGTGCTCATGCCGCCCGCGCTGTGGCTGGTGGCGATCGGGTTCGTCAAGGGGATCTGGGACATGATCCAGCACCCGTTCTACTTCCCGGCCAACACCGTCATGATCTTCCTGTCGGGGCTGCTCATCGGGTCCGTGGCACTGCTGGCCGACCTGATCGTGCGCTCGCGGGGCGAATAGCGTGCGCATCGCCATCGTCGGCCCCACCTACCCGTACAAAGGGGGCGGGGCGCAGCACACCACCGAGCTGGCGCACCGGCTGACGGCGCTCGGCCACGACGTGGTGATCGAGTCGTGGCGGGCCCAATACCCGGCGTTCCTCTACCCGGGCCAGCAGACGATCTCCGCACCCGAGGGCACCCCCTACCCCAAGACGCTGCGCAGGCTCGACTGGCGCAGCCCCGGCGGCTGGGTGGCCTGCGGACGCCGGCTGCGCTCGGCCGACCTGGTGATCCTGGCCGTCCTGAGCCCGGTGCAGGTCCCGGCCTATCTCGGCATCCTGTACGGCCTGGGCAGGAAGGCCAAGGCCGTCGCCCTGTGCCACAACGTGCTGCCGCATGAGCGCAAGCCGTACGACAGGCCGCTGATGAAGGCGCTGCTCAACCGGGTCGACGCGGTGCTGACCCACTCCGACGAGCAGGCGGCGCTGGCGGCCTCCCTGAGTGACCGGCCGGTGAGTGTGGCCGGGCTGCCGCCGCACCTGCCGTCCACGACCGGGGAGCGATCCGCCGAGGTGCACGAGCGGCTGCTGTTCTTCGGCATGGTCCGGCCGTACAAGGGGCTCGACCTGCTGCTGCGCGCCCTGCCGGAGGGGGTCGGGCTGACCGTGGCGGGTGAGTTCTGGGGCGGGCTCGACGGCACCCGCGCGTTGATCGGCGAGCTGGGCATCGCGGACCGGGTGGAGCTGCGGCCCGGATACGTGGCCGCCGAGGACGTGCCGAAGCTGTTCGCCGCCGCCGACGCGCTCGTCCTGCCGTACCGTACCGCGACCGCCAGTCAGAACGTCTGGCTGGCGCACGAGCACGGCGTGCCGGTGATCGCGACCCGCGTCGGCGCGCTCGCCGACCACGTGACCGACGGCGTCGACGGGCTGCTGATCGAGCCGGACGACGTCGAGGCGCTCAACCGGGCCATCACCCGGTTCTACGCGCCGGGCGAGCCCGAACGGTTGCGGTCGGGCGTCAAGGCGGTCGATCCGGAGCCGTTCTGGTCGGCGTACTCAGCGGTGCTCCTCGACGCCTGACGGCCCAGCAGGAACGCGATGCCCGCGGCGACGGCGTCACCCAGGGTGAACGCCAGCCGCGACACCACCGCGACCGCGTAGGACGGGCCGGTGCCGATCAGCGGCGAGAGCACGAGGATCATGGCGCCCTCACGCACCCCGACCCCGGCGGGCACGACGAACGTCAGCAGCCCGGTGGCCCAGGCGAACGCGTAGGCCCCGGTCGCGACCACGTAGAGGTCCCATCTGCCGGACAGCAGCCAGGTGTGCAGGCCGTAGATGAACCAGCCGAGCGCGGTCCAGCCCACCGCGACCAGCACGGTACGGCCGGGCAGCACGCTTTCGAGCGGCTCCTTGCGCGCCAGGCGCAGGGCCAGGTTGAGGCCCCAGGTGAGCACCTTGGGATGCAGGCACACGATGATCACGGGGACGAGCAGCAGCAGGTACCACGCCTGGCGCACGGCCTGCTGCGTCGCCAGCGTCGCGGCGGCGATCGAGAGCGCGACCCCCAGGTTGATCACCAGCGACAGCGAGATGCAGGCGAACGTCCGGCGCGGCGGGCTGCCGTGGTCACGGCCGAGCTCCATCATCGCCGCGTACGCCCAGACCGAGCCGGGGATGTACTTGCCGAGCTGACCCACGAACATGATCCGCCCGGTCACCCGCAGCGGCAGCGGCGACCCGAGCCCGGCCAGCACCTTCCGCCAGGCGAGCAGCATGCAGAACTGCCCGGCCAGCACCGCGGCGAACGCCCCGAGCACCGCCCACGGCGACAGCGCGGTCACGGCCGCGGTGGTCTCGTCCCAGTTTCTGGCCAGTCCGTACCCGAGAAAACCGAGCGCGACCAGCGCGAGGACGACGCGCAGCAGGCGACGGAGCATTGGCCAAGGTTAACCGTGGTTGACCGCGTATATCCAGACGACAGCGGTGACCACCGCGAGAACGGCCAGCACCGCGAGCACGATCTTGACGGTGCTGTAGGGCCGGTCGCCCTGCACCTCGCCGTTGATCCCGTTGATGAGCACCTGGTACGTCTTGCCGCCGAACAGGTAGCAGCCGATCCACACCGGCAGCAGCATCAGCTTGAACGTGACGTCGGAGTAGGACGTGTTGACCGAGTGCACGCGCTGCTCGTCGCCGCCGATGTCGTCGCGGCAGTCGCCCTCGATGATCTTCGCCATGCGGCTCTTGGCCTGCTCCAGGCCGCTCTGCGGCTCGGTGTCGTAGCGCAGGCTGTGGTGCCCGGCGACATAGCCCGGCTGGTACGGGACGGCGCTCTTCAGCGGCCACGGTTCGAGCTCGTCGAGCCGCTCCTTGCCGACCTGGCCGGTGGCGCTGACCAGCACGTCGTCGAAGGCGCGCGACACCCTGCCGCCGGCGGGGTACCAGCGGGTCCTGCGGACCTGGCGGGTCTTGGTCTGGCCGTTCTCGGTGTAGGTCTCGGTCACCCAGTAGTGCTCGCCGCGCTGGCCGGTGTAGTCGGAGACCGTTCCGGCGTCGAACGTCCAGTGGGGGAGGTAGGTGCTCTTCATCGACTCCGCCTCGGAGACCTTCTTGAGGCGGTTCGGGGCGAACCAGCGGGTCTTCACCCAGCCGCGGAGGTGATGCCGGGCGCCCTGGCGGTCGAGGGCGAACGGGAGCACCGCCTCCGGGGCGATCTGCGAGTCGGCCGTGGTGTCGGCGATCAGGGCGGTGCCGCAGAACTGGCAGAGCTTGGAGATCGCGTCGCTCTCGGTGCGGGCGTGGCAGCCCGGGCAGGCGAACTGGTTCGGGGCCGTCGACCGTACGCGCGGCTTGGCCAGGAAGGCGTCGTAGGAGTGCTCGCGGACGGCGCGGGCGGGGGCGGCGATGGGCTGCTCGTGGCCGCAGTACGGGCAGCGCAGGACGGTGGTGCCCGGCGCGAAGGCCACGCTCGCGCCGCAGCCCGCGCACGGCTGCGTGGTCTGGGTGGGGGTGCTCAAGGGATGCTTTCCTCTAGGACGGGGGGCGGGCGCTGCTCAGGACGGGGGCAGCGGGGGCGGGGTGCTGCTCAGGAGGGACGCCAGCTCGGGAACGTCACCGGCGGGGGCCCACTGGGCCATCCCGGCCTTCCAGACCAGCGAGGCGGGCGTGAGCCCGGCTCCGGCGAGTGCCGCCGGGTCGAACGGGCCGCGCCGCTCGCCGTCCACACCCAGGAACCACTGCTGCTGGGGCAGGGGCGGCGGCCCCTGCTGCGCGGGCCGCTGGGCCTGCTCCGGCTTGAGTGCGGCGGCCATCTGCTGACCCGCGGCGATGCCCATGCCGAGGCCCATCCCCTCGCTGACCCCGCCCGAGTTCTCCAGCGCGTTGGCCGCCTGGAACTTCGCGTACTGCCCCAGATCGCCCAGGATCCCCATCTGCGAGCGCTTGTCCAGCGCCTCCTCCACCTCGGGAGGCAGCGAGATGTTCTCGAAGGTGAAGTTCGGCACCGAGATGCCCACTCCGGCCAGATCCGCCGTGAGCACCTCGGCCAGTTGCCGGCCCATCGCGTGCTGGTTGGCCGCCATGTCCAGCACCGGCATGTTCGCGGTGCCCAGGGCGTGGGCCAGCCTGCCGACGATCATCTGGCGGAGGTAGCCCTCCACCTCCTCGGTGCGGAACTGTGCGTCGGTCCCGGCCAGCTCCACCAGCAGCTTGCGCCCGTCGATCACCCGGGCCGAGTAGGACCCGAACGCGCGCAGCCGCACCGGACCGAACTCGGGGTCGCGCACCATGACGGGGTTCTGCGTGCCCCACTTGAAGTCGGTGAACTGCCGGGTGCTGACGAAGTACACCTCGGCCTTGAACGGCGAGTGGAAGCCGTACTTCCAGCCCTTCAGCGTCGACAGGATCGGCAGGTTGCGCGTCTCCAACGTGTACGTGCCGGGCGGGAACGCGTCGGCGATCTGGCCCTCGTTGACGAACACCGCCACCTGCGACTCGCGCACCACGAGCCGGGCGCCCATCTTGATCTCGTTCTCGTGCCGCGGGAAGCGCCAGACGATCGTGTCCCGGCTGTCGTCCAGCCATTCGACGATGTCAATGAACTCGCCCCGGATCTTATCGAAGAGCGCCATTTCTTCCCCGTCTTCCGCTATCTCACAGGCGGGCCACCGTACCAAAGTCGTTTCGACCGGTCAGCGCCTCCCACACGCGGGTACTGTTGGGCGGCGTGGGTAAGGAACGGGTCGCACAGCTGGAGTACTCCGAGTTCCAGTCGGCGATGCTCGACGAGAAGAAGCGCCGGCGCAAGGCCGCGAAGATCATCGCGGTGGTGGAGCACTTCCACGGCCCGCTCGGCGGGCTGACCGTCGGCGATGTCGGCTGCTCGGCCGGGTTCATCGCCGACGAGCTGGCCGGCGCGGGGGCCAAGCACACGCTGGGCATCGACATCGACGTCCCGGGGCTGCGCAAGGCGGCCGACCGGTTCGGCGAGCGGGTGGCGTTCGTCTGTGGTGACGGCACCGCGTTGCCGTTCCCCGACGGCTCGGTCGACGTGCTGGTGTTCAACCACATCTACGAGCATGTGGTCGACCCCGACGCCGTGGTGGCCGAGATGCACCGTGTGCTGTCCGATGACGGGGTGCTCTACCTGGGGCTGGGCAATCGGCTCGGCATCATCGAGCCGCACTACAAGCTGCCGTTCCTGTCGTACCTGCCGCCCGCGCTCGCCGACCGCTACGTGCGCGCCTCCGGGCGCGCCGACCACTACTACGAGCGCTTCCGCACCCGGCGCGGGCTGCGCAGGATGCTGCGGGCCTTCCACGTGTGGGACTACACCTTCCCGGTGCTGGCGACGCCGACCCGGTTCGCCGGGTCCGAGCTGTTCCCGGGCGCGCTCGGGCGCCTGGTGCAGGCCGTGCTGGCGCGCACACCGCGCGCGGTGCTGCGGCTGCTCCTGCCGATCGTGCCCACGTACCTGTGGGTGGCGACGAAGACGCCCCGGCGCCCGGCCGGCGCCGGCCTTCCGCAGCCGCCCGAGCGGGTTCGCCCCCTGTGAGCACCATCAAACCCGGTACGTCAGGCAAGGCGCCCGGCGTGCGGAAGGTCGTGCGGTTCGGGTTCCTGCTGGTCGCCCTCGGGTTCGGTGTGTGGGCCGTGGCGTCGCAGTGGGACGCCGTGGTCGCCGGGTTTGCCCGGCTGAGCTGGCCGCTGCTGGCCGCCTCTCTGGTCGGCGTCGTGGGCGCGCTGCTGGGCGCCATGATGACCTGGCGCACCCTGCTGGCCGACCTGGGCTCGCCGCTGCCCCTCCGCCCCGCCGCCAAGGTGTTCTTCGTCGGCCAGCTCGGCAAGTACATCCCCGGCGCGGTCTGGCCGGTGCTCGCCCAGATGGAGATGGGCCGCGACCTCGGCGTGCCACGCCCGCGCAGCGCGGCGGCGTTCTTCCTGACGATGCCCATCCAACTGGCCACCGGCCTGCTCGTCACACTGGTCACGCTCGGCTGGGACCGGTTCGGCTGGCTGCTGCTCCTCGTCCCCGTGCTGCTGGTGCTGCTGGAGCCCAAGGTGATCAACGGGCTGATCGGGTTCGGTCTGCGCCGGCTCAAGCGCGAGCCGCTCGAACACCCGCTCACCCGGCGCGGCATGCTCACCGCGCTCGGCTGGGCCCTGGCCGGCTGGATCTGCTACGGCCTGCACCTGTACTTCATCGTGCCGCAGGCCGGCCTGCTCTTCGCCATCGGCGCCTTCGCGCTGTCGTGGTGCCTGGGCATCATGTCGGTCATCGTGCCCGCCGGGGCCGGTGTTCGGGAAGTGGTCATCGTGGGCGTGCTGTCCCCGGTGATGCCCTCGGGTCAGGCCATCGCCGTGGCTCTTTCATCGCGAATCGTCATCGTCATCGGTGATCTGATCTGCGCGGGTATCGCGGGAATCGCGGCTCGGCGCGACTCGGTGTGATTTAGACCACGATTTGGGGGACGCTGGTCATAAGCTGAACCTAGAGGGGGACGACAGATCCCACGTTGATCTTGAGGGGAGAAGATCTTCGTAATGCCTCGAGTGCTCGTCGATGCCGCGGCGGTCCCCGCAGACCGTGGTGCGTTGATCAGATATGTGGACGGGCTCGTCGCCGGGCTCGACCGGGCCGGCGCCGACATCGCCGTGGTCTGCCAGCGGGCCGATGCCGACCGTTATGGGCGGCTTGCGCCCTCGGCGCGGATCATGCCGGGTCCTGTCGCCATCACCAACCGGGCCGCGAGGCTCGCCTGGGAGCAGACCGGAGTGCCGCTGCTCGCCCGCCAGGCGGGGGCGCAGGTCATCCACGCCCCCTACTACTCGATGCCGATCCGCTCCGGCCTGCCCACAGTGGTGACCGTGCACGACGTCACCTGGTTCACCGAGCCCGACCAGCACAGCGCGGTCCGGGCGTCGTTCTTCCGGTCCGCCACCCGCACCTCCGTGCGTCACGCCACCCGCGTGATCGTGCCGTCCAAGGCGACCAGGGACGAGCTGATCCGGGTGCTCGCCGCCGATCCGACCCGCATCGACGTCGCCTACCACGGCGTCGACCAGCAGCTCTTCCACCCGCCGGACGAGATCGAGATGCTCCGCGCGGCCACCAGGTGCGGCCTGCACGGCCAGTCGTACGTGGCCTTCCTGGGCGCGCTCGACCCGCGCAAGAACGTTCCCAACCTCATCCGCGGCTTCGCCATGGCCGTCAAGAGCCTGGACAAGCCGCCCGCGCTGGTGCTCGGTGGCGGGATCCACGAGGATGACGTCGACGCCGCCTGCCGGGAGGTCGAGGCCACGGTCAAGGTGGTGCGGCCGGGTTACCTGCGCGTTCCGGACCTGCCGGGGTTCCTCGGCGGGGCGGCCGTGGTGGCGTTCCCGTCGCGCGGCGAGGGGTTCGGGCTGCCCGTGCTGGAGGCGATGGCCTGCGGCGCGCCGGTGCTCACCACTCACCGCACCTCGCTGCCCGAGGTGGGCGGCGACGCCGTCGCCTACACCGAGCCCGACGTCGACAGCATCGCCCGCGAGCTGGGCCGGCTGCTCGCCTCTCCCGAACGGCGGCGGCAGCTCCGCGAGGCCGGTCTGGCCCGGGCCCGCGAATTCACTTGGGAGGCGTCCGTGGAGGCGCATCTCAGTTCCTATCAACGCGCAATTGAATAGTCAGATAACCTCACCGAGTGATGGAGAGCTCTTTGCCGGACCTCGAGGCGATCCTCCTGGTCGGGGGGCAGGGCACGCGCCTGCGTCCGCTGACACTGGGCACGCCCAAGCCGCTGTTGCCCACCGCCGGAGTGCCGTTCCTGGCACACCAGCTGGCCCGGGCCCGATCGTTCGGGGTTCGCCGGATCGTCTTCGCGACCTCGTACAAAGCATCGATGTTCGAGCCGGTCTTCGGCGACGGGTCGTCGTTCGGGCTCTCGATCGAGTACATGACGGAGGAGACGCCACTCGGCACCGGCGGGGCGATCCGCAATGCCGCCGAGGCGCTCAGCTCGGGTCCCGACGCCCCCGTGCTCATCCTCAACGGCGACATCCTGTCCGGTCACGACATAGGTGACCAGATACGCACTCACCTGCGGCGATCTGCCGCTGTAACGCTCCATTTGACAGAGGTCGACGACCCGACCCGGTTCGGCTGCGTGCCCACCGACGACGACGGGCGGGTGACGGCCTTCCTGGAGAAGACGCCCAACCCGGTGACCAACCGCATCAACGCGGGCTGCTACGTGTTCACCCGCTCGGTCATCGACCAGATTCCCCGGGGCGAGGTGGTGTCGGTCGAGCGGCAGACCTTCCCGGGGCTCATCGAGTCGGGCGAGCTCGTGCTGGGCTACGCCGACCGCACCTACTGGCTCGACGTCGGCACGCCCGCCGCCTTCGTCCGCGGCTCGCGCGACCTGGTGCTCGGCCTGCTCGCCTCGCCGGCCCTGCCCGGCCCGACGGGCGAATACCTGGTGCTCGACGGCGCGGTGGTCTCACCGGAGGCCAAGGTGCAGGGCGGCTCCACGGTGGGCGCGCGGGCCGTGGTCGAGGCGGGGGCCTCGGTGGTGGGCAGCGTGCTGAGCGACGACTGCGTGATCCACTCGGGCGCGACCGTCACGGACTCGGTGGTGGGCCGGGGGGCGCGGGTGTGCGCGGGCGCGGTGGTGTGCGACGCCGTGATCGGTGACGGCGCGGTGGTGGGCGAGGGCAACGAGCTCCAGGCGGGGGTGCGGATCTGGCCGGGCATCGAGCTTCCTGAGCGCGCGGTCCGCTATTCGAGCGACGTCTGATTTCTGGCGGAAAATCCCTTTTTTCCTGTACGGCAAGCGGTGGACACCCGCCGCCCGCCGTACAGGGCTGGGGCCTCCAGGAATACGGCCGCTGAGCCCGCACATGGCCGGGCGCCGATACGCGCGCCCGTGACAGGGGGGCCACCGGCGCCCCGAGGCGTATCGGGACGGCACCTCATGACGGCCCCCCGGCACCCGGAGGTGGCGGCCCCCGGCGCCCCGAGGCAGAGCCGGGCGGTACCTCACGACGGGGGCCCCGGCACCCCGAGGTGGATTCGGGCGGCAGACTGGTCGGGTGATGGAGCGTTGGTGGGTGCCCGAGCAGGCGCTGGATGTGGGCCTCGTGCTGGGGCCCCATCGGCGTGGCACTGGTGATCCCACTTGGCGTGCCGCGCACGACGGCGCCGTCTGGCGTACCTCCCGTACCCCCGATGGGCCCGGCACGCTGCGGGTGGGCGTGCGGGCGGGCAGTGTGCACGGACAGGCTTGGGGGCCGGGTGCCGAGTGGCTCCTTGAGGGGCTGCCCGCTCTGCTCGGGGCCGAGGACGACGCGTCGGGGTTCAGCGTCCGGCACGCCGTGCTGGAGGACGTGGCCAGGAAGCACGCGGGGCTGCGCATCGGCAGGACCGGCCGGGTCATGGAGGCGCTGGTGCCTGCCGTGCTCGAACAGAAGGTCGTCGGGCGGGAGGCCTGGCGGGCCTGGCGGTGGCTGCTGAACCGCTATGGGGAGCCTGCTCCGGGACCCGCGCCCGAGGGGATGCGGGTCGTGCCCGAGGCGAGTGTGTGGCGGGAGGTGCCGTCCTGGCACTGGCATCGGGCCGGCGCCGAGGCCGTACGCGCCAGGACCATCGCCACCGCCGCCTGGCACGCCGACAAGCTGGAGGCCGCCGCCACCAGTGAGGAGCTCGACCGGCTGCTGCGGGCCCTGCCGGGGGTCGGGGTGTGGACGTCGGCGGAGGTGCGGCAGCGGGCCTTCGGCGATCCCGACGCCGTGAGCGTGGGCGACTTCCACCTGGCCAAGCTGGTGGGCTACGCGCTGACCGGCGAGAAGACCGACGATCCGGGCATGATGCGGCTACTGGAGCCGTACAAAGGGCACCGCCACCGGGCGACGGTCCTGATCTGGCTCACCGGGCTGCGCCCGCCCGCGCGCGGTCCGCGAATGCCGGTCCGCGACTACCGGGGCCTTCTGACCTGCCCTAGGTGCGGGCCGCGAACTCAGCCCACGTAGTGTGCCCGTTATGAGTCTCGTCAGTGATTCCGCACTTCGCCGTGCTCTCGCCCGGGCCCGCGACGGCAAGACCCTCGACGTCACCGAGGCGGCCGTGCTGCTCCACGCCCGCGATGAACACCTTGACACGCTGCTCGAACACGCCTCGCGGGTCCGGGATGCCGGATTGACGGCGATCGGCCGGGAGGGCGTCATCACCTACAGCAGGAAGGTGTTCATCCCGCTGACCAGGCTCTGCCGGGACCGTTGTGGTTACTGCACGTTCGCGACCGCGCCGAACAAGCTGCCCGCGCCGTTCCTGAGCCCCGACGAGGTGCTGGAGATCGCCGCGCAGGGGGCGGCGCTGGGGTGCAAGGAGGCGCTGTTCACGCTGGGGGACCGGCCCGAGGACCGCTGGCACCAGGCCCGCGAGTGGCTTGACGCGCACGGCTACGACGACACGCTGTCGTACGTGCGCGCGATGTCGATCAGGGTGCTGGAGGAGACCGGGCTGCTCCCGCACCTGAACCCCGGCGTGCTGAGCTGGCGCGACCTGCAGCGGCTCAAGCCGGTCGCGCCGTCGATGGGCATGATGCTGGAGACGACCTCGCGGCGGCTGTTCGAGGAGAAGGGGGAGGCCCACTACGGCTCCCCAGACAAGGACCCGGCCGTACGCCTGCGCGTGCTGGAGGACGCGGGCCGCTCGAACGTGCCGTTCACCACCGGGATCCTGATCGGCATCGGCGAGACCATCGAGGACCGGGCCGAGTCGATCTTCGCGATCCGGCGGGTGGCGCGCGAGTACGGCGGTGTCCAGGAGGTCATCGTGCAGAACTTCCGCGCCAAGCCCGACACCGCCATGCGCGGCCTGCCCGACGCCGACCTGCAGGAACTGGCCGCCACGATCGCGGTCGCCCGGCTCGTACTGGGGCCCCGGGTGCGGCTGCAGGCTCCGCCGAACCTGGTCGACGCCGAGTACGAGCTGATGATCCGGGCCGGGATCGACGACTGGGGCGGGGTGTCGCCGCTGACGCCCGACCACGTCAACCCGGAACGGCCATGGCCGCAGATCGACGACCTGGCGGCGCGGACCCGGGAGGCGGGGTTCGTGCTGCGGGAGCGGCTGACGATTTATCCGGAATATGTGTTGGCGGGGGAGCCTTGGCTGGATCCTCGGCTGTTCGGGCACGTGGCGGCATTGGCGGATCCGGTCACCGGGCTGGCTCGGGAGGATGCTGTTCTCCAGGGGCGGCCGTGGCAGGAGCCGGATGGGGGATTCACCTCGGCTGGGCGGACCGATCTGCACGTCGCCGTGGACAGGGAGGGGCGCACCAACGATCGGCGGGACGACTTCGACAACGTCTACGGCGACTGGGACGCACTGCGCGAACGCCTGGACCCCGCCGCACGCATGGCGCCGCCCTCCGCCGACCACCTCCTCGCCGCACCGGCGCCGGGAGAGCGGGCCGTAACGGAGCAGGGAGACTCGGGCGTACCCGATCCCGGGCAGGGAGAGCACGCCGTACCCGGTCGGGGGGCGGGGGCCGTGCGGACGGCTGGGGGACACACGCCCTCTGAAGTGCGGGCGGCGTTGCGGCGGGCGGAGGCGGATCCGGCGGGGTTGAGTGAGGCCGAGGCCGTGGCGTTGCTGTCGGCCGACGGCGGGGCGCTCGACGAGCTGGCCCGCATCGCCGACGACCTGCGCGGGCAGGCGGTCGGCGACGAGGTGACGTACGTCGTCAACAGGAACATCAACTTCACCAACGTCTGCTACACCGGCTGCCGCTTCTGCGCGTTCGCCCAGCGCAGGACCGATGCCGACGCCTACACGCTGAGCCTCGACCAGGTGGCCGACCGCGCCGAGGAGGCGTGGCGGGCCGGGGCGACCGAGGTGTGCATGCAGGGCGGCATCCACCCCGACCTTCCGGGCACCGCGTACTTCGACCTCGCCAAGGCGGTCAAGGCCAGGACGCCGGGGATGCATGTGCACGCGTTCTCCCCGATGGAGGTCATCAACGGCGCCAGCCGGACGAACCTTTCCATCGAGGACTGGCTGCACGCGGCCAAGGAGGCGGGGGTCGACTCGCTGCCGGGCACGGCGGCGGAGATCCTCGACGACGACGTCCGCTGGGTGCTCACCAAGGGCAAGCTGCCCACCAGGGAGTGGATCGACGTCGTCACCACCGCGCACCGGGTGGGCATCCCGACCACGTCCACGATGATGTACGGCCACGTGGACACCCACGTGCACTGGGTCAGGCACATCAAGCTGATCAGGCGGCTGCAGGAGGAGAGCGGCGGGTTCTCGGAGTTCGTGCTGCTGCCGTTCGTGCACACCAGCTCGCCGATCTACCTGGCGGGCGTCGCCCGGCCGGGGCCGACCGCGCAGGAGAACCGGGCCGTGCACGCGCTGGCCAGGATCCTGCTGCACGGCGCCATCGCGAACATCCAGTGCTCCTGGGTCAAGCTCCAGGACGACCTGTGCCACCAGGTGCTCCAGGGCGGGGTGAACGACCTCGGCGGCACGCTGATGGAGGAGACCATCAGCCGCATGGCCGGGTCGGAGAACGGCTCGTACAAGACGATCAGCGAGCTGCGCGCGATGGTCGAGATCACCGGCCGGCCGGTCAGGCAGCGGACGACGGATTACGGCCGCCCGGACGGCGAGCGGCTGGCCGCGTCGGCGGCCAGCGACGGTGTCTGCCAGAGCGTCAGACGGGTGCTGCCGATGGCTTAGATATAACAAGTTCTACTGACTCTTGCGCCGGCCGTGGGAGGCGCTGGGAGAATCGGCAGTCCCCTGGAGAGAGGTGCACCGTGCGGCTGGGTCGACACCGCGCAGCGCTGCCCGCCGAGCAGCGTCGCAGGAAGGCACTGCAACGCGGCCTGCTGGCGGGGGCGGCGGCGCTGGCCATCGTCACCGCCACCGTGGTCGTCCTCTTCGGCGGAGGTGGCGCGCTGTGTACGACACGAGAGCCTGTTCTGGTCAGCGTGGCCGCCGCGGTGGACGTGGCTCCGGCGGCCATGGAGGCGGCCGGACGGTTCAACGACGAGAAAAACACGGTCGGCGGCCGGTGCGTGCTCGTCCAGGTCACCGAGCAGCCCCCGGCCACCGTGCTGCGCACGCTGATCGGCGATCGGGCGGGGGTGCTGCGCGAGCGGCCCGACGGCTGGATCGCCGACTCCTCCGCCTGGATCCGGCTGGCCCGCAAGCAGGGCGCGAGCGCGTTACCGGCGGGTGAGAGCGTGGTGGCGACGTCGCCGCTGGTGTTCGCCACGCGGTCCTCGCTGGCGCAGCGCTTCTCCGTCGGCAAGACCGAGATGAACTGGCGGATGGTGTTCCCCTCGACCGTGCGGGGACGGCTCACGCCCAACGCGAACGAGCCCGACATCGTGCGGGTCCCCGACCCGTCGCTGGCCGGCGCGGGCATCGCCACGGTCGCCGCCGCCAGGGACGTCGTGGGCAACGGGCCCGAGGCCGACAAGGCGCTGACCGCGTTCGTCCGCTGGGCGCAGGCGGGCTCGGCGCCCGACTACCGCTCGATGCTGGCCGCCGTGGACGACCACACGTTCTGGAAGCGGCCGGTGGTCATCGTGCCCGAGCAGTCGGTGTGGACGCACAACCTGCAGCCGTCGGCCGACCCGGTCGTCGCGCTGCGTCCGCGTGAGGGCACGATCAACCTCGACTACCCGTACGTCGTCACCGCCACCGACCCCACGGTGGCCGAGGCCTCGACGCTCTTCGCCGACTGGCTGCGCGGCTCCGAGGCCCAGGATCTCGTACGGCGGGCCGGGTTCCACTCGGGCGACGGCGCGCTGGGCCCGGTCTCGCCGGGGCCGGAGATCCCGACGGGCGCCCCGAAGACCAGGCCCTCGGTGTCGCCCGAGGACATCGACGAGGCCCTGCAGGCGTGGAGCAGGCTGGCGCCGCCGACGAACATCCTGGTGCTGGCCGACACCTCCAAGCACATGGCTGAGAAGCTGAAGGGCACCACCCGGCTGGGCGTCGCGCTGGCCGCGGCCAAGATCGGGCTGCGCCTCTTCCCCGACTCCACGCACATGGGGCTGTGGGAGTTCGCCGACGGGCTCGGGCAGGCCAAGGGCTACCAGCCGCGCGTCGGGCTCGGGCCGATCAACCGCCCCGAGACCGGCCAACTGGTCCGGAGGAGCGTACTCGACGAGCTCACCACCACGATCACCGCGCACCCCGACCGCGACAGCTCGCTCTATGACGCGATACTCGGCGGCTTCCACGAGGTCGCCGGCCATTATCGCGAGGAGATGAACAACACGCTCCTGGTGATCACCGCGGGCAAAGACGACGGCCGCGGCACCCGGCTGCCGCAGCTCCTCGACAAGCTCCACGCGGAGTGGAACCCCAACAAGCCCATTCAGATCGTCATCATCGCCTTCGGCAGCGTGGACCGGGTCAGCCTGTCCGGCATCACGGCCGCCACGAACGGCTCCCTGCACGTCGCCCAGCAGCCCGACGAGATCATCGACGTCTTCCTCGCCGCGCTGGCCCGCCGCCTGTGCCACCCCACCTGCAAGCCGAGCACGTGATGAGGGGGCGCCGGGATCTCCCGGCGCCCCCTCGCTCGCACGTGCCCTCAACGGGCTAGACGCGCTGCCAGAGCGCGGGCACGTTCGGCGGCTCCCAGCCGGGGAGCGAGGTGTGCGCCTGGATGCACTTGTACGACAGCCCGGCGTAGGTGACCTGCGCGCCTATCGCGTACGCGACATACGGCGCCCAGGTGCCGGCGGGCACGGTCGGGGTCGGGGTCGGTGTGGGCGTCGGGGTGGGCGTCGGCGTCGGCGTGGGGGTCGGGGTCCCGCTTCCGCCGCCGAAGCTCAGGTCGACGCAGGCGTAGAAGGCGTTGGGCGTGTCGGCGACGTTCCAGATCGCCAGGACCTTCTGCCGACCGGTGTAGCCGGAGAAGTTCACGGTGTGGGAGAGCGTCGCCGGTGGCTGGGCGCCTCCCTGGCTGAACGAGGCGACCCGGGTGTTGCCGATGTAGTACTCCCAGGTGGTGGTGGCGTGCCTGGCGGTGAGCGTCCAGTTGAAGGTCACCGTGTTGCCGACCGACGTGACGGGCCAGGGCTTGCTCTCGTCGCTGAGCTGGGCGAACCGGGCGACGTTGCCGTGGCAGTTACGCAGCCCCTTCGGCCCTTCCACGCTCTGCGGCTCGTAGATGATCTCGCCGCAGTCGGGCACCTTGCCCTGCGCGCAGAACGCCTGGCGGCTGGGCGGCGAGTTGATGTAGCCGTGCGCCAGGGCCGGCTCGGCGACGTAGACCGTGGCGGCGATCGAGATCACCGCCACGGTGAGTAACGTGAGCATCCTTCGCATGGATTGGCTCCTTTACATGGGGGGATGCTTCGAATGTAAAGGAAACTTTATTAACGGTAAATGGTCATTGACTGCCTGTCAGCGCGTGAGGATGAAGTCCTGCGGATCGCGGGGCGGGCGGTCACGGGGCGGGGCCGCGGCGTGGCCCACCGCGACGCAGCCCATCGGGTCCCACGACTCCGGCAGGTCGAGCACCTCGCGCACCACCGGGCGGCAGAACATCGTGGACGACACCCACGCCGAGCCGAGTCCCTCCACGGCCAACTGGATGAGGAAGTTCTCGACGCCCGCGCCCGTCGCCACGATGAACATCTCGCGCTCGGAGGCGTTGCGCCGGTCGTCACGGTAGGTGTGGGAGCCCTCCATCACCAGGCACGGCACGACCAGATAGGGGGCGTTGCGCAGCACGTCGCCGCGCCTGACCCGCTTGGTGATCGACTGCTCGGTGAACCCGTCGGCCCGCAGGTCGGCGATCCAGGCGTCGCGCATGGCGTCGAGCAGCTTCACCTTCGTCTCCGCCGACTCGACGAGCACGAATCGCCAGGGGGTCGTGTGGTGCGGCGCCGGGGCGGCGATGCCCGCCGCCACCGCCCGCCGTACCGCGTCGGAGTCCACGGGGTCGGCGGAGAACTCCCTGATCGTACGGCGGGCGAACACCACGTCCCGCGAGCCGAAGCGGAACAGGTCCTCGTCGGCCGGGCGGACCAGCGCCCGTACCCCCGGCCCGTCCTCCTCGGTCACCAGGTGGGACAGGCCGCGTACGACGGCCACGGGCACGCCCGCGAGCTTGCCCTTGACCAGCTCGGCGGCGGCGGCGATCTCGTCGATCAGCGCGGTCACGGTGGCGTTGAGCGGGTTGCCGTGGGTGTCGGTGCCGCCGCGCAGGTCTTCGAGCGGGGTCACGCCGGCGGCGCCGATGGCCACGTCGGTCAGGCCGTGGCGCCACGGGCGGCCGAACGTGTCGGAGACGATCACACCCACCCGCGCGCGGGCCGCCAGAGCCGCCCTGATGCGGCGGGCGGAGGCGTCGGAGTCCTCGGGGAGCAGCAGGACCGTGCCCGGGGCGGTGTTGGAGGCGTCGACCCCGGCGGCGGCCATGACGAAGCCGTGGCGGGTCTGCGAGATGACGGTGTCGCCGCGCCTGGCCACGACGCGCTCGGTCTCGTCGGCGATGGCGGCCGCGCGGTCGGGGGCCTGCCGGACGCGGCCCTCGGCCTTGCTCACGATCTTGGAGGTGATGACGAGGATGTCGCCGTCGCGCAGGTCGGCACCGCCGAGAAGGGCCGCGATGTCGTCACCGGGCCGCACCTCACCGATCCCCGGGACCCCGAACACCTCGACCCGCCCGGGCAACTGGCTCGCCGCGTCCGCCGGGTCGACCGGGTCCGCCGGGTCCGCCGGGTCCGCCGGGTCCGCCGGGTCTGTGGGGTCGGTCGGGCCGGTAAGGGTCATCGGGCGAGCTCCAGGGCCAGGTCGAGGGCGGCGCGGGCGATGTCGGCCGCCGCGTCGGCGTCATGCATGATCAGCGGCCGGGCCGTCACCCTGACTCCGTCGAGGGCGACGCCGGAGTCCTCCTCAGCGACCAGCCAGCCGTCGATCAGCTCCGTGCCGTACAGGTCGAGCACCGCCTGGGCGCTCGTCTCGACGCCGATCGCGGTGAGGCAGGCGTCGGCCATGCCGCGCACCGGCGCCCCGCCGATGATGGGAGAGACGCCCACCACGGTCTTGGCCAGCAGCGCGTCGCGGATGCCCGGCACCTGCAGGATCGTGCCGATGCTCACCACCGGGTTGGACGGCGGCAGGATCACCACGTCGGCCTCCGCTATGGCCTCCAGCACGCCGGGGGCGGGCTTGGCGGTCTCGACCCCGACCAGCCCGATCGACTCGGCGGGGATGGAGGCGCGCAGTCGTACCCACCACTCCTGGAAGTGGATCGCCCGCCGCCCGCGCTCGTCGGAGATGACCACGTGCGTCTCGCAGCGGTCGTCGCTCATCGGCAGCAGTCGCACGCCCGGCTGCCAGCGCGCGCACAGCGCCTCGGTGATCTGGGAGAGCGGGTAGCCGGCCTCCAGCATCTGGGACCGGACGATGTGCGTGGCGAAGTCGCGGTCGCCCAGCCCGAACCACTGCGGCTCGACCCCGTAGGCCGCCAGCTCCTCCTTGACGGCGTGGGACTCCTTGGCGCGGCCCCAACCCTGCTCCTCGTCGATGCCGCCGCCCAGGGTGTACATGACGGTGTCGAGGTCGGGGCAGACGCGCAGGCCGAACAGGGTGATGTCGTCACCCGTGTTGCCGATGACGGTGATCTGGGCGTCGGGGGCCGTCGCCCGCAGGCCACGCAGGAAGCGGGCGCCGCCGATGCCGCCGGCGAGGGTCACGATGTGCATGCGGACCAGTCTTGCACCGGCCTCCGACACGCCTGTCTCGGGAGCCAGCTTTACAACGCTTCGGTCTCCGAAAAACCCTGCAAATAGGGCCTAACTGGGACGTCTAGCACGTAAATGGTTGCTCGGACCCCCGCCGTCAAAGGCGGCGATGTGGCACACTCCCTTCGGGCTAAAGGGTCCGATGGGGGTACTTGTGAGCAAACTTGACGTCACCCGGCTGAGGGAGCCGGCCGCCTGGCTCATGCTCGCCGGTGGCGGGCTGAACATCCTCGTGGCCATCGGCAAGGTGCTCGTCAGCTCCTCGGGCTCGCTGTCCGCCGACCTCGCCCTCTCCTTCGCCGACCGCGCCTTCAGCAACTTCGGGAACTTCACCAGCCCCGTCACGACGGCGCTGCTCCTCGGCTCGGTGCTGCTGCTCGCCAAGGTCGGCCCACCGTCGCCCCAGGCCAAGCCGGTCGCGTTCGGCGCGGCGGCCATGCTCGGCATCGCCACCCTGTTCGGCGCGATCACGTTGGTGCTCGGGCTCTTCGCGGGCAACGGTGCGCGGTTGACGGCGGAGTTCGTGCTCAGGGGGGTGCCGGTGCTCGCCCTGACGGGCATCGCGCTGGTCTACCTGCTCCCCCTGGTCCTCCCCGACCGTCCCGCCGTCCAGCCGCCCCAGCAGGGGTACGGCCAGCAGTTCCCCAACGCCCCCTACGGCCAGCAACCCCCCATCCAGCAGCCGTACGGCGAGCAGCCGCCTTTCACTGGCGGCCCGGCGGAGCAGCAGGGCTACGGCCAGCAGCCGCCGAGTTACGGCGGCCAGCCTGAGCAGCCCGGTTATGCCCAGCAGCCGCCGAGCTACGGCGGTCCGGCGGAGCAGGTCGGGTACGGCCAGCAGCCGCCCAGCGTCGGCGGTCAGCCGGACGGCCAGGGTGGTCCGGCCGGGCAGCCGGGTTACGGTCAGCAGCCGCCGAGCTATGGCGGCCAGCCTGAGCAGGTCGGTTACGGCCAGCAGCCGCCGAGCTTCGGTGGTCAGCCGGATGGCCAGGGTGGTCCGGCCGGGCAGCCGGGCTATGGTCAGCAGCCGCCGAGTTATGGTGGCGCGCCCGAGCAGCCCGGCTATGTTCAGCAGCCGCCGAGCTATGGCGGCCAGCCTGAGCAGCCCCCCTATGTCCAGCAGCCGGCCTCGACGCCCCAGCCGGCCGCCGCCGCGTTCCCCGCCGCGGCCGACCAGAATCACGGCCAGCCAGACCAGGGCTTCCCCCAGCCCCAGCCCGGCTTCGGCCAGACGGATCCGAGCTTCCCCCAGCCGAAGCCCGAGTACCAGCCCGCCCCCTACGTCCCCGCGGACAGCCAGCCGAACGCATTCGGGCAGCCGTACAACACACCGGACAACCAGGCGGTCCCGTACATCACGGCGGACAGCCAGTCCAACGCGTACGCCCCGGCCGAAAGTCAGGCGAACACGTACCAGTCCATCGACAGCCAGCCCAACGCGTACGCCCCGGCAGCGAACCCACCGAACACCTACACCCCCGCGGACAGCCTGCCCAACACGTACGCCCCGGCCGACAGCCAGGCGAACGCGTACCAGACCGTCGACAGCCAGCCCAACCCCTTCGCACCCATCGACAAGCCGAACCCGTGGGCGCCCGCCGACCAGCCCCCGCCCCTGCCCGCGTCGCAGCCGCAGCCCCAGTTCGGCCAGCAGCCCTACGTTCCCAACGCCTTCGACCAGCAGAGCCAGCCGCAGGGCCAGCCCTTCACCGGCTTCTCGGGCCAGGAGTACGCCACCCCGGCCGCCTACCAGGAGCCAGACCCCCCGGTGGACCCGCGTTCCCAGCAACTCCTGGACGCTTACCAGCAGGCCGAGACGTACCAGCACTCGAACGGCGGCGCGCCCGACCTCCGCGTCCCCGACTATGCGAGCCAGCAGCAGGCCAGGCCGTACGACGACCCCTTCGGGCACCCGCAGCTCCAGCAGCCGGGCTACCCGCCGCAACCCCCCGCCCACCAGGCCCCGCCGCCCGCCCACCAGGCCCAGTACGAGCCCCAGCCGGTTCAGTACGAGCCGCAGCCGGCTCAGTACGAGCCGCAGCCCTACCAGCCGCACCACCAGGCGCCGGGATGGAACGAGCCCCCGACGGAGTCGACGGTCCGGCTTGACCAGTCGATGTTCCGGGGCGACGCGCTGGGCGATGCGCCCGGGCAGGGAGACGACCCGATCGACCCCACGGCCATATACGCCCCTAACGAGCCACGCAGGTAAGAGTCCGTTAAAGCACGGCTAGAGAGAAGGTGGGCCACGGGCGGGTGTCTTTCCTGCCCTGGTACGGTTCGGACCGCTGACAGACATTCCAACACACCAGGCCAGAGCCACGGATCGAGGGCGTAGGCCAGGGTGCGAACATCACATGCCATGCACACCGGGGCGAGATCTGGTCTTTCCCCGGATACCGGCATGCCGCTTGACGCCACGTACGGCACACGCGTGTAATTACAACCATGTTGTTACGCCTTCCTGTGGGTGGGTAGTAAGGAAGGCGTTCCATGGGGGGCTCCATTGCGGGCGGGCGGCAGGGAGGTGTGCAGTGACCGATCTGGTCATCGCACAAGATGAGCTTGACGCTGAAGAACTCGGCTGGCAGGAGCGTGCGTTGTGCGCTCAGACGGATCCGGAGGCGTTCTTCCCGGAGAAAGGCGGCTCCACCCGAGAGGCCAAGAAGGTCTGCCGATCGTGCGAAGTACGTGCGGAGTGCCTTGAGTACGCACTCGAACACGATGAGCGGTTCGGCATCTGGGGTGGGCTGTCCGAGCGGGAGCGCAGAAGGATCAAGCGAGAGGCCGTTTAGGGATATAAAGAGAAGGGGTCACGCGGTCTGCCGTGTGACCCTTTTTCGCATGTATGGTGGGCGCGCCTGATCCACTCCTCAGGAGTCACGCCCGATGCGCCGTCACTTCGTCACCGCGATCGTCGTCGCCCACGACGGCGGGCGCTGGCTCGGGGAGACCCTGCAGGCGGTGCTGGGCCAGAGCCGCAGACCGGACCGTCTGGTCGGCGCCGACAACGGCAGCAGGGACGGCTCGGCCGACGTGCTGGTCAAGGCGCTCGGCTCCGGCAACGTGCTGAAACTGCCCCGCTCCACCGGGTTCGGCGAGGCGGTCGCCGAGGTGCTCGGCAAGTTACCCGACGGCGGCCAGGACGAGTGGATCTGGCTGCTCCACGACGACTGCGCCCCCGATCGCCGCGCGCTCGAAATGCTGCTGCACGAGGCCCAGCACAGCCCCAAAGCGGCGGTACTCGGCCCGAAGCTCCGCGACTGGCTGGACCGCAGACGGCTGCTCGAGGTCGGCGTGACCGTCGACCGCACCGGGCGCAGGGACACCGGCCTGGAGCCCCGGGAGTTCGACCAGGGACAGCACGACGGCACCCGCGAGGCGCTGTCGGTCTCCACGGCGGGCATGCTGATCCGCCGCGAGGTGTGGGACGAGGTCGGCGGCCTGGACCCGTTCTTCCCCCTCTTCCGCGACGACCTCGACCTCTGCTGGCGGGTGCGTAACGCCGGGCACCGGGTGCTGGTCGTCACCACGGCGGTCGCCTGGCACGCCGAGGCGGCGACCCGCAGGCGGCGGCCCATCACGGTCAGCGGCGACCATCCGCGCAGGCTCGACCGGCGTAACGCGATCTTCGTCGTCATGGCGAACCTGCCGTTCCGCGCGCTGCTGGGGGCGCTGATCCGGAACGTCTTCGGCTCGTTCCTCCGCACGCTGCTCTATGCCGTCGGCAAGCAGCCCGCCAACGCGCTGGACGAGATGGTCGCGTTCGGCTCGATCCTGATCCACCCGATCCGGCTGCTCAAGGCCCGCCGCGTCCGCCGCCATGGTCGCAAAAAGGGATATATCAGGATTAAGCGGTTGCTGACGCCGCGAGGCGCGGCCTACCGGCGGCTGGTCGACATGGTCCAGAGCTTCCTCGCCGGAGAGGGACCCGTCGGCTCGGAAGCTGCTGGTCGCCGCCCCGGGCGACGCCGACGCGACCGTGGCCATCCAGGCGGTGACCGAGGACGCCGCGTACGCGATGAAGGGCCGCGAGTCCATCGACGTCCCCGCCGGCAGCGTGGGCGCGCTCGACGTGACCACCGGCATCGGCGGGGAGGCGGCGGCGCTCGTGCTGACGTCGCCGACGCCCGTCGTGGCCGGCGTCGTCGTCACGGGCACGGGCGACAAACCGGATGTGGCGTTCACAGCCGGGACCCCGCCGCTCGACCTGGGCAGTGCGGTGGCGGCCAACGGCGCGGGGTCCCGGCTGGTGCTCACGGCGCCGGGGGCGGCGGGCCGGGTCAGCGTGCAGATCGTGCCGGACCGCGGCCCTGCCGGGCAGCCGTTCGTGGTGGACGTGCCCGCCGGGCGGACCAGGAACGTGCCGCTCAAGGGCAAGGGGGAGTTCGGGGTGGTGGTCACTCCGGTATCGGGGGAGGTGTACGGGGGGCGGGTGACGGAGGAGCGGCTGAAGAGCGGACTGCTGATCACCGAGCAACCGTTGGCACCCGCCCGGACCTGGACTCTGCTCCCTAAGCTGACGGACACATCGACCGTTGTGGTTCCCCGATAGGAGTGCCGTCCAGGCATATCTGCTGGCCTTCAGGAGTGACCTTCATGCCGAACCGGTCGCGGTCGGGCTCGCCCCAGCTCACCCAGCGGAAATAGGCGTCGGTGACCTCGTCCCACAGGGGCCGGTCGCCGACCTGGTAGACCTCGTACTCCTCGGTGTTCGGCCGCCACTCGGCCACGGCCCAGGAGTACGCGCTTGAGGGGTCGGACACCCACATCCGGTACATCTCCCCGTCCTCGTCCGGTTCCGCGCTGCCGTTCGAGGTCAGGCCGGTCAGCGTCGAGATGGCGAGGTCCGCCCCGGGCGGAGCGTAGGCGATCGTGCGGGGGTCGATGCGCGTGGTGAAGTGGTGCTTGTCCTCCGGGCCGCGCGCCGGGCGGTCCAGGACGGGACGCTGGGAGCGCATCATCATGTACGAGGCGAAGCCGGGGAAGAAGCCGTATGCGGTGCCGTCCGGCGCGACGACGAGCCGCAGGGCGTGGTTGTGGCCGAACCCGGGGCAGTAGGGCAGCACGATCTCCCCACCAGGGCGGCACTGCTCCACCCAGGCGTATGGCACCGTGCGGATGCCACAGGTGACGTGAACCCGATCGAACGGTGCCCGCTCCGGGCAGCCGACCGCGCCGTCGCCGACGATCAGGTGCGGGTGCACGCCGGCCTCACTCAGGTTCTTGGCGGCCTGCTCCGCCACCACAGGATCGATGTCGATCGAGGTCACGTTCTCCTCGCCGACGAGATGGGACAGCAGAGCGGCGGTCCAGCCGGTGCCCGTGCCGATCTCCAGCACCCGGCGGCCTGGCACTGTGTCCAGGAGGTGGAGCAGGTAGGCGACGGTGCTCGGCGCTGAGGCCGAGGAGGAGTAGCCGCCTTCTATGGCTCTGAGGTCGGTGGCTCCATCGTCAAGCTGGGTGACGATGGAGTGAGGCGAGTAGACCGCCTCCCACCAGGCGTCCGGGTCGGCGTCGCGGTCGATGATGTACGCGCTGCCGGGGGTAGTCGGTACAGGGAGCCCGACCGTAGGGATGAACAGGTGACGGGGCACCGCGCGGATCGCCTCTTTGGCGCGTGGTCCGATGTCGTCGAACTCGTCGAGGTGCTCGATCAGGCGCTCGATCCCCTGCGCCGTGTCGTCCACTACTTCTTGCCGCCCTTCTTCGGGTCGGCGCTGTGCGAGCCTTTGGGGGTGTGGTTGTGGTCCTCATTGGATCCGGATCCCCGGGCCGCGGCGGATTTCGGATCGAGGTCCTCGTCCTTCGGGCTGTCGGGCTTCTCGTGCCTGCCCATGGATGCTCTCCTTCGCATCGAATGAACACTCACGGTAACTGTATGGCTACTCTCTGCAACCAGGCAAGCGAGTGCCAAACTTTCGCCCGACAGGCCGATCTTCATGGTCAGCGGCGGTCGTCGTAGCCCGGATCGACGGTCTCCGGTGACAGCCCGAGGAGCGTGGCCACCTGCTCGACCACCGTGTCGTGCACCAGCGCCCCCAGCGTGTCGCGGTCGCGGGCGCGGGCCTCGAGCGGTCGCCGGTAGACGACGACCGCGGCCGGGTCCTGGCCGCGCGCGACGTCGGCGCGTCCGAACGGGATCGGCTCGGAGCCGGTGCTGGGCCCGTCGCCGAGCTCACTCAGCGGCGGCACCTCCTCGACCGCGAACTCCACCGCCGCCAGTTGCTTGCCCCACTGCGGCCGGAGCCGGTCGACCGCGTCGAGCACCAGGTCGTCGAATCGTTCGCTGCGCGATCTGGCGATCGGCACGTGGGAAGGGGCGAGGGGGCCGCGCATGCCGCGACCGTGCCGGTCACGCCGTCTGGGGCCACGCCGTTGGTTCACACGGCAAGTGTACGGGGAGGAGGCTTCAGGGCATGTGGGGAGAAAGCCTGCGACAGGTGTCCGAATTGTGGCGACACGCTCGTTAAGAGCGCTCAGATAGTGGCGCCTCGCACTCTTACCAGATACGGTCCCTCCGTGAGCCCCGTCCGCCGCTGTTCCCGCACCGCTTGCAGCCAGCCTGCAGTCTTCACGCTCACGTACGTATACGCCGACTCGACCGCAGTTCTGGGCCCTCTGGCGACGTACGCCGAGCCACACTGTTACGACCTGTGCGCCGAACACGCCGAGCGGCTGACCGCTCCCCGCGGCTGGGAGGTGGTGCGGTTGCCCACGGACGGCACGTCACCCAGCTCAGACGACCTCGAGGCGCTCGCCAACGCCGTCAGGGAGGCCGCCAGGCCCGCGCCGTCCGGCGGGGGCGAACCGGTCGGCCAAGGGGTCGAAGTCGGGCGCAGGGGGCACCTGCGCGTTCTGCGGTCCGCCCAGCAACATCGCGACCGGTAGGCTCGTTCGTACACGTGACGACCTACGTGACGACCTAAGGGCGGAGCTGGAGAGTGGGCGACCTCGCCAAGATCTTCAAGGCGTACGACGTTCGCGGCGTAGTGCCTGACGAGCTGGACGAGCAGACCGCCGAGGCCGTGGGGGCGGCCTTCGTCGAGGTGACCGGGGCCCGGTCGGCCGTGGTCGCGCATGACATGCGGGAGTCCTCCGTGCCGCTGTCCGCCGCGTTCGTGCGCGGCGCGCGCTCGCGCGGCGCCGACGTGGTGCACGCCGGGCTGGGCTCCACCGATCTGCTCTACTACGCCAGCGGCAGCCTCGGGCTGCCCGGCGTGATGTTCACCGCCAGCCACAACCCGGCCCGCTACAACGGCATGAAGATGTGCCGCGCGGGCGCGGTGCCGATCGGCGGCGACAGCGGTCTCGCCGAGATCCGTGACCGCGCGGCCGAGCTGGTCGGCAGCACGGCCCCGCCGACCGGGTCGCTGATCGAGAAGGACCTGCTGCAGGGCTACGCCGACCACCTGCGCGCGCTGGTCGACCTGTCGGGCATCCGGCCGTTGAAGGTCGTCGCCGACGCGGGCAACGGCATGGGCGGTCACACCGTCCCCCCTGTCTTCGCCGGCCTCCCGATCGAGCTGGTCCCGCTCTACTTCGAGCTCGACGGCTCCTTCCCCAACCACGAGGCCAACCCGCTGGAGCCCGCCAACCTGCGCGATCTGCAGCGCGTCGTCCGCGAGACGGGCGCCGACATCGGGCTGGCCTTCGACGGCGACGCCGACCGGTGCTGGGTGATCGACGAGCGCGGCGAGTCCGTCTCGCCGTCGGCCGTCACCGCGCTGGTGGCCGTACGCGAGCTGGGGAAATATCCGGGCGCGACGATCATCCACAACCTGATCACGTCGGCCGGAGTGCCGGAGATCGTCCGCGAGCACGGCGGCGAGCCGGTGCGCACCCGCGTCGGCCACTCGTTCATCAAGGCCGAGATGGCCCGCACCGGCGCGGTGTTCGGCGGCGAGCACTCGGCCCACTACTACTTCCGCGATTTCTGGTTCGCCGACTCCGGCATGCTCGCCGCGATGCACGTGCTGGCCGCCCTCGGCGAGCAGGACGGCCCGCTGTCGGAGCTGATCGGCGCCTACGCGCGCTACCACGCCTCGGGCGAGATCAACAGCACGGTCGATGACCAGGACGCGGCCCTGCGCCGCGTACACCAGGAGTTCGGCTCCAGGGGCACCGTCGACGAGCTCGACGGCCTCACCGTGACCGGCCCCGACTGGTGGTTCAACCTGCGCGCCTCCAACACCGAGCCGTTGCTGCGGCTCAACGCCGAGGCGGCTGACGAGAGCAAGATGACGGCGATACGGGACGAGGTCCTCGCCATGGTTAGAGGGGTGTCAGTGTGAAGATCGACGACTGGCTGCTGGAGATCCTGGCCTGCCCGGCGTGCAAGTCACCGCTGCGCGCGGAGAGCGAGACCGAGGAGCTGGTCTGTACGGGTTGTGGCCTGATCTACCCGGTCAGGGATGACATTCCCGTCCTGCTCGTCGACGAGGCCAGGAAGCCGTGACCTGGGAGCCCGAGCGGCTCGATGACCAGGAGCATCTCACTGTGGGTGATCCGGGCGGCATGCTGGTCGCGGTGGCGGCCTCGGCCGCCCAGGTACGCATCGCGCACCGGGCCGCGGTCGAGGCGGGCGTCGACCGGCTGACCTCTCGGATCCGGCCGCGCGCGATCGTGGTCGTGGGCATGGGGGCCTCCGCCATCGCGGGCGACGTTCTCGCCGCGGTCTGCGGCAACGGCGCCCCGCTGCCCATCGTGACCCTGCGCTCCCACCAACTGCCCGGCTGGGTGGGCGCCACCGATCTGGTCATCGCGGTGTCGTGCTCGGGCCATACCGAGGAGACGCTGTCGGCGGCCCTGGAGGCCGTACGCCGCGGCTGCTCGCTGATCGCGGTCGGCAGTGCCGGCTCGCCCCTGGAGTCGATCGCCAGGCAGGCCTCCGCCGTCTACGTGACGGTGCCCGTGACCGGGCAGTCCCGCGCCAACGTCTGGCTGCTGACGATCCCGCTGATCGTGTCCGCCGCGGCGCTCGGCCTGATCAAGGCCGACGAGGAGCTGTACGAGCGGGTGGCCGCGACGCTGGAGGACATCGCGCACCGGTGCCGGCCCTCCAGTGAGTCGTTCGTCAACCCGGGCAAGACACTGGCCATGGAGCTGGCCGAGAGCCTGCCGATGATCTGGGGCTCGTCCTCCGTCACCGCGGCCGCCGGCTACCGGCTGGCCTGCCAGCTCAACGCGAACGCCAAATACCCGGCGATCTTCGGCGAGCTGCCCGAGGTCGGCCACAACCAGGTGGCCGCCTTCGACGGGCCGCTGGCCAAGCGCGACATCTTCGCCGACGACGCCGGCCCCACTCTCAGGCTGGTGATGCTGCGCGACGTCGAAGAGGACCCGCGGGTGTCACGTCGCCGCGAGGCGTCCGTACGGCTGGCGCACGACCGCGACGTACCCGTCACCGAGCTGTCCGCCGAGGGCTCGCACCCGCTGGAGCGAGTCGCCTCGCTGATCGGTCTGGGCGACTATGCGACTACCTATCTGGCCCTCGGGTATGGCGTCGATCCGACCCCTGTGTCGGCGATCACGGAGCTTAAGGCCAGAATTTCGCAATAGGATCCCTTTTCGGGCCTTTGACTGCATGATCATGATGAGTGGAGTTTTCCGGTGAGCGCGAGTGGCGGTAACAAGGCGATCATTGCGGCGTTGACCGCCAATCTGGCGATCGCCGTGTCGAAGTTCGTGGCCGCCTTCTTCACCGGGTCGTCCTCGATGCTCGCCGAAGGCATCCACTCCGTCGCCGACTCGGGCAACCAGTTGCTGCTGCTGATCGGCGGCAAGCGGGCGCAGCGGGAGAGGGACAAGGCGCATCCGTTCGGCTACGGGCGCGAGCGCTATTTCTACGCGTTCGTGGTGGCCGTGGTGCTGTTCACGATCGGCGCGGCGTTCTCGCTGTACGAGGGCGTCACCAAGATCGTGACTCCGCACGACGTCGAGTCGCCGATCTGGGCGTTCGCGGTGCTGATCTTCGCGATCATCGCGGAGGGGTTCTCGTTCCGCACGGCGATTCTGGAGTCGAACCCGCTACGCGGCAAACAGTCGTGGGTCACGTTCATCCGCCGGTCCAAGTCGCCCGAACTTCCGGTCATCCTGCTGGAAGACCTCGGCGCGCTGCTCGGCCTGATCTTCGCGCTGTTCGGCGTGACGATGGCGGTCATCACGGGCGACGGCGTGTGGGACGGCATCGGCACGCTGATGATCGGCCTGCTGCTGGCCGTGATCGCGGTCGTGCTGGCCATCGAGACCAAGTCGCTGCTGGTGGGTGAGGGTGCCTCGCCCGAGATGGAGCAGCAGATCCGGAAGGCGCTGGAGAGCACGCCGGAGGTCGACCGGGTGATCCACATGCGTACGATGCACCTCGGGCCGGAGGAGCTGCTGGTGGCGGCCAAGATCGCGGTCTCGCACGACGACTCGGCCTCCGAGGTCGCCAAGGGCATCGACGAGGCCGAGCGGCGGATCCGCGAGGCTGTACCGATCGCGCGGGTCATCTACCTGGAGCCGGACCTGGACCGCTCGCACACGCCGACCGCCTGAGGGCCCTCTCCCGCAGGACGATCACCGGGCGCGCTCCTACGAAACTCTTACGAGACGAGGTGGGCCGCGTCGCGCCGGATGAGGCGGAAGGCGCGGCGACCGGGGGTGGACAGACCGAGCTTGATGAACGCCTCGGCCTGCAACGCCGACACCCCGATCCGCGGCAGATCACGGGCATTGGGGTAGACCACGAACCGCGGCTCCCAGATCGGCCGGAACTTGGCGTTGAACCGGTACAGCGACTCGATCTGGAACCAGTGCGACAGGAACACCAGCAGCCCGCGCCACGCCCGCAGCACCGGCCCGGCGCCGAGCCGCTCGCCCCTGGCCAGCACCGCCCGGAACATCGCGAAGTTCAGTGAGACCTGCTCGACCCCCATCGCGGGCGCGGCCTGGAGGGTCTTGACGATCAGCAGCTCGTTCAGCCCCGGCTCGGCGTCGCGGTCCCTGCGCATCAGGTCGAGTGAGATGCCGTGCGGCCCCCACGGCACGAAGTGCAGCACGGCCCTGATCTCGCCCTCCTTGTGCGCGGTGGCCACCACGCACTCGGCGTCGGCGGGGTCGCCGAAGCGGCCGAGCGCCATGGAGAAGCCGCGTTCGGTCTCGGTGCCACGCCAGGAGACGGCGGCCTGCTTGATCAGTTCCTTCTCGGTCTCGGTCAGGTCGGCGACCCGCCGTACCCGGCAGGTGTAGCCAGCGCGCTCGACCCTGTTGGCCATCTGGCGGACGTTGCGCATGGCCCGGCCCTCCAGCGTGAAGCCGGCGACCTCGACCACCGCCTCGTCGCCGAGCTCCAGCGCCGACATCCCGGTCCTGCGGGTCCACACCTCGCCGCCGGTCTCGCCGCAGCCGATGACGGCGGGCACCCAGGCGTGCAGCCTGGCCTCGGTCATGAACCCGTCGATGGCCGCCGGCCATGCTTCGGGGTCGCCGATCGGGTCGCCGCTCGCCAGCATGACGCCCGAGACGACCCGGTAGGCGATCGCGGCCTTGCCCGAGGGGGAGAAGAGCACGCTCTTGTCGCGGCGGAGCGCGAAGTAGCCGAGTGAGTCGCGCTGTCCGTGCCGGTCGAGCAGCTCGCGCAGCCGCCGCTCGTCTTCGGCGGTGAGCTCGGAGATCGGGCGTTCCGGGCGCAGCAGGAGGTACAGGGTGGTGACCACGGTCAGTGTGCCGAGCGCGAGCAGCGAGAAGTAGACCAGGTCCGAGATGCGCTCGACGGAGTACGAGACCGGCCCCTCGACGCCGACGAGGCCGAGCACCACGTGCTCCAGCCGGTCGAGCACGCTCGGGTGGCCGATGGTGGTCATCGGGTGGGTGCTGACCAGCAGGAAGCCGAGGACGAGGTCGAGGGTGCCGAGGCCGAGCAGGTTCCACAGCGCCCGCCAGCGGGTGCGGGGGTCGGACAGGGCGGTGAACTCGCGCTTGTTCAGCAGCAGCGCCACGCACACGGTCAGACTCAGCCCCGCCGTGAACAGGTGACGCAGATGGATGACCTCCACGGCGGCGCTCACCGGCAGCAGCACCACCATCGCCCGCCAGGCCCGCGCCTTCCTGCGGCGCAGGCCGTGCGCCAGCATCACCAGCAGGATGCCGACGACCAGCGACGACGCCCGCGCGACCGTGGTGACGATGCCAGGCAGCAGGTCGGACCACTGGCCCATCCTCGTGTGACCGAACCCCGGCGCCACCACCTTGATGATGTCGAGCAGGCCGATCATCAGTGACGCGTAGCCTGTGACGGCCGGCACCCACGGGCGCGCGATCCTCTTCACAGTCAAATATTAAACGCCGCCCTCTATAACGCCCGCGTTAGGTCGCGGGGGTCCGTGTGGGGTCCGCGCGGCGTGCGTTAACCCGCTTCTTACGCCTCGCGGAGTATCCCTATCGTGGAGGCGAGATGGAACTGACCTCGGTAAAACTGCAACTCCTGGTGGCCGGGCTCGCGGTGGCGGCGCTGGTCGCGACCGTCTGGCTGTGGCCGCGGCTGAGCGGCCGCCGCTGGCCGGCCGTCCTGGGCAGGGTGGGCGTGCTCGTGGGCGACCAGGTGCTCATGCTGGCGGCGCTCGGCCTGATCGGTAACTCGTACTTCGGCTTCTACAGCTCGTGGCCCGACCTGCTCGGCACCGACACGGCCACGGCGCCCATCACGGTCGCGGGCGTCGGCGCGGGCATCCGGGTGCTGACCACGCACGCCGTACGAGGCGGCCGGATCGAGCAGGTGATCATGCCGGGGCGGACCACGCACCTCAGCGAGGAGGCGTACATCTTCCTGCCTTCGGCCTACTTCACGGACAAACACCAGCGCTTCCCCGCGATCCTGTCGCTGACCGGCTATCCGGGCGACCCGCGCAACCTCATGACCCGGCTCGACCTGCCGGGCCGGATGGCCAAAGCGATCGCCGAACACCAGGTCGAGCCGACGATCCTGGTGATGATGCGGCCCAGCGTGGTGCTGCCGCGCGACACCGAGTGCGTCGACGTGCCGCGCGGGCCGCAGTCGCAGGCGTACTTCGCCACTGACGTGCGGCAGGACATGATCGACTCGTACCGGGTGGGGAGCGGCCGGGAGTACTGGGGATTGCTGGGCGGCTCGACCGGTGGCTACTGCGCGCTGAAGATCGCCATGAGTCATCCGGACAGGTTCTCGGCCGCCGTGTCGCTCTCGGGCTACTACAAGACGATCATCGACGGCACCACCGGAGACCTGTTCGCCGGGGACAAGACGGTCGAGCAGCGCAACGACCTCATGTGGCGGCTGGCGGGCCTGCCCGCGCCGCAGGTCAACGTGCTGGTCACCAGCAGTAGGAAGGGAGAGGGCAACTACCAGTCGACGCAGCGGTTCCTGGCCGCGGTGAAGCCGCCGATGCAGGCGTCGTCGCTGATCCTGCCCAGCGGTGGGCACAACTTCAACACCTGGAACAGGGAGCTGCCACAGGCCCTGCCCTGGCTCGCCCAGCAGCTTCACGCGCCCGCCGCCGTGTAGCGTCCGGGGAGTTCAGAGCTTCCGGCCGACGACGCCGTAGCCGCCCGCGAAGACCTTCTTCGGCACGCCGCCCTCGGGACGCCACTGGTGGCCGACGACCAGCCCCGGCTCGACGAACGCGTAGCCGTCGAAGAAGCGCGCGATCTCGGGCCCGCTGCGGTGGGTCATCCCGGTCGGGGTGTCGCGGTAGATCTCGGCCATGGCCGCCATCGCCTCGGGCTCGAAGTCCGCGGTCGTGTGGGAGAGCGCCAGGTAGCTGCCGGGGCAGACGGCGGCGGAGTAGGCCTTGACCGCGCTCCACGGGTCGAGCTCGTTCCGGATGTGCATGAGCGTGCCGATGATGATCACGGCTATCGGCTTGCTGAAGTCGAGTGTGTCGAGCACGCTCCGATCGCCGAGGACCGTCTCGGGCTCCAGCAGGTCTGCCTCGATGTAGGTGGTGCGCCCCTCCTCGGAGCCACGTAACAAGGCTCGGGCGTGATTCATGACGATCGGGTCGTTGTCCACATAGACGATGCGGGCGGCGGGGTTCACCGACTGCGCCACCTCGTGCGTGTTGCCCTGCGTGGGGATGCCGGTGCCGATGTCGAGGAACTGGCTGATGCCCGCTTCGGCCAGGTGGCGCACTACCCGGCCGAGGAAGGCGCGGTTCTCCCTGACCGCCTCGATCATCCCCGGCTCGGTCTTCAGGACCATCTCGGCCACCGCCCGGTCGGCCTCGAAGTTGTCCTTGCCACCCAGCCAGTAGTCGTAGACCCGGGCTGGGTGGGCCACGGACGTGTCGATGCGGTGCTCGATCTCTTTGGTCACCCGAACCTCCACAGAAGCCGCTTTTGCCGGTGATCGTAGCCCGCAGTCGATCATCTGTCCGCTGGAGCGGGTGGCCGGTTCACTCGTGGCCCGTCAGGCAGGACGTGCCCGCGTCCGTCTCGTCGAACAGGCAGCGGCCGTCCTTGTTGAGCGAGATCACCTTCTTGACGGACCTGAACTGCTTCAACGTGGCGGAGATCGTGCGCAGGGCCCGCGCGTCGCTGCCGACCCCGCCGCCCCACACCGTCCGGCAGAAGCGCAGCGTGGCGGTGCCGTCCTTGATCTTCAGCTTGAAGTCGGCGCCGCAGTCGGACGGGCCGCGGAGCCGTCCGGTCAGCTCGGAGTGCAGGCCCTTCCTGCGCTCCGCCTTGGTCGGGCCCGCGATCAGTTGCCCGATCGCGAACCTGGCGACACCCCGATCGGGAGCCTTCCTGGTAACCGCGACCACCTTGCCGGGAATGCCGTCTCCCTTGGAGAAGTACACCTTCACCTCGCCGCCCATCTGCACCGGGGACAGGGCGAGTACGGTGGCCATCAGCAGCTCCATCATGACCATTTAGACGTATGGCCAGGGGCAGAGGTTCGAAGCAGCCGCAGCGCTTTCTCCTTCTCGAAGTCCAGGGCCCGGCGCGGCGCCTGGATGCGGCCGATCCGGACGCCGAGATCGCGTACGGCGACCGCCACGGCGGGGTCGCTGAGCACGCGCAACGCGAACGCCAGCTCGGCGGGCGAGATGTCGAACCGCTTCTCCAGCTCGATCCCCTGAGCCACGGCCGCGAGCTCGTCCGCGCCGAACCGCCGGTGCGCGCCCTGCTCCCGGACGGGCGGCAGGAGGCCCAGAGCCTCCCGGTATCGGAGCATTCGAGGGGACATGCCGAGCCGCCTGGCCGCTTCAGTGATGCGCATTCTTACATTCTTACGTCAGTTTTCGGGTGGTCGAGATGCGACCTTGCTCCAACGGCGCCTAAACTCGTGCGCGACAACTCCGTGACGCGAGGGGAAAACCCGATGGACTTCAAGGTCGCCGACCTTTCACTTGCCGACTTCGGCCGCAAGGAGATCCGGCTCGCCGAGCATGAGATGCCCGGCCTCATGGCGATCCGCCGTGAATACGCAAGTGCGCGACCCCTGTCCGGTGCCCGGATCATGGGCTCCCTGCACATGACGATCCAGACCGCCGTCCTCATCGAGACGCTGGTCGCGCTCGGCGCCGAGGTCCGCTGGGTCAGCTGCAACATCTTCTCCACCCAGGACCACGCCGCCGCCGCGGTCGTCGTCGGCCCCCAGGGCACCGTCGACGACCCCAAGGGCGTCCCGGTCTTCGCCTGGAAGGGCGAGACGCTGGAGGAGTACTGGTGGTGCACCGAGCAGGCGCTCACCTGGCCCGGCGGCGTGACCCCCAACATGATCCTCGACGACGGCGGCGACGCCACGATGCTCGTCCACAAGGGCGCCGAGTACGAGAAGGCCGGGGCCGTCCCGTCCGCCACGGATGACGACCCGGAGGAGTGGCACGTCGTCATCGACCTGCTCCGCCGTACGGTCGGCGACGACAAGCGGTGGACCGCGATCGCCGACAGCATCAAGGGCGTGACCGAGGAGACCACGACCGGCGTGCACCGCCTGTACGAGATGCACAAGACCGGTTCGCTGCGGTTCCCGGCGATCAACGTCAACGACTCGGTGACCAAGTCGAAGTTCGACAACAAGTACGGCTGCCGCCACTCGGTGATCGACGGCCTCAACCGCGCCACCGACGTGCTGATCGGCGGCAAGGTGGCCGTGGTCTGCGGCTACGGCGACGTCGGCAAGGGTTGTGCGGACGCGCTGCGCGGCCAGGGCGCCCGCGTCATCGTGACCGAGATCGACCCGATCTGCGCGCTCCAGGCGGCCATGGACGGCTTCCAGGTCACGACGCTGGACGAGGTCGTCGGCCAGGCCGACATCTTCGTCACCGCGACGGGCAACTTCGACATCATCACCGCCGCGCACATGGCGAAGATGAAGCACCAGGCGATCGTCTCCAACATCGGGCACTTCGACAACGAGATCGACATGGCCGGCCTGGCCAAGCTGCCCGGCGTCGAGAAGCGCAACATCAAGCCGCAGGTGGACGAGTGGGTGTTCGCCGACGGCCACTCGATCATCGTCCTGGCCGAGGGCCGGCTGATGAACCTGGGCTGCGCCACCGGCCACCCGAGCTTCGTGATGTCCAACTCGTTCACGAACCAGGTGATCGCGCAGATCGAGCTGTACGCGAAGACGGACGAATACCCGATCGGCGTCTACGTGCTGCCCAAGCACCTGGACGAGAAGGTCGCCCGCCTGCACCTCGACGCGCTGGGCGTGAAGCTCACCGAGCTGACCAAGGTCCAGGCCGAGTACATCGGCGTCCCCGTCGAGGGCCCGTTCAAGTCCGACCACTATCGGTACTGATTTCTAGAAATACTGATTTTTCTTTACGGCAGAGCACGGTGGACGCCAACCCCGCACCGGGGTTGGCGTCTGTCCAGGGGAACGCTCCTCCGGTGATGCGGGGCTGGGCGCCGTTACGTGCGTCTTCTTGGCCGTCTTCTTCGGGGAAATGTGGGGTGGGGCGTGGATCTTTCCGAGAGTGGAGAGCGGCATATCAGTTGGGCCGCTCGGTCCATGCCTGTTCTGACTGCTATTGGGGAGCGGTTCGCTGTATCCCGGCCGCTTGATGGGCTGAAGATCGCTGCTTGTCTGCATGTCACCGCTGAGACCGCTGTGCTCATGGGGGCGTTGAAGGCTGGTGGAGCCGAGATCGCTCTTGCCGCTTCCAATCCCTTGTCCACCCAGGATGACGTCGCCCAGGCGTTGCGTGACTACGGGATCGCCGTCCATGCGCGGGCCGGGGTGGATCGGGCGACCTATTACCGGCACATTCATCAGGCGCTTGATCTGGGGCCTGATCTGGTGCTGGATGACGGGTGCGATCTGGTCAACATCCTGCACACCGAGCGGACCGATCTTCTGGACGGGGTCTCCGGGGGTTGTGAGGAGACCACTACCGGGATCATCCGGTTGCGGCAGATGGCCGCCGAGAGCGCGTTGCGGTTTCCGGTCGTGGCCGTGAACGACACCCGGACCAAGCGGATGTTCGACAACCGCTATGGGACCGGGCAGTCCACGCTCGACGGCATCATGCGGGCCACCAACACCATGCTGGCCGGGCGGACGGTCGTGGTGGCCGGGTTCGGCTACTGCGGCCGGGGGGTCGCCGAGCGGGCCAAGGGGCTGGGGGCGCGGGTGGTCGTCACCGAGATCGACGCCGTCAAGGCGCTCGACGCCACGCTTCAGGGCTATGAGGTGCGGCCCATGGCGGAGGCCGTCATCACCGGAGATCTGTTCATCACCGTCACCGGGAATCGGGACGTCATCCGGGCTGAGCATCTGGCCGCCATGAAGGACGGCGCCATTCTCGCCAACGCCGGGCACTTCGATATCGAGATCGATGTGCGGGCGCTCGACGAGCTGGCCGAGGAGATCCATCACGGCGTGCGGCCCAATACCGATGAGTACGTGCTGGCGGACGGGCGGCGGCTGCTGCTGCTCGCCGAAGGGCGGCTGGTCAATCTGACCGCCGCCGAGGGGCATCCGGCCGCGGTGATGGACATGTCGTTCTCGGCCCAGGCGCTGGCCGTCGCCTGGCTGGCCGAGGAGCGGGCGCGGCTGGTGCCGGGCGTCTACGACGTGCCCGAGGAGATCGATCAGGAGGTGGCCAGGCTCAAGCTGGCCGCCGCCGGGATCGGGATCGACACGCTCACCGGCGAGCAGGAGGACTACCTGCACTCCTGGCGCGTCGGCTCCTAGAGCAGCTGCCCCATGCGGCGGATCTCCGCCGCCTGGCTCACCGAGATGTCCTCGGCGATCTCCTGGACGCGCAGGTGCGAGCCCTGAGTGATGACCTCGGTCGACATGGTGATCGCGCCCTGGTGATGGGCGGTCATCAGCTCGATGAACAGGCGGTCGAACGCCGCCCCCTTGGCCGCTTGCAGGCTCGCCAGCTGCTCCGGCGTGGCCATGCCCGGCATGCCCTCGTGGCCGGCGTGGTGGTCGGGCACCTGCTGGCCCTGGGCTTTCAGCCAGTCCGTCATCATGGCGATCTCCGGGCCCTGCACCTGGTTGATCCTCGACGCCAGGCGCTTGACGCCGTCGTTCGACGCCCGTGAGCCCGCCAGCAGGCTCATGTCGAGGGCCTGACGGTGGTGGACGATCATGTTCTGCATGTAGCGGATGTCGGCCGCGTTGGCCTTCTGGGGCGGCACGGCGGTGGCGGCCTCGCTCGGGTTCAGCGTCCTGGCCTCCTCGCCGGGCCGTCCGGGAGCGATGACGGGCGCCGTACCGTCGGCGGTCGGGGCCGGTGGCGCCGCCGAGGTGCCCCCCGAGCAGCCGGTGACGAGCAGGAACGCGCAGGTGCCGACGGTTAGTGCGTTGCGCACCTGTCCTCCTTGACCGCGGGGAGTCGCGACGTCGCACTATAGACGCCCCATCAACCCCCGGGAAATAGGGCAAGTCAGCAAATTTCTTGACACAGTGCTCGCTAGGCAGGGCTGACAGTCCGGGTCAGAATTTTGTCATTTATGTGTGCCTTATGACCCGGAAGGAGCCCGAGGGTGCTGACCCTTCGCAAGACCCTGTTCGCGGCCGGAGCCGCTGTGGCGTTAGGACTGACGACGATGCCGGCCTTGGCCGCCGACATTCCGCCGCCCGACACCGTGGTGACCAGCCCGAACGTGACCCATGTACTGAACATCCCCAAGCCGGCGCCCATAGCCGCCACCATCAACACCGACATCGCCTTCCAGGGCGACTACGCCTACGTGGGCAACTATGGCGGCTTCTCGATCTACGACATCCGGAACCCGAAGAAGGCCACGCCGGTCAGTTCGGTCGTCTGTCCCGGAAGCCAGATGGATGTCACCGTCTACGGCAACCTGCTCTTCACCGCCGTCGACTCCTCGCGCAGCGACGACTCCTGCAACAGCACGGCCCTGTCGGCGGACCACAAGGAGGCCTGGGAAGGCATCCGGATCTTCGACATCAGTGACAAGGCCGCGCCCAAGTACATCAAGTCCGTCGAGACCAACTGCGGCTCGCACACCTTGACGCTGGTGCCGGGCAAGGGCTGGGACAAGAAGAAGAACGTCTACATCTACGTCCAGTCGTACAACCCGAACGCGACCTTCCCCGACTGCCTGCCGCCGCACGACAAGATCTCGATCGTCAAGGTCCCGCTCAAGGACCCGACCGCCGCGGCCGTCGCGGCCACCCCGGTCGTCTTCCCCGACGGGGGCAACGAGACCCAGCCCGGTCTGCTCATCCCGACCAGCGGCTGCCACGACATCACCGTGTACGCGGAGAAGGACATCGCGGCCGGCGCCTGCATGGGTGACGGCGTGCTGTTCGACATCTCCGACCGGCTGAACCCGAAGATCACGGCCAGGACCACCGACCCGAACTTCGCGTTCTGGCACTCGGCGACGTTCAGCAACGACGCCAGGAAGGTCATCTTCACCGACGAGCTCGGCGGCGGCGGCGCGGCCACCTGCAACGAGGCCACCGGGCCGAACCGCGGCGCGGACGCGATCTACGACATCTCGCACGGCCAGCTCGTGTTCAAGAGCTACTTCAAGATCCCGCGCTACCAGGCCGACAGCGAGAACTGCGTGGCGCACAACGGCTCGCTGATCCCGGTCAAGGGCAAGGACATCATGGTCCAGGCCTGGTACATGGGCGGAGTCTCGATCTGGGACTTCACCAACTCGGCCGCGCCCAGGGAGATCGGCTACTTCGAGCGCGGCCCCCGCGCCGACAACAGCGGCGGCGGTGTGTGGTCCGCGTACTACTACAACGGCTACATCTACGCCTCCGACTTCCACCAGGGCCTGGAGGTCATCAAGATCAACGACCGGCTCACCAACGGCGCCGACCGCGTACACGCCGACCAGTTGAACGTCCAGACCCAGCAGTCCTACCGCGAGTGGGGCTGGGGCCACGACGACTGACCCGTCCATCCGGTACGGCGGCGCCCACCCGGCTCCGCCGTACCGGCGAGAGCAGGAGTCTCAGGACTTTCTGCAGAGGCTGATGGCGTCCGCGACCGCCGCCACGTCGGAGCGGTCGTTGTAGTAGTGGAAGGACATGCGCAGCAGGCGGCCGCGCGGCGCGGTCACGATGCGCCGCGCGGCCAGCCGTGCCGCCAGCGCGTCGGGGTCGTCGTCCACGATCGCCACCTGCGGCCCGCGCGCCCCGGCCGGGCTCGCCACCCGCTCGCCCGCCGCCGCCAGCCGTTCGGCCAGCTCCTCGACCAGCTCCGACACATGATCCTGTACGGCCTGCGGGTCCACCCGCTCGATGAGGTCGAACCCGGCGTTGGCCGCGTAGGCCGACGGCACGGGCGGCGTGCCGGTCTCGAAGCGCCGCGCGTCGCCGGGGAAGTCCAGCAGCCGGGTGTCGAACGCGAACGGGTCCACCCGGCCGAACCAGCCGGTGAGCTCCGGGTCGCGCTGATGCTCCAGACCGTCGCGTACGTACAGGAACGCGATGCCCGGCAGGCCGAGCAGGTACTTCAGCGAGCCGGAGGTCAGGTAGTCGCAGCCGAGCTCGCGCACGTCGACCGGGATGACCCCGGTGCCCTGATAGGCGTCCACGAACACCCGCGCGCCGTGCTCGTGCGCCAGCCGTACGACGTCCAGGACGGGCAGGCGGGCGCCGTTGCGGTAGGTGATCAGCGGCACCGACACCAGGTTGACGCGCTCGTCCACGACCCGCTCGTACGCTCCGGCCTCGACGTTCTCGCCCGTGTCCGCGGCCACCCGCACCTGGGCGCCGCGTCCGGCCTGGGCCAGCCAGACGTGCGCGATCGACGGGAACTCCAGGTCGTTGGTCACGATGCCGGGCCGGCGTGACCAGTCCAGCGACGAGGCGACCTGGAAGGCGGCCTCAGACGCGCACGAGAGCACCGCGACCTCGCCGGGGGCGGCCTTGATGAGCCGGGCGAACCGCTCGCGCGCCCACTCGACCTCGGCCATCCACACGTCCCAGGGCGCGCCCTTGTCCCGGAGCGAATAGCCGATCTCTTGCAGCGAGTACGCCAGCCGGGCGGACAGGGCACCCTGGCTGCAGCTCGCCAGGTGCACGGTGTCGGCCAGCGAGGGGAACTCCGCCCGGAATTGGGCGGCGTTCAACATGCGTAACATTTCGGGCCGCCTATCAGCCGCTTTCATTGAATTCAATAAACCTTCAATCACGTTACATCGATAGGATCGCCGGATGATTGGCACCAGAATTCGCGAGCTCCGGTCCGAACGTGGTCTGACCGTGGCACAGCTCGCGACGGCCGCGGGGGTGGCGTCGGGGTTGATCAGCCAGGTCGAGCGCGATCTGGCCGATCCCAGCCTGGAGGCGCTACGGAAGATCGCCAAGGCGTTGGATCTGCCGCTGTTCAGCCTGTTCCAGGAGCCGGATCCGGCGCTCGTGGCGGTGATCCGCGCCGACAACCGGGTGCGGGTCAAGTCGCCGTCCGACGGGATCACCTACGCGCGCGTGTCGCCGGGACGCGGGCGGCTGGAGGTCCTGGAGGGCCACCTGCTGCCCGGTGGCTCGTCGGCCGCCGAGCCGTGGTCGCATCCGTCGGAGGAGTGCGTACTGGTGCTGCGGGGGCGGCTCGTCGTCGAGGTCTCGGGCTTCGACCACGAACTGGAGGAGGGCGACAGCTGCTACTTCGACTCTTCGCTGCCGCACCGCTACCTGAATCCGGGCGAGGAACCCACCGATTTCATCATTGCCGCTACGCCTCCTAGTTACTGATTTTTCCTGTCATAGTGAGGCGCCTCATGCCCATTCAACTCAGGAGGTCCTTCGTGGTGTCCAGATTCGGCCGCGCCCTGATCCTGGCGGGAGCGGCGGCGCTGGTGCTGCCGGTGCTCCCGGTGCTCCCGGCCAACGCGTCGGGCGACGTCAAGACCAGCGCCAACGTCAAGCTCGTCGGCGGCGTCCCGAAGCAGGGGCCGTTCAAGTCCGGCGACGCCTACGACACCGACCTGGCCTTCCAGGGTGACTACGCCTACCAGGGCAACTACCACGGCTTCACGATCTACGACATCAAGAACCCGGCCAAGCCGGCGGTCGTCAGCCGGGTCACCTGCCCCGCCGCCCAGAACGACGTCTCGGTGCAGGGCAACCTGCTCTTCCTGTCGGTGGACGAGTCGCTCACCAGCGACTCCTGCAAGGCCGAAGCCGAGACGCCCAGCGTGAAGTCGGCGTGGGAGGGCATCCGGATCTTCGACATCAGCGACAAGAAGCGGCCCAAGTACATCAAGTCCATCGCGACCGCCTGTGGCTCGCACACGCACACGCTCGTACCGGCGAAGAAGCGGGCGGGCAAGAAGAGCAAGGCCGTCTACCTGTACGTCTCGTCGTACGGGCCCAGCAAGTCGTACCCCGACTGCAAGCCGCCGCACGACCGGATCTCGATCATCAAGGTGCCGCTCGGCAAGCCCACCTCGGCCAAGGTCGTCTCGCGCCCGGTGCTGTTCTCCGACGGCGGCAACGAGAAGCAGGAGAACCTGCTCGCTCCCACCACGGGCTGCCACGACATCACCGTGTTCCCGGACAAGGACCTGGCCGCGGGCGCCTGCATGGGCGACGGCGTGCTGATGGACATCTCCGACAGGGAGCACCCGAAGGTCACGACCAGGGTCACCGACGAGAACTTCGCGTTCTGGCACTCGGCGACGTTCAACAACACCGGCACCAAGGTCGTCTTCACCGACGAGCTGGGCGGGGGCGTCATGGCCGCCTGTAACGCGGCGACCGGTCCCCAGCGGGGCGCGGACGCGGTCTACGACATCGCGGACGGTCAGCTCACGTTCAAGAGCTACTACAAGATCCCGCGCAACCAGGGCCCGGACGAGAACTGCGTGGCGCACAACGGCTCGCTGATCCCGGTCAAGGGCCGCGACATCATGGTCCAGGCGTGGTACCAGGGCGGAGTGTCCATCTGGGACTTCACCGACTCCTCGGCGCCCGCGGAGATCGGCTACTTCGACCGCGGCCCGCTCACGCCGCAGAACCTCGGCGGCTCCTGGTCGGCCTACTACTACAACGGCCACATCTACAGCAGCGACATCCAGCGGGGCCTGGACGTGCTGACCATCACCGACCAGCGGACCGACCCGGCCGCCACGAAGCGGCTGAAGGTCCTCAACACCCAGACCCAGTACGCCTACTGAGGCGGCGCGAACCCACCCGGAGTCGCCTGCGGCGGCGACTCCGGCACGCTCGGCGCCGGCGGCTGGTAAGACGGCTGCCCACCCGGCTGGTACGGCATCGGCGGCGGCGGGTACGGGGCCTGCTGCTGGAACGGCGGCCCGGGCTGGGCGTAGGCCGGTGGCGTCATGCCGTTGCGCTGGGCCAGCCGTACCTGGTCGCGCCTGCGGCGCTCGGCCAGGACGGCGCTCAGGTAGGCGTGCGCCGGCACCCCGGACGGCGCGGCGGGCGAGACGAACGCCGCCACCTGCGCCGCGATGCGCATCCCCATCTCATGCTGGATCTGCGGAGACAGGTCGCGCCAGCGGGAGAGGTACTGTCTGGCGGCCATCGCCACCTCCTCGGGCAGTTGCGAGAGCTCCAGCGTCGCCGCCCAGGCGGCCAGTTGCGGCGGCATCACGATCAGGTGCCCCGCGGACCGCGGCACGCGCTCGGCGATCACGATCGTGCCCGCGAAGATGTCGCCCAGCCGCTTGCCCCGCTGCGAGACCAGCGAGGAGATCAGCGCCGGCGCCCCCGAGAACATCCAGAACTCCACCAGCCCGGCCAGCCCGCGGAACAGCGCCTGCCGGAACCGTTCCGGGCTCCCGTCGTCACTGACCACCCGCAACCCGAGCGCCAGCTTGCCCAGGCTCCGCCCCCTGCTCAAGGTCTCGAAGATCACCGGATAGCCCACGATCACCAGCACGACCAGCACGATCGACACGGCGGCGAACAACGCCACGTCGGTGACCAGGAAGAACGCTTCCAATGCCACGTACGCGGCGATCAGGACGATCATCTGGATCGCCATGTCGATGATGAGCGCCACGGCACGGGACGGCATCTGAGCCACCCGTACCTCGACGACGACGGCGTCACCGGTCACAACCTCTGACATACGTGGAGCCTAACGGCAATGGCCCGATGGATGACCGGCCACAATGGTCCGGTGGACATCGATGCGTTCGTCACCGCACACCGCCCGGTTTGGGACAGACTGGAGCACCTGGTCAAACACCGCTCGTCGCTGACCGGGCCCGAGGTCGACGAGCTGGTCGACCTCTACCAGCGGGTGTCCACGCATCTGTCGATCGTCCGCTCGTCCTCCGCCGACGCGATGCTGACCGGCCGGCTGTCCGCGCTGGTGGCCAGGGCGCGCTCGGCGGTGACGGGGGCGCACACGCCCGCCTGGCGGGAGCTGGTCAGGTTCGTCACCGTGTCGTTCCCGGTGGTCGCCTACCGGGCCCGGTGGTGGTGGCTGGCAACGTCGCTGGCGTTCATCGCCGTCTCGTGGGTGCTCGGCGTGTGGGTGGCGAGCAACCCGCAGGTGCAGACCTCGATCGCCTCGCCCGACCAGATCACCCAGCTCGTCGAGCACGACTTCGCCGACTACTACTCCGAGAACCCGGCCGCCTCCTTCGCCAGCCAGGTGTGGATCAACAACGCGTGGGTCTCGGCGCAGGTCATCATCTACGCGATCTTCCTGGGGCTGCCGATCCCCCTGGTGCTCTGGTCGAACGCGGCCAACCTCGGCGTCTCCGCCGGGCTGATGGCCTCGCGTGACAAGCTCGACATCTTCTTCGGGCTGATCATGCCGCACGGCCTGCTGGAGCTGACCGCCGTCTTCCTGGCGGCGTCCGTCGGCATGCGGCTGGGGTGGACGGTCATCGACCCCGGGCCGCGCAAGCGCGTCGAGGCGCTGGCGGAACAGGGCAGGGCGGTGGTCAGCGTGGCGCTGGGGCTGGTCGGGGTGCTGTTCGTGTCGGGGCTCATCGAGGCGTTCGTCACGCCGTCCGGGCTGCCGACCCCGGTGCGGGTGGGCATCGGGGTGCTCGCCGAAGGGGCCTTCCTCGCGTACGTGATCGTCTTCGGCAGACGGGCACTGAGCCAGAACGAGACGGGCGACCTCGAACGCGCCCCGGACGTGGCCCCGAGCGCCTGAACCCGCCGAGCGCCCGAAGCTACAGGCGGCCAGCGGCCTTCAGCGCCAGGTACGCGTCGGCCAGGGCCGGGGCGATGTCCTCCGGTGACGCGTCCACCACTTCGACGCCGTGGCGGCGCAGCCGGGCGGTGATGCGCCTGCGCCCCAGCTCCGTGTGCTCGGCCGCCGCCGCGTCGTACACCTGCTCGGCCGTGCCCTTCTGGGCCGCCATGGCCGCCACGCGCGGATCGGAGACCGCCGCGACCAGCACCAGGTGGCGCGAGGAGAGCTGCGGCAGCACCGGCATCAGCCCCTCGTCGAGCGCGGCCGAGTTGAGGTCGGTGAGCAGCACGACCAGGCAGCGCCGCTTGGCCCGGGACAGGACCGCCGCGACCATGCCCTGCGAGTCGGCCTCGATCAGCTCCGCCTCGATCGGCGCCATGGCGTTGACCAGCGACGACAGCAGCTCGGTACGCGAGGCCCCGGCCACCCAGGCGCGTACGGCCCGGTCGTAGGCGAGGAAGTCCACCTGGTCGCCCGCCCTGGCGGCGAGCGCGGCGAGCAGCAGGGCGGCGTCCATCGACCAGTCGAGCCGCGGCCAGCCGGGCACCGGGCGGGGATCAGGGCGGACCAGCAGCCCGCCGCCGCCCGCCGCGGCGCCGGCCATCGGCATCGGGGCGTCGCCCACCCGGCCCGCGGAGGTGCGGCCGGTGTCGAGCACGATCAGCACCCGCCGGTCCCGCTCGGGACGCCAGGTGCGGACGACCACGTCGTGGCGCCGCGCGGTGGCCCGCCAGTCGATCGAGCGCACGTCGTCGCCCACCACGTACTCGCGCAACGAGTCGAACTCGGTGCCCTGCCCGCGTACCAGGGCCGGATGCTGGCCGTCGAGCTCACGCAGCCTGGCCAGCCGGGAGGGCAGGTGCTTGCGCGACAGGAACGGCGGCAGCACGCGCACCGACCACGGCGCCAGGTGGGTGCCCTGGCGGGCGGCCAGGCCGAGCGGCCCGAGCGAGCGGACGGTGAGCGCCACGGACTCGCGGTCGCCGCGCCTGGTCGGGGTGAGCGTCACGACGAGCTTGCGGCGCTCGCCCGCGGGCACGTTGAGCGGCTGGGAACGCGGTGACGCGCCCGCGGAGGGCGGCCAGGCGTCCCGCAGCAGGCCGCGTATCCGCCGGCTCCCCGGGTTCTCCACCACCAGCTCGACCGTGGCCTGGCCGCCGAGGCGGACCAGCCGGTCGCCCGAGCGGTGGAAGCGGAGCGGGCGGACCGCGCCCGCGAACACCAGGTCCACGATGATCGCGGCGGCCAGCAGCAGGCAGACGCCCGCCACCGCGGGCCCCGGATCGGGCGCCAGCAGCACGACCACGACGCCGAGCGCCGCCACCAGCCCGGCGCGTCCCGTCAGAGCCATCAGCGCGGGACCGGGACCGAGGCCAGGATGCCGTCGAGCAGGCCGTCGGAGGTAGCGCCCTCCAGCTCGGCCTCGGGCCTGAGCTGGATCCGGTGCCGCAGCGCGGGCCTGGCCAGCGCCTTGACGTCGTCGGGCGTGACGTAGGCGCGGCCCGACAGCCACGCCCAGGCTCGCGCGGCGGCCAGCAGCGCGGTCGCGCCACGCGGCGAGACGCCGAGCTGGAGCGACGGGGAGTTCCTGGTGGCCCGCGCCACGTCCACGATGTAGCCGAGCACCTCGGATCCCACGTGCACCTTCGACACCGCCTCGCGGCCCGCCTCCAGGTCCTGGGCGGTGGCGACGGGCTTGATCTCGGACAGGTCGCGCGGGTCGAAGCCGTGCGCGTGCCGTTCGAGGACCATGATCTCCTGGTCGCGTGGCGGCAGCGGCACGGTCAGCTTGAGCTGGAACCGGTCGAGCTGCGCCTCCGGCAGTTGGTAGGTGCCCTCGTACTCGATCGGGTTCTGCGTCGCGCACACCACGAACGGGTCAGGCAGCTTACGCGCGTCGCCCTCGACGCTGACCTGCCGCTCCTCCATCGCCTCCAGCAGCGCGGCCTGCGTCTTCGGCGGGGTCCGGTTGATCTCGTCGGCGAGCAGCAGGTTGGTGAAGACCGGCCCCTCCCGAAACTCGAACCGCGCCGTCTTCGCGTCATAGATCAGTGAGCCCGTCACGTCGCCCGGCATCAGGTCGGGCGTGAACTGCACCCGCTTGAAGTCCAGCGAGAGCGCGGCGGACAGCGTGCGGACCATGAGCGTCTTGGCCACGCCCGGCACGCCTTCGAGCAGCACGTGCCCCCTGCACAGCAGCGCGATGACCAGTCCGGTCACCACGGCGTCCTGGCCCACCACGGCCTTGGACACCTCGGCGCGCAGCGCGCTGAGCGCGTTCCTGGCCGAGTCACCGCCGGGCACCTGGGCGGTCGCCTCAATGTTCACTTACGGTCCTCTCGATGAAGTCCAAGTAGCCTGCCAGGGCGACGAGCCCGGCGTCGTCGGCGGGGGCTGGGCCGTACAACGCGGCGCCGACCTCCTGCGCGTCCTGACCGGTCCGTACGGCGACGGCGGCCACCAGCTCGTGCCGCCCCGAGCCGGAGCCGAGGCCGAGCCGGGGCGTGAGCCGGTCGATCGTGCCGGCCCTGAGCGAGTCGGCCGCCCTGCCCCTGGCCCGCCTGGCCCGGTAGAGCCGCCCGCGCCCCTCGACCGTCTCCGCGGCCCGCACCACGACGGGCAGCCGCTCGATCACGACCGGCCCCAGCCTCCTGCCCCGCCAGAAGGCCACCAGCAGCACCGTGATGACCGTCATCAGCACGGCCCAGGGGATGCTCGCGGGCATGAGGTCGTACATCGACTGGCCGGCCTCGCCCGGCAGCTCGCCCACGGGCGGTGTCTCCGGCGCCACCAGCCAGGTCACGGCCTTGGCCGAACCCAGCAGGTTCAGGGCGAGCGCGGCGTTGCCGTCCTCGCTCAGGCGCTGGTTGGTCATGAACTCGGCGCTGCCCAGGACCGTGGTGGTGCCGCCCGCGTTGGGGTAGCTGACCAGCGTCCATCCGTCGCTCCACGGGTAGCAGCCGGTGGAGCCGGCCGGTCCGGTGAACGCGGAGTCGCCGATGAACGCGCTGCCCGCGGCCTTGGCGGCGGGCAGTGAGCAGTCGGGCTCACGCGAGCGCTCGCGCGCGGCCCCCCGCACCGGCCGCACTGCGGGGGCCAGCTCGTCGAGGGTGAAGAGGTTGTCGGCGATCACCCGGTCGCCCTGGATCCCGGCCAGGGCGCGCGGGTCGACGTAGGAGGCGTCGGTGATCAGCAGCAGCCGGTCTCCCGGCGCGGCACCGGTGGCCTTCGCCACGGCCGCCTCCGCCGAGTCGACCCGGTCTACGGTGACACCGCGGTCGCGCAGCAGCTCGGCCAGCGCCATCGAGCCCGCCAGCGAGGCGTCGGCGGGATCCAGGTGGCGTGGCGGACGGGTGTCCGGTTTGAGCAGCACGCTGAACACCGCGGCGAGCACGATGAGCGCGCCGAGCAGGACGATCAGCCGGCTCGCCCGCCAGGTGGAGCGCACGGTGGGGGAGGTGGAGCGGGACTCGCCGGTCTCCCGTGGCCGCATGTCGAGGCTCATGAGGCCCTCCCGAGTGGGGGCCCGGCCAGCGGGACCGGTCTGGCCTGGCGGAGCCGATCGTCGAGACCGCTCATGGCGTCGTACGCCTCCCGGGTGCCGGGCACGGCGCCGTAGGTGACGTCGTCGAACGAGCGGGCGGCGGCGGTCAGCTCGTCGGCGAAGCCGGGCAGCGCCTGGCCCGCCTCGGCGGCCAGCTCGTCGGCCGTACGCCCCGGCATCCCGTCGACCAGGGCCCGCTCCTCCAGGTCGCGGGCGATGGCGCGCAGCCGCTCCTGGATCGCCTCGGTCCAGTCGCCCCCGGCGGCCAGCCGCTCGGCCGCCTGGCGGTGCTCGGCGGCGGTCAGCGTCCGCTCGCCGAACAGGCCGTCCGGCGCCGCCGCGTTCCTGCGCGAGGTCTTGCGGAGCCGCCACACGACCAGCGCGATCACCCCGCTGATGATCAGTACGATCACGATGGCGGAGATGATGCCACCGGTCGTGCCGCTGCCCGTGGCCGCGTCCATGAGGTCGCCGACGAACTGCCTGAAGCGCCGGACCGCCTGGTCCAGCAGCGCTTCCTTCTCGTAGCCCGGCTTGAGGAGCTCGTCCGCGGCTCTGCGCGCGGCCTCCTCCCTGTCGATCGGGGTCACGGCGTCGATCGGGGTCACGGCCTGGCGGAGTTGGACGGATGCCAGAGCTCGTCGGCCGAGGCGTGCACCCAGCCCTGACGCTGCTGCTCGATCGCCGCCGTCTGCAGCGCCAGGTCGAACGCCTCACTGCGCATCCGCCGGTCGGCGTAGAGGAGCCCCGCGACACCCGCCTCGAACGGGTAGGTGATCAACGCGCCGAGCGTGCCGCCGACGGCGAGCAGCACGGCCGCCAGCACGGCGGTGCCGGGCGATTGGCCGAGCAGGCCGACGAGGGACCCGGCGATGGTGAACGGGATCTCCAGAATGCTCGCGACGAGCCCCACCAGCAGTGAGGTGAGCAGCAGGATGCCGAGCACCCGCCAGAAGTCGCCGGTCACCAGATTCCAGGAGCGCCGCAGCGCCTGGATGGGACCCTTGCCCTCCAGCACCACGGCCGGCGCCGCGAGCGCGAAGCGGGTCCTGAAGTACAGCACATAGCCGATGTACAGGAGGAGCAGCAGCATGGAGATCACGAACACGCCGCCCGCCGCGGCGGGTGAGCCGTCGCCCGTGCCGGTCGCGATGACCGCGACGATGAGCAGGGCGATGACGGCCAGCGGGACCAGCATGATGACGGCCATCAGCCCCACCACGCCGAACAGCGCCGGGACGCGGCCCTTGGTCAGCTGCCACGCCTCTCCGGCGGAGATCTTGCCGCCGAACACGGCGCGGCCGAGTATCCGCATCAGCACGCCGGTCAGCACGGTCACCACGACGAAGCTGACCGCGATGGAGACGAGCGCGCCGCCGTACTGGGCGATGAACCCGCCGTACATCCCGGTCAGGTCGGCCGACTCGGCGGCGGCCGGATCGTTGAGCAGGTCGCGCATGGAGTCGAAGGCGAACACCTGCCCGATCGCGATCGGGAGGGCGCCGAGGAGGGCGGCGACCGCCGAGAGGCCCAGCACCGCCTTGGGGTTCGACCGGACCAGTTTGATCGTTCCGTCGAGGATGTCGCCCAGCCCCAGCGGCCGTAGCGGTATGATCCCGGGGCGCAGTGCGGGTGGATGCGGCATGTAGCCGTATCCAGGCGGCGGTTGCTGATAGGGCGCCTGCGGGCCGGGGCCCTGTGGAGGCTGTTGCTGTTCGAAGCCGGGGGCGGTCCACGGCGAGGTCTGCGGGGCACCGTAGGGAGGGGGCTGATCTGAAGCCCAGCCTGGTGGCGTCTCGGGCGAGGGACCGTGACCGTCTGACATATCCCAATCCTGGCATGGTGGGCGGGGCAATGGTGTCGTGCGTACGACTCGCCGAGTCATCTTGCGCGCATTTGGCAGCGTTCCGCCTCAAGGATCTCATCGAAGGATGGCCGAAAGCCGGTCCGTTACCGCAGACTGAGATTGCGATCCCTACTGCAAGTCTAAAACTCGTCTTTTGTACGTCTCGTGTCCCATGCATGGGCCAACGAAGGGTAACCTTCAGCGATCGTGCGGGTATGTCCCAGAATGCGTAGAACGAATGAGGGGCCATGAAAGGTCGCGTGCTGGTCGTCGATGACGACGCCGCTCTCGCCGAGATGCTGGGTATCGTGTTGCGCGGCGAAGGCTTCGAGCCATCCTTTGTCTCAGACGGTGACAAAGCCCTTGACGCTTTCCGGGACACGCGCCCGGACCTGGTGTTGCTCGACCTGATGCTGCCGGGGGCGGACGGCATCGACGTGGCGCGCAGGATCAGGGCCGAATCGGGTGTGCCCATCGTCATGCTCACCGCCAAGAGCGACACGATCGACGTCGTGCTCGGTCTGGAGTCGGGCGCCGACGACTACATCGTCAAGCCGTTCAAGCCGAAGGAACTCGTGGCCAGGGTGCGCGCGCGGCTGCGCCGTACCGACGAGCCCACCCCGGAGATCCTGCAGATCGGCGACATCACCATCGACGTGGCCGGCCACTCGGTCAAGCGTGGTGAGGAGACCATCAACCTGACGCCGCTCGAGTTCGACCTGCTCGTCGCCCTGGCCCGCAAGCCGCGCCAGGTCTTCACCCGGGAGGTCCTGCTGGAGCAGGTCTGGGGCTACCGGCACGCGGCCGACACGCGGCTGGTCAACGTGCACGTCCAGCGGCTCCGGGCGAAGATCGAGAAGGACCCGGAGCATCCCGAGATCGTCGTCACGGTCCGCGGCGTGGGTTACAAAGCCGGGCCGGCCTGACCTCCGACCGACCTGGCCATGCCCTCGACTAGTAGCAGGACCCGACTCCGTCGCCGTACTCTCCGCCAGATTCTCGGCGGGGTCCGGCGGCGGACGCGGCGTGCGGCGGGCCGGGTACGCAGCGTCTGGAGGCGCTCACTCCAGCTCCAGGTGGTCACCAGCACGCTGGTGATCTCCGTGACCGTGGTGGTCGTGCTCGGCGTCTTCCTGTCCGACCAGATCAACAGGTCGGTCATCGAGAGCCGCCAGCAGTCGTCGGCCACCGAGGCGCTCGCCGACCGCGTGCGGATCGCCGACGCCCTCAGCCAGAAGCCCGACGACCAGGTCAAGTCGACCGCCGACACGGGCGGCAACACGCCCGTCGACCCGCTCGACGAGGTGATGGACACGATCACCGGCTCGGGCGAGAACGGCTCCAAGAAGCGCTACGAGGTGCTGGTGCTCAACACCTCCCGCCCCGGCAAGTCGCGCGCCTCGGGCAATGTCGCGCCCGAGGACGTGCCGCAGGCGCTGCAGCAGAAGCTGCGCGGCCAGGAGCAGAAGTACATCTTCGACAAGCCGCTGCGCTTCACCGCGCCCATCACGTTCACCGGTGACAGCCAGGCCACGCCCACGCTGGTCATCGGCGGCGTGGTCGACATCAACGGCGAGAACTACGAGGTCTACCACTTCTTCCCGATCAACGAGGAAGAGCAGATGCTGTCCAACGTCAGGCTCGCCCTCGCCGTGGTGGGTCTGGGACTCGTGCTGCTGCTCGCCGCCATCGCCTACCTGGTGGCCCGCCAGGTCGTCAGCCCGGTGCGGCTGGCCCGTCAGGCGGCCGAGCGCCTGGCCGCGGGCAAACTCGACGAGCGGCTCAAGGTACGCGGCGAGGACGACCTGGCCCGCCTGGCCACCTCGTTCAACGAGATGGCCGTCAACCTGGCGCTGAAGATCCACCAGTTGGAGGAGCTGTCCCAGGTCCAGCGGCAGTTCGTGTCCGACGTCTCCCACGAGCTGCGCACCCCGCTGACCACCGTGCGGATGGCCGCCGACCTGCTCTACGACGCCCGCGAGGACTTCGACCCGATGGCCTCCCGCTCGGCCGAGCTCATGCAGGCCCAGCTTGAGCGGTTCGAGTCGATGCTGGCCGACCTGCTGGAGATCAGCCGCTACGACGCCGGCGCCGCCACGCTCGACCTCGACCCCGTCGACGTGCGTGACGTGGTGCTGCGCGCGATCGGCGACTCCGAGGCGCTGGCCGAGCGCCACTCCACCCGCTTCGAGCTGCGGCTGCCCAACGAGCCGTGCATGGTGGAGATCGACAACCGGCGGGTCGAGCGCATCCTGCGCAACCTGCTGTTCAACGCCATCGAGCACGGCGAGGGCAGGGACGTCGTGGTGACGGTGGGCGCCGACCGGGACGCCGTGGCCGTCGCCGTACGAGATCACGGGATCGGCCTGAAGGCGGGCGAGGACACCATGGTGTTCGACCGGTTCTGGCGCGCCGACCCCTCGCGGGCGCGGACCATCGGCGGCACCGGGCTGGGCCTGGCCATCTCGCGGGAGGACGCCTCGCTGCACGGCGGCTGGCTGCAGGCGTGGGGACAGCAGGGGGAGGGCTCGCAGTTCCGGCTGACACTGCCCCGGGTGGCCGGGACCGATCTGAAGGGGTCGCCGCTGTCGCTGGTGCCGCCCGAGATCGAGATGCGGCGCACGTGGCGCGGGCAGATGACACCGGTGCTGCTGCCCGCGTCGGCGGACGGGGCCGGTTATGACGAGGACTAGTAAGCCGCTCCGCGCACGGCTCAGGCGGCTCGGCGCCGTCGGCGTCGTCGTCGCGACTCTCGCCTGGAGCTCGGCCTGCGCGGTGATCCCCGTGGGCGGCCCGTTCCCGGTCGGCGAGGCCAATGACAACGACCCGATGAGCAAGCCGTTCCAGCGCATGGTCGCCATCGAGCCGCAGCACGGCTGGACGCCGCAGCAGGTGGTGGAGGGCTTGCAGGCGGCCATGGCCGCTTACGCCGACGACCCGGAGATCCTCGGCAAGTACCTGACGGACGAGGCGCGGCAGGCGTGGAAGCCCGGCGGTCCGGTGACGGTGCTCGACAACGGGGCGAAATACGATGAATCCGGGAAGACCAGTGACAAGGAGGTCACCGTCGTCCTCTCGGGCACCCAGGTGGCCCGTATCGAGGACGACGACACCTACGTGCCCGTGTCCGTGGGCGTGGACAGGAAGTTCACCCTGGTCAAGGACAAGACCGGCGAATATCGGGTCAATTCGCTGGTCGGGGGCCTCGTGCTCACTGAGGCGGACGTCGCCCGCGCGTACCGGCCGACGAACCTCTACTACCTGAACGGCGCGCCCGGCAGCGGCGGGGCCAACGCGGACATGCTGGTCGTCGACCGGGTACGGCTGCGGCTCAAGCCCACCGAGAGCTTCGCCAAGACCATCATCGAACGCCTGCTCAAGGGCCCGAGCAAAGCGCTGCAGGGCGCCGTGGAGAACGTCTTCCCGCACGGCACGCGGGTCGAGTCCGTACGCGCGGGCGACGACCGCGTGGTGATCAACCTCAGCGGTCCCATCGACTCGGACAACATCTTCAGCAGGGGACTCCAGGCCCAGCTCAGATGGAGCCTCACCAGCAACAACGTGGCCAACGGCCGCTCCATCGAGGTGCAGCTCGACGGCGAGCCGTTCTTCTCCTCGGACACGCTGACCATCGAGCCCAACATGTCCGGCGACTGGCTGGGCGCCGCCTCCAACGTCGTCTACTACACCAACAGCAAAGGCGCCGTCTATTCGGTGGGCCACGACGGACCCGGCAGGGTCGTGGCCGGGCCCGCCGGTCAGCCGAACAACCAGTACTCCCACTTCGCCGTGATCGCCGGCGGCTACGCCACCGGCCAGGGCGCCGACCTCATCGCGGCCAAGTCGAGCGCGGGCGGCATCTGGGTCACCAGGGCCGCCGCGGACGGCCGCTGGCAGCAGTGGATCCAGGGGGCGAGCGCGGACCTCACGGCGCCCTCCTGGCACAGGGACGGCACCCTGTGGACGTACGACCGCCGCAGCAAGGCCGTGCTCCGCTGCAACCCGAGCGCGGGGCGCGGGCCCGAGCGCATCGCCGCGCCGAGCCTCGACGGGTTCGACGTCACGCGGCTGCGGATCGCCAGGGACGGCGTGCGGGTGGCGGTGACGATCGGCAAGCACGAGATCCGCGTCGGCGCCATCACTGGAGAGGGCGCCTCCACCATGCTCGGAAACTTCCAGACCCTGAGCACGGTGGACGACGAGAACATCATGGACCTGGCCTGGCGTGACGGCGAGCATCTGGTGGTGCTCTCGCAGAGCAACGCCGGGTCGGTGGTCAAGGAGATCAACGTGGGCGACGGCACGGTCACCAAGCTGCCGTCGGACAAGCGGCTGCGCACGCTGGCCGCGCAGGGTGAGCGGATCCTGGCGGGGACCTTGCAGAAGAACGAGATCCTGGAATCCAACCTGGACAAGCAGAGCTGGACCGCCAAGATCGCCGCCGACGCCGACACCCCGATCTTCCCCCTGGGCTGACCGCCCGCGGCCCGTCACACGTGCGGTCCGGTCACGTACGGACCGCCTCACCTGCGATCTTGCGTCACTGAAAGTGTCGGGGGCGCCGGGCATGCTGGTCCCCGTGTTCGCCGCTCTCGCCGATCTGATCCTGCCGCAGCACTGCCTGGGCTGTGCCGCCAGAGGCCCGCGCCTGTGCGAGAGCTGTCTGGCCCCCGTCCCGGCCCGCCGCATGCCGAGACCGGTCCCGGCCGGGCTCCCCGAGTGCTGGTCGGCCGCCGACTACGCGGGGGCCGTGCGTGAGGCGATCGTCGCCTACAAGGAGCGCGGCCAGACCACGTTGGCCCGTCCGCTGGCGGCGGCCCTGGCCTTCACCGCCTGCCACGCCCTGGCGTCCCGGCCCGCCGCGCCGGTGGCCGTCGTGCCCATCCCCAGCGCCGCCCGCGCCCGCCGGTCGAGAGGACACGACCCGGTCGGCAGGCTGGCCGCGCTGGCCGTACGTCAGTTGGCGGCGTTCGGCCGCCGGGCGGAGGTGTGGCCCGTGCTCGGGCAGGCGCGTCAGGTGGGCGACCAGGCGGGCCTGAGCGCCACGCAGCGGGCCGCCAACCTCGCCGCCTCCCTGCTGGTCACCTCCGCCGGGAAGGCCCGCCCAGCGGCCTCTGTGCTGCTCGTGGACGACATCGTCACGACGGGCTCCACCCTGGCCGAAGCGACCCGGACACTCCGGGCGAATGGCGTCGAAGTCCTGCTGGCGGTCACCGTCGCCGCGACACGCCGAAGATCTTGAGATCCATTACGGTCACCCTGGGTAAAGAAAGATCTATCCATCGGCCCTGACTTGGAGGCCACATGTCACTACCCACCGAGCGGCGGCGGGGCTGCTCAGCACTCCACGGTGGCACGGATTTATGAGCAGCCGTCCGCAGAAAAGGGCATGCGTCACGCCCGTAACACTGGTGAAAAATCACAGAAAGTGATCGTTTGACCGATCCCTAGGCTGACATTCGGTCGCGATCCGGATAGCGTTCTGACATGGCACCCGTTCGGGTCCGTGGTTGCGCAGGGTCGGGGCTCCCGGCTCTGCTAGCCGATGCCAGCCGCAGGCAAAACGGTCCACGTAAGGCGACTCTTTGTCGACCGATCACGGTGCGGCTTAGGGGTAAGTCCTGCCTTCCCGGGGGTCCAGATGTCCCCCGCCAGAAGAGAAGGGCAGTAGTGGCATCAGAGCCGCGAAATCCTCAGCAGGCGAATGTGGGGTCGAAGACCAGGTCGGCCGGGCGGGTGCCACCCGAGATCCCGGTGACGGAACGTCGGAAGAGGGTAACGGTGACAGCAGAGAGGCAGACGGAAGACCCCGCCCGGCAAGAACGTCGTCGGGCGCTCTTTCTCAGTCGTTAGACGAAGGGGGGCTGTTGCATGGACATCATCGTCAAGGGCCGGCACACAGGAGTGAGTGATCGGTTCCGAGACCAGGTGGCGACCAAGCTGGCCAGGATCGAGCGTCTGGACAACAAGCTCATTCGAGTCGATGTGGAGGTGTCGAAGGAGCGCAACCCGCGCATCGCCAACCAGCGAGAGCGTGTCGAGCTGACCATTCACTCTCGAGGACCCGCCATCCGTGCGGAGGCTTCCGCCGACGATCGATTCGCCGCCCTAGACATGGCGCTGGACAAACTGGAAGGTCGCCTCAGGCGGCTCTCCGACCGGCGCAAAGTGCACCACGGCAACCACTGCCCGCCCTCCGTCGCGGAGCTCACCGCGACGCTTCCCGATGTCGCCGACCTGGCACCCCGCGAGGTCGAGGCCGAGGTCGTCCCCGAGTTCGAAGAAGATCAGCTACCCGATGACAGGCAGTACGACGACATCGTCCCGATCGAGATGGAGGGCGACGGGCCGCTCATCGTACGGGAGAAGCACCACAAAGCGGAACCTATGACCATCGACCAGGCTCTCCTTGAGATGGAGCTGGTCGGCCACGATTTCTACCTGTTCCGTGATAAGGAGAGCGGCCAGCCGTGTGTCGTTTACAACCGGCGCGGCTATAACTACGGCGTACTGCGGCTCGTAGAGCCGTGACAGCGCGCTAAAAGATCTTCTCGACCACCCTAGGACCGCGTTAGACGTGCCATCATTGGCGGTCCAACGGCTCTGGCCCCCCGACGAGGAGGAGACGTGAGCGAGCTCAGTCAGGTGATGAGCGAGCGAAGCGCGGAGAAGGCAGTCGCGAGGCTGATCGAGGAGGCCTGGTGACGGAGTCTGGCGAGGCCCGCGCGTCAGGAGGCGAGCCGATCCGCGTCCTGATCGTGGACGATCACGAGTTGATCAGGCGGAGCCTGGCTCTGGCGCTGGCCGCCGAGCCGGACATCGAGGTGGTCGGTGAGGCGAGCGACGGGCACGAGGCGGTCGAAATGGCCGACCGCCTCATGCCCGACGTGGTGCTCATGGACGTACGCATGCCGCGACAGGACGGCATCGAGGCGGCGAAGGGCATCAAGGCCTCGGTGCCGAGCACGCGCATCATCATGCTGACGGTCAGCGACGAAGAAGAAGACCTCTTCGAAGCCATCAAGGCGGGCGCGACCGGCTATCTGCTCAAGGACGTGCAGATCAACGACGTCCCCGCCGCCGTGCGCGGAGTACACGAAGGCCAATCGCTCATCAATCCCGCCATGGCCGCCAAACTCATCAACGAGTTCGCGAACATGAGCAAGAAGGAGAGCGAACGCCCACCCCAGCTCCCGGTGCCCCGGCTGACCGAACGCGAGATGGAGGTGCTGCGCCTGGTGGCCAAGGGGATGAACAACCGCGAGATCGCCAAGCAGCTCTTCATCTCCGAGAACACAGTGAAGAACCACGTCCGCAACATCCTCGACAAGCTGCAACTCCACTCACGCATGGAGGCCGTGGTCTACGCGGTGCGCGAACGCATGCTGGAAATCACCTGACGTCGCCCCCGAGACGGCCGCGACGAACGGCGACCGACCCGCCCCCAGACCGGGCGCGACGGATGGCGTTCATCCGCCCCAGACGGGGCGCGACGGATGGTGACCACCCGCCCCCAGACCGGGTGCGACGGATGGCGATCATCTGACGCGCGCCCCGGGCATCCGACGCGCCGCTCCGGAGTGCGTCTGTGCGGGTCGGCGGGCGCAACCGAGCCGCCCTGGTCGGCGCGCAGGCCGCTGCCCGGGCTTCGCGTGGCCTGGGGCGCCCGGGGCGGACAGCGATCACCCGGTGCCCATCCCGAACGGGTGCGGAGGATGGCGTTCTGACGGCACTCGCCGCCAGGCTGGCGACGAGGGCCATGATCAGGCGGGCGCTTCCAAGTGGGCGATGAGGGCGGGGTCGGCGCGTTCGACTCGTACGGCGTCGCAGCCCACCCAGTCGGCGGCCGACCACAGGGCGTCGCGTAGGGCGTCGGCCCACTTGGCGCCGGTGAGGCCGGGCTCCAGGCTGAGCTGCCTGGCCACCAGGGTGGTGCCGTCGCGGGCCGGGTCCACGCGGCCGATCAGCCGGCCGCCGGCCAGCACCGGCATCGTGAAGTAGCCGTGCACCCGCTTGTGCTTGGGCACGTAGAGCTCGAGCTGGTAGTTGAAGCCGAAGACCCGCTCGGTCCGGCCGCGATGCCAGATGAGCGAGTCGAACGGCGACACCAGCGTCGTGCGGTGCCGTCCGCGCGGCGCCGACTCCAGGCCCGCCGGATCGGCCCACGCGTTGGTCTGCCCCCTGGTCGAGGGCCAGCCGGTCACGTGCACGGGCACCAGCCCGGTGGCCCCGCTGAGCAGCGCTTCGTCGAGGATCGCGGCGAACCTCCCCTTGAGCCGCAGGAAGTCGATCAGGTCACCCCTGGTCGCCACGCCCAGCGAGGCGCCGGCGATGGCCGCCAGCCGGACGATGCACTCCTCGTCGGAGAGGTCCTCGGCCAGGAGTTCGGCGGGGACCACGCGCTCGGACAGGTCGTAGACCCTGCGCCAGCCGACGCGGCGGCTGCAGACGATCTCGCCGATGTCGAGCAGCCACTCCAGGCCGATCTTCGAGTCGGACCAGTCCCACCAGGGGCCGCCGTTCTTGGCGCCGCCGACGTCCGAGGTGGTGAGGGGGCCCGAGTCGCGTACCTGATCCCGCAGCTTGTCGACGTGGTCGGGCACCTCGTGCCAGCGGTAGCGGCGGTCGCGGTAGGCGCGTCGTCTGAAGGCGTAGAGGGGCCAGTGCTCGATCGGCAGGATGCAGGCGGCGTGGCACCAGTATTCGAAGCTCAGGGCGGGATTGTGCCAGTAGGCGCGTTCGACCTTGGGCCTGCCCACCGCGCCCAGACGCGCGTAGGCGACGAGCTCGTGGGAGCGGGCCAGGACGGAGATCGTGTCGAGCTGGATCGCGCCGAGCCTGCGGAGCATGCCGTGCACCCCGCCCCGGCGCGCGTCCGCGCCGCCGAGCAGGCCCTGGGCCCGCAGGATGATCCGCCGCGCCTCGTCGGCCGTCAGATCCGTCATATCAGCACATTGGTACGGCTAGGCATGCCGCGAATGCTAGCGGCGGGCACCGACAGAACGGCGACCCGCCGCGAGACGCACGCATCAGCGGCGGGGCCGCTCCCGTCTTCGTCCCGGGGTTGCGCGGTGACCCTCCGCGTCTGTCCACGAATACAGCGGTTTGGGGGTGACCTCCCGCAACCGTCAGCGGAGGGTCAGCGGTGGTCTTCCGCGCGCAGCCCGGCCCGGGGGGCGTCGATCACGACGTCGGTGACGATGTCGAAGACGAGGGCGAGGATTGCGCCCACGACGAACACGCCGCCCCCGATCCAGACGAGCGTCCAGTTGGCGGCGGTCAATCCATAGCCGGCGACGGCGGTGCCGAGCACCATCACGGTCACCGCGAGCCATGAGGACGCACGGCCGCCATGGCTGCCGAGATTCTCCGCATGCTCTGACTTGCGCCCCTCAACCATCACAAATCCTTCCCTTTACCGGATATACCGCTAATGGTGCGAACCGGCGGCTTACCGGCATACGCTCTGCCTAACCCCATTCTCCCAGACGGGTCCGACGCTCTCGTCGTCGCGGTGGCTGTGTCTGGTTGCGGAACCGCCTACGATGGCAACGGGGAAGTTTGTCTCAGCCTCTCCTCCTGGCGGCGCCGCCGGGGTAGACCTGCGAGGAGCTTTACATAAAGTGGCAGCCATTCTCGACAAGATCCTACGCGCCGGCGAAGGCAAGACGCTGCGCAAGCTCAAGCGGATCGCCGATCAGGTCAACTCCATCGAGGACGACTTCACGAGCCTGTCCGACGCGGAGTTGCGCGCGCTGACGGACGAATTCAAGCAGCGGCTCGATGCGGGCGAAACCCTCGACGATCTGCTTCCCGAAGCGTTCGCGACCGTGCGCGAGGCGGCCCGCCGCGTGCTCGGCCAGCGTCACTTCGACGTGCAGATCATGGGCGGCGCGAGCCTTCACATGGGCAACATCTCGGAGATGAAGACCGGCGAGGGCAAGACCCTCACCTGTACTCTCCCCGCCTACCTCAACGCGCTCGCCGGCAACGGCGTGCACGTCATCACGGTCAACGACTACCTGGTCAAGGTCGGCGCCGAGCACATGGGGCGCGTCTACCGCTTCCTCGGCCTCGAAGTCGGCATGATCCTGTCCGGGCAGGCCCCCGACGAGCGGCGCAAGCAGTACGAGGCGGACATCACCTACGGCACCAACAACGAGTTCGGCTTCGACTACCTGCGCGACAACATGGCGTGGTCGCTGGACGAGTGCGTGCAGCGCGGCCACCACTTCGCGATCGTCGACGAGGTCGACTCCATCCTCATCGACGAGGCCCGCACCCCGCTGATCATCTCCGGCCCCGGGGAGCAGTCGGGCAAGTGGTACAACGAGTTCGCCAAGATCGTGCCCCGCCTGCGCAGGGGCGTCGAGGCCAAGTCGCCCGACGAGGAGAGCACCGGCGACTACATCGTCGACGAGAAGAAGCGCACGGTCGGCGTCCTGGAGTCCGGTGTCGCCAAGGTCGAGGACTGGCTCGGCATCGACAACCTCTACAAGGCCGAGCACACCCACCTGGTCGGCTTCCTGAACAACGCCCTGAAGGCCAAGGACCTGTTCAAGAAGGACAAGGACTACATCGTCGCCGACGGCGAGGTGCTGATCGTCGACGAGTTCACCGGTCGCATCCTGCACGGCCGCCGTTACAACGAGGGCATGCACCAGGCCATCGAGGCCAAAGAGGGTGTGAAGATCAAGGACGAGAACCAGACTCTCGCCACGGTCACCCTGCAGAACTACTTCCGCCTCTACAAGAAGCTGTCCGGCATGACCGGCACGGCCGTCACCGAGGCGAACGAGTTCCACCAGACGTACAAGCTCGGCGTGGTCCCGATCCCGACGAACCGCCCGATGATCCGCAAGGACCAGGCCGACGTCGTCTACAAGACCGAGGACGCCAAGTTCGCCGCGGTCGTCGAGGACATCAAGGAGCGCTACGACGCCGGCCAGCCGGTGCTCGTCGGCACCACCTCGGTCGAGAAGTCCGAGCGGCTGTCGAAGGCGCTCAAGCGCCGCGGTGTTCCGCACGAGGTGCTCAACGCGAAGAACCACGCGCGCGAGGCCGCGATCGTCGCGGAGGCGGGCCGCAAGGGCGCCGTCACCGTGGCCACCAACATGGCTGGTCGAGGCACCGACATCATGCTCGGCGGCAACTCCGAGTTCCGCGCCGACCTGGAGCTGCGCCAGCGCGGCCTCGACCCGCTCGAAACGCCCGAAGAGTACGAGAAGGCGTGGCCCGAGGCGCTGGAGAAGGCCAAGGCGGCCGTCAAGGCCGAGCACGACGAGGTCACCCAGATCGGCGGCCTCTACGTTCTCGGCACCGAGCGCCACGAGTCGCGCCGCATCGACAACCAGCTCCGCGGCCGCTCCGGCCGTCAGGGTGACCCTGGCGAGTCGCGTTTCTACCTCTCGCTGGGCGACGACCTCATGCGCCTGTTCAACTCGGCCCGGGTCGAGATGATCATGACGAGGCTCAACATCCCCGACGACCAGCCGATCGAGTCCGGCATCGTCTCCAAGGCCATCGCCTCCGCCCAGCACCAGGTCGAGCAGCAGAACTTTGAGATCCGCAAGGAAGTTCTCAAGTACGACGAGGTCATGAACCGGCAGCGCAAGGTGATCTACGCCGAGCGCCACCGCGTGCTGGAGGGCGCCGACCTGCACGAGCAGGTGCGCGGCTTCGTCGGCGAGGTGATCGACGGCTACGTCGCGGGCGCCACGGCCGAGGGCTTCGCCGAAGAGTGGGACCTCGACAAGCTGTGGAAGGCGTTCGGCGAGCTCTATCCCGTCACGCTCACCATCGACAGCGTCGTCGAAGAGGCCGGCAGCCGCGAGGAGCTCACCGCCGAGCTCATCTCCGAGAAGGTGAAGAAGGACGCGCTGGAGGCCTACGCCAGGCGCGAGGAGGAGCTCGGCGGCGACGCCACCCGCGAGTTCGAGCGGCGCGTCATCCTGTCGGTCCTCGACCGCAAGTGGCGCGAGCACCTCTACGAGATGGACTACCTGCGCGAGGGCATCGGCATGCGGGCCTACGCGCAGAAGGACCCGCAGATCGAGTACCAGCGCGAGGGCTTCGAGATGTTCGCCGCGATGCTCGAGGGCATCAAGGAGGACTCGGTCGGCTTCCTCTTCAACATCGAGGTCGAGGTTCAGGAGAACCCGATCGTCGAGGAAGAGGACTCGATGATGGCGGAGACCCGCTCGATCATCGCGCGCGGCCTGCGTGGGCCCGAGCGGCCCGCCGAGCTCGAATACACCGCGCCGGGTGAGGCGGGCGAGGTCGAGCACACCCGGGTCCGCAGCACGTCCGCCGAGCGCGCCGCCTACGGCAACGTAGAGCGCAACGCGCCCTGCCCCTGTGGCTCGGGCAAGAAGTACAAGCGCTGCCACGGTGACCCCAAGCACACGGACGCGTAACACGCCCAGTGCTGTGAAAGAGGCCCTCGCCGCGCGGCGGGGGCCTCTTCGCGTGTCAGGCCGTCTCGAAACGCTGCGTCAGGCTGTCTCGAATGCCGCGTCAGGCGGTCTCGAAGTCCGTGCACAGCCATTGCACGCCGCGCCGCTCCAGCCGGACGGCCAGCACGTGGCTGCGTTCGCCGCAGTGGACGAGCAGGCACATCTCGACCGCGCCGTCCTTGGGCTCCTTCACGTGCGGGCTGCCCACGAACGGCGGCCGTTTCGCTTCGATCATCCGCCCCGCCCGGACGAGCTCACGGTAGGCCCGCTCGGTGAGCCGGTCGGCGACACTCTCGGCCGGCCGCCGCCCCGCGAGCACCTCGGCCAGCGCCTGGCCGAGCGACCTCAGCTTGCGCTCGTCGGGGATGGCCCCCGGCGGCCCCCACACGAGCGGGTCGGAAACGGCATGCGGAAGAGATGACACGGGGCCTCCAATGTCATAGGGGGAGAGGGATCGATACATAGAGTTTCCGGCCCCGCCCCCAAATACGTCGGCCGCCAACTTTCCCGCCAGGGCCGCAGTTTCGCGGTGATTCGCGAACAAGATCACCACAAGTTGGAGCGGTGCAAACCAACGCTCATCACGATTTCGGTCCCGCCAACCCCGCCACCGACCCGCCCAGAACAAATCCGGCCTGCCCAGACGCTCCGCTGCCGCCGCCCGTAACCGCCTGGGCGGTAGGCCCCGGCCAAGAAGACGCACGTCACGGCGGCCAGCCACCTCCACCGGAGGAGCGTGCCCCCGGACAGAACTCAGCCACGTATGGCGGGTGGGGCCCACCGGGCTTGCCGTAAAAAATGGAAGTTATTCGCCCGAGTCGACGTCAGGTTCGGGCTCGCGACCGGGAGTCATGATGTTGAGTTTGCGGATGAGAAAAGTGAAGACCACGTAATAGACCACGCTATAGATCACCCCGAGCAGCAGGATCCCCGGCAAATTGCGGGTGTTCGACTTGCTGGCGTTGAGGAGCATGTCGAGCAGTCCCGCGGAGAAGCCGAAGCCCAACTGCCCGCCGATGAGTGTGGTGAGCGCCATCGCCAGACCGGTCAGCACCGCGTGTACGGCCAGCAGCACCGGCGCCACGAAGATGAACGCGAACTCGATCGGCTCGGTGATGCCGGTGACGAACGAGGCCAGCCCGGCCGACAGCATGATGCCGCCCACGGCCGCCCGCCGGTGCGGAGGCGCGGCCCGCCACATGGCCAGCGCGGCGGCCGGCAGTGCGAACATCATGATCGGGAAGAACCCGGCCATGAACTGGCCGGAGTGCGGGGCGCCGCCGAAGTAGCAGTTCCAGTCGCCGCCGAGGACCTGGCCGCCGACCTCGCACTGCGGGACCACGTACCAGACGATGGAGTTCACGAAGTGGTGCAGGCCGAGCGGGATCAGCAGCCGGTTGATCAGGCCGTAGATGCCGGTGCCCAGCGGTCCGAGCGTGGTCAGGGCCTCGCCCGCGTGGCCGATCCACTCGCCGAGTATCGGCCACACCCAGCCGATGAGCACGCCGAGCAGCAGCGCCGCGATCGAGGTGATGATCGGGACGAACCGGCGCCCGCCGAAGAAGGCCAGCCAGGACGGCAGCTTGATCCGGTGGAAGCGCTGCCAGAGCATGGCGGTGACCAGCCCGATCATGATGCCGCCGAGCACCTGGGTGGGGTTCTGCATGCCGTAGTTGATGATCTCCTTGACGCCCTGAGGCTGCTCGGCCCTGATCAGGACCGTGTTCCTGATGGCCGAGCCGAAGAACATCACCTTGGTCACGCGGTCGAACACCAGGTAGCCGACCACCGCGGCGAGCGCGGTCGAGCCGTCGGACTTGCGGGCGAACCCGATCGCCACCCCCACCGCGAACAGCAGCGGCAGGTTCTCGAACAGCGCCGCACCGGCGGCGGCCAGCACCTCGGCGACCTGGTTCATCCAGCCGAAGCCGGCCACGTCGGCCAGGCCGCCGGGATCGGCGCCGTTGGAGCCGAGCATGTCGGGCTGGCCGAAGCGGAGCAGCAGCGCGGCGGCGGGCAGGGCGGCGATGGGCAGCATGAGTGAGCGGCCCAGCCGCTGGAGCACGTTCATGACGCGTGAGAACGGCGAAGGCTTGGCGGCGGTGGTCTCGTTCACCGGGGGTTCCTCCGGATCGGGCCCTCAGCCCCGTCTGGTGGGCGTTTCCAGAATGGTGCGCAGCTGGTAGCGGTCCGCGCGATAGGTGGACACGCCCAGCTCCGCGCAGACGCCGCCGGAGAAGGATCTGCGCTGCAACAGTAGTACGGCCCCGCCCCGGGCGAGCTTGAGCAGGTCGGCGTCGCTCGGATCGGCGATGCCCCCGTCGATGGTCAGCTCGCCGGCGTCCATGACCAGCCCGTAGCGGCTCTCCAGCAGCTCGTAGAGGGACCTGCCCGACAGGTCGTGCTCGGCCAGGTCGGGGGCGAGCTTGACCGGGATGTGCGCCCGCTCGATGGACAGCGGCTCGCCGTCGGCGGTCCGCAGCCGCTCGATGAAGTGCACTTCCTCGCCGGGCTGGATGCCCAGCTCCTTGGCAAGGTGGGCGCTGGCGCGTACGACCCTTCTGTCCAGGTCGCGCGAGCCCGGCTCCATGCCGCGCGCCCGCATGTCGTCGGTGAACGACGTGAGTTGCAGCGCCAGTTCGATCTTGGGTCGGGCCACGAACGTGCCCTTGCCGGGCACCCGGTGCAGGCGGCCCTCGGACACCAGGTGGTCGACCGCCTGCCGGACGGTCATCCTGGACAGGCCGAAGCGCTGGCAGAGCTCCCGTTCGGACGGGATCGCCGCGCCGATGCTCAGCTCGTCGCTGTCGATGAGATCCAGCAGGATCTCGCGGAGCTGGAAGTACTTGGGCACCGGGCTGTCCGGATCGATGTGCGCCACGGATCCTCCCCTCGATCTGACCTGGGCAATGAGCTATGGTTCGTACTGGTCTAGTCCGGACTAGACCACATGTCGTAAAACAGGGTCAAGTCTGCACGGTAACGATTTGAGGGATGATGACCACCAAGATGCGCAGCGAGATCGCCGAGCAGCCCCAGGCGCTGCGGGCCACGCTCGACTCCCTGCTCCCCAGGGTCGGCGAGGTGAGAGCACTGGGCGAGCAGACCCGGCAACTGCTGTTCATCGCGCGTGGCACCTCCGACAATGCCGCAGTCTACGGCCGCTACCTGGTCGAAGCCCGCACGGGTCGCCTCGCCGCCCTGGCCGCCCCGTCCGTCGCGACGACGTACAAGCGCAAGCTGGACCTCGACGGCGTGCTGGCCGTCGCCATCTCGCAGTCGGGGCGGACCGAGGAGATCGTCGAGACGCTGATCTGGGCCAAGGACTGCGGGGCCAGGACGGTCGGCGTGACCAACGGCGGTCCGGACAGCCCGCTGGCCCAGGCCGCCGACCTGGCGCTGTGCACGCTGGCGGGTGAGGAGAAGGCGGTCCCCGCCACGAAGACCTACACCACCCAGCTCGCCGCGCTGGCCGTGCTCGCGCTCGGTCTCGGCGCCGACGTGGACGCGGCCGACCTGCAGCGGGTCCCGGAAGCGGTCGAGAAGCTGATCGCCGAGCCGGGTGACCTCGACGCGGTCGTCGAGGGCCTGGCCGACAAGCACGGGGCCGTGGTCTCCGCCCGCGGCCTGGCCTTCTCCACCGCGCTGGAGACCGCGCTCAAGCTCAAGGAGGCGTGCTACCTGCACGCGATGGGCCTGTCGTACGCCGACCTGCTGCACGGGCCGATCGCCGTGGTCGACGCCGAGACCCCCGCCCTGCTGGTCGCCGCCGAGAACAGCCCGACGCTGTCCGGGACCGTGGCGCTCGCCGAGCGCGTCGTCGCCGCGGGCGCCGCGGCCTTCACCATCGGCGGCGGTCCGGCGCTGGCCCAGGCGGGTACGGCGGCGCTCAACGGCCCCGACCTGCCCGAGTGGGTCGCGCCCATGGGCCTCATCGTGCCGGGGCAGTTGCTCACCGAGGCGCTGGCCAGGAGGCTGGGCATCGACCCCGACGCGCCGCGCGGGCTCAACAAGGTGACCCAGACCGACTGACGTTTAGCCTGGTCGTAACGTACGAGGAGGACGGATGGCGGCTGATGCCAGCGCGATCATCGCGGGGCTCGGCGGTGCCGACAACATCATCGACATCGAACCCTGCATCACCCGGCTACGGACGGAGGTGCGCGACGTCTCCAAGGTCGACCAGGCCGCGCTCAAGGCGGCGGGCGCGCACGGCGTCATGGCCGCGGGCAACGTGGTGCAGGTCGTCGTCGGGCCCGAGGCGGACACGATCGCCAGCGACATCGAGGACATCATCGGCTAGAGGGCGAGACCATGACGACTGTTCTCGCCCCGGTCGAGGGGGTGGCCGTGGGGCTGTCGGCCGTGCCCGATCCGGTGTTCTCCGCGGGCATGGTCGGGCCGGGAACGGCGATAGATCCAGCGCGGGGACCGGGCACGGCCGTAGCCCCGATAACAGGAAAAATCATGAAATTGCATCCGCATGCCTACGTCATCGTGGGGGACGACGGCAAGGGCGTGCTGGTGCATCTGGGCATCGATACGGTTCAGCTGAAGGGGAAGGGATTCGAGCTTCTCGCGGCCGAGGGTGACCGGGTGTGCGCGGGCCAGCCCGTGGTGGCCTGGGACCCGGCCGCGATCGAGGCCGGTGGCCGCTCGCCGGTCTGCCCGGTGGTGGCGCTCGACGCGCCCGCCGGTTCGGTGACGGCCATGGCCGGCGGGTCCGTACACGCCGGAGACGAGCTTTTTCTCTGGGATTAGGGCCAGAGCACGATCTGGGTCCGGGTGGTCCGGACCGGTGGACAAGGAGGAGTACATGGCCGAGCGCAAGGTCACCGTGGCGGCGGAAGTAGGCTTGCACGCCCGCCCGGCGGCGACGTTCGTGCAGACCGCAGTCAAGGCCCCGATGGACATCACCGTGACCAAGGGCGTAGGAGGCACGCCGGTCAACGGCAAGAGCATCCTGCAGATCCTGGGGCTGGACGTCCGGCAGGGCGAGGACATCGTGATCAGGGCCGAGGGTGAGGGCGCCGACGAGGTGCTCGACCAGTTGGCGGCGATCGCCGGGACGCCATGAACCTGCGGGGGGCCGGGGTCAGCCCGGGGATCGGGATGGGTGCCGCGTACGTGCTGACCGGCGCCGTACCCGAACCTGTCGCCGGCTCCACGTACGAGGGCCCGCCCGAGCCGGAGCGGGAGCGGGCGGTGGCCGCGCTCAGGCAGGTGGCGGGAGAGCTGGAGGCCTGCGGCAACCGGGCCGGCGGCGAGGCCAAGGAGATCCTCAAGGCCCAAGCGCTGATCGCCGAGGACCCCGGCCTGGTGGTGGGGGTCAAGGCGCTGATCGACGAGGGGATCGCGGCTCCCCGGGCGGTCTACCAAGCTTTCGCGAAATATCGGGACATGCTGGCTAGTGCGGGCGGGTACCTCGGCGAACGCGTCGCCGACCTGGACGACATCAGGGACCGCGTGATCGCCCGCCTCACGGGCCACCCCCTGCCGGCCCCGCCCCCCGACCTCGGCACAGGCGAGCCGTACGTGCTGATCGCCATCGATCTGGCGCCCGCCGACACCGCGTTGCTGTCGAAGGACGTGGTGGCCGCGTTCGTGACCGAGGGCGGCGGGCCGACCAGCCACACCGCGATCCTGTCCAGGGCGATGGGCGTGCCCGCCGTCGTGGCCTGTCCGGGCGCGACCGAGATCCCGCCCGGCACCCGGGTGCTGGTCGACGGCAACACCGGAGAGGTACGCCTGGAGCCCACCGAGTCCGACGTGGCCCGGCACGTCAGTGCGAACGACGCCAGGCGGCAACGGATGACGACCGGCGGCCCCGGCCGGACCCGCGACGGCTACCTGGTGCAACTACTGGCCAACATCGGCGGCCCGGGCGACCTCGACGGGGCGCTGGCGGCCGGGGCGGAGGGGGTCGGGCTCTATCGCACCGAGTTCCTCTTCCTCGGGCGACCCGAGGCGCCATCGGTGGCGGAGCAGGAGCAGGCCTATCGGGCGGCGCTGGCGGCGTTCCCGGGCGGAAAAGTGGTGGTGCGGACGCTGGATGCCGGAGCCGACAAGCCGCTGGCGTTCCTGCCGCCGGCCGCGCCCGAGCCGAACCCGGCCCTCGGCGAGCGCGGCCTGCGGCTGTTCGAGAAGTTCCCGAAGGTGATGGACGCCCAGTTGGAGGCGCTGTCCGTGGCGGCGGCGGTGGATCGGGCCGGCGCGGTCCGGGCGGGCACGGCGGCGGCCGAGCTCCAGGTGATGGCTCCGATGGTCGCCACGGCCCAGGAGGCCAAGTGGTTCGCCGACGCCTGCCACACCAGGGGGCTCCCGCAGGCGGGTGTGATGATCGAGATTCCGGCGGCGGCGCTGCGGGCGGAGAGCCTGGTCACGGTGGTCGACTTCGTGTCGATCGGGACCAATGACCTGTCGCAGTACACCTTCGCCGCCGACCGCCAGTCCGGCGCGCTGGGCTCGTTGCAGGATCCGTGGCAGCCCGCGCTGCTCGACCTCGTCGCCATGACCGCCACGGCCGCCGCCGACAACGGCAAACCGTGCGGCGTCTGCGGGGAGTCGGCCGCCGACCCGGCCATGGCCTGCGTGCTCGTGGGGCTCGGGGTGACCACGCTGTCCATGGGCGCCGCCGCGCTGCCGGCCGTACGGACGGGGCTGGGTGCGCACACACTGGACCAGTGCCAGCTAGCCGCGCAGGCGGCACGGGGGGCCAGTACGGCGGCGCACGCCCGCGCGGCGGCCCGCTCGCACCTGCCCGGCCTCGTCCCGCTGGGCGTCTAGGAGCGCTGAGCGGACGCCGGAAGGACGGCTTGTGGTCCGGGCGTCTCGCGGGCATGGATACCGTTGGGAGCATGCTTCGACGGACAGGTACGACCGGGCTCCTGGTGATGGCTCTCGCGGCATGCGCCGGTGGTGGTGGCGCTCCGGCGGGCGCCGCTCCGGCGACCAGGCCCGAGGTGGCGACCCCGGCCACGACCCAGCCGACCCAGCCGACTCAGCCGAGCTCCTCGCAGAGCAGCGAGAGCGACGACCTGCGGCTGGTCGTGTCGAAGATGAGCGTGGAGGAGAAGGTCGGCCAGCTTTTCATGCCGGTCCTGTACGGCACGGCGCCCGGCACCGTGTCGGGCGAGAACCAGGCGAGGTACGGCGCCCAGACCCCGGCCAAGGTGGTCGCCAGATACCACCTCGGCGGCGTGATCCTTTTCCCGGCCAACATCAAGAGCGTCGACCAGGTCGTCAACCTGACCAACGGGCTGCAGCAGGCGTCCAAGAGAGTCCCGCTGCTGATCGGCACCGACCAGGAGAACGGCCTGGTGTCCCGGATGGGCGCGCTGATGACCGACTTCCCCGGCGCCTCCGAGGTGGGCTCGACCAAGGACACCGCGCTCGCGCGGGCCGTGGCCAAGGCCACCGGCGAGGAGCTGCGCGCGGTCGGCGTGAACCTGGACTTCGCCCCGGTCGCCGACGTGAACGTCGACCCGCGGAACCCGGTCATCGGCAAGCGCGCCTTCGGCGACCAGCCGGGCGAGGTGGCCAAGATGGTGGCCGCGTCGGTCAAGGGCTTCAGGGACGCCAAGGTCGCCGCCACCGCCAAGCACTTCCCCGGCCACGGCGACACCAACATCGACAGCCACACCGGGCTGCCGGTGATCAAGCACACGAAGGAGCAGTGGGAGCGGATCGACGCGCCGCCGTTCAAGGCCGCGATCGCCGCCGGCGTCGACGCCGTGATGAGCGCGCACATCGTCTTCCCCAAGCTCGACCCGTCACGCGACCCCGCGACGCTGTCCAAGCCCATCCTGACCGGGCTGCTCAGGAACAAGCTCGGCTTCCAGGGCGTGATCTCCACCGACGCGCTCAACATGGAAGGGGTGCGCAAGAAGTACAACGATGCCGAGATCCCCGTGCGCGCCATCCAGGCGGGGGCCGACCTGCTGCTCATGCCGTACGACCTGCCCAAGGCGTACAACGGGGTGCTGGCGGCGGTGAAGTCGGGCAAGATCTCGCAGCAGCGTCTCGACGAGTCGGTGACCCGGCTGCTCAAGCTCAAGCAGGCCCGTGGCCTGCTGCCCAAGGCGCCCGTGGCGTCGGCCGCGCAGGCGGCCAAGGTGCTCCGCAGCGCGGAGCACCGGAAGGTGGCCGCCCGCGTCGCGCGTTAGTGCGAGCCCTTGAGCCCGCTGGCGATGAACATCGAGGCGAGCAGGGCGAACAGGAACGCCTGCAGGAACATGATGAACATCTCGAACGCGGTCATCAGTATCGTCATCACCACGCCGAGGACGCCGATGCCCACGCCGAGCACGGTGAGCCGCTCGAACAGGAACCAGAAGCCGACCGAGCTGAAGAACGCCAGGAGGAGATGGCCGGCGAACATGTTCGCGAACAACCGGATGAAGTGCGTGAACAGTGAGTTGATGAAGGTCTCGGCGAGGATCAGCGGGGCATAGATCCCGTAGGCCCAGCCGGGCAGGCCGTCCAGGTACACGACGCCTTTGAGGTAGCCGCGTACGCCGTGGTGCTTGACGCCCAGGTAGACCTTGAGGACGTACACGCTGACCGCCAGCACGAAGGGGAAGGCGATGTGCGCGGCGACGGGGAACTGGATGAACGGGATGACGCCCATCAGATTCCAGACCAGTACGGTCAGGAAGACGGTGAGGAGCAGGCCCATCCACTTGTCGGCGTCCTTGCCGAGGTTGGGCTTGGCGACCTGTTCGCGGACGAACATGTAGGCGTACTCGCCGAGGTTCTGCCAGCCTCTGGGGACCAGTTTCGGCTTGGCGAAGGCGGCCCAGCACAAGGCGATGATCAGGGTCGAGGAGAGCAGGGCGAGCAGGACGGGTTTGGTCAGCCACTCCGGGCCGCCGGGGATTATCGGGTCGAAGTCGAACAGCTCCGTACCCGGAGCTTTGAACTCATCCGAGGTGATCAGGATCGTCGTCCGCACGGCGGTCCCTTCCGGGGGTCAGCTCAATGGAACCTCACCATAGCCAGGCAATTTGCTCGTCCTATACCTGGGGTTTATGTCGGTCTCCGTGGGATGTGCGACGCTCTACTACCCTAGAACGGGATTCCAAGGAGGGGCCTTGATCACAGGGGTGCTGATCGACTGGGGTGGGGTGCTCACGACCAGTCTCTCCGTCTCCATCGGCAAGTGGATCGAGGCGGATCGCATCGACGACGCCCACTACCGATCCGTCATGCGCGAGCTGATCGACCAGGCCTACGGCGGTGACCAGGAGAGCGTCGTGCACGCGCTGGAGCGCGGGGAGATGGACGGGGCCGCGTTCGAGCGCGACCTGGCCGCCCGGCTGCGGACCGTCGACGGGGTGTCGCCCGAGGCCGAGGGGCTGCTGGAGCGGATGTTCGCCGGCTTCGAGCGGGTCGACGCGATGTACGACATGCTGCACGACGTCAAGCGCAACGGCTTCAAGACCTGCCTGCTGTCCAACTCCTGGTCCAACGTCTACCCCCGGGACGGCTGGGACGAGCTCTTCGACGCGATCGTGATCTCCGGCGAGGTCGGCATGCGCAAGCCGGAGCCGCGCATCTTCCAGCACGCGCTCGGCCAGGTCGGGCTGCCCGGCGAGGCGTGCGTGTTCATCGACGACATCGAGGCCAACATCGTGGCCGCGCGGGGGCTCGGCATGGCGGGCATCCACCACCGCGACGCCGATTCGACCATCGCGGAACTCGAGTCTCTGCTCCAACTTCCGTTGCGACGGGCATGATAGAGCCCCCTTGCATGCAGTGAAAGGTTCGTGATGCGCGTCTATCTGCCGTGCACGCTCCCCGCCCTGACCCGAGCGGTCGAGGTGGGAGAGCTAGGCCCGGCCCCGCTGACCGGTTACGCGGTGACCCCCGCGCTGACCGAGTGGTACGCCTCGGGAGACACCGAGGAGCTCGAATACGTGGCACTCACCGAGGCGGCCCGCGCCTCGCTGCGCATGCTGGCCGCCGATCACGCCGACGGCGTCGAGGCGGGCTCCCGCCGCCTGGTCGTCGTCGCCGAGGTGCCGGACGGCGCCCTGTCCATCGGCGCCGACCTGGAAGAACGGGCCAGAGTACGGGTGGCGGAGCCGGTGCCGATGGCCAAGGTGGCCGCGGTCCACGTCGACGACCTCTACGCGGTCCCCGACATCCAGGCCGCGATAGCCGCCCTTCCCGCCGCCGACGGAGGCGACGACGACGCCCGCTTCACCGTGGACGGCGCCGAGGCGCATGAGCTCATGTGGTTCGCCACCCAGGAGATTGCCGATCTCATACAGTAACGTTAGGAACACGTTAAATAGATCACAGAGCCTTGACCGTTTCCCGAAGCTTCTCGCTAAGGTCCCCCACGGATACCCATCCCGAACTCAAGGAGTCGGTTCCGAGTGAAGTTTCGAGTGACGGCTATCGCGGTTGGCGCGGTGGCAGCGGCCCTCCTCACGATCTCTCCCGCCAGCGCGCAGGCGGCCCCCAAGCACTACTACGACCACAAGGACCCCTACAAGACCGGTTGCGGCAACTCCGCCAAGGTGGTGCGGACCGCCTCGCTGAGCAACCGCATCGATGGCAAGGTCGGCACGATCCAGCTCTGGTGGTCGGGCAAGTGCAAGACCAACTGGACCGAGATCAGGACGGCCTCGTCCGCGCACGGCACGATCAGCGTCTACACCGACGAGGGGTACGACCGGTTCTCGTTCAAGGCGGGCAACGGCGGCCGTCACTGGGGCAACATGCTCTATGGCAACGACATGTGCGCCTGGGGCGGTGCCAGCGTCGTGTTCGGCTCCGGCCGGGGCGGCCAGAACGGCGCCGGCACCACCACCAAGGCCTGCGGGTAGCCATGCGGGTCTGACCCGCCGTCACGGGTGAAGCCGCGGCCGACAGGCTGCGGCTTCACCGTTCATCGGGATGTCACACCTGCCGGTTAAACTGATCGTGACATGACAAAGCACATCATCTGGGACTGGAACGGCACGCTGTTCCACGACATCGACGCCGTTGTCGGAGCGACCAACGAGGTCTTCAGGCCGTACGAGCTGCCCCCGTTGACCGCGGACGAGTTTCGCACGATCTACACCCGGCCCATCTGGGTCGCCTATGAGCGGCTGCTCGGCCGTCCGCTCAACGAGGGCGAGTGGGAGCTGCTCGACGAAGGCTTCCACGAGCACTACTTCCGCCTCAGCGTGGCCTGCCGGCTGGCCGCCGACGCCGAGCTGTCGCTCACGAGCTGGACGGGCACGCAGTCGCTCTGCTCGATGGCCCCGCACACCCATCTGGTGCCGCTGATCGAGTCCTTCGGCATCACCCGGCACTTCACCAGGGTCGACGGCCTGGTGGGCCTGACGGGTGGCGAGAAGGCCGCGCACCTGACCGCCCACATCGAGGCCATCGACGTCGAGGCCCGCGAGATCCTGGTGATCGGCGACAGCGTCGACGACGGGCTCGCCGCGAAGCACGTGGGCGCCAGGGCCGTCCTCTACACCGGCGGCATGACCACGCGCGCCGAGCTGGAGGCCACCGGGCTGCCGGTCGTCGACACCCTCGCGCAAGCGCTCACTTATGCCTGAATCGCTCAGCCGGGGGTCCTGGCCGGGCGGATGGCCGTACCCTGGCTGGGTCCCCTTCAGGAGGTCGCCATCAAACGCCTTGTGCTCTGGAACATCGACCTCACCCTGGTCGACGTCGCGATAGTGACCAGGGACGCCTACGCCGAGGCGTTCCGCGCCGTGACCGGGCGCCCGATGCTCAAACTGGCGCCGGCGCGCGGCCGCGCCGACTCCGAGATCGTCTTCGAGACCCTCGCGGTCAACGGCATCGTCACCGAGGACGACACCCTGCCGCGATTCCTGTCCGCGCTGGCGATGGCGTTCGCCGACCGGCGCAAGCGCCTGGCCACCGAGGGCCGCGCGATGGCGGGCGCCAAGGAGGCGCTCAAGGCCGTCGCCGGACTCGACGGCGTGGTCCAGACGGTGCTCACCGGCACGATCAAGAGCAACGCCGTGCACAAGCTCAGGGCGTTCGGGCTCGAGAAGCACATCGACTTCGAGCTCGGCGGCTACGGCGAGGAGGTCTACCCCAAGGCGTCGCTGCTCCAGGTCGCCCAGGGGCGGGCCAAGGCGCGCTTCGGGGTGCCGTTCACCTCGGCCAACACCGTGGTCATCGGGGACTCGACGCGTGACGTGCAGGCCGCCAAGATCGGCGGGGCGGCGATGATCGGGGTGGCCTCCGGCCGGTCGATGGCCGGCGAGCTGCGCGAGGCCGGGGCCGACCTCGTGCTGCCCGATCTGTCCAACGCTTCGGAGGTGGTGGCCGCGGTCGCCAGCCTCACCGCACCGGTCGACCGCAAGCCGGTCAGCCCCTGAGCCGGGCCGATCCGAGCAGGGTGTCGGTGAACCGGAGGCGGGTCAGCTCAGCGCGTTGAGGAAGCGGGCCGCGATCGGGGCCGCCACCGCGGAGCCGGCGCCGCCGCCCTCCACGATCACCGCGAACGCCAGGTCCCCCCGGTAGCCGATGAACCAGGAGTGCGCGGGCGGTTCCTTGCCGGAGCCGTACTCCGCCGTTCCGGTCTTGCCCGCCGTACCGGAGGGGAACTTCACCGCGTGCGCGGTGCCGTCGGTGACGACGGCGGGCATGAGCTCGCGCAGGGCCCGCACCACGCCGTCCTCCAGCGGGCGCGGCCGGAGCGTGCGGTCCGGCATCAGCTCCTGGGCGACCAGGCGGGGCGGGCGCCAGGCGCCGTCGGCGATGGCGGCGGCGACCGAGGCCATGTTGAGCGGGCTGGCCAGCACCCTGCCCTGCCCGATCGAGGCGGAGGCGAGGTCGGTGTCGTCCTTGGGCGCGGGGAACTCGGCCTTCACCGCCGGCACACCCGGCGTGATCGCGGAGCCGAAGCCGAAGCCGGCGGCCACCTCGGCGAGCCGGCCGTCCCCGAGCTCCGCCACCCCCATCGCGCCGAACGTGGTGTTGCACGAGTGGGCGAAGGCGTCGCGGAAGGAGAGTTTCCCGTAGTCGTGGAAGCCCGCGTTGTGGAAGGGGAAGCCGCCGATGTTCTGCTCGGCCGGGCACTCGACCTGCTCGTCCGGCTTCGCCCCGTCCGCGACCAGCGCGGAGGCGGTCACGACCTTGAACGTCGAGCCGGGCGGGTACTTGCCGAGCAGCGCCCGGTTGAACCCGCCCGGCTTGTTGACCACCGAAAGGATCTCGCCGGTCGACGGCCGGATGGCGACCAGCGAGGCCGGTTTGCTGATGTCCTCCAGCGCGGCGGCGCCCGCCCGGTGCACCTTGAGGTCGATCGTGGTGCGCAGCGGCTTCTTCTCCTCCGGCTTGACCACGGTCTGGAGGAACTCCTCGCCCTGGTACAGGTCGATCCGGCGGGACTGCCCGTCGGCGAGCCGGTCCGGGTAGGTCTGCTTGAGCCCGTCGACGAGCTGCAGCACCGAGCCGGGCGTGTCCGGGGTGTCCATGCGGCTGCCGTCGGCCGCCAGGACCGGCGGCGTCGCGGCCTTCTCCGTGACCAGCCGCAGGGATCTGCCCTGCTCGAGCGAGGGGTTGATGGCGGCCGGGGTCCAGGCGACCTGCCACGAGCCGCCGCGCTCTACGAGCTTGAGCTTGCCGTCGTACTTCCAGTCCTTCGGGCCGGTGAGGGTGGCGTGGAAGGTGACCGTACCGCCCGTGGAGGTCGCGTCGCGCTCGAAGGTCGCCCCGGTGAGCTGGAGGTCGGCGCGGAAGCGCTGGTGCCGGCGCTCGAAGTCGGCGGGCGGGTCGGCGACGAGCTCCCGCATCCGCGCGTAGTCCTGGACGGACCAGGCGGACAGGTACGAGTCGGCCGTCTCCTCGGGCGTGCCCTTCGTCCGCAGCACCCAGAGCGTGCCGGCCGCCGCGAGGACGAGCACCAGCACCGCGGCGGTGATCCACGGCCACCACCTGCGCCTTCGCCTGGGCGGCGTCTCAGGCTGAAGGTTCATGAAATTTGTCCCCATTTGCGGCCCCATGCCGCCGAGCACACCAGAGCCCGCCGCGTGCTGTCCAATACCGATATGGACGATGCAAAGATATAAAGTTGGATATAGTTGCTGGTCATGGACCTTGTCCGGCATCTGCGCTACTTCACCGTGGTGGCGGAGGAACTCCACTTCGGCAATGCCGCGATCCGGCTCGGCATGGCCCAGCCGCCGCTCAGCCAGCGGATCAAGCGCCTGGAGGAGGAGCTCGGCGTGCGTCTCTTCGATCGTTCCGCCCGTCAGGTCCGGCTGACCGAGGCGGGCCACCTGCTGGTCGGCGAGGCCCGCGAGATCGTCGCCAGGGCCGATCGGCTGCGCGAGCTGGTCCGCCATGGCGCGGGCACGGTGCTCAAGCTCGGCGTCCCGCCCGACCTGGCCGCCGCGGTGATCGCCGCCCTGGTGGCCGGCTTCCGCGCCAGCAATCCGGACGTACGGCTCGCACCTGCGGAGATCTGGACGGCCGACCAGGTGGCCGCGCTGACCGAGGGCGCCATCGACGTCGGCATCGTGCGCCATCCGATCAGCGCGCCGGGACTGCGCTTCGGGCAGGTGCTGGTGCAGCCGCACGGCGTCCTGCTGGCCGAGGGGGACCCGCTGGCCCAGTCAGGGGAGCTGCACCTGGCCGACCTGGCGGGCCGTGAGCTGCTGCTGCCGCCCAAGGAGGGGGAGCCGGGGCTGCACGCCGCGACGCTGGCGGAGTGCCGCCACCACGGCTACGTGCCCGCGCAGGTGCATCAGGGCGTCGGGCTCGGACTGGTGCTGGCCGGGGTGGCGGTGGCGTTCGGGGCCAGGGTGGACCTGCCTGGGCTCGCCTGGCGCCCGCTGCTAGGCTCGCCGATCAGTTCCCGGGTCTCGACGGCCTGGCGAGTTGAGACGGACGCGGTCACCGGTTTCTCGGCAGTGGCCGTACGAACGCTGAAAGAGAGCGCCGGGATGACGGACGAGGCGGCGGCGCCCGTGCGGCACATCAGCCGCAGGCCGGGGATGCTGGCATGAACGAGCCGGACCTGACCGCCCTGTTCGGCTCGGCGGGGGTGACCGGGTGGCTGCACGCGGCCGACCTGCGTTCGGGCCGGGAGGTCGGGCTCGGCTCCGACGAGCCGCTGCCGATCGCCTCGATCTTCAAGGTGCCGCTGATGGTGGAGTTCTGCCGCCAGGCCGACGCCGGGCTGGTCGATCCGGCGAGCCGGGTGACCGTGGGGGCCGCCGACCGGGTGGCCGGGCCCACGGGCCTGTCCGCGATGCTGGACGACGTCACGATCTCCCTGCGCGACCTGGCCTACCTGATGATCGCGGTGAGCGACAACACCGCCGCCGACGCGCTCCTGGCCAGGGTCGGGCGCGACGCGGTCAACACGATGCTCGCCGGGTTCGGGCTGCCCGGCACGCGGGTGCGGCAGAGCTGCCGGGAGATCACCGAGAGCATGGCCGAGGACAGCGGCCACGGCTGGCCGTACCTCGATCCGGCGGACATCACCCGCTTGCGGGTGCTCGACCCGGCACGCACCAACAGCAGCACGCCGCGCGAGATGGCCGCGCTGTTCGGGCTGATCTGGCGGGATGAGGCGGCCTCGGCCGAGTCGTGCGCCTGGATGCGCGGCGTCCTGAACCTCCAGGTCTGGCCGCACCGGCTGGCCTCCGGCTTCCCGTACGACGACGTGGGGGTCGGCGGCAAGACCGGGACGCTCCCGACGCTCCGCAACGAGGCGGGCGTGGTCGAGTACCCCGACGGCGGCCAGTACGCGGTGGCGGTCTTCACCCGTTCGGTCAGCACCGCGCTCAACCAGCCGCGGGCCGACGCGGTGATCGGCACGGCCGCGCGTATGGCGGTGGACCACCTACGTCGGTAGCAAGTTATGTGGCGGCCTGGGTATGACTTTCCGTCTACCGGCCGACAGGATGGGGCACATGGTTGCTGAAGGCACGCTTCTCTGGGAACCGACCGAGGACATCGTCGCGCGCGCCAAGCTGACTCGCTACCTCGAGTGGCTGGGCCGGGCCGGGTCGGGGTACGAGGAGGTGTGGCGCTGGTCGGTCGACAGTCCAGCGGAGTTCTGGACGTCGATCTGGGACTATTTCCAGGTCATCGGCGAACGTGGTGACGGGCCCGTCATGACTGGGACGATGCCCGGCGCCGAATGGTTCACCGGAAGTTCCGTCAATTACGCGGAGAACGCGCTACGCGAACGTGACGGCATCGCGGCCGTCTTCGTCTCGGAGGACGGCGCCCGCCAGGAGCTGACCCACGCCGAGCTGCGCGACGAGGTCGCCCGTGTCCGGGCCGGCCTGGTACGCCTCGGCGTCCGGCGCGGCGACCGGGTGGCTGGCTACCTGCCGAACATCCCGCAGGCCCTGATCGCCTTCCTGGCCACCGCGTCCCTCGGCGCCATCTGGTCGGCCGGCTCCCCGGACTTCGGCGTGCCGAGCGTGGTCGACCGGTTCAAGCAGATCGAGCCCAAGGTGCTGATCGCGGTCGACGGCTACCACTACAACGGCAAGAGCTACGACCGGTCGGCGGCCGTCAACGAGATCGCCGCCGAGCTGCCCTCGCTCCGCGCGACCGTCTGGATCCCGTACCTCACGGCGGCGGAGGAGGGGCAGCCGCCGCAGCAGGCCGAGCCCGGCGCCGCGCACACCGACTCCGTGCCGCACGGCGAGGTGATCGGCTGGGAGGGGCTGCGCGCGGAGGAGGCGCTGCTGGAGTTCGAGCGGGTGCCCTTCGATCACCCGCTGTGGATCCTCTACTCCAGCGGCACGACAGGGCTGCCCAAGCCCATCGTGCACGGGCACGGGGGAGTGATACTCGAACACCTCAAGTCGCTCTCCTTCCACCAGGATCTCGGCGAGGGGGATGTGTTCTTCTGGTACACCACCACGGGCTGGATGATGTGGAACTACCTCATCGGCGCCCTGCTGGTGGGCGCCACCCCGGTGCTGTACGACGGCTCGGCCACCCATCCCTCGGCCGCCGTGCTCTGGCGGATCGCCGCCTCGGAAGGGGTGACCTACTTCGGGGTCGGCGCGCCGTACATCATGGCCTCGCTGAAGGCCGGGATCGTGCCCGAGGGGCTGGAGGCGCTGCGCGGCATCGGCTCGACCGGGTCGCCGCTGCCGCCGGAGGGGTTCGCCTGGGTGGCCGAGCAGTTGCCGGGGATGCCGCTCGGGTCGTTCTCCGGCGGCACCGACGTGTGCACGGGGTTCGTCGGCGCGACCATGCTGCATCCGATCAGGGCGGGCATCATCCCCTGCCGGTCGCTGGGGGCGCGGGTGGAGTCGTTCAACCCCCTGGGCGAGCCGGTCGTGGGGGAGGTGGGCGAGCTCGTGCTCACGCAGCCGATGCCGTCGATGCCGGTCATGTTCTGGAACGACCCCGACGGTGAGCGCTACCGCGAGAGCTACTTCGACGTCTACCCGGGCGTGTGGCGGCACGGCGACTGGATCAAGCTGAACGAGGACGGGAGCTGCGTGATCTACGGCCGCTCCGACTCGACCCTGAACCGGGGCGGCGTCCGGATGGGCACCAGCGAGTTCTACCGGGTCGTCGAGCGGTTCGAGGAGATCGCCGACAGCCTGGTGATCGACACCGGCCAGCTCGGGCAGGAGGGGCGGCTGCTGCTCTACCTCACGCTGGCGGAGGGGGCCACACTGTCGGACGCGCTGGTCGATGCCCTGCGTACGGCCCTGCGGCAGGAGCTGTCACCCCGGCACGTGCCCAACGAGATCCACGCGGTGCCCGGCATCCCGCGCACCCTGTCGGGCAAGAAGCTCGAGGTGCCGGTCCGCAAGATCCTCCTCGGCACCCCGGTCGAGGAGGCGGCCAACCCCGACGCCATGGCCAACCCCGAGGTGCTGCGCCACTTCAAGCCCTGACCCCCCTCGCCGCGTCAGGCAGCCGCCCTGAGCGGGCGCAGCGCCGTGCCCCAGGAGACGATCTGGTCCAGCATCGTGGTGACCGCCTCCTCCCGGTGCGCCGCCGGCTTGAAGTCGGTGAACCCCTCGAAGTCCGTGTAGAGCGAGAGCGCGACCTGGGCCGACACGTCGGCGACCTTGACCCGGCCGAGCATCTGCCGCAGGTGCTCGGCCGCGCGGGCGCCGCCGTCGACGCCGTAGCTGACGAAGCCGGCCGCCTTGTCCGCCCACTCGGCGTAGAGGAAGTCGATCGCGTTCTTCAGCACGCCCGTGGTGGAGCTGTTGTACTCCGGGGTCACGAACACGAACCCGTCGAGTGAGGCGATGCGCTCCGACCAGGCGCGGGTGTGGGGGTGTTCGTACTGGCCAAAGGCCGCCGGGAGCGTCTCGTCCAGATGCGGCAGGGGGAAGTCCCGCAGGTCCACCAGCTCGAACTCGGCGTCTCCCCGTTTGACGGCCAGATCGCGCACCCACTCGGCGACGGTCTCCGCCTTGCGGCCCGGCCGGGTGCTGCCGACGATGATGCCAATCTTGATCATTACTTAACCTCTTCATCCAGATTTATGATGATTTTTCCGTGTGTCTGGCCGGCCTCGGCCCGGCGATGCACACCGTCGAGGCCGGTCAGCGGGTGAGACTCCGTGATCTCGACCACGAGCTCGCCCTTGTCGATCAGCGCCACCAGCCGGGCCAGCTGCGCCGGGTCGTTGCGGGCCACGAAGTGGCTGGCCCGGGGCGACTCGATCGGGGTGGCGATGGTGACGATCACCTCGCCCAAGGTGGCCAGCGCCGCCGCCTGCTCCGGGCTGATGGCCGCCAGGTTGAGCACCACGTCCATCCCGCCGGGCAGCGGGGTCGTGGTGTAGTCGACGACCTCGTCGGCGCCATAGCGCCGCACCGCCGCCGCGCTGCGCGGACTGGCCGTGGCTGTCACGGTCGCGCCCGCCAGCTTGGCCAGTTGCACGGCGAACAGCCCCACCCCGCCACCCGCCCCGTTGATCAGCACCCGTTGCCCCGGCCCGATGCGCGCGTGCTCGTGGACCGCCTGCCAGGCGGTGAGCCCGGCGACCGGGATGGCGGCCGCATCCGCCAGGGGGAGCCGCTCCGGCGCCCCGGTCAGCGCGCTGGCCGCCGCTACCGTGTACTCGGCCGCCGCCCCCTCCACGAGGCCGATGACCCGGTCGCCGACGGCCGGCCCACGTACGCCCGCCCCCACTTCGACGACCGTGCCGGAGAGATCCAGACCCAGCGTGTACGGAAGGGTGACGGGGAGCAGGTCGCGCAGGAACCCGGCCCGCAACCCCACCTCGGACGGGTTGAACGAGGTGGCGGCGACCCGGACCAGCACCTCCCCGGGCCCCGGCGACGGCCGGGGGATCCGGTCGTAGCGGATCACGGAGGCGTCGCCGTACTCGTGGATCCGGGCGGCGGACATCAGCGCTGTGCTCATGTGAAACAACCGTAGAAGCCGGTGGCGAGATGGCCAATGCTCCTGTGTCTGCATTTTCTACGCGATCGTCTCATGGGGTAGACTTCGACCATGGACGTGCTCAGTGATGTGATCGCGATCGTACGCACCGGACGGCCGCGCTCAGCGCTCATCGAGTGGCACGCCCCATGGGGGCAGCGGTTCCCGTCGGCTCCGGGCTCGGCCGGCTTCCAGGTGGTCGTCCAGGGCTCCCCGTGGCTCATCCCGCCGGACGGCGACCCGATCCCGCTGAGCGTCGGCGACGTGGTCTTCTTCCCGCACGGCCACGGCTACGCGATGGCCGACAGCCCGGCCACCCCGGTGGTCGAGCCCGACTGCGACCCCCAGCTGGAGGCGGGACTGTTCGCCTCGGCGTCCAGCGAGGGGCCCGGCGCGGCCACGATCCTGCTCTGCGGCGGCTACCGGCTCGACCCCAACCGGGCCCACCCGCTCCTGCGCGACCTGCCCGACATGGTGCACCTGCCCGCCCGGCTGGGCCACCACCCCGAGCTCCGCGCGGCCGTCGACCTGCTCGGCAGCGAGATCTGCAATCCGCGCCTGGGCGCCGACACCGTCGTCTCCTCACTGCTCGACACGCTGCTGCTGTTCATCCTGCGCGCCTGGCTCGACACCGAGCCCGAGCACTGCCAGACCGGCGGCTGGGCCGTCGCCCTCGCAGACCCCGCGATCAGCGCGGCGCTCAACGCCATCCACCGCGATCCCGCACATCCCTGGACGGTCCAGGAGCTCGGCGGCAAAGCCGGGCTCTCCCGCGCGGCCTTCTCCCGCCGCTTCACCACCCTGATCGGCCAGCCGCCGCTCACCTACCTCACGTGGTGGCGCCTGGCCAGGGCGGCCCGCCTGCTCCGCGAGTCGGAGGACTCGCTGAGCGAGATCTCCTCGCGCGTCGGCTACACCTCCGAGTTCGCCTTCGCCAACGCCTTCAAGCGCGAATACGGCACACCGCCCGGCAGATACCGCCGCCAGGTTTGCCCGCAGCCCCAGCATGCCGGCGTGGCGGAAGCGCCTTAGAACCCGAAGAGCGGCAGGCAGGGCTCCAGGTTGTGGATCTCGATGCCGTCCATGGGCTTCCAGTCGTCCCGCGGCAGGCGGAAGCGGCGGCTCGTCGCCACCTCACCCTTCCGGTTGTGCAGGGTGATGCCGTCCTCGTGATAGCCGAGCCGGCGCGTCACCGCGAGCGAGGCGTGGTTGTCATGGAACGCCTCCGTCGTCGCGTACTCCGCGCCCAGGCCCTCGAAGGCCAGTTGGAGCACGGCCGCGCGCATCTCCCTGCCGATGCCCCTGCCCTGGAAGCGTTTGCCGAGCCACGAGCCCGAGCCGGCCTCCCGCGTGACCAGGAAGTCGGCGGCCGTCAGCGCCTGCACGCCGACCACCTGTCCGTCGGAGACCACCGCGAACTCCAGCGTCCACTTGTCCCGGCTGAACTCGGCCCAGGTGCGGAAGTGATAGCGGATGGTGGCCGTGGCCCGATCCCGCGGCTCGGCGTCGGACCACGGGAACAGGAACGGCATGTATCCCGGCTCGTGCACGCCCTCGGCCGCCCGGTCACCGAGCTCGTCGAGGTCCGCGAGCGACGGCATGCGGAGTTCGAGACGCGGGGTGGTGATGGAGAGCTCGAGAAGCGGCCAGTTGCGCATGTTGTCGATCTTCCCAGGTCAACCACCGGCCAGGCGACCGATTTAGACACCCTGGGGCAGGTGAAAGATCCGGCCGGGATCGTAGGCGGCCTTCACGGCGGCCAGGCGCGGCGCGTTGGCGCCGTAGTAGGCGGTGCGCCAGTCGGTCAGGTCCGGGTCGATGTAGTTCACGTACGCGTGATCGCCCAGGTGCGTCCGCATGTCGGCGTGGATGCCGCGCAGCCAGGCCCGGCCGGTGCCCTTGGAGTAGTACTGGACGCCGAACAGCGCCGCCCGGTGCGGGAAGGCGGTGGCGTCCGGGCGGACTCGGGCGACCGCGCCGCCCAGGGCGTCCAACTGCACGGTGTGCCGGCCCGCCCGGGCCACCCCGGCCACCAGCGCCTTGATCCCGTCCGCCGACAGCTTCCGGTAGGCCAGGTGCGACTTGGCCGCGAAGGTGTCCCTGCTGAGCCGGCCGGCGGCGGTCTGACCTGGTAAATGGCACTGCGCGACCGAGAGCGACGAGCACCCGGCCATGATCATCATGGCGTGCTGGTAGGACGTCGCGGTGGCGTAGCGGGACGAGGGAGCGCCGATCCCGGCGACGAGCGGCGCCAGGAGGCGGTCGAGCTCCGCCTTCCCGCCCAGGTAGGTGCCGCCGATCTGCACGTCCAGCCCGTTGTCGTTCGACAGGTGCAGGGTGGACCACAGTTCGTCCGGCGCGGTGGGCGCCCAGGACTGCCAGGCCTTGACCGCCGCACCGGCCTTGCTCCACGGCCAGTGCAGGAAGAAGACCGTGATGCCGCGGGTCTGGTGGGTGCGGAAGGTGAAGGACACCGCCACGCCGAAGTTCCCGCCGCCGCCGCCCCGGCACGCCCAGTAGAGGTCCGGGTGCCGGTCGGCGTCGCAGGTCAGGAGGCGGCCGTCGGCCGTGACGATCTGTACGGATTCGAGGGTGTCGCAGGTCAGGCCGTACTTCCTGGAGACCACGCCGATCCCGCCGCCCAGCGCCAGGCCGCTCACCCCGACCGTGGGGCACGAACCGGCCGGGATGCTCACGCCGTGGCGGCCCAGCTTGTCGTAGACGTCGACCAGCTTGGCCCCGGCGCCGACCGTGGCGCGGCCGCCTTTGTAGCCGACGGAGTTCATCCGTGAGACGTCGATCACCAGGCCGGTGCCGGTGGACCAGCCCGCGTAGGAGTGGCCGCCCGAGCGGGCGGTGACGGGGAGGCGGTTCGTGCGGACGAAGGACAGGCACGCGGAGACATCGGCCGGGCTCGCGCAGTAGGCGACGCCGCCCGGCCTGATGCCGTCGAAGGCGGGGTTGAACAGGCGCTTGGCCGCGTCGTAGCCCGCGTCGGCCGGCCGCACCAGCGTGCCGGTGAGGTGGCGGCGCAGTCCGGCCCAGTCGGGGGCGGAGGAGGCGAGCGCGGGCGGCGTGGAGACCAGCCAGAGCATGGGCGCCAGCGTGGCGGCGCGGAGGAAGTCGCGGCGGTCCATGGTCGTCTCCCGGTGATCGTGGTGAACCGATCGGTGAGACGGTCCCGGAGGCCGTCAGGTTGGTCACAAATGCATTACTAAACTGCCCGGTCCGCCCGCCTGAGCGCGCTCAGGCGGGCGGACCGGGGGATCAACCCGCTCGTACCGCTACGGACTCATTGAGGCGCAGGGCCAGCGCGGGACACATGTCCACGGCTCGGCGAGCCTCTTTCGCCATCCAGCCCGGCACGGTCTTGAAGGAGGGGAAGCCGTATTCGTCCAGTTCCACGAATTCCGGCAGGAGGTGCGCGCACAGGCCGTGGCCCTGGCAACGCGTCCAGTCCACCTCCACGCGGTATTCGGGCTGCTCCTCGTGCTCCGGGAGGGGGAGCACGCCGCGGGTCGGCCGGCCGCACGAGCCGTACTCGAGGTGGAGCGCGATGTCGCTCTCGAAGGCGTCCAGGGAGGACAGGACGAACCTGGCCGTGCCGTCGGGGTGGAAGCAGGCGCCTCTCCGCTCGACGGCCCGTACGGTGCGGCGTACCGCGTCCGTGGACCCGGTGCCCTCGGCCAGAGCGAGCAGCGCCCGAGCCACGTCGGGCAGCCCGAGGCGGCACGGGCCGCACTGGCCCGACGACTGGGCGGCGAGGTAGGCCGCCACCCGGGTCGTCTCGCCGAGCGGGCAGGTCGAGTCGCCGAGCGGCACCACGATCCCGGCGCCCAGCTCGCCGCCCTTCGCCTTCATGCCTTCGCGCGAGATGACGGCCGTGAGGGCGTTCTCGTAGCTCATCCAGGCGCCGTGGTAGCCGCCCATGAGCACGCCGTCGCCGATCTCCGCCTCGCACATGTCGAGGACGTCGATCAGCGGGGTGCCCGTGGGCGCCTCCACGACGGCGGGGTTGGTGGCGCCGCCGCTCACGCTGAGCAGCACGGTGCCGGGCTCCTTGGCGGTGCCGTACTCGGCGTAGCCTTCGGGGCCGTACTCGGCGAGCAGGGCGAGCTGCGCGAACGTCTCGGTGTTCGACAGCAGCGTGGGCAGGCCGTCCACGCCGCTCTCGGCGGCGCGCTTCTTACGGCCGTTGGGGATCGCCTCCCCGCCGTTCACGCCGCGCACAAGGGCGCCGCCTTCGCCCGAGATGAACCTCTCCTCAAGGGCGACCACCCGGATCCGCACATGGCTCTCCGTGCCGCCCGCCACGTTGGCGGCGCGCCGCTCGGCCACCGCGGCGGAGACCGACGCCTCGGCCACTTCGCCGCCGGACCCGATCGCCACGACGACCTCGCGCGCGTGCAGGGCCTCAGCGGCGAGGACCGCGCCGTCGAGCACGAGGTGGGGGTTGCGGATGAGCATCATGGTGTCCTTGAAGCTGGCCGGCTCGCCCTCCGAGCCGTTCACCAGCACGACACTCTCGCGGGCCCCGGCGGCGTCGGCGACCGCGCGCATCTTGCGGCCGACCGGAAACGCCGCTCCGCCCCTTCCGCGCATGTCGACCTCGTTCACCTGGGCGATCAAGGTCTCGATATCGCGCAACGCCGGCTCGCCGTGGAGCGTCCGGTGTGCGGGCAGATCGATCCGCCTTGTGTGCTCCAGCCCGGCGGTCAGCCGGGCCGGGCCCACGCGTAAAACGCGTGGGACTCTCTGCGGGATCACTCTGGCGCCTCCTGGGCATTCCTGTGCGGTCTCATCCCGCCTCCCGGTACTTCCTACGCGCCGCGTCGAGGCTCACCGGCGCGTTGACGTCCACCGGTCGTGCGACCGGCGACCTGTCGACCTCCGGTGTCTTCACCCATTCCGGCTGGACGGCCGGCCTGAGGATGGTGGCCACCACTCGAACGAGCAGTGCCCCGCCGACGGCGGCCAGGCAGGCGATGTACGACCACGCCACCCAGTCCGCCGGCGTACGGCCCGCGGTCAGACCATGCATGATGGCCACGGGCCAGGACAGGTACGCGGTGGCGTGGAGCGTCCGCCATATCCACGGCCTGGACGTCACCGCGAACCGTCCTCGCATCATCCCCGACACAACGATGATCACCATCATGTCGAAGGCTACAGCGCCGAATCCCACATAGATACCGGCAATTGGGACCACTGTCGCGGCCAGCGGGGCATGGCCCAGACTGACCATGAGGGTGATGTGCGTGACCAGGTAGGCCATCCCGATCGCCGCTGTGGCCCGGTGTGCCAGCTGTGCCCTGACCCTGTTGGACGGGGACAGGAAGACGCGTTCGGTGGTGAGCAGGCCGAGCCCGACCGTCGCGCTCAGCAGCACCAGGGCGAACACGCCCGCGTAGAACTCGAGGAAAGCCACCCCTTGCCCGAGCATTGAGATCCCGGTGTTGGTCCTGGTCAGGAGGAACCCTGACAGGACCAACGCGGCGATCGCAGCGCTCACTCCGAACCGGACGTTCCTGGAGTCCAGCTTGCTCGGAGCGTGCCGGGGCAGTCTTTTGTGGAGCATCGATTCCCTCCATGGTCGTCGATTGAGGGTGCGACTCGGGAGGGCCGATCTACGTCAGCAACGGCGGCCGCGGTTGATGCAGTTGACCACGAACGCCATGAGCTGATCCGACATCACGTTCGCGAAGTCGGCGTGATCGGTCACCGGGTTGTGCTTCTGCTCAGGGAACGAGTCCACGGCGAAGGACGGCCCCTGTGGAACCGAGTACGTCAAGGTCATGCGCAGCTGTGGGATGGCCTTGGTTCCCTGTGCACAGGCGCCACCCTGTCCCGGGAACACCACGTGTGTGCGGTGGTTGGCGCTGTCGGTGTTCTGGCCGTCCCAGCAGCTTGGGAAGTCTAGGATACGGACGACTTGGCTGCCGCGTGGGCAGAGCGGATATTTGTTATTTGTGATGCGGTTCTGGAAGCCGGTACACGTCCACGCCGCGCGTGCGTTGGCGCCGCCGTTCGTGGCCGCCTTGGCGTCACCCATGATGAGCTTGAGGAACCTCGGCATCGCGGTCACCTTGGCCGTCGCGTTGCCGCGGAACTGAAGGGTGACCTGGCGGGCCCGCAGGACCTGGCCGACGTTGCCGTCCGCGTCGGCACTGTTGGCGTCCGACTTCCGGTCGCGGAGCACCGGCCAGAAGTAGGCCGACTTGTCGCCGAACCGGCAGGTGGTGCCACCCGCTGAGAGGCTCTGGTCCGTCGAGAACCCGTTCGTCGTCAGGTTGCCCACGTAGTCGTGCAGGTGGTGCGCGCCGTTGCTCACGCCCGGTGCGACGATGAAGTTGTCCGGGTTGTTGTGCTTATTGCCGTTCGTCCCACAGGCTGAGACGAACGTGCCCCTGGAGCCGTTCCTGCCGATCTGGAAGTTGTCGAGCTGACCGCGGCCGACCTGGCGGATGTCGACGAAGTCCTCGGGGAACGGGCCGAGGTCGGCGCATTCCTCTTCCTGACCCGTCCCGGTGGCCGAGGGGGAGGGGGAGGGGGAGGGGGACGCGGACTGGGTGGGGTTCTGGTTGTTGTTGTTATTGCCGTTGCCCCTGCGCCGGAGCTGCTGCGGCTGGTCAGTGGCGGCAGCGGTGTCCTGCGCGTCGGGGGCGGTGGTGTCCTGCGCGTCAGGCGCGGCGGTGTCCTGCTGCCCGTCGGGCGCCGGGGTCGGCGCGGCCAAGAGGGCCCCGCCGCCTTGCTGCTGCTGATCCTGCTGCTGGCCCTGGTCCTGCTGCTGACCCTGCTGGTCCTGCTGCTGGCCCTGGTCCTGCTGTTGCTGATCCTGACCGTCTGGAGCCTGCTGGTCCTGGTTGTCCGGGGCCTGCTGCTGCCGCTGTTGTTGCGTCGGCGATTGAGACTGCTGCGCCTGCTGGTTGGTCTCGTTGGCCGGATCGCAATGGTCCGCAATCGCTGGACCGACGCCGATCACGGCCGCGGACACCAGGCCGCCGGCCATCACGGCCAGAGCGGACACGGCCGCGGCCGCGCGTCTGGATCTCCTCATTATTGTCTCCTCGTTTCGACCGCCGTTGCGACGGGTGGAACAGGTGAGGGCGTCGGGGGCTCGGGGAGCTCACCGAAGTCCACCAAGCCGGTGCCTTCGAGCAGCGTCATGTGCTTCAGCACCACGGTGTTCGCCGTGTTGGCGAACTTCCTGATCTCCTCGTTGCGGGTCCCCGCCCGCACGTCAGCCACGACGGCGAAGACCTTGCCGTGCGCGGCTCGCAACAGGTTGGCGAAGTCCTTGTCGAAGGCGGGACCCTTCTCCGTGGACAGCTGGGCCATCCAGCTCTGCTGATCGGCGTTCGCCGTGTCGGGTATGGGCACGCCGAGTTTCGCGGCGAGCGCGCGAGTCGCCACGTCCAGCTTCGTGTGATCTTCGACCAGGTGCTTCCCGGTCTCCTTCACGGCTGCGGACTCGGCGCGTGTCTGGGCCCATTGGCCAACTGGAATCTCCCAGAGGCCTGCCTGGCGTACCCTGACAAGCAGGTCACGGTCCGACGGCCCGAGAGGACCGGCGGCCGATTGCGTGTACTGGGTGGCTCCCGCTGAGGTCCCTGTCGGCAGGACCAGCAGGATCGTGACCGTGGCAGCCACTGCGAAGCCGCCGAACATGAGCAGTTCGCCGCGCAAAAGCCTGTGCATGATCGGAGGTACGCGGGCCTTCGGGGACCGGTTCACTCCAGAGTACGGAATAGTCAGAAATGACTGGAGTTATCGGAGTGGCTACCGGAGGCATAACGAAGGTGTAAAGATGTGCCCCGTGCTAGGTCATCTCGCCGGCAGGTTAGAGAGTACGGATGCCGAAGCGGAACACCGCATTGCGGTGCTCTACCAGGAGTTCGGCGGTCCTCTGCTGCGCCATGTACGCAAGTCGACCGGGAACGATCTTCAATGGGCCGAAGACGTCGTTCAAGAGACGATCGTAAGAGCCTGGCGACACTCGGCAAGACTGCAATGGGAGCCCAGCCTCATCTGGGCATGGCTACTGACGGTAGCGCGCCGTATCGTAATCGACGGACGCCGGCGCAAGAGTGTTCGGCCACACGAGGTCGAGCCGCCGGAAGTCGACATGCTGGCGGTGCCAGACGGCTCGGAGCGGGCGCTCTCGGCCATGGTGGTCGCGGACGCGCTTCGGAGCCTGTCCGACGAACACCGGGAAGTGATTGAGCAGACCTACCTTCGGGACCGTACGATAAGTGAAGCGGCGGAGATTCTGGGGATCCCGCCGGGCACGGTGAAGTCCAGGCTCTACTACGGGATCCGGGCTCTCCGTGTGCTTCTGCAGGACAAGGGGGTAGCCGGGTAATGCATGAAGGGGTGGCCGCCTACGTCCTCGGTGTCCTCGACGATGAGGAGATAGAGGAGTTCGAGCGCCACCTCGACACATGCGCACGGTGCCAGGCGGAGCTCCAGGACATGGCCGAGATTCCGGGTCGGCTCGACGAGCTGAAGGACTTGCCCGCCGCCTCCGAAGACGACCCACCTATGTCGATGTCACGTTGACGTTCTTCCCCTTTTCGGGTGATATCGATACGGCGAGGCGCGTACGCCCGGTCGATCAGATCGGGCGGCTTGGGGGAGGTGTTCGGTGGGCATCCACGGCGATGCGACCGTCCCTCCTGACCGGCGATTCGGCGAGGAGGGCGGCCGGCTCTCCTATGGCGCCTATCTCCGCCTGCCCGAGCTGCTCGCTCAGCAGCAGCCTCAGTCCGAGGCGCCTGACGAGCTGCTGTTCATCACCATCCACCAGGTCTACGAGCTGTGGTTCAAGTTGCTGCTGCACGAGCTGGAGGTCGGCAGAGAGGCCATGTTCCATGGCGAGCTCTGGCAGGCCAGGCACGTGTTCAAGCGGGTCCACGCGGTGGAGCGGGTGCTGATCGAACAGGTCGAGGTCCTGGAGACGATGACGCCCCAGGACTTCTTGGAGTTCCGGGCCAAGCTGGCCCCGGCGAGCGGCTTCCAGTCCGTGCAGTTCCGCGAGCTGGAGTTCCTGTCGGGGCTGAAGGACGCCCGCTACCTCGGCCGGCTGAGGCACGCCAGCGAAGCCGAACTCATCAGGCTGCGCCGTCGGCTCGACGAGCCGTCGCTGTGGGATGCTTATCTCACCGCCCTTTCCCTGCGTGGCCTGCCGGTCTCCGACGACGAGATCATGGGCACGCTGCTGGCCGTGGCGAGGGACCGCGGGTCGTACGACGACCTGTGGCAACTGGCCGAAGACCTGATGACCCACGACGAGACCGCCGCTCAGTGGCGGACCCGTCACGTCCAGATGGTCGAACGTCAGATCGGCACCAAGTCCGGCACCGGCGGATCGACGGGTGCCCCCTACCTGCGCGGTAGAACCCGCCTGCACTACTTCCCGCTGTTGTGGGAACTAAGGGCCTGGCTGTGACAAGCCATGGCGAACCCTCACAAAGGAGTGAGAGCGAAATGCCGCTCGACGAGGCCAAGGATGAGCTGCTCCAGCGAGCCGCGCAACGATGCGCGGTGAGCAGCGACCATGTGAGCCCCGAGGACGCGCTGTCCTTCTTGCGGATCTACTACCGGCACGTCGCGCCGGAGGACCTGCTCGACCGTAGTCCCGTTGACGTGTACGGCCCGGCGATGTCGCAGAAGCAGCTGGCCGAGGTACGCCCTCAGGGCCGGGCCATGGTCCGCGCCTACACGCCGACCCTCGAGGAGAACGGGTGGGACCCGGGGCACTCGGTGGTCGAGGTGGTCACCGACGACATGTCGTTCCTGGTCGACTCGGTGACGATGGAGCTGGCCAGGCATGACATCAACACCTATCTGGTGGTCCACCCGCAGATGCGGGTACGCCGTGACATGACCGGCAAGATGCTCGGCAGGGGCCATGAGGACGTCACCGGCCAGATGCTGGTCGAGTCCTGGATGCACGTCGAGATCGACCGGCAGTCCGACCCCGAGGCGCTCCGGCAGTTGGAGGCCGACCTTCAGCGGGTCCTGTCGGACGTGCGGCAGGCGGTCGAGGACTTCAGGAAGATGCGTGGGGTCGCCGTCCAGATGGCGGAGGATCTGACGCTCAACCCGCCGCCGCTGGAGCCCGCCGAGGTCGAGGACAGCCTCGACCTGCTGCGCTGGCTCGCGGACGGGCACTTCACCTTCCTCGGCTACCGCGAATACCGCCTGGAGAAGACCGAGGAGGGCGACGCGCTGCGCGCGCTGCCCGGCGCGGCGCTGGGCATCCTGCGCGACGACAAGATCGGCTCGGAGAGCTTCTCCGTGCTGCCCGCCGAGGTGCGGGCCAAGGCCCGTGAGAAGCAGCTGCTGATCATCACCAAGGCCAACTCCCGGGCGACCGTGCACCGCGCGGCCTACCTCGACTACATCGGGGTGAAGCTGTTCTCGCCGGAGGGCGAGGTGATCGGTGAGCGCCGGTTCCTCGGCCTGTTCACGCACGTGGCCTACAGCGAGTCGATCTCCAGGATCCCGGTGCTCAGGCGCAAGCTCGCCGACGTGCTGGACCAGGCCGGGCTGGCCCCCGACAGCCACGACGGCAAGGACCTGATCGAGATCCTCGAGACGTTCCCGCGCGACGAGCTCTTCCAGACCTCGCTCGACCAGCTCCTGCCGATCGCGCTCGGGGTGCTGCGGCTGCGCGAGCGCAAGCAGGTCAAGCTGTTCCTGCGCCGCGACGACTACGGCCGCTACATCTCCTGCCTGATCTACCTGCCGCGCGACCGCTACACCACTCAGGTGCGCCAACGGATGCAGGAACTCCTGCTCAAGGCGCTGGGCGGCAAGACACTCGACTACAGCGCGATGATCGGCGAGTCCGCCCTGGCGCGGCTGCACGTGGTCATCCGCGGCGAGCGCGGCAAGCAGTTGCCGCCGCCGGGCGTCGACGTGGAGGAGCTGGAGGCGCGGCTGGCCGCGATCACCCGCTCGTGGGAGGACGACCTGGCCGCGGCGCTGTCGGAGCTGACCTCCGAGGAGGAGGCGCCCAGCCTGACCAGGCGCTACCAGTCGGCCTTCCCCGAGGGCTACAAGGCCGACTTCCCGCCGGAGATGGCCGTGGTGGACCTGCGCCGTCTGGAGCAGCTCGCCGGCTCCGACGAGAGCGAGATCGGCCTCAACCTCTACGAGCCCTACGACGCCACCGAGGGCGAACGCCGGCTGAAGATCTACAAGCTGGGCACGCCCATCTCGCTGTCGCGGGCGCTCCCGCTGATCCAGCGGCTGGGCGTCGAGGTCGTGGACGAGCGGCCGTACGAGATCGACAGGGACAACGACCCCGCCACCAAGAACGCCTGGATCTACGACTTCGGACTGCGCTACACCCCGAACGAGGAGGTCGACAGGAAGGACTTCAAGCGGCTCTTCCAGGACGGCCTCACCGCGCTGTGGAAGGGCGAGGTGCAGGCCGACAACTTCAACTCCCTCATCCTGCGCGCCGGGCTGACCTGGGAGCAGGTCGAGATCCTGCGCGTCTACGCCAAGTACCTGCGCCAGGCGGGCTCCGCCTTCTCCCAGCGCTACATGGAGCGCGTGCTGACGGGCAACGTGCGGCTGGCCCGGCTGCTGGTGCGTCTCTTCGAGGCGCGGCTCGACCCCCGGCGTGGCGACGACGTGCGGACCGATCTGGCCGACGCGCTCCACGAGGAGATCCTGGGCGCGCTCGACGAGGTCGCCTCGCTGGACGAGGACCGGATCCTGCGGGCGTACCTGGAGATGATCCAGGCGACGCTGCGGACGAACTACTTCCAGACCGTGGACGGGCGGCGGAAGCCGTACATCTCGCTGAAGTTCGACCCGCAGGCGATCAGTGTGCTGCCGCTGCCGCGGCCGAAGTACGAGATCTTCGTGTACTCGGCCCGGGTCGAGGGCGTGCACCTGCGCTTCGGCAAGGTGGCCAGGGGCGGCCTGCGGTGGTCGGACCGGATGGAGGACTTCCGGACTGAGGTCCTCGGCCTGGTCAAAGCCCAGATGGTGAAAAATACCGTTATCGTGCCGACTGGCTCCAAGGGCGGATTTGTCGTAAAACGTCCGCCTGTGGGCGGAGGGCGCGAAGAGCTGCTCACCGAGGGCGTGGCGTGCTACCGGATGTTCATCTCCGGGCTGCTCGACATCACCGACAACCTGGTCGACGGCAAGGTCGTGCCGCCGCTGGACACGGTCAGGCACGACGGCGACGACACCTACCTGGTGGTCGCCGCCGACAAGGGCACCGCGACGTTCTCCGACATCGCCAACGGCGTGGCCAAGGAGTACGGCTTCTGGCTCGGCGACGCCTTCGCCTCCGGCGGCTCGATCGGCTACGACCACAAGGCGATGGGCATCACCGCGCGCGGCGCCTGGGAGTCGGTCAAGTACCACTTCCGCACGATCGGGACCGACGTGCAGACCACCGACTTCACCGTGGCCGGCGTCGGCGACATGTCGGGCGACGTGTTCGGCAACGGCATGCTGCTGTCGCAGCACATCCGGCTGGTGGCCGCCTTCGACCACCGGCACATCTTCATCGACCCCAGCCCCGACGCCGCCCGCGGCTTCGCCGAGCGGCAGCGGCTCTTCGCGCTGCCGCGCAGCTCCTGGGCGGACTACGACACCAAGCTGATCTCGGCGGGCGGCGGTGTCTACGCGCGCACGGCCAAGTCCATCCCGATCACGCCGCAGATCCGCGAGGCGCTCTCCATCCCCGCGGCGCTCACCTCGATGACGCCGAACGATCTGATCAGCGCCATCCTGCGGGCCCCCGTGGACCTGCTGTGGAACGGCGGCATCGGCACCTACGTCAAGGCGAGCACCGAGTCGAACGCCGACGTGGGCGACAAGGCCAACGACTCGCTCCGGATCGACGCCGCCGAGCTGCGCTGCAAGGTCATCGGCGAGGGCGGCAACCTAGGCTTCACCCAGCTCGCCCGCATCGAGTTCGCGCGCGGCGGCGGGCTGGTCAACACCGACTTCATCGACAACTCGGCCGGGGTCGACACCTCCGACCACGAGGTGAACATCAAGATCCTGCTCGACCAGGTCGTCCGCGACGGCGAGCTGACCGACAAGCAGCGCAACCAGGTCTTCACCTCGATGACCGACGAGGTCGCCGACCTGGTGCTCCGCGACAACTACGCCCAGAACGTGGTGCTGGCCGCGACCCGCGCCCAGGCCGTCGAGATGCTCCACATCCACTCCCGCTACCTGCGGCGCCTGGAGCGTGACGGGCTGGTCAACCGGGAGCTGGAGTTCCTGCCCTCGGACAAGACACTGGCCGAACGCCGCCAGGCCAGGCTGGGCCTGACGGCGCCGGAGTTCTCGGTGCTGCTGGCCTACACCAAGCTGGTGGCCGACGCCGAGCTGCTCGGCTCCGACCTGCCCGACGACCCGTACCTGGCCTCGTGGCTGGTGTCGTACTTCCCGTCGGCGCTGCGCGAACGCTTCCGCCCGTACATGGACGCCCACCCGCTGCGCCGCGAGATCATCACCACCTGCGTGGTGAACGAGCTGGTCAACTCGATGGGCACGACGTTCATGTTCCGCTTCAGCGAGGAGACCGGCGCCTCGACGCCCGACATCGTGCGCGCCTACCTCGTCGCCCGCGAGGTGTTCGACCTGTCCAGCTTCTACCGCGCGGTGGAGGCGCTCGACAACAAGGCCGACACGTCGATACAGATCGCGATGCTGCTGGAGGCCAGGAAGCTGGCCGAACGCGGCACGCGCTGGCTGCTCGGCAACCGCCGCCCGCCGCTCGACCTGGCCGGGTCGGTGAGCTTCTTCGTCAAGGGCGTGAACGGCCTGCTCTCCCACATCCCGAAGCTGCTCGCCGGGCCCGATCTGGCGGCCTTCGAGGAGCGCCGCGACTCCTTCGCGGCCCGCGGGGTGCCGACGGAGCTGGCGGAGCGGGTGGCGGCCATGGTGCCCGCCTATTCGACGTTCGACCTGGTGGAGATCTCCTCGCTCACGGGACGCCCGGTCAACGAGGTGGCGGAGGTGTACTTCGACCTCGCCGACCGCCTCCAGCTTGCCCGCCTCAGGGAGCGGGTGATCGCGCTGCCGCGCGACAACCGCTGGAACGCGATGGCACGGGCGGCGCTCAGGGACGACCTGTACGCGGCCCACGCCTCGCTGACCCGCGACGTGCTGGCCCACAGCACACCGGGGCTGTCTCCGGAGGAGCGGCTGGCCCGCTGGACTGAGGCGAACTCGGCGGCGGTCCACCGATCCCGCCAGACGCTGTCGGAAATCTGGGAAAGCGACAACTTCGACCTCGCCACGTTGTCTGTCGCCCTCCGCGCGATCCGCACACTGGTCGCCTCAAGCAGCCTTCCCCACAGCGAGGGGTGATTTGTCGTTTTGCGGCCGATCTGGGCTGGTCTTAGGTCTTTTTTGATCTTTTTACGGCCAGCCCGGTGGGCCCCAGCCGCCGCCCGTGGCTGGGGCCTGTCCAGGGGCACGCTCCTCCGGTGGAGGTGGCTGGGCGCCGTGACGTGCGTCTTCTTGGCCCCGGCCGTGGTCTGCCGAGCCCGTGACGCGCAGATGTCCCACATGCGCCGATAGAGGCGGTTGGGCGGGCACCCTTGACCCCGGGTCGGGACGCGCAGGCGCCGGTGGCGGTGGCTGAGCGTGACATGTGCGTTCCTGACCCCGGCCGTGGTCAGTCCCTGTGGGTTAGTTCATGCCTGTGAAGGCTTCCTTGTGGTCTTCTGCCCATTGGGCGAATGATCTGGGGTGTTTGCCGGTTAGTTCGGTGAAGGTGTTTGCTGTCGGGACTGGGGTGTTTGTGGTGGCTAGGGAGTGTTTAAGGAGTGAGTCCACTACTTCGGGGGAGCCCCAGCGGGATAGAGCTTGGCGGTGGGCTTCTAGGTCCTGTAGGTGCCATTCGATTGGCTTGGCGATTGTTTGTGCGATCGTGTTCATTTGGTCGCGTTGGGTGAGGGACTCGGGGCCGGTCAATTCGTAGATGGCGTTCTCGTGGCCGTCTTCTGTCAGGGCCTTTAGTGCGATTTCCGCTATGTCGGTTTCGTGGATGGGGGCCGAGTGGGTGTCGGGGAACGGGTTGGTGACCCTGCCCTCGGCACGGATCTCTGTTGCCCATTGGAGGGCGTTCGTGGCGAATGCGCCTGGGCGTAGGGCGGTCCAGGGGAGTCCTGAGGCGGTCAATGACTTTTCTGCCACGCCGTGCAGGCGGGCGATCGCGTCCGTGGCCGTGGGGTCCGCCAGGGCGGCTGACAGGAGGACGACGTGGCGTACTCCGGCCTCGCGGGCCTGTGCCAGGAAGGCGTCCAGCCCTTGAGGGTCGGCGTAGAGGAACACCCGGTCGACGCCGTCCAGCGCGAGTGCCGGGCGGTTCGCCGCGACCACGTCCACACCTGTGGGCAAATGGGCGGCGGCGGGGTCCTTGCTGGCGGCGCGGACCTGCTCGCCGGCCGCCAGGAGCTGCCGTATGAGGCTCCGGGCCACGTGTCCGCGGGCCCCGGTTACCAGAATCGTCATGCGGACATGCTGGTCCGGGGACGTTCCGGGCGGGTAGGCACGGCCAGGGCTGGGACTCGCGGTACCAGGCCAGAGGGGGCTGGGTCATCATGGTGGGGATGAACAGGGAGGAACTGGGCGGCTTTCTGCGTAGCCGGCGGGGCCGGATCCAGCCCGCCGAGGTGGGGCTGGCGCCCGGCCCGCGCCGGCAGACCCCCGGGCTGCGCCGCGAGGAGGTCGCGCTGCTGGCCGGCATATCGGTCGACTACTACATCAGGCTGGAACAGGGCCGCGGCCCGCACCCGTCGGACCAGGTCCTCACCGCGCTCGGCCGGGCCTTGCGGTTGACGGGCGACGAGCACGACTACCTGCTCCGGCTGGCCGACCAGTCCCCGGCCCGCGCCGAGCCCGCACGCGAGGTGCCCGCCAACGTCCTGCGCCTGCTGGACCGGCTCACCGACGTCCCGGCCATGGTGATCAACGCCGGTTACGACGTCCTCGCCTGGAACCGCATGCTGGTCGCCCTGATCGGCGACCTGTCAGAGGTGCCGCCCTGGCAACGCAACACCTTGCGCTGGCTCTTCGGCAACCCGACCCCGACCCCCGACAAGCTCCAGCTCGCCCGCCAGTGCGTGGCCGACCTCCGAGCCACCGGCCGCTACCCGACGGACGCGAACATCAGAGCCCTGGTCGACGACCTGAGAGAGACCAGCCCCCTGTTCGCCGACTTGTGGGCCGCCCGCGACATCGAAATCCAGCGAACACTGACGAAGCACATGACCCACCCCGTCGCCGGCCCGATGGAACTCGACTGCGACTTCCTCCCGATAGCCGGCGCAGACCAACGCCTGGTCCTCTACACAGCCGCCCCCGGCACGCCCTCCCACAAGGCCCTCCAGCGCCTACGAGCCATCGGCGCATAGGCGGGGCTCGGTAGACCGCTGCGGGGGCGAGGGGCGGCCGCCTAGCCACCCCTGCCGACGCCTCCATATCACGGGCTTGGTAGATAGGCGGGGGAGAAGGATGGCCGCCTGGCAACCTCTACTGGCGCCTCCATGTCACGGGCTTGGTAGCTCACGGTGGGGGCGAAGGATGGCAGCCCGGGGCCCTGCGCGTCACGGGTTCGGTAGACCACCGCGGGGGCGACGGGTGGCCGCCCAGCACCGGCGGCGGGACACCTGGGCGCCACGGGCTCGGTAGACCACGGCCGGGGTCAAGAAGACGCACGTCACGGCGGCCAGCCACCTCCACCGGAGGAGCGTGTCCCTGGACAGAGCTCAGCCACGTATGGCGGGTGGGGCCCACCGGGCTGGCCGTAAAGGAAAAAAGGGGGTTTTACGGATCTCCACCAACAGCTTTGGTGAGGGACCCCGTGTGGGCGATGATCGCGGCGGGAGTCGGGGTGCCGGACGGGGGCACCAGGGTCGCGTACTGGTTGATCTCTGTGGTTTTCAGGAACCGCCGCGCCCGGTCGTTGTGATAGAGCCAGCGGGCCTCCTCAGGCACCGGGACGAAGTCGGCCTTGTCCGTCTCCACCGTGGTCGTCGTCGTGCGCGTCATGGCGTACTGGATCAGCGCCCCGCCGCCCACCATGCGCAGCGCGAAGACCGGATAGTCGCCCGCGCTGAAGATCGAGTCGTAGCTGAACCCGCCGATCTTGGCCCGCTCCCGGTCGGTGGTGATCTGCTCCGCCACGTCCGTGGTGTAGGTGCCGCGGGCGAGCAGGCCGGCCGCCACGCCCGTCTCGCCCGCCTCCGCCACCGTGGCGTGCAACGGGCCCATGAACTGCGGGCTGATCGTGATGCTCTTGTCATCGGGCGCGAGCGCCGTCGCGTAGCCTTCCGCGTCGAGCCGGATGTCCGGCGGGTCCTGCCCCGGCAGCAGTTGCGTCGCCGAGCTGAGCCGCCAGTCGTCGGCTTTGGCGAACGTCAGCAGCGTCGGATGGCCGTTGCGCGTGGTCAGCACCGTGAACCAGGGCGCCGCCTCATCCTGCCTGAACCGCGGCACGAACAGCGTCGGCGTGCCCCACGTGTAGCGGGGCGGCCGGTTGCCCGTCGACAGGAACGCGGCCGAGGTGAGCTGCGCCTCCGCGTCGCGGGTCAGCTCCATTGCCAGCCGCAGGTCGCCGCCGGCCCGCAGCAGGTCGTCGGTGGCGGTGAAGGTGGTGAACACCTTGGCCGCGTCGACCGGCGTGATCAGCGGAGTGGTCGCCGAGGGCGACGGGGTCACGGGCACGGTCGTGGTCGCCGCCACCTGACTGGGCGCGGGTGGGGGCGCGGCCGAGCAGCCGACCGCGGTGGCCAGCAGGCCGGCGGCGAGCGCCAGCACCCTCCGCCGACCATAACTACGCACGTGGCCATGTTATTCGGGCCCGCGAGGGTCGCGTACCCTAGGGAGGCGTGGCAGGTATCGATCCAGCAGAAGAGATCAACGAGCTCGCGGGCACCCTGCGAAGCATCCAGGACGTGCTCGACCTCGGCGCCATGCGCAAGCAGATCGCGGAGCTGGAGGACCAGGTCGCCGCGCCCGACCTGTGGGACGACCCCGAGCAGGCGCAGAAGGTCACCAGCAAGCTCTCGCATCTGCAGGGCGAGCTCAACCGCGTCGAAGGGCTGGTCCGCCGCCTCGACGACCTGAGCGTCCTCTACGAGCTGGCCGCCGAGGAGAGCGACGAGGACACCAGGACCGAGGCCGACAAGGAGCTGGCCTCACTCCGGTCCGACATCGGCGCGCTGGAGGTCCGTACGCTCCTGTCCGGCCCCTACGACGCGCGTGAGGCGCTGCTCACCATCAACTCGCAGGCCGGTGGCGTCGACGCCGCCGACTGGGCGGAGATGCTGCTGCGCATGTACCTACGCTGGGCCGAGCGCAAGGGCTATCCGACCGAGGTCTACGACACCTCCTACGCGGAGGAGGCCGGCATCAAGTCGGCCACGTTCTCGATCAAGGCTCCCTACGCCTACGGCACGCTCCGCGGCGAGCACGGCACCCATCGTCTGGTCCGCATCAGCCCGTTCGACAACCAGGGCCGCCGCCAGACCTCGTTCGCCGGGGTCGACATCGTGCCGGTCGTCGAGCAGACCGACCACATCGACATCAACGAGGACGAGCTCCGCATCGACGTCTATCGCTCGTCGGGGCCCGGCGGCCAGGGCGTCAACACGACCGACTCGGCGGTCCGCATCACCCACCTGCCGACCAACATCGTGGTCTCCTGCCAGAACGAGCGCTCACAGCTCCAAAACCGCGCCTCGGCGATGAACGTGCTGCAGGCCAAGCTGCTGGAGCGCAAGCGGCAGGAGGAGGCGGAGCGCATGTCCGAGCTGCGGGGCGCCTCGACGACGTCGTGGGGCACCCAGATCCGTAACTACGTACTGCACCCCTACCAGATCGTGAAGGACCTGCGCACGGGCACGGAGGCGGGCAACCCGACCGCCGTTCTCGACGGCGACATCGATGAGTTCATCGAGTCCGAGATCCGCTGGATGCGCAGGCAGGAATCAGAGCCCGCTTAGGTGCTTGAGCACCAGGGCCACGAAGAGCAGCACGACCAGCAGAAAGACGATCAGGGCAGGTGACAGCCCGGCGAAGCCGTGGTTGTGCATCCGCTCGCGGTTGGCACGGCACAGGGGGCAGCGGCCCTCGATGACGGGGTGGGCGCACTGCGCGCATACGAGATGTTGGCAACTCATGTCAGCCCCAAGTCTAGCCGCACAATCGTTTTGTTTCCGTTATGGACGTTCCATGCCAGTCTTCCCCCTAGACTGTCCTCTGGCCAATCGGAACGTCGATCATCAGTAAAGAAAGTCGTCCCCGATAGGCGTGTGGCGGGAAGTGGGCATGTGCCACCCTCGCTTCCGTCCTGACCCCTAGACTGGCATGCCGTGATGCTCTCGTGATCCATTTCGATAATGTCACCAAGGTCTACACGAACCAGAACCGGCCCGCTCTCGACCATGTCTCCGTTGACGTGGACAAGGGCGAGTTCGTGTTCCTCGTCGGTCCTTCGGGATCAGGCAAGTCCACCTTCCTGCGCCTGGTCTTGAAGGAGGAGCGGCCCAACTCCGGTGCGATCCACGTCGCCGGCAAGGATCTGGCCCGCCTCTCCAACTTCAAGGTGCCGCACCTGCGCCGCCGCATCGGCTGCGTGTTCCAGGACTTCAGGCTGCTCCCGAACAAGAACGTCTACGAGAACGTGGCGTTCGCGCTCGAGGTCATCGGTAAGCCACGGCGGTTCATCCGCAAGGTGGTGCCCGAGGTCATCGAGCTGGTCGGCCTGGAAGGAAAGGCCCACCGGATGCCCGACGAGCTGTCAGGCGGCGAGCAGCAGCGCGTCGCCATGGCCCGCGCCTTCGTCAACCGGCCCATGATCCTGCTGGCCGACGAGCCGACGGGCAACATCGACCCCGCGACGAGCATCGGCATCATGAAGGTGCTCGACCGGATCAACAGGACTGGCACTACGGTCGTCATGGCCACGCACGATGCGGCCATCGTCGACTCCATGCGCAAGCGCGTCGTGGAGCTGGAGGACGGCAAGATCGTCCGCGACCAGTCGCGTGGCGTTTACGGCCAGGCGTACTGACAGGAGCGGTAGACAGAACATGCGGGCGAATTTCATCTTCTCCGAGGTCTGGATCGGCCTCCGTCGCAACCTGACCATGACGATCGCGGTGGTCATCACCGTGGCCGTCGGCATGGCGATGCTGGGCATTGGCCTGATGATCAACTCCCAGGTCAAGATGATGCAGGACTTCTGGTACGACAAGGTCGAAGTATCAGTCTTCCTCTGCGGCAAGAACCCCACGATGCCCAACTGCAAGGGCAAGCCGATCGGCGTTCAGCAGAGCAAGGATCTGATGGAGGAGATCAAGGGCTTGTCCGGGGTCGAACAGGTCCTCTATGAGAGCCCGGACCAGGCGTACGCCAACTTCCAGAAGTCCTACGCCGCCAACAAGGCGCTCATCGACGCGACCAAGGTGGAGGACATGCCCGCGTCCTTCCGCGTCAAGCTGAAGGACCCCAACAACTACCAGCCGGTGGTCCAGGCGCTCCAGGGCAAGACCGGCGTGGCGCAGGTGACGAACCAGAGAGACCTGGTCAACCAGTTCTTCGGCCTGCTCGACAAGCTGAGATCCGGCGCGATCATCGTGGCGGTCGTCCTGGTCCTGGCGGCCGCGTTGCTGATCGGCAACACCGTGCGGCTGTCGGCCTTCAACCGCCGCCGGGAAACCGGCATCATGCGGTTGGTCGGGGCGTCCAACCTCTATATCCAGCTGCCCTTCGTCATGGAGGGCGTGATCTCCGGGCTGATGGGCGGAGTGCTCGCCGCCGTCCTTCTGATCCTTTCCAAGGTCTTCCTGTTCGAGGAGATCGCGAAGTATTTCGCGTTCGGCAGCCAGCTCAGCTGGAATGACGTGGCCTGGGTGATCACGCTGACCATGGGCATCGGCGTGGTGATCTGTGTGCTGGCATCGTTCATCACACTCCGCCGTTACCTCAGGGTCTGACGGATCGCCGGTAAGGTCGGAGCATGCCACGTGAGACCGGGCGGAAGGTCGTCGCCCAGAACAAACGTGCCCGGCACGATTACCACGTCGAGGACACCTTCGAGGCGGGGCTCGTGCTGCAGGGCACCGAGGTGAAGTCGTTGCGCGAGGGACGTGCGTCGCTCGCCGACGGTTACGCCTCCATCGACAGTGGCGAAGCGTGGTTGTTCAACGTCCACATCCCCGAATACACCCAGGGGACGTGGACGAACCACGCCGCCCGCCGCAAGCGCAAGCTGCTGCTCCACCGCAAGGAGATCGACAAGCTCGCCGCCAAGACCAAGGAGGGCGGGCTGACGATCGTGCCGCTGTCTCTCTACTTCAAGGACGGCAGGGCCAAGATCGAGATCGGCATCGCCCGCGGCAAGAAGGACTGGGACAAACGGCAGACCCTGTCGGAGCAGCAGGCCAAGAGGGAGATGGCCCGGGCAGTGCGGCACCGCAACCGATGAGTCGCGTACGCCGCGGCCTGGCCGCGACCGTCACTCTGGCCGTCGCGAGCATGTCGCTGACCGCCTGTTTCGAGGAGTCGTCCCCGCACGACGCCGTGCGGGACTTCCTGGTGGGCTGGCAGTCGGAAGACTACGACCTGGCCGCCGGCCGTACCGACGGTGATCGCGCGACCGTGCGCAAGGCGCTCGCCGACGCGAAGGTGGAGCTCGACGCGGCCTCGTTCCGGTTCAAGATCAAAAGCATCAGCCTGAACGGCGACCAGTCGCAGGCCGACTTCCGCGCCGAGGTCGACCTGGGGGAGAACAACCCGCTCTGGGTGTACGACAGCATGCTGCCGCTGCGGCTGGTCGACGGCCGGTGGAAGGTGCACTGGTCGCCTTCCGTGCTGCACCCGCAGCTGAAGGACGGCCAGCGGTTCGCCGTTTCCACCGACCCGAAGGACCGCCAGCCGGTCGAGGACAGGAAGGGCACGCCGCTCCAGCTTCCCCAGTTCCTCTATGTGGTCGGCGTCATCCCATCGCAGCTCGGTGACCAGGCGGATGAGATCGTCGAACAGCTCTCGGGATATACCGGGTTCGCCCAGGACCGGCTGCTGAGCCGCATCAGGTCGTCGCCGCCGAAGCAGTTCGTCCCGCTCGCCAACTTCGGCGCCGTGCGCTACCGGGATCTGGAAGCCCAGCTCAAGAAGATCCCGCAGCTCATCATCCGCCAGCAGAAGCAGCCTGTCGCGCCCGACGCCCCCAAGGACATCGTGGGCAAGGTGAGCGCGCTCACTCCGGAGACCGAGCAGAAGCTCGGCGGCCCGCAGCGGGCAGGCGACTCGTTCGGGCAGAGCGGGCTCCAGCGGGCCTACCAGGACAACCTCACCGGATCCACCCGGACCCGGGTGATCACCCTCGACCTCAAGACCGACAACGAGGTCGCGCAGCTCAAGGAGTGGCCCGGCCGGACGAACGTCCCGGTGCGGACCACGATCGACAGCGCCAAGCAACGCGCCGCCGAAGCCGCCGTGGCGCAGACGGATACCAGCGCGCTGGTGGCGGTCGACCGGTCGACGGGCGAGATCCTGGCGGTCGGCACCAAGGGCCTGAACCAGGAGAAGGACGCGCTCGCCGGCAAGTTCCCGGCCGGCACGGCCTTCTCGATCGTGGCCGCCGACGCGCTGATCAAGACCGGGAATTTGGATATCAAGCAGAAGCTCGCCTGCCCGGCCGAGCGAACGGTGGGCGGCGCGCGGTTCGTGACGGCGAGCCAGGCCACCGGCGCCTCGCCGACGGTCAAGGACAACTTCGCCAAGGGCTGCGTCACCGCCCTGGCCTCGCTCGCCCGGCGCGTCGACGCCGCGGCCCTGAAGAAGAGCGCCACGGCGTTCGGCATCGAGAAGGACTGGCGGCTGCCGCTCAAGTCGTTCAGCGGCTCGCTGCCCCCGCTGACCAGCGACGCCGACAAGGCCAGGGCCATCGCGGGCCAGAACGTCGAGGTCAGCCCGCTCAGCATGGCCCTCATCGCGGGGGCGATCGCCTCGGGTAGCTGGCACGCACCCGTGCTGGTGACCGAGCCGAAGTCGCCCAACCCGTCGGCGGAGGTGGTGTCCCTCTCCGCGCCGCAACCGGTCGCCGTCGACCCCAAGGTCCGCAGCGCGCTGACGGCCATGATGCTCGCCGGCGCCAAGAGCTCGCGCGCCCTGGCCGGCCACACCGGGGTGCACGGCGTGACGGCCGCGGGCGATACGGAGAAGCACATGGGCTGGTTCGTGGGCTGGCAGGGCGAGGTGGCGATAGCCGTCCTCACCAAGAACTACGACCCCGCGGCGGTCGCGGGCGAGTTCTTCACCGCCGTTCGCGACTCCCCGTGATTTTCTGATCACCTTAGGCAACCGTTCGGGTGGCCGGCTGCGTCTTACCCAGTGACTGCCCTGCTCGGGGGGTTGCGGGTGCAGTCGCCGCGATGAGATCAGGACTTCATCTCGGGGGAAGTCCTGCCGTCCGGACCGGCTCGACCCTGCCGGTCGGCCCCCGGAAACGCCTATGCGTTTCCGGGGGTTTCGCCGTACGGGAATCAAGTTGACGTCGCACGTGTTGCAGGATGTAAGGTCGTCTTGCTCGGTCCTTCGGGGCCGTGTTGACAACTGCATGGGGGTGACTGGCTTCGACTTCGATCTTGCAAGTCAGGTGAAGCGGGCCGAGGACTGCGGACATAACCTCGTTAACACTGTGACCGCAAACAACAAGTGCCAATTCTAAGCGCACTGTGGTAGGCCAGGGTTCCCTGGCTCTCGCTGCCTAAGTAGCGAAACCACTGTCAGCCCGGGACTGCCTTCGGCCCGGGACCTGGCATCGTTAGAAGGCTCAACCGCTCGACCCGGCCACGGGGGAGAGCGGGAAATCAAACAGTGGCTGAGCCCGTCGGTGACACGCCTGCGTGATTACCGGGGCTGAGAAAAGCACAGCAGGCTGCGCCCGGAGAAGCCCTGCCTTGGGGTTGAAGGACGCGGGTTCGATTCCCGCCACCTCCACAAGATCACACCGCCTCTGACCTGCCAAAACATCGGCAGGCAGGGGCGGTTTTCTGTGCGTGGACGCACCATGGACGCACGGGCCATCGGACGGGGACGTAAGCCCAGGTCGGTGCCTACGTTCGCGGAACCGCTCCCGACGAAGGGACACAAGGTTCCGCGCAAAGAAGGCCGAAGGCATCGAGCTCAAGGTGCTTGTTCAGCTCGGCCTGGGTGATGCCGAGCTGGTGGGTGAGCGAGGCCACCGGCACGTGTGGGGCTCAGTAATAGGATTTGGTGTCTGACCTGCCGATTCTCGGTGGTTTCAGCCGGCGATCTGGCACTCGTTGATGAGGCCGCAGAGGATGGCGGTGCGGTGGACTCTTGATGACGCGCAGGTCGGCGTTGGCGAAGACCGCGTCGAAGGCATCGGTGAACTGGCCGCCGCGGTCGCGGATCAGGCTGACCCCGGTCCACCTCCTCGGTGTGCCGGGCCGGGATCTACCGGGGGGTCTGTGCCGTTGGCTGTGGCGATCGGCTTGTCGGTCTGGAGATCATCCTGGTGTGCTGTTCGCGCTCGCTGGCGAGTCGTGGAGCCCACACAGGTTCTCCATCCGGAGCGGACGCGGGCTCCTCGCGGTAGAAGATGTCGATGTCGACCTCTTCACCGCCCATGACCACTGTGTCCCACGCGTCGCTGATGACCAGGATGCGCAAGGTCTCAGCCGACAGTCGGCCGAAGTGGGCACGCAGCGCGGTGTCGTCGGGCAAGCCGGAGACGCGCTGTGACAGACGGCCCCGGATGATCCCGAGCCGGTTCATCAGTGTGTCGGTGTCCGCCGCGACCTGCGCGTCGGAACTCGGAGGGCCCTGCGCGTCGGCGCAGCCCTTGGTGATGTTGTCCTTGATGGCACGGGTGACGCCGTCCTCGTCGGTCGTGACCATCGCCTGCCAGGCACGGCTCTTGTGCCGGTACTGGAGCATCGCCATGGCTGCCTCGTGGCGGATGAAGTCCGCGTCGCGGAAGGCCCGCCCGCGCCAGGCCTGGTTGAGCGACCGGGCCAGAGAGATGGCCGAGGCCAGCCCGCTGTTGAGCCCGCGACCCGGCCAGAAGTGGATGGCGTTGGCGGCGTCGCCGAGCAGGAAGCCGTAGGTGCCCGGGGTGGCGGACGTCGGGGCGTGCAGGCGCGCGGTGAAGCGCGGCCGCTGCACCATGTCGAGCCGGAAGGCGGTGACGGCGCTGAGGTTGTGCCCTGCCACGCCGAACATCGCCAGCCCTTCCTGCACCCGCCGCCACAGGGCAGACCCTTTGATCAGGGCGGGCAGGAACAAGGTGCCGTGCGTGGAGCAGTGGAAGTCGCCGTCGTCGGTACGGCCCATCATGCACGGGTTGGCGGCGACACACTCCTCGAACACGCGACGGACGGGATCGATGCCGATGACCTCCTCGGCCTCCTCGTCGGTGAGTCGCATGTTGAGGAAACCCTCGCCGCCCAGGGCGTTGAGCAGGTAGCGGTTCTGGGCCACGGTCAGCAGGACCGACATGGCGTCAGGCAGGTCGGACTTGACGCGTAAGCCCAGCACGACATCCTGCAGGTGCTTGCCGTCAAGGGAGTAGATCGAGCTGTCGGCGGTGCCGAACTTGCCGGTGAAATGCTCCCGCGTGCGCGAACGGCCACCCTCGCAGATGGCGAGCACATGATCCTGCTTTGCGCTGTCGCCATGCTCGTCGGGATCGAATCGGGTGGGGACGAGCCGGATGCGGTCGAACTTCTCGCCGGCCATCTCCAGGAGCGTGTCCTCGATGTAGGAGATGCGAAGGTTGCGCGGGGCGTGTCCTCGGATGGAGTCGGGGCCGGGTGGCCACATCTCGGAGTACGCCCCGGGCTTGAACAGCCGAGCCTGCACCGGGCCGGGGAGGTTCATGTACTGGCGGCTCTGAACCGTGACGACCTGCTGGCGCCGTACATTGCCCTGATCTTGCCCCTTCCACGTGACCCGAGAACCGTCCTGGGTCCAGCGGCCGTCGTAGACGGTGACGACGACCCGTGAGCCCATGAGGTGCTCCAGGAGGAGCGCGAAGCTCAGCCCGACGGGCCCACCGCCGGAAACGGTCACCCGGAGTATCGGCCCCGGATCGACAGGCGGGGCGGGTCCGCTCGCTTGCGGCAGCGAGGATGCGCCGTGGATCGTCGCGACGTCGTCGGAGGGCAGGAAGCGGAACTGCTCTTCGCCGATCGTGATCAGGTCACCCGGTTGGAGCACCTGTGAGGTGACGCGCCTGCCGTTGACCAGCGTTCCGTTGCGGCTTCCCAGGTCGTGCAGGATGTAACTCCCTGCCGCGTAGCGTATCTCGGCGTGGCGGCGCGAAGCTCGTTCGCTGGAGAGCACCACGCTGCAGTCTTGCCTGCGGCCGAAGGTGGTCGGCGTGTCACCGAGCGGGAAGCGGCGGTCGGTGAGGGGGCCGTCGTGTCCGACGATGGCAGGGGGCATGATGCCTTCCTTATCGTGACAAGAGATCTAGTCATCGATGAGTCCAAGTCCATCATGTGCGACCAAAAGCAGCCGCGTAAGTGAGAAGTACGCATATCGGCTCGGTCGGTGATGTGTGTCCCGGCCTTGCGGATCACCTCGATTTGGGGAACCTGGCGTTGAGTTGTCGCGCTCTGGGGCGTTCGGGTGAGGCGGTGCCTCTGCTTGAGCAAGCGTCGGCGATTACCGAGTCGGCGCGGGGATCCGACCACCCCGACGCAGACAAGCTGCGGTGGCATGTCGATTGATCTGTGCAGGACATGTGACAAGCACCTCCACCCATGTGGCGTTACTCGAAACACTGCTCTTCCAGAGCGGTGGCGAGTAGCGCTGAGGTGTGATCAACGGCGGTGTCCTTGTGGACACCGCCGTTTTTGCGTTGTACGTGCAGGAGGGGTGAGGGCCACGGTGATTCGGAGCTGGTACGTGGTCATGGTGGTCTCCAGTTGTTGGACGGTAGGAGGACCATTGAGGTAGGGCGGTGTCGCGCTTATGTCGCACCACGCGCGTGATCATGCGGAGGCGATGGAGGGGCTCCAGACGAAGGCCGCCGAGCACATCCACGCCTGGCCGCCGTCTAGACGTGCCCAGTCTGACCACGAAAAAGCCCCCCGAGCGACCGCACAGGGGGCTTTATGCATGACGGCGTCAGCAGAGGTCAACCCTCTGGTACGAAGCACCGGGGGAGGAGATGTTCTTCATGGTCTCGCCCGGAGACAGCTCCTTGCAGGGACTGTCGGGCCCGTTGTTCCAGATGATCTTGACGTCATAGGTTCAGGCGCAACCGTTCTTGACCCGGACCCAGGGGTAGATGAGCCGATATTTGCCGCTGTCGATCTTCTTCACGCAGGAGATCGCGGTCTCCGCCTCCACGGGGTCGTCCGCGCTCGCGGCACCTGATCCAGCGATCAGCAGAAGCGCGGCGCCGGAGGCCACGGTCAACGCCCTGAATCCAGCTCTGATATTCATTGAACCTCTTGGATGGGGAGATCGTTTACGTCACTGGCGAACGTACCAAACATCCGCCACAAGATCGGCAAATCGGACGTTTCGTGGGTGCCCCATGGGTGCACGGGCCTGCTCCGGGCGGGCCGAGCCGGGTAGTGCCGATTGCGATGACGGCAGCAGAAGGGGCGGCAGCCGTGCGGCTGCCGTCCCTTCCAGTTGTCCGGTGCCTGGAGCCATCCATCCGGCTCGGTGGCTCGCGGATGGGAGAGCTTCCGCTCGCCGCATGATCTCCAAGGGCGGAAGCGCGGCCGCTCCATCTACTCATCCGACTCGCCCTTGGGGGCCTCCCGCTGGCGCGGGCGCTGACCGACTACTTCGCGCAGGCCCGGACGTCCCTGGCCGTGGCCGACGACGCGGATGGGCCTGTCGCCGTACCTGAGTTGAACGTGGGCGACACCGTCACAGAGGTAAGACGCCTGGTCAACCTGGTGACGACGCCACCAAGCCCGCGCCCGCTTCACTCGGCGACGACAGAATCATCATCTCCGACTGCCTGATAGGTGGGCCAGCAGCATGTCCAGCGGCCGCGGCACGTGATCGAGGTCGAGTGCCGCGACGAGCGGGGCAGCGTAGCGGATCTTGCGGCCACTGCCTGATCCCATGAAACGGCGCAGTTGGGCGTGAGTGGTGCTCCCGCGCCATGCGAGTTGCTTCTGGAGCGTGCGAAAGGAGCTGAGCTCGCCCTCGGCATCGACAACGCGCTCAACCGTGGCGGTGCCGAGGGCGCGGATCAGCTCGTCTTCCAGGTCAGCGACGCACACGAAGAATCCGAGCGCCTCCAGATCGCTTCGGCTGAGATGGGATCCAAGGCCGGCGCGCTCGAGACTCCGCTGGAAGTCGCCTTCCTCCCCGGCGTCGCACAGGCCGGCCAGCCGGAGATTGCGGCCGGGAGGGCCAAACCTGCCGAGATACGTCCCGATGTTCGTGGCACCGCCCATCGCCACAAGGGAGACGCCTTCGGCCTCTAGGTTCCGGCCATGGCGCTCGGCCAACGCTTCGATGGCCGACTTGTCACTCGCTCCCTCGACCAGGACCACGGTATGCGTGTCGCTCACGAGCCCAGCCTCGCACCGAACTTGGCGAGGTTCATCCCCTTTTACGCGTTGGCAGACCTGCCGATTCATCGACAGGCAGGGGCGGGTTTTTGTTCGGGGTCGCACTTTTTGCGCAGAAGATCGGGATGGGGGTGGGTGGCTCACCTGCAGCTGTCGACTTTCCAGAGCATCAGATATCGGTGACCAGCTTGATGGACTGCCTTGTCAGGACGGCTATGGTCATGAAGTCGCGGTCGTCGCACAGCACCGTGAGGTTTTCCCGCTCTGCGGTGGCGGCAATGAGCAGGTCGGCCGGTCCGGCTGACCTATGCTGTCCAGCCTCGGTGAGTAGCTGCTGAACCTCAGCCGCGCGCTGCCAGGCGTGTTCACTCATCGGCACCCAGCCGAACAGGTCATGGAGCAGACGCACTTTCTCCAGGCGATCCGCAAGCGATCTCGCGGAAAAGAGAAACTCCAATTCGACGATCGGGCAGGTCGCGATGACACCTGCAGCAAGCTGATCAGACCACGCCTGCCGCAGCTTGGGTTCCTGCAAGATCCGGAACATGCCGGAAGTGTCGATAAGGTACAGGGCGGGTGTCACCGGCGGTAAGTCGCCTTGTTGCCGACGAACTCATCGAAGTCTCCGCGGTCGGCCATCTCGCCAAGGGCGGCCAGGGCTCGCAGTCGCACCAGTCGCTGCCCCACCTCGCGGAGGGCAGCGTTGACCGTGTCCTTCTTCGTCTTAGTGCCGAGAACTTCGGCGGCTGTCGCCAGGGCCTCCTGGTCGATCTCGATCGGGGTCTTCACCATGGTCATGGGATCACCGTCCTTAACGCTTGAAGGATACCACGGATATCCGCAGTGGATGTCTGAGATATCTCACGCTTGGATCAGTGGTCCGGGCGCTCGACTGACCCGCCACTCGCTGAGCCGCTCGCCGAAGTAGAGCCGATCAAGCGCCGCCGGTTCGTTCCGAGGGCTGAGGCACAGGCCGCCTTCGCCACCGCCCCGGTCATTGACCGGGACGCAGTACGGGCTGATCTGGATACGACGATCGATGACGAGCTACGCGATCCCTTCGACGGGACCGGCCTGTGATCCGGAGTGAGCGAGGCGGTCTTCCCTTACCTCACGATCACTCCCTCCAGTTCTTGAGTCACGTGGTTGACGTTCGCTGAGACGAGCCCCGCCTCTGTTGATCGCGACGATCTTCGGTTCGGTCAGCTGGTCGATGACGGACTCGATGCCTTCGCGCCCGATGCCGGATCGCTTGAAGCCGCCGAAGGGCATGGCGTCGATCCGGAAGTCCGAGCTGGAGTTGATCAGCACCGCGCCGGCGGTGAGCGCGTCCGCGATGGCCAAGGCCCGGTCCACGTCGTGGGTGAACACCCCGGCCTGCAGACCGGTGTCGACGGCGTTCGCCGAGACGACGGCCTCGTGCAGGTCGGAGAACGGATCGATCAGCACCGCTGGTCCGAAGACCTCGTCGACGCGGATCCGTGCGTCGCCCGGCACGTCGGTGAGCACCGCGGGTGTCACGAAGCTCCCCTTGCGGGCGCCGCCGGTGTGGAGGGTCGCTCCGGCGGCGACGGCCTCATCGATCCATGCCGCGACGCGCTGGGCTTCGGCCTCGGTGACCAGCGGGCCGACGTCGGTGGCCGGGTCATGTTTGGTGCCGACGACGAGGGCGGCGGTGGCGCGTACGACCCTCTCCAGCACTTCGGGGTAGAGGTCCTCTTCGACGAAGACCCGCTGCACCGAAAGGCAGTTCTGGCCCGCGACCCCGAACGCGCCGTCGACGACGGCGGCGGCGACGGCGGCCGGGTCGGCGTCCGCGCAGGCGATCAGGGCATTGTTGCCGCCGAGTTCCATGATGAGTTTGCGGGCGGGTCCGCCTTGCGCGATGCGGTCGGCGGTACGCGGCCCGCCGGTGAAGGACACCACGTCCACCAGCGGGTCGGCCACCAGCGCCTGCCCGGCGTTGACGCCGGGCACGGCGGCCAGGTATTCGCCGGGTACCCCGTTGTCCAGGAACAGCTCGACGAGTGCGAGCGCGGTCAGCGGGGTCGCCGGGGCGGGCTTGAGCACCACGGCGTTGCCGGCGAGCAGCGCCGGTCCGAGCTTGTGCGCGACCAGGTTGAGCGGGTCGTTGAACGGGGTGATGGTGGCGACGACGCCGACCGGTTCACGGGTGTACCAGCCGGTCCATCCCAGGCCGCGTGGGGTGTTGTCGAACGGGACGGTGCGACCGGTGAGCGCCGCCGCGGCCTGGCTGGTGAGCCGGAGTGTCTCGATCGCGCGCCCGACTTCGGCGCGGGCCTCGGTGATGGTCTTGCAGCCCTCGGTGGCGATGATCGTGGCGAACCGGTCCGCCGACGCGGCGAGGGCGGCCGCCGTACCCTCGATGGCGGCACGTCGTTCCCATAGCGGCCAGGCCAGACGGCGATGTCCCCGGGACACATAGGCGACGGCGCGCCGGACCTCGGTATCCGTAGCGTCCATCACGGTCCCCACGTACGCCCCGTCTTCCGGGTCGTGCACGGACATCCGCTGATCACCGTCGCGCCAGGCGCCTTCCCAGAAGCCGCCGGCCGGTGGCTGCCAAACCTGTCTGCTGTGCGAAACCTGCGGGCTCATCGGTTGGGGGACTCCTCGCTCGCCAGTGTCGGTCGCGCTGTTTCCCAGTGGTGGCACCGCACCTGGTGTCCCGGGGCGATCTCCCGCAGTTCCGGTGCCGCCGACCGGCATTCGGGTGTCGCCAGTGGGCATCGAGGGTGGAAGCGGCATCCGCTGGGCGGGTGGATGGGTGAGGGCGGCTCGCCGGTGACGGTGGCCGGGGGCTGTTTACCGGTGGTCGTCGCGGCTCCGGCGGCGAGCAGCGCGAGGGTATAGGGGTGGCAGGAGCGCTCGTAGATCTCGTCGCGATCGGCGATCTCCACGATCTGCCCGAGGTACATCACCGCGACACGGTCGCCGAGGTACCGCACCACCCGTAGGTCATGCGAGATCACGATCATGGCGAGCCCGTGTTCGCCCTGGAGCCTGCGCAGCAGGTTGAGAATCCGCGCCTGTACGGAGGCGTCGAGCGCGGAGGTCGGTTCGTCGCAGATCAGCAATTTCGGTCTGAGCAGCAGCGCGCGGGCGATGACCACCCGTTGGAGCTGTCCGCCGGAGCATTCGCCCGGATAGCGGTGCAGGTAGCTGTCGTCGAGCCCCACCTCCGCGAGCGCATGGGAGACCGCTTGCGCGCGTTCCTCCTTGCCGCCGATGCGATGCTGCGCGAGTACGGCCGTCAGGCTGGCACCCAGTGTCATGCGGGGGTCCATCGCGGCATGCGGATCCTGGAAGATCAGTTGGGCGGTACGGGCGAGCTGCTTGCGTGGCGGTCGCGGGCCGAGGCCGTCGATCGACACCTGCCCGGAGGTCGTGGGGGTCAGACCGAGGATGACCCTGGCCAGGGTGCTCTTGCCGGAGCCCGACTCGCCCACCAGCCCGAACACCTCGCCGGCGTTGATACGGAGGTTGATCCCGTCGAGGGAGTGCACGTGCTCGCGGCGGCGCAGGCCCTGGCGGGGGAGGGGGAAATGTTTGACCGCGTCGTCGACGACCAGCAGCTGGCTGCTCATGCGGGCTCCTTGACCTGGGTGGGCATGCCGATCCAGCACCTCGTGGCATGACTCTGCGTCGCCAGGGCCGGCTCGGCGGCGGCGCACTGGTGCTCGATGTGGGCGTCGTGGGTGGCGGTGCAGCGGGGACGGAACCGGCAGCCGGAGGTGATCCGCAGGGCCGAGTCGGCATGGCCGGGGATGGAGCACAGCTCACCCGAGGGGCCGGGCCGCAGCAGGGAACACTCGATCAGCGCGCGGGTGTAGGGGTGCTGCGGTGCGGTGAGGACCTCGCCGGCCGGTCCCTGCTCGACGATCCGGCCGGCGTACATGACCGCGATCCGGTCGGCGATCGAGGAGACGACCCCGAGGTCGTGCGAGATGAACAGGATCGACATGCCGAGCTCGGCCTTCTTGGCGGCGAGCAGCCGCAGGATCTGTGCCTCCACGGTGACGTCCAGCGCGGTGGTCGGCTCGTCGGCGATGAGCAGGCGGGGCTGCCCGGCCAACGCGGCGGCGATCATCACCCGCTGCGCGAGGCCACCGGAGAGCTGGTGGGCGTAGGAGCGGGCGCGCCGCTCCGGCTCGGGGACGCCGACGTCCCGCAGCAGTTCGATGGTCGCCTGGCGGGCCGCGGCCCGGTTCATGCCCCGGAATCGGCGCAGCGGCTCGGCGACCTGGGCGCCCACCGTGGAGGTCGGGTCGAGCATGTGCTTGGGCTGCTGGAACAGCATTCCGATGCGTCCGCCGCGGATCTGGTCCATGCTCCGATCGGTCGCGCGCAGGAGGTCGACGTCGTCGAGGGTCAGCACGTCGGCGCCGGCGGTGAGCGGCCGGGGCAGCAGGCGCACCAGTGACATCGCGGTCAGGCTCTTGCCGGAGCCCGATTCGCCGACGAGGGCGAGGACCTCGCTTTCGCCCATGGTCAGCGATACGCCGTCGACGATCTTCTCCGCCGGACGGGGGCCGGTGTGGACGGCGAGGTTCTCGACGGTGAGCAGTTCCGCCACGAGGTTCTCCTTCGCGTGGTGGGGTCAGACCCGGGGAGCCGGGCTGTTGTCGCGATGGTCCCGCAGCGTGATCATCGCGTCGCCGAAATGCCGGTTGAGCGCGTCGAACAAGGCGGCGTGGTCGCCGGAGGTGAGCAGCTTGAGCAACTGCTCGTGCTCCTCGACGAGATCCGTACGGCCCTTGTAGGTGGTCACGAGCAGGTTCAGCCCGAGCCGGGTCTGGTCGGCCAGTGAGGCGTACATCGCCGACAGCCGCTCACTCCGGGCGGCGTCCACGATGGCCTGGTGGAAGCCGAGGTCGGCGGCGGAGACCCGCTGCCAGTCCTGGCGCGCCACGGCCAGCGCCATGAGCCGCACCGCCTGTTCGAGGGTGGCGATCAGCGCCGCCGGCGTGCCCCGGGCGGTCAGCCGCTCCATCGCCGCGCGTTCGATGGCCGCCCGCGCGAAATAGAGATCCTCCAGGTCGTCGTCGGTCAGGACCCGGACCGTGATGCCCTTGTGCGGCGAGGCGACCAGCAACCCCTCCTGCGCCAGTCGTTGCAGCGCCTCGCGGACCGGGCCACGGCTGGTGGCGAACCCCGCGGCGATCTCCACCTCGTTCATCTGACTGCCGGGAGGGTACCCGCCGCTGATGATCCGTTCCCTGATCTGGGACGTCACCACGGCGGAGAGGGTGCGCTTGGGAACGTGCGGTTCGGCCCTGCGTCTGGGTTCGCTCACGAATTGCTCCTTCGCGATCTTTGGTGTACCGGCCTGTTCACCCACGCTGGTTCCTCCTGGCGTTGAGGCCTTGGCCGATGAGTGTGACGCTCAACGCCGTCACGAAGATGGCCAGGCCAGGGTAGATGATCAAGCCTGGCGTCTTCGTCAGGTACGGCTGCGCGGTCGCGAGCATGGACCCCCAGTCCGCGTCCGGTGGCTGGATGCCGAGACCGAGGTAGGACAGGGCGCCCACGGTGATCAGTTTGTGCCCGAACCGGACCGCGGTGTGCGCCAGCAGCGGGCTCAGCGCGTTCGGCAGGATGTGCCGGAACATGATGAACGACGAGGAGCAGCCCAGCGCCCGCGCGGCTTCGATGTAGTCGTGGGAGCCGATCTCGAGGGCGACGCTGCGGGCCAGCCGGGCGAACGGGGTCCAGCCGCCGATGACCAGGGCCAGGATCAGGGTGCCGTAGTTCGTGCCCAGGACGGCCACGAGGAACAACGCGACGATGATCTCGGGAAAGGCCAGCAGCACATCGGTGAGCCGCATGACGAACTCGTCGAACTTACCGCCCCGCCGCGCGCAGACGATGCCGACCAGAGTGCCGCTCACCGCGCAGATCAGCAGAGTGATGGCGGCGATCGACACCGAGAACCGGCCACCGTCCATCAGTCGGCTCAGCACGTCCCTTCCGAGGTGGTCGCTGCCGAGCGGATGTGTGGCGCCGCTCGGCGCCAGCCGGTCGGCCAGGTTCTGGGCCGCGGGGTCGTGCGGCATGATCCACGGGGTCAGGATGAGCGTGATCAGGATGAGCCCGAAGAGCGTGGCTCCGACAAGGAGACTGGGCGGCCAGGTCCGCAGCCCGGCCCGGCCGCGCCCGCGCTCCGCACCGGTCGCCGGGGCGTCGTTCGGCGCCTTGCTGGTGAGATGATCGTCAAGCAGAGACATGCGCGGCCCTCACCGTGGGATTGATGAGTGTGTACCCCATATCGGTCAGCGTCGTGATGAGGACGGCCAACCCGACCAGGCTGATGACTCCGGCCTGGATGGTGGGAATGTCGTTGTTGATGACCGACTCGTACAGCAGGCGGCCCATGCCGGGGATCGAGAAGATCACCTCGACCACCACCGAGCCGCCGAGCAGGCCCGCCAGCCACACCGAGAACAAGGTGATCACCGGCAGCAGCGCGTTGCGTAGGCCATGCCGGATCATCGTCGCGCCGAACGTCAGTCCGCGCGCTCGGGCGGCGGTGATGTGGGGCGATTCCAGCACGTCGATCATCGATGCCCTGGTCACCTGGGTGAAGTAGCTCATCGGGCGCAGCGCGAGAGTGAGGCAGGGCAGGACCAGCGACTCCGGACCCCGCCACCCCGCCGACGGCAGCGCGCCGAGCTGGAGCGCGAAGACCAGGATCAGCACCGGCGCCAGCCAGTACTCCGGGATCGCGACGAACCCCTGGGTGATCGAGGTGATGGCGGTGTCGGTGGGTCTGCCGCGCTTGACCGCGGCCAGCGAGCCGAACAACAGCGCGGCCACCAGTGCGATCAGCAGTGAGGTGATGGCGAGAACGGTCGTCACCCCCAGCGCGCTGCCGATCATCTCGGTGACCGGGGAACGTCTGGTGTAGGACAGGCCGAGATCTCCGCGCAGCGCCTTGACGAGCCAATCCCAGAACTGCGTCAGCAGCGGCCGGTCGAGGCCGTACGAGCGACGTAGGTTCTCCAGCGTGACCGGGTCGACGTTGAGGTCGCTCACCCGGCCGCGCAGGATCTTCCGCACGGGATCGCCCGGCGTGAGGTAGGGGATCAGGAAGACCACGAATGACGCGATCACCAGCGTGCCGACGAGTACGGCCAGCCGTCTGATCAAGAAGAACATCGTATGTCTGCCCTTTCCATAGCCGTCCCCGATGGAGGTTGGTCAGCGGACGAGGTCGAGGAACTTGAAGTAGGCGCCTACCGGCGGCAGGAACCACGGCGGGCCGAAGTGTCCGGGAACGGCGCGGAACGGGAGGTCGTGCCACGGGTTGGCGGCCGGTTCCCCGCCCAGCACCTGGGCCAGCACTTTGCCCATGTGCGTGGCCATCTGCACGCCGTGGCCGCTGTAGCCGACGGAGTAGAACAGGCCGTCACGTTCCCCGGCGTGCACCATCTGGTCCATCGACATGTCCACCAGGCCGCCCCAGCAGTAGTCGACGCGAGCGCCGGCCAGTTGCGGGAAGACCGTCGCCATCGCGCGGCGCAGGATTCGGCCGCTCTTGATGTCGGAAGCGGGCGCCGACAGCGCGAACCGGGCGCGTCCGCCGAAGAGCAGCCGGTTGTCAGGAGTGATCCGGAAGTAGTAGATCAGGTTCTTGCTGTCGGAGGCGACGCGGCGGTGCGGCAGCAGTTCGTCCACGACGCTGTCGTCGAGCGGTTCGGTGACGATGATGAAGCTGCCGATCGGCACGATCCGTCGACGTAGCCACGGGGTCAGGCCGCCGGTGTAGCCGCTGGTGGCGATCACCACTTGGTCGCCGCGTACGGTGCCGAGTTCGGTGTGCACGTCGTGCTGGTAGCCGGAGCGCCGGGTCAGCCCGGTGACCCGGCACTCCTCGTGGATGGACACGCCGTTCGTCGACACGGCCGCCGCCAGTCCGGCCGTCAGCTGGCCCACGTGGACGCCCGCGCCGAGGGGATCGACCATCGCGCCGTGGTAGTGGTCACTGCCGATCTCCTCACGGATGCGCGCGGGCGGTACGAGCCGCACATCCTGCCCGGCCAGCTCGCGCATCAGCGCGGCCGAGGCCTGGAAGCCCTGGTAGTGCGCGGGTTTGCTGGCCAGCGTCAGCCGCCCGGTCCGGCTGAAGGAGCAGTCGATCCCCTCACTTGTCACGACGTCTTCGAGTGTGTCGATCGCGTCGTTGTAGCTGCGGAACATCGCGGTGGCGCGCGCCGTTCCGTAGCGTTTCACCCCGGCGCCGAAGGAGATCGCCAGTCCCGGTGTGGCCATTCCGCCGTTGCGGCCGGAGGCGCCCCAGCCGACGGTGTGCTCCTCCAGCAGCGCGACCTGCGCGCCCTGACGGGACAGATGCAAGGCGGTCGACAGGCCGGTGAGACCTGCGCCCACGACGACGACGTCCGCGTGTGCCGGTGGTTCGGTGCGGCGGAAGTCGCCGGCCGGCTTGGCGGTGTCGAGCCAGTAGGAAACGAGCTTCACGTGTCCTCCCAGTCGTGGGGCTATATGCCGAGCAGCGGCGGGACGCCGGTGAGATCGGAGGTCTCGGCGTATTCGTAGAAGGGGACGGACGGGTCGTAGCCGCGATTGACGTAGACCTTGTGCTTGATCCGCAGTTCGTGCGCCGGGATGAGGTCGTACCAGATGTGCGAGGACACGTGCAGGATCTCCTGCGGCTCCACGTCCAGTTGGTCGAGCATGTACTCGAAAGCCGCGTATCGCGGTTTGTACGCGCGGGCCTGCTCGGCGGTGAACACCCGGTGGAACGGCGCGCCGAGCTGCCTGACGTTGTTCTCCAGCATGCCGTCGGTGGCGTTGGACAGGATGACCAGCGGGTAGGCCGACGCGAGCTTGCCGAGCGCTTCCGGCACATCGGGGTGCGGCCCCCACGAGCCGACCGCGGCGATGATCGTGTCCACGTCGGACTGCCGGAACTGGATGCGCCACCGGTTGCAGGCCCGCTGCCAGGAATCCCGCAGGACCTCGGGGTAGAGCTTGAACGGCCCGAGCACCTCGTCCATCCGATAGGCGCGGAAGTCCTTCAGGAAGGTGGGGACATCCTCAGGTGCGACGCGGTCCTCGATCAGCGGGAGCACGGTCGGCGTCATCTGGAAGCTGGTGAGCGTTCCGTAGCAGTCGAAAGTTATGTATTTCGGGGTGAAGCCCAGCAAGTCCATGTAATTCCCTCCGTTACTGCTTGGCGACGGTCACGGCGGTGGTGATCGCGTATCGAGCGAGCGGGTCGTCGGTGAAACCCTTCACACCGGCGCGGTACGCGGCCAATGTCTGCTCGTGCACTCCGAAGACGGTGACCGCGTTCTCTTCGAGGTAGCGCGCGACCTCGGCGTAGACGGCGTTGCGCTCGGTGGCGTCGGCCAGGGCGTTCGCCGAGGCGATCTTCTTGTCGATGGCCGGGTCGCAGAAGTGGCTGATGTTGAAGCCGCCGTCACAGGTGTAGTCCGAGGACAGGAAGCCGTTGGGGTCGGCGATGTCGACCAGGTGGTTGCGTGACAGCAGCGTGAGGTCGTAGTCGCCGGACAGGAGCTGGGGTTCGATCCCGGCGTAGTCGCTGCTCTTCACCTTGACCTCGATGCCGATCGCCTTGAGGTTGGCCTGGATCACGGTGGCGAGGTCGGCGAACTCGGGCCGTTCGGTGTAGGCCAGCAGCGTCAGCTTGAGCTTGCCAGGGGCGTACCCGGCCTCGGCGAGCAGCGCCTTGGCCTGGTCGAGGTTCTGCGCCACGGGCCGCATGCCCTTGGGCGCCCACGGCTCGGTGGGCGAGAACGGGCCGATCGCGGGTTCGGCGCCGTTGTTGTAGACGCTCTTGGCGATGGCGTTGAGGTCGAGGGCGGCCTGCACGGCCTTGCGCAGCGCGGCCTTGTTGAACGGGGCACGTGAGTTGTTGAAGTACAGGCCGGTCGTGCGCGGCGTGAACGTCTCGCTGACCACGAGATCCTTGTCGCTCTTCAGCGCGGCCACGCTGGTGGCCGGGATGCCCAGCGCGATCTGGGATTCTCCGGTCTGGACCTGGGTCGCCCGGGTCGCGCCTTCGGCGATGAACCTGGCCTCGACCTTGGCCAGCGGGACCTGCCCACCCCAGTAGGTCGTGTTGCGCTCCATCGAGATCGACTGACCGGTGGCCTCGGAAACCGGCTTGTAGGGCCCTGTGCAGTGCCCGATCGGCTTGATGCCCGAGGAGGTGTAGGCGGCCGGCGCCAGAATGCCGGTGTTGGCGCTGGCCAGCCGGAACGGCAGCAGGGCGCTCGGTTTGGGGGTGGTGATCCGGACGGTCGAGCCGTCGAGTGCGGTGATCGACGAGACGACCGTCTTGTTGAACGCCCGCGGCGGCGCCTCGACCGCGAGCACGTGCTTCAGCCCCTGAACGACGGCGTCGGCCGTCAGGCCGGTGCCGTCCTGGAACTTGACGTTCTCGCGCAGCGTGAAATCCCACGTGGTGGGGTTGCTCTGCGTCCACTTCGTGGCCAGGAGCGGCTTGAGCGCGCCGGCCTTGTTGTCATAGGTGAGCAGGGTTTCCAGGCAACCGATCTGGCTGAGCAGCAGGGCGTCGTCGGTTTCAAGGGCGTAGTTGGAGCGTGGGGAGAACTGGAGGCTGATCACCACGTTCTGGTCCGCGCCGGCCGTGGAGTCGTTGTTTTCGAAGGTGCCGCACGCGGTCAGCGTGAGCAGGGCCGAGCAGATCAGAGCAGAGGGGCGAAGGGGGAGTGATCGTTTCATGGCATCCGCCTGGAGAAAGGTAAGGGCGGGTAACGAGTTCGAAGCCGCAATGCTCCGGGGTGGCTGGTAGGAGAGCCGCGTCGTTGCTGACCATCTGGGGGTCTCAGTCGCGAAACGGGGCGCCCCGTTCCCTGAACGATGCCGCATATCATCTGCCAGCCTCTAGGCGTTGTCAACAACCCTCTCTTTCGCATTGATTGTTGACAACGTACTTGGCAGGTGATCTGGTTCTTGCAATGAATCCCCAGGTCCCGGCTGGGAGAAGCTCGATGTGCGACACCGGGAGACACGTCCCGACACATTCGCGAGCCATCGTTAACAACATGTTTACGTGCCATCCCCAGCCCTCAGCAAACCATTGACGAGAGGAGAGGTGCATCGTAATGTTTCACGTGAAATATCACGAAGACGACGGGAAAGCTTGATCACGATGAGCAACGAACATCCGGCCCCGGAAAACGATCACGAGCACGGCCATGGACACGGACACGGGCATGGCCACGGACATGGACACGGAGACGATGACGGGCACCGTGGCGGCGGCCTGCTGGCCAAGCTGAAGCACTTCGTGGTGCCTCATTCTCACGACGCCAATGAAGCCATCCAGTCGGCCGAAGAGACGAGCGGTGAGGGCATTCGCACCGCGTGGATCGGCCTGGCCGGGATGATGGCCACCGCGATCCTGCAGATGGCCATCGTGGCGATCTCCGGCTCGATCGCTCTACTGGCTGACACGCTGCACAACCTCGGGCATGCGGTCACCACGATTCCCCTGGTCATCGCCTTCCGGATCGGGCGCCGCGTCGCGAGCAACCGCTACAGCTACGGCTACCGGCGCGCCGAGGACCTGGCCGGAGTGCTGATCTCCCTGGTGATCGCCGCCTCGGTGGGGTTGATCATCTGGGAGTCGGTCGACGCGCTGATCAACCCGCATCCCTTGACCAACCTGGGCTGGGTGTTCGCCGCCGGGATCGTCGGCGCGGCCGGCAACGAGATCGTGGCCGTCTATCGAATCCGTACCGGTCGCAAGATCGGGTCCGCCGCCTTGATCGCCGAGGGGCAGCATGCCCGGGCGGACGGGCTCACCTCGATCGCCGTGGTGGTCGGCGTGGTCGGCGTGTGGTTCGGTCTCGAGCGGGCGGACGCGATCGTCGGACTGATCATCGGAGTGGTGATCATGGGGATTCTGATCAGTTCCATGCGGACGGTGTTCCGCCGGCTGATGGACGGCATCGAACCCGGTGTCATCGAGGCGATGACCATGACCGCCGCCTCGGTCGAGGGCGTCGTGGCGGTGGACCGGATCAGGGCCCGCTGGAGCGGGCACCGCATGGAAGCCGACGCCGACATCGCCGTCGCGGTCACCCTCACCGTCGTGGAAGGACACCGCGTCGCCGACCAGGTCGAGCACGCGCTGCTGCACGCCCATCCACACCTGGAATCGGTCGTGGTGCACCTGCACCCGGTCGTCGACGGCAAGAGACCGGAGGACCTGCACGAACTCTCCGGTCACCACGCCAGCGCCGAAGCGCGCGCGGCCTACCGGGCGAAGCAGGCCGCGAGTCTGTAGTGCTTCGCCGGCTCACTCTCCCACCGCCAGAACTGGAGCTCCGCCATGGCCACCGATGCCGGATTCCACGTCCGTGAGCTGACCGCAGAGGACATCCCGAGCGCGCGCACCCTCATGCTGCGCATCGTCGCCGAGGACTTCGGCGACCCCTACGACCCCATCGTCCATGCCGACATCGATGACATGACGGCGTGGTATCTCGCACCGGACGGGCCGTTCATGCTGGTCGCGCAGGATGCGGAGACCGGTGTCCTGCTCGGGACCGCCGGCATCCGCGGGGGCGCGCTCAAGGAAGGTCTCAGCCCGCCGCATCTCGTCGAAAGGTACCGAGACGGCCACACCGGCCAGCTCGTCCGCGTCTACGTCCCGCGGGAACACCGCCGCCGCGGCGTCGCACGCGTGCTGATCGATCAGGTGCTCGACCGGGCACGGTGCGAAGGGCATTACCGGACCATCGCGCTGCACACCTTCCCGCACTCGCCCGGCGCGCTGCCGTTCTGGCTGTCCATGGGCGCGGTGGTGGTCGAGGACGACACGGCCGGTGTGTCCCGAGCACTGTTCATGGAGATTCCCGTGACCACCCACGACATCGAACTCACACGTACTGAGAGGAACACGCGATCATGACCAAGCGACGCGACGTCTTCATCTTCGTTTCGGAGCCGGGCAAGACCGAGCAGGCACAGGACTACCTCGGCGAGTTTCTGCGCTCCCTGGACGGCCACCCCGGTTATCTGGGCGGGTCGGTGCTCAAGGAGTGCGCCGGAGAGCTGCTGCCGGGCACGTTGGTGCTGCTGCTCGACTTCGAATCCACCGAGGCCGCCCGCGCCCTGTGGCCCAAGATCGAGAACACCGTCAACCCGCTGTACCCCGATGACAAGAGCGACAAGTCACCGGATCAGGGAGCGGCCTTCTTCGCGAACGGCGGCGCTTCGCCGCTGACGTTCTCTCGCGGCAACGGCCTGCTCGCCCGGATGCTGCACGTCCACGCGGCCGCCGTGGACGAGTTCGCCACCGTCTGATTCCCGTGAGGAACGAAGGGATAAGAGCGAAGGGATGAGTATGCCTAGCCCGCTGTGGCATCCGCAGACATACATGCCCACTGCTTGCCAGGAACGTCTGGTGATCGCCTCCGGCGACGGCGCCTGGGTGACCACCGAGGACGGACAGCGGCTGCTCGACCTGCCGGCCGGGCTCTGGCACGCCAACATCGGACACGGGCGCGCCCGGATCGCCGATGCGGCCGCGGCGCAGATCCGCACCCTGGAGACCTACCATCTGTTCGGCGCGCACGCCAACCGTCCAGCCCTGGACCTGGCAGAACGGCTGGCGGGCCTGCTGCCCATCGCGGATCCGAGGATCTTTCTGACCTCCGGGGGCTCGGACTCCATCGACGCCGCCTGCAAACTGGCCCGGCGATACTGGCAGGTGGTCGGGAGGCCGGACAAGAAGGTGATCCTCAGCCGTGACGGGGCCTATCACGGACTGCACGGATTCGGGACCTCGATCGCCGGACTGGATTTCAACCGCGACGGCTACGGCACCGAGTCGCTCATCCCGGAGACCGCCCGCGTACCACGGAGCGATCTGGCGGAGACGGCCGCCGTGATCGAGCGGATCGGCGCCGACGCCATCGCCGCGATCGTCGCCGAGCCGGTCATCGGCACCGGCGGGGTGCATGCGCCGCCGGAGGGTTACCTGTCCGGACTGCGCGAACTGGCCCGCCAGAACGACATCCTCTTCATCGCCGACGAAGTGATCACCGGTTTCGGCCGTACCGGCGAGTGGTTCGCGTGCCGGCGCTGGGACATCGAACCCGACATGATCGTCCTGGCCAAGGGAATCACCTCCGGCTACCTCCCGCTCGGCGCCGTCGGAATCGCGCCGCACGTGGCCGAACCGTTCTTCACCGGCGCCGAGGCCCCGATCTTCCGGCACGGACTCACCTACTCGGGCCACGCCACCGCCTGTGCCGTTGCCCTCGAAAACCTGGACATTCTTCACGAGGAGCAGCTCGTGGCCAGGGCTGCCGAGCTGGCACCCGTGCTGGCTCAAGCCCTGGCGCCGCTCGTGGACTCGCCCTCGGTCCAAGAGGTGCGCACGGTCGGGCTGATGGCCGGTGTCGAGCTGAAGCCCGAGGTGGACGCCGCCAAGGTCGTGCTCGGCGCCCGGGAGAACGGAGTGCTGACCCGTCTGCTCGCCGGCAACACCCTGCACATCTGCCCGCCATTCGTGATCACCGCCGAGGAGATCGAGTACGCGGCCGGCGTGCTCGCCGGGCAACTCCACGATTCCGCGACGGTGAGCGCGTGAGCGGCTATGACGCCGACGTGGCGGTCGTCGGCCTGGGCGCCATCGGGGCGATGGCCGCCTGGCGGCTGGCCGAGCGCGGACACTCGGTCACCGGCTACGAACGGTTCGGCATCGGCCACGACCGCGGGGCCTCCTCAGGGCAGACGCGGCGGTTCTCGGTGCAGAGCCAGCGCGAACCGCGCATGACCCCGCTCGCGCTGGAAGCACTCGGCCTGTGGCGCGCCCTGGAGCGGGCGACAGGCCGTCACCTCCTGCACACCGTCGGCGGTGTCATCCTCGGCCCGTCGGACACACCCGCACTTGTGGCCGCGCACAAGTCGGCGCTGTCGGCCGGGCTCGACCACGAATGGCTGGACAGCGCGGAACTCAGAACCCGCTACCCGCAGCACCGCGTGTGCCCGGCCGACGCCGGCGTCACCGACCCGCACGCGGGATTCCTCCGGCCGGAGCTGTCGGTGGTCACGGCGGCACGACACGCCGGAACACTCGGCGCGACCCTGTTCGACCACACCCGCGTCCTGGCCATCGAACCGGACGACGACGGTGTCGTCCTGCGTACGGTGCATGGGACGCGGCGCTACGGGCACGTCGTCCTCGCCCCGGGGGCACGAGCCCGCGACCTGGTCCCCTTGGCGGGAGCGACCGTGCTTCCGCGGCGGGTGGCGCAGGCCTGGTACGTGCCCGAGAACATCGACCAGTATCGGCCGGACGTCTGCGGCGTCTTCGAACGCGTCGGAGACGTCAACGCCTACGGATTTCCCACCGTCGACGGCGCCACCGTGAAGATCGGCGTCTACACCGCCGGCCACCCCATCGTGTACGACACCGAGAACCCATCTCTGACCGTCGGCCCCGCGCTGCTACGCCGCCTCCGAGACACGGTCGCCGAGTTCTTCCCCGGCCTGCATCCCGACCCGGTGGCCACCACAGTCGGCCTCGAGGGCTACACCACGGACGGCCAGCCCCTGCTCGGACCGGCACCCGACTCGTCCAGGATCATCCTGGCCTGCGGATTTTCCGGCTCCGGCTTCAAGTTCGCCCCCGTGTTCGGAGACATCATCGCGGACCTGGTCATCGAGGGGCGAACCACCCGTGATGTCGGCTTCCTCGCACCGAGCCGCTCACTGGCGCCATGGCCGCCGGACGCTCTGACCCCGGCATGATCGATGCCGGTTAGTGATGTATCACTAGACGTATCATCGTCATGTGGCAGGCATGACAACGGCTAAGGCTCGCAGCGCGACCGACAACGCGTACGAGCATGTCAAACACCTCATCCTCACCGGCCAGCTCGCGCCCGGCGCCGAACTGCACGAGGCCGCCCTCACCGAGAGCACCGGTTTCGGCCGCTCGCCGGTGCGCGAGGCGCTGCGCCGGCTCGTACAGCAAGGATTCGTCGAGGTACTTCCACGACAGGGCTACCGCGTCACCGTCGTGACACTGGCCAGCGTCCAGGATCTGTTCGAGATGCGGCTGCTGCTGGAACCGGCCGCGGTCGAACTGGCCGCCATGCGCGCCCCGCAGGCGGAGCTCGAAGCCCTGCACGAACTCGCCCACGAGACCTACACACACGACGACACCCGTAGCTACCAGCAGTTCCTTCAGGACAACCGGGAATTCCACGTACGCATCGCCCGCGCCAGCGGCAACGAACGGCTCGCCAACACCCTGCAGGTGTTGCTGGAGGAAATGCAGCGCCTGTTCTTCATCAGCCTCGGCGACCGCGACCACGCCTCGGAAATGATGCACGAGCACCACGACCTGCACGACGCCCTCCTCGCTCGTGACGCGGCGCGAGCCCGCCAGATCGTGGTCGATCAGATCGAGGCGAGCCGCAAGCGTGTGCTGGAAGGCCTCATCACCGCCGGCGGCCGGTCGACCCGGGCGGCGAGCGGCGTCGTCCTGGCCGATGTCTCCTCGCGCATATCTCGCTGACATCCTCCTGCCCGGTGGTGGTACGTTGTGTTCGGTCTTTCCCGATATGAGGAGGTGTGCCCGATGACCACGTATCAGCCCGTCCGGGCACTCCTGGCCGTCGCCTTCGTCTGACTGCGCCCCAGGAGTGTCCGTCACTCGACCACTCCTGAGCGAAGGAACATGACAGTCAAGCCTTTTCGGATCTCCGTGTCCGATGACGTTCTGCACGACCTGCGAGCCAGGCTCGCCCGTACCCTCTTCACCACGCCGTCCGACAGTGTCTACTGGGCCGCGGGAACCGATCCCGATTACCTGCGTGAGCTGGTCGCCTACTGGGCGGACGGATTCGACTGGCGCCGCGCCGAGGCGGCGCTCAACACCCATCCGCAGTTCGTCGCCGAGGTCGGCGGACGCCCGGTGCACTTCGTCCACGTGCGGGGGCGGCGCGCGGAGGGCGCGCCCGCGCCTCTGCCGCTGATCCTCACTCACGGCTGGCCGAGCAGCTTCGTGGAGATGCTGCCGCTCGTCGGGCGGCTGACCGACCCGGCACGGTACGGCGGTGACCCGGCCGACGCCTTCGACGTGGTCATCCCCTCCCTGCCCGGTTTCCTGTACTCGGCGTTGCCCGAGGGCGGGTTCACCCGCAGGCGCGTGGCGGAGATCTGGCACGCCCTCATGACCGAAACGCTCGGGTACGCGCGCTTCGGTGCCTTCGGCGGCGACATCGGCGGCGGGGTGACGCAGTGGCTCGGCGCCCTGTATCCCGGCGAGGTCGCCGGAGTGCACATCACCTCAGCCGTGGTGACCACCGACTTCGGAGAGCAGCCGGCGACGGCCGAGGAGCAGGCGTTCCTCGACGCCCTCGACGCCTACGACCTGAAGGACCAGGGCTACAGCGAGATCATGTGGACGCGGCCGGACACGATCGCCGCCGCCCTCATCGACTCGCCGGCGGGGCTGCTGGCCTGGATCATCGACAAGTATCGTGACTGGAGCGACTGCGACGGCGATCTGGAGACCCGCTGGGACAAGGACACTCTCCTGACCGTCGCCACGCTCTACTGGGCGACCCGCACCATCGGATCGTCCTTCCGGCAGTATTACGACTACCCGATGAACAAGCCCGTCCCACCCATCATGGTGCCCGCGGCCGTCACTCTGAGCAACGAGCCCGCGCTCGTGAACCTGCCCAGGAGCATGGTCGAGCGGGTGTGCCGTGACCTGCGTCATTGGCACACGCCGGAACGTGGCGGCCACTTCATGGCCCATGAGGAGCCCCAACAGGTGGCGGAGGACCTGCGCTCCTTCTTCGCCCCTCTCAGATAAACGAACACCATGAAACCGTCCCTTGCCCGCGGAAACCTCGCAGGCAAGGGACGCTCGTCTAAGGCACCTGCGGTCTCACGGACGCGGCGATCGGTTCGAGGTCGAGAATCGCGCTCGCGCCGCGAAGAAGTTCGGCACGCAGATCGTCCACCGGTACGTCCGCGAGGTGGCTGATGGGGTCGGTGGCCGCGGCGAACGCCTGGGCCGCGCGTACGCGCTGTCGCCAGTCGGGATCGGGGCCGGTGAGCAGCTCGATGGCCCGGTTCACCACAGCCACCATCCTCGACATGACCTCGGTCGTCTCGTCGCCGTAGACCGAGGCGTCGCGCAGGAGCAGCGTCATCGTTTCGCGATGGGCGAGTATGACGTCCAGGCAGCCGCCGAGTACGTGCTGCCTGATCTCCGCCTGAGACGAGCGGGAAGCCGCGTCGGCGATCGTCGCCTCGAGCTGGTCGATCGGCGGGCTCACCAGGCTCGCCAGGATCTCGCTCTTGCTGCGGAAATGGTGATAGAGCGAGGGCTTGGTGATGCCGACCCGTTCCGCGATGTCGCGCATGGAGGCCGCGCGGTAGGTCTGCGTGGTGAACAGCTCCCGAGCCGTCTCGATGATGCGACTTCGGGTGTCGCCCGACTCGATACGAGGCAACTGTGGTCCTCCGGGTTCGGTGATTCGATCCGTGACAACCTATCAGCCTACCTATCGGTCGGTTGACAAATCCACGCGGCGCTACGGAAGGGCTTCGTACAGCGCCTCGATCAGGCCGCGGACCCGGAAATCGCCCCCTTCCAGCAGTTCGGAGCCGCGGTTGGGGACGTAGGCGAAGGCCAGGCCGCGCTCGGGGTCGGCGAAGGCGAACGAGCCGCTGGCGCCGCTGTGCCCGAACAGCCCGGCGATCTTCTCCGGCACGGGCCACATCGGGCCGCCGGGCAGCGCGAACCCGAGCCCCCACGACGTCCGCACCCGCAGGATCTCGTCGATGCCGTCGCCGTAGGAGTGCCGGACCTGGTCCACGAGCTGAGGGCTGAGGAGCCGAACGCCGTCCACCTCGCCGATCAACGCGGCGTAGTAGCGCGCCAGCGATGGGGCGGAGGCGACACCGTCCATGGACGGGCTCTCCACCTGGTAGGTGCTCGGGTCGTTCGTGGCGTCCCACCCGATGGCGATGCTGCCGAACATCGAGCGGTACGTCAGCGTGGTGGGATCGTTCAGAGCGTGGACCATGTCGGCCAGCTCAGGCAGCTCCATGCCCAGCATGACCTGTTCGGTGTCGGGGACCACCATGGTGGCCATCCGCGGTAGCTCGCTGTCGGGCACGCGGATGTAGCAGTCGAGGCCGCCGAGCGGTGCGCCGATCTCGCGGGCGAAGAACTCGCTCAACCTCATCCCGGACACCCGCCGGACGATTTCACCGGCCAGGTGGCCGAAGGTCACGCCGTGATAGCCGTGCGCGGTGCCGGGTGGCCATTCGGGTGCGGCGGCGGCCAGGGTGTCCGTGATCGGCGTCCAGTCCCGAAGGTCTTCCCAGGTGATCGGTCTGGCCTCCATCGAGGTCAGTCCCGCGCGGTGGCTGAGCAGCACCCGAACGGTGATCTGGCCCTTGCCGTTCTGGGCGAACTCCGGCCAGTACGCTGCCACCGGAGCGTCCAGGTCCACCTGACCCCGCTCGACCAGGAGCAGCAGGGCTCCCGCCGCGAAGGTCTTGGTGGTCGAGGCCAGGGCCGCGATCGTGTCGCGCTCCCATGGCCGCCGGGTGCCGAGGTCGGCTAAGCCGCCCCACAGGTCCACGACCTGCGCTCCGTGTTGGTAGATGGTCAGCCCGGCGCCCACCTCGGCGTCCTGGGCGAAATTGCGCTGAAGGGCGGCCATCACCGGCTCGAAGCCGTTGGCGACTGTCCCGTGAACCTCGGTGACGTCCATGCTGCTCCTGTTCACCCCACTCGACCGACCGGTAGGTCGGCTCACGGGACGGCAGCCTATCTACCGGTCGGTCGGGTAGCAACCTGGTCAAGGAAAAGAAACGTCGCGTAGCCGGTACGCCCGGCTCCCCGTCGGTCGTGCTGCCGGCGAAGTCTTCGACAAGGCGGCCCACCGACAGAGCGGGCGTTTCACCTAGAACTGGTGTCGCTCCGTTAGCGAGAAGATCCGTGTGCTCGCGGAGCCTCCGGATCACACCGAACGTCAGCAGCAGATTGAGCACCGTGAGTTCGGTGACGAGGACAATACTCGCGACGAGTCCTGACATAGGTCCACTCCTTTCGCCATGGCCGGGCACCGCAACCCTAAGAACCACGGCGATAGGCGACGCATACGTACTCGTGTATCGGTCCGATCGGCAGCGTCATGCTCGGCTGGATAGTGCCAAGGGCCGAGGCGGCGGCGTACGCTCCGCCCCCGGAATGGATCGGGTGCTGCGACTTTCAGATCTGCCGCTTCCGGAGCGGGAGCGGCGTGATCGCGTGCGCCCAATGCCTGGACCCGCGCTGTCGATGACCAGGTGGCCGGACCACAGATGCCCCCGCGCCCATGGTGGGCGCGGGGGAGTCGCGCTTCTCAGCCGCGGGTCAGACCCGGAACGGCAGGTTGGTTCGCTCGCGCGGTGGACTCGCGCAATGGGACGAGCGCGATCCGCGCGGGTCAGTGGGTGGACGGCGACGGGGCGAAGGGCTGGATGTCCCCGCGGCAGCGCGTGATCTTCGGCGCCGGGGCCAGCGGATGGATCAGGTAGTCGTACACCGCGTTGTCGACGCACGCGGACGTCAGCAGAGCCGTGTGGCCCCAGCCGTCGCTGGAGACCAGGCGGCTGCTCGGCAGCAGTCGCGCCACGCTCACCGCGCTGTCGTGGCTGGTGACCGGATCCCACTTGTTGCCGATCACCAGGACGGGCGCGGCGGTGTCGCGCCGTGCGGATCGTCGTAGTCCAGGGGGAGCTCCGCGGTGGCGCATTGGGCGGTCTTCCGGCACGTCGTCCAGCGCAGGACGGGTGTGGGCACCTGGTCCACCCGGCGGGCCTCGGCGGGACTCGTACGGTCGGCACCGGTCGCGGTGGGGGTCGAAGCGGCGGCCGCGTCTCCTGACCGGCCGGGTGTGCAGGCGAGGCCGGTCAGGGCCACGGACAGGAGGATCGGCGTCACGATGAGGCGGGGACCGCGTCGGGTCCGGGTCTGCTCTGGCGCGCCTGTGCGGGGTGAAGCTGTTGTCATGCCGACCATCGTTCGGCAGCGGCGCCGCCTGGTCACCGGCGTGTGCCAGAGAGTTGGGGGTGGGGTCTGCCCCACCCCCTCCGGGTGGTCAGCGGGTGATCAGGGGTCGCCGTCGCCCCAGCGTGGTTCGTCGAGGAGCCGGAGGTCTGATGGGCCGATCGTGGCGGTGGCCAGCAGCGCGGTGATCAGGTTGTGGTTGAGCGTGTTGCCCAGCGGCGCCGGGATCTCCTCCTCCAAGAGTCCGGGCACCTCGGCGCTGAGCCGCTTGCGCGTCTGGGAGACGATGTGGGCGGCCCGTTTCCCGGTCCACCCCTCTCCGGGCCTGAGGCGACCGAGCTCGTCGGCGATCTGTGCCCAGGTCAGCGGCTGCGGCCAGGGCTCGGGCCGCAGGTATCGCTGGCCCAGGCAGACCAGGACCAGGCGTTCGACGGGGCTCAGGCGCCACTTGGGCGGGTCGCGGGTGTCGGCCTCATGGCGGTTCGCCGTGGCCGGGCTCGGTGGTGTCATGACGATCCGTACTTCGAGCAGGTGTTCTTGCTCAGGGGCGACGATGAACAGCGGCGTGTGCCCCACCGGCAACGCCGCCCGGTGTCCGGTGAGCACCAGCCGCGAGCCTGGAAGGCGGATGGGGAGGGTGCCGAGGTTGTACAGGATCCACTGCCCGTGCTGGTAGGTGATGTATCCGTGCTGTCGGCTGACGTACGGGTCGTTGGGGCCGACGCAGACATGGACATCCGGCTCGCAACGCCCGAACACCACATCGAACCCGGCGTCCGGCGCGACGCGTATCCCGCCGTTGGTTCCTCGGACGTACAGCGTGCCGGGCACGGCAGGAGGAAGGCCGTCGGCGAGGGTTCCGGACTCCTTCGGCAGGATGTCCACTTTGCTCAGGGGTCTGCGCATCGTCTCCGCCATCTCCACACGCCTCCGGGAGTCACGGTAGCCGCCGACTCTCGGGAGGGGTCCCGGCGGCCTTGACAGAAGGATGTTCGGGAAGAGTTACTGATTAGTAAGCTTGTGGTAGATCCATTCTGTAGCATCACAATTACCGCATGCCAAACTTCACGCCGCTCATGCCCGGGGATCCCCAGAAGCTGGGTGGCCTGGAGCTCCTCGGCAAGTTGGGCGAAGGCGGGCAGGGCGTCGTCTACCTTGCCGGGACCCCTATGGGTGCGCGCATGGCGATCAAGTGGCTGCGGCATGAGCAGTCTGACGACGAGGACAGCGTCAAGCGGTTCCTGCGCGAGGCGGAGGTCGCCCGGCGGGTGGCGCCGTTCTGCACCGCCACTGTCCTCAGCACGGGCGTCGAGCAGGGCCGGCCGTACATCATGAGCGAGTACGTCGAGGGCCGCTCCCTGGAGCGGATCGTCAGGGACGACGGCCCGCTCACCGGCGGAAACCTGGAGCGGCTCGCCATCGGCACCGCCACCGCGCTTGCCGCGATCCACGAGGCGAACGTGGTGCACCGGGACTTCAAACCCGGCAACGTCATCATGGGCGCCGGTGGGCCGCGCGTGATCGACTTCGGCATCGCGCGCACGCTGAGCCCAGCCACGATGACGAGCAGCACGCAGATCGGGACGCCTGCCTACATGTCGCCCGAGCAGATCATGGGGCAGGGGCTCGGACCCGCGACCGACATGTTCTCCTGGGCCGCCACGATGGTCTTCGCGTCGTGCGGGCGAGCGCCGTTCGGCAGCGACGGGACGCACGCCGTGATGAGCAGGGTGCTCAGGAACCCGCCCGATCTGGGCTCGCTCGGTGGACGGCTACGTGAGCTGGTGCAGCAGTGCCTCGCCAAGGACCCGGCGCAGCGGCCGACGGCCAAGCAGGTGATCCTGCGCCTGCTGCGGAACGCGGAGCCCGACTCCGACCCCCTCGTGGAGGGAACCAAACAGGCCGCTCCGCATGCGGACCGCACCAGGCCGTCGCGCAGGCCGATCCTCATCGGCGCGGGGGCGCTGATCGTGGCGGTCGTCGTGGTGGCCGGGGTGGTCGTGCCCGGGTGGCTGCGGAAGCCCACGCCCCCGCCGGAACTCGTGGCCACATCGTCGAAGGGGGCGACTCCGGCCCCGGCCACCCCCGTCAAGACCACGCTGCCCGGCGGCTCGATCACGCTCTACGAGCTCCCGTCCGACCCGGTCACGCTGACGGCGTACGAGGTCGATGACCAGAAAAATGATGACGACATCGACTATGCCCGGCAATCGCTGCGGGGCACGTTCGACAAGTATCCGGGCAACGTGGAGTCGCTGGTTTCGCCCAACGGCCGGTATCTCGCGGGAAGGCCGTACGGATATACCTCGGACGGCTACGACTCGATCCTTCTCTCCGACAGGCCGGCCGGCTCCAGCTTCCGGGTCAAGACCGTACGCAAGCCGCTGGACACCGCTCTCCGTTCCTGGTCGAAGGACAGCTCGAAGGTCCTCCTCAACGTCAACAAGAAGATCAAGAACAAGGAAGGCAAGGACGCCTGGATCACCGTGGGTTTCGCGATCATCAACGTGGCCGAGAGCAAGGTCAGTGTGATCAATGTGGCCGACGACTCGATCCGGGACAGCGACTTCGGCTGGGACGGCAGAGAAGAAGGCGTGGTCATCGTCTACGGCAAGGACGAGGGGCTGCGCTTCTTCGACGCCGCCGGCAAGCCCACGCGGGACATATCGGGTGTCGGGCCGCTGGCGTCCGGGACCCGCGACATCTTCTCGCCCTCAGGAAAGACGTTCGTGACCGACTGCCCGGGCGGCGGCGACGGCGATCACTGCCTCTGGGACGCCGGCACCGGCCATCAGGTCCGCAAGTTCTCCTCCGACTGCGACAAGGTGCTCGGCTGGTACGACGAGTCGCGGCTCTACTGCTGGGAGTTGGACAACGCGACCAACGACGAGGTCCGCGTCATGGGGTTCGACGGCAAGCTGACGCGCAGGCTGTTGGAGGCGCCGGACAAGCTGGACGTCTCCCCGTACTTCACGGCCACTCCCGCCCGTTCTTGAATCACCGCCCTCCGCCCAGGACGCGCATGGTCGCGACGACGTCCGGCTCTTGGTTGAAGTAGTGGAAGCCGAAGCGGATCCGGTCGCTCAGGGCGGTGGCCCGCACGCCGTGCTCACGCAGCCGCAGGGCGACGTGGTCGGCCCGGTCGGTATGGAGCACGACGATGTGGGATCCCGGTCCGTCCGTCACCCTCCGCAGGCCGATCGCCCGCGCCTGGTCGGTCAGCCGCCCCGCGAGCCCGAGGCAGTGCCGTTCGACCTGATCGGCGTCGAGCGAGGTGAGCAGTTCGAGTGCGGCCTTGGCGCCGATCCAGGAGAACCAGGCCGGTGAGGCGTCGGCTCTCCTGGCATCCTGCGCGAGGTTCGCGGGACCCCCGAAGTACTGGTACGGCGGGTTTGTCGACTTCCATCCCGGCACGAGGGGCTTCAGTTCGCTGAGGCGGTCGGGCCTGGTGACGAGCCAGGCGGCGCCTCGCGGGCACAGCAGCCATTTGTAGCCGTGCACGGCGAAGTAGTCGGGACGGATCCCGGCCGCGTCGAAACGCAGCACACCCAGTGACTGGGTCAGGTTGACGAACAGCCGCGCGCCCACCCGGTCGGTCGCGGCTCGCAAGGCCGCGAGGTCCAACCGCTGCCCCTCCCGGCTGGTCACCTCGCTCACCGCGAGGAGAGAGACGCGCTCGTCCAGCGCCTTGATCAGGTCCTCCACCCGCGTCGTGCCGCCCCGAGCCGGTACGGTGACCACCTCGTGCCGCGCGGACCAGGGGAACAGGTTGCTCTGGAACTCTTCGGCAGGTACCACGATCCGGCCCGGCGGCAGCGACGCCGCCACCGTGGCCGCGGCTTCACCGAGCGAGCCCAGCGTCGACACCGTCGCGGGAGCCACACCGGTCAGTCGCGCGAACAGGACGCGAGCCTGCTCAGCGGCCCCGTCCCAGTCGAGCCAGTCGAACTCGCCAGACGACCAGGCCGCCAGCGTTTCCCGCATCGCCTCCACCACCGGCCGCGCGCCGGGTGGGGCGCCGGGCGTGTCGAGCCAGACCGTCGAACGGAGTGCGGGGAAGAGCTCCCGGAACCGGGCCGAGGTGATCGGGCGGGAGATCACCGGCGCGGCACCGCGGCCATGCCCTCGATCTCGACCGTCAGCTCAGGAGCGGCCAGCGCGGCCACCACCGCGAGTGAGTGTGCGGGCCAGTCACCCTCTGGGTACCACCTGGCGAACACGGCCTCTCTGGCGGCACGGTACCCCTCGAGATGCTCGGCGCCCGAGACCAGTGTCAGCAGCTTCACCAGCTGCTCAGGCCCCGCGTCCATGGACTCCAGCAGCCGCTCGATGTTGGCCAAGGCCTGCCGCGTCTGCGACTCCGCGTCCGGGCCGGACAGAGCGCCGTCCTCCAGCGTACCGACCTGGCCGGAGATGAACACCAGCTCGTGATCAGCCGGTACGGCGGCCAGGTGGCTGTACTGGCCGATCGGCGGCGCGAGATTGACCGGGTTCCAGCGGCGGATCATCGGTTACTCCTTCGTACGGATCGCAGGCACACGTTAGGAGAGCGCGGTCGAGATTTTCAGCCGTCCGTTGGCGGGATTTCAGATAATCGAAAAATCACTTCATTCTTGTGCACAAGGCCGAGCTCAAGCCGCACAGTAGCGGTCGCCGGAAGCCGGAAGAAGGTGGCTGATGCCCGATTCGAACACGCAGACCGTACTGCACACGTTGGAGCGCGGTTTGACGCTGCTCGAAGCCGTGGCCACGGCCGACGGCACGGCGACGGCGAAGGTCCTGAGCCGCAAGCTCGACATCAAGATCGGCACGTGCTACCACCTGCTCCGCACACTGCTGGCCACCGGACATGTGGTCCGGTTGCCCGGCGGACGCTATGACGTGGGCCCGCGTGCGGCCTCGTTGAGCCGGCACCTCCAGCAGCGGTCAGGGCCGTCGCCCGAGCTGGCCGCGATCCTCACCAGACTGCACAACAAGACCCAGGAGACGTCCTACCTGTCCGGCTGGTATCACGGCACGCTCACCCTGCAGCACTACCTGTCCGGCCTGCATGCGGTGAGCGTGGGCAATCTCGACGTCGGCTACACCGGCCACATGCACGCGCGCGCCTCCTGCAAAGCCGTGCTCGCCTTCCTGCCCCACGAGCAGGTGGCCGCGATGTTCGACGGGGTGGAACTCGCGCCGGTCACCTCGCACACGATCACCGACTACGACAGGTTCGTCGCCGAGCTGGCGCGCGTGCGCAAGCAGGGGTACGCGCTGGACCTGGAGGAGTTCTGTGAGGGTGTGTCCTGCGTGGCCGCACCGTTCTACGACGCTTCCGGCTCGCCGTTCGGCGCGTTCACGGTGTCCGTGCCCGCGGACCGTTTCCGTGAGAGGCGGCTGTGGTTGACCACGGAAGTACGCGAAGCCGCTTCGATAGCGACCGGTTTGCTGCGCACCGGCCGACTGACAGTGCCACAGGCCGCGCGCGCCTGACTTTCGCCGATGCGGTGACCCGCTCGGTCCATGAAGGAGGTTGTCATGGCTGACACGTCCGTAGCCGTCCATCTGGTGGCCCGCCCCCTGGGCACGCCGACGGGTGACGAGTTCGTGTTCGTGGCGGAACCCGTTCCGGAGCCGTCCCCCGGCACGGCCCTCGTGGAGAACGTCTACCTGTCCGTCGATCCCTACATGCGTGAGCTGATGGACGAGGGCTGGGAGCTCCACAGCCCGCTGGAAGGACGCGCCATCGGGCGGGTCATCGCGTCGCGGGACTCCCGGCTGCTGGTCGGGGACCTGGTCTTCCACCGGAAGGCCTGGCGCACGCATGCCGTGGTCAGTCCCGCGGAGGCACGTGTCCTGCCGGTGACGGAAGGCGTTCCCATCAGCGCCTATCTCGGCATTCTGGGTGGCACCGGACTGACCGCCTATGTCGCGCTCAGCCAGATCGCGCGGCTGCGGGCGGGGGAGTCGGTGTTCATTTCCGGCGCCGCGGGCGGTGTCGGGACCGCGGCAGGGCAGATCGCCCGCATCATGGGCGCCAAGCGGATCGTCGGCAGCACCGGCTCGGCGGCCAAGGCGAAGCACCTCACCGAGGAGCTCGGATTCGACGCCGCCTTCGACTACCACCAGCGGCCGGTCGCCGAACTGCTCGCTCAGGCGGCTCCCGACGGGGTCGACGTCTGCGTCGAGAACGTCGGCGGCGAACACCTCGAGGCGGCGATCGGCGCCGTGCGCGATCACGGCCGCATCGTCTGGGTCGGCGCGATCTCCCAGTACAACTCCGCCCAGCGGCCACCGGCCGCCCCGCGCAATCTCTACGAGGTGGTGGGCAAGAGCATCCGCCTCGAGGGCTTCCTGGTCCGCGAGTACGGTCACCTGCAGGGAGAGCTGGAGGCGCTGCTCATTCCGCACATCCAGTCGGGACGCCTCGTCGCGGACCAGACGGTGGTCACCGGTTTCAACCAGGTAGTCGAGGCATTTCTCGGCATGCTGCACGGACGGAACATCGGCAAGATGATCGTCCAGGTCGCGGATCAGAAGGACGTGGTCAGCCCCTTATCTACGGACATGCCGTAAATAGGGGGCTGGACCGTTGGGTCAGGCCCAGGACGCGCCGGCGGGCTCCTTGATCGTGGCGTTGATGCGGTTGAAGAAGTTGGTGATGGAGATCGTCAGGATGATCGCGGAGAGCTGATTCTCGTCGAAGTGATCGGCGACCTTGTCCCAGAGGTCGTCCGCCACGGCGTCCGCGGACCGGTCGGCGATCCGGGTGACGGCCTCGGTGAGCTCCAGCGCGGCTTGTTCGATGTCGCTGTAGAACGGCGCCTCGCGCCAGGCGGCTACATTGCCCACGCGCTCATCGGACTCGCCGGACTTCTTGAGGTTCTGGATGTGCGCGTGGACGCAGGCGCTGCAGCCGTTGATCTGGCTGGCGCGCAGGGCGACGAGCTCCAGGAGCTCCTGGGGCGCACCGCCCTGGTAGATGCCCTTGTAGATGGCCTGGATCCCCTTCATGGTCTCGGGGAGGACGAACGCCGGGTTCTTCATGCGGGCTTCCATGATCGAGATTTCCTTTCTCGGCTTGCTGTGCGGTGAACTCATCATCGGGAGCCGGGTTGATACATTCGCGATGCGTCCGCTATGGGCGTTTAATGCGCGCCTGAGGGAGGCGAGGGTGGGCGTACGGTTCGCTGTCTTGGGCCCCGTACAGGTCATGGCCGACGGCCGGGAGCTGACCGGTTTGGCGCCACGTCACCGTGCGGTACTGGCGTACCTGCTGCTGCACGCCCGCACCGTCCTCAGCGCCGATCAGCTGAGCGACGCGGTGTGGGGTGTGACGCCGCCGGACACCGCCCGCGCGCAGATCCAGGCCGCCGTGACCGCCATCCGCCGGGTGCTCCGCGAAGCGAAGGCGGCGCAGTCGCTCGTGACCCGGTCGGGTGGATACACGATCGACCCTGAATGGCTTGACCTGGATGAGTTCACCGGCCAGTTGGCGGCTGCCCAAAGGGAGACCGATCCGGGTGCCGTCACCCGTCAAGTACGCGAGGCACTGACACTGTGGCGGGGTCAGCCGCTGGCGGACGTGCACGCCGACTACGTCGAGAGTGCCCGGAGCCGGCTCGAACAGCGGCGGTTGGCCGCGATCGAGCGCCTGGCCGAGGCCGAGCTGTCGCTGGGCCGGCACGAGGACCTGATCGACGAGCTGTCCGCGCACGTGGCGGCGCACCCTCTGCGGGAACGCCTGTCGGGTCAGCTGATGCTCGCCCTGCATCGCGCGGGACGGCAGGCCGACGCGTTGTCGGTGGCCAGGAGATTCCGGGAGTCGCTGGTGGAGCGGCAGGGGCTGGATCCCGGCCGGGCGTTCGTGGCGATCGAGCAGGCCATCCTCCGTGACGATCCGGACCTCCAGGTCCAGCCGTCGGAAGCCGCGGTACGCGAACCCGAGCGGCGGGCGAACTTCGTGCCGTACGACATCCCGGACTTCGCCGGGCGGGCCATCGAGCTTGACCAGATCGCCGGACTCGGATCCGGGTTGACGATCTTGACCATCGACGGGATGGCGGGCATCGGGAAGACCGCGCTGGCGATCCACGCCGCGCATCGGCTCGCCGACCGGTACCCCGATGGACAACTGTTCGTCGACCTGCAGGCGCACACCGCGGGGCACGAACCGATCGAGGCCGGTGCCGCGCTGGAAACCCTGACGCGCCAGCTCGGGGTGCCGGCCGAACGCATCCCGGCCTCGGTCACCGCACGCGCTGCCCTGTGGCGGGCCGAGCTCGCCGCGCGCCGGGTCGTGATCGTGCTGGACAACGCCGCCGACACCGACCACGTGAAACCCCTGCTGCCCGGCGCCTCCGACAGCCTCATCCTGATCACCAGCCGCCACCGGCTGGTCGACCTCGACGGCGCCCGCGCGTTGTCCATGGACGTACTGCCGGCCAGGGACGGGGTGCGGCTGTTCGCCTCGATCGTGGGAGAGCGGACGAAGGCCGAACCGGGTGCGGTCCTCGACGTGCTGCAACTGTGCGGGTTTCTGCCCCTGGCCGTACGGATCGCCGCCGCGAGGCTGCATCATCGCCCGCGTTGGACCGTCGAGTATCTGGCCGGCCGGCTGCGTGACGAGCGTCGCCGGCTGGCCGAACTGTCCACGTCGGACAGGGGCGTCGGGGCCGCGTTCACGCTGTCGTATCAGCAGTTGGATGCCGAGCGGCAACGCATGTTCCGGTTGCTGGGCATGCACCCCGGGCGCGATACCGAGGCCCATGCCGCCGCCGCGCTGGCCGGCGTCCCCGCCGCCGACGCCGAGACGCTGCTGGAGGATCTGCTGGACGCCCATGTCCTGGCGCAGCATGAGCCTGGTCGGTATACCTTCCATGACCTGCTTCGCGAACACGCGCGCGCCACCGCGTCCGCCGAAGAGACCGCCGACGCCCGGCATGACGCCCTGACCCGCCTGTTCGACCATTACCGGGGCACGACGGTCGCGGCGATCCAGCTTCTCTATCCGTTCGGCAAGCTCCGCAGGTCCGCCATCCCCGGTACGGAGCCGGAGACCGTGCCGTTCCGGGATGCCGTTGAAGCGGCCGCCTGGCTGGAGGCCGAGCGCGCCAACCTCGTCGCCGCGGGCAGTCATGCGGCCGACGGCGACTGGCCGGTCCACGCCGGCCAACTGGCCACCATCTTGCATCCCTACCTTGACGGTCACGCTCGTCATGCCGACGCGATCACTCTGCACACGAAGGCGCTGGAGGCCGCCCGCCGCCGGGGTGACAAGGCCGCCGAAGCGTCGGCGCTGCTCGATCTGGCCTGGGTTCACTGGCGACAAGGGCGTTATGAGGCGTCGTACGAGATCTGCGGGCCGGCCTTGGACCTGTGCCGTGAGGTCGGCGACCGGCTCGGCGAGTCGCGGGCACACAACACCCTCGGCAACGTGTGTCTGCGGCAGCACGCGTACGAGCGGGCGGACCATCATCTGGAGCACTCGCTCGGTCTGAGCCGTGAGATCGGCAACCGCGTCGGGGAGGCGTACGCGCTGAGCAGTCTCGGCATCAGCCACGAACGGCAGGGACGATACGCGGAAGCCCTCGATCATCATCGCCGGGCCCTGGAGCTGCACCGTCAACTGGGCAGCCGGAACGGTGAGGCCCGCGCGCTGGACCTGCTCGGCCAGGTCCACCAACGGCAGGGGCAGCACGAGCAAGCCCGTGACCATCACCGGCGCGCGCTGGAGCTCTATCGCGAACTGGGCAGCCGGAGCGACGAAGCCGCGCCGCTCAACGGACTGGGGGAAACCGGCCGATCTCTCGGTGATCCCGGCCAAGCTCTGACGCATCACCGCGACGCCCTCGCCATCGCGTGCGAGCTGGGCAATCGGCCCGAGGAGGCGCGCGCCCACGAGGGACTGGCGCACGTCCATCGCGATCGTGGCCGCGTCGACGCGGCTCGCGATCACGCCAAACAGGCGCGGGACTTGTACGCCGACCTGGGGGTGCCCGACGCCGGAGCAGTCGAGGCGTTCCTGGCGGAGCTGGATTGAGCCCACCGGCCACCCCGACCAGCCACCCCGACTGTTAAGGTGCCCGACGTGATCTTCAAGCGTTGGACTCTGGCCGCCGGTCTGTTGGGCGGCGCGCTCCTTGTTTCCCCTCCTGCCCTGGCCGAAAGCCATGTCGGAGCGCCGTCGCCGGACCAGCTCAAGGCCGCCCTGCTCGTGCCGGAGGATCTCGGCACCGACTTCGTGCTCAACAAGATCCGGAACAGGGACCCGCTGGACCCCCATGCCACCCACACGAAGGCGTGCGCCAAGGCGATCAAGGGATTGGTCCCGCTCTACCGGAGCAAGACCGCGACCTGGCTGATGCGGGACGGTGTGACGGAGGGGGTCAGCCAGTTCGTCGTCAGCGGGTCCGCCGCCCGGGTCTCCGGGCTGGAGCGGGCGGCCAAGGTCATGGTCCGTGACTGCGGCCACGTCAAGGCCCGTAGCAAGGGAGTCACGGACACGATTGGCAAGCTGTCGGTCGGCAAGCTCGGTTCTGGGACATACGGGATCAAGTTCCGCTCAATGAACCCGTCCGCGAGCGTCGGGCCGACGATGGCGGTCGACATCGTGATCATCAGGGACGAGAACACCATGGTCCTCCTGGAGCACAGCGGCTTCTACGGCCGGTTCGAGTCCGGGCTCACCAGGACCGCCGCCGCGAAGGCCGCGGCCAAGCTCCAGGAGGCTTTGAACGGGTCAGCGGACAGTTAGCCGATTCAGCCGGTGGGAGGGTTGCGGAGAAAGGTCTGCGCCAGGTCGCAGGGGCGGTCGGGTGGAGTGTTCTTGGGGCAGAAGTTGGCGACGATCGACTTGGCCCAGGTGCCGTCTTTGATCATGTCCCTGATCGCGTTGTTGATCTCCGTGGCGTCAGCGGGAGTCTTGGCGATCATGCCGATGCCGTATTGCTCGGGCCGGTTCCAGACCTTGGTGTTCACCAGGTAAAGGCCGGAATTGGCGGCCTCGTGGCCGTAGAGGATCGCGTTGTCGGTGACGACGGCGTCGGTGTCGCCGGCGAGCAGCCTGTCGACGCACAGGGCGATGCTGGCCTGGGGGTCGAGGATCATCTTGGGGCTGAACTTCTTGTTGAGCGCATCAAGATGCTGGTACGGCGTGCTGGCCGGAGACGTGGTGCAGACGTCGCGAGCGCGCAGATCCTCGACGGACTTGATCTTGTTCTTGTCGCTCTCCCGGATGAGGATGTCCTGGAAGCTGAGCAGGTACGGGATCGAGAAGGTGATCCCCTTGCCGATCCGGCCGTCGGTGATGGAGTAGCTGGCGATGATCAGATTGTCGATGCCCTTGAGCAGGTGGTCGTCCCGGTCCGCCGTCTGCACGGGGTGGAGGTGATTGTTGTCGCGGGTGAACGTGATGCGCAGCTTGCCCATCACGTAGTAGGCGACGTCGACGTCGAGGCCCGACCAGGTGTTGGTCTTGAAGTCGTACAGGCCGATGCCCGGCTGGTCGCCGTGGGAGCCGATGCGCAGGTTGGAGTCCTGGTAGAAGCGGCTGTGCGCGGGCGGCTTGGAGCCTGCGGAGGGCGCCTGCCCGCAGGAGATCAAGACAATCGCTAATGTGCCGGAAACGACGATCCACCACCATGAGCGCACGATGGGTCTCCTTGCTGGGCTCAGCGCACCCGGTGCGCCGTGGTGTCCGATGGGTCGAGAGTGAACTTGCAGCTTTTGCCGAACTCTCCTGCCGCTACGACGATGTGGAGTTGCAGGTCGGATATCGCGCCGAGGTCGCCGACGGGGATGGGCGGAGTGGTGATCTTCGATTGCCCGGCGGACAGCGGGCCGTAGGCGAGCTGGTTGCCGTCGCCGATCAGCGTGTAGGTGAGCCGGGAGTCGTGGACGCAGGCGTCCGCCAGGGACTCCGAGGCCAGGCTGAGGTGCAGGGTGATCGTCCATTCGCCCGCGTCTGCGGTGGCCGGGGACGTCGCGGGAGAGGCCAGGCCGAGGGGGATCCGCACGCCTTCGCGGCCGGGGGTGAGCTCATACGGATCCTTGAACCGCAGGACCACGTCCGGGGTGTGCGCCCCGCCGGCGGGGGCCGCCTGGAAGACAAGGGCGGTGGCGAGATAGGTGATCAGCGCTGTGATGACGACGGCGAGCGGCAGGATGACGGTCTTGAACCGCGCGGTGGCGGCCCGGTGGAGTTCGCCTTCCCGCGTCGGCTCCGCCCCGGCCGGGGTTCCGGCGCCGTCCGCGCGTCTGGTGGCGAGGTCCTGCTCGGCCAGCGTCCGGGCGAGGTCGGACTTGGTCTGGGCGAGTTCGGCCCTGGCCCGGGCGAGTTCGTCTCCGTGCTCCTGCGCGAGCCCGAGCCGCACGTCGGCGTTCCCGAGCGGCTCAGCGGCCCCGGTCGCGGCCCCGGCCCCGGCCCCAGCTCCGGTTCCGGCAACGGGCACTGGCAGGGGGTGGGGCGCGGTCACTTGGTCCGCCGGCGCGGGGTCCGTCCGGGCGGGTGCCGAGGCCGTGAGCTGCTGCCGGGCCATGTCCACGTAGCCGCTCACCGTCCTGGCCCGTCGGCCGAGGCTCGGCATGTTCCCCTGGTCGGCGTCGCGCCATAGCTCCAGCCACATGTCCAGGGTGCCGTAGCGGCCCGCGGTGTAGCCGGAGGGATCCTTCTCCTCCAAGACCTCCAGGAACACGTCCACGCATACTTCGACGCGCGGCTTGGGAGGCATCGCGCCTCGCGGGGACTTCCCGGAGAGCAATTCACCGATGCGCTGCCCTCCCGCTCTGTCCCGGCGGGCGTCGAGGCGGGCCAGCCTGCTCTCCTCCACGGCCCTCTTGCGCGCCACCTGTTGCCGCAGGCTCTCGGCCACCCCGGCGGGCGGCTGCTCGTGCAGTGCCCTCTCGGCGTCGCGACCTGCGGTGATGCGCTGGCAGAGCAGTCGCTCCACCTGCGCGTGGGACACCCCGTGGGACTCGACCGCCATCCCGAGTGCCCGGAGCAGGACGATGAACTCCACGGTGGAAGGTCTTGGCTCCCGGTGCGCCCGCGCCACTGCCTGCTGCACCTCCCGCCGTCTCCCGGGCTCCCGGGATCGGGGAGACATCGGGAAGAGCTCTTTATAAGAAGGAGGATAACTGGAATTAGTCGGGAAGCGCGGGCGAAGCGTGGAGTCACGGGGAAGCCAGAGAATGTCGCCACGGAGCAAGATGCTCCGAACTCCGCGGGAAGGCTCCGAGAATGGGCGAAACTTCCGGATTGTCGATGAAAGCTCCGTACGGACGTCCCGCAATACGTGGATGAAGGCGTCCAGAAACGGAGGAATCCGTGAGTATCCAGCCGCTGTGCAGGGGTGACGCAGGGGAGACCTCGCACCATACTCGAGAAGACAAGGTCACATAGCGTCGATGATGATGTTGGCGGTCAGGAGCGAAATCAACCCCGTGAGCTCGTGACCGGGACCCCCGCCCCTCCATGCCGACCTGTGGAAATAGCTGCATACCAGCAGATCGGTCCGATGAGAAAGGAAATTACATGTTACACCCCTGAGCGGGGAGCGCCCAATGGCTGATGTCGTGCCGCCTGTGTCCCCAGGCTGCCAGCCGAATCGGGCACCCCTCCGCTCAGTGGCCAACCTCCGTCAGATCAAAGCTTCTGGAGGTCGATTCCAATGAAGCACAATGTCAGCGGACAGACCACGGCCAATCCACATCCCGCTCATTCGCTCAAATTCCGAAAGATCCTCTGGAGGGCGTACGCCCTTCTCGCGTCTGCCCGGCGTGTGGTGATGTTCCTCCTGCCGGGTACGCTCACCGCTCTCCTGACGGCCGCGCCCGTCGTCGCCCTGATGGCCGTCGGCTATCAGCTCGGCGGGGTGCCGCTCATGTGGGGCACGTTCATCGGCACCGTCTTCCCCCTTCTTCGCGGGATCGCAGACTGGCGCCGGGATCGGCGTGACCGGGATAGGGGCGACGGATCAGCGTGATGAGGTCAGCGTGACGAGGTCCGGCCGGCCGTTCCCGATCGGGGAGCGAGCCGGCCGAACTGTTCGTCGACGAAGGCCAGGACAGTGGGGTCCATCTCACCGCCGGGCACCGGATCGGGGGAGAACATGCCCCATTCGCTCCCCCGCACCAGCAGCCCGTGGGTACGACGGGCATGATGACGCACCTTGGCGGGATTGAGATAAGTGATCGAGTAGCCCATCCGCCGCCCAGCCGAGTGATTGGCCGCCGACCCGTGCACGATCGCCATGTGGTGCAGCGAGAACCGGCCGGCGGCCAGCGTCAGCTCGACCGCCTCGGCCTCGTCCACCTCCCCGGAGATCTCCTCGTACGAGAAGAGCATGTTGGCGCTGCCTGACGGCGAGGCGGCGTGCCGGCGAGGGGGCAGCAGGTGGCTGCCGGGGATCACCCGCATGGCGCCGTTGAGGGACGTGCTCGGGATCAGCGCCACCCAGGCGGTGCAGACGGCGTCGCCCTCGATGTCCCAGTAGTACGAATCCTGATGCCAGGCCACCTGCTCAGGCCCGCCCGGCTCCTTGATGAACAGCGAGGACCCCCAGCACAGGACGTCCGGCCCGAGCACCGCCTCGACGGCGTCCACGATGCGCGGGTCCGTGACGACCGGCGCCAACGCCGGCAGCTTCAGATGCGCCTTGTTGCGCAGCACCGACTGCTCCTGGACGCCGTGTCGCCGGCCGAACGCCGCGATCCGCGCGCCCAGCTCCGCGCATTCCCCCGCGGTCAGGCCGGGCAGGTCGGTGAGGTAGCCGAGACTCCGGTACCGGGCGATGTCGGATGGGGAAAGGGCCATGTCAGCGCTCCTCGGCGAAGACTTCGGCGTCGAGGTCGAGCAGGTTCATGAACGCCGGGAAGGAGTCGGCGGTGTCGGCCGCGTCGCTGATCCGGCACGGCCGCCGGCCGGCCAGGCCGAGCAGGACCGTCGCCATCAGGATGCGGTGGTCTCCGTGGTCGGAGAAGTCGGCGTCGCCCTCGTGGGACACGCGGCCGCGGATGTCGAGCCCGTCGACCGCCCCGTCCCGGTCCGTCACCAGCGCTACGGGTATGCCGACCCTGTTCAGTTCGGTGGCCATCGCAGCGATGCGGGGGGATTTGTGGTGCTGGGTGAGCCTGCCCCCCGTGATCCGGATCCGGCCGGGCACGGTCGCCGCGACGGCCGCCACGGTGGGCAGGATGTTGGGGCAGTCGCGCAGGTCGAAGGCCGCGTCGGCGGCCCCGGTCAGATCGCCGCAGTCGATCGTGACGCTCCCGTCCCCGTCGAGCCGGTGGACCCGGGCGCCGAGCTCGGTGAGGATGCCGACGATCATGCGTTCGCCCTGCGCGCTGTGCGGGTCCAGGTTGGTGACGGTGACGCGGCCGCGCGTCACGGCGGCGGCACCCATGAGGTAGGAGGCCGAGGTGTAGTCGCCGGTCAGCCGTACGGTCCGCGCCTGGTATCGCTTGCCGCCGGGGACGGTGAGCTCCCGCATGCCGGGTGCCTCCTGGACCGGCACGCCGAAGCGGCTCATCATGTCGACGGTCTGCCTGATGTAGGACATCGAGTACAGCGGGCCGCGCAGCCGCAGCCGTAGCGGGTCCGCGGCCAGCGGGGCGGCGATCAGCAGGGCCGTGGCGAACTGCGAGGAGACGGTGGTGGCCAGGTCGTACCGGCCGCCGGGCAGACGGTCCGACAGCGTCGCGAACGGCGGGCGGCCAGGTGCCCTCGGGAACAGAAAGCCGACGTCCTTGCCGGCCAGGACCTCGAAGAGCGGCCCGAACGGGCGCTCGCGCAGCGAGCAGGTGCCGTCGACGATCAGCCGGCCGGGCAGGGCCGATCCGATCACGGCGCACACCCGCGCGATGAGCGCCGAGCCGCCCGCCCAGACATAGCCGGTGCCGTTCGCGGCGCGCCACGGGTCCGCGCCCACGATGTCGATCCGGTCGCCGGTACGGGTGATCTCGGCGCCGAGGGCCCGGCACGCGTCGGCCATGAGCTCGGTCTCCCTGGACACGAGCGGGGAATGGATGGAGGTCCGGCCGCCGGCCAGTGTGCCCATGATGAGGGCGCGCTGAGTTTCGGGTTTGGAGCCGGGCGCGCGGAATACTCCCTGTAGCGGCGGTCGCTGGGCAATCGATCGCGGCATTCAAGACCCTCCGGCCACCAAAAAGATGATGGATTTCCGAATTGATCGGGGATGGGGGAGCTTGCGACCCTAAGTGTGCGTTCTGTGGTGGTCTCTGTCCATACGCGGGGTTATGTGAAGCCGCGATGCGGGGCACTGCACGCTGCGATCATGAATGCCGCGCGCTCGCGCTTCACGGTGTGATCTTTGTGTTGTGCCGCGTCATGATCGGAATGAAGGCTCCCGTTTTTTCCCGAAGCCCGGGCGGCCCCCCGAAGATACCGGCATTTTCCCAATCGAGAAACACTTCACCGATTAGCCGGCACGCTGACGTATGGTTTCCGGATGGTCGGCCTTTGGCGCGCGTGGACGTGTCCGCCGAACCGATTTCGACCGTACCTTCCTCGCTCGCTGAAACTCAGGGAGACGTCATGCGCGCAAGTCCCACCTGTCTCGTGCTCACCATCGCGCTGCTCGCGGCCTCGCTCACCGCCTGTGGCGGCAATGACGATTCCATCATCGGCAAAAAGACACTCGTTATCGGGATAAAGACGGATTTGCCGGGCTTGGGGCTTCAAACGGCGAACGGATTTACCGGGCTGGACGTCGACATCGCCAAGTACGTCGCCCGGCACCTCGGCGTCGCCGACGGGGACATCACCTTGAAGAAGACCACCTCCGACGTACGCGAGCAGTTCATCGAGCAGGGGCAGGTCGACCTGGTGGTGGCGACATACTCCATCAGCGACGACCGGAAGCGGAAGGTGTCCTTCGCCGGCCCCTACCTGGTCACCGGCCAGGACATTCTGGTGCTCGCCGGCAACGCCGGCATCACCGGCGTGGACAGCCTGCGGGACAAGGTGGTCTGCGGTGCGTCCGGCTCCAACTCGCCCAAGCGGCTCGCCGAACGGTTCGGCGGCGTCGCGGACGTCGCCAACGCCTGGGGGCGCGGTCATCTGAAGATCCTCAACGGCTACGGGGCCTGCCTGCCGTTGCTGCAGAATTCCACGGTCGACGCGATCTCCACCGACGCGACCGTGCTCGCGGGCTTCGCCGCTCAGACGCCTGGCAGGTTCCGCTTGGTGGGCAAGCCGTTCTCGACCGAGAAGTACGGCATCGGCCTGCGGCGGGACGACAAGCGGGGGCGCGACGCCGTCAACGACGCGCTCGCCCAGATGTTCAAGGACGGCAGTTGGAAGCGGTTCATCGACGCCGACCTCGGCGAGTTCGGCGCGTACTTCACCACCCCGCCGGCTCTTGAGCGTTACTGATCTCGCATGCGGGTCCTGCTGGACGAACACGGAAGGATCATCGCCGCGTTCCTGCTCACGCTGAAGCTGACCGGGGCGTCCGCGGTCGTCGCGCTCATGCTCGGCATCGTGCTGGCCGCCGCGCGGATCAGCCCGCTGCCGGTGCTGCGCCGGGCCGGGGCGGTGTACGTCGGTGCGGTGCGCAACGTCCCGCTCACCCTGGTCGTGCTGTTCTGCGGACTCGGTCTGGGCAGCGTGCTGAACCTGCGGTTCTCGGCCGACGAGTCGGTGCAGAGCTACTGGCTCACCGTGATCGGGCTGGGCGGTTACACCGCGGCCTTCGTGTGCGAAGTGCTGCGCGCCGGGATGGCCACGGTGCCGGTCGGGCAGGCCGAGGCGGCGCGCGCGCTCGGGCTGACGTTCCCGCAGACCGTGCGCCTGGTGATTCTGCCGCAGGCCTTCCGCAACGTCGTGGGGCCGCTCGGCGGCCTGCTCATCGCGCTCACCAAGAACACCACCGTGGCCGCCGCGATCGGCGTGCTGGAATCCGCCACGATCATGAAGGAGCTGTTCAACGACCACGGCGACGCGGTGATCCCGATCTTCCTCGCCTTCGCCGCCGCGTTCCTCGCCGTGACCCTGCCCACCGGCCTGCTGTTCAGCCGACTGGCCGGTCAGCTCACCGTGCGGCAACTCGGCGCGCCGGGGGCACCGATCGCCATGTACGACGTACCCGGGCCGCGCGCGCGGCTGCGCGGCAACGCGCTGAGCGTGGCCTTCACCGCCGTCCTGCTCGGCGCCGGCTGGCTGCTGTGGCGGAGGCTGGCGGACACGGGTCAGCTCGACGCCCGGCTGTGGGCGCCGTTCGGGGCGGGCCGGGTGTGGGTCAACCTCATCCTGCCTGGATTGGGCAACACGCTGGTGGCCACGGTGACGGCCGTCGCGCTCGCGTTGCCGTTCGGGGTGCTGTTCGGCGCGGCGCGGCTGTCGGCGTACCGGCTGATCCGGGTGCCCGCGGCGGCGGTCGTCGAGTTCTTCCGCGCGGTGCCGCTGCTGATACTGATCTTCTTCAGCCAGTTCGCCGGCTACCAGCTCGGCTTTACGGTGTCCGCGTTCGCCGCGCTGACCACCGGGCTCATCCTCTACAACGGCTCCGTGCTCGCCGAGATCTTCCGCGCCGGCGTCAGGGCGGTGCCGATCGGCCAGGCCGAGGCCGGGTACGCTCTCGGGCTGTCCACATCCGGGGTGATGCGGCTGATCCTGCTGCCGCAGGCCGTAACGGCGATGATGCCCGCCATCGTCGGCCAGCTCGTGGTGCTGCTCAAGGACACCGCGCTCGGCTTCATCATCTCCTACAACGACCTGCTCTATCAGGGCTTGGACGTGGTGGCCGCGAACTACCAGAACTTCATCCCCGCGGCCATCGTCGTGGCGCTGCTCTACATCGCCGTCAACCTGGCCCTCGGCCAGGTGGTGACCTGGCTGGAACGCCGTGGCCGCACCCAGCGCGCCGCCCCGCTCGGCGACAGGACGACCATTGGTGTCGATCAACGGGCTTGGGATGCGTCCAGCGCGTGAGCCGGGTGTCCCGCCCAGCCGTTCCCGGGTAACGTCGTTGGCGTTCTGGGCGTGATCAGCTGTACGGGTCGTGGTCCCGGCGTTCGTATCCGCGCTGCTCGTATCCGCGCTGCTCGTATCCGCGCTGCTCGTACTCGCGCGGGCGTTCGTACCTGGGCTGCTCGTATCCGCGCTGCTCGTACGGGTACGGCTCAGGATCCGGCGCCTCCTCCATGGCCGTGCGACCGATCGAGGTCAGCAACGAGGCGATGGCGATGCCGATGACGAGGTTGATGATGGCGGTGGCGATCTGCTTGAGGACGTCGGCGGAGTACATGAACGGCAAGATCGTGATGATGACCGCGAAAAGCCCGGCGATCCAGGCGAAGAACTTGGTCGGCTCCGGCGTCGACAGCATGAGGAGGTAGAGCAGCAATGTGGCGACAAGCGCGGCAGCGGCGGCCGAGATCGCGTATCCCGTGGTCGCCGCGCTGCCGTAGGCGGAGGTTCCGGCGGGAGTGAGTACGCGGATGCCCAGGAGCCGGCCGCTGATCATGACGCCGACCACCACGATCAGTGCGGCCACCACGGCGGCGGCCACGCCACCTCCCCACACTCGCGCCGGATTGACTCTCGGCCGGGCCGACCCGGAGTGGCGATCATGGCGGTCATGGGAGGGATATGACATGCGAATCACCTTTGTCGCGAATGCTGATCAAGCACTTACGGAACCCTACATGCGCTGTCAAGAGAGATGGATGGCCTGATGCGCCTGCTGTTCGTCGCGGCACGTGTGGTGAACCCCCTGATCTTGCGCGGGCTGCCGGCTGAACCGTCGACCCCGCTGCCGTGAAACCTGCGGGGCCGCTCGCCGGAGAGCCTCGGCTACCAGCGCAGGGGAAGGGTGGCGATGAAATCGGAGAGCCGTCCGGCGATGATCTGGTGGTCGTGGACGGATGGGTGCCAGTCGCAGCCGAGGTAGTCCAGGCCTGAATTGTCGTAGTACCAGTAGCGGACCCGATCGTCGCCGCCGCTGTTGCGCTCCTGGACGACCTGTTGGGCGGTCTCGGCGAACACGGTCGTGTTGTACACGTAGGTGGCGCTGACCACGATGATCGTGCGGGGGCCGTACCGAGCTCGGAGCTTGTCGAGGAAAGCCTGGTAGGCGGTGCGGTAGGCGGCCACCAGGGTGTCCGGCGTCCACTGCTCGCCGGCGTTGACGGGGGTTGAGAAGTCGTTGATGCCCAAGCCGACCACGACCAGTTGTGGCCGCCAAGTACCCGGGTTCCGCCAGACATCGCCGTCGACGTTCAGCAGGGCCCTGTCGTAGTAGGTGCGGTAGTCGACCTCGGGGTTGCGGCCGTTGTAGTTGCGCACCATGCCGAGACCGGAGAAGGCGTTGATCTGGTAGTCGGCGTTCAGGCGCCGTGCGGTGAGGGCGCCGAAGCTGAGGTTGGCGTCGGTGGTTCGGGCGAGCTTGTCGCCGGGGCAGTCGCGCGTATCGGAGCGGTTGCCGTAGCCGACGGTGTAGGAGTCGCCGATGAACTCGATCTGCCGGTGGCGCGCGGCAGGTTTGCCGAGGACCGCGCCACCCGGGGCGGCGACGAAGCCGCTGAAGGCGCTCGTGGCCCACGGGCTCTCCGTACGTTTGACGAGCCGTACCTCGTGTAGGCCACCGGTGAGGCCCTTGACCCAGTAGGTGGTCCGGCCCGGGGTCACCAGGGTGGCGACGGTCGCACCGTCGACCTCGACGTCGTAGTCATTGTCGGAGTCGTTGAGGACGATCCCGACGCCGGTGCCGCGGAAGCGGCCCTCGAAGTAGACGCCGGGCCAGCTGTACTGAACGGAGCCGCCTCCATCGACCTTGACTCGACCGGCGGTGTGAGCTTTGGCCAGGACGCCGGAGGCCGGCTTCTGCCTACTATCGCCGTCGCACGCTTCGAAGATCTTGGTGGCGCTCCAGTCGCGCGGGCAACCTTCCACCGACGAAGGGGCCGGGGTCGCGCCGGCGGTGCCGGGCATCGCCATGGTGCCCAGTAACGCGGCTAATACTGCGGTCACACGTACGGGTCGCACAGTTTCTCCAGGTGTGGAGGCATCACGACTATCGATGGAGCTGGGTGATTGTAGGCAGCGCGTGCACGGGTGACGCAACATCGGATTCAGCTCGTACGCCGACATAGGGCTCTACCACGGCCGACCGCACTCGCCCGGTGAAACTAGCCTGAAACCAGTGCTAGAGATCTTGTACGTTGCCCTTCTGCTGGTTCCCCGAAGAGAGGGCAGGAATGATGCGCTGGCTCTGGTTACCGATCCTGCTCGTGCTGACCGGGTGCTCGATCATGGTGCCCTGGTCGCTGCCCATCCGCCACCCGGCGCCCACCGGTGAGGCCGTGAGCCCGGCGAAGTTCGCCAGCGAGAAGCGGAGCGTGGTGCGCCTCTCGGGAATGGCGACGTCGTGCGACAAGCAGATCGAGGGTACGGGTTTCGTCTTCACCCTCCACCGGGTGGTGACGCCGGCGCACGTGGTGGCCGGCGTCACCGAGTCGCTCACCGTGACCGCCGACGACGGCAAGGCATATGAGGCCCGTGTCGTCGCCTTCGATCCGGATGTCGATGTCGCGGTCCTGTACGCACCAGATCTGCCCGCGCATCCGCTGCTCATCGACGCGGCGCCGCTCGGCGAGGCCCACCTGATCGGCTATCCGAAAGGCGCGAAACAGCCGGTGTGGCTGCCGGCCGCGATGGAACAGACCCTCGAGGCAGAGGGCCCGAACATATACCGCAAACACGATGTAACTCGGACAGTCATCGCCATATCCGCCGACATGAGCCCCGGATTGAGCGGTGCGCCACTGATCGTTCCGGGGGGCACGGTCGCCGGGATGGCCTTCGCCGCGGCGACCAGCCAGCCGAACCGCGGGTACGTGCTGCCCGCCGAGGAGCTCCTGCCCATCACCAACGCCGCGAGTGAAACCACGAAGCGGGTCTCGACCCATGAGTGCGACTAGCCCGACGCCCGTCTCCGCCTGACGCGCCGGATCCTAGTCACTTGTCCGGTACCGGCGGCGACCTGGTGTCCCTAGCGTTCTGATCGTGAAACTCATGGAAGCCCTGGACTCCGCGGTCGAGCTGACGGCGGTCACGAAGCACTACGCGCACGGTGTCACCGCGCTCGACGACGTGACCATCGGGTTCGGCCGGGGCACGTTCACCGCCGTGATGGGGCCGTCCGGATCGGGCAAGTCCACGTTGTTGCAGTGCGCGGCCGGCCTGGACAAGCCCACGTCGGGCCGGATCACGGTGGACGGCAGGGACCTGACCCAGTTGACGGAGCGGAAGCTGACCTTGCTGCGCCGCGACCGCATCGGATTCGTGTTCCAGTCGTTCAACCTGCTGCCCTCCCTGACCGCGGCGCAGAACGTGGCGCTGCCGCTGAAGCTGGCGGGCCGCAGGGTGGACCGGGAGCTGGTACGGCAGAGCCTGGACGCGGTCGGCCTGGCGGAGCGGGCCGGCCACCGTCCCGCCGAGCTGTCCGGCGGCCAGCAGCAGCGCGTGGCCATCGCCAGGGCGCTGGCCGCCAGGCCCGCCGTGCTCTTCGCCGACGAGCCGACCGGCGCGCTGGACACCAACACCAGCCGGGATGTGCTGCGGCTGCTGCGTTCGTTGGTGGACCGGCACGCGCAGACGATCGTGATGGTGACCCACGACCCGGCCGCAGCGGCGTACGCCGACCGGGTGCTGTTCCTGGCGGACGGCCGGATCTGCGGTCAGCTGCTCGACCCCACGGCCGAGGCCGTCTCGGCTCGCATGCTGATGCTGGAGGAGTCGTGCTGAGCATCGCGTGGAGCACCCTGCGTACCCGCCTGGTCTCCTTCCTCGGCACCTTCCTCGCGCTCGCGCTCGGCACCGCGCTGATCGCCGCGATGGGCCAGGTGCTGGCCACCACCGTGGACTCTCCCGACCGCGCCCCGCAGCGTTACGCCGCCGCGCCGTACGTGGTCGTGCCCGACGAGCGCCTGCACGTGGACACCTGGCAAGGCGGGCAGAGCCAGCCGCTGGCGGAGCGGCACGGCCTGACCGTCGAGCTGGCCGCCCGCTTCCCCGGCGCGGTCGTCGACCGGATCTTCCCCGCCCAGGTCGCGGGTGGCCAGGACGCGGTGGGCCGGCCCTGGTCGGCGTCCCGTACGGCACCGCAGCGGCTGACCGAGGGCCGGGCGCCGCGGACCTCGCGGGAGATCGCGGTGAGCGCGGGAGCCCTGGCAGGTGAGAAGGTGCGCGCCGGGGCCCTGGCGGGTGAGAAGGTGCGCGCGGGGGCCCGGGTGGGTGACAAGGTGAGCGTGATCACGCGGTCGGGGGCGAAGCCGTACACCGTGGTGGGCGTGACGGACGGGCCGCCCACGGTGTTCTTCACCGACGCGCAGGCCGCCAGGCTGTCTCCGCGCATCGACGCGCTCGCCCTGTGGACGAAACCGAGCGGCGTACCGGTGCTCACCGGGCAGGATCGGGCATTGGTCGACCCCAACCGCGAGAGTGACGAGCGGGCCCGCAACAACGCCAACACGATCGTCGGCATCGCCGCCGGATTCGCCGTGTTCATCGCCGTCTTCGTGGTGTCGTCGACGTTCGCGTTCGCGGTGGCGCAGCGGCGACGCGAGTTCGCGCTGCTGCGGACCGTCGGCGCGACCCGCCGCCAGGTGCGGCGCATGGTGTACGGCGAGGCGGGGTTCGTCGCCCTGGCCGCCGCCGCACTGGGTGCGCTGGCCGGGCCTTACGCCGCGGGGCCGATTCTGGATTGGCTGGTCGGCCTCGGGATGGCACCTGCCTGGCTGGTGCCGAGCACGCAGACCTGGCCGGCGGTCACGGCCTTCGCCACGAGTGTGGTGGTCGCGCTGGCCGGTGTGACCGTCGCGGCCAGGCGGGCCGGCCGGGTGCACCCGGCGGAGGCCATGCGCGAGGCCGCGATCGAGCCTCGGGTGATGACCTGGGGCCGGCTGCTCGTCGGTGTGGGGCTGTTCGGCGCCGCGCTGGTCAGCATGGCGGTGAACGCCCTGACCGATCCGCAGGGCGCCGCCAACAACAAGTCGTTCATGCCGATCTTGATGCTGCTCGTGGCGGGCGTCGGCCTGCTCGCCCCGGTCGTCGTACGACCGGTCGCCAGGCTGTTCGCCATACCGCTGAGCCGCCTTCGCGGTGCGGGCGCCACCTTGGTGCCCGCCGCCGCGGCCACCGCCGTCAGGCAGACCGCGGCGACGGCGGCACCGGTCCTGGTGGCGGTGGGACTGGCCGCCGCGCTGCTCGGCGCGGCCGCGATGACCGACGCGGCGAAGACCGCGATGCAGGCGGCGCCGGTGCGGGCCGACTACCTGGTGCTCCCCGAAGGATCGGGGGGACTGGATCGGCAACTCGTCGAGCGCCTGCGGGCCATCCGCGGCGTGGAGGTCGCGACCACGGCCCCGACCAGCGTGTACACCCTCGAAGGCAAGACCGCGCTGATCAAGCGGCCGACCGAGGCCGTGGACCCGGCCAAGCTCCGGAGCGTGCTCGATGTCCCGGTGCTCAAGGGCTCCCTGGCCGAGCTGAACGACGACACCATCGCGGTCTCGGAGACGTGGGAACTCGAACTCGGCCAGACCGCGAAGCTGTGGCGGGCCGACGGCAGCGAGGTCTCGCTCAAGGTGGTCGCACTGCTCGCCGCGAACTCGCCGTCCGACTCCTACGTCACCACGGCACACGCCTTCTCCGCGCCGGTGACCACGGCCTACGTGAAGCTGCGGCCGGGAACCCCGGCGCCGGACGTGGAGTCCGCGCTGCGCCGGTCCACGCAAGGGCACAACGCGCGGGCGCTCACCAAGGACGCCTGGGTGAGCGAGACGGGCGACCGGCGCGGCTCGGCCAGCCGGCTCGGGCTCCTGGTGGTGCTCGGCATCATCCTCGCCTACACCGCGATCGCGCTGGTCAACATCCTGCTGATGGCGGCCTCCGATCGGACGGCGGAGCGGGCGTCGCTGCGGCTGCTCGGCGCGACGCGCGGCCAGGTGGCGCGGTACGTCGCGGGCGAGGCGCTCCTGGTCGTGGCCATCGGCGTGGTGCTGGCCGCCGCCGTCGCGGCGATCAGCCTGGCCGGGCTCTGGAGCTCGCTGGTGCAGATCGCCGGGCCGATCGCGATCAGCGTGCCCTGGCCGGCGATCGGCGCGGTGACGGCCGGGTGCGTGGTGCTCGCGCTCGCCGCCGCCATAACGCCCGCGCTACGCCGCGCCTAGGTCCAGCCGGGCCAGCTCCACCCGGGAGGAGACGCCGAGCTTGGGAAAGGCCCGGTAGAGGTGGTAGCTGACGGTCTTGGGGCTGACGAAGAGCCTGGCGCCGATCTCCCGGTTCGTCAGGCCCGTCACGGCCAGCCGGACGATCTGCAGCTCCTGCGGCGACAGGTCGGCCAGTTTGTCGGAGGCGGCGGGCGCGGCGATGATCTCTCCGGCGGCGCGGAGCTCGGCGGCGGCCCGCTCGGCCCACGGGGCGGCGCCGAGCCGCTGGAACGTCTCCAGCGCGGCACGCAGCCGGGTGCGCGCCTCGCGCTTGCGCCGCTCGCGGCGGAGCCACTCGCCGTACGCCAGCTCGGTCCTTGCGCGCTCCATCGGCCGGCCGTGCGGCCGCGACGCGGCGGCGAAGAGCTCGTCGCCCGGTTCGATGAGCGCGCGGCAGCGGGCCAGCACCGCGTCGGCCCAGTCGAGCCGCGCGGCCGCCGCCCATTCCGCCAACCGGTCGAGCGGCTCCTTCGCCCGGTCCGGCAGGCCCGCCCGTACGGCCGCCTCGACCTGGTCGGGAGCGAAGTAGACGGCCTGGATCTGGTGGCGCACCGGCCCCGCGAGAGCGGACTCCAGCCGGTCCAGCGCCTGCATGTGGCGGCCGCGGCTCAGATCGAGCAGCGCCTGGCCCCACTCCGACCAGGCCACGCCGTTGGCGATGCCGGTCACGGCGAAATGCTCGGCACAGCGCCCGGCCAGCTCCGCGCACCGGGCGTCGTCGCCCTCGACGGCGGCGATCCAGGCCAGCATGCCCTCCAGGTAGCCGGTCCGGTGCGGCTGGCCGAAGTCCCTGGCGATCCTCAGCCCCTCCGCGGCATCGGCCTTGGCGTCGGCGAACCGGCCGAGATAGACCGCGGAGGCGGCCAGCGTCACGTGCGCGATCGGCAGCCAGCCGGTCATGCCGAGCGCGCCGCACTCCTCGACCAGCGCCGCCGAGATCTCCCGCTGCCACTCGAACTCGCCCACCAGCCCGGCCACGAACGCGCCGTTGACCCGCAGACCGTAGGAGCCGCGCTCGATACCGCGCGCGTCGAGCACCAGCGGGCGCATGCCGGGCAACGCTCTGGCCGGGCCGTGGTTGAGCGAGTCGGCGGCCGCCGCGACCGCGTCCACGGCGGTGTTCAGGCCGTCCTCCTCGCGCAGCGGCAGGCGGCGCAGCCGTACGGCGGCCTCCTCGACCCGCCGCGGGTCGCTGAGCTGCCAGGCGTTGCGCCCCGCGTCGACGAGCATGAGGCCGGCGGCGAGCGGGTCCAGCTCGGCGACCCGGTCCGCCCCGGAGAGCAGGATGTCGTGGGCGGTGTGGACGGAGCCGCGTTCGAAGGCGACCCTGGCGCGGAGTCCGGCGAGCCTGGCGATGGAGCGCGGGTCTTCGACGAGGCGGGCGGCCCTTTCCGCGAGCGCCTGGGCCCGGTCGGGCAGCCCCGCGTCCGCGGCGGCCACGGCCGCCTCCGTCAGCCGTCTGGCCAGCGCCCCCGGGTCGGTGGTGAGTTCGGCGGCGCGTTCGAGTGCGGCCGCCGCCGCCGCGTGGCCGTGCCGGATCCGGGCCCGGTCCGCGGCGCGTTCCAGCGCGACGGCGACCTGCTCGTCGGGTCCCAGCGCGACCGCGGCCAGGTGCCAGGCCCGCCTGTCGTCCTGGTCGTCCAGTACGTCGGCCAGCGCCCGGTGTGCGACCAGCCGCTGGTCGAAGGCGGCCGAGTGGACGGCGGCGGCCCGCATGAGCGGGTGCACGAAGGTGACGCCGCCACCGCTGGGCGAAAGGAAGCCCGCCCGTTCGGCCGTACCGAGTGACTCGGCGCCGAGCCCGAGCCGCTGGGCCGCGCGCAGCACCGTGCCCAGGTCGCCGGTGTCCTCGACGGCGGCGAGCAGGATCATCAGCTGGGCTCCGGCCGGCAGCTCCGCGATGCGGGTCGCGTACGCCTCCTGGATCCGGCGCGGCAGTGGCATCAGGGTGTACGGGTCGGCGGTGCGCGGCAGCTCGATCAGCGCGAGCGGGTTGCCGCGGCTCTCGGCCAGGATCCGGCTTCTGACGCCCTCCGCCAGGTGCGGGTCACGTTCGGTCAGCAGCTCGGCCGCCGACTCGGCGTCGAGCGGGCCGAGCCGGCGCTCCGGCAGTCCTGGCGCGCTGAACCCGTCACGTGCGGCGAAGAGCAGGGCGACGCCCTCGGCGTCGAGCCGCCTGGCCGCGAACAGCAGCGCGTCCGCGGAGGCCCGGTCCAGCCAGTGCGCGTCGTCCACCAGGCAGAGCAGCGGGCCGTCCTCGGCGATCTCGGACAGCAGGGACAGCGTCGCGAGCCCGATGAGGAAACGGTCCTCGCCCGCGGCCTCGCCCAGGCCGAGCGCGCCTTTCAGCGCGAGCGCCTGCCGCTCGGGCAGCGCCTCTGCGCGCGCCAGCTCCGGCCGCAGCAACTGGTGCAGCGCCGCGAACGGGAGCTCGGCCTCGGTCTCCACCCCGACGCTGCGGAGCACCCGCAGATCGGCGGCCCGCTCGGCGGTGCTGCGTAGCAGGGCGCTCTTGCCGATGCCCGGATCGCCGTAGATCACAAGAGCGCCGCTGCGCCCCGCTCGCGCGCTCTCCAACAGGCCGTCGATGACCTCCTGGTCTCCGCCTCTGCCCTTAATCACCCGGAAAGAGTACGGGGTGAACCGGCTCAGCCGGTGAGGTACTTCGTGAGGCCCGCGGCCAGGGACGTGGCGATGCGTTCGCGGAAGGCGGGGTCCGACATCTTGGCGGCGTCGCCGTGGTTGCGCATGTTGCCGCACTCGACGAACACCGCCGGGCGGGTCGACAGGTTCAGTCCGCCCAGGTCGGTGCGGGTCTCCAACGCGTTCCTGCCCCTGTACGTGGAGTACGCGAGGCCGGTGCCGCTCCGGTAGGAGTTGCGGATGATGACCCCGAGCCGCCGGGACGGCTGGATGATCGCGTCGTTGTGCCCCTTCACCAGGCCGGGCAGGATCACGTGGAACCCGTGCCCGCTCGCGGTCGCGCCGTCGCCGTGGATGGACAGAACCGCGTCCGCCTTCGCCTTGTTCCCGATGGCGGCCCGCTCGGTGACGCACGGCCCGACGCCGGTGTCGTTGGGCCGGGTCAGCACCACCTTCGCCCCCATCTTCTCCAGCAGCCGCCTGAGCTTGCCGGCCACGTCCCAGGTGAACGCGTGCTCGGGGTAACCGGCGTCGGTCTCGGTCCCCGTCGTGTTGCACGGCTTCCGCTCCGTGATGATGTCGACCTGCCGGTTGATCACTTCCGGGTGCGCCGCGTTGCCCCCGTTGTGGCCGGGATCGATCACCACCGTCTTCCCGGCCAGTGCGGGCGTCGGTGTGACCCGCTCGGTCGCCGGGACGACGAGCCCTGGGCTGGTGGGGTGCGGTGCGGACGGAGTCGCGCCGCCGCACGCGGTGGACAGCGTCACGAGTGCGGCGAGGATCACCGATGCCGCTTCATCGGCGCGCATGACTCGTACCGTACCGGCTGCCCGCGCGGCAGCCGGTCGGGAATCGGCCTGCTGACGTCCTTGATTGTGGAGATCAACGCGCTGCGGTCACTCAAAGTCCAGTCGTCGGCGGAGCAGGCAGAACTCGTTGCCCTCGGGGTCGGCCAGCACGTGCCAGGACTCCTCACCCGTCTGCCCGACGTCGGCGAACCTGGCGCCGATGGCCAGCAATCGGTCGAGCTCGGCGGCCTGATCTCGATCAGTGGGGTTCACGTCGATGTGCAGCGGGAGTTGGCCGGCCCTCGGGGTGTCGGTCGGACTCAAGATGATGGTCGGTTGCAGCCCGCCGAACCCCTCCTTCGGACCGATCTCAACGCTGCCCTCTTCACGGTCGAGCACTATGTAGCCAAGCACCTCGCACCAGAACGCGGCGAGACGCTCCGGGTCGCGGCAGTCGAGCACGAGTTCACTGATGCGGCATGCCATGAGGTCGTTCGTACCCAGGCTTTCCGATGCTCATGTCGAGGGCTTGCTACGCTTTGTGGTGGTTTGTCCCTATGGCCTCTCGGAGTTCGTTCTGACGATGAACGGCCGCGCCAAGCTGCTGGCGATCAACGTGGGCCTGCCACAGGACGTCTCCTGGCATGGCAGGACCGTACACACCGGTGTGTGGAAGCGGCCTGTCACCGGGCCCCGGATGGTACGCCGGCTCAACATCGACGGGGACGGCCAGGGAGACCTCGACGGGCACGGCGGTGAGCAGCGCGCGGTGCTCGTCTACCAGATCGACTCCTACCGTTACTGGCAGGAGCAGTTCGGGCGCGACGACTTCACCTTCGGGCAGTTCGGGGAGAACTTCACCGTTGACGGCCTGCCCGACGACGAGGTGTGCGTCGGCGACCGCTACCGGATCGGCGAGGCGGTGTTCGAGGTCACCCAGCCGCGGGTCACCTGTTACCGGGTCGGCCTGCGGATGGGCGAGCCGCGACTGCCCGCCCTGCTGGTCTCCCACCGGCGTCCCGGCTTCTACCTCCGGGTCCTCACCGAGGGCCGGGTGGAGGCGGGGCAGGAGATCGTCAAGATCGCCTCCGGCCCGGAAGGCATGACCGTCGCCGAGATCGACGCCCTGCTGTACCTGCCCGGCCACTCCCGTGAGCGAGTGGCCCGTGCGCTGCGCGTCCCCGCTCTCAGCCCCGGCTGGCAGGCCTCCTTCCGGGCACTGCTCGACCAGCCCGACGGCGAACCGGCCGGCAACGCGGGGCTGACGCCTGCCTCGGCCGGCGGGCCGCCGCCTGCCTGGGAGGGGTTCCGGCCGCTGCGGGTCGCCCGTATCGACGCGGAGAGCAGGAGCGTGTTCTCCCTGACGCTGGCCGCCGTCGACGGTACGCCGCTGCCGTCGGCGCTGCCCGGCCAGTTCCTCACCGTACGGCTGCGCCCGGACGGCGGCGGCCCGCCGCTCATCCGCAGCTATTCGCTGTCCGGCCCCCCGGACGCCGACGCGTATCGCATCAGCGTCAAGCAGGAGCCGCACGGGGCCGCCAGCGCCTATCTCCGCGCTCACCTGCGCGTGGGCGACGTCCTCGACTTCGCGGCGCCGCGTGGCGCCTTCACCCTGGAAGCCGGCGACGCACCGGTCCTGCTGGTGTCCGCCGGCATCGGCGCCACCCCCGTCCTGGCCATGCTGCACGCGCTGGTCGCCGCGCGTTCCGCACGTGAGGTCTGGTGGCTGTACGGTACGCGCGACGGCACCGAGCACCCCTTCGCCCAGGAGAGCCGCGACCTGCTGGCCCGGCTCCCCAACGCGCACCGGCACATCTGCTACAGCCACCCGGCGCCCGGCGATCGCCAGGGCGTCGACTACCAGACCGCGGGCCGGCTCTCCCTCGGCCTGCTCAGCGGCGTCGGCGCCCCGCGAGCCGCCCAGGCCTACCTGTGCGGCCCTCCCGCGTTCATGGACGAGCTTCCCGCCGCCCTGGCCTCGTCCGATCTCGCCCCCGCCGGCGTACACACCGAAATCTTCGGTACGGGACCAGCCCTGAACCCCGGCATGACCAGCGTCCCCGCACGGCCGGTGCACCCGCCGGCGGGTCCGCCCGGCACGGGCCCGCGGATCTCGTTCGCGCGCAGCGGCCTGACCGTGGAGTGGGACCCGGCCTACGCGAGCCTGCTCGAACTCGCGGAGGCCTGCGACGTGCCCACCCGCTGGTCATGCCGTACGGGCGTCTGCCACAGCTGCGAGAGCGGCCTGCTGTCCGGAAGCGTCGACTACTCACCCGAACCGGTCGACGCGCCGGCCCAGGACAACGTCCTGATCTGCTGCTCCCAGCCCCGCGACGAGCTCGTCCTGGACCTGTGATCAACCGTGGTGGTCGATCGCCAGCTTGGCCCCGCCGAAGATGACGTGGCGCGGCATCGGCCGGGTCAGGAACTCGTGGGGGAAGCCGAGTTCGACGGCGCTGGCCTGGTCGAGGGCGGTCAGTTCGTCCTCGGTGAAGCGCACGTCCAGGGCGCCCAGGTTGTCCTCGAGCTGCGCCAGGGTTCTCGCCCCGATGATCGGCGCGGTGACCGCCGAGTTGAGCAGCGTCCAGGCGAGCGCGACCTGCGCGGGTGTCGTCCCCTTCTGTGAGGCGATGTCCTTCACCACGTCGGCGATGGCGAGCGCGCGTTCGGTCAAGGCGCCGTTGGCCGCCGCGACGTTCTTGCGCGTCCCCTCGGGCGCGGCCGAGGCGCCCGCGTGGTCCAGGTCCGCGGCGGTGTACTTGCCGGTCAGTACGCCGCTGGCCAGCGGCGACCAGGGGATCACGCCGAGCCCCATTTCGCGTGCCATCGGGATGAGATCGCGCTCCACGGTCCGTTCGACCAGGCTGTACTCGATCTGCAGCGCGATCAGCGGGGCCCAGCCGCGTAGCTCGGCGATCGCCTGCATCCGCGAGACCTGCCACGCCGGCGTGTCGGAGATGCCGGCGTAGAGCACCTTGCCCGCGCGGACGAGGTCGTCCAGGGCGCGCAGCACCTCCTCGACCGGAGTGGTGCCGTCCCAGGCGTGCAGGTAGAGCAGGTCTATGTAGTCGGTGTTCAACCGGCGCAGGCTCGTCTCCACCGACTGGACCATGCTCTTGCGGTGGTTGCCGCCCGAGTTCGGGTCGCCGGGGCGGGTGGCCAGGGTGTATTTGGTGGCGAGCACCAGGCGCTCGCGGCGCCCGTGTGCGAACTCGCCGAGCAGCTGTTCGGCTGTGCCGTTGGTGTACTGGTTGGCCGTATCAAGGAAGTTGCCGCCTCGATCGACGTACGTGTCGAAGATCCGGCGTGCTTCGTCCTTGTCGGCGCCCCAGCCCCAATCCGACCCGAACGTCATGGTCCCCAACGCCAGCGGGGAGACCCGCAGGCCGGAGCGGCCGAGTAGCCGATAGACGTCGAGAGAGACAGATCCAGCCACGATGGCCTCCTGAGGTGTGATGTCATAGGCGGGCTCGGCCGCCGCCGCGTTCCGAGCCGCTCACTACAGGTTGTCGCGGTCCGAGATGAGCCAACCAGTGAAGGCCCATCCTGGGACTGCCGGTCCCAGGCAACTCGACGGTAAAATCGAGGTGGTGAGCAGCGAAGTGGACGTGACTCATGAGCTGGCGGCGTTCTTGCGGACCCGCCGCGAGCGGCTGACTCCGGAGGAGTTGGCGCTCCCGGCGAGGGGACGTACGCGCCGCACCCCGGGTCTTCGCCGGGAAGAGGTCGCGGAGCTGGCCGGAGTCAGCGTCGACTACGTGGTCCGGCTGGAGCAGGGGCGCGGCCTGCACCCTTCCCCAGAGGTGCTCGAGGCGCTCGCCCGGGCTCTGCGGCTGACCGACGACGAGCGGGCCTATCTGTTCGACCTGGCCCAGCAACGGCCCGTGACCCGGCCCCGTCCGGTCGATCAGGAGCCCGGTCTGCTGGCCCGGCTGGTTCACGACCTGTCACCGCTGCCGTGCATGCTGCTCAACCACCGTTTCGACATCCTGGCCTGGAACCACGAGATGGCCGGGCTGATGCTGGACTTCGACGCTCTGCCGGACGAGCAGCGCAACTCGCTCTGGCTCTGCTTCCTCCACCCGGACTTTCGCGACTTCTTCCGCGACCGCGAGGAAGTGCTGCGCGAAGGCATCGCCGACCTGCGCGCGGCCTGGGCCGCGCACTCCAGCGACGCCGCCCTCGACGGCCTGGTCGCCGAGCTGACGGCGCGCAGCGAGGACTTCGTTCGCATGTGGGGGATGCGCGACGTCAAAGTGAACGGGCGGGGCCGCAAACGTCTGCGGCACCCCCGGGTGGGGCCGCTCACCATCGACTTCGAAGTGCTCAATCCGCTGCAGGACCCGGATCAGCGGCTCGTCATCTACCGCGCCGCTGACACCGCCTCGCAGGCCGCCCTGGATGCCATCGCCCGCGAAAGCGCCAACGTGAGCGTCGGCCTATGACCACCGCTCACGGTCTAGTCTCAGGGGCGACGGCGCAAGATCCACGCTGACCTGACCGGGATGGTGGCGTATGGAGTTCCGGCTCCTCGGCCCGTTAGAGGCATGGTCCGGCAATCGGCAGGTACCTCTTGGTGGGCTCAAACCTCGGGCCCTCCTCGCCGCCCTGTTGATGGACGAGAACCGGGTGGTTCCGGCCGAGCGCCTCATGGAGGCGGTCTGGGGAGATGACCCGCCGAAAACCGCCCGAGCCATCGTGCAGACCTATATCTCCGGACTGCGCCGCACGTTCCAGGAGTTCGAGGGAGACGAGATCATCGTCTCCCATCCGGCGGGTTACCTGATTCGCGTCTCACCCGGGGCGCTCGACCGCGCGGAGTTCGAACGGCTCGCCGCTGAAGGCCGGCAGGTGGCCTCGTCCGGTCGTTACGAGGAAGCGGTGGATGCCTTCCGCGCGGCTTTGGCGTTGTGGCGGGGATCGGCGTTCAGCGGTGTGGGTGACTCCTTCCTCAAGGTCGAGGCGGCCAGACTCGATGAGCTGCGGCTGGTGACCACGGAGCAACTGATCAGCGCGGAGCTCGCGCTCGGCAGGCACGAACAGCTCATCGGCGAGCTGACGGCGCTCGTCAGCCGTCATCCGACGCACGAACGGCTTCGCCGCGACCTCATGATCGCGTTCTACCGGCTGGGCCGGCAGTCGGACGCACTGGCGCTCTATCGTCAAGGACGAGAGGTGCTGGTGGCCGAGCTCGGCGTCGAGCCGGGACCGGAGCTGCGCACGGTCCACGAGGCGATCCTCAGGTCGGACGACACGCTGCTGGGGACTCCGGCCGCACCGGATGGGCGTCCCGCGGTGCCCGCTCAGATGCCCGCGGCGACGCTCGACTTCACCGGGCGCGACGCCGAGCTCGCCTTGCTGACCACGTCGCTGACCAGCGGTTCATCCATGCCGATCTGCGTGGTCTCCGGCCCGGGGGGCAGCGGGAAGTCCACCCTCGCCGTGCACGTGGCGCACCGTGTCGCGGGCGGTTACCCCGACGGCCAGCTCTACGTCGAGCTGCTGGGCACCTCCGAAGCCCCGGTCTCGCCGCGAGAGGTGCTGGGGCGGATCCTGCGCCAGCTCGGGGAGGTGCCGCCGGAGACGACAGAGGAGCGGATCGTCCACTACCGCTCGATGCTGGCCGGACGGAAGGTGCTGGTCATCCTCGACGACGCGGCGGCCGAGCAGCAGGTGCGGCCCCTGCTGCCCGGCAGCGCCGGCTGCGGCGTGCTCGTCACCTCACGCAACCGGCTCGCGGCGTTGTCCGGCGCGTCTCTGACCGAGCTTGATGTCCTCGCCCACGAGGAAGCGGTGGAGTTGCTGCGCCGGATAGCCGGCCATCAGCGGATCATGGCCGAGCCCGAGGCCGCGGCCCGCATCGTGGAGCAGTGCGGGCGGCTGCCACTGGCCATCCGCATCGCCGGTGCCAGGCTCAGCACGCGGCGGCGGTGGTCGGTGGGTTTCCTGTCCGACCGGCTCGCCGACGAACGCCATCGGCTGGATGAGCTGACGGTAGGGGATCAGGAGGTGCGGGCCAGCATCATGCTGAGCTACCGGTTGCTGGATGAACCGGGCAAGAGGACGTTGCGCCTGCTGGGTCTGCTGGGCCTGCCGGACTTTCCGGTCTGGGAGGTGGCGGTGGCGGCGGAGGTCGCCCTCGCCGAGGCGGAGCGGGTGCTTGAGCAGCTCGTGGACGCTCAGCTCGTCGAGACGGAGGGCGTCGACGGGATCGGTCACGTGCGCTACCGCGTGCATGAGCTGGTGCGACTGTTCGCCTGGGAACGCGCGGACGCGGAGGATTCCGCCCAGGCGCGGACCGCCGCCGTGACGCGGGTGCTCGGCCGATGGCTGTGGCTGCTCGCGGAGATCACCGCCGCGGCTCCCTCCGGCCGGATCTCCCTGAGTGCCGCCAATCCGGCCGCGGTGGCCGTGGACCCTCCCGTGGCGCGTGCCGTACTGGCCAGACCGCATGTGTGGTTCGAAGCCGAGCAGGACGCTCTGGTGAAGGGCGTCGAGCTGGCCGCGGCCCTGGACCTGGACGAGATCGCCGTCGCGCTGGCCTCGGCGCTGTGCGCCTCGGTCTTCGTGGCGGACAACCTCTTCGAGGCGTGGAACCGTACCCACGACGCGGCCCTGGCCGTGGCCCGCAGGGTCGGCAACGCCCATGGGGAGGCCACGCTCCTGTCGGAGATGGGGCAGCTCCGGTACGAACAGGATCGCTTCGCGGAAGCACGGGAGTTCCTGAGCCAGGCGTTGTCCATCTTCCGGATCGCGGGCGACGTCCGGGGAGAGGCCGCGTCGCTCGCGGGGCTGGGCGCGGCCTGCCGTGAGCAGGGGTACCTGCCCGAAGCACTGCACTTCCTGAGCGGGGCCGAGGAACTCTGGCACGACCTGGGCGACGACGCGGCGAGCGCGCACGTCAAGCGGCTGGCCGGGACGGTTCACCTGGAACTGGGTGACTACCGGGCCGCGTGGCGCGACCTGGGTGACGCCCTGTGGCTCTATCGGAAGATCGCGAGTCGCCGCGGCGAGGGGGTGACCCTGCGCTCGATGGCGCTCTACTACTGCGCGCGGGGCGAACTCGCCAGCGCCGAGGAGGCCAGTGGCCAGGCACTGAGGATATTCCGCGAGCTCGGCGACGAACTGATGACGGCATACTGCCTGCGTACGTGGGCCAAGACGCAGATTCGGATGGGCCGGCACGCGGAGGTACGGCGGCCGCTGGAGAAGGTGCTGGACACCTGCCGGAACCTGGGTGATCGATGGGGTGAGGCGATCACCCTGCGGACCCTGGGGCAGCTTGACCTCGCCGAGGGACGGCTCAGGGACGCTCGAGATCACCTCGAGTGGTCCCTGCGGAAGTGGCAGGAGCTCGACCTGCCACTGTGGCGAGCGCGGGCGCTGAAAGACCTTGTGCTCGTGCACGAGGCCCTGGGGGAGACGGAGAAGGCCCGCACGCTCCTGGCCGAGGCCATGGAGATCTTCTCTTCCTACGGTTCGCGCGAGTACGGCGAGCTGTCCGCCTCATAGGGCCGCTACAGGGAAGCTGAAGCGATCCTGGAGCGCCTGCCCCAATACTTCGACGATCGGAGTGCATCGCAGGCGGGGTTGGAGTAAATGTCAGAGATCGTCCTGCTGGCGGATCGACGTGTCATCAAGCTGCCCGTGGTGGAGAGCGGTGAGCCGCTGGTCGATCTACGCACAGTGGACGTACTGCGGCTGGACGACCGCCTGGCCGACTCCGAAGGGGCCTACGCCCATGTGCGCCTCAGCGTCGCGGATCGGCTCGTCGCCGCACAGACCTTTCTGCCCCGCGGGTTGCGCCTGCTGGTCGTCGAGGGCTATCGCCCGATGGCCCTGCAGCGCCGCTACTTCACCGAGTACCACGCCCAACTCCGTGCGGATCATCCGGAGTGGAGCGATGAGCGGATCCGGCGACAGGCGAGCCGCTACATCGCTCCACCCGAGGCCGCGCCGCACGTGGCCGGCGCCGCAGTCGATCTGACCCTGGCGACCGGCGGCGGCGTGGAGCTGCCCATGGGGACCGAGGTGAACGCCGATCCTGAGGGGTGCGACAGCGCGTGTTACACCGCGGCCGCTGTCTCACCTCAGGCGGTGGCGAACCGGAAGGTCCTGGTGAGCGCGCTCACCGCGGTCAACCTGGTCAACTACCCCACCGAGTGGTGGCACTGGTCCTACGGCGATCGCTACTGGGCGTTCGTGTCCGGCGCCGCGGCCGCGTGTTACGGGCCGGTCAGCCACGTCGATCAGGCCCGTACGCGCCGATAAAGCCTTCGTACTACAGAGCAATTTGTGAGCCGCTACAGGCAACCTGAAGCGGACTCATCCACCTTTTCCTCGTCGGCAAGAAACCCGAGGAAAAGGAAATTCCCGCCATGAAAGCCTCACCGAAATCGCAGCGCCTCCTCTCCGTCGCGGCTGCGGCCACAGTCCTCGCGAGCGGCTTCGTCGCGACCACGGCACTGCCCGCCGCCGCCGTGTCCCGCGACTCCATCGTCTCGATCGCCCAGGCCGAGTTCGACAACGCCGCGCGTAACAAGGAGAACCCGCTGGGGAGCGGCTGCAACTTCTACACCGGGGTGTTCCGTTCCTGGAAATCCGCAGATGGCTGCCCCACGGGCAGCGGCATCCAGTGGCGGGACAGCGACTGGTGCGCGGACTTCTCCAAGTACGTATGGAAGAACGCCGGCGTGCCCTTCGCCGATGTCGCGGAGGGCAGCGGGGGAGTGCTCACCGGCTGGGCGGCCTCGTTCCGGGACTACGGGATGGCCTACGGAACCTGGCACGCCCGCACCAGCGGCTACACCCCGCAGCCTGGGGACGCCCTGGTCTTCGACTGGGACCAGAGCGGTGACATCGACCACGTCGGGATCGTCAAGTCGGTCGACAGCGGCCACGTGTACACCATCGAAGGCAACAGCGGCGACAAGATCTCGGCCAACTCCTACGCGCTGAGCAACACCGACATCGTCGGATACAGCTCTCCGAAGGACGCGACCACTGGCCCCACGGATCCGCCTGTCCCTCCGCGTGTTCGCCGGGGTGGTGATTTCGATGGTGATGGGAGGGCTGATCGGGCGTTGTGGCGTCCGTCGACGGGTCACTGGTATGTGGAGTTCAGCAGTACCGGTGCGCAGTTCGAGACCGCTGCTTGGGGTGAGAGCGGGGATGTTCCGGTGCCTGGTGACTTCAATGGCGACTACCAGGCTGATCGGGTGTTGTGGCGGCCGTCGACGGGTCATTGGTACATCACCTACAGCACTTCCGGTCAGCAGGTGGAGCTTCCGGGCTGGGGTCAGAGCGGGGATGTTCCGGTGCCGGGTGACTTCGATGGTGATGGGAGGGCTGATCGGGCGTTGTGGCGGCCGTCAACCGGTCACTGGTATGTGGAGTTCAGCAGTACCGGTGCGCAGATCGAGACCGCTGCTTGGGGTCAGAGCGGAGACGTTCCGGTGCCTGGTGACTTCAACGGCGACAACCAGGCCGACCGGGTGTTGTGGCGGCCGTCGACGGGTCACTGGTACATCACCTACAGCACCTCGGGTCAGCAGGTGGAGCTTCCGGGCTGGGGTGAGAGCGGGGATGTTCCGGTGCCGGGGGACTTCGATGGTGATGGGAAGGCTGATCGGGCGTTGTGGCGGCCCTCCACGGGTCACTGGTATGTGGAGTTCAGCAGTACCGGTGCGCAGATCGAGACCGCCGCTTGGGGTCAGAGCGGAGACGTTCCGGTGCCTGGTGACTTCAACGGCGACAACCAGGCCGACCGGGTGTTGTGGCGGCCTTCGACGGGTCACTGGTACATCACCTACAGCACCTCCGGCCAGCAGGTAGAGCTTCCCGGCTGGGGTGAGAGCGGCGACACCCCAGTCTCATAGCGCTGAACTCGGGAAGGGCATGGCGTCCAAGCCATGCCCTTCCCGCTTGCCACAGGAGGGCGAAACAGGCCGACTGCCTGGATGGCGTGCTCGGCGGCGGCAACCTGCGAGGTCGGTTTGTCACGGGCGGGCCGGGTCAGCCGGGCCAGCTCTCGCCTTGTCGTAGGCGGTCCAGGCCGAGCCAGAGGGCGTTCATCGCGGCGGCGACGACCTGGTGGCGGGGGACGTCGCGGTGGTCGTACCACCACAGTGCCAGCCCTTGGATGGCGGCGCGCCATGCCTCCCAGGCGAGCTCCAGCTCGACGCCGTCGGCGTCGTACTCGCGGGCGAACATCGGCAGGATCAGCGCCCGGCTCTCGGCCGCGACCTGGCGGCGGAGGTCTTCGATCTCGTCCTGGCCTGTGGTGTCGCGGAAGAGCATCCGCCAGGCGTACGGGTGCTGCTCGATGTAGCCGAGCCAGTCGTCGATGGTACGTGAGACGCGCTGGTCGGCCGGGCCCTCGCCGGGTAGGTGCCGGTGCCAGATCGCCCGTAGATCGGCGAAATGCCGCTGCAGCAGGTGCCGGTGCAGCTCCAGTTTGCCGGGGAAGTGGTCATACAGGACCGGCACCGAGATGCCCGAGCGTCTGGCGATCTCCTCGACCGAGGCGCCGTGGTAGCCGCGCTCGGCGAACACCTCTGTGGCGGCGCGCTCGATCACTTCGCGCCGGGCCTGGGGTGTCAGCCTCTTCCTGGTCAAGGAGCCTCCCGTTGACAACCTAGTACAGGCTAGGTAACGCTATACCTAGTTTCCACTAGGTAATGGAATGGGGCTGGTCATGGATCTTCGGCTTCGTGGCAGGAGCGCGCTCGTCACCGGCGGCTCGAAGGGGATCGGCGCGGCGGCCGCCGAGGTGCTGGCCGAGGAGGGCTGCCACCTGCACCTGGCCGCGCGTGACAAGGGCGCCTTGGACGAGGTGGCCGAGCGGCTGCGGGCGGCGCACGGTGTCGAGGTCACCGTGCATCCGGTCGACCTGCGCCGGCCCGAGGGGGTCACCTCTCTGGCCGAGTCCGTTCCGGACATCGACCTCCTGATCAACAACGCGGGTGACATCCCGGCCGGTTCGCTGGACGAGGTGGACGAGCGGACCTGGCGGGATGGGTGGGAGCTCAAGGTGTTCGGCTACATCAATCTCACCCGGCTCGTCTACGCCCAGATGAAGGCTCGCGGGCACGGTGTGATCATCAACGACATCGGCGCCGCGGGGGAGCGGGTCGACTCCGCGTACATCGCCGGAAGTGCCGGCAACGCCGCGCTCATGGCGTTCACCCGGGCGCTCGGCGGACGCAGCCTGCGCGACAACATCCGCGTCGTGGGGATCAATCCGGGGCCGGTCGAGACCGAGCGGATCGCCAAGCTCATCGCCACGAGCGACCGCTTCCGGGAAGCGGCGACGCGTTTCCCGCTCGGCCGGCCGGCCAAGCCGCGGGAGATCGCCGACATGATGGCGTTCCTCGCCTCCGACCGCTCCGCCTACACCAGCGGCGTCATCGTCACCATCGATGGCGGGTTGTGCGCGGGCGGGGCCTGATCGAGCAGGCAGATCACGGGCCACGCGGCGAACGGCGCCCGGCAGAGCGTGCTGCTGTCGATCAGGACGGAGATGTCGCGGCCACACGAGGCCGGACTGACCTTTGTCGGCGAGCGGCTTCACCTTCACCTTCGCCTCCGTCGCCAGCGACCTCACCCACCTGGAGGAGGCGGCCCGCGCTTCCCTCCACGCCGCCAGAGCGGAGAGCTAGCAGCGCTTGTCGCGGAGCGGCAGACGCCCGGAGGTCAGGAAGTCGGTCACCGACTGGTCGCCGCAGGCGTTGCCGTTGGCCAGGTAGACGCCGTGGCCGCCGGAGTCGACGCTGACCATGCGGGCCCGCTGCCCGAACGCCTGGCGCATCTTCAGCGCACCGCTGTACGGCGTCGACGGGTCACGCAGGTTCTGGATGAGCAGCACGTTGGCCGGGCCGTGCGAGCTGACCCGTACGGGCCGCTCGGCGGGCTTGACCGGCCAGTACGCGCACGGCCCCATGTTGACCGGCATGCCCGCGGTCAGCGGGTGGGCGATCCGGTCACGCGCCACCTGTCGCTGGTGCGCGGCGACCGAGTCCGGCCACTCGACGTCGTTGCACATGGTGGCGCCGGCGATGGCGGCGGTGTTCTGCAGGGCGGCCGCCGGCGGCGTGTTCGACGGGGGCAGTTCGCCTGTGGTCAGGGCGGCTCGCATGAGCCCGGCCAGCATGGGGAAGTTCGTGTCGGAGTAGAGCGCGTTGAGCATGGTCTCGCGCAGGAGGTTGCCGTTCAGCTCCGCGGGATTGGCCCCCGGCCAGGGCAGGGGCTCGCGGTCCAGGTCGGCCGCGAGCTTGAGGAAGGTCTGGCGGACCGCGGCCGCGTCGGCGCCGAGGCCGTACTCGCCGTCACGGGCCGCGGCCCAGGCGGCGTAGTCGGGGAAGCGGTCCTCCACGCCGACGGCGTAGTTGGCCAGCCACTGCCGCGCCACCCGGTTCGGATCGGGATCGTCGTTGCTGTCCAGGACGACCCGGTCGGTGCGCCCGGGGAACATGGTGGCGTAGACGGCGCCCGCGTAGGTGCCGTAGGAGACGCCCCAGTAGGAGATCTTCCGCTCGCCCAGCGCCCGGCGGATGCCGTCGATGTCCCGGGCCTCGTCGCGGGTGCTGATGTGCCGGATGAGCGGCCCGCCGTTACGGGCGCAGGCCTCGGCGATCCGGCGCGACCAGGCGGCGTTCTCCGCGATGCCGCCGTCGGCGTCGGGGTACGGCTTGAGCTTGGTGAGCGCGAGATCACGGGTCTCGAGCCCGCACGAGACCGGTGAGCTCTGGCCCACGCCACGCGGGTCGAACCCGATGATGTCGTAGCGGTCGAGCACATCCTGCGGCAGCTTCTTGACCATGACGCTGGGCCGGTTCAGGCCCGGACTGCCCGGCCCGCCGGGGATGATCAGCAGCACGCCACGGCGTGACGCGGGCTTGGCGGTCCTGATCCGCGACACGGCCAGCGAGATCGTCGGCCCGCCGGACGCCTGGTAGTCCAGGGGAACCTGAAGGGTGGCGCATTCCTGCCGCGCGTCGACACCGGCCCCGGCGGGGCAGGCACTCCACGAGGTGGCCGCCGCCTGTGCGGGGGCGACAAGTGCCGCGGCAAGGATGGCGGTGGCTGCTCCGGTGGCGGACAGTCTCGCAAGGTTTCGCATCGGGGGTCCTCTTCAGTTCGGCTTGTGTGATCGACTCTGCCGAGCCGCGGATCTTCGAACCAGAGACCGCGTCACCGAAGATCCATGACCTCCTCACGAAACGGACAACCCGTAGGCTTGCCCCCGATCTGACACGGGGGAGTGAGTTGTCGCAGGTTCCGGTACCGCGCCTGGCGCGGGGGATCGTCATCGTGGTGCTCGCCGGGTTCACGTCCGTCTATCTGCTGGCGGGCTCACCGCTCGCGATCGTGGCGTTCGGGCTGCAGCTCGTCTACGTGCTGCGCTCCCTGCGGCGGTTCAGGGGGCCGTGGCTGCTGGTCGTACAGGCGCTGGTCGGCTACGTGGCCACGCTCGGCTTCGGCACCTCCGTCGGGCTGCTCGGCTTCCTGGGCGGGTCGCTGCTGCTGACCCCGGCCTGGCCGCTGGCCCCGCTGGTGGCGATCAGCGCCGCCGTCGCCGGTCCGGCGGACCCGGCGATCAGCATGGTGCTGATCGCCCTGGTGATCTACGGTCTCACCCGGCTCACCGATCGGGTGGACGAGACGCACGCCGCCCGGCTGGCGCTGGCTCTGGCGGCGGCGGCCGAGGAGCGGTTGCGCATCGCCACCGGGCTGAGCGACGGCCTCGGCAGAGGGCTCGCCGCGATCGCGGCAGGCGTCCGGTCGGTTGTGGATCAGCCGGAACGCGCCGCGGAGGTGCTCGGCGAGGTCGTCGGCACCGCCCGCCGCTCCCTGGCCACCGCCAGGAACGCCGCCGCGGACTACCGCGCCACGTCACTGGCGCCCGAGATGACGACCGCCCGCGCGATGCTGACAGCCGCGCTGATCAAGACCGAGACGCGGGTCGGGCACGCCGAGCCGCTCGGCCCCGCGGGCGCGCTGCTCGCGGCGGTGCTGCGGGAGGTGGTGACCGAGGCCGTACGGCAGAACACCGCCAGAACGTGCGTGATCGAGACCATCGCGGCCGACGGCACGGTACGGCTGCGCGTCACTCACGACGGCGCCCGCACGGCCGAGGACGAGAGCCTGACCGACCTGGCCCCGCAGTTGAGCCAGGCGGGCGGCAGCCTGACCACGGGCCTGTCCGCCGAGGGCTGGTTGACCGTCGACGCCGTGCTGCCCGAGAGGCCGGCGGAGGCCGAGGAGGACCCGGGCGCCTACCGGCTGTCCGTCGCGCTGCTCGCCGCCGTGCTGGTCGGATTCTCGATCAAGGCGCTGCTGCTCGTCCCCGCGAGCCTGCTGGTGCCCGCGACGGCCTGTCTCGCCGTGATCGTCGTCATGCAGCTCCGGTATGTCAACGGGCGGCACATGGCCGCGCTCGCAGTGCTGGCGCTGCTGGTCTACCTGCCGATTCCGGTGTTCGGCAGGGCCTGGGTGGGCGTGGCCGGGTTCCTCGCCGGCCCGATCCTGCTCGCGTTCCGGTGGCGGGTGGCCTGGCCCCTGGTCGGGTGCGTGACGGTGAGTGTGGCGGCGAGCGCGGTGCTGCTCGGCCTGCCGGTCCCGGTCACGGTCAACTTCGCCGCGAGCACGGTCGTGACCGGGCTGGTCGTGTACGGGCTGCTCAAACTGGCGCAGTTGGTGCGGGAGCTGCAGGAGGCCAGGCAGGCGCTGGCCCGCTCCGCCGTGGTCGAGGAGCGCCTGCGCGCCGCCCGCGACCTCCATGACCTGCTGGGGCACAGCCTGGCCGCGATCCTGCTCAAGTGCGAGCTGGCCAGACGCCTGGACCCCGTGCGGGCCCGTGCCGAGTTGGTGGACGTGCTGGCGATGGCCGAGAAGGCGGAGGCGGATCTGCGGGTGATCTCCGGTGCACAGCCGGAGATGTCGCTGGCCGCCGAGGCCGCGTCGGCACGGTCGGTGCTGGCCGCCGCGGGCATCCAGGTGGAGCTCGACCTCACGCACGGGGAGCTGCCCGCGGAGGTGGAGAACGTCCTGGGCACGGTGCTGCGGGAAGCGGTGACCAACGTGCTCAGGCACAGCTCGGCCCGGCACTGCGCGATCACGACGGTGGTGGAGGGTGGGGTGGTCCGGCTCCGCGTACGCAACGACGGCGTGCGTTCGGCGGAGGGGCGGCCAGGTTCGGCCGGGATCGGCAACCTGACCACCCGCCTGGCGGCGCTGGACGGACGGCTCGGCACGGCTCGCGAAGACGACTGGTTCGAGCTGACGGCCCAGGCGCCCAGTTCCCTGCCGATCGCTCAGGCCGGTTAGATCCAGCCCGCCTCGGTGGCGATGCGGACGGCGTCGGTGCGGTTGCGGGCGTTGAGCTTGGCGACGATGGCGGTCAGGTAGTTGCGCACCGTCCCCGCGCCCAGAAAGAGCTGGGACGCTATCTCGGCCGCGTCGGCGCCGCCCGCCGCCATGCGCAGCACGTCGGCCTCCCGGGGGGTCAGCGGGTTGTCGGCCAGGTCCCAGGCGGTGACCGCCAGCGAGGGGTCGAGCACCCGCTTGCCGGCCGCGACCTCGCGGATCGCCGAGACCAGGTCCTCCGGCGGCGCGGTCTTCAGCAGGAACCCGTCCACCTGCGCCGAGAGCGCGCGGCGCAGGTGCCCCGGCTTGCCGTGTCCGGTGAGCATGAGCGTGCGGCACGACGGCAGCTTCACGCGGAGTTCGGCCGCGGCGGCCAGGCCGTCGAGCGTGCCGGGCATGTCGATGTCGAGCACCGCGACATCCGGCCGGTGAACCAGGGCCGAGGGAATGGCGGCGTCGCCCGACTCGACCGCGGCCACGATCTCCAGGTCCGGTTCGAGGCCGAGCAGCGCGACCAGGGCGCCCCGGATGACGTGCTGGTCCTCGGCGAGAAGCACACGAATCACAGTGATATGTCTATCAGTGTCCGGATCATGATGACGTCATGGTGGATGCGTGATCGGCTCTCTGGTCCGCGCCGTACCTGGTCAGCAGGGTAGAAGCCATGACAGACGTGCTGCGCTTGGACGCGGTGAGCAAGGTTTACGGGAAGGGACAGGGCGCGGTCGCGGCCCTGCGCGAAGTGTCGGTGGGCATTCCCCGCGGGAGCTTCACCGCGGTCATGGGCCCTTCGGGATCGGGCAAGAGCACGTTCCTGCACTGCGCGGCGGGGCTGGACGTGCCGTCCTCGGGTTCGGTGCGGCTCGGCGGCACCGAACTGGCCGGGATGGACGAGACCGCGCTGACCGTGTTGCGCAGGCAGCGGATCGGCTTCGTGTTCCAGGCGTTCAACCTGGTCTCGGCGCTCACCGTGATCGAGAACATCACACTGCCGCTGCGGTTGGCGGGCGTGCGGACGGACCGCGCATGGCTCGACGAGGTCGTGTCCAAGGTGGGCCTGGAGGGGCGGACGGGCCACCGGCCCGCGCAGCTTTCCGGGGGCCAGCAGCAGCGGGTGGCCATCGCCAGGGCGCTGGTCACCAGGCCCGAGGTCGTGTTCGGAGACGAGCCGACCGGCGCGCTGGACACGATGACCGCCCGCGACGTGCTGACGTTGCTGCGGGAGATCGTGGACGGGACGGGACAGACGGTGGTGATGGTCACCCACGATCCAGTGGCCGCCTCCTATGCGGACGCGGTGCTGTTCCTGGCCGACGGCAGGATCGTCGACTCTCTGGCGGTTCCCACCGCTGAGCGGGTCGCTGAGCGGATGACCAGGCTGGGAGCGTGGGTGCGTTGATCTCCCTGGAGATGATCTCGGTGGCGCTGAAGACGCTTCGGCACCGCAAGGCCGCCTTCGCGGGGGCGTTCGTCGCGCTGTTCTGCGCCGCCGCCCTGGTCTGCGCCTGCGGCATGCTGCTGGACACGGGACTGCGCGGAAGCGTCGCCCCCGAGCGCTACGCGGGCGCCCCGGTGATCGTCACCGGGGACCAGTTCGTCCACCAGACGGTCCGCAAGTCGGAGGAGAAGGCCAAGACCAAGGCCAAGCAACTGTCCGAGCAGGCTTGGGTGCCCGCGTCGCTGGCCGACCGGCTGCGCCGGGTCCCCGGTGTCTCGCGGGTGGTGACCGAGGTGTCCTTCCCTGCCTACGCGGCGGGCCGTCGGTTCCAGGGGCATGGCTGGGAGTCGGCGGCGCTCACGCCGTACACGCTGCGTACGGGACGTGCGCCGAAGGCGGCGGGCGAAGTGGTCGTGGAGGCCGCGTCAGGGCTCTCCGTGGGCGCCCGCGTGCCCGTGCGGACGGCGGCCGGGAGCGGGACCTACCTGGTGACCGGTGTCACCTCCCAGGACCTGCCCAGTCAGGACACGCTGTTCTTCGCCACGGCCGAGGCCCGGCGCATAGCGGGCCGGGCGGGGCAGGTCGGCGCGATCGGCGTCTTCCCCAGGGTGGATGTGTCCGAGGCGCTGAAAGATGCGGCCGCGGAGGGGCGGGCCCTCGCCTACACCGGGGACGAACGCGGCACCGTGGAGTTCCTGGGCGCCGAGAAGGCGCGGGTGAAGCTGATCAGCCTGGGTGGCGCGCTCGGCGGGACGTCGCTGCTGGTGGCGATCCTCGTGGTGGTCGGTACGTTCGCGCTGTCCATCCAGCAGCGCCAGCGGGAGATCGCCCTGCTCAGGGCCGTCGCGGCCACGCCCCGCCAGGTGCGCGGGATGCTCGGCGGCGAGGCGCTGCTGGTCGGCGTGGTGGCCGGGAGCCTCGGCTCGGCGGCCGGCGTCGGCCTGGGATTCTGGTTGCGGTCCAGGTTCGTCGCGCTGGGCGCGATGCCGGAGAACCTGCGGCTGGTGGTCAGCCCGTTCCCCATGCTCGCGGCGCTGGGCGCGGCCGTGCTGGCGGCCTGGGCGGCGGCTTACCTCTCGGCCCGCCGCGCCGTACGGATCCGCCCGGTGGAGGCGCTCGGCGAGGCGGAGCTGCCGACGGCGCGCGTTCCCGCGGGCCGGATGGTCGCCGGTCTGCTCTGCGCCGCGGGCGGCGTCGTGCTGACGCTGGTGCTGTCGACCCTGTCGACCGAGGCGGCCTCCAGCCCGCTCACCCTGCTCACCGCGCTGGTGTGGACGGTCGCCGTGTCACTGCTCGGCCCGGTGATTGCGCGTACGGCGACGGCCCTGCTCGGGGTGCCGCTCCGGGCGGCCAGGACCGCCGGATACCTGGCCGGCGCCGGCCTGCGGGCCACGTCCAAGCGGCTGGCCTCGGTCGTCACGCCGCTCAGCCTGATGGTGGCGCTGACCTGCACGATCCTGTTCGTCCAGACCACCATGGGGCATGCGGCCCAGGAACAGGCGACGGCGGGCACCAGAGCCGAGCACGTCCTCGGCCCGCACGTCCCTTCCGGCACGGCGGCGGCCGTGCGCGGGCTCCCGGGAGTGGAGGCGGTCACCGAAGTGCTGCGTACCTCCGTGCGGGTGGGCCTGGACAAGTACGGCGCGCAGGCCGTGACCGCTGACGGGCTCGGCAGGACCATGGACCTGGGCGTGGTCGCGGGCTCGCTCGACGGCCTCGATGACGGCTCCGTCGCGGTCAGCCGGACGGCGGCCGAGCGGCTCGGCGTCTCGGCGGGCGCGAAGATCCGCCTGACGCTGGGTGACGGCACCCCCGCCGAGCTGCGCGTCGTCGCGATCTACTCGCGCGGGCTGGGGTTCGGCGACCTCACGCTCTCCCGCGCGCTGGTGGCCGGGCACGTGGACGACCCGCTCGGCACCGTGCTGGTCGCGGCTCCCTCAGTGACCCGGGCGGATCTCGAACGGGCCGCGCCGGGGGTCGGCGTGCTGGACCGGGCCCAGGCGGTCGAGGCGGGCGCGGCCAACGCCGAGGTGAACTACGTGGCCATGGGCCTGATCATCGCGTTCACCGCGATCGCCGTGGTCAACACCATCGCCATGTCCACCTCGTCGAGGTCGCGGGAGCTCGCCCTGCTCCGCCTGATCGGCACCACCCGCCGGCAGGTGCTGCGGATGCTGAGCCTGGAGACCCTGGTCGCGGTCGTCATCGCGGTGACCCTCGGGACGGGAATCGCGCTGATCACCCTGGCGGCGTTCAGCACAGGCATGACCGGTTCGGTCGTGCCGCACATCCCGCCGCTCACCTACCTCGCGGTGATCTGCGCCGCGGGCGGCCTCGCCCTTCTCGCCACGGCGCTGCCCGCCCGGCTCGTCCTCAGCCGGCGCCCGGTGGAGATGATCGGCGCGCGTGACTAGCGGCGGTCGTACTGTTCTGGGCATGAGCTTCGTCGGCACCCCCCGGCCGCGCCCGCGCTGGTTTCACGCGCGGACAGAGCTGGATGACTTCGCGATCGTCAGCTACCGGGTGGACGCCGACGTGCTGGCCCGGCACCTGCCCCCGGGCTTCGCGCCGATGAAGATGACCTTCGACGACGGTCCCGGAGCCCTGGTGTCCGCTGTCGCCTTCCGCGATCGGGACTTCCACTTCCGGTTCTTCCCGCCGGTGGGGATCGACTGCGGGCAGATCAACTACCGGGCCTACGTCACCGCGTACGGCAAGCCGGGCGTCTGGTTCTTCGGCACCCATCTGGACCACCCGGTCGTCTCGATCCCGCAGCATCTGTGGGGCATGCCGTGGAGCCGCGAGCGCATCGTGATCGAGGCGGACTGGGACGCCGACCCGGCCCGCTGGCGGCTGGCGGCCGGGGACACCCGCTGCGAAGCGGCCGAGCTCACCCAGGAACCGCTCACCCGGCTGGCCGGCTTCACCGACGAGTCGGACTGGCTGGACCGGCTCACCCATCCCACCCAGGGCTGGTACCGGCGCCGAGACGGGAGGGTTGGGGTTTACAGCATCTGGCACCCACCTATGCGCCTCCGGTATCTCGTCGCCGCCTCCGCGCGTTTTCCGCTCTTCGAACGGCTTGGCCTGATCACGTCGGACACGTCGCCGCACTCGGTGCTGGCCCACCCGAGGCTGAGCTTCGACATCCACACCCCGCCTCGCCGCTTCCGTCCAGATACGTGAGCCGTGGATGGCCCCGTCCGTGTTCGGACGGGGCCATCGTCAGGTTCTACCGGGCTGGGGCGTACCCGGCGGCCCGGGTGGTGAAGGTGCCCCGGCCCTGGGTCCGGCTACGCAGCCGGGTCGCGTACCCGAACACCTCGGCCAGCGGCACGATCGCGGTGATCACCACCGTGCCCGCCCTCGCGGTCGAGCCCGAGATCCGGCCGCGCCGGGCCGCCAGGTCGCCGAGCACCCCGCCGGCGGCGTCGTCCGGCACGGTGGCCGTGACCTCGACCACCGGTTCCAGCAACACCATGAGGCTGGCGCGCAGTGCCTCGCGCAGCGCGAGCCGGCCGGCCGTACGGAAGGCCAGCTCCGAGGAGTCCTTGGGATGGGTGGCTCCGTCGGTCAGGGTGATCCGCAGGCCGGTGACCGGGTGCCCCCCGAGGGGTCCATCGGCCAGGGCGTCACGGCAACCGGCCTCCACCGCCCGGACGTACTCCCGTGGCACCCGGCCGCCGACGACGGCCGAGCGGAACACCGCGCCGTCGGCGGCGTCCAGCGGATCCACGTCGAGGACGACGTGGGCGAACTGGCCCGCCCCTCCGTCCTGCTTGACGTGCCGGTACAGGAACCCGGAGACCCCGCGAGCGACCGTCTCCCGGTGGGCCACCCGCGGCCGGCCGATGCCGACATCCAGCCCGTGGGCGCGCCGGATCTTCTCCGCCGCGACCTCCAGATGCAGCTCGCCCAGCCCGGACAGCACCGTCTGACCGGTCTCGGTGTCGGTGCGGACCACCAGCGAAGGGTCCTCCTCCACCAGCCGGGCCAGCGCCGCCGCCAACCGGTCGATCTCGGTGCTCTTGCGGGCCTCGACCGCCACGGAGACCACCGGATCGGCCACGGTCGGCGGTTCGAGGAGCAGCGGCGCCTCGGGCGCGCACAGGGTGGCGCCGGTGCGGGCCGCCTTCAGCCCGACCACCGCGACGATGTCCCCGGCCGCCGCCCGGTCCACCTCGGTGTGCCGGTCGGCCTGTACCCGCAGGATCCGGCCGATCCGCTCGGTGCGCCGCGCGCCGGTGTCCAGCACCGTGTCTCCCTTCCGCATCGTTCCCGAATACACCCGCAGGTACGTCAGCCGCCCGGTGGCGGTCGACTGCACCTTGAACACCAGCGCGGCGAACGGCCCCGCCGGGTCGGCGGCGCGCTCCCGCACCGCGCCGTCGTGGGTGCCGCGTACCGCGGGCACGTCCAGCGGCGAGGGCAGGTAGGACACGGCGGCGTCCAGGAGCGGCTCGATTCCGCGGTTGCGGTACGCCGATCCGCACAGCACCACGACGCCCTCACCGGTACGGGTCAGGTCGCGCAGCGCGGCGGCAAGGGTCCCCGCGGAGATCGCCGACTCCGCGCAGAACTCCTCCAGCGCGATCGGGTGCAGCTCGGCCACCGCCTCCTCGAGCAGCCGGCGGCGCCGGTGCGCCTCGTCCCGCAGGGCGTCCGGCACCGGGCCCTCCTCGACCGTGTCGTCGGACCAGACCAACGACCGCATGCGCAGCAGATCCACCACCCCGGTGAACCCGTCCTCCTGCCCGATCGGCAGTTGGACCACCAGCGGGACCACCCGCAGCCGCTCGCGGATCGACTCGACCGCCGCGTCGAGGTCGGCGCCCGCGCGGTCCAGCTTGTTGACGAAGGCGATCCGCGGCACCCCGTACCGTTCGGCCTGCCGCCAGACCGACTCGCTCTGCGGTTCGACTCCCGCGACGCCGTCGAACACCGCGATCGCGCCGTCGAGCACCCGCAGCGAGCGCTCCACCTCGTCGGAGAAGTCGACGTGGCCCGGGGTGTCGATCAGGTTGATCCGGTGGCCGTCCCAGGAGCAGCTCACCGCCGCGGCGAAGATGGTGATCCCGCGGTCGCGCTCCTGTGAATCGAAGTCGGTGGTGGTCGTCCCGTCATGTACTTCGCCACGTTTGTAGGTGGCGCCGGTGATGTAGAGAATCCGCTCGGTGATGGTGGTCTTGCCGGCATCGACGTGGGCGAGGATGCCCAGGTTGCGGACGCTGGTCAGGGAAGCGGGGAGATGCAGGTCGGTACGCACGGCCTAAGGCCCTTCAGGACGCTCCAAAGAGGACAGCGCGATTCCCGGACGAAACCAGCTTGGTTTTTGGGCAGGCTGGATGATCAGGCGTTCGTCAGGGACGTCCAGTGCCGGCCGCGCAGCCGACCCCGGGCCGACGAAGACACCAGGATCACCTCGTACCGTGACGGGGGGATGACCGAGGCGGTGCTGTGACGCACGGTCGGCTCCCCTCACTCGTCAATGCGCCCGCAGCGGGCGCTGGTCGTGGCGAGTGTACTGAATCCGGCGTACGTGAGAAATCGGTTTTTCTTCCCGGGCTGCTCGGCACGCCTCGAAAGGCGTGTCGCTCCCTGGAACCGGCGGACGGGACAGCATCATGGATATCGCTGTTATTACCGCCGAAGAAGGAAAGCGTAGATGCGAAATCCGGGCAAAGTCATCGTCGCGTTGATGGGCGCCGCCGCCTTCACCATGTCCGCCTCGGTGCCTGCCGCGAGCTCCGTAGTGGAGCGGAACGATTCCTTCTCCATCGGCATGGCGGCCCAGCACAAGGCCTACCGTGCTCACTACGGCGCCGAGCCTCTCGACCTCGACCCGGAGCTGACGCGTTACGCCACCAGATGGGCGCAGAGAATGGCCGCCGCCGACGGCGCGCTGAGCAGCTCGCGTGGCCCTTATGGGGAGAATCTCTTCATGTCATGGCCGAACCAGCCGACGCCTGCCGAGGTCGTCAAGGCCTGGATGGATGGGGCCGCCGAATATGACTACGACAATCCCGGATTCAGCAATGCCACAGGCAATTTCACGCAGGTGGTCTGGAAGAGCAGCAGGAAACTCGGCGTCGGACTGGCCCGCAGTGCCTCTGATCGCTGGTACGTCGTAGCCGTTTACGACCCGCCGGGAAACTACACCGGCCAGTTTCCCCAGAACGTCGGGCGATACCAGTAGGTCTGTCGGCGATAGCGGGAAATATCGGTATTCTCCGGCGCCGCTGTGAGGACGGACGCTAGCCTGGGCGCGGCCTTTGGGGATCAGCTGATCGTAGCGGGGTGGACGGTGACGATTCCTCGGGTGCTGGAGTTCAGGGAACCGGAGCGTATCGGTGACTACCGGATTTCGGCGGTGCTCGGAGAGGGTGGCCAGGGCAGGGTCTACCTCGGGGAGTCACCCGGGCGGGCGCCGGTGGCGATCAAGGTGCTGCACTCCCGGCTGGCGGCCGATTTCGAGATCCGGCGGCGGTTCCTGCGCGAGGCGGAGGTCGCGGCCAGCGTCGCCGCCTTCTGCACGGCCAGGGTCATCGGCACCGGGATGGTGGACGAGCGGCCGTACATCATCAGCGAGTACGTCCCCGGACCCTCACTCGACGCGCTGGTCAAGACCGACGGGCCGCGTACCGGCAGCGGGCTGGAACGGCTGGCCGTTGCCACGCTGACCGCGCTGGCCTCGATCCACCGGGCCGGGATCGTGCACCGTGACTTCAAGCCGGGCAACGTGATCCTCGGGCCGGAAGGGCCGGTGGTGATCGACTTCGGCATCGCCCGCGCCCTCGACCACATGACGAACAACACCGAGCTGGCCGGCACTCCCGCCTACATGTCGCCGGAGCAGCTCACCGACCAGCCGCTCTCCGCCGCCTCGGACATGTTCTCCTGGGCCGGCACGATGGTCTTCGCCGCGACCGGGCGGATCGCCTTTCCCGGGCAGGCCGTCCCGGCGGTCCTGCACGGCATCCTGTCCGGCCACCCGGACCTCTCAGGCGTACCCGCTCCGCTCCGGCCGATGGTGACCGCCTGTCTGGCCAAGGATCCGGCGGCCCGCCCGGCCGCCGCCAGACTGCTGAGCGATCTCACCGGTGAGGACGCCGGCCCCCCACCCCGAGGGCGGCATTCAGCGGCGCGATCCAACGGGCAGACGGTCGTCGACCTGGCCGCGCAGGCCGGTCCGCTGGACGGAGCGAGGTTCCGGCCGGTCAGCGGGGAGCCGGATCACCGGTCGACCTCGCCGTCCGTACGCCGCAAATCGTCTCGTGGGGCGCTGCTGGCCGTGCTGGCCGTGGTCGCGGCGGTGGCCGTGACGTCCGCGGTGCTGATCGTGCCCTCCTGGCTCGACGGCCGGGACAGCGCGGGCGGCCCGGACGCGCCCTTCAACCTCGCGACGTTCCCGCACGTAGACGTCGCCGACCAGTTCGGCAAGGACACCTCCCGGCAGTACGCCACGTTCCAGCCGCACAGTGGCGAGGCCATGCCGGCGATCAGAGCCGGCGGCGGCCAGTTCACCGGGACCGGATCGGCACCGTTCTTCGGCCTGGTGGCGGGGGAGAGCGGCCTGCCGGAGTCCGGGGCGGCCGTCAGCGTGCTGACCGCGGGCACGTTCGCGGGCACCGACCAGCCGGAGGACAGCGTCTTCGTGGGCTGGGTGAAGAACGGGAACAGCTACGTGACCGCCTGGTACAACAACACCCGCAAGGAGTCGGGCCTCGAAGTCCAGATGGACGGCGCCTTCGTCAGCACCCCGGGCGCGACGCCGCTGACCCTCAAGCGCGGCGACCGCTTCGCCCTGTCGCTGTCCGGCGACCGGATCACCTCCTACGCCGAGAGCGGCGGGACCTGGCGCCGGCTGGGCACCGCCGGCATCGGCGACATGCTCACGACGGCGGGGGCACGGCAGCAGTACCGGTACGGCTTCGGCCTGCGCGGCACGACCGGCACGATCGGCATCACCAGAACGGAAGGCCGCAGCGCCCAGGACTAGGGCATGGGAGTCGGTGGGCGACAATCGGGGTTGTGCGGTTTCGGGTACTTGGTCCTTTGGCGGCATGCCGTACCGACGGGAGCCCGATGGCGACCGGCGGGCCACGGCTGCGGGCGCTGCTCGCCCTGCTGCTCCTGGACGCGGGCCGGATCGTCACCGGCGAACGCCTGATCGACGGCCTGTACGGCGAACAGCCCGGAGCCGTGAACGCCCTGCAGTCCCAGGTCTCCCGGTTACGCAGGGGGCTCGGGTCGGACGCGCCCGTGGAGTTCCATCCGGCGGGATACCGGCTGGCCGTCGATCCGGCCGAGGTCGACGCGCTCGTCTTCGAACGGCTGGCCGCCGAAGGCCGTGCGGCGGGGTCCGCCGAGGAGCGGGCCGCCGTGCTCGGCCGGGCGCTCGGGCTGTGGCGCGGGCCGGCGCTGGCGGACGTACGTGACGCGCCGTTCGCGGCGACGCAGGTCACGCGGCTGGAGGAGCTCAGGCTCGACGTCACGGAGGAGCGGATCGAGGCGGAGCTGGCGCTGGGGCGGCACCGCGAGCTCGTCCCCGAGCTGCAGGGCCTGGTCGCGGCCCACCCGGTGCGGGAACGGCTGCGCGGGCAGCTCATGCGGGCCCTGTACGGGAGCGGGCGCCAGAGTGAGGCGCTGGCCGCGTTCGAGGCGGCCCGGAGCACGCTGGCCGAGGAGCTCGGGGTGGATCCGTCGCCGGAGCTGGCCGCCGTCCACCTGGCCGTACTCCGGGGCGAGCTGTCCGTTTCGCCGGTACCTGCCGAGCCGCCTCCGGCTTCTCGGGGTGCGCCGTCCCAGTTGACCAGCTTTGTGGGCAGGCAGGAGGATCTCGGCGCGCTCGCGGACCTGCTCACCGCCGCCCGGCTGGTCACGCTGATCGGCCCCGGGGGCGCGGGTAAGACCCGGCTGGCGATCGAGGTCACCGTACGGCATCCGGGTGAGGTCGCCTTCGTCGAGCTGGGCGAGCTGGCCGAAGGCGGTGACGTGGCGCAGGCCGTACTGGCCGCGCTCGGCCTGCGCGACGGCCTGCTCTCCGCCCAGGAACAGCGCTCTCCCGGCGAACGGCTCGTCGGGGCCCTCTCGGACCGCCCGATGCTGATCGTGCTCGACAACTGCGAACACCTCATCGAGGCCGCCGCGGCCCTCGCCCATCGGCTGCTCAGTGCCTGCCCCGGCCTGCGTGTCCTCGCCACGAGCCGGGAGGCGCTCGGTGTCACGGGCGAGACGCTGTTCCCCGTCAGCCCGCTGGCGCTGCCGGAAGAGGGCGCTCCGCCGCTGTCCGCGCCCGCCATCCGCCTGTTCGCCGACCGTGCCGCCGCCGTGCGCCCCGGGTTCGCCGTCGACGGGGGTAATGCGGGTGACGTGCTGCGGATCTGCCGGGCGCTCGACGGGCTGCCGCTGGCCATCGAGCTGGCCGCCGCCCGGCTCCGCTCGCTGCCGGTGGCCGAGGTCGCCGTGCGGCTGGACGACGCGTTCGGCCTGCTGTCCCGGGGGAGCCGTACGGCCCAGCCGCGGCACCGGACGTTGCGCGCGCTGGTCGAGTGGAGCTGGGAGCTCCTGGACGTAGCGGAACAGCGGCTGGCCAGGAGGCTGAGCGTGTTCGCGGGCGGAGCCACGCTGGAGTCGATCGAGGCCGTGTGCGGGGATGCCGATGCCGATCCCGTGGAGGTGGTGGCGGGGCTCGTCGACAAGTCGCTGGTCGATGTGGTCGGCGATCGGTATCGGATGCTGCGTACCATTCACGCCTTCTGTGCTGAGCGGCTCGCCGAGGCGGGGGAGACCGAGCGGCTGCGGCAGGCGCACGCCGAGCACTTCCGGGCCCTGATGAGCACGGCCGCGCCGCACCTGCTCCGTGCCGAACAACTCGGCTGGCTCGCCCGCATCGACGCCGAACACGACAACCTGCTCGCCGCCGTCCGCTGGGCCGTACCGGCCGATCCCGAGCTGGGGTTGCGGCTGGTCGCGGACCTGATCACGTACTGGTGGCTGCGTGGTCGCCGCGCGGAGGGCGTGGGTCCCGCCCGCGCGCTGCTGGCCGCCGTCGGCACCGAGCCGCCCGCCGAGCTGGCGGCCGAGTACGTCCTCTGCGTCCTCAGCGCCGCCCACGGCGGCGGCGTCGAGCCGTGGCCGCACGTGGCGACGGCCAAACGGCTCATGGCCTCGAGGAACCTGGTCGAGCACCGCCCTCAGCTCATCTTCTTCTGGGCGACGTTCGCCGGTCCGTCGGACGCGGCCTACCGCGACGCCATGGACGAACGCATCCGGACCGGTGCTGATCCCTGGACGGACGGTCTCGGCCACCTCGGCCGCGGCGTGCTCGCGCAGCTACTGGCCGGTGACGTGGCGACGGGGGAACGCGAGTTCGAGCTGGCGCTGGTGGGCTTCCGGTCGCTCGGGGAACGCTGGGGCCTGCTGACCACGCTCTCGGAGTTCGCGGAGCTGGTGTGCTGGCGGGGGGACGGCGAGCGGTTCGCGGCGCTGGTGGCGGAGGCGTTGCGGCTGGCGGACGAGCTCGGCGCTGTCGAGGACCGGGCCGACCTGCTCTGCCGGCGCGGGGAGGGCACAATCCTGCTGGGCGACCTGGACACGGCCCGCGCCGACTACGAGGAGGCACTGGACCTGGCCCGCCGGACCGGTGCCCTGGAGGTCGCGGGGAAGGCCCGGCACGGGCTCGCGGAGGTCGCCCGGCTGAGCGGGGACGTGGCAGGGGCGCGGCGCGCGTACGAGCAACTGCTGACCGAGCACCGGACCGGTACCGGACGTCTGACCGAGCATCGGACCGGTACCGGACGTTTGGACGAGCCCGCGGACCCGGTGCCGGTGGCGGGGCCGGACGGTGCGTCCGGGAGGTCGTTCGGGGCCGACCTCGGCCATGTGCGGGTGTTGATCGCGCTGGGGTGGATCGCCGTGCAGGAGGGTGCGGCGGTGCGGGCGGCGGCGCTGCAGCGGGAGGCGGTGGACCGGGCGCTCGGTCTGCACAGCCGGCCCCTCATGGCGTTGGCGGTCGAAGGGCTCGCGGGTGTAGCGGGGCTGACGGGGGATCACGAGCGGGCCGCCGCGCTGCTGGGCGCCGCCCGTACCTGGCGGGGCACGGCGCTCACGGGTGATCGTGACGTCGCCCGCGTGTCGGCCCTGGCCCGTGAGCGGCTGGGTGACGCGGCTTATGAGAAGGCGTACGGCCGTGGCGACAGGTTCGACCGCGACGGCCTGTTGGCGATCATCACCTCGGATGGCCCGCCCCGGAACTCGCAGGCTGACCCTGGCTAGGGTGTCTGGCGATGAGTGGTGACCGGGTCATAGGCGGGTACGCGCTGCGGCGCGTGCTCGGGCGGGGTGGCATGGGTGAGGTGCACCTCGCCACCACGCCTACCGGTGGCCTGGCCGCGGTCAAGGTGATCCATCCCGAGCTGGCTCGCGATCCCGCGTTCCGGCGGCGGTTCGAACGCGAGGTGGCCGCGGCTCGCCGGGTGGCCAGGTTCTGTACGGCTCCGGTGCTGGACGCCGGGATCGACGGAGATGTCGCCTATCTCGTCACCGAATACGTCAAAGGGCCGGATCTGGCGCAGGCCGTACGGGAGCAGGGGCCGCTGTCCGGCTCCGACCTGGAGGCGCTGGCGGTGGGCATCGCGACCGCGCTCGGCGCCATCCATGGGGCGGGGGTCGTTCACCGGGACCTCAAGCCGTCGAACGTCCTGCTGTCGCCGCTCGGTCCGCGCGTGATCGACTTCGGCATAGCGCAGCTCGTCGACGCCGACAGTCTGGCCAGCCAGGCGATCCTGGGGACGCCCGCATTCATGGCGCCTGAGCAGGTACGCGGGGAGCCGCTCGGGCCGGCGGCCGACGTGTACGCGTGGGGTGGGGTGATCGCTTTCGCGGGGACCGGGCGGTTGCCGTTCGGGGGCGGGGCTCCGGCTGAGGTGCTGTACCGGATCGTCAACGAGGGGCCGCGGCTGGACGGCCTTGATGCGGGTCTGCGGGATGTGGTGGAGCGGGCGATGGCCAAGGAGCCGCGCCTTCGTCCTACGGCTCAACAACTGCTGGCGTCCCTGATGGGAGGCACGCATCTCACCCCGGCCACAGCCACGCAGGTGGTGGAACGCACCTGGACCGGGCCTCGTGGCTTGGCGGGACCGGTTGACGGCGCGTCCGCGCGGAGCGCTCATGGCGTTGGCGCTTCCACCCAGGGGCCGCCAGATGTGAGCGGAACCGCCCGGATCGCTCCTGATGCGAGGACGTCCGGACGGATCGCTCCTGATGCGAGCGTTTCCGGCCTTATCGCACCTGGTACGAGCGCGTCCGCTCTGATCGCTCCTGGTACGAGCGTGCCCGCACGTATTGCTCCTGGTACGAGCGCGCCCGGCCAGATTGTTCCAAGCGCGAGCGGTGATGTCCGGGATACGGCTGTGCCGAGCGCACCTGGCTGGAATGCGCTGTCGGACGGAGGATCCCCGCAGGCCAAGCGGGCCCGTGGTGGGGTGGTGCGGCGGCGGTGGCCGTGGGTGGCAGGGGTTGTCGCCGTTCTGGCAGCTGTGGTGGGGGTTGTCGTGGTGGTGCCTTGGGTGTGGGAGGGGCGGCCGTACACGGCGGGGTTCGGCGACTCCTGGGCTACCGGGGCGTCCGATGGCGGGGACGCGCGGGTTGCCGGGAGCGACTACGTGCTGACCGCCAAGCCGGGCTGGCGGCTGTGGAAGTCGGCGCCCGCTCGGGAGCCGGACGGCGGCGTGGTGGTGAGCGCGAAGGCGCGGCGCGAACAGGGGTCCGGCGATTACGGCGTGTGGTGCCACGGCTCGGCGAGCTCGGGGGACCGCTACGAGTTCGGGGTGAGCGGCTCGGGGCAGGCCACGATCGTCAAGCGCCGTACCGGGCAGAAGGGCACGCCGTTGTACGGTCCGGCAGCGATCAAGGGGGCGACCGGAAGCAGCCGGATCGTCGCCGAGTGCGCCGACGCCGGCGGCAAGGTGGGACTGCGGATGTGGGTGAACGAGAGGCTCGTAGCCGAGGTGTCCGATGCGAGCGATCCGCTCGGGTCCGGTGAGGCCGGGCTTTATGCGGCACCGGACGCCAAGGAGGCGCTGCGCGTACGCTTCGAGTCGTTCGCCATCGACCACACGAAGGACTAAGCCCCCCAAATGCCGAATTTCCCGGCACCGCCCGACGAGGAGGGCCGCAGTCCTGTGCGGTTCCGGGTACTGGGTCCGCTCCGCGTCGAGAGCGGACCGCAGTCTGTGCCGCCCTCTGGGCCGGAGCCGGGGCCGGGACCGCAGTTGCAGCCGGGGCCGGCGAAGCATCGGGCGGTGTTGGCTGCGTTGCTGGTTTCCGCCGGGCGGGTGGTGCCGATTGAGCGGCTGATGGCCGTGGTGTGGGATGACCGGCCGCCGGCCTCCGCGGAGTCGGTGCTCAGGGTGTACATCAGCGCCCTGCGCAAGCTCATCGACGGCATCAGGACCGTGCCCGGTGGCTACCTGATCGACGTCGAGCCGGATGAGGTCGACTGCCACCGGTTCGAGCGGCTTGTCGGCGAGGCCCGGCGGGCCAGGGAGGCGGGCCGGGCGGAGGTGGCCGTCGAGGGGTTCCGGGCGGCGCTGGCGCTGTGGCGAGGGGACGCCATGGCCGATATCGAGTCCTCTTACCTGCGCAGGACGCGGGCCGTACCCCTGGAAGAGCTTCGCCTGACCGCGCTCGAAGAACGTGTGGAGCTGGACCTGCTGCTGGGCAGGGGCGGTGAGGTGGTCGGCGAGCTGCGGGCGCTCGTCGGGGCGTACCCGCTGCGCGAGCGGGCATGGTCGCGGCTGCTCGACGCACTGTGCCAGGCCGGGCGGCGAGCGGAGGCACTGGCGGCCTACCAGGAGGCCCGCCGCGTGCTGGTGGATGAGCTCGGCTTGGAGCCGAGCACCGAACTGGTCGAGGCACACCGGCGAGTGCTGTCGAGCGAGGAACCGCGGAACACGCCGATGAGCGAAGAGGCGCACCCTGGGTCGGGAGACGAGGGGCTACGACATTCGCCGATAAATGATGCGCCGCCGGATATTTCGGATTTCACGGGGCGGGTGGCTGTCCTCGACTGGATCGCCGCCGGAGTGCCCGAGCAGGGGAACGCCCCCGTGCACCTGGTCGTCCACGGGCCGCCGGGATGCGGCAAGTCCGCCGTGGCCGTGCGTGCCGCCACCATGATCGCCCTCCCCGGCGGCCGCCTCTACGCCTCGCTGCGCGACCGGCAGCCGGGCGCCGTGCTGGAAGACCTGCTCCGATCCCTGGGCTGCCCCGACGGTGCTGTGCCCGCCGCGCTGGATGAGCGTGTACGGCTATATCGCGGTATGACGGCCCCCCGCAGCCTCCTCGTCGTGCTCGACGACGCCACGGACGAGGCCCAGGTACGCCCGCTGCTCCCCACCGGTCCGGGCAGCCTGACGCTGGTGACCAGCCGTTCCCCGCTCGCGGGGTTGGAGGCGGCCAGGGCGTACGAGCTGGGTGTCTTCGAACCCGGCGAGGCCGTGGCCATGCTCGCCGAGGTGGTGGGCCGTGAACGGGTCGACGCCGAGCCGGCGGCCGCCGAGCGCATCGTACGGCTCTGCGGCGGTCTGCCCCTGGCGCTGCGCATCGCCGGATCCCGCCTGGCGAGGAAACCGGGCTGGACCCTCGAACACCTGGCCGGACGGCTGGGTGACGAGCGGCGACGACTGGACGAGTTGAGCGCGGGCGATCTGGCCGTACGTGGCAGCCTGGCGCTCGGTTACCAGGGGCTGGCCGACTCCGAGCGGCGGCTGCTGCGCAGGCTCGGTGCGCTGTCCGCGCCCGACTTCGCGTCCTGGGCGCTCGGCGCTGATCTGGAGCCGCTGGCCGAGGCGGGCCTGCTCCAGTCACGCGGCCTGGACGAGGCGGGCGACGAGCGGTACGGCTGGCATGACCTGACCCGGCTGTACGCCGCCGAACGCCTGGCCGCCGAGGACGGAGGCCCGGCAGCAGTGCTGGCCGAGATCGCGGGCGAGATCCTCGACCGAACCCGGCAAGCCAGAACGGCCCTGCTCCCCGCCGAACCCGGCTCAGGCCGCACCCTGGCCCGCACAGCGGAACAGGCGCTGAAGCCTGGTTCGGGGTGGGCGGGAGAGTCGAGCCTGGGGTGGACGGGTGATGGCTGGGCGTTGGAGACGGGGCGGTTGCGGGCGGACGCTCGGTGGTTGAGTGCCGAGCGGCGGTTTCTCGTGGCGACCGTAGGGGACTTTCATCGGGCCGGGCTGCACGAGGCGGCCTGGCGGTTGGCCTTCTATCTGACTCCGCTGTTCGAGTTGGGCGCGCATCACGACGACTGGCACGTCACCGCCGCCACCGGTCTCGACTCGGCGCGGGCGGCGGGGCATCGGGAGGGTGAGGCGCTGCTGTTGCGGGGGCTGGCCGATCTCCATCGGGCGGAAGGCCGTCCCGAGTCTGCCGCGGCCGCGCTGAGGGCCGCTCAGCCGCTGGTCGAGGGGCTGGAGCTGGCCCGGATCATGCTGCGGCTCGGCCTGGTCGAGCGCCGTCCGGCCGAGGCGGAACGCGCGCTGGTCAGGTGCCTGCGGGTGTTCGAGGAGGCCGGTGATCGGCGCGGCACGGCCGACGCGCTCCGGGCCCTGGGTGCCGTACGCGGCGATGCGGGGTTGGTCGAACGGAGCCTGGACGCGTACGGCGACCTGGGTGACCCGCGCGGAGAGGCGGAAGCCCTGCTCGATCTGGCCAGGCTGCACCTCGACGCCCACCGATACGCCCGGGCGCGCGACTGCGCCGAGCGGCGGATAAGGATCAACCGGCGCCTCGGTGACCGGCTGCCGGAGGCGGCCGGTCTGCTCGTGCTGGCCGAGGTCGCCGGCGCCGAGGGCGATCCGGAGGGGGCGGCCAGGCTGGCCGGGGAGGCCGAGGCGACGTTCACGGCGCACGGCGACCGGAGAAACGCCGCAAAAGCCCTGATTATCCGGATAAAAGCGCTGCTCGACCTTGATGAGATTGATGCTGCGGTTGATGGTCTTGCGCGTGTTATGGGAGAGTCTGACAGCTTCGGTGAGCCCCGGAGCGCCGAGGTCGAGCTTCTGTCGCAAGAACTGCGCAGACGCCGCGGCCTGCGGATTTAGACACGGTCTGCGGGTGAAGCGGTGTGCGAAGTCCGTGGCCTGCGGATTCAGTCGCAGTCCGACGGACTATGCGGATCCTGAAGGTCGCCCGGCTACCGTCGGCCCACGAGTTACACCCCTACCGGCAAAGGTGATCAGAACATGCGGAAGACGATCGCGCTGGCCGTCGCGGCCGCCGCGTTGACCGGCTGCGGGATGCTCCCTGCCCAGCAGGGCGGCAGCGGCGAGGAGCAGACGGGCCAGACCAGCGAGACCGCGCCACCCGCGCACCCCATCGAGCAGACCACACCCGCCGAACAGCAGCAGACCGCGCCCCCGCAGGAGACCAAGGCGATCGCGAGCCGGGAGACCAAGGTCGGATCGGCCGGTCAGTACGGCAAGGCCCGCGTCGACATCACCTCGCTCAAGCGGCAGGGCCGGACGATCAGCCTCAACTGGACCGTCACCGCCACCGACGGCAAGGTCAACCTGCACAACGGCATGGGCAGCGGCACGCTCGACTACACGGTGTCGGCCGTCTCCCTGATCGACCCGGTCAACGCCAAGCGCTACCGCGTCGCCCGCAACGGCACGGGCGAGGACGCCACGTGCGTCTGCTCGGGCACGCAGGGGCAGTTCCTGGAGTCCGGTGACGCCACCACGCTCTACGCGGTCTTCGCCGCTCCGCCGCCGGACGTCACGAAGATCAATGTCGAGATGCCGATGATGGGCGTGTTCACCGATGTTCCGATCTCTTAGCGTCGCGCTGGCCCTCCTCCTGTCCCCGACCCCCGCTCCGCCCGCCAACGCCACCGGCCCGGTGGAAGACCTGGTGCTCCCCGTCGAGGACATCATCGGCGAGGTCGAGTCGCTCGACGGCACCGAGAGCGAGACCAAGCTCGGCAAGCAGGTCACGGTCGCGCTCACCAGTGACGTGCTGTTCGCGGTGGACAAGTGGGTGCTGACCGCCGAGGCGAGAAAGCGTCTCCAGGAGGTGGCGCGCAAGATCGACGCGGAGGGCGCCGGGGGTGTCGTGCAGGTCGAGGGGCACACCGACGACCAGGGCACCGACGCCTACAACGTCACGCTGTCACAGCGCCGGGCGCAGGCCGTACAGCAGGCCATGCGCGGCCTGCTGACCGGCGGCGACGCGGACCTCCAGGCGAAGGGGTACGGCGAGAGCCGCCCGAAGGTGCCCAACATCGTCGAAGGCAAGCCCGTCGCCGCGAACCGGGCGAAGAACCGCCGGGTGGAGCTGGTCTTCACCGTCAAGCAGTGAGCTCGGCCAGCCCGTCGCCCATCGGGGTGCGGCTGTAGAGCACCGACCGGCCGCTGCGCGTACGCGAGACCAGGCCCGCCCTGCGCAGCACGGCCAGATGGCCGCCCACGCCCCCGAGCGTCATCGAGAGCTGGGCGACGAGCTGGCTGGTGCTGGCCGGGCTGTCGAGCGCGGCGAGCACGGCCGCCCGGCCCCGCCCGAGCAGCGCGACCAATCCGTCGGCGGCCTTGCCGAGCAGGATGCGCTCCTCCTCCAACGCCATGTCGATGCCCAGGCGGCCGAACACCTCCGCCCAGCCGTACCCCGCGAGCCGGCCCGCCCGCCGCACGATGTCGCGCTCCAGCAGGGCGCGCAGCCGGGGCCAGTCAGGGGCGAGCAGCTCGGTCCAGAACGCTTCGAGCGCGTCGGCGACCCGCACGGGAACGTCGGGAACGTCGAGCGCCGGATCGACCGGCCGGCCCCGATGGCTGAGCCGCAGGTCGGCGGCGGCCCGGCCGGTGGGCGTACGCCGGACCGCGGCCAGCTCCCGCTCGAAGGTGACGCCCACGCCCTTGGGCGGCACGCAGTAGAAGTCGGGCGCGTAGTCGGTCACCCGGTGCAGCCGGATCAGGGCCCGCAGCACCGGGCTGCCCGCCAGCAGCCGCTCGTACCGGTCGCGCACGCGGGCCGTCCAGATGGGCAGGCCGGGCGGTACGCTCTGGCCGCTCAGCACGTTCAGCGCGCCGACGACCTGGCTCATCGGCGACAGGCCGAACCTGACCTTCGCCAGATCCTCGGGCGTGCACTCGAGATGAGCCATCCGTTTCGCCTCCCGACGAAAGAGACGAAAGAACGGTCATCCTAGCGAGGCTCAATCGCCCGGCAGCACGCCCAGGGTGACGGTGATCGTCTTGCTCGAGCCGTCCTCCTTGACGACCTCCACCTTGGCCTGCTGCCCCGGCTTGAGCGCGGACAGCGCCTCGGCGAGTGCGGGCATCGTCGCCGTGTCCTCGCCGTTGATGGAGATGATCACGTCACCGGGCCGGATCCCGGCCTTCTCGGCCGCGCTGCCCTTGTCGACCTTGGCCACGGCGACCCCGGCCGGCTCGCCGTCGTCGCCGATGAGCGTGCTGCCCCTGATGCCGAGCGCGGCCCGGTGGCTGTTGGTGACCTTGCCGTTGCGGACGATCTGAGCGGCGATGTCCGTCGCGGTGTTGCTCGGGATCGCGAACCCGATGCCCGGCGCGGCCCCGCCGCCGAGGTCCGGGTCCGTCGCCGCGAGCGTCGGGATGCCGATGACCTGCCCGGACAGGTCGACGAGACCGCCGCCGCTGTTGCCGGGATTGATCGCCGCCGACGTCTGGATCGCGCCGCTGATCGTCGCGCCGGGTGAGCCGGGCTCCTGTGGCTCGCTCACGGTACGGCCCAGCGCCGAGATGATGCCGTCGGTGACGCTGCCCGACAGCCCCAGCGGGTTGCCCATGGCGAGGACGAACTGGCCGACCCGGAGCTTCGACGAGTCGCCGAACTTGGCCGGTGTCAGCCCTTTCGGGTCGTCCACCTTGATGATCGCCAGGTCGCCGCCGCTGAAGCTCTTGACGAGCCGGGCGCTGCGCGAAGTGCTGCCGGTGGCCAGCGTCACGTCCATCTTGGTGGCGTTACCCACGACGTGCGCGTTGGTGAGGATGTGACCCGCCGAGTCGTACACGACGCCCGAGCCGAGCCCCGTCTTGGTGGTGATCTGCACGATCGACGGCAGCACCCGCTGGATGACGCGCTCGTAGGACTGCTCCAGTGGCGTCGCGGGCACCGGGGAGGGGGGCGAGGCCGTGGGCGTCGCCGACGAGGGCGTGATAGTGGCGGTGGGCGCCTGGGCCGAGCATGCGACCAGCAGCATGGCGGCGGCGGTCGCCACGGCGACCTTGTTCATGCAGAGCTAGTGCCCCGCTCGGTGAGGCTCATGCGGAGGCGGTGCCCCGCTCAGCGAGAAAGGTGGGAAAGATATGTCTCACGGACGTTACGCCTGCTCAGCTTGCCCGTGGGCGTACGCGGCAGCGTGTCGCGGAACTCGATGACACGCGGGTGCTTGAGCTTGGCGAGCCGCGGTTCGCAGTGCCGCATCAGCTCGGCGGTGAGCCCGCCGGTCTCGGCCCCCGCGATGGGCTGGACGAGCGCGACGACCCGCTGGCCCCACTCGGGGTCGGGCACGCCGATCACCGCGACGTCGGCCACGGAGGGGTGTTCGAGAAGTGCCGCCTCGATCTCGGCGGGATAGATGTTGACGCCGCCCGAGATGATCAGGTCGGTCCTGCGGTCGAGGAGGAACAGGTAGCCCTCGTCGTCCAGATAGCCGATGTCACCGGGCGTGTAGGCGCGCCCGCGCATGGCGGCCGCCGTCTTGCCGGGGTCGCCGTGGTACTCGAAGCGGTTGACGCCGCCGATGTAGACCAGCCCTGGTTCGCCGGGCGCCACCTCCTCGCCGCCGTCGCCGACGATCGTGAACGTCATGCCGTCGAGCGCCCGGCCGACCGTGCCCGGCCGGGCCAGCCACTCCTGCGACGACACCATGGTGGCCACGGCCGCCTCGGTGGAGCCGTAGTACTCCCACAGCACGGGCCCGAGCCAGTCGATCATGGCCTGCTTGGTCGCGGGCGGGCACGGCGCCGCGCCGTGGTAGAGGTGCGTGAGCGAGGACAGGTCGTACTTCTCCCGATCCGGTACGGCCAGCAGCCGGTGGAACATCGTGGGCACCATGAACGCGTTCGTCACCCGATGCCGCTCGACCAGCCGCAGGGTCTCGGCCGCGTCGAACCGCTCCGGCGCCACGACCGAGTGCCCGAGCTGCAGCGCCATCATCGCCTGCCCGTACGGCGCCGAGTGGTAGAGCTGCGAGCACACCAGGTGCACACCCCCGACCGGCAGCCCGAAGTGCGTCCAGCTCTTGCGCATGAGGATCGGGTACAGCTCCTCGGGCGTCAGATCGAGCAGCCGCCTGCGCACGCCCTTCGGCCGCCCCGTGGTCCCTGAGGTGTAGAGCATCATCGACCCGGCCCGCCGGTGCTCCGGCGCGGTGCCCGGCTGACCGGCCACGAGCTCGCCGACGGTGAGCGCGGTGGGGGAGACCACCGCCTTCGCGCCGCAGTCGGCCACGATGTAGGCGATCTCCTCGTCGGTGAAGTGCCAGTTGACCGGTACGAGGTAGGCGCCGATCTGGTACGTCGCGAGCATCATGGTCAGGGCGTCGAGCCCGTTCCTGAGCACGGTCACCACCGAGTCGCCCCGCGCCACCCCGCGCGCGGCCAGGCCGTGAGACGCCTGGTTGGCGCGGGAGAGCAGCTCGCCGTACGTCGCGCCGTCCGGGCCCAGCAGGGCGGGACGTCCGGCGTCGGCGGCGGCGATCTCGTAGAAACCCCTCATGCCCGTGACCATACAGAACTAGATTCTGCACAGGGAATAGCGGAATTATCCCGCTGCTTCGTGACGTAACCTGAAAGCCATGGCGGACGTCGGTGACCAGATACCTTCCTCGGACTCTCCCACCACCCCGTTCCGGAAGATCGTTCTGCCTACGGACGAGACGGTCGCGGTCTCCCGGCCACCGGAGCCGCTCGCGCCGCTCCCCCCTCTGCCTCCACCGCCCCCGCCGCTCAAGGGCGGGCTGCTCGCCCGGATCGGCGACGTCCCGATCAAGGTCGTCTACCTGCTCGGCGCCATCATCGCGACCGTGCTGGCCGTCATGCTGGTGTTCGTGATCTTCTCTGGGGACGTGCCGAAGGACGCGCAGGAGCCCCCGCGGCAGGTCGTCCCGATCTCCCCGGTGCCGGGGACCTCCGCCTCGCCCAAGCCGTCGGCGACCGCGGTTCCGGCGGCGCCGAAGAACCTCGCCTACCCCCAGCAGGCCGGTACGGCGACCGTCACGATCGGCACGATCTCCGACCTGGCGACCGGGATCAGCTACCCGCGCCTGGGCCTGCCGTGGACGGCCAAGTCGTTCGCGCCGTTCGCCATCGCCCAGCGCGTCGGCAAGGTGGCCATCCCGCACACGGTGATCGCCTCGACGATGCTCCCCGGCGCCACCCCGAAGACCAAGCCGGCCAAGACCGCCGACTACCGCGAGCTCGCCGTCAGGGCCGTCAACTGGTCGCTGCGCACGCAGTATCCGGCGGGCGCCACGCTCACCTGGACCGGATCGCAGAAGGTGCCGGCGGGCAAGGGCTGGATGCTCGGCTACAAGGTCACCTACACGGTCTCCGGCAAGCAGAAGACGTCGCAGGCCATCGTGTCGATCCACGAGGTGGGGAAGACCAAGCCGGCGATGCTGCTCGCATCGATCCCCCAGAGCGGCAAGTCGCACTACCGTGACCTGAACACGATCGTGCAGGGCGTCCGGACCCTCTAGGTCAGAAGCATGCTCTAGAATATGGTTCTGGCATGTGTCGGGCCTGGCTGGAGGATGTGCGATGGCGATCGGGTTGAGCGAGGAACACGAGGCGCTCCGCGAGTCGGTGAGCGGCTGGGCGGACCGGAACATCCCTGCCGAGCTGCTGCGATCCGGGTCGGATGAGCGTCCCGCCTTCTGGCCGGGGCTCGCCGAGCAGGGGCTGCTCGGCCTGCACCTGCCCGAGGAGGCCGGCGGCTCCGGTTACGGGCTGCTGGAGACCGCGGTCGCCGTCGAGGCGCTGGCCGAGCGGATGGCGCCGGGGCCGTACGTGCCGACCGTGCTCGCGAGCGCGGTCATCCACGCCTCCAAGCGCCACGAACTGCTGCCCGCACTCGCCGACGGCACCCTGACCGGCGCGGTCGCGCTACGCGGCTCGCTCAGCGGCACCCGCGACGACGACGGCGCCCTGGTGGTCTCCGGCACGGCCGAGCCGGTCCTGGGCGGCTCGCTGGCCGACGTGCTCGTGCTGCCGGTGTCCACCCCGGAGGGCGAGGAGTGGATCGCGCTCGACGCCTCCGCCGCGACCGTCACCGCGCTCAAGTCGCTCGACCTGACCAGGCCGGTGGCGAAAGTGGAGCTGGACGCGGTGGCCGTGCCCGCCGATCGGGTCCTGGACGGGGTCGAGGGCCCCGACGTGCTCGACCTGGCCGCCATCCTGCTCGGCGCGGAGGCCGCGGGGCTGGCCTCCTGGTGCGTCACCGCCGCGTCGGACTACGCCAAGGTGCGCGTGCAGTTCGGGCGGCCGATCGGCCAGTTCCAGGGCATCAAGCACAAGCTGTCGCGCATGCTGGTCGCGCTGGAGCAGGCCCGCGCCACGGTCTGGGACGCCACCCGCGCCAGCGGGCGCGAGCTGGAGTACGCCGCCGCGATCGCCGCGGTGATGGCTCCCGACGCGGCCGTCCAGTGTGCCAAGGACGCGATCCAGACCTTCGGCGGCATCGGCTACACCTACGAACACGACGTGCACCTCTACTACCGCCGCGCGCTCACGCTCCGCGCGGTGCTCGGCTCGTCGGCCGAGTGGGCGGCCACCGTCACCGCGCTCGCCCTGCAGGGCGTCGCCCGCGAGATGGAGATCGATCTCCCCGAGGACGCCGAAGAGCTGCGCGAGTCGATCCGCGCGGAGGTCGCGTCGCTGAAGGAGCTGGAGGGCAAGGAGCAGAAGCGGGCGCTGGCCGCGCGCGGCCTGGTCATGCCGCACCTGCCGAAGCCGTGGGGCCGCGGCGCCAAGCCGCTGGAGCAGGTGCTGATCGCGCAGGAGCTCAGGGCCGCGCGGGTGAAGCTGCCCGCGATGATCATCGGCGCCTGGGTGGTGCCGTCCATCGTCTCGTACGGTACGCCCGAGCAGCAGGAACGCTTCCTGCCCACGACGCTCAGCGGCGAGATGATCTGGTGCCAGCTCTTCTCCGAGCCCGGCGCCGGGTCCGACCTGGCCTCGCTGCAGATGAAGGCGGACAAGGTCGAGGGCGGCTGGAAGCTCAACGGCCAGAAGGTCTGGACCTCGGTCGCGCACGTCGCCGAGTGGGGCATCTGCATCGCCCGCAACTCCTCCGAGGGCTCCAAGCACGAGGGCATCACCTACTTCCTGGTCGACATGAAGGCGCCGGGCGTCACGGTCCGGCCGCTGACCGAGATGACCGGCGAGAACCTGTTCAACGAGGTATTCCTGGACGACGTGTTCGTGCCCGACGAGCTGGTCGTGGGTGAGGTCGGACAGGGCTGGAAGGTCGCCCGCAACACGCTGTCGAACGAGCGGGTCTCGCTCTCGTCCGGGTCGGGCGGCACGGGCGCGTCCGTGCCGGACCTGCTCGGGCTGGTGGGGCGGCTCGGGCGGGAACTGTCCCCGGTCGAGGCCTACCAGGTCGCGCAGGTGATCTGCGAGGGGCACTCCATCAACGCGTTGTCGCTGCGGGTGACGCTCAAGCAGTTGGCGGGCGGCGAGCCCGGCGCGGACGCCTCGGTACGCAAGCTGCTGTCCACCGCGCACGCCCAGCACGTCTCGGAGTCCGCGGTGGAACTGCTGGGGGCCGCGGCCGTGGTGGCCGCCGACATGAGGCTCGGCGACGCCGGCTACTGGAACCGGGCGGTGCTCGCCACCCGGGCGATGACCATCTACGGCGGCACCACCGAGGTGCAGCTGAACATCATCGGGGAGCGCATGCTCGGCCTGCCCAGGGACCCTGAGCCGGGTAAGTGACGGCGGGGGCCGGGCTCGGGAAGCGGCCCGGCCCTCCACGGGGATCAGGAGGGGTTGACCGGCTGTAGCGGGCTCGGCGTGCCGTCGCTCCACGGTCTCGGGATGCCGATCTTGATCTCCCCGAGGCAGGCGGCCGGGCCGTTCACCGTACGGATGACCAGCTCGGTCCCACCGCCGTTGACCGGGGCGAACGTCCAGCCGAAGCCCTTCTCCGCCGGCACGTCGGCCCGTGCGGTGCCGAGCCGTACCGACAACTGGGTGGCGGCCGGGTTGAGGTAGCCGACCTGGACCGTCCACTCGCCCTGGGGCAGCCGCACCGGCAGCGGGAAGCGGACCGCGCGGGCGCCGACCGGCGTGCAGCCGTCGGCCCGCGCGGGGACCGTCAGGCCGTCGATGCTCACCGGGCGCAGCCGGCCCTGCTGGTCGAAGATCAGCGGGCTGCGTATCGGGCCGCTGAGCCGCCTGGTCCAGGTCACCGGGTGCGGCGCGATCGGGCCGAGCACCTTCGAGGCCAGCGCGTAGTCGTAGAAGAAGAGCGGATAGACGACCTTGGCGGGCACGTGCGTGTCGAGCACGACCGCGTTGTCCGGGACGCGCTTGAGCGCCAGCCTGCCGGTCTCGACGTAGCTCTTGACGTGCGTGCCGAGCGGCAGGCGGGTGTACGCGGTGACCGACCAGACCGAGCCGAGCGCGAACGCGGCGGTCAGCGGCAGCCAGGCGAACCTGAGGCGCGGCCAGGCCCGCAGCCAGGGGCGTTCCTCACCGGCGAGCGGGATGAACGCCAGCCCGATGGCGATCGCCACGACCATGGCCGTGGAGGAGACGTAGCGTAGTTCGGCGCCGCTCAGGTCCGGGCCGAGCTGCTGGATCCGGCCGATCATGACGGGCACCACGTCGGCGAGCGTGAAGTAGGCGAGCAGCACCAGCCACGCCAGCCAGGCCCGCCGCCTGAAGAGCACGGAGACCGCCAGCACGACCACCGCGACGCCGAGCCCGGCCCAGACCGCCGCGGGCGGCGTCGCCGCGGTCGCGTAGTCCTCGCCGATCGGCAGCCACTGCCAGGGCCCGCCCAGAGACGTCGGCACCAGCGAGGTGGACAGCAGCGTCCAGGCGAACCGCGCCGCCAGCCCCGTGTCGGGCAGGGTGGGCTGGATCGTGTCGTTGGTGAGCTGCACGGAGGTGAGGAGCTGGCGGAAGAACACGCCCGCGTAGACGGCGAGCACCCCCGCGTAGAGCAGCCAGGCCCGCCACCGCCCCCGCCAGCCGAGCCAGCCCACGCTCAGCGCGAGGGCCAGCAGCAGGATGAACGGCGCCTTGACGAAGAACGCCATCCCGAACACCGTCCAGCCCGCCGCGGCCAGCGCGTGCCTGAACCGGCCCGTCCTGGTGTAGAGGACGTGCGAGCAGAGCGCCATCGGCAGCGCGATCTGGAACGGCAGCGTCTCGATCACCACCGCCCACCACGACAGCGACGAGATCGTCATCGGGGTCAGCAGGTAGAACGCCAGCGGCACCAGGATGGCCGGGCGCGCCCCGAACAGCAGCCGCAGCAGCCGAAGCAGGGCCAGGCTCGCCGCGCCCAGCAGGCTGATCGTCACGACGTGCGCGAGAACGTCGTTGTAGACGCCCAACCGGCCCATCGCCCACTGGATCGCGAACGGTCCGGGCACCAGATGGCCGTAGTCGACCCGCATGAGGTAGTCCCACGTCAGGTCGTGCTCCAGGCCGCGGGCGATGAAGGTGAAGTCGTCCTGGCGGAAGTACGTACGCCTGACCAGGCCGAACTTCCACACGAGCTGCACGGCGATCATCACCAGGGCGGCGGCCACCACGGCGTCGCCGCCACGCAGCCAATGACGGGCGCCCACCGTCGTCTCGCTCGTCGCCACCCCGCCCCCCTCAGCCGGAAGCGTAGTCATTGGTGGGATTTATGCGGAATGGTCGTTGTGTGGTTGTGATGTCATAGCGGGATGCCGAACACGACCCGAGCAGGACCGCTGTCGGCCGTGCTCGGTCTCGCCCTCGGCTGCCTCGCCCTCGGACCCGCTCTGGGCTGGGGTTTCGTCCTCGTGCAGGACATGGTCTTCGTGCCGGACCCGGCCTTCTCGCGTTTCACGTTCGGGCTCGCCGGCGGGGCGCCGCGGGTGGTGCCCAGTGACGCCGTGGTCACCGCGCTGGCCTCCGTGCTCCCGGCCGAGCTGGTGCAGAAGGCGATCCTGCTGGGCATCTTCGTGCTGGGCTGCTCGGGCGCCGCGCTGCTCGTGCCGGCGGGCTTCCTCGGGGCCCGGCTGGTGGCCGGGGCGTACTACGTGTGGAACCCGTACGTGGCCGAGCGGCTGCTGATGGGGCAGTGGGCGCTGCTGCTGGGGTACGCGGGCCTGCCGTGGGTGGTGCGCGCGGTCCGTGCGGGGCGCGGGCTGCTGCCCGCCGTGCTGCCCGCCGCCGTGGGGGGCTTCGCGGCCATGACCGTCACGGCCCTCACGGCGCTGCCCGTCGCGGGCCGGCGGGTCCGGGTGGGAGCGGTGCTGCTGGCCGTCAGCCTGCCGTGGCTGCTGCTCGCGCTCCTGCGGCCGGGCGGGCTGAGCGGGGACCCGGTGGGCGTGGACGCGTTCGCGGCCAGGGCGGACGGGCCGTTCGGGGCGGTGGGCAGCCTGCTGTCGCTGGGCGGGATCTGGAACGCCGGCGCCGTTCCGGCCGGGTACGAGACCGTGGTGGGCTCGGTGGCGCGGCTGGCGCTGGCCGTGGCGGGGATCGTGGGATTCGTCCTGATGAAGGACCGGTCGAGGGGGCTGGGGGTGGCGGCGGCCATCGGGTTCGGGATCGCCTGCCTGGGGGTGACCGAGCCGGGGCGCGCGGCGTTCAGGTGGCTTGTGGGGGTGTGGGGCGGGTTCGCGGTGTTCAGGGACGCCCAGCAGTTCGTCGCGCCGCTCGCCCTGCTGGCCGCGCTCGGGCTCGGCGCCTTGACGGAGAAGGCGGGGCTGGGGCGGTGGGCGGGTGTGATGGTGCTCGTGCCCGTGGCCGTGCTGCCGACCATGGCCTGGGGCGGGGCGGGGGCGCTGCGGGCCGTGAGCTACCCGGAGAGCTGGAACCAGGCCCGCGAGGTGATCCGGCGGGATCCGCGGCCGGGGGACGTGCTGGTGCTGCCGTTCGAGTCCTACCGCCGGTTCCCGTGGAACGGGGACCGGGCGGTACTCGACCCGGCGCAGCGCTACTTCGCCGTGCGGGGGCGGAACGTGGTCGCCAACGACTCCGTACGCGTGGGGAACATGCTCGTCGGAGCCGAGGACACGAGGTCTCGCGAGGTAGAACGCGTACTAGAAGCACCCTCGCCAGACCTGGCCGCAGCGGGCTTCCGGTACGTTGTGGTCGACGCGGGCACGCCGGCCGAGCGGCGGCGGTTCGAGAGCCGGCTCAGCGGAGCGAGCCTGCTTGTGGGCACAGATGAGCTGAGACTGTACCGGCTCGACGGGTAATTTGTACGGTTTTGATAAGACTCAGTCCGTTGATCAGCGGATTTATTAAGATTTCGTAGAGCTACTTCCGAGTAGCAAGAATTGGTTCTAGGTTTGTGACGCCCGTTCATTTGCCGCTCGAGGAGGAACCCCCCGTGATCAAGATCCTCTTAGCAGCGATCATCGGTGTCGCCGTCGCCGCGCTCGTCGCGACGGTTACCACCGTCTCCTTCACCGGGGCCACCGCGACACCCGTCAACCGGCCGCTCTACAACTACGGCGACCGGTAGTCCGAGCCGTTATGCCGCCCTCCCCCCAAGGGGACGAGAGGACGAGCCGACCACCACTGCTCGAGATCGTCGTTCCCGCCTTCAACGAGGAGCGGCGACTTCCCGGGGGCCTCCTGCAGCTGTGCGCGAAGCTTGCCCGCATGCCGTTCCCGACCGCCGTCATCGTGGTCGACAACAACAGCACGGACAGCACCGGCGAGATCGTCAGGACCTGGCCGCGGGGGCCGGTTCCGGTCCGGCTCGTCGAGTGCGCGACTCCCGGCAAGGGGGCCGCCGTCCGCGCGGGGTTGCTCGACACCCGTGCCCCCTTCGTGGGCTTCTGCGATGCCGACATGGCCACCGACCTGAACGCCATCGACGTCGCGTTCGGGCTGCTGCTCTCCGGTGAGCGCGTGGTCGTCGGCTCGCGGGCGCACGCCTTCTCCGACGTGGAGAACCGGCACAGCCGGGTCCGTGAGCTGGGCGCCGTCGGCTTCCGCGCGCTGGCCAGGGTGCTGGTACGCGGGGTGAGCGACACCCAGTGCGGCTTCAAGTTCTTCGACGGCGCGCTCGTCCGCGAGGCCGTCGCCGGGCTGCGTACCTTCGGCTTCGCCTTCGACGTCGAGCTGCTGGCCCGCTGCGTCGCGTTCGGCTCGACCGTGCTGGAGATCCCCGTCAACTGGCGGGACATGCCTGGCTCGCGCTTCTCCCCGGCCAGGCACGGCGCCGGCATCCTGCTGGAGCTGGGCCGGATCTGGCTCAGGCTGCGCGCCGCCCCGCGCCCCGGTGTCAGTCCGAGGTGGGAGCAGCCGCTCGACCCCGTCGGCTCTCCGTGAACGTCGCCGTCGTCAACTGGCGTGATCCGTGGCACCCGGCCGCCGGTGGCGCGGAGACGTATGCCTGGGAGATGGCCCGCCGCTTCGCGCGCGCCGGCGACGAGGTGTGCTTCGTCACGGCGCGGGCGCCGGGTCAGCGCCGGAAGGAGACCATCGAGGGGGTACGGCTGGCTCGCATGGGCGGGCCGTTCACCGTCTATCCCCTGGTGCTGGTCTGGCTGGTGTTCCGCCGTGGTGTGTTCGACGCGGTGCTCGACTGCCAGAACGGCATCCCGTTCTTCACCCCGCTGGTGCTGCCTCGCCGTACCAAGATCATGTGCGTGGTGCACCACGTGCACGACCGGCAGTTCGACGTGCATCTGTCCCGGTGGCTGGCGGTGTTCGGGCGGTTTCTGGAGGGGCCGGTGTCGCGGTGGGCGTACCAGGGGCACGAGAGCGTGGCCGTGTCGCCCTCGACCGTGAGCGCCATGCGCGAGCGGCTCGGCTGGATCGGCCCCATCCACATCGTGCCCAACGGGGTGAACGTCTCCACGAGCGGCGACTTCCCCCGGAGCCGGACGCCGCGGCTGGTCTGCGTCGGCAGGCTGGTCGCGCACAAGCGCGTCGACCTGCTGCTCGACGCGGTGATCCAGCTCAGGAAGCAGTGGCCGGAGCTCACCGTGGACGTGATCGGCCGGGGCCCGGAGGAGGCGCGGCTGCGCGCCCGGCTCCCGGAGGGCGTCACCATGCACGGCTATCTGCCCGAGGCGGAGAAGGAGCGGCTGATTGCCGCCGCCTGGCTCCAGGTCAACGCCTCGCAGGGCGAGGGCTGGGGGCTGTGCGTGCTGGAGGCCGCCGCGCTCGGGGTGCCGACCGTCGCGTTCGACGTGGACGGGCTCAGAGACGCGGTACGGCACGGCGAGACGGGCTGGCTGGTGCCCGAGGGCCTCGGCAGCACTGGCCTGGCCAAGGGCATCGCTGCGGCCCTCGACGAACTAAACGACACCTATAGCGTGAAATGTCGGGAATGGGCGGGGAAGTTTTGCTGGGACCGGAGCGCGGAACGGCTGGCCGCGCTGGTGCATGGCCGGATGGCGGGACCCGGCTGGGAGGAGCCGTGATCGAGAGGGTCCGGCACAGGCTCTGGCTGGCGCTGTGCTGCCTGGGCTTCGCCGTGCTGACGTTCACCACCAAGCCGGGCGACGTCATCTCCGACACCAAGCTCGACCTGGCGCTCAACCCGCTCGGCTGGCTGGAGCGCGCCGCCCACCTCTGGGACCTCCAGCACTTCGGCCAGTTGCAGAACCAGGTGGCCGGCTACCTGTTCCCGATGGGCCCGTTCTTCGCGCTCGGCGACCTGGCCCACCTCGCGCCCTGGGTGACCCAGCGGCTCTGGCTGACGGTGCTGCTGTGCGTGGCCTTCCTCGGCGTGGAGCGGCTGGGCAGGCAGCTCGGCGTCGGCACGCCGGGCACCCGGATCGTCGGCGCGCTGGCGTACGCGCTGGCGCCGCGCACCCTGTCGATCATCGGCGAGATCTCGATCGAGTGGCTGCCCGCCGCGATGCTGCCGTGGATCCTGATTCCGCTGCTCACCGCCACGGAGACGGGCCAGCGGGCCAGGGCGGCGGTCAGATCTGGGCTCGCCGTCGCGCTCTGCGGCGGCGTGAACGCGGTCGCGGTGCTGGCCGTGCTCATCGCCCCGGTGCTCTACATCCTGACCCGTCCGAGCCCGGTGCCCCGCTGGCGGATGCTCGGCTGGTGGAGCGGCGCGGTCGCCGTGGCCACCCTGTTCTGGTGGCTGCCGCTGCTGCTCGTGGGCCGCTACGCGTTCTCCTTCCTGCCCTACACCGAGACGGCCTCGACGACCACGCAGGTCACCTCGCTCACGAACGTGCTGCGGGGCGCCTCCGACTGGGTCCGCTACCTGACCGTCGGCGGCGTCACCGACCAGCCCGCCGGCTACGCGATCGCCACCTCGGCCGTGCTGGTCGTGATCACCGGCCTGCTGGCCGCGCTCGGCCTGGCCGGGCTGGCCCGGCGCGACCTGCCCGCGAAGGGCTTCCTGCTCGTGGTGTTCGTCGTGGGCGTGGCCGCGCTGGTCGCCGGGCACACGAGCGCGCTGGAGCCGGTCGTCGCCGAGCCCGTGCGATGGCTGCTGGACGGGCCGCTCGCGCCGCTGCGCAACCTGCGGAAGTTCGATCCGCTGGTCCGGCTGCCGCTCGCGTTCGGGCTGGCGCACCTGCTGGCCGGGGCCCGGTTGCGGCTGCGCTCGGTAGCCCTGGTGGCCCTGGCCGGGCTCGTGCTGCCCGTCTTCAACCAGGGGCTGGGCGCTCCCGGCGACTTCAAGGAGGTGCCGCTCTACTGGCGGCAGGCGGCGGCCTGGGTGAACGAGAACGCCGGAGACGACGGCGTGCTGGTCGTGCCCGGCGCCAAGTTCGGCGAATATCTCTGGGGCCGGCCGATGGACGACCCCATGCAGCCGCTGTTCACCGCCCGCTGGACCACCCGGCAGGTCGCGGCCGCCGGCTCCGTGGGCCTGACCAGACTGCTCGACGCCATCGACCAGCGGCTCACGGCCGGGTACGGCTCACCGGGACTGACCGAGGTGCTGCGCAGGATGGGCGTGCGCTACCTGGTCGTCAGGAACGACCTGATGCGGGCGAACCTCCAGGGCGCCTGGCCGTCCAGGATCTACGAGGCGCTGCGCGAGTCGCCGGGCATCACGAAGGTGCGCTCGTTCGGTGGGGAGGTCGGCGACACCGTCACCGACGACGTGATCGACTCGGTGGACTGGCCGTTCCCCGCGCTGGAGATCTACGAGGTGTCGGGCAGCTCCGACCTGCTCAGCGTGCAGTCGGCGGGCGATGCCGTACAGGTGCGCGGCGGCCCGGACTCCCTGCTCACGATGGGCGATCTCGGGCTGCTCGGTGACGGTCCCGTGCTGGTGAACGGCGACGCGGGCAAGCGCGAGACGCCGGCCGTGGTGAGCGACGCGCTGCGGCTGCGCGAGCGGCAGTTCGGTGAGATCCGGTCGAACTGGACGCCCACCCTGACGGCCGACCGGCGCGACGACTTCTCCGGGGTCAAGACGCTCGACCTGCTCGAAGACGGCTGGCTGCGCGACACCGCCACCGCCGAGTACGACGGCATCTCCAGCATCACCGCCTCCTCCTCGGTGGCCGACGCCGACGCGGTGCCCGGCCTCAGCGCCACCGGGCGCAGCCCGTGGGCCGCCATGGACGGCGACTACGAGACCGGCTGGGAGAGCGGCGGCTGGCACCGGCCCCAGGGCGAGTGGCTGCGCGTGGACCTGCCCAGGCGGCGGGTGATCCCCGCGTTCCAGGCGACATTCACCAACAACGTGCTGCTCGGGCAGTCGGTCAAGCGCGTGGCCGTGGAGACCGAGGGCGGCCGGATCGAGCAGGACGTCCAGCGGACCAACAGCCCGCAGAGGCTGCGGGTCCCGCCCGGCGCGACGAGCTGGCTGCGCGTCCGGATCCTGGCCACGTACAACGCCGACTGGAGCTTCGTGCAGCGGGTGGGCATCACCGAGCTCACGATCCCCGGCATCCTGCCCGGGCGGACGATCCGGCTGCCCGGCGAGGGCGGCGACGCCTTCGTGATGGACCGGGGGCTCGACTCCCGCCCCTGGTGCATGCGGAACCAGAGCCGCTGGATCTGCAACCCGCTGCTGGCCCGGCCGGGCGAAGAAGGCGCCGGATTCGACCGGACTTTTACCGTTAAGCAGGGACAGAAGGCTGCGGTGCGCGGCTCCGCCATTCTGCGGGATTCCAAGCTCGTCGACCGCTTCACCCGGTTGGGCGGCGGACTGACCAGGGTGATCGGCTCGTCGCAGGCGAGCAAGGACGCGGTGTCGGCGCCGAGGTCGGCGTTCGACGCCGACGCGGCCACCACCTGGATCCCGGCCGCCGGCGACCCTGAACCCACGCTCACGCTCGGCTGGCAGCCCAGGCGCGTGCTCTCGCGGATCCAGATCGCCCGGCCCGGCGGCGACAAGCAGCCGCTCGACGTGGTCCTGACCGGCGACAAGGGCGCCGTGCGCAGCGGCCGGGTGGACGCGAACGGCTACCTGAGCTTCAAGCCGCTCGCCACGACCCGGCTCAAGCTGCGCTTCTATGCCACCTCCAAGCGGCTGCAGGTCACCGAGCTGGTGATCCCCGGCGTCCAGCCGGCCAGCCGGCCGGAGGGCGTGCCGTTCCGGCTGGCCTGCGGGCAGGGACCGAGCCTCCAGGTCAACGGCGTGACCGTGGCGACCAAGGTGACCGGTACCTTCGCCGACCTGCTGGAACAGCGGCCGGTGAGGTTCACCGGCTGCTCGAGGGCCGCGCTCACGGCCGGCGACAACCGGGTCAGGGCCGCCGGCTGGGACCCGTTCGCGGTCGAGAACCTGGTGATCGGCTCGCTCCCCGCCGAGCCGCCGGCCGTGGAGGGCGCGGCGGTCCCGGGCACGTGGACGTTGTCGGCGCGCGAGGCGAAGGTGACCGCGCCGAAGGACGCCTTCCTCGTCGTCAACGAGAACTACAACGCGGGCTGGCGCGCCGAGCTCGACGGGAAGGAGCTGCGGCCGGTCCGGATCGACGGCTGGAAGCAGGCGTGGGAGCTGCCCGCCGGCACGTCGGGGACCGTGCGCATGGAGTACCTGCCCGACCGGCCCTACTGGCTCGCGCTCGCCCTGGGACTGGCCGGGATCGCCCTGCTGACGCTGCTCGCCCTGGTGCTGCGCGGACCGCGTCCCGAACACGTCAGAGCGACCGCCGTCGCCGGCGAGTCACGGCTGTCCCGCTGGCGGGTGCCGTACGTGATCGTGCTGGGGCTGGCCTTCGGCGGCTGGGTGGCGGACTGGCCGGGCATGCTCGCGGTCCTGGCCGCCGTCGTGACGGTGCTGCTGCTGCGGGTACGGCGGGCGGCGGCCGTGCACTGGGTGGCCGGCTGGCTGTTCGGCGGGGCGACGGCGGCGCTGGCGGCGGCCATGGCGCTGCGGGATCACGGAGTGGACGTTGGGCCGCTGATGGATCAGGTGCCGCAGCTCGTGGCCTGCGCGGCCATGGGCGTGCTCTTCGGGCAGCTCGTCACGGAGCAGGAGCCGCCGGCTCCGGAGCCGGAGCCGGCGAAGGCGGAGCAGCCGCTGGCCGACGCCCGGCGAGCCTGAGCGCGTTCTCCTCGACGAGGTGATAGCTGGCGGCGCTGATCAGGAGCGAGGCGATGAACGTCAGGATCGCGACCTTCACGAAGTCGCCGGTGAACGGCTGGTCTCCGGTGATCTTGTAATAGAGGGTGATCACCGGCGCGTGCCAGAGGAAGAAGCTGTAGGAGATGCGGCCCAGGTAGGCCGTGACCGGGTTGCCCAGCACCCGGTGCCTCAGTGAGTCGTGCCTGGAGGCGAGGGCGAACGGCGCGATCACGAGGACGGCCACCGACGTCTCCAGGATCATCCGCCAGAGCGACTGCGACAGCGTGGGCAGCGTGAGCGTGCGCGGGCCGGCCAGCTCGGTGCTCAGCACCGCGTACAGCAGCAGCGCCAGCACCAGGAGCTGCGGCGCCAGCGCGTCGACCACCTTGCTCTGCTTGATCCACACCGACAGCACGGCCATGGCCATGCCGGCGGCGAAGTAGATCAGGTGATGCGGCAGCCAGAGCGCCAGTTGCGGCTGGTCGTAGGCGTGCGAGACGACCACGCTGGTCAGCGAGACCACCGGCAGCACGGCGATGCCCGCCAGCAGCCTGACCGGCCGGTTGCCGCCGCGCGCCCAGCCGTGCAGGGCCCAGACGTTCAGGACCCAGGCGAGCACCGGCAGCAGCAGGTAGAACGCCATCTCGATCGGCATCGTCCACATCTGGTAGAGGCCGTCGGGGGCGCGGTTCTGCTCGGTGTAGTTCTGCAGCAGGAACAGCCACTTCGCCCAGCCGGTCCAGTCGAGCGAGCTCCACGCCCACAGGGCCAGCGCCGTGACCAGCCAGTAGGCGGGCAGGACGCGGACCAGCCGGCGCCAGAGGTAGCGCCCCGGCCTGGGGCGCGGCGTGTCCTCGATGACCGCGCGGGCCCACGGGCGGTAGAGCAGCAGGCCCGACAGCAGGAAGAAGATGGGTACGGCGATGCCCAGCCGGGTGGTCATCCAGGCGAACATGCCCTCGCGGTAGATGATGCCGGTGTTGCCACCGACGTGCAGCACCCAGACGCCGAGCGCGGCCAGGGCGCGGATGCCGTCCAGCGCGGCGTCCCTGCCCGCCAGTGGATCCGCTGCCGGCTCCTTCACGGCTGCGCGCACGGCACTCATGGGCGTTTCCTGAGCACGAGGACCAGGTTCCACGTCGCGAACTCCCTGACGATCGGCACCTTCAGCATCGGCCGCCACCACCAGGGCAGGTAGCGGGGCAGCACGTCGACCAGGTCGGCGTCCGTACGAGTCCGCGCCCAGCGCAGCCCGTCGGCCACCGACACCGGATAGAGGCTCTCGCCAAAACGGTTCTTGGGCGGCTTGCCGTACTTATCCTCATATTTCCGGGCGGCCCGGTCGCCCCCCAGGTAGTGCCAGGGCGAGGTCTCGTGGCCGCCCCAGGGGGAGAGCCAGTTCGTGTACGCGAGGAAGATCAGGCCGCCGGGCCGCGTGACGCGCGTCATCTCGGCCGCCATGCGCCACGGGTCTGGAACGTGTTCCAGGACGTTGGACGAGAAGCACACGTCGAAGGAGGCGTCGGCGAGCGGCAGGTCCAGCGCGCTGCCGAGCACCCCGCCGCCGGGCGTGCCCTGCCCGGCCAGCTCGCCGGCGTCGACGTCCACGCACAGACAGCGGGCGCCGTCACGCCTGAAGGCGTCGGCGAAGTATCCCGGCCCGCCCCCCACGTCGAGCACGGTCTTGTCGGCCAGCGGGCCGTAGTGCCGGAGCTGCGCGGTGGTGTCGGCGGCAAGCGTGGCGTAGTAGGCGCTCGGCGTGGCCTGCTCGGACCTGAACGCGCGGAAGAGGCGGACGGATCTGGCCAGATCGGCGCGCATGCTCGTGGCTCCCGGGGGTTGACGGGCTCCCACAATAGAACGAAGCTCTGGCCGAGGCGAGACCGATGAGGGGGCGGCGCGGTAACATCCCGCTCTGACCGGCTTCATCGTAGAACCTGTTCCGATTCGTTATGCGGATGTAGCTGCAGCGATCTGTCGTCGAATGCTACTTTCCAGTAGCGATCATGTTGCGGGTGTATCACACCCGCGGTTGATGTCCGGGGGGACAAGTAACCGGTTCTCGTATCCCTCGACCGCCAGGAGGATCCAGAATGCGACGCACACCTGTACTCGTTCTCGTTGCCGTCGGGGCATTTCTGGTGGTACTCGCGGGCATGGTCCGCTACTGGGCGGCGGACAAGATCATCGCTGCTCCGGCGGCCCAGTACAGCGTCACCAAGCTGCAGGCTCCGGGAGCCCAGTACTTCTCCATCGCCGACGGCAAGGTGCTGACCGCCGACCTCAGCATGCTCGTCACGACCCGTGGCGACGTCAAGGAGGCCACGGACAACCGGGTGGTCTGGGACCAGTTCACCGTGGTGGACGACGTCACCAACAACAAGCCGCAGATCAGCCTGTCGGAGCGGCGCAGTGCCTTCGACCGGCGCACCGGAGTGGGTGTCAACTGCTGCGGGGTCAGCGTCGACAAGGAGCCGGTGAAGCTGGAGGGGCAGATCTACCTGTTCCCGTTCGGCGTCGAGAAGAAGACGTACCGGGTCTTCAACCAGACGGCCAAGAAGGCGTTCGACACGACCTTCGTCGGTGAGGACACCGTCAACGGGCTGCCGGTCTACAAGTTCCAGCAGAACATCCCGGCCACGAAGGTCGCCACGCTGACCGCCCCCGGCTCGATGTTCGGCGTGACGCAGTCGGGCGACATCCAGCTCGACCGCTGGTACGAGGGCACCGACACCTACTGGGTCGAGCCCACCAGCGGCGCCCCGGTCAAGCAGGAAGTGCGGCGCAACGAGACGCTCAAGACCCAGGACGGCATCGAGCGCGCCAAGGCCCTGGTCGCCACCGCCTCGTTCACCCCGCAGACCATCACCGAGATGGTGCGCACGGCGACCGACGCCAAGAACCAGATCTCGCTGCTGAAGACCACGATCCCGATCGTCCTGCTGGTGCTCGGGCTGGTCGCGCTGGTCGTCGCGGTCATCCTCGGCCGCCGTCGCCGCGAGAGCGAGTAACCGGAAACTCCTACGAGGGCGCCCCTGATCAACGGGGGCGCCCTCGTTCGTTTCCCCGACCGACGAAAAGTTCTAGTACTAGAACACGTTGCAGTTTCTTCGCCGCCGGTCGTATTGTCGGGCCCATGCGGACACGTGTGACGGACATGTTCGGTATCGAGCTCCCGATCTTCGCCTTCAGCCACTGCCGGGACGTGGTCGCCGCGGTCAGCAAGGCCGGCGGCATGGGCGTACTGGGAGCCCTCTACTTCACCCCCGAAGAGCTCGAAATGGAGCTCAAATGGATCGACGACCATGTAGACGGCCACCCGTACGGCGTCGACGTGGTCATGCCCGCCTCCTACGAGGGCGCCGACTTCGCGCCCGAGGAGCTGGTGGGCCGCCTGCAGACGATGATTCCCGAAGGTCACCGGAAGTTCGTCGAGGATCTCCTGGCCGGCCACGGCGTGCCTGCCCTGTCGTCGGACGCCGACGCGGGCAAGGTCCTGCTCGGCTGGACGGACGCCACCGCCCGTCCGCAGGTGGAGGTGGCACTGCGGCACCCGATCGCCCTGCTGGCCAACGCGCTGGGGCCACCGCCCGCGGACGTGGTGGAACTGGCCCACTCGCACGGCGTCAAGGTCGCCGCCCTCGCCTCCACCCCGCGCCACGCGCTCAAGCAGGTCGAGGTCGGCGTGGACGTCGTGGTGGCGCAGGGCACGGAGGCCGGCGGGCACACCGGCGAGATCTCCACCATGGTGCTGATCCCGCAGGTGGTGGACGCGGTGGACGTGCCCGTCCTGGCGGCGGGCGGCATCGGCAACGGCCGCCAGATGGCCGCCGGCATGGCCCTGGGCGCCGAGGGCGTCTGGACCGGCTCGCTCTGGCTCACGGTCGAGGAGGCCGACACTCCGGAGATGGCCAAGCAGCGCATCCTGGAGGCCACCTCACGCGACACCGTCCGCTCCCGGAGCTGGACGGGCAAACCGGCCAGGCTGCTCAAGAACGAGTGGACGGACGCCTGGGAGTCGCAGGAGTCACCGGGGACGCTGCCGATGCCGCTGCAGTTCATGCTGGTCTCGGACGCGCTGCGGCGCATCGGCCGCTCGGATGCCGCCGAACTGGCCACCTTCCCGGCCGGCCAGATCATCGGCATCACCAACCAGGTACGTTCCACGCGCGACGTCATGTACTCGCTGATGGAGGAGTACGCGGAGGCCATGGAACGGCTCGGCCGCATCACCGGGGACTGATGATCGTCCGCGAGGTAGCGGGCGCGGTCCCGCTACCTCGCCCGCGCTCAGTGGCCCTTGTAGACGGCGGGCCGCTTCTCCTTGAAGGCGCGGGCGCCCTCGCGGGCGTCCTGGGAGCCGATCACCGGCCAGCCGATCTCGTCCGACACCTTGAGCGCCTCCGGCTCCGACAGGTCGAGCGTCTCCCGGTACGTACGCAGGATCGCCTGCACGGCGAGCGGGCCCGAGGCGGCGATGTCGTCCGCGATCTCCCGTGCCACCGCCAGCGCCTGCCCATCCGGTACGACCCGATTGACCAGCCCCATGGACAGGGCCTCCGCCGCGGTGATGGCGCGGCCGGTGAGCAGCAGGTCCATGGCGTGGCAGTAGGGGATCTGCCGGGGGAGGCGGATCGCGCTGCCGCCCATGGGGAACAGCGCCCGCTTGGCCTCGAACAGGCCGAGCGTCGACGACTCCGCCACCACCCGCAGATCGGTGCCGACCAGCAGTTCGGTGCCGCCCGCCACCGCGTAGCCCTCGACCGCCGACACGATCGGCTTGGTCGGGAGGTCTTCGCGCAGCAGGCCCTTCCAGTGGAAGTTGGGGATCTGGGCGGCGCGGGCCTGCACCTCGGTGTCCGTCGAGGGCTGTCCCATGGCCTTGAGGTCGGCGCCGGCGCAGAAGGTGCCCTCCGCGCCCGTGAGGATGGCGGCCCTGACCTCCGGCTCGGCCGACACGTACGCCCAGGCCGAGGCCAGGCCGATCAGCATGTCGGAGGAGAGGGCGTTACGGGCCTCCGGCCGGTTCATGGTGACGATCACGACATGGCCGTCGCGTTCCACCCGGCAGTGGGGGGTGCTGATCGGCAGGAGCTCCACGGACGCCTCCAGGTAACGAATCAAGCGCTTGTTAGGCAGCGATCCTACCGCGTGGAGGGCACGCGGACGAAGATGACGGCAGGACCACGATCAAGCGCTTGCTACAGCCTGGGCGCCGGGATACGCTGCCCAGGCAAAACGAGAACAAGTTCTTGTTTATCGGGGCCTCGGACCACCTGAAGAGGAGTTTCGATGGGCACGCTCGGTTTCTGGCGGCTGGCGCAGGCGGATCCGGACTGGATCGCCTCCGTCGATCCCGACGGTACGGAACACCGTGCGGGCGACCTGCTGGCCCGGTCGAACCGGCTGGTGCACGGCCTGCGCGCGCTCGGGCTGAAGCCGGGAGACGGCATCTGCGGGCTCGTGCCGAACGGCGTGGACGGGCTCGTCATCTACCTGGCCGCGTTACAGGCCGGCTGGTACTACACGCCGATCAACTGGCACCTGACCGGACCTGAGATCGCCTACATCGTGGCCGACAGCGAGGCCCAGGCGTTCTTCGTGGACTCCAGGTACGCGGTCGAGGGCGCCAGGGGCGCCGAGGCCATCGCGGCTGAGCGGCGCTTCGCCGTACAGGATGCTGATATTCCGGGATTCCGGCGGATCAGTGAGCTGACCGACGGGCAGCCGGACACCGCGCCTCCCGACCGTACGGCCGGGCTGACCATGCACTACACCTCGGGCACGACCGGCAAGCCCAAGGGCGTCCGGCGGCCACTGAACGGACTCGATCCGGACGACGCCGCCGAGATGCTGTCGTTCCTGCCGGGCCTGTTCGGCATCACCCGGGGGCAGCCGAACGCGCACCTGATCACCTCGCCGAACTACCACACCGCCGTCACCCAGTTCGGCGGCACGGCCCTGCACATGGGTCACACGCTGGTCTACATGGACAAGTGGGACGCCGAGGAGATGCTCCGGCTCTGCGAGAAGTACCAGGTGACGAACTCGCACATGGTGCCCACGCACTTCAAGCGCCTCCTGGCCCTGCCGGAGGAGACCCGCCACAAGTACGACCTGTCCTCGCTCAAGTGGATGATCCACGCGGCCGCCCCCTGTCCAGTGCCGGTGAAATGGGCGATGTTCGAGTGGTGGGGCGACTGCGTCTACGAGTACTACGCGGCCACCGAGGGCGGCGGCACCCTGGCCACGCCGGAGGGCTGGAAGGCGCACCCGGGCACGGTCGGCTCGGCCTGGCCGATCAGCGAGCTGCTCATCGTGGACGACGCGGGCGAACCCGTGCCGACCCGGACCCCCGGGACGATCTACATGAAGATGCTCGGCACCGCGTTCGAGTACAAGGGCGACCCCGCCAAGACCGCCGAGAACCGGCTCAAGGACCACTTCACGGTCGGCGACATCGGCTACCTGGACGAGGACGGCTTCCTCTACCTGTGCGACCGCAAGGCCGACATGATCATCTCGGGCGGGGCGAACATCTACCCCGCAGAGATCGAGAACGAGATCATGATCCATCCCAAGGTCGCGGACGTGGCGGTGTTCGGGATCCCGGACGAGGACTGGGGCGAGCAGATCAAGGCCATCGTCGAGCCCGCGGCGGGCTCGGCGGCGGGCCCCGAGCTCGCGGCCGAGATCCTCGCCTCGCTGGAAGGCCGCCTGGCCCGGATGAAGTGGCCCAGGTCGATCGACTTCATCGAAGAGATGCCCCGCGAGCCCAACGGCAAGCTGCTCAAACGCAAACTCCGCGCACCTTACTGGGAGGGACACGACCGTGCCATCTGAACCGCTGGTGGCGGAGCACGTACTGGAGTTCCCCGGTGGATACGCGCGCACGACCGGGCCGGTGATCGGGCGGTTCCTGACCGAGCTGCGCGGTGGCCGGATCGTCGGCGTGCGGACCGCCGAGGGCAAGGTGCTGGTGCCGCCGCTGGAGTACGACCCCGCGAGCGGCGAGGCCGTCACGGACGAGTTCGTCGAGGTCGGGCCCGCCGGGACCGTGACCGCGTGGGCCTGGGTGGCCGAGCCGCGCGACAGTCACCCGCTCGACCGGCCGTTCGCCTGGGCGATGATCAAACTCGACGGCGCCGACACCGCGCTGGTGCACGCGGTCGACGCGGGCAACGCCAAGGCGCTGCAGATCGGCAGCCGCGTGTGGCCCGTCTGGCGGAGCGAGCGCACCGGTCACATCAGCGACATCTCCTACTTCGCGCCGGAGGTCACGAAGATCGTGTCCAACGTGCGCGCCGACTACCGGCTGCAGGTGGGCGGAGGGCTGCTGACCTTCCTGGAAGGCGTCGAGCGCGGCGTGTTCCTCGGCGGCCGGTGTCCGACCTGCGACAAGGTGTACGTCCCGTACCGTGTCTTCTGTCCCCAATGCGGCGGCCCGATCGGCGACCAGCTCGAAATACCCGACACCGGCACGATCACCACGTACGCCATCAACAACCTGCCCGACCCGCGCGCCCCCGAAGTGCCCTTCGTGTCCGCGTACATCCTGCTCGACGGGGCGGACATCCCTATGATCGCGCTCGTCGGCGGCGTCCCGGCGCACGAGGTGCGGCAGGGCATGCGGGTCAAGGCCGAATGGGTGCCCGAGGACAAGCGGACGAAGTCGATGGCCAACGTCCGATGGTTCGCCCCCACCGGCGAGCCGGATGTGGAGCTCTGATGCGTGAGGTAGCCGTCGTCGCGTTCGCCCAGACCCGCCACACCGACCACGACGGCGGCCTGAGCGAACCCGAGCTCATCCTGCCCGTCATCAACGAGGTCAAGGAGCTGACCGGGCTGAAGAGGTTCGGCTTCACCTGCTCGGGTAGCTGCGACTACCTCGCGGGCGCGCCGTTCTCGTTCGTCTCCGCCCTCGACGCGCTCGGCGCCTGGCCGCCGATCTCCGAGAGCCACGTGGAGATGGACGCCGCCTGGGCGCTGTACGAGGCCTGGGTACGCCTCCAGCACGGTGACATCGACTCCGCCCTGGTGTACGGCTTCGGCAAGTCGTCACTCGGCGACCTGCGCAAGATCATGACACTCCAACTGGATCCCTACTACCTGGCGCCCCTCGGCCTCGACCAGCTCTCCTTCGCCGCCCTGCAGGCCAGCGCCGCCGGCGCCGACAGGAAAGAGCTCGACGAGATCGTCCGGCGCAGCCGGGCCGACGGCCGGAACAACCCGTACGCGCTCGACCTGCCCGAAGACGTCACCGACGAGTACGCGGTCGAGCCGATCAGGACAGCGGACGTCGCCCCCATCACGGACGGCGCGGCGGCGATCGTCCTGGCGACCGGGGACCTGGCCAGGGAGCTGTGCGCCAAACCCGCGTACATCAGGGGCATCGCGCATCGAATAGAGCCGCATTACCTGGGTATGCGGGACCTGGCCCGGTCGGCCTCCGCGGCCGACGCCGCACGTGCCGCGGGGGTCGGCAAGGGTCCCGTCGAGGTGGTCGAGCTGCACACCCAGTTCGCCCACGAGGAGCCGATCCTGCGCCGGGCGCTGGAGCTCCCCGACGGCACGGTGATCAACCCGTCCGGCGGCCCGCTCGCCGCCAACCCGGTCATGGCCACCGGCCTCATCCGCATCGGCGAGGCGGCCCGGCGCATCCACGACGGCACGGCCGCCCGCACGGTCGGCCACGCCGCCGGCGGCCCCTGCCTGCAGCACAACCTTGTGACCGTCCTGGAGGCATGAAAATGGGCAACAGGTGTGCCGTGATAGGCGTCGGCCAGACGTACTACACGACCAAGCGCAGGGACGTGTCGATCGCCGGCCTGGTCCGCGAGGCGGCCGTCAGGGCGCTGGACGACGCCGGGCTGACGTTCAAGGACATCGACGCGGTCGTCATCGGCAAGGCGCCCGACCTGTTCGAGGGCGTGATGATGCCCGAGGCGTACCTGGCCGACGCGCTCGGCGCGGCCGGGAAGCCGATGATGCGCGTGCACACCGCGGGCAGCGTCGGCGGCTCCACGGCGCTGGTCGGCGCGAGCCTCATCCAGGGCGGCGTGCACGACCGGGTGCTGGTCGTGGCCTTCGAGAAGCAGTCGGAGTCCAACGCCACCTGGGCGCTCTCCACCCACCTGCCGTTCAGCGCGTCGCTGGTGGTCGGCGCCGGCGGCTACTTCGCGCCGCACATCAGGGAGTACATCCGCAGAACCGGCGCGCCCGAGCACATCGGCACGCTGGTGGCGGTCAAGGATCGGCTGAACGCCCTCAAGAACCCCTACGCCCACCTGAAGATCCCCGGCATCGACCGGCGGATGGTCGAGTCGACGCCGATGCTGTGGGAGCCGATCCGCTACCTGGACACCTGCCCGTCCAGCGACGGCGCCTGCGCCATGGTCCTGTCGTCGGAGTCGGCCGTCACCGGCACACCCGCCTGGCTGCACGGTACGGCCATGAGGTCCGAGCCGATCTTCCGCGCCGGACGCGACACCGTCAGCCCGGACGCGGGCAAGGACTGCGCCGCCGACGTCTACCGGCAGGCGGGCATCACCGACCCGCGCCGCCAGATCGACGTGGCCGAGGTGTACGTGCCGTTCTCCTGGTACGAGCCGATGTGGCTGGAGAACCTCGGCTTCGCGGCCGAAGGCGAAGGCTGGAAGCTCACCGAATCGGGAGCCACCGCCCTCGACGGCGACATCCCGTGGAACGCCTCCGGCGGGGTCCTGTCCAGCAACCCCATCGGGGCGTCGGGACTGATCAGGTTCGCCGAGGCCGCGCTCCAGGTGCGCGACATGGCGGGGGAGCACCAGGTGGACGGCGCCCGGCTGGCGCTCGGCCACGCCTACGGCGGGGGAGCCCAGTTCTTCGCGATGTGGATCGTCGGACGGGAGAAGCCCTGATGGAGTTCAACCACGCTGACCTGTTCGAGGGGATCGCGGACGCGATCGGCGACCGGGTGGCCGTCATCTGCGACAACGAGCGCCGCACCTACGCCGAACTGGACGCCGAGGCCAACCGGATCGCCCACTACCTTCTGGAGCTGGGCATCCAGCCCGGCCAGCACGTGGGGCTGCACCTGTACAACAGCATCGAGTACATCGCCGGGCTGCTCGCCGCGCTGAAGATCCGCGCGGTGCCGATCAACGTCAACTACCGGTACGTCGAGTCCGAACTGCTCTACCTCTACCGGGACTCCGACATCCGGGCGCTGATCTACGACGTGGAGTTCGACGCGCGGGTGGCGGCGGTCGTGGGAGAGGCGCCCCTGCTGAACCACCTGATCTCGGTCGGCGGCCAGTCGTCCGTCGCGACCGCCGTGCCGTACACCGAAGCCCTGCAACGCGGCGCGCCCTCGCGCGGCTTCGAGCCGCGCTCCGGACAGGACGTCTACATCATCTACACCGGCGGTACGACCGGCATGCCCAAGGGCGCGATGTGGCACGTCGAGGACCTGTTCATGGCCTTCGGCGGCGGCAACCCGTACGGCGATCCGCTCCCGACGCCGCAGGCGGTGGTCGACCAGGTGACTCAGAAGGAGCCCATGGTGATGATGGCCGCCGCGCCGCTGATGCACGGGGCCGCGCAGATGGGCACGTTCATCAGCTGGTGGATGGGCTCGACCGTGGTCTACGTGCGCCGGTTCGACGCCGACACGGTGTGGCGGGCCGTCGGGCGCGAACGCGTGTCCACGATCACCATCACCGGCGACGCCATGGCCAGGCCCATGGCGGAGGCGATGGAGACAGGCGACTACGACGTGTCCTCGCTCATCGTGATCAGCTCGACCGGGGCCATCCTCACCGGAGCCGTGCGCGACCGGCTCCAGCGGGCCCTGCCCAACATCATGATCCTGGACAACTTCGGCTCCACGGAGTCCGGCTTCACCGCCTCGGGCGTGGCGGGCTCCTCGCCCGAGAAGGGCCTGCGCTACCAGCCGAACGCCACATCCGGGCTCGCCGTGCTCGACGAGAAGCTGCGCCCCGTCGAGCCGGGCTCGGGCGAGCTGGGCACGGTGGCCAAGTCGGGGCGGGTCGCCTTCGGCTACTACAACGACCCGGAGAAGACCGCCCGTACGGTCGTCACCGACGCCGGGGGCACCCGGTGGCTGCTGACCGGCGACCTGGCCAGCGTCGAGGCCGACGGCACCGTGAACGTGTTCGGACGCGGGTCGCAGTGCATCAACACCGGTGGGGAGAAGGTGTTCCCCGAAGAGGTGGAGGCGGTGCTCAAGGGGCATGAGGCGGTCTTCGACGCCGTGGTGACCGGGATCCCGGACGAGCGGTGGGGCAACCGGGTGGCGGCCGTGATCGAGGCGCGCGAGGGGGCGGGGGTGACGGCGGACGAACTGGACGCGCACTGCAGGCAGCGCTTATCGGGGTACAAGGTGCCTCGTACGTACGTGTTCGTGGACGAGATGGTCCGATCACCGGCAGGCAAGGCCGACTACCGATGGGCCCGCACCCAGGCGGAATCCGGCGGCGCGTGATTCCTGGGTTCAGCGGCTCGTGTAGTGGCCCAGATCGCGCTCGACCTGGGCCGCTTCGTCGGTGTGACCTGCCTGCTTCAGCAACTCCAGCCGGCCGCGCAGTACGTCGCCCAGCATGGCGCCAAGATCCCCGTCACCGGTGCTGTCGCGGGTCAGCAGCAGTCCGCGTAACAACCGGTCGGCCGTGCGCAGCGCGTCCTCCGCCGCCTCGTGGTGGCCCAGCTCCGTCCGGCAGAAGCCGAGCTGAGCGTGGGCCACGGCGCTGAGCAGATCGTCCTCGATCACCTGGGTACCCCGATGCAGCACGACGCTGGCCTCCAGCGCCCGCCCCGCCTCGATCAACGCGTCCCCGAGCATGAGCATCCCCTTGGCCAGCTGCCCCTTCAGAACCGGATCGCCGGCCGCGAAACGTTCCAGCGCCGCCACCGCCTCACCCAACGGCCGCACCGAGTCGGCGTGCCTGCCCTGCAGGGCGAGGGCGGCGCCCAGCGACATCCCGGCCACGGCCCGCCCGGTATGCACCCCGGCCGCGTCAACCCCCTCAGCCAGCAGCCCGTCGTAGACGGCGACGGCCTCCCTGGCGTAGCCGATGGCCTCATCCGTCCTGCCGTCCGCCAGCAGGCCGTCCACCAGCACGGTCGCCGCCTCGGCCGCCAGCAGGAGCCGGGCCGGGGTGGGCGGGAGCTTCTGGAAGGTGTTCACGGCCTGGGTCAGGTGGACCATGGCCTCCTGCTGCCTGCCATACCCGTGCAAGACCATCCCCCGCAGCTGAGCGGCCCTCGCTTGGACAGGAAGCAACGCGACCCGCGCCCGCTGCTGCTCGGCCTGTGACCAGGTGATGGCCTCCAGCGCGTCGCGCGGCCGATCGAGCGCGGCCAGCGTCGCGCCCAGCACCGCGTACGTCATGGCCGCGACAACCGGCTCGTCCAGCTCGTCACAGAGATCGGCGGCCCGCTCGACATGCGCCAGAGCTTCAACGCTCCGATGCCGCCCAAGCAACGCACGGGCGTAGACGCACAGGGACCGCACCAGCATGCCGCGTTCTTCGTCCTCAACGGCGTCGCCCAGCAGGTCGATGGCCTGCTCAACGGACGCCGTCCCGGGCCGCCCCAACTCGTACTCCAGATCTCCCAGCACCCCCAGCGCGAGCCCGAGCCGACCTCGATAGCGATCGGGATGGACCGCGGCCAACCTCCGGAACACCCGAACGCCCAACTCCGCCCCGGCCACCTCACTGTCACCCGCCGCCACCGCTCCACGGACGAACGCGTCGAGGCACTCACCCAGCGACTCGTACAGGTCACTCCACCCACTCAGCGGCGCCCGCTCCTCGGCCACCTCAAGCGCCTCGACAGCGGAGACCAGATACGGCACAACCTCCTCGAACCGCCCGTCAACACCCTCTGCCTGCTCGTACGGAAGGGTGGCGGCGAAGATCTCGGCCGCCTCCGCCGAAGCCTCCTGGGCCTCGCCCACTCTGCCCACTGCCACCAGCCACACCGTCACCTCGACCAGCGCACCGGCCAGGGCGATCCGGTCGCCGCCGGCCCGCAGATGCCCGACCCGGAGCTCGGCCAGCGTCGCCTGCGATCGGAGCGCAGCATCAAGCTGATCACCGAGGCGGGATCGGATCGCGGTGCCGTGCTCGTCGCCGACCCCCGCGGACGGCTCAGCCGCCGCCTCCAGCAGGTCGCCGAGCCGACCGGTGAGCAGCGACCGCAGCGCCGAACGTACGGCAGGCCGCTCGCTCGACAGCCGTAAGACGTCCAGCATCTGCACCAGGTGCCCGGCCGTCCTGGCGGGATGGTCGTATATGGCCAGTACCAGCGCGGCGAGGCCCTCGGTCTCGGCCAGAAGCTGCTCAGCCACGACCTCCGGCCCCAGAGGCGCCAGCCCAGCCTCAGTACCTCCAGGACCGACGGGCGGCAGGGGCGAGGAGGTGCCTGGGAAAAGCCTGGTCAGCCAGTCGCCCAGGGCCAGTCTGCGGTCATGGGCCTGGGGCACCGCCGACAGCAGTTCGTGCAGCTCTTCGCGGGTAGGCGTGGTGAGCGTGACCAGAGCCACCGCCTGCCGGGCCGTCGCGGCGTCCACCGGCTCGTGCCCGTCCGGCCATACCGTCATCCACTGGTCCAGCTCGTACATCAGGAACCGGCTGAGCAACTCCCCGTCCGCCGCGACGTCGTCCCCCCGCAGCCGCATCAAGGCAGCCAACTGTAACCGCAGCGGATCGTCATACCCCGGATCACCGACATCGGGCAGAACAGCCCGGGGCGGTGCGAATGCCCGCATGGCCGCCGCCGCGTGCGCGACACGCTCGGCGGCCGTCAGCGGACGGCGGCCGAGCTGGACGGTGATGGGGAGCAGCCCTTCCGACGGGTCGGCTGCCATGCACAGGCGTCGCCACCACTCGCCGTCGGTGGATTCGCGGGTGAGCAGCAGGATCCTGACCCGGGGACGGTGCCTCTGGCCGGCCAGGTGCCGGACGAGCTCGCCGATGGCCGCCGCCGACGGTTCCGGGTGGTCGAGGGCGAGGAGGGTGGGGCGGAGTACGTCGAGGCCGGTGGCGCGGCGCGGGTCGGGGAGGAAACCGGCTTCCCATCCGACCGCCGTGAGTTCGGTGCAGAGTTCGCCTGCCAGCCGGGTCTTGCCCATGCCGCCCGCGCCCGTCAGCACCGCGATCGACAGCGGGCTCGGGTTGTCGGCCCAGGCGCGCAGGGCCGCCCGTTCCTCGTCGCGGCCCAGGAAGGGGACGACCGCGTGGTCCGGCGTCAGCAGCGGCCAGTCGGGGCAGTCGGGCGGCAGCGGTTCGCGGGCGGGCAGCAGCAGGCTCGACAGGGGGAGCAGGCCGTCGTGACCTGCGTAGACCTCGACAAAGCACTCGGCCCCGAGGCGGTGCGATGGCCTGTCCATGGGGCCCGCCTAGTCGCTACGTCCCGATGTGTCGTCCTCGACGAGGGTGCCACCACTATCGCATCAGGGATCGCCCCCGGGCAGGGAATTGCCCCGCTTGCTAGGCCTTCTCGCCTGTGAGCAAGGCCGCCAGGCCGAGGTAGACGAGGCCGCTGCCGATGTCGAGGCGGCGCCGCGCCCGCGTGGAGCGGCGGACCCGGCCGGCCAGGGCCGAGGAGAGCAGGGCGTATGTGCCGTCGGTGGTCATGCCGAGCGCCATCCACAGCAGTCCGAGCACCAGGATCTGCGGCGCGATCGGACCCGCCGCCGGGTCCGTGAACTGCGGCAGGAACGCCAGGAAGAAGATGGCCGTCTTGGGGTTGAGCACGTTGACCACGAACCCCTCCCAGAACATCCGCCGCCTGGAGTGCACCTCCACCTCGGCCGCTTCCTCGGCGGGGGCCCGGTTCATCAGCTTGCGCACCCCGAGCCAGACCAGGTAGACGACGCCTCCGTACTTGATCACGGTGAACGCCGTGGCCGAGGCGGCCACCAGCGCGCTGATGCCCAGCGCCGCGGCGATCACATGCACCACCGAGCCCGTGTGGACGCCGAGCACCGAGACCAGGCCCGCCGACCTGCCTTGCGCGACGCTCCTGGTGACGATGAACAGCACCGCGGGACCCGGCACCAGGAGGAGGGCGAGGGTGGCCGCGCAGAAGAGAGCGAACGTCGCGAGATCCGGCATGTCGCTCATGGTAGGCGTACGGCCCTCAGCGCGGTCAAAGGGGTTTCCGCGCGAACGATCGGACGCTCTCCAGCAGAGCGGACAGCACCGCCTCGGTGGCCGGTGGGTGGGGCGGGTCGCCGTAGACCGCCGCGTACACATGCCTGGTGGACCCCGGGATCGCGGCCACCTCCACATCCGGATGCTGGTGCGCGGAGAGCGCCAGCCCGGGCAGCATGGTCAGCCCCATGCCCGCCGCCACCAGCGCCTGCACGGCAACGATGTCGTCGCTGGTGAAGGAGATGCGCGGCTCGAACCCGGCCTTGGCGCAGAGATCGAGCAGATGGCTACGACACCGGTCACACCCAGCGATCCAGGAATCACCGGCATGTGATCTCAAATCCCCGGAAACGGTAGAAGACACCAGATAGCTGGGGTCGTCGAGCAGGTGGATCATCTGGATCCCCGGGTCCTCGGGCGCCGTGTCGTCGTAGCGGAACATCACCGCCACATCCACCCGTCCCGCCCGCAGCAGCCGGAGCGCCTCCGGCGGCTCGGTCTCCGTGAGCTGCAGTCGCAGCCCGGGATGCGAAGCCTCCAGCCGGGTGGCCGCCTTGGGGATGAACGTGCCCAGCGCGGACGGGAACGCGGCCAGCCGGGCCCGCCCCGAACGGAGCCCCACGTGCGCGGCGAGCTCGTCGGAGGTGGCGTCGAGGCGCCCGATGATGTCGGCCGCCCGCGCGGCGAGCAGCTTGCCGGCCTCCGTCAGCCGGATGCCGCGTCCCACGCGCTGTACGAGCTTGGCGCCGGTCTCGGCTTCGAGGCGCGCCAGGTGGTGGCTGACCGACGGCTGCGAGTAGTGCAGCTCCTTGGCGGCGGCGGTGAGCGAGCCCCTGCGCGCGACGGCGACGAGCACGCGGAGCCGTACGACATCGAGCATTCATCAATCATATCTATTGATGAGCCAAAAGACTTCTGTTGGACCTATGGATCGAAACGTAGCACGGTAGAAGGAGAGAGCGACTTTCAGGGAGACGACATGGAAACAGTCCTGATCCGGCCAGGGCTCGACGACCTCGTGTCGGATATCAGCGACATCACCGCCCGGGGTCTCGCCCCGCGGGAGACCGCGTTCGCGGTGGCGGACCTGCTCCGGCCCCGGCTGTCCAGGCTCGACCTGCTGACGCCGGCGGAACGAGTGGGATCGCCCGACACGTACGTGTCCCAGGCGCTGTACGCGAGCGACGACTTCTCCGTCGTGGCGGTCGTGTGGCGGCCGGGCCAGTTCACGGTGATTCACGACCACGTGTCGTGGTGCGCGTTCGGTGTGATCAGCGGGATCGAACACGAGACGCTCTACCGGGACATGGGAGATCACCTGCTGGAGATCGGGCAGGCCGCCAACCTGCCGGGCGAGGCGAGCGGGTTCGCGCCGCCCGGCGACATCCACAAGGTGATCAACGTGAGTGACGAGGTCGGGGTGTCGGTGCACGTGTACGGTGCCGACGTGAGCCGGCTCGGCAGCAGCGTGCGCCGGGTCTACGACCTGCCCGTCAGGTAGTCCTCCAGGTGCCAGTCCCAGGCGCTGCCACCACCGCCGTGGATCAGTACAAAGGTCGTCATGTCTGTATGGACCGGTCGGCGACGGGAAACTCATCGATGAGTTTCCCGCACGCGGGTGGTCTGTATCCATGTACGCCCATCAAGGAGAAGCGATCATGGAACCGATCACCGAGCTGGACGCCAGATACAGCGCCGAGAGCGCCACCGCGACCGGGTGGGCCGAGGCACGCGACACCCTGGAGCGGGCCCAGACGTTCTGGCTCGCCACCGTCCGCCCCGACGGCAGCCCGCACGTCACGACCCTGCTGGCCGTCTGGCAGGACGGCGCGCTCTGCTTCTGCACTGGCGCGGGCGAGCAGAAGGCCCGCAACCTGGAGTCCAACCAGCGCTGCACGCTCACGACCGGCACGAACTCACTGGAAGAGGGCCTGGACGTGGTCGTGGAGGGTGTCGCGGAGCGGATCACCGACTCCGGCCGGCTCAAGCGGCTCGCCGACGCCTACGAGGTCAAGTACGGCGGCGGCTGGCGCTTCGAGGTGGGCGACGACGCCTTCCTGAACTCGGGCGGCGACCGGGCACTGGTGTTCGCGGTGACCCCGGTCAAGGCGTTCGGCTTCCGCAAGGGCCACTTCAGCCAGACCCGCTGGAGCTTCTGAGCCTGGCCGCACTGGGGCTTCCCGCACGGCTACGCTGAGCCGTATGCCCGCACAGCGCCCCAGGCGGGCGGACGCGCGCCGCAATCACGACGCGGTGCTGGCCGCGGCCAGGAGACTGTTCGCCGAGCGCGGCGTGGACGCGCCGCTCGACGACGTCGCCCGCCTCGCCGGGGTCGGCAACGCCACCATGTACCGGCACTTTCCCACCCGCCAGGACCTGATCATCGCCGTGTACGCCGACGAGGTGACGGAGCTGTGCGAGAGGGGCGAGGCTCTGCTGGCGGCCGATCCGCCGGGCGACGCGCTGCACGAGTGGCTGGGCGCCTTCGTCGAACACGTAGCCGGCAAGCGCGACCTGGCGCTGGCCCTCCCACGGGACGGCTCGGCGCTGTTCGGCGAATGGCACGAGAAGATGCTGGCCACCGCATCGGCACTGCTCACCAGGGCGCAGGACGCGGGCGAGGCCCGCGCCGACCTGACCGTCCGCGAGCTGATGACCCTCGCCAACGCGATCGCCCTGACCGGCACGGGCCAGTCCGCACGGCTCCTCGACCTGCTCAGGTACGGAACCGTCGGCGAACGCTGAACGGGCCGTAGCGGGAAAAACTGTACACTTGTTGAGATCTCGCAAGTGGTCCTTTACTCTCAGCCAGAGGCGCGCGTCAGCCGCTGGAAACGGGAGGCACGGAAATGCTGAAAGTGATCGGCGCGGGTTTCCCGCGTACCGGAACCAGCTCGATGAAGGCCGCGCTGGAGCGGCTCGGATTCGGCCCCTGCTACCACATGTACGAGATCATGACCCATCCCGAACAGGTCGACCGGTGGGCGTCCATCGTCTCCGGCGAGTCGCCGGACTGGGACCAGGTGTTCGACGGCTATCAGTCGGCGCAGGACTGGCCGGCCAGTGGCTTCTGGCGCGAGCAGGCGGCGGCCTATCCCGAAGCCAAGGTCATCCTGACCGTCCGCGACCCCCAGCGCTGGTACACCAGCATGCAGAACCTCCTCGCCAACGGCCCCCGCCGGCTCCAGAACATGGACCCGTCGGCGCTGCCACCGGCCGCGGCCAAGGTCTTCGGCGCGATGCGGAAGATGGGCCCGGTGATGGCCAAGCTCGGGCAAGACGCCTTCGGCCAGGGCTGGTCCCCCGTGGGTGGCCTGCCCGAGGAGGAGGTCGCCATCGAGGCGTACCACCGCCATGTGGCCACCGTCCAGGCGAGCCTGCCCGCCAGCCGGCTCCTGGTGTTCGACGTGCGCGAGGGGTGGGCGCCGTTGTGCGAGTTCCTGGACGTCGAGGTCCCCGCCGATGAGCCGTTCCCGCATCTCAACGACTCCGAGTCGATGCAGCGCATGCTCGAAGGGATGATGGCCGGGGACGGCCTCCACTCGCCCTTCGGCCAGAGCCACTAGATCGATCGCCGCCTCCCGCCCGGCCTCCCGCTCCCAGTACCATCGGAGGCCAGCAGGAGGTGGTGATCGATGTCAACCGGTGAGATCGCCCCTGACCAGGTGTGGGAGCCCGAAAGCAAGGGACAGCGCACCCGCCGCCGGATCCTGGAGGCCGCCCGCCGCACCTTCGGCGAACTCGGCTACGAACGCGCCACCATCCGCGCGATCGCGGCGGAGGCCGACGTCGACAAGTCCTCGGTCATCCAGTACTTCGGCACCAAGCAGCAGCTGTTCCGCGAGTCCCTCGACTTCGGCATCGACATCGACTCCCTGACCACCGACGACCCGGGTCGCTCCGCCGAGAACCTCCTGCGTGCCATGCTCGAACGCTGGGCCGCCGCCCCCGACAGCCCGATGGCCGTACTCCTGCGCACGAGCATGACCAGCGAGGAAGCCGCCCAGATGCTGCGCGAACACGTGACCTCGGTGGCGATCGACCGGATCGCGCCCGGGATCCACGGGCCCGACGCGCGCCTGCGGGCCGCGCTGGCGGGCGCGGTGATGTTCGGCATCACCGTCCACCGCCACCTGCTCCGCATGCCCGACCTGGCCGAGGCCGACCTCGACGACGTCCTCCGCCTGGCCGTACCCCTCATCCGCTCACTCCTCGACGCCGACACCGACTGACCTCAGACCACGGAACAGATCGGGCCGTTGCCGGCGGACCCGGTCGCCCATCGGACCGTGTTCCCACAGCGGGTCGACGACGCCAAGAGGGATGCTCAGTTTCGGCAGTCCAATGACCGGATCGACCGGCAGCCGATCCAGATGGGATATCAACCAGCCGGGGGCGCGGGGAGAAAGCTGGTATTCACCCCAGCCGACCACGCCGACGCATTTCCTGGTCCCGGTCCGAATGTGGGTCCCGTCGGCCCTGATGACCGTGTGAGGGCTCGGTACCCGGCTGTCCACGACATCGATGCCCTCAATGTTCCGCCAGGCCAGACGCACACGTGACCCGTACGCGTCTGTCATCTCCACACCTTGGGCTGAGAAGCGTACGACCGTGTCAGTGACCAGCTGCCGGTATCTGGCCAGCCGTACGCCCATGGCGATCATCGTCGCCGCGGCGGCTATGACCCCCACCTCGATGTCAGAGCCCGGGATGGACCTCAGCACAAGAAATACCGGGATCAACAGCACGAGAGGGGTGCATAACCGGATAGCGGTCGAGAGAGAAAATTCGTGAACCATTCGAAATTCATCCATAAACCCAAACTGCGGCCTCGGTCATACACGTGTCAATGCGGCGACTGACCGCCCCCCGGTCAGTCGCTGAAGTCGGCCGCGTGGTCGGTGGCCCATTGGCGCAGTGATCGGGCCGGCGCGCCGGTGACGTCCTGGACGGTGGAGGTCAGGGTGGGCGGCGGCCCGGCGAGCATGGCGGCGTAGCCGTCGAGCAGCACGTCGACGAAGGAGTCGGGGAACCTCTCGTCGGCCAGCAGTCGCCGGCGGGCCTCCGCGCGGGTGAGCTCCCGCCAGCGCAGCGGCCGGCCCAGCGCCTCGCCGATGACGCGGACCTGGTCGGCCTGAGTGAGTACCTCGGGGCCGGTCAGGGTGTAGGTGGCGCCGTCGTGCCCCGGCTCGGTGAGGGCACGGACCGCGACGGCGGCCATGTCGGCCTCGTGGATCAGGGACATCGGCAGCGCGCCGTAGGCCCCTTCGACGATGTCGCCCGCGCGGATCTGGTCGGCCCACCACAACGTGTTCACCGCGAAGGTGCTCGGCCTGATCATGGTGGACTCGATTCCGCAGCCGTGGACGAGCCGCTCCTGCTCTTCGAAGCTGAGGTCGGGGACGCCGCCCGTACCCAGGAAGACCACCCGGCGGGCCTGCCGCGCGACGACCTCCAGCACGGCGGGCAGGTGCTTGCCGGTGTGCAGCGGCCAGAGCAGGAACACCGCGTCGATGCCGTCCAGGCAGGCCGCGATGGTGTCCGGTTCGGACAGGTCGCCGCGCACCACCTCGACGTCGGCGGGGAAACGGGCGGCGTGCGGATCGCGGGTGACCGCCCGCACGGTGTGGCCGGTCTGCTTGAGCTGGGTGATGATCTGGCCGCCGACGTTGCCGGTAGCGGCGAGGATGAGCATGTTCATGCCCTGAGCGTCGCCCACGACCCCGTATCGGGGCCAACCACGCGGCTAGGATCGCCGGAAACCGTCACTACACCGGGATTTGTGGATGGATACTGTCGACCGAGGCCTGGTTCACGCGCTGCAGATCGACGGCCGGGCCTCGTTCAGGGCGATCGCCGACGTGCTCGAGGTCTCGGAGAACACCGTGGCCCGCCGCTATCGGCGGCTGCGCGGCCAGGGCGTGCTGCGGGTGGTGGGCCTGGTCAACGGCGGACGGCTGGGGCACACCCAGTGGACCATCCGGCTGCGCTGCACCCCGGACGCGGCCGGACCGGTCGCCAAGGCGCTGGCCGCCCGTGACGACACCTCGTTCGTGTACCTGCTGTCCGGCGGCACCGAGGTCTCCTGCACCGTGCAGACCCGCGGCACCCAGGACCAGGACGCCCTGCTGCTGGGCAGACTGCCCCGCACCAGCGGGGTCGTCTCGGTCTCCGCCCACCTGCTGCTGCGCGGGTTCGTCCTGCCGGACGGCTGGCAGGGGCTCGCCTGGCTGGCACCCGAACAGGCCGACCGGCTGCGACCGCCGCCGGTCGAGGCCGGCGACGGCCCGATCGAGCTCGATGAGGGCGACAAGGCGCTGCTGCGGGCACTCAACCTGGACGGCCGCGCGCCCTACGCCGAGCTGGCCGCCGCGACCGGCTGGTCGGAGACCACGGTGAAACGCCGCCTGTACGCGCTGCGCAGCCAGGGAATCGTGAGCTACCAGCTCGACATCCCGCCCTCGGCGGTCGGATTCGGCACCCAGGCGCGGCTGTGGATCACCGCCCGGCCGGCCAAGGTGGTCGAGGTCGGTGAGGCGCTGGCGCGGCATCCAGAGATCGCCTTCGCGTCCCTCACCACCGGCCCCACCAACCTGCTCGCGGCCCTGAACTGCCGCGACCCCCTGGACCTGGGCCATTACCTCACCGAACGACTCGCCCCGCTGGAAGCGATCACCACCATGGAGACCGCTCCCATCATCCGCACCGTCAAACGCGGCGGGCCGCTGCTGCTGTAGCGGAATCAGACGCCGAGGGCGGAGGGCAGGCTGAGCTCCCGCAGGAACAGCGCCTCGGCGGTGGCGATGCGCCGCAGTTCCTCGAGGTCCACCCGCTCGTTGGGCGCGTGGATGGCCGCGTCCTCGTCCTCGGCCCCGAACAGCAGGATCTCCGCCGCGGGGAACTGCTTCAGCAGCGTGTTCACCAGCGGAATGGACCCGCCGGCGCCCACGTCACGCGGCGGCCGCCCGAAGGCGCGTTCCATCGCCCGGTTGAGCGCCGCGCGGGCCTTGCCGCCCGAGTCGGCCTGGAAGCCCGACCCCACGGTGAAGTCGCCGAACGAGACCTGCGCGCCCCACGGCGTGACCTGCCGGAGGAATTCGACCACCGCGTTCACGGTCGTCTTGGGGTCGCCTGAAGGGGGAGTGCGGACGGTGACGCGGGCGCGGGCCACCGGCTGCACGGCGTTGATGGCGCCCGACACCGGAGGCGCGTCGATGCCGGTCACGGTGATGGCGTACGACGCCCACAGCCGGTCCGCCAAGGAGCCGGAGCCGACCAGCGAGACGCCCTCCAGCACCCCGGCGGTCTTGCGGAACTCCTCCTCCGACGGTCCCTGACCGAGGAAGCTGCCACGGGGCAGGCCCGGCACCCGGATGTCGCCGTTGTCGTCGTGCAGCGAGGTCAGCATCCGCATGAGCGCCTCGAGCGCGTCGGGGGCGGCACCGCCGAAGGAGCCGCTGTGCACCGGCTCGCGCAGCGTACGGACCTCGATGGTGAAGGCGGCCATGCCACGCAGGGAGGTGGTGACCGAGGGGTCGCCGATCCGCGGGTTGCCGGTGTCGGCCACCACGATGGCGTCGGCCCGCAGCAGGTCGGGGTTGCGCTCGACGAACGCCTCCAGGCGCTCCCCGGCGTACTCCTCCTGGCCCTCGATGAGGACCTTCACTCCGACGGGGAACTGCCGCTGGAACACGCGCAGGGCGGTGACGTGCGAGATGATGCCCGACTTGTCGTCCGCGGTGCCCCGGCCGAAGAGCTGACCGTCGATCAGGGTCGGCTCGAACGGCGAGGTACGCCAGGCGGCGGGATCACCGGCGGGCTGCACGTCGTAGTGCGCGTAGAGCAGCACCGTGGGCGCGCCGGGCGGTGCGGGCACCTCCCCGTACACCGCGGGGAAACTGCCCTCGACGGGGACCCGCTGCACGTGCGACAGCCCGGTGCTGCGGAGTAGTTCCTCGGTCAGGGCCGCGGCGGCGAGTACGGGCTCCTCGGGATGCCCGGGGAAGGCCACGGACGGGATGGCGGCGAGCCGCCTGAGGTCCTCGACGGCCTGCGGCATCGCGGCCGCGACGGCGCTCTCGATCTGTTCAGGAGTCACGGCTGTCCCCCGGGGTCTTTCTCGGTAGTTGTCGTTCTCGATAGTTAACGTCTCATTGGATCACAGAAGGTTCCACAGCGCGTGAAACAGGCATGACCCGCGCGCTAATCTACCTGCGGATTTCGTGGTTGTTACATACCGTTCCTGCGGATCTCGGATTTCTTGCATACTGTTGCGACGCTTTCGCTTGGCAAACCCGAGGTGAACATGCAGACTGTGGGGAGATCGGACACGAGGGAAGATAAACATGACGCAGCCGGAAAACGAGATCCTCAAGGCCGCGCAGGATCACCTGTGGTTGCACTTCACGAGGCACAGCGCCTACCAGCAGGCGGAGATCCCGACCATCGTTCGCGGTGAGGGCTCCTATATCTACGACATCCACGGCAAGCGCTACCTGGACGGCCTGGCGGGACTCTTCGTGGTCCAAGCCGGTCACGGCCGGAGCGAGCTGGCCGAGGCGGCCGCCAAGCAGGCGCAGGAGCTGGCCTTCTTCCCGCTGTGGTCCTATGCGCACCCGAAGGCGGCCGAGCTGGCCGAGCGGCTCGCGAGCCTGACCCCGGGCGACCTCAACAGGGTCTTCTTCACCACCGGCGGCGGCGAGGCGGTCGAGTCCGCCTGGAAGCTGGCCAAGCAGTACTACAAGCTGGTCGGCAAGCCGCTCAAGCACAAGGTCATCAGCCGCAACATCGCCTACCACGGCACCCCGCAGGGCGCCCTGTCGATCACCGGCATCCCGGCGTTCAAGCAGATGTTCGAGCCGCTCGTGCCCGGCTCGGTGCGGGTGCCGAACACGAACTACTACCGCGCCGACGAGATCACCGGCGTCAAGGGGATGAGCGCGGAGGAGTACGGCATCTGGGCCGCCGACCGGGTCGCCCGCGCGATCGAGATGGAGGGCCCCGACACGGTGGCCGCCGTCTTCGCCGAGCCGGTACAGAACGCCGGCGGCTGCTTCCCGCCGCCGGCCGGCTACTGGCAGCGGCTGCGCGAGATCTGCGACGAGTACGACGTGCTGCTCGTCTCCGACGAGGTCATCTGCGCCTTCGGCCGGCTCGGCACGATGTTCGGCGGCCAGAAGTTCGACTACGTGCCCGACATCATCACCTGCGCCAAGGGCCTGACCAGCGGCTACTCGCCCATCGGGGCGATGATCGTGCACGACCGGCTGTTCGAGCCGTTCAAGAACGGCGACGAGATGTTCGCGCACGGCTACACCTTCGGCGGCCACCCGGTCTCCGCGGCCGTGGCGCTGGCCAACCTCGACATCTTCGAGCGCGAGGACCTGCTCGGCCACGTCACCAAGAACGAGCCGCTCTTCCAGGCCACCCTCGACGGGCTCAAGGACCTGCCGATCGTCGGCGACGTCCGGGGCGCCGGCTATTTCTGGGGCATCGAGCTGGTCAAGGACAAGGTCACCAAGGAGACGTTCACCGCCGAGGAGTCGGAGCGGCTGCTGCGCGGGTTCCTGTCGAAGGCGCTGTTCGACGCCGGGCTCTACTGCCGCGCCGACGACCGTGGCGACCCCGTCATCCAGCTCGCGCCGCCGCTCATCGCGGGGCCGAAGGAGTTCGACGAGATCGGGTCGATCCTCCGCAACGTGCTCACCGAAGCGTGGGCTCGCCTCTAAACAGCGCTGATTACCGAAAGGATCCACGATGAAGATCGGCGTGCCTGCCGAGGTCAAGAACCACGAATATCGAGTCGCCGCAACCCCGGCAGGCGTGCACGAGCTGGTCCGCCACGGCCATGACGTCACCGTCCAGCGAGGCGCGGGCCTGGGCTCGCACATCCCGGACGAGGAATACCTGGCGGCGGGCGCGAAGATCATCGACAGCGCCGACGCCGTGTGGGGCGAGGCGGAGATGGTGCTCAAGGTCAAGGAGCCGATCGCCGAGGAGTACCACCGGCTGCGCGAGGGCCTGGTGCTGTTCACCTACCTGCACCTGGCCGCCTCCCGGCCGTGCACCGACGCGCTGCTCGGCGCGAAGACGACGGGCATCGCCTACGAGACCGTGCAGGTCGGCAACACGCTGCCGCTGCTCGCCCCGATGTCCGAGGTCGCGGGCCGGCTGGCCCCGCAGGTGGGGGCCTACAACCTGATGCGCTTCAACGGCGGGCGCGGCGTGCTGCCCGGCGGCGTGCCCGGCGTGGCACCGGCCAAGGTGGTCGTGATCGGCGGCGGCGTCTCCGGACTGAACGCCGCCCAGATCGCCGTCGGCATGGGCGCGGACGTCACCGTGCTCGACACGAACGTCGACCGCCTGCGCTTCATCGACGCCATCTACCAGGGCCGGCTCAAGACGCTGGTCTCGACGTCGTACGCGATCGAGCAGGCGGTGCTGGAGGCCGACCTGGTCATCGGCGCGGTCCTGATCCCGGGCGCCAAGGCTCCGACGCTGGTCTCGAACGACCTGGTCTCGCGCATGAAGGCGGGTTCGGTGCTCGTCGACATCGCCATCGACCAGGGCGGCTGCTTCGAGGACTCGCGCCCGACCACGCACGCCGAGCCGACCTACACCGTGCACGGCTCGATCTTCTACTGCGTGGCGAACATGCCGGGCTCGGTGGCCAACACCTCCACCTACGCCCTGACCAACGCGACGCTCCCGTACGCCGTCAAGCTGGCCGACCAGGGCTGGCGGGAGGCGCTCAAGGCCGACGCCGGCCTGGCGGGCGGGCTCAACACCTACGCCGGGCTGCTCACCAACGGCCCGGTCGCGCAGGCGCTCGAACTCCCGTTCACGCCGGTGGCCGAAGTCCTCGCCGCCTGAGCCCCTTCAGGCAGTAGCTTGAGCGTCCGATAGCGAGCAGCGCTATCGGACGCCGAGCCGCTGCCGCAGGTCGCGGGCCGTGGCCAGCACGTGGTCGATCTCGCCGGGGCTCGGCCAGGGCGCGCTGCCCGGACGCAGCAGCGTGCCGCGTACCGACGCCAGGTACTCGATCGCGCTGGAGTGCAGCCCGCTGCGCCGTACCAGCCAGCCCAGCACGTCCGCGTGGTCGTGCAGCGGCCTGGTCGCCAGGTCCCAGGTGCCGAGGATCTCGGCCAGCTCGGGTACGCCCAGCGAGACGCCGCCCCTGCGGCCGGTGGCCGCCGCGGCCAGCTCGGCCCGCGCGGCCAGTTCGGGCTCGGCCAGCCGGTTCCACGCCGGAGGCGGCGGGTCGGCCAGCCACCGCGCGGCCTCGTCCATCTCTCCGGACGCCGACAGCAGCCCGGCCAGTTCGATGGCCGCCTGGTGATGCCCGGCCAGCGCGGCCTGGCGGAACCAGTGCCGCCCGCCCGCCAGATCCCTGAACTCGGCGATGAGCAGCAGCCCGAAGTGGAAGGCGGACTCGGCGTCGCCGCTGGCCGCCGCCCGGCCGAACCAGTGGCCGGCCCCCGCGGGGTCGCCGAGCTCGACGCAGACGAACCCGGCCATCCGCTGATCGGCCAGCCGGCCCGCGTTGGCGGCCCGCTCGTACCAGGCGCGGGCCGTACGCAGGTCCCCGTGGCCCAGCGCGATGCCGCCGAGCTGCGAGGCGGCGCCCGGATGCTCGCTCTTGGCGGCCAGCCGGTAGTAGGCCTCAGCTCCCTCGGGGTCGCGGCTGGCCTGCAGGAACAGCCCGAGACAGTAGGCCGACTCGGCATGGCCCTGGCGCGCGGCGCACTCCCACCAGTGCAGGGTCTCCTCGTCCTCACCCGCCGCGTACGCCAGGAAGCCCAGATCGTGCGCGGAGGCCGCGTCGCCGTCGGCGGCCGCCCTGCGGTGCCACTCGCGCGCCGCCGCGACCTCGCCGCCGTCCTCGCAGATCAGCGCCAGTCGCCGGGCGGCCGTCCTGGAGCCCTCGCGGGCCGCGGTCTCGAACCACCTTCTGGCGGCTTCGACGTCTCCGCGCTGCTCCAGCAACAGCGTCGCCAGGTTGACCGCGGCCTCGACGTCACCGGTGGCGGCGGCCAGTTTGTACCAGGAGACGGCCTCCTCCAGGCTGCCGTGCTTCTCGTGCCAGACGCCCAGGTTGTAGGCGCTGTCGATGTTGCCGCCCGCCGCCGCCCGTTCCCACCACTCCTTGGCCGCCGAGCGGTCCCCGCGCTGCGCGCAGAGCCGGCCGAGCCGGTGCGCCGCCTGCGGGTCGCCCGTCTGCGCGGCCATCAGCAGCTCAGGCTCGTCTCCTACGCGTGGCGCCGGAACGGCCGGCGCCGCCACCTCCTCTTGCCACCACGCCATGCGCACAGGGTGCCAGGTAATCGAGAGAATGCGAACAGTAATCGCCGACGCTAGGAGAAGTTGATGTACCCGCTGTACATCCCCATCCCGCATACGTAGCGAAGCGACCCTGGGCGCTGTGGCGGCAGCCGTACCGTCGCGGGCAGGGCGAAGTCCCGCCCGGCGATCGTGACCGTCCGCGTGCAGCCCTGGTCGGCCAGCTTGAAGACGACCTCGACGGACACTCCGGCGCGGGCGGTCACCATCCCGGGCCGGTAGCCGTCGCGGGTCGCCCAGACGGTGACCGTACGGGCGCCCTGCCCTGCGGCGGCTGTGGATTCGGCGGTGGCCGCGCGTGTGTATTCACCGGCGGCCGTCCCCGGAGTCGCGAGCCAGCCGCCCAGGCTGACCCCGGAGCCGACCGTCCACAGGCCGGCCACGAGCGCCGCCACCCCGGCCAGCCTGGCGAGCCTGGTCCGCGAGACCCGCCGCAGGACCCAGCCGAGCAGCGCGAAGGCAGGCGCGGTGCCGAGCACGAACCCGGCCATCACCGCCGCCCCGCCCAGCGGCGAGCCGCTGGAGACCGCGACCATCTCCATGCCGAGCGTCACGCCACAGGGGATGAGGATGGTCGCCGCGCCCAGCAGGGGCGCGCTGCGGGCCGCACGCCTGGGGGCCTCGTCGCAGCCGGATCGCCGCCTGCGGAGCAGCCTGATCGCGTACGCGATGACCGTGATGCCCGCCGCCACCAGCAGCAGCGCCCGCACCTCCGGGGGCAGGCTGACAGCCGAACCGGCCAGGCCAAGCAGCACTCCGGCGGCCGAGTAGGAGACCAGGCGGCCCGTGAGGAACCAGGCCACGAGCACCGGATCGCGCGACGGCCGCTCGCAGCCGCCCGAGGTGAGGCCGACGAGCAGACCGCCCTGCACCGCCGTACAGGACGCGGTCCCCGCCACCAGTCCGGCGGCGAGCCCGCTGGCGAGCAGAGCGAAAGGCTGCACGCTCAGTAGCTGCTCTGGCCGCGGAACCGGGCGATCGACTGCATAAGGGTCCCCACTTCTCGACAGTCCCTAGAAGCAACGTAACGTTGCGAATCGGATGCGGCCAGTAACAGTTCTTTCACCCACCGGGACGGTTAGCTCTTGAGCACCGACATCCGCTCGAAGTACTCGTCGTCGGTCATCTCGCCGCGAGCGTATCGCTCGGCGAGGATCCGCTCCGCCGACCCCGTCGCTCTGACCTCGGTACGCCACCGGCCCTTCTGCCAGGCCCGGGCGCCCAGAGCGACGACTGCCACCCAGAACAGGCCCCAGAGAACCGGAATGATCGGCCAGAAGCCAGCGCCCCAGCCCCAATGCGTCATCGTGTTCATGTATTCCAGGGTCGCCGCCGGATGAGCCCGGCACATCAGACCCATGGCGCGTCCTGACCTCCACCCAGGGGAGTGTTCGGCCTCGTTCGTCGTACACCCGCGGTGGTAGCCGGCTAGCACTCCAGTGACACTTCGCGATCATGGCTCGGATCTGCGCTGGTAGGGGCAGCGTCGGGCGGTGGCCTGGTGTCGGCGGCGCCAATCTGACCAGCGCAGAATGTCCGTGATAGAGCGGTGCCTGGTCAGCTTGAGTGTGTCCAGCGGCTGGCGGATCTCGGGCAAGGTCAGCGGGATGCGGTCGTCGGTGGTGCTGGGCGGCTGGGCGGCGGCGATGGCTGTCAGGAGGGCCAGGGCGAGCCCACGCCCTCAGCCACCGGAATCAGGCCCGGCGACCGGCCTCTACAGAGCGCGCCGCGCCTCTATAGAAGGTGCTGGAGCACGATTCGAGAGTACTTGGAGCGCCCCGGCCGAGCCTTTCTCACAGAGGTCAGCACCCCTGGAGAAAGGACCCGCCATGAGCGAGCAGAACCCCCCGGCACCGACGTCCAAGAACGTCGCCGGACTCCTTTTACGGCTGGGCGCGGGAGCCACGGCCACGGCGTTCCTGGCTTCGGCGCTGGTCGCCGCGACGACCGCGCCCGCCGCGGCCGTGACGCGCGGCGACATCGTCGGCGTCGCGCAGAGCCAGTTCGCCAACGCCTCCCGCAACCACGAAGAGCCGATGGGCAGTGGTTGCAACTACTACACCGGGTACTTCCGGTCCTGGAAGCCGGCGGGTGGCTGCCCGGCCACGGACGGCGTGCAGTGGCGGGACAGCGACTGGTGCGCGGACTTCTCCAAGTACGTGTGGAAGAACGCGGGAGTGCCCGACGCCGACGTCTCCGAGACCAATGGCGGCGTGCTCACCGGCTGGGCCAGCTCCTTCAAGGACTACGGCACCAAGCACGGGACCTGGCACGCGCGTTCCACCGGTTACGCCCCCCAGCCCGGCGACGCGGTCGTCTTCGACTGGGACCAGAGCGGCGACATCGACCATGTCGGGATCGTCAAGTCCTCGAACGCCACCACCGTCTACACCATCGAGGGCAACAGCGGCGACCGCGTCAAGGAGAACAGCTACTCGCGCACGAACATCGACATCGTTGGCTATTCCGCGCCGTTGGGCGCCGAGGATGGTCCGCCCGCCACTCCCGCCACCGACGCGAGCGGCACCAGTGACGTTCGGGCCGACTTCAACGGTGACGGGCTGGACGACGTGGCCGCGTTCTACGACTACCCGGGGGCCCGGACGGTCCTGTTCGTCTGGTCGGCCAAGGCCGGGGGCGGCTTCAACCCGCCGGTCAGCATGTGGGACTCGGGTGCGGGCAACTTCGAACAGCCGCGCGCCAAGGCCATCGCGGGTGACTTCAACGGTGACGGCCTGGCAGACGTCGGCACCTTCTACGACTACTCCGGCGCCCGCACGGGCCTGTGGATCTGGACCGCCAAGGCTGGCGGCGGCTTCAACGCGCCCGTCATGTCCTGGGATTCGGGCGCGGGCAACTTCGAACAACCCCGCGCCAAGGCCGTCACCGGCGACTTCAACGGCGACGGCCTGGCAGACATCGGTACGTTCTACGACTACCCCGGCGCCCGCACCGGCCTGTGGACCTGGACCGCCAAGGCCGGGGGCGGCTTCAACGCGCCCGTCATGGCCTGGGATTCGGGAGCGGGGAACTTCGAACAGCCGCGCGCCAAGGCCGTCGCGGGTGACTTCAACGGTGACGGCCTGGCAGACGTCGGCACCTTCTACGACTACTCCGGGGCCCGCACGGGCCTGTGGATCTGGACCGCCAAGGCCGGGGGCGGCTTCAACGCGCCCGTCATGGCCTGGGATTCGGGAGCGGGCAACTTCGAACAGCCCCGTGCCAAGCCCGTCGTCGGTGACTTCAACGGCGACAACATGACCGACATCAGCACCTTCTACGACTACCCCGGCGCCCGAACCGGCCTGTGGACCTGGACCGCCAAAACCGGCGGCGGCTTCAACGCGCCCATCATGACCTGGGATTCGGGAGCGGGCAACTTCGAACAGCCCCGCGCCAAAGCCGTCACCGGTGACTTCAACGGCGACAACATGACCGACATCAGCACCTTCTACGACTACCCCGGCGCCCGAACCGGCCTGTGGACCTGGACCGCCAAAACCGGCGGCGGCTTCAACCCGCCCACCATGACCTGGGACTCCGGAGCGGGCAACTGGGAGCAGTTCCGTACCAAGCCGATCTAAGGTCCTCACCACACGCGACCGCCGCGGTGATCATCGATCACCGCGGCGGTCGAACTCATGTACGCGGCGACCACTCGATCAGGGGGTACAGGGCCGCGGGAGCGCCGGTGGTCATGGCCCAGTAACGATCGCCGTACGACCAGTGCCACCACTCCGTCGGGTAGTTGACGAACCCGGCCGCGGACATGACGCCGATGAGGATCTCCCGGTTGGCGCGGGCGTGCTTGGAGATGTTCGGCGCGGCCGTGTAGCAGGCGTCGTCGCTCTCCTCCGGGCTGGCGTTCACCTCGGTGCCCATGTCCAGCTCGGCGCCGTCGCCGGTGCACAGGGTGAGGTCCACCGCCGCGCCGCAGACGTGCGGGCCGATGTGGGGCGGCGCCAGGGAACGGCTGGCCTGCACGTACACGTGCTCAGGCGACCAGTCGGGGTTGTCCGCGCCGAGCTGCGAGGCGTACCGCTGGAAGTACCGTTCCTGCAGCGCGGGCGGCCGGTACGCCTCGACTACGAGCAGCCGCAGCCCGTCGGGCAGGCCGTTCTGGGCGCGCAGGAGGCGCTCGACGTGACCTTGGCGGACGTGCGCGTACGCTCCGCCGGGGTCCGCCATCCGCTGGTCCAGCCGCAGGCCGGGGACGGTGCGCAGGTCTGCCAGCGGCTCCGCGCGATCCTCGACGGGAATCTCGCTGATTCTGGGGTCTGACATGAGGATGATGTCCGGCACGACGCTCTCCTTGCACAGAAAAGGGGCTGTTTAGGAGGACGTTGAGCGAGGGCACTCCAAATTCACTCCAGAAAAGCACCAGACGAGCGCAGTTCGCCGTACTCGCGGGTGCCGTACTCGGCGAAGACGGCGAGCGCCGCGGCTCGCATGGAGGCGGCGGCGGGGGCGTCCCCGGCCGCCTCGCGGGCGGCGGCCAGGTCGCGCAGGGTGCGGGCGCGGAACAGCGGCAGCCCCAGCCGGTCCCACAGCGCGACGGCCCGGCCGAGATGCTCCTCGGCCTGCGCGTGCCTGCCGTGGGCCAAATGCAGCTCGCCGACGGTCCGCTCGACGAGCGCCATCCCGAACCGGTCGTCGTTCCGTTCGCACACCTCCATCGCCTCCCGCAGCTCGGGCAGGATGCCGGCGTCGCCGCCGAGCCGGATGCGGGTCTTGGCCAGGGCCTGCACGCAGTACGCGAGCATCAGCGGGTCGCCCGCCTCACGCAGCAGGGCCACCGCCCGCGCGCTCATCTCCTCGGCCCGGCCGAACTCGCCGACGGCCCGGTGGACCAGGCCGATGGTACGCAGCGTGATCCCCTCGCCGCGCTTGCTGCCCAGCCTGCGGAAGGCGGCCAGGGCGTCGTCGAGCAGTTCGCGGGCGGCGGCGAACTCACCCTGTTCGAGCAGCACCGATCCGGCCAGCCGGTTGACGTGCCCGATCCCGGCGTCGTCGCCGAGCGAGCGGAACACCTCCGCCGCGTCCCGCAGGTGGGCCAGCGCCGCGGCCAGATCGCCCAGCTCGCGGCAGGCGTTGCCGATGCCGGCGACGGCCACCGCCTGCCCGTGCGCGTCGCCACCCGCGCGCAGCAGCGGCAGCGCCTGGTGGAAGAACGCCTGCGCCTCCGAATAGCGGTCCTGCCGGTAGCGGAGCTGGCCGAGCCCCACCAGAAGCGTCGCCTCGGCCAGCGGATCGCCCGCCCGCCGTGCCGCGCCCAGCGCCGACTCGTGTGTACGCCGCCACTCCTCGAAACGGGTGTCCACGGAGAACGAGGAGGAGCACAGGGCGGCGGCCACCTCGCAGGCCACCTCGTGCAGGTTCATGGCGGCCGCCCGCTCCACCGCGACGACCAGGGCGGGGCTCTCGGCGCTGAACCACGTGACCAGGTCGGCCACGTCCGCGTCGACGGGCCTGGCCATGGCGTACTCGCGCCGCAGCGTCAGCGCGCCCAGCGGCCGGGCGGCGGCGGCCCGGGTGATCAGCCACAGCCAGCCGCCCAGGGCGCGGTTCACGGCCGCCGCGCGCTCCTCGGGCGGCTCTTCGGCCTCGGCGCGTTCGGCCGCGTACACGCGCAGGAGGTCGTGCAGGCGGTAGCGGGCCTGCCCGGCCGCGTCCACGGCGACATCGTCGAGGAGCTGGGCGTCCATCAGGCGTTCGACGGCCTCCTCGGCCTCGGTCTCGGGCACGTCCAGGAGCGCCGCGGGCACCCAGGACGCGAAGTCGGGCACGCCCAGCAGCCCGAGCAGGCGGAACGCCCGTTTCGCTCCCTCGTCGAGCCCCCGGTAGCTGAGCGCGACGCTGGCCCGTACCTCCAGGTCGCCGGCGGTGAGCTCGTCCAGGCGGCGGTGTTCGTCGGCCAGCCGTCCGGCCAGCGTCGCGAGCGGCCAGTTCGGGCGGGCCGCCAGCCGCGCGCCTGCCGTGCGCAGCGCGAGCGGCAGATGACCGCAGAGGCGGACGATGTGCCCGGCCGCCTCCGTCTGCGCCCGTACGCGCTCAGGACCGGCGATGCGGGCGAGCAGGTCCACTGCCGCAGGGGTGTCGAAGACGTCGAGGTCGCTCACCCGCACCCCGTCCAGGCCGGCGAGCCTGCGCCTGGCCGTGATCAGCACGGCGCAGGTGGGGCTGCCCGGGAGCAGGGGGCGTACCTGCTGCTCGGAGCCCGCGTCGTCGAGCACCACGAGCACCCGTCGGCCGTGCAGGGCGCTGCGGTAGGCGTCCACGCATTCGGGCACCGTCGACGGAATCGCGGACGGCGGCAGGCCGAGCGCCCGCAGGAAACGGCCGAGCACCTCCAAAGCCGGGGCCGGAGAGCCGGTGACGCCGCGCAGGTCGGCGTAGAGCTGCCCGTCGGGGTAGGCCGGGGACGCCTCGTGAGCGGCCTTCACCGCGAGCGTCGACTTGCCGACCCCGCCCTTGCCGGAGATGACGCACACCGTGACCGTGTCGCTGGGGGCGCCGAGCAGGGCGGTCAGCTCCGCGAGCTGGCGCTGCCTGCCGGTGAAGTCGGCGACCCCGCGGGGCAGGTGCGCCGGGACCGGCTGTGATTTGGGCAGCGCCGGAGCGGGGTCCAGGGCGGGGTCCGCGCGCAGCACCGCCTCGTACAGTTCCTGCAGCTCGGGGCCGGGATCTACGCCCAGCTCGTCGGCCAGCGCCTTGCGGCCCTCGTGGTAGACCGCCATCGCGTCGGCCTGGCGGCCCAGCCGGTACTGGGCCCTCATGAGCAGGGCGCGGGGGCGCTCTCTGGTGGGGTGCAGGCGGACCAGCTCGGTGAGCTCGCCGGCCGCCTCCGCGTGCCTGCCCAGCGTCAGCTCTGCGTGAAGCAGCTCCTCCTGGACGAGCAGCCGCGTCTCGTCGAGGCGGGCGGCCTCGCCGCGCAGCACGTGCCCGATGCCGCCGAGCGCCGATCCGCGCCACAGCGCCAGCGCCGCGCGCAGGCTCTCGGCCGCGCGGTCGTGCCCACCGTCCGCCGCGTGCCGCCGGCCTTCGGCGACCATCCGCTCGAACGACTCCACGTCGAGCCGGCCGGGCTGGAACCGGGCCGCGTACCCGGGCGGCCTGGTCTCGATCACCTCCGCCTCGCCGCCGTCCGCGAGCGTGCGGCGCAGGCCGTACACGTACGTCTGGACGAGCGCGGAGGCGCTGCGCGGCGGGTCGTCGCCCCACAGCACGTCCACGAGCCGCTCACTGGAGACGACCTTCCCGTCGGCCAGCAGCAGCGCGGCCAGGAGGGCGCGGGGTTTCGGGCCGCCCAGTGCCAGGCGCTTGCCGCCGTCCCAGGCTTCGACGGGGCCGAGCAGACGGAACTCCACTGATCCCCCTCGGGGCGGTGACCTTGTCCCCGCAGTGATAACACCGCGGGACCCCGTACGCCACCGCCCCGAGGAGGAAATCGGTCAGTCAGTCAGCCTGCAGTTCCTTGCCGCGCCACACGAGCGACTTGTCCAGCTGACAGCCATCGCCGCCGCCCAGCACCACCGACACCAGGCCACCGCCCGACGCCGCCACTACCAGCGCAGATCCGAGCCATGATCGCGAAGTGCCACTGGAGTACTAGGCCCTGGCCTCGATCAGAAAACGGGTGGAATGGGCGACGAACGGCCCCTCTTCCTGGATGCGTTCGTGCAGCTCGCGCAGCTCTTTCCGGTAGCGGCCGACCGAGAAGCCCGGCACGGTCCAGATGACCTTGCGCAGGAAGTAGATCACCGCGCCGATGTCCCGGAACTCCATCCGCAGCGACTCGGCCCGGAGGTCGGCCACGGTGAGCCCGGCCTGCTCGGCCGCCGCCCTGGCCTTCTCAGGGGAGCGGCCGGAGCCGTCCTGCGGGCCCAGGAAGTATTCGCTCAGCTCGACGACGCTGCGCGAGCCGACCTGCTGCGAGAAGTAGGTGCCGCCCGGCCTGAGGATCCGGGCGATCTCCGCCCACCAGGTGTGCACCGGATGGCGGCTGACGACCAGGTCGAAGGTGTCCGCGCGGAACGGCAGGCGCGGCTGGTCGTCGTCGGCCACCAGCGCGGCGCCGCGGGGACGCAGCCGCCTGGCGGCCAGGGCGAGGTTGGGCGGCCACGACTCGGTGGCGACGGTGATCGGCGGGAGCTTCGGGACGCCGGCCAGGACCTCGCCGCCGCCGGTCTCGATGTCGAGCGCGGCCTCGGCCGTGGCCATCCGGCCGGCCAGGAGCCGGGCGTACCCCCAGGAAGGGCGGGCCTCCGTCGCCCGGCCGTCGAGCCAGGAGAAGTCCCAGCCGTCCACGGAGACCGATGCGGCCTCTTCGACCAGGTCGTCGAACGTGCGGTTCATCATTCGAGCCTGTCAGGGGGGTAGGTCGCGATCAACCCGATTTCCGGCCCTTAGGCGGCCAGCCGGTCCCGGACCTCGGCGCGGTCGATGCCGAGGTGGTCGATCAGCGCGGCCACCGGATCGGGCCGTCCCTGGGCGAGCAGGGCCAGCAGGAGCTGGGCCGGGCCGGCGGTGTTCCTGACCTTGCGGGTCGTCGCCTTGATCGACTGGTTGATCGCCGCCCGCGCGCTGGAGGTCAGCGCGGTGCCCGGCACCGCCGGATGCTTGCGCGGCCGGGCCGGCGGCACCTCGCCCACGTCGATCCCGAGCGCCCGCAGCGCCGCCCGGTCGAGCTCTTCGAGGGCCGCCCGCGCCCGGTCCAGATCCACGCCGAGCGCCCGGGCGGGGGCCTGGCCCGGATCGCGCAGCAGCCCGAGCAGCAGATGCTCGGTCCCCAGCCGCCGATCACCCCGCTGCCTGGCCTCCTCCAGCGCTGCGGTCACGACTATCGCGAACGGGCTCTTCTCTATCCCGAACATACGAACCTCACTTCCCGTACTTCGCGTGCACCGACTGCCGTGACATGCCGAGCGCGTCGCCGATCTGCTCCCACGTCCACCCCTGCTCCCTGGCCAGGGCCACGGAGACGGCCTCGACCTGCTCGGCCAGCCGGTGCAGGGCGCCGACCGCGCGCAGTCCCATGGCGGGGTCGTTCGACTTGATGCGCTCAGAGAGTTCTCCCATGTCCACGACGTCAGGCTAGATTGACAGAATCGCCTTTGTCAATCTAGCCTGACGGCCATGGAAGAAGTAGTGATCATAGGAGCGGGCCCCGCCGGGCTCATGCTGGCGTGCGAGCTGCGCCTGGCCGGCGTCCGTACGATCGTGCTGGAGAAGAGAGCCGAGCCTGGTGACCTCCCCAAGGCCAACGGCCTGGGCGGGCAGATCGTCCAGTTGCTCGACCACCGGGGTCTGCTCGAACGGTTCAGCGCGGGCAGCCCGTTCGCCGGGCCCGCGCCGGGCTTCCCGTTCGGCTCGGTGCCCCTGAACTTCGCCGAACTGGGCGGCGATGTCCCGTTACACCTGCTGATGATCCAGCAGCCGCGCCTGGAGCGGCTGCTGGGCGAGCGCGCGGCCGAGCTCGGCGCCGAGGTCAGATGGGGCCAGCGGCTGAGAACGCTCGCCCAGGACGACGAAGGCGTGACGCTGGAGGGTGACGGCTTCCGGCTCCGGGCCCGCTATGTCGTCGGCTGCGACGGCGGCCGCAGTCTGGTCCGCGAACAGGCGGGCATCGGCTTCCCCGGCACGACCGACGACGAGGTGCTGCTGCTCGGCCACTTCAAGGCCCCTCATGCGTCCATCTTCGACAGCCCGCAGGCCAACGGCCTGCAGCCGGGCTGGAACCGCACCCCGAACGGCCGCCTACTGCTCACCTCGCTCCGGCCCGGCGTCCACATCGCCGCCGTACGCGAGAAGGCCGTCGTTGGTGGCGTACGCGAAAAGGGGGCGGCGGCCGGGACGGTCGTCACGCTGGCGGAGTTCGAGGACGCGGTGCGCCGGGTCATCGGCGTCGATCTGCCGCTCGGCGAGCCCATCTGGCTGTCGAGCACGGTCTCGCAGGCCCGCCTCGCCGACCGTTACCGCGAGGGCCGGGTGTTCCTGGCGGGTGACGCCGCCCATCTGTTCCCGGCGGGCGGCTCGGCCCTGAACGTCGGCCTGATGGACACCGCCAACCTCGCCTGGAAACTGGCCGCCCACCTGCACGGCCATGCTCCGACCGGCCTGCTCGACACGTACGAGGCCGAACGCCGCCCGGTGGCCGCCCACACCCTGCGCCACACCCGCGCCCAGGCGACCCTGGAGCGCCTCACCGACGAGGACGGCACGGCCCTGCGCGACCTCCTCACGGAACTGTTCGCCCTCGAGCAGCCCCTGCGCCGCCTCGGCGAAATGCTTCAGGGCTCCGACATCCGGTACGGCACCGCACCCCACCCACTGACCGGCCGCTTCGCCCCCGACCTGCCCCTGACCACCGCGGACGGACCGACCCGCGTGGCGGAGCTCATGCGATCGGCCGACTGGCTGCTCCTCGACCTGCGCCCCACGCCCTCGGACCCGGGCGGATTGGTCGGCCGGCGTCCGGTGGCGTCGGACCTGGGGGAACTGGTCGGCGATGGCCGCCTCCGCGTCGTCGGCGCTCACTGTGCGGCCCCGCCCGCCGACGCCCTCCTCATCCGCCCCGACGGCTACGTGGCCTGGGCGGGTACGGACGGCCTGCCCGAGGCGGTGACCACCTTGCTCACCCCTTGACCTTGGCCGGTGGGATCGTTCGTACTCGGCGGAGTTCTTGAACGTCAATGAGCGATGGCCATCGCGAAAGGCACGGGCCCGAGCGCGCGGACAAGGCCACCGACCATCAGCAGGAACGCCTCCGGCGCCCGCGCCGTCTCCACTCCGCCGAGGTCGATGATCCACTCCGGCGCCCAGCCCAGCTCGGCCAGCAGCCCGCCGACGACCTTCTTGGCGTCGGCGTCATCACCGGACAGGAAGGCGGTGGGCGGCGTGGCCGGCAGGGCCGGATCGGCCATGACCGACGAGTGCATGGTGTTGAGTGTCTTCACCACGCGTACGTCCGGCAACGCCCGCTGGATCTCCTCGGCGAGACTGCTGCCCGGATAGAGGAGCGCCGAAGCGAAGCCGTACGAGTCGGATGCGGTGGCGTTGGCGATGTCGACCAGCACCTTGCCCGCCAGCTCCGCCGCGAGCCCGGTCAACACCTCCACCGACACCTCGCCGGGCATGGCATTGATCACCACCTCCGCCGACCCCGCCGCCTCACGCAGACCGGCGACCCGTACCCCGAAATCGGCGGCGACCTTGTCCGGGGCACGAGAGCCCACGATGACCTCGTGCCCCGCGTCGCGCAGCCTGCCGGTAAGGGCCCGGGCCACGTTGCCCGAGCCGAGGACGGTGATCGTCGTCATGGTCTCTTCACTCCTTGATCGGGCGGGGTTCGCCCTGTTCATGAGCGAAGTTAGGCGGTGCTACGGTCGAACGGCAGTACGCACTTCAAAGTGTCCAGCGCACGCGAAGGGATGCCATGACCACGCGCACCGCCGCCCAGCGGCGCGTCGAGGGCCGGGTCTCATACCAGGCCCGTTTCACCGCCTGCCCGACCAACCGGCTGATCGACCGCATCGGCGACAAATGGGTAGCCGTCCTGCTCAACGAACTGGCCGAGGGCCCGCGCCGCTACGGCGACCTGGCTCGGACGATCGCGGGCGCGAGCCAGAAGATGCTCACGGAGACACTGCGCCGCCTCGAACGCGACGGGTTGATCTCGCGTACGGTCACTCCCGCGGTGCCGGTCCGCGTCGACTACGCGCTCACCGAGCTGGGCCGGAGCCTGCTGCCGGTGATCGCGGTCATGAAGCGATGGGCCGAGGAGAACATCGACCGGATCGACAGCGCCCGCGAGGCGTACGACGCACGCGACCGCTGAAACCCCCGGGCAGGCCCGGGTCGGCGTCAGCCGATCCGGACGATGCTCTTGCCGTGGGTCGCTCCACCGGCGAGATCGGCGATGGCGGTCTCGACGTCGGCCAGCTCGTATTCGGCGGTGATATCGATGCCGACCGTGCCGTCCCCGACCAGTTCCAGCGCGCGGCGTACGCTGTCGGCGAGCCGCTCGGGATGGGTCTGGCTGAGCAGGTTGCTGTTGTAGGTCAGCATCGACGTGCCCTGCATCAGCAGATCGTTGGCCGAGACCGAGACCGGCTCGAAGGTGGCGATGTTGCCGTAGACCACGATCCGGCCGTGCGGTGCCAGGCGTTCCAGGTTGACCAGCCGGGTCGGGCCGCCGATGGGGTCGAGAATCACATCGAACTGCTGCCCGTCCAGAGCTTGGGGGAACTCCTCGCGGCTGAGCACCCGGTCATAACCGAGCTGCCGCGCGTAGTCGACCTGCCCCGGATTGCCCACGACACCTACGACCCGCCCCGCGCCGGCGGCCCGGGCGAACCGCCCCGCGAGCGTACCGACCCCGCCGGCCGCCGCGTGGATCAGCACGCTCTGGCCCGGTCGGACACCCGCGACAGTGTTGATCAGGTCGTAGGCGGTGGAGGTGACCCAGCCGAACGCGGCGGCGGTCCGCGAGTCCACGGTGGGCGCCGCTATCGCCAGCACCGAGGAGACGACAACGACTTCCGCGAAGCCGCCCGAACTGGTCAGCGCGATGACCTGCTCACCGACCCGTGCCGGATCGACACCCTCACCGACCGCGATGACCTGCCCGGACGCCTCGAAGCCGGGCACGAAGGGACGAGGAGTCGGGAAGTGACCGTCACGGACGAGCACATCCCCCCACTGCACACCCGCATAAGCGACCCGGATCGCCACCTCCCCGTGCCCCGGGACGGGCTCGGCGATCTCGGTCACGCGGAACTGGTCATCGGTGGCGAGCACTGCAGCCTTCATAGTTCACAACCTTCTTGCTTGACTCAGTATCCTGATACTCGGAAGGTAGCGAGTCTCAGGTAACTGAGTCAAGTGAGGAAGCTGTGACAGACGTGGTCGACGTGTCCGCCGAGGAATACCTATGCACCAGGATCCGCCGCGCCGAGCAGGCTCTGACGGCCCACCACGAAGCCGTCCTGCGTACCTATGGGCTCACCATGACCCAGTACGCGGTGCTGCTCACCCTCTCCCGCGATGAAGGCATGTCCGGCGCCCAACTGGCCCGCGCCTGCGGCGTCACCCAGCAGAGCATGGCCACGGTCCTCACCGGCATGCAGTCCAAGGGCCTCATCGACCGGCAGCCATCACCCGTGCACGCCAAGGTCATGATCGCCAACCTCACCGACGCCGGCCAGGGCCTCCTCGACAAGGCCTACCAAGAAGTCAACGTGCTCGAGAAAGCCTTCATCGACAAGTTCACCCCCGCTGAGCACCGGCAGTTCTGTGACCTCCTCGACCGAGCCACCGAAACCCTGGTCGAACAGACCCTCCGACCCCCGAAGCCGACATCCCCTCGCCCCCTATCGACCTGAGTCGGGGGAAGACGGCAGAGCATGACTGCCCGGCCGCCACGGGAGGAAGTAGCGGGACCTGATCTCCCTGCGGGCGATGCGCCACCGCCCGTCCTCATGCACGTAGTCGTCGTGGTAGTACACACCGGCGAGCAGGCAGGCACCATCCAGGCCATGCTCGGCGTGAGCGCTCACGATTCCGGTCGCATTGAGGTGGTCGTCGGTGATCTCGAAGACGTGCGAGTGCGGATAGTGAAACGTGAACTCGTATGCACCCACCCGTTCGGCATAGAAGTCTCTCAGCGCCGCATGGCCGGCAACGGAACCCCCCTCGAAGGCCAAGGCGCCGTCCTGCGCGAAGCACGAGACAACGCCGTCCCAGTCTCTGGCGTCGAGTACGTAGCCGTAACGGGCGACCAGGTCGGACAGCTCGGCCCGGATCTCAAGGCGGTGAATCCGGGCCGCCATGGCGCCACCGGTGTCCTTCATGTGCTCAGCCTCCGCCTGGTCGACACAGCAAGTTGTCATGCGGAACATGTTCAGCCAGCATGAATGCCGATGGAAGAAGGCACTATTTTGTCCCGCAGTAACAGCGATGTGTCATCCCCGGTCAGCGCGGCGTGCCCGGTTGCCGAAGTGCTTGATCGGGTCGCGGGCAAGTGGAGCATCGGGATCCTGGTGGCGGCGGCGCGAGGACCGGTCCGGTTCAGCGAACTGGAGCGCACCTTGACCGGCATCAGCCGCCGGATGCTGACGCTGAACCTCCGCAAGTTGGAGCGCGACGGACTCCTTGTCCGCACGGTGTATCCGAGCGTGCCGCCCAAAGTCGAGTACAACCTCACCGACGCAGCGAAAGAGCTTCACGACGCACTGCTGGCGTTGACAGCTTGGGCGGAGCGGCACAGAGACACGATCGCCACTGCCCAAGCCGTTTACGATGGTGATAACGGCTGAACGTTGGGATTGCGAAAATCCGTGGCTGCGTAGCGACGACAATTATGTGCTCGGTCTGACTAATCTTCAGCCTTTATCTTCTTCTTTCGCTTGTGCCGAAGCCCCTTCAGGACCTGCGGTATCCAATCCGACACCGACACGCTCCAGCAACACCACGATGTTGTGACCTGCTGCCGATGCGGAATGCTCCAGGATGGACGTCGCCGAGCGCGACAACATAACGGTGTACGTCTTTTGCGAGTCGGGTCTGGGGATGGTGATCAAGGCGCGGACGACACGCTGTTCAAGGGCATCGGGAAATCCAGTGATCTCGCGATAGAGAGGTTCAGAAGCGATGCGGGGGCGAATTGGTCAGAGAGCCCCCGTATTTCACGGCGCGCAGCACGGGTGCCGTTTCCAGGTGGTGAATGCCGCGCAACGGCGCCACCCGGCTGGTGAGGTAGTCGTACAACGCCGCCCCGTCCTCGCAGGACACGCTGACGCACAGGCCGGAAGATCCGGTGGTGGCCACGACGAAGGCGGTTTCGCGGTGCCCGGCCAACGCCTGCCCTATGGATTTGAGATTCGCGGGGGAGACGGTGAGCCAGATGATGGTCCGCAGCCCGAGCCCGAACAACCGCGGGTCGAACTCCACGTCGAAATACATGGCGCCGCTCAGGCGCAGCGCGGCCATTCTGTGCCGCAGTGTGATCGCTGACATGCCCGTCTCCGAGACGAGTCGCGTGATGGGTACGCGGGCGTCATGGCGGAGAACGGCCAGGATCCGGCGGTCGGCGGCGGTCAGTTCGAGATCGACGAGCGGCGTGGCCGGCTCGACGTGCTCCTTCAGGCGTTCCACCTGCTCCTCGCTCAGGGCGGGGTACTTCTCCAGCAGGCTGAGGGAGCCGCCGTAGAACAGATGCAGGACACGGTGCGCCTCCACAGAGAGCAGCCGAGGGGTGTGGGGCAGCCGCTTGAGCAGTTCCTCGCCGCCGCTCTCATCCGGCTGGGCGCGTACCGCGCAGAAGATCTCGGTGCCCACCGAGGTGAGGTAGACCCAGGAGGTGTCATCGCGGCGAGCCAGCGCCTCCGCCATCGGAGGCGCCGCCCCGGGAGCGCACCGAAGTCGCAGGAACCAGTGGACATGCCCGGTCAGCAGCGGGTTGGCCAGCCCGACGACCCGCAGCAGGCCGGCGGAGCGAAGCCGGGCATACCGGCGGGCCACCGTCTGGTCCGATACGCCGAGCACCTCGCCGATCCGGCTGAACGGCGCGCGAGCGTCGACCTGCAACGCGTGGGTGATCTGGCGATCCAGGTCAGTGAACATGTCGGATTCCATCGCTTCTTCTTGCTCCATTGGGGAAAAAGGATGATCTATGGCCTACGGATGGGAACAGGGTGTCACCCCGCAGCACAGTGGGCGCGGAATATCCCCGACCCTTGAGGAGATGGCCCCATGGCCACCAACAGCCGCTCACATACGGATGTGATCGTCGCGGGCGCCGGCCCGGTCGGTCTGACGCTGGCCGCCGAGCTACGCCTGGCCGGGATCGACGTCCTGGTCGTGGAACGTGCCCTCGAACCCAGCCGGCACTCTCGCGCGTTCGGCCTACTCCCGCGCACCATGGAGGTCTGGGAGCAGCGCGGCGTCGCCGATCGATTCACCGGCCTGCGGCTACCGCACGCCGACCTGGCCGCCGACATGGTCGATCTCGACTTCACCCGTCTCGACACCCGCCACGGTCAGATGCTGCTGGCCCAGGCGACGACCGAACGGGTACTCGCCCAGTGGGCGGACGAACTGGGCGTCAAGCTGGTCCGCGGACACGAGGTCGTCGGCGTCGAACAGGACGCTGGCACAGTGACGGTCGACGTCCTCACCGCAGGCGAACGTCGGCGCATCCACGCCGACTATCTGGTGGGCTGCGACGGCGCGCGTAGTGCGGTCAGGACCTGCGCGGGCATCGACTTCCCCGGTGAGTACACCCGGGCGGAGTTCGTCCTGGTCGATCTCGTCGAGGTCGACCGGAGCGACCCGCGTTTCGGACGGTTGCCGCTGTTCGAGCGGGGGCCGAACGGGCTGCTGGTCATTCTGCCGATCTCCGCCGACACGGTACGCGTGGTGGCCCATGAGTACGGCGCGCCGTACCGAGGGGGGCGCGGCACCCCGACCTGGGAGGAGGCCAAGCAGGTGTTCGTCAGGGCCGCCGGGTTCGATCTAGCCGCCGGCAGGCCCGTGTGGATCAGCCGTTTCGGCAATACCGCTCGCCAGGCCACGGCGTACAGGCTGGGCCGGATCCTGCTGGCCGGCGACGCCGCGCACACCCTGCTACCCGCCGGCGGTCAGGGGCTCAACCTGGGCGTGCAGGACGCCGTCAACCTGGGCTGGAAGCTGGCGGCCGAGCTGGGCGGCTGGGCTCCGCCGGGGCTGCTGGACACCTACCACAGCGAACGCCACCCGGTGGCCGGGCAGGTGCTGCGGAACGCCAAGGCGCAGTTCGCGCTCATGCTGGGCGGTCCCGAGATCGACGCGCTACGCGAACTGCTGGGCGAGCTCCTGGCCTTCGAGCACGTCAACCGCTTCCTGGCCGGCCAGGTGGGCGGTACGGCCATCCGGTACGACGTCGGCGAGGGTGACCATCCGCTGACCGGGTGCCGTCTGCCGTACCGGCCACTGACCGTCGAGGGCGAGCGGACCGACACCATGCGGTTGCTGCACCGGGCCCGGGGCGTGCTGCTCGCACTCGCTCCTGGACCGTGGGCGGTGGCGGACGACTGGACGGACCGGATCGACATCGTGCGCGCACACGCACTGGACACTGACGCGGGGTACGCCTGCGCGCTGATCCGCCCTGACGGTCACGTGGCCTGGGCCGCCACCGCGGAGAAGCCCGACGCGAGCGGCCTCGACGCCGCCCTGCGCCGCTGGTTCGGCGCACCACGAGGTGAACGAACGACGGACAGGATGAGCGAGCGCCCTGTCGAGCTATGATCGACGCAGTTCCCAGCTCCTGGTTCCACCTCGACGCCGTCGCTTCGGAGTACCGGCTCCATCAGGTGCACAGGTCCGAACTCGAGCTGGAACTCCCCATCCGGGCCACCATCCCGTTCCTCACCCTGACCGCCCCCTGACGCGCGGCTGATGGAAGAGCTCCCTATCCAGCGGTGATGCGGCGAGCCAGGGCCTCGCCGGCGGGTCGGCCGGCGACGAAGGCTCGGAGAAACGCGGTGATCGCAGCGAGGTCGTGGCCTTCGGCCGCGGCGTCGATGGATCGATAGAGGTCGTCCTCGATCTCGATGATCTGCTGGGAGAGGCGCAGGCCCTCTTCGGTGAGGGACAGCTCGATGTGGCGGCGGTCGTGCGCCGACACCTGGCGGTCGACGAGGCCCACAGACGTCAGCCGATCGACCAGGCGACTGGGGCTGTTGCCGCTCTCGCAGACCAGCAGGTCGCCGAGACCGTTGAGGGTGAGCGACTGGCGATCCTGCAGGATGCGGATCACTTCGGCCTGAGAGGGGGTGATGCCGAGCGGGCGCAGGGCTTGGGCGAGCAGCCGGTTGCCTTCTCGCTGGGCGGCCAGGATCAGGTATCGGAGTTCTTCAGCCGGTCGCACGCGAACGCACCTCCTGTTTCCCGGCGAAGCCCCCGCTCACGGCAGCCAGACGTGCGGCCGCTCCAGGATCGTGCGCCGGCAGTATCACCAGACCCGGGTTCTGCTCCCGCAGTGTATTGATCGCCTTGGTGGTGTCGTTCAGTTGCCGTCTCTCCCCGACTCCCGGGACGAGGCCCTCCTGCAGTAGGCGAGCGTCGTACGTCAGGTCGCCGACCATGAGCAGCGGCGGATGTACGGCACCGCGGACCAGCAGTGACAGCGACCCGGGAGTGTGGCCGGGGGTGGGTAGCAGGACAAGGTCACCGTCGCCGAACAGGTCGTGGCCGGTCGTGAAGGGCGCGAGCCGAGGGTCGTCGATGGGGCCGGGATCGACATGGCGCCAGCGCAGCCCGGGAAGGTCGATGTGGGATCGCAGGAGCCCGCGTAGTTCGGGCAGGGGCTCCTGGAAGGACCGCCATTCCTCGCCGCTGACCACGATCTCGGCATGGGTGAGCTCGCGCAGCCCCCCGATGTGATCCTGGTGCAGGTGGGAGAGCACGGCCGTGTGCACGTCGGCGATGTCGTAGCCGATGGTGGCCAGCCGGCCCCTGAGGGTGTCGGCGGGGCCGATGTCGAAGCGTGCCAGCCTGTCGTACATCACACCGGTGATGCCGCCGGGAAAGTAGCCGGGGTCGGTAACCGACGCGCGGTCCTGACCGGTGTCGAACAGCACCAGCCCGTCGCCGCGCTCGATCACATAGACGTTGATCGGCAGCGGCGGGGTCCACCTGCGCGAGGTGAACAGCCACCAGTACATCGGCTTGCGGGTAGGCCCCACGTGCTCGGGGTGGATAGACACCCTTCCCGTGCTGACCACCGACACCTGCTTGATCGTGCTCGTCGCACCGTTTCTCATGGAGATTAGATTACACGACATGTATGTCGTGTCAACTATCTACCGGGATCTGAGGCGCTGGGGCCCCGGCCCGCCAGGGGTGGGCGGGCCGGGGAGTGCCGGCTGTCAGGCGCAGGTGTAGCCGGACGGGAGGGCGGTGTTGCCGTTCGGGCGGGTCGCCTGGAAGCCGATGCTGGCGGTGGCGGCTCCGGGGGCGAGGGTGCCGTTGTGGCCGACGTTCCTGATCGTCACGGTCTGCCCGCTGACGGTGACGGTGCCGTTCCACGAGCCGGTCAGCGTGTGCCCGGCCGGCAGCGTGAAGGTGGCCGTCCATCCGGTGATCGTCGAGGTGCCGGTGTTGGTGATGGTCAGGGGCTGGATGACGTACCCGGTGTCCCATTGGGTCTGCACGGTCGGAACTGCCGTGCAGGTTCCGGTGGACGGGCCGGGCTGGGTGGTGACCTGCGAGGTGTTCGAGACGGGCGAGGTGTTGCCCGCGGCGTCCCGTGCCCTGACCTGGTAGCGGTACGTGGTGCTCGGGGTCAGGCCCGTGTCGCTGAACGCGGTTGTGGTCGAGGTGCCCACCTGGGTGAACGTGCCGCCGCTCGCGCCGGGCGCGCGCAGGATGTCGTAGCCGGCGACGCCGTTGTCGTCGATCGAGGCCGTCCAGCTCAGGTTCGTGCCTGTGGACGTGGTTCCCGAGGCCGCCAGGCCGGCCGGGGTCGTGGGCGGGGAGGTGTCGTCACCGCCGGTGGTCGTGGTGAACGTGACCAACTGCGAGTTGCCGGACAGGTTGCCCGCGCCGTCACGCGCCCGCACGTACACCTGGTACTGGGTGTTCGCGGTCAGTCCGGTGAGGGTGATCGAGTTGGTGGTGGACTGGCCGAGTTGCGGGTCGGTGGCGCCCTGCTCGCGGTAGACGTTGTAGCCGGCCAGGCCGGAACCGCCCTGGTCGGTGGAGGCGGCCCAGGTCAGCGTGGCGCTGGTGGCGGTCACGTTGGACGCGGCCGGGGTGCCCGGTGTGCTCGGCGGGGTGGTGTCGCTGGAATCGTTGAGGGTCGGAGTCTGCCAGTCTCTCCACTCAGACAAATTGCCAAGCGCCTTGGCCGAGATTCTGATCGTGCCAGGAGCATTGCCCGTCTTCAGTAAGAACTTCTGGATGTTCTGCTGCAACGGGGTCCTCCATTCAGGTCTGTTGGCGCAGTGGTTGCCGTCCTGAATGTCGGACCAATAGGTGATGTTGTCTCCCGCACCGAGCGCCTTGTAGACCTCCGCGCCACCCAAGGCCGCGACGCTCGCAGACTTAGGACCCAGATTAGTAATGTGCGGATTATCCATGATGAATAGTCCTCGTGGCGCGACCATGGCCACCATTTCATGCGTGTCCACCGGCAGCCTGTTCGGATTGCCGGTGAAGGAGCCGAACGCGTCGCCCAGCCACGGCTGCTCTCCATAGGCGCTGCTCAGACTCTGGGCGCCTTCCCCGGGGATCCCGCGGAAGATGGGAACACCGGCGCTACCCGACTCGATCGGCATGGTCAAAGCGATGCGCTGGTCGAACGCGCCGATCACGAAGGCGCCCTTTCCGAACCGCGAGCATCCCGTGACGCCGGTCGCATCCGCCTTGAGAATGCTGCCGTCCGACTGCTCAATGACGTCGATGATCCGGCTCACCCCCCAGGCCCAGGCGAGTAGCAGCCCGGTGCTGCTCGAAGAGCCGTAGATGCTGTAGAACGCGCCTTGCTTGTTATTGCGTGGCGTGCCCTCTCGCCCGACCGCGTAGGGGTCGTAATTGATGACGGCGGCACCGGCGGCGCTGATGGCGGCCGTGTCCGCGCCGAATCCTCCCACGACGACGACGGCCGGGAAAGGCCCGGAACCACTGGGCAGTGAGACGCTCGCTGAGAAGCTGGAGTTTCTGCCGTTGTGGTTCACGTTCACGGTGATGCTGGTTCTCGAGACCGTTCCCGTGACACTCGACGGCTTTCCGGGCTTCTCGCCGTAGACGAACCTCTCCGCCAGCTTCTTGATCTCTTCCCGTCGGCACCGCCATTCGGACTTGGCGGAGATGCGCGTACCGTCCAGCTTCTTGAAGGGATCGGGAAGCTTGGAGTTGGTAGGTAAGGATCCTTCGTCGGGCAGGCCGGCCACTGCGCAGTCGGCGCCCTCGTCTTCAACTCCACCAGCCGCGGCGGCCACGGTGGATGGTGCCGCTACCATTCCAGCGACTGAGAGCGCCACCGCTACCGTCAGCGCCACGACCCGTGAACGGATCTTTGAGCGGGCCAAGCTGATGATCACTAGGGCTCTCCCTTCCGCGTGGGGTGTTGGCGATGAGTCTGGGAATCCTCCCGAAACATGTCAACGCAGATGCCGAAATGTTTCGGTGATTGGCTCAGTGCCATTCCGTTGAACTGGAGATATTCTTGTGTCGGATGTCAAAACTTTCGGAAACTAGCTGAAAACGAGGCAGGTCCTCTTCGGTCAAGCCTGTCATTCCGAAACTTTCGCTTCAGTCTGGCGGTACGATCCGCCCCCCGTATCCGATCGATCAGAGGGGCTCTGGGGAGACGGGTCTAGCGTAGAACTCGGCCCACAGATCGACCGCCTCTTCCAGGTCGAGAGCAGCCACCTTCTCTCGGGACAGGCCGGCGGTGTAGATCAACCGATGGGCAAGCCATTCCGGAACGGGTTCCCGGGGTGGCGGTTCATCGATATGGATGAGGTTGGCCAGAGTTCGCAGGTGCTCGATGACCTGCCCGAGCTGAACGACTTCGGGGCGATCATCGCCCGCCGACCGGACCCTGGCAGTCGCCTCCGCATAGACCTCCGCGTCGGCCCTTTCGCCGACAGCCCAAACCTCGCAGATCTCAACCGACGTGTCCGCGGTGATGCGGTAGACAACCCGCCAGGGGTTGCGCCCGACCACAAGCTTTCGAGAGCCGGTCAACTCCCCGCCCAGGGGATAACCGGCCTCGGGGTTGTCGAGCAGAAGAAGGATCTTCTTGAGGACCTTTGGCGCGGCGTCGGGGCCGATCCGCCGGAGATCGTCCACTGCCGGAGCCGTAAAGACGACATCAGTCATCTGGCATCGCGGCCAGCGACTCGCGGGTGTGACCGAAGGCGGCGATCACCTCATCGAGCGAGACCAGCGAACCCAAGGGCCGAAACTGCCCATAGGTCGTGAAGACCCATCGGTTCAGTCCGATAAATCTTCGGTTCGCATGAACTCTGGGAATCCAGGAAAGGCGAGAGTCGGCCCCGCCAGTGATGCGGCTGGCGCGGATTTGTCGGCGGCGCATGGGAGACTCCCGCTTCATGACGAACTGGCCCGAGCGCGTTCGACGGTTGATCGCTGCCAAGCATCCGTCCCGCGAGGTGCTGGAGACGCTGCGTACGGATGCGGCGAAAGACCCGGAGGCGGCACGAGAACTGGGGCACATGCTGCTGCAGGTGTCATGGTCGGAAACGCAGACCGACGGCTATGGCTACGTGCCGGGAGCGGAGAAGTGGCTGCGGCAAGCGGCGGCGGCACGGCCGCAGGACGTTGAAGCGACTCTCCTCTTGGCGACCCTGCTGTCGATTCAGTGCCGACAACTCTGGGACATGGCCTTGGAGACGCGTCACTCGAAACGGTGGGATGAAGCAAGGAAGCGGCGGAGCGTCGAGGCGTGCGGCCTGTACGAAAGGGCGCTCCAGCTCGATCCCCATTCGAGCGCCGCCGCCGGCGGGCTGGCTCTCCTACGTGAGAATCAGAGCATCGCGGGCGATGGCCGCTCGGCCGTCACCGAGGCCGGAGACCTTGACGAAGCTCGATCTCACCGCTTCGACTACTTCGTCCTGCGGGTTGAACTGCTGGTGACCAACAACGGCGACACGGTCACCCGATGGGTCGTGCTGCGCGACCTCGAACAGCTCTGGGGCTTCGACACCTGCGCCTGGGAGATCAGCAAGCCGGTGGCCTTCCAGTACGAGCGCGGAATCCAGGTCGCAACGCACCGGCCTGCCCGGCTATCCAGCAGATCACTCGCCCAGGTCGCTGAGGAGTGGCATGCGAAGAGGGACATGGCGTCACAGGACGCGCTCCTTCCCGTCGGACATCCGGCGCGCCATGACGGCAAGACCCTCCATTACGGCGTCAACGGCGCCCAGATGGCGGACGGACCTCTGTGAGGATTACGGCCCTGGCCTGCTGCGCCTGGGGCGATATTCGCCACAATCTCGAGACCGCAGTACGCCAGAGCGCTTCTGGCGACCGCGGCCGGCGAACAAGATCCTGGCGAGTTCCCGCGAACTCAAGGATCAGAACCGTCCGCAGATCGTGGAGACCCTTGGGTTCGCCTGAACTTTTGGCTTTCGAGGGTCGCAGACCAAGTACGTCAGAAAGGGGCAGAGGCGGAGCCCTCCCAGACCCTGATCAAAATGCGAGATCCCACACGCGGACCACACCGTCCTGGCCGGCGGTCAGGACGACCGGGCGTTCTTGGATCTCCGTCATGGTCACCGCGGTGATTCTGCCCTCGTGGCCGGTCAGGGACCCTCCAAGCTGGACGCCGGGGATGAGGTCCCAAATTCGCGCCGTCCCGTGATCGTCGCCGGTCACCGCCAGCGCCCGACCTCCAGTCACCGTGGCGTCCATGGCCAGGATCTCGGTCTCGTGCGCGTTGATCGGGTCCCCGATGGGTCTGGCGTCGGCCAGGCTCCAGCGCCAGAGAACACCGCCGTCGTTCGCCGCCGCCACGATGGTCTCCGACAGTGCGACCGCGCGGAACAGCCCCGCACCGACCATCGTGTGCAGCCGCTCGCCGCGCTCCAGGTCCGTCACCAGCACCTCCTCGCCGCACACCGATGCCACGAGCACCCGCTCGCCTACCCGTGCGACCGCGATGTCCCCCATGTCGTCCGAGTGCCCGGGGAGCTCCCGGCACCGCTCATCGATCCACTCCGGGGACGACGGATCCCACTCGAAATGGTCGGGAGCGGAACTGCCCGCGATGAGGGCCAGACGCCCGCCCAGAACGGTCGTGTCCAGGGCATGGACGCCGCCATGGCTCAAGATGACACCGCTGATCAGCTCGCCGCTCATCAAGTCCCACAGCGCCGGGCCCTGGTGGTGGCCGCCCGTGGCCAGCACCACCCGGCCGCCGACGGCCTCCGCACCCACGAACATGAAGTCGGGGTAGAGGTGAGGGGCGATCGCGTCGTCTTCGTCTTCCTCTTCGTCTGCTCCCTCGTCGTCGTACTCCCTAAGATCCTCCAGTGCGCGCGCGGTCCACTCGTCCTCGCGCACGTCCCAGGTCCACACGTCGTTCCGGGAGTCCGCGCACACCACCAATGCGCGCCCGTCCACCTCGACCACCGCAAGATCGTTGACGGGGCCTCTTCCGGAGGGGAGTACGCCGCTTTGGAGCAGTCGTTCGGCAGACATGCGGAAGATCGTATTACCCATCGGCCCCATAGCGACCGGAAGATCAATATTCAGGGCTATCTATGGCCGAGCGAAGGGTGTCGCAACGACCGCTCGCGGTGCCGTCATCGCTCTTGGTGAGGTGAGCGCTTTCAGGTGCGGCTTTACGGCGCACGTTCGGGCTTGGAGCCCTCATCCGAGATTGCTTCGGGGCCTGGTGGCGGTGTGCGGTGTTGTCCATCTCGCGCCCGCCTGTCGGGGGCGCGCAGGACGATCCGCAGTACCTGGACGGCGCGGTTCTGGCGCTTGGCGGAGGGGGCCCATAGGGCGGTCAAGCCTGCTGCTATAACGATGATCGCCAAGGCGAGTGGCAGTACCGAGGCGCTTAAGCCCACGGTCTTGAAGAAGTCGAGCAATGACGGCCTCCTGGCAGCGCAAAGCTTGCCAGAGGTCTCTCCCGCCCGGTTCAGGTGCGGACCAGCAGCCCCGGGGGCCCCGTGGAGCGGGGCGACACCGTGATGACGAGGCTGCTGAGAAGGGATACTCCCCCCTGTATTGCGCAGAGTAAGGCCGGGCGAACTCGCCGTCTGTATGCAAGGGAGTAAGGCTTGGCGAACTCCTGTCGATGACCGCCGCCTTCCGCACAGGCGGGCGCCAACGTGGACTTCGACGATGGCCGGCCGGCCGAGGTCGACATCCTCGGGGATCACTCAGGCCAGGGAGAGTTCTCGATGACCTCGACGAAGTCGATGTGCCGAAACCCGGGGACGAAATGCTCAAGCACGTCGGCGTTCACTGTGCCGAACGTCGTGTCCGGGCGGTGCTCGAAACCCTCCTTGAACGCCTGGAGAATCTGCCGCTTGAAGTCGGGCCGCGGGTGCACGGCGGTCACGGAGTCGATCTCCTCCCGGCTCAGGTTCCCAAGGCGCATGCCGAGCACGTCGGTCTCCACACCCGCGGTCGTCGCGGCGATCTCCGGGGCCAGCTTGTAAGGGACCTCGGGGGTCGTGTGAAGGGCGATCGCCATCCACACGAGATCGGCATCGGCATCCGAGAAGCCGTGGGAGCGGAGGAACGCGCGCGCCTGATCGGCGCTGTCGAGCTCGAAACGCTGATCGTCGCTCCGATAGGGCGACACGAGACCCGTGTCATGGAAGAGCGCCGCGATGTAGAGGAGCTCCGGATCGGGTGTGATCCCGAGGGCACGGGCTTGCATGCTGCCGAACAGGAACACCCGGCGCGAGTGGTGGAAAAGGAGTGGGGTCGTCGTCTCCCGTACGAGCGAGGTCGCCTCGGCGGCGATCGGGCTGTCAGGGATGACGACCCCGGCGATCGTCTCGGACATGGGCGGCTCCCATCAAAAACGGTCGTGACGCCCCAAGATCATGGAGGCGCCAGACAATCCGAGGGATGGATACCCTTCACACCGCACATCAGAGTCAATCATGAGTAATCGGCGGTGTGATCATGCTTGCCATACGGGGTCGGCGCGTTTGATCGGTGAGGTGCGGTGCGGCAGGCGGGCGGCCCCATTGAGAGAAGCGCTGACCAGGCGAAGGCTGTGCTGGGGGGTTAGAGCCAGCCGGGTTTCACCAGGCCGGATTCATAGGCGATGACGACGAGTTGGGCGCGGTCTCGGGCGTGGAGTTTCATCATTGCCCGGCTTACGTGGGTTTTTGCCGTCGCAGGAGACATGAAGAGGTTCGCGGCTATCTCGTCGTTCGTCTTGCCGGTGCCCACCAGGGACAGCACCTCGCGTTCGCGGTCTGTCAGTTGGTCCAGGTGGTTGGTGGCGGAGGGTTCTTTGGCGCGGGTGGCGTACTCGGCGATCAGGCGGCGGGTGACGCTGGGGGACAGGAGGGCTTCGCCGGCCGCGACCACGCGGACCGCCTGGATGAGTTCGGCCGGTTCCGTGTCCTTGACGAGGAAGCCGCTGGCGCCGCCGCGCAGGGCCTCGAAGACGTACTCGTCCAGTTCGAAGGTGGTCAGGATGATGACGCGCGGGCCCGGTGGCATCTGACGGGTGGCGGCCAGGCCGTCGGTTCCGGGCATGCGGATGTCCATGAGCACCACGTCCGGCGCGTGCTCGCGCGAGAGGCGCACCGCTTCGGCGCCGTCGGCGGCCTCCGCGACGACCGTCATGTCGGGCTGGGCGTCGAGCAGGGCTTTGAAGCCTGCTCGTACCAAGGCTTGGTCGTCGGCGAGCAGGAGCTTGATCACGAGGTCTCCTCGGGGAAGGGCAGTTTGGCCTCGACCTGGAAGCCGTTGCCGGCCGGGCCGGCGGTCAGGGTGCCGCCGAGGGCTGAGGCGCGTTCGCGCATGCCGGGGATGCCGTTGCCGCTGCCTGCTTCGGCCAGTACGGCCGGTTTCGTCGCGCCGGTGTCCGCGATCAGGACGCCCAGCTCGCTCGTGCCGTACTCGAGCCGGACCGTCACCCGGGAGCCGGGCGCGTGGCGGGCGGCGTTCGTGAGGGCTTCCTGGATGATCCGGTACGCGGCGCGTTCGAGTTGCGGCGGTAGCGGCCGGGAGCCGACGTGTTTGAGCGTCACGTCCAGGCCGGAGCGGGTCACGAGTTCGTCGAGGCGGTCGAGGCCGGCCGTGGGGGAGCGGGGGGCGCCTTCGCGCAGGACGTTCAGGACAGAGCGCATCTCGCCGAGAACCTCCTTGGAGGCGGACTTGATGGTGGTCAGGGCGGTACGTGCCTGCTCGGGCTGGTCGTCCATGAGGTGCAGGGCGGTGGACGCCTGAACGTGGATCAGCGAGATGTTGTGCGCGAGTACGTCGTGCAACTCCTGCGCCATCGTCAGCCGCTCCTCGCTGGCCTGCCGCCTGGACTCCTCCTCGACGACCCGCTGGTGCTCGGCGCGCCGCTCACTGCGGATCCTGAACAGCTCGGCGATCACCATGAACAGCAGGATGAACGCGGTGATCGCCAGCGTGTGGAAGACCCACGAATTTCGACCTTCCTGCAATGAGGCATAAATCAGGAAAACGGCGAGCGTAACTCCCGAGAAGATCCACGCGATCAGTCGCCGCCCGCCCAGGACGAGCGACCAGAGCATGAACCCCGGCGCCAGAAAAATTGGCCCATACGGATAACCGCCCACTACATACACATATGTCGCCAAAAGCGTGACAACGGTAGAGGAGACGGGAAATTTCCGGCGGCCTAGTATCGCCACCGGCCCCAGCAGCAGCAACACGTACGCCAGCGAATCCAGCGGCTCCCTGAAATCTCGCTGCCCCCAGGCCGCCCCCTGCGACAGCACCACCTGGACCACCGCGACGATCAACGCGACGTAGACGTCGTTCCCGGGCTTCTTGCGCACCCCCCAACGCTAGGCCACCTACCTGACCTGCGCATCATCCTCCAGCCGCAGGGGGCCCTACCGCGATGGGCGTACCTGGTCCATCGTGGAACACATGCGCCGAGTGATCGTTCCCGCAGCAGCAGTCCTCCTCTCGCTGGTGTCCACCCCAGCGCTGGCTGCCACACCCACGCCGCCACAGAAGGCCCCGGTCGCCGAGGGGTACGGCGGCGCGGCCGCCACGGTGGACTTCGACGCCAGCAAGGCCGCCATCGCCGTACTCAAGCAGGGCGGCAACGCCATCGACGCGGCCGTCGCCGCGGGTGCGGTGCTCGGCGTGACCGAGCCCTACTCCGCGGGCCTGGCCGGCGGCGGCTTCATGGTCTACTACGACGCCCACAGCCGAAAGGTGGTCACGCTGGACGGCCGCGAGACCGCCCCGCAGGCCATGACCGCCACCACGCTGGAAGGCATCCCGTTCGACGAGGGCGTCACCAGCGGCCTGTCGGCCGGCATCCCCGGCACGCTCGCGCAGTGGGACCTGGCCCTGCGCAGGTACGGCACGCTCTCGCTGAAGCAGGCGCTCCAGCCGGCCATCGAGGTGGCGTCCAAGGGCTTCGTCGTCGACCAGACCTTCTACGACCAGACCGCCGCGAACGCCGCCCGCTTCAAGGACATCACCTCCACCGCCAAGCTCTATCTGCCCAACGGCGCGCCGCCGCCCGTCGGCTCCGTCTTCAAGAACCCCGAGCTCGCCGCCACCTACCGCGAGCTGGGCAAACGCGGAATCGACTGGTTGTACGACGGGCAGCTCGGCAGGGAGGTCGTCGCCACGGTCAAGCAGCCGCCCGTCACCCCCGGCGCCACCCGCAACGTACGGCCGGGTCTGATGGAGCTGTCCGACCTGCGCGCCTACCGCGTGCTCCAGCGCGAGCCCACGCGCGTGGACTACAACGGCATGCAGGTGTACGGCATGGCCCCCCCGTCCTCCGGCGGTTCGACCGTGGGGGAGGCGCTCAACATCCTGGAGTCCCTGCCGAGCGTGGGCCTGCACGAGTATCTGGAGGCGTCCCGCCTGGCCTTCGCCGACCGCAACAAGTACGTCGGCGACATCCCGAACGTACCGCTGAAGGAGCTGCTGTCCGACGGCTTCGCCAAGGAGCGCGCCTGCCTGATCGGCGAGAAGGCGATGGCCCACCCGGCCCCGCCCGGCAATCCCGACGGCGGCTATGAGGCGTGCGCCACCCCGGCGGGCACGGCCACGGCGACCACCGACGAAGGCCCCGAGACGACCCACATGACCATCACCGACCGGTGGGGCAACGTCGTCGCCTACAACCTGACGATCGAGTCGACCGGCGGCAACGGCATCGTGGTCCCGGGGCGCGGAGTGCTGCTCAACAACGAGCTCACGGACTTCACCTTCGGTCCCGCCCCCGGCGACCCGAACCTGCCGGCCCCCGGCAAGCGCCCGCGCTCGTCGATGGCGCCCACGCTGGTGTTCGACCACGGCAGGCCGGTGCTGGCGGCCGGGTCGCCGGGCGGCTCGACGATCATCACGACCGTGCTGCAGATCCTGGTCAACCGCTACGAGTTCGGGATGAACCTGCCCGAGGCGGTCGCCGCGCCGCGGGCCACGCAGCGCAACACCGAGCAGACGCTGGCCGAGCAGGCGTTCCTCGACAAGTACCGGGCCGAACTCGAGGCGCGCGGGCACAAGCTCGCGCTGACCACGGAGATCGGCGCGGCCACCGCGCTGGAGTTCCTGGGCCGGGGCAAGGTGCAGGCGGTCGCCGAGCCGGTCAGGAGGGGTGGCGGCAGCGCTCTGGTGGTGCGGCCCGGCTAGTAGATCAGTTCGTACGCGCCGGGCTTCATCTTGCGGGTACGCGCCCAGTACTCGAAGGTGAAGCCCGGCCAGATCGTCCGGTTCACGCCGTGCTCGTCCAGGTACCAGGACGTGCAGCCGCCCGCGTTCCACACCAGCGGGTCGAGCCGTTCCCGCAGCCGCCGGTTGAACTCCCGCTGCCGTCCCGGCTTGACGTCGATGGCCCTGGCCCGGGTCTTGGAGAGCAGCCGGAGGCAGTCCATGACGTACCGCACCTGTGACTCGATCATGAAGACGACCGAGTTGTGGCCGAGGCCGGTGTTCGGGCCGAGGAGGAAGAACAGGTTCGGGAATCCGGCGGTGGAGATGCCGTAGTAGGTCTCGATGCCGTCCTGCCAGGCGTCCTGGATCTTGAGCCCGTCGCGGCCGACGATCCGCTGCCGCTGGAGCGCCTCGGTCACCTTGAACCCGGTGCCGTAGATGATCACGTCGACCTCGTGCTCCACCCCGGCGGCGTCGACGATCGAGTGCTCCCTGATCTCGGTGACGTCGTCGGTGACCAGCGCGACGTTCGGCCGGGTCAGCGCCGGATAGTAGTCGCTGGACAGCAGGGTGCGCTTGCAGCCGATCGTGTAGTCGGGCGTCAGCCTCCTGCGCAGCTCCGGGTCGGGGATCTGGCTCTCCAGGTGCTTGAGCGCCAGCTTCTCGTGCGCCTTCATCAGCCTCGGGTCGATGGTGAAGCCCAGCGCCCTGGTCTCCAGCAGCCAGTAGAGGGCGGTGCGTACCGCCCTGGCGGCGCCCGGCAGCTTCATCAGCCGCCGCGTCCGGGGCGAGAAGGCGACGTCCGGCTTGGGGTGGATCCAGGGCGGGGTGCGCTGGAACACGGTGAGCCGCGCCACGCGCTCCGCGATCCGCGGCACGAACTGGATGGCCGAGGCTCCGGTGCCGATGACCGCGACGCGCTTGCCGGTCAGGTCGACCGAGTGGTCCCACTCGGCGGAGTGGAAGGCCGGCCCGGCAAAAGCCTCACGTCCCGAAATTTCGGGGAACGATGGGATGTGCAGGGCGCCGATGCCCGACACGACGGCATTCGTGCGCAGGGTCTCGCCGTCGTCCGTGGTCACCGTCCACCGGCGGTCGATGTCGTCGTACTCGAGCGAGGCGACCTGCTTGCCGTACCGGATGTGCGGGGTGACGCCGTACTTCTCGCCACACGCCCGCATGTAGTCCCAGATCTCCTCCTGTGGGGAGAACAGCCGCGACCAGCCGGGATTGAGGTCGAACGAGTAGGAGTACATGGGCGAGGGCACGTCGCACGCGCAGCCGGGATAGGTGTTGTCGCGCCAGGTGCCGCCCAGGTCGGCGGCCTTCTCCAGGATGACGAAGTCGTGGTGTCCGGCGGCCTTGAGCTTGATCGCCATGCCGATCCCGGCGAACCCGGCGCCGATGATCACTATCCCTGGCTCGTCCACTGCTCCTCCGCATTATTAGACGCAATGTCCAATGTAGTGAGAGATTTGGAGGTCCGTCCAGAGTGACCCGTATCACACCGACTGGTCGGTATGTTATCCGGCCCCAGAGCGCACGAAAAGCGCCGAGAGCGGGTTGCCGTCGGCGCTCTGGAGTGCGCGGGGTCAGCGCAGGATCAGGAAGGCGGCCACGCCGATGATCACGACGACGGCGATCACCGCGATGATCGGGAGAAGGGGCGACTTCTTGCTCGGCGCCGCCTCCTGCTCGGACCGCTGCGCGAACGCGCGGAACTGCTGAGTATTGCCGGCAGGGTCGATATGCTGGTCAGACATGCCCAGCAGCTTAGCGTGATCGTCTGGTGTGTTTGCGGCTTTTGGTGTGATCTGTAGACATGGGCTGATTAGGGGACCGGCCTGGTGGGCGGATAGCTTTGAAGCATGCTCCGGACCCTGTTCTCCCCACGCGTGGTGGGGTTGCACCTGCTGACGATCGGGGTCCTCGTCGCCTTCATCCTGCTCGGGCGCTGGCAGCTCGGCGTGTTCCAGGATTCGGGCAAGCCGCACGCGGTCACCGATCCCGCCCCGGTCGGCGTCGCCACACTGTCCCAGGTGGGCGCGCAACTGACGGGGTCCGCCGTGGGCCGTAAGGTCTCGGCCGAAGGCGTCTACGACGCCTCGCGCCAGTTGCTCGTCGCCGACCGCCCGGCGGACGTCGACGCGCCGGGCGGCAACGTCTCGCGCGGTGAGGGCTACTGGGTGCTCACGCCGCTCCGGCTCGATGACGGCACGCTGATGCCGGTCGTACGCGGCTGGGTGGCCAAAGCCGGCGACCCGGCGGCGGCCGTGCCGGGCGGCAAGGTCGCGGTGACCGGACGGCTGCGCCCGCAGCAGAGCACCGACAGCGTGCAGCGCCGCACCGAGCAGTTGCCCGCGGGGCAGGTGCAGACGGTGTCCACCGGTGAGCTGGTCAACCTGTGGAGCGGGCAGAAGGTACGCAACGGCTATGTCGTCGCCCAGCCGCCCTCGGGGCCGCTGGTCCAGGTGAAGGTGCAGCCACCGGTCGTCGGTGGCGAGCTGACCTGGCGTAACCTCGCTTATGCCGCCAACTGGTGGATCTTCGCTGGGTTCGCCGTGTTCATGTGGTTCCACTTCGTACGCGATGCCGTACGAGCGGATCGTGATCGGGACCGTGGCAAGTCCCCCGAAATGATTCTGGAAGGTTAACGGTGGAATCGGCTCTGAAGCCCTTCCGGGTGCTCGCCTACATCGTCGGCGTGATGCTGCTCGTGCTCTGCGTGGCCATGGTGCTCCGCTACGGCTTCGGCATCGTGGGCATATCGAAGATCGTGGCGCCCATCCACGGCTTTCTCTACATGATCTACCTGGTCACGGTCATGAACCTGGGCATGAAGGCCCGCTGGAACTGGCCGTACATGCTGGGCATCATGCTCGGCGGCACGGTGCCGTTCCTGTCGTTCTACATCGAACGCCGGGTGACGAGCCGGGTGCACACGGCCCTGGCCGCGGCGGCGGCCTGAGGCCGCGCCGCGTACCCGGCCCAACTCGGTTACGTTCTGCTCAGTTGCCGATCCCGCGTCTGCGGGCTCGCTTGAGCCGCTCGCGCTGCGACGGGTCCAGCATCAGGTAACCGACTACCGGGGCGGCGACCACGCCGAGGACGACCAGCATGGTGATAAAGCCGGGCCCGAAGAAGATCAGCGAGAGCAGGACCGCGGCGCCTGCGCCGATGGCGTACTTCTGGACTGGTGACATCCTCAACTTCCTCCGAACGCGGAGCGCGCGCCCCGCCTCTCCCACATTGTGCGTCGTGTGTTCAACGCATGGACCATCCTGGTGGTTCCAATCGCGATGTATCTCAAAATAGGTCGGCGACGGCTTGCAGGTCCTTGCGGAGCGCGTCCGGCCCCGGCCGGTGCGCGGGGAAGCCCGACAGCAGGCGGAACAGCACCGGAGCCAGCGCGCCCGCCTTGGCCAGCGGGGCTCCGGGTACGGGCGGATGCCCCTCGACAGCCGCGAACAGCGTGGCGCCCAGCGACCACAGATCAGCCGCCGGTCCGGGCACCCGCTCGGGCGCCGTGTAGGCCGCGATCGTCGCCGGCATCACGGGGGCGAGTGACATCGGCGCGGGCAGCGGTGTCGTGGCCAGCGTGGCCCGGCCGTCCGCGTCGATCAGGACGTTGCCCGGCTGTACGCCGCCGTGATGGGCTCCCCGGGAGTGCAGTTCGGCGAGCTGGTCGAGTACGGCCAGCCCGATCTCGGCCACCCGGGCCGGAGGCAGCGACCCGCCGGCGGCCAGGACGTGGCCGAGCGTCTGCGCCACGGCGAGCCGGTCGAGCATCTCGGCCACCATCTCGACCGGCGGCGGCCCGGCGGGATCCAGCATGGCCCGGACCAGCCACCGGAACGCGTCGGTGCTCTCCGCGGGCGCCCGCCCCGGCGGCCGGCCCTCGACGGCGAAGTGCAGCGTCGCGGCCATCGACCACATGTCGGCGGACGGCCGCATGCCGAGCCCCGGCAGCCCGAACCCGGTGAGCACGGCCCGGCCCGTCGAGGTGAGCAGCACGTTGCCCGGATTGACCCGTCCGTGGATGATCCCTGTCTCGTGCGCGGTCCGCAACGCCGACAGCAGGCACACGCCCACTCTGGCGGCCTGCTGGACAGGCAAGGGGTGCCGCGAGTCCACGGTCTTCTCCAGCGAGGTGCCGGAGACGAACTCCATGATCAGCCACGGCTCGCCGTCCTCCACCACCACGTCGAGAACCGGCACGACGGAGGCATGGCGAAGCCCCGCGGCCCGCTGCGCGTCCTGCAGCGCGGCCCCGCGTAACTCGGCGGGCACGCGTAGCTCTCTGACCGCGACGTCCCGATGCTCTACCTCGTCGAACGCCAGCCGTACCGAACCCGAGCCCAAGGGGTTCAGCAGCCGGTAGCGACCGGCGAGCTTCCTGGTCTCTCCCATCCCGAGGTGCACGATAGCGCCCCGGATCAGACCAAAGCCATGGCTAGGCCTGGGTTCCCGCCAGCCACTTCTCGTGAGCGTCAGAAACCTTCCCGAACAGGGCGTCCTTCTCCTCTTCGGTCACGTCATCCAGCTGCAATCCGAACACGTCGGACAACGCCGCGTAGTAATCACGGGCCGTGTGCAGAGTGACGGAATGAGCGCCGTTGCCCAGGCGCGACAGGACGAGCCCGCGGACGAGGTCGACGCCGGAGGCGTCCCGCCGGGCGACCGTCGCGACCCGCACGAAACCCGACTCCGGTGACGTCGACAGGTGCTGATGCATCGCATTAAAGGCGGACATGTCGGTCGGGGCGGGGTCGAAGTCCATGCCGAGGAACGAGCCGCTCGGGTCGTGGTCGAGCCGCCAGCCTCCTGGCGCGACCTCCGAGTGCCGCAGACCGTACGAGAAAGGGCCCTGCCGGTAGACGCCCGCGACCAGCGGGAGCGGCTCGTGCAGCGCGTCGCCCAGGCCCAGGTCGGCCAGCCACTCGCCGCCCGGATTGTCCTCCGACGGCAGCCCGCGCACGGTGAGCACCAGGTGGTTGGCGGTGATGCCGGGCGCGCCGCCGTTGCGGCCCTGCACGCCGCCCACGTGCCTGGTCACGGCGTAGCCGAGCTCCTTGAGCAGTAGGGAGAACGCGCCGTTCAGGTGGTAGCAGTAGCCGCCGCGGCCACGGATGATCCGCTCGGCCGACTCGGCGGGATCGACGGTGGTGGGGCGGCCGAGCCAGATCTCCAGCGCCTCGTAAGGGACGCGCTCGATGTGCGCGACGTGCAGGCGGCGGAGGTTCTCGGCCGTGGGCGGGGCGTCCAGCAGGTCGGGAAGCGCGAGGCGGCGCAGGTATCCGGCGGTGTTCACCGGCCAAGTCTGCACCGGATGTGCACACATTGGGGAGTGCCGTCTGCACAGTGCCCTTCTAGGCTTTCGTCCGTGGCAGAGCAGCGACGCATTCTCCTGGTCGAGGACGACGAGACCATCGCCTTGGCGGTACGCAATCGGCTGGCGGCCGAGGGTTTCGACGTCCGGGTGGCCGGTGACGGGGAGACGGCCCTGGTCGAGTACGGCAGGGCGGAACCCGATCTGGTGATCCTGGACCGGCTGCTGCCGGGACTCGACGGGCTGGAGGTGTGCCGCCGGATGCAGTTGGCCCGGCCGGTGCCGGTACTCATGCTGACCGCGCTCGGCGAGGAGACCGACGTCCTGGTCGGGCTCGGCGTGGGCGCGGACGACTACCTGGCCAAGCCGTTCAGCATGCGTGAGCTGGTGGCCAGGATCCACGCGCTGCTGCGCAGGGTCGAGCGGGCCGTCCAGCTCGCCTCGGAGGACACGGTGATCAGGGTGGGCGAGGTGGAGATCGACACCGCGGCCCGCCGGGTGTTCGTGCGCGGCGCCGAGGCGCAGCTCACCAGGACCGAGTTCGACCTGTTACGCCGCCTGGCCGAGCGGCCCGGCCAGGTCTTCGAGCGCGACCGGCTGCTGTCCGACGTGTGGGGCTTCTCCGAGGCCGCCGCGACCAGAACCGTCGACAGCCACGTACGGGCGTTACGCCGCAAGCTCGGCTCCGGCGTCGTGCGCACGGTGCACGGCGTGGGCTATGCCCTGGTGCGCCGATGAAGCAGCCGCTCGACTTCCTCGGCCGGATCAAGGTCAAGCTCGGCCTGGTGATCGTGCTGGCCGTGGGCACCGCCTTCGTGGTGAACGAGGTCGGCATCAACTCCGGCCTCTCCCGGGGCATCAGGATCGCGGTCGCGCTGGTCCTCGCCCTGATCATGGTGCAGGTGCTCGCCATGGGCATGACCAAACCGCTGCGCCAGATGGCCAGGGCCGCCCAGACCATCGCCAAGGGCCGCTACACGCTGCGGGTCCGCGCCACCTCGCGCGACGAGGTCGGGGAGCTGGCCAGGGCGTTCAACGCGATGGCGGCCGACCTCGGCGAGGTCGACCGGCAACGACGCGAGCTCGTCGCGAACGTCAGCCACGAGCTCCGCACCCCGATCACCGGCCTGCGCGCCGTCCTGGAGAACGTCGTGGACGGCGTCTCCCCGGCCGACCCGGTCACGATGAAGACCGCGCTCGCCCAGACCGAACGCCTCGGCCGGCTCGTCGCGCAACTGCTCGACCTGTCACGGCTCGACTCGGGCGTCCGCCTCATCGAACCCGACGCGGTCGAACTCGCCCCGCTGCTGGAGCAGGCCGTACGCGAGGCCGCACTGGCGCGCGAGGACGTCCGGCTCGACCCTTCGGTCCCCGCCGACCTCGTCGTCCGCGCCGACCCCGACCTGCTGGCCCAGGTCCTGGCGAACCTGCTCGACAACGCGGTACGCCACAGCCCGTCCGGCGGCTCGGTCACCGTGACGGCCGCTCCCGACGGCGACGGGGTCCGCATCGCCGTCGCCGACCAGGGGCCGGGGATTCCCGCCTCGGCTCACGGGCGGGTGTTCGAGCGCTTCTCCCGGCTGGACACCGGGCGGACGGCGGACGCGGGAGGTGCCGGGCTGGGGCTGGCGATCGTGAAAGAGATCGTCGAACTGCACGGTGGTTCGATCCGTATCGGCGACTGCGCGGGGTGCCGCATGATCGTCGATTTACCAGGGAGGACGACTATGGCGGACACGCCGTTAGAACCTGAGCAGGCCGCGGGGGCGGGCGAACGGGTGCCGGTCGGTCCCGGTCCTGTCGCGGCGGGTGGCGGGGGTGATGACGTGCTCGACGGCCAGTCCGATCTTGTGGCGTCGGGCGGCGGCGGGGGTCTGCCCGAGGCGGGGGCTTCTGGGGCTTCGCGCGTTGAGGAGGAAGGGGAGGTCCCGCTGTCGGCCCGGCCGGTGTCCCCGGCCTCGACGGCGCAGCCGGACTCCGTGGCGCTGCTGGTGTCCTTGGCCCAGCCGACGTCTTCGGCGCAGTCGCCGCCTTCGGCTCAGCCGGTCGCTGGGGCGCAGCCGGTTGCTGTGGGGGAGCCGGTGCCCTCGGGGCAACCGGTCGCTTTGGGGCAGCCGAGCTCCTCGGGACAGCAGGTTGGGCTGGGGCAGCCGACGTCCTCGGGGCAACCGGTCGCTGTGGCCTCATCGGCGGCGCCGATGCAGGGGGTCACGCAGCCTGCGCCGCTGGCCGATGGGCGGCGGCTCGCGCGGATGGTCGCGGGGGGAGTCATCGGCCTGCTCCTCGGGTTCCTGATGGGGCTGTTCGCCGCCGTGTTCGTCAGCGTGGCCCTGGGCAGCGATACGGCCGCGCTCATCACGCTCGTGCTGGTCACCGCGCTCATGGGGGCCGTCGGGGTGTCTCTGGGAGCGGGCACTGGGCGACGACCTGCCGGCGCCCTGCCGTACCAGCCCGCTCAGGGCCGCCCGCCGGGCCAGCCGTACGAAGGTCAGCTCTCCCAGGGACCGGCATTCCAGGGGCCGGTCGGCCCGCAGGTTCATGGGCCGCAGTCGCCGCCACCGCCGTACGTCCCGCCGCCGCTGTTCCCACGCCCCGACCTGCCTGAGACGCCGCGCTGGCTGCTGCCGGCGGCGGCGGGGGCCGGCGTGTTCTCGGCCGTGGCGTTGCCGGACGCGCAGATGGGGCTGGGCGTCGTGCTGGTGGCGATGGTGCTGGGCGCCGCGGCGCTGCCCGCGGTGCTGCGGCGGATCACGCCGTGGACGGTGATGTTCGGCCTGACCGCCTACTGGCTGGTCGCGATGGCCGCCGTGCGGGACGCCGACTGGCTGGTGGCGATCCTGTTCCTCGCCGGGTGCGGGCTGCTGGCGCTGGCCGTCTCCGGCGCCGGGTTCGGCTGGCTGGGCGTGATCAGGGGCGGCGCGTCGGTGCTGCTCGCGCTGGGGCCGGTGCCGTGGTTCCTGGCCAAGCCGCTGAAGAGGCTGACCGCCAAGCGGCGCATCCTGCCCATGCTCACCGCGCTGGGCATCACGGCGGTGTTGCTGCTGGTGTTCGGCCTGCTGTTCGCCTCGGCCGACGCGGTGTTCGCCACCTATCTGGAACGCCTGACCACGACCCCGGACTGGGCCGAGTCGGTGCCGCTGCGGATCTTCCTGTTCGTGGTCGGAGCCGTACTGCTCGCCGCCGTGGTACTGGTCGCGCTGCGGCCCGTGGTGGACCCGGTCGGGCCCGAGGTGAAGTTCGCTGTGACCAGGAGTATCTGGCTGGTGCCGCTGACCGCGGTGAACCTGCTGTTCGCGGCGTTCGTGGCGGTCCAGATCACCGCGCTGTTCGGCGGCAACGCCTGGGTGCTGAAGACCGCCGGCCTCACCTACGCCGAATACGCCAGGCAGGGCTTCTTCCAGCTCGTCATCGTCAGCCTGTTCGTGCTGGGCATCGTCGCCGTCGCGGGCGGACTGCTCCGGACCGAGCGGCGCGAACGCTGGCTGCTGGCCGGGCAGCTCGGCGTCCTCTGCGCCCTCACGATGGTCGTGCTGGCCTCCGCACTGCACCGCATGGACCTCTACACCGACGCGTACGGCCTGTCGCGGCTGCGCCTGTCGGTGCAGGCCACGGTCTGGTGGCTGGGCGCCCTGCTCGCACTGGTCATGCTGGCAGGCGCGGCACGGCTGCTCGGCCGCGGCTCCGGCTGGCTGCCACGCACGATCGTGCTGGTCACCGGGCTCGGGCTGGGCGCGTTCGCGATCGTCAACCCGGATCTCCAGGTGGCCCAGACGCAGGTGGAGGTACGCGGCGTGGCCAAGCTGGACGCCGACTACCTGGGCGACCTCGGCGCGGAGGCCGTACCGGCCCTGGACCGGCTCCCCGAACCGCAACGCAGCTGCGTACTGGCCGACGTGGTCGCCGCCAACGGCCTGAACCGGGCCGACGCGTGGAACGGCTGGAACCTGGCCAGATCCCAGGCCCGCGAACTGCTCGCCAAACGACCGGTCGCCGCCACACCCACCGGCTGCGACCGCCCAACAAACCGAAACGACTGAGGGGCCCGTCGCCTAGCTGGTCTCTGGCCGGTCACTTGGTTGGCCGGGACGCCTGGTTGACCGGACGCCTGGTCGGTTGGCGGCGGTCGGCGGTCGGCCGATTGCTTGGCGGTCGGTTGGTCGGCCTACGGTCGGCCGTCTGGCTTACGGCCGGTCGGTGGGGCGGTTGGTCGGCTTACGGCCGGTCCGGGGTGTCGGCGGGCCAGTTGGTGGTCAGCGGTCAGTGGTCGCTCGGTCGCTCGGCCGCTCGGCCGCTCGGCTTTTGGGCGTCCGCGCGGCTGTCGGCCGGTCGGTTGGTGGTTGGTCGCCTCGGTGGTGGTCGGCTGTCGTGTCACCGCGGTGCCACTCGGATCAGGTTTAATCCTTGAGTGGCTTTCGATGTGATCATCAGCGGCGGACGTGTGCTCGACGGGACGGGAGCGCCGCCGTACCGGGCCGACGTGGCGGTTAGCGGCGACCGGGTCGCGGCGGTGGGCCGCCTCGACGGCGCGGAAGCCGCCTCCGTCATCGACGCGAACGGCCGGTTCGTCGCACCGGGGTTCATCGACTGCCACGCCCACGGCGACGCGGCCATCTTCGACCCCGCCGTACAGCTGGCGGCGCTTCGCCAGGGGGTGACCACGTTCGTACTGGGCCAGGACGGCCTGTCCTTCGCCCCCGGCTCCGCAGCCACCGTCGCCTACGCCGCCCGCTACTTCGCGGCCGTGAACGGCCCGCTTTCCGGTCGCAGCCGTACGGGCGGCGGGCCCTCGGGGAGCTCGCCTTCGGGTCGCGCACTCTCCGATGGGCCGCATTCCAATAAGCCGTTCTCCGGCGGCGCACCTTCGGACGGCGCACCTTCGGACGGCGCACCTTCGGACGGCGCACCTTCGGGCGGCCCGCCGTCGGGCGGGGCACCTTCGGGCGGCGTGTTTTCCGATGGCGCGCTGACGGTCGCCGAGCTGCTCCAGGGCTATGACCGTGCGGTCGCGCTCAACGCCGCCTACCTCCTCCCGCACGGCACCATCCGCTACGACGTCATGGGCCCCTCCTCAGGCACACCCGCACGCGACGACCTGGCCCGCATGCTCACCCACGTCGAACGCGGCCTGTCGGACGGCGCGGTCGGCCTGTCGAGCGGCCTGGAGTACCTGCCAGGCCGCTACGCCTCCGCCGAGGAACTGGCCGCCCTGTGCGCACCGCTCGCGGGCCTCCCGTACGTCACCCACATGAGGGCATACGGGTCACGAGCCGGAGTCGGCATGTCAGAGGTCGCCGAGATAGCCCAGCGCTCCGGTACGGCCGTACACGTCTCCCACCTCCATGGACCCGCGGACGTCCTGCTCCCGCTGGTGGAGGAGGCGCTCGCCGGGGGCGTTGACCTGACCTACGACTCCTACCCCTACCTGCGCGGCAACACCATCCTGGCGATGGTCGTACTGCCGCCCGAGGTCCCGGCCGCCGAGCCGGAGCGTGCCCTGGAGATGCTGGCATCCGGAGAGCTCGACGCCTGGTGGCCCGGGCTGGCGCAGACCTGGCCGCGCCTGACCATCTCCCACGCCCCGGGCCTGGAGTGGGCGGAGGGCCTGGGCATGGTCGAGGCGGCCGAGCGGGCGGGCTTGGCGCCGCATGAGTTCTGCCGCCGCCTGCTCATCGAGACCCGCCTGGAGGCCGGCTGCGTGACGGCCCGTCCCGACGAGGGGCCGGAGGGGGAGGAGTCGGTACGCCGCATTCTGCGCCACCCTGCGCAGACGGGCGGCTCGGACGGCATCTACGTGGGCGGTCATCCGCATCCGCGGGGCTTCGGGGCGTTCGCCCGCTTCCTGGGACGGCACGTACGCGAGCTGGGGGACTGGACGTGGGAGCAGGCCACCGTCCACCTGTCATCACACCCGGCACGCCGCTTCGGCTTGACGGACCGCGGCCTGCTCCGGCGCGGCTTCGCGGCCGACATAGTGGTGATCGACCCGGCGACGGTAACGGACCTGGCCACGTACGAGACTCCCCGCACACCGGCAACGGGAGTGAGCGACGTGCTCGTGTCCGGGGTGCCGGTGCTGGCGAACGGCGCCTTGACCGGCAAGACTCCGGGACGAGCCCTACGCCCGAACTAGCCGGATGACCCGCTTCAGGCAGGTCGTCCTGCTGGCCGTGTGAGCAGCTTCGGACAGGTTGTCGGGCTTGGCTGTGTGAGGAGCTTGGAGCTGGTCGCCGACTGGGCCGAGTGGAGAGCTTCGGGCGGGTCGTGGGGCTGGGCCGAGTGGAGAGCTTAGAACTGGTCGCCGGGTTGGACCGCGTGGGGTTTGTCCCGCCGGTCGCCCGGGTCGGTCGGGTAAGGAGCATCATGCCGATAGAGGCCGAGATCAAGGCGCGTGTCCGTCGGCCGGAGGCGGTACGTGAGGCCATGCGCGGACGTGCGGCCGCCGAGATCCGCGTCTACACCGACGCCTACTACGACGCCCCCGGCCACCCGCTCACCACCTCCGGCCGCGAGCTACGCATCCGCACTGTGACCACGCCGACCGCCGGCCGGGGTCACGACCCCAAGACGCCCACGACACCCGCCAGCCGGGCTCACAGGGCGGACACCACCACAACGTCCTCAAGCCGCACGATCCTCACCTACAAGGCGCCCAGCGTGCACGAGGCCACCGGCTCAAAGCCGGAGTCCGAGACGGAGGTGGCCGACCCCGAGGCGTTGGACGCGATCCTGCGCGGTCTGGGGTACGAGCCGGTCATCTCGTATGAGAAGCACTGCACGAACTGGAGCTACACCACCTCCGGCCGCCGCCTGCTGGCCACCCTCGTGACGGTTCCAGACCTGGACGGAACGTTCTTGGAGATCGAGACCCTGACCGACGACCCCAAGGACTTGCCGGCGGCCTTGACGGTGGTACGAGCGGAAATGCTCGACTTGGGAATCGAAGAACACGACTTCACCACCGAGCTCTACACCGAGGCAGTGGCCCGAAGCCGCACGGGCTGAACGCTCGACCACGGACGAGGCCAAGAAGGCGCACGTCACGGCGCTCAGCCACCTCCACCGGAGGAGCGTGTCCCTGGACAGGGCCCAGCCACGTATGGCGGGTGGGGCCCACCGGGCTGGCCGTAAAAGTCAGATCGAAAGAAAAGGAGGCGCCCAGCTATCTCCACCGGAGGAGCGTGCCCCTGGACAGAGCCCAGCCACGTATGGCGGGTGGGGCGCCCGGTCGCATCCATCTGAGGGGCAACCCCCTACGGTGGGTGGGGTCGCTGGGCAGGCTGTGCAAGATCGAAGAAAATGATGCCCATGAGATAGGGTCAGACGCGGACAAATGGGGGTGTTGTGCAGGGTTTCCAGGAACACGACGGGTCCGTCTTCGACGGCGCATCCCTCCCGCTGATGGTCGTGCATCGGGAGGCGTTGGAGCACAACATCGCGACCATGGCCGCCTTCGCGCGTGATCACGGCATGGAGCTGGCGCCGCACGCGAAGACCCACATGTCCGGAGAGATCGCCACCATGCAGCTCGAAGCGGGCGCATGGGCACTCACCGTGGCGACGCCGAGGCAGGCGATGGCCGCGCGGGAGTTCGGGGCGCCCAGGGTCATGGTGGCCAACCAGGTTGTGGACCCGGTCGGGCTGGAGTGGGCGGCGGCGGAGCTGGCCGCGGACCCGGGCTTCGACTTCCTGTCCTTCGTGGACTCGGTGGCCGGGGTGGACATCCTGGCCCGGCACGCCTCGTCACGGCCGTTCAGCGTGCTGGTCGAGCTCGGGCATGAGGGCGGGCGGGCCGGGTGCCGGACCCTGGACCAGTTGCTCGAGGTGGCCGCCCATGTGCAGCGGACCGACGGTGTGGAGCTGGCCGGGATCGCCGGGTACGAAGGGGCGCTGAAGACCGCTCCGGAGGTCCGGAAATATCTGTATCTGTTGCAGGAGGCGGTCGAGCACCTCCGCGTCAAGAACCCCATCCTGACCGTCGGCGGCAGCCAGTGGTTCGACGTGATCGGGCGCGAGCTCGTCACCACCCAGGCCAGGGTCGTGCTGCGCGCCGGAGCGTACGTCACCCACGACGACGGCTACTACCGCGAGCGCACGCCCTTCAACCGCGTCCCCGGCGAGCTGCGGCCCGCGCTGGAGGTATGGGCGTACGTCCTGTCCACGCCCGAGCCGGGGCTGGCGATCGTCGGCCTGGGCAAGCGCGACGCGCCCTACGACGAGGGCCTGCCCGTCCCCAGGCGCGGCGGCGTCACGATCGTGAAGATGCAGGATCAGCACACGGTCGTACGCGCCGACGGGCTCAAGCCGGGTGACCTGCTCGCCTTCGGCATCTCGCACCCGTGCACGGCCTTCGACAAGTGGCGGACGCTTCCGGTGGTCGACCAGGACTACCGTCGCGTCGGCACGATTAACACCCGTTTTGGTTGATCAATAAGGAGCTGTTGTGAAGAAGGAATTGAAGACCACCGAGGGTGCGCCCCCCGTCGGCGCGTACTCCCAGGGCCTGGTCGTGGGCGACTTCGTCTACACCTCGGGCGCGGGACCGCTCGACCCGGAGACTGGTGAGGTCGTCGGCGGCGACGACGTGGCCGCCCAGACCCACCAGGTCATGCGGAACCTCGGCGCCATTCTCGCCGCCCACGGCCTCGGGTTCGACGACGTGATCAAGGCCACGGTCCATCTGCAGCACCTCAAGCGCGACTTCGCCGCCTACAACGAGGTGTACAAGTCGTACTTCAGCCAGCCGTACCCGGTCCGTACGACCGTCGGCTCGGACCTGCTGGACATCCTGGTGGAGATCGACTTCGTCGCGCACAAGAGCGCGTAAGGTCGGTCCGTGGACAGTTCGGTGTACGTTTTCGTCGAGGATCTGCGCGGCGAGGGCGTCGAGCGGGTGCTCGACAGGATCAGCGGGTACGGCGTGGCGGGCGTCACCATCGGCGCCGTGCACCACGCCTCCCGCGACGTCACCCCGCACGGACTGTCCAGGCTCACCCTCCGCCACGACGGCGCGCACTTCGTCCCGCCGTCGGACCTGTTCTCCGGCCTGCGGCTCAGGCCGACGGCCGGATATCAGAACGCGCTCGACGGCCTTCGCGAAGCCTGTACGGAGCGGGGGCTGAAGCTCCACGGCTGGACTGTTTTCCTGCGCAATGCCACGATCGGCACCCAGCATCCGGACGTGACCGTACGCGATTGCTTCGGCGATCGCGGCTCACTCACCGACCTGTGCCCGGCGCATCCCGATGTGCGGCAGTACGCCGTCGCGCTGTCCAGAGCGGTCGCCCGGCTCGGCGTCGACAGTGTCGTGGCCGAGTCGCTGCACTTCAGGCCGCTCAAGCCGCAGCGTTCTTTCGTACCGCTCGGGCCGATGGACACCTACCTGTTCGGCTTGTGCTTCTGCGACTACTGCATGCGCCGGGCCACCGACCTGGGCGTCAACGCCGAGGTGGCGCGCGAGGAGTGCGCCAGGATCGTGGGCGGCGTGTTCGACGGCGACCCGCCCGCGCAGGGCGAGGTGACCCGGGCCGCGCTGACGGCGTACGCGGGGCCCGAGGTGGTCGCCTACGCTCGCGCCCGGTCGGAGACCGTCACCACGCTGGTCTCCGAGGTGGCGTCCGCGGTGGCGGAAGAGGGCTCCAAGCTGGTGTTCATCGACTCCACCGGCGGGGTCAAGGGCTACACCGACGGGCTGCCGTCGCCCGGACTGGCCGCGCACGACGCGTGGCAGCTCGGGGTGGATCTGGTGGCGCTCGGGGATCTCGTGCCCGCGTTCGGGGTGCTCGCGTACGCGCGCGACGCCGCTCGGGTGGCCGACGACGTGGGCGCCTACCTGCGGTCGGTGGGTAAGGATCGTGAGGTACGTGCGGTGCTGAGGCCTGGTTACCCCGACAGCGACTCGGCCGATCGGCTGGTCGCGAAGGCTCGAGGGGCGAAGGCCGCGGGGGCGTTGGCGGTGGATTTCTACGCTTACGGGCTGATGCAGTACCCGGTGCTGGACCGCATCCCCGCCGCCCTGGCTGAGGCTCTTTGAGGCGCTGCGGCGGGTCGGCGGGTGGGCGCTGGCGCGGCGGGCGGCCGGATTTATCCCGCTAAGTCGCAACACCGCCAAGCACAGCGGACACCGCCTGATTCGCGAAGTCGTCCGTGAGCGGCAACCCCCGGAACACCGCCCTGACCCACACCGCCCCGGCCAGTAGATCGATCACGAGCATCGGGTCCACCGACCCCTTCAGCTCGCCCCGCCGTACCGCCCGCTCGAAGACCTGCCGCTCCCGCACGAACCGGTCCGCGAAGAACCTCCGCGCGTCCAGTTCGGGATGGCGTACGGCGGCGCCGAGCGCGGCCACCGCGATGTCCCTGGCCGGCGGCACGGTGAGGAGCCGCCTGATCCCCTCCACGAGCGCCACGAGATCGCCACGGAGGCTTCCGGTGTCCGGCGGCTCGAACCCCAGCAGGTCCGCCTCCACCAACGCGGCCCCCAGCAGCGCGGCCTTCGACGGCCACCAGCGGTAGATCGTCGTCTTGTTGACGCCGGAACGCTCGGCCACACCCTCGACGGTCAGACCGTCATAGCCCTTCTCCGCGACCAGCCGCAGCGTCGCGTCGAAGATCTCCTGCTGCTTCCTCGGCGCCATGCGGTCATTTTCTCCCGGCGAACGCCGTGAGCACGCCCAGCCCCAGGTACACCACGCCGCTGAAGTGACGCAGCGCCCTGGCCCGGCTGGCGAGGCGGGCCCCGAGCGCCCCGGCGGTGAACACGTACACCATGTCGGAGATCAGCCCCAGCAGCAGGAGCGTGGCGCCGAGCACCACGATCTGGAGCGCCGGCGACCCCGCCGCCGGCTTCACGAACTGCGGCAGCAACGACAGGAAGAACAGCGTGACCTTGGGGTTCAGTACGTTCACCACGAGGCCTTCGAGGAACACCTTGCCGAGCGGCTGCGGCGGCGGCGCCTCGGATTCGGCCTCCTCCTTGCCGGTGAACGCGCGTATCCCCATATAGACGAGATAGGCGACCCCCGCCCACTTGACGATCCCGAACAGCGTCGCGGACTTGGTGATCAGGTACGAGAGCCCGGCCGCGGCGGCCGCGATGTGCACCAGCGTTCCGGTCTCGACGCCGAAGGCGCTGGCGAACCCGGCGGCCCGGCCCTGAGCCAGGCCCCTGGCGGTGATGTAGAGGTGGTTGGGACCCGGAATGAGCACCAGCGCGAGCGACGCGCCCACGAAGAGCACGTACGTAGACCAAGGGATCATGAAATATCAGCGTAAAGCGGCGTTGGTCCGCCGTTAAGGGCCAATCAGGCATGCGGTTTCTGGGCCAATCGGAATGTCGGCCGGGCGTGGCATAGTTGCTGCCGTGAAGGGTCTCCTGGTCGGGCGCGCTGCTGAGCTGGCGAGACTCGCGCGCGTGCTCGAATCCGCCGCCGACGGCACCGCCGAGGTGGCGCTCGTCGGCGGTGACGCCGGCATCGGCAAGACCCGGCTGGTGACCGAGCTGGTCGCCGAGGCCCGCTCCCGTGGCTTCAACGTGCTGGTCGGGCAGTGCGCCGAGCTCGGCGACACGCTGCCGTACCTCCCGCTCGCCGACGCCCTGCGCGGTGCCGAGCCGGCCGTGCGCGAGGCGGCCGCCGCCCACCCCCTGCTCGGCCAGTTGCTGCCGGGAGTGGAGAGCGCGCCTCCGGCGGGGCTCACGCAGCAGCGGCTGTTCGGCTCGCTGCTGGGGCTGCTGGCCGAGGTGCAGCCGGTGCTGTTCGTGATCGAAGATCTTCACTGGGCCGACCGCTCGACGCGTGACCTGCTGGTGTTCCTGAGCCGCATGGTGCAGACCGAGCGCGTGTGCGTCGTCGGCACTTACCGCACCGACGACCTGCACCGCCGCCATCCCCTGCGGTCGGTGCTGGCCGAGCTGAAGCGCCTGCCCAGCGTCGCCCACCTGGAGCTGGGCCCTCTCGGCTCCGGCGAGATGTCGGACTATGTTGCGACCCTGGGTGATCTAGATGCCCAGGAGCTTGGCGTGATCATCGCTCGGGCGGGTGGTAACCCGTTCTATGCCGAGGAGCTGTTCGCCGCCGTGGCCGAGGGCGACAGCCTGCCCGACGGGCTGGCCAGCCTGCTGATGTCCCGGGTCGAGGTGCTGTCCGAGCCCGGCCAGCGTGTGCTGCGCGCCGCCGCGGTCGCCGGACGCCGCGTCGAGGACCAACTGCTGCGCGAGGTCTCAGGGCTCCCGCTCGCCGACTTCGAGGAGGCCGTACGCGAGATCGTCTCGCGCGGCCTGCTCCGCGTCGACGGCTACGGTTACGCGTTCCGGCACGCTCTGCTGCAGGAAGCCGTCTACACCGACCTGCTGCCCGGAGAGCGCACCAGGCTCCACGCCGACTTCGCGCGGCTGCTCACCTCGCCCGCCGAGCTGGCCCACCACCACCTGGCCGGCCACGACCTCGCCGGAGCCCTGGCCGCCTCAGCGGAGGCCGGCAGGGTGGCCGAGCGCCTCGGCGCGCCCGCCGAAGCCCACAGCCACTACGACCGGGCGCTGAGCCTGTGGGAGCGGGTCCCCGACGCCGCCGAGCTCGCCGGCGAAGGGCGGCCCGCGCTGGCCTTCCGCAGCGCGGTCATGGCGGCCGACAGCGGCGACAACCACCGCGCCGTCCAGCAACTGCGCGCCCTGCCCCTGACCTCCGAGGTCAGCGAACGCCTCGCCTACTACCTGATCGAGCTCGACGACCAGGACGGCGCCATCGCCGCGGCCGAACGCGCCGTCGAAGCCGCCGCCGACCAGCCCACCCTCGCCCGCGCCCTGGCCACCTACGCCCGTACGATCACCTGGAGCGCCCGCCACGCCGAAGCCCAGGACATCGCCCGCCGCGCCATCGAGACCGCCAGAGCCGTCGGCGCCCGCGACGCCGAAGTAGGCGCCCTGCTCTGCCTGGCCCTGCACGCCGAGCACGAAGGCGACATCGCCAGGGCCCACTCGCTCGTCCGGACCGCCACCGCCGAAGGCACCGGCCACCTGGCCATGGACCTGCGTGCCCACTTCCACCACGGGCGTCTCCACTACGAGGAGGGCCTGCTCACCGAGGCGGCCGAAATGGCCGACGAGGGCATCCAGCTGGCGGTCGAGACCGGCCTCAACTGGAGCACATACGGCACCGACCTGCGCTTCCTCCGCTTCCTGATCCACTACGTGGCCGGCGAATGGGACCAGGCCGAGGCCATGGCCGCCGGCTTCGGCGCCCGAGTCGGCACGCTGCCGGAGGCGGTCCTGTCGTCGTTCGCCCTGTTCATCGAGGTCGCCCGCGGGCTGCCCGCCGTCGAAGCCCGGCTCAACTGGCTGCGGCCATTCTGGTCCGACCTGCTCGTCGTCTACATGTCCCGCGGGCTGGCGGCCGAGCACGCTCTCTGGCGCGGCGAGCCTGCCGTCGCCCTCGAACACGTACAAGCCGCCCTCGCCACCCTCGAACCCGGCGAGACGGGCACCCTGCGCGTCGCCGCCATCGGCCTGTGGGCGCTCGCCGACCTCGGCCAGGTGGAGGGCGCCGACGACCTGCTCAACCGCGTCCGCTTCGCCGTCGAAACCGGCCTCGTGGGCGAACGCGGCCCGATGGGCCCGGAAGGCCAGGCCTGGGCCCTGCGAGTGGAGGCCGAATGGCACCGCGTACATGGTCGGCTCGACGTCGAGCTGTGGCGGCGGGTGGTGGCGGCGTTCGACTTCGGCTTCGTCTACGAGGTGGCCCGGGCCCGGTGGCGCCTCGCGGAGGCCCTGCTCGCGGCAGGTGACAGAGCGGCAGCCCAGACTGAGTGGGAACTGGCCCGCGAGACGGCCGGCAAACTCCGGGCAACGCCACTGGAGAACGCACTGGGCGACTTCGGCCGCCGAGCCCGGTTCACCGGCGGACATGGGGACGGGGGATTGACGGCCCGGGAGATCGAGGTCCTACGGCTGGTGGCGGAGGGGCTGACCAACCGGGAGATCGCGGAGCGGCTGTTCATCGCGCAGAAGACGGTCAGCGTGCACGTGTCCAACATCTTGGGCAAGCTGGAGGTGTCCACCCGCACTCAGGCGGCTGCGGCGGCCCGGGAACGCGCACTGCTCTGACATGCGTGGGCCTCCCCCTTAGGGGGTCGGGCTGTGTTTCCCAGGGGCTCACGCCCCCTTCGACCCCCCGAAAAGCGTGGTCCTCGCTTTCGCTCGGGCGCCTTACCGGGGCTGCGCCTCTGGGCGAGGGGCTTTCCAGCCCCTCGCACTCCCCGGCGTCGACCGATTCACCCTCGCTTCTGGTGGACGGCCACTGAGCAACCGATTGCGGACGGTGAACCCGTCAGGCCCTGGGGCTCGACGCGAGATCACGTACCACCTCAATGAGCTCCGCCGGATCAAACGGCTTGGTGAGGTAGGCGTCAACGCCAATGCCACGTCCGCGCCGCTTGTCATCATCCTGCGCCCTGGCGGTGATCAACACGACCTTGATATGACTGGTCGCCTCCTCGGTACGCAACTTCTGCGCCGTCACCCAGCCGTCAAGCAACGGCATCATCACGTCAAGCGTGATGACATCGGGCATGACGTCGAGCACGCGCTCGAGACAGTCCTGCCCATCGGTGGCGGTGGCGACCTCGAAGCCTTCCAGGCTCAAGTTCACCGCGATCAACTGACGGATGACCTCGTCATCGTCCACGACCAGTACTCTGCCAAGAACCTCTCCCACGGCCGCAAAGCTACCTGTAGTGACGCAGTCACGTGCGGTTTTCCTGGATGTGTGGCTGGACCTTTATCGTGGTGCGGAGTGGTGGGCTGGTACTGGTAGCCTTATCACTCGTTGAGCCCCCTTAGCTCAGGGGATAGAGCACCGGCCTCCGGAGCCGGGTGCGTAGGTTCGAATCCTACAGGGGGCACTCTTCGCCAGCCAGGTCAGACATCGTCTGACCTGGCTTTTTGCGTGATCGCTGCGACGCGCGGCTTTGCCATCCCGCGACACGGTGTGACGCCGGATGACGGGCTCTTCGGGCAGGACGCGGGCAAAGATCATCTCGGCCCATCACTGCGGCAGGGCGGGCACGGGGGTGCGCCATCAAGCCGGGACATCCGCCGGAGGGGACCCTGCGTCCCACGCATGCGGCCCGGATCCCTCCACAGTCCGCGAGGGATCCGGCATGGGCGCTGCGATGGCGGCCCACGATGCCGCGGACACGGAACCGGGCGCCCAAGATGATGCCCCGCCTTCTGACGGGCCCGTGTCGGCCCGCGGTGGGTATGTCCAGGTGCCATCGGCCTTGCTGCGCTCGCCACTGCACGGCGCTCTGGCGGTGGCCGCGTGGGCGATGTACGAGACGCTGATGCCCCGCGGTCTGGGCGGTGGCCGGGCTCCGGCGCGTGCGCGGCGCTGCTGGGTGGCCGATGCGCTGGGCGTGAGTGAGAAGACCTTGGACGGTGCCCGCCGCGAGTTGCCGGCCGACGTCGCGGGCGGGGTCATGGCTGGCTCGCTCCGGTCCGCTGGGGGCCAAGCGGGCGGTCCGGCATGCGGCGCTGCGGCTGCCCCGCGACACCGGCGGCTCCTACGTTAAAGTGTCGTCCTGGACGCTGGACCTGCTGTCAGCCTCCTACGAGGCGCGCCGGAGCATCTCGCCGAACGCCTGGCGGCTGTACGCGCTGGTGCTGCTGGCCAACCAGGGCAAGGCCAACCAGCCGCTGGAGACCTCCGTCGGCTACCTGGGCGTCTTGCTCAACGCCTCGCCTGACACCCGGCCGCCGCAGGCTACAGGAACTGGAACGCGCCGGTCTGACCGAGCTCACCTAACGCCGCGGCGGCCGCCTGCAGGTGCGCCCCGTACTGGACCCGCCGCTTTGCGGCCAGACCGCCATCACGCTCCCCTGGCGAGCTTCCATCACTTCTTACCGAGGATCGCGCGGATCACGGTAGCTACACCGTTGAGCACTGCAGGAAGATCAGCCGAGTTCGCGCGGCTGACTGTAAGCCAAACCATCACCATGGCTGCGATTGCGCAGATCAAGACCATGCCGACGGCCGTCAAAGCGGCCAGAACCACCGGATCCATCCGAGCCCTTCCCATCCCGAGGCATTGCTGATGGAATCCCAGCCAAGGACAGAAGGAACAGGAAAGCCACGTAAGTCGTACGGGTCAGATTTCCGCCGTGCTCTAGCAGGTCGTTGGGTGACCACGGGTATGAGCACTCGGATGGTTCGGATGAACGAGGTCAGGTGAGGGGCTAGGTGGGCGAGGCGCGCGACCGTCATCCACTCCATCGCGAGCTTGTGCGACTTGAAGAACGGGCCAAGCGGCCGGGCCGATACAGTAGAAAGAAGCTTCTCGACGAACTTCACGACGAAAGAAACGGACCGAAGCTGAGCCCACAGACTGTGTCGGGATGGATGGCGCGAGGACTGGTCCCGGATGAATTCGCCGACATGTGGGCGTTTGCACGTGAGTTGCTTCGAAGAACGTCCGCCAGCGGACCAGAAAGCCACTACTGGTGGGTTCGAAAAGAGAATGAATTCAGAGGGCTCTGGGAAGCAGCCAAAAAAGAAGCTGCGCACCGTGCTGCTGACCGAGCATTCAAGGCAGAGGCCGCACTATCCGAAGAACTCATTGACTTCCTAAACGCTACGCGGGTCATTTCAGTCGAGCATCCATACCCTGCCGTCCTTCCGGGCGCCACTCTTCCTCCGCTATCTCAAGTCTACGTGCGACAACAAGCTGAGCTGCAACGAGCCGATAAGTCTGAACGGGATTCCGATCAATCGAGAATCGCCTGGGATAGACGGCCGGCCGAGGATATCATCAAAGGCGAAGCGCCTATGACATGGCTTCTCGGCGGGCCAGGCGCAGGGAAATCTAGCCTTCTGCGGATAATTGTTATTACCCTGACGGGTCAACGTCTCGATGACGATAAGACCCAAGCTCCGCAAAAACCTAGACGGACGATGCATCCTGGCGTGATTCATACATTGTCATCCGAAGATAGCCGACCGCATGATAAGCCTCTCGTTCCTGTCTATATCCCAGCGCACACTCTTACTCGGTCAGGTTCATTTACACAGCAACTGGCCAACGCGATTCACTCGCAGTTTAAAGGCCATGTCTATGTCCCGCCGTCCGAGGAGTTCTTCCGTAGTCCACCTTACCCGGGGGCGAGGTGGCTGATTCTTATAGATGGACTCGATGAGATAGCGGATATTGATGAACGACTTCGTGTGCTCCGAGCCCTGAACTCAAATAAGGATGGGATCTACCGATTTATAATCGGGAGTAGACCTCTGCCAGAATCTGAGCTGGCAATCCTTGATGAAGAAATCACGGTTGGTCGGACGGAAAGAAAAATTGGCCCCGCGGGAAGATACGAACTACTCCCTCTTGATGTGAATGAGCTACCCACGTTTGTCAGGGGATGGATGGAAGTAGCTCGCGTACCAGACCCTGCGCTGGCTGTGGCGGCTTTTATGGATCAGGTCAATAGTGGTCGGCTGCGTGAGCTGGCCAGAAATCCGCTTATGGCGACCATCCTCTGCCAACTTCACGCAGCCGACCCCGCGCATCCTCTTCCGAAGGGCAGGTATGCCGCTTATCAGCGATTCTATGAGCTACTAAACGACAGATTTTACGACCGCTCCTCGGCAGGAATAAACCATCAGCTAGATACTCAACTCCGGCGTTACGGCACGCAATCTGCGGCCGCCATAAACGATCTACCGAGTGGGATTCTAGGTGCCCTTGGGCAGGCAGCATTCCATCAGCAGGATGAACGCGCTTCTCGCTCGCTGGAGCAGATCAAAACAAACGTCTCATGCTTGCGTCCCCAAGATATGCCAGCAAGCAGATGGGACGCACTTATAGCGCAGGTTTTGCGCCGTACGGGCTTAGTGGTCATCAAAGTAAACGATCTAGCCTTCATTCATCAGACCCTAGGTGAATTTCTGGCTGCTAAGTATGCTGCCTGCGATACAAACTGCAGCGAGGAGGAATTGTTCAGGCTCACAAACCAAGACGGTGTCCGCTCATTTTCATACCTCACCTCATATGACCGTTTTCTTATCGCCGCATGGATTGCGGAAGACCGCCGCCCATCCGGGTTGCACGATTTGATGCTGAAGCTTTCTGCAAGCTTCAGTTCTGCTGCCGGGATCGCAGAGCTGATTCGCGACGGTATCGATCTGCCCAAGGATGTTCGCGAGTCGGTGACTGGCACTCTTAGAAAGATGGCCAGCGGTCGTGACCTCTCAACGGCAATAGTGGCCGCAGAGAACCTGGCATCGCTCGACCTCCCATCGGCTGTTGAGGTGTTGTCCATAGTCCTCAGAAGCCCAAGAATCTCCTTCCTAGATCGCGCCAGGCTATCAAAGAAGATAATCGAGTTTGATCCGCTCCGTGCGGTTGATGTTTTCGCCGAGCTGTCCATGACTCGGCAACTCAATATAATGTATCGCGATCTCGCATCTGACTACCTGATAGAACTCGATCAAGCTCGCGCCTCCTCGGTTATCTCTGAGATGATTAGAGAGCGGACGGGCAATGTCGATGAACTAATCGTGCTGACTAACAAGCTCGCGAAGCTAGACAATCGCCTCGCCATTACTATAATGACGGACATCATGTCTCACTGCACCTGGAAAGAGGCACATCACCTCAGACTCTTGGAATGGCTGACTGGGATTAGAGGTGCTATCTGACGTTACATCCTCAAAAGGGCTGGCTGCCTCGGCGTGAGAATTGTGGCTGCCGGGGTGCCAGGGGTGCCATGGGAGATGCGGCCACTGGCCTTGCGATGTTGTCGGTTCCAGTCAGGTGTAGGGCGCCGATGGTGGGTCTGCGGAGGGTGGTGGCCATGGAGGCGGGGGTCACCCCGGCCGCACCCGCAGGGCAGGGCAGCGGCCAGATCTGGGCCGGCAGCGTCGACAACGTTCCGGCGGCACGCGGGCGAGTATCGCCGTACCCGGCGGGAAGCTGGCCGACGGGTGGAAGGTGCCTGGCGCGGTCGCTGGCGACGCCTACTCGGCCTGGTCGGACTGGCGGCAGGTCACCGTCGACGTCATCCAGCCCGGCGAGGAGCCCCTGGCCCAGACCGCCGGACCGGTGATCCGCACCGACCAGAGCTTTATCGCCGCCGCGTGGCTGCGGTGGAGTGTGATCGTTCGAACGCGTCGAGTTTGGCGGGGTTGACGATCCGCATGAGGTGGTGGATGCCCTGCGGCGAGGCCTTGATGGTGAGAAGGGTGACGTCGGCGTGGCAGCGGGGGACGAGCACGCCGGCACGCCAGGTTTCGAAGTCACGGCGCTTGATACGGAGTTCGCCGTTGGGTAGTCGTGGCAGCGTGGGGCTACGCCGAGGGTGCGCCATCTCTGCCAGGTGCGGCGCTTGATGTAGTTCGGCGAGGAGCGGGAACGGTCATCCACGTGCCAGCGCGGTTGCTGGCGTGGGCGATGCTGACGGCGGTTGGGTTCACGGGCCCATCCCTGTTGGTTCGGGTCGTGCAGGCAGGGGGGCGCGTAGGCGGGTGAAGGGCGGCGGCCGGGGCTGGTGCGGGGCAGCTCAGATTCGCGGCGGATCCAACCGAGTTGCTCCAGTAGATCGAGCGGTGTTTCCAACTCGGCGACCTTGCGGAAGCGGTTGCGCGGTAGGGCGGTGAAGGCTTCGCGGACGGTGAAGCGGGTGGTGCTAGTGCGGTGCAGCCAGGCGTAGACGGTGCGGGCGGCTTCGAGGTCGGGGTCGGATGGCCCAGATCAGCCGATCCGCTTCAGCCGGCGGCCGGAGTGCCGTAGACGCCGAGTTCGTAGATGCTGCCACCCGAGGAGCTCGAGTTGTTGATCGTGATGCGGACATAGCGGGCGGTCACCGCGCTCGGGGGCAGGGAGTAGGTGGTCTGGGTCGTGGTCGGGGCGACCGTGTGGTCCTCCAGGGTGGTCCAGCCGCTCGGATCGGTGGTGTCGGCCGGGTCCGCCGAGTACTCGATCTTGTACTTGTAGCCGGACGGCTTCTCGAAGGTCGTCACGACGCCGGTGATCTTCCGTACCGATCCGAGGTCGACCTGGAGCCAGGACGGGTCGGGCAGGCCGGCTCCCTGGGCCCACCGGCTCGACATGGAGCCGTCGAAGGCCATGGCCGGGGTGTAATCGGCCGAGTACATGGACGAGGCGGTGGCGGTCTTCCCCAGCGCGAGGTTGACGCTGTTCGGCGTCGTCACCGACACCGAGGCGCTCTCCGCCGACAGGTTGCCGGCCGCGTCGCGGGCCCGCACGGTGAACGGGTAGGTGTCACCGGCGGTCAGTCCGCCGATGCGTACGGAAGGCGTTGCCGTGGCGCTGACGAGTCGGCCGTCGCGGTAGATCTCGTAGCCGGTCACCGCGGTGTCGTCTCGTGAGGCGGTCCAGCTCAGGTCGGCGACCGTGGGCAGTGCGGCGGACGCCTGGAGGTCGGTGGGCGCGGTCGGGGAGTTTCGGTCACCGGCCGGCTGCGCCGGGTCGAGGTCACGGTAGGCCGGTTCGAGCCCGGCGGCGGCGGTCACCGACGCCGGGAGCGCCTCGCAGCCGGGCACCGTGACGTTGTTGGCGAGGACGTTGTTGGGGCTGCCCTGCAGCGCGGTCGCGGGATTGTCGGTGAAGTTGTATTCAGCCTTGTTGTGCCGGGCTGCGCCCCCGTTGATCAGGAGCCATCTGACGTCGAGGTCGCACAGGGCGTTCTCGGTGACCTTCACATAGCGGCTGCCCTCGTCGAGGTACACCGGACCGTAGCCGTCCGGTCCGAGGCTGCGGATGTAGTTGCCCGAGATCACCGTTCCGGGGTCGGCGCCGAGGTGGTAGATCCCGCCGCCGTCGGCCATTCGGGTCATCACGTCGTGGATCAGGTTCGCCTGGATGGTGTTGCCCATGCTCGTCGTCGGAGTGTCGTAGATCGGGGTGCCCAGATTGCCGTCATAGGCAGGGTTGCCGCCCGGGTCGGTCAGCCCGAATCCCCAGCCGACGGAGATCGCGCTGTACGGGAGCGCGTACAGCACGTTGTGGGTGGCGGAGGTCCTGGTCGTGTAACCGATGAAGATGCCGACCGCGTCGGCGTGTTCGGCGCCCACGTCCGTGAGCACATTGTTGGACACGGTGTTGTCCTCGGTCACCAGCCGGGGGTCGTCCGGGTGGTGGTCGACCACGGCGATGCCACCGACCTGGATTCCGGCGGAGGAGACGTCCTGGAACCGGTTGCCCGTGATCGTGGCGCCCTTGCTGCCGGTGTCGAAGTTCAGCGCGGCGGCGCCAAGGTGGGTGAAGACGTTCCGATGGAAGGTGATGTCGCGGTCGTTGGCGAACGTCACCGCCGCGGGGGTCTTGGCCCACGAATCGCGGGTCGAGTCGAAGGTGGGGTTACCGCTGCCGACGATGTGGAAACCGGCCTGGACGTCGGCGTAGCCCTCGTCGGAGTTCGGCGCCAGCCAGGTGGCATGCGAGAAGGTCAGTCCCTCGAATCGGATGTCATGGGTCGGCCGGCTGACCGTACCGGTGCCCTTGATCAGGGCTTCCAGATCTCCCGCCACCACGTCGGCGGTCCGGGGGTCCTGACCGGGCAGCGGGATGTAGTACAGCGCGCCCGCGCTCTTGTCGAGGTACCACTCGCCCGGCTGGTCGAGCAGTTCGTAGGCGTTCTCGAACCAGGTCGGCCTCTCCATGCCGAGCCCGGTGTGCAGGTTGGCGTTGTGCCAGCACGGTTCCTGTACGGTGACGGCCGTCCCGGCGATCGACGCGACCGGGCAGCGGAGCAGTTTCCAGCCGATGCGGGCGACGACCTCGATGTCGGACTGGTTTTTCCAGCCCGCCATCGCCGGGTCGGACACGGTGAATCCGGTGGCGGTCTTGGAGAACGTCACCGGATCGTCCGGCGTGCGTGCCCTGGTGGCTCGCTTTCCGTCGACGTACAGCTGCCGCGTGTCGAGGTCGCCTGCTGCGGCGCGGTAGATGTTCTTGCCCGCGTCCTGCAGCGTCCAGCCGGTGACGGCACGGCCGCCGCTGATCACGGGATGGCGGCCGGGAATCGCGCGCCAGATCACCTCGTGGTCGTTGGCGCCGGAGTCGGCGGCGGTGAGGTCGAGGGGCTTGTCGAGGACGTACGTGCCGTCGTCGATGTTGACGATGACGTCCTTGCGCATTTGTGCGTTGACCTTGCGTACGGCGTCGCGGGCTCGTTCCAGGGTCTTGAACGGCCGGCCGCGGGTTCCCGGAGCGGAGTCGTCACCACGAGGGGAGACGTAGAAGTTCGTGCCCACGTCGGCCGTGGCCGGGGAGGCGACGTGCGGAATCACTACGAAGGGGACGAACATCGAGCTGAGCAGCAGTATCGAACGGCGAAGGAGGCGTGGCGGAAGGACCATCGGGCTCGCTCCAGGGAGAACTGGTGGGGGGTGTGGGAGCGCGATCAGGTGAGGCGGGTGCGTTCAGACGCGGTCGAGATCGCCGAAACCCGGGGCGGCGCCGGCGCGGACCATGCCGTCGGCGCCGACGGAGTCATCGGTGCTGATCGGGTTTCCCCAGACCAGCGCCTCGTAGTAGGTCGTGTTGGGAATGGCCATGCACAGGTGCTGGTTGACGAGCCCCATGCCGTGAACCTCGGCGCGGAGCCCGAAGCTCTCGGCGAGATGGGCGATGCGCATGGCTCCGGTGACGCCGCCCTTGAAGATGGCCGAGGTGCGTACGTGCGTGGCGGTGCCGGCGCTGATGAAGTCGGCGATGTTCATGTGGGAGCCGTCGCTCGTCTCCCCGACCAGCAGTGGCACCGACACCCGCTCGGCCAGCCAGCGGTGGCTCGTGATGTTGAACTCCCGCATCGGCTCCTCGTACCACAGGAAGTCGAGGTCGGAGAGCGCCCGCCCGAGGTGGATCGCGTCGGCGAGGTCGAACCCGGCGGAGCCGTCGTACATCAGCGGGAAGCCGTCCCCGACGTGCTCGCGCAGCCGGCGGGCCAGTTCGGCGTCACGGCGGCCGTCGCCCCAGGCGTGCAGCTTGATAGCGCCGAAGCCCCGCTCGACGCACTGGTCGGCGATATCGAGGTACTCCTCGATCGAGGAGTAGGTCACGGTCGACGCGTAGGCCGGGATGGCATCCCGGAAGTTGCCGAGAAGTCCGTGCACGGGCAGCCCCGAGAGCCGGCCGGCGATGTCCCACAGCGCGACGTCCACCAGGCCGAGGAAGTAGAGCGGGAACTCCTCGATGCGGTCGAGCTCCCACATGCGGTGCCACAGCCATTCGCGGCGCAGCGCGTCCTGGCCGATCAGCTCGTCACGGACCCGGCGCTCGACGAGGTCGGCGGCGATGACGCCGCGAGGTGTCGGCGCGCTGCCCACCACACCGTCCTCGGTACGGACCCTCAGGACGCCGCCGGTGCGCTCCGGCTCGGATCCGGGCAGACCGTCACGCCAGCGGAACGGCTGCTGGGCGGGCAGTCGCACCTGATCGACCCAGACGTCCTGGATCGTCGTTCCGCTCAAGAGCGCTCCTTCGGGTCGTCGACGACGTTGAGCAGCCGATCTCTGATCCTGCGCTCGAACTGGGCCTGGGTCGTGTCGATATGCGCGATCATGGCGGCGGAGGCCTCCTCGGGCTCTCCCGCGGCGACAGCCTCCGCGACCGCGAGGTGCTCGCGCGCGGCGACCGTGAGCGATCCCGGAAGCTCGCCACGGAACAGCAGCAGGTCCGACTGCTGGGCGAAATCGCGCAGGGTCGTCACCGAGGCCTGCAGGAACACGTTGCCGGAGGCGGACGCGACGGCGTCGTGGAAGAGCCGGTCGAAGCGCGCGAACTCGCGGTGGTCGGATCCCGGCGCCGCGACGAGCGACTGCTCAGCCGCCTCACGGATCGCGCGCACCTGCAAGGGGGTGGCCAGGGTGGCAGCCCTGCGCGCCGTCTCGGCCTCGATGAGCCGGCGATGATCGAACATCATGAGCACGTGCTCAAGGTTGGTGGGCTGGAAGTAGGCCACCTGTTCTTCGGCCACGGCGTTGGAGGGAACGGCGACGAAGATGCCCGCGCCCTTGCGCACCGTGATCCGCCCTACCGCCGCCAGGACCTTGATGGCCTCGCGGGTCACCGTCCGGCCTGACTGGAAGATCTCCGCGAGCTGTTGCTCGGTCGGAAGCCGGTCACCCGGTTGCAGCTTTCGCTCGGCGATGTAGACCAGCAGCCGTTCGGCCACCAGCTCGTAGCCGGGGCGGTAGCTCGTGGCCGCACGAGCGGGTTCGGGAGCGGGTTCGGACGGGGAGGCCCCCTCGTCGGGGGCGGCGCGTGGGCTCATGTGACCCTCTCTGGTGTTCTTCGGCGCCGGGCGAAGCATCCGGTTCTAACTGGCGAGAAGCATGCCACATCGAGCGTGGATTGAAAATAGATCAGATCTATCTGGGGAACAGAGCGTTGACATCCCGGCCTTTGGCTCAAATACTTACGCTCCAACAGCCACAGATCGTGTTGGTTAGCCAAATAGATCTGATACTTCATCGGACGGCTGCGTCCTCACCCGAACGAAGGGGTCCCCATGAGCAGTCGACCAGGCGGTCGTGTCGCAGTGATCACCGCGACAGGCGCCACCCTCGCCGCACTTCTCTCGCTGACCGCCTGCGGCGGCGGCCGGAGTGCCGACAAGCAACCCGCCGCCGACCCCAACGCCAAGATCGTGGTGTGGGCGGACGCCACTCGCGTCCCGATGGTCCAGGAGTACCGGAAGTCGCACCCGGCGGCGAAGATCGATCTGGTCACCATCCCGAACGAGTCCGGCTACATCGAGACGAAGGTCCAGCTCGCCAACCGTGCGGGACAGGGCTGGCCCGACGTCGTGTTCACCGGGGAGAACCTCGCGACGTTGCAGGCGAAGCCGTACGAATGGGCGGCCCCCCTCGACGGCCGGGTGAAGCAGGACGTCGTCGACGCGTTCGCGAAGAGCTCCGTCGGCAACTGCACCATCGCGGATCATCTCTACTGCCTGCAGAACGACATCGCCCAGACGGTGCTCTGGTACGACAAGGGCCTCATGAAGCAGTTCGGGTACACCGTCCCGAAGACCTGGAAGGAGTACCAGGAACTCGGCGCGAAGGTGGCCGCCGAACACCCGGGCTACGTCGTCGGAGCGCTCGGCGCCCACGGCATGCTGTTCACCTACTACCAGTCGAGCGGATGCCCGCTGACCGACGTCAAGTCGGACACCACTGTCCGGATCAATCCCGCTGCGGTGGAGTGCACGCGCGTCGACGAGCTGCTCCAGCCGATGCTGGACAACGGGTCGGTCTCGCGGCTCGATGAGTTCGACCCCGCCTTCGTCGCCCTCGGAACCCAGCGGAAGATCCTCATGCTTCCGTTCGCGTCGTGGGCGGGCGACTTCGCGTTCAAGCCCACCTACAAGACACCGCCAGGCCAGCTCGCGGCGGCCCCGATGCCCACCTGGGAGGGCGAGAGCATCGGCTACTCCGGCGCGGTGGGCGGCGGGGTATGGGCCATGAGCAGGCACGCCGCCAACCCGCAGGGTGCCGCCGACCTCATCACCTGGCTCACCACCGACATCGGTCTGCAGAGCAAGCAACCCACCTACCCTGCCTACCGTCCGGCGGCGCAGGCATGGATGGCCGGCAAGGCGAATGACTCCTACTACGCCGAGGACCCCTCTCCGGTGTTCAAGGCGCAGGCTGACCTCATCCGCGAGAACTGGAAATACACCCGGTACGCGGCGACAGTCATCAACGGCTACAACGAGACGGTCGCCAAGGGCATCCAGGACAAAGGCAAGCTCGCCGACCTGATGCCGAAGTTCGGCGAGCAACTGACCCAGGCGGCCAAGGACGCGGGCTACACGGTGACCCCGTGACCGAACCACGGAGGCGGCACGTCGCGCCGTACCTGTTCCTCGCGCCGTATCTGGTGTTCCTCCTCATGTTCGGCGTGGTGCCCGCCGTCTACGCCGTGGGTATCTCGTTCGAGACCCCCGACGCGGCCTTCGCCGGGCTGGAGAACTGGGCGGCGGTGCTGACCGACGCCCGGCTCCTGCCGTCGGCGCGGAACGTCGTCACCTACCTGGGCATGTGGCTGCCGACCATGCTGCTGTTCGTCACCGGGCTGTCGCTGCTGGCCCACCACCACGGCGGCCGGATCTCGGCGGCGAGCCGCTTCGCCTGGTACCTGCCGGGCGCCGTCACCGGCGCGGCGGCGGCGCTGCTGTGGCTGTTCATGCTGAGCCCGGGAATCAGCCCGTTCTCGCCGCTGCTCCGGCTCGCCGGCGTCAGCTCCGGCACCGACCTGCTGGGCGGGCAGGGCCTACCGGTCGTGCTCACCGTGATGGCCACGATGGTGACCGCCGGCGGCTGGATCGTCGTGGTGTACGCGGCGCTCAACACCGTGCCCGGCGAGATCCTCGAGGCCGCGAGGGTCGACGGAGCAAACGGCTGGCAGGTGACGATGCGCATCAAGGCGCCCCACATCCGGCCGCAGCTCGCCCTCATGCTGATCTCCAGCTTCGCCTACGGGACGCAGATCTTCGTCGAACCCCAGGTGCTGCGCTCGGCGTTCACCAGCCAGGTGAGCGAGACGTGGTCGCTGAACCAGCTCGCCTATTTCTTCGCCACGCAGCGCGGGAACTTCGGCATGGCCGCCGCGCTGTCACTCATGCTGCTCGGCGTGGGCCTGCTGGTGGCGGTCTTCGTGATCGCCAGAACCGATCTGTACGCGACCGGCAGCAGGAAGGGCTGACATGACGAGCGACTCCGTGCCGGAACCAAGGGCGGACATGACAGCCGGCACCGGACCACCGCTGCGGCGCCGGGCGAGCGCGGTCATCGGGGCGACCGTCATGCTGGTCTCCGCCGCCGCGTTCGTCATCCCGCTGCTGTGGCTCGTGCTGGCGCCGACTCACACGCGCGAGCGCCTCACCGCCGGCGCGTCGCTGACGTTCGGATCCGTCGCCGACCTCGGCCGCGCCTGGTCCAACCTCATGACCTTCGGCGATGGCCTGGTCCTGGACTGGCTGGCGAACTCGATCGGCTACTCGGTGGCCGCGGTGATCCTCGCGCTGTTGATGGCGGTCCCCGCCGGTTACGCGCTCGCCATGTACGACTTCCCCGGGCGCCGGGCCGTGTTGAACGCCACCCTGGTGACGATGATCATTCCTCAGGCGGCGCTGATCCTTCCCCTCTACCTGGAGATGGTCGGGCTCCAACTGATCGACACCGTCTGGTCGGTCGTGCTTCCGAGCGCGTTCTTCCCCTTCGGGGTCTACCTCACCTACCTCTACTACAACGACAACCTTCCGCGCAGCCTCATCGAGGCCGCCCGGATGGACGGCGCGTCGGAGTGGCGGGCCTTCGTGTCCCTCGGCCTCCCCCTGGGCCGGCCCGCCCTTGGGCTCACCGGGTTCTTCTGCTTCGTGCAGGCGTGGAACCAGTACTTCTTGCCCTTCGTCATGCTCGCCGACGACTCCAAGTACAACCTCCAACTCGGCCTCCAGACGCTGATCAGCTCCACCGCCGCCGTCAATCCGTCCTACGGCGCGACGATCCTGCCCATCCACCAGCCGGAGGCGGCGCTCGCCGGGCTCGTCACCGTCGGACCCATCCTCGTGATCTTCCTCGTCGCGCAGCGGTACTTGCGGGCCGGACAGCTCGGCGGAGCTGTCAAGGGATGATCAGCCACGTCCCCGCCACCGCGGCCGCTTCAGGAATGGGATTCCGATCTCGGAACAGGGTCGCGCGGAATCGCAGACCCGCCCGATCAAGCAGGCGCTGATCAATCGTTGGCAGCGCTGATTCCGAGCGATGGCCGACACTCGGCAACGCCGACAAGTTCGATATCGTCACGGCGAGCTACTGCCCAGCGCTCCCTCGTGAGCCTCCAACGATTTAAGGCCGCGGCTTCACCTCGTCGAGTGGCCCAAGTGACGCCGTTCGGCTCATAGCCCAGGGCCTGTGAGACACGATTCGAGGCGAGGTTGTCGTGGAACGCCTCGCTGGCAGTCTCCCGTGCTCCAAAGCCCTCGAAGGCCAGGTGCAGCACGGCCTGCCGCATCTCCTTGCCCCATCCGCGGCCCCGTACTTCGGGATCCAGCCAGGAGAAGGTGTGTACGGTGCCGAACGTCATGAATTCCGTGCCAATGAGGTCCTGCATCCCGACAGGCTCACCGTCCACAATGACGACGAAGTACAGCCGCCAGAAGTCTTCGCTGACCCGTGCCCGGCCCGCCCAGATCGCCCGCCGCCAAGCCCACTCACGTTCGGGGTTCTCCTTGTAGAGAGACATCGGGTCGTCGAACGGCCAAGGCTCAGAGACGGCAACTCCTTTACGGACCACCGGGACCAGGCGTTCGAGGAGTTCGTCAGTCGCCGCAGCCAACGTGAGGCGCGGGGTGCGAACCTGCAGGCGAAGCGGAGGATAGGAGGACATGGCTGACGAAGGCATCGACATGGTCCCGCACCCTAGACGGGGGCCTCGATGCCGCGCATCCGAATAAGTCGGCCGCCAACGACGCCCGCTTGGAAAGCTCGCCACCGCCGAGGCGCTTCCGGGGCGTGGCTGTCCCGGTTTGCCGAGGTCGGCGAGTTTGCGGACGTGGTGGACCTGGATGGTGCCACGTGTGCCGCATAGCTCGCATCGGCCTGCAAGGAGACGGACGATCAGCTCCTTGCGGCGGATGATGCCCGGACCGGGTGAGCGTCGCGATCGAGAGCGAGTTGCCCGGGAACGCGGTGGGCAAGGTCCGCAAGAACCGGCTCGTCGCCACGGTGGGATAGACCGCACACAGGTTCTCAGCTGGTGGCGCCCCAGGTGAGAGAGAGGCCGGTGGCGGCGCGTTCGGTGCGGATCTCCATCATGCTGCCGAGGATGGTGGCATGGTCGGACACCACGGGCGTGGCGTCGAGCGTGTAAGTGATCCGGGTGCTGACGAGCACCGGGCTGCCCTGCGGCTCGTGGAGGTGGCGGGCGGCGGCGGGGTCGAGCAGACCGGGCCGGACCGCCTCGGACGCCCGGGCGACCGTCACTCCCGCGTCGGCGAGGGCCGTGTAGAGGGAGACGGCGGTGAAGTCGCGGTCGCGGATCTGGTCGGCCACCGGCCGGCGGACCCAGGACACCTGGTGTACGGCGGGACGTCCCGCGAACTCGCGGACCCGCTCCAGCCGCAGAGCGGTGTCGCCGGGACGCAGCCGCAGCTCCGCGGCGATCCGGGCGGGGGCCCGGCGCACCGCCCGCCCGGCCACCGCGGTGCGTACGTCGTGGCCCTGTTTACGCAGGTCGTCGACCAGGCTGCGGAGCGAGTCGAGCTGGTACGCCAGGTGGGGCGGGGCGACGAACGTACCCCTGCCGGGCTGCTGCACGATCAGCCTCTCGTCGCTGAGCTCGCGCAACGCCTGGCGCAGCGTCATGAGGGTCACCCCGTAGGAGGCGCTCAGCTCCCGTTGCGGCGGCAGGGCCGCACCGGGGGCGTAGTGTCCCGACCGGATCTTCGCGGCGAGGTCGGCGGCGATGGCGCGGTATCTCGCCTCGTGCCCGGCGTCGGGAGTCATCGTGGTTGGTCACACTCCTGGTCGAGGGCTTGCCGCAGAGTCGCGAGGAAGGCCCGCAGGTCGTCCGGCCCAGCCCCGTCGAGCACCCGCCGCATGACCGCGGCGCCGACCACCACGCCGTCGGCGTGCCGGCGGGCTTCGCGTGCCTGGTCCGGGGTGGAAATGCCAAATCCTAGCAAGACCGGCCGGTCGGTGACGCGCCTGATCCGCTCGGTGAGCTCCGCCGCCGAAGCGGCGAGGGCGGTCCGCTCACCGGTGGTGCCCATCAGCGACACCGCGTAGACGAATCCGCGGCTGCGGCACGAGATCTCCGCCAGCCGCGGCTGCGGCGTCGCCGGCGACGCCAGCAGGACCAGCTCGATCCCGGTGGCGGCGGCCACGTCCGTCAGCTCGTCCGCCTCGTGCACCGGCAGGTCGGGCACGATCAGGCCACCGACGCCGGCCCGGCGCAGTGCGGCGCAGAACGTCTCGGGGCCGTCGTGCAGCACCAGGTTGTAGTAGGTGCTGACGACCAGCGGCACGCCCAGGTCCGGCATGCCGGACAGGTCGGCGAGGATCCGGCGGGTGCTCGCCCCCCGGGCCAGTGCCGTTTCGCTGGCCTGCTGGATGGTGACGCCGTCCAGCGTGGGGTCGGAGAAGGGCAGGCCGACCTCGATCGCGTCCGCCCCGGCGGCGGCGAACGCCCGCAGGTAGTCCGTCCAGCCGGGCGTGATCCCCGCGGTGACGTACGGCATGAGCAGGCCGCGGCCGGTGTCCCGGCGGGCACGTAGGTGGCGTTCGACCGCGCCCGCGGTCAGGGTGGGGTCCGTCACAGCAGCTCCTTCAGGGTTGAGACGTCCTTGTCGCCCCGGCCGGACAGCGTCATCAGCACCGTCGATCCTGCGGGCAGGTCGCCGTCGCCCGCCGCGCGGATCACCCAGGCGAGGGCGTGCGCCGATTCGAGCGCCGGGACGATGCCTTCGGTACGCGCCAGCCGTACCGCCGCGCCGACCGCCTCGTCGTCGGTCACCGTGACGTAGCGGGCCCGGCCCAGGTCGCGCAGGTGGGCGTGTTCCGGGCCGACTCCCGGGTAGTCGAGCCCGGCGGCGATGGAGTGCGCCTGGGTGATCTGCCCGTCGTCGTCCTGCAGGAACAGCGAGCGGCAGCCGTGCAGGACGCCGAGCCGGCCGCGGGCCGCCCCGGCGCCGCCCTCCGCCTCGACACCGACCAGGCGCGCCGGGGTGTCGGCGAATCCGGCGAACGTGCCGGCCGCGTTGGAGCCGCCGCCGACGCACGCGACCACGTAGTCCGGGACGCCGGTCCGCAGCTCGGCGGCGCACTGCCCGCGGGCCTCGTCGCCGATGATCCGCTGGAACTCCCTGACCATCCATGGGTACGGATCCGGCCCGACGACCGAACCGATGCAGTAGTGGGAGTCGCCGGTCGCGCCCACCCAGTGCCGCATGGCCTCGCTGGTCGCGTCCTTGAGCGTACGGCTGCCCGTGGTCACCGGGACCACCTCGGCACCCAGCATGCGCATCCGGAAGACGTTCAGCGCCTGCCGCTCGATGTCGCGCTCGCCCATGAACACCGTGGCCTCCAGCCCGAGCAGCGCGGCGGCGGTCGCGGTGGCCACCCCGTGCTGGCCCGCTCCCGTCTCGGCGATCAGCCTGCGCCGCCCCATCCGGATGGCCAGCAGGGCCTGGCCCAGCACATTGTTGATCTTGTGGGATCCGGTGTGGGTGAGATCCTCGCGCTTGAGATACAGCTGTACGCCCAGCGCCTCCGACAGCCGGTGGACCGGTGTGAGCGGGGTCGGCCGCCCGACATGCACGGCGAGCAGCCTCGCCAGGGCACCGCGGAACCCCGGATCCGCCCAGGCCTCCCGGAACGCCTCGTCCACCTCGCGGCACGCCTCCACCAGGGACTCCGGCGCGTACCGTCCGCCGTACTCGCCGAATCGGCCCCGCGCTCGGGGCTCGCCCATCGTCGCGTCCAGCGGGACTGGCTCACGCCACGGCAACGCTTCTCGCATGCCATGCTCCGATCGTCGTTCTATAACTCTATAGAGAGTTCTATAACAGTGAGTGTGGCACGGGAGGCCTGGACGCGCCACCACCTGTGCTCGGCATGGCAGCCAGGAGGGCCTTCGGCCGCGAATCGCAGCACGAGCGTGCGGTTACGGGTGCCGCGCTGAGTGGCGGCCAAGTCGATCTTGCGCAGCGGCAGCTTGACAGAGTGCCGCAGGTGCCTGTGGCCAGCGAGCGGCCGTCGATCAAGGCAGAATGCTACGCATGACCAAGACAGTGGACTTGCCTGGTGGGACTGCGTTGCCGTTGATCGGTTTTGGGACCTGGCAGCTCTCGCCCAAGACGGCGTACGAGTCGGTGCGTGCGGCGCTTGAGATCGGTTATCGACATGTCGACACCGCGACCTTGTACCAGAACGAGTCGGACGTCGGCAGAGCCGTGAAAGACAGTGGCCTGGACCGGGAGCAGGTCTTCGTCACCACCAAACTCCGCCCGCAGGACGCGCGGCATGCCCGTCGTACTCTGGAGTCGAGTCTTCGGCTGCTCGACACCGGCTACGTGGATCTCTGGCTGATCCACTGGCCGACGAGCCAGGACGAGCTCGTCTCGACGTGGCAGGAACTGTTGTCCGCCAAGGATGCCGGACTGGTCCGGAACGTCGGTGTCAGCAACTACAGCCCCGCACAGATCGACCTTCTGACCAAGGCGACCGGACAGCAGCCGGCAGTCAACCAGATTCCGTGGAGCCCGGCGCAGCACGACCCAGCCCTGCTGGAGGAGCACCGCCAGCGAGGGGTGGTCGTCGAGGGCTACAGCGGCCTTAAGAACACCGACCTGAACAACCCGGTTCTCACCGAGATCGCCCAGAGGCACGATGTCACTCCCGCCCAGGTCGTCCTCCGCTGGCATCTGGAACACGACATCGTGATCCTGCCCAGGTCCTCCCGCCGGGAACGCATCGCCACCAACTTCGACCTGCAAGGCTTCAGCCTCACAGCTGAAGACGTCACCGCGATCGACACCCTCACCCGAGCCGGCTGAGCGAAGACGGCGGGTGAACCTCTCCCGCGTGAACTCGGAGTCCACATACCCGCCCTATCTGCAGACCGCTCCGGTCCTGGAGAGCTGGGATGTGGTGGGCCGTCCAAGTCAGCGGCGGCTCGGCCGCGTTTCACAAGGGTGTTGAGCCACTGGTTGATCGCGGCGATGATGGCGACGGCTTCGTAGCGTACGGCGGCCAGCCTTGGTGGCCGGGAGAGGCGATCGCCGCCGTCGCGGCATTGCTCGATGCGCCCCATGGCCTCGGCGATCCGGTCGAGCGCGGTGAGAAAGCCGCGGCGGCGCTTGGCGCACGATTCGTGCAGCTCGACGTGACCGACGACGCATCGGTGAGCAACGCGCTGGCGGCGATCGACTTGGCTGAGGGCCGCCTCGACGTCCTGGTGAACAACGCAGGCATCCTCGGGGACGGCGTCACCGACGGCCCCACGGCTCTTCGGGCCTTCGACACCAACGCGGTGGGAATCGTGCGGGTCACGGAGGCGGCACTTCCCCTCCTGCGTAAATCCTCGAACCCAACCGTGGTCACCGTTTCGAGCAGTGCCGGATCGTTCTGGGCAGTGACCAATCCGGACCGGCCGGAATTCAACTTGCCGTTGGCGCTCTACTCCGCCTCGAAGTCCGCAGCCACCATGCTGACGATCCAGTACGCCAAGTCCCAGCCGGGCATCAAGTTCAACGCAGTCGAGCCCGGCACCACCGCGACCGACATGACCGCGGCGTTCGGAATCGGAAGGGCGCCGGAGGCGAGTGCCAGGGTCGTCGTGCGTTTGGCAACTCTCGACGCGGACGGCCCGACAGGAACTTTTCAGGACGAGAACGGGGAAGTGCCTTGGTAGCCGTGTAGGTACGAACACGAGCGAGCGAGCGGCGAGACCTGGCGACACCAGGAGAACTGTCGGAAAGTGCTGCGCGGCGACCGCGTAGAACTGGCCTTCGATGACCCGCCCGCCAACAGAGGCTCTCAGACGACCGGAGGCTCCAGCTCTACAGGCTGGAGCCTCCGTCGTGTACTGCCCGTTTTGCGCTACTCAGTAATGGGATGGCTCTTGCGCAGGCCTTTGCCGAGATTATGCGCCGGGACATGGATTGTTGCGCATACCCTCGCCGAGATTGAACAGACGGTCGTCCCACTTATCGCGGCCTTCAGGGGTCTTCAGGCTCTCGATCTCCCGCCGGACCTTATCGCCTACGTAGGCGCCTCCGGCTGCTCCGGCCAGTGGATGCCCAACGAGAGTGCCGAGAGCCGTCCCCTTCACCGTGACCGCTGCATGAGTAATGACGGCTACACCGTCGATGATCTCGTGACTTACGGGGGTCTTCTTTTTCTTTCCCATATCGACCCTTCTCTGCAACCCCTAGGGGGGCTGGTCGCACATAGCTGCACGGTAAAACACGGCATGGTTTTTAGCGACGGCGAGCCATACGGTTGTGGCTTCCCAGGTAGCGCGCTGAATATTGACATGGGCCGTGTATTGGCCTGACAAGAGGCGGTCTTTCTGCCCGCGTTCGCGGACGTCGATCGCCAGGGCGTGGATCGCGGCCTCGCGATCGTCGAACAGCACGACGTCGCTGGGGGTGCCGTCGCCGCATTTCAGCTCGGGAGCGGGATGTGCCACGCATCCGCGCAGCTACTGTCGTGACGCCATCCGGCCGCGACCCGCCTCTTCTCGAACACTCATTTTATGAGAAGGCTCGCCAACGTCGAGGCGCGGCCGGCTTCTGGCGGCAGAAGGGACGGTTGCGGAACTCGCGTGCGATGGCCTGCGGAGTGATTGAGAGTCCATAAATGCGGTCGTGGTCGCCGGACGGCTCGCGGCGTCCCGAGGCGCGAGGACCTTCGGGGGTGATGGACGAACCAGGTCCGAAGGTCCTCACTTTCATTCAGGATGCTTTCAGCAGAGCGTCACGCGCTGGGATTCCACCGTGCCACCCCGGCTGATGGTCTGGGTGTAGTAATTGCCGTGGCCCCAGTTGCAGCTGCCGTAGACCCTGATCGGGTTTGACCCCGAGCCGGTCGCCACCAGAGCGTCGAGCCCGACCTTGTCCTGGTAAATGCGTGCTTCGATATTCGTCTCCCCGCAGCCCGTCGAGCCGCCGATTCCTCGGATCTCGCCGACGCCATAGGCGAATGGGGGGTTCGCGTAGACCGAACAGGGGAGGGCGGAGGTGGTCGCCGATGCCGCCGGGATCCCGGTTGCAGTTCCTGCCGTGAGAATCAGGGCTCCGACGAGTATCCTCGACAGTTTGGTCCGCATGGTTCTCCTATCTGGAATGGAGAGGTGTGAGGACATGGCACATTGGTGTGCCTGTATCCCCACAGGGGAAGGGACACTGATGTGCGAAAAGATTTGCCGCTGGTAATCGGAAGTGCCGTCTCCGGCGCCCGGTAGACCACCTACCGCGGGAAACGGCTTCCGCTGAACGCCATTTCTGCGGTTACTGTGTCAAGGCTCGCCCTTCATCACCGCTACCTCCTTTCGGTTGCCGATGACGCGTGTCCGCGCCGCAGTCCGCCCCGATGAGGGCGCGTCAATGAGGTCTCCATAGCTGGGCAGGATCGGCAGGCTGGGCTGGTGCACGGTGATCGGAGGGAGTTCTGCGTCGGGACTTGCGCTCGCACCGGATCAGCATGCCTGAACGGCGTTGTGGGTTCGTTGTGGGTTCGTTGCGGGGCCTGGACGCGCTACCGTTCCGGGTGATCGTGGATCTTGGCGCGGATCTGGTCGGCGTCGGCGTGGCCGAGTTGCTCGAAGATCTCCAGTGCGCGCCGCCAGGCATGGTCGGCCGGCTGGTCGTGGCCGGTGGTGTGGTGGGCGTCGCCGAGGTGGACGAGGGTGGCGGCCTCGTTGTAGCGGTCGGCGACCTCTCGGAACAGGTTCAGGGCCTGCTCATAGCAGGCGGCGGCGTGGGCGTGGTGGCCGAGATGCAGGTGCGCGTGTCCGAGGCTGTCCCAGGTGGTGGCCTGACCGTGCTGGTGGCCGAGTTCGCGGTGCAGGTCGAGGGCCTGCTCGCAGTGGGTCAGGGCCTGGTCGTGGTGGCCCAGCAGGGTGTGATACCAGCCGATCGCGTTGAGCGCGTGCGCGAGTCCGGCGCGATGGCCGGCCTGTTGGTAGAGATCTCGGGCCTGCTCGGCATGGCCGAGCGCCTGTCGATAGTTCTGGTGGGTCTCCAGGAGTGAGGCGACGCCGCGGTGGGCGTTGGCCAGGCCGACCCGGTCACCGAGTACGCCGAACAGGGTGAGCGTCTGCTCGACGTGGGCGCGGACGTCGTCATGGCGGCCCAGCCGGGTGTAGGCCCGGACGAGTCCGCTGTGGGCGTGGGCCTGGCCGAGTCGATCGCCGAGCCGCTGCGCGGCGTCCAGCGCGGTCTGTTGCGTGGCGAGAAGGTCCTGCCAGTGTCCTTGGTGGTCGAAATAGGTGACCAGGGACCAGGCCAGTTGCCAGGTGATGGTGCTGAATCCCAGGTCGGCGGCTTGCCGCACAGTGGCGATCAGCACCGCGTGCTCGGCGGTGAACCAGGCCATCGCCTGTTGCGGGTCCGTCAGGACCGTCGGGCGCACTCCGTCACGCGGCGCGGACAGGATGATCGGATGGCGGTGCGGGTAGAGCAGCAGCATGGCGGTGTGAGCGGTGTGTAGGTAGTGGTCCAGTACGCGGTGCGCCGCGGCACGCCGGGCGGCCTGTGTATCGCGCGTGCGGGCCTGCTCCGCGGCGTAGGCGCGCAGTAGATCATGGAAGGTGTAACGACCCGGCCGGTGCTCGATGAGCAGGTGCGCCCGCGTCAGCTCGGTCAACAGCCGTCGCGTCTGCGCAGGCTCCAGCCCGGCCAGGCTGGTCGCCGCCTCCTCGTCGGCGTCCGGACCGGGGTGCGTACCCAATAGTCGAAAAAGTCTGGCGGCCGGTGCCGACAAGGTGCGATAGGACCAGGAGAAAACCGCTTTGAGGTCGGCGGTCGGCTCTCCTGCGTCCAGGGCGTCCAGCCGGGCCGAGTCCCTGCCCAGATTCTCGGCCAGGGCCTGCAGCGGGAAGTCCGGGCGGACCTTCGCCCGGGCGGCGATGATGCTCAGCGCGAGCGGCAGCCCGGCGCACAGCTCCAGCAGGCTGCCCACGGCCGCAGGTTCGGCCGCGGCCCGCCGGCTGCCCACGTGGCGGGTGAAGAGCCGGCGCGCCTCGGCCTGGCCGAGAGGGGGCAACGTGATCGGGTGGGCGCCGTAACCGGTCATCAGGCCGACCAGCTCGTGGCGGCTGGTCACCAGCACGAAGCAGGACGGGCTTCCCGGCAGCAGGGGCGTCACCTGGGTGGTGTCGTGGGCGTTGTCCAGAACGATCAGCATGCGCTTGCCGGACACCAGACTGCGATACAGCGCTACCTGCGCGTCCAGCATCGGCGGGATCGCCGCCGGATCGACGGCAAGGGCGCCCAGCAGGGTCCGCACCGCCACCGTCGCCGACATCGGCGCGTCGCAGGGGGCGAAGCCACGCAGGTTCACGTACAACTGCCCGTCGGCGAACGCGTCCGCGTTCTGGTGCGCCCAGTGCAGCGCGAGCCAGGTCTTGCCGATACCGCCGCAGCCGTCGATCGTGACGATCCGCACCGTACCCGTCGTCTGCTGTATGGCCAGCGCCTCATCGAGACCCGCCAGTTCCCGGTCTCGGCCGACGAACAACGGCGGCGCCGCCGGCAAGGTCTGCGGCACCAGAGCGACGCCGCGCGCTGCCACAGCGACGTGTACCGCCGCCGGGGCCAGCGCGGGGTCGGCGGTGAGAATCTGCTGATGGAGCCCCTGGAGAGCAACGCCGGGATCGGTCCCTAACGCCTCGGCCAAGCCGCGCCGGATTTGCGCGTAGTACGCCAAGGCGTCTGACTGGCGGCCACTGCGATACAGCGCGATCATGAGTTGACCGGCCAGCCGCTCGTCCAGCGGATGCACGGCCGCCAGCGCTGCGAGGTCGGCGAGCAACATGGCGTCCTCGCCGCACCGGAGCCGGAGGTCGTGATAGTCGAGCTGCGCGGCGAACCGCTCGGCCTGCAGCGTGTGCCTCAGCGCCGCCAACCAGGGCGTGTCCAGGTCGGCGAACGCCTCGCCGCGCCACAACGCCAGCGCCCGTTCATACAGCGCCGTCGGCTCCGCACCGCTCCGGCCGCCCCGCGCCTGCGCCAGCAGTCGGCGGAACAGATGCAGATCCACGGCCGTCTCGTCAACCTCAAGCAGATAGCCGCCGGAACGACGCCGGATGCCCCACTCCTCGACCACCGGCACCGCGGCCCGCAATCGCGACAGGTAGCTGCGCAACGTACCCGCGGCCTGTGGTGGCTGGTCCTCACCCCAGACCCGCTCGGCGAGCTGATCCATGGACACCGGGTGATTCGCCTCCGCCAGCAGCACCGCCAGCACATAGCGCTGCCGCGCCGGCCCGACATCGACCGGCCTGCCGTCCACCCGGGCGCCCACCTCGCCCAGCAGCCGGAACTCGACTCGCATCGCTCTCCCCCAGCCGGGTCGTACGATGACCGAAGAAGGCGAGCGCATCGCCCATGCCCCGCAGCGGCCTCGGATCCTGCTTCAACTCCTGCGAGAACGCCCGCCCGCCACCGATGCCTGCCGCCTTGCTGCCCTCGTCCTCGGCGTCAGACCGCTCCACGGTCGTCTCGGTGAAATGCCGCTCGAACATCGGCTCCGCAGCGCCCAAGAGCCGTTCGATCCAGCCTGGCGTCGGCGGTTCGATCTTCTCCTCCCGGCATCGGGCCAGTAGCGCGGTCCGCAGCCGGTCACGGCGCCCATGATGAACGGAGCCGGTCGTCGATCGAGATGCCATTCGAGGAGATCAATGTGGTCGGCCGACGATGACTTCTCGGCCATAGGGTCGCCTTTAGCTGAACCATTCTTCCTGCTCGGACTTGTTGCCATTGCTCGCAATCACGCCCTCACATCGTTTCCATCCAGACTAACGGCGTGGGACCGAGAGCGGTCAACGGGCGGCTCTCGCGGTGACCCAGGTAAGGAACTCGTGGGTGACGCGACGCCGATCAGCACCTGCTTGTACGGGCGAGCGGGGATGTGGCCAGGGCCGGCGCCCATTCCGGCGACCGAGCCCAACCATGATCATCGCGGAGCAAGTCCGCATACCCGCCCCAACCGAAGCCACGACCGGCATCTCCCCGACGCGGACCTGACGGCCTCGAACGGGATCATCGAGTGTCCGAACAGTGCGATGGCTATCTGGGGTGGTTGACCCCTCTTAGCAGGTCAAAGCGAGACGACCTCTTCTGGCACGTCATTCGTGGCCGAGCAGCCACGCAGTGCCCTGCGGGGTGCCCTCCACATTTCCGCTGGAGGGCACCCGGTCTGGTCGCAAGAGGTTCAGTCGCAGTGCACGTTGTTGAGTTCGCGGGTCACCCAGTCCGGTACCGTTCCGGCGACGTCAATGCACTGGCCGGGCGCGGAGACGTACACCGGGCCGGCGTAGGTCGTGTAGTGCCCGGCATCGGTGTCTTCTCCGCTGCCGTCGCCTCTCGAGATCGTGACTCTCTTCCAGCTGTTGGTGTTGGCGAAGGAGCCGTAGCCGTAGGTCAGGGCGCAGTTCTTTCTGGCGCTGGAGCTGTAGTACACCTCCAGCGTGCCCGTGCGGGTCCCGTCTCCTCTGGAGATGGCGTAGACGCCGACCCGGGTGTAGCTGCTGCCGCAGGGTCCGGCCGCGCTGGCCGGGGCGGCGCCCGCTACCAGCGTGGTGGTGGCGGCCACGGCCGCGCCGGCCAGGAGGGTCGCCAGCTTGCGTGTGCGCACGAATATCCTTTCGATTTCCATTGGTGTGATCATGCGTACCACTGGCTCACGGCCGCCGCCCACGAGTTGTGATCAATGTGATGGTTCGCACATGTTGGCTCTGTTGTCCGTTTCGTGCGTGCGAAGGTACCGTCTACGCCGCTCGCTACCTGCCGACGGCGTACCTCCCGCCGGCCTCCCATCTCACCCTGGCCTGCCGCCATAACCTCCGACTGCGCGTGAACAGCACGGTGGGGCGGCCCCGCAGGACCGCCCCGCCGTCTCACGTCATTGCCGGCCCGGCGGCTTGGTGCACGAGACCTTCGCGAGATCCTTGCGGAGGTTTCCGCCCGCCTGCATGTTGCACTTGATCTCGCCGGTCACCCAGCGGCAGAGCGTGTTGCAGAACCCGACTCCGACGAGCGCCTGGATGAGCGGGTTGCCTGCGCTGGAGCCCCGGACGACGAGCTGGATGATCTGAGCGGTGATCCGGTTGATCTCGTTGAGCACGGCGACGTGTTGCGGCTTGGTCGTGTCGATGTCGCCGAAGTGCAGGATCTGCCCGTTGATCTTGTTGGCCTCCGCCAGCTCGAAGCAGAGGTTGTCGAGCACGATCCATTCTGGCTGCAAGGTGCTGAGCACCTGCGCCTTGCTGGTGAAGTGCTTGACGGGCTTCGAGAGCTTCGCCAGCACGTCGACGATCTCGAACGGCAGCTCGTACACCGTGCCGACCGGGAGTGCCGCCGCGTCGGTCGCGAGGCGCGTCAGGAACTCGGGGAAGTCCTGGAAGACGTCGTTGTTCGCGTGCATCGTGTGGAGCACCGGGCTGAAGGTGTTGCTCCACACCACGTCGTCCCGGCAGACGAGCTCCAGGATCAGATCTCTGACTTCCTTGTAGTCCGTTCCCTGGACTGTGATCATTTGTGTCCCCCCTCGGGTTGGTGACCCGGGCCCCCGAGAGAAGGTAGGCGGTGCCCTGGACTTCGCGCCAGCGGCGATTCTCTGGCGGCGAGGACAGGCGATTCTGACTGGGCGGTACGGCTTTGGCCGGGTATGGCTGGCTTTATTCGTATGCCCGCCGATCGCGACGGCGGCATGCTCGAAGGTGCCGTCGCACGGGATGCCCTGCCCGGGCAGCTAGACCGCAATCCGCTGGTACGGCTACATCGACGGCGCAATCCGCTCTGGCCAGACCGTCGCCGACGAAGTGCTCATGTCCTGAGACGTGGGGGCTGGGACGGCCCGACCGAAAATGGCCGACGACACCGCCTCCTGCCGCCGTTCTCGGAAGTCCCCGGGTGGAGAGCTTCTGAGAAGTTGCTTCGTGGCAAGCGTGGTGGCGAAGCCTCGATCAGGCAGCGAATCCGAAGGCCGCAGGAGCGTCAGGAGGATGATCGCCACAGCTACGGTCGTGTCGAGTATCAGGCAGAACTCGGCGAGTGAACGGGACACGACCTTGTTCGTCCTGTAGTGATAAACGTCCCATGCAGCGTGGCCGAGCAGGCCCAGCGCCACCAGGAAGCTGCCAACCGTCGCATTGACGAACAGCGCGAGCGTGGCCGCGGCGCCGAAAACGAGCATGGCGAGCGACTGTGACGGCAGCCCCGCCGGGTCAGGGCGCGTGCCCTCACGCAGTCGTCGTACGAGGCCGTAGCCACCCAGCAGCACACCCAGGCCTAGCACCGCCCAGGTCGCCTCGAAGTCCTCGTCGATGATGTCCGCGGCCAAGATGACAGCGAGGGTCACGAAGAACACGGGCCAGGTCGCCGATTGCTTTCCCAGGGCGGACGCCCCCAGGTACACCACCGCCGAGGCGGCCAGCAGCTTCGCCAGCTCGACTCCTGCGGTCATGTCGAGGATCACGAGTGCGGCCACCCCAACCCCGACCAGAACCGGCCAGTGCCGCAACACCGGACCGAGCCGTGAGGTCGTCGGTGTGGTCATCATCAACCTCCTGTCGGAATCAGCGCGTCCGGGGCTGCCATCAGCTGAGCCGCAGAGACGACGGCCCAGGCGATCCACCGTCGGATCCGGTCACGGTGATCACCGTAATGCGGAGGGGTTGACGGGACGCTGACCGCGGCCATGGCTCTTCGTTCCAGGTCAGAGGGGGTCGGGGGACCGTGATCGGCAATCAGGGGGCAGTGCGGGCTAGGCGTCGTCGGCCATCGGGCTGAACTGGATGCCGGCCAGCCTCCACGTCCCCTCCTGCTTCACCCAGACCTGCGACACCCGCACCCGCAGCGCCACCGCCCGGCCGTGCGAGGTCGCCTTGTTGCTCTGTACGTTGCGGACGATCGCCGTGTCGCCGTACATCCGGACGTCGATCTGGCTGGTGTCCAGGGCGTGGTACTGGAACTGGGCATGGCGGCCGATCCACTGGTCCTTGTCGAGTACGTACCCCTTGGGGCCGATTGACTGGAAGTCGTCGGCCAGCAGTTCGCGCAGGCGTTCGGCGTCCGCGGCCAGCTCGGCTGCGTCGAATTGCTGCTGAAGGCCTAAGACCGTCTCTTTCTCCGTGTACTCCATAAGAGCCGAGCATAGGCGTGAGATTGCGGAATGGGAAAGGGGGAATTGTCACGGTGGACCCGTTTGCTCGGTTTCCACAGATTCCTCTGTCAGCGCGCGGTGAAATGTCCGGTGAATGTCCGGTCAATTTGATTTAGGCTGCCGGCGGTGTGCACGATCGATATCGCGATGGCCTCTATGGCGGGCTCTAGCGCGGTGATCAGGAGGCCGGGCGGTCGCCGTCGAGTGCGGAGCGCAGTACGCCGACCACGATGGCGAGCTCGGACAGCAGCCCGGACACAGTGGTACGGTCGCCGCCGTTGATCGACACCATGCGCAGCTCCTCCGGCTTGGGGAGCTTCGCCATGATCTCGGGCAGCAGGCCGATCAGCTTGGCCTGCAGGCTGGCCGGGCTCTGCTGGTTGTCGATGTCGGCCCGCAGTCGCGTGCGCTCCACGTCGAGCAGGGCCCGGTCGTGGTCGGACTGGGTCTGGGAGCGGGCCAGATCCAGCTCGCCGTCGAGCTCAAGGCGCTTCAGCTCCTGCTCCCGCTGGACCCGGAGCCGGCCGGTCTCGGCCTCCTCGGCGTGACGTTCGCGTTCCATCCGCAGCGCGTGCCGGGTGGTCTCGGTCTCCAGTTCCGCCACCGCTCTGGAGTCGTCGTGCTTTCGCTGGGTACGCCGCAGCCGCTCGGCCACCTCGGTGTCGAACTGCCACGCCTCGTTGCGGGCCCGCAGTTCGGCGAGCTCCCGCTCGTACTCCAGGCGCTGGGTCTCCTTGAGCCGCTCGGTCGCCATCTCGCGCTGGGCGACGGCCTCCTCGGAGCGCAGTTCGGCTAGCCGGGCGATCTGTCCTTGTTCGGCCCGGTAGGGCTTCTGCAGGTTCTCCCAGAGCCGCGACGAGCTGACGACGGCCTCCTTGATCTGAACGGTGACGATGCGCAGGCCGAGCCCCTGGTCGCTGTCCGCCTCGCCCTCGGCCACCGCGCGCAGCCGGGCGGTCAGCTCCTCGATGATGGGCTGCTTGTCGCTGAGCACGTCGCGGACACCCATGGTCGCGACCTTGTCCTTGATGGCCGCCTCCGCCTGCTCGCGCAGTTGGAGGTTGACCAGCCTCATCGGATCCGCGGGGTCGCCGAAGTCCAGTTTGCGGTAGGCGATGGGGAAGGTGTGAATGATCCACTGAACGTACCCCTGCACCAAGACGCCTTGTAGTTCCTGGCAGATGCAGTACGCGTTGATCAGGATGGTTTGGGTGGCGCCCGGAACCACCAGGAAAGAGTCCGTGGCGGGGTTGAAGCGGAATGAGACGCCTAATCCGATGTGCAGGGGGTCTTCGCGGCCGCGGCGGGTGTGTACGACGAAGGCGTTCGGCGGGACGAGGACGTTCTTCCAGCGCCAGAAGCCGGTGATCCGGACATCCACCGGCCCCGGCGTCAGCCTGTCCGGTGCCGTGCCCAGAGCCCGCTCGCGCTTGACCAGCGGGGCCGCCGCGGGCATCGGCTCACCGGGGGTGGAGCTGCGGCGTGCCCGCAGATCGTCCTCGAGCACCGCCTGCTGCGCGACCACTTGTTCCAGATAGGCGTTGCCTCGGTCAGCGGTGCTCATCGTCCCCTCCGCCTCACCTCACGACTGCCGATGAGTCTCGTCTACGCCGCCGAATCACCGCAACCGAAATGCGCCCCCTGACGGGCAAACGTGACGCACGGGACTTGTACCTGGCCACCAGCGGCGCCACGGGCTAGGGCTTGAGAAGCATTGTGGCGTCGAGCCGGCGGAGTGGGCGTGACCCGGCAGGGTAAGAGCGCCTGGGGAAAGGAGCCGGGATGTGGCGCCGTAGCCACGTGGAGATCATCCATGTGCGTACCAACCTCGGCCTGGTGCCCGGCGTCGAGCAACTTGGTGGTGCGCTGCTTGACGAAGGCCTGGCCGAAGCTCTCGGCGCGATCGTCGGGCCGGTGGTGGAGGCTCCGTCGTACTCGCGGGATCGCACTCATCCGAGTCGGCTGCTCAACGCCGAGGCCATGGCCCAGGTCGCACTGCGCCAGGCGGTCGCGGTAGGAGACGTGCTCGACGCGGGCCGCTTTCCCCTCGTGCTCGGTGGGGACGACAGCGTCATCTTCGGCAGCCTGCTGGCATTGCGCCGCAGAGGTGCCCATGGCCTGGTATTCCTCGACGCGCATACCGACTTCTACCCGCCCGAGGACTCCCCGACCGGTGAGGCGTCAGACTCCGAGCTGTACCTCGCCTTCGGGCACGGCACTGACGTGATCGCCGACTTGGACGGCTCGAAGCCGCTGGTCGCCGACCGCGCCGCAGCGCTGATCGGCCAACGCGACCCCGACGAGCAGCGGGACACCGGCGCCGCGCTGAGCGCCACTGACGCCCTGGTCGTCTCCCTCGCGGAGATGCGCGAGACGGGAGTGGAGGCCACAGCGCGGCGGGCGCTCGCCCACCTGGACGGCGCGGGCGTCGAGAGGTTCCTCCTGCACGTCGACGCCGACGTGCTCGACGACGCCCTCATGCCGGCAGTGGATTACCGGCTGCCGGACGGGGTCGGCAGCCGGGAGTTCGCGATGCTGGCAGGGACGCTGCTGGCCGATGGGCGGGTCGCGGCGCTCGACGTTACGATCTACAATCCCACGCTCGACCCCAGTGGCGAAGCGCGGCGCCACCTCACCGGCTGCCTGCTCGACGCGTTCGCCCACGCGGAAGCCCTTGTACGTTAAGTGGCGAACACATTGGCGAAGAAGCCGATCGCCGCGAACACTACCGCCAGAATTACCGCCCAGATCAGAGTGAGCCCCAGAAGGGAGAGCGCGAAAGTATGCGCCCCCGCGATGACGGCCGTAACAAGGAAGGCGCCAAAGTCGGAAACGAGTTCTTCCCAGGATTTGAAAACCAGAAAGCTGGCGACGAGGCCGGTCAGTATGGTCAAGGCCACTACTCCGGTCGCACTCCAGAAACCGGGTGAGGAAGAGTTTGCGTCTTCTGTGTTTTGGTCATCCGTAGTCGGGGCATACTGCGTGACCGTAACCAGGGGAGTGGCCCTCGAGTCTCCAGCGGCGACTTCCTTGTCGTGCTCAAGGGCGAAGACGGCCACGACCACGCCGACAATCGCCACGACAAGGGCTAGAACAGCAGCAACTTCAGCGTAGACAGTAAGCCGTCGCGGCTTAGCGGGTTCGTCCGCCATGTTTGTCCTCACAACGGGGAGAGCGACTCAGGGTTGACACTCTAACGAGACGCTCGGTGGCGGAGCCGTCACGGCCGGGTTCCATGGTCTGGGTTCAGCTCGTGGCTCATGATGGCGCATCGGGTGGCGATCCGGGCGTACGCAATTTTGCTAATGTGCGGAAACTTCGTGGGCATGCATTCTTGGTGCTGTCGCCGAAATCGGCGAAACACACCCCAGGAGGATTCCATGAAGTCGACCAGCCGGATCAAGAAGATCTCCGTCCGCCGTACCGGTGACGTGCGTCTCACGAGCGCCGCCTGCTCCTGCCCTTACCCGGCCAGCAACTGACGCGCGAATAGCGGATAACGGGGGGCCGTGCGCTCCGGTGCACGGCCCCGCCTTTTCCTACGGAGAATGTCCATGGGTGACGTCGCGGTTGCTTTTCACGAGTTGAGTTTCGTCCCCGAGGGGGACGAGGTGGTGGTCGGCAGGGTCGATGCCGATTCGTACGCGGTCCTGCCCGCCGACGGCGCCGCCCTGCTGCGCGAGATGGCCAGGGGCGTGCCTCCCGAGCGCGCCGCGCGCTGGTACGAGGACACCTACGGTGAGCCTGTCGACATCGAGGAGTTCCTGGAGACCCTGCATGAGCTGGGGTTTGTGCGTACCTCGGTGATCGCGCAGGAGCAGGCCGGGACAGGGCGTCTCCCGTTGCGGTGGCTCGGCCGGGCCGCGTTCTCCCCGCTTGCCTGGATCGTCTACGCCGCGGTGTTCGCCATCGCGGTGCTGGCCATCGTCGGTGATCCGGCGCTCGCGCCGCGCCCGGGGCACATCTTCTTCACCGATTCGCTGCTCGTCGTGCAGCTCGGGATAACGTTCGGGCAGTTGCCGTTGATATTCTTTCACGAAGCATTTCACACGCTGGCCGGCCGGCGACTCGGACTGCGCAGCCGGCTCGGCGTCAGCAACAGATATGTGTACATTGTTTTCGAAACGCGTATGAACGGGCTGTTGAGCGTTCCGCGGGCGAAAAGATATTTGCCGTTCCTGGCCGGGATGGCGTGCGACGTGGTGGTGTTCGCGATTCTCGAACTGGTCGCGGACGCCACCCGGCAACCGGACGGCGATTTCTCGCTGATCGGCCGGATCGCGCTGGCATTCGCGTACACCGTGGTGATGCGCTTCGCCTGGCAGTTCCAGCTCTACATGCGCACCGACCTCTACTACGTCTTCGCCACCGCGCTCAACTGCCACGACCTGCACGAGGCCAGCACGGCATTGCTGCGCAACCGCGTCTGGCGGCTGCTCGGCCGGACTCGGCGGCTCGTCGACGAGCAGCAGTGGACCGAGCACGACCGCCGCGTGGGCCGGTGGTACGGCCCCTTCATCGTGCTCGGCGTCACCGTCATGCTGCTGATCGCCGTGCTCGGCTCCGCGCCCGTCGTCGTGCAGTACGTCCAGACCGCGGCGCACGGCATGCGGCAGGGGCCGCTGCATCCGGCGTTCTGGGACGGGGTGCTGGGGCTGGCACTCGTGGCCACCGCGTTCGTCCTTCCGGCCTACCTGGCCCGGCGCAAGCGCAGGCGCCCGGTCTCCGTCACCACCGAGGAAGTGAGCTGACATGCGTCACCTGTGGATCGTCGGCGACCGCCGGGCCGACCGGCTGCGCGCCGCCGCCGAGTACGGACCCGGGATCGTCGCCGGGTGCCATCGGCGGCTGCGTGGTCCCTACACCGGGATCGACACGGTGCTGCACGCGGTGCTTCCCAAGGCGTTCGCGCGGTGGCCGGAGCTGGTCGAGCGGCATCGGATCGCGTTGCTGTACGGGATTCCCGAGCTGGCCGAGGTGATCGGGGCGGGGCCGCGGCAACTGGCGTTCACCGGGCCGTTCGAGCAGCGGACCCGGTTCTACGGGGCGCAGATGATCCGGTGCATGAATCAGGGGATCGTGACGTTCCTGACCGAGTACGCGCGGGTGGCACAGGCACCTTTGGTGGTGGTCTTCGACGACCTGCACGCGGCTGAGGAGACCACGCAGGAGCTGGTCGCGTTGCTGCTGCGGCGGGGGGATCCGGAGGCGCTGCGGGTGGTGGCCGGCGGCCGGCGCGACGGTCTCGGCGGTCAGCTTTCTACGGCGCTGACGCGATACGCCGACATGATCGCCGTGCCCTCGTCCGCCTCCCCAGTGAAACCGGCTGATGGCGGGGACGCGCTGGTTCGGGCGTTCGTGGTGGCCGATGGGGTCAGCGACGATCCGGCGGAGATCGCCGCGTACGAGGCTGCGGACGCGGGGCTGCGGCGCGAGCTGCACGACCGGCGGGCCGCCGAGCTGGCCCCGGGCGCCGGCTACGGGCTCAGAATGGGGGCGATCCCCTATCACTTCGAACGCGGAGGCGACCCCGGCGGGCGCGGACGGGAGGCGCTGGCCGACGCGCTGCGGCTCAGCGCCGAGATCGGGTTCTCGGCCGCGACCGTCGACTTCGGCCTGCGCGGCAGGGAGGTGACCGACCCGGACGCCTGCCCGGACGATTTCCGGCTGTTCACCTCGCTGGCGGCGAACGCGCTGGTGCCCCTGGACCGCCCGGACGAGGCGTACGCGCTGTACATGGACCTGCGCACCCGCTACACCGACGCGCGTGCCCACATGATCACCAGTTACGGCATCGCCATGCTGTACACGAGGTTCTTCACGCCCCGCGACCACGAGACCGCACTCGCCTGGCAGAACAACGCGGTCGCGATCTCCGCCCTGCTGCCCGACCCCAGGGAGCGCACCACGCGCCAGGTGTTCAACGACAACGCGCTCGCGCTGATCGAGATGCACCGCGGCAACCTCGACCGCGGGCTGGAACTGATCGAGGCGGGCATCACCCGTCTGGACCAGGAGCTGACGCCCGACGACTGGGTGGTGCACCGCTCCCAGCTCCTCTACAACAAGACCCGGCTGCTGGCCGCGCTCGGGCGGCACGAGGAGGCCTACGAGGGCTTCACGAAGCTGATCGAGATGGACCCGTACTACACCGATTACCTCAGCGAGCGCGCCAGGATCTCCCGCCGCCGCGGCGACCTGGAGGCCGCGCTGGACGACTACGACCGCGCCGTCGCCATGGCGCCGCCGTACCCCGAGCTCTACTACAACAGGGGGACCTGCCGGGCCGAGGCGGGAGACGTCGCCGAAGCGCTGGCGGACTTCGGCTATGTGCTGGAGATGGAGCCCGATGACGTGCCCACCCTGTTCAGGCGGGCGGAGCTGCTGTTCGACGCCGGCGATCTGATGGCGGCCGAGGCGGATGTGACGGCAGGGCTGGCAGTACGGCCCGGCGACGCCGAACTGCTGTGCCTGCAGGGGATGATCGCGCTGGAGCGCGGTGAGGCGGAGCGGGCGGCGGATCGTCTGGACGCGGCGCTGGTGGCCGCGCCCGACTACGCGGCGGCGCTGGTCAACCGGGCGGTGGCCAGGTTCGGGCTCGGCCATCCTGACGGGGCCGTCGACGACCTGACGCGGGCGTTGGAGCTGCTCGGGGACGATCCGGATCTGCTGCTGAACCGCGGCCTCGCGCACGAGGCGGCGGGCCGGCCCCGGCAGGCGGTGGACGACTTCGACGCGGCACTGTCCCTGCCCGGCGCCGACACGGCGGAGCTGGAGCCCGCCCGCGAACGCTGCGGCAAACTCCTGGCCGGGGTGTGACCGATGCCCCCGCCCCTTGATCCGAACGGCCGGCGCGCGAACGGCGGCCCCTTGGAGCCCGCCGGCTCGCGTGCGAACGGCGAGGGTCATCACCTTCGTGAGGCGCTCGTCCCGAGAGACCGCTTTCGCGATGCGCTTGCCACCGTCGCCACCGCCGTGTCAGTGGTCGCGACGTTCGACGATGGCGGCCGCCCGCGGATGGTGACCATCGGGTCGCTCTGCTCGCTCTCGCTCGACCCCTCGCTCGTGCTGTTCTGCCTGGCCAAGGATGCGGGGTCGCACGCGGTGTTCTGCTCAGCGGCGCGCTTCGCGGTCACCGTGCTGGCCGAGGACCAGGCCGACGTGGCCCGCCGCTGCGCGGGTCCACGCCAGGCGCGTACGACCGTGCCGTACGCGCTGATGGACGAACTGCCCGTGCTGCCCGGAGCGCTGGCCCATCTGTCGTGCTCCGTGCACGCGCTGGTGGCGGGCGGTGACCACACGATCGTCATCGGCCTGGTGCGGCGAGTGGCCGTGTACGGCGGGTCTCCGCTGCTCTACCACCAGCGCGACTTCCGCGGACTCGGCGCCCCATGGGGGCTCGTGGCGGACACCGCGTCGGGATTCGTGAAGGGCGCCCCGGGGGGATGCGGGGACGCGACTTCACGGGGGTTCGGGGACGACTCCTCAAGGGGGTTCAGGGACGACGCCTCACGGGGGTTCGGGGACGAGCCCGAACCGCTGTGCGAGGAGCACGGCGTTGACCCGGTCGCTGATGCCCAGCTTGCGGTATAACCGCTCCTGGTGCTTGGTCACCGTGCGCGGCGACAAACCCAGGCGCCTGGCGATCGCGGTCGGGCTGAGCCCCTCGCAGAGCAGCCGCAGAACGTCCTGCTCACGGGGCGTCAGCCTGGCTTGAGCCGCCCGTTCTCGCCGTACCCGCGCGATCGCGGCATGCGGCTCGATGAGCGGACCCGTCAGTTTCTCCAGCGCGTCCAGTTGCGGGCTTTCGAGACCTTCGGCCCTCGTCTCGATCAGCTCCGCCAGCCGTACGGCGGGGGAGTGGGGCGTGGGCGTCCAGTGCCACACCCCCTCGCGACAGGCGAGGACGCCCAGCTCGCGGCCGATTCCGACGAGTTCGCCGGCCAGCGTGCGGTCCCCCTGGGAGGCGGCCCAGAGCAATCGCAGAGTGTCCGGGTCAACGATGCCACCGAGTAGCCCCGCGATGTGCTCGTCGGATCGCTCGGGCGAATCGCCGCCGGCTCGAACGCGCGCTGTGGACGACCCCGAGTCGTGATGCACCTGCATCTCCTCATGCTCGAGTTGCTCCTTTCGTTGCCCGCCTGGAGAGGCGTTCTATCGACTTCAATTCGTCATGAATAGGGGTCGGGATGCGTACCCGGCATTTCGGTCCCTTGGGTAGCGGAAGGCGGTCTGTCGCCAATTACAGAGATGACTCTTGACGATTACACATGTACGTGACTCGTGATTACAGAGATCGGCGTAGTGCCCGGCGTCGCGAAGGACCGGTAAATGTCCGGTTGCTGACCTGTTTCTCGCTCTCTCCACATGAGAGCGTGAGGTGCCCAGGAAAAGGGCCACTTCGGGGAGCTGTGTTCTCACTCGCGGGCAGGAGCTCAGGCCGGCGAGCAAAGCGGGGGATTCTGCGGCGCGTTCGACTGAACCGCGCCATGCGTATTGATCCAGGTAATTGATCACCGCAACCGATGAAGGAGCGAGTATGCGCATGCCTACTTCACGCCTGCGTAAGTTATCCCTTGGTTTAGTCACGGCGGCCATGGTCCTCCCGATCCTCGCCGCCGTGCCCGCCGCCGCCGAGGTCGCCGAGCCGGAAAGCGGCGTTCAACAGATCGGCCCGGGCCAGTATTTCCCCGAGAGCAAGATCTTCGAAGTGAGCGAGACCGATGTGGCGGCCGGATCGATCGGCCGCAGGCACCGGGTGGCCGCCGTGGACGGTGGCCTGGCCCGTCCGGAGACCGTCAACCGCACTGACCTGGCGGTATATGGCCCTGGCTGGCAGGCCGAGTTCCTCGGCGGGACCACCAGCCGCTCGCTGAGCGCCCAGGGCGACACGATCACGGTCACCGAGAGCGGTCTGTCCGGCTCCATCCGGTACGACCTCCAGAGCAGCGTCTCGTTCCCGGCCGGTGGCGGCGTCCGTAAGTTCGAGGCGGCCGACGGTTCCAAGCTCAGCGAGACGACCCGCTGGGACTCGGCGGCCGGTGCGATGCGCAGCACGGTCACCGAGACGCCCGCCCTGGACCTCGGCGCGCCCGCCGACGGCACCGCCACCAGCTCGGCCGACTACGCCCTCACCTACACCTGGGCCCAGGTGAACCCCACCGACTCGGCGTCGTGGCGGGTGACGGGCGTGGGCGACACCGCGTACGGCACCTCGTCCGTCAGCTACGACCCGCAGGGTCGGGTGGCCTCTGTGACAGAACCGGCTGCCGGTGAGAGCCCCCAGAGCGTGCTGACCTTCACCTACGCCACGGCGACGACCGCCACCTCCGGGACGTTCGGCGACTTCGCCGGCCGCGTCAAGGAGGTCTCGCTGGCCACCGGCTCGGACGCGCCGCAGGTCGTCGCCAGGTACGGCTTCGACGCCGCCGGTTACCTTCGCACGGTGACCGACCCGGGCGTGGGCGAGCAGGCCGGCTACGCCTACGACGCCTCCGGGCGGGTATCCGTCCTGACCTCGGAGGAGAAGGGCGCCTGGGAACTGAGCTACGCCGGTAGCTCGGCAGTGCCCGCCGCCACCTCCACAGGTCCCGACGGCCTTCCCGACGCCCCCGACGCGGCGAGCAGCACGCAGCCGCCCCCCGGGGCGCCGAGCCTCGCCGACCCGTCCGCCACCGGTCCGCCCACCGCCGAGTTCCCGTCCGGCGGCATTGACGGCACCCAGGCATATCCCCGGCAATGCTGGTTCGCCACGGCCTGGCTCTGGTACACCCGCAACGGCTGCTCGGCCTGGGTCGCGCACTACGGCTGGCACAAGCCCTTCTGGCGTCAGCTCCCCTCGCGCCGGTGGGTCGTCGGCATCCTCTATGACCATTGCACGTCCCCCGTCGGCAGTTTTCCCGGCGGATTCGACTTCCGTGCGGCCTGTGACATGCACGACTACGGGTACGGGCTGATCGGCAACACGTACAAGGGCTACCGCTATTACCTGGACAGGGGGCGGAAGACCGACGTAGATGACGTCTTCTACACCACCCTGCGGATCTACACCTGCTCCGCCTACAGCGCGAAAAAGCAGGGGAACTGCCGAGCCTGGGCCTGGGTCTACCGCCTGGGCGTCCGCTTCGGCAACCCGCGGAACGGCGCGAACGCGACCTGACTCGTCGGGCAGGCCCGCCGCGGGCCTGCCCCCTTTTTTGAGAAAGCGTCTCGACTGACGGGAAACACACGTGCAGAAATGGCCTGCTGTACTGGCGGTCTTAGCCTCGATCGCCGCGACGATGGTCGCCGGGGTGGCGGCGCGAGCCGTATCGGATGATCCGAAGATTGAGACAGGGTTGGCCAAGCAGTTGTCCACCGGTGGAACGGCCCGAGTGATCGTGACCGCCAGGACCAGAGCCGACCTGATTGCCGCGACCGGCGCTGATCCGGTGCTGCGGCGGTACACCAAGCTGCCGATGGTGGTGTTGCGGGTGAACCGGGCAGGGCTTGCCCGGCTGACCGACCAGCCCGAGGTCGTGAGCGTGGTCGAGGATCGGCCCGCGCCGCCGGTGCTCGGCACGAGCGTGCCGCTCATCGGCGCCGACAAGACCCGGGCGGCGGGGCTGACCGGCACGGGCACCGCGGTAGCCGTACTGGACACCGGGGTCGCGGTGCGGCACCCGTTCCTGAGCGGCCGGGTGATCGCGGAGGCCTGCTTCTCTCCCGCCGACGCCGATTACGGCGCCACCAGCCTCTGCCCGAACGGGGCCGAAACGGCCGAGGGGCCGGGAACAGCCGACTCCGAGCAGGGGCCGTGCGCTTCCCTCGACTGCGCGCACGGCACGCATGTGGCCGGGATCGTGGCCGGTGGGGTCGGCGTGAGCGGCTCCGACGGACCGGGGGTGGCGCCCGCGGCCGGCATCGTGGCGATGCAGATCTTCAGCCGGTTCGACTCGGAGGACTTCTGCGGGCCTGGCGGCGCGCCCTGCGTGCTGAGCTTCACCAGTGCCCAGCTCGCCGCGCTGGAGAAGGTGCATACGCTGCACGAATCGGGCGTGCCGATCGTGGCGGCCAACCTCAGCCTCGGCTCCGGGCGGTACACCTCCGCCTGCGACGCCGACCCGCGCAAGGCGGTGATCGATCGGCTGTGGGCGCGTGGGGTGGCCACCGTGGTGGCCGCGGGCAACGACGGGTACGGCGACGCCGTCAGCGCTCCGGCGTGCGTGTCCACGGCGATCACCGTCGGGAGCACGACCGACACGGATGAGCTGTCCACGTTCACCAATCGGGGTCCGTTGCTGGACGTGCTCGCGCCGGGTACCGGCATCGTCTCCTCGGTGCCTGGTGGGCGGTGGGCCTCGATGAGCGGGACGTCGATGGCGGCGCCGCATGTGGCGGGGGCGTTCGCGGTGCTGCGGCAGGCGTTGCCGTCCGCGAACATCGGCGAGCTGGAGGCGAGACTGAAGTCCTACGGCAAGGCGATCAGCTATTCGGGGGCTACCACGCCGCGGATCAATGTCTACGACGCGGCCACGGGGACGACTCCCTCCCCTTCGCCCACTCCCACCCCGACGCCGACTCCGACGCCCCCTCCTGACGGGAAGTACTGGGTGGACACCTTCGCCAATGCTCAGGGGTATCCGTGGACGTACTGCGTCGGGAAGTGTCCGTCTCAGGGGCAGCTCTGGGAGGCGACCAACTACGTGTTCTGCAAGAAATGGGGTGATGAGGTCAGGGACTCCGCTGGTAACTACAACCGTTGGTGGCTGTTGACCGATCTGGACTCGATGCGGGCCGGTGGGAGCGAGCGGGCCTATGTGTCCGCGTACTACCTGAGCCGGTGGGGCAACGACGAGGCCCGCGACAACAACGGCGCGGTCATCCCCGACTGCACCGGGAAGAGCGACGGCAAGTACTGGGTGGACACCTTCGCCAACGCCACGGGGTACTCCGGGCCGTGGGATGGGTCGACGCCGCAGGGCACGCTCTGGAAGGCGACCAACTACGTCTTCTGCAAGACCTGGGGCAAGGAGGTCAGGGACTCCTCCGGTGATCACAATCACTGGTGGCTGCTGACCGACCTGGACTCGGTGAATTCCGGCGCGAGCGGACGGTCCTACGTCTCGGCGTACTACCTGAGCCGGTGGGGCAACGACGAGGCCCGCGACAACAACGGCGCGGTCATCCCTGACTGCGGCTGACGCTCTGCCCGCCGCCGGCTCGGCCCAGTTGGGCCGGCGGCCGGCCATCGTGAATACCGGCTGTGAACATAAGTCAACAGGCAGGCACCAAACGGCAATCTAAGCAAGAATCGGTGAAGACCGTAATCGAGGAGGTTTTCCCGTGCGCGCAGTTCTTGCCGCGGTGCTCGCGACGTTCACGCTGTTGGCCACCGGAGTCAGTCCGGCCAGTGCCGCATCATCTCTGTCGGCCTTGCCTGGAGGAAAGGCCAACTTCGTGGTCACGCAGGGCTTCCTGCGCGCCGCGTCCACCCAGAACTGGGTGCGCCTGGGTACGTACCAGTTCAAGACCAACGGCACCGTCAGTGCGAACAGCTACCTGTGGTGGCAGCGCAACCCCGAGGGCAGACAGGCCACTGGTGTCGTCCCGGATTCGAGCTGCGCGACCAAGGCAGGCGGCAAGAGCACCCGCGTACGCGCCTGCGACGTCCTGACCGCCCCCGGTTACACCGGCGCCCCGGACGAATCCCACACCGGAACCTACACCGTGGCCGGCAACGTGGTGAGCATCCGCTGGAAGATCAACCAGACCTGGACCGAGCAGTGGCGCGTACGGCTGTCACCTGACGGCAAGCTCGCCCAGCTCCAGTTCGCCAACAGCACCCTGGCCACCCACGGCTACGGCTACGGCAGCAACGCCTCGCTCACCACCCGCCGCGCGATGAGCTCCGTGCGGGCCTTCCCCGGAGCGCTCCGGCAGGACCTGGTCTCCTGGTCGGGCAACCACATCGTGAACTCGGCCAGCCAGCCCTTCAGCCAGTCCGCCTTCCGCGGCTGCGCCACCACCACCTGGTGCCTGACCTACCTGCAACCGGCGTCCAAGGGCGCCTGCCAGAAGTCCGGCGGCTGCCCCAACTACGGCGGCGGCACCAAGGCGAACGTCAGCTCCATCCAGTACTACCTCACCAAGATCTCCAACACCGACCGTCGCGACACCCTGTGGCACTGGTGCACCTGCCTGGCCATGGAACGCAAGACGTTCTGCTACTCCGGCAACTCCCACATGAAACCGCTGTTGCAGATCATCGACGACAGCGGAGCCTTCCGCGGCTGGGTGGGCGCGGAGGCCTCCTTCTACCCCGGCGGCCCCAGGACCAAGGACATGATGGCCGTCTTCCGCCTCTCCGACTTCCGCTGACGCCGGCATGCGGAGGGGTCCTAGGGCTAATTGCCGGTACGGGTCTAGGACCCCCGCCGGAGGTGTGGAGCCGCAGGTCAACGTAGGTTCGACAGTATGACGAGGAACGCGTTGACGGCCGGCCTGCTGGCGATGGTGTCGCTGGTGGCCTTCGAGTACATGGCGGTCGCCATCGCCATGCCGGTCGTGGCCAGGGACCTCGGCGGGCTGGAGCTGTACGGGCTGGCGTTCAGCGGCGCGATGGCCGCGAGCGTGATCGGCACGGTGCTCGGCGGCCGGTGGGCGGACGTGCGCGGTCCTCAGGCTCCGCTGTGGACGGGGGCGGCGGGGTTCGCCGCGGGGCTGACGGTCGCCGGGCTGGCGCCGACCATGGAGGTGCTGATCGCGGGCCGGTTCCTCCAGGGCTTCAGCGGGGCGCTGGTCAGCGTGGCGCTGTACGTGGTGGTGGCCAGGGTCTACCCCGAGAGCCGGCATCCCAAGATCTTCTCGTTGTTCGCGACCGCGTGGGTGGTGCCCTCGATGGTGGGGCCGGCGATCGTGGGCGTGGTGACCGACACGCTCGGCTGGCGCTGGGTGTTCCTGCTGGTGCCGATCCTGACCGTGGTCGCCGGCCTGGTGCTGCTGCGCGGGCTGGCCGGGCAGCCCGTGAGCGGCGGGCAGGGCGAGCCCGCCCCCGGCCTGCTCGGCAAGGTCGGCTGGGCGGCCGTGACCGCCGTCGGCGCGGGACTCATGCAGTACGGCAGCGGCGGCGGACGGCTGCCCCTGCTGATCGCCGGCATGGTGGTGCTGGCCGTGGCGCTCCCGAGGCTCCTTCCCCGCGGTACGCTCCGCGCCGCCCGCGGGCTGCCTGCCGTGGTGGGGCTGCGCGGTCTGTCGGCCGGGGCGTTCTTCGCGGCCGAGGTGATGGTGTCGCTCATGCTGGTCGACCACCGTCACCTGCCCACGTGGGCGTCCGGGCTCGCGCTCATGGGCGGGTCGCTGACCTGGTCGTTGGCCTCCTGGGTGCAGGGGCGCGAGTTCTTCAGCCAGAAGACGAACCTGCGGCTCGGCTCGGCCATGATGGCGCTCGGCATCCTGATCACGGGTACGGTGGCGTTCGCCTCGGTCCCGGTGGCGGTGGCGTATCCGGCGTGGATCATCACCGGGTTCGGGATCGGGCTGGTGTACCCGACGCTGTCGGTGCTCACGCTGGAGCTGTCGGCGCCGGGGGAGCAGGGCAAGAACAGCTCGGCGCTGCAGGTGGGCGAGTCGGTGGTCTCGGTGGTGGCGGTGGCGGTCACCGCCGCGCTGTTCACCGCCTCGGGGTCGGGTTACTGGGCGGTGTTCGCGGCCACGCTGGTCATGGCGCTGGCCGGGCTGGCCATCGCCGGACGGTCGATCAAGGACGGTCCGGCCACGGCGCCGGGATCGTCTCCAGAGTGCCTGCCTCATCCCGCGTGACGTCCGCCCGTCGGGCACCAGCCGTGGCCGCCGAACCTGCCGGCCGCCTCAGCTCCGCTCGGCCAGGCATCGGTAGAGGGTGTCGACAAGTCTGGCGGAGAACGCGCCTGACATGGCCAGGTGGCTGCGGACGAAGCCGATGGAGACGCGGTTCACCGGGTCGCAGATGCCTATCTCGCCGCCACATCCCTCGGCCCCGTACGCCTCGGGGGTGGGACCGTAGCGCGGGGGTTGGCCGGGAGCCGCGAAGTTGCCGATATAGCCGAGCGTCCTCGGGACGAGGAGCGCGCCCGGGCCGTCCTCGCTGATCGCGTCAGGGCTCTTCACCCGGACCGTGCTGAAGGCCGCCACGGTCTCCGGTGACAGCAACCGCACGTCGTCCAGCTCGCCGCCCATCGCCAGCAGCGCGAAGAGCCGGGCGATGCCGCGGGCCGTGGAGGTGCCGTTGACGGAGGGGATCTCGGCGGCCAGCACGCCGGGGTCGGCGAAGAACGTGTCGACACGGTCGAGGAACGTGGCGCCGTCTCTCGCGGCGAACGCCTGGCCGGCCAGCGTGCCGGGATCGCGGGTGCGCGCCTGCCGCGCCTCGAAGAGACGCTCGGCCTCCGGCGGCAGGCCCGCGAACGAGAACGGGAGGACGGGCGCGACCAGCGGTTGTTCGGCGAGTGGTGTGCCGATCCTGGTGTCCAGCCCGAGGGGGACGGCGATCTCCTCATGGAAGAAGTCGCCGGCGCGCCGGCCGGTGACGCGGTACACGAGCTCACTGAGGAGCCAGCCGTAGGTCAGGGCGTGGTAGCCGTGACTCGTGCCCGGCGTCCAGGCGGGCGTGGCCGCGGCGAGGCCTTCGGCGATCGCCTCGTAGTCGTCCCAGCCGGTGCCGTCCAGATGGAGCAGCTTCCGCTGGCCGGGAAAGCAGAGAACACCAGAGGTGTGGGTGAGAACGTGCCGGACCAGCACCTCCGCTTTGCCCTCCGCCGCGAACGCCGGCCAGTACGTGCTCACAGGCGCGTCCACGTCCACCCATCCCCGATCGACCAGGACCTGGACGCACATCGTCGCCAGCCCCTTGGTCAGCGACATCAGCACGGCACGGTTGCCGGCCCGCCACGGTTGGCCCGTCCGGCTCTGGCCGCCCCAGACGTCCACGACCGGCTCGCCGTCGACGTACGCGCAGAACGCCCCGCCCCCGTCACCCAGTTCGGCCGTGTTGGCGGCGAAAGCCGCACGCACCGGCTCGAAGCCCTCAGCCACGTATATCTCCATGACGGTCACCGTATTGATCGCGCGTTGACGGGCGACTCCATCGTCACCGCAGCGAAACGGCCAGCTCAGCGAGCTGATCCCCGGAGCGATCGGCAACAAGCAGGAACGAACCCCCCGCCAGGATGCGCCGGTGCGCCTCGCGCAGTTGGGCGCCGGGCTCCACGCCCAACTCCTCCCGCAGCCGCCGGCGGATCAGCGTGAAGACCGACAGTGCCGCGGCCTGCTGGCCGCCGCCCGCCAGAGCCAGCATGAGCTGTGCGTGCACCCTCTCGTGCAGTGGTTCCTCGTACGCCACCGCGCGCAACTGCTGGATCGCCCGCTCCCAGGCGTCGTAGCGCCCTGCCAGGCCGGCATGGGCCAGCACGACGGCCAGCCGGCGCTGCCTGGCGGCCTCGGCCAGCGGATGCTGCTGCAGCCGGCTGGTCAGATCCCGCAGCACCGGGCCCTGCCAGCATGACAAAGCACGTTCCCACAGGTGGAGCGCCTCAGCCGGCTCCCGCGACCGCGCCTGCCCGGCCCGGCGGGCCAACTCGTCGAAGTCGGCCAGATCGAGCTGGACCTTCTCCACCGCCAGCCGATACCCGCCCCGCTCCGCGACGAGCACGTCCGGATGCAGCCGGCTACGCAACCGGGAGACATAGGTGTGCATGACACTGCGGCACGAGACCGGCGGCCGGTCATCCCAGAGGACATCGATGATCTCCTCGTGCGTCACCGGGTGACCGGCGTGCAGGGCGAGCAGGCCCAGCAGGTACCGCTGCTTCAGCGTTCCGGCCACGACGACCTGCTCGTCAACGCGCACCCGCAGCGGTCCCAGAACGGCCACCTCCACGCCGACCCGGCCCAGGACGGTCTCCGGATCCAGCCCCACGGCGCCCGCCAACCGCCGCAGCGACGCCATGCGCGGCCTTGCGATCCGGTTCCGCTCGATGTCGCGGAGCGTGCGCACGCTCACCCCCGCGCGCTCGCTCACCTCGGCCTGCGTCAATCCCGCCCGAAGCCTGACCACCCGCAACCGCCTGCCGAACGACGCCGTCACCACGTCCATCTGGCGCCTCCCCTTGCTGCCGCGACACCTGTGCATTCTTGACCGGCCTCAGGGAGTTCACCAGGTAAACAACCGGACACTTGGGGGACTCTCGATGCCGGCCCGCCCACGTGCGGGAGGACGCCTGCCGGCAGGTCCGTGATCGCGGGCAATGTCCGCGAAATGTCCGGTCGAATGCCCTGGATCAAGGACTTTCGACGGCTGAAACTAAGCCTGGCCAGGACGTGAGCCATCCTCCGTCATGGTGAAGCCGATCCGACCCAGCGACCGATGAAGGCGCTGCGGGCTGCCCGATTACTTCTTGGAGGCATTGTGTGGCGACGTTTGCGTGCTCCGGTCGTGGGATTAACGGCGGTATTCGCCGGTTTATTACCGATGGCGACATCGGCGGACGCGGCTCCGGCGAGTCCGCCGGCGATCGCGTCGGCGGCTACCGGGGGTTCAGTCGCTGACGATCCGGTGGGTTCGGCGTCCTGGGCGGCCGGTGAGGCGAAGCGGTCCGGCAAGCGAGTGGCGGTGACGGCGGAGCAGTCCGAGGTCCGGGACGTCTACGCCAACCCGGACGGATCGTTCACGGCCGAATTACACATCATCCCGGTCCGCGTCAAGCGCGGTGCGGGCTGGGTGCCGGTCGACACGACATTGCGGCAGCGGGCCGACGGCGGTGTCGAGCCGGCCGCGATCACGGTCCCCGTCGTCTTCTCCGGCGGCGGGGACCAGCCTTTGGTACGGCTCGGACAGGACAAGAGGCAGGTCGAACTGCGCTGGCCGGGATCGCTGCCCAAGCCGGTGCTGAACCGTGACTCGGCGACCTATCCCGAGGTCCTGCCGGGGGTGGACCTGCGCGTGAGCGCCACCGCACAGGGCTTCTCCCAGGCGCTGGTGGTGAAGGACAAGACCGCCGCGGCGAACCCGAAGCTCGCCGAGCTGACGTTCGGTGTGACGGCCAAGGGGGCCAAGGTACGTGACGACGGGCACGGCGACGTCGGCGCCTACGACGACAAGGGAAAGCTGGTCCTCGGGTCCGGCGCGCCGATGGCGTGGGACTCGACGCCGTCCGCCCCCAAGCAGGCCGTGGGCGAGGTCGATCTGGGCAAGGACACCCTGGTCCTGCGGCCGGACCGGAAGCTGCTGACCGATCCCGCGACGACGTTCCCGGTGCGCATCATGGCGGACTTTCCGGCCACCCAGACGGGCTGGGCCATGGTGCTTTCCGGCCACAAAGACGATCACTACTGGGGTGGCGACGGCCAGAACCTGGCCAAGGTCGGGTACTGCGGCTACGACGGCTGCAACGGCATCGGCGTGGCTCGGTCGTACTTCCAGTACGACGCGTCGTTCCTGCTGGGAAGGCACATTTTGGAGGCGGAGTTCAACGCGTTCGAGAACTACGCTCCGAAGTGCAGGACGCCGCGGGTGGTGGAGGCATGGGGCACCAACCCGGTCGACCCTGGGACGTCCTGGGGCAACCAGCCCTTCCCGGGTGGCGGCCCGGTCTACCTGGGCGGCGCCAATGTGTCCTTCGGCTACGACGCCTCCTGCCCCGGCGACTGGGTCGGGTTTCCCGCCGCCGCCGCGGTCATCAAGGGGCTGAATGAGTACGGCGGCCGTACGGCGATCATGCTGAAGGCCGCGGACGAGGGTGAGGCCTTGTCCTGGAAGAAGTTCGACACGAACCCGAGCCTGGACGTCACGTACAACAGCTACCCGAACGAGCCGACCGGCCAGACGGTGGAGAACGACAAGGCATGCGCCGTGCAGCCGAACGAGCCGTACATCAATCCCTACATCGACAACGATCCCAACAAGGGGCCGCGCGGGCCGAAGCTGGCGGCGGTCGTCTCCGATCCTGACGGTGGCCTGGTGCAGGCCCAGTTCGAGTGGTACACGAGGTTCGGCGCGCGGCTCGGGGTGACGGCCACGGAGTTCAAGGCCTCCGGCTCGACCTTCAGTGTCGACGTGCCGTCGGCGAATGCCGGCGACGGGGCCAATCTGGCCTATCGCGTCCGGGGCGCCGACGGTGTCGACTTCGGGCCGTGGGGTCAGTGGTGTGACGTCACGATCGACAGGAAGGCCCCGGACAAGGCGCCGAAGGTCAGTTCGGTGACCTATCCCGAGTGCCCGCCACCGGATTACGACCCCTGCCCCAGAGGCGGCGGCGTCGGACGCACGGGAGGCTTCACCCTGGGCGCCGACGGCGTCCAGGACGTGGCCGGGTTCGAGTACCACCTGTACGGCCAGGAGGTCTTCAAGACCAACGCCACTTCCGGCGCCGCGAACATACTCGTCACGCCGCCCGAGGACGGTTCGATGGACCTGTACGCCCGCAGCGTCGATCGTGCGGAGAATGTGGGGCCGGAGTACCGCTACCACTTCATTGTCGGACCCGGCACGCCCCCGAGGGGGCACTGGAAACTCGAGGGTTACGTCGAGAAGAAGGCCGTCGACGACTCGCCCAACGGACACGACGCGACCATAGGGTCCGACACGGCGCGCTGGCGGGTCGGACGGCACGGTGACGCGCTCTGGCTGGACGGTGCCACCGCGTACGCCAACACCGCAGGCGGAGCCACCGTGGACACCAAGAAGACGTTCACCGTCTCGGCCTGGGTGAAGCTCGACCGGCTGGACACCACGTTCCGTACGGCGGTCAGCCAGGACGGCACCCGGATCAGCGGGTTCTTCCTCCAGTACAACCCGAGCACCAAGAAGTGGAACTTCATGATGCCGGCGTCCGACGCCGACAACGCCGAACGTCACATCGCCGAATCGCCGACCCAGGCGGTCGCGGGCCGCTGGACCCATCTCGTCGGCACGTACGACGCCGCCGCCGCCCAGCAGATCAAGATCTACGTGGACGGCGTCGCCGGCACACCCGCCGGCCACACCACGCCGTGGGGCGCGACCGGAACGGTGCAGCTCGGCCGGGCCCGATACGCCGCGGGGCCGGTCGACTACTGGCCGGGCTCGCTGGACGAGGTGCGGATCTACGACCGGACCCTGGCCGCCGAGGAGATCCACGACCTGGCCGCGGCTCCGGCGGCCGAGGAGCTGTTCCTGCCGTTGGACGAGGGGACGGGCACGACGGCGCAGGAAGCGTCCGGCAACTACCGCGTCGGCACGCTCGGCAGCGCCGGATCCTGGACCACCGGCAAGGTGGGAACCGGAGCGGTGCGGTTCGACGGGACCTCGGCGACCCTGTCGACCAGCGGTCCGGCACTCCGTACCGATGCCGGCTTCACCGTCACCGCCTGGGTCAAGCTGGACGCGGCCGACGATCAGACGCGCACGGTCCTCAGCCAGGACGCCGGCCAGGTGAGCGGCTTCCAGCTGCGGTATCGCGGTGACACCCACAAGTGGTCGTTCGCGCTGCCGCAGTCCGAGACCGACGCCCAACTGGCCCTCAGCGCCGACTCGGGGGAGAGCGCGCAGGACGGGGAGTGGACGCACCTGGCCGGGGTCTACGACCCGGCGGACCAGGAGGTCCGGCTCTACGTCGACGGCGTGAAGGTGGCCTGGAAGAAGGGGCCGGCCACGGTGAACGCCACCGGCGCCTTCCAGGTGGGCCAGGGCAGGCAGAACAGCGCGGCGGCGACGCCGTTCGCCGGAGAGATCGACGACGTGCACGCATGGACCGGCGTACGCACCCCCGACCAGATCAAGGCGGAGCGCCAGAAGCCGGTCACCGGCCGACGCAGCCTTTACGGCGGCCAGCTCGCCCGGTACTACAACCTCACCGGCCATCACATCGTCACGAACGGGCCGGTGCCACCGGGTTCGCACTTCGAGTTCTCGCTCGGCATGACGGCGCCGGCGGACGCGCCGAACACGCAGGCCCTCTACTCCTGCCGCAGCGGGACGGGCGACTACTTCCTCGCCTATGACTGTGGCACCTACACGAACCTCGGCAGCGTCGGACGCCTCTACACCACACCGCCCGCCGGCGTGCCCACGCGCCTGATCTACCGCTGCCAGGTTCCCGGCGTGGGGCACTTCGCCTCCGCGGACCCGGGGTGTGAGGGCCAGACGACGGAGCTGCCGGCGCTCGGCTACACCCGCGCCTACACCCGCCTGATCAGGCATACAACGACCGGCTATCCGTACGATCACGCCAGCGCCACCGCCCGGCTCGAGGCGAACTACCGTCCGGAGGGCAGCGCCGCGATCCTGTCGATGACCCAGTTGCCCGGCACAACGGCGTTGCTGAGCTGCCAGGACGGCATCGACACCTTCAGCTCCACCGACTCCGCCTGCGAAGGCAAGACAGTCGTTCGCCGGCTCGGCTTCATCTGGACCAGCGCGCCGCAGGACGTACCCGGAGCGCCGGGCGCGATCGGCGTCGAGCTGTTCCGCTGCCGGGCGAGCTGGGGCGACCTGTTCGACTCGGGCGATCCCAGATGCGAGGGGCAGACGCTCGACCGCTCCCTCGGCTTCGTCGCCACCGGACTATGACCAGGGAAGGGAAGTCGACTCATGCGTCGTCATCGGTGGCCGATCGTGGCCTTGGCCTGCTTATCCACTGTGCTGATGGCCGGCACCCCGGCTCAGGCGGCACCGGCGATGATCGTCGATGCCATGGCCGGGCAGGGGCCGGTGAAGCCGAGCAAACCGGACGAGGTCGAGCCGGTGCCGGGCAAGGACTTCGTGCCGCCGGCCGCCCGGCCCGACCCTGAAGCCGCCCCTGCCCGGCAGGGCGCGCCGAAGGCGGACTGGCCCGCGGCCGGCGCCGCCGAGGTCACCGTGCTCGCGGCGGCGAACCGCTCCGCCGAGGCGGCACGGACCCGGGCCGGCGACCTCCCCGTCTGGGTCGCGCCGGCCGAGCAGCCGGGGCCGGAACGAGTGAAGGTCGAGGTGCTCGACAGGGCCGCCACTGAGCGGGCCGGCGTGTCCGGGTTGCTCGTCTCCGTCAAACGAACAGACGGCAAGGCCGAGCGCGGGCCGGTGACCGTGACGGTCGACTATTCGGCCTTCAAGGACGCGTACGGCGGCGACTGGGCATCGCGCCTGCGGCTCGCCCCCGCCCCGGGGGACCAGACCTCGGTCATCGCCGTACGCAACGACCTCAAAGCCGCGACGGTGTCCGCCGAGGCGTCGGTCGGCGACGCGGGCAGCACGCTCGCGCTGACCGCGGCGGCCGCGGGATCGAAGGGCGATTACAAGGCCACCTCGCTGGCCCCGTCGAGCACATGGCAGGTCTCCGCGCAGTCGGGCGATTTCTCCTGGTCGTACCCGATGCGCACGCCGCCGGTGCCCGGAGAGCTGGCCCCGACCTTGGCGGCGTCCTACTCCTCCAGCGCGGTGGACGGGCACACCGTGGTCACGAACAACCAGCCGTCCTGGGTGGGTGAGGGCTGGAACCTGTCGCCCGGTTTCATCGAGCGGTCGTACAAGGGCTGCGCGGACGATCTCGGCGGGAACAACGGCCAGACCAAGACCGGCGACCTGTGCTGGGAGACCGAGAACGCCACCCTCTCCTTCGGCGAGCAGTCCGGGCCCATGGTCTACCAGGACGGCGTGTGGCGGCCGGAGGACGACGACGGCACCCAGGTCGAGCACCTGTTCCGTGCCGACCCCCAGGCCAATGGCGACGACAACGGCGAGTACTGGAAGGTCACCACCAACGACGGCACGCAGTACTTCTTCGGCCTGAACCGGCTGCCCGGCTGGGCGACGGGACTGGCCACCACGCAGTCGGCCTGGACAGAGCCGGTGTATGGCAACGACACCTTGGAGCCGTGCAACCAGACCACGTTCGCCGCCTCGGCGTGCCAGCAGGCCTACCGCTGGAACCTCGACTACGTCGTGGACGCGCACGGCAACTCGATGAGCTACTTCTACGAGCAGGAGACCAACAAGTACGCCCAGAACATGGGTGCGACCACGGGCACCTACGTGCGCGGCGGCACGCTGGCGCGCATCGAGTACGGCACCCGCGCCGGCGCCGAATACACCACCCAGGCGCCCGCCCGGGTGGTCTTCGACAGGGCCGACCGTTGCCTGCCCGACCAGAGCTGCGCCACCCACACCACCACCGTCTGGCCGGACGTGCCGTGGGACGCCGGCTGCGCGTCCACCGCGTGCGGGGACCGGACGTCGCCGACATTCTGGTCCACCAAGCGCCTGGCGAAGGTGACCACCCAGGTGTCGACGGGCGGCGGGAACTACCGCGGCGTCGATGAGTGGGAGTTCTCTCACACATACCCGCCGGCCAACGACGGCACCGGTGACAAGGCGCTGTGGCTGAACGGCATCACCCACACCGGCCTGGCCCGCACCCCCGCGATCAAGCTGGACGCGGTGACGTTCGACGGCACGATGCTGGCCAACCGGGTCAACTTCGTCGCGGACGGCCTGCCCGCCCTGAACAAACCCCGGATCACCACCATCACCTCCGAGTCCGGCGGAGCGATCAACGTCAGCTACGCCTCGCCCGACTGCACCCCGGGCGCCCTGCCGGCCGCGGCGGAGACCAACATCAAGCGCTGCTTCCCGCAGCGGTGGGTGATGCCGCCCGCGACCACACCGGTCAACGACTGGTTCCACAAGTACGTGGTGGCCAAGGTCGTCGAGGACGACCTGGTGACAGACGCTAAGGACATGGTGACCAGCTACGACTACGTCGGGGGTGGCGCCTGGGCGTACAACGACAACCCGCTGGTGGCCGAGAACCAGCGGACCTGGTCGGAGTGGCGCGGGTTCGAGAAGGTCGTGGTCCGCAAGGGTGACCCGGCCAACGACGAGAACAAGCCCGAGTCCAAGACCCAGTACCTGTACTTCCGCGGCCTTAACGGCGATCGGCTCAACGCCAGCGGCGGCGCCAAGACGGTCAGCGTCACCGACTCGGCCGGCGTGGCGCTGGCCGACGCCGAGCCGCTGAAGGGCTTCGTCCGCGAGCAGATCACCAATGACGGCACCAACGAGGTCATCGGCCAGATCAACGACCCGTGGATCCGGCTCACCGCCACCCAGGGCAGTCTCCAGGCGAATCAGGTGGAGACCGCGGTGACCGAGACCCGGGAACGGTATTCCACCGGAGGCTACCGCGTCACCCGGGAGGAGAAGACCTACGACGAGTACGGCAACGAGACCAAGGTCAACGATCTGGGCGACGTCGCCTCGACCGGCGACGACCAGTGCACGACCACCACGTACGTGCACAACGTCGCCGCGATGCTGGTCGAGTTCCCCAGCAGGACCACGACCGTGGGTGTGGCCTGCGGCACTACGCCGTCGTACCCGGCTGACGCCATCTCCGACACCCGGCTGTCGTACGACGGCCAGGACTTCGGCACGGCGCCGCTCCGGGGGGACGTGACCAAGACCGAGACGGCCAAGTCCTATACCGGCAGCACGCCGGCCTACCTGGTCAGTGGGACCGCCACGTTCGACGATTACGGCCGGGCCAAGGAGTCGCGTGACGAGCTGGAGCGGGCGACCACCACGTCGTACACCGAGGTCAACGGGCTGACCACCGCGACCGGGATGACCAACCCGCTCGGCCACACGGTGACCACCACCCTCGACCCGGCATGGGGGAGCCCTGTCCAGGAGAAGGACGCCAATGACCGGACGACCTCGCTGAGCTACGACGCGCTCGGCCGCCTGGTGAAGGTGTACAAGCCGGGCCGTACCGAGGCGGCCGGTGAGAGCCCGCACCTGCGCTACGAGTACGGAGTGCGCCGCAGCGGCGGCCCGAACTGGGTGCTCACCAGCACGCTGGAGCCCAACGGTAACCGCGTCGCGACGTACGCGCTGTACGACGGCTTCCTGCGGCCCCGGCAGACCCAGGCCCCCAGCCCCGCCGACGGCCGGATCCTGACCGACACCCTGTACGACTCACGCGGCCTGGTCAGCGTGAAACGGGCCGCCTACCACGACACGGAAGCCCCCGGGACGACGCTGTACCAGCCAGACGCCGGCGCGGTGCCGGCCGCGACCGTCAACGCCTACGACGGGGCGGAACGGCCGACCAAGGAGATCTTCCTGAAGCTGAACGCCGAGCAATGGCGGAGCACGACGTCGTACAGCGCCAACTGGGTCAGCGTGATCCCTCCCGAGGGCGGGACCGCGACCACCAAGTACACCGACGCCCGCGACCACGTGACCGCGCTGGTGCAGTGGCACGGCAGGACCTTCACCGGCGCGAACGACGTCACCCGCTACGGCTACACCAAGGCCGGCGAGCTGAACAAGATCGCCGACCCGGCGGGCAACGTGTGGCGGTACACCTACGACGTGCTCGGCCGCCAGACCAAGGCGGAGGACCCGGACAAGGGCCCATCGGTCATGACTTATGACGACGCGGACCAGCTACTGACCATCACCGACGCGCGCGGCAAGACCGTCGCGTCGGTGTACGACCAGCTCGGGCGCGTCGTGGAGACCCATCTGGACTCGGCGACCGGGACGCTCTTGACCAAGACCGTCTACGACACGCTGGCCAAGGGCGCCTTGACCTCCGCCACCCGGTACGTCGACGGCCATGCCTATGTGAGCGAGGTCATCGGCTACGACCGGGCGGGACGCCCGGAAGCGACCTCGGTGACCATCCCCGACGTGGAGCAGCAGCTCGCCGGGACCTACACCACGACGATGACGTACGCCGCCGACGGCAGCCCCGCCACCAAGACGGTGCCCAAGCTGGGCGATCTGGAGAAGGAGACGCTGACCTACGGCTACGACGATTTCGGCCGGCCGGACACGGTGGGCGGCGACCTGACCTACGTCACCGACACCGAATACAACGAACTGGGCGAGCTCGCCCAGCGTGAGCTCGGTCCCGCCGGGAAACGGCTGTGGCGCACCACCTACTACGAGGAGGGCACCCGCCGGGTCACCGAGTCCCTCACCGAACGCGAACAAGCCAACGGCATCATGGTGCACGACCTCACCTACGGCTACGACCCGGCCGGCAACGTCAAACGCATCACCGACCGCACCGCGGGCTCGGCGAAGGACACCCAGTGCTTCACCGTCGACTACCTGCGCCGCATCACCGAGGCCTGGGCCCAGGGCACCGACACGTGCGCGGCCACCCCGTCCGCGTCGGTCATCGGCGGCCCCGCGCCCTACTGGCACCAGTACGACTACGACCTGACCGGCAACCGCAAGACCAAGACCGTCAAAGGCGTGGGAGGCGCCGCTGACACGGTCACCGCCTACTCCTACCCCACCGCGGGCGACGGCGTCGTCCGGCCGCACGCGGTGACCGCCACGACCACGGGTTCGACGAGCACGGCCTACGACTACGACGCGGCCGGCAACACCATCACCCGCCCGGGCCCCAGTGGTGCGCAGGCCCTGACCTGGGACAACGAGGGGCTGCTTGCGTCGATCACCGCCGGCGGCAAGACCACCGCCTACGTCTACGACGTCGGCGGAGGGCAACTCATCCGGCGCGACCCCGGCTCGGTGACGCTGTTCGTCGGCGACGGCGAGCTCCGGCTCAACACCGCCACCGGCTCGACCACCGGAACCCGCTACTACGAGGACCTGGGTACCCGCACCGGCGGCGGCTTCACCTGGACGGTGGCCGACCACCATGGCACCTCCCAGGCCGCCATCGACGCCACCACCCTGGCCGTCACCTCCCGGCGGCAGGACCTGTTCGGCGACCCGCGCGGCGCGGCCCCCCAATGGCCCGCCGGCAGCCGCGGCTTCGTCGGCGGCACGACCAACCCCGAAACCGGGCTGACCCGTTTGGGTGCTCGCGAGTATGACCCGGCGATCGGCAGGTTCCTCTCGGCCGACCCGATCATCGATCCGTTCGACCCGCAACAGATGAACGCCTACGCCTACTCCAACAACAACCCGGCGACGATGAGCGACCCCGACGGGCTGATGTACTCCGCTCCCAGGAATCCCATCAAAAAGGCGCTCACGAAGAACCGCAATGCCGCCAAGAAGCGGCTGATGAACGCCTTGCGGAAGCACTCCGAGCGACAGATCAAGCAGCGTAAGAAACTCGGCCGGGGTCTACGCGACTGGGGCAGGACCCACCCGCCGGCCCGCAAATACATCCCATGGAAGGGCCCCCACGGTCCGGGGTACGAGGACTATTCGGGCCCTCACGGCCCGGGGTATGAGAACTACAAGGGCAAGGGCGACTGGGATGTCGTTCTGGACGATGGCTTCTGGTATCGCATACTCCAGCACATGGACTGGGCCCACATGCTCGGACAACCGGCCCATTGGGAGAACCTGGGCAGAGCCTTCGCGTGGATGTGGGAGAACCGAGGTAAAATCCTCGGCACCCTCGGGGCAATCGCCAGCGCGGTGTGTGTTTTCGGCATCGCATGCGCCATGGCGAAAGCCCTGTGGGTGCTCGGAACGACAGACAGCATCATCGGGTGCATCGGTGGAGACAACATCGCCTGTTTAGGGGCCTCCCTGAGCACGGTGACAGGGCTACTCGGCGAAACTGTGCTCAAGGGTAATAAGCCAGGTGAATTAGCTCTTGCCGGGATTGACCTGGCGTTAACCTGGATCCCCTTCGGCGGCGACACGGTCAAAAAATGGAACGGGCGTTCCCGTAACCTCCCCAAGTTTTGCGACGATGTAACCTGCTGAGCATTTCAGCAGCATAGGGATCACGGCCCACCGATTCACCTTCGATCTGAGCTCGCCGGAAGCCTTCCGGCGACCTTCAGCGTCCCGCTGTCGATCTTCGGCTTGAGCACCGACATCGCGCTGTTCCAGAAGATCGTGGCGCTGCTGTCGACAGGGGACCCGCCGAACAGCTCGACGTTGAACGAGCCCTTTTCGGGTCGTACTAGCACGTCCGTGCGTTACGGCCCAAGGCCGTCAGGAGTCAGGGATGCCGGAGTCGGTGCGATCGGCGTCGATCAGGTCAGTGAGCAAGGTGACGATGGCGGCGGCGAGGTCCTTCAGCGTGGTGTCGGGGATCGCCGGGTCGCTCTCGAATGCGCGCTGGACGGTACGCGCGAGCAGGTCCGCCCGCTGTTCCAGGCTGCCCGCGAGGGCGGCGCCTTCCGCGCGCAGGAAGCCCTCGAAGGTGGCCTGGTAGGCGTAGCCGAGCTCGTCGGCGTGCATGTCATCGCGGAGCAGGCCGTGCTCGGCGAGTAGTTCGAGGTAGTCGCGGGCCATGTTGCCGTGCCGGTCGTCGCGGGCGATGTCGGGGGAGCTGGTCAGCTTGCCGAGCAGGTGGGGGTCTTGCAAGAGGAACCCGTGCAGCAGGGGGCGGTTCGTGATGGCCAGGAAGTAGACGCGCGCGAAGTTGCGCAGCAGGCAGGTCCGCGGGTCCTTCCGCAGCGCTTGTCGTAGTTCGTCCATCGCGTAGAGCACCTCGCGCGCGAAGACCGCGCCGAACAGTTGCTCGCGGGTCTTCCAGTGCAGGTAGACGGTGCCCTTGCCGATGTCGGCTCCGGCGGCCACGTCGTCGATGGTCACCCGTCTGTAGCCGTGGCGGAGCAGCAGGTCCGCTGCCACGTCGAGGATCCGGGTGGCCCGTTCGGCTCGCTGCTGCGGGTCTCGGAGTCGTTCGGTGCTGGTGCTCACGCAGGGACCATATGACCAGATGCGAGATCTGGTCAACTAACATCTTTCTGTTGACTAAATTTCAAATTTCGTCATATGGTCATGTCGAGACAGCGGCACCACATGCGACAGGAGCGAGTCATGAACACCCCCATGGACACTCACGGCAAGACCATCCTCGTGACCGGCGCCACCGGGAACCAGGGCGGCGCGACCGCCCGCCACCTGCTCGCCGATGGTTGGCGGGTTCGCGCCCTCGTTCGAGACGACACCGCGCCGGCGGCCGCCGCGCTCGCCGCCGCCGGCGCCGAACTCGTCCGCGGTGACCTGGACGACCGCGCCTCCATCGACGCGGCGATCCGCGGCGCGTACGGCGTCTACAGCGTCCAGTCCGCCAACGACAACGAGATCGCCCAAGGCAAGAACGTCGCGGACGCCGCCAAGGCCGCGGACGTGCAGCACGTGGTGTACTCGTCGGTCGGCGGCGTCGAGAGCCAGAACCGGTTCTACGTGGAGCACGGCTGGGGGCCCATCGACAAGTGGCAGATCGAGGAGCACCTCCGCGGTCTGGGTGTGCCCGCGACGATCCTGCGCCCCGCCGGGTTCATGCAGGACTTCACCAGCCCGGCGCGGTTCTTCCAGAACGGCTCGCTCAACGTGCCCTGGCACGACGACCTGGTCATGCAGCTCGTCGCCATCGACGACATCGGAGCGTTCGCCGCGCTGGCCTTCGCCGAACCGGCCGCCTACCTGGGCGAGGCCATGGAGATCACCGGCGACAGGCTGACCGCCCCGCAGATCGCCGACGCGCTGAGCACGGCGGCCGGTCGCCGGATTCCGCGCACGCGAATCCCGCTCGAGACGCTCTGGGAGCACAACCCGGAGGTCGCGAAGGTCTTCACCTGGGCGAACGAGACCTACTACGACACCGACCTGGCGCCCTTGCGGAAGGCCCATGCCGCCCTCATGGACTTCAGCACCTGGCTGGACCGCTCGGGCAAGGCACGGCTCCTGGCACAACTGGACTCCCTGCCGGCGTAGCCGATCGAAGCCGCCAAGGCCTGGAGATCGGTCTGCCACTCCCGGCCTGGCAGGCCGCTGCCTCTCCGCACCGGCCTGGTGTTGATCGATAGAGGATCCCTCCGGTGCCCCGGTCTGAAAGGCCCTCACCCAGGACGGCCCCCGCGCTGGGAGCTCGAAACCGTGGCAGGCCGCCGAATCTACTGTCTGCGCAGCAACAGGTGGCCTCGGCGGAACCGTTCCTCCTCTCGGGGCTCGCGCAGCATCCGGCCGATCTCGACGAACTCCGCCTCGTACGCCAGCCCGGCAAGGTCGTCGATCGGCCACCGGTAAGCCGTCGCCACCGCGTGGTCGAACGCCGTCACCGGGTCGCCCTCGGACTCGAAGAAGGCGAGCAGAAGGTGACCCCCCGGGGCGAGCACCCGGCGGAACTCGGCGAAGTACGGCGGCAATTCCTCCGGTGGTGTGTGGATGACGGAGTACCAGGACACGACACCGCCCAGCGTGCCGTCGGCCAGGTCCAGCGCGTCCATCGAACCGACCTCGAAGCGCAGGTCCGGGTAGGCCTGGCGGGCAAGATCGATCATCGCCGGGGACAGATCGACGCCGAACGCGTCCAGTTCCAGGTCCCGCAGGTGCGCTGTCATCTGTCCGGGCCCGCATCCGAGCTCGGCTACGGCCCCGGCGCCGGCGGCCCGTACGAACTCGGCGAACGCGGCGAGTATCGCGCGATCCAGCGGCACCTGGGCGAGGTAACCCCGAGCGAAATCGGCGTAGCGAACGGCGACGGCGTCGTAGGCCTCCGCGGTGGCACTCAGATAGGAGGGGGATGTGGTCACGACGGACGATGGTAGCCCGCGGTCCGCGTCGCCGCGCCGGGACAGTGGCCGACGATCTCCGTGTCAGCTCCGGTGACCGGCCAGTACGGCTCGGAGTGCTTCGCCGAATGCGGTCTGTGGGAATGCCTGCCGCCGGCTGGTGTAGGAGGGCAGGTCCAGGGCGCCGAGTGCGCGTTCCACCTGTCTTCCCGTACGCAGGGCGAGGACGAGGGTAACCGTTGGCTCAGGCCCGGCTTCGGTTCTGTGGACCACCTCTGCCGGCTGCGTATAGATGCTCCTGGCCACGTGACGCGTTTTGCGCTCGTGCTCGATTCTGGCCAGGGCATCGGTGCGGGTCACCCGGTCGACGGGGCCCTCGCCGCTAATGTTGAAGACCCGGAAATCCGCGCTGGACGGCTCCGCCACCTCGACGACGCTGACTTCGATGTTGTCGAGGGAGCCGAAGGCGACGTAGCTGATGAGGTCCCACGTGTGATCGTGCATGGGGGACACCTCGTCGGCCGTCAGGCGTCGGCGCTGGGCAAGCGGGGGCCACAGATGCAGTCGAAGTGTGGCGTGTCCCCACCGGGCGAGCGGTGCGTAGATGAAGCCGAGAGGATGCAGCAACGGCTCCACGTGGTGACAATCCTCGGCGAGGTCGTCCATCAATGCGGAGCACGCCTTCTCAAGAGGCTGAAGGTTCTGCGTCTGAAGGAGGTCGGCAATCTCCATAAAGTCAGCCAAACGGAACACAGATCTCCCCACGACGTTGCACCGATAGCTGCACATCCACGCATCCGAAGATCGCGAGACGCAGGCTACCTCAGGGGATGAGCCGCATCCCAGGAGACACGCAAACGGTCAGTCGCCGTAGGGGTTTGACGGGGTCAACGCCTGCTGGATGATGTACGCGACGTCGTGGTCTGTATGGGACCGCAGGGGAAGACGGAGCTGCTCGAAAAGCTGTCTGATCTCCGCCATGGTGGGGGTTTCCGCGAGCATGGTGTCAGCGGCGGCGCTGAAGCTCACCAGCCGGCCCTGCCGGAAGCTGATCGACAGGTGCGTCAAATAGTCCGCGTAGAGTTTCGTGTAGCTCCGGATCCGGTACGCAGGCCACCCTTTGTCGCGGACCGTCATCAGGAGATAGTCGTCGCAACGATCGAAGCGTTGGTTCGACCATACCGACGACAGCGACAGCTCTATGTCCAGGAGCGAGCTCTGGTTGTACCGGAAAGCCGCGAGAATGGTCGCCAGGCAGGACAGCTGAATATTCTTCCCGGTGCCTTCGCCGTTGTTCTGCGGCCATAGTTCGCGAGTGATCTGCTGCTGGTATCTGGCATAGGCGTCGCACAGTGGTAAATCGTCTGGGTCAAGGATTTCGATGCGGACGCGGATGGGTCTGCTGCGCATTCGCGACAGCCGGGCGAGCTCGGGCAGGGTTTTGGCCCGAAGATATGTGCCCGTGCCCCCTTTGAATTCCCAGAAGGCGCAGGCCCGGCGGGCCTCCGCGAAGGCTCGGCTGATCGCCGGCCCGGCCAGGACCTCGACTTCCGCCAGGCCCTTGAGAAGTCCGCGCACCGGCGCCAGCTCTCCGCTGAGATCCTGCGCCTCCCGGTGCTTGCCGAGCGTCGCGTCGAGCTCGTTGACGAGGTGGGAGAATCTGCGCAGCACCGATTCGCCCGTGTCCTGCTTGCGCCAGCGGTCCCTGAGCAGCGAGAAGGCCAGTACGGCCAGCGTCACCAGAATCGCATTGTTCACCACGTCCATCGAGACGGTTTCCAGCACCCCGAGAACACTGAAAACAACTGCCAAAGCAAGCGCGAGCGCGGTGTCGGCCTGTTCCTTCGCCCGAATGAGCCACCGCCGCATGGCGCCACCTTTGGGAAGATCGCGAGACCCGACCTCTCTGGAGAACTTCTACCCGAAAGCGTCATCAGCCAGACATGAACTGTTGCTCGCATTATGCACGGCAGCCACACCACGCCCTGCATTCTCATATACCTCTTTTATTCTCGAGCTCCGCGGCGCGGATCATTGGGCGGCGGTGCTGCGTGTCCAGCAGGACGCCCGTCCAGCCCGGCGGGCCTCCGGTCAGCTCGGGGTAGCCGTTCATCGCGTCCATGAGCTGCCAGCCGTGCGGCCGCTGGGTGGCGCTTTTCACCGCCGCGACGAGGTTGGCGCGTTCGGCGTTCATCCAGGCCAGTGCGGCGGCTCTGTCCGTGAAGCCGATCGGGTGGTCGCCGCCGGCCGTGGGTGCGCGCAGCGGGTGCGGGTGGGCGAGGTTCCCGGCCTCTCGCACGACGCGCAGGTACCAGTCCATCAGCGCGTCCAGTGCGCGGGTACGGTCGGGTTCGCTCTCCTCGGCCCGGGCGCGCTCGCGGGCGTACTCCCGCATCAGGTCGTGGAAGGTGTAGCGGCCCGGCTCGCCCTCCTCGATGAGGTGTGCGGCGGCGAGCCGGCACAACAGGTGATCGGTCTCGGACAGGGGCGCACCGGAGAGCGCGGCGGCGGCCTCGGCGGTGAACGTGGGTCCGGGGATGAGACCGAGCAGCCGGAACAGCCGCCGCGACGGCGGATCCAGCCGGCGATAGGACAGATCGAACGCGCCCCGTACCGCCGCGTGCGGATCTCCGCCGACCGCCAGCGAGGACAGCCGGGTCATCGTGAGCCGGCGGACCTGGCCGGCGATGCCGGCGCTGGGACGGCCGAGGATGCCGGCCGCCGCGATGCGCAGCGCCAGCGGGAGGTAGCCGCAGACCCTGGCCAGTTCGCGGGCGGCGTCCCGTTCGGCTGCCAGGCGCTCGCCGCCGAGGAGCCTGCCGAACAGGGTGCCCGCCTCGTCCGGGGCCAGCATGCCGAGCGGAACGGGGACCGCGCCGTCCCGGGCGACGAGGCCGGCCAGGCGGTCCCTGCTGGTGATCACGGCGGCGCAGCGCCGGCCACTCGGCAGGAGTGGCCGGACCTGCTCCTCGCTGCCGGCGTCGTCCAGGATCACCAGGATCCGCCGGTCGGCGAGCAGGCTGCGGTAGGCGGCGCTGGCCTCCTCCTCCGCGGCCGGCACGCGTTCAGCCGGCACGCCGAGCCCGCGCAGGAACTGCCCGAGCGCCTCGATCGGGCGCAGCGGCCGCTCCGGCGAGTGGCCGTGCAGGTTGACGTAGAGCTGGCCGTCCGGGAACCGGGAGCGGATCCGGTGCCCCCAGTGGAGGGCCAGTGCCGTCTTGCCGACCCCGCCCGCGCCCGTGATCATGGCGATCCCCGCCGTGTCGCCGCCGGTCGCGACCGAGTCCAGCAGGCCGAGCTCGGCCGCCCGGCCGGTGAACTGCCCCGGCTTCGGCGGCAGTTGCGCCGGCACCGCCGAAACCTCCGCCAGAACCTCCGCCTCGGCCGAGGCGGAGAGGCCGGGTGATCTGACGGTGAAGACGTTCCCCCGGAGGATCCGCTGGCGGAGCTGCAGCAGCTCGGGGCCGGGGTCCAGGCCGAGCTCCTCGATGAGGCGGCGGCGGGTGCGTTCGTACTGCTCCAGTGCGTCCACCCGACGACCCGCCCGGCATAACGCCAGCATGAGCAGTCCGACCAGGCCCTCCCGGAAGGGGTGTTCGGCGACGAGCGCGGTCAGCTCGGGGACCAGCCCGGCGTGCCGGCCCGCCCGCGTCTCGACGTTCAGGCATTCCTCGGTGATCGCCAGCCGTTCCTCGCCGAGGGCGTCGCGCAGCCGATCCAGCAGCCCTCCGCCGGACACGCCCGTCAGCGGCTCGCCCCGCCACAACGCCAGGGCGCGTCTCAGCCCGGCGGCCTGCGCCTCGTCGCTCTCCGTGGTCCGCGCCCGGGCGACCGCGATCCTGAACTCGTGTACGTCCACCTGCTCGGCGGGGAGCACGAGCAGGTAACCGCGCGGGTAGTAGGCGATCGTGACGCCGGCTCTGGCCAGGGCGGGCCGCAGCCGCGAGACGTACCCCTGCACCATGCCCCGCGCGCCCGCCGGGGCCCGCTCTCCCCACAGCCCCTCGATCAGCCGTTCCACCGACACGGCCCGGCCCGCCTCCAGCGCCAGCATCGCCAGCACCGCCCGCTGTCGCGGTGGTCCGAGGGGGATCTCCTGGTGTTCACGCCACGCCCGCACCGCTCCCAGCAGCCCGATCTTCAGTACGTGGTCGAGGGCCGGCAGTTCGCATCCGTCTGGCATATCACTCCCGGTCTGGCACTCGTGGTTACAGCCCGCCATACGAAAGACACGAGACGCAGTCCAGTAGAAATCCTGACGAAATCAAGCCCCCGTGCAGCGCCGTGCGGAACTCTGAACGCGTTCTCGGGGGTTCATTCGAAGTCGAATGACCATGGGATGAAAGTACGCGGTACTCGCCGGGTCATCTCGGAAAGAGGCAACCTTGTCTTATCCGCACGACGTGATGAAGGACTTCGCCGGCGCGGTCAGCCGCTATCCCGACCGACCGGCGATCACGCACAACGGCCGGACTCTTACCTACACCGAACTCCACGCGTGGGTGCGCGCGACCGCCCGGCGGCTGAGACCGCGTCCCGGGGTGGTCGGGGTGCTGGCATCACGGTCGCCGGCGACGGTGGCCGGCCTGCTCGGCACGCTGGCAGCGGGCGGAACGTACGTGCCCATCGATCCGGCGCACCCGTGGCCGAGACGACGGGCGCTGATGTCGGCGAGCGGCTGCGCGACGGTGATCGCGACCGAGCCCACCGAACCTACGAAGCCTACTGAGCCCGCCGAGCCCGGCGGGCGCCTGGTCGGCCTCCCGAGCCTCCCTGACCTCGCCGAATCTGCCCACAAGCCGGAGCCGGACACGGACGTGGTCGTCGCCGGGGACGATCCGGCGTACATCCTGTTCACCTCCGGCTCCACCGGCGCGCCCAAGCCCGTGGTGACCCCGAGGCGGGCCATCACCACCGCGACCCGCGCGCTGCGAGAGCTGTTCGGCCTCACCCCGGGCGACCGCGTCCTCCAGTTCGCCTCGCTGAACTGGGACACCTGCTTCGAGGAGATCCTGCCCACGCTCACCACGGGCGCGACGCTGGTCTTCCACGACCACGCCCACTCGGGATCGTTCCACCGCGTGCTGCGCATGATCGACGCCGAGCGGATCACCGTGCTGGACCTGCCGTCGGCGTTCTGGCACGAGCTGGTGCGCCACCTGGTGGACGAGCGGGCCACGCTGCCCGCGTGCGTCCGGCTGGTCGTCATCGGCGGGGAGGCCGTGAGCCCGGCGCGGCTGGCCGACTGGCGCGCGCTCGGCACCGACGGGATCCGCCTGGTCAACACCTACGGGTGTACGGAGACCACACTCATCACCCACGCCATAGACCTGCACGGCCCGCTGGCGGCCGGGGGAACGGGGGAGCGGGTGCCGATCGGGCGCCCCCTGCCGCACGTCAGGCAGCACCTCAGTGAGGACGGCGAGCTGCTGGTCGGCGGCCCGTCACTGGCGCTGGGCTACCGGGGCCTGCCGGAGGCGACGGCGGAGCGGTTCGTCGAGCTCGGCTCCGAGCGATACTTCCGCACCGGCGACCGGGTCAGCCCGGTCGCTGACGGTTCGGCCGCCGACGGCCCGGCCGCCGACGGCGCGCTCGTGTACGAAGGCCGGCTCGACCACGAGCTCAAGATCCGCGGCATCCGGGTCGATCCGGGCGAGGTCGAGGCGCAGATCTCCGGCCATCCGCGAGTGGGCGCCGTGGCGGTGGCGGGCGTCACCGTCGCCGATCACACGACGCTCGCGGCCTATATCGTCCCCGGCCCATCCGCCGATGACGACCCGACATTGGCCGCAGACATCCGCGACTACCTGCGGGACCGCGTCCCGTGCCATCTCGTGCCCAGCCGGATCACCGTCGTCCCCGAACTCGTCTACACGGCGAGCGGAAAAGTCGACCGGGCCGGTTCGCATCGGAGATACGCGTCCGCCACCGTTTGAGGGAGACCATTCCGTGAATGTCAATGCCGTCTCGGATGTATTTCGGCGCGTGCTGGAAAACCCGGAAGTCAGCGCGGACTCAGACTTTTTCGTAATGGGCGGGGATTCGCTGCTCGCCACCCGCGTCCTGAGCGCGATCGCCCGGGCCAGCGGCGTTGAACTGGATTTCGACGACTTCCTCGACGCGCCGACTCCGAGCGCCCTCGCCAAGAAGATAGCGAGCCAGGCATGAGCGTCGTCGTCGTGGGAGCCGGACTGGCCGGGCTCACCGCCGCCGCCGGCCTCGCGGCACGCGGCGTCGAGGTCACCGTCTTCGAGGCGCGCGAGCGGGTCGGCGGCCGTACGCACGGCATCGAGGTCGCCCCGGGCGCCTGGGTGGACGCCGGCGCCGCGTACCTGGGAGACCGGCACACCGCGCTGACCGCCCTGCTGGCCGAGCTGGACCTGAAGACCACCCCGACCACCATGACCGGCGCCAGCCGGTTCGCGCTCGGCGGCGACGACGGACGGACCCGGGCGGGCCGGTTCCCGCCGCTGTCCGCGGTCGCGCTCGGCGAGCTGTTCGACGCGCTGGACGAGCTGGACCGAGGCGTACGCGCGGAGGCCCCCTGGCTGTCCGCGGACGCCGCCCGGCTGGACCGGCTGACCGCGGCGGAGTGGGCGCGCGAGCACCTGCGCCACCCGGACGCGCGGCTGTTCTTCCCGCTGTTCCTCGGCGAGATGATGGCCGCGGACCCGGCGGACGTGTCCGTCCTGCACCTGGCGTTCTACCTCCGCTCGGGCGGTGGGATCCGCTACCTGAACGCCTTCGCGGGCGGCGCGCAGGAGAACCGGATCGACGGCGGCGCGCACCAGGTGTGCCGGCGGCTGGCCGCCGGGCTGGGCGACCGGGTGCGGCTCGGCGAGCCGGTGCGCGCGATCCATCAGGACGGCGACGGCGTGACCGTCGTCGCCGCGACCGGATCGGTACGGGCCCGCGCCGCGGTCGTCGCGGTGCCGCCGACGCTCGCCGACACGATCGACCACCGGCCCGGCCTGCCGGTGCCCCGCTCCGGAGCCCGCACGGCGCCCGGCTGCGCGGTGAAGGTCCACCTGGTGTATCCGGCGCCGGCCTGGCGGGAGCAGGGGTTGTCCGGCTGGTCGGTCAACGCGCGCGGCCCCTTGCTGTCCACCGTGGACGACTCGCCCGCGGATGGCGGGGTGGGCGTGCTGACCGGGTTCGTGACCGGCAGGGAGGCGCACAGGTACGCGGCGCTGCCCGCCGCCGAGCAGCGCGAGCAGGCGTTCGCCCAGGCCGCGCGGCTGTTCCCCGGGTTGCCCGAGCCGATCGGCTGCCATGTCACCGACTGGGTTCACGAGGACTACAGCCGGGGCTGCTACGCCGCGCTGTTCGGGCCGGGGGACTGGTCACGGCTCGGCCCGCGGCTGGCGGTTCCCCACCAACGGGTGCACTGGGCCGGCACCGAGACGAGCACGGAGTTCTTCGGCCTGATGGAAGGCGCCATCCGATCGGGACACCGGGTGGCCGCGGAGATCAACGCGATGTACCGATGGAGGGACATCCATGACTGACAGCACGTCCATCGCCCCCCTGGCCGTCCGGCAGGGATTCATGACCGAGCCCGGACTGGGCGCGGGCAACTTCCTCGACCACGCCCTGGCGGCCAACCCGAACCGGGCGGTCCCGTTCGTCTACAGCCACCACAACGACCACCGCGGCCGGGTGGTGCTGCGCGGCCACAGCCTGGTCGACCTCGCGGCGCTGCGCGACCGGTACGCCAAGTGGTACTGGGCCAACGGAGTGCGGCCCGGCGAGCCGGTGGGCATCGTGGTGGCGGAAGGGCTCGAGCCGCTGCTCCACTACCTGGCGCTCACGGCGCTCGGCGCCATCCCGACGATGATCAACGACGCGATGCGGGCCGACGTCATGGTCCGCTACCTCGACCACGTGGGCGTCGTCGGCATCGTCGCCGACGACACGACCAGGCTGTTACTGGCCTACCGCAACGCCCCGCAGACCAGGCCCAGGTTCATCGCCCTGGCCGCCGAGGTACGGGCCTACGACGCCGAGTCCGGCCGGCTGCCGGAGGAGTACCCCCACCGGCACGCCCCGGACGACATCGTGGCGTTGATCCACTCCTCCGGCACCACCGGCACCCCGAAGTCGACGACGCTCGGGCATCGCAGCTTCTGGGACGGCAAGCAGGCGCGGATGCTGCGCTTCCCCGCCGAGCCGTACGACCGGCTGATGTCGCTCATGCCGCACACCCACGCCGGCGGGCTCAGCTACTTCCTCACGGCGGTGCTGCTCGGACTGCCGACCGTGGTCATGGCGGACTGGCGGCGCACGGTCGTGGAGCCGGTGATGGAGGCGTTCCAGCCGACCATGGTGGCCTCGTTCCCGCGGACGTTCGTGGAGCTGGCCACCGGCGAGCTGCCGGTCAAGGCCGGGGCGAAGGTCCACTCCTGGTTCAACACCGGAGACAGCGCCCACTACGGGCACATCAGGCGGCTGGTCCAGCTCGGCGAGCGGCCCGCCGGGCTGATCAGGTCGTGGCTGCTCCCGGAGGGCGCCGCCACCGGCGAACCGCTGCCCGGCTCCCAGTTCGTCGACGGGCTCGGCTCCTCTGAGATGGGGATGGCGCTCTTCGGCCAGGTGACCGCGCCGGAGACCCCACGCGACGACCGGTGCGTGGGCAAGGCGCAGGACGCGGTGATCAAGGCCGCGGTGCTGGACGAGAACGGCGAAGAGGTGCCCGATGGGACCGTCGGCCTGCTGGCCGTGATCACCCCCTCGCGCACGCCGGGCTACTGGAACGACCTGAGGCTGACCCGCAGCTTCGAGCTCAACGGCTACTGGCTGACCGGCGACGTGGCGCGCAGGGACAGCGAGGGCAATTTCTACCACCTCGACCGCACGGTGGATGTCATCGACACCGCGGCCGGGCCGGTCTACAGCCTGCCCATCGAGGAGATCCTCATCGCCGACTGCGCCGACCTCGTCCAGGACTGCTCGGTCGTCGGCGTACCCGGCAAGGCGGGGGAGGGGCAGCGCCCGATCGCCGTGGTACGGCTACAGGCCGACGCCGCCAACGCCACCGCCGACGAGGTGCGGGAGAAGGCGAACAAGGCCCTCGCCGACGCCGGTCTGGCCACACTCGCCGCGGTCATCATCGCGCGGACCGACGAGGACTATCCGCTCGGTCCCACCGGCAAGGTGCTCAAGCGCGAGCTCCGCACCCGCCACGCGGTGCTGTTCACCGAATGAGCCATCAGATGAACGCCGACGCCGCCCGCCACCCGTACACCTATGTGCGCCGTCCGCTCGTCGAGCCGGACTGGCGACGGCTGCCGGGCTGGCGCGGCGTCACCGACGCGCAGTGGCGCGATGCCCAGTGGCAGCGCGCCCACTGCGTGCAGCACGTCGGGCAGTTGCGCGCGGTGGTCGGCGACCTGCTCCAGGAGTCCTTCTACGCCGACCTGGCGGCCGACCGGGCCCGGTTCGCGACCATGTCCATGCTGATCACGCCGCAGTTGCTCAACGTGATGGCGCCGGACGCCGTGAGCGATCCGGCCGCCTTCACACGGGCGTTCCTGGCGGACCCGGTCCGCCGCTACATGCTGCCGGTCGGCTCCGACCGGCATCCGGTCTGGCCCAGCCATCCACGCGCGCGCCGCGACTCGCTGCACGAGGCCGAGATGTGGGTGGTGGAGGGGCTGACCCACCGCTATCCGACCAAGGTGCTGGCCGAGCTGCTGTCCACCTGCCCGCAGTACTGCGGGCACTGCACCCGGATGGACCTGGTCGGCACCTCGACCCCGCAGGTCGCCAAGGCTCGGCTCATGCTCAAACCCGTGGACCGGCAGGAGCTGATGCTGGACTACCTCAAGCGCACGCCCGCCGTGCGCGACGTGGTGGTCTCCGGCGGCGACCTGGCCAACCTGCCCTGGCCGCGGCTGGAGGCGTTCCTGCTGCGGCTGCTCGAACTGGAGTCCGTACGGGACATCCGCCTGGCCACCAAGGCGCTGATCGGCCTGCCGCAGCACTGGCTCCAGCCCGGCGTGGTCGAGGGGATGGGCCGGGTGGCCACGATCGCCCGCGCCCGTGGGGTGAACCTGGCCATGCACACCCACGCCAACCACGTGCGGTCGGTGACGCCGCTGGTCGCCGAGGCGGCCCGGGCCATGCTCGAGGCGGGCGTGCGGGACGTGCGCAACCAGGGCGTGCTCCTGCGGGGCGTGAACACGACCCCGCGCGACCTGCTGGACCTGTGTTTCGCCCTGCAGGGCGAGGCCGGGATCCTGCCCTACTACTTCTATCTCTGCGACCTGATCCCCAACGCGGAGCACTGGCGGATCCCGGTCCACCAGGCGCAGCGGCTGCAGGAAGCCATCATGGGCTACCTCCCCGGCTACGCGACGCCCCGGCTGGTGTGCGACGTGCCGTACGTCGGCAAGCGCTGGGTGCACCAGGTGGCGGAGTACGACCGGGAACGCGGCATCTCGTACTGGAGCCAGAACCACGGGATCGGGCTCCAGCCGGCCGAGCAGGACCGCCGCTTCCCCTTCTACGACCCGATCGACACCTTGCCCGAGCCGGGCCGCCGCTGGTGGGCCGACGGAGAGGGACGACCATGACCCCGAGCACACTGCGCCGCATGTGCTGGATCTTCCCCGATCGCGAGTCCACCCGGGGCACCGCGATGTGGCACCCCTTCTTCTGGGACCTCTACGCCGACGTGGCCGCCGAGCTCGGCCTGCGCTGGAGCAGGCATTCCCCCGACGCGGTGACGGTCGACGGCCTGGAGCCCGGCAAGCCGCGCGTCTACGTGGACGACGAACCCGTCACCCCGGAGGACACGCTCTTCATCACCGCGCTGTACTCGCTGCCCTACCAGTCCATGGACGTCTTCAACCAGTACGCCCTGTACGCCGTGCTGGAGCAGGCCGGCTTCTACCTGTCGTTCCCGCCGGGCCTGTCGCCCATAGCCAACGACAAGCTGGCCACGGTCCTCTACCTGCACGATTCGCCCATTCCGTCGGTGCCCACGCTCCGCATCGGCACCGGGCGGGACACCAGCAAGCACCTGTACGAGGTGGCGCTGGCGAACCTGACCTACCCGGCCATTGTCAAGCCGTCCGGGTGGTGCGGCGGCGGCGGGGTGAACCTGGCCCGCGACGCCGAGGAGATCCGGGGCCTGGCCAGCCTCGCGCAGGGCGGCGACACCACGCTCGTGATCCAGCCCTACCTGGGCGACGGCACGGTCGACTACCGGGTCTACGTCGTCGACGGCGAGCCGTACGCCGTGATGAAGCGGATCCCCGAGCCCGGCTCGCCGGTGGCCAACGCCAGCCGGGGCGGCGCGATGGAGTTCCCGCCCGTCCCGCCCGAGCTGGCCGAGGCGACGGCGTACTTCTACGAGAAGCTGCCCATTCCCTTCTTCTGCGTCGACTTCCTGTTCGACGGCGAGCGGTACTGGTTCTCCGAGCTCGAACCCGACGGTGTGATCGCGCCGGACTTCGGCGACCCGCACCGCACGCTCCAGCGCGACGTCACCCGGGCCCGCTGGACCGCCTACCGCGACGCCCACACCCGCTGGCTGACCGAAAGTCTGGTGATGAAATGATCGAATCGTTCTCGCTGTCGCCCGAGGCGGCCGAGCCGCACCTGCGCGTCCCGCGGCGAGCCCTGGAGCAGCTCAGGAGCGTGCCCGCGCTCGCGCCGCGCTACGCCGGCTGCGAGAAGCTGCTCACGCTGGAGGACGTCGCCGCGCTGCCCGCGCTGGTGAAGGACGACCTCAACGTGGCGCTGGCGCACCTGAGGCCCAAGGCCGAGCAGGGCGCCACCTGGCTCTTCCAGAGCGGCGGCAGCACCGGCGCGCCCAAGGTCGGCTACGCCCCCACCGGGTTCTACATGGCCGGCGTGTACGAGCAGTGGCGGCCGCTGGAGCCCGACGACGTCTTCGTCAACTGCTGGGGCGCCGGCCGCATGTGGGGCGCCCACTTCCTGGCCGGCGCCTTCGCCGACCTGTCCGGCTGCCGGGTCATCGCGCTGGGCTCGGTGACGAAGGACGAGTACGGCGACTGGCTGTCGTTCTTCGCCGCCCAGGAGGTGACCGCGATCGGCGGCACCCCCAGCGTGCTGCGGCTGTGGTTCGCGCACGCGCGGGCCACCGGCGTGCGCCTTCCCGCGCTGCGCAAGGTGCTCTGGCTCGGGGAGGCGTGGCACCCCCAGCTCGACGAGGACATGGCCGCGGTGGCGCCGGACGCGCGCCGCTGGGGCATGTTCGGCAGCACGGAGACCTGGGTCATCGGCACCAACACCCCGCAGTGCCCGGCGGACGTCTTCCACCCGCTCCCCGCGCAGCTCGTCCACGCGGACGCCGACGAGCTGCTGGACTTCACCACGCTCGACCCGGACATGCTCAACCCGGTGCTGCGCTACCGGACCGGCGACGCCGGCCGGTTCGTCACGTGCGCGTGCGGCCGGGAGGACAGAGCGCTGCGGGTGCTGGGCCGCCGGGACTCGGTGGTGCAGGTACGCGGGCTGGGGCTGCACGTGGACGACATCGTCGCCCAGGCGGAGCGCGAGCCGGGCGTCTCCCGGGCGCAGATCCTCATCACCGAGCAGCGGGGCCGGGTGTCCGCGGTGGACGTGCTGCTGCTGGCCGACCGGGACGCGCCGCCGGACCTGCCCGAACGGCTGCGCGGCGAGCTCATGTCCGCGACGTTCACGATCAGCACGGCCTTCCAGCACGACCCGCACGCGTTCCGGGTCAAGGTCGTCGACGCGCTGATCAGCAACGAGCGCACCGGCAAGACCGCCGGCTTCGTCGTTCGGGAGGAGCCGTGAGGTTCCCGGGATCCCTGGGCAGGCAGTTCAACCTGTACTGGGGCGGCCAGACGGTGAGTCTCGTCGGCGACCGGGTCACGGTGTTCGTCGTCCCGACCCTGATGATCTTCGTGCTGCACGCCTCCGCGCTCGAGGTGGGGATCGTGGCCATGGCCCAGTACCTCGGCATCCCGCTGCTGGGGCCGGTCGCCGGGGTGCTGGTCGACCGGTGGGACAAGCGCCTGACCATGCTGATGTGCGACGTCGTGCGGCTGGTGGCGGTGGCGGCCGTACCCGTGGCCTACTGGTGCGGGGTGCTGTCGACGCCGGTGCTGTTCGTCTGCGTGGCGCTGATCAGTGGCGCGACGATCTTCTTCAACGTCGGCTACCTCGTCGCCGTGCCCACCACGGTGCCGGAGGACAAGCTGGTGCGGGCGTACTCGCGGCTTGAGGGCAGCAGCACGGTGTCAGAGGTGGCCGGGCCGTCGATCGCCGCGGGCCTGTACCACGTGTTCGGGGTGGCGGCGCTGCTCGTCGACGCGGCCAGCTACCTGGTCTCGGCGGCGTGCTTCCGGGCCATGCGGCCCTGGGGGACCAAGGCCGTCCAGCAGGGTTCCGTGTGGTCGCGGCTGGTGCTGGGGTTCCGGCTGAACTGGGCCGATCCGGTGCTGCGCCGGGTGGTGATCGCCGCCGTGACGCTGAACTCAGGCGGTCCGATCTTCGTCACGGTCCTGCCGGTGCTGGCGTACCGGGGCCTGGGCATCTCGGTGGGCGTGTTCGGGGCGGCGATGTCGGCGGGGGCGGGCGGCGCGGTGCTCGGCGCGCTCGTCGCGCCCAAGATCAGCGACCGGCTGGGTCTCGGCCGGACCATGGCCTGGGGGCTGCTGCTGCACTGCCTGGTCGGGCTGGGCATCCTCGCCGCGCCCGCGCTGCCCGCCGCACCCGTGATCGGCGTGACGTTCGGCTGCTACGGCTTCTTCATGTCGTGCATCAACGTCTGCAGCGCCCCGATCCGCCAGTCGCGGATGACGGCCGAGAACCAGGGCGTGATGCACGCGGCATTCCGTACCGCGACGTGGGGGGTGATCCCGCTGGCCGCCCTCGCCGGGGGGACGGCGGTCACCCTGCTGACCGGCAGCCTGGGCGTGCTCGACGCGGCCAGGGCGGTCATGGTCGGCGGCACGCTGCTGGCCGCGTTCTCGTTCCTGCCCGCGGTGGGGATCCAGCCGCTGCTGGACCGCGCCAAGCAGTTCGAGGGGAGCCCGGCATGATCGTGCTGATCACCGGTACGTCGTCCGGCATCGGCCTGGCGACCGCGATCACCGCCGCCAAGGCCGGATTCACCGTGGTGGCCACGATGCGTGACCCGGGTAGGGACGGCGCGCTGCGCGAGGCGGCGGACCACGCCGGGGTGACGGTGGACGTCCGCCGCCTCGATGTCACCGACGGCGCGTCCATCGCCTCGTGCCTCCAGGACGTGCTGGAGGTGTACGGGCGGCTGGACGCGGTGGTCAACAACGCCGGCGTCTCCAACTTCGACCCGACGATGGAGATGTCCACCATGGAGGCCCTGCGGGCCAACCTGGAGGTGAACTTCTTCGGCGTCGTCGCCGTGAGCCGGGTCGCGATGCCGCTGCTGCGCGCCGCCCGTGGCCGCCTGCTGACCGTCGGCAGCGTGCACGGCGTCGTCGGGCAGCCGTTCAACGAGGCGTATGCGGCGGCGAAGTGCGCCGTCGAGGGGTTCATGGAGAGCCTGGCTCCGGTCGCGGCCGCGCACGGGGTGCGGGTCAGCGTGGTCGTGCCCGGCTTCGTCCCGGACACCGAGTTCGGCATTTTTCCGGACATCAACCGGGGGACCATCCGGGCGGCCTCGGGGCCGTACGCGGGGACGTTCGACGGCTACCTCGACTGGGTGCGCGGCGCGGGCTGGGAGGGAGCCGGCCAGTCCAAGTGGGAGGTGGCCGAGGTGGTGGTGCGCACGTTGAGCGAGGACGAGCCGCCGTTCCGCGTCGCCACCAGCGCCTGGGTGGCCGAGTACCTGGCGCGCAAGCTCGCCGACCCGGACGGCTCGGCCGTCCAGGGCCTGGCCAGGACGTGGATCGGAGCCTCGGTATGAACCCCCTCGGTATGACCGCCTTCGGTATGAACGCCGAGGACCCGGCCTGCCGCTCGCTCGGCATCGCGCTGGAGGAGGTGGCCACCGGCCGGGCGCGGCTGCGGATGCGGATCACCGAGGAGATGGTGAACGGCCACGGCATCGCCCACGGCGGCTACCTGTTCCTGCTGGCCGACGCCGCGTTCGCGTACGCCTGCAACACCTACGGCCACGTCACGCTGGCGCACAGCGCGCAGGTGACGTTCCTGCGCCCGGCCGCGGCCGGCGACGAGCTGGTGGCCGAGGCCACGGAGCGCGTCAGGTACGGCAGGAACGGCGTCTACGACGTGACCGTACGCCGTCCGGCCGGCGAGATCGTCGCGGAGTTCCGCGGTCAGAGCGTGATGGTCTCCGGCCGACCCGATGGATCCACCAGTGAAGGGAAGCATTCATGAGTGAGAAGCGGAGGACCGGGCGCTGGATCGATCACTGGGAGCCGGAGGACCCCGGCTTCTGGGCGGCCACCGGGCGCCGCGTCGCCACCAGGAACCTGGTCTTCTCCATCTTCGTGGAGCATCTCGGCTTCGCGATCTGGCTGCTCTGGAGCGCGATCGTCGTCCTGCTCCCCAAGGCGGGGTTCCCGTTCACCGTCGACCAGCTCTTCTGGCTGGTGGCGGTGCCGAACCTGGTCGGGGCCACGCTGCGGCTGCCGTACACGTTCGCGGTCTCGGCCTTCGGCGGCCGTAACTGGAACGTGGTCAGCGCGCTGCTGCTCCTGGTGCCGGTAGGGATGCTCGCCTGGCTGGTCACGGACCCGGCGCACCCGTACTGGATGTTCCTGGTCGCCGCGGCGGCGGCCGGGTTCGGCGGCGGGAACTTCGCCTCCTCCATGGCCAACGTCTCCTACTTCTATCCCGAGCGGCGCAAGGGGTTCGCGCTGGGCGTGAACGCGGCCGGTGGCAACCTGGGCGTGGCCGTCGTGCAGTTGCTGATCCCGCTCGTGGCGACGGCCGGCCTGGTGTACGCCGGGCTGGTGTGGGTGGTGCCGATCGTGGCCGCCGCGCTGTGCGCGTACCTCTTCATGGACAACCTGGGCGTGGCGAACACCGACTTCGGCACCCAGGGGAAGGCGTTCCTGCGCACGCACACCTGGGTCATGTCCTTCCTCTACATCGGCACCTTCGGCTCCTTCATCGGCTACTCGGCGGCGTTCCCGCTGGTCGTCAAGGCGACGTTCGCCGAGTCCGCGTCGCCGTACTTCGCCTTCCTCGGGCCTCTGGTCGGCTCGCTGTCGCGGCCGGTCGGCGGGTGGATGGCCGACAAGTACGGCGGGGCCAGGGTCACCGCGTGGTCCTTCATGGCCATGGCGGTGGGGGTCGTCGGCGCGCTCGCCGGGCTCAGGCAGCACGGGTTCCCGCTCTTCCTGGGCGCGTTCATGCTGCTGTTCACCGCCTCGGGGATCGGCAACGGGTCCACGTACCGGATGATTCCGGCGATCTTCACGGCCCAGGCGGAGCACGGCGAGCCGGCCGCCCGGCTGCGCGCCAGGCGGGAGGCCGCGGCGGCCATCGGCATCGCCTCGTCGATCGGCGCGTTCGGCGGGTTCCTCATCCCGCGCGGTTTCGCCATGTCACTCGGGCAGACCGGGTCCATCGACCTGGCGTTGTACGTGTTCATCGGCGGCTACGCCGTGTTCCTGGCGACCAACTGGTGGTTCTACCGCCGCCGGGTGCTGGCCCGGGTCCCCAATCTGGCCCACAGCCGAATCTAGGAGCGACACATGCCCGCGAAATCCCTGCGTGACCTGATCGAGTTCGCCCGCCGCCACTCGCCCTTCTACGCGGAGGTGTACCGCGACCTGCCCGACGGCGTCTCCGACCTCACCCGGCTGCCGATCGTCGACCAGAAGGCGTTCTGGGCCGCGAACACCTTTCCGGACAACCGCCTGCTGACCGGGCCGCTGACCGACGCCGGCGTGTACGCCTCCGGCGGCACCACCGGCGCGCCGAAGTTCTCCCCGTGGACCCGCACGGAGCACGCCGACTCGGTGACCGCGTTCGGCGCGGGCATGGTCCGGGCCGGGCTGAAGCCGGGGCACCGGGTGGCGAACCTGTTCTCGGCCGGCGAGATGTACGGGGGTTTCCTCTACATCGAGCACGCCCTGCACAACGCCCCGGTGGAGAACGTCCGGCTGCCCATCGCCTGCCACGCGTCGGACGATTCCGTCGCCGACCTGATCGCCTACTTCGGCGTCGACGTGCTGGCGGGCCCGCCGATGAAGCTCGCGAGCGTGGCCGAGGCGGTGACCGCCCGTGGGCAGGTGGCCGACACGGTGGAGCTGCTGCTGTTCGCCGGCGACCTGCTCTTCGACGACCTGCGTCCCCAGCTCGCCAAGGCGTTCCCCGGGGCCGGGATCGCCTCGCTCGGGTACGCGTCGGTGGACGCCGGGCTGGTCGGCGCCCCGGTGCCGGGCGACGACGTGCGGGTGCACGAGGCGTTCGCCGACCGCACCCTGGTGGAGCTGATCGACGACACGACCGGCGACCCGATCACCGTGCCCGGCGTACGTGGCCGGGTGGTCGTCACCAACCTGTTCAGGACGCTGATGCCGATCATCCGCTACCCGGTCGGCGACGTGGCGGAGTGGACCGACGCGGACTGCCGGGCATTCCGGCTGGCCGGCCGGACGGACGAGGGTGCCAGGGTGGAGACGGTGGCGATGTCGACGGAGGCCATCCGCGCGGTCCTCGTCGCGGCGGACCCGGACCGGGCCATGTCGGGGATGCAGATGGTGCAGCGCCGCTGGAACAGCAAGGACGGGCTGCTGCTGCGGCTGGCCTGCGCCGAGGAGCCGCCGCCGGAGCTGACACAACGGCTCATCGACGCCGTGTACGCGGCCAAGCCGCTGTACCCCCAGTCCGTGGAGGAGGGGCTCATCCACCCGCTGGAAGTCGAATGGGTCCGGCCGTCGGAGCTGGTGCTGCATCCCCGTACCGGGAAGGTCCTGCAGGTGGTGGACGAACGCCCCCACTCCTGACCCGTCGCAGCGCGGGAAACACTTGCGGAGATGCCGGACACCTAGTGAGGTGTTCCGGCATTCTTCGGTAAGGAGACACCTGTGCAGGATCCACGCGTGCCCCCCGACACGCGAGATCGTTTCGAGAGGCTCTATCTCGATTGCTATCCGGCCGTACATCGGTACGCGCTGCGCCGTACCGATGCGATCGACGACGTCGCCGACGTGATCGCGGAGACCTTCCTCGCCGCGTGGCGGCGGCTGGACGACGTTCCCGACGGGGACGCCGCCGTGTCCTGGCCAATCACCGGCGCGGGGAGTCGCGCCGCAGCGCGCTGGCCTCGCGGCTCCGCGGTGAACTGGCCGTCGGCCAGGAGGCCGCACCCGCTGATCCGCGGACCGAGGCGGTCCGCACCGCTCTCGCCGCCCTGGACCCGGCCGACCGCGACGTGCTCGCGCTGGCCTGCTGGGAGGAGCTGACCGGCCCGCAGATCGCCGCGGTACTGGGCTGCAGCAGCACCGCCGCCCGGCTTCGGCTGTATCGGGCCCGTAAACGACTGGCCCGGCTGCTCGACACGACGGATGAGGTCACTGTGATGACCGCGCTGAGAGGAGAGACACGATGAACAAGCTCGACCGTATGGTGTCCGCCGTCGATCCGGCCGCGGCCTTCACCGAGCCTTCCATCAGCCAGGGCGTCCATGACCTCCTTGAGGAGATCGTGGCGACCCCGCCCGCGCCGCGCCGCGGGCGTTCACCGTTGCGTCGGCCCCTGCTGGCGGGGGCGGCGGTCGCGGGCCTCGCGGCGGCCGCGCTGGTGGCCGTGCCGGTGATCTCGCTGAGCCCGGCATATGCGGTGGTGAAGAACTCCGACGGCACCGTTCAGGTGACGGTCAACGAGTTGCGGGACCCCGAGGGGCTGGAGGCCAAGCTCAAGGCCGAGGGAATCACGGCCGACGTGACGTACACCGAGGCGGGCAAGCAATGCGCCCGTGGCCGTTTCGTCGGTGCGGACCTGGCCTACGACCCACCGAACCCGCAGAACATGACCGAGCAGGAGCGCAAGGAGGCCGACAAGCCGGACAACTGGCGCTCCCGAGACGTCGCCGCGCCGATCAACCAGGACACCTTCGTGATCTCCCCGCGTTTCATGCGGCCGGAAGAGACGCTGGTCCTGGAGTTCCGACCGGGTAACCACCCGGGAGTGGGCTGGGCGTTCCTCCCCTATCTGGCCAAGGCGGGCAGTACGGTCGCGCCCTGCAGGCTCGTGAACGCGAACTCCGACGGAGATATCGCCAAGGAGCTGGCCGGAAACTGATCACCGGTCCCTGGGGTACGGCGGGTACGTGGGCACCCGCCGTGCCCTGAGCGCCTACCCGCTCTGGCGGCGAACTTTTCTTCGGCGGGCGGCATCAGAGAGGGGGATACCAACTCCTGTTACAAGAAATGGGGCGACGGGGATGCACATGACTCGACTGGTGGCGGCGGCGCTGGCGGCCACGAGCGCGGCGCTGGTGATCGCGAGCCCGGCGGGGGCCACCGCCGCCGCGCCGGGCACCTTCGGCCCGTACGGCTACGGCGGCGTCAAGCTGGGGATGACCGCCAAGCAGGCCAAGGCCACCGGCAAGGTCGTGCTCAAGATGCGCGGCTACTGCGCGGGCTGGGACTACAAGGCCCACCGCAACCCCAGCGACGAGGTCGGGCTCTACATCTCCAAGAAGCGCGGCGTCGCCGTCATCTTCGGGTGGCGCGGGGTGCGTACCCCCAAGGGCGTCGGCGTCGGCTCCACCCTCAGCCAGGTCAAGAAGGCCTACCCGAGCGTCAAGAAGGAGGAGAGCGGCTACTACGCCACCGTGCCGGGCAACCCCAAGGCGTACTACTACTTCGGCGTCAACCAGCGGAACAAGGTCGAGCAGTTCGCTCTCGGCCTCAAGACCCAGGACTGCGTCAACTGACCTTGCGCGGGGTGTGCGGACCAGCGGTGAGCATGCCGTCGAGGAGGACGTCGAGGGCCCAATCGGCCCGGTCCGGGCCGGCTCCGGACACGAGTTCGTCACCGAGCCGGGCGAGGTGGGGAAAGCGCGCCGCGTCCACGGTGGCGATCTGCGCGGCCAGGGCCGTCAGGTCTTCGGTTTTCCGGGTGGCCGACTTCTGACTGCTCAGCTCGACGGCGATCGCGGTGGGATAGAGCAGCAGCAGGTCCAGGCCCCACGCCGCCGCCCGGTCCGGCACGCCGCCCTCGTTGAGCAGGCCCACGATCGCGTCGCCCAAGGCCAGGTAGTTGGGGCCGCTGGGCTGCGTGGACAGGGCCATCCGGGCGATCTCCGGATGAGCGAACAGGACATCGCGGTAGCCGGTCAGCAGAGCCTTCAACCGGTCCCGCCACGATCCGGCTCCGGGCGCGGCCGCCGTCACCGGCGCCAGCAGCGTGTCGAGGATCTGCGCGTGCAGATCCTCGGTGTCACGGATATAGACGTACAACGATGCCGGCCCGGTATCCAGCGCCGTGGCGATGCGCCGCATCGTCACCTTGCTCAGACCCTCGTCACGCAGGATCATCAGTGCGGCGTCGATGATCCCCTGCCTGGTCAACGCGGGCTTCGCCGGACGCTCCCGCCGGCTGACGGGTGCCCGGGGACGGTCGTCGGAGGTCATGCGAGGAACCTAGCACGAACATGTTCGTGAGGCTTCCCGCTCGAATCGGCCCGCGCCCGAAGCGCCTGGTCAAGCGCGGCGGGGCGTCCCGGTGGTTACTTGACCTGGTATGCCCTGATGACGGTCTCGGCGAAGCCGTTGCCGCCGCTGTCGGTGGCCTTGACGCGCAGCGAGGCGAACTTGCCGCGCGCGCTGACCGGGTGCCAGGTCTCGGCGGACCAGGTGTCCTGGGCCGACGGGTGCACCAGCGTGGGCAGCCAGGTGCGGCCGTCGTCGTAGGAGATCTCCACGGTGAGCGTCCGCAACTTCAGCTCGGGTGAGCCGTCCTGACGCTGGACGCGCAGCGGGATGCGCATGTGGCCCGCCGCGGCCCGGTTGCGGTCGTCCAGCTCCGGATTGATCTTGACGGTCAGCAGCGGCAGCACCTGCCGCCGGCCCGGCTCGGGCGTCTTCGACCTGAACCGCCACTCGGCGCTGACCCGGGTGGACACCTTGGTCTGGGCCGGCACGCGGTCGGCCGTCATGGTGAGCCGGTACTCGCTCTCCTTCGTCTCCGCGGGCACGTCGATCCAGCCGGGTAGGTAGTCGTTGGCGTAGATCTCCTTGCCGTCCCGGTAGAGCCTGGCCTGCGGGGCGACGTACTCGCCGTAGGAGACGCGATCGGACCTGCCGTCCTCGAACAGCCCGGCCGAGAACTGCAGCAGGTTCTCCTCCCGCCAGTTGTAGTCGCCGCCGGGGTTGAGCGCGGCCGCGAAGACGCCGGTGTTCCACCGGTCGTCGGTCTTCTGGCCGGCGCGGTAGACGGTGGTGTCGCCGAAGAAGAACTGGTCGGTGTCGTTCCAGCCGTCCGGCGGCGTCCGGTACTGGATGAAGGACGGGTACCAGCCGGTGTCGCCGGGGGTGTAGTACTCCGTCCGGTGGAACGGGAGCGCGAACCGCGACACCTGGCCGTACGGCATCCAGGCCAGCTCCGTCCCGTACAGCACGGGCAGGGCGAAGTGCTCGCCGAACTTGACGTCGTTCTGCGTGGCATAGGTGGAGGTGACCTCGGCGAGGTCGCGGCGGCGCGGGCGGTAGCCGGGGTCGGCGGGGATGCGCGGCTCGGCCTTCATCAGGTGGTAGAAGTACGGGCTGTCGTCGTAGCTCCCGTCGGCCTTCGGCTTGGCCCACTGGGTCCAGCGGTAGAACGCGAACTTCTTGCTCGCCGTACGGGTCGTCGGGATGGCCTTGATGCCCTCGACACGATCCGCGCCCCACATGCCGGCCAGGTCCACGTCCACGCCGAACGGCTGCTGGCCCTCGACGAGCTGGAGCATGCCGAGCATGCCGACGGCCAGCCGGGCGGTCGGCTCCTCCGTGCGTACGTCCACCGCCTTGGCCTTGCGGGCGTCGGCGGTGACGGTACGGTCGGCGTCGAGGGTGAACTCCGGATCGGAGGCCATCACCAGGGTGCCGTCGTGGTCGGCCATGAGGCTGACGACGGTGAAGCGGTGGCCCTTCTCCAGCTTGAGGTCCAGCGCGCCGCCAGAGATGTCGTAGTTGCGCTGCTCCTTGGTGTCGAGGTCGATCAGCCCGGCGAAGGCGTTCTGGGCGGGCTGCCCGTCCGTGCCGGTGAAACGCAGCTTGAGCCCGCGCTTCTCCGGCTCGACCCGCATGCCGATGCCGGTGCGTACGGAGACGTCGGCGTTCTTCGCGATGACCGTGCCGCTGAACAGGCCCGTCGGGCCCGGCTGCGCGGTCACCTTGACCTGGGCGGTGCCGTGCGCGGGCACCTCCAGCGTGGCGGCGCCGAGCTTGAACGGCGTCACCGTCGCGCCCGCGCCGTCCTTGGCGATCACGCTCAGGTCCAGCCGGACGGCGGCGGCGCCGTCGTTGCGGTAGGTGAGCGTCTGCTCCTTGGGCGCGGGGCTGGGCAGCTCGATGTCTCCCATGCTCAGCGCGGCGGGCTCGGCCGTGACCTGCTGGGTGACGGCGCGGGCGACGTCCACGCGGCCGGAGCCCTGGACGTAGGCGCCCAGCTCGTCACCGGGCGCGGTGGCGGCCATCAGCGCGGCCTTGATCTGGCCGGCCTTCCAGTCGGGGTGCTGCCCGGCGACGATCGCGGCCGCTCCGGCCACGTGCGGCGTCGCCATCGACGTGCCGCTCAGCGCCGTGTAGGAGTCGTCGACCGGGGAGCCGGCGGAGGTGCCCGCGGCCCTCGCGGCGACGATGTCCACGCCGGGCGCGATCAGGTCGGGCTTGACCGCGGCGTCACTCGCGCGCGGGCCCGTGCTGCTGAACTGCGCGACCGTGTCGTCGTCACGATAGGAGGCGCCGACCGACAGCGCGCGGTCCGCGGTGCTCGGCGAGCCGACCGTCTGCGGGCCGTCGTTGCCCGACGCGATCACGAACAGCGTGCCGTACTTCTCCGACAGGCTGTTGACGGCCTGCTCCACCGGGTCGTCGCCGGGGGTGTCGGGCTCCCCGAGACTGAGGTTGGCGACGCGGGCGCCGTTCTCCGCCGCCCAGGTCATGGCCTCGATGATGGCCGAGTCCGGGCAGTCCCCGCTCTGCAGGCAGACCTTGCCGATCAGCAGCCGGGCGCCGGGGGCGACGCCCTTGTACCGGCCGTCCGAGGCGGCGCCGGATCCGGCGATCGTCGACGCGACGTGGGTGCCGTGGCCGTTGAGGTCGCGGACGTCGGGCTCGGAGGTGAAGTTCTGGGCCTTGGCGACCAGCCCCTGGAGGTCGGGATGGCCGGGGTCGTAGCCGGTGTCGATCACCGCGACCGTGACGTCCTTGCCGGTCTGGCCGGCCGCCCAGGCCTTGGGGGCGCCGATGTGCGGGACGCTGACGTCGAGGGACAGCTTGGCCTTGCCGTCCAGCCAGATCTTCGCGGGCGCGGCCGCCGCCCTGGCCTGCCCGGTCAGGGACTTCCAGAGCGTGCCGGCGGCGGCGCGGGGCTCGCTCTGGGCGATCCCGTTGATCGCGGGCAGCGGGCGCCCGCCCGCGACGCGCAGCGTGGCGGCGGCGGTCTGGCCGGGGTACGTCACGATCAGCGGGAGCGCCGAGCTGGCGGCGTCGTCGTAGCCGAGGGCGGCGAGCCGGGTGACGTTGAACAGCCGGGGGTCCAGCCGGCCCGCGGCCAGCAGGGGCATCGCGTCGACGGGGACGATGCTGAGCCCTTCCGCGGCCCGGCGGTGCACGAAAGTGATCTTCTCCCTGCCGGGGCCGGGCCGGACGTCGAGCTGGGTCTGCTTGTCGGGGAGCGGGCGGAGGGTGACCTTGTCCCCGGTGATGAGGGTGACGGTCTTGGGCGGGCCGGCCTGCTGTGCTGCCGGGGTGGAGGACTGGGCCGACGGAGCGGGAGTGGGTGCTGCCTGGGCCGGAGTGGCGACCGCTATCAGGGCCGTTATCGCGACGCCCAGGAGGGCGGTTCTTTGAAGCACATCCGCTTTCTAGTTGTTTGTGACTTTTGGTGACAAGGTGATTGGTGTGGCCTATTGCGGCAACTGCCGGAAGTGGCCACGATCGTAGGCATGCTTGAGGACGGCCGGGCGCTGGAGGTCGTGGGAGTCAGCGCGTTCGACGAGCGGGTCTACCGCGGGGTGCTGGCCTGCCCCGGCATCACGGTGCAGGAGCTCGTCATGAGGAGCGGGGAGAGCGCGGCCCGCATCCAGACGTCGCTGAGCAGGCTCCGTGCCAAGGGCCTCGTCAGCCGCCTGTGGGGGCGCTCGCCCCGGTGGACGGTGACGAACCCGGGCACCTCGATCCGCTCGCTGGTGCGCGGCCTGCAGAGCGAGCTGGACCGGCTCACCGACACGGCCGACGAACTGGAGGCGGCGTTCCGCACCGTCGGCCAGGATCCGGAGGAGGGCGGGCAGTTCGAGGTACTGGCGGGCCCTGAGGAGCAGGCCCGGTGGTACGTCCGGCTGCAGCAGGAGGCCAAGGAGGAGGTGCTGACCTTCGATCGGCCCCCGTACGTGCTGGACTATCACAACCCGCTGCAGACCGGCCTGCTGCGCAGCGGCGTCCGCTACCGGACCATCTACGTGCCGGAGGCCTTCGATCACGCGGGGGCGCTCGACGAGGTGGGCAGCCTGATCAAGGCGGGCGAGGAGGCGCGGGTCCTGCCCCGGCTGCCGTTCAAGATGGCGATCGTCGACCGGTGGCGCGCGGTCATGCCGCTGCACATGGACCCGCCGCTGACGCGCGGTGTGCTGATCAGCGGGTCCACCATGGTGGTGGCCCTGGTGGAGCTGTTCGAACGCCTGTGGCGGGAGGCGCTGCCGGTGCGCCCCGAGCTGTGGCGGGAGCCGACCTCGGCCCCGGAGCCTGCCGACGAGGAGCTGGACCTGGCGGAGCTCGGCCCTGAGGATCGGCGGCTCCTCACGCTGCTCGCGGCCGGGCTCAAGGACGACGCCATCGCCCGCCAGCTCGGCACCAGCCCGCGTAGCCTCCGCCGCCGCCTGCGTCTCCTCCTGGACCAGCTGAACGCCGAGACCCGCTTCCAGGCGGGCGCCCAGGCCAGCCGCCGCGGCCTCGTGTGAGCCGAAAACAGGAAACTCTCAGTAGTCGAGCCGATACGATGCGGCGTGAACGGGGGAGACTCCGAAGGCCGAGTAGGACGCGCTGCCGCCTGAAGCGGTGGCCACTCTCCCGTGCGGCCCCGCGATCTGGGGAGCGGGGCCGCCGCGGCCTTATTGCTCCACGCCGTTCACGAACACCTTCCGCAGGGTCAGGTCGTCGGTGAACGTGATCGTGTTCGGGCCGGTGACGTTCGTGAACACGCAGTGCTCCAAGCGCACCCCGGCCAGGTGGTCGGTCTCCAGGCCGACGAGGTTGAGTACGGCGTCGGCGCCGTCGAGCCTGGTCCGCTCCATACGGATGTCGCGGACGGACACCGGCTCCGTGCCCTGCTCGTTGCTCGCGTAGGCCATGTTGACGAACATCACCTCGCGGTCCACGTTCTGGCCGGTGAAGCCGCGTACGTAGACGCCTTCGACGAAGGCGCCACGTTTCTTGCTGGCCTTGATGTAGATGGGATATTTCACCGGGTAGTTGCCGGGGAAGTCCGGCGAGTTGATCACGCACCGCTCGGCGAAGACGTCACGGACGCCGCCTGACATCTCGCTGCCGACGGTGATGCCGCCCCAGCGGCCGGAGAAGGAGCAGTCCTGGACGACGATGTTCTCGCTGGGCACGCCCACCCTGCGGCCGTCGGCGTCACGTCCCGACTTGACCGCCACGCAGTCGTCGTTGGTGTTGAACCGGCAGTCGTGGATGTGCACGTACGACGACGACTCGGGGTCGCAGCCGTCGGTGTTGTACAGCGTGCTGACGACGGTGATGCCGCGCACGGTGACGTTCGTGGACAGGACCGGGTTCACGGTCCACATGGCAGGCTCGAGGATCGTGAGGTCGCTGACCAGGATGTTCTGACATTTCACGAACTGGACCATGGAGGGGCGCAGGTAGTGGCCCGCCCCGAACACACGCTGCTCGACCGGTACGCCGTCGTCGCCCATCTTGCGCAGCGCGCGCTGGTCGGCGCCCTGGGGGCCGCCGTTGGCGTACCAGCTCTCCCACGGGCCCTGCCTGGCCTGGCCGTCGAGCGTGCCTCTGCCCGTGACCGCGATGTTCCGCTGGCCGTGGGCGTAGATGAAGGGGCTGTAGTTGTAGCACTCCGTACCCTCCCACCGGGTGAAGACGGCCGGCAGGTACGCGTTCGGATCGGTGCTGAAGGCGATCACGCCGCCCTCGGACACGTGCAGCTCGACGTTGCTGAGCAGGTGGACGGCGCCGGTGAGGAAGCGGCCCGGCGGGACCACGACCCGGCCGCCGCCCTCGCGATGGCACTCGGCGATCGCCGCCTTGAACGCGGCTGTGCAGTCGGTCGTGCCGTCACCTACGGCGCCGAAGGCGGTGACCTCCCACCGCCGGCGAGGGAAGCGAGGAGGTCGGATCTTACGCAGGATGTCCGGCACCTTGCGCCATGGATCAGCTGATCGGTCTTCGGCCTGCGCCGACGCGGTTCCCGCGGTTCCGGGGGCCAGCGTGGCGGCGGCGAGAACTCCGCCGGCCTTCAGTAGAGATCGTCGAGAGGGCATGGTCACCACCGGGGGGTGCGGAGACATCGGATCTCTGGAGCGTAAAGGCGAGTCTGTCGGAATTCAAATCTTGACGAAGTTAATTGTGCGGGGTGGTGGGCGCCGTTGACGCTCCATGGCCGCGCGATTCCCTGCGGGGAATCGCCAAGCCGCAGGCCGGGCCAGCACACTGCTGCGCATGAGCAACGAAGTCGATGTGAAAGAAGTCGATGTGAAGGTGCTGGCCGACCGATATGTCGCCCAGTGGAACGAGCCCGATCCGGCGGCTCGAAGCGCGCTCATCCGCGAGCTGTGGGCGCACGACGGGATCCAGGTCCTGATCGACCCGCCCCAGGAGATCCGCGAAGCCGCCGAGCGGCTCGCGTTTCCCGCGCCGCCCCTGGAGGTCCGCGGCCTTGACGCCTTGGATGCCCGGGTGACCCGTGCCTACGAGATGTTCGTCGCGCCGGGCGAGTACGTCTTCCAGGCTCACGGGGACGCCTTCCTCCTGCTGCCCAACGTGGTCGGGGTCCGGTGGTCGATGGTGTCGGCCCGGGATGCCGAGGCCGTCGGCGGCGGCCTGGACGTCCTGGCCTTGGACGGCGACGGCAGGATCCGTACCGACCACCAGTTCATCGAGGCGAGTTGATGGGGGAGAGCGTGCGTTTCACCAGGATCGCCCGCACCGACGACGGCGGGTCGGCGTTCGAGGACGGCGAGATCGTGCTCGCCGGCCAGCAGGTCGCCGACGGAGTGCCGGCCATGGCGGTGGGTGGTGTGCCGTCAACGGGCGGTGTGCTGTTCCTGCGTAGCGCGGAGTTCGACAGCGCCCCGCACACGGCGCCGCGGGAGCAGTGGGTGGTGATGCTGCGCGGGATGATCGAGGTAGCGGTCACCGACGGCACCCGCCGCCGTTTCGGCCCCGGCGACCTGGTGCTCGCCGCCGACACGACGGGCACGGGCCACGTCACGGTCGGCGTTGGCGACCCGCCGTTCGAGGCGCTGTTCATCCCGGTCAAGCCTTGATCGCGGTGCCCTGGGCGGAGGTGAGGCGCCAGGAGCCGGGGGAGTCGGCGACGTACACGTGGGTGTAGCGGCTCCCGGCACTGAACGTGGTGCCGTCGGGGTTCGTGAAGTTCATCCCGGTACGTCCGACGACGATGCCTACCTTCCCGATGACCCGGACAATCGCCTCGTCCGGGAACGAGTCGATCCGCGGAAACTTGAGGGACCCGGACGCCACCAAGTCGAGAACGATCCCCTTGTCGGCGACCGCCCCGTCCTCGACCCCCACCAGGATGAAGTCGTCCGCCAGCAGCTCCCTCAGGCGGTCGAGGTCGTTGGCCACCAAGGCGTCGAAGAAGCTCTGGTCGTGCTTGAGGAGCGTGGCGCGGTCCGTGCTCATGTGCGTCCGTTCGTCCGGTGGTCGGGGACCGAGAGTAAACGTTGACGCCGGTGACAGGGTCAAACCAGATAATTGGGTATCTCGTGACCAGCGGCGGAGCGGGAGGAGACTGCATCGCCGTGCACACGCCTGCTACTCTATGTGATGTATTGACTACCTTACGTCACTAATGGGAGCTCGTGTGAAAGTCGCCTGCGTCGGCGGCGGACCCGCCAGCCTGTACTTCTCGATTCTGATGAAGCTGGTGGACCCGTCCCATGACATCACCGTCTACGAGCGGAACCCGGCCGGATCGACGTACGGCTGGGGCGTGACCTACTGGGACGAGCTGCTCCAGAGCCTGCACGGTGCCGACCCCGAATCCGCGCGCGCCATCAGGGAGGGCTCGGTTGGCTGGGACAGCTGGGTCGCCCACGTCGGCGACCGCGCGACGGTGACGGTGGAGAACGGGGACGAGGGTTTCGGCATCGGCCGGCGCGAGCTGCTCGGCATCCTCACCGAGCGGGCCCGCTCCCTCGGCGCGCGCATCGAGTTCGAGTGCGAGATCGCCGACGAGGACGAGCTGGCTGACGCCGACCTCGTCGTCGCCGGCGACGGTGTCAACAGTGTGCTGCGCGAGCGCCACGCCGACCACTTCGGCGCCGAGATCGCGGTCGGGCGGAACGTCTATACCTGGCTCGGCACCACCAAGCTCTTCGACCACTTCACCTTCGCCTTCGTGGAGACCGCGCACGGCTGGATCTGGTGTTACGGCTACGGATACGGCAAGCAGCACAGCACCTGTGTCGTCGAGTGCTCCCCCGAGACCTGGAGGGGGCTCGGGCTCCACGAGGCGAACGAGGCCGACGGCCTGGCCCTCCTGGAGAAGCTCTTCGTCGACATGCTGGATGGGCACCCGCTGATCGGCCGGGCGCACCCTGACGGCAGCGCGCACTGGCTGAACTTCCGCACCCTGACCAACCGGAAGTGGTACCACGACAACATCGTCCTGCTAGGGGACGCCGCGCACACCACGCACTACTCCATCGGCACGGGCACCGCCCTCGCGCTGGGGGACGCCGCCTTCCTGGTCGGCGCGCTGCACGGGGGCACGCCCCTCCAGCCCGCCCTCGCCCGCTACGAGCGGCAACGCAAGGCCGCGATCCGCTCCACCCAGAGGGCGGCCCGCTACAGCGCCCGGTGGTACGAGAACCTCCCGCGCTACATCGGCCTGCCACCGGCGCAGATGGTCGCGCTGCTCGGCCAGCGGCATTCCCGGTTGCTCCCGCACCTCCCGCCGCGGCTGTACTACCGGATCGACCAAGCGGCCGTACGGCTCTCGTCGGTGCGCTCGAAGGGCGCATGAAGCGGATGACCTGATCGCGGCCGGGGTTGCGTTCTGTACCTACTAGTATGTACGGTCAGCGGTGTGGATACCAGGGAACGGCTGATCGAGAGCACCCGCGCGCTGCTGTGGGAGTACGGATACGTGGGCACGTCGCCCAAGGCGATCCAGCAGCGAGCCGGGGCGGGCCAGGGCAGCATGTACCACCACTTCCGCGGCAAGCCCGACCTGGCGCTGGCCGCGATCACCCGCAGTGCCGAGGAGCTGCGCGATCGCGCGGAGGCGGAGTTCGCCGGCCCCGGAGCTCCGGTCCAGCGGATCACCGCTTACCTGCGCCGGGAGCGGGAGGCTCTCCGCGGCTGCCCGGTCGGCCGTCTGACCCAGGATCGGGACGTGATGGCCGATCCCACGTTGCGCCGTCCGGTCGAGGAGACCTTCGCCTGGCTGCGCACCCGGCTCGCCGGGGTTCTCGCCGAAGCACGGGTGGACGGCGAGCTCGACACCGCGCTCGACCCGGCGGCCACCGCCACCGCGCTCGTCGCGGTGCTGCAGGGCGGATACGTGCTGGCCCGCGCCGCCGGCGACGCGGAGGTCTACGCGCAGGCCGTTGACGGCGCTCTTGGCCTGCTCACCGGACACGTCCACTGAGCTGACAGGTCTTCTTCTCCTCCTCCTCCTCCGATTGAAAGGATGAAACGATGCCCTTTGTACGCATTGACGCGCTCCGTGCAGACGAGAAGCGGTTGGAGGCCCTGGGCCGGGCCGTGCACGATGCCCTGGTCGACGCCATCGGCATCCCGAAGGACGACCTGTTCCAGGTGCTCACCAGCCACGACGGCACACAGCGCGTGTTCCGCTACGACGGCCACTACCTCGGCGTACACCGGGACGACGACCTCGTGTTCGTCGCCATCACCATGCGCTCCGGACGCACCGCGGCTCAGAAGCAGGCTCTCTACCGCAGGATCGCCGAGCTCGCCGAGGAGTACGCGGGCACCGAGCCGCGGAACGTGTTCGTCACGATCACCGAGAACGAGCCGCTCGACTGGTCATTCGGCAACGGTGTGGCGCAGTACGCGGAGACCGGCTGACGATCCAGCCGCACCCGGCATGAACCTGGCGGCCTCGCTCACCGACTGTGCTTGGTGACGGGCGACAGGAGACCGAGATGACCGACGACGTGACCCAGGAGATCTGGCTGTCCGTGATCCGCGGGCTGCCCCGGCTGAAGGACCCCGGCCGGTTCACCCCACGGCTTCGATCGAGGCGCCCACTGAGGCCGGGAACGGAAGCTTCAACCAGATCGAGCTGCCGTCATCGCTGGGCCGACTTGGTGATGAGCTCGTCGGTGACCCACCGTGCGACGTTGGCGGGGTAGGGCGCCGGCAGTCCGAGGACGATGTGCCGGAAGCCGGCCTCGATCGCTTCGCCGATCGCGTCCCGGGTGATGCCGGGCTGGTCGTAGGAGACCGGCAGGTGGATCGAGCGGACGATCGAGGCGGGGTCCCGGCCGATCTCCGTGCAGTAGCGATCCAGCAGCGCGCTGCGGCGGACAACGTCGTCGATGTCGCCGCCGGGGATGTTCCAGAGGTCGGCGTGCTCGGCGACCACGCGCAGGGTCGCGGCCGAACGCCCGCCGATGATGATCGGCGGATGGGGGCGCTGGACGGGTTTGGGGCTGCAGAACGCTCCGGCGAGCTGGACGTAGGTGCCGTGGAAGTCGAACGGTTCGGTCTCGGTCCACAGCCGCCGGATCACGGTGCATGATTCGGCGAGACTTCCCACGGCGTGGGCGGTGTCGTGGAAGGGCAGGCCGTGTGCTTCGTACTCGCGCCGGGCCAGAGGGTGGTCGGGTCGTGAGCCGACACCGATACCGAAGTCGAGCCGTCCGCCGGAGACGATGTCGACGGTCGCGGCGATCTTGGCCAGCATCGCGGGCGGTCGGAAGCGGTTGCTGGTCACGAGCACGCCGAGACGCAGTCGTCGGGTCTGTGGGGCGAGGGCCGAGAGCAGCGTCCAGCCTTCGTGGGTCGGTCCGTCCGGGTCCCCGAAGATCGGCATGAGGTGATCGAACAGCCACGCGTGCTCGATCTCCGGGATCGTGTCGGCCTCGCGCCAGACCCGCAGGATGTCCTGGTAGTCGACCTGTGATGGGGCGGTCATGATCCCGAAGCGAGGCCGGGGTGTTTGCGGCATGGGATTATTCGTCCTTTTACGCGGGATGGGCTGATCAAGGCGTGGCTTGGCCGTGTGCCCCTGCTCTGGCATCATGGGCCAAGAGGAACCTTGTTCCGATTACGATAAGGAACGTTGTTCCGTTTGGCAAGCTCGGTAGTGGAGGGAACGGCGCGGTGAACGACGGCGACGGGGGCGCAGTGCCTGCAGCCCCGCGCAAGCGGGCCGACGCCCGGCGCAACGAGAGGACGCTGCTCGACGCCGCCGCGGCGGTCTTCGTGACCTCAGGCGTCGAAGCGCCGGTGCGTGACATCGCGGCCAGGGCGGGGGTCGGGCTGGCCACGATCTACCGCCACTTCCCGACGCGAGCGGATCTCATCATCGCCGTCTACCGGCACCAGGTCGAGGCCTGCGCCGAGGCCGGTCCGGCCCTGCTGGCGAGCGGCGCGACTCCGCACGCCGCACTGGGACGATGGATCAACCTCTTCGTCGACTTCCTGGTCACCAAGCACGGGCTCGCCGCCGTGCTGCAGTCCGACAGCGCCGGCTTCGACACGCTGCACGCCTACTTCCTCGACCGGCTCGTGCCCGTGTGCGCCCAACTGCTCGACGCCGCGGCCGTCGCCGGCGAGATCCGCTCGGACATCGATGCCTACGAGCTCATGCGCGGCGTCGGGAACCTCTGCATCGGCGCGGACAGCGATCCCCGCTACGACGCGCGTCGGCTGGTCGAACTCCTCATCGCGGGCCTGCGCCTGCCGCACTAGCCGCCGCGCGTATCGGGAACGCGGGCGCCCATTCGGAACGATGTTCCGAATGTTCGGCAGGTTCAGCGTCCTGATGCGCGTAGCGAGGTAGAACGGCGGCCCACTTGACGTCGTAGTAAGTCATTTGGGCTTGCGATGACGCCACTATGGCGTCATAGTTGTGTCATGGATTCTGTGCCGCACGTCGAGCACCTCCACCGCGTCGCGCGCTCGCCCGCCGGACACGCGGCGGTAGAAGTGAGCGGTCAGCCAATGGCCCACCCCCTGGCACGGCTCCACGACGTCGATCGTGACCCGATCGTCGCGCGCGTCCAGCGGGCCTTCGCCGACGGACGCCTCGGCTTCGCCGAGATGGAAGAGCGGCTCGAAACGGCGCTTACCGCCGTGACCCAGGCCGATCTGGCGCGGGCGGTCGCCGACCTGCCCGAGCCCCCTGACGAGGTGGTCCGGCTGAAGAGCACCAACGGGCGCGTCAGACGGACGGGCGACTGGCAGGTCCCGCGCGTGCTGCGGGTCGAGTCCGAGTACGGCGGCGTGCTCCTCGACCTGTCGCGGGCCTTCATCGCGCATTCCGAGATCGAGATCGACCTCCAGCTCGCGTACGGCTCCGCCACGATCGTCCTGCCTCCCGGCGCGACGGCGAACGTCGACGGGGTGCGGACCGAATGGGGCAGCGTGATCTGCAAGACGGCGGGTCGGCCGCGTCCAGGGACACTGCACGTCCAGGTCACCGGGAAGCTCGGCTACGGCCGGGTGAGAGTCCGCCCCGCACGCCGCCTGGCCAGGAAGGCGATCGCCACCGGATCTTGAGCCCACGCACCCGGAGCATCGCTTCGACGTACTAACGGTCTGTCGTCCGGCTGGCGGAGAAGAGCTGCCGCCAGTGTTCGGCTGCCTGGATCATGTCCCGGCCGACGTGCTCGAAGAACTGGCCCGCGTCGTGTAGCCGGGTGCCGGCGGGTGTGGTGGCGCCGAGGACCTCGGCTCCTTTGCGGGCGAACTCGGCGAGCGCGGCGTTCTGCCGGGCACTGGCCAGCCAGGCTCGGAACCAGACGTCGGCGTCGATGATGTAGCGGTCGCGCCGCCGGCGCGGGTCGCGTTCGCGCCGGATCAGCTCCTGCTGTTCGAGTTCGCCGATGGCCTTGGAGATGGACGCCGGGCTGACCTGGAGGCGCTGGACGAGTTCGGCGGCGGTGAGGCTGCCGCTGTCGGTGGTGTACAGGCAGGTGAGCACCCGGGCGGTCATGCGTGGCAGCCCTGTCTGGATCATCAGTACGGTGAACTGTTCCTCCAGCTCGTGGACCGCTTCCGGGTCTCGCCCGTCTGCCTCGCCGGCGACCCGTGGCCCCGGGGCCGGGGTTTGCCTGCGCCGGCGGGCACGGCTTTCCGTCGCCTGGTGTGCCCGGTCGGGCTGGTAGCCGCCGGCGCCACCATTGCGGGTCACCTCCCGGGTGACGGTCGAGGTCGGCCGTTCCAGGCGCTTGGCGATCTCGGTGTAGGTGAGTCCTTCGGCCAACCCCTCGGCGATGTGGCGGCGGTCCTGATAGGTGAGCCTGCCTCCCGGCATCGGTGGTCGCCTCCTGTTGCTGTGTCATCCCCAGTGCGTTCGACAGTATTGCGTTCGCGGGCACTTCATTGCAACATCTGTCCATCGGATGTTGCATTCGGCTTCATGTTCATTGCAACAAGCGATGCATTTACCTGCATAAATAGAAGTAGTGTCGTAATCTGCGTTGACAGTTTTGTGAAGGCAAAGTAGCTTTTGTCGTGCGCTGAACACGTACTATCGCAAAGGAATCGACATGACCAGATCCCTCCCTGCCGCGGCAAGGCTGCTCATCGCCGCGGTGACGGTGGCGGGGGCCACCATGGCGGCCCCCGCGGCATTCGCGTCCGGCCATGCCGGGGTCCAGCGGGCGCTCGACGACGCCGTGGCCAAGGGCGGTGCTCCCGGCATCGTCGCCGAGGTCCGCGACGGCCACCGGAAGTGGTTCGGCTCGGCGGGCGCGGCCGACACCAAGACCGGCCGCAAGCGCCAGCAGCAGGAGCGGTTCCGGATCGGCAGCGCCACCAAGGCGTTCACGGCCGCCGTGGTCCTGCAACTGGCGGCCGAACGCAAGCTGAGCCTGGACGACACGGTGGACAAGTGGCTGCCCGGCCTGGTCGAGGGCAACGGCTACGACGGCAGCAAGATCACCATTCGGCGGCTGCTCAACCACACCAGCGGGATCTTCAACTACGGCAACGACAAGGACTTCTTCGCCAAGGGCGTGGGCGCCGCGTGGTTCAAGCACCGCTACGACACGTACACCCCCGAGGAGCTGGTGCGGATCGGCCTGGCCAACCCGCCCTACTTCCAGCCGGGCGGGGGCTTCGGCTACTCCAACACCAACTACTTCCTGGCCGCCATGATCGTCGAACGGGCGACCGGCAGGACGTACGCCGAAGAGCTTTCGCGACTGATCTTCCGCCCGCTGGGGTTGACCGGGACGTACCTGCCGGGTGGCGAGGCGAAGATCCGCGGGGTGCATCCCGTGCACTACTCCACGCTGTTCTCCCAGGACGCCGACCCCAAGATCTACGACGCGACCGAGATGGACCAGTCCTTCGCCTGGTCGGCCGGCGGCATCGTCTCGACTACCGGGGATCTCGGCCGGTTCTTCGGCGCGCTGCTGGGCGGACGCCTGCTGCCGACCGCGCAGCAGCGGGAGATGTTCACCATGGTCACGACCCAGAACTGGATCCCCGGCACCACATACGGCCTCGGCGTCTTCGCTCAGAAGCTGCCGTGCGGCGTCACGGTCTGGGGCAACGCCGGCGCCACCTACGGGTCGTGGGCGTACGCCATGGGCACCCGCGACGGCAAGCACATGGTCGTCAGCCAGGTCAACGGCGACTGGAGCGGCCTCGGCGTCTTCAGTGACGTACTCGCGGCGGAGTTCTGCCCGGCCGAGTCCTGACAAGCCGCCTGCTCTGCGCCATGACGCCAATGTGACATCATCGATGGCGCGATAACTTGTCATGGCGTCGAAATAGCGTCAGAATGGCGTCATGGAACTTCATCCCGCGTTCGACACCCCTGAGCCGATCTCGGTCAGGATCGACCTGCCCGGCGGCGACGTGCGGATCATCGCGAGCGACCGCACGGAAACGGTGGTCCAGGTGCGGCACGACGATGACGACGAGGAGGCCGCGATCCAGGTCGGGTACGAGCGCGGCAACCTGGTCGTCACGAGCGCGAGCCTTCAGGGCTTGGAGCCGCCCTGCCCCCGCGGTGACAACCTGATCGTCGAGGTCGTGAAACAGCTGAGCCGGGGCCTGCTGGTCGGCGGCTGCGAATCGGTGCAGGTGACGATCGAGCTGCCGTCGGGTTCGCACGTGCACGGCCAGACGATGGGGGGCGGCTTCCACTGCTCGGGCAGGCTCGGCGAGTGCCGGCTCCGTACCGACTACGGCGACATCCGGCTCGACCAGGCCGGCCCGGTGGACTTGACCAGCGACAGCGGCGAGATCGCCGTGGAACGCGTTACCGGCCACGCCGAGATCACCAGCGCGTCGGGCGAGATCACGGTCCACGAGATCGACGGCACCGCGTCGATCAGGAACGACGATGGCGAGAGCCACATCCGCGACATCACCGGCGACCTCCGGCTGATCAGCGACAGCGGCGACCTGACCGTCGACCGCGCCCACGGCGCGGTCGAGGCCAAGTCCGTGCACGGCAGCGTGCGGATCGGCGAGGTCACCCGCGGTTCGGTCGTGCTGGCCAGCCAGTCCGGCGACATCGAGGTCGGCATCAAGCGGGGCACCGCCGCGTGGCTCGACGTGAGTACGGCCAACGGCAGCTTGCGCAACTCCCTCGATCCGCACGACAACGCGGAGGGGTCCGACGAGGTCGTCGAAGTACGCGCCCGCAGCCAGGACGGCGACATCGTGATCAGACGCGCCTGACCCCAGGTCACTCGTCGTAGAAGATGATGACCCGGGGCACGTGCTCCAGATCTTCGACCAGCCGGCCCGGCCCCCGGCGTCCGGTCGCCACGGTACGGCCGGTCCGCGGGTCGACGACGCGGTAGCCGATCGGCACCCCCTCCTCGCGCGCCAGGCGCAGGAGGCCGCCGTTCTCCAGGTAGACCACATGCAGGCGGCCCGGCACGCGCAGCCCCCTGGGGCTGAGGAACGTCTCCCAGTCCGGCTCCATGTCGGTGGTTGGCAGGCCGTCGAGGATCTTGGACAGCAGCCCGACGTAGGTGGAGCCCTCGAAGCCGAGGGAGTCGCACCATCCGCCGGAGGAGGCCACGAAGTAGGGCGAGTGTCCGGGCTCGTCGGCGTGCAGCTTCCATTGCCAGATGTTCGCCGCGCCGTAGACGACGCCCATGGTGCCGCCGGCGCACAGGTTGCTCCACGCTTCGTGCCCCTGCCACCAGCCCGCGGCGTTGTCGTCGGTGCGGGTGCGCTCGTACGTGGGCTCGCCGTTGGCGACGGCCTTGACCGGGGTGTTGCGCCACGCGTCGGCGACCCGCTCCGGGACGTGCTCGCCGCCGTGGCCGGTCTGGCACCACTGGAAGTCCAGCCACTCGGCGTCCTGCCAGGCGCGGTTGTCGCTGTACGGGCGGTAGTGGATCCCGGTCGGCTGCGCGTAGCAGTCCCACTCGTGGACCTCGGCGCCGCCGGCCGGGATCTGCGGTTCGCGGCCGGAGCCGTCGGCGCCGACCAGGTAGATCACCGGTCGGGCCCCGTAGCGGGCGACGAGGTAGCGGCAGTAGCGGGCGTACTCCTCCGGGGGTACGACGGTGCCGGCCACGCCGAGTCCCTTCCAGCCGAACCCCTGGAAGACCGGCTGCAGCACGGGCACGATCTCGTGCTCGGCGAGGATGTCGAGCAGCCGGTCCAGATACTGGAAGTAGGCGGGGTTGAGCTCGTTGAGGTGGCCGGTGGGCAGGTCCTCGAAGCCGACGTCGAAGCCCTCGTCGGCCTGCCGGTCGCGCGGGCCGGTGGCGCGCATGTCGGGCTGGACGGACATGAGCAGCACCGCGTTGAAGCCCTTGGCGTGGCGGTCGGCGGCATAGACGCGGACCTGCTCCTCGGTCGCCCGCCAGGGCAGCGCCCAGGCGGTGTCGGCCACGAGGATGGCCGGGGTACCGTCGCGGTGGACGAGGCTGCGCCCGCCCGGTGACATGGTCCAGAAGCCGTGCCGCAGGAATCGGTGTCCACCTGGCCCCGCGTCCGTGACCTGGCCCGCGTCTGCGACCTGGCCCGCACCTGAGACCTGGCCCGTATCCACGATCTCGCTCGTGACGTCGATCACGCCGTTGATGCCGCGCAACCCCGGGTCGTCAATCGAGGCGTGGGTGGTCCAGCGCCACCTGCCATGTGCCAGGGGAGAGCTGAACCGGATCCGCCAGGTACGGCCACCGTCATAGAACGCCGGCCTGCGCAGGACACGCCCGTCGTCGTGGGTGAAGTCGGCCCAGACGTCCACCGTGGCGTAGGCGTCGGGGATGTCGGAGGAGGCGGTGAGCGTGATCTCGGCCTCGCGCCAGGCGCCGCGAATGTGGATGAAGTCTCCCATCAGCGGACGACCCTCTGCGGTCTGTGCGATGAGGTATAAGACATCCTCATATGGTGCGGGAATGGCCGGGCGTCCCTCCATCCGGGGTCCGGTGGGTGGACCGTGCCGATCGGGGGAGAACATGGACAGTCGTGGTGCGGACGATGTCACGGCCTTGCCCGAGACGATGCTCGACGTGCTGGAACGCCGCGCGACCGTCGCGCCGGAGGCGGAGCTCGTCCGGTTCGAGGACGGCGTGTCGCTGCGGGTGGGGGAGTGCCACGAGCGGGCGATTGCCGTGGCGCGAGGATTGGCGGGCCTGGTGTCGCCCGGAGACCGGGTCCTCACGTGCCTGCGTCCCGGCCCGCGACTCATCGAGGTGCTCTTCGCCCTGGCCAGACTCGGCGCCGTGGAAGTACCCCTGGCCCTGGACACACGCCTTACCGCCGCCGAGCAACTCACCGCCGCCACCGGAGCACGGGTCCTCATCACCGGCACCGACGCCATACACGACAACCCCGACCTGCTCACCCTGGCCACGCGGATGGACCACGTCGTGCTCGCCACCGAGCGGGAAAAGACCGAGGTCCCCGGTTCGGTTGATCTGGACGACCTGGTCGCCTCACCCGGCCGGCTCCCATCGTGGCGGCCGGGGCCGGCGGATCCGGCCGTCGTCATGGCGACCTCCGGCACCACCGGCCGGGCCAAGGCGGCGCTGCTGCCGCACTTCGCGGGCGTCCGGCATGCTCGCCGGGTGGTGCGCACCATGGACTACGGGCCGCACGACGTGCTGTACAACGTCTTCCCCTGGAACCACATCAACGTCAGACACGCCGGCCTGCTGCCCGCACTGATCACCGGCGCCACCCTCGTGGCCCACCCCCGCTTCTCCGCCTCCCGCTTCTGGGACACCTGCCGGCGCGAACGCATCACCGCCTTCAACTTCATGGGCGCCATCGCCGCCATCCTCGAACGCACCTCCGCCACCGACACCGACCACCAAGTACGCCGCGCCTACGGAGGACCGGCACCCGAAGCCCTATCGAGGCGCTTCCTGGACCGGTTCGGCGTCCTCCTGCTGGAGGCCTACGCCTGCACCGAACTCGGCGACGTGGCCGCCAGCACACCCACCACCCGCCGACCCGGCTCAGCCGGACGACCCGTCCCGGAATACGAAGTAGTGATCACAGACGACCACGGCCACCCCCTGCCAGCAGGACAGATCGGACAGATCACCGCCAGACCCCGAGCACAATCGATCACCTTCACCAGCTACGCCGGCGACGACGCCGCCACCGGAAAGGTCCTGCGGGACGGATGGTTCACCACCGGAGACCGCGGCCGACTCGACGACGACGGCTACCTCTACTTCGCCGGCCGCCGCACCGACGTCATCAGACGACGCGGCGAGAACATCCCCACCTGGGACGTGGAGCAAGCGGTCGCCGCCATGCCCGGCGTCCTAGACGCGGCCGCAGTGGGCGTGCCCTCAGAACTGACCGAAGAAGAAGTACTGGTAGCGGTAAGCGCGGCACCCGGAACCACCCTCACCGCACCACAGGTACACGCCTGGTGCCTCGACCGACTCCCACGCCACGCCGTCCCCCGATACATCCGCATACTCAACGACCTGCCACGAAACACCTCTACAAAAGTGGTCAAGGGCGAGCTACGCGGCCAAGGAGTGCCGCCGGACGCATGGGACGCCACCGCATCGATCAGCTGACCACGCGGACCGCTGGACAGACCGGGAGGGTCGCGCCCCGGCGATCCCGCGCTCTACGTTCGAGCCTTCTGCACATGGGAGGAGACCGGCATGCCGGACAGGTTGCGGATTCTCGACCTCACCGATGAGCTGGCCTTCCACGGGGCCCGGCTGCTGGTGGGTCTCGGGGCGGATGTCGTACGCGTCGAACGCTCGCCCGCTCCGGCACTGTCGCGCGCGGAGACGCTGCACTGGCATGCGGGAAAGCGGGTCGTGGGCGTCCCGAAGAGCCCCGCCGCGCTCGACCGGCTCGTGGAGCAGGCGGATGTGGTCATCGAGAGCGGCCCCCTCGACCAGCTCCTCGGCGTGCGCGCAGGAGCCGACCCGGCATCCAGCACGAAAGCCGGCACAGGAGATGGCACAAGAGACGGCGGGGTGTCGTCGCGCTGGCCAGGGGCCATCCACGTCGTGGTCACCCCGTTCGGCACGACCGGCCCCCGGCGCACATGGCGAGCCGACGACCTCGTGGCCGCGGCCGCCGGTGGCATGGCCTGGCTGGGCGGGCAGCCCGGTCAGCCGCCCAAGCCGCCGCCCCGCGAGCAGGCCACCCAGCTCGCGGGGGCGCACGCGGCCATCGCGGCGCTGCTCGGCGTCATCGCCCGCGACCGCACCGGGCACGGGCAGCTCATCGACGTCTCCGTACAGGAGGCGGTGGCCGCCACGCTGGAGACGGCCGCCATCTCCTGGATCCACGCCGGCCGGTACCCGTCCCGCAATGGCGGGGTGTACGAGCACGTGGCGCACCGCGTCTTCCGTACCGCGGACGGCCATGTCGCAGGCGGGTACTCCGGCAGTGACCGCATGTGGACGGATCTGCTCGCCTGGATGGCGGAGTCAGGCGAGGCCGAGGACCTGACGGAGGAGAAGTGGTCCGATCCCGTCTTCCGCTGGCGGGGTCGTGGTCACGTGGACGAGATCGTGGCCAGGTTCGTCGCGAAACGCTCCGCCGCGTTCATCGCCGCGGAAGGACGCGCCCGGGCGCTGCCATGGGCGGAGGTCGCCACGGCCGCCCGCCTGCCCGCCAACCCCCAGCTCACCGAGCGTGCCTTCTTCACGCGCATCCTGGGCGAAGGGCTGCCGCCCGACGGCGTCACGGACGTGGGCTTCCCCTTCGCCGCCCCGGACCTTCCACGTCCGGTACGCCTCAGCGAGCCCCTTCCCGCTGATGCCGAGGCGCCCTGGCAGTCCGCCCGCCCCCGAGGCCGCCGGGAGGGGATCGAGGCCGGTGGGCGCTCGCTCGCCGGGATCCGGGTCCTGGACCTGACCTGGGTGCTCGCGGGCCCGTACGCGACCAAGACGCTGGCCGAGCACGGCGCGGACATCATCAAGATCGAATCCCGGCATCGGCAGGACCCCACGCGCTTCGCCCCGTCGATGCGGCTGCGCCCCGAAGCGGGTTTCGACGACAGCGGCTACTTCATCAACTTCAACCGCGAAAAGCGCGGCGTCGCGCTCAACCTGCGTACCGAGCCCGGTCGTGAGGTGCTGCGGCGGCTCGTCGCCGAATGCGACGTGGTCATCGAGAACTTCAGTCCCGGCGTGCTCGACAGGTGGGGGCTGTCCTACGACCGGATGGTGGAGCTGAACCCCGGCGTCATCCTGGTGTCGATGGCCGGAGTGGGGCAGAGCGGACCCTGGCGGGACGCGGTGACCTTCGCCGACACGCTCGCGGCCATGTCCGGACTCACCAGCGAGACCGCCGACCCCGGCGAGGAGCCGCAGGGGCTGACCTTCGGGCTGGGCGACATGGTGGCCGCCAACTCGGCCGTCCTGGCCGTCCTGGACATGATCGCGGCCGGTCGCGGGGGACACGTGGACCTCTCCCAGTTGGAGTCGATGGCCGCGTCGATGGGGCCGGCCGTGCTCGAGACGGAGCTCGGCGACCCCCGGACGGATTCCCGTACGGCGGCCCAGCCCAACCGGCACCGGCGGATGGTGCCGCACGGTGTGTACCCGACCAGAGGCGACGATCGCTGGCTCGCACTGGCCGTACGCGGCGACGCGGAATGGCGGCGCCTCACCGAGCACGCTGGACTGCCGGTGCCGGCGTCCGCCGGACTGGAAGAGCGGCGCCGGCGCGAGGACGAGATCGACGACGCCCTGGCGGCCTGGTGCGCGGAACACGACGGCGACTCTCTGACGGCCGAACTGCAAGGGCTGGGCATAGCCGCCGCCGTCGTCGCCACCGGCCGGGACCTGGTGGACGCCGACGAACACCTGGCCGCGCGCGGCTTCTACCCGGTGCTGGAGCACGCGCTCGCGGGTCCGGTCCGGCACGAGGGCATCGTGGTCCGCATGTCCGCCACCCCCGGAGCGCTCACGGCACCGGCCCCCCTGCTGGGCGAGCACACCGACGCGGTGCTGAAGGGCCTGCTCGGCATGGACGACGACGAGCTCTCCCTGCTACACGAGGCCGGGGCTCTGGAATGACACCACTGAAATAACCCCATGGGAGGGCAAATGAACGTGCTGGACGTGCGGCGCGACGGGGGGACGGCGACGATCGTCATCAATCGCCCACCCGCCAACGCCGTCGACCCCGCGATGATCGACGAGTTCCTGGCGCTGCTCCCCGAGCTGGCCAAGGACGTCACGGTCCGCTGCCTGGTCATCCGCGGGACCGGCCGCTTCTTCGTGGCGGGGGCGGACATCGCCGTGATGCGTGACCTCTCGCCGGCCAACCACGTGAAGATGCGCCGCTGGATCGACGTACAGCGGCTGCTCGAACTGGCGCCCAAGCCGGTGATCGCGGCGATGAACGGTCACGCCCTGGGCGGCGGCGCCGAGCTGTCCCTCGCCTGTGACCTGCGCATCCTGACGGCCTCGGCGACGATCGGCTTCCCCGAGATCAACCTGGGCCTGTTCCCGGGAGCGGGTGGCAGCCAGCGATTGCCGCGCCTGCTCGGCCCGCATCGCGCCAAGCGTCTGATGATCGAGGGCGCTCGCCTGTCCGCGGCCGAAGCGCTCGATCTGGGGCTGGTCGACGTGGTGGCGGACGACCAGGACTTCGACCGTGTGGTGGCCGAGCACGCCGAGAGCCTGGCGGCCAAGCCGACCGGGACCATCGGCCTGCTCAAGCAGATCGTGGACGCCGGGTACGGCCTGCCGATCGAAGAGGGGCTGGAAATGGAGCGCCAGGCCGTCATGGAGCTGATCCACACCCACGATGCCGCCGAGGGGCTCCAGGCGTTTCTGGACAAGCGCGAGCCGCGCTTCAGCGGCCGCTGACAACGGCGGAGGTCCGGCGGACGGCCGGACCTCCGCCGTTCTCAGTCGTTGTAGCCGGTGACCAGCGAGGTGTCGGTGTTGAGGTCGCCGACCTTGCGGGCGCCGCCCGGGTTGCCCAGCGGCTCGTCACGTCCGGCCAGCACCTCGGTGAAGAAGGCCTTGGAGTCGTGCAGGAAGAGCGTGCGCGTCTCGTCGCCGCGCGCCGTGCGATCGACGAAGATCGCCTCGACCGGGCACTCCGGTTCGCAGGCCCCGCAGTCGATGCACTCGGCGGTGTTGATGTAGCTCTTGCGGTCGCCGACATAGATGCAGTCGACGGGACATACGTCCACGCACGCGCGATCGTTGACGTCGATGCAGGCGGGGCCGATGACGTAGCTCATGGATCTTCTCCTGTCTGCTGGAGTACGGGGTCAGGCGGTGTCCGTGGAGTGCCCGGGGAACAGGGCCAGTTCGGGGTCCAGTTCGACGGCGGCGTTGTTCACGGCGGTGGCCACCTCGCCGAAGCCCACCGACATCAGGCGGACCTTGCCCTCGTGGTCGGCGAGGTCGCCCGCCGCGTACACGCGGGGCAGGTTGGTGCGCATGCGCCGGTTCACCAGGACGGACCTGCCGCGCAGCTCCAGGCCCCAGTCCGCGAGCGGGCCGAGGTCGCTGATGAACCCGAGGGCCGCGATGACGGACTCCGCGGGCAGCGCCCGGTCCTCTTCGCCGCGCGTACGAAGGTGCGCCTTCTCGACCCGCTCGCCACCGGACAGGGCGACCACCTGGCTGTCGACGACGATGCTGACCCCGGCCACCCGGGCGGCCTCGACGCCGGCGGCGTGCGCGCGGAACGCGGCCCGGCGATGCACCAGGGTGACCGACCTGGCCAGCGGCGCCAGCGCCAGCGACCAGTCGACCGCGCTGTCCCCGCCACCCACGACGACGACGTCGCGGCCGGTGTGTTCGGACAGGTCCGGCACGAAGTACGAAAGCCCCCGGCCGAGCCATTCCTCGCTGGCCGGCAGCGGGCGCGGGGTGAACGTCCCGATGCCCGAGGTGAGGATGACGGCCTGTGCCTGGACGGCCGTGCCGTCGGACAGCAGCACGACGGGCCGCTCGTCCTGGTCGCGGCGCAGCTCGACGGCCTGCCTGCCCAGCAGGTAGACCGGGCTGTAGGCCGCCGCCTGGGCCGAGAGCGCGGCCACCAGCGAACGTCCGGGCAGCCCGGGGACGCCGGCCACGTCCCGTACTTCCTTCTCCGGGTACAGCGCCGAAATCTGCCCGCCGACCTGTGGCAGCGCGTCCACGACCACGGACCGCAAGCCGCGGAAGCCCGCGCAGTAGGCGCCGTAGAGGCCGGTCGGCCCCGCTCCGATGATCACGATGTCGGTCTCGATCACGCTGGTTCCACCTAGGTCTCCCGGTAGTCGCCTGTCAGGCCACGGAAGCTACACACCCCGGCAGCGGGAACCCGCAGGTCGCGGACCGCTGACCGGAACGCGGCTCGCTCAGCGGGACACGGTCCGCTGGGCGGGATGATCCGCTGGGCGCTCGGCCGGGCCGGTGGTGAACTGCGTGTCGTGGTCGGCGGCCGCATCGGGGCGCCGCGAGCACAGCCATGGGAAGCGGAGGCGAGAATGAGTGCAGAGGCGGATGCGCCGACTGCGGCCGGAGGCGCTGCCAGGCGCCGGCCGTCACGGCGCGGCAAGCTGCCGGGCCGCCAGGACTGGTCGAGCTGGCCCCACTACCAGGGCGCGGCCAGCGGGTTCCGCGGCTACTGGTATCCGGTGGCGTTCTCCTCGCACATCACCGGCAAGCCCAAGGCGATCACCCTGCTCGGCGAGCGGATCGTCGTCATCCGCGACGGCGGCAAGGCGTACGCGCTCAAAGACCGCTGCCCGCACCGGGGTGTGCCGCTGAGCTACGGCAACCAGCAGTTCCCCGGCACGATTTCGTGCGCGTACCACGGCTGGACGTTCGACCTGGAGACCGGCGATCTCAAGGCGGCCATCACCGACGGCCCGCGGTCACCGATCTGCGGAAAGGTGACCCAGCCCACCTACGACGTCGAGGAACGCCTCGGCATGGTGTGGATCTTCGTGGGAGACGGCGAGGACGCGCCGCCCATCGACGACCAGCTCCCCGAGGAGCTGCGCGACAACCCGGCCGTGATCGGCGCGCGCATTCAGCCGCGCGAGGGGAACTGGCGCTTCGCCTGCGAGAACGGCTATGACGAGGGCCACGCCAAGTACCTGCACCGCACGGCGCTGTGGCGGCTGTTCAAGGCCATGCCGGTGTGGAACGAGACCCGGATCGAACGCCGCGGCCGCTGGATCTACCGGGTGCAGGAGGCCCAGCACTGGGATGCCGACTTCCCCGGCCTCGGCCGGTGGAACAACCAGGCGTGGTTCAAGCTCAAGCCGCCGAAGCAGGTCGCCAACATCGGGAACACGGGCAGCCACAGGCAGGTGAACCCGGCCATCGCGGCCGAGGACTTCCCCGGGTTCGCCTCGGTCAGCATGCCGGGCGTCCTGCGCATCGTCTATCCGACCTTCATCCACTACGAGTTCTACGTGCCGGTCGACGCCGGCAACCACCTCTACGTCGGCGTGATGGCCAACTTCGAGAAGGGCATCAGGACGCTGCCCTTCTACGCCAAGTATCTCGGCGCCGTCCGCTGGCTGTTCCACGGCCAGTTCTCCGGCCAGGACAAATGGATGGTCGAGGTGACCGACGCGCCGCCGGAGCGGCTCTACCGCCCCGACGACTCGCTCCTGCAGTGGCGCAAGCTCGCCGAGGACGTCACCGAGGAGCGCATCGAACGGCTGGGACTCCCCTCGAAGCAGGCCGGCTGATGGGCAGGATCGTCCTGGGCGTGGGGGCCTCCCATTCGACGCTGATGAACACGCACTGGGAGCAGGTCGAGCACAAAGACCGTGCCGAACGCTTCCGCGACGCGCTCGGCACGGCCCGCGACGCCCTCGCCGCCGCCCGCCCGGACGTGGCGATCATCATCGGCTCGAACCACTTCCGCGGCTTCTGGCTGGACCTGATTCCCGCCTTCACCCTCGGGGTGGACGAGGTCATCTCCTCGGGAGAGTCGGGAACGCCGTCGGGACCGCAGCGCACCCACCCCGCCGTCGCCCAGGCCGTCGCCGAATCCCTGGTGGCCGCGGGCACCGAGGTGGCGATCTCGGCGAAGCTGCAGATCGACCACGGCCAGAGCCACGCGATCCAGTACCTCCTGCGCGACCTCGACGTTCCCGTGATCCCGCTGGTGGTGAACGTGTTCGCCACGCCGCTGCCCCTCATGCGCCGCTGCGTCGAACTCGGGCGCAACATCGCCGCCGCGGTGGACGCGCTGCCGGACGAGCTGAGGGTGGCCGTCATCGCGTCCGGCGGACTCTCGCACCGGCTCCCGTGGCCGAGCCGCTGGCAGGACCCCGACGGGGAGGACGAGGAGTTCCTGGTGGAGGCCTGGCGCGAAGGCCGGGGCGACTGGCAGCGCTACGACGCGCGCCGGCGGCAGATCATCACCGCCGCGCGGCCCACCATCTTCCCCGAGTTCGACGAGGAGTTCCTCGCCGCGCTGGAGAAGGGCGAGCTGTCGCGCTACGCGAACCTGTCCACCGCGGAGATCGAGGTCCTGGCCGGCAACGGCGGCCAGGAACTGCGGACCTGGCTGACCATGGCGGCGGCCCTGGGCTTCGCCCCCGGGCGGACGCTGGCTTACGCGCCGATGCCGGAATGGCTGACCGGCATGGGGGTCGCCGTCATCGAGCCCGCCCCGTCCGCGGCAGGAAGACCGTCGGCAGGAAGACCGTCGGCATGAGCACGATCGACATGAAGGAGGCCGAGCGCGAGCGGATCGTGACGGAGGCGCTCGCGTCGATCACCGAGGACCGCCTGCGCGAGGCGGCGGTGGGGGTCACCTCCATCGCCAGCCCCACCGGCGGGGAGGCGCCGCTGGCCCGATGGCTGGCCGAGCGGCTCGCCGCCGCGGGCCTGGACGCGCACCAGCAGCGCATCGACGACGGCCAGGCCAACGCGGTCGGCCGGCTGAGAGGCGACGGTACGGGCGCCGACCTCATGCTGTACGCCCCGATCGACACCCTGACCACCGGTGACCCGGACCTGGACGTGCCGTGGATCGGCCCCGTGCTGCGCCCCGACATGCGGGCCGAGGCGCGTTGCGACGGCCCCTTCGTCAGCGGCCTCGGCGCGAGCAACCCCAAGGGCCACGCGGCGTGCGTCCTCGTCGTGGGCGAGGCCCTGGCCGGGGTGCGGGCGCGGCTCGCCGGAGACCTGCTGATCGCCTTCGGGGCGGGCGGCATGCCGACCAACGCCATCGACGGCACCGGCCGGCTCAACACCGGGCACGGCGTCGGCTGCTCCTTCCTGCTCGAACGCGGCTGGCACCCCGACTACGCCGTGATCGCCAAGCCGGGGGACTTCGTCGCGCACGAAGAAGTCGGTCTGTGCTGGTTCGAGATCGTCGTCCCCGGCATCCACACCTACTCCGGCAGCCGGCACCGGCTGCCGTACCAGAACCCGATCGTGACGGCCGCCGAGGTGGTGACGCGGCTGGAACGGTGGCTGGCGGACTACCCCGAGCGGCACCGCACGGCGACGGCCGCGCCTCAGGGGATCATCGGCTCGGTCGCCGGCGGCTGGGAGCGCATGCCGGCCGTCACGTCCGCGGCCTGCCGCATCCGCCTCGACCTGCGGATCGCGCCCGGCACGACGCCGCTGGCGGCCAAGCGCGAGCTAGCGGCGTACCTCCGGCGACTGTCGGCGGAGCTGGGCGTGGACCTGGCGGTCGAGCTGGTGCTGGCCATCCCGGGCACGCGCACGCCACCGGAGGACTGGGTCGTGCGCAGTGCCGTCCGGGCCTGGGAGAGCGTGTCCGGCCGCCGGCACGAGCCCATCGACGGCAACAGCGGCGCCACCGACGCCAACATCCTGCGGGCGCGGGGGATCCCGACCGCCCGGGTGGGCATGCCGAAGGTCGTCTCCACCGAGTTCGACGTCGACTTCGCCCGTGGGATGAACACCGTCGACGTCAGAGCCATGCGCCGCCTGTGCGAGCTGCTCGTACGGGTGGCCGTCGACACCACCACGCGGACCCGCGCCGAGATCGACGAGACCAAGGACTAAGGAGGCGAAATGGAACCCCCCAGCGGTTCGTACGCCGACGCCGACGGCGTCAAATACCACTACCTCGAGCTGGGCTCGGGGACGGACACGATCTTCCTGCACGGCGGCGGCCCCGGCTGCACCGGATGGAGCGACTTCGGCCCGGTGGCGCCGCTCTTCGCCGCCGACCGGCGCTGCCTGATCGTCGACATCCTGCAGTACGGCAAGTCGGAGAAGTGCCTGATCACCGGCCCGATGTGGGACTTCCACGCGGCCAAGACCGTGGCGCTCATGGACACGCTGGGTGTGGAGCGGGCCGACTTCATCTGCAACTCCTGGGGCGGCACCATCGCGCTGTGCCTGGCCGCCCGCTACCCGGACAGAGTCCGTTCGCTGGTCATCACCGGCAGCATGCCGGTGTTCTATGGCCCGCTCGCGCCCCTGCCCGAAGGCGGTCGCCGCGGTCGCGCCGCCCGGGACGCCTACTACGGCGGCGAGGGCCCCACCCGGCAGAAGATGCGCGACCTCATCACCCGGCTGGAGTGGTACGACGGGGACCGGCTGCCCGAGTCCACCCTGGACCTGCGCTACGAGCAGAGCCTGGACCCCGGGGAGCGGGAACTGGCCGCCATGTCGGACTCGCCCCGTGGCGAATGGCAGGACCTCACCGCCGAACTGGCCGAGATCCAGGCGCCCGCGCTCTTCATGTGGGGCATGCAGGACGCCTTCCTCACTCCCGACTACCCGCTGATGCTCGCGCGCATGGTGCCCCGCGGGAACCTGCACGTCATGGACCACGCCTCGCACCACCTCCAGGAGGAACGGCCGGCGGCGTACCACGCCGTGGTCACCGGCTTCCTGAACTCGCTCGGCGCCGGAATGGAGAGATGAGCATGTCCAGGACCAGGAAGCTGCTGATCGCCGCGCCCGTCATCGCGCTGGTCGTGATCCTCGGCCGCCTGCTCGCGGCCCGCAGCAACACCCAGGTGCACCGCATCAATCAAGACAAGCCCGCTCTCGACCGCTGAAGGTGACGTGACGATGAGTATCTGGACCGAATTGAGCCCGCTGGGGATGAGTGTCTCGTACGTGGACGCGGCGGGAGTGAAGACCCGCAGCCTGCGGGCCGGGTCGGGCGAGCCCGTGGTGTTCCTGCACGGGACCAGCGGCCACCTTGAAGCGTTCACCCGGAACCTGCCCGCGCACGCGGCACAGTACGAGTGCCACGCCATCGACATGCTGGGCCACGGCTACACGGGCAAGCCCGACTACCCCTACGAGATCCCGCGCTATGCCGACCACCTGCTGGCCTACTTCGACGCGGTGGGCATCGAGCGCGCCCACATCGTGGGGGAGTCGCTGGGCGGCTGGGTCGGCGGGCGCGTCGCGATCGACCACCCCGACCGGGTGGCCAGCCTGCAACTGCTCTGCGCGGGCGGGACCGTGGCCAATCCCGAGGTCATGAAGCGCATCCGGACGAGCACCCGCGAGGCGGTGCTCAGCGATGACGTGGAGCTCACCCGCAAGCGGCTGCGGCTGCTGATGGCCGATCCGGCCGACGCCACCGAAGAGCTGGTGGAGGTGCGCCACGCCATCTACCACCAGCCCGATTTCGTGGCCAACGTCGACAATCTGCTATGCCTGCAGGACATGGAGACCCGCCTGCGTAACATCCTTCACCCTGACGATCTGGCCAGGATCTCTCAGCCCACGCTGATCGTCTGGGGCCGCAAGAACCCGTTCGGCGACGTGCCGGAGGCGACCGCCATGCACGAGGCCATCACGGGCTCGCAGCTCGAACTGTTCGAGGAATGCGGCCACTGGCCCCAGCACGAGCAGGCCGCCCGGTACAACCCGATCAGCCTGTCCTTCCTGGCCAAGAGCTCGGCGGCGGGCTTCTCGGGCAAGGGACGGGGCTGATGCGCGCGGCACGGTTCCACGACTGGGGCGCCCCGCCGATCGTGGAGGAACTGCCCGAGCCCGAGCACAAGCCCGGCGAGGTGCTCGTCGAGGTGCAGGCGGCGGCGCTGGGGCATCTGGACCTGACCGTCGCCGGCGGGTCCTTCGCCCTGAAACCCCCGCTTCCCTACGTCGGCGGTGTCGAGGCCAGCGGCGTGGTCCTCGCCTCCGACACCTTGGCGCCGGGCACGCAGGTACTGCTTCGCGGTGGCGGGCTCGGCCTGCTGCGCGACGGTTGCTGGCGCGAACGCCTCAGCGTCAGCCCCAAGGCCGTCACCCCGCTGGCCTCGCCGCTCCCCCCGGAGGTCGCGGCGTCGTTCTTCCTGCCGACGACCACGGCGTACGTGGCCCTGCACGACGTCGCCCGCCTGGAGCCGGGCGAGGAGGTCATCGTGACCGGTGCCGCCGGCGCGGTCGGCGCGATGGTGGCCCAGCAGGCACGGCTGGCCGGAGCCACGGTGACCGGGGTGGTGGGCCGGGCCGATCAGCTCGGTCAGGTGCCCGAGGGGATCCGCGGGGTGGTGGCCGACGATGCCGAGGCGGTCGCCGAGCTGGCTTCGGCACGGCCAGCGTCCCTGCTGGTCGACACGCTCGGCGGGAACGCGCTGGTCGAACGCTCGCGGTGGGTCCGTCCCGGCGGCCGGGCCGTGGTGATCGGCTACGTGCTGGGGACGTCCGTCACCGTCGATCTGCCGTCCTGGCTGCTCGACGACGTGGCGCTGCTTCCGGTGAACATGGTCCGGCAGGAGCGGCGGGCTCGCGAGGTGGCCCCGGCGCTGATCGACCGCCTGGCCACGGGTGAGCTCACCCTGGAGGTCGAGCGGTTCGACCTGTCCGAGATCGCCAAGGCCCTCGAACTGCTGCGCGACGGCAGAGTGCGCGGACGCGCGGTCGTCCATCTAGGAAAGAATCACTGAGGGCCGTCTCGCTCACCGGAACAGGCCCGTTGATCGAACCGGACATAAGCCCGATTATCGGTCAATGCCGCTTATCTCCTCCCCGTTGTCAGACCCTACGATCGCCTTTCCGCCCGAGCCCGACGGCGCGGCCAACAGCGTGCTGGGCAAAGTACGGCTGATCCTCGAGGCGTTCGGCCCGGACGACGAGAGCCTCGGCCTGTCCGAAATTGTCCGCCGCACCGGCGTGGCCAAGGCGTCGGTCCACCGGCTGGCTCAGGAACTGCTGCAGTGGGGGCTGCTGGAGCGGCGCGGATCCGAATACTGGCTGGGCATGCGCCTGTTCGAGATCGGGCAGCGCGTGCCGCGCCAGCGGATCCTGCGCGAGGCGGCGCGGCCCTTCATGGAGGATCTCTACCAGGCGACAGGCGAGACCATCCATCTGGCGGTGCTGGACGGGCTGGAAGTGATCTATCTGGAGAAGGTGTCCGGTCACGGACAGGTCTCCAGGCCGTCGCGTGTCGCCGGCCGCATGCCGCTGCACTGCACGGCGACCGGCAAGGCCCTGCTCGCCTTCGGCCCGGGAGCCCTGTTCGGCGACGTCGTCGCCGAACCGCTGGCCCGCGTGACGCCGCGGACGATCACCGTGCCCAAACTGCTCGCCCAGGAGATACAGCAGGCGCGCAAGGTCGGGTACGCGATCGAGCAGGAGCAGACCCGCACCGGCTATCTCAGCGTGGCCATCCCGCTCACCGGCGCCACCGGAACGATGGTCGCGGCGCTGTCGGTGACGGCGCCGACCTTCCGAGCCGACGTCAACAAGTATGTGGGCCTGCTGACCATGGTGAGCAGGCGCATCACGAAGTCCATCATGGCCGCCGACGGCGGCAGAAGCTGACGCCGCTCAGCCCGTGAGAAAGGCCGTCACGGCGGCGGCCACATCCCGCGCCTTGTGCTCCATGAGGGGGATCGTGCCGCCCTCAATGACGACCGACGTCACGCTCTCCGCCCCGGTGAGGTTCTCCCGGAGGGGGGTCATGGACGGCAGCGCGAACGGGTCCTCAGCGGCGCCCAGCAGCAGCACGGACGTCTTGACCAAGCCGATCTTGTCCTCCATGTAGTAGCGCGCGCAGGCCCGATGCCCCTCCGCGGGATCGACGCCGGGGGTGAGGGCGTCGTGCACGAACCGGTCGAGGAGGTCCGTGGCCGGTTCGGGATAGTAAGGCTGCCGGAGCCGCCACAGCCTGCGCAGGTGATCGCCGTCGGGGGAGGGCACGGCCTCGTCCACTCCCGGGCCGTCCGCATGGGACTCGCGGTATCGGGCGTCGATCCACGGTGCCGACGACAGGACGAGCCGGCCGATCCGCTCGGGCGCGGACGCCGCCAGCTCGACGGCCACCGCGCCGCCGGTGTGGTGGCCCAGGAGGTCGGCGCGCTCGATGCCCAGGGCGTCCAGCAGCGCCAGAGCACCGGTCGCGAACAGTTCGATCGTGTGGGGCGCCGGGGCTTTCGCGCTGGCTCCGAAACCGAGCATGTCCATGGCGATGACCCGCCGGCGCGGGGCCAGGAGGGGGATCAGCTCCCGGAACTCCTCCCAGGATCTGGGGGTCTGGTGCAGGAGCAGTAAGGGGCGGCCCGTGCCCTGCTCGGCGTAGTGAAGCTGGCCGAACGGCGAGTCGGCGTACCCGAATCGGAGTGGCGGCGTAATGCGCAAAAGATCCTCTTCTGCAGGTCGGAGGTGTGGGAGGTGTCGGAGGTAAGGTGGCTTTCCCCTCCGGAGTTTCGCCGGGCCCATCCGTGATCGCTACGGGAGGGGACCGGTGACCGGACCGGCGTGAAGGGAGTCCCGATGGCGTCACAGATGTTCGTGGAGGCACCGACGGGCTCCGGCGATGACGCGGCCTACCCCAACTCGGTCCTCGGCAAGGCCCAGCTCCTGCTCGGCGCCTTCGAGTCGGGGGCCTTCCACCTCCGGCTCGCCGAGCTCAGCCGGCGCTCAGGGGTGCCGAAGGCGTCGGCGTACCGGCTGGCGCAGGAGCTGGTGCAATGGGGGCTGCTCGAGCGCAGGGGGGATTCCTACCAGCTCGGCATGCGCATGTTCGAGCTGGGACAGCGGGTCCCGGTGTCGGCGATGCTGCGTCGCGTGGCGCGGCCGCTCCTCACCGACCTGTTCGCCGCCACCAGGGCGGCCATCCATCTGGCGGTGCTCGATGGCGGCCATGTGCTGTATGTGGAGAAGGTCGCGGGGGAGGCGAACGTTCATACGCACTCCCGGGTGGGCGGGCGGTTGCCCGCGACGTGCACGGCGACGGGCAAGGTCCTGCTCGCGGCGCGCTCTGACCGGGAGGAACGTCTCCGCCGCCTCGAGCTGACCGGCCTGCCCAGTCTGACGCCACGGACGGTCGGGTCCGTCGAAGATCTGCGACGGCAGCTCGTGATCGTCCGCGAACGCGGTTACGCCGTCGAGCGGGAGGAGATCTTGCTGGGGTTCGGCAGCGTGGCGGTGCCCGTCGCGGGCGCCGACGGCACGGTCGTCGCGTCGGTGTCGGCCACCGCGCCGGTGGCACGCCTCGAGACCAGGCTGTTGCTGCCCGCACTCCGTTCGACCGCGGCGGGCATCTCCCGTGCCTTCCGATGCGAGACGCCGGACGGCTGAACCGGCTGAACCGGCTCAGCCGGGCCGACCGCCGGCGCGGCGGAAGGCGCCGCGCCGGGCGGTGCGCGTCAGCTCTGGGCCGGCGACGGGAACGTGGCGTGCATCCAGCGGGCCGATACCTGCGCGCTCTCGTAGGGGTCGGTGATGTCGGGACGGTCCACCTCCACCATCAGCCACCCGTCGAATTCGCTGGGCAGGTTGCCGATGATGCCGGCCAGGTCGAGCTCACCTCGGCCGGGCTCGACCCACAGTCCGGCCAGGACGGTCTGCTGGTACCCCCACCCCTTCTCGCGGCCTTCGGCGGCGACGCTGAGCCGGCAGTCCTTCACATGCACGAACGGGATCCGCTCGGCGTAGTCCTTGACGAACCGGCCGACGTCGGCGCCCGCCCACGCCAGGTGCCCGGTGTCGGGCAGGAAGCCGAGCCGCGACGACGGAAGGGCGTCGAGCACCGCCCGGCCCTCCTCCTCGGTCTCGATCCACGTGCCGACGTGCGGGTGCAGCGACGGCCGGACCCCCTCGGCGAGCATGGCGTCGGAGATCTGCCCGATCAACGCCGTCACCGCCTCGACGCGGGAGTCGTCCGCGTCATAGGCCTGGGCGGGGTGCAGCACACGCGGCCGGTCCTTGGCCATGCCGAGCCCCAGACCGATCTCGGTCATGCCGAGCTGGGCGTGCTGGCGCGCGACCTCGGTGGCAGCGGCCACGACGTCGGCCTGGTTGCCGTCCCTGCCGTCCGACCGGCAGACGAAGTAGCCGGGCGCGAGCGTCAGACCGGTCTCGTCCAGCAGCGCCAGGTACTGCTCCACGGTGAAGTCGGCCGGGACCTCGGCCATGACGGCGTCGAATCCGGCCTGCTTGATCAGGGACAGCCGCTGCTTCGGCTCGGGCGCCAAGGACGGGTCCAGCCAGCCGTCGGCGCTGGCCATCCACTGGATGGGGTTGAGGGCGATCTTGGGTGTGCCGGGCATACGGCTTCCTTTCGGTATTCGGTGTCAGGCTTGGAGCGCGAGTTCGCCGGCGAAGTGGCAGGCGGCACGCCGGCCGGTGGCGGTGAGGGTGAGCTGCGGGTCGACCTCGGTACAGATCGTCCGATCGGGCTGCGCCAACGGGCCGATCGGGCATCTGGTGCGGAAGCGGCAGCCGGTCGGCGGGTTCGCGGGGCTGGGCAGGTCACCCGGCAGGATGATGCGTTCGCGGGAGCGCGCCGAGACCGACGGGACAGGCGAGGACGACAGCAGCGCGGCGGTGTAGGGGTGCTGCGGGTTGCCGTAGACCTCGGCGGCGTCGCCGTACTCCACGATTCGGCCGAGATACATCACCGCGACGGTGTCGCTGAGGTGACGTACGACCGACAGGTCGTGGGCGATGAACAGGTAGCCGAGCCCGAGTTCGTTCTGCAGCTTCTCCAGCAGGTTGATGATCTGCGCCTGGATCGACATGTCCAGCGCGGAGACCGGCTCGTCGAGGATGAGCGTGCGTGGTTGGCGGGCCAGTGCGCGAGCGATGCCGATCCGCTGGCGCTGGCCGCCCGAGAACGCGTGGGGGTAGCGGTCGAGGTGCTCGGCCCGTAGCCCGACCTGCGTCATCAGGGATCGCGCCGCCTCCTCGCGGGCCCGCCCGCCGATGCCCCTGAACGCGAGTGCCTCGGCCAGCGACTGCCGGATGGTCCGGCGCGGGTTCAGCGACGCGTACGGATCCTGGAACAGGTACTGCACCGAGGACCGAACCCGCGTCAGCTCCTGCTCGCCCATCGCGCTCACGTCGGCGCCGTCGACGAGGATCGACCCGCCCGCGACTCGATTGATGCCCACGATGCTGCGTGACAGCGTCGACTTGCCGCAGCCGCTCTCGCCCACGAGCCCGAGCGTGCGGCCCGCGTGCACCGACAGGCTCACCGAGTCCACCGCGTACACGGGGGGCTCACGGTGGAACAGCCCGCGCCGCCGGGATCCGACGTCGACTCTCAGGTCGCGGACCTCCAGGACGGCCTCGGCCGCCGGGGGAGCGGCCGGTGTGCCGGTCGTCGTCGCCGGTTCGTCCCGCACCGGAGCGGAAAAGTCGAGGCCGCCGGCGGCCCGCTGGGCGACGAAGCAGGCCGCGGCCTGCCCGGCGCCGCCGATCTGCAGCAACGCCGGTGGTTCCTGCTCGCAGGCCTCCTCGGTGAACCGGCACCGAGGGGCGAAGGGGCAGCCGGGGGGCGGTGCGGCCGGGTCGGGCGGCGCTCCCGGGATCGCGGGCAGCGACCGGCCGGTCCGATCGTCGTCCAGCCGGGGCATGGCCGCCAGCAGCGCCGCGGTGTAGGGATGCCGTGGCTGCTCGAAGACCTGCTCGACGGTCCCCTTCTCGACGGTGCGGCCGCCGTACATGACGACGACGTCCGTGCAGAGCTCGGCCACCACGCCCATGTCGTGGGTGATGATCGCGATGGCGATGCCCAGCTCGGTGCGCAGCCTGGCGAGCAGGCGCAGGATCTGGGCCTGGATGGTGACGTCGAGAGCGGTGGTCGGCTCGTCGGCGATCAGCAGCGCGGGGTCGTTCGCCAGGGCGATCGCGATGACGACGCGCTGGCGCATGCCTCCGGAGAACTGGTGCGGGTAGTGGTCGATCTTCGTCTGGACGTCGGGGATGCCGACCTGCTCGAGCAGGTCGCTCGCGCGCTCGCGCGCGGCCTGCTTGCCGACGCCATGGACCGTCATGGCCTCGACGATCTGATCGCCGACCTTCATGACGGGGTTGAGCGCGGACTGCGGGTCCTGGAAGACCAGGGCCACCTTGCTGCCGCGGCGGCGCCTCATCTCCCGTTCGGGCAGCGTGAGCAGGTCTTCCCCGCCGAACCGTACGGAGCCGGCGACGACCTCGCCCGGCGGGCGCAGCATGCGCATGATGGAGCGCGCCGTCACCGACTTGCCCGAGCCGGACTCGCCGACGATGCCCAGCACGTCGCCCGGGTAGATGTCGAAGCTGACGTCGTTGACGGCCTTGATGCCGCCCTTCTTCGAGCGGAACTCCGTGCGCAGGCCCTCGACGCGCAGGAGCGGCGCGTCCTTGGCCATCACCGGTGCCGGCGATTCGGTGGAGGTCATCGGCGGTTCACCGCTTCGTTGAGTGCGTCCGACAGCAGGCTGAAGCCGACCGAGACCAGCAGGAGCAGCAGGGCCGGGCCGACGATGTACGTGGGTGACTGGGTGACGAACCGCAGGCCGTTGTTCAGCAACACGCCGAGCGAGGGCGTCGGCGGCTGCACGCCGAGGCCGACGATGCTCAGCCCGGCCTCGATGTAGACGCCGACGACCATCCAGACGGCGCCGTTGACGACGATGGCGTCCATGGCGTTCGGCAGCACGTGGCGTACGAGCAACTGCCATCGTGAGACGCCGAGCACCCGGGCGGCGAGGACGTACTCCCTGCTCTGCTGGGCCAGCCAGGCGCCGCGGGCGAGGCGTCCGGCGGTGGGGAGGCCGCTGATCAGGATCGTGAGGAAGAGCGCCGGCCAGCCCGGCTGGAGGATGGCGACCAGGCAGATCCCCAGGATCAGGCCCGGGAAGCCGATGACCACGTCGAGCAGCCGCTGCACCGCGGCGCCCAGGCGTTCGGAGATCACCCCGCTCAGGCCGAGCAGCGTGCCCACCGCCATGCTGAGGGGGACCGCGGTGAGGATGAGGCTCAGGTCGATGCGGAGCCCGTAGAGGCTGCGGACGAAGATGTCGCGGCCGAACTCGTCGACGCCGAAGATGTGCTTGCCCGACATCCCGGTCAGCGCCTGAGGCCCCTGCTGGTCGTAGCCACCGGGGAACAGCACGGGCGCGAGCAGGGCGGCGAGTCCCATGAGGACGAGGATCGACAGCCCGACCACCCCCTTCGGGGTGCGGAGTGCCGACAGGTAGCGGACCAGGGTCGGGTTCAGTCGTCGGCGCGCCTCTGGGAGAGCCACGTCGGAGGGTGCCAGCGGAAGGTCTGCCATGCCTACTCTCCCAATTTGATGCGCGGGTCAAGTCCTGCCAGGACGACCTCGGTGAGGATCTGACAGATCACCGCCACGAAGACGACAGCGAGGATCAGCACCTGCAACACGGTGAAGTCGCGGGTCTGCACGCTGGACACGGCGAGCTGGCCGAGTCCGTTGCGGTTGAAGATCGCCTCGATGATGACCGCGCCGGCGAGCAGGTTGCCGATCTGGAGCCCGACGGCCACGACCGCGGTTCCCACGCTGTTCCTCAGCACGTGCCGGAGGGTGATCCGGGTGGCCGACGCCCCCTTGCTCAGCGCGAGGTCGACGTAGTCCTCGTTCTTGACGGCGAGCATCTCCGCCTGCAGCAGGCGGGCGACGACCGCGGCCGAGGGCAGCGCCAGCGCGAACGCCGGCAGGATCAGGAACTGGAAGCCGATCGTCGGATCCGCCATGAAGCTGACCTCGCCGCTGACCGGCAACCAGCGGTTCAGCACGCCGAAGACCAGGATCAGCGCCAAGCCGGTGAGGAACGACGGAATGGCGATGAAGAAGCTGTTGACCAGGTCGAGGCCGGCCCGCGCCCAGCGGCGCCGGGTCGAGCCGACCGCGACGCCCAGGGTCGTCCCTATCAGGATGACCAGGAGCGTCGCCAGCGCGGCGAGCTCGAGGGTGCTTCCGAGCCGGTCGCCGATGAGGCTCGCGACGCTGCGGCGCAGGAGGTAGGACTCTCCGAGGTTCCCCTGGAAGAGCCCGACGATCCAGTCCCAGTACTGCACCACCAGGGGCCGGTTCAGGCCCAGCTCCTGCCGGATCGCGGCGATGGCGGCCGCGGTCGAATCCGTGCCGGCGAGGGTGACGGCGACATCACCCGGCGCCAGCCGGGGCAGGGCGAAAGCGACGATCGAGCTCGCGAAGAGCACGAACACCACTGATGGGATCTTGCGTATCAGGAACCGGACCATCGTCTCGATACCGCCACTCGCTCTAAAGGTCGATTACTTGGACAGCCACGCCCGGCTGATGTCGAGGAAGCCCATCTGAGTCGGTGCGAGGTCGTTCAGGGCGTTCGACCGCACCGTGAGGGTGGGGCGGGTGATCAGCGGGAGCACGAACGCCTCATCGGCGAAGTAGGCGTTGTAGTCGTGCAGCGCCTTCTGCTGGTCGGGCGTGGTGCTGGCGCTGGTGACCGCCTTCACGAGCCGGGTGTACTCGGGGCTCTTGAAGTGTGAGACGTTCTCGTCCGCCTGGAGCTCGGGGCGGCTCACGACGGCGCTCGCCGGTGAGAGGCCGTTGCTGTTCATCATCAGGAAGGCGGGAGTCCCCATGTTCTTGCTCGAGACCTTGGCGTCGTAGTCGGCCGTGGCGATGACCGGCTTGGCGTCCAGCCCGACGGCGGCCAGGTTGTTCTTGACGATCTGGAAGACTCCGGTGGCCTCGGGCGTGTTCAGCATGGTCACGTCGAACGACGTGCCTGCCTTCACACCCGCCGCAGCCAGCAGCTGCTTGGCCTTGTCCGGCTGGTAGGTGTACTGCTTGGCCTGCGTGGCGTCGTAGCCGACCGTGGAGGCCCGCCACGGCAGGTTGGTCGCCTCGGCCTGGCCGCCCTCGACCTGCTGCACGATGCGGTCGCGGTCGATCGCGTACTGGATCGCCTGGCGCACGGCCTTGTTGTCGAACGGCGGCTTGGTCACGTCGAACCCGAGCGGGATCGCCGCGCCGCCGGACGACACGAGGGCGAAGCCCGGCTGCTGGCTCAGGCTTCGCGCGTCCAGCCCGGCCAGGCCGACGCCGTACTGGACCCGGCCGCTGCGGATGGCCGCGACCATCGCCGTCGGGTCCTTGATGAGGTTGATCTCGATGTTGTCGAGATGGGTGTTCTGGGCATCGCGGTATTTCGCGTACTTGCCGAGCTGGAGCTTGCCGCCCGGGGTCCACGACTTCCACTCGAAGCGTCCGGTGCCGTCCACCTTCTTGCCGGCCGCGTAGTCGGCGTAGGCGTCCTTGTTCGGGATCGGCATGGTCTCGAAGAGGTCGAAGACGTTCGGCAGCGGCTGCTTGAAGGTCAGCGCCAGCTCGTAGTCGCCCGTCGCCTTCATGTCGGAGATCTGGGCGGCGATCGACTGGTTCGCCGCCCCCACCTTCGGGTCCTGGACCTGCTCGATGGCGAAGACGACGTCGGCCACGGTCAGCTTGCGGCCGCTGTGGAAGGTCACGTCGTCGCGGAGCTTGATGTCCAGGCTCTTGCCGTCCGGAGCCAGCGTCCAGGACTTGGCCAGGACGCCCTTGGGCTGTCCGGTCTTGGTGTCGATGAGGGTCAGCGTCTCGAAGACGGCGTACTCCCACAGGATGTTGCCGAACGAGGTCTTGAGGAAGGAGCCCGGTTCGGCTTCGGTCGTCTGGCCGACCACGAGAGTGCCGCCCTTGCTCGCCGTGCCGGCGGGCGCGGAGCTGCCGATGGCGCCTTGGGTGGCGGCACTGCATGCGGCGGACGCGAGCATCGCCGCGCCGGTGGCGCCTGCCGCGAGCCGGCGTCGCCAGGCGGATTTCGTCAGTGACATCGATACTCCTCGAGACATTCTGGGTGCGGGGGGTGTACCAAGGTGTCGGGAATTGTACAGTCAGCCCGATTTGTCCCCTGGCGAGGAGCATGCTTCGTGACTTGGACAGGCACAACCCGCCGCTTTTAGTTTTATTCCCGTCATAAAGGGAGTGTTTTCGGCTCGGCCTCGCCGTCCGCAGCCGAAGACGGCCGAGATGATCACCGAGCGCCGAACGGGTTCGGCAGCGTGATCGCCAGGCATTCGCACCGTCGTCACCGTCCTTCAGGTGGTGGCCTCACACCCTAGGACGGAGGGTTCCGGCAGGCCCTCGCACCGGTTCGCTGACCGGAACAGCCCGTCACGTCGACCGGCACGCGGCAGATAGCGTCCGGGACCATGCCTCTCACATACGGGTTCATCGACTACGGCGGTCCTGACCTCCAGCGCTTTCTCGACGTTCCCGCGCCCGAGCCGGACCAGGGCGAAGTGCTCGTCGAGGTGCGCGCGGCCGGCGTCAACCCGGTGGACTGGAAGGTCCGTGCCGGTATGCACCGCGGCTTCCTGCCGCTGAAGCTGCCCGCGACCCTCGGCCGTGAGGTCGCGGGGACCGTTGTACGGACCGGGCCGGGAGTCACCGAACTCGCCGTCGGGGACAAGGTCTTGGGCAGTACGGTCGGCGGCAGCGGCGGGTACGCCGAGCTGGCGCTGCTGCCGGTGGCACGGGCGGCGCGGATGCCGGACGGACTGTCGTTCATCGACGCGGCGGCGCTGCCGATCGCGGCGGGGACCGCCTATGAGGCGCTCTCCGTCCTCGGCCCGGCTCCGGGGCAGACGCTGCTGATCCTGGGCGCCGGCGGGGGAGTCGGCACGGTCGCGGCCCAGCTCGCGGTCATGGGCGGCGTCGCCGTCGTGGGCACCGGGAGCCAGGCGAAGCGCGCGTTCATCGAGTCCCTCGGCGCCACGGCGGTCGCCTACGATCGCGACGACCTCGCGCGCCGGCTCCAGGAGCTGCTTCCGGGTGGGGCCGACGCGGTCCTCGATCTGGCCGGTGGTGACGCGCTCGACGGCGTCGCCGGCGTCATCACCGCCCGGACGCGGGTGAGCAGCGTGGCCGATGAGGAGACCGTCGCCCGCTTCGGCGCGCGCCCCCTGATGCGCGTCGGTGACCCGGCGACGCTGTCGGCCGTGGCCGAGCTGGTGGCCGCCGGGAAGCTGGACCCGTGCGTCCGCCGGGTGTTCCCGCTGTCCGCGGCGGGCGACGCGCTCGCCCTGGTGGAGTCCGGCCACGCGTCCGGCAAGGTCGTCCTCGACGTCGCCGGACGGCGCTGAGACTCACCCCGCCGCGCCCGGCCGCCCGCCGCTGAGACTCACCCCCTCCGCGGGGTCACTTCTCGAAGCGGCCGGCCGGGCGGTCGCACGTGCTCTCCAGGCGGGTGACCTGCCCGGGCCCGTCGATCGCGGACAGCGCCTCGAGCACGTGGAAGGCGAACGCGGCGTTGGCGCGGTGCGCTCCGCCCTCGATCGCGTCGGCCAGATCCCGTACGCCGAGCCCGCGGCGGGCCTGCTCCTTGGTGCCGACCGCGCCGAACAACTCGACCACGGGCGGCAGAACGGACCAGTCCGCGTTGCCGTGCCGCCGCACCCGTACGTCACCGTCGAAGTGGTTGGGATTGGGCACCGTGAGCGTGCCTTCGGTGCCGTAGATCTCGATGGCGGGCAGATCGCTGTCCCAGACGTCGAAGCTCATCATCGTCGTGCCGATGACCCCGGAATCGAAGACCAGGACGGCCGAGGCGTGGGTCGGCACCTCGACGTCGATGGAGTCCACGGCCCGGTCCGGCGCGGTCACCGTGCGCACCGGCGCGCCGATGCGGGCGGCTCCCGCCACGGAGCTGACGGGGCCGAGCAGGTTCACCAGGATCGCGAGATAGTACGGCCCCATGTCCAGGACGGGGCCGCCGCCGGCCTGGAACAGGAAGCGCGGATCCGGATGCCAGGTCTCGGCCTTGCTGTGCCGGATGAACGCCGACGCGCCGATGGGTTCGCCGATCAGCCCCTCGTCGAGCGCCTTGCGCGCGGTCTGGCTGGCGCTGCCGAGGAAGGTGTCCGGAGCGGAGCCGAGAACACGCCCGCTGGCCGCGGCCGCCGCCAGCACCGTCTTCGCGTCGGCGACGGTCGTGGCCAGCGGCTTCTCGACATAGACGTGCTTGCCGGCGTCGAGCGCCCGCATGATGGTGCTCGCGTGGTGCACCGGCGGGGTCAGGTTGACCACGATGTCGATCGAGTCGTCGGCGTAGAGCTCGTCGGCGTCTCCCCAGCCCAGGATGCCGTGCTCGCCGGCGGCCCGCTTGGCCCGGTCGACGTCGATGTCGCCGACGCGGACGATCTCAAGCTCCGGATACCGGGCCATGCCGGTGACGTACCGGCTGAAGATGTTGCCGCTACCGAGGATGCCGATGCGATGGTGCTGAGGCTGAGTTGCCACGTTCTGTCGGTCCTTCCTTAGATGGATCCTGGATCGTGATCACTCGACCACGCTCCAGGTGAGGCTCTCGTCGGCACGCAGTACCGCGTCGATCAGCCGTGCCGAGCGGACGCCGTCGGCGGCGGTCGGCAGCCCCACGACCGGCAGGCCGGCCATGGCCGAGTAGGCGTCGTCGACGAACGCGCGGAAGCAGTCGCCGTAGCCCTGCGCGTGCCCCGCGGGAAGGGTGGCCAGCCGGCGCTGCTCGGCCGATCCCTGGCTCGGATCCCGCACGACGATCTGTGCGCCCTCGGTGTTGCCGAGCCACACCGCCTCCGGATTCTCCTGGTCGAACACGGCACTGCCGGCCGCGCCGTCGAGCTCGAACCAGAGCCGGTTCTTGCGTCCGGCGGAGACCTGCGACACCGTCAGCGAGCCGAGGACACCCTCCGCCGTCCGCAGCAGGACGGTGGCCACATCCTCGGTCGTCACCGGCCGCAGATGGTCCGATGTCGTTCCGCTGGCCGGACCGAAGGTCGAGCCGCTGCCCGCGGGGCGCTCGGGCTTGGTGATGCCGAGCCGTGCCGTCACCTCGTGGAACCGCACTCCGGCCACCCATTCGACGAGGTCGCACCAGTGGGAGCCGATGTCGGCGAAAGCGCGGGAAGGCCCGCCCAGCGCGGCGTCGACGCGCCAGTTCGCGGTGCCGGCGTCGAGCATCCAGTCCTGCAGGTAGCTGCCGTGCAGGAGTTGCCAGGCGCCGAAGTCCCCGTTCATCCGGCGGGCCCGGATCTCACGGACCAGCGGGTGATAGCGGTACACGTACGGGACGGCGAGCGTGCGGCCCGTCTCGGCGGCCACCGAGGCGAGCCGCTGAGCGTCGGCGAGCGATGTCGCGATCGGCTTCTCGCAGATCACGTGCTTGCCGGCCCGCAGCGCCGCCACCGCCTGGTCGGCGTGCAGCGCGTTCGGCGTGCAGATGTGCACGACGTCCACCGCGTCATCGGCGAGCACGGCCGCGAGGTCCGGATAGCGAACCGGGACGTCCCATTCGTCGGCGAGTACGGCGGAACGGCTCGGGCTGGAACCGACGACGCCCCGCACGGTCGCGCCGACGCCGCGAAGGGCCCCCGCATGGACCGAACCGATGAGGCCGGCGCCGATAATGACGGCTTGAGTGCGCGGATGCGCCACGTTCAGACCTCCAAAAGACTGTTTGGCCATATCCGAGCATGATTGAGGCTATTGACAGCCACAAGATGCCATCTTTAGTTTCATCGCATGCAAAAAGACGGGAAATCCGGCGTCGACGCCGTGCCGGCACCTGTGGCCATCGCGCTGCACCGGGTGCTGGGGATGATCGCCGCCGGCGAGGCGACCAGCCGCGCGGCGATCGCGCGGCTCACCGGCCTCGCCCGGTCGACCGTCAGTCAGCAGGTGGACAGCCTGATCGGCGCCGGCATCGTCGAGGAGACCGAGTCGAGCCAGTCGGTACGCGGCCGGCCGCCCCGGGCACTCACCATCAGCCCGCGCGCCGGCACGATCGCCGTGGCCGATGTGGACGTGGCCGCGACCCAGCTCGCGATCGCCGACCTCGGCGGCACCATCATCGGCCGCGACCTCGTCAACCTGCCCGTCGACCGCGGTCCCGAGGAGCTCCTGGCCGAGGTGTCCGGGCGGCTGCGTTCGATGCTCGCCGAGCACGGCCATGATCCGGCTCGGGTCCGTCACGTCGTCGCCGGCCTTCCGGCCCCCGTCGACTTCCAGCGCGGCTGCGCGGTGCGCCCGCCGATCATGCCCGGCTGGGACGGCTACCCGGTCGGGGACTACCTGCGCGGGCAGTTCGGCGCTCCCGTCACGGTCGACAACGACGTGAACCTGATGGCCCTGGGCGAGGCGACCCAGGAGATGGCCGACACGCCGCTGCTGGTCATCAAGGTCGGGTCGGGCATCGGCGCCGGCATCGTCACGGCGGACGGCTCGGTGCATCGCGGCGCCGACGGCGCGGCCGGCGACATCGGGCACATCCGGGCGTCCACGCGGCGGGACATCGTCTGCAGGTGCGGCAAGTTCGGCTGCCTGGAGGCCGTCGCGAGCCATCGCGCGGTGCTCGCCGACCTCGGCATCGCATCGTCGTCGTTCGACGACCGGCTGTCCGCCTCGCGCGAGCTGGCCCGCCTGGTGGCCGACAGCGACACCAGCGCGCTGCACAGAATCCGCCAGGCGGCCGCCGACATCGGCGAGGTCGTGGCGATGCTGATCCACACGCTGAATCCGCGCATGCTGGTGCTCGGCGGCCCCTTGAGCGAGCTGCAGGACGAGATCCTGTCCGGAGTCCGCGCGGCGGTCTACGAACAGGCGTTGCCGCTGGCGACGCGTAAGCTCATCATCACCCCGAGCCAGCTCGGCGCCGACGCGGGGATCATCGGCGCGATCGCCCTGGCGGGCCGAGAGGTCTTCAGCCAGGCGGGCGTGGGACGGCTGCTCGCCGAGGTGTGAGGGTGGTCAGGTGGGGTCGCCCGATCGCTGTGAGAAGCGGTTGACCAGGAGGGCCAGTCGCCGCTCGTGGTCCTCGGGCGGGAGCCTGCCGCCACGCATCAGCGTCACCAGTCCGTGCAGGCCGGCCCAGAGGGTCTCGGTGAGCGTGCCCAGTTCGTCGTCGCCGGTATGTGGCCGCAGCGCCTGGCTCAGTTCGCCGAAGGCCGCGTGCAGGACGGGTGGTGCTTGGGGGGTGGCGAAGGGCAGGTTGACGGTCTGGCTGAACATGGCGTCGTACAGCGCGGGCCGTCGTTCGGCGAAGTCCGCGTAGGCGGCGCTGACCTCGGCGAGAGCGTGTCGAGGGTCGCTTGCCGAGATGCGGGCCGCGCGCAGGTCGGCGGCCAGGTCGGCGAAGCCCTCCACGGCCACCGCGGCCATGATGGCGTCCTTGCCCTTGAAGTGGCTGTAGAGCACCGGCTGGCTGTATTCGACGCGTTCGGCCAGGCGCCGGGTCGTCACCGCCTCCCAGCCCTCGGCCTCGGCCAGCGCGCGGGCGGCTGTGACGATCAGCTGTTCCCGCTCCGCACGCTCGCGCTCCCGACGCTCCTGAATCGACATGCTGCCAACTCTAGCATCGCTAGCACTCCTGTCGATGCTCTGACTATTTCGGGCGATGTCACATTCCTTCCACGCGCGGTGTCGGACAAGCGGACCCTCGAAAAACGGGAGTCCCAAACGAGCTTGGAGCAGATATGACGTCTCCCATCCTGGTCACCGGCGGCACGGGCACGCTGGGACGCCTGGTCGTACCACTCCTGCGGAACGCCGGCCGCGAGGTGCGGGTGCTCAGCCGGACCGGCCACGGGCCCGGGAACGGCGTCGAGTTCGTGACCGGCGATGTGAGCACCGGTGAGGGGCTCGACGCCGCGGTCAAGGGGGTCGGGACCGTCGTGCACTGCGCCGGGAGCGCCAAGGGCGATGAGGACAAGGCCCGGAACCTGGTGCGGGCGGCCGCTCCCGCGGGTGTCGGGCACCTGGTGTACATCTCGGTCGTCGGTGTCGATCGGGTGCCGGTCGTCAGCGGTGTCGACCGCGCCATGTTCGGCTACTTCGCCGCCAAGCACGCCGCCGAACGTGTCATCGCCGAGTCCGGGATCCCGTGGACCACCCTGCGCGCCACCCAGTTCCACGAGTGGGTCCTCATGACGCTGGGGCTGATGGCCAAGTCGCCGGTGATGCCGCTCTGGGGCGGCGTCCGGTTCCAGCCGGTCGACTCCGGCGAGGTGGCGGCCCGGCTCGTCGAGCTCGCCCTCGGCCGGCCAGCCGGACTCGTGCCCGACATGGCCGGGCCGCGCGTGTACACGATGAAGGAGCTTGCCCGCGGTTATCTGAAGGCCACCGGCAAGCGCCGGTTGGTCATGTCGGTCAACAGCCCGGGCCGGGCCGCCCGCGCGTACCGGGCCGGTGCCAACCTCGCTCCCGAACGGGCCGTCGGCCGCCGGACCTGGGAAGAATTCCTGGCCGAGCAGGCGCGGCCGAGCCGGTAGGTGCCCCGTTTTGCCAGCACTTGCCGGTTTAGATGGCAAGAGCTGATCTTTGCAGGGGTATGGGCGGTTATGTCCGGAAAGGCGAGGGTGGTCAGCCCACCGCACGACAGACCGTCGAAAGGCAGCAACATGTCCAACGGAACTCTCACGGGCCGCGTGGCGGTCGTCACCGGCGCCTCCAGCGGAATCGGGGAAGCCGCCGCGGAGCACCTGGCGGGGCTGGGCGCCAAGGTCGCCGTCCTGGCCCGCCGGGCGGACCGGCTGACGGAACTGGTCGCCCGAATCGAGAAGAACGGCGGGATCGCCCTCCCCCTGGCCGCCGACGTCACCGACGCCGCCGCGCTGCAGGCCGTCGCCGACCGGGTACGCGGCGAGCTGGGGGTGGCCGACCTGCTGTTCAACAACGCCGGGGTGATGCTGCCGGCGCCGGTCGAGGAACTGGCCACCGAGCAGTGGCGGCACCAGATCGACCTGAACATCACCGGCTTGATGAACGCGATCGCCTCCTTCGTACCGCAACTCGTGGAAGCCGCGGCCCAGCGGGGCGTGGCCGATCTGATCAACACCTCCTCGATCGCGGCGCAGAACATCTTCCCGAACTTCGCCGTGTACGCCGGGACCAAGGCGTACGTCACTCACCTGTCCCGCACCCTGCGCACCGAGCTGGGGGCGAAGAACGTGCGCGTATCGGCGATCGAGCCGGGCATCGTCGGCACCGAGCTGCAGAGCCACGTCACCGACGAGGGCGCGCAGACCTGGCTGGAGGGCTCCAAGGAGACGATCGAGTGGCTGACCCCGCAGGACATCGCGGAGATCGTCGGCTTCCTCGCCTCCCTGCCGCCGCGGGTGAACCTGCAGCAGGTCACCATCATGCCCACCCGGCAGCCCAGCTGACCGCCGTATCACCTGTTCTGGCCGGCCCGCAGGTGGGCGTGCACGGCCGGGGTCAGCACCTGGCCGGTACGCTCCACCATGAGCGTCATGTGATACGCCACGAGCGCCATGTCGCACTCGGGCGCGACGAGTACGGCCAGGCACGAGCCGTCACTGATCGACATCGTCAGCATCAGCCCACGTTGCATCTCCACCACGGCCTGGGTCAGGGGGCCGGACTCGAACATGCGAGCCGCTCCCTGCGTCAGGCTGACCAGTCCCGAGGCGATCGCGGCCAACTGGTCGGCCCGGTCGGCGGGAAAGGCCGACGAGAACGCGAGCGGCAGGCCATCGGATGAGACGACCACCGCGTGGGCGACGCCTGGGACGGTGCTGACGAACTCAGTGATCAGCCAGTCGAGGCCATGAGCCACGTACGTCAGGTCGGTCATGCGCCCTGCCCACTGTTCGTGGGGTCGGCAGCAGGCGCCCTGCCCGAACTGATGTCATTTCGGGCCGCCCGAAACCCCTGCTGGAAGCTGGACAGGCGGTTGCGCACCTGCTCCGGCGAAGGCGCCGGCATCGGTGCCACGCTCTTGGGCGCGGTGTCCGTGTTGGCCGAGCCCGGCACCAGGTTGGCCTTGGGCACCCGCTTGGGGAGCCCCGCCGAGGTCGCGCCGTCTCGTACCGGCTTCACCACGGTCTCGGCCGCGCTCCAGCCGGCGTCGGCGTTGGACGATCCCCAACTGGCGCTGGACTCGCTCCCGTGCTCGAACCAGGCCGACTCCACCGCCGCGAAGATCGGCAGGTACTCGTCACCCGAGGTGGCCGGCTTCACGGTCGGGATCGGGCCGGTGGCGATCGATCCGGTCTCGGGGAAGTCGTATCTCTGCCGCGACGGGCCGTCCGTGCGGTCGCCGCGGCTCCAGCTCTGCGGCTGGTCGCCGGTGGGCCATTTCGGCAGGCCGCTGTCGCTGGACCAACTGCTCGGGCTGCTCGGACTGCTCGGGCTTCTCGTCGGCGCCCATACGTCGGCGGAGTCGTAGGTGTTGTAGTCCGCGCGCGGCTCGGGATGCCGACCGGTGTCGGCAGGCCGCGGGGGCGTCGAGGGCCAGCCACCGCCCGAGGCCGGCGGGATGGAGGAATATGACGGGTGTCCCGGGCTCATCTGGTAGCCGCCACTCTGCCACTGCGGCGCGGGGTAGGGCTCCTCGCGGGCGCCGCTGGGCACGCCGGCGTAGGCGGGCGCCGGTGCTTGCGCGCCCACCAGCGTCTCCGGCATCAGCACCATGGCGGTCAGACCGCCGGAGCCGTGCGGGCGCAGTTGCACCCGGATGCCGTGCCGGTGCGCCAGCCTGGCGACCACGAACAGGCCCATGCGGCGCGACACCGAGACGTCCACGATGGGCGCGTCGACAAGGCGGTCGTTGGCCTGGCCCAGCTCCTCAAGGGTCATGCCGATGCCGGAGTCGGTGATCGACAGCATGACGCCGCCGCCGTCGATCCGGCTGCCGGAGACCGTCACGCGGGTCTCGCGCGGCGAGAACGACAGCGCGTTCTCCACCAGCTCGGCGATCAGGTGGATGACGTCGTTGACGGCCTGACCGGCGACGGACACGCCGTCGGGGACCTGCAGGACGACCCGCTCGTAGTTCTCGACCTCCGACAGGGAGGCGCGGGCCACGTCGATCAGCTTGACCGGCTGGCTCCAGCGACGCGGCGGGTCCTGACCGGCCAGGACCAGGAGGTTCTCGCTGTTGCGGCGCATGCGGGTGGCCAGGTGGTCCAGCTTGAACAGGTTCGCCAGCCGGTTCTCGTCCTGCTCGCCCTGCTCCAGCCCGTCGATGAGGGTGATCTGCCGCTCGACCAGGGTCTGGCTTCTGCGGGAGAGGTTGACGAACATCGCGTTGACGTTGCTCCGGAGCTTGGACTCCTCGCCCGCCAGCCGTACGGCTTCGCGGTGTACCTCGTCGAAGGCCCGCGCCACCTCCCCGATCTCGTCTTTCGACGAGACGCCGATAGGCGGCACCTGTATCTCCTCCGCGCTGACCTCGCTGGCGCGGAGCTGCCGCACGAGCTCGGGCAACGTCTGGCCGGCGACCTTGAGCGCGTCTCCGCGCAACCGCCTGAGCGGCCGGACGAGCGAGCGGGCCATGACGGCGGTGATGGCGAGGACCAGGATGATCAGGGTGATGACCAGGGCGATGTTGAGCACGGCCACGTACTGGTCATTGCTCTGGACGTCGGTGGTGATGGTGGTGACCTGCTCCGACAGCGCCTTCTGCACGGTGTGCGCGCTGTCGACGGTGTCGCTGATGGACTCGAACCAGCGGGCGACGTCGTTGGTGGTCGAGGTGTCGAGCCGCCGCAGGGACAGGCCCGAGTTGGTCAGGAACACGGCCCTGCTCATGTAGAACTCGCCCCGCCCGACCTTCACGCTGGCGACCGTGTTGTCGAAGAACTGCCGCTGGGCGAGGGTGGCCACGGTGCGGAACGAAGTGCGTTCGCTCTCGCGCCTTGAGCGGGCATCGAGGAACGCCTTGTACTCGGGTTCTTCGAACGACCCCCTGACCAGCGCGATCATCAGCAGGCCCCGCAGTTTGGAGGTCTCCTCCTCATAGCGGGCCATGGCTCGCAGGGCCGCGGTCGTGGAGATGAGCTGCTCGTCTGTCGAGCCCTGCGTGACCTCGTCGTAGAGCTGCAGCATCTCGGCGATGGCCTCGGAATACTTCGCCATCGTCGGGAGCGGCGGCAGTTGCGTGCCGGCCACGGTGGCTCGCAGCGAGGTGAGCTGGGTCAACCTGGTGCGCAAGGTGGTCAGCTTCTTGCGGCCGAGATCGGACAGTGAGTCCTCGGCCGCCGCGGCCGCCGCGCCCGTGCGCGTCACGCTGGCGTTCACGATGTCCTGCTGGTTCGCCAGCTGTTCCTTCTCGGCCGATGCCCTGCCGGAGGCGACGAACTGCGCCGAGAGGTCACGTTCGAGCGCCATCTCGCGGGACAGCTCGCCGAGCTGCGCGACGAGGGAGCTCACGTTGCTGATGTGCTGATACTGCTGTGCGCTACTGACCGAGGTGGTGACGCGTAGCCCGCCCAGCACCACGGCCACCAGGGTGGGAATGGCGATGAGAGAAATGAGGCGGGTTCGCACCCGCCAGTTGCGGAGGGCCATCGCGCTACCGGGGGTGGGCACCGGCTCGGCGGGCTTCTCGTCAGCCACGGACTGACCCGGCAGAGCGGGGGCCCCGACACGACCATGTTTGGTCGTCGTTGTCCTCACTAGTGGCAACCTCTCGCGTGGCCTGCTTCAGGGGACTTGGTCACACCGATTGAATGACCGCAGGCAAGTTTGGGCCCAATTTGAGCATGAACCTCACGAGTTAGCCAACGCCTCACAGATTTCAATCGGTCCATTTTGTCGTTGATTCTTCAAGCAGATTAATTTTCGGCGCTTGGAACGCTAGAACCAGGACAATTCGGACACAAGATCATCAACGGCGCTCTAAGGGCATTCGCCATGCATTCGCCCCATATATTGCTTTTCATTGAAAAACTCGGATATGCATGGCATTGCGCTTCAGCTTTGATCTACCCTCCGCTACGCTTCACGCTCGGCGTCGTTGATGCCGCATCTCCAGACGCTTCCCCTGTAGGAGAACCCCCCGATGACCCGCACACTGCGCTGTCGCGCCCTCACTCTCGGCGCAGCAGTCGCTCTCACCCTTACCGCCTGTGGTGGGAACAGCGACTCTCCTGAATCGGCCAATAGCAAGGGCTTAGAGAAGACCGTCATCACGGTCGGCGCGCTGCCGATTCCCGACTCTGCATCGATCTATATCGCCAACGCCAAGGGCTTCTTCAAGGAAGAGGGCCTAACGGTCAAGCCCCAGATCATCGCCGGCGGCGCGTCGTCCCTCCCGCAGGTCAAGAACGGCCAGCTGGACATCATGCAGAACAACTACGTCTCGATCTTCGGGGCCGTCAGCCAGGGTGAGAAGCTTAAGGTTGTCGCGGACATGTACCAGGCCGGTCCGAACGCCTTCGCCATCATGGTTCCGAAGGATTCGGCGATCAAAAAGGTCGCTGACCTCAAGGGAAAGACCATCCTGATCAACAACCTCCGGAACGTCGGCACGCTGGCCGTGACGACGCAGCTGAAGGTGGCGGGCCTCACCGAGAAGGACGTCCACTTCGCCGAGAAGCCGTTCCCCGACATGGGCGCCGCGCTCGCGAGCCACCAGGCTGACGCCTGCTGGACCCCCGAGCCGTTCATCACCGCCAACGAGAGCAAGCTGGGCTTCCGCACGCTGGCCGACACCATGACGGGCGAGGCCGAGGACCTGCCGATGGCGGGCTGGATGACCACGGACGAGTGGGTGAAGAAGAACCCGAAGACGATGGCCGCCTTCCAACGGGCGGTCGCCAAGGCGCAGGCCCTCGCATCGAGTAACCGCAAGGAGATCGAAGCGATCCTGCCCACGTACACGAAGATCGACGCGAAGACCGCTTCGGTCATCACGCTGGGCACCTACCCGAGCGCGCTGAGCGCCAACCGGCTGCAAAAAGTGGTCGACCTCATGGTCGAGTACCAATACCTCAAGAGCCCGATCGACGTGAATTCGATCATCGTGGCACCGCCGGCCGGATGACCCGTGCACGACTGCTCCGCGGCGTCATCGGCGCCGCGGGCTTTCTTGTCGTCGGAGAGCTGGTCATCCGGTTCGGGCCGAGCGGCGACCTGATCTTCCCGGCGCCCTCGACCATCCTGTACGAGGCGGTGCGCCTCTTGGCCGACGGAGAGTTCCTGCTGGGAGCGCTCACCACGCTCACGAACTGGGCGCTCGGCCTGCTCATCGCGGTGCTGGTGGGCGTCCCGGCGGGAGTCCTGCTCGGCGCGGTGACCCCGGTGGAGCGCGCCGTCCGGCCCCTGCTCGAGTTCCTGCGGCCCATCCCCTCGGTCGCGATCATCCCGCTGGCGATCCTGCTGATCCCGGTGGATGAGCTGATGAAGGTCTCCGTCATCGTGTACGCGTCCGTCTGGCCGATCTTGATCAACACGTTGTACGGCATGCACGACGTCGATCCGCTGGCCAAGGACTCCCTGCGCAGCTTCGGATTCGGGCGGCTGGCCGTACTCGGCAGGGTGAGCCTGCCGAGTGCCGCGCCCTTCGTCGCGACCGGCATCCGGGTCGCCGCCGGGATCGCGCTGATCATCGCCGTCAGCGCCGAGCTGCTCGCCGGAGGCGTCGCGGGCTTGGGGGTCTTCGTGATCCAGGCGGGAAGCGGGAACAGGACCGACCTCATCATGGCGGCCACCTTCTGGGCCGGCGCATTCGGCCTGCTGGCCAACCTGGCGTTGCAGGCGGCGGAGCGCCGGCTGTTCCACTGGCGCCGAGTGCGGACGGGGGCGGTGTCGTGAAGTCGCTCGCCAGGTCCTGGGTGATCCTTACCGTAATCGTCTTCTGGGAGCTCGTCTCGCGGCGGCTCGCGGACAAGGACTTCCCGCCGCCCACAACGATCGTCGCCCGGATGTACGAGCTGTGGTTCTCCGGCCCGGTAAGACGACTGTTCCTCACGGACGACGCGATGGCCAACATCCTGCCCAGCCTGGGGCGCATGTTCTCCGGCTGGATCCTGGCCTCGCTCATCGGTGTGCTCCTGGGAGTGTTCCTGGGGCGCTCGCGGGTGGCGGCCGACTACGTGAACGCGTTGATCGAGTTCGGCCGCGCCATCCCGCCACCGCTGCTGCTGCCGTTGTTCATCGTGTTGTTCCAGGCGGGCCTGCAGACGCAGCTCGCCGCGATCGTGTCCGGCGTGATCTGGCCGGTGCTGCTCAACTCGATGGACGGGGCCAGGGCGGTGGACCGGACCTACACCGAGACCGCCACCGTCTTCGGGCTGTCGAGGGCGCAGCGCCTGCGCCGGATCGTCATCCCCGCCGCCTCACCCAAGATCTTCGCGGGCCTGCGGCTGAGCCTGTCGCTCGCGCTCATTCTCATGGTGATCTCCGAGCTGTTCGGCGGTACGGACGGCATCGGCTACCAGCTGCTGATCGCGCAGCGCAGCTTCGACGCACCCGGAGTGTGGGCGACGATCGCCCTGCTGGGGACGCTCGGCTTCATCGTGAACTCGCTTTTCGTGCTCGCAGAGCGCCGGTTGCTGGTCTGGCACAGGCAGGCCACCCGGACGCCATGACCTCATCTTGGAAGGGACAACACATGCCACACTCCGACGGCCTCGCCTGGGGAGCGCTTGCCGACATTTCGCGTTTCGCGGCTCTATTGACCATGGCTGAGCTGGGCGTCGCCGACCAGCTGGCGGACGGGCCGCTCGACACCGATGAACTGGCCAGGAGGTGCGGGGCGCACGCCCCCTCGCTCCGCCGGGTTCTGCGTGAGCTGGCGGGCATCGGGGTCGTCCGCAGAGCCGGCGCCGACGGCTACGACCTGACCGACGCGGGCGCCGTGCTCCGCTCCGACGTCCCCGGCTCGATCCGTACCTCGATCCGCATGCTCGGCGAAGAGAGCTTCTGGTACGCGATGGGCAACCTGCCGGACACGGTGCGGAACGGCAGCTCGGCATACGTTGCGAAATACGGCACCTTGTACGAGTATCTGGCGGCAAATCCTGATAAGGGCCGCATGTTTCACACCTACATGACCATCAGGGCCATCCCGTTCACGGAAGGCCTGGTCAAGCGGTACGACTTCGCGGGTGTCGATTCCATGGTGGACGTCGCCGGGGGCAGGGGCCACGTCCTGGCCGCGGTCCTGCACGCCAATCTGGGCATGCGCGGCATCCTCTTCGATCTCGACGAGGTGGCGGACCGGGCCAGGGAACTGCTGGCCGCGGAGGGCCTGGCCGATCGGTGCGAGGTCGTGGTCGGCGACTTCTTCGCCTCGGTGCCGGCGGGCGCGGACGCCTACCTGCTGTCCAGCATCCTGCACAACTGGGACGACGACGACGCCGTACGGATTCTGCGCAGTGTCCGCCGCGCGATGAACCCCGGCAGTCGCGTGCTGGTGCTGGAGGTGGCAGTGCCCGACGACGATGCTCCGCATCTTGGCAAGGACCTCGATCTGCGCATGCTGGCCATCTTCAACGGCGGCCTCGAACGTACCCGGGAGGAGTACGCGAGGCTGTTCCAGGAGGCCGACCTGGAGTTGGCGGAGGTCATCGAGCTGGGCACGGGAGCGAGCCTCATTGAGGCCAGGCCCGCCTGACGCGTAATGCGGCACGGATGGCGGCGGCCTCATCGGCGGCGAAGTGCGGCGTGGCCTTCAGCCAGACCGGGCCCTGATCCGGCCTGGACGGTGCGGCCCCATCGATGGGGTGTCGCATCAGCGGCCCGGCCGCGGGCCGCTGGAGGGCCTCGAACATGGCGCTGACCGTCCGACTCATCTCGCCAATGTGACCAGTCCGCGCGCCATCAGCGACCCAATATCCGCCGGGCCCCTGTCGGCGTGAGCATCGCGCCGACAGGAGAAGAGTGGTCGGTTAGAGGGGGCGCTTGCAGCTCAGGCCGCCGCCGGCGTGGTTGATCAGGTTCTGGTAGACGACGCTCTTGACGATGGGCGTGTTGCTGGTGACGGTCTGCACGGTCTTGCCGTCCCGCTTCAGCTCGAAGACGGGGGTGGTGCCGGGGATCATCGGGACCTTGAACGACACCATGCCGGGCGCGGTGACCTCTTTGGTCTTGACGTCGGTGCCCTGCTTGATGGACAGGGTGCCCGCGGACTTGACGAAGGCGAGCAGTTCGACGTTGTTGGTGGCCGCGTCGCCATAGGGGATGGAGATCGGGCCGATGGTCTGCTTGGTCGCGTCGAACGGTGCGTCGGTGCGGTGGCTGCGGTGGAAGTAGTACAGCGCGTCGCGCTTCACGGTCGGCCACTTGCCGGTCTTGAACCAGGTCGTGTAGTAGGCGATCACGTCAGCGGGGGCGTACCCGCGCTCGACTGACGGCGCCAGCCAGGACTCGGCGTAGTCGTTCCAGGTGAGCAGGGAGACGATGTCCGCACCGCCCTCCTGGGCCTTGACGAACGACTGCCGCAGCGTTTCGCTGTTGGACGGCTCCCAGTACCTCTTGTCACGGGGGCGCACGTCCTCCAGAGCGGCGGGGGCCATATAGAACCTGCCGCGCTTCTTGGCCTCGATGCCCGCCTTGCGGTAGCCGTCGGTGGAACTCTCCCAGCGCACGCCCCAGGAGGAGTAACCGGCCACCGAGTTGTTCCAGTCGGTCTTACCGGAGCCGCTCCAGTCCAGGAAGATCGGCACGAGAGAGGTCTTCATGCCCTCCTTGGCCAGCTTGTCGCGCAGCTCGTCCCACCAGGACGCGGCCTGGCGTTCGGGATAGAACGGAGCCAGCGGGATGGTGCCGTCGGCCAGGTGGTAGAGCGAGGGGTGACCCTTGGCCATGAGGATGTCCGAGATCACCTTGTCCTGCGCGGCGCCCTTGGTGGTCGGGAAGTCCGGGCTCAGCATGATCTGGAAGCCGGGATCGACGGCCTTGGCCGCCGCCAGCATCTTGGGGAACTGGTTGAAGCGCTGGTCGGAGGCCGAGGTGTGGTGCTCGTAGATGAAACCGTCGAGCCCCATCGCGATGGCCTGACGTACCTCTACCTCGAAGTCGGCCTGCCGCCACTCGCTGCCCGAACGCGCCGGCCTGGTCAGCGGTCGGTCACGAGTCTGCCCGCCCTGCGCGGCGTACATGCCGTTGGAGCCGGCCGGGTCCAGCCAGGAGGCCCACTGGTCCTTGGCCGGGTCCTTGTTGTCGACCGACAACGGGTAGGGCGGGAAGTAGAAGGCGAAGACCTTCTTGTCATAGGTACGCAGCGTGGACGCCGACGGCTTGTCGAAGGGCAGGCACTCCGTCCCGGCCGCCGTGGGGGTCGCGGTCGGGCTCGCGCTGCTGGTGGGCGTGGCGCTGGCGCTGGCGCTGGCGGTCGGGGTGGCCGAAGGTGATGGGGTTGCAGTGCCCAGCGTGTACGTGACCTTCAGGCTCGGGCCCTTGCCCGAGGTGCGCGAGGAGTACAGCACTGCCACCGGCCCCTTGGCTGACATCAGGCCGAAGGAGTACTTCCCGTTGCCGGTCCAGGCGGCGGAGACGTCCAGCTCGGCCACCTTGTTCGCGGTGAAGCCGGTGTGGGTGGTCAGCGCGCTGCCGAACGTGGGGCGGGAGTTCCACGACGTGGTGCTCTGGGACCAGGTGCCGGTGACCTTGTGCGCCGACACCGTGGTGTCGGTCGTTCTGCTGGCGCGTACCTGCAGGGTCAGGCGGACGTTCTGCGCATTGTTCGGGATGCCGGAAACGGTGAAACCGGTCAGTGCCTTGCGCTCGGCGTTCGTGGCGTCATTGCACGTCTTCACGCATACCGAGAGCCATTCGGCCGTGCTGTAGACCGTGCCGGGAGCCGCCTGACTGACGAAGACGTCGTCGGTCGCCTTGACCACGACGTCCACCGGGACGGCTTGAACGGACGCCTGCGCCGCGTTCACGGGTGCGGCGCAGGCCAGCGCGGCCAGGATGGCTAACGCCATGCGTTTTGGATGAGTGAACAAGACTCTCCGTTCAGATTTTGACAAGCTTGATCACCATAGCCATGACATAAGGGGCAAAAGGGGCGTTCGCCAGCACTCCCCTTAACCGATCTATGGTGAGCCCCAGACCTGGCGCGCGGATCCCGCTCAGAGCGGCGGGTGGAGCCTGCCAGCCGCCGGGCGAGCTCTTCCAGCGCCGACCGGGTGGCAGCCTGACCAGTTACCCGCCGAGGAGGCTCCGGCGTCGAGGGCGATCTGGATCCCGGTCCCGGTGTTGTACCGGCTGCCCCGTACCTTCACGAGGCGGACGGCGAGGCCGCCCCAGAAGGTGAACCTGCCGTCCACCTGGAACGGGACGTCGACCTCGGCCGGCTCTTCGTCGAGGGCGAGGGGTGACGCCGCGGGCGGTGTCGAACCGCCCGCGGCTCTATCGGGTCACTGGACGGTGATCTTGTCCACTTCGACGGTGATCCCCTTGACCTGCGGGGTCGAGGTGGCCGTCGTCACGTTGCCGACGCCGGGGCTGACCCCCTTGATCTTCATCGAGTAGGTCAGGGTGCCTCCGGGGGCGCCGGGCGTGCTCGTGACGACCAGGTCCTCGGTGGGCGGACCGCTGATCTGGGCGCCCGCCGTACCCTCGTCGTTCTCCGCGCCCACGGTCAGGCCGGCGCCGGCGGGGGCGTCACCCGGCAGGTTGGCCGGGTCGTAGGCGTAGCTGATGTCCTCCACGCCGTTGAGCCCGATCCACTGCTGGAACACCTTGGTGCTGGTCGTGCCGAAGATGTTCACCCGCCACTCCAGCACCAGCCAGGTGCTGACGCCGTCGGTCAGTGTCGCGGCGAAGACACCGGGGGCGCCGGTGCCGTCGAGGTCGGTCCAGTAGGAGGCGAGCACGGCGTTCGGTCGTGCCGGGTCGGGCAGCGTCTGCGGGAGGAACGCGATGTCGTCGGCTCCGTTGGTGCCGCCGGCCACGCTGTAGCCGTTGGAGACCACGCCGATCCTGTTGTAGGTCTTCCCGGCGAAGGTGAAGGCGGGCACCGTGAAGTTCAGCGCCTGCTCGTCCCCGATCGGGATCGGTGTGATGCCGAAGGCGTCCAGCGGAATGTATCCGGCCGGACCCTGACCCGGTGCGATGGTCGGTTTGTCGGGTTGCTTGGCGGCCAGGGTCGCCTTGGTCGTCGCGATCTGGGTGCCGACCTTGGTGGCCCCTGTCACGCTGTTCAGCCGAAGGCGCGCGTCAAGTGTGCTGAGCGCGGTCACCTCGGCGGCGGCCAGGCTGTTGTTCTGCACGGTGACCGTACAGGTGGACTCGCCGGTGTTCCTCGGGATGGTGGACGGCGCGCAGGTCTGGTCGACCGGTACGATGCCTTCCTGGCGGAAGAAGGCCACCGGCAGGTGCAGCGCACGCGAGCCGCCGACCTGCCTGAGGTCCACCTGGCCGAAGTACTGCCCGTCGGGCAGATCCGGCGCGGTGATGATCACGTTCAGCTTGGCGCTCTTGCCCGGCGCGACGGTGAAGCGCGCCGGCAGCACCGTGATGTTGGCGCCGCTGACGCTCGTGCCCGAGGCGGTGAACGTGAGCGTCTTGTTGGTGGTGTTCGTGACCGTGCGCTTGGCGTTGATGATGCCGGGCATGGTCGGCGCGTTGACCGAGGGCAGGTTGAGATCGATCCGGTTGAGCGGGTCGGCGGCCGAGGCGACGAAGTTGGCCGCGCTCTCGTCCAGGGTCAGTCCGGGGTCACCGGCCTTGGTCAGGTCGATGCGCCCGCCGCCCATGTCGAACGGGTCCGCGGCGGTGGTGCGGTCCGGCTTGGTGACCCCGGTCTTGGCCGTGGTCTCCAGGGCCGACTTCACCTGTCCCGGGGTCCAGGTCGGGTGCAGCGCGAACACGAGCGCGGCCGAGCCGGTCACGTGCGGCGCCGACATGGAGGTGCCTTGGATGACCTGGTAGAGGTTGCCGGGCGGCCCTTCGAGCGGTGACTCGGGGGTCGGGGTCATGCCCGCCAGGATGTGCAGTCCGGGCGCGGTGACGTCCGGCTTGAGGAAGTCGCCGCCGGGACCGCGCGAGGAGAAGTACGTCATCACGTCGCCCTGCCAGCTCGCCTTGACTCCCTGGGTGAACGACGCGGTCGCGCCCGGATGCGCGGTCAGGAAGCTCAGCAGGATGTCGGTGTCGGGCTTGTCGACGTGCACCGACGGGATCCAGTGGGCGTCGGTGAAGACGTCGAACGGGAAGGCGTTGTAGAGGATCATCCCGGCGGCGCCGCCCTGCCGGACGTTGAAGCTCTTCAGCACCCGGTTCGGGCCGCGTTCGCAGGCGACGATCTTCCCGGTGAAGATCCCGGCCGGGGCCGGGGTGTCACACAGCGCGTTGGAGTACGGGGGAGCGGACGCCAGCACCACGGGCAGCGGCGAGGCGATCCCCGAGGTGATGGACGCGCCCTTGATCGTCGCCGTCGCGCCGCCACCGGACAGTGTGACCGTGGACTGGAACGTTCTGGTCTGCGTGGACGCGGCCACCGTGGTCACCCACGGGCTGCGGTGGTCGGTGGTGTTGGCGCCGGGCCCCGAGTTGCCCGCCGACGCCGAGACCAGCACGCCCGCCGCGTACGCGTCGAGGAAGGCCAGCTCGACCGGGTCGCTGTACGGGTCGCTGCCACCGGAGATCGAGAAGTTGATGACGCGGACACCGTCCAGGATGGCACGTGCCACTGCCTGTGCCGCGTCGGACGGGAAGCAGCCCTCCGCGCCGCACACCTTGTAGACCGAGACCTCGGCGGCGGGCGCGATGCCGTGGATCGGGCCGCGGCTGATCCCCAGCGGGTTCGCGTCGGCCACCGGGCCGCCGGCCGACGTGGTGGCGGTGTGGGTGCCGTGGCCGTTGGAGTCACGGGCGCTGTCGGGATAGACCTCGCCGCCGAAGACCGCGTTGTAGGTCTCCAGGAACGGCTGCCCGCCGATCAGCTTGTTGTTGCAGGTGAAGGGATCGCTGGCCGGGGTCAGCGGGTTGTCGCCGAAGTTACAGACCCGGGCCGTGCCGTCCTTGGTCGGACCGGGGGCCGGCAGGCCGCTGGGGGCGGCGAACTGGGGGTGCTCGGGCCAGGCGCCGGAGTCCAGCACGCCCACGATCACGCCCTTGCCCGAGGAGTTGCTGCCGCCGAGCTGGCTGTAGATGGTGTCGGCGCCGATGAACTGCGGGCTGGAGTCGGTGAGGAGCTGCTGGGGCTTGTCCTCCTGTACGGCGACCGCGCCAGGCAGCTTCAGCACCTCGGCCACCTTGTTGCCCGGAATCCTGAGCGCGATGCCGCCGTAGACCGTCCTGACCCGCTGGCCCACGACGGCCCCGGGGACCTTGCTCGCCAGCCCGCCCAGGAACTCCTTCTCAACGCTCTCGATGTGCTGGCCGTACTTCTTGGCCTCGGCGCTTCTGGTGTCAAGAGCCTTTCCGGTGACGGCGGGACTGGTGCCCGGCAGGCCGGGCAGTCCGCCCCGGTAGGCGGCGAGCGAGTCGTAGTCCAGTTTGACCATGATGTTGATCGGCGCCGGCGAGGTGACCCGGAGCAGCGCCTGGTCGCTCTTGGCCAGCTTGCCCGTCGGGGACTTGGCGCCCTCGACAAGCTGGGCGCCGGTGATGGGAGTGGCCTGCCACTTCGCGTTCGAGGGAGACGGCGTGGGCGTGGCCCGCGCCGCGGCGGGGCTCATGACCACCACCATGCTCAACCCAATGGCCACCGAGGCGAACCGCCGCGCGCGCGATAAGCGGGAACTGGATAACACAAGATCCTCCTCGTCGAGGGGCTGCACGGACTCACCACGCCGCCCAGGAGGCATCAGGTCACCCTGCGTCGAGGCACACCGGAGAGATCACTGAACCCTCCCCGGTGGGTGACGAGCTGAAGGGCCGCCCTTGTGGGGCGGCTCGGTTTCCGACCGGAGTGTAACCAGCGATCACGCGGCCGAGAACCCTATCGAGTTGCCAGAATCCTGCCGACAATCCAGCACATTTCACGATTTGCTACTCGTACGGCTCCACAGGCTGGTCGATCTTCGTGACGTCGGTCGCGGACATGTCGGGGATCACGTAGCCGTTGGGGATCTTGCCCTTCCACGGGATCCACTCGCCGGTGACCTGGACCCAGGAGTTCTCCCGTGGCGCGGGGACGCCCTGGACCGCGACCTTCAGGGCGAGGGCGTCGGCGGCGCAGCAGCTGATCTGCATTCGGGTGACGTACCAGCGGTTCTTCTTCTTCGACGGCACTACGAAGCCGGTCAGCCTGACCTGCCGGCCCGCGAGCGACGTACCGGCCGGATCGTAGGCGCGCCCGATGAACTCACCGAGCGCCAGCTCGGGCACGCCGCCGGAGAGCTGCCGGTAGGCCACCGGGGTGGGCGGGCGCGGCGCGGGCGCGTCGTCCTCGCTCCCCGCCGCGAACGAGCCCAACGCGGGGGGCGCGACCAGCACGATGGCGAACACGGGCACGGCCAGCAGCCAAGCCACCCGCGGCCCGTGACTGTGCCCGTGTTCGTGCCCGTGCTCGCTGGGGTCACGCCACTGCCGGACAAGAGCCACCAGAGCGAGGCCCACCAGCACCACCCCGGCCCCGATGATCAATGGCCGGAAGCCCGGTTTGACGTAGTTGACGTACGTTCCGGAGAAGGCGGAGATGTTCAGCAGCGCGCCGCCGAGGATCAGCAGCATCAGGCTCTGCGTCTGGCGTTTCACAGCAGCACCCACCCCGTGACGAAGCTGACGCCGATCGCCAGCGTCAGTGTGAGCGGCACGAACCGCCAGGCGAAGGCCCGCCCGAACGTCCCCGCCTGCAACGCGATCAGTTTCAGGTCGACCATCGGCCCCACCACCAGGAAGGCGAGCTTGGCCGTGGGCGAGAAAGCGGTCAGCGAGGCGGCCACGAACGCGTCGGCCTCCGAGCAGATCGACAGCAGCACCGCCAGCAGCGCCAGCACCAGCACCGACACCACCGGAACGCCGGCCACGGAGGTGAGCCATGAGCGGGGGACCACCACGTTCAGAGTCGCCGCGGTCAGCCCGCCGATGACCAGGAACCCGCCGGTATGCAGCAGGTCATGGCACATCGCGTCCAGAAAGGCGCCCCCCTTGCCCTGCCCGGGCGCCGCCGTACGACGAGGTACCGGCAGCCACTCGCTACGCCCGAACCGCGCCCAGATCCAACCGGCCAGCACCGCCACCGTCAGCGATGCGCCGAACCGCGCGACCACCATCGCGGGATCACCGGGGAAGGCCACCGCGGTGGCCACCAGCACGACCGGATTGATCGCCGGCGAGGCGAGCAGAAACGCCAGCGCCGCCGCCGGCTCCACACCCCGCGCCATCAACCCGGAGGCTACCGGCACCGAGGCGCACTCACACCCGGGCAGCACCGCGCCCGCCACCCCGGCCACCGGCACCGCCGCGTAGGTCTTGCGCGGCAGAGCCCTGGTCCAGAACGAGGCGGGCACGAACGCGGTGATCGCCGCCGACAACGCCACCCCGAACACCAGGAACGGCAGCGCTTGCACGCACACCGCGACGAAGATGGTGGCCCACGTCTGCAGCGCCGGCGCCGTCAGATACGGAGCCAGCAGAACTCGGCCGGCCACGAGGAGCGCGACCAGGAAAACGAACGACCACGGCAGCCACGACTCACGGGCAGGCCCGCGCCCCCACGTGTCCGGCGGCAGCTGGTCCTCTGCCCCGGGCCAATCCAGCGGGGTTCCCTGCGTCATGGCCCTCCCTGCCCAGCACTTGGTCCAGATGACACGCGGCAGCAGAGTAGCGGGTTTTGTCACGACTCTTGCGAGAAGCCGGAATTGACCACTGGCCAGTTTGCGTCGTGGAGCGTCCAGTCATTCGACGGTCAACGGCCTTTTGTAGTCACTCCGCACCGGGAATCCGGTGAGCTCGGCCAGCCGTGCGGCATCCATGAACTTCGTCCCCGAGGGCGTCGCGACCACGCACACCGTCCACCCATCCGCCTGAGCGTGGCCGACCAAGGCCGGCAACTGCGCGGCGGGACGCCCCCACAGGCGATCAGATACAGAACTGGCTCACCGCGCGTCATACGACACCATCTCCCGGCTACAACAATCACTCTTAGTCATCAACGAATAACCTTGTGCAAGGTTACTGTGGTCCGAGTCGAACCCTACGTTCCAAGCCCGAGGTCGTGCCATGGTGACCGAGCATGGAGATCAAGGTGAGGCGGACCTGCGCATCGGCCTTGCGGGTCAGCCGCCGGCGCGGATGAGCCCGTGTTCGTAAGCGTAAACGACGGCCTGGACGCGGTCGCGGAGGGCGAGTTTGGTGAGCATCCGGGCGACATGCGTCTTGATGGTGGCTTCGCTGACGTACAGCCGGGCCGCGATCTCGGCGTTGGACAGGCCGCGCGCGACCAGGTGCAGGACTTCCAGCTCGCGTGCGGTCAAGGTGGCTACCTGCGCCGGCGCGGGCAGTGGTGCGGGAGTGCGGGCGAACTCCTCGATCACCCGCCGGGTGACGGCCGGGTCGAGCAGCCCCTCGCCGGAGGCGACGACACGGATGGCGTGGACGAGCTCTTCCGGGGGCGCGTTCTTGAGCAGGAAGCCGCTCGCCCCGGCGCGCAGCGCCTCGTACACGTAGGAGTCGATGTCGAAGGTGGTCAGGACGATGACGCGGGTCGGCGGCGGGGTGTCGGTGAAGAGGCGGTGGGTGGCCCGGATGCCGTCCAGCTTGGGCATGCGGATGTCCATGAGCGTCACATCCGGGCGGAGCCGGCGTGCCTCGGTCACCGCGCTGGGCCCGTCACCGGCCTCGCCGACCACCTGGATGTCGGGCTCCGCCGAGATGATCAGGCGCAGCCCGGCACGTATCATCTGCTGGTCGTCGGCCAGGAGCACGCGGATGGTCACCAGGACACCATCCTTCTGGTGGGCATCGTCACGGTGCTCGATGTCACGGGGCCTCCCCGGTCAGCCGGAGGACGGCCGTGACGCGGTAACCGCCGCCCGGCTGCGGTCCGGCCTCCAGCGTCCCGTCGTAAAGCGCGACCCGTTCCCGCATCCCGACAAGCCCGTGCCCGCCCCCGGGTGCCGCCCCGTCGGGCCGCGGCGACCTGCCGTCGTCGAGGATGTCGAGGCGGGGCTCGGCCTGCTGGTCACCGCGGCCGACCCGGTGCCCGAGACCGGCAATCCGTTCGCGCGCATCCCGGCGTACGTGCTCGGCGCCTATCTCAACACCTACGGCTGGGGCCTCATGCTCACCGCGGCGGCCATCGCCTTTGCCTCGGTGGCCACCATCAGCGTGTGGCTGCGAGGGAGGGAGAACGCTTCGGGCCGGTGACTTCCGTCAGATGTTCCCCCCGCGACTGCGCTGACGGCCATTATCCGATATCGCCTTTAACGACGAACAGTTGGCTACCCCTCGATGCTGACCTGCTTGGTTGCGGTCAGCGTGCCCCGGGCGGAGCCGACGTAGGTGCCTGAGGTCGGGGCCACGTCGGTGTAGTCACGTCCGGTGGCCACGGTCAGGTAGTCGAGCCCGGCGCGGCGCCCGTTGCACGGGTCGAACGCCACCGCACGGGCACCGGCGGGGTCGGCGACGATGACCTCCACCCAGGCGTGCGTGCCGCCCTCGCCGAGCAGGTGCCCGGAGACGTAGCGGGCGGGCAGCCCGGCCGAACGGCAGAGCGCGATCATGACATGGGCGGAGTCCTGGCACACCCCGTGGCCGATGGCGAGCGCCTCGGCGGCGGTGGTGGCGACGGTGGTCATGCCGTGCGCGTAGCTGATCGCCTCGTGTACGTACCCGCAGAACCGTTCGGCCGTGGGCAGCTTGTCCCGGCCGGCCAGCGACGAGGCCAGCTCCCGGATCGCCGGGTCGGCGGCGGTCAGGCGGGTCGGGCGGAGGAAGCGCGGGTCGGTGACTGCGGCGGCGGGCAGGAGCGCGTCGGAGCCCGGTCCGACCCGCTCGACGACGGCCTCCAGCACGAACTCGACCTGGTCGTGTACCAGCGGCAGGCGAGACCGGGTGACCATGTTGCCGTCGGCGTCCCTGCGGTGGGTGGTCCGGGCCTCGGCGGCGGAGACCGTGATCGTGTGCCGTTGGCGGCGCTGGTCGCCGTGCCGGCGCGGCGGCACCACAACAAGACGGTGGTTCAGATCGCGTACCGGTGCGTCATAGGTGTAGCAAAAGCGCTGATGCAGGACGTAGATCTGGCGGGACTCGCCCCCCACCCGTGTCGCGACCGTCATTCTCCAATTCTGAACGGTATTTGTTTCCCAGCAGTTAAGACTCGTGGCGGCAACATATCGGTGGTACGAATCCTCGTATGAGAGGGCTTCTCGACGAATATCCGCGCGGCCCGGCTTACGATGAGATGTTCGGGGCGGACGGGCTGCCGCATCCGCACATGCGGGCACTATATGACGCCCTCCAGACCCTTACCGGCGACGATCTGGCGCGGCGGGGAGCGGCCCGTGATCGCAGCTTTCGCGACCAGGGTGTCACCTTCTCTCATGCGGGCGAGGAATGGGTCTTCCCCCTCGACTTGATTCCACGGCTGATCCCCGCAGCCGAGTGGGAGGTCATCGAAGCGGGGGTCGCGCAGCGGGTACGCGCGCTGGAGGCGTTCCTCGCCGATGTCTACGGGGCGGCCGAGGCGGTCAGGGACGGGGTGGTGCCGCGCTCGCTGATCACCACCTCGGCCGGCTTCTGCCGGCCGGCGCACGGCATCCGCCCGCCGAACGGCGTGCGGATCCACCTCGCCGGGATCGATCTGGTCCGCGATCAGGCGGGTGTCCTGCGGGTGCTTGAGGACAACCTGCAGATACCGTCCGGCATGTCCTACGTGGTGGAGAACCGGCGCACGATGGCGCGCGTCTTCCCGGGCCTGTTCCTGGAGCAGCAGGTACGGCCGGTCGCCTCCTACCCGGGACGGTTGCTCGACGCGTTACGCCGGTCGGCGCCGGCCGGTGTCGAGCAGCCCACCGTGGTGCTGCTCACCCCCGGTGTCCACAATGCCGCCTATTTCGAGCACGCCTTCCTGGCCCGCAAGATGGGCATCGAGCTGGTCGAGGGCCGGGACCTGTTCTGCCGCGAGCAGGTCCTGTACATGCGCAGCATCGGCGGGCAGCAGCGGGTGGACGTCGTCTACCGGCGCGTCAACGACGACTTCTTCGACCCGGTGCACTTCAGGCCCGAGTCCGTCGTGGGATGTCCGGGCATCCTGAACGCGGCCCGCGCCGGCAACGTCACGATTGCCAACGCGATCGGCAACGGCGTCGCCGACGACAAGCTGACGTACACCTACGTCCCGGAGCTCATCGAGTACTACCTGGGCGAGCGGCCGCTGCTGCCCAACGTCACGACCTTCCGGCTCGACGATCCGGACGTCCGGACGGACTGCCTGGCCCGGCTCGACCAGCTGGTGATCAAGCCGGTGGAGGGCTCCGGCGGCAGCGGCATCGTCATCGGGCCGCACGCCTCCGACGCCGAGCTGGCCGCGGTGCGTGAGCGGGTGCTGGGCGAGCCGCGAGCGTGGATCGCGCAGGAACTGGTGCTGTTGTCGACCTCGCCGGCTCAGCTCGGCGATCAGCTGTTGCCGCGGCACATCGACCTGCGGCCGTTCGCGGTCAACGACGGCGAGGAGGTCCGGGTGCTGCCCGGCGGACTCACTCGGGTGGCACTGCGGGAGGGAAGCCTGATCGTCAACTCCAGCCAGGGCGGCGGCTCCAAGGACACCTGGGTGCTCACCTCAAGGCCGGAGCAGGGGCCAGAGGCGGACGGGCCGCCGGCGTTCCCCGCGCAGGCGGTGCGGGGCTCCGTACCCGACCAAGGCCCCCACAACGATCAGCCGCAACAGCAACAGTGAGGGAGCGAGATGCTGAGCAGGGTCGCTGAGGCGCTGTTCTGGGTCGGCCGATACGTCGAACGGGCCGAGGACACCTCCCGGCTGCTCGACGTGCATTTCCACGAGGTGCTCGAAGACCCGGGCGTGGACGAGGCGGGCGCCTGCGCGGTCCTGTTGACCGTGATGGGGGTTCCGGAGACCACCGCGCAGCAGTACCGGGACAGCCGGGCCCTGCTGGAGTTGTTCGGCTACGACGAGGCCAGGCCCAACTCGATCGTCGGCGCTCTGGTCGCCGCTCAGCGGAACGCCCGCAGCGCGCGGGAGGCGCTCTCGGCGGAGATCTGGGAATGCCTCAACTCCACGCACAACTCCCTTCCGACCCGGGTGGCGGCCGCGCGCGATTTCGGTCCCGCACCGTTCTTCTCCTACGTCCGTGAACGCGCGGCCACCTTCGCGGGTTACGCCGAGGCGAGTATGAGCCGGGACGCGAGTCACGACGTGCTCGTCCTCGGCCGCAGCCTGGAGCGGGTGGACATGACCGCGCGCCTGCTCGCCGCCCGGATCGGCACCAAGCGGGGGAGTGAGGGCTGGACCTCGACCCTGCACGCCTGCTCCGCGCACGACGCCTACCTGCGTACCTACCAGCAGGGCGTCGAGGCTCCCCGGGTGCTGGAGTTCCTGCTGGTCGACCGGCTTTTCCCGCGGTCGGTCTTCCACGCCCTCAGCACCGGGGAGGAAGCGCTGGCCCGGCTCGATCCGGCGTCCGGGAGGTCCGCGCTGGACGAGCCCGCTCGCCGGGCGATCGGCCGGGCCCGGACCGACCTGGAGTTCCTGTCCGCCGCCAACCTCCTCGACGACCTGCCGGAACGGCTGCACGCGCTCCAGCGGACCGTGTCGACGGTCAGCGAAGAGGTCACCCGGCGGTTGTTCGCCGGGTCACCGCCGCTGCAGTGGAACCTTGAGGAGTTCGCGTGATGAGCTGGCGGATCGCGGTCCGGCACCGCACCGGCTACCGGTACACCGAACCGGTGCGCGCCTCGTACAACGAAGCGCGGTTGACCCCGCCGAGCATCGACGGGCAGCGCACCCTGCAGGCCGCCCTCGCCATCACACCGGCGGTCCGGCCCCTGCGCTACGTCGACTACTGGGGCACGACGGTGGACGCGTTCGACGTCCACGTCCCGCACACCGAGCTCGTCGTGCTGGCGACGTCGCTGGTCGAGACTGCCCAGGCGCGGCCGAAGCCGGTCGGCGCCAGCTGGTCCGACCTGGCCGGCCCGGCGGTCCAGGACCGCTTCGCCGAGCTGCTCGCCGCCTCATCGTACGTTCCGGCCGAGCCGGAGCTCACCGAGATCGGGCGGTCCCTGCGCGCCGGGTCGACGCCGGTGCAGGCCGGGTTACGCGCCGCCGAGTGGATCCACAAGACGCTGCGTTACGAGCGGGGCGCGACGCACGTACGCACCTCGTCGGCCGAAGCCCGCGCGGCCGGGAAGGGCGTGTGCCAGGACTTCGCGCACGTCACACTCGCGCTGCTGCGCGCGGTCGGGCTGCCCGCCCGCTACGTCTCCGGCTACCTGCACCCGGTGGCGGACGCCGAGGTCGGGGAGGTGACCGCGGGTGAGAGCCACGCCTGGGTGGAGTTCTGGGCCGGTGACTGGGTCGCGGTCGACCCGACCAGCCTCGCCGACGTGGGCAGCCGGCACGTGCTGCTGGCCCGTGGCCGTGACTACGCTGATGTGCGACCGCTGTCCGGCGTCTACTCCGGCTCGGCGCCGGAGCACTTCGGCGTCACCGTCGAGGTCACCCGGCTCGGCTGACCGAGCCGCCGGAGTCTTCCTCCTCCGCGCGTACGATCATCGACTCCAGGACCGGTGCCCCGAACGTGGTGATCATGGCTACGTCAGACGCGTCCCGTCCACGTCCGATCAGGATCCGGCCCTTGCGCCGCTGGTTGTTGCGCGGATCGAAGGTCCACCACCGATCGCCCAGCCAGACCTCCATCCACGCGGCGAAGTCCATGGGCGCCGGGTCCGGCGGCACGTCCATGTCGGGCAGGTAGCCGAAGACATATCGCGCCGGGATGTTGAGTGCCCGGCAGAACGAGATCGCCAGGTGCGTGAAGTCGCGGCAGACGCCGAACCCGGAGGTGTTGACGTCCACCGCAGTCGACAGCGGACCGCTGCTGCCGTACTGGAACGTCAGGTGACTGTTGACGTGATCGCAGATCGCCTGTACGCGGGTGTAGCCGGTGGGCAGCGTGCCGAAGCGCGACCAGGCTTCGTCGCCGAGCATGTCAGGCAGGCAATAGCGGCTGGGCAGGGTGTAGATGAGAACGTCGTCGGGCAGCTCTTCCGGTGGCAGCTCCGGCGCCCGCTCGTCGGCGTCCTCGAACGCGTCGGGCACGAGCACCAACGCGTCGTAGCGCAGCGTGGACCGTCCGGCGGGGAGCACCACCCGCACACACGGATTGTCGTAGAGGTCGGTGTAGTGGCGGATGCGCAACTGCGGCTCCACCGACCACTCCTGCCCCACGAGACTGATCGGCGCCGCGTTCCGGAGCTCGACCTGTAAGACGGCCGGGGTGTCGGCGGCGGCGACGTGCACGAACTCGCATCCCACCCGCACCCGTCGCATGTCCACGACCTCATCGTGCTGCCGCGTTGTTTCGCTCACATTACTCATCCGTAGCCGATCTCATGCATTCGAGGAAGCCCTTGAGCGCCCGGTGGTCCGGCACGATGGTGGTGATCTCAACCTACTTGTCCGGGCCGTGCGGTCCTTCGCCGCCGGCACCGACCACACTGCCATCCTGCTCTCGGGTCCTCAGCGACGCACCATCGGCGATGGTCACATAAGCGACAAACTGGAACAATCACTGTTTTGTGTTATCTCAGTGGTGATGTTCCCGTCTCCTGGTCGGAGCATCGGAGGCTCCGGATCGGGGTGATGGATGTACGCGCGGTCGACGTACGAGGTCGAAACGGTGCTGGCGGCCGGGGCGGGCGATCACGGAGCGGTCGACGAGCTGATCAGGGGCCATCTGCAGCTCGTGTACAACATCGCCGGGCGCGCCATGAACGGCCACCCGGACGTGGACGACGTCGTGCAGGAGACGATGGCCAGGGTCGTGACCGGGGTGTCCGGGCTGCGCGATCCCAGGAGCTTCCGATCCTGGCTGGTCGCCATCACCATGAACCAGGTGCGGGAGTGGCGGCGGGCCACCGCCACCACCGCCGCCGCCCTCGACGAGGTGCTGGGCATGGCCGACGCCAGCGCCGACTTCGCCGGTCTCACCGTGACCCGGCTCGGCCTGTCCGGGCAGCGCAAGGAGACCGCCGATGCCAGTCGCTGGCTCGACGACGACGACCGCGAGGTGCTCGCGCTGTGGTGGCTGGAGGTCGCGGACGAGCTCACCCGGGCGGAACTGGCCGCCGGACTGGACCTGAACGAGAAACACGCCGCCGTCCGCGTGCAGCGGGTCAAGCGGCGGCTGGAGTCGGCCCGCGCGGTGGTGCGCGCGCTCTCGGCCCAGCCCCGCTGCGCCGGGCTGGCGTACGTGGCCGACGGCTGGAACGGTACGCCGTCGCCCCTCTGGCGCAAGCGGCTGTCGCGGCACGTACGCGAGTGTCAGAGCTGCACGGATCAGCTGTCGGACCTGATCCCGGCCGAACGGCTCCTGGCGGGACTGGGCCTGGTGGTCATTCCGGCGGGCGTCGCGGCGGGGCTGCTGGAGCTGGCGCGGACGGCCGCCGTACCGGCGCTGAAGGGCGGCCTGATCGCCAAGGGCAAGGTTGCGGCCGGTGCGGCGGGTTCCTCGCTGGCCGTCAAGCCCATCGCGATCGCAGCCGTCAGCACCGCGCTGATCGCCGGTGGCGCCGTGGTCGTCCAGAACCTCCAGCCCGAACCGCCGCCCAGCCGGGCCGCGCCGTTGATCGCCACCTCCCCGCCCCCGACCCGCCCCTCGCCGAAGTCGACGCCGAAGCCGACACCAACGCCGACGCCGACGAAGCGCCGTCCGGTCAGCCTGTACGGGCGCACCATCGACACGACGGACCAGGCGCCGCCCAGGAACCGCCGCCCCGCTCCGCTGCCCCGGCGCGCCGCAGGCACGCTGGCCATCGGCGGGAAGCACGGCTACTCCAGGTACGGCGGCGCCCCGCAGATGACGCACCGGGGCGACTACATCACCATCACCGGCAAGGGCTATCTCGAAGTCCGCTGGGGCATCCTCTATCGCAGCCGGATCGGCGACTTCCGGCCAGCCACCTGGACCGGGCTGAAGGGCAAGCTGTTCCACGTCGCCTCCGGCGGCGGGCGGCGGATGGACGACGAGCAGGCGCCGGGCGTCACCTGGATGGGCGCCCCGGAGGTCGGCTTCGTCCGGCTGCCCCGCGGTCAGCAGCAGATGTGGCAGAACGAGTTCTACTACCTGGACGGCCGGGTCACCATCCACAACAACGAGAGCGGCACGGACCTCGACCTCAGCGTGGCGCCCAGGACCTGGAACGACGTCTGGCGGGACATCTCCACCGGCCTCGACCCCGCCAAGGGGATCGTCCGCTACGGCCTGACCCGCGACACCGGCGACGACCGCGCCCCCGTCCCGCAGTACCTCACCAGAGCGCGGCCCGCCGACCCCGCGAAGGTCCCTCAGCGCAGTCGGGTGTCGGCCTAAAGGCGAAATTTCTGTTATCGACGACGGCCGCCTCAGTCTCCTGTGGCAAGAGTGACCCCTGTGAAAGGACTTCCATGACCACGCAGCCCTCCCGCCGGAGCCTGCTGAAGGCGGCCGTGACCGTGGGCGCGGGCGCCGCCGTACTGCCCGCGCTGCCCGCCGCCGCCTCCTCGGCCGCGGCGCTCAAGCACCCCGGTCTGCTGCACACACAGGCGGATTTCAACCGGATGCGGGCCCAGGTGAACGCCGGAGCCCAGCCGTGGAAGGCGGGCTGGGACAAGCTGGTGGCCAACGGCCGCTCCAAGAGCACCTGGAAGCCCCGCCCGGTCGAGACGGTCGTCAGAGGCGGTACGGGCGCGAACCATGTGCAGCTCGCCATCGACGTGGCCGCCGCCTACCAGAACGCGCTGCGCTGGAAGGTCAGCGGCGAGCAGGCCCACGGCGACGCCGCCCGCGACACCCTCAACGCCTGGTCGGCCGCGCTGAAGGCGGTGACGGGCAACGCCGACCGCTTCCTCGCGGCCGGAATCCAGGGCTGGCAACTGGCCAACGTCGGCGAGATCATGCGTGGCTACCCCGGATTCGACCTCGACCGCTTCAAGAAGATGATGCTCACGGTCTTCTACCCGCTGAACGACCAGTTCCTGAAGGGGCACAACGACGCCTGCATCACCAACTACTGGGCCAACTGGGACCTGTGCGCCATGGCCTCCATCCTGGCCATCGGCGTCCTCTGCGACGACCAGGCCAAGGTCGACCAGGCCGTGGAGTACTTCAAGCACGGCAAGGGCAACGGCGCCATCATGAACGCCGTGCCGTTCCTGCACCCCGGCGGTCTCGGCCAGTGGCAGGAGAGCGGCCGCGACCAGGGCCACGCCAGTCTTGGCATCGGGTTGATGGGCGTGCTGTGCGAGATGGCCTGGAACCAGGGCATCGACCTGTACGGCTACGCCGACAACCGGTTCATGAAGGGCGCCCAGTACGTCGCCAAGTACAACCTTGGCGAGACCGTGCCGTTCACCACGTACAAGTGGGGGACCGGACAGAACTGCGCACCTCGCGAGCAGACCGAGGTCTCCGCGGCGGGGCGCGGCGCGAACGACCCGATCTGGGCGGTGCTCTACAACCACTACGGGGTCCGCCGCGGGCTGGCGGTGCCCTACCTCGAGGCGTACAGCAAGCGGCTCGCCCCCGAAGGGGGAGGCGGCGACTACGGCGGCGCCAAGTACGACCACCTCGGCTTCGGCACGCTGACCTTCACCCGGGCCACGGCCGCGGGCGCGGGCGGAGGCGGGCTGCTGCCGACGGGCGTGTCGCGGACCTTCGAGTCGGTCAACTACCCGAAGGCATACATCCAAGCCGCGGGCGCCGCGGGCCGCATCGGGGCGACCGCGCTCACGCTGCGGATCGTGCCCGGCCTGTCCGACGCCAAGGGATACTCCTTCGTCGACTCCGAGGGCCGCTACCTGCGGCACAAGGACTTCCTGGTCCGGTTCGACACCAACGACGGCACCGCGCTGTTCAAGCGGGACGCGACCTTCCACGCCCGCCAGGGCACGGCGGACGGGTCGGTGCGGCTGGAGTCGGCCAACTACCCGGGACGGTTCATCCGTCATCGTGACAACCTCCTCCGCCTGGACAAGGCAGAGGACACGACCCTGTTCCGCACCGACAGCTCTTTCCGCCCGGCCACCTGACCTGGGCCGGCGGCGGACGGACGGCTACGCGCTGAAGCCGTCGAGCAGCAGGTCGGCGACCTGGGGGCCGATGGTGGCGGGGTCGGTCCGCAGGCTGCGGGCGAACCTGGTGACGACGTGCAGGGTGCCGGTGATCGCTTGCGGGAGCAGTTCGGGTGGCAGGTCCCGTCGCAGAACCCCCTCCTGCTGCCCGCGTTTGACCAGGGCGAAGACGGTCTGGTGCATGCGCCTGGAGGCGGGTGGCGGGCAGGGGCGGTGGGAGTCGGCGGGCAGGACGTGCCCCGGGTCGTCGTGCCCGGCCTGGACGCCGCGCCGGCCGCACTGATCTGCTGTCCGGCGAGTACACCGGAATGGTGGTGGTCGCCATCGAGTGAAGCGGCCGTCAGCAGGCGGTGTCCGCTTCGAGCATGAGGCCGGCGCTCGCCTCCAGTTCGGCGATGCTGGCGCGTACCTGTGCCGCCTGGCTGTCGGCCAGGTGGTCGAAGATGGTCAGGGCCTGCTGCCAGGTCTCGATCGCCGACACCGGGCAGCCGGTCGCCGCCAGCGCCTGGCCGAGGATGTGCAGGGTGCGGGCCTCGGTGTTGCGGTCGCCGATCTCGCGGCAGCGGTCGAGCGAGCGGTAGCACCAGCGGATCGTCTCCTCGTGGTCGCCCAGCGCGGCGTACGTGATGCACATGTCGGTCAGCGCGATGCCCTCGCCCCAGAGGTTGCCGATCGCTCGGAAGGCGGCGAGCGCGGAAAGATGGTGCTGGAGAGCCGTACGCGGCTGGTGGAGGGCGAGCAGGGCCCGGCCGATGCCGGCCGAGGCGATGCCCTGCCCCCAGGGGTAGCCGAGGTCGGTGAAGATGGCCAGCGCCTGCCGGTGGCACGCGACGGCCTGCTCCGGAGCGTCCAGGTCGCGATGCACCAGGCCGAGGGTGTTCAGCGCGTTGCCCTCGCCCCAGCGGTCGCCGAGCTCGCGCTGGAGCGCCAGCGCGCTCTCGGCGTGCGGGAGCGCGTCCTTGAACTGCCGCCGGTCCCAATAGGCCAGCGCCAGGCTGGTGCGGACCGGGGCCTCGGCGTGCCCGTCGCCCAGCAGCAGCGCGGCCTCCAGCCCTATCTCGTGGCTGGCGACCCAGGAATCCCAGTGCTTGCGCAGGTTGAAGAAGCTCCACAGCGCGCACGGCAGTCGCCAGGCCAGGGTGTACTGGCCGAGCGCGAACGCCTGCCGTACGGCGGCCATGAGATTGGCGTGCTCGGTCTCGAGCCAGAGCAGCGCGTCCTCGTGGCCGGAGAAGGTGTACGGCTCGCACGACGGTGCGAGCGGGGGGAGCGGGAGCTGCTGATGCTGGGGGTTGAGCACCTGATCGGCCCGGTCGACGGTGTGCAGGTACCAGGACAGCAGACGCTGGACCGCGGCCAGCCGGTCGGCGTCGGACTCCTCGGCCTCCACCCGTTCGTTGGCGTAGACCCGCATCAGGTCGTGCATGCGATACCGGTCACGGCCGCCCGTCTCCAGCAGGCACCGGTCGGTCAGGATCTCGAGCAGCCGCTGAGCCTCGGCAGCGGGCACCCCGATCAGCGCGGCGGCGGCGCCCACCCCGAACGCGAGCCCGCGGTGCAGGCCGAGCAGCCGGAACGCCCGCGCCGCCCGCGGATCGAGCGCCTGGTACGACCACGAGAACACGGCCCGCAGGCTCATCTGCGGATCCTCGTCCACCCCGAGCAGATCGAGCCGGGACCGCTCGTCCCGCAACTGGGCGACCAGGTCCGCCAGTTGCGCGCCGGGCCGCCGGGTGACGTGCTCGGCGCTGATCGCCAGCGCCAGCGGGAGGTGGGCGCAGAGCCGGGCCAGCTCGGCCGCGGCCTCGGCCTCGGCCGTCACACGTCCGGCACCGAGGATCTTGCCCAGGAGCGTGTGCGACTCCGCCTCGCGCAGCCTGCGCAGGAACACATGCCGCGCGTCCTCGTGTACGGCCAGCCCGGCCAGGCGGGTACGGCTGGTCACCAGCACCAGACAGTCCGAGCCGGGGAGCAGCGGCCGTACTTGGGCGGTGTTCCGGGCGTTGTCCAGCAGCACCAGCACGCGCCGCCCGGCCAGCGTGCTGCGCAGCAGCGCCGAGCGGGCCTCGACCTCCGCGGGGATCTGGTCGGCGGGTACGTGCAGGGACCGCAGCATCATCTCCAGGGCGGTGGCGGGCGCCATCGGCTCGCCGGGCCCGAACCCGCGCAGGTCTATGTGGAGCTGCCCGTCGGGAAACCGGTCCCGCACCCGGTGAGCCCAGTGCACGGCCAGCGCGGTCTTGCCCACGCCGCCGGTGCCGCCGATCGCCGCGATGACGATGGGCCGGTTCTGCCCCTCTTCCGGAAGCAGGTCGTACAACTTCGCCAGGTCCGCGTGACGGCCGGTGAACCGGGCGATGTCGGACGGCAACTGGCGCGGCACCGGCGGCGGGGGAGGGACCTCAGGCGCGGGGGGCGCCGTCGTCCCCGGTGTGGGTTCGCCGTTCAGCACGGCCTGGTGGAGCCGGCGCAGCTCGTGGCCGGGGTCGATGCCGAGCTCGTCGCGCAGCAGGTCGGCGACGTGGCGGTAGACCTCGAGCGCTTCGGCCCGGCGTTCGGCGAGATGCAGGGCCAGCATGAGCTGTTCCCACAGCCGCTCGCGCAGCGGGTGCTCGGTCGTGGCGGTCTTGAGGTCGGCGATGATCTCCTCGTGGCGGCCCGTACGCAGCCCGAGATCGAACCAGCGCTCCAGCAGCCGCATCCGCTCCTCGCCCAGCCTGGACACCTCGTCGCGGTGCAGCGCTTCCGACAGCACGTCGACCAGCGCCGGGCCCCGCCACAACCCGAGCGCCTCGCGCAGCAGGCCGGACTCTCCCGACCGGTCGTCCGCGCGGGCCGCCCGCGCCGCCTGTACGGCGAGCTCGCGGAACCGCTCCATGTCGAGAATGTCGGCGCCGGCCCGCAGCACGTAGCCCGCCCCCACGGTCTCGATCAGCGGCCGGCCGTCGGCGCCGTCGTCCAGCACCCGGCGCAGCCTGGTCATGTGGGTGTGCAGCGCCCCGCGCGCCTGTTTGGGCGCCTTGTCGCCCCACATGTACTCGATGAGCTTGTCCAGCGATACGTGATGGTTGGCGTTGACCAGCAACGTCGCCAGCGCGATGCGCTGCTTGGCCGCGGAGAGCCGCACCGGCCGGCCGCCCCGTGTCATCTCCAATGGTCCCAGCACACTGAACCGGATCCCCGTACCCGTTTCCATCCGTGGACCTCTCCGCGATCTCCCGGCGGCATGACGCGCCATCCCCAATGACACGATCACTCCGTTCGCACTCTCCACCCTGCAACAAAGGAGGACTGTTTCCGCGGGGATGGAAATACATCCCGTCCGGAGATCAGCTTCGTGCCCATCCTTAATTCGGCCATCTTCGTGCGGGCGACAGGTAGGCGAAAGGACGACGACAGCGCCCTTGTTTAGCGTGATGACCGCAGGGGTCAGCAATTTTCCGCAGACAAGGGGGAGAAAATGCGCAAAAGAAATCTCGGGGTGGCTGTGGCGTCGGCATTCGTCCTCGCCGGCGCGCTTATGTCCGCCCCGAGCGCGTCCGCTCATACAGCGGTGGCCGCGGCCGATCCCATCAACTGCGGCGGCTGGTGGCACTTCACCGGCAACGACCCATCCTCCGCCCGCATGGTCCGCTGGGGCGGCCCCAACGGGCGGCCGCAGTTCAACCTCATGTACGGCAAGATCCAGGGCATCCAGCACGGCTGGGCGCAGCTCTCCGGCGCCAAGCAGGGCGACTGGGTCACCCTCGACGTGACCAGCGACGGGGGCCGCACCTGGGGCTACTGCGGTCCGTTCGAGGCGCGATGGGACGGGGATATCGTGTCCACGCCCGCCGCACGCACCTCAAGCGATCCGAATCTGCAGTTCCGCGCCTGCGGGGCACCGAGGGGCGTGCCCGGCAGCCGCGCCATCTGCACCGCGCCCTGGTGACGGAGTCCGCGTCCTGGCCGGTCCTACGTCACCGGCCAGGACGCGGTCGCCTATTGACGAGGCCGGTCAGATTTGGGTCTTGCTCGCGGGAAGACATCCTATCTATGCTCGAACATACTCGTTAGTTAACTTTCCTAATAAACGAGTAGGAGCACCCCCCGATGCACCGATCCCTACGGCTCGTCGCACTGGCCGCGATCGTCGTCGCCTTCTTACCCGCCGCTCCGGCCCAGGCAGCCCCCACCAGGTATGAGGCCGAGAGCGCCACGATCTCCCAGGGTGTGGTCGAGTCCAACCATGCCGGATACAGCGGCACCGGATTCGTCAACTACGACAATCTGACCGGCAGCTACGTCGAGACCACGATCAACGCCGCGAGCGCGGGCACCGCCTCGATCACGCTGCGCTTCGCCAACGGCACCACCGTCAACCGCCCGATGGCCATCGCGGTCAACGGCACCACGGTCAACCGGGACTTCCCGGGCACCGGCGCCTGGACGACCTGGCAGGACGTCACGATCACCGCGCCGGTCAACGTGGGCGCCAACACGGTCCGGGCCACGGCGACGACCGCCAACGGCGGGCCCAATCTCGACTACATCGAGGCCGACGTCGCCGCGCCGTCGAACGACTACCAGGCGGAGGACGCCACGATCTCGCAGGGCGTGGTCGAGTCGAACCACGCCGGATTCACCGGTACGGGCTTCGTCAACCTCGACAACGTCGTCGGCTCGTACGTCGAGTTCACCGTGAACGCCGCCACAGCGGGCAACGCCACGCTGGCCTTCCGCTTCGCCAACGGCACCACCGTGAACCGCCCGATGGCCATCGCGGTCAACGGCACGACCGTGAACCGTGACTTCCCGGGCACCGGAGCCTGGACGACCTGGCAGGAGGTCACGGTCCCGGCGGCGCTGACCGCGGGCGCCAACACCGTCCGCGCCACCTCCACCACGGCGAACGGCGGGCCCAACCTCGACAGGCTGAGCGCCTCAGTCATCGGACCACCTGACACCGAGAAGCCGTCCGTGCCAGGCAACCCGCGCGCCACGGGCACGACGTCCGGCTCCATCACCCTGGCCTGGGACGCCGCCACGGACAACAGCGGCACCATCAAGGACTACCGGGTACGCGAGGGCGACACCGTCGTGGCCACCGTGACGGGCGCCACCGCCCAGATCACCGGCCTGGCGGCCAGTAGCACGCACACCTACACGGTCACCGCCCGCGACCCGTCGGACAACGAGTCGGACCGCAGCGCCACCGTCACGGCCACCACCCAGCCGGCCGGCACCGGCACCCCCGTCGCGGCCAACGGCCAACTGCACGTCTGCGGCGTCCGGCTCTGCAACGAGCACAACAAGGAGATCCAGCTCCGCGGCATGAGCACGCACGGCCTGCAGTGGTACTACCAGTGCCTCAACACCGCGTCACTGAACGCGCTGGCCGACGACTGGAAGGCCGACGTGCTCCGCATCTCCATGTACATCCAGGAGGACGGCTACGAGACGAACCCCCGGCTGTTCACCGACCGGGTGCACAACCTGATCGAGCAGGCCACCGCCAGAGGAATGTACGCGATCGTCGACTGGCACATGCTCACCCCCGGCGACCCCACCTACAACCTGGCCAGGGCCAAGACGTTTTTCACCGAGATCGCCCAGCGGCACAACGGCAAGAACAACCTGCTGTACGAGATCGCCAACGAGCCCAGCGGCGTCTCCTGGTCCACGATCAGGAACTACGCCCACCAGCTCATCCCCGTCATCAGGCAGTACGACCCCGAGACCCCGATCCTGGTCGGCACCCGCGCGTGGTCCTCCCTCGGCGTCTCCGACGGCGCGAGCGAGACCGAGGTCGTCAACAACCCGGTCAACGCGACCAACATCATGTACACGTTCCACTTCTACGCGGCCTCCCACGGCACCGAGTACCTCAACACGCTGTCGAGGGCCGCCGACAAGATCCCGATGTTCGTCACCGAGTTCGGCACCCAGACCTCCTCCGGTGACGGGTCGAACAACTTCACCAGGTCGCAGCAGTACCTCGACCTGATGGCCCAGAAGAAGATCAGCTGGACCAACTGGAACTACTCCGACGACGAGCGCTCCGGCGCCGTCTTCACCGAAGGCACGTGCCCGAACGGCCCCTTCACCGGCACGTCCCGCCTCAAGGCGGCCGGCGTCTGGGTCCGCGACAGAGTCCGCACCCCCGACGACTTCTGACCGCTTGTGAAAGGCCTGGTACGGCGAGCCGTACCAGGCCTCATGCGCGACAGGCTCAGGTTCCGGTGACGATGTCCAGCCGCCACGCGCTGAGGATGCCGGCCGTGGCGTGCGAGGGGGCGAGATCGCTGACCCGCAGGGTCCAGCCGCCTCCCGCGGGCTGGCCCACGAGTGGCGTGACCACGGACGGTGGCTCGGTCTTGTACTCCAGCAGCTTCGAGGTGTCCAGTTCCGCCCGATGCGACAGGACGACCCGCCGCCCGGTCGGGGAGTGCAGGACGAGCCGCAGGTCCTCGGGGTGGGTGTGGTCGAGGTCGATGAGGACCTTCAGAGTGCGTACGGTGCCCTCGGCCTCGACCGTGATCGTGTCGGCGACGCCGTGCGGGTCGCTGTCGGGGATGCGCAGGCTCGGCTTGGAGATCCCGCTGACGGTCGCGCCGTTGATCCCCACCGGCCCGGCCTTGAAGCGGATGGCCGGGCCGGGGTCGCCGATCCCCGAGAGGGTCAGCCCCGACTCAGCCCCGCTCCACAGCAGGCTCGCGGGGACCGTGGAGTGCGACAGGGCCGTGCCGTCGACCCCGCTGTACAGGTCGCGGCTGTCGCCCGCGTTGAGGTTGTTCTCCAGGTCGAGGTGGCCGTCGGCCTGGAGCAGCCCGATCTGGAAGTGACGCAGCGGGGTCCCGTCCTGCAGCTCGTTGGAGCCCCGGGTGTCGCAGTGGTACACGGCCAGCCCGCTCGCCGGCAGGTGCAGGTCCAGGCCGAGCTTGGACCGGTTCTCCACCAGGAAGTACTCCTCCGGCTGCGACGTGGAGTAGCGGAGCACCTTGCCGTAGTCCGCGTGCCTGGCCTCGAAGGCGCCGCCCGCGTTGAGGTCGATCTTGTCCGGACACCAACCGGCCAGCTCACGCAGGTAGGCGTTGACCGCGGCGGGGGTCTTGCCGCCGTTCAGATGGTTGCCGGAGCTCATCAGGCAGTAGCGGCCCAGGCCCGCGCTGGTGAAGTCGTCGCCGTCGCGGCGGCCGTAGTCGTACAGGTCGGGGAAGCGGCACAGCATGTGCCCGGATTCGTGGCAGAACGTGCCGATGGTGAGCTGTTCCGGCCCTTCCCCCATGCTCGTCACCATGTAGAAGTGGGTGCGCATCTCGCCGAAGACCTGCTCGTGGACGCTGTTGTGCGGCCACAGGATGCTGTCGCGGATGTACTGGGTCTTCCCGGCGTACATGATGATCACCGCGTCGACGATGCTCTGGCCGAGCGAGTCGTAGCGGCTGAGGTCGATGCCCGAGTCCACGGCCGCCTGGAGCGCTTCGGGGACGAGCAGGTCGTGATTGCGCGGGTCGGCGTACACCGTGATGTCGCGGCTCATCCGGAACGGGCCGACGACGTCGTTGGTGAACTGCAGGAGCCCGTTCGACATGGTCGCGAAGTACTCGTTGACCGAGCACGCGTTGCCGTTCTCCCGGTAGCCGGGCGCGTTCAGCAGCGCGTCCACCTGCGCTTTGGTGACCGTGGTCGCCTGGTCGGGGAAGTCCACGAGGATGGTGAGCCCGCGTACCGTCCCCACGCTGAGCCGGCGGCCTTCGAGCAGCCCGCCCGCCGGTCCCTGCGTCATCGCGATGTCCCGCGCCGCCGCCATGACCGTGCCCCGCTCGCGCAGGTGCCGGGGCACCCCGTCGGGCGCGTCGTAGGAGTCGACCCGGACCCCGGTGGACCGGAACCGCCCGTCCTCGACGTTCGCGTAGCAATAGACACCGGCCGAGGTGTCGTAGACGGCGGTGTAGCCGTCGACGGTCTCGTAGCGGGCGTAGTGCTCGTCCCCGAAGACGACGAGCCGCACCTCGTCGCCGTCCGCCTGCGCGAAACTCAGGGTCTCTCCGAAAATGGCACTCATCGAGGCCTCCCGTTCTGAGTTAGATGACCTCGATGGTCGCCGCGAGAAGGGCCCCTGGCCTGAGTATCCCTGTACTCAAACAAGCACCTCCTCACGAGCAGAGGTCGCGGATCTTGGCGATGACCTCGACAATGACGGTCACCTCGGCCGCCCTGATCGAGAGCCGTTTCAGGGCGTCGAGGATGCGCGACTTGTCCGGCTCGGGCTCCGCCAGCTCCCGCCGGACGTCGGCCGCGTCCCTGCGTGCCTTCGCCGGCTCGTCCACGGTCGTCTCGTACGCGCCGAGCAGCCTGTCCAACTGGTCCAGGAGCTGCTCCGTCGCCGGGGAGCCGAGGTTGTTCACCGTGGCGCGGGCGTGCGTGCCCATCGCGATGGGGCCGTTGACCTGGCCGCCGGTGATGTGCACGCCGTATTCGGTGCCCATGGGGAATCTCCCTTCTCGTCAGGTGCCGGGCCGGAAGCCATTGACCGTCGCCGACGCGTGCTCCCCGAAGGCGACCGGGCCGTGCACCGTGCCGCCGGCGCCCACCGACAGCGTGTTCATGGTCACGCCGGCCGCCTGCAGCCGGTAGGCGCCGGTCTCCACCTTCCGTTCCTCCAGGAAGTCGAGGACCGCCTCGGTGAGCCGCTGCTCGATCATCTTGATGTACTTCGCGACGTCGAGCACCTGGATGTGGGTCTGGAGGCTCTCGCTCGCGCCCAGCTCTCGGACGCTGACGCGGGCGCCGTACGGATAGACGATGTGGTCGCGCGGGTTCGGCGTCATCGCGCTCTGGCGTACGGACTCCACGGCCGTACGGACGACCCGTACGGGAGCGGCCAGCACGTCACGCAGCAACTGGAGCTTCAGCACCTTCAGCGCTTCCCAGGTGATCCGCCCGCTGGTCATGGTGGGGAGGCTGTCGACCACGTGGTAGTGGTCGTGGGCCGGAGGGAGCACGGTGACCACGAACTGCGTGTAGAGCATCCGGCCTTCGACGGCCAGGTAGATGAACGCGGAGGTCAGCGCCTCCTGGTCCTCGGCGGGCGCGACCAGGTTGCCGTCGAGGTCGCGGATCTCCTGGCCGGCATTGTTGATCGTCACGCGCTGGTAGTAGCGGACGCCGCCCTGCGGATGGCGGGCGATCGCCGCGATCTCCTCGGGGGTGGCCTGGAACCGGGGCAGGCCGTTCCGGTCGATCATCGGATGCGCCCCGGACGCCCGGTCGCGCTGCCCGTCGGCCACCGTGAAGATCCCGCGCGTCACCACGTGATCTCCGATGTCGAGCCGCTGGATGCCCTCGTTGGGCCGGAGTACGCGGTCGCGCATCTCGATGAGGCGGCCGCGGACGAAGCCGTGCAGCTCTACCGGGTCGATGTCGACGGGGTCCGCCCGCCGCGACGGCTTGTGGTTCTCGCGTACGCGGTCGAGCTCGACGGCGATGGACCAGCTCCGCTGGATCCTCCCGGCGCCCATGAACGCGTCCTCGTTCGCGTACATGGTGACGTTGCCCCACTGGGCTCTGCGGATGTAGTCGAGGCGGCGGGCGATCCTGGGGTGCGTGGTCCCGATGATCGGCTCGGGCGCGCCCGGCTTGAGGCCGCCGACGAGCGTCAGGTAGATCGCGATCCGGTACACCAGCGCGATGCCCAGCGTGACGACCGGAACGAGGAACTGTTGCAGCAAGGAGCCGGTGCTCCCGCTTCCGTACAGGCCGGAAAACGGCAGTCCTGATGCGAACAGGTACGCCGCCGCCGGAATGAGCGCGGTGACGAGCGCGAGAAGGATCAGCGAGAAGACCGAATAGCAGGCCCAGAACCAGATCAGCGCCCGCACGATCAGCGGCCCGCGCCGGATCCCGTCCACGGTGAGAAGGGCGAAGGGGACGAGGGTCAACAACCATCCGAAAGTGCTCAAAGGCGCCATCAAACAACCGATGACGAAAAATCCGGTAATCAGGGCGTCGCGGACCACGAGCATCGTACGAGAGCGCCGGCAGTGGTAGATCACCGGCATGAGGTCGAACCCCCCGTACGAGGGAGGGACCGCCCGGAACTGGTCAAACAGCAGCTCGGCCAGCACTTTATCGCGGAAACCGCTATCCAGATAGGCGGCGGCACAGAGATAACGCGTCACATTACTCATGCGAGAAGAATTCATATTCCGGGTTCGCGCATGCAGGGAATCCGTTCCGGGGCTGTCGAGCATCGTGGCCGCCTCCCGTTATTCGTGCGTGGGGGCGAGCCTATAGTGGGCGAATGTCTGTGGGACGCCTCGTTATCAAATAGTCTCTTTCGGGATTCCAGCGGGCGGAGAATAGCGCGAATTAAGCATTTTTCCTATTTTTTCGGGATTATTCCGGGAGGGGTGCATTGGTGGATGGATCGGGGTCCAGTCAGCTATGTGGGCGATGTGGGGCCGACGCCGGTAATCTCGACCGATGCCCGAGATGTGGAGCGGCTCTCGTGGAGCCGCCGGCAGCCCATGACGACTGGGGCTCCATCGGGCCGCGCCGCCGGACGCCGCTGATCTTCGTCGGCCTGGCCCTGTCGGGTCTCGCTCTGGCCTGGTGGATCCTCGCCGGTCGCCCATGGCCCTTCGCCGACGGAGCCGATGGAGACGCCCAGGCACGGCAGGACGAGGTCCCCACCCTGGCCGAGGTCGAAGAGCTGACGCCGGTGCCGGAGACGGACCCGTCCACCGGCGAGGCCGCCCGGCAGGCCGCGAAGCTCGATGATCTGCTGACCAACAGCCACTCGGCCCGTTCCAGCCTCTCCGAGGCGATCGCCCGCGCGAGCAAGTGCGAGTCGGACGGAAGGGACACCATCCAGAGCATCACCACGAACCGCCGCGACCAGCTCACCCTGGCCCGAGCGCTCGACGTGACAGCCCTGCCGGGAGGGCCCGCCCTCAAGGAGGCGCTCGTCGAAGCGCTCGACGCCTCACACGAGGCCGACGCCGCCTTCCTCTCCTGGGCCCGGCGCCACCTGGGCAAAGGCTGCACCGGAGCCATCGCGGAGGATCGCGACTACCAGCGCGGCCTGGACAGATCCGAGACCGCGCAGGCGGCGAAAACCCGCTTCGTCGAGGTGTGGCGCCCCCTCGCGGAGACCTACGACCTGACCCGCTGGAAGGCCGACGACATCTGAGGACGTGACCACGAAGCCGACGATGTCCATCGGCCGGCGGCCGATCCAGGAGGTGACGGCCGGCTATGGGCCGCCACCTCCATCAGCGTCAGCGCACGCGCGTCTGAGACGCCAGTGTCCCGCCGCCGGTCGCCTGCCACCCGGCCACCACCGTCGGGTGGGCGCCCGCGGCACGGGTCAGGGGGACGGTCACCGTCGTGGTGCCCCGGCCGGAGACGGTGACGACGCGGCTGCCGGCCGTGCCCTGGTCGTCGCGGACGAACAGGTGCGCCTTCCCGGCGGCGTTGGCGCGCAACGTCACCTTCACCGCGTTCTGGCCACTCGCGGCGGAGGTCACCCAGCCGCTCTCGGACTCCTTCGCCGCGGGACCGCCGGCGAGCGGGAGATGGACGCGGACCGCCTGCTCCAGCGACTGCGGCGAGTCCAGGCTGGACAGGCCGGTGTCGGGGATCACCGGGTCGGGCGGGGTGGTCGGCCGTCCCGCCGGAGGCTGGTAGCCCGGCAGCGTCGCGACGCCCCACCGGTACGGGTCACCCTGTACGCCACCCCACGTAGACCAGCCGATCCGGGTCTGGCCGGTCTTGTCCTGGGTGTCGGAGTCGTACACCAGGACGTTGAGCCCGAGGTGCGCGGGATCGACCGCGCCCGGCAGGGTCTCCATCGGGATGGCCAGCTCGACGTCGTACCCGCCGGTGGAGACCTTCGACGCCACCCGCAGGCCGGTGGCGGGCCCCTGGTGGTTGTCGGCGTCACGTAGGGCGCAGGGCGGCCCCTCGGCCGTCACCGGCAGCACCGCGGCCTTGAACGTGGTGGAGGTGTTCTCTGACGTGCCGCGCGGGTCGAGGGTCACCTCCACCGAGTCGGTACGCCAGTGCCGCTTGCAGTCGGACGCGGGCAGGCGGGTGCCGATCACGTCGTCCTTCACGTGGACCACCAGGAACAGCGTGTCGTCCCGCCAGGTGACCTTGGCCGTGCCGGAGCAGTCCGCCGCCGACGAGCACGCGGTGCCCTCCCACAGGCGGGAGATGTCCAGGGCGGGGCCGGGGTACTCGCCGTCGCCCTCCACGCCGTCGATCGCGGGCGCCGCCGCGGCCTGCGGGATGGACGCCGCCGGGACCAGTTCGAGCGCGGGCTTGCTCACGCTGGAGCCGTCCGCGCTGGTGGTGGTGATGGTGTACGCGTAGTCGCCGCCCTGGTTCGAGGTCTTCAGCGAGGGGTCGGAGTTGGTGACGGTGAACGCCACCGTCGTCGAGGCCCCGGCCGCCAGGCCGCTGTAGGGCGCCTCGGCGCGGTCGGCGGTGAAGCCGGCGGGCAGGTCCAGGCGTACGGTGCCGGACTGGGTGGTGCCGCTCACGTTGGTGACCACGACGCCCACCGGCCGGGAGCCGCCGGACGGGAGGGTGAGCACCGGTGTGACCAGGCCGCGGAGCTGCGGCACGCCGAGTTCGGCGGTCCACTTCTCGTACTGGGCGACCTGGGGGAGCAACTGCTGCCCACCTCGTACGGCCGGGCTGATCTCGACCTGCCGGTCGGTGTAACCGCGTCCGTGTTCGGTGGTCAGCGTGGCCGCGAGGCGAGCGCGGTCACCCGTGCCCTGGGGCGGGGTCACCGTGAACGTCGCGGATCCCGTACGCCCCTGGGCGATCCTGCCGAGGTCGCCGGAGCCGCTGACCTGCCAGCCCTCGGGGGCCTTCAGCGCCACGGCCGAGCGGCCCAGCGATTCGCGGGACGGGGCGGTCGCGGTGACCTTGACGGTGAACGCCGTACCCGGGCGGACGTCGAACGTACTGGGGCGCAGGTCGAGCAGGGTGCCGAGCGGGACGGTGCCCGCCGGGCGGGTCAGCGCGCCGTCGAGGATCGCCGTGGGCGCGGCCGCCGCCGCGGTGCCCGGCTCGGGGAAGGGCACCCGCGAGTCCACCTGGGTGAAGAAGTCGCAGCCGAGTTGGGCGGGGTCGGACGGTACGTCGGGGAAGACGGCCCAGCCCTGGGAGGCGTACGAGCGCTGGGCCTCGCGCTCGATGGCGGCCCAGGTCCTGCCCTGGCTCTGGGAGGCGCGTCCGCTCCACACGCCGTACACGTTCTGCGCCGGGTTCGCGGGGCGGAACGTCGCGGCGCAGGTGGGGCCGACCTGGGAGGTGCCGCGGCCCCCACCGAGGAACAGGCGGGCGGGCGCGAAGGGCCGCAGCCCCTCACGGGTGATCTGCTCGGGGAACGCCTTCGGGTCGGCCGCCGCGTAGAACGCCTCGACGGCCAGCCGCGCGGCCTGCTGGTGGTTCCCGTGGTTGCCGGGGGAGGGGGCCGGATCCATCGTGAGCAGGACCTCGGGGCGGGTCTGGCGGACGATCCGCACGACCTTCTCCAGGGTGTCCTCCCCCCAGATCTGGTCGGTCAGCGGGGCGCTGACCGTGTAGTAGAAGTCGACGTCGTCGAGGTTGAACACCTCCCGCACACCGGCCTTGCCGACCGCGGTACGCTCCTCGGCCTCCCGCAGCAGGCCGAGCGCCGGGCCTTCCTCCGGCCCGACGGCGTTGCCGCCGCCCTCGCCCCGGGTGACGGTGACGACGCCGGTGCGGACGTCGTGGTCCTCGTTCCACTGGCCGAGCGTGGACAGGCTGAACGCCTCGTCGTCGGGATGGGCGCCGACGAAGAGCGCGTCGAGGTCGACGGGGGGAGCGGGCGCCTGCTCGGCCAGCGCCGGGGTGGTCGGTAAAAAGGCGAGCACAGCCGCGGCGGCCAGTGCCACTATCTTCATGGGAACCTCCGGGGGTTATTCGCGGACCGCCCCTTGGAGCAGTCCGCGGACGAAGTGACGCTGGAGGAACAGGTAGAAGATCACCACCGGGGTCGCGACGATGACCGACCCGGCGGCGAGCAGGGTGAAGCCGGAGGTGTACTGGCCCTGGAAGAAGGCCAGACCCAGCGGCGCGGTCCGCAGCGACTCGCTGGTCACCATGATCAGTGGGATGAGGAACTCGTTCCACGTCCACATGAAGACCAGGACGGTCAGGGTGACCACGGCGGGCCGGGCCGGCGGCACCAGCACCTGCCACAGGATGCGCCAGGTCGAGGCGCCGTCGATGCGGGCCGCCTCGACGATGGCCCGGCTGCTGGCGCGGAAGTAGGCCCGCATCCAGAACGTGCCGAACGCCACCGACAACGCGACCTGCGGCAGCGCGACCGACCAGAACGTGTCGATCAGGCCGAGAGAGCGCAGGTCGAAGTAGAGCGGCACCGCGATGGCCTCGCTCGGCATCATGATCCCGAGCATGAACAGGTAGAACAGCACCGACTGGCCGCGGAAGCGCATGGTGCCGAACGCGTACCCGCTCATGATCGACAGCACCACGCTGACCACCACGACGAACGCCGACACCGCCAGGCTGGTACGCAGGTAGCTCCCGAAGTGCCCGATCTCCCACGCCGCCGAGAAATTTCCCAAGTGCAGCCCCGCCACGCTGAGCCCCTGCCCGGTGGCGTCGGCGCTGTCGTCGGGGCCGAGCGCGGCGAACAGGATCGACAGGATGGGAAAGAGCGCGAACGCGGCGAACGCCGACAGGATGACGTAGTTGGCCAGCCGCTCCCCACGCGAGATCACGAGGCCCCCCTGTCCGCGAAGCGGTTGATCACGAACGAGATCGCGAAGATGATCACCGTCAGGGTTACCCCGATCGCCGCCGCCGAACCGATCTGGCTGAGCCCGAAGGCCCGGTGGTAGACCTCGTACGACGGCACCGACGTCGAGTTGCCGGGACCGCCGCGCGTGGTGATGTACACCAGGTCGAACGTCCGCAGCGCGGCGATGACGGTCAGCGTCAGCGCGACCGCGATCTCCCCGCGCACCGAGGGCAGCGTGACCGCGAAGAACTCCTTGACCGCCCCCGCCCCGTCGAGCCGCGCCGCCTCGTACAGCTCCGGCGGGATGCGGCTCATCCCGGCCAGCAGCAGCACGGTCACCAGGCCGGTCTCGAACCACGTGCCGACCACGCCGACGGCCGGCAGCGCGAACGTGTAGTCGCCCAGCCAGCCCCTGGTGAGCGAGTCGAGCCCGAGCGCGTCGAGCAGGCCGTTGAGGGTGCCGTCCGGGGCGTACACGCGCCGCCAGGCGACGGCCACCACGACCATGGCGACCACCTGCGGCAGGAACACCACCGTGCGGAAGAACCCGAGCCCGCGCACCTTGGCGTGGTTGAGTATCGCGGCCAGCATCAGCCCGATGGCCAGCGGCGCCACCGCGTAGAACCCGACGAGGACCAGGGCGTGGACGAAGGCGTCACGGAGCCCCTCGTCCGCGACGATCGCCGCGTAGTTGGACAGACCCGCCCACCGGCCGACCGACAGACCGTCCCAGTCGTACAGCGACAACTGCACGGCGCGGCCTATCGGATAGAGCAGGAACGCCGCGTAGATGACGAACGCCGGCAGTAAATAGAGGTAGGCGACCCGTCTGGGCTCCCCGGGAGGTCGGGCCACGCTCACCCGTTCGTCTCCGCGAAGGTCTTGTAGTCCTTCTCCAGCGTGGCCAGGAACTCCTGCGGGGTCGCCTTCTTGGCCAGCAGGTCCTGCAGCGCCGCGCCCAGCGTGTCGGCGAAGGTCGGGGTCGCGTAGTCGAGATAGGGCACCAGGCCGTCGTTCTTGGTCGCGGTGCCGAACGCCTTGAAGACGTCCTGCTGCGCGCCCGCCTTGACGCTCTGCTGGTCGGTGTCGGCGACCGGCAGGTTGCCGGTGGTGGTGAGCACCTTCATGGCGTCGGCGTTGGTGATGAAGTCGATGTACGCCGCCGCCGCGTCGGGGTTGGGGCTCTTGGCCGTGATGGCGAACGGCAGGCCCGTGCCACCGGTCGCGACGGGCGGCGCGTCGGCCGTGGCGCCGGGCGGCAGTATGAAGCCCAGGTTCTTGCCCAGGACCTTCTCCATGTCGGCCATCAGCCAGGTGCCGCCGATCAGGAAGACGCCCTGGCCCTTGCTGAACGCCTGCCACGCCGGGTCATAGCCCTGGCCGTTGAAGCCCTTGTTGAAGTAGCCCTTGTCGACCCAGTCGACGAGCTGCTGGGCGGCCTGGGTGTTCTCGGGCGTGTTCCACGAGGCGCCCTTGCGGCCGAAGGCCAGCGTGCTGATCTGCGCGGCGGGGACGTTCCGGCCCTGCACGGTGCCGAACACGTGGATGGCCGGCCACTTGTCGAGGTTGCCGAGCTGCATCGGCACCTCGCCGGCGTCCTTGGCCTTGGCCAGCGCGGCCTGGAACTCCGCCCAGGTCTTCGGCGGCTGCAGGCCGAGGCCGGTCAGCTTGGCGGCGTTGTAGAAGATGCCGACGACCTCGCCGACCTGGGGCAGGCCGTACAGGTTGCCCTCGCCGAACAGTTTGCCGTCGGCGCTGTAGCTGGAGTAGCGCAGGACCGAGTCCGGATAGCGCTTCTTCCAGCCGTACGCCTCGGCGTAGGCGTTCAGCGGGCGCAACTGGCCGGCCTTCACGAACGCGCCCATCGAGGACCGGCCGTTGTTGGCCTCCACCACGTCCGGCGGTTCGTTGCCGCTCAGCGCCAGGCGCAGGGTGGAGTTGAGGTCGTCGAAGGAGCGGGAGACCCGTTTGAGCTTGATGTTGGGGTACTTCGCCTCGAACGCGGCGTTGAGCTGCTTCATCTGGGCGGCCTGCCCGCCGCGTACCTCCTGGTCCCAGATGGTGAGGGTCACGTTGCCGAGGGCCGCGGCGTCGGTGCGCACCGCGCTGGGCGCCGCCGACGAGGCGGTCGTCGGCGGAGCCGAGGAGCCGGGCGCGCACGCCGTCGCGGCGAGGGCCACGACGGTGGCGGCGAGCACGGCACGCGTGCGAGGCGTCGAGGCGATCATGGTGTTACTCCTTTTGAGCAGGCACGCGAGGCGTGTTCGGGTCCTCGGGCTCGTCGAGTGGGCCGCCGGCCTCGGCTGTGGTGCCTTCGGGCGTGGCCGGTGGCTTCCCCGGCATCTGCGGAGCCATCCCCACATCGGCGTGCCGGGCGATGGTGGCGGCCGCTCGGCGTACCGCGCCCACCGGGTCGGTGGGCACCAGCTTGTCGAGGAAGGCGTACCGGCGGGCCAGCGAGTCGCCGTAGGCGCCGCTGTGGCCGGCCGCCGCCCGCACCTCGTGCCACCAGTCGGCGATGTCCCCCCAGCCGGGCGCGGCCAGCGAGCCGCCGAACTGCTGGACGGCCAGCGCCGAGCAGACCCCGGCGAACGCGAGCCGGTCGTTCAGCGGCCAGCCGCACAGGGTGCCGAGCACGAGCCCCGCGCCGAAGACGTCCCCCGCGCCGGTCGGGTCCAGTGCCGTCACCCGCGGAGCCGGGACGAACGCCTCCTCACCCGTCATGGAGTCGATGGCCATGGCGCCGTTGGCCCCGTCGGTGACCACGGCGAGGGGAACCCGGTCGGCGATCGCGTACAGCGCGTCGCGAGGGGTGTCGGTGCCGGTGTAGGCCATGGCCTCGACCGCGTTGGGCATGAACGCGTGGCAGACCGAGAGCTGCTCCAGCATGTCGGGCGACCAGGCGCCGGACGGATCCCAGCCCACGTCGGCGAAGATGAGGGCGCCGTCGCGCTGCGCCAGCTCGGCCCAGTTGCACTTGCCCGGTCCGCCGAGCGGCTCCTCGGCGGACAGCGTCACGATCACCGCCTTGGACCGGGGCGGGGCGCCGATCATGTCCGACGCCGACATGGGCGCGGAGTGGCCGTGGGTCACCATGCTGCGGTCACGGTCGACGGCCATGGAGACCGTCACCGGCGAGTGCCAGTTCTCGAAGCGCCGTGACCTGGACAGGTCAACGGATTCCTGCTCCGCGAGCGTACGCCAGCAGAAGTCGGCGTAGTCGTCGTCCCCGAACGCGGCGGCCAGCGAGGTGCGCAGGCCCAGCCGGCTGGTCGCGATGGCCAGGTTGGCGATGCCGCCCGGGCACGAGCCCATGCCGTCGGCCCAGATCTCGGTCCCGGCGGCGGGCATCGCGGCCAGCCCGGTGAACACGATGTCGAGGAAGACCGTGCCCGCTAAGAAGACGTCGAACTGTGGCCCCTCCGGGGTTCGCTGATCGGCTAGAGGGTCGTACGCCTGGGCAGACACGGAACTAAGACCTCCTCGACAGAGCGAGATGTGCGCAATCTTGCATGTTTGCTCGCGCACTTCAAGTGTTTGGCGCGAGCTTTTGGTCAATGATGCTCACTCATGCGCGGATATGACTGATACGATGCCCCCGTGCTTCAGCGCCTCAGGCATGCCGAGATCATGCGCCGGGTCCGCCTCTCAGGCGCCACCAGCGTTCGCGATCTGGCCAGCCAGCTCGGCGTGAGCCCGTCGACCATCCGCCGCGACCTCGAGGTGCTCGACCGCGACGGCACGCTGAGGCGCGTGCGCGGCGGCGCCCTCGCCGAGGTCGACGCCGACACCGACCGGCCCTTCGCCGAGGTGGCGGGCGTCGACGAGCAGGACAAGGAGGCCGTGGCCGGCCGCGCCGCGCAGATCGTCCGCGACGGCGACGTGGTCCTGCTCGACATCGGGACGACGACGATGCGCCTGGCCCGCCGGCTCCGTGGCCGCCGCATCACCGTGGTCACCTCCAGCCTCGCCGTCCTCGACGTGCTCCGCACCGACCCGGCGGTCGAGCTACTGCTGCTCGGCGGCATGGTCCGCCGGACATACCACTCGCTGGTCGGGGTGCTGACCGAGGAGGCGCTGCGCCAGGTCTGCGCCGACCGCGTGTTCCTGGGCGTGAGCGGCGTCCGGCCGGACGGCCAGCTCGTCGACACCACGCTCGCCGAGGTGCCGCTGAAGCGGGCCATGATCGCGGCGGCGGGCCAGGTGGTATTACTCGCCGACCGGCAGAAGTTCCCCGGCACCGGCGCGCTGCGGGTGTGCGGTCCCGAAGACATCGACGTGATCGTCACGAACGAGGGCGCCGACGCGACGACGCTGCGCAACTGCGCGGCCGCGGGTGCCGAGGTGCAGGTCGTGTGAAGGGGTGGCGATGAGACTGACCGTCCTCGGCGGCGGCGGCTTCCGGGTCCCGCTGGTCTACGGCGCGCTGCTGCGCGACACCGCCAAGCCGCGCGTGGAGGAGGTGATGCTGTACGACGTGTCGGCGGACCGGCTGGCCGCCATCCGGCACGTGCTCCAGCAACTCGCCGCCGGGCACGACGACCCGCCCAAGGTGCTGACCACCACCGACCTGGACACCGCGCTGCGGGATGCCACCTTCGTCTTCTCGGCGATCCGCGTCGGCGGCCTGGCGGGCCGCACCGCCGATGAGCGGGTCGCGCTGGAGCTGGGCCTGCTCGGTCAGGAGACGACCGGGCCCGGCGGCATCGCCTACGGCCTGCGTACGATCCCGGTCGCCGTCCGGGTGGCCGAGCGGGTGGCCGCCGTCGCGCCCCAGGCGTGGGTGATCAACTTCACCAACCCGGCCGGCATGATCACCGAGGCCATGCGGAGCGTGCTCGGCGATCGGGTGGTCGGCATCTGCGACTCGCCGATCGGGCTGATCCGCCGCGCCGCCGCCGCCCTCGGCCTCGACCCGGCGCGCGTGTCGCCCGACTACGTAGGGCTGAACCATCTCGGCTGGCTGCGCGGGCTCTCCTACCAGGGCCGCGACGTGCTGCCCGACCTGCTCGCCGACGACGTGGCGCTGCGGCAGGTCGAGGAGGCCCGGATCTTCGGCGGCGACTGGGTGCGGACTCTGGGAGCGCTGCCCAACGAGTATCTGTACTACTACTACTTCACCCGCGAGTCCGTCGCCGCCATCTCCGGGCAGACCCGTGGCGAGTCCCTGCTCGGGCAGCAGGACCGGTTCTACGCGGCCGTGCGCGAGCGGCCCGAGCACGCCCTGGCCGAGTGGGGCAGGGCACGCAGCGAGCGCGACGCGTCGTACATGGCCGACACCCGCGAGATCACCGACGCCGGCGAGCGTGACGCCGCCGACCTGGAGGCGGGCGGCTACGAAGGCATCGCGCTCGCCCTCATGGCCGCCATCGCCCGCGGTGAGCCCTCCACCATGATCCTCAACGTCCGCAACGGCACAGCGGTGCCCGGCCTGCCCGCGGAGGCGGTCGTCGAGATCCCCTGCGCGGTGGACGGCTCCGGGATCCGGCCGCTGGCCACCCGCCCGCTCCCCGGCCGGTTCCTCGGGCTCGTGCAGCAGGTGAAGGCGGTCGAGCAGACGGCCATCGAGGCCGCCATGTCGGGCTCGTCCCGCCTGGCCGTCGAGGCGTTCGCCCTGCACCCACTGGTCGACTCCGTCGGCACGGCACGCAAGCTGCTCGACGGCTACCGGGCCCGCATCCCGGAGCTGGCCGCCGTCCTTCACTCGTAGCCCTCCCTGACTGCGACGACGAGTGTCGGCACGCCTACGACACCCTTCTGAGCATGCGGAGCGTGGGCAGGTGCGCGGTCAGGACGCGGGGCTTTCGGCGAGGAGCACCCGCTGGACGGAGAGCGACGCCAGCGGATCGAGTCTCAGCCCCCCGATCGGCCGGCCAGCCGCGGGGTCCTGCTCGCGCACCCGTTCGGCGGAGGTGGAAAGGTCGCGATAGTGCCGCGCCGCCGCCGCGTGGTCGGTCACGGCCTGCTCGGCGGCCTCGGCCACGCTCTGAAGGAGCCGATCGATGGAGTCGTCGCTCAACGGCTGCCGGGCGGGGGAGGAGGGGGACACGGTGACCTCCTGGCAACTGGCTGTTGCGGGAAGATTACTCTCGAGCGCCGCCGCTCCGCGTGAAATCCGCGCTAGCTCGCCTTGTTGTACAGGGTGAGCGCCCAGGCCAGCAGGCCGAAGGCGGTCGTGGAGGCGAAGACCCGGACGAGGTTCCAGCGCACCCATCGGGCCTCGTCGAACCTCTCGCGGACCGCGGCGAGGTCGGCGATGCCGTCCGGGTCTCCGGCCGCCTTGAGCGCGTCGTTGAGCGGCACGTTGATCGCGATCGTGATGATGAACGTGACGAGGTAGAGAACGAGCGCGACCGCGATCCACGGCAGCCCCGGCCGGCCGATATGGGTGGCCGCGGCGAGGATGGTGAAGGTCAGGGCACCCACGAAGCCGCCGCCCATGAACCACGGGTTGATGATGGCCCGGTCGAGGGCCTGGAACGCGCCGACGAAGGTGCGGTCGTCGGTTTTGGCGAGGCCGGGCATGACGGTGTGCGCGTAAAGGCCGAAGACGCCGGCCACGAGCCCCATCGTCATCGTGGCGGCCATCAGGGAGACAACTCGCAACGCGTCCATTGTTGTGCTCCTGAAAGGCGAGGGGTGAGTGGAGCGTGGCTCGACAATAGCAAGCAGGCCCTGTCGCGGCCCTTTCGCGCCGCTGTCGTGTCCAGCGAGATCGGTCCGTGGTAGCCAAGCCGGTTCGTGCGGTCCGCGGTGCAGCCAGGTCGGTGGGTGCTGTCCGAATACGGCCAGCCAAGTCGATCGTCTGCCTCGTACGGTCGGTGCCATGACCCGACGCGAGCCCATCAACCCGCAACGACAGATCCGCCAGGCGGAGACATTCGCCGGCCTGCACCGACACGGCGACCCGCTGCTGCTGGCCAACGCCTGGGACGTCGCCTCGGCACTCACCGTCGTCCACGCCGGCGCCAAGGCCGTCGCCACCACCAGTGCCGGCGTCGCCTGGTCCCTCGGCGTGCCCGACGCCGCCGACCTGGGCGTGGACCGAGCCGCGGCGGCCATCGAACGCATCACGGCGGCGGTCGGCGTACCGGTCTCGGCCGACATCGAAGCCGGTTACGGACCTGAGCCCGAGGCCGTGGCCGCCACGATCACGGCCGTCGTCCAGGCCGGAGCCGTCGGGGTGAATCTCGAAGACCGCCGCGGACCCGGCCTGTTCGAGCCCGCCGAACAGGCCGACCGGCTGGCCGCGGCCCGCGCCGCCGCCGACCGCCTGGCCGTACCCGTGTGGATCAATGCCCGAACGGACGTGTTCCTGACCGCTGACGGTCCGGTCAAAAAGCTGGAGGCGGTACAGGAGCGAGCCGTCGCCTACGCGGCGGCCGGTGCGGACAGCCTGTTCGTCCCCGGCCTGATCGACCTGGAGGCGATCGCCGAGCTGGCGGCCGGGCCGCTGCCGATCGCGGTGATGGTGTGGGCCGGCGCCCCGACGGTGTCCGAACTGGCCGCGGTCGGCGCGGTCCGCATCAGCCTCGGCTCCGCGATCGCCCAGGCCGCGTACGCCGTCGCCGCCCGCGCCACGACGGAGCTCCTGGAGCACGGCACGTACGACTCGACCGCCGACGGGATCCCGTACGGCACCATGAACGACCTCCTCGAGACGCCTGCCGGATGAAGACCGGTTGAACGCGCCGGTGACCGTCAGCCTGCGGACCGAGAGCGGGAAGGTGGGGGACTTGTGGTGACCGTACGGATACCCTCGAGATCGTGACGTTGTTCGGCATTCGTCCAGCACAGGGTGTACGGCTCACCAACATCTTCGCCACACCCTGGCATGTGACGGACGGCCCGGAGGCGGCGGCGCCGGGCGACCGTCCACGGCTCGGGCGGCCGGAAACCTATTTCACCGGCTCGGCCACTCCTCGGGTACTGCACCGGCTGGCGCTCGACCCGCGAGAGATCGAGTTCACCGACTGGGACCGGCCGCTCGCGGGGGCCCGGTTGTGGCTGTTCGCGGTTCCGTCCACGCAGATCGTGGCCGTGCTGAGCCTGGACCTCGACTGCGAGCTGGCCGACACGGTCGACGTGCTGGAGGACTGCTTCTACGCCGACCTGAAGATCGACGGCCGCCCGCTGGAGACGGTGGCCGCGGAGCTGGCGGGCGGGACCGGCGGCTTCTTCCCCGAACGCCATCAACTGGCCTTCGCCCCCCAGCTTCCGCCCGCCGCCTCCGACGAGATCGTCCAGCGGGTGATCTACCGCGGCGATCTCCCGAACCGCGACGAGTTCAGCACGATCACCTACCCGAGCGAACTGAACAGGCGTCCGGAGACCACCGCCGCCGTGAGCCCGTACGTCAGCGTGCTCTGCGGCCAGCCGGACTACGTGGAGGACGGCATCTTCCTGTCGGCCGTGCAGGGAGTGGCGAGCGCGGCGCGGCTGCGCGAGATCCGGTCGGTGGTGTATCAGGCGGTGGAGGCGTTCCGTGGCCGTGACCGGGCGCCGCAGACCACGCGGGACCGCCGCCGGAGCCTGGCGTCTCTGACCAGCCAGCTCGGCGACCTGGAGCTGGACCTCAGCTACAGCGTCGAGGCGACGGCGGATCTCGGCATGCTGGTGCCGTCGTTGCGGGTGGCGGGCTATCACGACGCCCTGTACGAGACGGTGGGGCTGGTGGGCAAGGCGGAGAACGTGGCACGCATGCTCGAACGGCTCGAACGGGCCATCAGGGCGGAACTGACCACGATCGAGAGCCTGGAGCGGCGGGCGGACGAGGACCGGCAGTTGCGGTGGTCGGTGGCTGTCGGGTTCGTCTCGGCGGTGGCGGTGCCGCTGACCTTGGTGCTTACATTTTTCGGGGTAAATGCGCAGGAAGTGGATGTGCGGGTTTCGATGTTCGATGGGCGGTACTGGGGGATCTACTGGTTGACGGCGGCCATAGTGGTGACCGGAGTGGTGGCATCGCTCGGCCTCTATTTGCGGCAACGCCACGCGATGCGCCGGGACCGCCGCTGAACGACGGCGGCTCTGCCTCTGCCTCTGCCGAATGGCGTACCCGCAGCGTCTGAACGGCGCGGGGATCTGCCAAACGGCCGATAGTCCCTCGCACGCCCGGCCAGCACGCTGGTCGCATGCCAACAACAACCCCACGATCTCTGATCTCGCGCTGGCCTGAGTGGGCGGGCTACGCGGCGGCGCTGTGGTCACTGGGCTACGGCGTGCTCGGCGCGGCCTGGGCCCTTGGCGCGCCTGGCTTCCCCTGGGGCGCTTCCGACCCCGACCTGGACGGAGGGCTGTCCATCCTCGCCGGCGCCACCCCGCGCCCCGGCGGTTGGTGGATCGCCGCCTTCGGCCTGCTCACCGCAGTCGTCGCACTGACGCTCGCCCGAACCGGCCGAGGCGCGCCGCGGCTCACAACCTTGTTCCTAGCCTGGCCCATGGCGGTCTTACTGATCATCGTGATCCCCGACTCCCGGCTCATGATGGGCGTGGCCTACTCGCCGTTGCTGGCCGTCGCACCACTCTTCGACCTGAGCCTGGGTGGCACCACCTTGGCCGATGCCTGGCCGTGGCCGGTGGTCAACCAGCTCGTGTGCGTGTTCGGCGGGTTGCTGCTGGCCGCCGCGGCGCTCGCTTATCAGCGACGTCGCCGTGATGCCTGCGATTCATGCGGGCGCACCGGCCGGGACGGCTGGACCGCACCCGACGCGGCGGCCCGGTGGGGACGCCGGGCCGTCTACATCGCCGTCACCGTGCCGCTGGTCTACTGCGCGACGCGGTGGTGCTGGGCACTTGGTGTGCCGCTCGGAGTGAGCAAGGAGTTTCTCGACGAGGGCGCGCGCGACGCTCCCGGCATCTGGCTGGCCGGTGCCTACCTGGCCACCTTCGGAGCATGCGGCGGGCTACTCACCCTCGGGCTGATGCAGCGCTGGGGCGAGGTCTTCCCTCGGTGGATCCTCGGGCTGAGAGGCAGGCGGGTGCCGCCGCTGCTCGCCATCATCCCGGCGACGCTGGTCGCGATCATCATCACGGTGGCCGGCATGACGTACATCCGCGGGTGGATCGCGGGCCGCTTCCTCATGTCGGAGTGGGGCGCCTGGCTACCGGAGACTCTCTGGCCGGTCTGGGGAGGAGCGCTGGCCACGGCCGCCCTCGCCTACCATCTGCGCCGCCGAGGCCAGTGCCGTCACTGCGGCCAAGGCGGCGACGACCGCGCACGGGCCGAGGATTCCACGTTGATCGTGTCGTAGGTCATGGTTCAGATCGGGTGGGGAGGGACGCTTGTGCTGCCATCCCCCTCACCGCCATCGGTCGGAAAGGCCCCCAGACGTGAACGCTGCGGCGGACGCGCGTCTGGGGGCCTTCTCCTCCCCCGGGGGCCAAGGGAGGTATGCACCCCACGGCAGGCAGAGGCACCTTCGTACCGGCCGTGGGGATGTTTAGCGAGGTAGTAGCGCCCACACGACGCGTTCGCCTGCCAGGCTGCGGTGGGTGTCCCATTGGCCGTTGGTGAGGGCGTCCACGACCAGGAGTCCGCGTCCTCCTGCCTCGTTTGGTCGAGGCTGACGTACGCGTGGAGTCTCGCCGGAGTTTCCGGGGTCGGTGATGGTCAACCGCCAAAATCCCGATTCGGGGATCAGGTCCATCCGTACCCATATGGCGCTCGCGTGAATGATCGCGTTCGTGACCAGTTCTGAGGCTATTTCCTGAAGGTCGGGAAGGGTTGGATGATTCGGGCCCATCCATTTCACGAGTTCTCGGCGGGCCAGCGAGGGAATCCGGTGTGATTCCATCTCGCTCGTCGCCCATACCTTGATGCCTGCGTATGGGAGGTCTGACACTGCTGCTCGCATGGCCACCTCGGAACTACAGCTCTCTTGCGGTTGTACGGTTACAGGTCCCAAGCATGACCATGGTCAATGCGGATGTCTTCCGGAATCCCCCTACAAAATCTTCACAATCCGTGGCTATATTTGTGTGTGCGGATGTGCGGAAGGAAGAGAAAGGGAGTGATATGGCAGAAGGTGGGAATAATGCTGTAAGAAACGCCAGCGAGGAATATCAGGCACGAATGCTGAAGTACCGGACAGCAAAGGGCCTCACTCACGCCCGGCTCGCCTCTCTGCTCCCATGCAGCGAGAGCCTGATAGGTGCGGTTGAGCGGGGCACCCGGTTGCCTACGGAGCCGTTCACTCGGCAGCTCGAAAAGGCATTGGGGCTGCATGGCGAGCTGCTAGAGCTGCTGCCCCCGATCAGGGGCTTGGGCCCGAAGTGGTTCAGGAGGTGGCCGGCGGCCGAGCAGGCGGCGCGATTCATCCGGCTCTACGAGGTGGCGCTGATCCCCGGCCTGCTCCAAACCGCTGACTACGCTAGAGCGATCTTCCAAGGCGAGCCAGGTGCGCTTCCGGGCGAAGCCGACGAAGACGTTAAGATCCGGCTCCAGCGTCAGACCATCCTGTCTCGGCGCACTCCGCCCACGCTGTCCGTCATCCTTGACGAAAGCGCCCTATGGCGGGAGATCGGCGGACGCGAGGTGATGCGGGCGCAGTTGGCAAATCTCCTTGCTCTGATGGCCCGTCCATGCATTACCGTTCGGGTTGTCCCCCTGTCATCCGGGGCTACGGCTGGATTGGGTGGCGCATTCGCGATAGCCGACACTGGCGAGGGCACGCAGGTTGGTTATATAGAAAGCGCCGACACCGGAGAGATCACGCACGACACAGACATGGTCCAGAAGCTGGGAGAGCGGTGGGAACTTCTGTCCGCCCTCGCCCAGCCCACCTACGAAACCAAAGAGATCATTCGGAGGGTGATGGAGTCATGACCGACAAAGAGCTCACCTCCGCTGCCTGGCGGACGGCGACGGCCAGCAGCGGAAATGGGGGCAACTGCGTAGAGGTTGCCCCGCTCAGCGGCGGACGCGTCGGAGTTCGGCACAGTCGGCATCCGGACGGGCCCGTTCTCATCTACACGCAGGCCGAATGGGACGCCTTCCGGGATGGGATGTCCAAGGGAGAGTTCGACTTCTAGCCGGACCAGCAGGGGCCTGCCCGGCTGGGTGGGCCCCGTGCTGAGCATCGGCTGCTTGACGCGGCGCCGCGGCTGGAGCGAAGGCGCGCGTGCTGGACGTGCTGAACCAGCACCACGCGCCGGGTTCGCTCAGAAGACGATCGTGACTCGGCGGTTCTTGGCGCGGCCCGCCGGGTTGTCCTTGCCGTCCTTGACGTTGGGGGCGACCGGATCGGCCTCGCCGTGGCCGGTGGCGGTGGTCGGTGGCTTGCCGTGCAGGATGCGGTCCAGTTCCCGCTTGACGCTCTGGGCCCGGCGCTGTGACAGCGTCAGGTTGTAGCCGGTCGTGCCGACCGCGTCGGTGTAGCCGTCCACCCGTACCGTGCCGGAAGCCGTACGCAGGCGGTCGGCGATCCGGGCGAGGTGGCGGGCCGCGACCGGCGTCAGCCGGGCCTGGTCGAAGGCGAATAGCACGTCCGAGGAGATCGTGATCTTGGTACGGGTCCCCTCGTCGACCTCCGTCTCCAGCGGCACGATCGTGAACTTCAGGTCGAGGATCGCCCGCTGAATGTTGGCCTCCGGCACGTCGGCGGCAGGGCCGGTCACCGCCACGGCGGCCAGCATGGGCAGCACAGACAGTGTCCGGAGCATCATGACGTCACCGGCACGTCGCGGAACGGCGGCCAGCCGCCGATGCTCACGTCCAGCGAGGTGACGTCGCCCTCGGGCGCGGGGAAGGTGTACGTCCGGATGGCCGCTTCCTCCATCTTCAGGATCCAGTACGCCGGCTGGAGCGGCTGGTCCTGGGAGTCCCGTACGACGAGATAGCGCTTGAGGTTGACGCTGTCCACGAGCGTGATCGCGGTGGGTCCCGCCCCGGTGAACTCCTCCACCGAGATGTACGTCTCGCCCTTCTCGGAATGCGGGGTGATCGAAAGGACCAGGTCCAGCAGCTTGCCCCGGCGTTTGAGGCTGAGCACCAGCACGTCCGCGCTCGTCGGCGTACCGGCTCCGAAGGTGGCCTTGGCCAGCGCTCCCGAGCCCTGCGGGTCGGTGGCTTGCGATGCGGTGGTCTGCGGGTTGGTGGGTTGCTGTTCGGCGGGCGTGGCGGGGTTCGCCGAAGGCGCGTTGGGCGGCGGCAGGAACGACCCCGGGGAACTCGGCGTCACCGTGTGGTCGGGCCCCAGCCCGGGCACGGCGCAGCCGCCCAGCGCGAGCGGGAGCAGGAAAGCCGCTGCGAGCCATTTTCGAGTACGCATGACATCCTCCGTCTGGCGGCCGCGACCACCATACGGACGACGCCTTCGCCGTTCGAAGGGAGAAGTACGGCCGCCGAACACGTACTTTTCCCTTGGCCAGAACGAGGCGGAGTTTCTGTCGGTAGTGATCTCTATGGTCCCTGCCATGACGAGCTGGGACGAGATACGCGACCTCATCAGCGCCGGTGACGCGGACAAGCTGATCGAGCGGCTGATCACTCTGGACGACGCCGAGCGCAAGCTTGTCGCGGGTGAGCTGCGTGGCCACATCCCCGTGCTGAGCAGACACGCCGAGACCAAGCAGCAGGAGCGCTGGATGGAGGAGACCCGGCGTCGGGAGAAGGACCGGGACTACTGGATGCACTGGCGCGAGCCCGAGCACGAGCCCTGGCAGGACTGGGCCGACCTGTTACGTCTGGCAGGGGCCGGCACCCTCAGCGCGGTCACCGCGGTGGCCTCCTGGGTGACCCGCCGGGACCTCGCGATGTGGCGACCGTTCTCCGGCCGTACCGAGTTCGGCGATCCCGCGCCGGTCGTCCGGCTCCTCGACCACCGTCCTGCCGAGTGGCAGGCCGAGCTGGCCGTACGGCTCGCCGCCAAGGTCCGCGGTCCCGGCGACCCCGGAGTGGCCCTCGCGCTGGCGATGCTGCGGCACACCGGGGCACCACCGCCCGAGCACGACCCGCTGGTCGTGGCCTGGGCGGTCACCGGGGCTGCGGCCAAGTCCGACCCGCTGTTTCCCGCGCTGCTGCCCCGGCTCTTCGAGGCCGAAGGGGTCGGCCGGGCGTTGCAGTACGAGAAGGCCGATCCGATCTCGCCGTGGTTCAGCGCCATCCGCGCGGCGGGCGAGCGGGCAGTGCTGCTCGACGGCTGCGTGCGCCGGTTCCTGCGCGGTGGGACCGTACAGGACCTGCGCTTCTTCGCCCGCCTCCACGAACTCCTCGAACCCACCGCGGCCGAGATCGACGCCCGCCGCCGCGACTACCTGCGCCTGCTGCCCGCCGCACCGGGGCCGGTCGCCGAGCTGTCCCTGCGCCACCTGCGCCGGCTCGACGCGCACGATCCCGCCGACGTGGCCGAGGCGCTGGAAGGGCTGCTGTTCCGGGCCGAGGCCAAGCTCGTACGTTCCGGTCTGACCTGGTTCGACCAGACCGTACGCCAAGCGCCGGATCGAGCGGACGATCTGGTGGCCGCCCTGGTCACAGCCTTCCAGCACGAGGCGTACGACATCCAGGGCCGGGCCGTCCAGCTCGCGCTCAAGCACGCCGCCCGCTTCAGCCCGCTCGGCGCCGAGCAGATCAGGGACGCCATCCCCGTGCTGCCGCCCGCGCTGGGTGCCCGGCTGGTCGCGGTGTACGGCGGGCAGGCCGCCGTCGAGGAGCTCGGACCCGCCTTCACCCCGCCGCCGCTTCCCGAGCCGGTCCCGGTCCCGCCGTTCCCGGCCGCTCCGGAGACTCCGGCGGAGATGGAGGCGCTCGGCTGGACCTCCTGGCAATGGCACGAGGGTGAGCGCTGGCTGGCCGGATTCGTCAGGCTTGCCGCACGTGACCGGGACGGGTTGCGATCGGCGCTCGACGTGGCGTACGGCAGCATCTATCCGCAGCTGTTCGAAATGCGGCACTGGCTGTTGGAGAACTACTGGCGCGCCGCGATCGCCCGGGAGCTGGTCACGCCGGGGGCTGACCCGGGTGTCCCGGCCGAGCGGCCGGGACACCCGGCCGAGCGGCCCAGCCGGCGCGGAGGGCCGGCGTACGGGAGTGGGGGGATCTTCCGTGCCCTCCAGGTGGTCGCGCTCATGAGGTCCGTGGATGGTTCCGAGGTGCACGAGGGCGTTTCCGTGGCCCGGGTCGATGGCGAAGCGCACGAGTCATCACCGACGGCGTCCGGGCCGGTCCCCGAAACGCCGCGGGATCGGCTCCCCGACCCCCGGCAGGTCTCGGGCCTGGACATGCTCGTGCTGCGTCGTTTCGCGGAGGTGCTCGCTGCGCTCAAGGACGGCACGCTGCCGCCGGTGCTGCTGGCCACGCCCACTCACTCCACCGGGATGCTCGATCCCGAGGTCCTGGTCTCCCGGTTGGCGGAGTGTGAGGCGGCGCGGGCCGTACCCCTTCCTGCCGACCTGCGGCAGGCGCTGTTGCGGCTGCCGCGCGGTGCCCATCCGGAGGCGGCGTCCCGGGCGGCGCGGCTGACCTCCGAGGCGAGCCGGACGGTAGCGCGGCGGCTGGCCGACGGCGGTCTGCCCGACCCGGAGGTCGGGGTTCGGTGGAGCTACATGGACGACGCCAACTCCTACTACTTCGACGAGCGCCGGCCTAGCGGGCCCGGCCAGATCTGGCTGACCCCACAGCTGACGGCCGAGCCGACCGGGCTGGACCTGATCGACGAATTCATCCCCGAATCGCCGGTCGGGATTATCAACGAATACGGCCACTGCATGGGCTGGTGGCCGTCGGTCCTGCCCTCGCACCGGGAGGTCGTGGCGGTCAATCTGGTGCAACGCCTGCACTACCAGTGGGCTCGGGGCAGTACCTACCATGTCCACCCCGCCATGTTGGCCGCGGCCGACGGCCCCGCGGGTGTGGCCACCGCACTGGTGCTGGCGTACTTCCTGTCGCAGAATGACGCGGGCGCCGGGGCGTCGGTCTTGGTGACGATGGCGGCCCGCGGGGCTCTGCCGGCCGCCGAGCTGGGAGCTCAGCTCGGGATGCTCATCCGGTGGACGTGGGTGAAGCAACAGCACGTCCTGAACGCCCTCGAGGCCGCCGCCAACCGCGGTGCGCATCGCGAGGTGTGGGAGGTACTGCGGGCATTGCTCCCCGCCCTCCTGCCCGGCGCCGCCGGGACAGAGAAGCCTCGTGCGGGACTGGCCAAAGTGGTCGGCCTCGCCGTGACAGTGGCCCAGCAGGCCGCAGCCCGGGGAGCGATTCCCGAGGTCGAGGTGGTCGCCGGGCATGAGGGCGACAGCAAGTTCCGCATGGAGTGCCGCCGCCTGCACGCATACCTGATCCGTCCTTGACCGAACCGATCGGCGACGCCAAGACGTCTCAGCATTGTGAGACTTCGTCATATGGCCGCCATCGCCGCGATCGCGATCTGCGCGGCGGCCGTGCTGATCTCCCGGGCGACGAGTGGGTCGGTGACGGTGCCGACGGCGGGGCGCTCTGGGTGGGCAGCGCCGAGGAGCCCAACGGCTGCGTACGGACCACCAACGGCACGGTCGGCACCCGCTCGTACGTCGGCCTGAGCCTGACCGCGGCCTACCGCACGGGAACGTGGAGACTCCAGCGCCCCGACGACCCCTGCCGGGCCGCCGCGGACCGCCGGGGCCAGAACGAACGGATGGTCCCCGGCGAGCCCGTCTCGGTCCTGGTGTGCAGCCAGGCCACCTCGGCCAGCGAGCGTCCCCCGAGGTTGGAGTCCGACGGCCGGACGGCCAGGGCCTTGGCGGAGACGCTGAACTCCCTGGGCACCCGGCCGAGCAGGAACAGCTGCGTGCCGATCGCCGGGGCGGCCGACGAGAGGTTCTGGCTCGTCCCCGGCTAGGCGGGAAAACCAGGTGCGGCGCCCCGCGGGTCTGGAGTAGAAACGGCGTCATGGATGAGCAGCCCCTGCCGGGTGGCAGGCATGTCGGTGGAGTGCGCGTCGGTGAGACCGTTCACCGGCCCGCCAATCCGTGGACGCGCACCGTGCACACCGTGCTGGCTCATCTTGAGGCGGTCGGGTTCGAAGGGGCGCCTCGGGTGCTCGGGTTCGACGAGCAGGGGCGCGAGGTGCTGACCTTTCTGCACGGCGACACGATCGGGGAGCAGGCGCCCTGGCCCGCCTGGGCCTGGTCGGACAGTGCGCTCAAGCAGGTCGGGGCCTGGATGCGGCGGTTGCACGACGCGACGGCGACGTTCGTGCCCGAGCCCGGCGCGGTCTGGTTCATCGGGCGGCCGTGGCAGCCGGGGCTCGTCATCGGGCACCACGACGCCTCCCCTTACAACGCGGTGTGGCAGGGCGACGATCTGGTCGGGTTCGTCGACTGGGACACCGCCGGGCCGTCGTCGCGGGAGCGCGATCTGGCCTACTGCGCGTTGACCTGGGTTCCGCTGCACGCTCGGCGCGTCGTCACCGCGCAGGGGTTCACGGCGTTCGAGGATCGGTCCCGGCGGCTGCACCTGCTGCTCGACGCCTACGGCTATGAGGGTGACCGTACGGCGTTCGGCCCCGAGGTCGTCGATCGGGCGCGGGTGAACGCCCAGGTCATCCGGCGGCTCGCCGAGGGCGGTGAGCCGGTCCACCAGGCACTGCTGCCGTTCGCCGCCAACCTCGAACAGGCCGTGGTCGAGATCGAGGCGTTGCCGGAGAGCTTCTGGGTACGCGGCTGAGGAACCACACCCAGGAAGGCGTGACACTTTCGTGATCTAGCCCCTGGTGATATTGTCGTAAAGCGGGTTATATTAAATCTGAGGTCCAGCAGAGGGCTTCGTCTCGTGTTATCGAGGCGTGTCTCTGTCTGGGCTTTTTTTGGTTCTGGACGGGACCGCCTGCAGTGGATATGAGGAGCAGGAATGACCGTCCAGCAGGCTCAGGCCCAGGCACTCGTGCTCAACGAGATGACTCCCGAACAACTTCTGGTCCAGATGGTCAAGCCGGAGACCTCCGAGCTCGACCAGGTACGGATCCGCGAGCGGCTCGTGGCGATGCACGAGTGGCTGGCGAACGACATCACCCGCCGCTACCGCTACCGCGGCGAGCCCGTCGAGGACCTGCGCCAAGCCGCCTACGTCGGCCTCATGAAGGCCATCAACGGGTTCGACGCCTCCCTTGGCCACGACTTCCGCGGCTACGCGGTCGTCACCATGACCGGTGAGGTCAAGCGCCACTTCAGGGACCGTACGTGGGCCATCCGGGTGCCGCGCGTCTACCAGGAGCGCCGCTCCGAGCTCAACAAGCTCGTGTCGGACCTCAGCCAGACCCTCGGCCGCGCGCCGACAGTCGCCGAGCTGGCCGAGAAGATGAAGATCTCCCAGGAGGACGTGCTGCTCACGATGGACGCCTCGGCGGCCTACAGCACGCTGTCGCTCGACGCCCCGACGGGTGTCGACGATGATTCCGCGAGCCTCGGTGACGTCATCCCCGAGCACGACGAATCGCTGGACTCCCTGGTCGACAAGCACGCCGTCAAGCCGCTCATCGACGCGCTGCCCGTACGGGAGAAGAAGATCCTGCTGCTGCGCTTCTACGGCAACCTGACGCAGGCCGAGATCGCCGCCGAGTTCGGGATCTCGCAGATGCACGTCTCGCGCATCCTGCGCAAGGTGCTCGACGACCTGCGCAAGGGCCTGTCGGACTGAACGCCGGGCAGACGGCGAGTCACCGCAACTCGACACCGATGAGGCACGTGTCGTCGTCGGTGTCCGAGTTGCAGTGCGTGAGCAGGTAATCCAGCCGCTGGTCGAGCGTCGGAGCGGCATGCCCGGCGATGACGAGCAACTGGTTCTGGGCATGCTGGAGCGCCCGGTCCCGGCGTTCGATGAGCCCGTCGGTGTACATCAGCAGGGTGTCCTGCGCTTCGAGCTGCAGCTGCCCCTCCTCGTACGCCGCCTCGGACACCGCACCGAGCAGCAGCCCCCCGACCATCGGCAGCTCCGACGCGCTCGTCCCCCGGACCAGGAGGGGCGGCAGGTGCCCCGCGCGGGCCCAGCGCAGGATCCGGGTCTGCGGATCGTACAGGCCGCAGACCGCGGTGGCGGTCACGCTGTCGGTCAGGTGATGGGCGACCAGGTTGAGCCAGGTCAGTAGCTGGGCGGGTCCGGCGCCGGTGGCGGCCAGGCCGCGCAGGGCGTTGCGCAGCACGACCATGCCGGTGGCCGCCTGGATGCCGTGCCCGGCCACGTCGCCCACCGACAGGAGCACCTGCTTGGACGGCAGCACGACGGCGTCGTACCAGTCGCCGCCGACCAGGTGGTCCTCCTCGGCCGGGCGGTAGCGGACGGCGATCCGCAGGCCGAAAGCGTCCGTCGTCTCGCGCGTCGGCGGCATGATGGCCCGCTGCAGTTGCAGGGCCAGGCGGTTGCGCTCGGCGGTCTGCTGCTCGCTGTGGGCGAGCTGGTCGCGGGTCGCGGCAAGCGCGACCTCGGTCCAGTGCTGCGAGGAAATGTCCTGATAAGCGCCGCGGACGGCCAGCAGCCGGTCGTCGGCCCCGAAAACCGGCTCCGCCACCACGCGGATGTGCCGGGCGATCCCGTCGGGCCGCTGGAGCCGGAACGCGGTGGAAGCCGACCGCCGATGGTGCAGCACGGTGCGCAGGAACCGGCCGATGCCGACCTCGTCGTCGGAATGGGCGTGCTCGCGCAGCCGTTCCAGGGGGATCGGCTGGTCGGCGGGGGACATGCCGTACAGGGCGAAGAGCTGGTCGTTCCAGGTGACCTCGCCGGTGAGCGCGTTCTCCTCGAAGCCGCCGATGCGGCCCAGTCGCTGGGCGTGCTGCAGGATGCCGGCCAGCCGCGACCCTTCGTCGTGCGCGCGCCAGATCAGCAGCACGCTGTCGCCGTGGCGGGTCACGCTGACGGCGGCCTCGGTGGTCAGCCGCACCTCGTCGAGCAGGGTGGTGAGGGCCATGCGCTCGGTGCGGAACGGCTCGCCGGTCGCGTGTACGTGCTCGACCTTGGCGAACAGGCCGCCGCCCTCGGCCACCAGCGGGTACGCCTCCAGCAGCAGGGCCCCGTCGACCTGGTGGCGCGGGCGCCCGGCCGGGTCGGTGAACCGCTCGTTGGTGTGCACGATGCGGAAGTCGGTCAGCCTGCCACCGGAGTCGAGATGCGGGCACAGCACCAGGGCGGGGTCCGGCAGCGCGTCGGCCAGATTGACCAGCTCGGAGAAGGCCGGGTTGAACGGCGCGCGTCCGGGCGGGTCGCACGGCGCGGGTTCGGACGGGGCCGCCCCCAGGGTGTGCGCGCACAGGTCCGCCAGCGCCTCGATCTGCCGCTCTATCTGCGGCGGCTGCGGCGCCAGGTCATGCGGCCAGCCGATCTCCAGGACGCCCAGGATGCGCCCGCCCGTGCCCGCGGGCACCGCCACCCGCCCGCCTTCCACCTGCCGGTGGCCGATGGTGGGCAGGCCGACCTCGCGCAGCGCCGGGAACCAGACGGTACAGCGCTCCGTGAGAGCCTGGCGAGCCGGAGTGACCACGCCGGGCGGGACGTAACGCCACCGCATGGCCTCCTCGGCGCTGAGCCCCGCGTACCCGGCCAGGGTGAGCGAGGCGTCGGGGCCGGCGGCCCACACGGCGACCGCCGTCGCGCCGAGCGGCACCAGCGCGTGCTCCAGCAGCGACTCGGCGACCGCCTGCGTGTCGGTCGCGTCGAGCACGCCGCTCTCGGCCGCGCGCAGCCGGACGGAAACGGAGTGGCGATGTCCGTCGTGGTCCGATCTCGCCGAGCGCAGGAACTCGCGGGCCGTCTCGCTGATGCGGTCCTGCGCGGCCTGGTCGATGATGTCGGAGGCCAGCTCCAGCTGCGACAGCCCGGACTGCTCCGCGAGCGTGGCGAGCTGGCGGGCCGCCTGGGCGGGGCCGCAGCGCAGCCGCTCGACCAGGATGCCCTTGGCCAGCTCGATCAGGGCGCGCCCGTCGGCGGCCAGGTGGGCGTCCTGGATCTGCCTGCGCATCCGCTCGATCGTGGCGGCCAGCCGGCCGACGTTCGCGTCACCGGCCGGCGCCTCGGCACTGGTACCAGCCGCCGTGGCATCGCCTGCCGGCAGGGCGGCGCCGGGCTGCTGTGATGGCTGCAACGTACGACTCCTCGGGGTGGACGAGGTGGAGGGGGGACTGCGCGCTAGGAGTTCATCCAGCGCTGGATCACCTCGATGAGATGGTCGGAGTCGACCGGCTTGGTGACGTAGTCACTCGCTCCCGCCGCGAGTGACTTCTCCTGGTCGCCCGGCATGGCCTTGGCCGTGACCGCGATGATGGGCAGGCTGACGTACCGGGGCATGGCCCGGATCGCCTCCGTGGCGGCGTAGCCGTCCATCTCCGGCATCATCACATCCATCAGGATGAGGTCGGTCTCCGGGTGGGCGACGAGCGTGTCGATGCCCTTGCGGCCGTTGTCCGCGTGCAGCACGTGCATGCCGTGGATCTCCAGCATGCTGGTGAGCGCGAACAGGTTCCTGGCGTCGTCGTCGACCACCAGCACCGTACGCCCCGCCAGCGTGTCGTCGACCTCGCGCCCGGCGGGCGCGCCCAGCTCGCCGTGCCGGACCAGGGGGAGCACGTCGCCCGGCTGGTCGGCGGTCAGGTGCAGGGCGATGCGCTCGCGCAGCTCGTCGAGGCTGGACAGCAGCTCCAGCGGCCGGTTGCCGGCGCGGTCCTGCAGGGTCGCTTCCTGCTGCGGGTTCGTGCGCCAGTTGTTGTAGGCCAGGACCGGCACCTGCTGGAGCGCCGGATCGCCGTCCATGGCCGCCAGCAGCCCGTACGCGGCCCTGTGGGGCATGTCGATGTCGAGGACGATGCAGTGGCACGGCTCGGCGGCGAGCGTGGCGGCGGCCTCCTCCGCGCCGGCGGCGGTGACCACCTCGATGCTCCCGTTGAGGTTGGCCAGGTCGCGGGTGTCGGCCAGGTCGGCCACGACGCTCTCCGCGACCAGGGACAGCAGCCCGCGCTGCCGCTCCTCGATGACCAGGAGCCGCCGCTGCTGCGGCGCCACCGGAATGGACGGCGCGAGCTGCCTGGTGGCGGACTGGTGCGGCATGGACCTGGCGGACGGACGGTCCTCGAAGTCGGGGCGCGCGACCGGCAGGTAGAAGGTGAAGACGCTGCCCTGCCCGGGGATGCTCTGCGCGGTGATGGCGCCGCCGAGCAGGTAGGCGATCTCGCGGCTGATCGACAGGCCCAGCCCGGTGCCGCCGTACTTGCGGCTGGTGGTGCCGTCGGCCTGCTGGAACGCGCCGAAGATGGCTTCCAGTTGCTGCTCGGGGATGCCGATGCCGGTGTCGATGACCCGCAGGGCGACGGCCGAGCCGTGCGGGCGCGCGGGCACGGGCAGCTCGGCCGGATTGGCCGGTTCGATCCGCAGCTCGACGCTGCCCGTCTCGGTGAACTTGACCGCGTTGGACAGCAGGTTGCGCAGCACCTGGCGGAGTCGCGAGTCGTCGGTGAGCAGGTCGGACGGCACCCCCGGAGCCGTGGTGATCACGAACTCCAGGCTCTTCTGCGTGGTCATCGGCCGGAAGGTGGCCTCGACGTAGTCGAGGAGCTGGCGCAGCGACACGCGTTCGGGGTTGATGTCCATCTTGCCGGCCTCGACCTTGGACAGGTCGAGGATGTCGTTGATCAGCTGCAGCAGGTCGGAGCCGGCCGAATGGATGATGCCCGCGTACTCGACCTGCTTGGCCGTGAGGTTGCGGGTGTGGTTCTGGGCGAGCAACTGGGCCAGGATGAGCAGGGAGTTGAGCGGGGTGCGCAGCTCGTGGCTCATGTTGGCCAGGAACTCACTCTTGTACTTGGAGGCCAGCGAGAGCTGCTGGGCCCGGTCCTCCAGCTCCTGCCTGGCCTGCTCGATCTCGAGGTTCTTGGTCTCGATGTCGCGGTTTTGAGTGGCCAGCAGTGTCGCCTTCTCCTCCAGCTCCGCGTTGGAGCGCTGGAGCTCCTCCTGCTGGCTCTGCAGCTCCGCCGAGCGGGTCTGCAGCTCGACGGTGAGCCGCTGCGACTCCACGAGCAGCTCGTCGGTGCGGGCGTTGGCGACGATGGTGTTGAGGTTGACGCCGATGGTCTCCATCAACTGGTCGAGGAACGCGCGGTGTACCGGGGTGAAGGCGTAGACCGAGGCCAGCTCGATGACGCCGAGCACCTGCTCCTCGGCCACGATCGGCAGCACGACCACCGAGACCGGGGCCGTCTGGCCGAGCCCGGAGGAGACGGTGATGTAGTCGGCCGGGATGTCGGTCATGGCGATGGTCTTGTGGGTGCGCGCCGCCTGGCCGACCAGCGACTCGCCGAGGCGGAACCGGGTCGGCCGATCGGGGTCGGCGGCGAAGCCGTACGCGCTGATGAGCTGCAGCTCGTTCTCCTCCGCCAGGAAGAACGCGCCGTACTGAGCCGCGACCAGGGGCGCCAGCTCGTCCATCACCAGGATGGCGACCGTGGTCAGATCGCGATGCCCCTGCATCAGCCCGGAGACGCGGGCCAGGTTGGACTTGAGCCAGTCCTGGTCCTCGTTGGCCCTGGTGGTCTCGCGTAGCGACTCCACCATCGAGTTGATGTTGTCCTTGAGGTCGGCGAGCTCCCCTTCCGCGTCCACGGTGATGGAGCGGGTCAGGTCGCCCGAGGTGACCGCGCTGGTCACCGCCGCGATGGCGCGGACCTGGCGGGTGAGGTTGCCGGCCAGCTCGTTGACGTTCTCCGTCAGCCGCTTCCAGGTGCCGGAGACGCCTTCGACCTCGGCCTGGCCGCCCAGGCGCCCTTCGCTGCCGACCTCGCGGGCGACCCTGGTGACCTCCGCGGCGAAGGAGGAAAGCTGGTCGACCATCGTGTTGATGGTGGTCTTCAGCTCCAGGATCTCGCCGCGGGCGTCGACGTCGATCTTGCGGGTCAGGTCACCCCTGGCCACGGCCGTGGTGACCTGGGCGATGCTGCGTACCTGGTTGGTCAGGTTGTCGGCCATCGAGTTGACGTTGTCGGTGAGGTTCTTCCAGGTGCCGGCCACGTTCGGCACCCGGGCCTGGCCGCCGAGCTGGCCTTCGGTGCCGACCTCGCGGGCGACTCTGGTGACCTCGTCGGCGAACGCGGACAGGGTGTCGACCATCGTGTTGATGGTCTCGGCGAGCGCGGCGACCTCGCCCTTGGCCTCGACGGTGATCTTCTGTGACAGGTCGCCCTTGGCCACCGCGGTGGCGACCTGGGCGATGCTGCGTACCTGGCTGGTGAGGTTGGAGGCCATGACGTTGACGTTGTCGGTCAGGTCCTTCCAGGTGCCCGACACGCCGCGCACCGTGCCCTGGCCGCCCAGGTTGCCCTCGGTGCCGACCTCGCGGGCCACCCGGGTCACCTCGTCGGCGAACGCGGAGAGCTGGTCGACCATCGTGTTGATGGTCTCCTTGAGCTCCAGGATCTCGCCGCGGGCGTCCACCCGGATCTTCTGTGACAGGTCGCCCTTGGCCACCGCCGTGGTGACCTCGGCGATGCTGCGTACCTGGGCGGTGAGGTTGTCGGCCATGACGTTGACCGACTCCGTGAGGTCCTTCCAGGTGCCGGAGACGCCCTTGACGTCGGCCTGGCCGCCGAGCCGGCCGTCGGTGCCGACCTCGCGGGCGACTCTGGTGACCTCGTCGGCGAAGGAGGAGAGCTGGTCGACCATCGTGTTGAGGGTGTTCTTGAGCTCGAGGATCTCGCCCCGCGCCGAGACGGTGATCTTCTGCGACAGGTCGCCGCGCGCCACCGCGGTGGCCACCTGCGAGATGTTGCGGACCTGGGCGGTGAGGTTGCCCGCCATGAAGTTCACCGAGTCGGTCAGGTCGCGCCAGGTGCCCGCCACGCCCTTGACGTCGGCCTGGCCGCCCAGCTCACCCTCGGTGCCGACCTCGCGGGCGACTCTGGTGACCTCGTCGGCGAAGGAGGAGAGCTGGTCGACCATCGTGTTGACGGTGTTCTTGAGCTCCAGGATCTCGCCGCGGGCGGCCACGGTGATCTTCTGTGACAGGTCGCCCCTGGCCACCGCCGTGGTGACCTGGGCGATGCTGCGTACCTGGTCGGTGAGGTTGCCGGCCATGGCGTTGACGGACTCCGTGAGGTCCTTCCAGGTGCCGGACACGGCCGGCACCTCGGCCTGGCCGCCGAGTCGTCCTTCGGTGCCGACCTCGCGCGAGACCCGGGTCACCTCGGAGGTGAACAGCGAGAGCTGGTCGACCATGCCGTTGAAGACGGAGGCGATCTCCCCGAGCAGTCCGTCGGCGTCGTCCGGCAGCCGGGTGCCGAAGTCGCCGTCGCGGACCGCGGTCAACCCGGCCAGTAGCTGTCGGAGCTCTGGCTCGCCGACTCCGCCGACGTCACGGGTCCGCTTGGCCCGCTCGGACGAACGTGAGGCCCCCGCCGTGTCGCTCATGTTCACCCTGGCTCCGATCTTCGATAGTCAAAGCTTCACCAGGGAGGATAGCCAAGCGCCCATGCCTGTCGCGCCAACTGTCGAGTTGCGGTCAAGCCACAGTAGGGAAAGGAGGTAGAAGGTCAGGATTTGCGGCCGACGGCGCCGTACTGCGACACCTCCTGGCCGGCGTACTGGGTGGTCGGTTCGGGGCGCCATTTCGGCAGCGACACCATGCCCGGCTCGACCAGGTCCATCCCCTTGTAGAACCCCATGAGCTGGTCGGGCGTGCGGATGGTGATGGGCGTGGCGCCGCTCTCGTTCCAGATGGCCGCGGCCTGGTCCATGGCCGGGGTGCTCACGCTGGAGGCGACGGTCAGGTGGCTGCCCGAGGGGAGTGCCTCCATCAGTTCGGAGACGACCGTGTACGCCTGCTCGTCGTCGGGCACGAACTCCAGCACGCCCAGCAGCATGAGCCCGACCGGCCGCGTGAAGTCCAGCGACTCGGCGGCCTGCCGCAGGATCGTCGCGGGGTCGCGCAGGTCGGCGTCGATGTACATGGTCGAGCCCTCGGGGGTGCCGCGCAGCAGGGCGCGGGCGTGGGCGAGGACGATCGGGTCGTTGTCGACGTACACGATGCGCGCGTCGGGCGCGGCGGCCTGGGCCACCTCGTGGGTGTTGTCGGCCGACGGGATGCCGGTGCCGATGTCGAGGAACTGGCGCACGCCCGCCTCGACGACCAGGTGCCGCACCACGCGGGCCAGGAACTCCCGCTCGGCGCGGGCGATGATGGCCAGCTCCGGCATGACCTTGAGGATCTGCTGGCCCATCTCGCGGTCGGCGGCGTAGTGGTCCTTGCCGCCCAGCCAGTAGTCGAAGACGCGGGCCGGATGGGCCACCGAGGTGTCTATGCGGCTGAGCTGTTCCATCACGTCGTCGTTCGCGTCCTCGGTCATCAGGCGCCCCCGGATCGTCGCAGCAGAGGAAAGTTCTTGTCGCGTCAGAGCCTAAAGCCCCTCGGGGGTGTCGAATGTGCGAATCGCGACTTGTGATCGTTTGTCGTGATACTTGACATCGATCGAGGGGCGCCAGGACACTCTCCTGCACCACTGGACAGATATTCTGTAAACGTTTACAGGGAGCGGACCGATGCCCTTACCTCGATGGAGCGGCGTCGGTGCGCTCGTGTCCCTCGCCCTCGTCGTCCTGCTGGCCGTACCGGGAGAGGCGCGCGTGTCCGCGGGCCGGGCCGGGACGATCACCGCGGCGTCCGCGCCCTCGGCGGCGCTGGGGGAGAACATCGCCTACAACCTCTACCTGCCGTACGGGTACGCCAAGGGCGCCGACCGCTATCCGGTGCTGTACCTGCTGCACGGCCGGGGCGACACCATGCAGGCGTGGACCCGCGTCAAGGACACGCTCGACGCGATGATCAGGACGCGCCGGATCCCGCCGCTCATCGCGGTCATGCCCGACGCGCCGTGGAACGAGCGCGGAAGCTGGTACGTGGACTCCCGCTACACCGGCTCCGACCTGCCCGGACGGCCGGTCGAGACCGCGCTGACCCGCGACCTGGTCGCCCACGTGGACGCGACGTACCGTACGGCGGCCATCCGCCAGGCTCGCATGGTCGGCGGCTACAGCATGGGCGGCTCGGGCGCGCTGCGCTTCGCGCTGGCCCACCAGGACCTGTTCGGCAGCGCCATCGTGCTCAGCCCGGCCGTCTACACGCCGCTGCCGCCGTCCGACTCCTCCGCCCGCGACTACGGCGCCTACGGCCAGGGCGGCGAGAAGTTCGCCGACGCCGTGTACCAGGAGCTGAACTACCCCGCCCTGCTCCCCAAGCTGGACCGGGACCTGCCCGTACGGCTGTTCGTGGCCGTCGGCGACGACGAGTACGCCAACCCTGACCCGGCCGACGCCCACCACGACCTCGACTTCGAGTCCGCCGCCCTCTACAACGCGGCCAGGCGGTCGCCCGCGGTCTCGGCGCAGTTCCGCGTCCTCGACGGCGGCCACGACTGGACCGTCTGGACGCCCGCGTTCGAACAGGCGATGGCCGAACTGGGCCCGGCGCTGAGCGTCACGCCGCCGGCCGGGCTGCCCGCGCCGCTGTACGGCACGGCCGCCCAGGACTGGGCCGGTGGCGTCGCGGCCCACGCCGACGGCTCGCTGACCACCGGCTTCGCGGCGAGCGGGCCCGTCGGCGGTCAGCCGTACGCGGGACGCCTCGACGCGGTGCTGGTCCGCGGCGGGGCGAACGGCTGGACCAGGCAGCTCGGCACCGCCGCCGACGAGCGGTTGTACGGCGTCGCGGTGCTGCCCGACGGCGGCGTGCTCGCGGCCGGTTACACCAAGGGCGACCTGGACGGCCACCACGCGGGCAATGCCACGGACGACGCGTTCGTGGTCCGGCTCGACGCGAAGGGCGAGGTGCGCTGGCTCACCCAGTTCGGCGCGCCCGGCGTGGCGGACCGCCTCTATGGGCTGTCCGCCGCCCCCGACGGCGGCGCCTATGTCGCCGGATACACCAAGGGCGCGCTCGACGGGGCCAACCGCGGGGACAAGGACGCGCTGGTCGCCCGTCTCTCCGCCGACGGCGCGGTCTCCTGGGTCCGCCAGTACGGCGGGGTGGGGGAGGACAAGGCGTACGGTGTGGCCTCTTCCGGGACGAACCTCTACGTGACGGGCAGCGCCACCGCCGCCCTGCCGGGGACGACCGCGCTCGGCGGGCTCGACGGCTGGCTCGCCGGCTACGACCTGAACGGCACCCGGCAGTGGGCCACCTCGGTGGGCGGCGCCGGAGACGACCGGCTGAACGCGGTGGCCGTCACCACGGCGGGCCTCGCGGTCGCCACCGGGGGCGTCGGCGGCGACCTGGTCGCGGCGGCGTACACGGGCACGGGCAAGCAGCGCTGGCAGGCCACCGTCGCCACCCCGGCCGCCGACGAAGGCGCCGCGGTGGTGCCGCTACCCGGCGGCGCGGTCTCGCTGGCTGGCTACACCCGGGGTCAGGTGGGCGTGGTCGCGGGCGCGGCCGACATCCTGACGGTCCGACTCGACGCCAAGGGCAAGCAACAGACCGCCGCCCAGCTCGGCACCGCCCGCGACGACGGCGTCGACCCCTTCGCCGAGGTCAACCTGTACGCCACCGCCACCCCATCGGGCGATCTGGCCATCTCGGGCCTGACCTACGGCACCCCGACGGGAGGCGAGGCACCGGGCAACGGCGACGTCTTCACCACCACGGTCGACCCGACCACCGGCCTGCCCACCACGAAGAGCTGACCCCGCCTGGCGCGCGCTTGGAGAGGTGCGCGCCGGTGAGGTCAGCCCGGTTTGAGGAGGCCTGCGTCGACGATGGCCCGGCCGAAGGGGCGGGCCAGTTCGGCCAGGCGTTCGCAGCCGTCCTCGCCCAGAGCCGAGTACGCGGGCAGGGCCAGCGCGTCGGTGCGGTCCTCGATGTGCTGGCGCAGGGACTTGCCCTCGGCGCTGAGCAGGTCGCCGTCGAGGAGGCCGCGTTCGCGTAGACGCTCCTCGGCGGCCGCCCACTCCGGCTCCGGCCAGGCCCGGCTCAGCTTGAGGAAGGGCGTCGGGACCTCCCCGGTGCCGGCGTGCAGCACGAGCGCGTCCAGCGGGCCGACGCCCTCGGTAAGCAGCATGCCGATGTGCCCGTCGCCGCGGAACTCGCGCAGCAGCGTCTGCGCGTGCCAGAGCTGGAGCAGCGGATCGTCCGGCCAGGCCAGCGCGGCGTGGGCGGCGAACAGCGGGCGCCCCTGCGGGTGCTCGCAGGCCGCCTCGGCGGCGCGCCGGGCCAGCGCGAGAACCGCGTCCAGCTCGGGCAGCTCGTGGATGCCCGCCCGGCGCAGCGCTTCACCAGCCGCCTCGTACCGCGCGGCCAGGAGCTGCTCGGGCGTCGCGTGGTCCCACGCGGCGGGCAGCGCCTGCCGTACGAGAGCGGGGTGGAAGTTGTAGAAGGTCGCGATGACCAGCTCGGCGGAGGCGCGGCCGAGCGCCGCCGAGCGCGAGGCGAAGTAACCGGCCCGGCTGTTCAGCCCCAGCGCGGCGTACCGCTTCCGGCCCTCGGGGACGAAGTAGATCATGCCGTGCACCGGCTCCAGGCGCCGCCAGGCCTGTCGTGCCGCCTTCATGCCAGCGACTCCACGAATCGGGCCATCCCGGCCAGCCACCGGTCGGGGTCGTCGGCTTTCCGGCGGGCGAAGTCGGCCACCTCGGGGTGCGGGAAGATGTGGAACCGCTCCGCTGCCAGCCCCTCGACCACCGTGGCGGCCACGTCGGCCGGGTCGAGTATCGCCCCGGACGCGCCGACCGCGCGGGCCGTCAGATGGTCCTCCGCGACGCCGCGCTCCAGCATGGCCGTCCGTACGCCCTGCGGGCACAGCACGCTGACCTTGACACCTTTGGGCGCGTAGTGGATCGAGACCCACTCGGCGAAGGCGATGGCCGCCGCCTTGGTCACGGCGTAGGGGGCGTCGCCGGGGCAGCTGATCAGCCCGGCCGCCGAGCAGGTGTTGAGCAGGTAGCCGCTGCCCCGCGAGACCATGAGGGGCACGACCGCCCGCGCGGCGTACACGTGGGCCTGCACGTTGACCGCCCACAGACTGCTCCAGTCCTGTGCGGTGGCGTCCAGTCCGCGCCCGGCGATGACGCCCGCGTTGGAGCAGAACAGGTCGGGCGGCCCGAAGGGCGTCTCGGTCAGCGCGGCCACCTCGGCCTCCACCGACACGTCGGCCCGCACGGCCACGGCCCGGTCGCCGATCTCCTTGGCCACCCCGGCCGCGCCCGCCTCGTCGAGGTCGGCGACGACCACTCCGGACGCCCCTTCCTCGGCGAACCTGAGCGCCATGGCGCGGCCGATCCCACTCGCCGCGCCCGTGACGACGACGACTTTGTCCCGCACCCGCATGAAGACACCTTCCTAACCGACCAGCCGGTATCCAGAACGTAGTTCTACTACCGGTGGCGCGTCAACGTGCCGATGGCGCGTTTGAGGATCTTGCCCGTGGGGCTCATAGGCAACTCATCGGTGAACGAGACGTGCCGGGGGTACTTGTAGGCGGCCACCCGCTCCTTGACGAAGGCCTGCAACTCGTCGGCCTCGACCGGCGCGCGCAACGCCACCACGGCCGCGATCTCCTCCCCGAGCTCCGGGTGCGGGACCCCGATGACGGCGGCCTGCCGCACGGCGGGATGCTCGTACAGGACCTCCTCCACCTCGCGCGGGTACACCGTGTACCCACCGCGGATGATCACGTCGCGGCGGCGGTCGACCAGGAAGAAGAACCCGTCGTCGTCGACCCGCCCGAGGTCGCCGGTGTGGAACCAGCCGTCGCGGATCGCCTCCGCCGTGGCGGCGGGGTTGTTCCAGTAGCCCTTCATCACGTTGGGGCCCCGGATGACGATCTCGCCGATGTGGCCGGTCGGCACGTCGCCGTCGTCCTCGTCGACCACCTTCATCTCGACGTCCTTGATCGGCCGGCCGATCGACCCGGGCCTGGTGCCGTGGCGGCCGCGGTTGGACGAGGCGACGGGCGAGGTCTCGCTGAGCCCGTACCCCTCCACGATCGAGCAGCCGAACCGCGTCTGAAAGGCCCGCAGCACGTCGAGCGGGAGCGCCGCCCCGCCGGAGACCAGGATGCGCAGCAACGACATGTCGGAGGCGCCCGGATGGTCGAGCAGCGCGATGTACATGGTCGGCACGCCCTGGAAGACCGTGACGCCGTCGCGCCGGATGACCTCCAGCGCCCGGCCCGCCTCGAAGCGCCGCAGCAGCGTGAGGCGCGCGCCGGCCTGGACGGTGGCGTTGAGCGAGCAGGTCTGCCCGAACGCGTGGTAGAGCGGCAGCGCCCCGAGCACGACGTCGTCCACCCCGAGCGCGTGCATGCGGGCGACGGCCGCGGCGTTGCCGCCGAGGTTGCCGTGGGTCAGTTCGATGCCCTTGGCCCGGCCGGTCGTGCCGGAGGTGTAGTGGATGACCGCCGTCTCGCCGTCCGCGCGCGGGGCGACGTCGAGGTCGGCCGCCAGGCCGCGCAGCAGCCGCTGGAACTCGCCGGGGACGACGAAGAAGCAGTCGGTCAGGGTGCCCGCGGTGCCCGCCTCGGCGGTCTCCGCGAAGGCGTGCCAGGCGATCAGCAGGCAGGCTCCGCAGTCACCGACGTACGCGGCGATCTCCCGCCTGCGCAGCAGCGGATCGAGCGGGACGACCACCGCCCCCATCCGCAGCACCCCGTAGTAGACGACGGCGAACTCGGGGACGTTCGGCAGCATGACCGCGACCCGGTCGCCCGCGCCGATCCCGCGTCGCCGCAGCAGCGCGGCGACGCGGGCGCTCAACAGGTCGAGCGCGCCATAGGTGAGCGCCTCTTCGTCGAGCGTGACAACCGTCCTCCCGCCGAGCCGATCGGCGGCGGTGTGGAGCCGGTCAGCGAGGTTCATGGAAACGACCGTACGTCGGCGCTCCCTCGCCTCTCATCGGTTGCGGTGGCCAGTCTTTGCCGCCCGGGATTGGTAGTGGGCGGCTGATTGGTGGTGGGCGGCAGGGAGTCGTGCAGGGCGATCGCCACGAGCAGATCGAGCAGGTCGCTGATCCGGCGCAGGCTGCGCCCGGTGCGCTCCTGGATGCGGCGCAGGCGGTATTGGGCGGTGTTGGGATGGATCTGCAGCCGCTCGGCGGAGGCACGCAGGTTCAGGTCGGCGGCGGCGAAGGCGCGGATCGTGGCGGTGAGCACGCCGCCGCGCGCCCGGTCCTCCGACAGGAGCGCGGTGATCCGCGGATCCACCAGGTGGCGGGCGGTGTCGTCGGCTCTCATCGCCAGGTACTGGAACGGCGAGAGCCGCGGGAGCGCGGCCACCCCGCCGTCCTCCGGCAGGAACTCCATGACGGTCCGGGCCTCGTCGTAGGCACGCGGGATGCCGGCCGTCCCGGCGACGACCGTGCTGATGCCCATGGCCAGCACGATTCCCTCGCCCATGAGGTTCTCGCGTACGGCCTGCAGCCGGTCGCACAGCTCCGCGGGATCGCCGCCGGGGCCGAGCGCGGGGATGGCGACGATCTCCGCCTGCCGCACGACCGACAGCGTCCGTGTGCCGTTCGCCCCGGCCCTGGAGATGGCCGCGCAGGTCACGTGCCGCGCGTCGACGCCGCGGTCGGGGCCCGTGGTGACCGGGTTCCCGCCGGTCACGGCGCCGAGCGCGCGCGGCCCGAGCAGGACCGCGACCACCACGAGCAGCGGCGCGCGGGTGTCGGGCCCGAGGCCGTACGCCTGGGCCGCGGCGAGCTGCCTGCTGCGCGTGGGGGCGCCGCCGGTCAGCAGAGTCTCCAGCAGGTCCCGGCTCTCGCGTACGGCGTCCGCCGCGGCGTAGTGCTGGAACTCCATGTACGCGTTGGCCGCGTGCGTGCTGGCGAAGTCGCAGAAGCGCATGATCGGGGCCGCCAGCGAGAGCGCGGCCTCGTGGCCGGCGGCCGAGTGGCCGGCCCGCGCCAGCACCGACCCCCAGAAGACCTGCTGGCCGACGCGGAAGGCGTTGATGTAGTCGGTCAGGGCGACCCCGGCCCTGGCCCGCCGCATGGCGGCCCGGCGCGCGAAGGCGATGTCGTCGAGCGTGACCGTGCGGTCTTCGAGCATCACGGCCAGCGTGCTGCGGTAGTGGCGGACCACTTGGTCGCGTACGTCGGCGAGGAAGTTCTCGTCCTGGGCCGCGTAGGCGGGGATCTCGGCCCGCATCGTCTGGACGGCTGTGTCGGCCAGTTCGGCTAGGTGATCGAGAAGCTCGGAGAGGATACGCGTGCGCTGGACGCGGACCGTCTCCGAACCGGTGAGCGTTTCCGTGCTGAAACCACCGGACATGTCGGGATGATCCATGCACTTCGCCGGGCGGTCAACGGGTCGTAACCGGTCCGAGACACACCCTGTGCCCGGCGGACAACAGCCAGGACACATCTTGGGTGACCGTGCCCAATGTGGTTTCGGACAGGTGGCTCCTACGCTTTCAGAACATTGCTCTCCGCTCGCCGTCAGCAGGAGGCCGGATGCTGGAGGTAAGCGAGCTCACGGTCCGCTTCGGAGGCATCACGGCGCTCGACGGTGTGGGCTTCTCCGTACGGCGCGGCGAGATGGTGGGGCTCATCGGGCCGAACGGCGCGGGCAAGACCACGCTGTTCAACTGCCTGACCCGCCGCCACGACGCCGACGCGGGCCGGGTCGCGTACGAGGGGCGGGACCTGCTCGCCGTACCACCGCACGCGATCGCGGCCCTGGGCATCGCGCGGACCTTCCAGAACCTCGGCCTGTTCCCGCGCCTGTCGGTCCGCGACAACACGCTGGTCGGCGCGCACCACCGCGGCCGGGCCGGCTTCGTCACCGCGGGCCTGCGCCTGCCCGGCGTGCGCCGGGAGGAGGCCAGACTGCGTGCCGAGGCCGACGCGGTGCTCGACCGGCTCACGCTGGCCGAGGTCGCCGACCACCCGGCCGCCGGGCTGCCGTTCGGCACGCTCAAGCGGGTGGAACTGGCCAGGGCGCTGGTCGGCCGCCCTGAGCTGCTGCTGCTCGACGAGCCCGTGAACGGGCTCAGCTCGGCGGAGGTGGCGGAGTTCTCCGGCGTCCTGCGCGCGATCCGCGACGAGTACGACCTGACGATGGTCGTGGTCGAGCACCACATGGGCTTCGTCATGGGGATCTGCGACCGGATCGTCTGCCTGGACTTCGGCCGCAAGATCGCCGAAGGCGCCCCGGCGGAGGTCCAGCGCGATCCCGGGGTCATCGAGGCGTACCTGGGGACGGCGCATGAGTGAGCTGGTGGTCACGGACCTGGTCGCCGGATATGGCGACGCCCGGGTGCTGCACGGGCTGAGCTTCATCGTCGCCCCGGGGGAGATCTGCGCGATACTCGGGCCGAACGGCGCCGGCAAGACCACCCTGCTGCGGGCGCTGTCCGGCATGGTGCGCGGGCGCGGCAGCGTCCGGCTCGGCGGGACCGAGCTGACCGGCCGGTCGCCGGACGCGATCGCCCGGCGCGGCGTCGCCCACGTGCCGGAGGGGCGCGGCACGTTCATGCCGCTCACCGTCGAGGAGAACCTGCGCCTGGGCGCGTACGTACGGCGGCGCAGGACCGGCGTGGACGCCGACCTCGACCGCATCTACACCTATTTCCCGGCGCTGAAGTCCAGGCTGCGGCAGACGGCGGGCAGCCTCAGCGGCGGCGAGCAGCGGATGCTGGCCATCGGCCGGGCACTCATGCTGCGCCCCCGGCTGCTCCTGCTGGACGAGCCGTCCCTGGGCCTGGCCCCGCTGATCACCCGGGAGCTGTTCCGCATCGTGCGGGCGATAAACGAACAGGAGCGGACCACCGTGGTCGTCGTCGAGCAGAACGCCCATCTCGCCCTCGGCATCGCCCAGCAGGCGCATGTCCTGGAGACCGGCCGGATCGTGCTGTCGGGCACGGCCGAGCAGATCAGGGCGGACGAGCAGGTCGCCCAGTCCTACCTCGGATACCGGGTCTAGCCATGGCCGGCTTCCTGCAGCAGGTCGTCGAGGGGCTCGGCGCGGGCGCCATCTACGCCAGCCTGGCTCTGGCCCTGGTGCTGATCTACCAGTTCACCGGCATCGTCAACTTCGCCCAGGGCGAGCTGGCGATGTTCTCCACCTACCTCGCCTGGCAGTTCACGGCCGCCGGCCTGCCGTTCTGGCTGGCGCTGGTCATCACGCTGGTGGTGTCGTTCGCGGGTGGCATGCTCATCGAACGGGTGATCATCCGGCCGGTCGAAGGCGCTCCCGAGCTGACCGTGGTGATCGTCACCGTCGGGCTGTTCATCTTCGTGAACGCCGCCGCCGGGTGGATCTGGTCGTTCCTCATCAAGGACTTCCCCAACCCGTTCCCCGAGGGCGCGCTCACGGCCGGGGGCGTCAGCGTCGGGTACTCGACGCTGGGCATCCTCGGTGTGGTCGGCGTGGTCATGGGCCTGCTGTACCTGCTCTTCCAGCACACCAAGATCGGGCTGGGCATGCGCGCGGTGGCGTCGAACCCGGGCTCCGCCCGGCTCGTCGGCATCCGGGTGGGCTGGACGCTCGCGCTCGGCTGGGGGCTGGCCGCCACGGTGGGCGCGGTGTCCGGCGTCCTGGTGGCGCCGCTGCTCTTCCTGGACCCCAACCTGATGGGCGGGGTGCTCATCTACGCGTTCGCGGCGGCGACGCTCGGCGGGTTCGACAGCCCGGTGGGCGCGGTCGTGGGCGGCCTGATCGTCGGCGTGGCCGAGACGCTCGCCGGGGCGTACGTCGGCTTCATCGGATCGGATCTGAAGATCGGGGTGCCGCTGGTCATCATCCTCGTCGTCCTGCTGCTGCGGCCCCGGGGCTTGTTCGGCCGAGCGGTGGTGGAGCGGGTATGAGCGAGTCGGCGGAGGCGACCGGTTCGCCGGTCACGAAGGAGTCCGGCGGCCGGGCCGCCAGGCGGTGGCGGGTCCCGGTGCACTGGCGCCCGCTCGTCATCGCGGCGCTGCTCGTGCTGGCCTGCTCCGCGCCCTTCCAACTGGTGCCGTTCCGGGTCTTCCAGTTCACCATGGTGCTGATCTACGCGGTGGCGCTGCTCGGGCTGAACCTGCTCGTCGGGCACGCGGGCCAGATCTCGCTCGGGCACGGCGCCTTCTTCGCCGTCGGCGCCTACAGCGCGGCCATCATGCTGCACGCCTGGGACGCGCCCTACCCGGCCACGCTGCCGGTCGCCGCCGCGGTGGCGTTCACGCTGGGGCTGGCGCTCGGCGTGCCCGCCGTCCGGCTGCGCGGCCTCTACCTGGCCCTGGTGACGATGGCCATCGCGATCTTCCTGGGGCCGCTGCTCAAACGGTTCGAATCGGTCACTGGCGGGCCGATGGGGCTGACGCTCGCCAAGCCGGAGCCGCCCGCGTGGACGGGACTGGCCGAGGACCAGTGGCTGTACTTCCTCACGCTGGCCGTGGCCGTCGTGGCGTTCCTGGTGACCGGCAGCCTGCTGCGTTCGCGGGTCGGCCGGGCGCTGCACGCCATCCGGGACGACCAGGCGGCGGCCGAGGTCATGGGCGTGCGGCTGTCGTTCTACAAGACGCTCTCCTTCGCCTGGAGCGCGATGCTCGCCGGGATCGCGGGCTGCCTCTACACGTGGGTGATCGGGTACGTCTCGCCGGACTCGTTCGGCGTCACGCTCTCGATCACGCTGCTGGCGGGCCTCGTCGTGGGCGGCCTCGGCTCGTTCTGGGGGCCACTGCTGGGCGGGTTGTTCGTGATGTTCGTGCCGAGCATCTCCCAGAGCGTCAACGACGCCGCGCCCGGCGTCGTCTTCGGCCTGCTCATCATCGCGGTCATGTACGTCGCCCCGACCGGCCTGGCCGGGCTGGCGGGCCGCGCGGCGTACTCGATCAAGAAGACCCTCCGGAAGGAGTAACAGGCATGCGCGTATCTGTTATCGGCTGTACGGCGATGCTCCTGGTCTCGGTGGCGGCCTGCGGGGGGCGGGGCGGGACCGAGCCGGGCGCGACGGCGTCAGGGCCGTGCCAGGGCCAGCAGGCGACCGGCATCACCGACAAGAGCCTCAAGCTCGGCGGCATCTACCCGCTGTCGGGACCCGCCTCCGCCTACGGCGACATCCCCAAGGGCATCAAGGCGTACTTCGACTACGTCAATGCCGAGAAGAACGGCATCGGCGGGCGCAAGGTCGAGTTCGTGGTCCGCGACGACGGCTACCAGCCGCCCAAGGCGGTCGAGGAGGCCCGCCGGCTCGTCGAGCAGGAGCAGGTGTTCGCGCTGTTCCAGACGCTGGGCACGCCCTCGACGACGGCGACCTGGGACTACACCAACCAGCACAAGGTGCCGCAGATCTTCGTCGCCACCGGCGCCTCGAAGTGGGGCACCGACACGCAGCACCCGTGGACCATCGGCTGGCAGCCCAACTACATCTCCGAGGCCCGCATCTACGCCCAGTACCTCAAGAAGGACAAGCCCAACGCCAAGGTCGCGGTGCTCTACCAGAACGACGACTTCGGCAAGGACCTGCTCGGCGGGTTCAAGCGGGCCATCGAGGGCAGCGGGATCACGGTCGTCGGCGAGCAGAGCTACGAGGTCACCGACCCGAGCGTGGACCCGCAGATGCGCAACCTGGCCGGGTCCAAGGCGGACGTGTTCCTCAACGTGACGACGCCCAAGTTCGGCTCCCAGGCACTGGCCGCCGACGCCAAGAACACCGGCTGGAACCCCCTGCACATCATCAACAACGTCTCCTCCTCGATCACCGTGCTCAAGCCCGTCGGGTTCGAGAACGTGCAGGGCGTCGTGTCCTCCTCCTACTACAAGGACCCCAGAGACCCGACGTGGAACGACGACGCGGAGATGAAGCTCTACAAGGCGAAGATGCAGCAGTACGCGCCGGGCGCAGACCCGAACGTGCCGTTCTTCACCTACGGCTGGGCGGTGGCCGACGCCTTCAACAAGACGATGTCGGCCGCGAAGTGCCCGACGCGCGAAGGGCTGCGCGACTCCATGCGCAGCTTGAGCAACGTGCAGGTCGGCATGCTGCTGCCCGGGGTGACGATGAACACCGCCGCCGGTGACGGCTTTCCGATCGAGTCGATGCAGCTCATGAAGTTCAAGGGCGAGCGGTGGGAGCTGTTCGGCGACGTGATCGACACCCGCAAGGAGTTCGGTCCGCTGACCGGCTGAACAAGCATGGCCTTCGCTTTGGGGGCGCTGTCGCGCTGTCGGCTTCGGGCTGCGTCCAGTGGCGGGCAGCGCGCGAGCCTCCATGGATCTTGTGTCGGCCGCCTTTGCCGATGCCAGAGGTGGCACCCTGGTCCGCGAGGTCATCCGGCCGGACGGAACCCGAGAACACGCGTGGACGCCGCCCAACGGCCGGGTCGCCCTCGAACTGCTCGCCCGGATGTACCCGGAAGAATGGCGCCCGGTGAAGGCCGTAGAGGTCTCAGGTCACCAGGGCGGCGCGATCGAGATCGGTCATAACGCGGCCGTCGTCGAGGGCATCGTCAAGCGCATCGCCGAGGTGAAGCAGCGCCGCCAGGCGCAGAACAACCCTCAAGGGCGGCCAGCGGGTGAACTGGCCGCCGGCTAACAGCAGAAACGTAGGTAGTTCTGCAGAGTATGCGCGCCGGGCCTCATCCGGGGCCGGACATCGCGAGCAGTTGTTCGAGCATGGCCTTGTAGTCGCGAAGAGCCAGCCTGAGCTGCTCGGTATCGCTCTGGTCGGCGTTCTTCCACCGGTCGCGCAACTCGCTCGTGCGCGTGGTCAGCGAGCCGGTGAGCGTGATGACGATCTCCTCGACCAGCCCATCCGCCCGCTCCATCGCCTCGCGCGGGTCGTCCACGAACGTGGCCTGCAGGTCTCGCCAGCGCGTGTGCGCTTGGTCAAGATCCTGGTCGAACAGGGCAGGGCTCTGCGGAGGTACGGCATGCGCCCGGGCGGGTTCGGGCTCGACCGGCGCCTCGGCGGTGGCGGCGTTGGAGTCCGTGGACCGTCTGTCCTGGGCCTCGACGCCGGGGTCGGTTGGCCTCTGGGCCTGGCGGCCCGTCGGCTTCTCCACCGAGTCAGGGGCATTCCCGCGGGCCGGTTCCTGTTGCAGGTTGCGCGTAGAACCAGGGCCCTTCACCGGGGTGTCGCCTTCGTTCACCGTGGTGTCGCGCTGCCGCGGCGATTGCAGATCTTCGTCTTTGCGCGGGTCCATGTCGTCACCGTCCTCCGGGATCGCGTCGGGAGGTGCGTTCGTCTTGGTCATCGCGGCCTGTCGCCGGATCGCGGCGGGAGGCGCGGTCATTCGTCGGCGACTCCCCAAGGAGCTCCTCGAACAGGGAGCGGTAGTGGACCATCGCCTGGCGCAGCTCCTCCGTCGAGGCCTTCTTCGTGGCCACACGGCCGCTGATCTCATGGGCTTGCCGGTAGTGGTCAAGAGTGTCGCCGTGTCCCACCGAAAGGTCGGACACCCGCTGCTCGAAGTCGTCCTCGATCGGATAGCCGCGCTCGGCCATGACCACAGTCACCAGCTGGTCGGCCTCCGTCACCGCGAAACCAGGAGCATCGACGAAACGCTCCTGCACCTCGGTCCAGCGCGCGGCATAGGTCTGCCGGCTCTCGGGCGCCAGGGGACGGATGTCGAGCTCGGCGACGCGCTCCTCACGGGCGAGCAACTCCTGTTCGGCCGCGCCCCTGTTCTTTTGCCCGGCAAGTGTGCGTTCGTATTCCGGGCCGAACCGTTCACGGAGGCGGCTACGGAGCTGATGCCGTAGTGCGAGATACGCGACTGCGGCGATGGCCACCACCACTACCACGATGACGGCCACCCAGATCAGAGTCCCGGCGGTCATGTGACGCCTCCTAATCTGCTGTTGAGATCACGGCTGCCCTGGAGACGCCGCTCGAAACGCCCAGGTCAGCCCACTTGGGTTGCCGGTAGTAACAGCTCGGAAAACAACGTCAACGAACTGGTTGAACTCTGGGGTCCGCGCTTCCTCGCCGACCACCAGCAGCTCGTCGGCCAGGACGGCGACGGGTAACACGACCGAAAAGGGCCAGCCGCCACGTCCGATGCTCGGTCCTGATCGTCCGCTGAAACCCCACAGCTGAGCGCGGCTCAACTCGACAGGGAGCCACCCTTGCCGCCGCATCGCTCAGCCGCCTCAGCGAGGCTTGGGGAAAGATCCCCCTCACGGAGCCGCCGCGTCCCCGGCGGTGTCGGTGAGGACCGCGCCGGCGGGCGTATCGGAGATGGGCGTGATCAGCAGGTGCGCCAAGATGGTCAGGATGTATTCGGCATCGGTGAGCAGGCTGCCGCTGGCGGCCCAGCCCTCAGGATGGTCCAACTGACCGGTGCGAACCTCAGTGGTCATCCGCTGGTGGAGCGCGACGGCTTGCCTGCGCGCCCCGTCCAGCAGCGTGTTCAGTTCATCAGGGTCTTGGGTGAGCCGTACCTGCGCTTCCAGGGCTTGGGCCAGCACGTGCAACAGGTTGGCGTAGTCATGGGCGAACTCCTGGCTGATCTGCGGCGGGCACTGGTCGTCGGCGTGCTGCTGGGCGATATAGCTGAGCACGCGGACGATTCCGTGTAGATGCACCCCGATCCGGCCCATCGCCCTAACCACCGGCGTGTGATGAGCCGCGGCGGGCTGCGCGCGTCGGCGCAGGTTGTAGCGGCGGCTTTCCGCGCCGTCGGTGATGGCACTGTCGGCGACCGACAGGTGCAGATCCAGCAGGTTGGCGTGGTGCTCCCAGTGGGGCAGCCGCGACAGGTCACACCGCTCGCCCAGCCCGTCGGCGACGTCGCTGAGCAGCGCGCTTGCCTCCTCGCTCAGGCGTTGCACCGCCTCCTGGGGGCGGCGTTGGTGCAGCGGCGGCCACAACAGCGTATTGACCAGCGCACCGAGCAGGGCGCCGATCGCGGTGGCCGTCGTATAGGCCAGCAGGTAGCGCTCCTGGGAGGCGGCGCCGAAGGACAACATCAACACCGCGGTGGTCACCACATCGGTGCCATGGCCACCCATCCGCCGCCAGCGGGCGGCGACCAGAGCCGGCGGCACGATCAAGACCAAGCTCAGCGCGTTCAGGCCGAACAAGGATCCGGCGCTTCCGGCCAGGATGACCCCGGCAGTGACCGCGATGACCCGCCGGAGCCCGTTGGTCAAGGTCCGCAACACCGTCGTATGCACCATGATCACCGCAGTGGCTGGTGCGATCCAGACCGCCTCATGCGGCATCACCTGATCGGCCAGGAACCAGGCCAGCGCAGCGGCCAGTGTCGCTTTTCCGATCTGGCGCACCGCGAAACGTTGATGCGAGCCGCGCTCGGACAGTCCCCTGAACTGGCTGCGCGCGTAGCGCAGCTGGCGACGGAATGCCGTCTCCACCCGGCTCAACCAAGCTCTCACCACATGAGCGCCGTCGATGCAAGCTCCTCACGAGCCGAAGCCCTCTGCCCGCGGGCTCTTCTCGTCCCGCTCACACGGTTCGCCCGTGCACGTAGCACCATCGCCAGCTCGAGCCCGCCTCGATCGCGGCGACCACCGGATGGTCGGTCTCCTGGTAGTGCGCGTGGGCATGGCTGCCGGGAGAGTCGTCGGAGCAGGCCACCCATCCGCAGGTCAGGCAGGCCAGGAGGCGCGTCCAGGCCCAGCCGAGGACCAGGCATTCCTTGCATTCGGGTGATCCGCGCTCCACAACCATCAGCGTGTCGAGGTGATCGCAGCGCGGCGCGCTACCGTTCAGAGCGGCACGCCCGGTTACCTGCATACCTTCCGCATCCAGGGTCATCACGACCCCCTCACAGCGACAGCGACGCAAGGTGCGCCGACTGATCTCACGCCTCAGTCAACGTGATCGGCGAATCAGCGGAAACACGCAATCGCAGCAAGCCCCATCACCAGCAGCGATAGCGGGAACGACTAGCACCTTGTCGACCGGTCGCCTGTGATCGGCTGCGGCGATGAGCCTTGCTCGGAACGCGCATTTCCGTGAGCCTGCGGACGGCATTGACTCGAAGCGTCCGTGTATCTAGGCGCAGAAACCGAGCGGAGGCAGGCATGTCCCTCGTGATGTGGGTGATCGTGGCACTGGTGGTGGCGATCCTGGCGGCGGTCGGCGGGTACGCCATCGTGCAAAAGCGTCGACGCGGCCTGCGCGAGCGATTCGGCCCGGAGTACGAACGCACGCTGAACGAACGAGCGGACCGTGGGGTCGCCGAGCAGGAGCTGCGCGCCCGTGAACAGCGGTTCGACACGCTCGATATCAAGCCGCTCGATCCCCAGTCCCGGCAGGGCTACGCCAAGGCCTGGACCGAGGTCCAGGAGCGCTTTGTGGACGCGCCGAGCGAAGCGGTGAACGAGGCCGATCAGCTGGTGAGCGCCGTCATGGCCGAGCGCGGCTACCCCACCGAGGACTACGAACAGCAGCTATCCGATCTGTCGGTCACTCACGGCCCCACCCTGGACCACTATCGGCAGGCGCACGCGATCAGTGGACGCGCCGCCCGGGACGAGGCAACCACCGAGGATCTACGGCAGGCCATGCAGCACTACCGCGCCCTGTTCGACGACCTCCTCGTCGGGGCCGACGACGCCGATGGCCACGGGACGCGGTGACCATGCTCGCCATCATCGCGGCCATCATCTTCGGACTTGGCCTGCTCTTCGACCTGCTCAACGTCTCCCTCGCCGGGCTCGACGGAGTCTTCTTCGTACTCCTTGGGCTATGCCTGCTCGCCCTGCACCAGGCGGGTATCGGCACCGCCAGCCTCCGCACCGGCTGGCGGCGGAGAAGGAGCTGATGCGGGCCCGTGGCGGGCACGCCACGGAGGTGTGGCCGGTTAGAAGGTGTTGGTGCGTCGCAGGCGGGATGGGCGTCCGTCGGGGTCGTAGAAGTGACGGTAGAGCGGTGTGGCCCAGGTTCTGGTCCACCAGGACATCGGGTGTTGCTGGTAGGTGCGCAGCCGTCCCGGTGGTCGTGGGCCCTGCTGTCCTTGGGCGTGCCAGGTGTCGAGGGCGGCGGCCGATTCCGCGAATGCTTTGAACGCCGAGAGAGGGTCCTGCAGGTCGCTGTCGTCGCCGGCGGCGCGGTCGAGGTGTTCGCGATTGAGTGTCAGGCGTAATTCTCTGGCGAAGACGCGGGCGTGCTGGCCGTCTTGTCCGGGTATGCGTGGGTCGCGTGGGTCGGGTTGTTCGTCGAGTACGGCACAGCTGAGTTCGGAGTCGTGGGTCCAGGAGCGGAGGTTGAGGTTGTCCGAGCCCACGGTCGCCCACACGTCGTCGATGGTGCACGCCTTGGCGTGGACGTAGACGGGTGTCCCGTCGTGGTTTTCGATGCCGTACACGCTCACCCGAGCACCTCCGCCGCGGAACAGCATGTCCAGCGCCAGGTTGTGGCCGACGACATTCGGCGGCTGGGAGAAGCGGCCGTCCAGATCGGGGAAGCGCGGGATGACCGCGATCAGGTGCAGCCCGGGGTTGGCGGCCAGCGCCTCGGCGAAGGGCCTGGCCACCTGGGCGGACCACAGGTATTGGTCCTCGAGATAGATCAGGGACCTTGCCTGGCCCAGCACTTTGAGGTAGCCGCGTGCGATGCTGCGCTCACCTTCTGGCGCGAACGCGTACCCACGGCGCCGGCTGGCGTACGTGCGCAGCAACTGCACGGTGTGTGAGCCGCACGGCGCCGGGTCGGGCAACTGCGGCGGCATGGGGTCGGCGTGGATGTCCTCGCGTTCCAGGATCGCGCGTATCCGGTGCATCGGGTTGCGAGTCAGGGGAGCCGGATCATCCCAGCGTTCGCGGAAGATGGCCTCCACGTCGCCGACCGCTGGGCCGCGGATCTCGACCTGGATGTCATGCCAGGGTGGCTGATTCCCGTAGACGGCCGCGATCGGCTTGGACTGCCGGTCTCCCGCGTGCGCGTCGTCGTCGTGACGGCCGTGACACAGGTCGATTCCGCCGACGAAGGCCACATCCCGTTCGGGACGTCCAGGGTGGCGCAGCACGACGAACTTTTGATGGTGGGATCCTCCCGGCCGCACCCGCATGTCGAGCAGGCACTCCCCGCCGGCAGCCGACAGGTCCTCACTCAGCTTACGGTTCTCCCGCTCGCTGAACTGCAGCTGATCCAGATGAGATCGCCAGATCAGGCCCTTGACCATAACACCGCGCGCTGCGGCCTCGCCCAAGACGTGGGTGACCTGCCTCCCGGCGAGGGTCAGGCACTCATCGGCATCGCCGCGCCAGTCAGTGAACAACAACAGATCACCAGCCCGCAGAGCGTCCACCGCTTGCACCAGTACGGCGAAATAGCTCGCGCCGTGCACCAGCGGGCGCACATGGTTGCCTGTCGACCAGGCTGCGTGATCGGCGTGGCGGCTATCCAGCAGCGTGGCGGGATTGCCACGCTCGCCAGTGGTGAGCAGCCACTTTTCCAAATCCTCCGGCATCGGGCCCCCTTCACTATCCAGGCTCGGTCTTGCGCCAGCGTGCCTCGAAGCAGGAGTAGACGCCGAAGGTCACCAGGCCCAGCGCGACGGCGACCAGCAGCCACGGGCCCAACGGTGTCGACGCGATCTTGCGCAGCGTCCCATCCAAGCCTTGGGCCTGTTTGGAGTCGAACGTGGCTGCGGCGATGATGAAAAACGTCCCCAGGACGGCGAAGACACCTCCGCGCGCGAAGATGCCCACGATCCCCAGCGCCTGGACTGTCCCGCGGGTGCGCGCGCTCATCTGTGTCATGTGCAGGTTGTCGACGAACTTTCTGCGGACGGCTTCCACCATCATGCTGAGGCCCACCCCGACGACGCCGAGACCGACCAGCAGGACCAGCCATCGGCCGCCCGTAAAGCTCATGAGGGTCGCGGTGAAATCCTTGGATTGCTTGTTGCCCGACCGCTGGCTTCCGACGCCGAGCAGGAAGGTGACAATGCCGATGCACAGGGCTATGTACATGAGGGCGCGGCCCAGCGATGCCAGCCGCTTGGTGACGGTTTGGCCGTTCGGGCTGGCCTGCCCGTAGACCACCTCGGCCAGCCGCCACAACGCCAACCCCGCGAAACCGACCGCTACCAGCCACAAGAGCACCAACCCGCCGGTATGCGCGGCGACGGCATGCACCGCGCCCGCCGCATCAGCCGCCTTCCCACCGATTCCAAGCGCGATCTGTACGGCCAGCAGCCCGACCAGCATGTAGTTCACACCGCACGCCGCGAAACCGCCGCGCGCGAGTCCCTCCAGCCAGCGACTGGAGGCCGCCTTCCGCCCTGCGAACTTGACCCCGCGCTTCACCAAAGCCCAGATTCGCCGCGTTGCAACAGCCCGACGGCTTCCATGAGGCGGGTCCAGACGGTGAGTGTCATGTCCGCCTCCAGGCTCAACAGCTAGGTGTCCGGCTGCGTCTGCCCTGGAGCCGGACCGCAAAACACCGATGCTCGCTGTTTCACTACGCCGAAGAGCGTTAGCTGAGGATGTCCGAGGGCAGTCAACGGCCATGACCACAGTGCTCTGGATCATCGCGGTGATCCTCGTCATTGCCGGGATCTATACAATCCTGGCCCGTCGCGCCATCCTCTGGGGGATCGTCCTCATCGTCGTCGGGCTCCTCGTCGGCCCCGGGGGCGTGAGTATCTTCACCTGAGGCATCGCGGACAGCCAGCGCAAGCCGTACAAGAACGACACCACGGCGGACGCCTTCTCCTCACCACCGCCCATACTCTTCATCGCGTGTCTTCACACCCTTCAGGGCTGGGCACCCCACAGCAGCAGCTAGGCATGCCGGACGAGCGATTTACTCGCCGGTCGCTCCCGCCTGTTCGAACCCCTCAGCAGGGGCAGTCACCGCCGTGTACGACGTGGTCGAACGGGCAGGACAGCCGCGGATCATGCTGGAGCTCGTGCAGTCCCACACCCTTCGGCAGGTGATCGCCCAGGACGGGCCGCTCTGTCCCCTCGCGGTCGCGGAGATCGGGATGGCCGTACTCAAGGGCTGATGTGCCCGGCTCCGGCCGGGAGGCCGAGTCGGCGCAGCACCCGCAGGAAGAGCGTCACCGAGCAGGTGAAGGCGAGCACGCTGATGACCCCGACGGCGATGGGGCGGACGAGCAGGTAAGTGCCGAGCGTCGCGTGCAGCAGCAGCCAGATGCTCAAGGTCGAATTCAGCAACAGGACCAGCGCCCACAGCAGGGTGAGCTGGACGAAGCAGCGGCGGACCCGCTCATGCGTGATGACCGCCCGGGGCAGGTGGATGTATTCGCCGATCAGCTTGCCCACCAGCGGACGGCGCAGCCGGACGGAGACCAGGAACACCATGCTGAAGCAGATCGTGCCCAGCTCGGGCTGCAGGAAGTAGATGATCGCGCTTCCGCTCCAGGCCGCCAGCGCGACGCGTACGGTGATCGCGATCGTGGCCAGGATCATGCTCGCGGAGACCGCGCGGCCCCTGAGCAGCCGCCAGGCCACGCTGCCGTAGGCCCAGGCGAGCACCACGCCCAGCGCGCCGTACAGGCCGAAGACGGCCAACGCCGAGTAGAACAGGCCAAGAGGGACGATCACCGCCTCCAGCAGGCGGGGGGCGGCCTGCCTGGCCAAGGACGTCAGGCCGGGAAAGACCACCAGCGCTGGGCCCGCTACCACTGGAGCGGCATTGCTTGCGGCACTGGCCTGAACGGTGGCCACGACGTCCTCCAAGGACCCGAAGACGCCTTGGCGAGCGTGCTGCGAGCAGCCAGGCTCCCGAGCACCCATCGCGGCACACCGCCTCAGGCCGGCAGCCGGACACCTCTCAGTCAACGCCCATCGCCGCCCCGCGGATACGGGCGAAGCCAGCAAGGCTCATCGCCGCCGCCGATCACCAAATCCGCTCAGCGGCGCCACTGGATCCGGCGCCCCTGCTCGGCGGCGGGGCGCTGGTCTGATGGTTAGGCCGGTGAGATCGTCTAGCCGGGCTCTGTCTTGCGCCAGCGCGCCTCGAACCAGGAGTAACACCCGAAGGTGACCAAGCCGAGCGCGACGGCGACCAGCAGCCAGGGGCCAAGGGGCGTCAACGTGAACTTGCGCAGGGCCCCGTCCAGTCCCTGGGCGTTTTTCGAGTCGAACGTGGCGGCGGTGATGACGAGGAACACGCCGAGGACGGCGAACACGCTCCCACGCGCGAAGATGCCCACGATCCCCAGCGCCTGGACTGTCCCGCGGGTGCGCGCGCTCATCTGTGTCATGTGCAGGTTGTCGACGAACTTTCTGCGGACGGCTTCCACCATCATGCTGAGGCCCACCCCGACGACGCCGAGACCGACCAGCAGGACCAGCCATCGGCCGCCCGTAAAGCTCATGAGGGTCGCGGTGAAATCCTTGGATTGCTTGTTGCCCGACCGCTGGCTTCCGACGCCGAGCAGGAAGGTGACAATGCCGATGCACAGGGCTATGTACATGAGGGCGCGGCCCAGCGATGCCAGCCGCTTGGTGACGGTTTGGCCGTTCGGGCTGGCCTGCCCGTAGACCACCTCGGCCAGCCGCCACAACGCCAACCCCGCGAAACCGACCGCTACCAGCCACAAGAGCACCAACCCGCCGG
>NZ_JAHFZZ010000010.1:0-306075 GCF_018603905.1 Nonomuraea sp. NEAU-A123
CCTGGCTCCAAAACCAGCATCCCGGCAAGCCCGCCACAGCCAGACGCACCACACGCCTGATGCGCCTGGCCCACGCCTACGGCCTGGCCGCCTAACACCCAGCAACCAAATCAACCAACAGAGTCCTGGAGGCCCCCAGCCCTGGTCGGTGTCTGGCGCCGACCAGGCTGTGCCGTACAAGAGCCGAAAAAGGAAAAGGGGCGGCAGGGAGAACCCCCACCGCCCCTCTTCAACGGACCTAGTCGCGGTCGTTGCTCACCGTGGTCTTCTGGACCTGCAGGAGGAACTCAGCGTTGGACTTGGTCTCCTTCATCTTCTCCAGGAGCAGTTCGAGCGCCTGCTGCATGTCGAGCGCGTGGAGCACGCGACGCAGCTTCCAGACGATCTGGAGCTCGTCCTTGGCCATGAGGATCTCTTCCTTACGGGTGCTGGACGCGTCGACGTCCACCGCGGGGAAGATGCGCTTGTCGGCCAGGGAACGGCTGAGCTTGAGCTCCATGTTGCCGGTGCCCTTGAACTCCTCGAAGATAACCTCGTCCATCTTGGACCCGGTCTCGACCAGGGCCGTGGCGAGGATCGTCAGCGAGCCGCCGTTCTCGATGTTGCGGGCGGCGCCGAAGAAGCGCTTGGGCGGGTAGAGCGCGGTCGAGTCGACACCACCGGACAGGATGCGCCCGCTCGCGGGAGCCGCGAGGTTGTAGGCGCGGCCGAGCCGGGTGATCGAGTCGAGCAGCACGACCACGTCGTGGCCCAGCTCCACCAGGCGCTTGGCCCGCTCGATCGCGAGTTCGGCGACCGTGGTGTGGTCCTCGGCGGGACGGTCGAAGGTCGAGTGGATGACCTCGCCCTTGACCGACCGCTGCATGTCGGTGACCTCTTCAGGCCGCTCGTCCACCAGCACGACCATCAGGTGGCACTCGGTGTTGTTGCGGGTGATCGCGTTGGCGATCGCCTGGAGGACCATCGTCTTACCGGCCTTGGGCGGCGAGACGATGAGGCCACGCTGGCCCTTGCCGATCGGCGAGACGAGGTCGATGATCCGCGTGGTGAGGATGTTCGGCTCGGTCTCGAGACGCAGGCGGTCCTGCGGGTAGAGCGGCGTGAGCTTGTTGAAGTCCGGCCGGTTGCGGGCCTGCTCCGGGTCCATGCCGTTGACGGTGTCGAGGCGGACCAGGGCGTTGAACTTCTCGCGGCGCTCGCCGTCGCGCGGCTGCCGGACGGCGCCGGTGATGACGTCGCCCTTGCGCAGGCCGTTGCGGCGGATCTGGGCGAGCGAGACGTAGACGTCGTTGCTACCGGGCAGGTAGCCGCTCGTCCTGACGAACGCGTAGTTGTCGAGGATGTCGAGGATGCCGGCGATCGGGATGAGCACGTCGTCGTCGCCGATCACGGGCTCGTTGCTCTCGAAGCGCTCACGGCCACGGCCGCGGTTGCGCTCACGGAAGCGGCCCCGCCTGCCACGACCGCCGCGGTCGTCATCGTCGCTGCCGCCGCGCGGATCGTTGCGCGAGTCGCCCCGCGGATCGTTGCGCGAGTCGCCCCGCTGATCGTTGCGGGGGTCGCTGCGCTGGTCACCGCGCTGGTCGCTGCCGCCACGCGGGTCACCGCCGCGGCCGCCGTCGGCGACACGCTCACGCTGGTCGGCGCGGCCGCTGTCACGGCCGTTGTCACGGTTGTCACGGATGTCACGACCGTTGTCGCGATTGTCGCGAATGTCGCGGCTGCTTTCGCCACGAGCGTCACGAACATCACGGGCGTCACGAACGTCACGGCTGCTCTCGCCACGGCTGTCGCGGCCATCACGGCTGCTCTCGCCACGGCCGCCCTCGCCGCGGTCGTTGCCGGAACGATCGCTGCCGCCACGGTCACCACGGTCGCGGCGCTCGCCTCTGGTGCGCCGCTCACGGCGGCTCTCACCACGGTCGGCACGCGAGTCGAGCTGGCCTTCGGCCGGCTGGGCCTGCTCCACGACCGGCTCGGCCGGGGCGACCACGGGCTCGGCGGCCACGGCCACCGGCTCGGGGGCCTGCGCGACGGGCTCTTCAACGGTCTTGGGGCGGGAACGTTCCCGGCGCGTCCTGGTGGGCCGCTCCGCGGCGGGTGCCGCCTCGGCGGCGACCGGAGCCTCGGCAACAGCAGCGGGCGCGGCTTCCCCGGTGCCGCCACCCTGCTTCTCCTGGATGGCCGCGATGAGCTGGCTCTTCCGCATGCGCCCGGTGCCGCTGATGCCCAGCTCAGCGGCCATTTTCTGCAGCTCGGGCAGCACCTTGGCGGACAGGCCGGTGCCGGAGCGACGCGCACGGGGCTTGGCCGCGGCGCGGGTGGGGGTGTCGCCGGACGCGGGCTGCGCAGGTGAGCCTGGTGCGTCGGAGAGGAGTTCGGTGGTGTCGCTCAACTAAAGGTCCTTCCCAGGGGTCGGGCGCCGGTTTTTGTTCTGCCGGGCGTCCCGGAGGTGCTTGCGATCCGGCGGGACAGACCGGGTCGGGGTGCACGTTGCGATCTTCGGCCGCCGCTGGGGACGGCCGCCACTCTTGGGAGAGGCGCGTCCAAGCGACCACAGGACAGTGACGCGTGGATGACACCCCTCAGATTGCTGTCGCCAGCCAGATGTCGAGGTGATTCGAACGCGCAGACCCCCGTCGTCGCCGCCTCACGTTGGGCCAACCGGGTGTGGGCCAACCGGAGGCAACGGATTCCGGGGAGACAGCCGCGCTGCACACGCCTCGCGACGTGCAGCATGATGCAGCGATGTGTGGCTGACAAGCACGCACCCAACAAGGGGGCATCTGGTGCGGCTATCAGCCTAACATCACCAGCGCACACGGCTATTCCCTGAAGGTCTAAAGAGGCATCAGCGTGTCTCGGGGAACTGAACGTTCGCACCAACTGGGTCGACGTCCATAAGCTGGATGTGCCAGTCATTACCCACTTCTGGCGCGATCAAATCCTGCGAATCCGGTGTAGAAAACGCAAGAACTGTGGGACCCGCTCCCGAAACGACCGCGGGCACGCCCACTGCACGGAGACGTTCTACCAGATCCGCACTGGCCCGCATCGCAGGCGCACGGTAATCCTGGTGAAGACGGTCTTCCGTGGCGGCGAACAGCAACCCGCGCTCCGGCCGCTGGGTCAACGCCGCGATCAGCAACGCAGCCCTGCCGGCGTTGAAAGAGGCGTCCTTGTGGGGCACGTCCTTCGGCAGCAACCCCCGTGCGGTCTCCGTGGCCAACCGTGTCGCCGGAACGAACACGACAGGCCGGATGCGCACATCCGGGAGCAGTTTCACCATACGCGGTGATCCGGAGTGGTCGGTCCAGGCAATCGTCAGCCCTCCGGCCAGGCACGGCGCCACGTTGTCCGGATGCCCCTCCATCTCGGTAGCCAGCGCGAACACCTCGTCGTCCGAAAGCCCTACGCCGTCGGAGAATCCGCCCGCGTGCGGCCCGCCCTCGCTCGCCTCCGCGTGCGATCCGGCGGTCCGTGGCGCCGATTCCGGACGCGAGTCAGTTTTCGTTCGCGATTCGGTATGTGTTTCGGTACCTGGCCCGGCACCCGCCAGCGCACGGGCGGCGAGGATGCCCGCGCAGACGGCGGCCGAGGACGAGCCCAGGCCGCGGGCGTGCGGGATGCGGTTGCGGCAGTGCAGCCGAATGCCCTCGGGCTGGGGGACCCCCATGCGGTCGAACGTCCTGCGCATGGCCTTGATGATCAGGTGTCCTTCGCCGAGATCGAGCTCGCCCTGGCCCGCGCCCTCTCCTTCGACGGTGACGTGGACGCCCCGCTCGCCGGTCAGCGTGGCTCGGACCTCGTCGTACAGGTCCAGCGCCAGGCCCAGGGAGTCGAAGCCGGGGCCCAGGTTCGCCGAGGTGGCCGGTACGCGGATGTCAACGGTGCTCATTCGCCTGTCTCTCTCCCGCCACCGCCGTCAGTGCCGGCGGGGCTGTCTTCTCGTACGGCAAGGCTGCTTTCTGGTACGGCCGGGGCTTGGATTCTCGTACGGCGGCTTGTCGTACGACGGAGCCGACCTGTCGCACGGCGGTTTGTCGTACGGCAGAGTCGGTTTGTCGGTTTGTCGGTTTCTCGTACGGCGGAGCCGGTTTGTCGTGCGGCAAGGCCGGAACGCTTGCCGCTTGGCCGCCTGCCGTGGCCCAGCCCAGGCGCCGTGCACATTGCGCCGCCCCCCACCTCACCACATCCCGCCGACCCGGCGCTGGGTCCCGCAAGAGTGCCGGACCGTCCCAACCGAACGCACCGGCCGGTCCGGCACAACCTGGCGCCCACCGCACGGCCAGGCACGCACCACACGGCCCGGCACACATCGCACGGCACGGCACACACCACACAGCCTGGCGCCCGCCTCATGGCCTGGCACGCACCACACGACCTGCCACGCACCGCACCGCACCGCCTGGCAGGTACCGCACGTACGGAACGCACCGCACGGCCTGGCGCCCGCCACACGACCCGGCACACACCCCACCGCACAGCACACACCACACAGTCCGGCGTGTCGGGTCCAGCACGCGCGGTCCAGCACGCACCACGCGGCCCAGCGCGCCGGGCTGCCCAGCGAGGCCGGCCGCCCGGTGTGGCCGCCCGGTGTGGCCGGTCGGTGTGGCCGGTCGGTGTGGGGAATCACACAGTCCCGCTCTTACGGGCGCGAGCGGCGTTCCTAGGCCAGGTTGAGGGCGGCGGCGGCTGCGTGGACGTCGATGGGGATGGTGACCGGAGCCGGGGCGCCGGCGATCGCCCAGTCGGGGTCCTTGAGGCCGTTGCCCGTGACCGTGCAGACGATGCGCTGCCCGGGGGCGATGAGCCCCTGCCCGTGCGCCTGCAGGAGGCCGGCGACGCTGGCCGCCGAGGCGAGCTCGACGAAGACGCCCTCTTCCTGGGCCAGCAGCTTGTACGCGGTCGCGATCTGCCGGTCCGTGACCGACTCGATGGCGCCACCGGACTCGTCGCGAGCCGCCGTGGCCAGTTGCCAGGAGGCGGGGTTGCCGATGCGGATGGCGGTGGCGATCGTGTGCGGGTGGGCGACGGGCGCGCCGTTGACGATCGGTGCCGCGCCGCTGGCCTGGAAGCCGAACATGCGCGGGGTCTTGGTGGCGATCCCGTCCGTGGCGTACTCCCGGTAGCCCATCCAGTAGGCCGAGATGTTGCCCGCGTTGCCCACCGGGATGCAGTGGATGTCGGGCGCGTCGCCCAGCGTGTCGACGATCTCGAAGGCGGCCGTCTTCTGGCCCTGCAGCCGGAACGGGTTGACCGAGTTGACCAGCGCGATCGGGTAGCTGGACGACAGCTTGCGGGTCATCTCCAGGCAGTCGTCGAACGAGCCCTCGACCTGGAGCAGCGTGGCGCCGTGGACGAGCGCCTGGGCCAGCTTGCCCATCGCGATCTTGCCGCGCGGCACCAGCACGGCGCAGGTGAGCCCGGCCCGTACGGCGTAGGCGGCGGCCGAGGCCGAGGTGTTGCCGGTCGAGGCGCAGATGACCGCCTTGGCCCCCTCTTCGACGGCCTTGCTGATGGCCATCGTCATGCCGCGGTCCTTGAAGCTGCCCGTCGGGTTGGCGCCTTCCACCTTGAGGTAGACCTCACACCCGGTCAGCGCGGAGACGCGGTGCGCGGGCACCAGCGGCGTGCCGCCCTCCAGCAGCGTGATGACGGGCGTCTTCGTGGTGACCGGAAGGCGCTCTCGGTACTCCTCGATGAGGCCACGCCACGACCTGCTCATATTGACTCCCTACCTGCGGTCTTGGCCACCGAGTGTACGGGGTCCTGGCAGTAGGCGCCGAGCCGAGTCCCGGGTCGCCGAGTGGTGGCCGCAACAACCAACAATTCGGGAAATTTTCAGCATCTCCCGGTATGGTCCCCGGCAGGGGGGTCATCACCATGAACGCGCGTCCTGCCATGACGCAGAACGACTATTCTCCGCTGACACCGCCGGAGCTCGGCGCCTGGTCACCGGCCCTGTCCGTGAGCGTGGTGATACCCGCGCACGGTGGGCCTCAGCTGGAGCTGACACTGGCCGCGCTGGCCGCTCAGACGTACCCGGATCACCTCATGGAGGTCCTGGTCGTGGACGACGGCAGCGAGCCGCCGATCCGGCTGCCGGAGATCCGGCCGGTCAACACCCGGATCGTCCCGGTGAAGACCGGCTGGGGCATCTCGAACGCCGTCAACACCGGCGCCAAGGCCGCCGACGGCGAGATCATCCAGCGGCTCGACGCCGACATGGTGGCCTGCCGCGAGCACATCGAGGCCCTGGCCCGGTGGCATCACGTGACCGACTATCTGGTCACGATCGGGATGAAGAGGTTCGTCGAGGTGCCGGCGCTCACCGCCGAGCAGGTCTTCCGGGCGGGACACCTGGGAGACGTGTTCGACCTGGCGTCGGGGGTGTCGAGTTCCACCGAGGCGACGATCGCCAAGACCGACGGGCTGCGCAAGAGCCGCAATCCCTATCACGTGTGCACAGGACCGACCTTCGCCCTTCCCCGGGAGGTCTTCCACGCCGTGGGCGGTCTCGACCCGAACGTCGTGCGCGGCGAGGACACCGAGTTCGCCTACCGGCTGGCCATGCACGGCGTCGTGTTCATCCCGGACATGGAGGCGCAGGCGGTGCACCTCGGGCTGCCCGCCCAGCACCGTGACCGGGAACGCGCCGTGCGGGCCGTCGAGCCGTACCTCGCGCACCGCATCCCGCTCCGCCGCGACCTGCGCAAGGACCAGGGCCGCCGCTGGCTCGTACCGTACGTCGAGATTGTCCTGGACGTCACGGACACCTCGGAAGCGGTCGTCCGGCAGGCGGCGGCGGCGGCGCTCGACGGCAAGCTGCAGGACGTCGTGGTGACGCTGGTGGGACCGTGGGCGCGGCTGCACGACGGGCGGCGGGCCGTGCTCAGTGACCCGTGCTTCGAGATGCGGCTGATGCGTGATCTGTTCGCGCACGACGACCGGATCCGGCTGATCGACGAGGCGGCCCCGACGCCGGCGCCCGCGCCGTTCCGCTATCGGGGACCGGTGGACGTGCCGCTGCACAAGGCGACGCTGGAGCGGATGATCGAGACGGTGCAGAAGGACCTGACGGGCGTGCTCGTCGTGGACCTGCCCGACGGCCGCACGGCCCGCCTCGAACGCACCTCCGCCATGGGCCGGGCCCTGCTGCTCACCACGCCGGGCGACGATCTCGACAAGATCATCGAGACCACGCACGGCGTACGCCACGAGCCCCCGGACCGCTACTGGCCCCCGGCCGCACCACCGAAGCCCGCAGCCCAGAAACCCCTGGACGGCCCAGCCGCGAAGCCCGCGGCGCCGATCGTCACGATCCCCACCTCGGCCGCCGAGGAACGGAGCCTTCTGGGCCGACTGAAGTCAGCCCTCCGCCCCAGCTAGCCGCGCAGCCGCTTGCCCAGGGCGCGCTTGACCGTGGTGGCCAGCAGCACCCGCATGCTCTGCTGGGCGCGGTTGGCGGCGGCCAACTGGCGGCGCAGCGTGCTGACGTCGCGCCGCAGCTCCACGGCGCTCTTGCGCCAGCGCCCGGCCTCGTCGCGCCACTTGGTCACCTGCGCGCGCAGCCGTTCGGCCTCCCTGGCCAGCCGCGCCGCCTCCGCCTCCGCCTTGAGCCGGGCCCGGTAGGCGCTGCGGCGGCCGAGCAGCTCCGCCGGCTCCGTCGCGAACCCGTACGTCTCGCCCTCCACCCACGAGACGCCCGACACGTCGTCCACCGCGTCGTCGAGATCCTCGCCGGGGCGTACGACGATCCGCGCGCGGGCGAAGGCGGAGGCGCGCTCCAGCCGCGCGCCCACGACGCCGTCCGGCGACTCGTGGAGCAGCACGTTCACCAGCCCGAGCCCTTCGGCGCGGGCCAAATCGAGCAGCCTGGCCAGGCTGTCCTCCCCCGGCACCCAGCCGCCGGGCAGCCGCAGCACGTACGGCACGGCCGGGTCGACCTCGCCGGAGACCGCCAGCCGTACCCGGCCTTCGTGCAGATAGTGGCCGTGGACCAGCACCAGGTCGAGTGCGGGGTCCTTCAACGGCGCCCGGCGCTCGCGCTCGAGGGAGTCCCAGGGGCCGACCACGACGATGGACAGGTCCAGCATGGTGCCCGCCAGCAGGGCGTCGACCGTGGCGCGGACCTGCTCGTAACCGGCGGTGCCGTCGACGACGACCGCGACGTACGGGACCTTCCACTGGCGTGAGGGGTGCGAGCGGAGCCACCGGTAGGCGGGGATGCGGTCGGCGACGAACGCGTAGCTCACGCGGTCGATGGGCCGCTGGTCGCGCATCCGCATGGTCGGCCCGAGATGGTAGGCACGGGCCCTGGGCTCCGGTACGAACACCGCCCCGGCCTGGTAGAGCCGGTAACCCATCTCCGTGTCCTGGCCGAGTATCAGCTCGTCGTCCATCGTCCCGGCGGCGGCGACCAGCCGGGCGTTGACCGAGGTCGCGCCGCCGACGTGCAGGCTGAACGGGCGCTGGGTGTTGTCGGTGAGGCCGTTCGTCCGCTCGATCAGGTCGACGATCCAGGCGTGCGGCTCGGCGGGTTCGAAGGCCTTCTCCAGGTCGTCGGGCAGCTCGGCGGGCACCGGCGACTCGGTGAACCTGATGTAGCTGGTCACGGCCAGGTAGGGCGCGGCGTGGTGCCAGCGCATGTGCGCCTCGATCGAGCCGGGGGTGAGCACGACGTCGGAGTCGAGCCAGTGGATCACGTCGCCGGTGGCCTCGGCGAGCCCGGCGTTGCGGGCGCCGGCCCGGCCCGGCTCCGGGCAGACGATCAGCCGGGTGTCTTCGGGGCGTTCCTCCGGCAGCCGCAACGGCGGGGAGCTGCCGTTGTCGACGACGATGACCTCGATCAGCCCGGCGGGGTAGGTCTGCCGGGCGAGCGCGGCCAGCACCAGGTCGAGCTTGTCCTGGCCGCCGTACGCGGGCACGACCACGCTGACCCGCAGCGTCGGCGAGTACGTCTCCGGAGGTTCGAGCATCCGGTAGTCGTTACCGCGAACCCTGCTCATACCGTCTCCAAGAGCAGGCTCGGGCGGAAGCCGTGCCACTGGTTGGCGGCGACCTTGAGGAAGTGGGCGAGCGGGAGCTGCCAGGTGTGCTGGTCGCTCAGCGTGCGCCGGAGCACGTAGCCGAGGCCGTGGGTGCGGTAGATGCTCGCCCCGGCCTCGTGGGCGGCCTTGAGGAAGTCCCGGTCCACCGCCCGCGGCTGAGCCGGAAATCCCCCTACGTCCTGAAATATCGTTTTTGTGGCGAGAATCGTGCCGCCTGCTACGTGATCGCTGGAAACCTCGCTCGGATAGGCGGCGCCACTGGCGAACGTGGTGCGCCTGATCGTGGCGTGCAACGGCTCCAGGTAAAAGAATTCGGCCGTGGTGCCCACGATGTCGGCCCCCGAATAGGACACCGCCATGACCAGGTCGGCCAGGTGGTCGGGGCCGTACCAGTCGTCGTCGTCCCACTTGGCCAGGTAGTCGCCGGACGCCAGGGCCGCGGCCTCGTTCAGCACCTCGCCGAACAGCGTCTCGGCCGGGGCCTCGATCCAGGTCACGGGCAGGGGACAGCTCTCGACCGCCTGCCGTACCGCGTCGAAGGGGACGCCGTGCAGGCCGAGCAGCACCTCGATGTCGGTGTCGCGCTGGCGGGCCATCTGGGCGAGCGCGCCGGCGACCATCGCCGGGCGCCTGGTGGACATGACCACGCTGATCCGCGGCGTACGCGAGGGCGGCAGGCGGTGGGTCAGGCGGCGCAGCCGCACGCTGTGCTCCTCGCGGCGCAGGTCGGCCAGCGACCTGGGGCCGGTCCCGGTGTGGCCGAGCCAGTCGCGGTCGGTGAGCAGCGCCGCCAGCTCGGCGGGGACCCAGGCGGGGGCGTCGTGCGTGGTCAGCGGCACGCCCGCCGCCGCGAGCCGGACCAGCCCGGCCAGCGGCACCTCGCGCTCGGGCCACTCGATCTCCAGGCCGCGCAGCGGGCGCAGCGCCGGCACGTCGGGCTCGTGGCCGTCCACCGCCCACCCGGAGAAGGCACCGGGCAGCTCGGCGGGGTGGCCATCGCTCCAATGCAGGCGAGCGAGCCCCTTTTCCGGCGTACGCGCGAAGCCACAGGGGGTGACGGGCATGGTGCTCCTCGACCGACGGGGACTCAGTCAGGCGCCCACCTTACGCCGGTCTGACACCCCTTGAGACGTTGAGTTCACCTTGGGGTGGATGGCCAGTGTGAAGGTAACGTAGGCCGAACCAGCAGGATTCTCCCAGTTTTTGTCCAGGAACCTGTGGCACGGTAGTGGCAAATGTTTATTAAGGTGTCAATACCCCATTGACGCCTGAAATGTCATGACTACGAAAGGTATGCGCGGATGCTCTCGCCCCGCCGACTGGCAGCGACCGCCGCAATCCTCGGAGTTCTGGCCGTTGCCGTGCTCGTGGTGCTCGTCCTCGCCGGTCTGCTCACGTTCGGCGCCGCCGCCGCTACGGGGGCGTTCGCCATCACGCTGGCCGGGCTCGCCGTACTCGTGCTGACCGTACGGCGCATCGACGGCAAGGCCCAGCGCATCGACCTGCGAGCCAAGAAGCACGAGGCCGAGCTGGCCAAGACCGCCACGGCGCTCAAGCGCATCGAGGCGCGGCTGGACCGTCTGGCCGAGGCCGTCGAGCAGTCGGCCACGCGGCGCGAGGATGATCTCGGCGCGATCCTGGCCTCGCTGGGCGAGGACCGGGTCAACGCGATGACGCGGGCGCGAGAGGTGGAGGAGCTGCGCGAGGAGGTCCGCGCGCTGGCCAAGGACCCGGTATGACGCGGATAAGGCACAACGACTGGGGAACGCTCGAGCCGCCGGCCATCGGCGCCTGGCAGCCCGCTCTGACCGTTTCCGTGGTGATTCCCGCCTACAACTGCGCACCGGCGCTCGCCCGGACCGTGGCCGCGCTGGCGGAGCAGACCTACCCCGCCAAGCTGGTCGAGGTGGTCGTCGCCGACGACGGCAGCGAGCCGCCCCTCGACCTACCCGGCGTCCGGGTGGTCCGGGTGCGCGAGGGCTGGGGACGCGGCGCGGCCAGGGAGACCGGCCGGCTCGCCGCGACCGGCGATGTGATCCACTGGCTCGACTCGGACATGGTCCTGGCCCCGGATCACCTGGAAGCGCACATGCGCTGGCACCACCTCATCGACCACGCCGTCGTGATCAGCGACACCCGGTTCGTGGCGGCTCTGGGCGAGGAGGGCACCCGCACCGAGTACACGCGCATGACCCTGGAGTCCACCAGGATGCTCAAGGACGCGGGTTCGAGCGCGTACCTGCTGCATACCGGCGCCTCCACCTCGGTGCGCGCCGACCTGCTGCGCGCCGCGGGCGGCGTGGACGCCAGCCTGAACATGGCCGAGGACACCGTACTCGGCTACCGGCTGGCGCAGGCCGGGGCGGTGTTCATCCCCGACGAGCAGGCTCGCGCCTGGCATGTCGGCCCGTCCACCGTGATGCGCCGCGAGAAGGACGTGCACCGGCACAACTGGTCGTTCCTCGGCGATCTGCTGCCCGAGCTGCGCTGGCTGCGCAACCATCCGCGACGCCGCTGGCTGGTGCCGTACGTCCAGGTCGTCGTGGAGGCGGCCGGCTACGAGCGGACGCGCGCCAGTGCCGACTCCGCGCTCGCCGGGACGATCACCGACACGGCCGTGGCCATCGTCGGCCCCTGGGACAAGCTGACGGACGAGCGCCGCGACAGCCTCGACGACCCGCTGCTCGACCTGCGCCTCATCCACAACCTCTACCGGCACGAACCGCGCGTCACGTTCGTGACGTCCGCGCCCGACTCGGCGGCCCCCGCCCCCTTCCTGCTCACGCTCCCGTCCGGTTGGGTGCTGGGCGCCGACACGCTCTCCCGGCTCGTACGGCTGGCCGAACAGGACACGCTGGGACTCGTCTGCGCCGTGCTCGACGAGGGCGAGGCCGGAGTCGTGGCCGCCAGGCTGGAGCGCACCGCGGCCTTCTCCCGCGCGGCCCTGTTCCACGGCGGGACCGACGATCTGGTGGATGAGATGTTCGGATCGATCTGGGTGAGCGGGGCCGAGTACGGCTTCGCCCCGGAGGACCAGGCCGAACCGCTGGCCGGAGACCCCGCCAAGTGGCGGGCGCTGGCGGGCAAGCGGCAGGACGAGGTGAAGGAGCTGAAGGCGGAGATCGAGCGGCTGACGGCCGAGGTGGACCGGCTGTCCGCCGATCCCGTCCCCGACGACTCGGCCGGGCCGCTGACCTCGCTCATCAGACACCTGCGGAGCGCCGGATGATCCGCGAACTGCTGGCCGAGATGCCCAAGGCCCGGATCTTCCTGGCCGGGGTCGAGCACGACGTCGACGCCGTGGACCTGGACCGGGACCTGCTGGAGCCGTTCGCGGACGCCGAACGGGTGCACGAGGTGCTCATCATCGCCCGTACCCCTGCCGACCTGCGCCGGGCCGCCACGCTGCACAAGCTGCTGCCGGACGCCCGGCGGGTGGTCGTGGCCGTGCTCGACTCGCCCGCCTCCCATCCGGCGCCCGTGCCCACCCCGACGCCCGCGCACCGCTGGCGCTCGCTCACGGATCTGCGGGTCTACCAGCCGAAGGACAGGGTGTGGGTGGTGGACGCGCGGTTCTCGGCGCCCACCCCGGCCGGCCGTACGGTAGCCGCGACGGCTCGGGCGTTCGCCGGGCACCGGCTCGACGTGATCACGGCGCCCGCGGCGGCGATCGCCGGCGTCGGCGCGGCGGCCTGGCGTCCCGGCGACCCGAACGCGACGCCCGCCGAGCTGGCCGGGCCGGTGCCGGAACGGGTCGGCGCCCCGGGCAGCGATGTCGTGCTCCGCACGCTCGACGCCACAGGAATGCGCACGCCCGACGCCTTGGGAGCCTTGGGAATCGGCCAGGATTCGGCCGATGAGGGCGTTGACGACAGCGACCCGGCCGACTGGTCCGGGTCCCAGACACCGATCGAGCGGCCGACCTCGCGGTCCGCGAGCTGGGAGCGGCTCGGCCGCCCCGGTGGCGCCGGGCTGTCGCTGGTCGACCCCGACGTGCTCGGCGAGCCGTCGATGATCCCACCGGTCGACGAGCGGCTGGTGAACCCGCAGGGCTTCGTCACCACCCCGTCACGCGGCCCGGCGTCCCTGGTGGAGCGCGACGGCCGCTGGTCGGTCGTGCTCGACGGGAAGGTGGTGACCGCGTTCGCCGAGTCGGGCGGCGTGACGGACGCCGACGTGGGCAGGCTCCGGCAGATCCGCGGCGTGGAGATCGACTGGCACCACGCCCACAGCGGCCCGCTCGCCGCCGTCCGCGTGCTCACGGGCCTGGCCGCGGCCGGCGTACCGCTGACCGCGCACACGGTGCCGCGCTGGGCGGGCGCACTCGGCGACGAGCTCGCCCGGCTGCTGCTCAGCGATCCCGATCTCTCCGACGAGCTCGGCCGCGAGGAGCACAGCATCCGGCTACGCCGCGAGGCGCTGCGCACCCATGGCGTCGCCGCCCGCTGGGAGCAGCTCGGCGCCCCCGCTCCCGCTCCCCCGCTGACCTCGGTTCTGCTGGCGACGCGGCGGGCCGACATGGTCGGGTTCGCGCTCGAGCAGGTCGGCCGCCAGCGCGGTGTCCAGCTCGAAGTGATCCTCGCCCTGCACGGCGTACCCCCGGGCCATCCGGACGTGGCCGCGGCCATCGCCGCCTTCGACGGCCCGTTGACCATCCTGGAGGCCGACCACCGGGCGGTGTTCGGTGAGGTGCTCAACGAGGCGGCGGCGCGGGCCTCGGGGTCGTTCCTGCTGAAGATGGACGACGACGACTGGTACGGCCCCGACTTCCTGGCCGACCTGCTGCTGGCGCATTCCTACTCGGGGGCCCAGGTGGTGGGCACCGTGCCCGAGTTCGTCTACCTGTCGTCGATCGACGTCACCGTGCACCGCAAGCAGATCACCGAGCAGATCACCAGCTTCGTCGCGGGCGGCACGATCCTGGTGGAACGCTCGGCGTTCCAGGCGGTGGGCGGTTTCCGGCCGCTGCGCCGGTCGGTCGACACCCAGTTCCAGGAGGCGCTGCAGGCGGCCGGCGGGCAGATCTACCGTACGCACGGCCTCGGGTACATCCTGCGCCGCGGCCCCGCAGCCAACCACACCTGGCAGGAGCCGATCGGCACATTCCTGCAGCGCAACAGGAACCAGTGGCGCGGCTTCCGCCCCAGCTCCCTGATGGAACTCGAAGGGAGCGCGCAGCCGTGACCCCTCGTATCCGCCGCAACGACTACGGCGTGCTCACCCCGCCCCTCCTCGGCCAGTGGACACCCGAGCTGACCGTCACCGTGGTCGTCCCGGCCCATGACCGCCAGGAAACGCTGGACCTCACGCTGGCCGCCCTGTCCGCGCAGAGCTACCCGGCCGAGCTGCTCGACGTGATCGTCGTGGACGACGGCAGCGCGGTGCCGGTACGCCTGCCCGAACTCACCCCGGCCCGCACCCGCCTCATCACCAGCCCGCCCGGCGGCTGGGGCCGCGCCTGGGCCGTACAGACCGGCATCGACGCCGCCACCGGTGAGATCATCTTCGTGCTGGACGCGGACATGGTCCCCCATCACCGCCACGTCGAGGCCCAGCTCCGCTGGCACCACCTGGCTCCATACCTGGTCGTGCTGGGGTGGATCGACTTCACCGCCGGCGAGGTGCTGCCCACCCCCCGCGAGGTGCGCCAGGCGCTCGAAGACGGCCACGAGGACAAGCTGTTCCCCCTCTCACCGCACCGCCACGACTGGGCCGAGAAGATCATCCTCGACCACGAGGGCCTGCGCACCGCCCCGAACTCCCTGGCCACCCGCATCCACGTGGGCGCCACCGTCTCCTACCCCGCTTCTCTGCTGCGCTCGATCGGCGGCCTGGACACCTCGCTGGTGCTGGCGGAGGACACCGAGCTCGGCTACCGGCTCACTCAGGCGGGCGCCGTGTACGTACCGGACCCGGACTCGCGCGTGTGGCACATCGGGCTGCCGACCGCCATGCGCGACTTTCTCTCGTTGAAGCGGTACAACGACCCCTACGTGGCGGACCGCGTGCCGTACCGGCGCTACCTGCGCACGGACCCGGGCCGGCAGTGGCTCGTCCCGTACGTGGACGCCACGGTCCCCGCGGCGGGCTACGAGGACGTCCGCGCGACGGTCGACGGCCTGCTGGCGAGCTCGGTGCCGGACGTCGCGATCACCATCACCGGCCCCTGGTCCGCGCTGGGGAACGGCCGCCGCTCCCCGCTCCGCGACCCCGACCTGGACCTCCGCCTCATCCACGCCACCTTCGAACACGATCCCCGAGTACGGCTGGCCGAGACCTCGGGGTCTCCCGGGGTGGTGCCGCCGTTCCGCCTCCTCATGCCTCCTGGCTGGGTGCCCGCGCGCGACACCCTGCAACGCCTGGTCGACCACCTGGAAGAGCACGACGGCGGCGCCCTCTGCGTCGCCCTCGACGAGACCGACCAGGGCGTCACCGTGGCCAGACTCGAACGCACCGCCGCCCTCTCCCGCGCCGCCCTGGTATCCCACCCCGGCGAGCACCTGGACACCGTCCTGGACGAGGTCTTCGGCCTGGAGTGGCTGGACGGCGACACCTGGGGCTTCACCCGCCGCCCCCCGATCTACCCGCCCCGCCGCCGCCCGGTCCCCGAACTGGACCGGATCACCACCCAGTACGAGAAGGAGATCACCCGCCTCCGCAAGCGCACCGCCCTCATGCAGGCCGAACTCGCCCAGCTCCGCAGGGAGGCGGGCAAGGGCCGCAGGGACGCGGAACGGTGGCGCGAGAAGGCCGAGTCGTGGCGCCGCGAGGCCGTCCGCCTGTCCCGCACCCAGGACCAGGACCGCACGGTTCTCAAACGCGCCGTCCGCCGGGTCCGCAAACTGGCCTTCCCGGACACCTGACGCCCGCTTCGATTCGATGAAGCGAATTCAGGCACGCTCCAGAATCACCAAGGGGATCTCCCGCTCGGCTTTGCGCTGATAATCATCGTAAAGCGGGAAGACCGCCGCCATAGTGCCCCAGAGCGCCGCCCGCTCGGCGCCCGTGGCGGTACGGGCTCGCGCGCTGAACACGTCTGCCAGAACCTGCACCGTCACCTCGGGATGCTCGACGAGGTTGAGATACCACGCCGGATGGCTGTCGGCCCCGCCGTTGGACGCCACCAGAAGGTACCGGTCACCGTCCTGGCCGTAGATCAGGGCCGTGCGGCGCAGCTTGCCGGATTTCCGGCCGCGCGTGCTGAGCAGGAGCGTCGGCCATTCCTGGTAGAGGTGGCCGTCCCGGCCGTCCGTCTCCACGTAGCGGCGGATGTGGTCGGCCACCCAGCCGGTCGGGCTGTCGAGCACTTCTTCGCTGTGTTCTGTCATCGTTCAAGGCTCGTATATGAACTGGGGTTCAAGTCAAGCCGCGTAGCGCCGCGCAACCATCTGGTCGCACCGGTAGTCCAACCGGACATGCGCAGCACACTCATCGACGGCGACCCACAGCGGCTCGGGGAGTACTGGCTGGCGAGCCGGATCGGAGCGGGTGGGCAAGGCGTCGTGTACGAGGCCTACGATCCGGCGGGCACCAGGGTCGCGGTCAAGGTGCTCCGGGGCGACCCGGTCAGCCGGTCCGAGCTGCGCGGTCGCCTGGCCAAGGAGGCGGTCGCGGCGCAGCGGGTGGCCTCGTTCTGTACGGCCAGGGTGCTCGGCGTCCATCTGGAGGGGTCCAGGCCGTACATCGTCAGCGAGTACGTCGAAGGCCCGAGCCTGCGCGCGGCCGGGCGGGTGTTCCGCGGCGACGACGTGCACAGGCTGGCCACGGCGATCGCCACGGCGCTGACCGCCATCCATGACGCGGGCGTCGTGCACCGTGACCTCAAGCCCGACAACGTGCTGCTCGGCCCCGACGGGCCCCGCGTGATCGACTTCGGCGTGGCCCGCACGCTGGAGATGTCGCTCACCGCCACGGGAGAGGTGGCGGGCACGCCCAGCTACATGGCGCCGGAGGTGTTCTCGGGCGAGCGGGCGGGGCCGGCCGCGGACGTGTTCGCCTGGGGAGCGATCATCCTGTACGCCGCCACGGGCGAGGATCCGTTCACCGCGGAGGCGCTGGGCGCGGTCATGCACCGCGTGCTCTCCCACGAACCCGACCTGGCCGCGCTGCCCGACCCGCTGCGCCGCCTGGTGCGCGCGGCGCTGGCCAAGGAACCCGGCCGCCGCCCGACCGCGCGCGAACTGCTGCTCGGGCTGGTCAACAGCGACGGAAGGCTCGACACCGCCCGGCTGCTCGAGCAGGGCGCCGGCGACGGCGAGCGGATCGGGACCACCGCCGACGACCCCGCGCTCGGCGTCATCGCCGAGGACTCCTACGCCGCTCTCAGTCCCGCCGACAAGGAGCTGGTCCCCGAGCTGTTCCTGCGGCTGGTCACGGTGACCGCCGAGGACGAGCTGGCGCTGTGCGAACTACGCAGGTCCGAGCTCCCCGACGGCATCGAGCGGGTGCTGGACGCTTTCACGTACCTGGTCTCGAAGGGAGATCCGGTACGGCTGCTGCGCCCCGCGCTACCGCTGGCCTGGCCCCGGCTGCGCGCCTGGATCGCCGCGAACCGGGACGGGCTGATCGTGCACCGGCGGATCTGGACGGCCGCGGAGCGCTGGGAGGAGCACGGGCGCAAGGACGCCGACCTGTTCCACGGCAGCTCGCTGGACGACGCGCTGCGCTGGGCCGCGACCGACCGCAGGAACATCACGCTCACCCCCGGCGAACGGGACTTCCTCTCGGCGGCCACCGCGCTCGGCAGGCGCCGATCCCGCAGGACCAGGCTCCTGTCCATCGGACTGGCCGGGCTCCTGGTGCTGGCCCTGGTCGCCGGAGGTCTGGCCGTACGGCAGAGCATCATGCTCGCCGAACAACGCGACGTGGCCGAGTCCGCGCGGCTGGCCGGGGTGGCCGACACGGTGAGAGGCAAGGACCCCGTGCTGGGCATGCTGCTCAGTGCCGCGGCCGCGCGGCTGTCCCCCACGGCCGAGGCCAGGTCGAGCCTGTTCGCCTCGGTCGTCGACCAGGGCGGCGCGGCCTTCCAGGACCCCGACACCGGGCCCGACGTGGTGCGGGCGCTCAGCGCCGACGGCCGCTCGCTGATCAGCGTCAGTCTCGACGAGGTCAGGGTGTGGGACGTGGCGACCGGCAGGCGGACGGGCGGCTTCACCGGGCTCGGCCTGACCGGCCGGCGCCTGCGCCAGGCCGCGGTCAGCGAGGACGGGCGGCTGCTGGCCGTCGCCGACAGCGAGGGCGTCGGCCTCTGGGAACTGGCCACCGGCAAGCCGACGGGCCGGCGCCTGCCCGCCTACGAGGAGTTCGACCTGGACATCAGTTTCAGCGGCGGCCTCCTTCTCGTCGACCTCGGGCAGGGCAAGAACGTCTACAACCCGCGTACCGGAAAGACGACCGCGCTGCCCGCGCTCGTCAAGACCGCGATCCACCCGGGCGGCGACTACGCCGTGGCCGGTCGCGAGCGCTGGGCGCTGCCCTCGGGCAAGGCTCAGCGCGGCTTCCCCGACATCTGCGCGAGCTGCGCGTCCAACTCGGCGTTCAGCCGCGACGGGCGGCTGCTCGCCATCGCCGACGACGACGGCCTCGTCGTCTTCGACGCCCGAACCCGCAAGGAGATCACCACGATCACGGACTGGGAGCCCATGGCGGCACCGGCGTTCAGCCCGGACGGCAAGGTCCTCGCGGGGATCGGCTCGACGATCAGGCTCTATCAGCTGTACGCCGACGATCCGCTGATTCTCGAGCGCGACATAACGGACCCCGTGTCCGCGGTCGCCTTCGGCCCGGCCGGACTGCGTTACCTGAGCGAGGACACGGTCATCACGCTCCAGCCGTACGTCACCGCGGCGGATTCCCAGGACGAGGTGGAGTTCAGCGCCGACGGCCACCTGCTCGCCACGCACGCGCTGGACTCCACCAAGATCGCGCTGAACGGCAGGGAGTTCGAGGCGGGGACGTTCGAGGCCTATGACAGCGACCTCTCCTTCAGTCGGGACGGCAGGCGGCTGGCGATCAGACGCAGCGACGATGTCACCGTCCGGGATACCGCCGCCTGGCACGAGCTGGCGAAGGTGCCGACCCCTGACGGTTCGGACGGCGCGCTACTGGCCCCGGCCGGACTCTGGACGGCCGGCGAGAAGGCTTTCACGCTCTGGCAGGTCCCCGGCGGCAAGCGGCTCAAGCAGGTGACCAGGCCACGCCTGCTCGGCTGGACGGTCGCCGCGGACGGCCGGCTCATCGGCCTGGAGGCGAACCTGCTCCGCCTGATCGACCTCGCATCCGGGCGCCCGTTCGGACCACGACTGCCGTTCCCCGGCAAGGCGGACGAGGTCTGGTTCAGCGCCGACCTGAAGCTGGTCGCGGCGGACTTCACCGGCAAGGTGGGCATCTGGGACACAAGCACGGGCGTGCGGGTCGGCGACTGGCTGCGGGTGGGCGAGGCGTCGTGGTCGGCCACGTTCTCCGCCGATGACCGGTTGTTCGCGTTCGCGTCCCAGGAGAAGTCGCTGACCGTCTGGGATGTACGGCAGGGCCAGCGGATCGGGCCCGCGGCCCAGCTTCCGGACAGCGCGAGGTCGATCGCCTTCTCGGCCGACTCCGCCGAACTCCTGGCCATCGGCAGGGCGGGACGGCTGACCAGGCTTCCCATAGCCGTCGAACCGCTGGTGAAGGCGGTCTGCGCGCGGGCCGGACGGACGCTGACCGAGGCCGAATGGACCCGCTACCTGCCCGGCCGGCCGTTCAGAAAAGGCTGCTAAGCGGAGACCGTCATCGTGACACTGCCCGGGATCGCGGCGAACGCGTCGCGAAGGCGAGCGGAGAGGTCGTCACGGCTCGCGGGTCCGGGCTGAAACGTCCACTCCTCCAGCGCACAGTGGAAAGCCGAGATCATCATGTCGAGGGCCAGCCGGAGCCGCAGGTCGTGCGGGTCGGCCGGACCGAAGCGCTCCCGCAGGATAGTGATCGCGGTACGGGTGGTGCGGTCGCAGAACTGCAGCCCGTGCGCGTTCATCGACGGCGTCCTGGCTGCCAGCCGGCGGGAGAGCAGAACACGCTCCGCCCAGCCCTCGGCGGGCATCCGGTCAAGCGCCGTGAACAGCGTGTCCCGGAGCAGCACCAGAAGCGTGCCGCCGGTCGGCTGCCGGGTCTGGAGATCGTCCAGAAAGGCGGCCCACAGATCCTGAGTGGGCGCCATCGCGACGTCTTCTTTGCTGTCGAAGTAGCGAAAGAAGGTGCGCTTGGACACCTCGACGGCGGTGCAGAGCTCATCGAGCGTCGTGCCGTCGAAACCCCGCTCGGTGAACTGCTCCAGCGCGGTGTCGATCAGCGCCTGGCGGGTGCGGAGCTTCTTGCGCTCGCGTAGCGGCAGTCCACTGAGGATCTCGGTGCTCATCACCCCGAGTGTATCTCGTGCGCGAACGCCTCCTATAGTCTTATGCCACTCAGTGGCATAAACCTCTCAGTGAAGGTGAGAACCCATGCGCGCTCTGCTCGTCGACCGTTCCGCGCCCGGCGGCCTGCGGCTCGGTGAAGCGCCCGATCCCGTACCCGCCCAGAACCAGGCGCTGGTACGGGTGACGGCGACCTCCCTCAACTACGGCGAGGTCGCGTTCGGCATCCAGAACGCCCCGGAGGGGACCGTCCTCGGCTGGGACGCGGCGGGGATCGTGGAACGCGCCGCCGCCGACGGATCCGGCCCGGCCGCCGGCACGCGGGTGGTCACGCTCGCCGGCGACGGCGCCTGGGCCGAACTCCGCGCCGTCGACACGGACCTCATCGGCACCGTGCCGCAGAATGCCGACCTCGGCGCGATCAGCACCGTTCCGGTCGCGGGCGCCAGCGCGCTCCGCGCACTCCACCGGATCGGCCCGATCCTCGGCAGGCGCGTGCTGGTCACGGGCGCCACCGGCGGGGTCGGGCGGTACGCCGTACAGCTGGCCCACCTCGGCGGGGCCCAGGTGGTGGCCTCCACCGGCGACCCGGCCGCGCACGACGAAAGCCTGCGAGCGCTCGGCGCGGACGAGGTGGTGTCCGGGCCGCACGAGATCGCCGAGCCCGTGGACGGTGTGGTGGACCTGGTGGGCGGTGACCAACTGGTGTCCGCATACGACCGGCTGGCCGAGGGCGGCACCCTGGTCGCCGTCGGTCACTCGGCGAACAACGGCGAGAACTTCCCCTTCGGCGCCTTCTTCGGCGACCAGGGGCGGCACGATCGCTCGATCGTCACGTTCTTCCTGCTCGGCTGCCAGGGATTGGCGCCCGACCTGACCTGGCTGGCCGGCCGCCTCGCCGCCGGTCGATTGGACCCGCAGATCTCGTGGCGGGGCTCCTGGCAGGAGGCCGCCCAGGCGACCGCGGCCCTCCTTGGCCGCCGCCTGCACGGCAAGGCGGTACTCGAGATCGAAGCCCGCTAGAAGTCGAATTCGCCGTTTCGCCAGCCCTTGCCGAACGCGGCCCAGACCGAACCACTGACCACCCACGGCTCCATCTCAGGACGCTCGGTGTCCCGCATCGCGACCCGCCCACCGCTCAGCGGGGCGACCTCGATGCAGTCTCCGCCGTTATCGCCCGAGAACGACGACTTACGCCATGCCGCCGTCCTCAGTTCCTCACTCAATTCCATGCCGCCATCAACCTCTCTTTGATCAGCTTCAGCGATACGTGCTGGGGAAGGGCCTCCGCACGTATCGCCTCGTATCTAACACTCAGGTCGGCAACCTCATCCGGCGCATCCCGCACCTGGCCTTGCCCCGCCGACTCCAGATAGGCAGCGTCCGGCATTCCGTTGGCTTGTGCCAGTACGAACCCGCCGAGGAGGCCGGTAGTGGAGAGGGCTGAGTAGGGCAGCACCTGGATGGTGATTCGAGTGCTTTCGGCCAATGCGATAAGATGTTCGAATTGATGACGAGTCACGGCCTCGCCTCCAATCGGACGGTACAGGATTCCTTCATCCAAAACAGCCCAGAACATCGGCGGGTTCGAGCGGGCGAAGATGGCCTGCCTCTCCATCCGAGCCGTCAGCGCCTCCTCCGCCTGCTCCTTTGTCGTACCTGGCTTGCCGTTGAAAATCGCGCGAGCATAGTCGGTGGTTTGAAGCAGTCCCGGGACGATGAGCGGTTGCCACGTCCGCAAGACCGTGGCGCTCTGCTCGATCTCCAGCCAGGGCCGAAACCACTTCGGGCTGCGCTCCCGGCTGATGCTTGGCCACCGGGCGAGAAGCTCACCGGATAGGCCCAGCGCCTCCTCGCAACGTTCGGTGAAGTCCTTGCTCGGGTTTCTGGCGGCCCGCTCGACGCTGCCGACGAGGCTCGGGCTGAAACCGACTCTGTCCGCAAGCTGTTCGAGGGTGAGCCCTTTGTCGATACGGAGTTTCCGCAACTCGCAGCCGAACCGAGCCAGTGGTCCAGCGTCCGGGTCCAAATTCTTGACGCTCATTCAGCACCTCCGCCGTTCTGTCGCCACGGAACCACACACGCCGACACACACAGCATGTGCCTAATCTGTGCGGTGATTGTCCTGCGGACCTCTCACTTAACGTAGCCGTTCGCTGGCACTGTGAGAGGTGACTTCCGAGAGACATCTGCGTGAGAGGTCAGTTCTTACACCAGACACGCAATCTTGTGCGCAAGGCGACAAGCAAAGCGACCGGACAAAGTCGGTGATTCCCCATGCTTATCCGAACAGAGGACGTAACGCTCATTGGAGCGACCAGACTGCGCCGCGGCGACAAAGCACCGAAGCAGGCACGAGCGGCCGTCGCGTGGTGGCTCGCGACTGGTCCTCCCGTGCTGCCGGACGCGCAACAGGTCGTCAGCGAGCTGGTCACGAACGCCTGCACACACGTGGAGGGCGGCGCGGATCGCGAGTGGGTCGCGGTAAGCCTCAGCCTCGGCTCCGACTTCATTCGCATTGAAGTCACCGATCCCGGCGCTTTCGCCTCCGAACCCCACATTCCCGATTATCCGCCACTGGAAGTTGAATCGGGGCGAGGCATTCGGATTGTCATGGAGCTGTCCGAGAACAGCTGGGGAACGTTCATCAAATCATCGGGCCATCGCGTCGTATGGGCCGATCTGAAAATTCCGAGCCCATGAAGACGCGGTCAGACGGGCTGCCAGAGCTCGATCCGATTGCCTTCAGGATCGGTGACGTCATCGGCGTCCAGGCCTAGGCAATCGCGATACCACGCGCTCAGGGCCGCCGGGTCGGCGGCGCGCATGAAGTATCCACCGATTCCAAGCACACGTTCCATGCCGCTATCTTGCCAGGAGGGCGATCGGGTGGGCTGGGCTGCACCCCGTCTCAATCGTGGGGAACCCGTTACTCGACGAGCTCGGCGACGTCTTCCGTGCTCAACTTCAGCGCACTGGCGGCGATGTTCTCTTCCAGGTGGGCCAGTGAGCCGGTGCCGGGGATGAGCAGGATGTTCGGCGATCGGGCCAGCAGCCAGGCCAGGGCCACCTGCGGCACGGTCGCGCCGTGGCGGGCGGCGACGGCGTCCAGGCGCTCGGCTGTGAGCGGCTGGAACCCGCCGACCGGGAAGAAGGGGACGTACGCGATGCCGGCCTCCGCGCAGGCGTCCACGAGTGGGTCGTCATCGCGCCGGGACAGGTTGTAGAGGTTCTGGACGCAGGCGATCGGCGCGACCTTGCGGGCTTCGGCGAACTCCTCGGCAGTGACGTTGGAGATGCCCAGTTGGCGGATCAGGCCCTCCTCTCGCAGCGCGAGCAAGGTCTCCAAGGGCGCGGTCAGAGATGTCTGGCTGCGGTCGCGGTCGCCCATCCGCAGGTTCACCACATCCAGGCGGTCCACGCCCAGAGAGCGCAGGTTCGCCTCGACGCCACGTCGCAGGCCGTCGGGCGTGAGGCCGGTCATCTCCGCCGCCGGCAGGGCGATGTCGGAGCCTTCGACCAGCGCCCCCACCTTGGTCACGATCACCAGGTCGGCCGGGTAGGGATGCAGCGCCTCCCGGATCAGCTCGTTGGCCGCCACCCCGTCATGCGAGTAGTAGTGCGAGGTGTCGATGTGGTTGACCCCGAGCTCCACGGCCCGGCGCAGGATGGCCAGGGCCGTCTCCCGGCTGGGCCGGTTGTCGCCTCTCGGCCAACCGGTCAGCTTCATCGCGCCGTACCCGACCCGCGCGACGCTCAGGTCGCCGCCCAATGCCCATCGTTCCGTCGTCACGATCATTCACCCTAGACGTTGCCCAGCAGGGTGGCACCAAAGCACACCAAAGTCCACGCAACCGTAAAGCCGTTGTGGCGAACAGTCGGCACGGTCCTGAGGATCTCGCGGGTCTAGCGTTACACGTGCCCGGGAATACGGAGAGGGCATCTGCCATGGCTGACATCGATGCCACGATGAAGGGATGGCGATCATGTCCGCTGCGATTCGTTCCAGAGGTATGCCCCGTCTGGCGATAGGGCTCGTCGCCGCCGCGCTGACACTGGCGGTCGGCGGGGGCACAACTGCCGCGGCGATGCCCAGGGCCTGGGCAATCGATACGCCTGTCACAGTGACCGAGCGGGAGTTCTCTCTCACGCTCTCGACGAAGACCTTCACCCCAGGGACCTACATATTCACGATAAACAATGCGGGGACCGCCTCGCATGGCCTGTCGATCAAGGGGCCTGGCGTCAACTCCACCTCCAGCATCATCGCAGGCGGAAAGACGACGAAGCTCACTGTCGCACTGAAGAAGGGAACGTACGAGCTGTGGTGTCCCGTGGACAATCACCGCTCGATGGGGATGATGACGACGATCAGCGTGAAATAGCGACCCCGCGGTGCGCTCTCTCGCCACTCACGCCTCGTCCGGGCCTGTGAAGGCGAGTGCGCCGATCTTCCGCCGGGCCGCCCAGAGCACGCGAACGATGAGCGGGGTGTCGTGCGGTGGTTACCACCAATAGTCGAAGGAGTAGCCGCTGACAGGAGAGTAAATAATGGGACCGACCGTATATCCGCTGTCAGCCATGGCGTTCCGTACGTCGATGCAATCCTGCTTGTAAAAACCGCAACGGTATGTATCTCCGCCGGCGATCGCGCCATTGCTCGGGAGTTTTTCGGCATCCGCCTTCACGGACGCGCTCGCGGCCGCCGCGCCCATGCCGACGGTCAAGGGAGCTGTGAGCAGCGCGGAGAGAACGATTTTGGCTGCGAGTTTCGACTGCATGCGCATAGTTCCTCCTAGAGAGGATGTCACTGCGGATCGATTGCTCTAGGAGCGTGACATAACACGCTGTCGTCACGGTGTCGTCAGCCTGTCGGAGCCAACCTCGCACAGCGGTCGCTCGCCATTCAGCGATGATCCGATGCCATGGAAAGACATTCTCATCGCTCATCACAGAGTCGCGCGATTTACTCGATGACCTTAAAGATGAACGGCGCGACCAGGCCGAGCAGAGCGAGGGCCTCGGTGAGAACGAAGCCGAGGAGCATGTTCTGGCGGATCAGGCCGTACGCCTCCGGCTGGCGCGCGATGGCCTGCACGCCCTGACCGAAGATGATGCCGACGCCGACGCCAGGGCCGATGGCGGCGAGACCGTAACCGATCGCAGTGACGTTGCCAGAGACCTGAGCGAGAACATACATTGCAGTTCCCTTTCTGAGCGTCCGGTGAAGCGCAGTATCACGGTTACGACCATTACTTCACGCGGACAGCGGCGAAAGGAATATTCGGTCACACCAAGTTTGTACGGAATTACTCGTCAATAAACGCGCTAGACAAACCGGTTTGCGTGTTTCGCCGTCCAGACCTGGCCGGAAGGACCCCGGCCAACGCGACCTTGGCCTTCGCCGCCCGTTACTGGACCTGCAGCTCGCACCCGATGACGGTGCTACCGGGCTCTGGGCTCACGGCGCGAATACCTCGCCGTAATCCTCCTCGGGCAAGGGCCGGCCCGCCTGCGCGGCCAAAGCCGGATCGGCGAGGATTCGGGCGGTCGCTCGCCATTCAGCGGTGATCCGATGCAATGTGGCATACACATCGAGGTTTACGACATCGCGAGTGCTGTCGACGATGTCGCGGACGAACTCCTGGCGCTCGACGTCCGAGAGATGGCGAACCCACGGGAAGACCACCGCCAAAGCCCCCTCATCGCTCGTGACCAGTGCGCGTTTTGAGTGCTTCGAGAGATCGCGGAAAGACACGGTAGGTGTGGCCATGCCGCACTCTACTTCGGCATGAATTCCGATGCCCGAAGATTGCGATCATTCCGGCCGCCGCTGCCCTGCCTGCCAGTGGACGCGCTCAGGCCAAGGGTCCGCCTGCGTTCAGAAGGGCGCCCGAGCGTAGCAAGGACCATGCCTTTGTGGGGGTGTGGGGGGCGCCGAGCCCCCCCACAAAGCACTGCCCGAGCTTCCGAAAGCGCGGAGCGCCCTCCTGGGAGGACCTTGCTTGTCAGAGGTCGCCTTCGACCCGCATCACGCTGGCCACGGCCCGGACGATGTCGAGGTCCCGGAGTTCTTCCATGGTCGCCGAGAGTGCCGCGTCAGTGGCTCGGTGGGTCACGATGACGAGTTGGGCGTCGTCCCCGTGCCCCTCCTGCCGCACCGTCTGGATCGACACGTCATGCTTGGCGAACAGGTCGGCCACCCGAGCCAGCACGCCCGGCTTGTCCGCCACGTCCAGCGCCACATGGCACCGCGTCACGGTCTCCCCCATGGGATGCACGGGCAGGTCGGCGTACGTCGACTCCGCGGGGGCGCGGGTGCCCGCCAGGCGGTTGCGGGCCACTGCCACCAGGTCGCCGAGGACCGCCGAGGCCGTCGGTGCGCCGCCCGCGCCCTTGCCGTAGAACATGAGCTGCCCCGCCGACGCCGCCTCCACGAAGACCGCGTTGTACGCCTCACGTACCCCGGCCAGCGGGTGTGTCCGGGGGATCATCGCCGGGTAGACCCGGACCCCGATCGAGCGGCCGTCGTCGGAGCGGGCGCAGATGGCCAGCAGCTTGATGACGTAGCCCATGGCCTTGGCCGAGGCCACGTCGGTAGCGGTGATCTCGGTGATGCCCTCGCGGTGCACCTCCGCCGCCGTCACCCGGCTGTGGAAGGCCAGGCCGGCCAGGATCGCGGCCTTGGCGGCGGCGTCGAAGCCCTCGATGTCGGCGGTGGGGTCGGCCTCGGCGTAGCCGAGCGTCTGGGCCTCCTCGAGGGCGTCGGTGAACGAGGCGCCCGTGGAGTCCATCTTGTCGAGGATGTAGTTGGTGGTGCCGTTCACGATGCCGAGGACCTGTTTGACGTGGTCGCCGGCGAGCGACTCACGCAGCGGGCGCAGCAGCGGGATGGCGCCGGCCACGCTGGCCTCGAAGTAGAGGTCGGCGCCGCCCACGCGGGCGGCCTCGTGCAGGGTCGCGCCGTCCTCGGCGAGCAGGGCCTTGTTGGCGGTGACCACCGACTTGCCCCCGGACAGGGCGGACACGATCAGCGATCGGGCGGGCTCGATGCCGCCGATGACCTCGATCACGACGTCGACGTCGTCGCGGGTGACCAGTGACTCGGCGTCGGTGGTCAGCAGCTCGGGAGCCACGTCGACGTCGCGTTTGCGGCCCATCCGGCGTACGGCCACACCGGCCAGTTCGAGCGGCGCCCCGATGCGGGCGGCCAGGTCGTCGCCCTGCTCGTGCATCAGCCGGATGACCTGCGAGCCCACCACCCCGCAGCCCAGCAGGGCCACTTTCAGCGGTTTCACAACTGCCCCCTCAACAGGTCGTCCTCGGTCTCGCCCCGCACGATGACGCGCGCCTCGCCGTTGGTGACGGACACCACGGCGGGCTTGGGCAGATAGTTGTAGTTGCTGGCCAGCGACCGGCAGTATGCCCCGGTGGCCGCGATGGCGATCAGGTCGCCCGGCGCGAGGTCGGCGGGCAGGAAGCAGTCGCGCACGATGATGTCGCCGCTCTCGCAGTGCTTGCCGACGATGCGGCTGAGCATGGGCTCGGCGGAGCTGTCGCGGCTGGCCAGCACGGCGGTGTATTCGGCGCCGTAGAGCGCGGTGCGCACGTTGTCGCTCATGCCCCCGTCGACGCTGACGTACGTGCGCAGCCCCTCGACGTCCTTGACGGTCCCGACCTCGTAGAGCGTGATCCCGCCAGGCCCGACGATAGTGCGGCCGGGCTCCACGGTCAGCTTCGGCACCGGCAGCCCGGCGTCGGTGCAGACCTTGGTGACGATCCCGCGCAGGCCGTCGGCGATCTCCTTGATGTCGGGGGCCTCGTCGCCCTCGATGTAGGCGATGCCGTAGCCGCCGCCCAGGTCGAGCTCGGGCAGCACCACGTCGTGCTCGTCCTTGATCTGCACGAGCAGCGTGGCCAGGCGGCGCGCCGCCACCTCGAACCCGGCCGTGTCGACGATCTGCGAACCGATGTGCGAGTGGAGCCCGACGAGCTCCAGCGCGGGCAGCGCGAGGATGCGGCGTACGGCCTCGGCGGCGGCCCCGCTGTTGAGCGACAGCCCGAACTTCTGGTCGTCGTGCGCGGTGGCGATGAACTCGTGCGTGTGCGCCTCGACCCCGGTCGTCACCCGGATCATGACCTTGGGCCGCGTGCCGTACTTCTCAGCGAGGAACCCGAGCCGGGCGATCTCCTCGTAGGAGTCGACGACGATGTGCCCGACACCCGCCTCCAGCGCCCTGGACAGCTCGGCGACCGACTTGTTGTTGCCGTGCAGCGTGATGCGCGAGGCCGGGAATCCGACGCTGAGCGCGACCGCCAGCTCGCCGCCGCTGGCCACGTCGAGGCCGAGGCCCTCGTCCTGGAGCCAGCGGACGATCTCCTTGCACAGGAACGCCTTGCCGGCGTAGTGGACCTCGGAGCCCGCGAAGGCCGTGGCGTAGTCGCGCATGCGGGAGCGCACGTCGTCCTCGTCGAGCACGTAAAGGGGCGTGCCGTGCTCGACGGCCAGATCGCGGACGTCCACGCCGCCGATCGTGAGCGCGCCATCGGTCCGGCTCGACGTTCGCGGCCAGATCGCGGGATTGATCCGGTTGAGGTCGGCAGGCGCCAGCGGAGGGCGCTCATGGGGCAGCATCTCAGCGTGCCGGTCCCCGGCGGGATGGACGAATCGACTCACCCGATCGAGGCTATCGGACCCGTCGAACCCCCCGGACCCGCTGCCCACGTATCGAGACGCGATCAAGCTCCAGAAGGGATATTTTTACGATTTTTCGCCATTTGGCCGGATATTTTGCCAATCACAGCCGGTCCGGTCCCGGCAACACCTTGAGCACGGCCGCCGCCAGCCGGACGCGCGCCGTGTGCACCGGTGCGGGCCGATCGTCTCCCACGGGTACGGCGGGCGCCAGCTCATGGGCGTCGTGGTAGGCCGTCGCCAGCCGTACCAGATAGGTCTCCCACCCCGGAGCCCTGCTCAGCCGCCGCCCCGGCAGCTCGGCCAGCACCCGCAGCACGGCGCGGTCGCGTGAATCGGCGAGCAGCTCCGGCTGGAAGGGCCCGGCGGGGACGCCCAGGTCACGGGCCCACCGCTGGACGGCCGCCGCACGCGCGTGCCCGTAGCGGACGACGAAGCCCGGGTTCGCCCACGTACGAGGGAAATCCGGCCAGGGGTCCGGAACGTCGACCGGCTCCACCGAGTCCACCAGCGCCCCCGGCAGCTCCACGACGATCCGCAGAAACCCGTTGTCCAGCACCTCCACGGAGGAGACACCACGCAGCCGCGCCGCCAGCAAGGCGGGCGGGACGCCGCGACGGAGCGCGGCGGCCGAGACGTAGACCGCCTCCCGCTCCCACGTCCCCTCCGGCACCGGCGGCTCCCCCAGCACCTCAGCGAGCTGCTCCGGCGTCATGAGGCTCGTACCTCAGTACAGCTAGATGAGCGCGTGCGGCTCAGCCGAGCCGTACTCGACCAGTTGCGCGGCCCCCAGCAGCCACCGGTCCTCCTCGCGCACCCGCACGTAGCCGAACCGGTCGGCCGAGAAGACCTTGATCCCGTCGGCCCGGCACTGCCGCATCAGCACCTCGTCCCACCCGTCGGTGAGGTCGGCGAACCCGAGCTCCCGCAGCGTGTTGCGGCGCGCCAGCAGCGTGGCCCCGGCGATCTCCGGCAGGTAGGAGTATTCGGCGTCCGGCTGCTTGAGCAGCGTCACCTGCGGCTTGCGGAGGTGGGCGTAGAAGGCGGCCTTGCCGACGATGTCCGCCGTGCCGAACAGGAACGCCCTGCGCAGGTCGGCCAGGTAGTGGGCGCCGTAGACGTCGCGCGGGTCCATCACCGCGACCAGGTCGCCCTCGCACAGGTCGAGGCCGTGGTTGAGCATGGCGCCCGTGCTGGCGGCCGGATCGAGGTCGCGGAAGACCACGTCGACGCCGGTCAGGACCTCGCGGACGCGCTGCTCGGCCCCGCGCCAGGCGAACACCACCACCTGGGTGACCCCCGACTGCCGGGCCACCTGGGCCAGCGCGTGCTCCAGCAGCGCCGAGTCGGGCACGGGCAGCAGCACCGAGGTGTTCAGGGTGGCGCGTACGGCGGGCAGGCCGATGGCCTCCAGCAGTTCGTCGGTCCGCTCGGACATCGTGCCGGTGGCGTGGGCGCGGCGCAGGGCGACGTGGGCCCGGCGAGCGTCGGGCTCGGTGCCGATCGAGGTGCCGCACGCCGCGAGCTCGGCCAGCACCCACTGCGGGGTGCCGGGCGGGCAGTCGACGGCGGCCGGCCACCGGTAGGAGGTCAGCACGTCGGGATAGGTCAGGTGCTCGGGCAGGAGCTGGTCGAGCGTCAGCACGCGGTCGATCCGGCCACCCGCCAGCGGGATCGGGTTGTGCACGCGCGGCTGCACCCCGAAGTGCAGGCGCGGCCAGCCCACGGTGAGGTCGTTGGTGAAACGGTGCTCGAACAGCTCCGCGGCGGCCGCGTAAGGGGCGGCGTCGCCCTGCGTGTGCCAGAACACCGTGCGGATGCCCCGCTCGGCGCACCAGGCCAGCAGGCCCTTGAGCCCCTCACCCGGCTCGCCGGTGATCTCCTCGGCCCAGGGCCCCCGCGTGACCGACTCGACCACCAGCAGGTGGGGCACCTCCAGGGGCAGCACCCTGGCGAAGTCGCGCGGCGTGAAGCCGGTCGTCTGCCGCCACTCGTAGCGCAGCAGCGCCTCGGTGTGCGGGTCGGCGATCACCGCGGCGGTGAGGTGCGGGCGGGTGTTGGGGCCGGTGGGCACGCGGAACGGCTTGAGCCTGAACGAGGCGCCGTTGAGCGTGCGGACGGAGGTGGTGGCCTGATAGGCGGCGCCGGGCCGCTCGTCCTTGTCCTGGGCCAGGACGGCGATGGGCTTGCGCTTGGGCGCGACGGGCCGTTTGACCGGCTTGGCGGCGCCCTTGAGACCTCTGGCCAGGCGGACCGGGTTGCTCTTGCCGGTCTTGATCGCGTCGCCGAGTCTGTTCCAGCGGGCCACCTTGATCGAGGAGAGCTTCCAGTTGGCCACCTCGGCCTGGAAGCGCTGCTCGGCGAGCTCCTTGCGGAGCTTCTCCGCGGTGGCGCGCTCGCTCTCCAGCCGCTCCTCCGCGTCGGTGAGCCGCTCGGTGAGGGCCTTGGCCTCAGCGGCGTGGTGCTCGGCCTCCACGAGCCGCGCCTGGGCCGCGTCCAGCAGCCTGGCCAGCTCGGCCGCGTGCTCGGCCTGGACGATCGCATCACGTAGCGCTCGCCTAGTGCTCTCCAGCTCAGTGCTCACCGAGACCTCCGATTCCTAGCCCGGCAAAGGATACTCTTTTGCGGGAAGCGGCTTGAAGGGATGAGATCCGGTGCAGTTCAACGTGCGGCCCTATGTCTGCGGCGGCCTCGGCCGGATCGACACCGTCGTGCTCGGCAAGCTCGCCGCCGCGGGCCCGCGGGTCAGGCCGGCGCTCCAGACGGCCGAGGCGGCGCTGTTCAGCTCCGCGCCCCTGCCGCCCTATCACCGCGCCGGGGGCTCGTTCGCGTTCTCCTGGGGCGAGCGCCGGCCGTCGGCTCTCGGCAGCTGGATGACGGTCGCCGAGACGTACGAGACGCCGGGGCTGATCGGCGACGGCTCGCGGGTCACGCTGCACGCGGGCGCGCTCGGGCTGGTCGATGTCTATTACGTACGGCATGGCGATGCGATCTACTTCTCGTCCCTGATCCAGCCGTTGCTGTCGCTGGTCCCGATCGAGATCGACTGGTCGGCCTGGGCCTCGATCCTCCAGGTGACGTTCCCGCTCGGCGAGGCCACGCCCTACCAGCGGATCAAGCGGCTGCCGGGGTCGAGCGCGCTGCTGTTCGACGGCGAGCGGCTGGCCACGGAGCGCGGGCTGCCGCGCTGGCTGCGCAGCGAGCCGTACGAGACGTGGACGAGTGCCCACGAGATCGTGGAGCTCCTGCACGAGGTCTACAAGGACTATGACGGGCGCAAGCTGCTCGTGCCGGTCAGCGGCGGCTACGACTCGCGGCTGCTGGCGAGCGTGGCGCGGGCGCGGGGCTTCGACGTGGAGTCCTGGACGACCAGCCCCGACGACGGCACCGACACCGACATCGCCTTCGCCCGCTCGATCACCCGCGAGCTGGGCATCTCCCACCGGGTGATCACCCAGTCCGCCGACGCCTACCCGGGCGACGCGGCCGAGGTGGCGCGCCGGCTCGAATATCTGACGCCGCATCACGCCTGGTACGCGCCGTTCGCCAAGGAGGTGCACCGGTCGGGCCGGGTGCTGGTCGACGGCCTGGCCGGCGGGCCGCTGCTGAAGAACTTCATGGTGAGCACGGCGGCTCTGGAGGCCGACTCGCAGGCCGAGCGGTCGGCCGCGGTGCTGAAGTCGCTCAGCCTCGGCGCCCCGTCGCAGCCGTTCCTGTCGGAGGCGGCCAATGCCTGGATGGAGGAGGCCGTGCGCGAGCAGTTCGCCGCCGCGACCTCCATGCTGCACGGGCACCGGGCCGAGCTGTCGCTGTCGGTGCTGCACACCCGCACCGTGCGGGGCATCGCCCGCTCGGCGGTCAACCTGGTCGGGCCCGAGGCGTCGTTCGCGGCGCCGTTCATCCACCCCGACTTCTTCGACGCGGCGCTGTCGGTAGGGGTGGCGCGCAAGGACAAGGGCCGCTTCTATCGAGAGGTGCTGCACGCCGCCAACCCGCGGGTGGCGGCGCTGCCGTCCACGAACGTGGTCAAGCAGCCGCTGCTGCGGGTCCCGCTGCGGTCCACGGCCGCGCCCGCGCGGGCGTACGCGCACCGCATGCTGGAGACGGTGGCCGCACGGGTGCCTGACCTGCTGTCGGACGAACTGCACATGGTGATCGCGGGCGGCCCCGACGCGCTGACCCGGTTCAGCGGGTGGAACGACCGGTTCTGGGTCCGCGGGCTGGTGCTCTTCGGGCTCTGGCTGGGCGACTTCGAGAACGATCTAGGTGATGTGTCATCCCCTTTCTGATGAACTCTCGGTAACATCACGGTTACGCAGTGATCTCGCGGGTATTACAGCGAGCACAGCACAAGCGGGTTCCGGAAAGCCAACGGGCTGGTAGTGTTCGGCCCGTAAGCGCCGCACAAGCGGGCACCGGGTCACAAATCCGGTCCGTTCAGGGCATGAGGTTCGCAGGGATGACGACCTCAGGCGGCGCGGTCACCAGCTAGTAACGCCGGGGAAACCGGTGACTCCGTCCTGCCCACATCTCCTTCTGTGAGCGACATATGATCAACGCATCCCCAACACCGGAGCCGATATCCGAGGCTTTCATCTCGGAGGATCCCTCTTGGTACAAGCGGGCGGTGTTCTACGAAGTTCTTGTCCGAGGGTTCAAGGACTCCAACGGCGACGGCACGGGAGACCTGCGTGGTCTCACGGAGAAGCTCGACTATCTGGAATGGCTGGGCGTCGACTGCCTCTGGCTGCTCCCGTTGTACGAGTCGCCGCTGCGCGATGGTGGGTATGACATTTCCGACTACATGAAGATCCTTCCGGACTTCGGGGACCTCGGGGATTTCGTACATCTGATCGAGTCGGCGCACGAGCGCGGGCTGCGGATCATCACCGACCTGGTGATGAACCACACGAGTGACCGTCATCCCTGGTTCCAGGCGTCGCGGCACGACCCGGAAGGGCCGTACGGCGACTTCTACGTGTGGTCCGACGAGCCGACCGGCTTTCCCGACGCCCCGATCATCTTCATCGGCGCCGAGGAGTCCAACTGGACCTACGACCCGGTGCGCAAGCAGTACTACTGGCACCGCTTCTTCCATCACCAGCCGGACCTGAACTATGACAACCCGGCCGTGCAGGAGGCCATGCTGGAGGTGCTGCGGTTCTGGCTGGACCTGGGCATCGACGGTTTCCGGCTGGACGCGGTGCCCTACCTGTTCGAGCGGGAGGGCACGTCGTGCTCGGGGCTGCCCGAGACGCACGCGTACCTGAAGAAGGTCCGCGCCGAGGTCGACCGGCTCTACCCTGACCGGGTGCTGCTGGCCGAGGCCAACGGCTGGCCCGAGGACGTCGTCGAGTACTTCGGCGACCCCACCGTGGGCGGCGACGAATGCCACATGGCCTTCCACTTCCCCCTCATGCCGCGCATCTACATGGCGGTCAAGAAGGAGACGCGCGAGCCGATCTCGGAGATCATGTCGCGCACTCCCAAGCTGCCCGACACGGCCCAGTGGGGCATCTTCCTCCGCAACCACGACGAGCTCACGCTCGAGACGGTGACCGAGGAAGAGCGCGACTACATGCACAACGAGTACGCCAAGGACCCGCGCATGCGGGCCTACCTCGGCATCCGCCGCCGGCTCGCGCCGCTGCTGGACAACGACAGGGACCGGATCGAGCTGTTCACGGCCCTGCTGCTGAGCCTGCCGGGCTCGCCGGTCATGTACTACGGCGACGAGATCGGCATGGGCGACAACATCTGGCTCGAAGACCGCGACGCGGTGCGCACGCCGATGCAGTGGAGCCCCGACCGCAACGCCGGCTTCTCCTCCGCCGACCCTGGGCGTCTCTACCTGCCCGCGGTCATGGACCCGATCTACGGGTTCCAGGCCGTCAACGTCGAGGCGCAACAGCGCCACGAGGGGTCGCTGCTGCACTTCACCCGCAGGATGCTGGAGATCCGCCGCAACCACCCGGTCTTCGGCACCGGCGCCTACACCGAGATGTGGTCGTCCAACAACAGCGTGCTCACCTACGTCCGCGAGGACGGCGACGACATCATGCTGTGCGTGAACAACCTGTCGAAGTACCCGCAGCCGGTGGAGCTCGACCTGCGCCGCTTCACGGGCATGACGCCGGTGGAGGCACGGGGCGGGGTGCACTTCCCGCTGATCGGTGAGCTGCCTTACCTGCTCACGCTGCCCAGCCACGGGTTCTACTGGTTCGCGCTGAAGAACATCCCGTCAGCGTGAGGTGACGGGCACCTGGGCGCGGGCCGCGCGGCGGGCCGGGATGAGCGCGACCGCGAGCGCCGCGCCCACGGCGACCAGCACGGCGATGACGAGTGTGAGGGGCGAGGGCGGGCGGCCGATGCCCGCCCCGACCCCGCTGGTGTAGCCCTGGAGGTCGATCAGCCCGGTCACGACCGAGGCCCCGGCCACCGTGCCGGCCACGATGCCGAGCACGACGAGCAGCCCGGTGCCCGTCACCAACGTGGCCATCACCTGCCGCGGTGTCAGGCCCATCGCCTTGAGCACGGCCAGATCGAACGCGTGGTCGCGCAGCCCTAGGGCGCTGGCCGTGAGCAGGTTCGCCAGGCCGATCAGCGCCAGCACCACGATCAGCCACACGATCACCACCCGGATGACCGACAGCCGGTCGGCCGGGTTGACCACGCGCTGCACGTCGAGGCCCTCCGCCGACGCCGCCAGCAGCCTGCCGCGCACCTCGCCCGGGTCGGCGCCGTGACGCAGCGCGAGGGCGTAGAACTCGGGGGGCACGGAGTCCTTGGCCGCCAGGCTGTCGAGCCCCACGGAGAGCACCTCGCCGTCGAGATCCGGCTCCACCGTGCGGCCGACGATCCGCACGATCAGCGGCGAGCCGCCGACGGTCAGCCGGATCCGGTCGCCGATCCTGGCGCCCAGCAGATCGAGCAGCCCCTGCCCGGCGACGGCCTCGCCGGGCTGGCCGTACATACGGCCTTCGACGACCGGGAACGGGTACGGGTCGGCCGAACTGCCGAGGGCCCGCACCCTGACCGAGCGGGCCTCTCCGGGGGCCAGAGCGTTGACGTCAGTGCCCGGGTAGACGGTCTGGACGTCCTTGTCGGCCTCCGCGATGCGCTGGGCCTCGGCCGCGTCGAGCTTGCCCGGCCTGACGTACAGGCTGGCGTGCTGGCCGACCTGCTCGGGGTGGCTGAGGAAGTTGTCCAGCGTGGACCAGACGCCGAGCCCGATCGTGATCATCATCATCGGCACGGCCAGGCCGAACGCGGTCAGGAACGCGGGCAGCCGCCTGGTGAAGGCGTCCCGGGTGCCCAGGATCAGCGCGGGTGGCAGCCGTACGAGCAGGGCCAGCCGGGCCAGTCGCGACAGGTGGCCGCGCGGCGGCGCCGCGGGGGCGCCGGGGATGGGCGGGGTACGCCCGCCACGCCAGGCGGGCACTCCGACCGCGGCCAGCACGGTCAGCGCGGTGCCGCCGACGATGGCCAGCACGGGTACGGGCGCCACAGAGGTGGTGCCGAGCACCGCCACCGTCACCGCCCACCCGGCGAGCGTGCCGACGCCGACGCCCAGCAGGCCGAGCGCGCCGTGCTCGACCAGGAGCAGCAGGGCGACCTGGCCTCTGGTGAAGCCCATCGACTTGAGCGTGGCCAGGTCGCGCAACTGACCGAGCACCCGGCCGCCGGCCGCGTTGGCCAGTGCCAGGGCGGCGGCCACCAGCCCGACCACGCCGAACAGCGCCAGCAGAGTGCCGAGCAGCCGGTTGTCGAGCTCCATCGCGGCGCGTACCTCGCGCCAGTTGTAGACACGCTGTAGCTGGCCCTCCAGCATGACGACGACGCGCTGGGAGACGACCTGGGTGGCATCGGGGTCGGCCAGGCGCAGCCCGGTCACCCACTCGCTGCGGCCGAGCATGGGCTCGATCTGGTCGAGCGTCTCCGGCAGCACCCAGGCCAGGCCGGGCGTCCACTCGGGGTAGAAGCCCTGCTCGGCGGAGTCGGCGATGCCGCGTACGTACAGCGTGTGGCGCTCGCCGTTCAGCGCGATGATCGAGAAGGCGTCGCCGAGCTTCAGCCGCAGCGCGCCGGCGAAGGAGTGCTCGACCACCACGCCGTCGGACTGGGCGGGGTCGAGCCAGCGGCCCTCCGCCACGACGGGGTGCGCGACTCGCGGCGGCGTGGCGGGCATCGCGTGCAGCGCGGCGGGCTCCTTCTTGCCGTTCTGCACCACGGTGACGGGCGCGGCCCGGTAGGGCCCCGCGATCTGGGTGACGCCGTCGATGCCGCCCAGCGCCACCTGGGGGCTGTCCTTGGTGTAGAACCACACGTGGGCGCCGTCGGTCTGGGCGAACAGGCTGCGCCACGGGTTGGTGCCGTCTTCGAGCAGGGTGACGGCGGTGATCAGCGCGGCCACGATCCCGGCCACGGCCAGGACGGTGAGCAGCGCCTGGCCCCGCCTGGCGCGCAGGTCGGCCTTGACCCACCGGCTGCCCGCTCTGGCCGTGCTCATCTGAGGTCGATCACCTCGCCCGCCGTCCCCGTACGCCTGCGGGCGATCCGGCCGTCATCGACGATCGCGCCGTCGAACAGGGACACCAGGCGGTCCGCGAGCGCGGCCACGCGGGCGTCGTGGGTGACCATGATGATGGTCTGGCCGTCCTTGTGCACCTCGGTGAGCAGGCGGAGCACGTCGCGCGTGTTGCGGCTGTCGAGGTTGCCGGTCGGCTCGTCGGCCAGCAGCACGCTCGGCTGGTTGGCCAGCGCGCGGGCCAGCGCGACCCGCTGCTGCTCGCCGCCGGACAGCTGGCCGGGCGCGGCGTCGGCGCGTTCGCTGAGGTTGAGGGCGCCGAGCAGGTTCTGCCTGCGTTCACGGGCCTCGCGGGGCGAGGCGCCGGCGAGCAGCGCGGGCAGCTCCACGTTGTCGGCCACGGTCATGTTGGCGACCAGGTTGAAGAACTGGAAGACGAAGCCGATCTTCTTACGCCGCAGCAGCGCCCACGCGCTCTCCGAGAGCGTGTCGACCCGCTTGTCGTCGAGCCAGATCTCGCCGCTGGTGCGGGCGTCGAGCCCGCCGAGCATGTGCACCAGCGTCGACTTGCCCGACCCCGACGGCCCCATGATCGCGACGAACTCGCCCGGCTCCACCTGCAGGTCCACACCGCGTACGGCGGGCACGGGCACCGCGCCGCCGGAGTAGATCTTCACCAGGTTGACGGCCTTGATCACGCTCATGCCAGGTCCTCCTGACAGCGTTCCAGCCACTCGAGGTCGGCCTGCAGATGCAGCATGGCCCCCTCGATGAGCAGGAGCGCCACACGGTCGGCCGCCGGTGTGCGGGCGAGGAGGTCGTTGAGATCGCTCATGAGCGAAAGATAGTGCCGCCGCTGCCGGTTGATGAGCGCCATCCGGTCGGCGATGCCGGTGAGCGGCGCCAGGACGAGCTTCATGAAGAACTCGTCACGCACTCGCGGGCCCTCGGTCGGCTCCTCCACCCAGGTGGTGAGCGACTCGCGGCCCTTGGCGGTCAGGTAGTAGACCTTCTTGTTCGGCCGGTTAGACTGCTCGACATCCACGGCCCTGACCAGGCCGTCCTTCTCCAGCCTGCCGAGCGTCACATAGATCTGGCCGATGTTGGGAGAGGGATAAGCACTGCCGAAGGTCTGCTCAAGAGCCTGTTTGAGCTCGTAACCATGGGCAGGCTCCTTAGCCAGGAGCGCCAGCAGGTGCGGCCGCACACCTCACCTCCCCCTTGCGTTACGTATGCGTTACGCGGCTATCCGTTGACCGCCACATTACATGTGTGCATAACATGAATGCATCTACCTAACACGAATGTAATCATTCTGAACAGGGAGGTAACAGGGTGCTTCGCTCGTTGCCGATCGTGCTGGCCGTCTTCCTGGCGGCCGCGTGCACGGCGACGGGCAATGAGGGCGGTGGCGATACCGGTACGGGCGGAACAGGCCCGATCACCTTCGCCACCGGACGCGACACCACGGCGTACCTGCAACCCCTGCTGGATCGCTGGAACCAGGCCCACCCGGCCGAGAAGGTGACGCTCCTCGAACTACCCGAGGCCGCCGACGAGCAACGCGCTCAGATGGTGGCCAACCTCCAAGCCCGGAGCAACCGCTACGACGTGCTCGGGCTGGATGTGGTGTGGACTGCCGAGTTCGCGGAGAACGGCTGGATCATCCCCCTGGAGCGCGGGTTCTTCCCGCTCGACAGGCTCCTGCCGCCCGTTGTGGACACGGCGGTCTACAAGAACAAGCTGTGGGCCGTGCCGTACACGAGTAATGCCGGCCTGCTCTACTACCGCACAGACCTGATCAAGAAACCGCCCCGCACCTGGGCGGACCTTCGCCAGCAAGCCCTAGAAGTAACGAAAAAGCATGATATTGGTGGTTACGCCGGGCAGTTCCTCGCGTACGAGGGACTGACCGTGAACTTCTCCGAGGCCGTGCAGTCGGCAGGCGGGCAGATACTCAGCCCCGACGGCACGGAGGTGACCCTCGACCCGGCCAAGGCCACGATCGCGCTGGACTTCCTCCTCCAGGGCCTGCGCGAGGGCTGGATCCCCAAGGAGTCGCTGAGCTACAAGGAGGAGGAGTCCCGCCTGGCCTTCCAGGAGGGTCGCCTGGCCTTCGCCCGTAACTGGCCCCACGCGTACGGGCCGGCGACGGCCAAGCTCGGCAAGAAGTTCGCGGTGACCAGGCTGCCCGGCCTGGACGGCCCGGGATCGAGCACGCTCGGCGGCGTCAATCTGGCCGTCAGCGCCTACTCCGAGCACCAGCACACGGCGCAGGAGTTCATCCGCTACTTCACCGGTCTGGAGAACGAGCGGCGGGTGCTCACCGACGGTTCGTTCCCGCCGGTGTGGACCGAGCTCTACGACGACCCGGACCTGATCAAGCGGTTCCCCTACCTGCCGGTGCTCAAGGAGAGCATCCTCGCCGCCAAGCCGCGGCCGGTGAGCGCGAACTACAACCAGATCAGCCTGGTGATCGCGAGCACGGTCGCCAAGGCGCTCAGCCCGCCATACAACGAGTCCGCCGACGACGTCGCGGCCTCCATGAAGTCCGAACTTCAAGAGATCATCAGAACACAGTGAGGCAGCAATGCAAAAAGCCAGAGCAGCAGCGGTCCTGGCAGGGCTCGCGGTAGCGGTCGCCGCCTGCGGAAACGCACCGACGACCACGCAGCCCGCGGCGTCGGGTTCCGCGTCGGCCACCACCGCTGGCAAGACGCTCCAGGGCGTCAAGCTCGAGGTCGCCGCCAAGTGGACCGGCGAAGAGCAGAAGAACTTCGAGCAGGTGCTCAAGGCCTTCTCCGACAAGACCGGCGCCACGGTGACCTATGCCTCCACCGGTGAAGACACGGGCGCCTACCTCGGCCCGCGCATCCAGGGCGGCAGCCCGCCCGACGTGGCGATCCTGCCGCAGCCGGGCCTGGTGCAGCAGTACGCCAAGCAGAACGCGTTGAAGCCGCTCACCGATGAGGTCACCAAGGAGATCGACACCAACTACACGCCGTACTGGAAGGAGCTGGGCTCCGCCGACGGCAAGTCCTACGGTGTGCTGATCAAGGCCGCGCACAAGTCGCTGATCTGGTACCGCTCGCAGGCGTTCGACGACGCCGGCGTGCAGGCGCCGACGAACTGGGACGAACTGGTCAAGGCCTCCCAGACGATCGCCGACTCCGGCACCGCCCCGTTCTCCTTCTGTGGCGCCTCCGGCTGGACGCTCACCGACCTGTTCGAGAACGTCTACCTGTCCACCGCGGGCCCGGAGAACTACGACAAGCTCTCCAAGCACGAGATCCCGTGGACGGACCCCAGCGTGGCCACCGCCCTGGAGAAGATCGCGCAGATCGCGGGCAAGAAGGAGTTCGTCCTCGACGGCAGCTCCGGCGCGCTGCAGACCGACTTCCCGACCTGTGTGACCAAGGTGTTCGGCCAGAAGAAGGCGGCCATGGTCATCGAGGCCGACTTCGTGGCCACCCAGGCCACGCAGGACGGCGCCAAGGTGGGCGAGGAGGCGAAGTACTTCCCGTTCCCCAAGGCCGGTGACACCGCTCCGGTCGTGCTCGGCGGCGACGTGGCGGTCGCGATGAAGGACTCCCCCGGCGCCATGGCGCTGCTGCAGTTCCTGGCCTCCAAGGAGGGTGGCGAGATCTGGGCCAAGCTGCCCGGCTACCTCTCGCCCAACAAGAACGTCTCCCCCGACAACTACCCGGACCCGCTGACCAAGGCGCTCGGGCAGACGATCATCTCGGCCGGCGACGCCGTCCGGTATGACATGTCCGACCTCGCGCCCAGTGCCTTCGGCGGGACCGACGGCAAGGGCGAATGGAAGGTGCTGCAGGACTTCCTGCGCACCCCGACCGACGTCAAGGGCGCTCAGAGCAAGCTCGAAGACGAGGCCAAAAAGGCCTGGAAGTAAAGAGGTAAGGCCGTGACCGAACGGTTGGACGGCCCGCAGGCCCCGCTCGAGGACGACACCTCGGGCGGGTCCGCCTCCGGACCTGATGAAACCCCCCGAAAGCAACGCCTCATCGGCCCCTCGCCGACGGTCGCCCTCGTCTTCCTCCTCCCGGCGGCCGTGCTGCTGGGGATCTGGGTGGTCTACCCGATCGTCTACTCGATCTTCCGCAGCCTGTTCGACGCCGCCGGTAGCGGGTTCGTCGGCCTGGGCAACTACATGACGATCTTCACTGATCCGAGCATGCTCACCACGATCAGGAACAACCTGATCTGGGTGGTCGTCGCCCCGATCATCGTGACCACGCTGGGCCTGATCTTCGCGGTGCTCACCGAGCGCATCAAGTGGGCGACCGCGTTCAAGCTGATCGTGTTCATGCCGATGGCGGTCTCCCTCATGGCCGCAGGCGTCATTTTCCGGCTCGTGTACGACGAGGACCCGGACAAGGGCGTGGCCAACGCCGTACTGACCACCATCCACGACACCTTCTCCTCCTCGCAGGGCTACCCCGAGGCGCGCCCGCGCGAGGGCGACCAGTCTGCGGTCGCGGCGGACAAGGGCGCGGTCGTCACCAAGCAGCCCGTCCAGGTGGGCCAGCCGGTGCTGATCCCGATCGTCGGCATCAAGCCGCAGATCATGCCGAGCGACGCGCAACCCGCTAAGGCCGCGCCACCGGGCAACGACCTGTCCGGAACGGTGTGGTTCGACTTCACGGCGGGCGGCGGCGGCAAGAACGGCGCCGTCGACGCCAGCGAGAAGGGCCTGCCCGGTATGACCGTGGAAGCGGTCAAGGACGGCACGGTGGCGGGCACCGCCACGACGGCCGACGACGGCACCTTCCGCTTCGACGGGCTGCCCGCGGGCTCCTATGTCGTACGGCTGCCGCAGTCGAACTTCCAGGCCGCCTACCATGGCCTGACCTGGCTCGGCCCGACGCTCATCACACCCGCGATCATCGGCGCGTTCATCTGGGTGTGGGCCGGGTTCGCGATGGTGCTGATCGCCGCCGGGCTCGCGGCCATCCCGCGTGACTCGCTGGAGGCGGCCCGCATCGACGGCGCCACGGAGTGGCAGGTGTTCCGCCGGATCACCGTGCCGCTGCTGTCGCCGGTGCTGCTCGTCGTCTTCGTGACGATGATCATCAATACGCTGAAGGTCTTCGACCTGGTCTTCATCATCGCGCCGCCATCGGTCCAGCCACAGTCGAACGTGGTCGCGCTAGAGATGTGGCGGGTCTCGTTCGGCGGCGGGAACAACCAGGGGCTGGGCAGCGCGCTCGCGATCTTCCTGCTCATCCTGGTCCTTCCCTTCATGATCATGAATATCCGCCGGTTCAGGAGGGAGGACACGTGACGACGGCAACCGCCGCGGCGCCCGCAGAGGTGCACGCGGGAGCTCCCCGCCGGACCGTGATCACGCGGATCGTCGACCGTCTGGGCGGCGGCGCCGTCCAGGTCGCGTTGGTGCTGCTCGGCCTGTTCTGGCTGGTCCCGACGCTCGGCCTGATGGTCGTCTCGCTGCGCTCGGTGAAGGTCAACAGCGCCGAGGGCTGGTGGACCATCTTCACCAAGCCCGCCGAGCTGACCATCGAGAACTACCGTAACCTGCTGGCGAGCGGCTTCACCTCGTCGTTCTGGAACACCGTGTTCATCACGGTGCCCACCACGATCCTGGTGATCGGGATCGCCGCGATGGCCGCCTACGCGTTCGCGTGGATGGACTTCCCGGGCCGCGACCTGGGGTTCCTCATCGTGGTCGGGCTGCTCATCGTGCCGATCCAGATCGCGCTGATCCCGGTCGCCAGTTTCTACGGCGGCGTCGGCATCTTCGGCACGATCCCCGGCGTGGTGCTGTTCCACGTGGCGTTCGGGCTGCCGTTCGCGATCTTCCTGCTCCGGAACTTCTTCGTCGGCATCCCGGCGTCCCTGCTGGAGGCGGCTCGGATGGACGGGGCGTCGGAGGTGAAGATCTTCGTGCGGGTGGTGTTCCCGCTGGGCAAGCCGGCGATCGCGTCGCTCGGTATCTTCCAGTTCCTTTGGGTATGGAATGACATGCTCATCGCGCTGGTCTTCGCCAACCCGGAGAACCAGCCGATGACCAAGGCACTCCAGTCTCAGATGCGGCAGTTCGGGTCGAACGTGGACATCCTCTCCTCGGGCGCCTTCCTGTCGCTGATCATCCCGCTGGTCCTCTTCTTCGCCTTCCAGCGCTACTTCGTGCAGGGCATGATGGCCGGTTCGGTGAAGTAGACACACACAAGCCCACCCGATGCGGGGGCATGGGCGCCCGCCTGCCGAGGGAGGCAGGCGGGTGCCCGTAACGCTCCCTCTCACGGACCCGAAAATCAGGCATGAAGCTCCTCGCGCTGTCGGTCGCCACTTCCATCGTGCTCGGCGCCGCGCCCGGCGCGCCGGGGGCGGGCGATCCGTACTTCCCGCAACAGGGCAACGGTGGCTACGACGTCGGGCATTACGACCTGGCGCTGGGCTACGACCCGAGTCCCAACCAGTTGAGCGGCGTGGCGACGATCACCGCCCGGGCCACGCAGGAGCTGAGCCGCTTCGATCTGGATCTCGTCGACACTCTGGCCGTGCGGTCCGTCATGGTGAACGGCGCGGCGGCCGCGTTCAAGCGCAGCGGCCCCGAACTCGTCGTCACCCCGCCCGGCACGCTGGCCTCGGGGCGCCCCTTCTCGGTCGTGGTCCGGTACGACGGCAAGCCGGCATCCGTCCTCGATCCGGACGGCTCGCGCGACGGCTGGATCCGGACGGACGACGGGGTGTTCAACGCCAACGAGCCGCAGGGCGCGATGACCTGGTACCCCGGCAATCACCACATGACGGATAAGGCCACGTACCGCTTCACGGTGACCGTGCCGAGCACGCGGGTGGCGGTGGCCAACGGTGACCTGGTGTCGAGGACGTCCCAAGGCGGTCGTACGACGTACGTGTGGAACTCCAGGGAGCCGATGGCCAGCTACCTCGCCACCGTCACCATCGGAAAATTCCAACTTTTCGACACCAAGATCGGAAATTTCCGCGTAATCACCGCCGTGGACCCACGGGACGCGGCGAAAGCCGGGGACTTCGCCAAGCGCCACAAACCCATCCTTGACTACTTCAGCTCGCTCTTCGGCCCTTACCCGTTCTCCTCGACCGGCGGCATCATCGACCACGCGCCGGACGTCGGCTACTCCCTGGAGACGCAGACCCGCCCGATCTACCCCAAAGTGCCGAGCGAGCCGCTGCTCTCCCACGAGCTCGCCCACCAGTGGTTCGGCGACGCCGTGACGCCGACGCGGTGGAAGGACATCTGGCTCAACGAGGGCTTCGCCACCTACGCCGAATGGCTCTGGCAGGACAAGCTGGGCACCAAGAAGCTCCAGGACTCCTTCGACGAGGCCTACAGCCGTACCCCGGAGGACGAGTTCTGGCAGACGCCCACAGCCGACCCGGGCGGCCCGGCCAAACTCTTCGACGACCCCGTCTACGACCGCGGCGCGATGACCCTGCACGTCCTGCGGAGCACGGTCGGCGACGCGGCGTTCTTCACCATCCTCCGGACCTGGGTCAACGACCACAAGTACGGCAACGCGGACACGGCCGCCTTCATCTCCCTGGCCCAGCGGGTCTCGGGCCGGGATCTCGGCACGCTCTTCGACCTCTGGCTGTTCCAGCGGGGCAAGCCCACGCTGTGATCATTCTGGTACGGCGAGCGGCCGGATTCGGGCCGCAAGCCGTAGCAGACCTGGCTAAGCTCAACGGCCATGGCCAGTCGTCCCTTGAACGAAGTCGTCGAAGCCGGATGGGCCGGTGCCCTTGAGCCGGTCGCCGAGCGTGTCTCCCAGATGGGTGAGTTCCTCCGCAACGAGATCGCCGAAGGCCGGCAGTATCTCCCCGCGGGCGCCAACGTACTGCGCGCCTTCAACCAGCCCTTCGACGACGTCAAGGTGCTGATCGTAGGCCAGGACCCGTACCCCACACCCGGTCACCCCATCGGGCTGTCGTTCTCCGTCGCCCCCGACGTGCGGCCGCTGCCCGGCAGTCTGCTCAACATTTACAAGGAGATGGAGACCGACCTCGGGCTGCCGCGGCCGTCCAACGGCGACCTGACTCCCTGGGCCGACCAGGGCGTGCTGCTGCTCAACAGGGTCCTCACCGTCATGCCCGGCAAGCCCGCCTCCCACCGGGGCAAGGGCTGGGAAGAGGTCACCGAGCAGGCCATCCGCGCGCTGGTGGCCCGGGACAAGCCGATGGTCGCGATCCTGTGGGGCCGTGACGCGCGCAACCTGGCACCGATGCTCGGCAGCGTGCCGCGGATCGAGTCCGCGCACCCGTCGCCGCTGTCGGCACGCAACGGATTCTTCGGCTCCAGGCCGTTCAGCCGCGCCAACGAGCTCCTCGTCCAGCAAGGCGCCGGTCCGGTCGAGTGGAAGCTGCCCTAGCATCTTCGCCATGAGTGATAACGAAAAATTCCTGCGCCTGACGGTCGAGCTGACCGTCGAGGTGCTCGACGTGGATGCGCTTCAGGCCGCGGCGCTGGCCGAAATCCGGCACCCCGACGCCGAACTCACCGATGACGAGCGCGTCGAGCAGGCCGAGCTCGTCAAGTCGGACGACACCGGCGCGTCGGCCCTGCAGTGGCTGATCGAGCCCGACCACGTCCTCCAGCTCGTCGACCACATCGACGAGATCGAGCCTCGTGAGGCCGTGCTGGGCGTCGAGCCGTCCGACGGTCCCAGCGAGGAAGAGGAAGAGGACGACCACGAGCACGCTTGAGTCCAGTGCGGGCCGCGGCGTCGCTTTCCGGGCACCGTGGCCCGCACTGTGAGTTCCCAGTGCTCTGAGAGGACACTCACTTGATCGTCGCATTCTCGATCACGCCGCTGGGCGTCGGCGAAGGGGTCGCCGAGCCGGTCGCGCGCGCCGTCAAGGTGGTGCGGGAGAGCGGGCTGCCCAACCGGACGGACTCCATGTTCACCACCATCGAGGGTGAGTGGGATGAGGTCATGTCCGTGGTCAAGCGGGCTGTTGACGCGGTGGCCGAGGTGGCGCCCCGGGTCAGCCTGGTGCTGAAGGCCGATCTGCGGGCCGGGGTCTCTGACGGCATGACCAGCAAGATCGAGTCCCTCGAGCGCCACCTGTCCTGACCGCCGGTTTCCCGCCGACCCTGACTGGGGTTCCTAAAGGGTCGGCCTCTGACCGGCGCAGGGCGGGTCACCGTCGGCCCATGGTGGGTCATCCCCCGGCCGACGCGGGACGCACCGCCGCCGACCACGGCCCGAGACGGCCGCCGGACCTGCACGAGGCACGTCGCCGCCCGCGTCCGCTGCCCCCGAAAAACCGCCCCCGACCGACACGGGACACATCGCCCCCCAGGGCCGACGCCTCCGAAAAGACGGCCCCCGACCGGCAGGGGGCGCGTCGCGACGACCGAGCGCCCCAAGAGACGCCCGCCGACGACACGCAACCGCGGCCTTCGGAAAGACAGCCCCCAGACCAGCACGGGGCGCGTCGCTGCCGCCGACCACGACCGGGACCTCCTGAGAGGCGGTCGCTGATCCAGCGCGGGGTCGGCCGCTGTAACGGCGCCTACCGCTCAGCGGCGCGTGCACCTCCTGGCCCCGTGGATTGATCGTCTATCCCCCATTTCGAGATATGTCTTGACCCGTTCGCTAGACGCGACATATCGTGTTGCTCGACCAATAACGCGATATTACGCGTTCTCGGAGGTGGGTTGAGTGCACGAGCGAGTACCCGTTCTTGTCGTCGGCGGAGGCTACGCCGGGTTGAGCGCGGCGGCGCTGCTGGCGTGGCGTGAAGTGCCCGTCATGCTCGTCGAGCGGCACGCCAGTACGTCGGTCCAGCCCAAGGCGTTCGGGGTGGGGCCCAGAGCCGTCGAGTTACTGCGCCCGGTGCCCGGGATCGAGCAGTCGCTGCGTGACATCTGGCAGGGCATCGGTGACGGCATGCGCATCGCGATCGCGCCGAACCTGGCCGACCCGAACCCGCACATGATCATGACCAACGAGGGGGACGAGTTCGCCTTTCTCGCCGACGTCACACCCGCCGCGCAGGTGGGCGCCCCACAGTCGGAGGTGGAGCGGGTGCTGCGGGCCAAGGCCGAGGAGCTCGGCGCCGACCTGCGGTTCTCTACCGAGCTGATCTCGCTGGAGCAGGACGCCGAGGGTGTCACCGCGGTCATCCGCGCCGACGGCGTCGACAGCGTCGTACGGGCCGACTACGTGGTGGCCGCCGACGGCTTCCGCAGCCCGCTGCGCACCCAGTTGGGCATCCCCACCTCGGGGAAGGGCGAGCTGGGGTTGATGTGCTCGATCATGTTCGATGCCGACCTGACCGAGCTGGTACGGGAGCGCGAGGTCACGCTCTGGTACCTGCAGAATGAGGTCTTCACCGGCGTCATCGTGACCGGCACGGGCGTGGGCGCGCATGTGGTGGGCGTCAACTACGACCCCGCCAAGGGTGAGAGCGAGGCCGACTTCACCGAGGAACGCTGCGTCGAGCTGGTACGGGTGGCGATCGGCGTGCCCGACCTCGACGTACGGGTGCTCGACAAGACCACCTTCGCCATGGCGCACATCCTGGCCGACCGCTACCGCGACAGGCGGGTGTTCCTGGCCGGCGACGCGGCGCACACGATGCCGCCCACCGGCGGGCAGGGCGGGAGCACCGCGCTGCAGGACGGCTGCGACATCGCATGGCGGCTCTGGCTGGTGGCGACCGGGCAGGCCGGACCGGATTTCCTCGACAGCTACGATGCCGAACGGCGTCCCATCGGCACGCTGACGGCCGACGCCCAGCTCGCGAATCTCGGCGTCCGGATGCCTCCCGCGATGCGTACCGACTACCCGGAACCACTCGAAGACCCCATGAGCGCCATCATCGGATACCGCTACCACTCGACGGCGATCCTGGAGGAGCCCGGTGACGACGGGGCGCTCCTGGAGGATCCGCGCGTACCGACTGGGCGTCCGGGCAGCCGCGCCCCGCACGTGGCGCTCGACTGGGACGGCCAGCTGATCTCGACCATCGACCTGTTCGGATTCGGGTTCGTACTGATCGCCGGGCCTGAGGGGCGGGCCTGGATGGACGCGGGGCGGCTGGTCAAGGAGCGGCTGCGCATCCAGCTCACCCGCGTACTGGTGGACGAAGAGCTGATGGACGTCGACGGCTGCTGGGCGGAGAGGTACGGCGTGGGCAGGGGCGGCGCCGTACTGGTCCGCCCTGACGGCTACGTCGCCTGGCGCTCCCCGGACACCGACCCGGACCCCGCGACCACCCTCGAACGGGCCCTCAGGCAGATGCTCAACCGCTGACGGCGACTCAGAGGGCCCGCGACCACCCGTGTGCCATCCCACCTCAGCACGCTGACAGCGAGCCCGCGACCGCCTGTGTTACGTCCCACCTCTGCACGCTGGCGGCGCCCAGAAAAGGCGAGCCGCTGTCAAAGTGGCACCGGCAACCCGCCTCAGAAGAGGCGCAACTGCCCGGTTCGCTGGGCTCGGGCCTCTCCCAGCCGGAGCGCCCCGACCGCCGCGAGCAGTAAGACCCCGGACAGTACGGTCAGCCCGGCCAGCTCCCCGGCCAGGTCGCCGATGCCCTGCCCGTCGAGCAGCGCGCCGCGCACGACCGCCAGGCTGCCGGTGAGCGGGAGCACCGAGCCGATGGCCCGGATCCAGCCGGGCAGCGCGAACACCGGCAGCCGCACCCCGCTGGCGAACCACATCGGATCGTCCAGCAGCGTGTAGAGAAAGGCGGCGTCCCTGGAGAAGATCAGCACACTGTTCAGGAACGCCCCCCACGCGACCGCGGGCACCAGCATGGCCAGGAAGACCACCGCGTACATGGCCGGATGCGCCACGTTCACCACGTCCAGCAGCGTGAACATCGCCACCGCGAAACAGGCGAACAGCCAGGCGTTCTGCACCAGCGCGGCGAACCCGTTGGCGACGACCACGGCCAGCCGGTTCGCGGGTGACAGGAAGAGTAGTTCCAGCGTGCCGGTCTGGCGCTCGATGGAGAAGTGCCAGGCCGACTGCACCAGCGAGAAGAAGAACGTGAACCCCAGCGCCCCCGTGGCCAGGAAGGCGAGCAGCCGTTCCGGGTCGGCGGCGAGCGGCCAGCGCTCGGCGATGCCCGGCGTCGCGGCCAGCGGCCGGAGCGTGTAGTAGGTCTCGGCGAGCTTCAGCAACGGCCAGACCAGCATCGAGAACAGGACCAGCTTGCTGCCGAAGATCTGGCGGTGCTGCTTGAGCGCCTCGGCCCGCATGACCTTCGCCGCGTGCCTCACGTCATCACCTGCCACCGGCTCGTGCGGTTGCCGAGCGCGCAGGCCGTACAGCCCGTGCCGGTCTCTGTGCGGCACCACGACGGAGTCGAACCCACCTCCGACCGAGCCCACAACGGAGTGACACCCAGCCGCAGGCGGCACCACGTCGCGGTCACGCCCATCCCTGTACGACACGGCGACCAGGCCGTGCCCGTCCCCTCGTGCGGCCCCATCACGCGATCACCTCCAGCGAGCGGTCGCTCAGCGCGAGGATCGCGTCCTCAAGGGAGGGCTCCACGATCTCCAGCCCGCCGAGCGCGCCGCCCGACTCGATGATCGTCGTGGTCAGTGCCCCGGTCAGGTCGTCCGGATGGTTCAGCTCGACCACCCCGCCCGGTGCGAGCCGTACGCGGCTGTCGAAGGCCAGCGCGGCGGCCTCGATCTGGGGCGACAGGTTCGTGACCGTGATCCGGACCGTGCGATGGCAACCGGTCTGGGCCATCAGCTCGGCCGGCGAGCCCGCCGCGAGGTGGCGGCCGTCGCCGATCACGTACACGTGCTCGCAGAGCTGCTCGACCTCCGCCAGGTAGTGGCTGGTGAGGAGCACGCCCTTGCCCTGCTCGGCCAGCCCGGCCACGACCTTGCGCAGGTCACGGGCGATCGGCGCGTCGAGCCCCAGCGTGGGCTCGTCGAGCAGCAGGTAGTCGGGGTCGTTGATCAGGCCTCGCGCGATGGACAGCCGCTGGGTCATGCCGCGCGAGTACTGTTCGACACGCGTGCCGGCGGCATGTGTCAGCCCGACGAGTTCGAGCAGTTGGCCGATGCGCGGCTTGAGCACTTTGGTGGGGATGTCGTAGAGCTGGCCGAAGTACCAGAGATTCTCCCGGCCGGTCATGCGTGCGTAGACCATGCGCTCGCCGCCGGCGATCAGGTTGATCCTCTTCCGTACGGCATGTGGCTGCTTGACCGGGTCGAGGCCGCCCACGCTGACGGTGCCGGACGTCTGCCGGAGCAGCGTGGCCAGGATTTTGATGGTGGTGGTCTTGCCGGCGCCGTTCAGCCCGAGCAGCCCGGTGACGCGGCCGCTGGGGATCGACAGGTTCAAGCCGTCGACGGCCACCTTCGCCCCGAACTCCTTGCGCAGGTTCACGGTCTCGATCATCAATAACTCCGTTCCATGGCCCTGCGCTCCGCCCAGGGCATCGCGAGGAATCCGGCGGCGGTGTAGGCGAGGCCGAGGGCGACGGCTACGGCGAGGCGGCCTGGATCCAGCCCGGTGCCGCCGGTGAAGACGCCACGGATCACGTCCATGGCAGCCGTGACCGGCACTGCCTCGCCGAGCCACCGGAACGCCTCAGGGAGGTACTCCCTCGGAAAGGTGAACCCGGACAGCAAGGCAATCGCGTGGAACACACTGTTCTGGGCGATATGCGCCTCGCCAGCGACGATCATCACGTTGCTCAGCACGGCCGACATCCCGAACACCGCCAGAGCCAGCCCCGCCACGGCCAGCACCGCGTCCGCCGCCCCCGTCGGCGCCAGCCGTACCCCGAACAATGCCGCGCACCCGAACAACACGGCCACCTCGACCGCCACCGCGGTGAAGGCGAACGCCGAGAACCCCAGCAGGTACGGCAGGCGCCGCGCCGGAGCCACGATCAGCGCGCCCATCGTGCCCTCGCGCTGCTCCTGGATCATCGCCTTGCCGGTCCAGAGGATGCCGTGCACGACGAACATGTACGCGGCGGCGCCCACGGCGATGTATCCGAGATAGTCGCCGGTGCCCGCCTTCCCGCGGAACTCCGCAGATATCTCCCCACCCGCCACGGCCCGCAGCCCCAGATAGGCCAGCCCGATGGTGAAGACACCCAGCAACAGGGTGCCGATGAAGTACGACCACGGGTAGGCCCGCCTGGTCACCAACCACGACCGTCTCAGGGTCGCCCATGCCACGCTCATGAGTCTCCTTTGGGAACTGACTGAGTTTCTATCAGAGACTCACTTGGCGGTAAAGTCCTGATATGGCTAGAGAGCTGCGCTCGCAGGACGCCGAGTGCTCGATCGCCCAGGCGGCCGCCGTGGTGGGCGACTGGTGGAGCCTGCTCATCGTCCGCGAGGTGACGCGCGGCCACCGCCGGTTCGACGACCTGCTGGGCGAACTGGGCATTTCCCGCAAGGTGCTGACGGAACGGCTCAAGCACCTGGTGGAACACGGGGTGCTGGTACGGGAGCCGTATCAGAGCGGGCCGGTGCGGTACGAGTACGTCCTCACGGACGCGGGGTGGGCACTGGCACCCATGCTGATCACCATGCAGGACTGGGCTGACCGCTGGCTCCTCGGCGACGGCACCCTCACGGGGGCGGCGGCACCACGAAGCGCGGAAGCCGCCCGCGTCCACGCCCTGGTAGGCACTCGCGTCCCCGACCCTCTGAAGTTGCCCAGCACCAGCACCAGCAGCCGTCCCCTAGCCACCACCGACCGGCCCGGCACCGTCGACCATCTGCCCACCACCACAAACCAAACCGGCGCCGCCGTCCATCCACTGACCGCTCCCGGCCAGACCGCCAGCCGTCCACTGACCACCGTCGGTCGACCAGCGTCGGTGGGTGAGCGAACGCCGTTGCTCGATGTCGTGGCAGATGCGCGGGCGACGGTCCTGTTCGGCTATCCGTCGACGGGCATGCCCGCCCCACTACCGCCAGGCTGGAGTCAAGTCCCCGGAGCAGCGGGCTGCACGATCGAGAACCGCATCTTCCGCGACCGGCACGCCGAGTTCGCCGCCCGTGACATCGCCATTCACGGCGTGAGCACTCAGCGATCCGACGAGCAAGCCGCCTTCGCCGCCGCGGAAGACATCCCGTTTCCCCTGCTCTCGGACATGGACCTGCGGCTCGCGGCGGCCCTCCGCCTTCCCACGTTCCGCGCCGGTCAAGCCCTGCGGCTCAAGCGCCTGATCCTGGTCGTGGACCGCCTCCGCGTGATCCGCCACGTCATCTTCCCCGTACTGGACATCCCGGCCGCCATCACCGAGGCACTGACAGCCACCGAAGCCATTACCTGATCCCGCACACGCCCCTGGCGACCGTCGGTCCGGCGCGGGACGCCGAGCCGGATCATCGCCGGCTCCTCGTCACCAGAGCCGGCGATGACCGCTCTGGCATTCCGGCCGAACCTCCCGCCCCACGACCCCTCGCGAGCCGCGATTCTCCTGGTCAGAAGCCGACTCACGCGATCCTTCCCCGTCAGGGTGGTCAGCTGGCGATTAGTTGCTCCCGCTCTGCCAGCAGTGCCCTGTGCTGGGCCTCCAGTTGTTCTCTGCGTCTGGTCAAGGCCTCCACGGTTTTGGCGACCCACTGGTAGATCGAGGCCACCGCGTCGCGGGTCTTGTTGATGCGCTGGTGTTTGAGCGCGTCCGTGATGATGTTGTCGAAGAACGAGTCCACGAACCACCGCGTGTCCACCTTGGGCATCTGGAGGTCGGCGGCCCACCCGACGTCCGCCAGTTCGCGGGAGAAGACGTCTAGCGCTCGCTGGGCGTGCCAAGCTGCTTGATCCGCTCTTGATAGATGGCCGTGTTCGATCGCGTCGGCCAGCACGCCACCGCCGAGCAGGTCCCAGGTCGACGCGCCGCGTGCCTTGTTCAGGAGCGTCAGGACGATGCCCAGTGCCTCGCCCGCGGCCGTGCCCGCGTGCCGGGCTTCGGTGTATTCCCTGAGGTCGGCTTGTGTGTTGGCCAGTTTCTTCGAGGTCTCTAGTAGCTTCTGGCCGCGTTCGTTGTCCAGCCCGATCAGGAGGCCTTCCTTGTCGGCCAGCAGTTTCTCGTACGTCTGATGGGCCCCCGAGATCGTGGCGAGTTCTCGTTCGGTGGCCTGAGGTCGGCGGTCAGGTCGTCGAGCCTGCGGCGCTGGCCGCGTAGCCGTTCCCAGGCGGCCTCCGCTTCGGCTCGTTCCCTGGCCAGCCGCTCCTCCTTGGAGCCTGCGATGGGGCCCGCGAGTACGGCCAGGAAGCCGCCGAGCCTGCCTTCGAGGCGGGTGACGTCGCGCTGTTCCTTGGCCAGTTGTGTCTCCAACTGGCTGGTCAGCTCGGTGACCTCCCGGATCTGGACGGTTATCGTCTTCCGTCGGGTGGTCAGGTGATCGAATCGGCGAATCTGCTCGCGGGACTCGCGTAATTTACGGTCAACGTCTGCGAAAGCGTCCACATGGGTTTTACGAACGGTGAGCATGTGGGGTTCCTCCCGGAGGGGTGTGGCCGATTTAGGCCACGAGGGCTCGGGACGGGTCCTTCAAGTCACAGCCGATGACCACTGGCACGTCGTTGGCGGTGCGCTGGGTGGCGCACAGCCAGTCGTTGAGCGAGCCGGTGAAATCCGATGGCGGACCTACCTTGAGGTGAGTGACAAGAGCGGCGCCAGGAGGTGGACCGGCCTTGGGAGAGGCGGCCCGGCCCATGGCAGAGGGTGGGCCGACCTCGAGGTAGGTGGCCTGACCAGCGCCAGGAGACGGACTGGCCTCAAGGCAGGCGGCCTGGCCCATGGCAGAAGGTGGATCGGCCTTGAGGTAGGCGGCCTGACCAGCGCCAGGAGGTGGGCTGGCCTTGAGGTAAGCGATCTGGCCAGCGCCAGGAGACGGGCCGACCTTGAGCCGGCCGATGCGGCCGTGGCCGGTCGGGTCGGCGTCGCAGGGGGTGAGGTGGACGGTGAACGGTGAGCCGCCGTGGCCGGCTGAGGCTTCTATTCGCTGGTGGTCGTCGATCACGCGCTCGGTGGCGTCCGGGTGGGTCGCGAGGAAGGCCAGGTGATCGGTGACGAGGTGGTTGGCCACTCTGCGGAGCAGGCGCGTGGCGCACAGACTGTGGGCGCAGGCCGCGCCGTCGAGGGTGATCTCGGGCAGGGCGAAGCGGTTCAGCCCCCTGGACGTGACGCGTAGGCAGTCGCAGGCGCCGGTGTCGGCCGGGTCCCACGGCGGGCAGGTGGCGTCCCCGTGCACTTGCACGTCCCAGCCCAGCCAATCGTCGGCCAGCCGGAAGGCGGGCGACTCGCTGCCAGCCCGAAAGCCATGCGGCGACTCGCCTGCGGTCCGAAATCTGGGCGGCTCACCCGCAGTAAGGACGCTAACTGCCTGGACACCGGGCGGCTCATCGGCCGTCCGCAAACCAGCCGGCTCGCTACCTGCCCGATAGCTGGCCTGCTCGCCAGGTCCCCGGAAGGTGGTCGGTTCATCCCGTCGCCGACGACCGATCGGCCCGGAAGGCGATCCCGAGGCGGCCGAACGGGAGCCGCTGGAGCTGGGTGGCCGCGAGGAAGCGGGGGGATCGTTGGTGGGCCGCTCGCAGGTGAGGAGCGTGATGCCGGTCAGTGGGTCGATGACCAGGCCGCCGCACTCCTGGGCGACCGCGCGGGCTGTGGCACGGGCCACCTGGACGCTGGTGGGCAGTGCGTGTGGAGGTGCTGTGGAGGAGATCATGACGTGCTGCTGGGATCGGCGGAGGAGGTGGCGCTCCTCGACCGCGAGTGTGACGCCGGCCGGTCGCCAAGAGGTGCGGTGATGGGTGACGGTGAGGAGCGGGCTGCCCAGGGCCGCGCTCACCGCCCGTCTGTACGGCCTGCCGACGCGCCATGGCACGAACGACTCGATGTCGAAGGGGACGCGCTCAACGGGGACGATGAAGTGGGACGTCAGACGGTCAGGCAAGGGGAGAGTGATCTTCACGAGGGCCTCCAGAGTGCAGTGAGGCACTCAGGATCGGCGATCGGAAGGCGGGTGCGTGGAGGCGAACGGCGTTCTGGGGATAACCGTCGGCAGTCGGCTCAGGGCTGTGGACAACGGTACCGGTCAGGGCTCCGATCTGAAGATCGCCAGAGTCTGCCCCGGCAGCCAGACACCGTCTTCACCAGCAGCAACAGGCTCGTCAGAGGCCAACAGAACAGCCCCTACAGAAACCGGCAAAGTCACAGAATCCGCCCCGAAATTGACGGTGACGCACAGCGACCCCCGCCACATGACCAGCCACTTCCCCAACGGATCGAACTCCACCCGAACCCCATCAAAGCGCGGATCAGACAGCTCAGGCAGCGCCTTACGCAGCGCGATCAGGTCCCGATACCAGCAGAGCAACGACCAGTGAACCTCCTGCTTCACCTCATCCCAATCAAGCTTGGACCGCAGGAACGTCTCCACCCGCGACGGATCAGGCGCGTCCCAGTCATACCCGAACCCGTCGAACTCCCGCTCCCGCCGCCCGCCCTCACTCTCCCGCAGCTGCGCGTCGACGTGGTCGGAGAAGAACAGGAACGGCGTACCGGCCCCCCACTCCTCCCCCATGAACAGCATCGGCGTGAACGGCGAGGTCAGCAGCAGCCCGGCGCCGAGTTTGAGCGCGGAGACCGGCAGCCGGTCGCCCAGGGGGCGGTTGCCGATCTGGTCGTGGTTCTGCAGGCAGGCGACCAGCCGGTGACCAGGCACTCCGGCGTACGGCGCGCCGTGTGTGCGGTCGCGGAAGCTCGACCAGCCGCCGTCGTGTACGACACCGCTGGTCAGCGCCTTGGCCAGGGTGGACAGGTTGGTGAAGTCGGCGTAGTAGCCGTGGCTCTCGCCGCTCACCGCGCAGTGCAGCGCGTGGTGGACGTCGTCGTTCCACTGCGCGGTCATGCCCAGTCCGCCCGCGTCGCGGGAGCGGACCATGCGGGGGTCGTTCAGGTCGGACTCGGCGATGAGCGACAGCGGCCGGCCCACCGCGCAGGACAGCGCGTCCACCTGGTCGGACAGCTCGGCCAGCAGGTGCGTGGCCCGCCTGTCGTGCAGCGCGTGCACGGCGTCGAGCCGCAGCCCGTCGATGTGGTAGTCACGCAGCCACTGCACCGCGTTCTCGATGAAGTAGCGGCGCACCTCGTCGGACCCTGGCCCGTCGAGGTTCACCGCCTCGCCCCAGTAGCTCCCCTCGAATCCGGCGAAATAGGGCCCGAAGGGGTGCAGGAAGTTCCCGGATGGTCCCAGGTGGTTGTAGACGACGTCGAGGATGACGCCGATGCCGGCGCGGTGGCAGGCGTCGACGAACGACTTGAGCCCGTCGGGGCCGCCGTACGTCTCGTTGACCGCGTACAGGTCCACCCCGTCGTAGCCCCAGTTGCGCCCGCCGGGCACCGGGGCCACCGGCATGACCTCCACGAAGTCGACGCTCAGCTCGACGAGGTGCGGCAGCTTCTCGATGGCCGCCTCGAACGTGCCGGCGTGGGTGAACGTGCCGATGTGCAGCTCGTAGAGCACCGCGCCGCGCAGGTCACGGCCGGTCCACTCGTAGTCGGCCCACGTGTAGTGCGCGTGGTCGTAGACGGCGCTGGGCCCGAAGACGCCGTCGGGCTGGCGGCGGGAGCGGGGGTCGGGGTAGGGGCCCTCGCCGTCGAGTACGTACCGGTAAAGGGTCCCGTGCCCGGCCTCGGGCACGTCGGCCGACCACCAGCCGCCCTGACCGGCGCTCATCGCCCGGCGTCCGTCGAAGACGTCGACCTCCACGGTCGCGGCGTTCGGTGCCCACACCTCAAAGATCATGTCTCTCCAGCAGCGCGACAGGGTATCGGGCGAGCAGGTGAGCAAGGGGGATGCGGCCCGTGTAGAGGCCGCCGGTGAGCAGCTCACGCCAGGTGCCGGCCGGCAGGGTCAGCGTGGTGCCGCCCCAGCCGAGGCACATCTCCCGCTCCCCGGCCCGTACCTCCTCGGCCTGTGCTCGGCGGGCCAGCCGGACGGGGAGCCGCGTGGCGACCGCGACCACCCGCGGCGGGTCGTCGCCGCGGGCGAAGGCGATCGCGTGCTCGGCCGCCTCTCCGTCTGCCAGGATCGGCGTGTACGGCGCGGTGGGGTCGAGCCGGCGGCGCAGCCGCAGCGCCTGGGTCGTCACGGCGAGCTTGGCCGCGTCCCAGCGGGACATCGGCGACCGCCCGAACGTCACGGGGCGCCGGTTGTCCGGATCGACCAGCGAGAAATCGGTCATCTCATTGCCCTGGTAGACGTCCGGCACCCCCGGCATCATCAACTGGACGAGCTTGGCCCCGAGCGAGTTGGCCATGGCGAAGGCGTCGATGCGTTCGGTGAACTCACCCACCGGCAGCTTCACGGCCGCGCCCGCGAAGTCGCGCAGCCGCTGCTCGTACCCCGGATCCGGCTTTATCCAGGAGATGGCGGTCTTCGCCTCCCGAGCCGCCTTGAGCAGGTATTCGGCGAACCGCTCACCGGAGATCGGCCAGGCCGCCATGAGGTTCTGCCAGGCCAGGTAGTCGAGCCGCGGATCGAAGCTCACGGCCGCCGACCATTCGGACACCGCCTGCGCCCACTCGCCGGGCAGCTCCGACAGCACGGACAGCCGGGCGCGTACGTCTTCCGACCGCTTGGTGTCGTGGGTGGACAGCGTGGTCATCGTGTGCGGCCGCATATCGCGGCAGAACGCGTGGAACTCCGCCACCGGAACGCCGAACAGGTCCGGATCACCGCCGACCTCGTTCAGGCACGACAGGGGGAACCACCGGTACAGCGCCGTGTCCTCGACCCCCTTGGCCATGACCGGCCCGCAGGTCTGCTGGAAACGGGTGATCACGTCGGCCGGGCCGTACAGGACCTGCTGGACGAACGGTCGCACGGCGGGCGAGCATTCGGCGGCGGCCCGCTCGACGATCTCCACCGATTCGGGCGGGGGCGGTTCGCCCGGCGCCACGTACGCCCGGTACACCGGCATCGCGGCGAGCAGCTCGGCGACCGCGGCGGGTGCGCAGTCGGCGGCGCGGGCCAGGCGGCGGATCTCGGCGCCGAAGAACAGCTCGATCACCTCGCGCTTGGCCTCGGCCATCACCGGCCGGAAGTCGGCCGGCTGACCGGTCAGCCGGGTGAACAGCTCGACCAGCGGCGCCTCGCCGGCCGGGTCGACGAACAGGCCGTTGATCCGGTTCAGCACCTCGTAGCCGGTGGTGCCCTCGCAGGCCCAGTCCTCGGGCAACCGTTCCTCGCCGATGAGGATCTTCTCCACGACCGTCCAGGCGCCGCCTGACCTGGCACGCAGCCGTTCGAGGTAGCCGCGCGGATCGGCCAGCCCGTCCGGATGGTCGACGCGCAGCCCGTCGACCAGGCCCTCGTCGAGCAGCCAGAAGATCACCTCATGGGTGGCGAAGAGCACCTCCGGATCCTCGACGCGCAGCCCGATGAGCGACGACACGTCGAAGAAGCGCCGGTAGCCCGGCCCCTGACGCCAGTCGACCAGTCGATAGTGCCCGGGGTGGGGGAACACGTGCTCGTGGTAGCGCAGCACGTCGCCGTCGACCACCGGCTCGACGTCGTCGCCGAGCACCGGCAGCGTCACCTTGCCACCGTCCCAGTCGATGTCGAACCAGCGGGCGTACGGCGAGGCGGGGCCTTCGGCGAGCACGGACCAGAACTGGGCGTTCATGGTGTTCATGTGGTTGGGCACGATGTCGAGCACGATGCCGAGATCCTGCGCGGCCAGCAGCCCGGCCATCTCGCGGAACCCCTTGGCGCCGCCGAACTCCTCCCGGATCCGGGAGTGGTCCGTGACGTCGTAGCCATGCAGCGAGCCGGGCGTCGCCTGCAAGATCGGCGACAGGTAGACGTGGCTGACGCCCAGATCCCGCAGATAACCGGCGATCTCCCCCACCTGGGCGAACCCGAAGTCGGGCGTCAGCTGGACCCGATAGGTCGAGACCGGCCTAGACACGCCGGAGCACCCGCACGCTGCGACCAGGCACCGCGATCCCTTCCCCGGCTCGGCACATCCGGACGTCGAGGAAGATCGGCATGGCGGTGTCGATCTCGGTCTGCCACATCTCGCCATAATCCTTGGGGATCGTGAACTGGATCGTCTCGTTGTGGGCGTTGAACAGCAGCAGGAACGAGTCGTCCCTGATCGGCCGGCCGCGCCTGTCGGGCTCGGTGATCGCCTCGCCGTTGAGGAAGACGGCCAGCGACTTGGCGTATCCGACATTCCAGTCGTCGTCCGTCATCTCCTCCCCCGTCGGCGTGAGCCACGCGATGTCGTTCAGGCCACGCACCGGCTTGCCGTAGAAGAAGCGCCTGCGCCGGAACACCGGATGCTTCTTACGCAGCGCGGCCAGGCGCTGCGTGAACTCCAGCAGCAGCCAGTTCTCCCTGACGTCGGACCAGTCGACCCAGGTCAGCTCGTTGTCCTGGCAGTAGCCGTTGTTGTTGCCGTGCTGGGTACGGCCCAGCTCGTCGCCATGGGACAGCATCGGCACGCCCTGCGACAGGAAGAGCGTGGTCAGGAAGTTGCGCTTCTGCTGCTCGCGCAGCGACTCGATGGCCAGGCTCGCCGGACCCTCCGCGCCGCAGTTCCAGGACCGGTTGTCGTCGGTGCCGTCGCGGTTGCCCTCCTTGTTGGCCTCGTTGTGCTTGCCGTCGTACGAGACCAGGTCCTGCAGGGTGAAGCCGTCGTGGCAGGTGACGAAGTTGATCGAGGCGGCGGGACGGCGACTGTCGTCCAGATAGAGGTCGCTGGAGCCGGTGAACCTGGAGCCGAACTCAGGCAGCGTCGCGGGCTGTCCGCGCCACAGGTCGCGGATGGTGTCGCGGTAGCGGCCGTTCCACTCCGTCCATCGCGACGGGAAGTTGCCGACCTGGTAGCCGCCCGGCCCCAGGTCCCACGGCTCGGCGATGAGCTTGATCTGCGACAGCACCGGGTCCTGCTGGACCAGGTCGAAGAAGGAGCTCAGCCGGTCGACCTCGTGCAGCTCCCTGGCCAGGGTCGAGGCCAGGTCGAAGCGGAACCCGTCGACGTGCATCTCGATGACCCAGTAGCGGAGCGAATCCATGATCATCTGGAGGACGTGGGGCGAGCGCATGAGCAGGCTGTTGCCGGTGCCCGTGGTGTCCAGGTAGTAACGCTTGTCGCCGTCGACCAGCCGGTAGTAGTCGGGGTTGTCGATGCCCCGGAACGACAGCGTCGGGCCGAGATGGTTGCCCTCGGCCGTGTGGTTGTAGACGACGTCGAGGATGACCTCGATCCCCGCCTCGTGCAGCGCCCGCACCATGGCCTTGAACTCCAGCACCTGGCCGCCCCGCTGCCCCTGGCTGGAGTAGCGGTTGTGCGGCGCGAAGAAGCCGATCGAGTTGTAGCCCCAGTAGTTGGCCAGCCCGCGCTGCTCCAGGATGTCGTCGGTGACGTACTGATGGACGGGCATCAGTTCGATCGCCGTCACGCCGAGCTTGGTGAGGTGATCGATGATCTCCGGGTGACCGAGTGCCGCGTATGTGCCGCGTATGTGCTCGGGGATCTTCGGGTTGCTGATGGTCAGGCCGCGCACGTGCGCCTCGTAGATCACCGTGTCGTGGTACGGCGTCGCGGGCGGCCTGTCGTGCCCCCAGCCGAAGAATGGATTTATCACGATCGAGCGCGGCATATAGGGCGCCGAGTCGGCGTCATTGCGCGCGTCGGGCTGTCCGAAAGGGTAGCCGTACACTGCCTCGTTCCAGGTGACGCCGCCCTCGATCGCCATCGCGTACGGGTCGAGCAGCAGCTTAGCCGGATTGCACCGCAACCCGTTCGCCGGCTCGTAGGGTCCGTGGACGCGATAGCCGTAGCGCTGGCCCGGCCCGATGCCCGGCAGGTAGCCATGCCAGATGAACCCGTCCACCTCGGTGAGCGGAACCCTGGACTCGGTGTTGTCCTCGGAGAACAGGCAGAGCTCAACCTTGTAGGCGGCCTCCGTATAGAGGGAGAAGTTGGTGCCCGCCCCGTCATAGGTCGCCCCGAGAGGATAGGGGTCTCCCGGCCAGATTTCGATCATCGAGGCTCCCTTGCCGTCTGTCCTATGTTCCGTTCCCTCGCTCCGCCGGACAAGCCCAGCCTCGAAGGAGGCGTCCGGCCTGGCGAATCACCAGGTCCTTCCCATAAGACGGCTTTGCACGCTTTTTGCCGGCGGGCCGCCTCTGACGGCGCGGTATCAGAAGCGGCCCACGTTCACAGCATGCCTCTGGCGGACTGAGACTCCTCAGGCAGGGTTCGGACGGAACGCCCCTGCCGGATGACTTCGAGCAGCACCCAGTGCGGACTGCCCGAGCGCGGCCGCACGACCACCTCGCTCGCCCAGCAGGCGGCCGCGATGACGTCCCGGCCCTGCCCGATGGCCGAAGGCGTGGTCCCGGCCCGGCACCACACCCAGACACGCTCGCCGAACGGAGCCGGCGCGCACCACACGATGACCGGGATCTTGCCCCGCCTGTTGACGACGTACGCCTCGACGAGGCCGACACGGATCCGGTGCGCGGTGACCACGCACCGGATCCGCCCCCACGCCCCTGACCGCGCGGGCGGCCAGAGGACGATCACGGCGGGCACGGCAACCGCCGCCAGGGAGATGGGACCGAACGAGGTGACCGCCAGATACGCGAGAAGTGGCAGGCAGACGACCGTCACGACCTCATACCGCCACCGCCAGAGCACGACCAGGGGATTCGGCCGTGATATGGGGGTGGTGGCACGGTTCAGCTCATCCAGGAGACGCCGGTTCATCGCCGCACTCTGCCCAACCCCAGGCAGGCGCGGCACAGACCCTGCCTGGTGACGCCTTCGCCCTCGCAGGCGGCGCAACGTACGTAGGTGTCGAACTCCGGGGCGCGATAGACCCTCATGAGCGGGGCCGGCCGGCGCACCTGCCAGCCCCGCCCCCTGGCCCTGGCGTCCAGTTCGGCGAACGCCCAGGCGTCGAGGACTTCGAGCAGACCGGCCAGAAGGCGACGGACGGGATTACGAACGGTCGATGTTCTAGTTATGTTGCTAACATCCATGGTGGATCGTCCTTCTGCTTTGGCAGTGGGGGATGATCGTTCTTCAGCTGGGCCGGTGCGGCTACACCGGTCCAGCTCCGTGTCCTGGTCCCTGCGCGGGTCGAAGCCGACCTCCGGGACCGGGCGGGTCCTCCTACGGGCATCACGTCCTCCTTCTTCTCAGTGGTTGTTTACCCGAAATGCGCATGCCTATGGCAATTGCCATAGGAACATGTCGGTGACGTTTGCCTTACTCACATGCCGCAGGCAATCACCTGGGCATAGGATCTCGGCACGGCGTCACGAAGAGGTGATCGGCGATGATCAGCGAATCCGACATTTCCGGATATCGAATATCAGATAGCCCATTTCCCTCCGGAGGGTGGGCAATCACCCCGCTTCCGCGAGATCATCGAGTCTCTGCGCGTGGCGATTTCCGACCGCGCCGCCCAGATGGATGAGGGATGATGGCCAACCCCACCCTGCGCCAGCGGCAACTGGCCAAGCGGCTACGCGAAATGCGCGCCGAGGCCGGACTGAGCATCGCCGAGGTCGCCGAGCAACTGCTCTGCTCCCCCGCCAAGGTCAGCCGCATCGAGACGGCCCAGCGACGGGCCAGCCTGCGCGACGTCCGCGACCTGTGCCGGCTTTACGAGGTCGCCGATCCGACAGAGCTGATGACGCTCGCCCGCGAGGCGCAACAGCTGAGCTGGTGGCAGGATTCGGAGGACGTGGGCTTCCGGCCGCTCATCGGGCTGGAGACCGAGGCCGTCGAGATCGCCGAGTATGAGACCACCACGATTCCGGGGCTGCTCCAGACCGAAGACTACGCCAGGGCCGTGATCCAGGGATTCCTGCCGCGCATCGGGGCGGACGTGCTCGATGAACGCGTGGCGGTCCGCATGAAGCGCCAGGAGACCCTGCACAAGCCGTCGCCACCGCGCTACTGGGTCCTGCTCGACGAGTCCGCGCTGCACCGCCATGTCGGCGGCCCACCGATCATGGCGGCGCAGCTGACCCAGCTCGCCGAGCTGAGCCACCTGCCGCATGTCACCATTCAGGTCGTCCCCTACACCATCGGCGCTCACATGGGATTCGACAGCGCGTTCATGCTGCTGAGATTCGCCCAAAGCGCCGGAGTGGCCAACACCGTCTACTTCGACACCCTCGCCGGCCAGATCTTCCTGGAGAAGCCCAGCCAGCTCGATCGCTTCGAGGAGGTGCTGAACCATCTTCGCGCCGCCGCACTCGACCCCGGCGACTCCCGGAAACGGATATTGGAGCAGCGCGATGTCTTCGCAGCTCACAAAGGTTGAAAACGTTTCACCGAAATTACCCACGGCACTTGCCAAGCGGGGTTTAGCATGCGTCGTATTCAACACGGCGCGCTCCTGCTAGGAGACCCGCCGTTCCTAGGCAGGAGAGTGACAATGACCTCGCATCCTCAGCTGGAGCCTAAGTGGCGGGTCTCTTCCCGCTGCAACAACGGCAGTTGTGTCGCCGTGGCGGAGCTTCCGAACGGTCGAATCGCCGTCCGCGACACCAAGGTGGCTGGGGGCGACATCCTGCAGTTCTCTCCTGAAGAGTGGGCCAGCTTCATCGGGAGCATCAAGGGGTAGCGCTCGACAACGTGCGGGGGCGGGCGGAAGCTGCCTGCCCCTTGCGTGACATCCGCCCCATCACTCCCAGTATGGGCGAGATGTCGGGTTACCATGGCGGAGCACCATGCCCTGCCGCCGACCCCCTGCGAGGTACCGCATGAGTTCCCCCCAGGCTCCGCGCGATCTGACCTGGCACTCGTGCAACAACGGCAATTGCGTGGAGGTAGCGAACCAAGCCGACAGAGTCCTCCTCCGAGTCGGCACAGACTCCACGGGAGCGCATCTGTCATTGACCCGGCACGACTGGGAAGGCTTCCGAGACGGCATCAAAGCCGGGACTTTCGACACCATCTAGCCACAAGGTTTGACCGTTCCTTGCCCGGCTACTTACCGATGCCATGGGCGGTTTCAAGAGTTTCCTGTTACGTGGCAACATCGTCGAGCTGGCGGTCGCGGTGATCATCGGCGCGACCTTCAGCGGCCTGGTGCAGGCGCTGGTCTCCGATCTGGTCACACCGCTGATCGGCGCGATCGCTGGGGGGAAGCAGCCGAACTTCGCCGACTACTCGTTCACCGTCAACGGGAGCCAGTTCAAGTACGGCGACTTCCTCAACCACCTGCTCACCTTCGCGATCATCGCGGCGGTGGTCTACTGGCTGATCGTGATGCCGATGACCCGGCTGGTCAGCCTGTTCGACAAGAACAAGGCCGCGACGACCAGGCCGTGCCCGGAATGTCTGAGCGAGATCCCCATCGAGGCGCGCCGATGCGCCCAGTGCACCGCAGAACTGGTTCCGCAGTCCGAGAAGCCGCGCTAGACGCGGTCATGAAGATGGGCGTACCCGCTTGTCCGGGGGTGAGTGGCACCAAGTCCGGCTCTATCCGACAAGATGAGCGGGTGAGCGTTGAGTTGATGGTCTGGGACGAGTCCGCGCCGATCAGCAGGGATCAGGCGCGGGCCGCCTACCTCGCGGTCAAGAAGAGCGAACCCGTCGCGGACGTCGTGCCGGAGGTCGCCAAAGAGCTGCCCGGCGTGGTCACGGTCTATCCGGGACATGTGCTGGTGACGATGGACCTCGACACGATGGACGAGATGTCGGCCCAGGTGTTCACCGTCGCGCGGGCTCACGGGCTCGTCTGCTACGACCCGCAGCGCGATCTCGTGCACAATGTGGCGCCGCTCGGCGTCTATGAGGGCATGCAGCTCCACACCGGCAACGGCATGATCGTGCACGATCCGGACCTCGGCCTGGTGCATGACGTGCTGGCCACCATGTCGCCGCAGAACCCGTTCGTCACGCTGGTGAACTTCGGGCGCCACTTCATCCAGGTGTCCCCCGGCTACGAGCTGGAGTACAAGGAAGAGACGCTGGCGCGGACGATGGTGGCCGAGCTGGCGGAGGTCCAGCGGGCCTTCCACGAGTACGCCACCGGAGACCGGTCGTTCCTCGCCCGCCACGACTGGACCGCCTAGCGGATCAGAGGACCTGGCGGAACAGGTCCGGGTTGACGTTGCCGCCGGACAGCACCAGCACCGTCCGGCCCTCGGGGACGCGGCCCGACAGGTAGGCCGCCGTCGTGACCGCTCCGCTCGGCTCCGCCACCAGGCGGGCAGACCGGGCCAGGTGGCCCATGGCGTGGCGGATCTCGTCCTCCGACACGGTGACGATGCCGTCGAGGTGCTCCCGCAGGTGCGCGAACGTCAGCTCGGACAGCTCAGCCCGCAACCCATCGGCGATCGTACGGAAGGTCCTGGCCGGCTCCCAGCTGACCAGCCGCCCCGCCGCCAGGCTCTCGGCCGCGTCGGCCGCGAGCTCCGGTTCGACGCCCAGCACGGTGACGTCCGGCTTCAGCGCCTTGACGGCCGCGGCGATGCCCGAGGCGAGGCCGCCTCCGCTGACCGGCACCATCACCACCTCGACGTCGGGCAGATCCGCCACGATCTCCAGGCCGATCGTGCCCTGACCGGCGATCACCGCCAGATGGTCGTACGGCGGGACCATGGTCAGCTCGCGCTCCTCGGCCAGCTTCAGGGCCGCGACGATCCGCTGCTCGGGCGGTACGACGACCAGCTCGGCGCCGTGTCCCTTGATCGCCGCCGCCTTGATCTCGGGCGTCCCCTCGGGCACCACGACGACGCACGGCACGCCGAACTGCTTGGCCGCGTACGCCAGCGCCTGGCCGTGATTGCCGGACGAGTGGGTGACGACCCCGTCGGGCCGCAGCGCGGCGACGGCGTTGTAGGCTCCGCGGATCTTGAACGATCCCACCCGTTGCAGGCTCTCCGGCTTGACCCAGACCTCTCCCATGGACACCAGCGGGGTCCGCACCGCGACTGGCTTGATGCGCTCGGCCGCCGCACGGATATCGTCGATCGTTACCAGCTCCATACGCCCACCATACGTTCTCGGTGATCGATGACAGGTGGGGGGAAAGAGGACCGATGCACCAAATGAGAACCCTGTACCCGCCCATCGAGCCCTACGACTCGGGCCTGCTCGACGTCGGCGACGGCAACCAGATCTACTGGGAGGTCTGCGGCAACCCGGACGGCAAGCCCGCGGTCATGCTCCACGGCGGCCCCGGCGGTGGCTGCGGCACGGGGCATCGCCGCCAGTGGAACCCCGAGCTGTATCGCATCGTCCTGTTCGACCAGCGCAACTGCGGCCGGAGCCTGCCGCATGCCAGCGATCCGGGCACCTCGCTCGAGGCCAACACCACCTGGCATCTGGTCGCCGACATGGAACGGCTGCGCGAGCACCTGGGCATCGACAGGTGGCAGGTGTTCGGCGGGTCGTGGGGCAGCAGCCTGGCCCTGGCGTACGCGCAGACGCATCCGGACAGGACCACCGAACTGGTACTGCGCGGTATCTTCACCCTCCGCCCCGGCGAACTCCACTGGTTCTACCAGGAGGGCACTTCCCACCTCTTCCCGGACGCCTGGGAGTCGTTCCTCGCGCCGATCCCCGTCGAGGAGCGCGGTGATCTGATCGCCGCCTTCCGCGCCCGGCTGGAGGGGGACGATCCCGAGGAGCGGCTGGCCGCGGCCAAGGCGTGGGCGCAGTGGGAGGGCAAGACGGTCACGCTGCGGCCCGATCCCGAGCTGGTGGAGGAGTTCGGCGAGGCGAAGATGGCGCTGGCGTTCGCGCGGATCGAGAACCACTACTTCACGCACCTCGGCTGGTTCGAGCCCGAGCAGCTGATCAAGAACGTGGACCGGATCCGCCATATCCCGGGCGTCATCGTGCAGGGCCGCCACGACGTGTGCACACCCATGTCCACCGCCTGGGACCTGCACAAGGCGTGGCCGGAGGCGCGCTTCGAGGTGGTGGACGACGCCGGGCACGCCGCCACCGAGCCGGGGATCGTCAGCCGGCTCGTTGCGGCGACAGACGGCTTCGCGCCAGCCGTACCATCGGCGTGACGGCCCCCACCAGCAGCAGCGTGCAGAGCGGGGCCAGCACCAAGCCGATCAGGAGGCCCGCGGCGACGTCACGCGGATAGTGCACGCCGACGAACACCCGCGAGAACGCCATGACCGCCGCCAGCGGGAGCACCACCCAGGCCAGGGCGCGCCAGGCCAGGATGAGCGCCCCTGCGGCGCCGGCGGCGATGACGGAGTGGTTGCTCGGAAACGACCAGTCGCTCGGGGGCGGGCACTCGGCGATCGTCGCGATCCCGCCCCGGCACGGCCGCTCCTCCTGGACGAACGTCTTCAGGACCTCGCTGAGCACGTACGCGCACACCACACCGGCGGGTCCGGCGATCGGGATCGCCAGGTCGCGCGCCGGCGCGTTCCTCGCCCGCCACCAGCACAGCGCGAACAGCGCCGCGAAGACGAACAGCCCGGCGTCTGTGCCCACCTCGGCGAGGGTATGCAGCCACGCGGGCGTGGTGAGAGCGAAGTCGACGATGTCGCGGTACACACATGTCCAATCCATGAACGGGTAATGGACACAATCTTACGAACGATCATCGCCCGGCGCCTCGGCCGAAAGTCCGAGAGGCCAACGGGCCGAAGATCGCCGCCGACCGACAGGACCGGCAGGCCCCGCGTATTCCCAGTTCAGATCGGGTAGGGAGGCAGTCGTGATCGGAGAGCACGTGATCGTCGGCTACACCGGCGAGTCAGGGGGACGCGACGCTCTCGCCCTGGGCGCCGCGATCACGCGGGTCACCGGCGGCGAGCTCACGGTGGCCGCGATCTACCCGCCGGGCAGCCCGGGGCAGGCGGTCGAGGCGCAGGCCAACCTGGCGCACGCGGCGGAGGAGCTGGGCGGGGCGCCGGCCGAGTACATGGCGTTCGAGAGCAGGGGTCCGGGGCGCGGGCTGTCCGTGCTGGCCAGCCGGATCAGGGCCGACCTGATCGTGGTCGGCTCGGCGGACGGCGGCCAGAACGGCCGCATCTCGATCGGGGCGACCTCCGACCACCTGCTCCACCTGTCGACCGAGGCGGTGATGCTGGCGCCCGCCGGCTACCAGCCGCCGGACGAGCCCGCCCGGCTCACGCTCGCCTACGTCCACCGCCCGCAGTGCGACGAGGCCGTCGAGCGGGTCGCGCAGGCCGCGCTCAGGCTCGGCGTGCCGCTCCGGCTGATCACGCTCGACCTGCGTACGGAGGATCCGGGTCGGCTCGGGGACGACCTGGCACTGGCCGTACGGCTGGCCTGGGAGTCGACCGGGATCGAGGCGGAGGCGGAGATCGCCGACGGGCACGACGTGGCCGCGGCGCTGGAGACGCTCGCATGGCAGCCCGGCGAGTTGCTGATCTGCGCGGCCAGTGAGGACGCGCAGCCGCACCGGGTGTTCCTCGGGGAGCTGGCGATGAAGGTGCTGCGGGCCTCCTCCTGTCCCGTCACCGTGCTGCCGCGCGGGTTCTCCTGACCTCCCCGTACAGCTCCAGGTAGCGGTCGGCCATGACGGCCGGCGAGAAGCGGCGGCGGGCCTCCCTGCGGCATTCCTCGGGATCGAGCTCGTCCACCCGCAGCATCCACTCGGCCAGTTCCTCCTCCGTGTCGGCGAGGAACCCGGTCCGGCCGTGGTCGATGATCTCGGGCAGGCAGCCGCGGCGCAGCCCCACCGGCGGCACCCCCAGGGCGAGGGCCTCGACGACGGCCGTGCCGCCGGGCTCGTCCCACTGGATGGGGAACAGGGCGGCGCGGGCCGAGGCGTAGAGCTCGTCGCGGGTCTGGCCCCCCACCGAGCCGACCCAGCTCACCAGGTCGCCGTCGAGGTAGGGCGTGACCGCGTGCACGTGGTAGCGGACGTCGGGGTGACCGTTCAGCGGATGGTCCGGGTCCTGGACGACGGCCTCCAGCTCGGCGGGGGTGTTCAGGCCGCTCACCGGGCCCGCGAGGACCAGCGGGAGGCCGAGCTTCTGGCAGATCCTGGCCGCCACGTGCGTGCCCTTGAGCCCGCAGATCCGGCCCATCGCGATGAAGTGCTCGCCCCGTTCGGTCCGCAGGTCGCGGTCGGCGAGCGGGGTGGCCAGGTGGATGGCGCCGAGCGAGGCGGCACGCAGCGCGGCGGGCGCGCGGGCGAGCTGGGAGTGCGAGACGCCGTTGACCGCGATCGACTGCGGAAACGCCCCGTAGAAGGCGGCGTGCTTACGCAGGTCCCAGTGCAGGGTGTGCAGGACGGGCGGCCCGCCGAGCGCGGACAGCACGGCCGGGCCGACCACCTCCAGGTGATCGTGGACGAGGTCGAGGTCGTCGCGGCGGCCGAGTTCGAGCGCCACGCGGGCCTGGTGCGCGTGGGCGAGGCCCATGACCTGGTTGTACGGCTTCTGCAGCTCGGCGAACTGGCCTTCGTCGAAGACGCTGATCAGCTCGTCCACCTCGAGCGTGCTCGATCCGACCGAGGCCAGGACCACCCGCACCCCGCGCTCGCGCAGGGCGGGGACCAGCGTGGCCACCACGTTCTCGATCCCGCCGTAGCCCGGAGGCGGCACCGGCAGCCACGGTCCGGCGTTCACCAGGACGTTCATGCCACGTCCTCGACGGCCAGGGACGCGAGGGGCGGGCGCTCCGCCACGGCCATGTCCACCAGGTCGGCCTGCCCGTCGAGCCCGAACTGCAGCAGCCGGTGTTCGGGGGGAATGGCGGACAGCACGCGGCCCTGGCGCTCCAGCCGCGACCAGGCGGTGAGCATGATCTGCCCGGCCATCCGGCCCAGCGCGGGCATGGCCTGGTGCCCGTGCACCCGGACGCCCAGATCCACCTGGGCCATCGCGTCCAACCCGACCAGCTCCAGCAGGTCCACCAGCAGCCCGAACTCCACCCCGTACTCGGTGACGAACGGCACCTTCTCCAGCGCTTCGCGGCGGGCCGCGTACTCCCCGCCGAGCGGCTGGACGAACCCCGCCAGCTCCGGCCAGAACATGTTGAGCAGCGGCCGCGCGACCAGCTCGGTGACCCGCCCGCCCCCGCCGCGCGACAGCACCCCGTCGGCGCCGGTGTAGGGCCGCTCGTAGGCGGCCTTGACGAACTGGATCCGCTTGTCGACGAGCAGCGGCCCGAGCAGCCCGGAGACGAAGTGCGCGCCGAAATTACGCAGGTCCGCGTCCACGAACACGATCAGCTCCCCGCTGGCGGCCGCCAGCCCCTTCCACAGCGCCTCTCCCTTGCCGGTCAGCGGCGGCAGATGCGCGAGCACGGCGTCCTGCGCCACCACCCGGGCCCCCGCCGCGGCCGCCCGGGCGGCGGTCGTGTCGGTGGAGTTCGAATCGACCACGAGGATCTCGTCCACGAGCGGCGCCCGCTCGACGAGATCGCGACGGATCACGCCGACGATGTTGCCAACTGTCCGCTCTTCGTCACGGGCAGGCAAGACAACGCTTACCGTGGTCCTTCCCTTGGCCAAGAGGAGGGCGTCGACCGGCCACTCGGCTGCGACGCTCGAGTGCGGCCCGTACCACTCCTGGACCTTGGCCAATGCGCGCAGATCTGTCTCCATGCGGTTAGCCCCGATCTCTTCTGGTCAGGTCGGCGACATCTGCCCCGTCAATACATCTTCGAACATGTTTGTTTCATTCCACGTAATTGTGGGATAAGCCGGACTGTGTTCCCCACTACTACTCGGGTCGGCATCATCGGTGCCGGAAATGTCGCCGCTCGTCACACGGACGTGCTGTCCGGTTTCTCCGACGTGACGATCGCGGGAGTCGCCGACACAGATCCCCGAAGATCCGGGGCTCTGGCCGAGCGGCACGGCTGCCCTGCCTACGGCAACCATTCCGATCTTCTGGACGCCGGCGGTTTGGACGCTGTCTATATCTGCGTGCCTCCTTTCGCGCACGGTAACCCGGAACAGGATGTTCTATCGTGCAATCTCCCGATTTTTGTAGAAAAGCCGCTTTCGCTTGACCTGTCCACAGCGGAAAAGATCGCCACCGAAATAGATCGCCGGGGCCTGCCTTCGGCGGTCGGGCACCATTGGCGCTACCTGGACATCGTCGACCAGGCCCGCGAGGTGCTGGCCAACCGTCCGGTACGGCTGGCACTGGGCCACTGGCTGGACAAAGTGCCCCCGGTCGGCTGGTGGCTGAAGCCTGAGATGTCGGGCGGCCAACTGGTCGAGCAGGCCGTCCATGTCCTCGACCTGGCCAGGGTCCTGGTGGGCGAGGTGACGATGGTGCACGCCGTGCCGGCGGAGAACGCCACGGACGGAGAGGTCGATCGGGCCACGGCGGCGGTGCTGCGGTTCGCGGGCGGCGCCGCCGGCCTGCTCGCCGCGACCAGCCTGCTCGCGCGCAAGCACCGGGCGGGGCTGGAGGTGCACGCCGAGGGCGTCTCGCTCGACCTGAGCGAGGACCGGCTGCTGGTGGACGGCGAGACCACCGTCCAGGACGGCGGGGAGGCGAAGGTGCGGGTGGACCGGACCTTCATCGACGCCGTTCAGGGCAAGGAGGCCGATGTGCGCGTGCCGTACCGGGAGGCGCTGAAGACCCACCGGCTGGCGCTCGCCCTCGCGCGGTCCGCGGCCGAAGGAAGGCCGGTGACGACACCCGATGTGTGAGGTGCTGAGCATCGAGGCGCCGGGGGAGATCACGCTGGTCGAGGAGAAGCTCCCGGCCGTGCCCGACGGCGGGTTCCGGGTGGCCACCACGTACAGCGGGATCTCGGCGGGCACCGAACTGACCTACGTCAAAGGCAGCAACCCCTACCTGTCCGCGACCTGGGATCCGGCGCTGGGGCTGTTCACCGAGGGCACCCCGTCGATCGGCTATCCGGTGCGCGGCATCGGATACATGCAGGTGGGCAGGGTAGTGGAGACGCGTACGCGGGCCGTGCGCGAGGGAGCGCTGGTCGCGATGGCCTATGGGCACCGCACCGGCTACGTGGCCGATCCGATGACCGACCGGTTCGTGGAGCTGCCCGGCGACCTCGACCCGATGCTCGGCGTCTTCGTCGCCCACATGGGGCCGATCTGCGCGAACGGGCTGCTGCACGCCGCCACCGACCTGCACGGTCCCAGCGTCAGGGATCTCGGTGACGGCGTACGCGGGCGGCGCGTGGCCGTCGTCGGCGCGGGCGTGGTCGGGCTGCTGACGGCGTCCTTCGCCCTCGCGTACGGCGCGGCGGAGGTCGTGGTCGTGGACGAGACCCCGGCCAGGCTGGACATCGCCGAGGCGCTCGGTACCGAGGTCCTGACCTTCGACGAGGATCCGGCCGTCGAACTGAAGCGACGCTGGCGGCACGCGCCCAGCGACCGCGGCGCCGACGTGGTCTTCCAATGTCGCGGCAGGCCGCGCGCCCTCGCCCTGGCGCTGAGGCTGATCAGACCGCAGGGCACGGTGATCGACCTGGCCTTCTACACCGACGGCGCCGATGAGGTGCGGCTGGGTGAGGAGTTCCACCACAACGGCCTCTCGCTGCGCTGCGCCCAGATCGGCCGGGTGCCGCGCGGGCTGGCCCACGCCTGGGATCGGGAGCGGCTGTCGTACGAGACGATCGCGCTGCTCAGGCAGCGGGGCGACGGGCTACGTGAGCACGTGATCACCGATGTCGTCGGCTTCGCCGAGGCCCCCCAGTTCCTGGCCGATCTCGCCGCGCGCCGGAGGCACTCCGTCCAGGCCGTGCTCCGCGACCACGTCGAGGATGAGCGCGGCTGACCAGCTGAAGTCGTGGCAGCCGTGACCCTGCAGGCTGAACGGGTCGAAGTACTCGCGGAAGCCGGACTCCGTGACCGCCCTGATCATGCCGTCGGCGAGCGGGGCCGCCAGGTCGGGGCGGCGGTGCCGCAGTCCCTGCCAGACCAGCCAGGTCAGGTTGATCCAGCTCGGCCCGCGCCAGTAGCGCGCCGGGTCGAACTCCGGCGCGGCGGGCGCGAAGCTGGGCAGCACGCCGTCCTTCAGCCCGAACCGGTCGAGCGCCGTGCCGATCACCGCGTTGACGATGTCGCGCGGCAGGTCGGGCAGCATGAGCGGCACCAGCCCGGCCGCGCTGTTGGAGCGGATCAGGCAGCCGGTGAGCACGTCGCGGGCCTGGAAGAGGCCGTCGTCGTAGAGATGCTCGACCATGGCCGCGGTGACCGCGGCGGCCTCGCGGTGATGCGGCTCCGGGTCGCCGCCGCACACCTTCGCGATCTTCGCCAGCGTCAGCTCCGCCACGCCGTAGGCGGCGTTGAACAGCGGGTCCTCGACGCAGAACGCCCCAGGCCGGCGGTAGCCGGTGTCGCGGTAGGCGCGGGCCAGCTCGGTGTAGCGCTCGTAGTCGAGATCGGTGGGCCGCTCGTCGGCGCTGACGTGGGTGAGGTCCCTGCGCGTGACGCCGGCGGGCCCGGTCTCGACGGCGGCCAGCGGGGCGTCCCAGGCCGGGCTGTTGTCCATCCCCGACTCCCACGGATGCACGATCGAGATCAGCCCCTCGGGCGACCGCCGCGCGGTGCGCAGGAATTGCTGCTGCGCCACCAGCCGGGGATAGATCCTGCGCAGGAAGGCCGGGTTCGGCTCGGCGAGATGCACCTGCCAGGCGGCCAGGGCGTGCACGGGCGGCTGCACGATGCCGGAGGTCGCCCAGCCGGACGGGGCCCGCGCCTCCCAGAACTCCGGGCCGGGGAAGTAGGCGCCCTCGGGCACCTTGGGGTTGAACGCGATGTGCGGCACCCTGCCGTCGCGCCACTGGGCGCCGAACAGGGCGAGCAGCTCCGACCTGGCCCGGCGCGGTGACCAGCGGGCGTTGCCGATCGCGATGAAGGCGGAGTCCCAGCTCCACTGGTGGGGATAGAGGCGGCGGGAGGGCACCGTGTAGCTGCCGTCCCAGTTGGCGACCAGCACGCGCACGGCGTCACGGAGGATCATAGGAACTTCCTGATGAAGGCCGCCGTCTGCGGAAGGACGATCTCGGCCTCGCCGCGCAGACGGCATTCGAGCGCGAGATAGCCCTCATAGCCGAGGGCGTCGAGCGTGGCCAGTTGCGCGCCCCAGTCGAGGTGGCCGGTGCCGGGCTCGTTCCTGTTCGACTCGCTGATCTGCATGTGCGCGAGGTATGGTGCCGCATCCATCAGCGAGCGGCAGGGATCGTCCTCTTCGATGTTCATGTGGTAGGTGTCGCCGACGACCCTGATGGAGTCCGTCGAGCAGTACGACACGGCCTCGGCGAGGGTGTTGACCATGTGGTTCTCGTAGCGGTTGAGCGGCTCCAGCATGATCAGCACGCCGTTGCGCTGCGCGTGTTCGCCGAGCACGCCCAGCGCCTCCGTCAGCACCTCGCGGTCCTGGTCGGCGCCGCGCGGCGGCTCGAACGGCGGCAGCCTGCGCGAGAACTGCCCCCAGGAGGCGGGCGTCATCACCCCGATGCCGCCGAGCTCGGCGATGACCGTGAGCTGCGACCTGAGCTGCTGGATCGCGTCCATGCGCTTGGCGGGGTCGAAGTCGCCGATGAAGTGCGGCATGTCCACGCACACCGTCGGCATGACCACGCCGTCGGCCAGCGCCCGCTTGAGCTCGGTCAGCCGGTTGGCGAAGTGGAAGTCCCCCTTCCCGCGCAGCTCGATCGCGTCGAACCCGGCGTCGGTCGCGAACGCGAACTTCTCCTGCAGGGAACGGCCGGGCAGAAGCTGCTCTTGTACGGCGAGCTTCACGGTGACTCCTCCTTCGGCGAATCTTGGATCGGTGAATCCTCGAATTCGAAGACGAGCTGGAGCACCTCGGACGGGTGCTTGTCGATCAGGTCGAAGGCACTGGGCGCGCCATCGACGGGCACGATGTGGCTGACCAGGCTGCGCACGTCGATCTCACCCGCGTGGACGAGGTCCATGAACGTGCGCTGCAGGCGCTCGACGTCCCAGCGCTGGGACAGCCAGGAGGCGACGCCGCCGATCTGGGAGGAGACGAGCTGCACCTGGTTGTGGTGGAACTCCTCGCCCAGCCGGAGCCCGATGCCGTCGCCCTGGTAGAAGCCGCCGGCCACGACCCTGCCGCCCCTGCGGACGGTCCTGATCGCCTCGTGCAGGCCCAGGTGGCTGCCGCTCAGCTCGATGGCCGTGTCGGCGCCCTCGATCCGCTTGCGGATGAACTCGGCCACGGACCCGGACGTGATGTCGAACGTCTCGGCCGCGCCGTACTGCCTGGAGAGCTCGAGGCGGGCCGGAATGGCGTCGGCGGCCACGACCCGGGCACCGCTCAGCACGGCGAGGCGGGTGGCCAGCAGGCCGATGACGCCCTGCCCGAAGATCGCGATCTGGTCGCCCAGATGCACGTCGGCGGCGTGCACGGCGTTGAGCGCGATCGCGCCCACCCGGGCGAAGACGCCGCCCAGCGGGTCGGCGCCGGGCGGGAGCACGTGGCCGACCAGCTTCTCCGCGGGCACCACCGCCTCGGCCCGGTGACCCCAGATGCCCCAGACGAGGTGGCCGACGGGTGGGTCGGCCACATCGGGCGCCGCCTCCACCACCTCGCCGACCTCCTGGTAGCCCCAGCCGGTCAGCGGGTAGGCGTGCGTCTGTCCCTCGAGGAACAGCCGCTGCTCCGCGTCCCACTTCCGGGTGAGATAGGGATTGGTGCCGCGATAGGCGGTGAGTTCGGTGCCGGCGGAGACGCCCGAGTAGATCGTGCGGACACGCACGCAACCCGGCTCGAGCTCGGCGGGCGACTCCAGGCCGACGCGGACACGGCCTGGCTTTTCAAATGTGATGACGCGCATTCTCCACACTTACGCTTTATGATCAGACAAAAGTTTAAGGTTTAGTAGTCGTTTGCACACCATAGTCGTGCTCAGAACACTCTTAAGTCTACGACTTCCGCCAGAGCGGACTACCTAAATTTGGGTTTTTACCAGAGTGTCTTCCGGTAAGCGATCTTACCGACATAACCCGCCCCGGGGTGGCATTCCTTGATCGGCGCGCCCAGAAAGGCCGTGAACGAACACGGCAGGGGTACAGACGGGTCTCGGTATCGCACCGCTAGTTGTGTCGTGTCGGTTCAGGGTAAGTGCGGCGTATCCCCGTTTCGGAGGAGCGTGCCATGCCGAAGAAGGTAGCTGCCGTCCTCTCCGTCGCGTTGCTGGCCGCGGCCTCGCTGGCCGCGTGTGGCGACGACGCCGGGAAGGCCGCCAACGAGATCACGGTCTGGACCGAGGAGAACCTCGAGGACCGCATGACCGTGCAGAACCAGATCATCGCCGACTTCACCCGGAAGACCGGCATCAAGGTCAAGCTGGTCGGCGTGGCCGAGGACCAGTTCAGCCAGGTCGTCACCTCCGCCGCGGCCGCGGGGAACCTGCCCGACGTCATCGGGGCCCTGCCGCTGGCGTCCATCAGGGAGCTGGAGGCCAACGACCTGCTCGACACGGAGACGCCGGGCCAGGTCGTCGACAAGCTGGGCAAGAGCGGCTTCTCGGCGCGGGCCCTGGAGCTCGACACGTCGGGCGGGAAGCTACTGGCCGTGCCGAGTGACGCGTGGGCGCAGCTGATCCTCTACCGCAAGGACCTGTTCCAGAAGGCCGGGCTGGAGCGGCCCGACACCTATGAGGCGCTGGAGGCGGCGGCGGCGAAGCTCAATACCGGCGGGGTCGCGGGCATCACGCTGGCCATCGCGCCGAAAGACTCGTTCACCGCGCAGAGCTTCGAGCACGTGGCGCTCGCCAACGGCTGCCAGCTGGTCGACAATTCCGGAAATGTCACCCTTGACTCGCCGCAGTGCGTGAAAGCCTTCGCGTACTACGCGAAGCTGGCGAAGGACTACTCGGTCAAGGGCAAGCAGGACGTCGACTCCACCAGGGCCACCTACTTCGCCGGCAAGGCGGCGATGACCATCTGGTCGTCGTTCATCCTGGACGAGCTGGCGGGGCTGCGTAACGACGCGCTGCCCAGCTGCGCCGAGTGCCGGCAGGATCCCGAGTGGCTGGCCAAGAACACCGGGGTGGTCACGGCGCTGAAGGGCCCCGACGGCACGCCCGCCCAGTACGGGGAGATCGTCTCCTGGGCCATCACCCGCGACGCCGCCAAGGATTCCGCCGCGCAGTTCGTCTCGTACATGATGAACGAGGGCTACGAGCGGTGGATCGGGATGGCGCCCGAGGGCAAGTTTCCGATCCGGAAGGGGTTCGCGGAGAAGTGGAACAAGCTGCCCGCCGGAGTCGACACCAAGAAGCCGCTCGCGGACGTCTACCCGGCCGAGGTGCTCGACGCGCTGCGTAAGAGTCCGGACACGTTCGCCCGCTGGGGCATCCCCCAGGGGCAGGGCAAGCTGGTCGGGGCCACGATGGGCGAGCTGCCCGTGCCCAAGGCGCTGAGCCAGATCGTGGACGGCTCGCTCACCCCGCAGGCCGCGGCGGCGCAGGCCAAGAAGGACGTGGAGACCATCAAGCGCGGGATCCGGCAGTGACGGACCGGCGTGGCGGGACACTTCGGGAGCAGGAGGGCAGGGCGGGACTGGCGCTGATCTCCCCGACGCTGGTCATCACGCTCGTCGTGGTGGTGCTGCCGCTGTTCTGGGCGATCATGCTGGCCTTCCAGGACGTCCGGCTGATCAACATCCGCCGGGTGGGCGTTTTCGGGCACTTCACGCTGGAGAACTTCAGCTACGTCGTGTCCGAGCCGGGCTTCTGGACGGCTCTGGTCAACACGCTCGTCTACACCGTGGCGGGCACCGGCCTGTCGATCGCGATCGGGCTGGTGGCCGCGCTGGCGCTGCGCGACCGCTTCAAGGGCCGCACGCTGGTCAGGGCGTCCATCCTGGTGCCGTACGTGGCGCCGGTGGTGGCGGTGGCCTTCCTGTGGGAGACGATGCTGAACCCCCAGTACGGCATCGTGAACTCCTGGCTGAGCGAGCCCATCGCCTTCCTCACCCAGGCCAAGGGCACCTTCCTCGGCATCCAGGTGCCGGTGGCGCTGCTCACGGTGATCGCGTTCGAGGCGTGGCGGTATTTCCCGTTCGCCTTCCTGTTCATCCTGGCCCGGTTGCAGGCGCTGCCGGCGGAGTTGGACGAGGCGGCCGTGGTCGACGGTGCCACGCCGACGCAGCGCTTCCGGTACGTGATCCTGCCGCAGCTCTGGAGGATCATCGCGCTGCTGTCGGTGCTGCGGTTCGTGTTCACCTTCACCAAGTTCGACGACGTCTACCTGCTCACCGGCGGCGGGGCCGGCACGGAGGTGGTGAGCGTGCGCGTCTACAACTTCCTGACCGCGCGCGACGACATCGGCGCGTCGGCCGCCCAGGCGATCGTGCTGGCGGTCGTCCTGGTCGTGTTCCTGGTCCTGTATCTGAGGTTCTTCTCGGGGGGTGAGCGTGAGCAGGGATAGGTTCGAGCGCGGGCTGTTCCGGGTGCTGAAGCCGCTGGTGATCGCCTTTCTGTTCGTGATCACCGCATTCCCGTTCTTCTACATGGTGACGCTGTCGCTGCGCGACATCCAGGAGCTGATCCTGGACCCCGGCTCCCTCTGGCCGCGCGACTTCACCTTCGACACCTACGCGAACGTGCTGACCAAGCAGGGTTTCCTGAGCTTCATGCGCAACAGCGCGATCGTGGCGGTCTCGTCGGTGGCGATCACGCTGCTGATCTCGATCCCGGGCGCGTACGCGGTGGCCAGGCTGCGGTTCTTCGGGCGGCGGCAGGTGCATTTCCTGTTCCTGGCCGTGTACCTGTTTCCGGCGATCGTGCTGGCCATCCCGCTGTTCGTGCTCTTCACGATGCTCGGACTTCGGGGGTCTTTGCTGGGATTGATCCTGGTTTACAGCGCGCAGACGGTGCCCGTCACGGTATACATGCTCCGCAATTACTTCGAGACCGTGCCGCAGAGCGTGGAGGAGGCGGCTGCGATCGACGGCTGCACCCGCCTGTCGACCATCTGGCGGGTGGTGCTGCCGCTGTCCAAGCCCGCGCTCATGGCCACCGGCCTCTACGCGTTCATGATCGCCTGGAACGAGTTCCTGTTCGCCCTGCTCTTCCTCGTCGAGAAACGGGAGAGCTGGACGGTCTCGCTGGGACTCTCCCAGCTGGCGGGCAGTATCGAGATCCCGACGACGGTTCTCATGGCAGGATCGGTGGTTCTGACACTGCCCATCGTGATCGTGTTCTTCGCCAGTGAACGGCTCCTGACCGAGGGACTCACGGCAGGAGCGGAGAAGGGATAGACCATGCTGACGGCAGGGCAGATCCTCCAGCTGATCCGCCATGGAACCTGCCGTACCCGCAAGGAGCTCATCGCCTACACCGGCCTGTCCCGATCGACGATCACCGAACGGGTGGACCGGCTGATCGAGGCCGGATACATCCACGAGTCCGGCGTCGGCACCTCCGGGGGCGGGCGACCGCCCTCGGTGCTCGACGTCGACGCGACCAACCGCCTGGTGCTGGTGGCCGACCTGGGCGCCAGCCACGCGCGCGTGGCGCTGACCGACCTCGCGGCCCGGCCGATGGCCGAGGAGCACGCCGAGATCCGCATCGACCGCGGCCCCGAGGCCGTTCTCTCCTGGATCCGGCAGGCCTTCCAGCGCCTGCTCGACCGCTCGGGACGGACGTCCGCCCAGGTGTGCGGCATCGGCATGGACCTGCCGGGCTCGGTGGACCACAACTCCGGCCGGGTGATCAGGTCGTTCCTGATGCCCGGCTGGGACGATTACCCGATCGGCGCGGCGCTGCGGGAGGCGTTCGACCTGCCGGTCCTGGTCGAGAACGACGCCAACGCGATGGCGTTCGGCGAGTGGTGGTCCTACTGGCGGCGGAGCCGGTCGCTGCTCCTGCTCAAGGTCTCCACGGGCATCGGCACCGGCATCGTCCTCGACGGCCAAATCTATCGCGGCGTCGAGGACGCCGCCGGGAACATCGGCCACGTCCGGCTGCAGGAGAGCGACGACCGCGTCTGCACCTGCGGCTCCCGGGGCTGCGTCGCCTCGCTGGCCAGCGGCCACGCCCTCGCCTCCAACCTCGGCAAACAGACCAGTCGCGAGGTCGTCCGCCTGGTCCAGGCCGGCGACCCGACGGCCATCGCCCTCACCCAGGAGGCGGGCCGCACGGTCGGCGTCGTCCTCGCCACCGCGGTCAGCCTGCTCAACCCCGCCGTCCTGGTGCTGGCGGGCGACATGGCGGAGACCGGGGAGCACTACCTGACGGGCATCAGGGAGAGCGTGTACCGCCGTAGCCTGCCGTACACGACCCGCAACCTGGAGATCGTGAACAGCTCGCTGGGTGACCGCGCGGGGATCGTGGGGACGGCGGTCCTCGTCATCGAGCACGTCCTGTCCCCCGCCGCCGTCGACGCCGCCCTCGCCGGCCCGCCACGGACGAACGCGGTGTGACGCCCTAATCCTCGGCGACGCGTAGGACGATCTTGCCCTGGATGTGGCCTTGTTCGGCGCGTTCGTGGGCCTTGGCGGCCTCGGCGAGCGGGAAGACGCTGTCGATGCCGACGCGCACGTGGCCGGCCTCGATCAACCGGGCCAGCTCGGCCATTTGCCCGCCGTCGGAGTGGACCTGTCCCGACACGAACGCGATGCCCAGCTCGGCGGCGCGCTCGCGGTGGTATTCGCCGAAGAAGACCGGGCTGAGCGTGCCCCCGCGCCTGAGCACCGGGAGGAACCGGTGGCCTTGGGGACCGCCGACCGTGTCGAAGAGGTGGTCCACGTCGCGGACGACGTCCTCGGCCGCGGTGGTGGTGTAGTCGATGAACCGGTCGACGCCCAGCTCGCGCAGGAACGCCTCATGGCGTCCCGAGGCGACGCCGATGACGTACGCGCCCTTGGTCTTGGCCAGTTGGACGAGGAAGTGCCCGACCCCGCCGGCCGCGCCGTTGACCAGCACCGTCTTGCCTGGTTCGAGCCGTACGTGGTCGAAGAGGTACTGGTACGCGGTGAGCCCCGCCATGGGCACACCGGCGGCGTGGACGTGGTCGAGCCCGGCGGGCTTGCGGGCCAGATGGGCCACGGGAGCGGTCGCGTACTCCGCGTAGCCCCGGCCGCCGTTGTCGAGGTCGGGGAAGCGGACCAGCCCGAACACGGCGTCACCTTCGGCCAGCCCGGTGGCCTCGGGTCCGAGGGCGACGACGACGCCCGAGACGTCCGAGCCCGGGGTGAACGGCAGGCGCGGCGTCAACCGCATCGCCTCCGGGATGTTCGCGAAGTTGGCGCGCGCGTACCAGTCGGGCGGGTTCAGCCCGGCCGCGTGCACGCGGATCAGGACCTCGCCGGGCCCGGGTTCGGGAGGCGGGACCTCCTCGTACGTCAGCACCTCCGGGCCGCCGAACGCATGCAGCCGCACAGCCTTCATCATCATTCGTCCCCTCTTCCGGTGGATCGCGGGCACGATCCGGAGCACTGCTCCGCAAGCATATGCGGAGCGGCGCTCCGCTTGTCAACCCAGAGCCCGGAGAAGGCGGTCACGCGCATGGACGAGCGAGGGGCCGTACCAGGTCAGATCACGCCCGCTCACCAGCACGCACCTGTGGCCGGGAAACGACTCCGGCCCGTCGTCGGCACTGAACGCATAGGGCTCGTCGGGCAGGACCACCAGGTCGGCGCCCCGCTCCACCAGCTCGGCCAGTGCGATCTTGGGATACCGCTCGGCATGACCGGCATAGAGGTTGCGCACACCGAGCCGTTCGAGCACGTCGCCGGTGAACGTGTCGCGCCCCACCACCATCCACGGCCGCCGCCAGATCGGGATGATCGCGGTCCGGCCTACCTCCACCGGCTCGGCCCACACCGACTCCGCCCGCTCGAGCCATGCGGGCCGCGCGGTCCGGCAGGCGTCCCGGAACATCCGGTCAAGCGATCGGAACGCCTCCGCCACGGTCTCGATCCGGGTGACCCACACCGCGATGCCCGCCTCCCGCAGCGCGTCGATGTCCGGCTGCCGGTTCTCCTCGGCGTTGGCGAGCACCACGTCGGGGGCGAGGCGCCGGATGGCGTCGAGGTCGGGGTTCTTGGTCCCCCGCACCCTGGCCACGTCCAGGTCCGCCGGGTGCGAGCACCAGTCGGTCGCGCCGACCAACGCCTCCGGGACGGTCGCGGCCACGGACTCGGTGAGCGACGGCACCAGCGACACGATCCGCCGGACGTTCGAGGGCACGTGGACGGGCGCACCGGTGTCGTCGAGGCTCACACTCGCACTTTAGACCGCCGCCCGAGGGACAAAAGTGACTAAAGCCAAGTAACGCCCAGCGTGCAGAAATACCGCCCCAAGTGAGGTCACAAATCCGTAGAATCCCGAGTAAAGATCGTTCACTATCGATCGGGGGATCGCTGGTTGGAGCGAGAATCGCTGGGCTTCGAGCCGAACACGCCCAACGTCGCCCGGCTGTACGACTACTATCTCGGCGGGAAAGATCATTTCCCTGCCGATCGGCGAGCCGCTGAGCGGATTCTGCGGGTGGCTCCCGAAGTGCGTGCCGCCGCCCGCGCCAACCGGGCCTTCCTCGGCCGTGCCGTACGCTTCCTCGCCGGCCTCGGCGTCACCCAGTTCCTCGACATCGGTACGGGCCTGCCGACGCGGGACAACGTGCACGAGGTGGCCGGAGCGGTTGCGCCCGAGTCGAAGGTGGTCTACGTCGACCGCGACCCGGTCGTGCTGGTCCATGCCCGCGCGCTGCTGGCGGGGAGCGGCCAGACCACCGTGGTGGAGGGCGATCTCCGCGATCCCCACGACATCATGAAAAATCCGGATGTGGTGGCGGCGCTGGACTTCGACCAGCCGGTGGGCGTCCTGCTCGTCGCGATCATGCACTTCATCGGCGAGGCCGACGATCCCCTGAGCATCATGACCGCCATCCGCGAGTCCCTGGCCCCGGGCAGCTATCTCGTCATGTCCCACGGCACCAGCGACGCCCGCGCCGCCGTCGTCAGCAAGGGCACCGAGGTCTATCGCCGGACCGACGCGCCCCTGACCCTGCGTACCCGCCAGCGGATCGAGGAGCTGCTGGAGGGGTGGGAGCTGGTCGAGCCGGGCCTGACCTGGCTGCCGCAGTGGCGCCCGGAGCAGGCCGACCTGATCGACTTCGCGGACCACCCCGAGTCGTCGCTCATCCTCTGCGGGGTGGGCAGGAAGAGCTGAGACCCGGGGTCTCCGCACTACGGCTTACTTGAGCGCGCTCAGCGCACCCTCGTAATCGGGCTCCTGGGTGATCTCGGGCACCAGCTCGGCGTAGATGACCCGGTTGTCGCCGTCGAGCACGATCACCGCGCGCGCGGCCAGGCCGGCCAGCGGCCCGGTCTCCTGCGCCACGCCGTAATCGCGCAGGAACTCGCGCCCCCGCATGAGCGACAGCATGGTCACGTTGTCGAGCCCCTCGGCGCCGCAGAACCGCTTCTGCGCGAACGGCAGGTCGGCCGAGACGCACAGCACCGCGACGCCGGGGTGCTCGGCGGCCACCTGGTTGAACTTGCGCACCGAGGCGGCGCAGACGCCGGTGTCGACGCTCGGGAAGATGTTGAGCACCTTGGTCGCGGAGCCGAAACCGGCCAGCGTGGTGTCGCTCAGGTCCCCGCCGACCAGCTGGAACGCGGGCGCCTGGTCGCCGGGCTTCAGGAACGTGCCGCCCACGGTGATCGGGTTGCCCTTGAAAGTGACGTCGGACATGAATGCCTCCAGTTAGCGATAGTGCCCCGACCTGCAATCCTATCGACGCTCACGGGACCGCACAGAACCTCAACAGATCCTCAACACCCGCGGACCTACTTTCCTCTCATCGAGCACATCGAACACATCGAGAGAGGAACACGACAATGAACATCACCCTCCGCAAGTCGCTCGCCGGCCTGGTCATCGCCGGAGCCGCGTCCGCCGGCCTGGTGGCCGCCGCCCCCGCCCAGGCCAGCACGCTGGGCAAGGTCCCGTCCTGCGTGAGCCTCTGGCAGAAGACCGGCAGTGTCACCAAGACCGGCTACGCCTACAACGGGTGCGGCCGCTGGATGAACATGAAGATCGTCTGGGCGCACGGCTCCGATGGCGCCTGCCACTCCGTGGCCCCGAAGGGGACCATCTGGAGCAAGGTGCCCAGGGGCGTCCGCACGTTCGACGGCGCGAAGTACTGCTGACTAGACGTTGCGGCGGTACTGTCCTCCGGCCTCGAACAGCGCGTCCGTGATCTGGCCGAGTGAGCAGACGCGGGCCGCCTCCATCAACACCTCGAACGCGTTGCCATCCGACATGGCGACGTCCCGCAACCGGGCCAGCGCCGCGGGGGCCTCGGCCCGGTTGCGGTCGTGGAAGGCGTGCAGGCGGTCGAGCTGGGACCGCTTCTCGTCCTCGGTTCCCCTGGCGAGCTCCACCTTCTGCTGGTGGGGCTCGTCGGCGCGCGGGTTGCGGAAGGTGTTGACGCCGACGATGGGCAGCGAGCCGTCGTGCTTGCGCGACTCGTACAGCATCGACTCGTCCTGGATCCTGCCCCGCTGGTAGCCGGTTTCCATGGCGCCCAGCACGCCGCCCCGCTCCGACAGCCGCTCGAACTCCCGCAGCACCGCCTCCTCCACCAGGTCGGTGAGCTCGTCGATGATGTACGAGCCCTGGAGCGGGTTCTCGTTGCGGGCCAGGCCCCACTCGCGGTTGATGATGAGCTGGATCGCCATCGCCCTGCGCACCGAGTCGGCCGACGGCGTGGTCACGGCCTCGTCGAAGGCGTTGGTGTGCAGGCTGTTGCAGTTGTCGTAGATGGCGATCAGCGCCTGCAGGGTGGTGCGGATGTCGTTGAAGTCCATCTCCTGGGCGTGCAGGGAGCGGCCCGAGGTCTGGACGTGGTACTTGAGTTTCTGCGACCGCTCCGCCGCGCCGTACTTCTCCCGCATCGCGACCGCCCAGACGCGGCGGGCCACCCGCCCGAGCACGCTGTACTCGGGGTCCATGCCGTTGGAGAAGAAGAACGACAGGTTCGGTGCGAAGTCGTCGATCCGCATCCCCCTCGCCAGGTACGCCTCGACGTAGGTGAAACCGTTGGCCAGGGTGAAGGCGAGCTGGCTGATCGGGTTGGCCCCGGCTTCGGCGATGTGGTAGCCGGAGATCGACACCGAGTAGAAGTTGCGGACGCTGTTGCGGATGAACCACTCCTGGATGTCGGCCATCATCCGCAGCGAGAACTCCGTGGAGAAGATGCAGGTGTTCTGGCCCTGGTCCTCCTTGAGGATGTCGGCCTGGACGGTCCCCCTGACGGTGGCGAGGGTCCGCGCGCGCAGCTCGCGCTCCTCCTCCTCGTACGGCCGGCGCCCGTGCTCGGTCTCGAACCGTTCGAGTGTCTGGTCGATCGCGGCGTTGAGGAAGAAGGCGAGGATCGTCGGGGCCGGGCCGTTGATCGTCATCGACACCGAGGTACTGGGGCTGGTCAGATCGAACCCGCCGTAGAGCACCTTCATGTCGTCGAGTGTCGCGATGGACACGCCGGACGTGCCCACCTTGCCGTAAATGTCGGGCCGCAGGTCGGGGTCGTGGCCGTACAGGGTCACCGAGTCGAACGCGGTGGACAGCCTGGTCGAGGACTGGCCCCCGGACAGCAGCTTGAAGCGCCTGTTGGTGCGGAACGGGTCGCCCTCTCCGGCGAACATCCTGGTGGGGTCCTCGTCGTCCCGCTTGAACGCGAACACCCCGGCGGTGAACGGGAAGCTGCCCGGTAGGTTCTCGCTCCGCAGGAACCTGAGCAGCTCGCCGTGGTCGGTGTAGCGGGGCAGGGCCACACGGGGGATGCGGTTGCCCGAGAGGGTCTCGCGCCAGAGGGGGGTGTGGATCTCCCGGTCGCGTACCTTCACGACCAGCTCGTCGGCGGTGTACTGCTCCTTGATGGCGGGCCAGCCGTCCAGGAGCGTGCGGCTCTCGTCGCTCAGCTCCCTCTCGGCCGTGGCCGCTAGCTCGGCCAGCCTGCCGTCGGTCCGGCTCGGGCCGGCCTGGCCCGTGTCGGCGTGACCGTCGCCGGTTCCGGCCGCCGTACCGTCGGTCAGCAGGGCCTGGACGGCCGTGAGCTGCTGTCGGCGGCGGGCCACCGCCGCCTGGGCGAGCGTCTCCGCGTGGTAGTCGCGGACGGTCTCGGCGATCTCCGCGAGGTAGCGGACGCGCGCCGGGGGGACGATCGCGGCGGCGACCTGGGACGTACGGCCGCGCACCGGCGCCAGCAGGCCCGGCTCGGTCCGCATGCCCTTGTCCACCAGGAGTTCCTTGAGGTGGTGGTAGAGCGCGGTGACTCCGGCGTCGTTGTAGCGGGCGGCGATCGTGCCGAACACCGGCATGTCGTCGGGCGCGACCCCGAACGCCTCACGGTTGCGGACAAGCTGACGGCGGACGTCGCGCAGGGCGTCCTCCGCGCCGCGCCGCTCGTACTTGTTGATCACGACGGCCTCGGCGAAGTCGAGCATGTCGATCTTCTCCAGCTGGGACGCCGCGCCGAACTCCGGAGTCATGACGTAGATCGGCACGTCCACGTGCGGCACGATCCCGGCGTCGCCCTGCCCGATGCCCGGGGTCTCCACGATGACCAGGTCGTAGCCGGCGGCCCGGCAGGCGGTGATCACGTCGTCGAGACAGACGGGGACCTCGTTGGCGGCGCCCCTGGTGGCCAGCGAGCGGAAGTAGGTCTGCGGGCCGAGGCTGTTCATCCGAATGCGGTCGCCGAGCAGCGCTCCCCCGCCGCGTCTGCGGGTCGGGTCGATGGCGATGATGGCGATGCGTAGCTTGTCGTCGTTGTCCACGCGGAGGCGGTGGACGAGCTCGTCGGTGAGCGACGACTTCCCGGACCCGCCCGTACCGGTGATGCCGAGCACCGGGGCGCGTCCCTCACCCTGGCGGGCACCGGCGGCGCGCAGGCCGTCCAGGAGCGCGGCGGGCGCGCGGCCCGACTCGATCAGAGTGATCGCCCGGGCCAGGGCCGTCTGGTCGCCGGAGCCGACGGCCTCGACCGAGGGGACGCCGTCCAGCTCAACGTCGCACTCCTCGATCAGCTTGTTGATCATGCCGGGCAGGCCGTAGCGCTGGCCGTCCTCCGGCGAGAAGATGCGGGTGACGCCACGGGAGTGCAGCAGGTCGATCTCGTCCTGGACGATGACGCCACCGCCACCGCCGTACACCTTCACGTGCCCCGCGCCGCGCTCGCGCAGCAGGTCCACCAGGTAGCTGAAGAACTCCACGTGGCCGCCCTGGTAAGAGCTGATCGCCACGCCCTGGACGTCCTCCTGGACGGCGGCGGTGACGATCTCGTCCACGGAACGGTTGTGCCCGAGGTGGATGACCTCCGCCCCCTGCGACTGGAGGATCCGCCGCATGATGTTGATCGCCGCGTCGTGGCCGTCGAACAGCGCCGCGGCGGTCACGAAACGGACAGGGTTCACCGGTACGTGCACGCCTGATCACTCCTTTGTGGGGGCTCGCCTACCAAGATACTAGGACGTCCTACTAATTCCCAACGTTTCCCGGCGGGGTAGTAATCCGGGCATGCGAGCACTGACGTTGCAGCCGGGTGAAAAGGGATCTCTCGCGGTGGAAGAAGTCGCCGATCCAGCGCCGAAGCCGGGCGAACTCCTGGTGCGGGGACTGGCCGTGGGCGTGTGCGGGACCGACAGGGAACTCGCCGCGGCCGACTTCGGCTGGCCGTCTGACCGGCGGATGATCCTCGGCCACGAGTCGCTCGGCCGGGTGCTCGAGGCGCCCGCCGACTCCGGCTTCTCCCCCGGCGATCTCGTGGTCGGCGTGGTGCGCCGCCCCGATCCCGAGCCGTGCCCGGCGTGCGCCAGGGATGAGTTCGACATGTGCCGCAACGGCCGTTACACCGAACGCGGCATCAAGGAGCTCGACGGGTACGGCAGCGAGCGCTGGACCGTCGAGACCGGCTACGCGGTGCCGCTGGAGCCGGCGCTGGAGCCGGTCGGCATGCTGATCGAGCCGGCGTCGGTGGTCGCCAAGGCTTGGGAGCACATCGAGCACATCGGCTCGCGGGCCGGGTTCGAGCCACGCTCGGTGCTCATCACGGGCGCCGGGCCGATCGGCCTGCTCGCGGCCCTGCTCGGCAGGCAGCGCGGGCTGGAGGTGCATGTGCTCGACCGGGTCACGGGCGGGCTCAAGCCGGAGCTGGTGGCCGCGCTCGGCGGCACCTACCACAGCGGCTCGGCGCTCGACGCGGTCGGCGACCTCCGGCCCGACGTCATCATCGAGGCCACGGGCGCCGGGCGGCTGATCGTCGACGCGATGACCCGCACCGCCGCCGCCGGCATCGTCTGCCTCACCGGCGTCTCCCCCTCCGGCGCGCCGCTGCCGATGGACGTGGAAGGGATCAACCGCCACCTCGTGCTCACCAACAGCGTGGTCTTCGGATCGGTCAACGGCAACCAGCGCCACTTCCGGCTCGCCGCCGACGCGCTGGCCGCGGCGGATCTCGGGTGGCTGGAGCGGCTGATCACCCGGCGGCTGCCGCTGGAGCGGGCGTTCGAGGCCTTCCAGCCGGGCGCCGGCGACGTCAAGGTCGTCATCGACCTGTGACGGTCAGGAACGCGGTTCGTACGGCTTGCGGCGGGTGGTGGAGTGGTGGGGGGTCTGCGCGGGCACGAGAGCCCTGGCCGGAGTGGGCGGGCCACCCACCCGGACCGGCTCGAGAGGCGCCTCGGCGTAGCTGGCGGATCTCGTTTCCTTCGTACCGGTACGCGACGCCGCTTTGGCCGACCCCCGCTTGGCAGAGGCGGACTTGGCGGACTGCGCCGGCTTCTCGGTGGCCGGGCGCGGCTTGGCGTTGCCGGATTGCGGCTTCGCGGGCGCGGGCTCGGTGGCCGCGGGCTTTCCGGACGCCTTCCATGGCCAGGTGAAGCGGCGGTGGGTGCCGCGGCGGCGGCCCGCGAGGCGTAAGGAGACCAGGACCGTGGTGAGCACCATCACGGTGAGCAGGGCCAGCGGGGAGCCCAGGACGTCCATCGGCGACCCCTGCGGCATCGGCTGCGGCTGGCGGGCCAGCGGGTGCTCGGTGGACCGGATGTCGTTCAGCGTGGCGTTGGCCTGCACCACGCGCGGCAGGCCGTACCCGACGACGTCCTTGTGCATGTCGCGGGACTTGCGCTTGAGCCAGACGCTGTCGACGTTGGCCTCGATCGTGTGGATCTTCTTGCCGTCGACCCGTTCGACGATGCCGACGTGGTCGATGCCCTTGTAGCTCTTGCCGCCTCCCCAGTCGAAGAAGACCAGGGCTCCGGGCTCGGGCTGCTGGGACCAGGCGCCCTGCTTGATGAACCAGGCCGCGTGCGAGGGGGTCCAGGCGAACTGGCCGACGTAGTCACCGACCCCGGCCTTGTCGGCCGCCCAGGCGATGAACATGTCGCACCACGGCGCGTCCCGGTATTGCGGATCCTTGACGCGTTCCGCGTACCACTGCCCGAACTTGGTGAGCTGGCCACCCTTCTCGCGGTAGCCGACTTCCCCACGCACCTCTTTCAGCAGACTTGCCGCGATCGAGTCCAGGATCCACTCCTCCAGAAAAACCGGCAGATCACGATGGACTGTAGTAGCGACATCGCGCTCGCGCGCCGAACACTAGGAAAGTGTCTACCTATGAGCCGAAATTTCGGTTATGTGACTGGTGAGGCTGGTGGGACTGGATGGTCTGGCTACTATGCGGGACCGTACTCAGGCCCCCGCGCCCACCCGGAAGATCTGCTCGTCGCCCGCGCCCGGCGCCACCACGTCGGCGACGATCACGGTCACGTTGTCCGGCGAGCCGCCCTCGTTGGCCAGGTCGATCAGCCGCTGGACGGCCGCCGCCGGGTCTGTCACCGTGGTCAGCACCTCGTGCAGGACCTCGGGCCCGAGCACGGTGGTGAGCCCGTCAGAACAGAGGAGATAGCGATCATCCGGCTCGGCCTCGCGCAGCGCCATGTCCGGCTCCGCCCGGCCCTCGCTGCCCAGCACGCGCAGCACCATCGACCGCCGCGGGTGCACCGCGGCCTGATCCTCTGTTATCCGTCCTTCGTCCACCATGGACTGCACAAGTGTGTGATCCTTGGTCATCTGGTAGAGAGCACCATCGCGCAGCAGGTATCCGCGGGAGTCACCGAGATGAGCAAGGGCGAACCGGTAGCCGTCCCACAGCATGGCGGTCACCGTGGTCCCCATCCCCCTGCGCGCGGGGTCGATGTCCGCCAGCTCCACCAGCCTGCGGGCCGCCTCGTGCACGGCGCCCTCAAGGGCGGCCTCCAGATCCGAGCCCGTTTCGGGAAGCGTGGCATCCAGCTCGCGCATGACGGCGATCGCAGCCGAACTCGCCAGCTCGCCGGCCGCGTGTCCGCCCATCCCGTCGGCCACCACAACCAAGCGGCCACTCGCATAGCCGGAGTCCTCGTTCTGCTCCCTGCGGCGGCCCACGTCTGATCCGGCGGCATAGCGGATGTTGTGCTTCATACCCAGCAGTAAATCATTGGTTGAAAGACTTCACAAGCAGATGCACTGAAGACTCTTGTGAACTACTGTGGGCTCCATGACCCACGACCCGACCGTGAACGCCGGGGACATAGCCCGGCTCGCCGGTGTCGGGCGGGCCGCGGTGAGCAACTGGCGCCGCCGCCACGACGACTTCCCTCTGCCCATCGGCGGCACCACCAATCAGCCGTTGTTCTCGCTGCGCCAGGTCGAATCATGGTTGCGGCGCTATGGGAAGTCCTACCAGGTCTCGCTGGGAGATCGTGTGTGGCAACGCCTGAAAGCCGCCGGCGATTTGCGGCTGGGCGAGTTGGTGGCGCAGGCCGGCCTCTTGCTGACCACGGGCGAGAGCAAGCTGGAGCCCGAGCTGGCCGGATTGCTGGCCGAGCTGGCCGAGCAGCATGATCCGCTCACCGCCTACGAATTCCTCTGCGAACGCTACCTGGAGGCGCATTCCCGGCAGCTCTCCGTCACGCGTGACGACGTGGCCGAGCTGATGGTCGGGCTCGTCCACACCGACGGCGCGACGATCCTCGACCCTGCCTGCGGCGTCGGCACCCTCTTGCTCAACTCCGGGGCCGCCAAGGTGCTCGGCCAGGACCTCAGCGAGACCTCGGCGCTCATCACCGCCGCCCGGCTGCGGCTGCGCGGCGCCGAGGCGGAGGTGGTGCCCGGCGACTCGATGCGCCACGACGGCTTCGCCGGTGTGAAGGCCGACGCGGTCATCTGCGACCCGCCGTTCAACGAGCGGGCCTGGGGCTACGAGGAGCTGACCGGCGACCCCCGCTGGGAGTACGGCCTGCCGCCGCGCGGCGAGCCCGAGCTGGCCTGGGTCCAGCACTGCCTCACCCACGTCAGGCCCGGCGGCATGGTGGCCATGCTGATGCCCCCGGCCGCGGCCAGCCGCAAGGCGGGCCGGCGGATCCGGGCCAACCTGCTGCGCGCCGGCGCCCTGCGTGGCGTGGTCGCGCTGGCGGGCTCCGACCTGTGGCTGCTGCGCCGCCCGGCCGCGGGCGAGCGCCCGCCGTCCGACGTGCTGATCGTCGACGCCACGGCCGACCACTCCGTCGTCGGGCCGGCGTGGCGGGCCTATCTCGACGACCGCTCCGACCAGACCGTACGCATCATCGACCTGCTGGCCGACGAGGTCGACATGACCCCGGCCCGCCACCAGCGGCGCGACGACCTCGGGCGGGCGTTCACCGAGGCACGCGACCGGTTTCTGGCCGCGGCGGCCACCCCGCCCGACCTCAAGGTGCTCGACGAGCCGCTCGACCAGCCCGTCACCACGGTCGGCGACCTGATCAAGGAGGGCCTGCTGACCACGCTGCAGGCGCCGCCCAAGATGGCGACCGGCGGCGGCGACGTCTCGATGCTCACCGCCGACGACGTGACCAGCGGCGCCACGGCCTCCGGCCGGGCCCCGGCGCAGCAGGGGCTCGTCCTGGTCCAGCCGGGCGACGTGGTGGCGTCCTACTCCAGCGTGCGGGTGATGGCCGAGGGCGGCTGCGTGCTCGGTCCGCATCTGACGCTCTACCGGGTCGACGCGCGCCGGCTCGACCCCGACTTCCTGGCCGGCCACCTGCGGGCCGCCGGCGGGCGCGCGACCACCGGCTCCAGCCGCTTCGACGTGCGCCGCACCCGCCTGCCCCGCCTCCCGCTCAAGGACCAGAAGTCGTACGGTGAAGCCTTCAGACAGCTCGCGGTGCTCGAAGACGCGCTGCGCGAGACCTCGGCGCTCGGCCAGACACTCATCCGGCTCGGCCTCGACGGTCTGACCGACGGCCACCTGCACCCGCAGTCTTGACGGTGTATTTTTTCCCGAAAAGGGGCAGCGGGGAGGGGCCAATGGTCATCGGTGACCGATATGTGCTCGACCATCTCCCGCTCGGCCAGGGCGGCATGGGGGCCGTCTACGCGGGCCACGACCGCCACCTCGACCGCCGGGTGGCGGTGAAGCTGCTCCACCTGCCGAGCGGCCCCGATGAGGAGCTGGAGCGCCGCTTCATCCGCGAAGCGCGCATCCTGGCCCGGCTGGAGCATCCGGGTGCCCCGGTGCTCTACGACTTCGGCACCCACGAGCAGCGCCTCTACCAGGTGATGCAGTTCATCGAGGGTGTCACGGTGGCCGACGTGGTCAGCGAGCACGGCCCGCTGCCGGTGCCGTGGGCCGCCGCGATCGCCGCCCAGGCGTGCGCGGTCCTGTCGGCCGCGCATGCCCTGTCGATCTGCCATCGCGACCTCAAGCCGACCAACCTGATGCTCTGCCCCGACGGCAGCGTGAAGGTGCTCGACTTCGGCCTGGCCCTGCTGCGGGACGCCGACGTCACCACGTTCACCAGGATCGGCCAGATCCTCGGCACGCCCGCGTACATGGCTCCCGAGCAGATCCAGCACGGCATCGCCGAGCCGCGCAGCGATCTCTACGCGCTGGGCTGCGTGCTGCACGAGATGCTGACGGGCCGCCAGCTTTTCACCGGGCCGACCGACTACGTGGTCTTCGAGAAGCAGGTCAAAGAGCGGCCGCCCGCGATCCCGGACCTGCCGGAGGCGCTGGGCGCGCTCCTGGCCGGGCTGCTGGAGAAGAAGCCGGGCGACCGGCCCGCCGACGCCGACACGCTGTACGAGCGGCTGGAGCCGTTCGCGGTCGGCCTGCCGATGCTGCCCGGCTTCCTGACCAGGTCGCCGAGCCCGGGCCGGATGTACGCCCGGATGGTCGGCCGCGTCCTCAGCGGCTAGTCCGAGGCTCACCGCTCGCGGGTGAGGCGGCTCCTGACCGCCAGTCCGGCCACGGCGAGCCACGGCCCGAGCAGCAGGGCCGTACACGCCAGCGCGTACCAGAACCGCCAGGCGGCGGGCCCGGCCGCCACCTCGGCCGCCGTCCACCGCAGCAGGCTCACCAGCACGGGCAGGGCGAAGAAGGCCAGCCAGGCGGCCACCACGAACAGCCCCGCCAGCCAGAGCCAGCGGAACCAGAGCCCGGCCCGCACGTCCCGCGGGTCGGCGGCGGCCAGTTCCGCCGCCTCGCCCTCGCGGAGCCGCCCGAAGGCCCGGCGGAGCAGGAGCGTCTTGACCCGCCACAGGTCCTTGCAGCGCAGCCAGGTGATCAGCACCGCGTACAGGTCGGTGCGCAGGAAGACCATGCACTGCCAGACCATCTGGAAGACCAGGATGTACGCCACGGCGCCCAGCACGGTGTTGTCGGCGACCATCCGCCAGCCGAGCACCACGGCCAGCATCACGGAGTCGATGGCGAGCCCGGCCAGCAGCGGCCCGTAACGCCGCTTCCTGGGCACCGACCAGAGCAGCGACAGATCGGTCTCGAAGACCAGGAACGCCATCCTCCTGTCGATGCCGAACCGCGCCGGGAGGTCCAGCGCGCGGGCCGCCAGCCAGTGCCAGCCCTCGTGCACCGCGGCCAGCACCAGCGTGATCGGGTAGACCAGCAACGCGCCGAGCCCGATGTCGGACACGGCGAAGGCGTCGCCGGCGGGGTCGGGTCTGAGCGCGGGGACGAGGACCAGCGCGGCCAGGCTGAACAGGGCGGCGGCGCCGTACCCGAACCAGGCGACGCGGCCGAACAGCGGTCTGGCCAGTTCGGGGCGCAGGCCGCTCAGCCAGCGGCGGCCCTGGATGGGCGCGGTGGCGACGGGCATCCGCTCGTCGCCGGGGTCGTCTTCGTCGAGGAAGCCCAGCTCGCGCAGGGTCTCCACGAACGCGGGCACGTCCACGGGCTCGCCCGCGTACTCCTCGGCCCGCCTGGCCGTCTCCTCGACGGTCGCGCCGTTCATGAGCGCGGCGATCACCACGCCGCCGACGGCCGGGATCGAGATGAACGTGCCCGCCTCCGGGTCTCCGACCAGCACCTCCTCGCCCTCGTCCACCAGGCTGAGGCGGCGCAGCCGTACCGGCTGGGTGGTCATCGCCCGCACACCCGGCAATGGGGGTCGACGGTGAAGGGCTGGCGTTCCGGGGTCAGGCCGTTGCGCAGGTCCACCTTGATGAACGCGCCGGCGGCCTGCGGCTCCTCGAAGCGGGTCAAATAGCGCAGGGCCTCGTAGGCGAGCAGCGAGCCGATCTGCATGGCGATCGGGGCGATCAGCGTGTTCTGCTGCATCAGCTTGGCCCTGTTGCGCTCCACGAAGCCGCCCGCGGTCGGCTCGTCGAGCGCCGGCCGGTCGCTCCAGTCGCACTGGACGCACGCGCTGCGGCCCGGGTCGACCGAGTAGTAATTGACCTGCGAACGGGTCATCCCGCCCATCACCAGCGGCACTCCGGCGCCTACCGCGGCCTCGTTCACCCACAGGTGGGCCTCGGGGTGTCCGTCGAGGCCGCCCGCCACGAGGTCCACGCCGTCGACCAGGTCCTTCAGGTCGTCGGGGCCCGAGATCCAGCGGTCCACGGCGCGCACCTCGATGCGCGGGTCGTAGGCGCGTACCCACTCGGCCGCGCACTCCACCTTGGACCTGCCGATGTCGGCGTGGTGGTACAGGAACTGCCTGGCGAAGTTGCGCGGCTCCACGTCGTCTCTGTCGACCAGCGTCAGCTTGCCCACGCCGAGCCCGGCCAGGCACTGCACCAGCGAGGAGCCGCCGCCGCCGACACCGAGCACGAGCACGTGCGAACGCCTGAGCTTGCCGACGAAGGCCGCCCGCGGCTTGTCGAGCCCGGCGAACCCGCCGAAGAAGGCGAGGTTGGAGAAGTGCCTGGCGTCCAGGTCGGGGTCGCCGAGCGTACGGTCGCTCTCGCACTCGACCAGACCGAGCGCGTCGAGCGCCTCGATCGCGGAGCGCACGTCGGCCTCGTCGAGATCCACTCCCGTGTCCGCCAGCCGGCCGCGGAGTTCGGCCACCGTGCAGGGGCCGCGGTCGAGCGCCGCGAAGAGCGCCGCCACCTGGCCTTCCTCATCGCCGAGCGTGATCACCTCGCGCGGGTCGACGAGGACGAGCACGTCCTCGCCCAGCGGCTCCCACGCGCATTCCTTCAGTGCAACCCGCACCGCGTCTCCTCCGTGTTCTGGGGGATGGGTGAGGGCGGCGGCGCGCCCCCACCCGGGAAGAGCCGTCAGACAGTGCCGTTCGTGGTGGCCTTGATGGGCTCGACCTTGCGGACCTCGATCTTCATGAATCCTCCTCTCGGGGTTCGTGTGATCAATCTCCTTCACGCCACCACATTTTCGCCACAGAATCGCCATAGATCCGCCACATGCCTTCGCCGCGCGACCGCGCGGACGCGGAGGAGCGTCAGACGGGCCAAAGTGCGCGGCCCCATTGTGAACGCGCTCTCTCAATAGCTCGGATCGTTATCTAACACTCGTTGACAGGCCCATGTTATCGCCGCGAATCTGTCGAGAGAGCGCTCTCTCAGTATTCCCCAAACCTTGGAGGGCTCCATGACCCCCCGCTTCCGGCAGCTCGCCGTACCCCTGCTCACCGCCTCCCTCCTCGCCCTGGCATCGGCGTGTGGTGGCGGCGCCGCGAACAACACCGCCGGCCCGGCGGCCGCACCCGGAGAGAAGGTCAAGCTGACCGTCGGCCTCTTCGGCGACTTCGGCTTCAAGCCGCTCTACGAGGAGTACAAGAAGACCCACCCGAACATCGAGATCGTCGAGAGCGTCACCCAGTTCAACGACCACCACAACAACCTGGTCAAGCGGCTGGCCACGAACGCCGGGGCGGGTGATGTCGAGGCCGTCGAGGTGGGCTACATCAGCACGTTCACCGCCCAGCCCGGCAAGTTCGTCGACCTCAAGCAGTACGGGCTCGACAAGCGGCAGAGCGACTACCTCGACTGGAAGTGGCAGCAGGGCCTGAGCAAGGACGGGCAGCAGGTGCTGGGCCTCGGCACCGACGTGGGCGGCCTGGCCATGTGCTACCGCAAGGACCTGTTCAAGAAGGCCGGGCTGCCGACCGACCGTACCGAGGTGGGCGGGCTCTGGCCGACCTGGGAGCAGTACATCGAGACCGGTAAGAAGTTCGCGGCGGCCGGCGTGTCGGGCACCAAGTTCGTGGACGCCCCCGGTGAGATCTTCCGTGCCATGGTGAACCAGGCGCCGGTCGGGCTCTATGACGCCCAGGACCAGATCATCGTGGCCACGAACCCCGACGTGAAGAAGGCGTGGGACCTGTCCAACCAGCTCACCCAGAACGGGCTCACCGCCAAGCTCGCGGCCTTCTCGCCGCCGTGGAACACCGGCTTCGCCAAGGGGTCGTTCGCCACGATCATCTGCCCGGCGTGGATGACCGGGTTCATCCAGGAACAGGCCAAGGATGCGTCCGGCAAGTGGGACATCGCTCCCGTACCTGGTGGTTCGGGCAACAGCGGCGGCTCACATCTGATGATCCCCAAGCAGAGCAAGCATCCCAAGGAGGCGGCCGAGCTGATCGATTTCCTCACCTCCAAGGACAACCAGGCCAGGGTGTTCAAGGAGGAGGGCACGTTCCCGTCGATCCCGGCGCTGTACGACGACCCGTCGATCCAGAACTTCACCAAGCCGTTCTTCGGTGACGCGCCGATCGGCAAGATCTACTCCGCGGCCGCCAAGTCGCTCAAGCCGCAGCATCTCGGCCCGAAGGAAGCTGACGTCCGCACGGTGATCGGGGACGGTCTCGGCCGGGTCGAGCAGGGCAAGCAGACTCCCGACCAGGCGTGGGCCCAGGTTCTCGAGGACGTCAAGAAGATCAAATGAGCTCCCTTCCGCTGGCCGCCACCCGGCGGCGCGGGCGAAGCGTGCGGCACACCCTCGACGTGAGGGTGTCGCCGTACGCCTACGTCGCCCCGTTCTTCCTGCTGTTCTGCGCCTTCGGGCTGTTCCCCCTCGCCTACACGGCCTGGGTGAGCCTGCACGACTGGACGTTGCTGTCCGATGAGCACACGTTCGTCGGGCTGAAGAACTTCGGCACGCTGCTCGCCGACGGCTACTTCTGGAACGCGACGTTCAACACGCTGTCCATCGGGGTGCTGTCGACCGTGCCGCAACTGTTGCTGGCCATCTGGCTGGCGCACCTGCTGAACCGGCGGCTGCGGATGCAGACGCTGTTCAGGATCTCGCTGCTGCTGCCCAACGTCACGAGCGTGGTGGCCGTCGTGGTGATCTTCAGCCAGCTGTTCGGCCGGGACTTCGGGATGATCAACTGGGTGCTGTCCTGGTTCGGGGCCGGCAGCGTCGACTGGGCGGCGGGCACGGCGAGCTCGCACGTCGCACTGTCCACGATGATCATGTGGCGCTGGACCGGCTACAACGCGCTGATCTTTCTCGCCGCGATGCAGGCCGTACCGCGTGAACTGTACGAGGCCGCCACCATCGACGGGGCGTCCGGCTTCACCCAGCTCCGCCGGATCACCATCCCGATGATCCGGCCCACGATCATCTTCGTCGTCATCGTCTCCTCGATCGGCGCGATGCAGATCATCGCCGAACCACTGCTGTTCGGGGCGAGCAGCGGCGCCGGGGGCGGCGCCGTCAGCGGCGGGCCCGACCGGCAGTACCAGACGCTGGCGCTGTTCGTGTACGAGCAGGGGTTCACCAAGTTCGACTTCGGTTACGCCTCGGCGGCGTCCTGGCTGATGTTCCTGGCCGTGGTGGTCGTGGCGGGCGTGAACTACCTGCTGACCCGGCGGGTGAAGGGCGGGCTGCTATGAGGCTGCGTTACCTGACGCTGACCGCGGTGGCCTTCTTCTCCGCGTTCCCGCTCTACTACAGCGTGGTCGTGGCCTCCCGGCACAACTCGGCGCTGGCCGAGGTGCCGCCGCCGCTGCTGCCCGGCGGGAACTTCTTCGCCAACGTGGCCCGGGTCTTCGACACCGTGCCCTTCGGGCTCGCGCTGGCGAACTCGGTCATCGTGGCGGGGTCGATCTCTCTCGCGGTGATGTTCTTCTCGACGCTGGCCGGGTTCGCCTTCGCCAAGCTGCGCTTCAGGGGCAAGAACATCATGCTGCTGGTCACGGTCGCGACCATGATGGTGCCGACGCAGCTCGGCATCATCCCGCTCTACCTGCTCATGGTGAAACTCGAATGGACCGGGACGAACTACGCGCTGATCGTGCCGGCCCTGGTCAACGCCTTCGGCGTGTTCTTCATGACGCAGTACCTGTCCAGGGCCCTGCCGACCGAGCTGCTGGAGGCGGGCCGGGTGGACGGGTGCACGACGTGGGGGTTGTTCTGGCACGTCGTGCTGCCCGTCGCGCGGCCCGCGGGGGCGGTGCTCGGCATGCTGACGTTCATGTCGGCCTGGAACGACTACTTCTGGCCGCTGGTCGTCCTGAACCCGGACAACCCGACAGTGCAGGTCGCCTTGTCGACACTGGCCAGCGGATACGTCAACGACTATGTCCTGGGGCTGGCCGGCACGGCGGTGGGAACCCTGCCGCTGGTGCTGGTCTTCGCCCTGTTCGGTAAGCAGATCATCGGCGGAATCATGCAAGGAGCTGTTAAGGGATGATTTTCCCGGAGAACTTCGTCTGGGGGGCCGCCACCGCCTCCTACCAGATCGAGGGGGCGGTCAAGGAGGACGGGCGGGGCCAGTCCATCTGGGACACCTTCTCCCACAGCCCCGGGAACGTGGCGGACGGCGACACCGGGGATGTGGCCTGTGACCATTACCATCGGTATCGCGATGACGTCTCGCTGATGCGGGAGCTGGGGCTGGCGGCCTACCGGTTCTCGATCGCGTGGCCGCGCATCCAGCCGGACGGTCGCGGAAAGGTCAATCCTCAGGGGCTCGGGTTCTACTCCCGGCTGGTGGATTCACTGCTGGCCGCCGACATTTCGCCTTATGTCACGCTTTATCACTGGGATTTGCCGCAGGCGCTTGAGGATGAGGGCGGCTGGACAAATCGCGATACGGCGTATTATTTCGCCGAATATGCGCAGGCCGTACACGAGAAGCTGGGTGACCGCGTCGCCCACTGGACCACGCTGAACGAGCCGTGGGTCGCCGCCTACCTCGGCTACGGCAACGGCGTGCACGCGCCCGGCCGCAGGCGGGCCGGGGACGCCATGCGCTCGGCGCACCACCTGCTCCTGGGCCACGGCCTGGCCGCCAGGCGGCTGCGCTCGCTGGGCGCCGAGAACATCATGCTCGTCGTCAACTCGGCCCCCGTGCTCACCCCCGCCCAGGTCAACGACCCGCAGGCGACCCCCGACGCGGCCGACGCGGCTGCCGTGCACCGCATCCACACGCTGCTGACCAGGCAGTTCCTCGACCCCGCCCTCCAGGGCAGCTATCCGGCCGAGGTGCTGGAGGCGGCCGCGCGCAACGGCGGCACCGACCACATCCTCGACGGCGACCTGGAGATCATCAACGCCCCGATCGACCAGATCGGGATCAACTACTACAACCCCTGCGTCGTGGAGGCGGGCCCCGGCTCCCCCGCCGACCCCGCGTGGCCGGGCTCGGAGGACGTGCTCTTCCGTACCGCCGACGCGCCCACCACCGCGATGGGCTGGCCCATCGTGCCGGACGGCCTGTCCAGGCTGCTGGTTCGTCTCTCGCAGGACTACCCGGGAGTCGGCCTGATGGTCACCGAGAACGGCGCGGCCTTCGACGACGTGGTGGAGGACGGCCGGGTGCACGACACCGACCGGGTCGCCTACCTGGAGGGACACCTGCGCGAGGTGCACCGGGCCATCGCGGCGGGGGCCGACCTGCGGGGCTATCTGGTGTGGTCGCTGCTGGACAACTTCGAGTGGGCGGAGGGGTTCCGGCGCAGGTTCGGGATCGTGCACGTGGATTACGAGACGCTGGCCCGGGTGCCCAAGGACAGTGCGCTGTGGTATCGGGACGTGATCGGCAGGAACGGGCTGTAGATTCCTTCCGTGCTCTCCCACATGGCGCAAGACCATGCGACCGCCCACACCGATTCGGCGCGGCCATGAGGCGGCCGACGCTGGAGGCGGTCGCCGCACGTGCGGGGGTCTCGCGCGCCACCGCGTCCCGGGTCGTCAACGGGCAGACGACGGTGGCGCCGGACATCCGCGACGCCGTGCTGCGCGCCATCGACGAGCTGGGCTACCTGCCCAACCCGGCGGCGCGCAGCCTGGTCACCCAGCGCACCGACTCGATCGCCCTGGTCGTCTCCGAGCCACCGACCAGGGTGTTCTCCGAGGACCCGATGTTCGCCACGGCCATCCGCTCGGCCAGCGTCGAGCTGGAGGCGGCCGACAAGCAGGTCGTCCTCATGCTGGCCTCCTCCGCCAAGAGCCACGCGCGCGTGGAGCGTTACATCGCGGGCGGCCACGTGGACGGCGTCATGCTCATCTCCATGCACGGCGCCGACCCGCTCCCCACCGCACTGTCCCGCTTGCGCGTCCCGGTCGTCTCGTACGGCAGACCCGCCGTACCGATCGACATCCCGTACGTCGACAACGACAACGTCGGCGGCGCCGAGTCAGCGGTCCGCCACCTGGTCGAGTCGGGCAGACGCCGCATCGCCACGATCGCCGGCCCCCAGGACATGATCGGCGGCCAGGACCGCCTGACGGGCTACCGCAACATCCTGCGCGACTCCGACCGCCGCTCCATCGTCGCGGTAGGCGACTTCACCCGCGAGTCCGGCGCCGTGGCCATGCGCCAACTCCTGGGCGACGACCCCGGGCTGGACGCCGTCTTCGTGGCGAACGACCTGATGGCGGTGGGGGCGTTGCAGTCACTCCGCCTGGCCGGACGGCGGGTGCCGGACGACGTGGCGGTGGTGGGCTTCGACGACATAGAGGCCGCCAAGTACACCGAACCACCGCTGACCACCGTGCGACACCCGGTGGCCGAGCAGGCGGCGGCCATGGTGCGACTGCTGCTGGGCCTCTTCACCGGCGGCTCCGCCGAGCCCATCATCCTGCCCACCGAGCTGATCGTCCGCGAGTCCGCCTAAAAGCAAGGACCTCCCCTCTATCGGGCGCTTCGCGCCTTGGGGAGTCGGGCTGTGTTGCCGGGGGCTGACGCCCCCCGTTTTACCAGCATGGTCCTCGCTCTTCGCTCGGGCTGTCTCCCTCGGGGCTTCGCCATCCGGCGGGGGCCTGCCGGCCCCCGCGCCCCCGGCGGTTGACCACTTCCAGGGAACCTTGATTACCCATGCCCCGGATCAGGCGGCCTCGGGCCATGACGATGTCATCAACGTGGGAGGCTCGGACATGCTGGCAAGGTTCCGAGCGGCGAACGTCCTGTCGTTTCGCGGAGAGTTCGAGCTGTCACTACTGGTTCCCGACGGAGGTGACCGCTCGGCCCGCACCGTCGAGGGCCTTCGGATCTCCCCGGTAGCCGCTGTTTTCGGCGCCAACGCCTCCGGCAAGACGAATGTGCTCGATGCCATGCGCTGGATGCGCCACGCCGTTCTCGATTCGGTGGCCGACTGGGCACGGCTCAAAGGCGTGCCACGGCGACCATTCGCCCTGGATCGCAAGGCGAAGAACGAAACCTCATTGTTCGAGGTCGACATGGTCATTCGAGAGGACCGATACGTCTATGGGTTCGAGGTGTCCGACGAGCGGGTGGAGACCGAATGGCTGCATGCTTTCCCGCAGGGGAGCCCCCGCCGGCAAGTGTGGTTCGACCGTGACGGGGACAAGTACCGGTTTCCCAGCGACCGGCTGAAGGGCGCCAAGGAGCCGGTGGTCGAATACACCCGGCCCAACGCGCTGTTCCTCACAGCAGCCGGATCGCTGCAGATGAAGCAACTGATGCCGGTGCACGACTGGTTCAAGGACAACCTGTGGTTGGTCGGCTCGGGTGACAACCGCGACCCCTGCCCCCGATTCCATCTCCTGAATCCCGAGTTCCGTGACCGTGTCGAGGGACTGATGGCTGTCACCGACCTGGGAGTGAGCGGGGTCGAGGTCAAAGACCGGGTCACCCTCCTCCATCACGGCAAGGACGGCCCGGTGCCGTTTGACCTCCACCACCAGGAGTCCTTCGGCACGCGCGCCTGGTTCGCGCTCTTGGGACCACTGCTCAAAGCACTCAACGACGGAGCGGTGCTGCTGGTCGACGGACTCGACTCCAGCCTGCATCCGCTGGTGGTTGCCGAGGTAGTCCGGCTGTTCAAGGACCCTGTCGCCAGTCCTTTGGGCGCGCAACTCGTGTTCACCGGACACGATGCCACGTTGCTGAGCAATGCTCACGTCGAGCGCCCACTGGACCGGGAGCAGGTGTGGATCACGGAGAAAGAAAAGACCGGCGAGTCCGAGCTCTACCCGCTCACTTCGGTGGGCGTGCGCGCGGGCGAGAGTCTGGAGCGCGGATATCTGCGCGGCCGATATGGCGGGGTGCCGCGTCTCGGGCTCGGCGGCATGGCGATTGAAGTCGAGCAGCGTGCCACCGGGGCGACGCATGAGCAGTGTCGGAGAGAAAGGACGGCGGGCCGGGTGTAGCGGTCCAGGGAGCGTACGGCGAGACGTCCAGGTCTGCGGACACATGCAGGTGTCAGATCTTGAACCTCACCATTGCTCAGTCCAGGCCGGTGGTTCGGCGATCCAGCCCGCGGTGAGGATGAGGCGTGTTCTGCGGTCGATGTTGAGGAAGCCGAAGGGTCGGTCAAACGCGACGCTGATCCGCTTGGTGCGGTGGTGAGGTCGGGGAGGGACGCCGGACGCCACGGCGCCGAAGGAGGTAACGGCGGCCGCTTCGAAGCCGTCAGCCTGGAAGCCGGCGGTGCAGCTTTGCGCAGCGGCTGAGATGGCCAGGGGCTGGTCGCTGATGGCGGGAAAGTGGCCGCGGGAGATGTCGGTGACGGCGTCTAAATCACCCCCTTGCCTCCTACTCGTGCCGCCTCCGGCAGCCCTGCCGGAGGCGGCGAGGTCGCATTACGCGACGGCGGTCCCCTCAAGCTCGACCATCAGGTCGGGGATCGCCAGCCGTGTCACTCCGAGCATCGTGGTGGACGGTGCCACCCCGGCGGCGCCCAACCGCGACGCCAGCACGCCGTAGTGCTCGAAGAGCCGATCGACGTCGGTGGTGTAGACGTTGAGCCGGACGAGGTTCGCGAGGGACATGCCGGCCTCGCCGAGCACGGCCTCCAGGTTGTCGAGGCTCAGCGCCAACTGCGCCGCCATGTCATCGGCATGCTGGGGCTTGCCGTCGCCGCTCATCGCGGTCTGCCCGGCGCAGTAGAGGGTCCGGGTGTGTCCGGAGACGATCTCACCCTGGTTGTACCCCATCTCCACCGACCACGCCCACGGGTTGACCGCAGTTCGCTCCATTGCCACATCAGCTCCATTCGATTCGTATCGGCTTGGTCGCGTTAATGAGCCTCCCAACAAATCACGACATCCTGTGTCGTGTATTTCGGTAGCGTTCTCGTATGCGCGCCGACCGGTTGGTCTCGCTGGTGCTGCTGCTGCGGCAGCACGGTCGGCTGTCCGCGACCGCGCTGGCCCGCGAGCTGGAGGTATCCACCCGCACCGTGCTGCGCGACATCGAGGCGCTGTCCGCGGCCGGCGTCCCGGTCTACGCCGAACGCGGCCGGCACGGCGGATTCGCGTTGTTGCCCGGTTTCCGGACCGAGCTCACCGGACTGAACCCCGACGAGGCCCTTGCCCTGCTGGTCGCCGGATCGCGGCGCGGCGCACAGGCGTTCGGCCTCGGCTCGGCGCTCGCTTCGGCGATGCTCAAGGTGGTGGACGCGCTACCCGAAAGCTATCGGGACACCGCGGCCGGCGCGGCCGAGCGATTGCTCATCGACCCGGAGACCGACCTCCTCTCGCGTCGGCTGGTCGCTGAGGAGGTGCCTGATGCCATAGCGGCCGAGGTCCTGCGCGCGGTGTTCGCCGGACACAAGCTGCAGATCCACTACGCGGCTGTGGACCAGAGCCCGAAGTGGCGCACGGTGGACCCGATCGGCCTGGTCACCATCCGCGACCGGGGCTACTTGCTGGCCACGAGGTCGGGCGCGGACCGCACCTACCGGCTGTCCCGGGTCTTGGCCGCCAAGGAACTCGCCGAACCCGCACAGCGACCAGACCGGGTCGATCTGGACCGGGCCTGGCACGAACGCAGCACGCGGTTCCGGACCGGTGGCGACCAGGTCACCGTGCTGGTACGGGTGAACCCGGCGCGGCGGGAGGACCTGGTGGGCACCGCGCTGGCGGTCTACGTCGAAGAAACCGACGCGGACGGCTGGCTGCGGCTGGAGGTGACCTTCCAAGATCCGAGACACGCCGAATGGGCGCTGTGGCAGCTCAGCACGAACGCGGAAGCCCTGGCCCCGCAGTGGTTGCGCACCTCCCTGCACAACCGCGCCGCCGCGATCGCCGCCCGCTACGGAGTGTCATCCTGAGAGTTGTCGCCTTCCGCGGAGCGGGCGCGTTCGATCTCCGAACGGAGCCGGGCGATTTCCGCTCGGGCCGCGGCCAACTCACCCTCCAGCGCGCTCCGGGTGATCTGCTCCTGCTCAGCCTCGGCTCTGGCGACCGAGACGATCTCATCAGCCTGCCTGCGGGCATCAGCCAGCACTTTGGCGGCTTCTTCTTCGGCTGCGAGACGGGGAGCCTTGAACTGGCTCATCGCTTTGGCGGCGCGTCGCTCGGCGTTCGCCGCGCGCTGCTCTCCCTCGGCGACCAGCTTCTCAATGTTGGCCTGCGCGGTGGCATAGCGCTCAGCCGCCTCGCGAGTGGCGGCCAACTCGGCCTCATTCCGGTCCCCCGTGGGTGCTGCTTCCTGCGGGACCCGCTTGGCCCAGGTCCGCATCCTCCTGACGATACTCATGGAGTCCTCCTGGAGAGCGCTGCACCATCGCCCCCAACGCAAGCACGACCAACAGGAGTCCGCCAGTACCGCGGCCTGGCTACCGGATGACACGGTATTTCAGGTGCGTGACCAGGCCGGTGCCCGACACGTCGCCGACGGGTTCGAGGGTGATGTCCCCGACGTTGTCGAACAACCGCTCGCCCCTGCCCAGGATCACCGGCGCGACGTGCAGGCGCAGCTCGTCGATCAGCCCCGCCGCCAGGTACTGGTTCACCGTCCGCGCGCCGCCCGCGATGGCGACGTCGCGGTCGCCGGCGGCCTCGCGTGCCTGGGCCAGGGCCGCCTCGATCCCCTCGGTGACGAAGTTGAACGTCGTGCCGCCCTTCATCGGCAGCGGCGCGCGCGGGTGGTGGGTGAGGACGAAGACCGGCGCGTGGTACGGCGGCTCGTCGCCCCACCAGCCGCTCCAGTCCAGGTCCCAGGCGTCTCGGCCGGAGCCGAACATGTTGCGGCCCATGATGAAGGCCCCGGCCGCGGTGATGCCCTCGATGATCGCCGCGTGCGCCTCGGGCTCGTCGAACATCCAGCGGTGCAGGCGCTCCTCCACGCCCTCGCCGAGCGGATTCTCCAGGGTCTGGTTCGGTCCCGCCACGAAGCCGTCGAGGGACATCGCCATGTCACAGGTGACCTTGCTCATCTCACTGCCTCCCACGTTCCGGCGCTCGTCTCGCGCCGCTCACGGAAGAGTCGGAGCCGTCTTCTCATTCTGTACATACTCGGTGAGACGCCGGTCACATTTGCCGGGATCGGGTCACACTCCGGGGTGCGGCGCCGCTCTCAGTTGATGAACCCGCACCCCGGAAGGAGGAGCACACGATGAGCGAGCAGGCGACGAGCGTCTTCACCGGTTATCGCGAGCTGCTGTTCTCGATCGTCTACAACATGCTGGGCAGCGTCGCCGACACCGAGGACGTCCTGCAGGAGACCTGGCTGGCCTGGGCGCCCAGGAGCGCGGCGGGTGAGGAGATCGTCAACCCGCGCGCGTACCTGGTGCGGATCGCGGTCAACCGGGCGCTGGCCCGGCAGGAGAGCATCAGCCGCCGCCGGGAGGACTACGTCGGCCCCTGGCTGCCCGAGCCGCTCATCACCGAGCGGCCCGACACCGTGGATCCGGCGGTGCGGACCGAATCGCTGTCGATGGCGCTGCTGGTGGTGCTGGAGACGCTCACGCCGCTGGAGCGGGCGGTGTTCGTCCTGAACGAGGTCTTCGGGTACGCCCACACCGAGATCGCCGGCATCCTGGACCGCAGCCCGTCGGCGATCCGCCAGCTCGCCCATCGCGCCCGCGAGCACGTGCACGCCCGGCGCCCGCGCTACCAGGCCGACCCGCAGGTTCGGCAGGAGGTGACCGAGCGGTTCATCGCGGCCGTCGCCGGTGGCGACCTCGACGCGCTCATGCGGGTGCTGGCGCCGGACGTGATCATGTGGGCCGATGGCGGGGGCAAGGCGCGGGCGGCCGGTCTGCGTCCGGTCCACGGGCGGGACAAGATCGCCCGCATCATCGTCGGCAACGCGTCCCGGCGGCCGGTCTCTGACCTCAACATCCGTTTCCGTACGGTCAACGGCGATCCGTCGGCGCTGCTGCTGTCCGGTGACACGCCGTTCGCGGTCATCGTCCTCGATCTCGACCCCGACGGCGATCAGGTATGCGGCATCTACGCCGTGACGAACCCTGACAAACTCTCCCACCTGGAAAGAGGCACCGTATGATTCTGGTATCCGGAGCCACCGGCAACATCGGCCGGCCGCTCATCGCCGAGCTGGCCGCCAAGGGTGTGAAGGTACGCGCGCTGACCCGTACCCCCGATACGGCCCGTTTCCCCGAAGGGGTCGAGGCGTGTGACAGCGGCCGTCCCGACTTCGACGGCGTGTCCGCCCTCGTGCTGAACATCACGGGCGGCTCCGTCGCCCTGCTGGAGGCGGCCAGGGCGGCGGGGGTGCGGCGGGTCGTCACCGTCTCGGCCCTGGTCGTCGCCGAGGAGGCGGACCCGGAGGAGGGCGGTAACGCCGCGGTCCACCGGGCGCTGGAGGAGGCGGTGGAGGCCGCCGTCCAGGAATGGACGCATCTGCGCCCCGGCGCCTTCGCCGCGAACTCCCTGCGCTGGGTGCCACAGCTCCGGGCCGGAGACGTCGTCCGCGGACCGTACGCCGAGGCCCGCACCTCGCCGATCCACGAGGCGGACATCGCCGCCGTCGGCGTCCGGGCGCTGCTCGGTGACGAACTGCTGGGGCAGGCGCCCGCGCTGACCGGGCCGCAGGGGCTGACCTTCGCCGAGCAGGTGGAGATCATCGGCTCGGTGCTGGGCCGGTCGCTGCGGTACGAGGAGATCAGCGCGGACCTGGCGAAGCAGGCGATGATGGCGCACAGCCCGGGGATGCGCGGCGAGCAGTTCGACTCCATGCTGCGCTATTTCGCGGACAGCGTCGGGAAGCCGGCCCCGATCACCGACGAGGTGGAGCGGATCCTCGGCCGCCCCCCGCGCACCTACGCCGAGTGGGTCACCGACCACGCCGACGCCTTCCGGAACTGACCGTCCAAGGACCCGGCTACGAGCCCGTCTTCGTGGACCAGAGCGGACGGCTGCCGTCGTAGATGACGACGTTGCCGTCGTCCTGGACTTCGAGCCGGGCTCCCGGGTTCTTGCCGGTCTTGGAGTCCCACAGCGGCGTCGTGCCCAGGTAGACGACCAGGTTGCCGTCCTTCTGCATCTGGGTGACGGCGCCGGGGTTGCCGCCGGTCTTGGAACTCCACAGGGCCCGGCGGGCGCGGTAGAGCACCAGGTTGCCGTCCTCCTGCTGGACCAACTGGTAGTCGCCGTTGCGGGAGCGGACGTACTGGTTGGGCTTGAGCGGGTAGCCGGGGGCGAGCACGCCGATCGTGGCATGGCGGTTCCACAGCGGCGTCTTGCCGTCGTAGATCACCAGGTTGCCGTCGTCCTGCACCGCGAGGCGGGCGCCAGGACTGTCACCGGTGTTGGACGCCCACAGGGGCGTCCTACCCCGGTAGACGACCAGGTTGCCGTCGCTCTGCATGGCGGCGAACGCGCCGGGGCTGTCACCGGTCTGGCTGCTCCACAGCGGCGTGGTCCCCCGGTACAGCACCAGGTTGCCGTCCTCCTGCTGGTGCAGGACATAGGCGCCGTTGGACGAGCGTACGGAGTCGCCGGCCTTCAGCGTCTGACCGGGGTTCAGCCACACGGTACGGTCGGCACTCACCACCGCCGTGGAGTGCTTCGCCTCCGCCCAGGCCGCCGACGGGACCGAGGCCGCGGCCACCACGCTCGCCAGCGCCACCGCACCGACATATCCCAATGTCCTTCTCATCTTGCTCCCCCATAGGTGTGGATGATCAAGCGAGAAGGACGCTATCCAGACCCGGTCCGCGATCGGCCCACTTCGAAATGCCTGGAACCTTCCGTTCGGTCACAGTGCTCCGATCACCACGGCGACCAGGATCAGGGTTACGAGGGCGAGGCAGAACGCCGGGCGCGTACCCCTCATGAGGAACGTAATCGACTAGCGGATGCCATGCGTCAACCATAGGTTGACGATTGAGACTACGTCAACCTGGCGTTGACGCATCTGCCTGCCGGGTCAGTAGCCGCTGGTGAGCCGTACGCCGGGGCCGGTCGTACGCGGGATGCCGACGTCATCGACCAGGTTGCCGGTCGAGACGATGGACATCCTGTCGCCCTTGCCCCTCCTGAACAGCAGGCCGGTCTCCTGTCGGGTGCCGTGGCCGAGGATGGTGTTGCCCGTCACGGTGGCGTGGCCGGCGCCGTAGTTCACGGCGTCGAGGGCGAGATAGACGAAGCGGGTGTCCGCCTGCTGGCCGGTGGGTGCCTGGTGCGTCTTCTTGGACTGGGTCAGCGTGTCGGCGCCGAACTTGTGGATCCGGTTGTTGGAGATCGTGGTGCCGGCCTCGCCCTGAAGGTCGCAGCGGATGCCGTAATAGGTCTGCTTCCCGGTGGCCTTCGTACCGAAGTCCTCGATGTAGTTGTTCCGGATGGAGGTGCCGAAGCAGCGGTGGGCGTCGATCGCGTTCTTCGGCGTCGCGTACACGTGCAGGTCGCTGAACGTCCATCCGGCCGCGTTGTCCGTCTCGATGGCGCTCGCACCGCTGAAGCCGATCCAGGAGCGCTGGAACGTCCAGTCGCTCACGGCGTTGCCGGGATCGACCACCTTGAGCCCGGAGCCGCCCGACCGCTCGATGTAGACGTCGCTGATCACGCTGTTGACCATGGTGTTGCGTAGCGTGGTGCCGTTCTTGGACGGGTTGCTGATGCGGATGCCGTCGGCGGGCGCGCCGAGGATGTCCACGTCATAGACGCGGGTGTCCCACGAACGCAGCATCAGGCCCACGGTGCCGGTGTTGTGGTCGCGGTTGCCGTCGAGGGTCAGCCGCTCGATGCGTACGGGGTCGGAGCTGTACGGCTGGTTGGTGACCCAGGACTCGGAGGCCAGCATGGCGGGCAGGTTCGCGCCGTCGGCCTGCTTGATCACCGTCCCGGCCTTGGCATCGCCCCGGTACGTCCGGCGGCCGCGCAGGGTGATGGTCTTGTTGATCAGGCACGGGCCTTTGACGACGACCTCACCACCCTCTTTGGAAGCGTCGATGGCGGCCTGGATGATCCTGGCGTCGCCGACCGTGTTGGCGCAGGTGGCGTCCACCCGGGTGGCCGTGGCCGGGGGCACCGGCATGATCACCGCCGCGCTGCCGGACGCGGCCAGTGTCAGTGCTATGGCGCCCCCGATCTGGCGTGGGCATGGTTGAGGCACGTGCTATCCCCTTCCGGATAGGCCGGAACCGGCCTGGGGACCGCGGCGTACGAACGTCCTGCGGTCACCGGTGCCGAGCCTCTTGGAAGGATGCCGATCTGCCGGGAGGGACTCCCCGTCCCTGCCCGAAACTTGGTGTCAACCCGAAGCGTTCGATGCCGCATTCGCGGCAAGCGGCGGATGGAAGGGGATAAGCACGGGTCAGCGTGGTGCGAGGTGGATGGTCGCCGACTTGTCGGTGATCGACGACACCTTCACGGACAGGTTGTTGACCGACCCGTGGCCACCCGCGCCGAGCGTCGTGGCCGAGGAGACACCGGGTCCCGTCCCCTGCACCTTCACCGCGCTGGAACCGACTCGGGCGATCGACAGCCGGGTGAAGCCGAACCGGCTGGAGATGCGGAATTTCACCGCCTTGGTGATGGTGATCTTGCACTTCCCATCGAAGCACGCCTTGACGTTCGGCGTCTTCGCAGCCGAGGCCGAGGCCGGAACCGCGGCGACGGGCACGGCGGCAACGGCGGCGAAGGCCATTGCCAGGCAAGTTGTAGCCATCCGATGCATGTTGTCCCTCTCTTGTTCTCTCCGTACGACCAGACCCTGCGATGGAGTCTAGGAGCGCCGCTCGGGAGGGCTCCCGAACGGCACCTCAAGAGAGAGGGACTAGACGCGGAAGACGCGTAGTTGGAGCGCGAGCGTCGTGTAGTAGCCGACCAGCGTGGTCAGCTCGAACACCACGCTCTCCCCCAGCTCCGCGTACTCCGCATCGTCCAGGTCGGCCCGCGTCACCAGCGCCCTGGTGACGCGGAGCACCGCGTCCTCGCCCGGATCGGCCAGCTCCAGCGGAGCCCCGGTATGCAGGGCCGCCAGCTCGTCGTCGGTCAGCCCGAGCCCGCGCCCGATCTCCTCGTGTACCCGCTGCTCGAAGGCGCTGTCCCAGTGACCGGCCACGACCAGGATCGCGATCTCCCTGGCCCGGGCGCTCAGCCCGGAGCGGTAACGGATCGCCGCCCCGAGCTCCTGCAGCGCGTCGCCCACCGGCGGGCTGAGCAGCATGGCGTTGAACGGGCCCACCAGCCCGCCCTCGTCGTCGAGCATCGAGGTGCCGCGCGGGCCCGCGGTGATCTTCTCGTAGAGGGCCCTGGCGTCGGCGTCGAGGTGGGCCGGTGGCATGGATGGCAGGCGCTTCATTCCAGCGATGTTAGCCAGACGGTCGTGTCGGACGGCAGGGCGCCGTCCTCCAGGGGGCCGCTGGCCAGCAGTATCCGGCCCGCCGGCAGCCGTACGGGAGCGGCGCCGAGGTTGGACACGCAGGTCAGGCCGGACTCCCGGGTGAAGGCCAGCACGTCGGGACCCATCGTCAGCCAGGTGAGCGTGCCGTCGCCGAGCAGGTCGTGGCGATGGGCCAGCCCGGTGCGGTAGAGGTTGAGCATCGAGCCGAGGTCGGCCGCCTGGGCCTCGGCCGTGACCTTGCGCCAGCTCTCGGGCTGTGGCAGCCAGGTAGGGGTCCCGCCGAAGCCGAACGGCGGCTCGTCGCCCGCCCACGGCAGCGGCACGCGGCAGCCGTCCCTGCCCCGGTTGGTGCCCCCCGAGCGGTGGTACATGGGGTCCTGCCGCTGGTCGTCGGGCAGGTCCTCGACCTCCGGCAGGCCGAGCTCCTCGCCCTGGTAGACGTAGACGCTGCCGGGGAGCGCCATGGCCAGCAGAGCCGCCGCCCTGGCCCGGCGGTGGCCGAGCTCCGGGTCGGAGGGCACGCCGTGCAGGCGCCCGCCGTGCGCGAACGTCGTGTCCGACCGGCCGTACCTGGTCACCGGGCGGGTGACGTCGTGGTTGGACAGGACCCAGGTCGGTGGGGCGCCGACCGGCGCGTGCGTGGTCAGCGTGAGGTCGATGACCCGGCGCAGCTCGGCGGGCTCCCAGGGGCAGGACAGGAAGTCGAAGTTGAAGGCGGTGTGCAGTTCGTCGGGGCGCAGGTAGCGGGTGAAACGTTCCTGGTCGGGCAGCCACACCTCGCCGATCAGCACCCGCTCGCCGTACTCGTCGGCGATCTCGCGCCAGCGCCGGTAGACCGCGTGCACCTCGTCGAGGTCCTCGTAGGAGGTCTCCGACTTGAACAGCAGAGCCGCCGAGTCGATCCGGAACCCGTCGACGCCCCGCTCGAACCAGAAACGCAGCACGTCCTCGAACTCGCGATGGACCTCGGGGTTGTCCCAGTTGAAGTCCGGCTGTTCGGGGGCGAACAGGTGCAGGTACCACTGCCCGTCGGCGACCTGTGTCCAGGCGGGCCCGCCGAAGATCGACTGCCAGTCGTTCGGCTCGTCGCGGAACCAGAACCGGTCCCTGGCCCCGCGGTCGGTCAGCGCCTCCTGGAACCAGGTGTTCTCCGTGGAGCTGTGGTTCGGCACCACGTCGATGATGACCTTGATGTCGAGCTCGTGCGCCTCCTCGATGAACTTCTCCGCCTCGGCCAGCGTGCCGAACACCGGCTCGATGCCCCGGTAGTCGGCCACGTCGTAGCCGCCGTCGGCCATCGGCGACGGGTACCACGGGTTCAGCCAGATGGCGTCGATGCCGAGATCCTTCAGGTACGGCAGGCGCGAGCGCAGCCCGGCGAGATCGCCGATCCCGTCACCGTTGCCGTCGGCGAAGCTGCGCAGGTAGACCTGATAGATCGCGGCCCCCCGCCACCACGTTTGCGACATGCGCTATCCCTTAATGCTCCCGGCGGTGAGGCCCGCCATGATGTGCCGTTGGAAGATGAAGAAAACGATGATCATCGGGATGCTGGAGATGACCAGACCACCCATGATCTGGTTCTGGGACACCGCACCGGCGGTCTGCGACAGGCCCACGCTGACCGTCATGTTCTCGCTGTCGGTCATGACCAGCAGCGGGAGCAGGAAGTCCTTGAAGGCCGTGACGATGGTGAAGATGGAGACGACGCCGAGGATCGGCCTGGAGATCGGCAGGATCACCGACCACAGCACCCGCAGCGGTCCGGCGCCGTCGATCTGGGCCGCCTCGACCAGTTCCCGCGGGATGGAGTCGAAGAAGCGCTTGAGCAGGAAGATGTTGAAGCCGTTCGCCGCCGCGGGGAACCACAGCCCCCAGGCGTTGTTCAGCAGGTGCAGGTCGACGATCGTGACGTACAGCGGGATGATCACCACCATCGGCGGGATCATCAGCGTGGCCAGCATCGCGCCCAGCACCACGTTCCCGAACATCGGCCGGAGCTTCGACAGCGCGTACGCCGCCGCGACGTCCACGCCCATGGAGAACACCCAGGCGCCCAGCGCGTAGAACGCGGTGTTCTTCAGCAGCACGCCGATGTCGAACAGGTCCCACGCCTCGATGAAGGCGTCGAACGTGGGGTGGGCGGGGAACAGGGTCGGCGGCATCTGGGCGATCTCCTCGCCCGTCTTCATGGCGCCGGTGATCATCCAGTAGAGCGGGAAGACGAAGACCAGGGTGGAGCCGGTGACGACCGCGATCAGCACGGTCCAGTAGATGCGCCGTCCCCACCTGCTGTTGAGCTGGTGCGGCGAGACAATGGTGCGAAACTGCACCTCGATCCGCTTAGGTGCCCTCTTCTCCCGCGTGCTCATTTGCCTCACTCCGTGAGGCGGGCTCGGTCGCCCAATGCCGCCGCCTTCCCCCGTCGCTCTGGTCGCTTCGCTCCCGCCGCTCCTCCTCCAGGCGACGGCACTCCCTCGCCGGGAGATCATGCTTTGTCCTCCCGGGTCAACCGGAGCTGGACGGCGGCGAAGGCGAGCAGCACGATCATGAGCATCATGCCGAGCGCGCCACCCGCGCCGTAGTCCTGGAGCGTGAACGCGAACTGGTACATCTGGAAGGCCACGGTCATCGTGGCGTCCTCCGGGCCGCCGCCGGTGAGCATGTACGGCTCGATGAACACCTGCATGGTGGCCACGACCTGCAGCATCAGCATGAGCAGCAGGATCAGCCGGGTCTGCGGGATGGTGACGTGCCTGATCCGCTTGAAAATGCCGGCCCCGTCGAGCTCGGCCGCCTCGTACAGCTCGGACGGGATGTTCTGCAGCGCGGCCAGGTAGATCAGCGTCGCGCTGCCCATGTTCATCCAGGTGGCCACGATGACCAGAGAGATCAGCGCGGTCGACGAGGAGTCGAGCCAGGCCAGCGCGGGCAGGTGGAAGAAGTCGAGCAACTGGTTGAACAGCCCGGGCCCCGGATCGAAGAACCACCTGAACAGCAGCACCGCGACGATCGGCGGCAGCATCACCGGCAGGTAGACCACGAACCGCAGGTAGGCCCGGGCGTGGCGCAACTCGTTGAGCACCAGTGCCATGACGAACGGCACGGCGTAGCCGCAGAGCAGGGCGAGTGCCGTGAACTCCACGGTGTTCAGCCACGCCTTGCCGAACGCCGGGTTCTGGACGACGGTCAGGAAGTTGTCCAGCCCCACCCAGCTGGGCGGGTTGACCAGGGTGGTCTTCTGGAAGCTGAGGACGAACTCCCTGATCATCGGGTACCACGCGAACACCGCGAAGCACGCCAGCGCCGCGCACAGGAACCCGTAGGCCGTCAGATTGCGCCTGAGAACACGCATGCAGGTCAGCCCTTGGTCGCCAGCATCGAGTTGGCCTTGGTCTCGGCGTCGGAGAGCAGGCTGTCGATGTTGGCGTCCTGGCGGCTCAGCACACCCGACATGGCCACGTCGAGGATGGCGTAGAGCTCTTGGGCGTGTACCGGCTCGGCCTTCGGCGGGACCGTGGCCGCGGCGTCCACGTACGGCTGGTAGTTCGCGACCGGCAGCGTGGCGTTCGCCGTGCGGTCCTGCTGGATCGCCTTGCCGGTGGCCGAGTCCCCGAAGACGTCGTTGTCGGGTACGCCGACGGGGTTGCCGAGCGTCTTGCCGCGGGCGAAGTCGAACCGGCCCTTGCCGGCGGTGTCGAAGCGGAAGTCGATCCAGTCCAGTGCCGCCTTGGCCTCGGCGGGCGTGGCCTTCGGGTTGACCATGAACGCCTCGCCGCCGCTCAGCGACGCCTTGGCCTCGGGGAAGCCGGTGATGCCGTAGTCGGCGACGCTGCCCTTGAACTTGTTGACGACGTCGGTGACCACGTCGGGAGCGCCGAGCATCATGCCGACCTTGCCGCTGCCCATCGCCATCATCAGCGACTCCCAGCCGACCAGGAGCTTGTTGCCCATGCTGTTGTCCACCCAGCGCATGTCATGCAGGTTCTGCAGCACGGCCTTGCCCTCGGGCGAGTTGAACGCGGCCTTCTTGCCGTCGTCGGTCACCATGCTGCCGCCGCGGCCGTAGATGGCCTGGGTGAAGTGCCAGCCGCCGGTGTTGCCGCCGGAGTACTCGCCGTAGCCGACGTACCCGGCGCCGAGTCCGGCGATCTTCTTGGCCGCCTCACGGACCTCGGCCCACGTCTTGGGCGGCGTGTTGGGGTCGAGCCCGGCCTTGGTGAACAGCGCGCGGTTGTAGACCAGGCCCACGCCGTAGTGCACGTTGGGCACGCCGTACACCTTGCCGTCCTTGGTGACCAGCTCCCTGACGTCGGAGCGCAGATCGTTCCAGTTCTTGATCTCACTGGTGTACGGGGTGATGTCCAGCGCCTGGCCCTGGCCGATAACGTCGTTGTAGTTGGTCACGGGCACCACGAAGACGGTCTCCATCTGGCCACCCGCCAGCTTGGGGCCGAACGTCTTGGGGTCGTAGCACGGCTGCTGGTCCGTGCTCTTCACCGTCACGCCGGGGTGCGCCTTCATGAACGTGGCCACGTCGTCGTCCCAAGCCTGCCGCTCCTTGGGCGCGGACTTCGCCGGCTGGCAGGCCACCGTGATCGACACCGGGGCGGCACCGCCCGACGTGGACTTGGCGGGCTCGCCCGAACCACAGGCCGTGGCGGACAGGCCGAGAACGGTGACGACTAACAGTCCTGTGGATCTCTGCATGGGCTGACCCTTCTAAATGCGAGGTGCCCACACCATAGGTTCACCGACCGAAGTCCGCAATATTACGACTGTGGATTGCAAGATAACGACTGCATTACGTCTTCCTCGCTGTGGAGGCCCGTACGACCAGTTCCGGCTCGAACAGCAGCTCGTCGGCGGGCACCACGGCCTTGTCGATCTGGGCGACCAGCAGGTCCACGGCCGCCCGGCCCATCGCGTCTATCGGCTGGCGGACCGTGGTCAGCGGCGGATCGGTGCAGTTCATCAGCGCCGAGTCGTCGTAGCCGATGATCGACACGTCGGCCGGCACGGACAGCCCCGCGCGCCGGGCCGCCCTGACCGTGCCGAGCGCGAGCAGGTCGCTGGCGCAGATGACGCCGCTCACCCCCCGCTTGACCAGCCGCGCGGCGGCCGCGTGCCCGCCTTCCAGCGAGAACATCGTGTGCTCGACCAGCTCGGGATCGCCCCCACCGGCCAGGAACGTCTCCAGCTTGCGCCGCGACGGCATGTGGTCCTTGGGACCGAGCACCATGCCGACCTGCTCGTGACCGAGCGCCCGCAGGTGGGCCAGGGCCATCTCGGCGGCCACGATGTCGTCGCACGACACCTGCGGGAAGTCGAGGTGGGCGACGGCCGCGTTGACCAGGACCGTGGGCAGCTTGCGCTCGTGCAGCAGCGCGTAATGGGCGTGCGACGCGTCGGCCTGCGCGTAGTGGCCCCCGGCGAAGACCACGCCGCTGACCTGCTGCCCGAGCAGCAGATCGACGTAGTCGGCCTCGGAGACGCCGCCGACCGTCCTGGTGCAGAGCACCGAGGTGAAGCCCTGCTGGGCGAGCGCGCCGCCGACCACCTCGGCGAACGCGGGGAAGATCGGGTTCTGCAGCTCGGGCAGCACCAGGCCGACCAGCCGGGCCCGGTCGCCGCGCAGCTGGGTGGGGCGCTCGTAGCCGAGGACGTCGAGCGCGGTGAGCACGGCCTCACGGGTCGCCTCCGACACCCCGGGCTTGCCGTTGAGCACGCGGCTCACGGTCGCCTCGCTCACCCCGACCTTCTTGGCCACCTCTGCGAGTCGTCGTGTCATGCGCAAACTATAAGGCCGATCACGCAAATATTTGCAACCGCTTACGGGGATCCGACGTCGCCCTCTTGCGGGCGGTTCTGGCGGATATCCAGCGCACTTCACGCTCCTGACCAGCCAAGGAGACGGTCGCGAGCCGTCACTTGTCAGTCAATTGTTTGCGAAATCTCGTCGAAATATTGCTGCTATCTGCTCGACATCTTATGGTTCGGCCAACGTCTTCCTCGAAGGGCCATCCCCCATGAGAGCTGTCCTAGCCGCCCTTGCGTTAGTCATCGGATTCCTGGCCACCCCCGCGTGGGCGGCCGACACCAACCTCTCCGCCGGCAAGACCGCCACTGCGAGCAGCTACACCGACGTCTACTCGGCGCCCAACGTCACCGACGGCAACCAGGCGACCTACTGGGAGTCGGCCAACAACGCCTTCCCGCAGTGGGTGCAGGTGGACCTCGGCTCGACGGCCACCGTGAACCAGCTCACGCTCAAGCTGCCCAGCGGCTGGCCCAGCCGTACACAGACGCTCACCGTGCTGGGCAGCGCGAACGGGACGAGCTTCAGCACGATCAAGGACGCCGCCACCTACACCTTCAACCCCACGGCGACGATCGCCGTCAGCGCGTCCGGCACGCGCTATGTCCGGCTCCAGATCACCGCGAACAGCGGCTGGCCGGCCGGGCAGCTCTCCGAGTTCGAGGTGTACGGCCAGGCGGACCCCGGCAATCCAGGTGACGGGACGAACCTGGCGACCGGCAAGCCGATCACCGAGTCGTCGCACACCCACACCTACGTGGCGGCCAACGCCAACGACGGCAACGTCCAGACGTACTGGGAGGGCGCCGCCTACCCCAACACGCTGACCGTGCAGCTCGGCGCGAACGCCGACCTCACCTCCATCGTGCTCAAGCTCAACCCGGACCCCGCCTGGGCCACGCGTACGCAGACCATCCAGGTGCTCGGCCGCGAGCAGAGCGCCACCGGCCTGTCCAACCTGGTGGCGCAGGCCGTCTACACCTTCAACCCGGCCACCGGCAACTCGGTGACGATCCCGGTGACGGCCAAGGTCGCGGACGTGCAGCTCAAGATCACCGCCAACTCGGGGGCGCCCGGCGGGCAGGTCGCCGAGTTCCAGGTCTTCGGCACCCCGTCGGCCAACCCCGACCTCACGGTCAGCGGGCTGACCGCGTCGCCGGCGGCTCCGGTCGAGACCGACGCCATCACGCTGTCGGCCACCGTGAAGAACTCCGGCACCGCGCCCTCCGGCGCGACCTCCGTCACCTTCTACCTGGGCACCGTCAAGGCAGGCAGCGCAAACGTGGGCGCGCTGGCCGCCGGGGCCTCGGCCACCGTGTCGAGCACCATCGGCACGCGTGACGCGGCCACCTACCAGGTGAGCGCCAAAGTCGACGAGGACAACAACGTCGTCGAGCTGAACGAGGGCAACAACACGGCCACCGCGTCGCTGACCGTGAAGCCCGTCGACACCGCCGACCTGATCGCCGCGCCGGTGGCCTGGACACCGGGCAATCCCGCCCAGGGCGACACCGTGACCTTCTCGGTGGGGATCAAGAACCAGGGCACCATCGCCTCCAGCGGCGGCTCCCACGGCATCACGCTGACCATCGCCGACGAGTCCGGCACGGTCGTCAAGACGCTGACCGGCGGAGTGAGCGGCGCGATCGCCCCCGGCGCCACCGCCGGACCGGCCGGGCTCGGCACCTGGACCGCCGCCAACGGCAAGTACACGGTCAAGGTGGTGCTGGCGGACGACGCCAACGAGCTGCCGGTCAAGCGGGCCAACAACACCAGCACGCAGCAGTTGTTCGTCGGGCGCGGCGCGCACATGCCGTACGACACCTATGAGGCGGAGGACGCGGCCATCGGCGGCGGCGCCACCCGGATCGGCCCGAACCGGACCGTCGGCGACCTCGCCGGCGAGGCGTCCGGGCGCCGGGCGGTGACGCTGGGCACGAACGGCTCGTACGTCGAGTTCACCACCAGGGCGTCCACGAACACGCTGGTCACCAGGTTCTCCATTCCGGACGCGGCGGGCGGCGGCGGGAACAGCTCGACGCTGAACGTCTACGTCGACGGCACCTTCCTCAAGGCGATCGACCTGACCTCGCGCTACGCCTGGCTGTACGGCGCCGAGGCGAGCCCCGGCAACTCCCCCGGCTCCGGGACGCCGCGGCACATCTACGACGAGGCCAACCTGCTGCTCGGCACCACGGTCCAGGCGGGCCACAAGATCAAGCTGCAGAAGGACGCGGCCAACGGCTCGACGTACACGATCGACTTCGTGGACCTGGAGCAGGTGACGCAGATCGCCAACCCGGACCCGGCGCACTATGCCGTACCTGCCGGTTTCACCCATCAGGACGTGCAGAACGCGCTCGACAAGGCGCGCCAGGACAGCACGCTCGTCGGCGTCTACCTGCCCGCGGGCGACTACCAGACCGCCAGTAAGTTCCAGGTATACGGCAAGGCGATCAAGGTCGTCGGGGCCGGGCCGTGGTTCACCCGGTTCATCTCACCGTCGGGCCAGGAGAACACCGACACCGGCTTCCGCGCGGACGCCACGGCCAACGGGTCGACGTTCGCGAACTTCGCCTCCTTCGGCAACTACACCTCGCGCAACGACGGGCCCGGCAAGGTGTTCGACCTGGCCGGCGTGGCGAACATGGTGATCGACAACATCTGGGTGGAGCACCAGATGTGCCTGCTCTGGGGCTCCAACACCGACAACATGACGATCAAGAACTCACGCATCCGCGACACCTTCGCGGACGGCATCAACATGACCAACGGCAGCACCGGCAACCTGGTCACGAACATCGAGGCCCGCTCGACCGGCGACGACAGCTTCGCGCTGTTCTCCGCCATCGACAACAACAACGGCGAGCAGCGCGACAACGTCTTCGAGAACCTGACGTCGCTGCTCACCTGGCGGGCCGCGGGCGTCGCGGTCTACGGCGGGTACGCCAACACCTTCCGCAACATCTACGTCGCCGACACGCTGGTCTACTCGGGCGTCACGATCAGCTCGCTGGACTTCGGCATCCCGATGCTCGGTTTCGGGGCCAGCCCGCCCACGAGCTTCGAGAACATCTCGCTGGTCAGGACCGGCGGCCACTTCTGGGGCCAGCAGACCTTCCCGGCGATGTGGTTGTTCTCCGCTTCCAAGGTGTTCCAGGGGATCAGGGTCAGCAACCTGGACATCGTCGATCCGACCTACCACGGCATCATGTTCCAGACGAACTACGTGGGCCAGCAGCCGCAGAACCCGATCACGGACACGATCTTCACGAACGTGTCGATCAGCGGCGCCCAGAAGAGCGGTGACGCCTTCGACGCCAAGTCCGGCTTCGGTCTCTGGGCCAACGAGCTGCCCGAGCCGGGTCAGGGCCCGGCCGTCGGCTCCGTCACGTTCAACAACCTGAGGTTCAGCAACAACTCCCAGAACATCAAGAACACGACGTCGACCTTTACCATCACGGTAAATCCCTAAATATCGGCTCTGGTGGGCAGGCCCTGCCAGTCGCTCGCGCTGGTCACCGCGGCGGCGCTCAACAGCGTCCCGCGGTGCAGGCGCTCCGGCGGGGTCAGCCCGTCCAGGGCGGCGCTGATGTAACCGGCCACGAACGCGTCGCCCGAGCCGGCGGTGTCGACGATCGGCACCTGCAGGGCGGCCGCGTCGTACCGCATGCGGTCCGCCCGGACGCTCGCGCCCTTGGCGCCGCGGTTCACCACGACCTCGCGCTCGGGCGTGAGCGCGGGCTTGACCAGATCGAGCTCGTCCTGGCCGAGGAAGAGCAGGTGGGAGGCGCAGGCCAGCTCGCCCAGCACCTCCTCGGCCTCGCGCACCGACGGCCAGAGCTCGGGTACGTACTCGACGGCGAAGGAGATGACCACCTCGGCGGTCTTGGCCGCGCTCACGGCCGAGCGGACCGCCTCCAGGGTGTCCCGGCCGAGGCCCGCCGTCAGGCCGGTGACGTGCAGCATCTTCGAGGCGCCGATCCTGTCGATGGGCACGTTGCCCGGCGTCAATGCCGTCCCGGCCGATCCGCTGCGATAGTGCGTGAGGCGCTGCTCGCGGCCCACCCGTGATTCCCTGAGCAGCAGCCCGGTGTGCGCGCCCTCGATGACCCGGACGTCGGCCGAGTCGACGCCCTCGCCCTTCAGCACGGTGAGGATCCTGGCGCCCAGCTCGTCGTTGCCTAGCTTGCCCAGGTAGGCAGCCCGATGTCCGAGCCGGGACAGGGCGATGGCGAGGTTGAACTCCGGGCCGGTGACGTCCAACCGGGCTTCGGTCTCATGACGTACCCGGCCACTGGACACGACCCCCAGCGCCTCGCCGAGCGTGTAGACGTCGGTCATGCGGCCGACTGTAGTCGGTCACGACATCACAAATCGGATTTTTGAGTAACGTTCCTGGTCACGGCCGTGATCAAATATTTTCTGTAACTTTAACGAACATTGTCCCCATCTTGTGCATCAAAGTAGTAGAGGAGGTTGGCGATCCCGAGCCGGCCTCAGCAAACGGGGAATGAGAGGAATCAGCACCCTCATGAAGAACATCGCTGTAGGAATCGTCTCAGCCCTTGTGGGCGGGACACTCCTGATCTCAGGCGCCGGTGCCGCGTCGGCTACGACGAAGGCTCCGACCGTCGACATCAGGGACATCTCACCGAACCCGGTCGTGGTCAAGGCCGGTAGCGAGACGGAGGCCTTCTTCAAGGTCGACGCCAGCTCGGACGTCGAGAAGGTCCAGCTCAGTGTGGCGCCGGTCGACCCGCGCTACCGCACCCTGCGGGCCAAGGACGTCAAGCAGGTCGAGAGCTGGCGCTTCTCCGTGCCGTTCACCGAGACCGACCAGGACGGCAAGTGGAAGGCCACGGCCCAGGCCTACGACAAGGACGGCAAGGTCGTCGACACCGACACCGCGTTCTTCGCCGTAGAGATCCAGAAGGGCAAGGCGCAGACGCGCATCTCGCGCTTCAGCGCCGACCCGTCGAAGGTCCGCAAGGGCAAGAGCATCTACTTCTCCGGTCGTCTCCAGGTCAACGACGACGACCGCTGGAAGAGCGTCCGCAACGAGCGGGTCAGCATCTTCTACAAGGCCAACGGCTCCAGCGGCTGGAAGTGGGTCGCCTCCGACCGTACCGGCTGGAACGGTAAGTTCGACGCCAAGACCCGTGCGTACAAGAGCGGCCTGTTCAAGGCCGTCTACGCGGGTGACGACGAGCTCGAGGGCGCGACCAGCGCCACGGACTACGTGCGTGTCGTCTCGCGCTGGCACCACTAGTCACATCTAAGTAGAGGCCCGGTCCCCGCAATGGGGGCCGGGCTTCTGCTTTGCCCTGAGCCGGGCGGCCCTTCGCCTTGTCTTGACCGTCCTTCGCCGCGCCGTCCGTGAGAGTCACGACCCGGCGGGTAGCTTCGAGGTATGGCTGAGAACCTGTTGAAAGAGTTCGATCCGTTCGACGTCTTCGACGCCGAAGCGGCCCGGCTCGACCGTTTCTTCGCCGGACTCGACGACGCCGGATGGGCGCGGCCGTCACGCTGCGAGGGGTGGTCGGTCCGCGACGTCCTGGGCCATCTGGCGGGCGAGGAGCTTTACAACCACGCCTGTCTCGACGGCAACGTGCAGGACATCCTGGCCCGCCTCGCCAGAGAAGGGGTCAACGGCTTCCACGACTTCAACGAGTGGTGCGTACGCCAGCGCCGGAACATCCCCGTCGAACAGGTGCTCCAGGAATGGCGGACCGAGAACGCCGACACCCGGCGCCGCATGCGGGAGCTCGGGCGGGACGCGTTGCTCGACACGATGGCCGGCCCGTACCCGGTGGGGATGCAGGCCTTCCACTACGACTCCGAGTACGCCACGCACGCCGACGACGTCGGTGCCCCGGTGCCGAAGGAGGAGGCCGACGCCCGGACGCTCTGGCGGGTGGCGGTGGGCCGGTTCGCCCTGTCGGAGCAGGAGGCCGAGGTCCGGATTGAGCAGACGGCCGAGCAGATCCGGGTGAACACGGCCGGGTTGACCGCGACGCTCTCCTTCCCGGAGTTCGTGGAGGCGACGGTGGGGCGTCTGACGCCCGACGACGAGCTCGACCCGCGGGTCGCCTCGGCTCTGAGGTGCCTGGCCTGAGCTCAGGCGGTGATGACCGCCAGCAGGAGCAACAGCACGACGACCACTCCGAGCAGTGCGATCAGCCAAATGTGCGCCGTAGCCCACGACTGCATCCGCGCACGGTAAAAACCCGTGTCGGATCCTGTCTCGATCTTGTTGATTGCGGCTACACGCCGCGCCAGGTCGGGGTCCTCCAGCTCAAGTGCCTGCTCGATTTCCCCGAGGATGCGGCGTTCCCTTCCAGATAGACTCATTGTGACCACCATCACTCCGCGCCGGTGAAAGCCATGTACCCGGAAGTAACCGGCACATACCGCTTCCACCGGGCGGAAGTGGCGATCAGACCTTGCCGTAGCGCTGCTTGAAGCGCTCCACGCGACCGGCGGTGTCAAGGACCCGCCCGCGTCCGGTGTAGAAGGGGTGACTCGCCGAGGAGACGTCGACGTCGACGACCGGGTAGGTGTGGCCGTCCTCCCACTCGATGGCCCTGTCACTCGTCAGGGTCGAGCGGGTGAGGAAGGCGAACCCGGCGCTCGGGTCGCGGAAGACGACGGGCCGGTACGAGGGGTGCAGGTTCTTTCTCATGCCCCCTGTAACTGTACGACAATGGTTTTCATTCCCTGGATTCGGGGTCGAGTCCGAGTGCCGCCCGGCCGCCGTCCACGGGGACCGTCGCGCCCGTGACGAAGGCGGCGCCGTCCGAGAGGAGATAGACCACGGCGGCGGCCACCTCGTCCGCTCCGGCGACCCTGCCGAGAGGGTGCAACCTGGCCATCTCCGCCTCGATTCCCGCCGCCACCTCGGCCGGCTGGGCGGCCAGGAACTCGGCGTACCGCTCCGTGGCCACCGAGCCGGGGGCGACGGCGTTGACCCGGATGCCGCGCCTGCCGTACTCGACGGCCAACGCCCTGGTCAGGCCCTCGATGGCGGCCTTCGCGGTGGAGTACGGCAGGCTGCCGGGCACCGCCCTGCGCGCCTGGTGGGAGGTGATGTTGACGATGGCGCCGGCCGTACCGGCCTTGAGGAAACGCCGCACGGCGGTGGCGCAGCCGACGACGGCGAGGTCCAGGTTGGCGGCGATCAGGGCGCGGATCTCGGCGGTCGTGGCGGTGTGCACGGACGCGTCCCTGAAGACGGCCGCGTTGTTCACCCAGCCGGACAGCCTGCCCTCGGCCTGCGCGAGGTCGGCGGCGTGCTCGGTGACACTCTCGTCGGCCGCGTCGCCGACGACCGGGAGAATCCGGGGGCCCGCCCAGTCCAGCGCCGCGGCGTCGCGTTCGACGGCGACCACGGTGCCCCCGTCCTTGAGGAGCCGCTCCACCACGGCCCGCCCGATGCCCCGGCCTCCACCGGTGACGACATAGGTGGGAGTCATGTCACAGTGTCCACAGGGGGATGAAGGGGAACGAAACCACTCGTGATCGCCTCGTCTGCTCGTCTCATCGGTGCACTGGCGATCACGCAGACCGCCGGATACGGAATCCTTTACTACGCTTTCTCCGTCTTCATCACCCCGATGGCCCGCGATATGCACGCGGGGGTCGCCGAACTCACCGGCGCGATAACGCTGGCCGTACTCGTCTCGGCGGTCGTGGCGCCGCCCATCGGCCGCTGGCTCGACCGGCGTGGCGGGCGCGGTCTGATGACGGCGGGCTCGGCGCTCGGCGCGGCGGCCGTGCTCGCCTGGTCGCAGGTGCACAACCTGATCCAGCTCTACCTGGTGTGCGCGGTGCTCGGCGTCGCCTCCGCGATGGTGCTGTACGAGGCCGCGTTCGCGGTCATCGTCGCCCGGTTCGACGCGGCGCGGCGGGCGCGGGCCCTGCTCGCCGTGACCGTCGTCGCCGGGTTCGCGTCCAGCATCTTCCTGCCCCTGACGGGCTTCCTCGTCGATCGGTACGGGTGGCGGCAGGCGCTGGTCATCCTGGCCGCCGGATACGCCGTGACGGCCGTACCCCTGCACTTCCTGGCCGTGCGGAGCCGTCCCTTCTCCGTGGACACGGACCGGCGCGTCGTCGGGGCGGCGCTGCGGGAGCGGCCGTTCTGGCTGCTGGCGGCGGCGTTCCTGACGCAGACGGGCGCCGTGGCGGTCATGGGCGTGCTGCTCGTGACGTACCTGATCACGCTCGGCCACTCCCCCATCTTCGCGGCGACCGTCGCGGGCCTGCTCGGCGTGCTGTCGGTGACCGGCCGGCTGGTGACCACCGGCCTGCAGGGGCGGTGGCCGGTGGCGCTGATCACCGCGGCCGTGTTCGCGTTGCAGGGCGCGGCCGCGCTGCTGCTGCCGGTGGCCGGGCGGAGCGTGGCGGGGGCGATCTGCGCGGTGGTGCTGTTCGGGCTGGGGTTCGGAGTGAGCACCATCGCCCGTCCCGCGCTGCTCGCGGACCGGTACGGCACCGCCGCCTACGCGACGCTGAGCGGCGCCCTGGCCCTGCCGATCACCGTGGCCAAGGCCGTCGCCCCGCTGCTCGCGGCCGGTGTGGCGCAGTTCGCCGGATACCCCACGGTGATGATCGCGGTGGCGGCGGCCTGCGGGCTCGGCGCCCTGTCCCTGGTGGCCTACGATCGCCGTGGGCGAACAGAGCGAGCGACCTCCGGCGAACACGTAAGGTAGCCGCATGGATACCCCCACCGAGGCTCTCCACCGCGTGTTCGGCTACGACTCGTTCCGGGCAGGGCAGCAGGAGATCATCGATCACGTCGTCGAGGGCGGCGACGCGCTGGTGCTCATGCCGACCGGCGGCGGCAAGTCTCTGTGCTACCAGATCCCCGCGCTGGTCCGTCCGGGCGTCGGGGTGGTCGTCTCGCCACTGATCGCGCTGATGCAGGACCAGGTCGACGCGCTGACCGCGCTCGGCGTGCGCGCGGGGTTCCTCAACTCCACCCAGGACTTCGACGAACGACAACGGGTCGAGGCGGCATTCCTGGCGGGCGAGCTCGACCTGCTCTACCTCGCGCCGGAGCGGCTGCGGGTCGAGGCGACGCTGCGGCTGCTGGCCAAGGGCGAGATCTCGCTGTTCGCCATCGACGAGGCGCACTGCGTGTCGCAGTGGGGGCACGACTTCCGCCCCGACTACCTTGCGCTGTCCGAGCTGCACGAGCGCTGGCCGGAGGTGCCGCGCATCGCGCTGACCGCGACCGCCACCCCGGCCACCCATGCCGAGATCGCCTCCCGGCTGCGGCTGGAGAAGGCCCGGCACTTCGTGGCCAGCTTCGACCGGCCCAACATCCACTACCGCATCACCACCAAGAACGAGCCGAAGCGCCAGCTCCTCGACTTCCTGCGCGCGGAGCACCCGGGCGACGCGGGCATCGTCTACTGCCTGTCGCGCTCCTCGGTCGAGAAGATCGCGGCCTATCTCGTCGACAACGGCATCGCCGCCGTGCCCTACCACGCGGGCCTCGACAACCGCACCCGCGCCGCGCACCAGGCGCGCTTCCTGCGCGAGGACGGGCTGATCGTGGTGGCGACGATCGCGTTCGGCATGGGCATCGACAAACCCGACGTACGCTTCGTCGCCCACCTCGACCTGCCCAAGTCCGTCGAGGGCTACTACCAGGAGACCGGCCGGGCCGGCCGCGACGGGCTGCCCGCGACCGCCTGGATGGCCTACGGCCTGCACGACGTGGTCCAGCACCGGCGCCTGGCCATGGAGGGCGACGACGCTCACCGCCGCCGCCAGGTGCTCCACCTCGACGCGATGCTCGCGCTGTGCGAGACGGTCGAGTGCCGCCGGGTGATGCTGCTCGACTACTTCGGGCAGGAGCACTCCAAGCCGTGCGGCAACTGCGACACCTGCCAGGCGCCGCCCGAGTCGTGGGACGGCACGGTCCCCGCCCAGAAGGTCCTGTCCACGGTGCTGCGACTGCGCCGCGAGCGGGGGCAGAAGTTCGGCGTCGGGCAGATCGCCGACATCCTGCTCGGCAAGAAGACAGCCAAGGTGCTGCAGCACGGCCACGACTCGCTGAGCGTGTTCGGGGTGGGCGCCGACCTGGGCAACACCGAGTGGCACGGGGTGGTGCGCCAGTTGCTGGCCCAGGGGCTGCTGGCCGTCGAGTCCGACTACGGCGCGCTGGTCCTCACCGACGCCAGCGCCGAAGTCCTGCGGGGGCAGCGCGAGGTACGCCTGCGCCGCGACGCCCCTCGGACCGCCCGTGCCAAGACCGCCGCCAAGGACCGTCCCGTGGTGGAGCTGCCGGCGGCGGCTGAGCCGGTGTTCGAACGGCTGCGGGCGTGGCGGGCGGCTACGGCCAAGGAGCAGGGGGTGCCTGCTTACGTGATCTTCCATGATGCGACGCTGCGGGAGATCGCGACGCTGTCGCCTTCTACGCTGGCCGAGCTTGGGACGGTCAGCGGGGTGGGCGAGAACAAACTGGCCAAGTACGGCGACCAGGTCCTGGAGACGCTCGCCTCTTGAGGCGGCTCTAGGTGGCAGGTGGCGGCCGGTTAGTGATGGCGACGGCCGCACGAAGATCGGCCGTCGCCACCACGCTGCTCGCCCTGGGCTCGGCGCTGGGCTTCACCGCCACGCCGACAGGGCCGCACATGCACTCATCGTCTGGTACGGCCCGGGGTACGGGACCGCCCTCGCACTCATGCGCCGCTATCCGTACCCGCATCTCGGGCGAATCACCCGTCGCCGGCGCCCCGATTAACAACCAGATCTGTGACTTTGAGTGCTATATGGTGCTCCATCTTCGCTGCCATACGAGGTATTGGGCGCGGCTCGAACAATGTCGTCGGTGACTATGGAGGGGTTCTGCGGGAGTCTTCCTTGAGGCCGCGCGTTTCCGAGCGGGCGTCTGGGGGCCGCGGCGGCCAGGTGGACCGCCGCGTTCTGCGGGGTGCGGGCTTCATGCGGCGGGGGCAGGCGTCTGCTCGTCGCGGGGGAAGAAGGGGAGCTCGATGTAGACGCGGTCGGCGGCGGCGAGGATCTTCGTGGCGTCGTCGACCGGCGGGTGGATCTGCTGGTTGATCCGCTTCTTGATGGCCGCGCCGTCGGCGCCCGAAGCCATCACCCTGCGGTCCCAGCCCCGGGTGAAGACTCCACCGGCGCCGCCCAGGTCCAGGCAGGTGACGTACGGGCCGGGGGTGAAGTCGCGCAGCGGCATGTCGAGCAGGTCGGCCGCCGCGTTGTACCCGGCGACCTTGCCGAGCGGGGTGGCGTGCTGGCAGGCCTGCATGACCGTGTGCTCGGCGTCGAACGCCGCCGCAGCCGTGTCCCCGGCGACGAACGCCTCGGGAAGGGCGCGCAGCCGCTGGTCCACCGGCACCCGGCCGAGGGGGTCGAGCTCGTCGGAGATCTGCCGGGTGAGCTCGCTGGCCCTGATCCCTACGGACCAGACCACCGCGTCCGCTTCGACCCTGGTGCCGTCGGAGAGGGCCGCGTATCCGTCGCCGACCTCCGTCACCGTCGTCCCGAGGCGGCGTTCGATGCCCAGCTCGTCCAGCGCCGTCTCGATCTCCCTGCGCGGGCCCGGGCCGAGCTGGTCTCCGATCACCTCCGACCGGTCCACCAGCAGCACCCGGCCCCGAGCGGCCAGAGCGGTCGCGGCCTCCAGGCCGGTGAACCCGGCGCCGACGACCACGACGGAGTAGTCGTCCCGGTCGCGCAGAAGGTCGGTGAGCCGCCGGGCCCCGTCCAGGGTGTCGATGTCGAAGAGCCGTTCAGCGCCGGGCAGGCCCTGGGGCCGGACGAGCTTGCTGCCCGCCGCCAGCACGAGGCGGTCATAGCCGACCTCCTCGCCGTCGGCCACCACCACGCGGCGGTCGGTGTCGATCGTGCTCACCCAGGCCCGCAGGTGTTCGACGCCGATCGGCTCGAGGATCCTGCTGAGCTCCACCTTGGCCAGGTCCGGCTCCGGCTCGTACAGGCGTGGCCGCAGCACCAGGTGCTCGTCCGGCGCGATGAGCGTGATGCGCAGGTCCGCCGCTCCGCGTGCCAGCGCCGCTCCCGCCGCGCTCCACACACCCGCGAAACCGCCTCCGATGATCACAACGTGTGCCATCGTGTCGTCCTCTCTCTGCCTCATCCCCGGGGATCGGAGGGTTCGGCAGGGAGTCAAGATGGCGGGCTCAGATGTGACCGATGTGGGCGAGCTTTTCGGGATTGGCCAGTCTCCTGAACGCCGTGATCCGCCCGTCGGCGATCTCCACGGTGTCGAGCCAGACCAGCTCGCCGCCGCGGTAGGTCGCCAGGGCCGAGTAGCCGTTCACCTCGATGATCTGGAACGCGTCAGGGCGCCTGATCTCGATCAGCCGGACCGTCAGCAGGGCGATCGGCTCGGCGCCCTGGACCGGCCTGCGCGCGGCGGTCACCTTGCCGCCGCCGTCGGCGACGTAGACGGCCTCGGGGTGCAGTAGCTCAATGAGCGCGGCCATGTCCCCCGCCTCGGCAGCCGCCTTGAAGGCCTTGAGCACGCGTTCGGTCTCGGCCCTGGACGCCCGGGGCTGCTCCTCGACCGCGGCGACCCGGGCCCGCGCACGGGAGGCGAGCTTGCGGCTGGCGGCGGGGGTGCCGCCAAGCACCTCGGCGATCCGGCCGAACGGGAAGTCGAAGACGTCGTGCAGCACCAGCGCGACGCGTTCGGCGGGGATGAGCCTCTCCATGACCACCAGCATCGCGGTGCTCACCGACTCGGCCATGAGCACCTGGGTGGCGGCGTCGGGCCCGGTCAGCAGCGGTTCGGGCAGCCAGGGTCCGACATAGGACTCGCGCCGGACGCGCGCCGACTTCAGCACGTTGTAGGACGTCCGGGCGGCCAGAGTCACCAGCCAGGCCCGCAGATTCCGCACCTCGGACAGGTCGGCGGCGGCGGCGCGCAACCAGACCTCCTGCGTCACGTCCTCAGCCTCGGCCACGGTGCCGAGGATCCGGTAGGCGGCCCCGAAGACCGCAGGGCGATGCGATGCCCAGTCGGCCTCCGCCAACGCGCCGGTCAGCTCCACCCTCGGCCTCCTCTCCCCCTCGGCCAGTGATCGACCCCCGATTCTAGGCAAACGATCTCTGACCACCCCGACCGAGGAGTGTTGAGAATCAGCGTCCGCGCCTTGATCAGAGGGTTCGCCCTGACTCTGACTCGCAGTAGATCTCGGTCTCTTCCCCGTGGCAGTGGGCCAAAGTCACTGCCGTAGCGTCCGCTTCGGCAACGGGACAGAATTTCCGTCAAGCCAGGTCAGTGACCTCGGAAGCCTCCGGCTGGGCTGTTGAGTCGATCGCTTATAGCGCAAGTTCACCCATCGGTGGGCTGTTTCCCCACGGAAGGGTGGATAGCGATGATCAGGCGGTGGGGTCGTCCGTCCTCGGCCTGCTCGTCGTGATACTTGCTGACCAGCGAAGTCACCACCCCGGACAGCTCTTCGGCGAAGGCCGCCCGGTCGGCGGCCGAAGCGAAGCGGACCTCGCCGTCGATGGCGAACGTCGCGACCCGCTTCTTCGCCTTCGTCGCGCCGGTGACGAGGGTGCCCACGTCACGTACCAGACGAGCGGCCACGGCCAGCAGCCAGCGGGCCGAGAGCTGGTCGGGGGCGCGGGACGGGTCGGGTTCGACCGCCGACAGGGCCGTCGGCGAGATGACGTAGGAGGCGGCCGACGCCTGCATGACGCGTTCGGTGCAGTTGCCCTTGCGCCGCTCTTCGACGAGCTCCACGAGGCCGTGGCGTTCCAGGGCTCTGAGGTGGTAGTTGACCTTCTGCCTGGCCAGACCGATCTTGGCGGCCAGCATCGTGGCCGAGCCCGGCTCGGCGAGCTCGGCCAGCAGCCGGGCGCGCACCGGATCCAGCGACACCTCGGCGGCGGCCGGGTCCTCAATCACCGCGACTTCGTACATGGCTCCACGCTGACACCGACAATTAATGCTGTCAAGCTATCTGCTGTTGTCAGTCCAGTGGGGGTCGCGGCCCAGGTAGGCGAGCAGCCGGTCCTGTGCGGGGGCTTGGGGGGCGGTGCGCAACGGTAAGGCGAAGCGGGCCGGGCGGTCGGCGTCCGTGGCGAAGAGGTGGGCCAGTGGCAGGAGCTCGGCCGCCATAGGCGCCGGGATGGGGCTTTGGTGACCGCAGGCTCGGGCCACGTCCCAGGCGTGCACGGTCACCTCGACGGCACCGACACCGCACACCGTCGCGGCCGTCAACGGGCAGCCACCGACGGAGACGATGGCCGCCCGGGCGTTTGCCCAGGTGCGGAGCAGGCTGGTGGCGCGGTCCCGCAACGCGATCACAGGATCGCCCTCGCCGCCAACCACCACCGGACCTCCCAACGCCGGACCTCCCGAGGCCGAGTCGCCTGCCACCGGCGGGCCATGGGTGGTGGTGGCGTTGGTGGCAGCCGGAGTGATGGCGTTGGGCTTGTTGTGGCCGTCGCTGATCGGCGGGATGAGGGTGATGTGGCCGAAGGCTGCGGCTTCCTCCAGTGCCGTGAACGAGTCGTTCGCGTGCGCCAGCAACTCGCGCAGATCCCAGCCATCGCATGGGGTGGGACGGTCCAGATCGCCGGGCGTGACCAGGCTCAGGCAGCCCAGCGCGTACTCGATGGCCCGCCCCAGCAGAGCGACGCCGCCCATGCGGGGATCAACGGTGGTGTCGGCGTTGGTCGTGGGTGGGGACTCTCTCATCTTTGCCTCCCTCTCCCCTGTGCAGACAAGGCGGCGGGTGGAAAGTCACCGGTCCCGCGACCCCGACCCGCCGCGGGCTCGTGGGCGGGCACGGGGGATCCCCAGGCGGCGGGGCGCGCCTGGGGATCGGTAGCAGTGATCCGCTACTCGCAAGTATTCGTTTCCGGGGTGCAGAGCTTGATCTCGGGGTAGGTCGCCGACGACTTGTCCAGCAGGGGCTGCGGCTTCTTCAGCAGGTGCAGGTCGAAGAAGGCGCCGACGTACCTGCGGGTGATCTCCATGGAGCGCGCGCCCTTCACGTCCGCGCCGACGTCGAGACCCAGCTCGTCAGCCAGCGCCACGATGTCGGTGAAGGACTCGTGGATGGCGCCGGTCAGCAGGATCCAGCGCTTCCACCCGGTCAGGAGCTTCCAGTCGCGCTCCCACGTGGCGACCGCCGAGCCGCCTGTCCCCGGTGTGTACGTGGCGGACTTGCCCAGGAACATGAACGGCCGCGACAGCTGGGTGTCGAGGATCCCGGTATCCGTGGTGCCGTCGATGTCGATCCCGGCGCGGATCCGGGAGTCGTTGAGCAGCGCGGCGACGACGCTGGCACCGCCCGCGGAGTGGCCGGCCATCGCGATCCGGGACGGGTCGATCAGGGAGGCGCCCTTCCCCTTCGGGTGCCGCCCGGTCAACTGGTCGAGTACGAAGGAGACATCGGCCGCCCGTCCCTTCGACATTTTCGTGAAGAGGGATTCGTCGTGGTCGCCCTCGCAGGGGACACAGGTGGTGACCCGTCCGTCGGGGAAGCTCTGGCCGACGTTCTCGTAGGTGTGACCGATTGCGGCCACCACATAGCCCCTGCTCGCCAGATCCTCGGCGAGGCCGGACAGCGTGCTGCGGGACTTCTTGAAACCGGGGGAAAGCACCACCAGGGGCAGGCCGCGCTTACGCCCTGCCGGTTTCGCGTCGGTGAACGCGTTGGTCCGCGTCTTGCTCAGCGCGTCGAGCGGGACGCCGGTGATCTTTCCGTCTTTGAGGAGGAGTTCCGACTCCTTCGGCGTCATGTACTGCGCCCGCTGACGGCCCGGTGACTTGGCCGGGTACCACAGGGAGACCATGAGCTCTCGCGCCTTCATGGAGGGGACCCACGGGTCGGGGCGGGAGGCGTCCTTCAGGTACAGGGACGTGACGCCGACCGAGTGAGGGCCGGTGGGCTTGGGCAGGAACGGCGTAGCGCTGACCTCGGCCGATGGCGTGGCAGATGCGACGGAGGCGGACGCGGATGTGGCGGATGCCGACGCGACGGATGCGGACGCGGCGGGGACCGTGATGGCCGACGTGATCAGGGCGAGGAGTCCGACGACAGCGGCCAGGCCGTCGCGCGTGACCCGGTGCCGAAGCTGGGCCGTGCCGGCGCTGTCTGTGGGGGCATGACTCATGAAGGTGTCTGTCCTTTCGATGGGGCTGCTACCGCGCCGGGAGGCTCCCGTGGGCGGCCTGATTTCGGGCAGGGTCGAGTGCCCCCGGAACAGGCGTCAGCGTGGCGCCGATCTCAGCTGCGGGGGAGGTACAAGGCCGGAGAGGCGGGCGGCCAGGAGGTCGGCCGCTCCTTGCCTGGGCGGGCCGGGCTAGGGGTTGGTGGTCAGGGCAGGCGGGTGCGGGTCCACCGGATGCAGAGCCAGGTCAACAGGGCGGAGAGGGTGAGGAAGATCGCTGTCTCGATCCCTTGCAGGGCCCAGAAGCGGCTGGCGGGCTGGTAGGTCACGAGTTGCCGGTAGCCGAGGGCGCTGAGCTTCGCGAAGCACTCCTGGCTGGGCACAGGATGGGTCTCGGATACCTGCCGCGGCGGCATCACGCAGGTGGCCGTCCAGGGCGGCGCCGTGACTGCCTGTCCGGCGGCGTCTACGGTCTCGGCAGCCAGGACCCAGGCGCCCCGCGGTCCGGCCACGGCCAGCTCCGCCACCCCGCCGGAGCCGCTCACACCCAGCTTCGAGATGTTCGCCGAGGTGATCGGGATGGTGTCCTGCGCTGCGGGGATCACGTACGGGCGCACCGCGAAAAGGACGGCGACCTGGACGGCGACGAACACGGCGAGGGTGACGGCCATGGCGAGCACAGTGCGGCGCAGGAGAATCCCGGCGGCGACCCCGAGGACGAAGGCGAAGACCGCATAGCCGACGGGCACGATCCCGCGCGCGCCGAACACCGGCGGCGAAACACGCGAGGCGAAGGCATCGGCCCCGGTCACGCTGACGACGTGCGCGAGCGTGGAAGGCTGGCTGGCAGCGTCGATGGAACCGGCCCACCAGGTGACCGCGAGGCTGAGCAGCCCGGCCGCGGTCGCGGCGGCCAGGCCGGTGAGGGCGAGCTTGGTGGCCAGCCAGCGGGTGCGGGTGACGGTCTGGTTCCACGCCAGGCGGTAGGTACCGGCCTCCAGCTCCCGGGTGACCAGCGGGGCGCCCCAGAAGATGCCGATGATGGCGGGCAGCCCGTACACCAGCATGATGCCGGCGTTGTACACCTTGTCCTCGGCCGAGGTGAGCCGCGCGACGCCGGAGCCGGGCAGCGGCGGGCCGGTGATCACGAGAATGACGACGAGAACGGCGAGGAGGCCGTACACCGCCATGGCCTGTCCGCGGAACTGCCGCCAGGCCAGCCAGATCATCGAAGCACCTCCAGGGCGGGGCGGCGGCCCGAGCCCGAGCCGGAGCCGACGCGGGCGGTCCGGCCCATGTAGGCCAGGACGAGGTCTTCCAAGCCGATCGTGCTGACGGTCCAGGCGGGATCGAGGATCGGTGCCTCGGTACGGATGATCAGCGTGGTCTGCCGGTCGGTGTGGCTGGCGGAGATGACGTGCTGGTCCGCGGGGAGGGTGGCGATGTCGCGGCGGGGTCCGACCAGCCGGTGGTGGGTGGCCAGGAGCCCGTCTATCTCCCCGGTGATCTCGACCTGGGAGGTGACCAGCACGATGAGGTGGTCACAGACGCGTTCCAGGTCGGCGACCAGGTGGGAGGAGAGCACGACGCTGAGTCCGTGTTCGGCGACAGCCTCCATAAGGTCTTGCAGGACCTCCCGCCGGGCGAGCGGGTCGAGGGCGGCCACCGGCTCGTCGAGGATCAGCAACTCGGGTCGTTTGGCGAGGCCCAGGGTCAGGGCGAGCTGGGCGCGCTGACCGCCCGACAGCTTCCCGGCCCGCTGGTTCGGGTCCAGGCCGAGCCGCTCGATCCGCCGGCGCGCCAGGGCGTCGTCCCAGCTCGGGTTGAGCCGGGCCCCGAGGCGCAGGTGGTCGGAGACGGTCAATCTCGCATAGGTGGGGGTGTCCTGGGCGACGTAGCCGACCTTCGCCAGTTGCGCCGGGCCGCTGCCGGGGCGGCCGCCGCACACCTCGATCGTGCCCGCCGTCGGCGTCAGCATCCCGGCGGCCAGGTTCAGCAGCGTCGACTTCCCGGCGCCGTTGGGGCCGACCAGGCCGGTCACGTGCCCGGCCGGGATCTCCAGGGTGCAGTCGGTCAACGCCCAGCGCCGTTGGTACTTCTTGCCCAGCGCTCGGGCCCGCAGAACCGCGGTCATGAGGTCTCCTCCGGAGCCTCCATATCGAGGCCCTCGCTGCGGTCGGTCACGCTATGTTCTCCTGAGCGGCGGTCCGAAAGGTGGTCATGAACAGGGCCTCGATGCTCTCGTCGTCGAGCCCGGCCAGGCGGGCCTTGGCCAGCCAGCGCCGCAGGTCCTGCCGCAGCGGACCGTGCGCGGCCAGCGAGGCGTCGGCCAGCGTCCGGGTCACGAACGTGCCGACACCCGGGCGGGCGGCTACAAGCCCGTCGTGTTCGAGTTCCCGGTAGGCCTTGAGCACGGTGTTGGGGTTGATCGCCAACCGCGCCACCACGTCCTTGACCGTCGGAAGCTGGTCTCCCTCTCGCAGCAGACCCAGCCTCAGCGCCTGCCGTACCTGCTGGACCACCTGCAGGTACGGCGAGACACCGGACCGGACGTCCAGATGGAACTCGATCACGTATTCCTCCATTTATCTACTTATATAGCACTTTAGACCTTGAGGCAGACGACTCGTCAAAACCAAGGTCTCCCGCGCGAGCCCGCGCTCCTCGGCCTTGGCGCTCTACGCTGGGCAGCGAGCGAGAGGAATCCTCATGACCGTGCTTGGCAGGCTGTTCGACAGGTTCCTCGGGCTGCCGGAGGCGGTGGCCGATGATGTCGCGGTCGCGCGTGATCTGCGGGTCGCGATGCCCGACGGCGCGGTGCTGCTCGCCGATCGCTACCGGCCTCGTGGTGCCGGGCCGCTGCCCGTGGTCTTGATGCGCACGCCGTACGGAAAGCACCGGATCGACGTGCTGGCGCTCGCGGGTGTGCTGGCCAGGCGCGGGATGCAGGTCGTCGTCCAGAACACCCGGGGCGTCTTCGGCTCCGGCGGCCGCTTCCACGCCTTTCATCAGGAGAAGGACGACGGCCTGGCCACGGCGGCGTGGCTGCGCGCGCAGCCGTGGTGTGACGGGCGGCTGGCCATGGCGGGGGCCAGCTATCTCGGCTACACGCAGTGGGCGGTCGGGCCCTACCTGGATCCACCGCTGGAGGCGATGGGGCTGGGGATCACGGCCAGCGAGTTCGTCAGCACGTTCTATCCGGGCGGCGTTCTGGGCCTGCACAACATGCTGACCTGGTCGGCGCTGATCGGCACCCAGGAGGAGGCGCTGCTGGGCGGGCTGCTGCCCGACCCCCGCCAGGAGCGGCGCGTACGGCGGGCCATGGCGCACGTCCCCATCGGCACATCCGACGTGGCGGCGATCGGCAAGCCGGAGCCGTTCCTGCGCGAGGTGGCGGCGCACGCGGAGCCGGGCGACGACTTCTGGGCGGCCACCGACCACAGCGCGGCCGTGGCCAGGATGACCACGCCGACCAGCATGGTGACCGGCTGGTGGGACCTGTTCCTGCCCGCGCAGCTACGTGACTTCGCCGCGCTGCGGGAGGCGGGGCGGCACAGCCGGATCACGATCGGCCCGTGGGGGCATGACCTGGGCGCGATACGCGCCCTGATGATCGACCAGGTGTCGTGGCTGTCCGCGCACCTGCTCGGCGACACCGCTCAGCTCTACCAGGCGCCAGTACGCCTCTACCTGCAGAAGGCCAACCGCTGGCTGGACTTCGACCGGTGGCCGCCCGCGGAGTCCACTCCGACGCCGCTGTATCTGCGCAACGGTCAGGGGCTCGGCTGGGAGGCGCCGGACAAGAGCGATTCCGGCACGTTCGTCTACGATCCGGCACACCCCACACGGTCGCCGGGCGGTCCGATGCTGTCGGCCAAGGAGCTCGGCCAGCGCGACAACCGGGAGGTGGAGCGCCGCTCCGACGTACTCGTCCACACCGCCTCGCCGCTCACCCGGGATCTCGACCTGGTCGGACCGGTTTCGGCCGTCGTGCACGTACGGACTGACACGGGGCATGCCGACCTGTTCGTACGGCTCTGCGACGTCGATCCCTCGGGCGTCTCCCGGAACGTCACCGACGGCATCGTCCGCCTGCCCTCAGGCTCGCAGGGCGTGACCCGGGCCGAGGTCGAGCTACACCCGACCGGGTACCGCTTCCGGAAGGGGCACCGGCTGCGGGTGCAGGTGGCGGGGGGCGCGTTCCCGAGGTTCGCGCGTAACCATGGAACCGGCGAGCCGGCGGGCGGGGCCGTGCGCACGCGGAGAACCTCGTTCGAAATCTTTCATGGTCCGGAATATCCGTCGGCATTGATCCTTCCAATTCTCGGATAAAAGCCACAAATGCCCCTTTATCGCGAACATGGTCAATTAGCGGCGGCGGGAGGGACGTCGTAGCCTCTGAAGATGGATCCGGATCGCGGTCGTCACGAATGGGGCGATCGAGGCAGAAAACGCACAGTCATCGCAGGCTGCCTGGTGGTCTGTGGCATCGGCGCGATTATCTGGCTGATTGCCCTGGGCGCGATCTGGTATTTCTTTTTACGATCATAAAGTTCGAGCTCGCCAAGGTCACCGACGATCCGTCGGTACGGTTACGCGCCTACGAAAAGGCACGCTACCCGCACATCTCTCTGGTCTCCCGGCTGGCCAGGCGCAATCCCGCCAACTGGCGCATCCCCCCGCTGATAGGCCGCCTGTTCCCAGAAACATCCCACACCGCCATGCTCGCCCGCTTCAGCACCGCCTGACCGCGCCCGCTGTGCGATCCGTCTCACCGCAGCCCCGGACGGAACGCTCCTAGCGGCTCTTTCACGGGTGCGTCCGTGGCGACTCAGAAATGCTGCAGCCCGGTCACCCGGAGCAGGTCGAGTGCCGTGGCCTCGGGGGATCCCGGTTCGGCCGAGTACACGAGCATGGTCTGGCTGCTGTCCGGGAGCAGGAGGGTGTCGCAGTCGAGCGTGATCGTTCCCAGACTGGGGTGACTGATGCTCTTGGACGCGGTACGCCATGGGGAGGATCGGCCCTCCCGCCACAGCTCGTCGAATCGCGGGCTGCCATGACGGAGTTCCCTGATCAGTTGGGCCAGGTCGGGGTCGTTGGGGTAGCGGGCATGGGCGGCACGTAGGGTGCCGACCGAGGCGCGGGCCGCCGCGTCGTCTTCGTCCGGACCTGCGGCGACCTGGCAGCGGCTACTGCCGAGAAAGCGCTGCCAGATGAGGTTGCGTTGCCGCTGGGGCCATGCGGACATGTCGCCTTGAAGTGCCGCCGCGAGGGGATTCCAGGCCAGCACGTCGCCCTTGGCCGACAGCACCAGCACGGGCAGATCCGCCATGCGGTCCAGCAGCCGGAACACGCTCGGGCGTACGACCATGGCGATGCGTCCGGCCTGCGGCGGCTCGTGGTCGGCGAGCCGGAATATCAGGTCACGGTCATCGTCGTCGAGCCGCAGGGCCTGGGCCAACGCGGCGATGACCTGGCTCGAGGGCCGTGGCCCGCGCCCCTGCTCGAGGCGGACCACGTAATCGACGCTCAGACCCGCGAGCATGGCCACTTCCTCCCGCCGCAGACCTGGCACCTGGCGGCGCATGCCCGTCGGCAGCCCGACGTCCTGCGGTCGCACCCTTGCCCGGGCGGTGCGGAGTACTTCGGCGAGTTCGGGGCGGTTCACTCCCCGATCATGCCGCACAGACCGCGCCGACCGGGTGGTACCGCAGGTCCCATGCCTCAGCGGTCCTGGCGGGCACCGGGCGCGGGCACTGATGATCGGCTCCATGACAGACGTGAAGACGGTGGCGCTGGTCACCGGAGCGAACAAAGGGCTGGGCCGGGAGACCGTACGCCGCCTGGCCGAAAGACAGTGGCTGGTCCTCCTGGCCGCTCGGGACCGGGAACGGGGCAGGCAGGCCGCGGACACGCTGGCGGGTGAGGGGCTCGAGGTCGAGTTCGTCGAGCTCGACGTGACCTCGGACGAATCCGTGGCGGCGGCCGTGAAGGCCGTCGCCGAGCGCGTGGGTCGCCTGGATGTGCTGGTCAACAACGCCGGCGTCGGTGGCCCGTTGCTGGATCCGGCCGACATGGACGCCGACACGCTACGGGAGCTGTACGAGGTCAACGTGTTCGGTCAGGTGCGCGTCACCCACGCGTTCCTGCCGTTGCTTCGGAAGTCGGAACAGCCCCGCATCGTCATGGTGTCCAGCGCTCTCGCCTCGCTGACACACGCCGGCGACCCTGCCCGCCCCGAGTCCGGCTTCCTCAGCCTGGACTATGCCTCATCCAAGTCGGCACTCAACATGATCGTGTCCCAGTACGCCCGAGCGCTGCCGGCGTTCAAGGTCAACGCCGCGGATCCGGGCAACCCCGCCACCGACATGAACCATCACACGGGTATCCACACCGTCGCCGAGGGGGCCACTGCGATCATCAGGTTGGCCACCTTGGACGCTGACGGGCCGACCGGAGGCTTTTTCGACGCCAACGGTCCCGTCCCCTGGTAGGAGTGAAGATGACCACGATTCTGACCATTGGGTTGCATCCGAGTGCGATCGACTACACCGAGCATCCGGGCCTTGATGAGGCGACGCTCACCGCACGGATCGAGCGGGGCGATGCGGCTCTGCGGGCGGCGGGCTTCGACGCGGTGTCGTGCCTGATCGGTACCGACCCGGACGAAGCAGAGAAGACCATCCGTGAACGGTTGTCCGAGGGCCCTTTCGGCGTGGCCATGATCGGAGGTGGTGTGCGCATGGTGCCCGAGCACACCCTCCTGTTCGAACGGCTGATCAACGTACTGGTGACGACGACACCCGGAATCCGGTTCTGCTTCAACACCACACCTGAGACGACGGTCGACGCCATTCGCCGTTGGATATAGCCCTCGGGAACCTCTCGCCGCTCGGCAGCGTACGTGACGTGAGAGCAGGGAGGTTCGATGAAGCGGATGGCGATCGGAGCGGTGCTCATAGTGACTGCCGGGTGCGCCGCCGGCGGCCAGGTGGCGAAGCCGGGATCGGCGCCCGCCACCACCGGCCGGGCCCCGTCGCAGACTCCCGGCACCACCACTTCCACCAAGGTGGCGTGTCATGGGACGGCGGTGGTCACCCAGGGCGATGGGTTTCCCGAGGTGCGGGGCGTCTCGCGGGACGCCGAGGTGTGGGGGTTGCTGTTCGCTCCGGTTCCGTTTCAGCGGGGCAAGGAGGTCAAGATCGTGTGGCGGATGACCGGTGAGGGGCCGCTGAAGGTCACGGCCGTGCTGGCCGATGGCACGCGGGCCAGGCCCACGTTCGGTCCCGAGCAGCACGGCGGGTCGTCGTGGCAGCGGCCGGGTGAGGAGTGGGGCACGGGGTTCGTCTTCCCCAAGGCCGGCTGCTACCGGGTGGACCTGACGCGGACCCGCGGATCGGGCCACTTGTGGCTACCCGTGAAATGAACCCGTCACCCGTGAAATGAGCCCGTCACCCGTGAAATGAGTCAGTGGCCGAGGACGCGGTCGATGAAGGTGGTGACGTCTGTCAGGACCTCGTCCCGGTTCGTCTCGTTGAACACCTCGTGCCGGGCATCCGGATAGATCCGTTCGGTCAGGTCGTCGCCGCGGATCGTCTCGATGCCGGTACGACTGGAGGTCAGCGGGACGAGCTGGTCGTCGGCGCCGTGGATCCAGAGCGTGGGCAGGCTGCCGAGTGTTCCGCCCTTGGAGATCGAGGCGATCGTCGTGGCGAACGCCTCCAGCGTGGGTCGTTTGAACGGGCCGTGCCAGACCAGCGGATCCTCGGCGTAGGCGACGCCGACGGCCGGGTCACGGGAGAGTGTGGCCGGGTCGATGGGGATGTCGGGGAGCTCGTCGAGGGACAGCAGGACGGGGATCACCTCCCATTCGCCGATCACCGGGCCCGACAGGACGAGCGCGGCCAGCCCGTCGCCGTAGCGCTGGGCGTAGCGGGCCGCGATCATGCCGCCCATCGAGTGACCGATCAGCACGACCGGTACGCGCGGGTGGTCGGCCCTGGCCTGCTCCTCCACGGCATGTACGTCGGTCACCACGTCCTCGAAGTCGACCACGAGTGCCCGGTCGCCCTTCGACTTGCCGTGGCCGACGTGGTCGAGCCCGTAGACCGCGGCGCCGTGCCGGACCAAGGTGTCGGCGACGTACTCATAACGGCCGATGTGCTCGCCGTACCCGTGGACCAGGATGGTGATGAAGCGCGGCTGATCGTGCGGCCATTCGCGCACCGCGATCGCGGCGCGCGTGCCGGTGAACGTGCGTTCCCTCGAACTGGCCATGTCACTCCGTGTGTCCGGAATGCGGCGAGCGTACGCCCCACCCGGCCGGTCGGTCCAGCATCAGGACCAACCATGAAAAATTACTGCCATGCGTGACAAGTGTGGCGAAAACTGTTTTAATCCCACGCTAGGTGCCACCGGGGCGGCACAGGCCCCGTGTGACCGTTTTTCCTCGAAATCACGGCTTCGTGGGGAAAGGCAGGCCCGTGGGAGCTCCAAGTGGCGAAGTCATCGTCACGGGCGGTCTCGGATTCATCGGCTCACATCTGGTGGACGCGTATCTCGCAGCGGGCCACCGAGTAACGATCATCGACTCCAACGCAGGCGCGGTCATCGACGGCGAGGACTATGACGCCGATCCCCGCTGCACGGTCGTCCGGCAGCGGGTGGAGGACTACCTGGCGGCGGGCGGCGACTTCGCCGGTGCCGACCGCGTCATCCACGCGGCCTCGTACGTCGGCCCCGCGAGCATCCTGTCCAGGGCCGGCCGGCTCGGCCACGACATCATCGGCAGCACCGCGCCGGTCATCGACGCCTGCATCGGCGCCGGTGCGCCGCTGTGCCTGTTCAGCTCGGCCGAGGTGTACGGCCGCAGCGGCGTGCTCGACGAGAAGGACGACATCCTCGTACCGACGCAGTACAACACCCGCATCGAGTACGCGATCGCCAAGACGCTGGCCGAGGCGATGGTCTCCAACAGCCGCCAGCACGGCCTGCGCGGGGTCGTCATCCGGCCGTTCAACGTGGCGGGGGCGCGGCAGTCGCGGGCGGGCGGGTTCGTCATGCCCACGTTCGTCCAGCAGGCGCTGGCCGAGAAGCCGATCACCGTGTTCGCGGGCGGCGAGCAGGTCAGGGCGTTCATCGCGGCGAGCGACCTGACCGGGTTCCTCATCGGCTACATGGACGCGGCGCTGGACAGCGACGACATCATCATCAACGTCGGCAACCCGGCGAACGCGATCACCATCATGGAGCTGGCCCACCGGGTGAGGGACCTGCTCGGCAGCCCGTCACCCATCGTCAGCGTCGACGGCAGGAGCGTTCACGGGCCGCACTACGCCGAGGCCGAGTCGTTCCACAAGATCCCGGCGCTGCGGGCGGCGACGGGTCTCGGCTGGCAGCCCCGGATCGCGCTCGACGAGCTGATCCTGAGCACCGCCGAGTACTACCGCGCCCGCGAGGACCGGAGGGCAGTGAATGCGCCGCTTTGACCGGGTGCTAGTGATCTCTCCCCACGCCGACGACGAGGTACTCGGCTGCGGCGGCCTGATCGCCGCCCAGGTCGGGGCGGGGGCCGAGGTCCACGTCCTGTATCTGGCGGTCGACGGGATGCGGCACTACGGCCTCGACGGCGCCACCAGCTATCGGCAGCGGCTGGACGAGATCGAGGCCGTCCGGTCCACACTGGGCTTCACGTACGAGATCGCGTACGGCGACATGGACCTGACCGAGCGGCTGGACACGCTGCCGCGCCGGGAGCTGGTCGACCTGTTCGAGCGGGCGCTGAACGAGCGGCGGCCCGACCTGCTGCTGCTGCCGAGCTTCGCCGACTACGACCAGGATCATTTGGCGGTGTTCGGCGCCGGGTTCGCGGCGGCCCGGCCCATCGCCCAGCAGTTCGGCAAGTGGCTGGTGCCGACCGTGCTGCTGTACGAGATGTCGAAGATCCAGTGGGCGGCCGAGCCAATGCCGCGCTCGACCGCCTTCTGCGACATCAGCTCCCACATGGAACGCAAGCTTGAGGCACTGCGCGGCTACCAGAGCCAGCACCGGCCCTCTCCGCACATCAGGAGCGAGGAGTCGGTGACGGCGCTGGCGACGCTGCGCGGGGCGGAGATCGGAGTCACCCACGCCGAAGCGTTCGGCGTGCTTAGGGAGGTCCTGTGAAGAAGTTCGCCTTCTGCACCGGTATGGAGTTCGCGGCCCCGGCCGTGGACGTGCTGGCCGCTCAGGGCACTCCCCCGTCGCTGCTCATCGGCTACCCGCCCCAGCTACAGCACCGCTCGGGCTACGCGCCGCTGCAGGAGGCGGCGGAGAAGTACGACATCCCGCTCCTGGAGACCGCCGACATCAACGACGGCCGGACGCACGAGCTGGTCACCAGCCTGGGCATCGACCTGTTCGTGGTGGCCGGCTGGTCGCAACTGGTCCGCGAACCGCTCCTGTCGGCGTGCCCGCTCGGCTCCGTCGGGCTGCACCCCACCCGGCTGCCCGAGGGCCGGGGGCGGGCCCCGCTGCCCTGGACGATCATCAAGGGCATCCGGTCGAGCGCGGTCAGCCTGTTCTTCCTGAACGAGGGTGCCGACGAGGGCGAGCTGATCGCCCAGCGCGAGTTCGCGGTGAGCCGTCGCGACGACGTCACCGAGGTGTACCGCAAGGTGACCGAGATCAACATCGAACTGCTCGCCAAGTACGTCCCGCTGCTGCTCGCCGGCCAGGTGGTGGCCCGCCCGCAGCCGCCGGGCGGCTCGGTCTGGGAACGGCGGCGGCCGGAGGACGGCCTGATCGACTGGTCCAAGTCCGCGAGCGAGGTCTACGACTGGGTACGCGCGCTGGCCGCGCCGTACCCGGGAGCCTTCACCTTCGTCGACGAACGCAAGCTGTTCGTGCACAGCGCCGACCTCATCGAGTGGGGCGACCATCGGGAGCCGCCGGGCACCGTGCTGGCGCCGGTCTGGTCGACCGGCAGCGCCGGGGTGCTGGTGGCGTGCGGCTCCGGACTGCTCATCGTCCGCGAGGCGCAGTGGGAGGGAACCGGCCGGCGTGATGCGCTGTCCCTCTTGGAGGCGGGCGAGCTCGCGGTCGGCACATGCCTGGGGACGTAACCCTCACCGGGGCGGTGATGGCGCATCCCAAGCGCAGGGAGGCGGCCATCAGGCTGGCGGGCGGTGTCCTGGACGTGGTCACCGACCCGGATCCGGCCGGGCGGCCGTCGGCGTTCCGGACGTCGCTGCTGGCCTGGTCGAGCATCCCCGAGGGGGCCACGCACCACGTACTGCTGCACGACGACATGGTGCTGTCCGACACGTTCTTCGAACGGGCGACGATGGCCGCCCAGGCCATGCCGGACGCGGCGCTGGCGCTGTTCGCGTTCTGGAACTCGCGTAACGGCGCCGCCGTACGGCTGGGCGCGCTCGCCGGGGCGCGCTGGGTGCGCGGGGCCGGAGAGTACACGCCCGTCGCGGCGCTGCTGCTCCCCCGGCGGGTCGCCGAGGGGTACGTGGAGTGGGCCCGCGATCGGGGCGACACGTGGCCGGACGACGTGCTGATGGGCCGCTATCTCCGGCAGGCCGGCGTGCCGGTGTACGTCGCGGTGCCCAGCCTGGCCGAGCACGAGGACCTGGCGAGCCTGGTGGAGAACGACTTCCAGGGCCTGCGGCGCTCGCCCTGCTTCTTCGCCGACGATCCGCTGCTGGATGAGGATCGGGTGCTCGGGTCCTTGGCCGCGATCCCGTTCTTCAAGCGAGGGGTGGCGCAGTGCGCGGTGCCCGGCGCTTCGGGGTGGCGGGACATCCGGTGCGAGGACTACCTGGACGGGCGCGGCTTCGACGTCGGCGCTCTGCGGGCGCGGTACGACAGCCCGTGGTGGCCGCTCTGGCTGACGGCCTTCACGATGGGCGTGGTACGCGAAGGCTCCGGGGACCCTCGGGTGATGGATCGGGCACTGGGGACCATGGGGCCCGGCGGGCTCTGTCATGAGCTCGGGTCACGCGAGCTGGCCCGGCTGTCGGACGAACTCCTCGACGTGGCGCGGGCCGGGCTCTCGGCGGGGCTCGCGGCGTCTCCACAGGCTGTGGAACGGCCGACGGTGGCCGTGACCGGGGCTGACACGTGGCTGCGCGAGCAGCTCACGTGGGCGCTCGCCGATCGGGGCTACCTGGCCGCCGGTGATCCCGACGCGGTGGTGCACGTCTGCGCGCTGGACGCCGATCCGGATGAGGAGGTACGACTGGCGCGCGCGGCCTTTTCGGCCTTCTCGGGCTCTTCGGACCCTTCTGGCTCTTCGGGCTCTTTGGGCTTCGGCGGGCGGAAGATCTTGGTCGGCTCGTGCGGGATGGAGGTCGAGGGCGCGGTGGTGTTGCGCCTCGGCGAGCCGTACGGGCCGGGGATGCCGCAGGGCGGGATCGTGGCGGACTCGGTGCTGCGGTCGTCGCTGAACCGGCCGCTGCGGGCCGGTGGCGGGGTTGTGCGGCTCGTGCACGTACGGGATGTCGCCGCTGCCGTCATTGCCGCTCTGACCCGTGGGGCCGGGGTGTTCGACATCGCCGGCCCGGAGCCGGTGAGTGGGTGGGAGCTGGCGGAGGCGGTGGCCAAGGCGGTCCGGCCCGTGCCGATCGAGGCCGCCGCCTCCGGTGGGGCGGTGGCCGGGGCGGTGGTGAGCGTCGAGCGGGCCTTCAGTGAGCTGGGGTGGCGGCCGGAGGTGGAGCTCGACTACGGCCTGCACACGTGTGCGCAGTGGCTGGCCTACGAGAGCGACCGCCAGTAGAGCCGCCCGTCGGGGGTCGCGATGACGAGCCGCCCTGAGGCGGCGGCCAGCACGATGCGGCTCCCGGAGAGGGTCGGCGTAGGCCCGTCGTGCCCGGAGAGGGTCGGTGCGGGGGTGGTCGTGGGCCGGGCTGGGCCGAGGTCGGTCCAGTCGGTGTTGTGGCGGTTGACCGGTCTCGTCAGTACGCGGTCGCCTGCGATGGCGTACAGGCGGCCGTTCATCGCTGTCAGGCTCGTGGCTCCTTCCCCGGTGCCCATCCGGGCCCAGGTGGCGTCCGTGAGGCGGCGGATGGGGAGGTGCCAGAGCTCGTCGTCCGATGTGACGGCGAACAGGGCCTCGTCGGCGGCGGCCAGGCCCGTGGCGTGCTCCGGGGCTCGGCTGACATCCGCCCACGGAGTGGAGGTGAGCACGGGGTCGCGGTAGCGGATGGTGCCGTCGGGGGCCAGGCCGTACAGGCCCGCCGGTGGGCCGCCGTGGGCTTCGCGGGGGGCGGCGAGCGCCAGGGCGTCGGTGGTGTCGATCGGGCGCCAGGGCAGGTTCTGGCCGGACAGGTCGCGCGTGCTCAGCACCCCGTCGGCCCTGGCCGCGAACAGCCGGTTCTCACACACGACGAGCGCGACCGGCTGCGGCTGGGACTCCTCAGGAGGGGCCGTAGGAGACACGGCCGTCACGAGAGGCGCGGCCATCGCGGGCATCGCGGGAGTGGAACGCCGGGATTCCGGAGTCGGGAGCAGCGGGGCTTCCGAGGACGGACGCCCGGGGCCGGACGGGCCGATGTCCTCCCACAGGGGTGGGCCCAGGGGGCGGGAGAGGTGGGTCAGGACGTTGTGGGTGATGTGGGACAGGATTGGGTCGGTGGCCAGGGTGTTGCCCCAGTTGATGGTGCCCGCGTTGAAGATCGTCCCGGCGCCCAGCCGGTGCACGCCCATGGTGGCCGCGCCGCCCCTGCCGTACCTGCGCCAGTGCGACAGGTCCGCCGTGGCGAGGACGACGAACGACGGCGGGGTGCCGTCGCGGCCCGTGGCCCGGGGGACGCCGTCCAGCCACTCCAGGTCGGCGGCGTCCGTCTCGTAGCCGAGCGCGCCCCTGCCGAACGTGTCGCCGTCCCGCAGGCCGGTGCCCGCGTAGACCCAGTGGTCGGTGAAGCGGGCCGTGTAGGACTCCTGGGACATCACGCGCGAGTCGACCCAGCAGCCGGCGCCGTTGCGGAAGGTCAGGCCGGTGAGGGTGTTCTCGGGTCGGTTGACGGGGTCGCTGGGCCACTCGACCGTAGTGCGGCCGGGGTCGGTGCGTGAGAGGGGGTCGGCGACGGCGTCGCGGTAGCAGACCATCGTCCGGAGGTCGTCCTCGAAGCGGACCTGCCACCAGCAGGTGTTTCCGGAGAATATGGCGATATTTCCACCGGCCCGCGCGAACGCCTCCACCGCGTCCCGCATCTCCCACGACCAGTACTCGTCGTGCCCGTTGATCACCAGCAGCCGGTAACGGCTCAGCAGGTCGAGACCGTCGTGCAGGTCCAGCCCCGAGCAGTAGTCGACGGCGTACCCCGACGGCCCGAGCCAGCGCAGCAGCCCGAGCTCCCACTCCTCGACCTGCGGCCCCGCGCCCGGCCGGTCGAAGCTGACCTTGACCGCGCGATCGGGCTGCTCGGACTGGTAGAGCCCTTCACCGGGCACGCCGGGCCGGTTGTACGCCTCCCAGGTGGGAAAGGGAATCGCCACCATCACCGGCGAAGCAGGCACACTCGCACGTACGACGAAATATGCGGACTCGTTGCCGACGACGGCGCGATAGAGCGAGCTGGGCCAGTCCGCGCCCACCTTGAGCGTCCAGGTGTCGCCCTCGGCCGTGTCCCGGAGCACGACCCGCCCCGTCGGCACGTCCTCGACAAAGATCGTGCCCCCGCTCCCGAGCAGGTGGAACCGGAGCGTCTCCCCCTGCGCGCACGACGTGGCCGCCGCGTACAGGCTCATGCGAACGCCGCCTCGACCAGCGTCGACTCCATGTCGAACAGGAACCGCTCGATCCCCGGCGGCGCGAGCAGCCCGGTGTCGGCGTACAGCGACACCTCCATCCGCCCCGGCTCGCCGCCGACGTGCAGCCGGAAGTCGCAGATGTTGCGGTCCATGGTGTCCGTCCAGACCAGTTCGGTCCGATCCATTGAGGCGCGTACGGCCCGTTCGTCCAGACCTGTCACCCCGTCGCGCTGCACCAGCCGCTGGTCGTTGAAGCAGCCGAACGACCTGATCCCCGGCCCCACGGCCGACACCGCCTCCTCCATCGCGTACGGATCGAACTGGGCCTGCCGGTAGGCCCGCAAGGCCACCTGCCAGCCCTGCCGGGCCAACTCCCCGAAGTCCGGCGTACCGAGGTCGAGCAGCACGAGCCCCTCCTGCGAGATCGTCGAGACCACGTCGCGGCGCTCGGCCGCGAACCGGTTGCTGACGATCACCCGCATGCCGCAGAACCGCTGGCCCGTGAGCCGCCCGGCGAGCCGGGCCGCGGCCGTGAGCAGCACCGTCGAGGAGCTCACCCGCTCGCGGGCGGCCACGGCCTGCGCCGCCGCGGCGATGGCCGCGGAGGTCATCGTGGCCTCCCAGTACCGCGGGCGCCGCGGGACGTCCGACAGGGCCATGGGATCCATGCGCCGGTATTCGGACAGCCAGAAGGCCAGGGCCTCGTCGGACATACGCTTGCCCTCGGCCGAGCGCTGCCACTCGGCGAGCTCACGCGGTGTGGCGCTCTCCACCGGTGGCAGCGAGTCGCGCAGCAGGAGCAGCCGGAAGTCCTTCACCAGGAGATCGGCGGCGTGCCCGTCGGCGGCCAGGTGGCAGAGGACCAGCACGACATGCCGGACATAGTCGCCGGTCACGAGGAACGCCACCCGCAGCGGCCACTCCTCCCAGTAGTCGAACGGCTCGGCCGACAGCCGGTCGCACACCACCTGAGCGGATTCGTCCGTCACCTCGACGTACGGCCGGGCGATGGGCGAGATCCGCTGCCGGGGGCAGTCGGGGGGCCCGCTGAGCCGGGTGCGCAGCGCCTCGTGCCGCTCGACGAGCCCGTCCAGGGCCGCGACGGCGCGCTCGACGGTGACGGGCCGCTTCGGCGCGGCGAAGATCCGGCCGATGTTGAGATAGTGCTCCTGTGGCCGCGCCGCCACGACGGCCCGCCAGATGTCCTGCTGCCCCCATGTGAGCGGCGACTCAAGCATGGAGCCGTAAGTAGTTCACCAGCTCGTCCAGGCTGTCGGCCGAGGTCAGGTCCAGCTCGACGCCGAACTCCGCCTCCACCGCGTCGATCAATCTGAGATAGCCGAGTGAGGTGACGCCGAGATCGGCCAGCCTGGCCTCTCCGGCCAGCACCTCTTCTGCCTCGACCGCGCCGTCGGTGGCCTTGGCGACCATGTCGGCGAGCCGTCCGCGTAGTTCTCCGTCCGTCTGCACCTGGCAAAGCCCTCCCGTTTTCAGGGAAATCCGGGGCGAGTGTGTCACGCGGGGCCAGACGGCGGCAAGCGCCTGCCGGTAAGGGGTTGACGCATTTGTGCATTTTTTCTAGCGTCTTGCGGCAGCCCGATAATAATTTTGGGGGTGGTTCAGTCGGCCCTGCCTGTCCCTGCTCTGCTGAGCTCACGAGCGGCCACCGACCCCGACCACGAGGCCCTCATCGTCGCCGGAACGGGCGGCCTGACACTCGGCGAGTGGGACGAGCGCTCCAACGCCGCCGCCCACGGCCTGCTCGACCAGGGCGTACGGCGAGGTGACCGGGTCGCGCTGGTGTTCGGCGGCCGTGACTGGCTCGACTACGCGGTGAGCTGGATGGCGGTGCTGAAGGCGGGCGCCGTCGCGGTGCCACTGTCGGACCGCCTGGCCGCCCCGGAGCTCGCCCATCTGATCGAGCACTGCGGCGCGACCACGACCATCCGAAGCGGCGACGAATTCCGCGGCCCGTCCACCCCTGTCCTCGTCGAGGCCGATCCGCTCGATCTCGCCCAGATCCTCTACACCTCCGGCACCACCGGGCAGCCCAAGGGCGTGGCGGCCAGCCACGCGAACCTCACCTCCCCGCCCGTCCACCCCAAACGCCGCCCGTTCGCTCACTCCCGGCATCTGGTGCACGCCTTCCCCATCGGCACGAACGCCGGCCAGGTCATGCTGCTCCACGCGCTGACCGCCGCACCCACTGTGGTCACCCCGCCGCTGTTCACGCCGGCCCGCTTCGCGGCGCTCGTGGAGTCGTACGCGGCCGGGACCGTGTTCGTGGTGCCCGCGATGGCCATCGAGCTGCTCGGCGCGCGTGTCCAGGACCGCCACGACCTGTCGAGCGTGCTGCTGCTCGGCTCGGCCGCCGCCGCGCTGCCGCCGAGGGTCGCGGCCGAGCTGACCGAGGCGTTCCCGAACGCGACGGTCGCGAACTACTACACCTCGACCGAGGCGGCCCCCGCCCAGACCATCATGATCTACGACCCCGACCGGCCGGGCGCGCTCGGGCACGCGGCCGGCAGCCTGAAGATCGCGGACGCCGACGGCGAACCGGCCGCGCCGGGCGAGACCGGCGAGGTGTGGCTGCGCGCCGCCGCGCACTCCCGCGCCTACTACGGCGAGCAGCGGCACGACACCTTCCAGGACGGCTGGGTACGCATGGGCGACCTCGGCTACCTCGACGACGACGGCTACCTGTACCTCGTCGACCGGGAGAGCGACGTGATCAAGTCGGGCGCCTTCAAGGTCTCGACGATCCAGGTCGAGGCCGCGCTGCACGAGCATCCGGCCGTGTCCGAGGCGTCGGTGTTCGGGGTGCCGCACCCGGTGATGGGCATGGCGGTGGCGGCGGCGGTCGTGTCCCGCGAGCCGGTGACGCTGGCCGGCGTACGGGCCTTCCTGGCCGAGCGGCTCGCCCAGCACGAACTGCCCACCCGGCTGCTGTGCGTGGACACGCTGCCCAGGAACGCCGCCGGAAAAGTGAACAAGCGAGAACTGCGCAGTTCGGCAGAGGAGTGAGCATGGTCCTGGCATCGCAGGCACAGCACGGGATGTGGATCACCGAGGTGATGCACGGCACCGGCACGGCCTACCACATGCCGTTCGCCATGTGGTTCGACGGGCCGCTGGACCGGGAGGCGATGCTGGCGGCGTGCCGGGCGGTGCTCGCGCGGCACCCGGTGCTGAGCCGCGCCTTCGAGGAGCGCGACGGCTTGCTGCACCTGGTGCCCGCCAAGGCCGATCCGCCGGTCGCGTTCGTCGTGGAGCCGGACCCGGAGGCGCTGATCGAGCGGGAGATCGCGCGGCCCTTCTCGCTGTCGGCCGGGCCGCTGGCCCGGTTCACGCTGGCGGAGGTCTCGGCGTCGCGGCACCTGCTGCTGTTCGTGGGGCATCATCTCGTCTTCGACGGCATGTCGAAGGACCTGCTCGTACGGGATCTCGCCGCCGCCTACTCCGGGGCGACCGCGCCGCCGCTGCCGATGCCGTACGGGGCGGCGGAGAAGCCGTCGCCGGAGGCGGAGGCGTACTGGCGGGCGCGCTGGCACGAGGTGCCGCAGGTGGTGATCAACGGGGTGGCCAGGACGCCACGGCTGGCCGAGCGGGGCGAGACCGTGCTGCTCGATCTGACTGATGACATGCCGGATTTATCCGGCGTGACCAGATTCGAGGTCTTCCTTGCCGCAGTGCACGCGCTTCTTCACCGGTACGGCAACACCGACCCGTCCGTGGCGGTGGCCATGTCGACCAGGACCGCCGAGACCCGGGAGCACATCGGCCTGTTCGCCACCGAGCTGCCGGTGTTCTCGTCGTCCAGGGGCTCCTTTCGCGAGCTGGCCCTGGGCCTCAGGAGCGACCTACGCGAGCTGAACGCCTTCCGCGCGGTGCCGCTGGCCAGGGCGGTGGGCGGCATCAAGCCCCGGGTGGCGCTGGCGCCGGTGTCCATCAGCTTCCGGCGGCGCGCGCCCGAACAGGTCTTTCCCGGGCTGGAGCTGTCGGTGGAGTGGAAGATGTCCAACCACATGGTGCGGAACGTCCTCCACCTTCAGGCGGTGGACGGCGACGACGGGCTGCGGCTGACGCTGCACTACAGCCCGGAGGTCATCTCCCGGCCGGATGTCGAGCTGGCCGGGGAGCACCTCAGGAGGGTGCTGCGGGCGGTCGCCGCGGACCCGGACGTACGGGTCGCCGATCTGCCGCTTCCGGTCGCCGCCCAGGTCACCACCGCGTCCGCCACCCCGGTCGTGCCGGATGCCGCGCCGGTGCCTGGCGGCGAGGCCGAGGCGGAGCTGGTCGAGCAGGTACGGCTGATCTGGATGGAGGTCCTGCGGATGGACCACATCGCGCCGGACGAGGACCTCTACGACCTCGGCGGGCACTCGCTGACCATCACGCAGATCAGCGCGCGGATCAGGAAACGGCTCGGGGTGGAGGTGCCGTTCGACGTGTTCCTCGACGATCCGACGATCACCGGGGTGGCCGCGGCCATCGGCGGGCTGCGGCCATGATCTCTTTGGGCCAGGAGCGGCTCTGGTTCCTGCAACGGCTCGATCCGCTGGACGCGGCCTATCGGGTGGCGGTGGTGCGGCGGTTGCGGGGGGCGCTCGACGTCGAGGCGCTGACGGGGGCGTTCGGGGATGTGGTGGGGCGGCATGAGTCGCTGCGTACGAGGTTCCCCGACCAGGACGGCCTGCCGGTCGCGGTGATCGACCCGCCGGGGGCGGTGCCGGTGGAGCTCGTGACCTTTGAGCGGCCGGGACCGGACGGGCCCTCTGGACCGGACGGGCGTGTGCTCGATGAGGTCATGCGGGTGCTCGAAGCGCGGGCCAACACGCCGTTCGACCTCGCCGCCGCCCCGCCCCTGCGGATCACGCTGGTCCGGCTGGCGGACGACGATCACGTGCTGTGCGTGGTGCTGCACCACATCATCGGCGACGGCTGGTCCCTGAACGTGTTGATGGACGACCTGGCCGCCTTCTATCTCGCCCGCGCGGAGGGCGTCCCGGTCTCGCTGCCCGAGCTGCCCGTCCGCTACGCCGACTACGCCGACGCCCAGCGGGTCTCCGACGCCGACGTCGAGTACTGGACGGGCAGGCTGGCCGGGGCGCGGCCGCTGGAACTGCCCACGGACCGGCCGCGTCCCGCCCAGCGGAGCAGCGCGGGCGACGACGTGGGGTTCGACCTGTCGCCCGAGCTCGCCGGGGCGCTCTCGCGGCTGGCCAGGGCCGAGCGCTCGACGGTGTTCATGGTGCTGCTGGCCGCCTACCAGGTGCTGCTGGCCAGGCATACCGGGCAGGACGACATCGTGGTCGGCTCGCCCACCGCCGGTCGCGACCGGCCGGAGCTGGAGCCGATGGTCGGGCTGTTCGCCTCCACGCTGGTGCTGCGGGGGGATCTGTCGGGGGATCCGCCGTTCGCCGAGCTGCTGCGCCGTACTCGCCGTACCGTGCTGGAGGCGATGGCACATCGCGAGGTGCCGATCGAGCGGGTGCTGTCCGCGCTCGACATCGAGCGCGATCTGTCGCGTACGCCGCTGTTCCAGGCGATGCTGGCGCTGCACAACTCCGCGGTCGGGTACGCGGAGGCGGAGTCGTTCGCCGGGATGGAGAGCCTGCCGTTCGCGCACGGGGCCCCGCCGGCCATGGTGGACCTGCGGATGGATCTCTGGCCGTCGGGCGGGGGGTGGCACGGGGCGCTGTTCTACAGCACCGAGCTGTTCGACCGGGAGACGGTGACCCGGCTCGCGGCCCGCTTCCAGACCTTGCTCGCCTCGATCCTCGCCTCCCCCGGGGCTCGGCTGTCGGAGCTGGACCTGCTGCCTGCCACCGAACGCGAGCTGCTCGACCGGACCTGGAACAGCACCGCCCTCACGGTGCCGGCCGCGACCGTCGTGGACCTGGTCATGGAGCAGGCCGAGCTGCGGCCGGACGCGGTCGCCGTCTCGTGCGGCGACCACCACCTCACGTACGCGGCGCTCGCCGCCCAGGCCGTGCGGGTCGCGGGTGAGCTGCGGGCACGGGGGGCGGGGCCCGGATCCGTGGTGGCCGTCCGCCGGCGGCGGTCGGTGGCGCTGCCCGGGACCCTGCTCGGCGTGATGCTGGCGGGAGCCGCGTATCTGCCGATAGACCCGGCGCTTCCGGCCGACCGGGTGGCGTACGTGCTGGCGGACTCGGGAGCCCGGTTCACGCTGGAGGACGACGACCCCGCGGTCGTCCCCGAGTCCGTCGGCTCTGGGCCCGACGGCGGGGCGACCGCCTATGTGCTCTACACCTCGGGTTCTACCGGTCACCCGAAGGGGGTGGCCGTGCCGCACTCTGCGCTGGTCAACCTGCTGGCCGGGATGGAGCGATTGCTCGGTGCCCGCCCGGCGGACGTCTGGCTGGGCAGTACCTCGCTCTCCTTCGACATCGCGGGGCTGGAGCTGTACCTGCCGCTGGTGACCGGTGGGCGGCTGGTGCTGGCCGATGACGAGACCGTTCGTGACGGTGCCGCGATGGCCGGCCTGATCTCCGCCTCGGGCGTCACGCACGTACAGGCGACCCCCTCGGGCTGGAACATGCTGCTCTCCGCCGGGCTCGACGCGTCCGGGCTGGTGGCGCTGGCGGGCGGCGAGGCGCTGCCTCTCGCGCTGGCCAGGCGGCTGCGGCGGCGGGTGGCGCGGCTGTTCAACATGTACGGGCCGACGGAGACCACGATCTGGTCCACTGCCTGGGAGGTCCCCGCCGAGCCCGGCCGGGTGAGCATCGGGCGGCCGATCGCCAACACCCACGTCCACGTGCTCGACGGCTCCGGTGCGCCGGTGCCGATCGGGGTGCCCGGTGAGCTGGCGATCGGCGGGGCCGGGCTCGCGCTCGGCTACCTGGGCCGGCCGGAACTGACCGCCGAGCGCTTCGCGAACGGCCTCTACCGGACCGGCGACCGGGTCAGGTGGCTTCGCGACGGCACCCTGGAGTTCCTCGGCCGGGGCGACGGCCAGGTGAAGCTGCGCGGGCACCGGGTCGAGCTGGGCGAGATCGAGACCGTGCTGGAGTCGCATCCGGACGTACGGCAGGCGGCCGTCGTCGTCCGCGGGGACGAACTGGTCGCTTACGTGGTGACCACGCCGCCGGAGTGCCCGGCGGATCTGCTTGAACACGCGGCCGGGTGGTTGCCCGCCTACATGGTGCCCGGGGTCGTGGTGGGGCTCGACGCGTTGCCGATGACGGCCAACGGCAAGGTCGATCGGCTGTCGCTGCCCGAGCCGGAGGGGCCCGTGGCGGGACGGGGCGGCAAGCCGCGGACCGCCCGGGAGCGGCAGGTGGCCAGGATCTTCGGCGACGTGCTCAGGATCGGCGACATCGGCGCGGACGACGACTTCTTCGCCCTGGGCGGGCACTCGCTGCTGGCCACTCAGGTCATCGCCAGGCTGGAGGCGGCGGGGACGACGGTGCCGTTGCGGACGCTGTTCGGGCAGCCGACGGTGGCCGGGTTCGCGGCGACGCTGGAGGGGCTGGCCGGCGAATCGCTCGCTCCACGCCCGCTCGTCCCCCGGCCGTCCGGCTCGCTGCCGCCGCTGTCGGCCGCCCAGGAGCGGCTGTGGTTCCTGCATCGGCTGGATCCCGGTGACGCCTCGTACAACATGTACATCGTGCGCAGGCTCCGCGGCCCGCTCGACCCCGAGGCGCTGGAACGGGCGCTGACCGCGCTGCTCGCCAGGCACGAGTCGCTGCGCACGCGCTTTCCCGAAGTGGACGGGCGACCGGTCGCCGTCGTCGAGCGCGCCGCGCCCGCCGCCGTCGAGCGGCTCGACGCGCGGGACGAGGCGGAGGCCCGCGCGCTGGTGGCCGCCCGCACCAATGCCCCACTTGATCTCGGTACGGCGCCGCCGCTGCGGATCACGCTGATCCGGCTGGGCGGGGACGACCATGTGCTGTGCGTGGTGCTCCACCACATCGTCGCCGACGGCTGGTCGATCACCGTCCTCCTGAACGACCTGGCCGCCCTGTACGCCGAGTCAGAGGGCCTGGCGCCGCTGGACGTACAGCATGGGGATGTCGCGCGTTGGCAGCGGGAGCAGGACGGGAGCGCGGCGCTGGAGTACTGGCGGGAACGGCTGGCCGATCCGCCCACGCTGGCGCTGCACACCGACCGGCCGCACACGCCGGGACCCGCGCGGGGTGACTTCCACCTGCTGGACATCCCCGACGATCTGGCCAGGGCGCTGGACGCGACAGCACGGAGGCAGCGCGGCACGTTGTTCATGGTGCTGCTGACGGCGTATCAGGTGCTGCTGGCGCGGCACACCGGGCAGACGGACATCCTGGTCGGCTCGCCCACCGCCGGGCGGGGCCGGGTGGAGCTGGAGCCGATCGTCGGGTATCTCAGCACGACGCTGGTGCTGCGTGGCGATCTGTCCGGGGATCCGACGCTGGACGAGCTGATGGCCAGGACGCGGCGGACGGTGCTGGACGCGATGGGGCATCAGGACGTGCCGTTCGAGCGGCTGCTGGCGGATCTGGATATCGAGCGGGACATCAGTAGGAAGCCGATGTTCCAGACGATGCTCACGTTGAACAGCCAGACGGCCGACGGGGAGCAGGATCGGCTCGGGGACGATCTGGAAATGTCGTACTTTGACGATGGGTATCGGCAGGCCAAGTTCGACCTGGTGGTGGAGGCTTGGCGGGCGCCGGGGCGGCTGCGGATGGCGTTCGGGTATGACGCGGGGCTGTTCGACGCGGGGACGGTGGCGGGGCTGGCGGAGCGGTTCGCGGTGCTGTTACGCGAGATCGCCGACCCGGACAACCGGTACGCCCGCCTGTCGGCCCTGCCGATGCTCACCACCGCCGACGCCGCGCTGATCGCTTCGGCGAGTGGTGATGGGAGCCCCACGCCCGGCATCGACGTGCCGGAGATGATCGCGGAGGCCGCCGCCGCCCACCCCGGTGAGACGGCCGTCGTCTGCGGGTCCGAGAGCGTGACCTACGGCGAGCTGGCTGAACGGGTGTCCCGGCTGGCTGCCGAGCTGGCCGGGCGCGGCGCGGGGCCTGGCGACATAGTCGGCCTCCGTCTCGGCCGGTCGATCGAAGCGGTGGTGGCGATGCTGGCGATCTGGCGCACCGGAGCCGCGTACCTGCCGCTCGACCCCGCCTACCCCGCCGCCCGCCTGCAGCACATGATCACCACGAGCGGCGCCCGCCTGATCATCTCGGACGACCTGACCACCGCGGACAGCCCGCGCACCGGAGACCCCGGCCTCGCCTATGTCATCTACACCTCCGGCTCAACCGGCACCCCCAAGGGTGTGGCGGTCGAGCACGCCGGCCTGGCCGCCCGGGTCCGGTGGATGCGCCACGAGTACGGCCTGCGGCCCGGCGACCGGGTCGTCCAACTGGCCTCCCTCAGCTTCGACACCCACGCCGAGGAGCTCTACCCCGCCCTGACCACCGGCGCCACTGTCGTGCTGGTGCCCGACGGCGGCGCCACCCTGCCCGACCTGCTCGCCGAACGTCCGGACATCACCGTGCTCGACCTCCCGACGGCCTACTTCCACCACCTCGTGGACTTGATCGACGAGATCGCCTGGCCGCCGGCCCTCCGCCTGGTGGTCATCGGCGGCGAACAGGTACACGCCGCCTCCCTGACCCGCTGGCGGCGACGTTTCGGGGATCGGGTACGCCTGATCAACACGTACGGCCCCACAGAGACCACGATCGTCGCCACCGCCACCGACCTGGCGGGCGACCCCGACCCACACCCGCCCATCGGCCGCCCCATCCACGCCACCACGGTCCGCGTCCTCGACCCCCACGGCGCGCCCACCCCGCCCGGCGCCCCCGGCGAGCTGTACATCGGCGGCCCCGGCGTCGCCCGTGGCTACCTCGGCCTGCCGGAGCTGACGGCCAAGCGCTTCGTCCGGCTGCCCGACGGCGGCCGGTACTTCCGTACCGGCGACCGGGTACGGCTGCGTCCCGACGGGCTGCTGGAGTTCCTCGGGCGCGTCGACGAGCAGGTCAAGGTGCGGGGGTTCCGCATCGAGCCGGGCGAGGTCGAGCACTGCCTGCGCACGCATCCGGACGTGCGGCAGGCCGCGGTGGTCCCCAGGGACGACGAGCTCGTCGCCTATGTCGTGGGCGAGGCGGCCGAGCTGGCCGAACATGTGGCCGGGCGGCTCCCGCCGTACATGGTCCCCGCTCATTGGGTGGTACTCGACGCGCTGCCACTGACCGCGAACGGCAAGCTCGACCGGGGCGCGCTGCCGGAGCCGGGCCGCGCGGCGGGGACGGACGCCACGCCGCCGCGTTCGGACGCGGAGGAGCTGGTCGCCGACGTGTGGGCCGAGGTGCTCGGCGCGGACAAGGTCGGCGCGTTCGACGACTTCTTCGCGCTCGGCGGGCACTCGCTGCTCGCCATCCGGGTGGCGGCCCGGTTGCGGGCGATCGCGGGGGTGGATCTGCCGATCCGTACGCTGTTCGCCCGCCGTACCGTCGCCGAGCTGGCGCGCGCCGTCGAGGAGGCGCTGGTGGCGGAGATGGCCGGGCTGTCCGACGAACAGGTGTTGAGCATGCTGGACCCGGAGGGCACGTCGTGACCGAGCTGACCGAGGCCCAGTGGGCGCTGCTGACCCAGCGGTTGCGGCGGCGCAAGAGCGTGCCGACGATTCCGGCGCTGCCGGACGGTCAGGCGCCGCCGCTGTCTTACGCGCAGGAGCGGCTGTGGTTCATGGAGCAGTACGCGCCGGGGAACCCCGCGCACACGATCCCGTTCGTCCGGCGGCTGCGCGGCCCGCTCTCCGCCGAGCTGCTGGGTGCCGCACTGGACCGGGTGGCCGCACGGCACCAGCCGTTGCGGACCCGCTTCCCGGTCGGCGACGACGGGCAGCCTGCGGTGACGGTCTCGGCCGACGTCACGGTCCCGCTGACCATCGCCTCCGCCGACGCTGACGCCGAGGCTCGGGTTCTGGTCGACCGCTTCCTCGCCGAGCCGTTCGACCTGGTGGCCGGGCCGGTGATCAGAGCCCTGCTGGTACGGCTGGCCGCCGACGACCACGTGCTGGCCATCGCCGTCCACCACATCGCGGCCGACGGCCGGTCCGCGAACGTTCTGCTCCGCGAGATCCTGACCGGCTACGACGGGGATCCCCTGCCCGAGCTGCCCGTCACCTACGGGGACTTCGCCGCCTGGCAGCGCGGGCGGCCCGGCGGCGCGGACGACGTGGCCTACTGGCGGGAAAGGCTGGCCGGCCTGCCGCCGCTGGAGCTGCCTACGGACTTCCCCCGGCCGCCGGAGCTGACCTACCTCGGCGCGGCCCACTCTTTCGCGATCGACCCCGGTCTGGTCGCGCGGCTGGACCGGCTCGGGCGGGAGCACGGCGCCACGCCGTACATGGTGCTGCTGGCGGCCTTCGCCGCGCTGCTCGGCCGGTACGCCGGGCAGGAGGACGTGGCGGTCGGCTCGCCCGTGGCCGGGCGGTCGCTGCCGGAGCTGGACGGGCTGGTCGGGTGCTTCATCAACATGCTCGCGATGCGGGTGGATCTGTCGGGCGATCCATCGTTCCTGGGGTTGCTGCACCGGGTGCGGGACCTGGCCATGGACGCCTACGAGCATCAGGAGCTCCCGTTCGAGCGGCTGGTGTCGGAGCTGAACGTGCCACGGGAGGTGTCGCGGTCGCCGCTGTTCCAGGTCCTGTTCGCGATGCAGAACTACGGCGGCGACGGCGAGGCGTCCGGTGGGCTGACCGTGGAGGGGTTCTCGCCGGGGGTGTGGGCCACTCGGTTCGATCTGGAGCTGTACACCGGTGGTGATGGTTCGTTCCTGTTCGTCTACAACGTCGCGTTGTTCTCGGCCGAGCGGATCTCGCGTATGGCCGGGCATCTCGGCGCCCTGCTCGAGGGGATCGCGGCCGATCCGTCAGCGCCCGTCTCCACGATCGACCTGCTCACGGCTCCGGAGCGGGAGGAACGGAGGCGGTGGAACGACACCGGGCTCGACCTGGGCGACCCCGGCCTGTTGCACCGCCCGTTCGAGGAGCGGGTGCCGTACTCACCCGATGCCATCGCGGTCGCCCACCCCGGTGGCGCGATCACGTACGCGGAGCTGGAGCGGCGGGCCGCGCTGCTGGCCGCCGAGCTGACGGCGGCGGGCGTGGGGCGCGGCGAGCTGGTCGCGGTCGTGATGGAACGGGGATGGGAGCAGGTCGTCGCGGTGCTGGCCGTCAACAAGGCCGGAGCGGCCTACCTGCCGATCGACGCGGACCTGCCGGAGCAGCGGCGCTTCGAGCTGATCGCACGGGGTGAGTGCCGGGTCGCGGTGACCCAGCCGTGGCTGGACCTGACCTGGCCCGCCGACGTGACCCGCGTCCCGGTGACCCCCTCGACGGCTCCCTTGACCGCCGCCGAATGCCCGGCGGCACCCCACGACCTCGCGTACGTGATCTTCACCTCGGGCTCGACCGGCACCCCCAAGGGCGTGATGATCGAGCACCAAGCCGCCCTGAACACCATCCGCGACCTCAACCACCGCTTCCACCTCGGCCCGCACGACCGGATCCTCGCCCTGTCGGCCCTCAGCTTCGACCTGTCCGTGTACGACGTCTACGGCGCCCTGGCCACCGGCGCCACCCTCGTCATGGGCGAGCCGTCGGCCGACAAGGACCCCGCCGCCTGGGCCCGCCTGGTCACCGAGCACCGCGTCACCGTCTGGAACTCCGTCCCCGCCCTCATGGAGCTCCTGGTCGACCACGCCGAACACGAGGGCACCGACCTGAGCTCGCTGCGCCTGGTGCTGATGTCCGGCGACTGGATCCCGCTGACCCTCCCCGACCGGATCCGCGCCCTGGCCCCCGAGGCCGAGATCATCAGCCTGGGCGGCGCCACCGAAGGCTCGATCTGGTCCATCTTCCACCTGATCGGCGCGGTACAGCCGGGCTGGTCGTCGATCCCGTACGGCCGTCCGCTGGCCAACCAGTCCTTCCACATCCTGGACCGCGGCCTGTGCGACGTGCCCATCGGCGTGCCCGGCGACCTGTACATCGGCGGCGCGGGCGTGGCCACCGGCTACTGGCGCGACCCCGACCGGACCGCCGCCGCCTTCATCACCCATCCCCGCACCGGCGAGCGCCTCTACCGGACCGGGGATCTGGGCCGCTACGCCCCGGACGGCACGATCGAGTTCCTCGGCCGCGCCGACGCACAGGTGAAGATCCGCGGCTACCGCATCGAACTGGGCGAGATCGAGACCTACCTCGCCCGCCACCCGGACGTGACCGAGTGCGTGGTCACCACCCATGGCACGGGCACCCAGGCCCAGCTCGTGGCGTACGTGGTGGGCCGGCCGGATCCGGTACGCCTGCGCGCCCACCTCGCCGAGACCCTGCCCGCGTACATGATCCCCACCCGCTTCGTCCCCCTCCCCCACCTGCCCCTGACCGCCAACGGCAAGGTGGACCGGCGCCGCCTCCCCGCCCCGACGTCACCTGCGGAAAGCACGGGTGAACGCATCCCGCCGACCACGGAGGCGGAGCTCCTGGTCGCCACGGTCTGGGCCGAGGTACTGGACTCCGGGGTGGCCTTCGGTGTGGATGACGACTTCTTCGACGTCGGCGGGCACTCCCTGCTGGGGATCAAGGTGGTGGCCAGGCTGCGCCGGGTGCTGCCGCCCGGTGCGGCCCCCATCGCCGTGGTGGACCTGTTCAAGCATCCGACCATCCGCGAGCTGGCCGCGCTCGTTGACGGCACCGCCACCGCGTCGCGCGGGCTGCTGCACGAGCTGACGCCGCGCCGGACCTCCCCTCCTGAGCTCACGTACGTCTGCGTCCCGTACGGCGGCGGCGCGGCGGTGGTCTATCAGCCGCTCGCCGACGCCCTGCCCGGGACGTACGCCCTGTGGTCGGTGGCCATCCCCGGGCATGACGTCGGGCTGGACGAGGAGCGGCTGCCGCTGGACGAGGTGGCTGCCCGGTGCGTGAGCGAGATCCAGGAGAAGGTACGCGGGCCCGTGGCGCTGTACGGGCACTGCGGCGTGGGGTCCGCCCTGATCGTCGAGATCGCGCGGCGGCTGGAGGCCGAGGGGCGCGAGCTCGAAGCGGTGTACATCGCGGCCATCTTCCCGTTCGCCCGCCCGGGCAACGGGCCCATGGCGCTGCTGTCCAAGCTGGCCAGGCGCGAGTTCCTGCGCAGCGACCGGAGCTATGTCAACTGGCTGACGTCCATGGGTCTGGACATGGGCGACCTGGAGCCGGGGCAGGCTCGGCACATCATCAAGAACATGCGGCGCGACAGCGAGGCCGCGGAGGAGTATTTCACCGGGCTGTTCGAGGGCTCGGTGGAGCGGCTGCGGGCGCCGATCATCAGCGTGGCGGGCGAGCACGATCCGGCGACCGAGTACTTCGAAGAGCGGTATCGCGAGTGGCACTTCCTCACGCCCACGGCCGCGGTGGTGGAGCTGGACGAGGCCGGACACTTCTTCCTGAAGTATCGGGCGGCTGAGCTCGCCGAGATCGTCACCCGTACCCACGCCGCCCTTGAGGACCCTCCAAGCGGTGAAAGCTGGCGGGTGCGGGAGGTGTCGCGGCCTGGGACGCGGGATGTGGCGACCGGGCCGCAGCCGAGCATGAAGCGGTTCATGGCCGTCGCCAGTGGTCAGCTGGTGTCCCTGCTGGGGTCGGCGCTGACCGGGTTCGCCATCCCCATCTGGATCTATCTGGCCACGGGCTCGCTGGCGCAGTTCGCCCTGCTGTCCGTGGTCGGGCTGGTCCCGGGGATGGTGGTGGCGCCGCTGGCGGGTGCGATCGTCGACCGGGGAAACCGGCGGGCCGTCATGCTCGGCGGTGACGCCGCCGCCGTCGGCACCCAGCTCGTCTTCGGGGCGCTGCTCTGGACCGGGAACCTGCAGACCTGGCAGATCTACCCCCTCCTCGCGCTGCTGTCCGTGGCGCTCACGTTCCAGCGGCTGGCCTACACCTCGGCCGTGCCGCAGCTCGTCCCCAAGCGCTACCTCGGGCACGCCAACGGCATCGTCCAGATGGCCGGTGGCATGACGCAGTTGCTCGTCCCCCTCGCGGCCGTCGGGCTGATGGCGGTGATCGGGCTGGAGGGGATACTGGTGCTCGACGTGGCCAGCTACGTGTTCGCGATCGGGGTGACGTCGCTGGTGCGCTTCCCCGCCGCGATGGCCTGGCGCCGGAAGGAGCCGGTCCTGGCGGAGATGGCGGCCGGGTTCCGCTACTCCTGGGGAAACCTGGGGTTCCGGCAGATGCTCCTCTACTTCGCGGTGCTGAACATCTTCCTGTCACCCCTGTTCCTGCTGATCTCGCCGCTGGTGCTCTCCTTCGGCACGCTGGACGACGTGGGCTGGATCTCGTTCGTGTCCGGGCTGGGGGTCTTCCTCGGCGGTCTGGCCATGACGGCCTGGGGCGGGCCGGGCCGGGGACGGATGCGGGCGGTGCTGTGGTGCACGCTGGCGCTGGCGGGGTTCTGCCTGGTGACGGGGTTGCGGGCGGATCTGGTGACGATCGGGATCGGGGCGTTCGGGATGTCGCTCTGGGTGACGCTGCTGAACGGCATCTACGCCACGATCGTGCAGGTCAAGGTGCCGCAGCGGTTCCACGGGCGGGTGTTCGCGCTGAACACGCTGATCGCCTGGTCCACACTGCCACTCGGCTTCGGGCTCGTGGCACCGTACGGCGCGGCGGTGTTCGACCCCCTGCTCGCCCCCGACGGCCCGCTCGCCCCGACCGTCGGGGCGCTCATCGGGACCGGCGCCGGACGTGGGGTGGGGCTGATGTACCTGCTGTTCGCCGTGGCGATGGCGGTGCTCGCGGCGGTGGCGCTGCGGTCGCGGCTGCCGGGGCTGCTCGACAAGAGCGCCGACGCCACTCCGGACGACCTGGTCGGACTACAGGCCCTCGGGCGAAGTCTCTAGGACCTCCTTCAACGCCTGCAGGAAAAGGACGACGTCCCGACCGTTGATCAGCCGGTGGTCGTAGGCCAGGCCGATCGCCGCCACCGTGCGCTCGCCTTCCTGCTGCGGTGAGGTGAGCGCGATGGCGCAGGCGTGACCGGGGAAGATGATCGGGATGGCCATGATGATGTCGGCATCGTGGTGGAGGGTGACGACGATGTTCCCGCCGGTGAGGTGGGCCTCGGTGAAGCCGCCATGCTGGGCGAGCCCGCGGAATTCGGCCAGGCGTTCGGCGATGTCCGGTACGGCCAGGCGGTCGCGGATGACCGGCACGTAGAGGCCGGTTCCCATGTCGATCGTCACGCCTACGCGTGGCTGGTCGGGGATGCGGGCGGTTCCGTCGTCGATGAGTTCGGCGAAGAACATCGGGAAGTCGGCGTGCAGCCGGGCGACGGCAGCGATGAGCAGGTCGGGGAGGCCGACCAGCTTGCGAAGGCGTCTGGTCAGGGCTCGGGCGGTCGTCAGAGCGGGGGTTACGTCGACTTTTATCGCGGTGTAGCCGGCGGGGATGGTCTGGTGCGACAGGGTCACGGTTCTGGCGACCGCGCGCTGGTGGTTGGACAGCGGGCGGGTCTGTCCGCCGTCGTGATGTGCGCCGCTCTTCTCGGAGGGCTCGCTGCCGCCGGTGGCCGCCGCGAGCCGTTCCACGTCGGTCCGGCGTATCACCTTGACGTCCAGCCCGGCCACCAGCGCGGGATCGAGGCCGAGTTCGTCCAGCAGCGCACGCGCCGGCGCCGTGATGATCGGCCCGCCATCGGCGACGGCGACCGGCTCCGATGGCGGCGGAGTGTCCGCCGAATCGAGAGAGGTCGGCACCCGCTCCGGCCGACCGGCCGGTGCCGGGCCGATTCGGGCGATCAGCTGGCCGGGGGCGCATGACGCGCCCGCGCGTACCAACTGGGCGAGCACCCCGTCCTGCTCGCTGACCAGCTCCTCCACCGCCTTGGACGTCTCCAGCGTCACCAGCGGGTCATCGCGCCGCACCTGCGCGCCGTCCGCCGCCAGCCACTCCAGCAGCGTGTACTCCGAGTCGTTGTTGTTCAGTTTCGGGACCCGGATCTCACCCATCGAGCGCCTCCAGTACGGCCCTGCTGATCGTGCTGTCCTGCAGCACCACGGCACGCTCCAGGTGCGAGGCCGTGGGGATCACGCTGTCGGCCGAGCTGACGAGGCGGATCGGCCGCCGGAGCGAGCCCCACAGCCGCGGGTGCAGGTCAGCGGCGAGGTGGCTGCCCCAGGTGCCGCCCGCGCTGCCGTCCTCGGCCACGCAGACCAGTCCCACCTGGCCGAGCAGAGGCAGCAGCGCGGTGGGGTCGAAGGGGTACAGGCGCGACGGGACGAGCACGGCTCCGGCGAGGTCGTGGGCGAGCAGCAGCGTACGCATGGCGGCGATGGCCCGGTGCGCCACGCCGCCGGGGGCGATCACCACGTAGTCGAGGTCGCCGTCGAACCGCACCACGGCCACGTCCTCGACGAGTTCCCAGGTGAACAGCTCGTCCACCTCGTACATCCGGCGGGTGTAGAGGACCTTGTCCTCGAAGAGCAGGCACGGCTCTTCCAGCGCGAGCATGCGGTCGAGGACGGCGCGGTTGTCGTGGAACGGCGACATCTCGAACAGCGAGAGGCCGGGCACGCCGATGAAGTGCTTCTGGAGGTTCTGGCTGTGGGTGGGGCCGTAGCCGCGGTTGCCGCCCGAGGGGCAGCGGATGATCAGCGGCATCGGGACGCGTCGGCCGTACATGGAGACGGATTTGCTGGCGAAGTTCACGAGCTGGTCGAAGGCGAGGGCGGCGAAGTCGCCGAACATGATCTCGACGATGGCCTTCTCCCCCGCCAGCGCGAGGCCGGAGGCGGCGCCGACGATCGCGCCCTCGCTGAGCGGCGTCGTCAGGACCCGGTCGGGGAAGCGGGTGGACAGGCCACGGGTGATCTTGAAGGCGCCGCCGTAGGGGTCAAGGAGGTCCTCGCCGAGCACGTACACGCTGGGGTCGTCGCCGAGCAGGCCGTGCAGGGCCTGGTTGAGGTCCTCACCGACCCTCACGTGGCGGTCCAGGTGGCCGGGGGCCGGGCGGCCACCTCTTCGGCGATCTCGTCCATGCGGGAGCCGGCCGCCGCTTCGAGGCGGGCCGACTGGTCGGGGTGTTCGGCCTGGTAGGAGGCGTACCAGTCGGTGCGTACGGCCTCCGGCGGCCGGGTGTCGTCACCCTTGCTGTGCGGGCCGAGGCGGTGCGTGGCGAACTCCACCACCAACGGCGCACCACCCCTGACGGTCTCCACCAAAGGCGCGAGTTGTCGTCTTATTTCGGAGATGTCCAAGCTGGACACCCGCGTGTGCGCGATCCCGAAGGCGGCCGCCCGCCCCGCGATGGTGCCCGCCATCTGGAGCTCCGTCGGCGTGGACTGGGCGATGCCGTTGTGCTCGACCACGACGAGCAGCGGCAGGCGCCAGAGCTGTGCCATGTTCAACGCCTCGTACACCGCTCCCTCGCCCCACGTCCCGTCACCGATGTACACGCAGGCGAGCCCGCCGGGCTCGTGCCGCTTCAGGTGCAGGGCGACCCCGGTGGCCACCGGCAGGCTCTGCCCCTGTACCCCGGTCGACAGGTAGCGGTCGCGGCGCAGGTGCTGGCTGCCCCCCACCCCGTCGCACACGGCGCCCTTCCGGCCCATGATCTCGGCGAGCAGCCCTTCGGGGTCCTCGAACCGGGCCAGGTAGTGGCCGTGACCGCGATGGTTGCTGAACATCCAGTCGCCGTCCCGCAGCAGCGGCCGCAGGGACACGGGGACGTACTCCTGCCCGAGGCAGGTGTGGGTGGTGCCGTTGAGCTCGCCCCGCTCGAAGAGCGCGAGCAGCTTCCGTTCGAAGGACCGGATCAGCAGCAGCAGCGCCAAGTCCTCGTCAGCCAGCCTGTTCATGGGCCCCTTGAGTCCCGGGAGAACCTCCAGAAAGGCTATACAACACCGACATATCACGTCTACTTCACCGGGAGGCCAGCCACCGCCAGCGCGGCAGCTCCAGCACTACGGTGACCACGGCCAGCACGGACACCAGCACGGCGGCGAACACCTGCCAGGCGACCCACGCCGCCACCACGGCGGCCACGACCTGCAAGACGACCAGCGCGATCGTGACCGGCCCCGGCACCGCAACGATGACATTCCGCTTGTCACCCGGAGTCGAGAACAGCGTCGGCAACCCGATCAGCACCACCACCGACAGGACAGCCAGCAGTACGGAACGGGGGGCCAGGGCCCACGGAGTCGCGACCCAGGCGACCAGCTCAGTGGCGAACCGAAAGGCGGACGCGACGCGGTCGTCCGGGCGGGGGGTGGAAGACATGCGCGTACCGTACCGTTCCCGTCATACCTTTACGGATCAGGGGTTGTGGAAGGCGACTTCAGGGTTGGCCGGAGCCGGGCCGTCGAGCAGGGATTGCTTCTTGTGCTTCAGGTGCTGGTCGAAGAAGGCGCCGACATAGGCGCGGGTGATCTGCAGAGAGCGCTGCGGGGAGAGGCCGCCGGGGGTGGACATGCCCACTGCCTTCTCCAGGATGGACAGGTCGGTGAAGCTGGTGTGGCTGGTGTCGGCGACGGTGAGCCAGCGCTTCCAGCCGCTGATGTTCGGCCAACTGCCGTCCCAGGTGTCGTCCTTGCCGGGGACATGGTCGGCCTGGCTGCCCAGCAGGAGGAAGGGGCGCTTACCGAGGCTGCCGGCGGGGATGGCGGGGTGGAAGGTGCCGTCCAGGTTCGCGCCGGCCTGTACCCGCTTGTCGACGCCCATGGTCGCAGCGCTGGCGTCGCCGCCGAGGGAGTGTCCGGCCATGCCGATCCGCTTGGTGGCGATCATGCGGGCCTTCTTCCAGGCCGGGGGCCGGTCGGTCAGCTCGTCGATGACGAAGGAGATGTCCTTGGTCCGGCTCTTGGTGATGGTCGCCTGCCCGCCCTCCGGCGGCCTGGGCTGGTCGCAGAGGGGCGCGCAGGTGAGGACACGGCCGTCGGGGAAGGCGGTGCCGGAGGACTCGTAGGCGTGGTCGACCAGCGCGACGACGTACCCGCGGCTGCCCAGGTCCTCGGCCAGGAAGGTGAGGCTGGCGCGGTGCAGGCCACGGCCGGGTGAGAGCACCACCAGCGGGTATCGGCCCTTCTTCGGATCGGCGCCGGTGTGGGCGTAGGTGCGGGTGGCGGCGATGGCCTCGGCCGGGACGGTGGCGCCGGGAGCCTTGCGCTGCAGCAGCGATTGGGCTTCCTCGACAGTCAGGTACGGGGCGCTCGCACCGGTCGCGGATCGGGCCGGGTAGTACATCGACACCATCAGTTGCCGGGGGCCGTCCTTGGGCACCCAGGGGTCCGTGCGGCTCTTGTCCACCAGGTGCAGAATGTCGCGGCCGACCGGGTACGGGCCGGTGGGGCGAGGCAGTTCCAGCTTGACGGCGGAGGTCGTCGTGGGGCTGGGCGTGCCGGCGGCACTTGTGGTGGGGCTCGCCGTGCCGGCGGCGCTTGTGGTCGCGCAGGACGTCACCAGGAGCGGCAGAGCCAGCGCCAGGAACGGCAAGCGGGCACGGATGTAGTGGTGCTTCACAGGGTTTCCTCTCTCAGATGTCACACGTCGCGGCGGCGCACGACGATGAAGGTCACGGCCGCCGCGACGAGCGGCCAGAGCGCGAAGGCGATCCACGACCCGGTGATCGTGGGCAGGGCGGCTTCGTCGCGGGGATGGATGAGGGACAGGCAGGTCCGCCAGACGTAGAAGGGGAACATCGCGTACAGGTCGTTGGCCCACTGGTGCACGGTCGGCTTGAAGAGGGTGGGCAGGATGACCAGCACGCCGCACACGGCGACGACGGTGGCGGCGGTGTGCCGCAGCAGCGCGCCGATGCCCATGCCGACCAGCGCCGACACGGGCGCGAGCAGGGCGTTCGCGACCAGGACGCGCACGACGCCCGGATCGCCGATCGAGGCCCCGGCGCCCCGGCCGGACAGGATGACCTGGCTCGCGCCGTACGTGGTGAGCGCGACGACCGCGCCGACGGCGAGCATGATCCCCGCCACGACGACCACTTTGGCCGCCATGACACGACCACGGGCCGGGACAGCGGTGAAGGTGGTGCGGATCAGCCCGCTGGCGTACTCTCCGGCGACCGTCAGCGCTCCCACGCTCCCCGCGCCGATCATGACCACGATCGCGCTGAACCCGCTGAAGGCCTCCGTCATCGGGTTGAACATGGCCTTCTCCCGCGCCCGGAAGCTCGGCCACTCGGCGTAGGTGTCGAGGCTCGACTGGACGGCGAGCGCGACCAGCACCAGCACGCCGACCACGATCACCCAGCGGACGGACCGCAGAGACCACAGCTTGATCCACTCCGCGCCGAGCAGGCTCATCGGCGGCCGCCCACGACGTAGTCGGCGTGGCCGGCGGTCGACTCCATGAACGCCTCTTCCAGCGACGCGGTGCGCGGCACGAGCTCGTGCAGCATGATCCGGCGCTCGAAGGCGAGCTCACCGATCCGGCCGGCGCTCATCCCCGTCACCATGAGCAGCCCGCCACCGTCGCGCCGCACGGAAGCCCCGTCCAAAGTGAGCACGGCGGCGAGTTCGTCCGGGTCGGGCGTGCGTACGGTGACGCAGGCGCCGGCGCCACGGGCCGCGAACTCGGTGAGACTCTCGTCAGCGATCAGCTCGCCGCGGCCGATCACGATGAGGTGGTCGGCGGTGTTCTCCATCTCGCTCATCAGATGGCTGGAGACCAGGACGGTACGTCCCTGCTCGGCCAGGCGCCGGAACAGGCCCCGCACCCAGCGCACCCCCTCAGGGTCCAGACCGTTGACCGGCTCGTCGAACAGCAACACGGACGGGTCCCCCAGCAGCGCGGTGGCGATGCCGAGCCGCTGGCGCATGCCCAGGGAGAACCCGCCCACCCGCCGTCGGGCCACACCCTCGAGCCCCACCTCCCGCAGGACCTCCGCCACACGGCGGCGCGGCAGGCCGTTGCCGCGGGCCAGCGCCCACAGGTGCGCCGCGGCGCTGCGCCCGGGATGCGCGTCACCCGCGTCCAGCAGCGCGCCGACATGCCGCAGCCCGTGACGCTGCCGCGCGAACGGACGCCCGTCGACGGTCGCGCTTCCGCTGGTGGGCCGGTTCAGGCCGAGAATCATGCGCATCGTGGTGCTCTTGCCGGCGCCGTTCGGGCCGAGGAACCCGGTGACGTGGCCGGGCCGTACGGTGAACGTCAGGCCGTTCACGGCCGTCACGCCGCCGTAGCGTTTGGTCAGTCGGTTGACTTCGATCACCCGCTCAACGCTGCCGGAGACCGTGGCGCACGACATCTGGCCGCGGGCCAGAATCCGCGCCAGGAGACTGGCCTGCGGGCATACGCCTCCAGGCCGATGCTGGTCAGCCTCCAGGCCGATGCTGGTCAGATGGGGTCGCGGCTACGATCGGGGGCGTGCTCGCCCACCCGCCCCGTCCTCCGCTCCTGGAGCGGCTGCCGCCGCTCACGCGGGAACTGCTCACGTGGTGTGTGGTGGCCGCCTTCGCGCTGCTGCAGTTCGCCGCGTTGCTGAGCGGCAGCGACGACGCGAACCCGCGGGCGCTGCCGCTCGCGGGCGCCGCGGTCGCGATGGCGCTGCCCCTGGCATGGGGAAGGCGCCGGCCGCTGCCTGTGCTTGCCGTCGTGCTGGCGGAGCTGGCCGCCGCCACGGCACTGGGGATGTCGGCCGAGCAGCTCTGGCCGCTCATCCTGGCCGCGGACGTCCTGGTCTGCGTCATCGCGGCTACCCGCTCTGTCCGCGCCGGGGTAACCGCGGCTCTTGTCACGCTCGCCGTACTGGAAGGGGCGTGGCAGGCCGCCCTGTGGCCGCGCGCCCTCGTCCCCGGGTTCCTGGCGCTGACGGCGCTGCTGGCCGGCAGCGTCCTGCTCGCCTGGCTGGCCGGCACCGCCATCCGGCAGCGGCGCGAGTACGGCGAGGCCGTGCGCGTCCACGCGGTCACGGCTGAGCGGCTGCGCATCGCCCGCGACGTGCACGACATGGTCGCCCACAGCATCGGCAGCATCGCCATCCAGGCCGGAGCGGGCCGCAGGGTCATCGACACCCGCCCCGAGCAGGCCCGCGACGCCCTGGACGCCATCGAGGTCACCAGCCGGGAAACCCTGAAGGGGCTACGGCAGGTGCTCGGCGTCCTGCGCCGGCCCGACCCGCCGCCCACCGGGCTGGCCGACCTCGACCGGGTCACGTCGACGGCCATCGCCGCAGGCGTCCAGGTCGACGTCCGCTGGCAGGGCGAACCCCGCCCGTTGCCCGCCGCCGTCGACCAGTCCGCGTTCCGCATCGTCCAGGAGGCGGTGACCAATGTGGTACGCCACGCGGATGCCGCCCGCTGCCGGGTGTCGATCGGCTACGCGGGTGAAGAACTGAGCGTCGAGATCGTCGACGACGGCCGCGCGGACAGCGCGAGCGAGGGCAGCGGCTACGGCATCGCCGGGATGCGCGAGCGGGTGGCGCTGCTGAACGGGCATTTCACCGCCGGGTCCCGGCCCGAGGGCGGGTTCAGGGTCGCCGCGAGGCTGCCGATCTCATGACGATCCGTGTCCTGTTGGCAGACGACCAGCCGCTGGTACGCGCCGGGCTGCGCATGGTCATCGACGGGACCTCGGACGTGGAGGTCGTCGAAGAGGCCGGGACCGGGTCGCAGGCCGTGCAACTGGCCAAACAGCTGCGCCCTGACATTGTGCTGATGGACCTCCGTATGCCCGGAATGGATGGCATCACCGCCACCAAAATGATCACGGCTGAGCTGCTGCCCACTCACGTTCTGGTCCTGACCACGTTCGACGACGACGAGAACGTCTACGGCGCACTGCGCGCGGGCGCCGCCGGGTTCCTCGTCAAGGACATGGCGCTGGACGACATCCTGACCGCCATCCGCGTGGTCGCCGCCGGAGATGCCCTGCTCGCGCCCAGCGTCACCCGCCGACTCATCGCGGAGTTCACCACCCGCCCCCGCACTCCCCGGCCACGCGAACTCAACGGCGTCACCGGACGCGAACACGAGATCCTCACCCTCGTCGGCCGCGGCCTGTCCAACGCCGAAATCGCGGCCCACCTGCACATCAGCCCCGGCACCGCCAAGGCGCATGTGGCCAGCCTGCTCGCCAAGCTCGGCGCCCGCGACCGCGTGCAACTGGTCATCGTGGCCTACGACGCGGGCCTGGTCTCCCCGAATTGGCCTGCCCAGAGGTCCGAAAACCGCTGACTTTCCGGGTGGCGACGGTGTTGTAGAAGGTATGAGCATCTACACAACGATCGACAGCCCGCTGGGCGAGATCCTGCTCGTAGGCGACGGCACCGCGCTGACCCGCGTGGCGTTCGGCGGTGCCTTGCGGCCCGAGTGGCGGCGCGACCCTGGCGCGTTCGCCGAGGCCGAGCGTCAGTTCCGCGAGTACTTCGCGGGCGAGCGGACCGCCTTCGACCTGGATCACGCGAGCACCGGCACGACCTTCCAGGAGCGGGTCTGGGCCGCCGTGGCCGCCGTACCGTACGGGACCACCACGACGTACGGCGAGCTCGCCGCGAGCGTCGGCGCGCCACGCGACCGCATCCGCGCGGTCGGCGCGGCGATCGGCGCGAACCCGCTGCTCGTCATCCGCCCCTGCCACCGCGTCGTCGGCGCGAACGGCTCGCTGACCGGGTACGCGGGCGGCGTCGAGCGCAAGCACGCGCTGCTCACGCTCGAAGGCGCGCTGCAGCCACAGCTCATCTGACCCACATGGAGGACATCATGAAGGCCGACTGGACGGCCCTGGCCGAGGAGGTCAACGCGTACGGCTGCGCGCTGACGCCGCCAGTCCTCTCACCGGCCGACTGCAAGGAGATCGCCGCCCTGTACGGCGAGGTCGGCCGGTTCCGTTCCACGATCGACATGGAGCGGTATCGGTTCGGCCGCGGACAGTACCGCTACTTCCGCGAGCCCTTCCCACCGCTGGTGGCGGAGCTGCGGGCGGCGTTCTACCCGCACCTGCTGCCGATCGCCCGCGACTGGGCCGCCCGGCTGGGGCGGCCCGCGCCCTGGCCGGACGGCTTCGACGAGTGGCTGGACATGTGCCACGAAGCCGGACAGACCAAGCCGACGCCCATCCTGCTGCGGTACCAGGAGGGTGACTGGAACGCCCTGCACCGCGACCTGTACGGGGACCTGGTGTTCCCGCTGCAGGTGGTCATCGGGCTCGACCAGCCGGGCGAGGACTACGCCGGGGGCGAGTTCCTGCTGGTGGAGCAGCGTCCACGGGCCCAGTCGCGCGGGACGGTGACCCTGCTGCCGCAGAGCCGGGGGCTGATCTTCACCACCCGGGACCGGCCCGTGAAGTCGTCGCGGGGGTGGTCGGCGTCGCCGGTGCGGCACGGGGTCAGCACGGTCCGCTCGGGGCTGCGGCACACGCTGGGCCTCGTCTTCCACAACGCCGCGTGATGCACACGCTGATCGGGGCCGACGGGTGGCCGTACACCAGCGCGGTGCCCGGGACGCTGGGCGGGCATCGGCGGGCACGGCTGTACGGGCGGCTGGACTGCCCGTCGGCGCTGCGGGCGATCTCGCGTGGGGGGTATGTGGAGGAGCGGGTGTTCTTCGCGGATGAGGTGACGGCCATCGCGGCGGGGTACCGGCCGTGCGCGGTGTGTTTGCCACAGGCGTACCAGCTCTGGAAGACCGAACAAGCGGCGGGGAACGCGGCGAGCGAACAGGCGGTGGCTGGGCACACGGCGGCCGAGTTGGCCGGACTGCTCGGACTGCTGGCCGCGGCCCGGCCGCGCGTGGAGACCGTCGTGATCGGGCACGGCCGCGACGCCGGCCCCTCCGCGGAGGCGTTCGCGGACGCCTGGGAAGGCGGCGTTTGGGAAGCCGCGCAGGAAGGCGGCATGCGGCAGAGCGGCCTGGTGGAAGGCGCCGTGCGGGACGGCGGTGTTTGGGACGGCGACACGTGGCAAGGCACCGTGCTGGCGGTCGTCGACTGGCCGGAGGAGGCGGCGTCGTGGCTCCGTCAGGCCAGGCGGTTCGCGGCAGGTCCGCCGGACGCCTGGGTGGTGGCGGGGGCACCGCTGGGCTGGGCCCGGATGAGCGAGCGACTCCGCCAGAGCACTGACTGGGACCCCGGGCGTACGTTCGGCTTCGCCTCCACCGCGCAAGCCGTCGCCCTCGCCGCCCCTGGAACACTGGAGGGCATGCGCGGAGCGGACACCGACGGCACCACCTGGCAAATCACCCGCAACCTGATCCACCGGGACCCGACATGATCCCGCTCCCGACGCGAGAGATCGCCCCAGGCGCCGTCCACGCACCCGGCTGGCTGACGCTCGACGAGCAACAGCACCTGGTACGCGCGTGCCGCGAGTGGGCGGCGGGCCCGGTCCCGATCCGGCACACCGTACTGCCCAGAGGTGGCGTCATGTCAGTGCAGACCGTGTGCATCGGTTGGCACTGGCAGCCGTACACGTACACACGCGTCGCGAGCGACGTGAACGGCCTCCAGGTCGCCGACTTCCCCGCCTGGATGATCGCCCTGGGCCGCCGCGCCCTCACCACGGCATACGGCGAGCCCGCCGACGACTACACCCCCGACACGGCACTGATCAACTTCTACGACGACCAGGCCAAAATGGGCATGCACCAGGACAAAGACGAACGTTCTGCCGCCCCTGTGGTGTCACTGAGCATCGGCGACGACTGCCTGTTCCGTTTCGGCAACACGGAGACGCGCGGCAAGCCGTACACCGATGTACGACTCGGCAGCGGCGACCTGTTCGTCTTCGGCGGCCCGTCACGCTTCGCCTATCACGGCGTCCCCAAGGTCTATCCAGGCACCGGAAACCCCGCCACCGGCCTGCCTTCAGGCCGCCTCAACATCACCATGCGAGTAACCGGTCTATAACGTACGTAGTGCGGGCGGGGAGGGATTGTGGAGAGATCGTGCACCGCCGCCCTCGGCCGAACAGGACACGATATGCAAGGGAGCATGGAACAGACAGCGCTCCTCGCTTTCCTCGCGGGCCTCATCGGCGCGAACAGCGTCCCGCACTTCGTGAAAGGCATAACGAAGGAGCACTACCCGACCGTCTTCGGCGACTCTCCCGTCACCAACCTCATCGCCGGTTGGGCAGGACTCGTCCTGACCGTCTTGTGCGTTCATTGGGCGGACGTGGGCCGAGCACCCATGTGGGCGTTCGGCGCTGGGTCGCTCGGCGTCTTGCTCATGGGTCTCTTTCACGCCTGGCATGGGGCCTTGGGACGGCGGCCAAGCGATTCTCCACGTAAATGACAGCTCTATCGGAGGAGACCGAGCAGTAAGGCGTTCCATTGCGCATCCGTCTGCCCGGCATTCCATCGATCGCATTCATCGACGATCCGCTCTTCCGGCCCAATACGGGTGCGTCTGATGAATCGCTGGCCGCCCGACTGACACAGTTCATAGAAGGGGCTGCTGCACTCGCACGTCCGCGCGACGACACGCACCTCACGGCCGACGCCGTTTGGCACGTTCCATTTCGGTCGCTCAGCATGCGACTGCGCCGGGGACGGGTGCGGGCTGATGCAGTGCGAAGGAAACCACGCTTGATCAACCGTCCAGGACACTCCGAAGCACCTCACTTCGCACCATCGCCCCTTGCCGCACAGGCAGACGTACCGTTCTTGGTGGACATCTCCGCCCACACCACCCGCCGCCGATAGCCGTCATCGCGTACGCCCCACCTGGCCGCGACCGCTTCTACCAGCCACAGACCCCGGCCGCCACACTCGCCGGCGTCGGCGTTACGCACCTCTGGAATGGTCACCGCCCCGTCATCGATCACCTCGATGTAGGCCGTGAAGGCATCCAGGGAGGTGAGCTCCACCGTGACGAACCCTCCCGGCTGGCCGGATTCGGTGTGCGCCATGGCGTTCGTCACCAACTCGCTGACCACCAGCCGGACGTCGTCCGGAAAGCCTCTCAGCTGGCCCGGCCCAAGGTCACGGTACGGGTTCCGGGTGCGAAGTCACCGAAGGACTGTTGCCAGGACTCACCGGGCCAGTAGTACGTCACACGGCCCTCGACGGGCCGGTAGTGGGCGGTGTAGAGCGTTACCGTCCCCTGCTCGTCGACGGATCGATACAGCGGCGGCTTGAGCATCGCCGCCACGTCCGCGCCCGCGGCGCGGATGGCTCGCAGCCGCTCCTGCGTCCGCATGGCCCGCTCCTGCTCGTCGGTCACCGGCAGGTGCTGGTGATTGGAGGCGCAGGCGTCCGGTGCCACCGTCGGCGGCATATCCGGTCCCACGAACACCGTCATCGCCTTCTTGGGATCGACAAGGGTGAGGTTCTGGGGGACGGCGACCGGCAGGGACCGCAGCCTGTCGACCGCCTCATCGACGGTGTCGCACGTCTCCAGCAGGTAGCGCACGAGGATGAGAATGGCGAAGCCACGTCCGTAGACAGAACGTCCGCCCCAGGTGAGCGAGACCGCGAAACCAGCGTCGTTCATCCCGTCCAGCAAGCCCCACAGCATGTCCTGCATCCCGATCACGGGGCGCAGGAAGCAGGAGGAGACGATGGTCCCCTCGCACTGATCGGGTCGTAGGTCGTAGTTGCGCAGCAGAGTGCCGTTCTGGCCGATCTGGGTGCAGGCCTGGGAGAACGGCCGCAGTGCCGCGTGGGTGAGGAAGACTTCCGCCTCGGGCCGGTCGAGTTGGCCGGCCAGGCGGTCCAGAACCGGGACCAGTTCTGGCATGTGCGCACGGAACAGCGCCCGAACACGATCCGCGCCCTCCGGAGTCCGGCCCTCCTCGGTCAGCAGGCCCTCCATCTCCTGCCACAGGGTCCGGGCGTAGGCGGCCCACCGCCCGTCGCCGCCGTCGCCGACCTCGATCGCCTGGAAGGTCTTGTGCTGTTGCCGCATGGCTGCCACTCTCCTGTGAGAATCGGACGAGGTGAGGGCAACCTAGCTAATTGGGCAGGTATTCACCAGGTGGCCGCCATCGGCGACGGCCAGGCGCTGGATCTGATGAAGCCGCTGAACGCGAGCGTGGCCGATTCCAAGTAGGCGAACATGTCCCGCGTTGGAAAAGCCGGGAGCCAAGAAGGCCAGCGCGGCGAGAGCAATTGTCAATCGCTGTGGTTCGGTGACGTGTGATCAGGCTACGACGGTCTCGTCGCGCTCGACCAGGAAGCCGTTCTCGAACTTGGCCCCGGAGCGGACCAGGGCGACGAGCGAGGCGCCGGTGATCGCGCGCCAGCGTTCCTGGGCGGACTCGACCAGCTTGAATACCATGGCGAGGGCGGCGGCCGGGCTGCCGGCCCCGCGGGTGACCTTGGTCCGCAGCTTGACCGTGGAGAATGTGGACTCGATGGGGTTCGTGGTCCGCAAGTGGACCCAGTGCTCGGCCGGGAAGTCGTAGAAGGCGAGCAGCTCGTCCCGGTCGTCGGTGATTTTCGCGGCAGCCTTGGGTCGCTTCGTGCCGTAGGTTTTCGCGAACGCCTCGATGGCCTTCTCGGCGTGCGTGCGGTCCTCGGCGTTGTAGATCTCCTGCATGGCCTTCGTCGCGCCCGGCTGCGCGGACTTCGGAAGGGCGTTCGTGATATTTCGGGCCTTGTGGACCCAGCACCTTTGATGACGGGCGGCGGGGAACACTGCGGCCAGGGCCTTCCATAGACCCATCGCGCCGTCGCCGACCACCAGCTCGGGGTCGCGCATGCCGCGGCGGCGGCAGTCGCGTAGCAGGTCGGCCCATGACTCGGTGGACTCTCGCAGTCCCTCCGCGAGAGCGATCAGCTCCTTGGTGCCGTCCAGCCGCACTCCGAGCAGGACCAGCACGCACGAGTGGGCCTGTCCGAGCCGGACCTTGGGGGTGCACGCCGTCGGCCCACACGTAGACGAAGTCGCGGTCCTTGAGGTCGCGCTGCTGGAAGACGGTGTGGTCGTCCTGCCGCTGCTTCGTCAGCCGGGTCACGGAAGGCAGGCCGAGCCGCCGAGGAACTGCTCCAGCGCGGGCACGAAGTCCCCCGAGGACAGTCCATGCAGGTAAAGCAGGGGAAGCACTTCGGATATCTTCGGCGACTTGCGGCACCACGGGGCCAGGATCCTGGAGGAGAACCGCTTGCGCTCGCCGGTGGCCTCGTCGACGCGCCGGTCGTTCACCCGAGGCGCAGTGACCTCCACGGGCCCTGCCGCGGTGACTACAGTGCGGGGCCGGTGGTGGCCGTTGCGAACCACCAGGCGCCCCGCGTCCGGTTCCCTGATCGACTACTCGGTGACCTATCGATCACTCGGGAAGGTACGCCCTTTCGCGTCCCAACCCGAGGCCGATCCACAGATCTTGAGCGTTGCTCCCTTAAAGTAGGTGCCGGGCCTTAGAGAGGAATCGATGCCGAGCAATCCTGGGCGTACCACGCTGGCCACCGTCGCCGCCTCGGCTGGTGTGTCCGTGGCCACAGTGTCCAAAGTGCTCAACGGTCGCTCCGACGTCGCACCGGCCACTCGTTCGCTGGTGCAGTCTCTCCTGCTGGAACAGGGCTACGTGCCGCTCGCGTCACGCCGGGACCAAGCGCAGGTGACGGCCACGGTCGAGCTGGGAGTGGACGATCTGTGCTCATACTCCACCGAAGTCATCAAGGGCGCGGTCGAGGCCGGAGCCGAGTTGGGCGTCGCGGTCGTCGTCACCTATATGAAGGTGGCGGCCGGCGTGGGCGTCTCCTGGGCTCGCGACCTGGTCGCGGCCGGACGTCGAGCGATGATCACCATTTCCAGCGTGCCGACCTCGGCCCAGCTCGCCGCACTGTCCCAGGCCCGTATCCCGGTGGTTGTCGTCGATCCACTGAACCTGCCGGACACCCCCGTGACCAGCGTCGGCTCCACGAACTTCACCGGCGGCCTGTCCGCCACCCAGCATTTACTGGACCTCGGCCATCGCCGCATCGCCTATCTCGGCGGCCCGGCGACGTCGACCACCAACCAAGCACGCATGCATGGCTACCGCGCCGCCATGGAGGCCGCGGGCGTGCCCGTACCCACCGAATATGTCCGCACCCCGGGCTTCTGCTATCCCCACGGCATGGAAGAAGGGGCCGTCCTGCTCGACCTGCACCCTGCCCCGACGGCCATCTTCGCCGCCGGCGACGAGAGCGCCCTGGGTGCCATACAGGCCGCCAGGGCCCGCGGACTGCGCATCCCCGAAGACCTCAGCGTCGTCGGCTTCGACGACACCGAGATCGCCACCATGACCTCGCCGCAGCTGACCACCGTACGCCAGCCGCTGCGCGAGATGGGCGCGGTCGCCCTGCGCACCGCGCTGCGCCTGGCCGCCGGCGAGAAAATCGAATCCAGCCACATCGAACTCGCCACCAAACTTGTCATACGCGGTTCGACCGTCGCCGCCTGACCCTGGAAACGCCCGCCGCCCGGCTCTCCAGGCCGCCGGATCACGTAAATTCGCCGGCAGAACGTACGGCAAAAGACTACGTAATGGTGCGGTCAGGGCAGCAAAATCACCTTGCCGTTGAGCGTGCGGGATTCGGCGAGGGTCAGCGCGGCGGCCACATCGTCGAGCGGGAAGCGCGCGGCGATGTTGGCTTTCAGGCTCCCATCAGCGAGCAGCGCGAACACGTGTCCCAGGTCCTCTTCGAGGTGCTTGCGGAACCGGGCCGGCCGCCTCTTGTGCCCTGCCCACAGATCGTAGAAGGACGCACGGTGCCCGTTCGGCAGCGCGTTCCACAGCAGCACCCGGCTGAGGGCTTCCATGAACGGCATCACCAGGCCGCCGGTGCCACCGACCCCCGCGATGATGGCGTAGCAGACAAGAGCCCCTCGCGGCGCCAGCAGCCCGTACGAGACGCGCGTCATGGGCCCGCCGATGTTGTCGAACACCGCGTCCACGCCCCCGGGGGACAGCTCCCTGACGCGGTCGGCGAGGTTCGGATCGTTGTAGTCGACGGGTTCGACGCCGGCTGCTCTGAGTGCGTCGTGGTGTCGAGGGGACGCTCCCCCGATGACGCGGATTCCCGCGTGCTGGGCCAACTGGATGAGGATTCCGCCCACACCGCCGTTGGCGCCGTGGACGAGGATGGTCTGACCGGGCTTGACGCGCGCGGCTCGGTGCAGCATTTGCCATGCGGTCACTCCGTTGACCACGACGGTCTCCGCCTCGGCCGGATCGATGCCGGCCGGCACGATGACGCTGTCGCGTGCCTCGACCACCGCATGACTGGTCCAGCCGCCGGTCTTCGTCAATGTCGCGACCCTTTCGCCGACGAGCGATGCGTCCGCCTGAGGACCGACTTGAAGGACGGTGCCGACTAAGTCGTATCCCGGGACGAAGGGGAACTTCGGCTGCCCGAAGTAACGGCCTCGGCGCATCGCTTGCTCGGCGTACGAGATGCCCGTCGCCTCGACGGCGACCAGGATCTGCCCCGGCCCCGGGGCGTCCAACGGACCGGTTTCGATCACCAAGCCCTCGGGCTCCACGAGACCGGGCAGAACGACCCTCTTGGCGTTCATCGGAGGTTCCCTTCTGTAAGTTACTGATTGATCAGTCACATAACTGGGCGAAAATGGCGCGCCGCGAGTGGGCGGCGCATTTTTGCGGGGGACGTGACCGGTGGAAGGCCGCGCGTCAGTGGCTGATTCCGGCGCTCACGGTGCGCGCCCAGCTCTCGTTAACGGCTCCGAGGTCGGCTTGGACGATCAGGTGGCAGAGCTGCCCGTACGCGATGAAGCGTTGCACCGCACTCGGGTCCGCACCGGACACCCTCGAGACCGCGCTGACGACTCTCGCGACCCCTCGGCGAACGGCGTCCCGGATCTCCGGAACATCGCACGCACTCTGGGCGTGCACCTGCAACATGATCAGATTTCGATCGCGAATCAACTCCGTGTACGCGGCCGACATCGCGGCCAGCACATCGTCGGGGGCGGAAGACTCCGCCGCCTCCCCGCCCTTGACGAGCGCGGCGGCGACCTGCTCATAGCAGTGATCGACCGTCGCAACGAAAAGGCCGAGCTTGCCGGGGAACAGGCGAAACACGTAGGCGGGCGACACCTGTGCCGCCTCGGCGACCTCGGCGACGGGAGTGGCGTGATAGCCGGCGTGAGCTGTCGTGTTAGGCCCGGCCAACGGCTCGTGCGGGGGCTTGACCGTCACCGGGCCAGCCCTGAAGAGCGCAGCTCAGGGCTGGGCGCTGGTGGCGATCTTGAGGCCGAGGGCCAGGAGGACGGACCCGACGAGGCCGTCCAGGACTCTTTCGAAGCGGCGGCGCCCGACCAGCCGAGCGGTGTGGTGCGCGGTGACCGCGAAGACGCACTGACCTGCCAGGTTGGCCGCCGCCGCGATGAGCGTCAGGCCGATGATCACGGGAACGGCCGTACCGTCGTGGGCGGTGACGAACTGCGGCAGCAACGCGGTGAAGAACGCCGCGGCCTTGGGATTGAGCAGGTTGGTGGTCAGCCCCTGACGAAACAGCACCGCGAACGACGCGGGCGCCGTCGCGGTGCCCGGTGCGGGGTTCGCGGTCTCCTCGTTCGCGCGCCAGGACCGCCAGAGCATGCGCACTCCCATGTAGCCGAGGTAGGCGGCTCCGGCCAGCTTGAGCACGATGAAGGCCACGGTGGAGGCGGCCAGGACCGCGGCGATGCCCGCGCACGCGGCCAGCGCTCACGCGCAGAGTACGCGGGGGCGCTCACGGTTGGCCGGGATGATGCGGCATATCATGAGAGTGCTCGGTGGTGGACCTCGCCGAGGCCGCCTCTGAAGGCGCTTTGCCGTACTGGCCAATGGTTCCTGTCCTCAGCGGAGGGGGGCTGTAATGCGCTTCGACGTGATCGTGGAAACGCCGCGAGGATCGCGCAACAAGTACGAGATGGACCCGGCCAAGCAGCGGATCCGGCTGGACCGGCTGCTGTTCACCGCTACCGCCTACCCCTATGACTACGGGTTCGTGGCAGACACCCTGGCCGAAGACCACGATCCTCTCGATGCGATGGTGCTCGGCGAGGTGCCGACCTTCCCTGGCTGCGTGATCGAGGTAAGGCCGGTCGCGGTGTTCTGGATGCTCGATGAACAGGGGCCTGACGCCAAGATCCTCTGCGTGCCGGCCAACGACCCCCGCTATGCCCATATCCAGGACTTGACGGATGTGGACGCCCACGTACTCAACGAGATCGGGCACTTCTTCGACGTCTACAAGGATCTCGAGCCGGAAAAGAGCACCGACACCCGGGGCTGGGAGCCCCGCGCCGAAGCCGAGAAGGTCATCAGCCAGGCTGCGGCTCGCCTGTCGGCGTCACCATGAAGGACATTGCCACGAACAGGAACAGACCCCGTGAGCCCCGTCTCAGGTGAGTAGGTACTTCAGCGACAGATCGACGCCAGCCACTGCTCGTCGCGTCACCACGTCAGAATGGTCAGTGCCGTTCCTGGCGGGGCAGGATGACCTCGCTGACGATCAGTTGGATGGCGGCGGCGACGGGGATGGCCAGCAGGGCGCCCACGATGCCGAGGAGGGCTCCGCCGATCAGGGCGGCGACGATGGTGGCGGCGGGGGGCACGTCGACGGAGGATTTCATCACCTTCGGCGCGATCACGTAGTTCTCGATCTGCTGGTAGATGACGAAGAACACCAGCGTGGCGATGGCCACGGGCAGTGAGACGAACAGGGCGACGAGGATCGCGATGGCGGCGCCGATGCCCGCGCCGATGAGCGGGATCAGGTCGGTGACGGCGACGATGATCGCCAAGGCGAGAGAGTAGGGCACGCCCACGACCGACAGGAAGATGAACGTGGTCACGCCTGCGATGAGGGAGATGATCAGGTTGCCGGCGACATAGCCGCCCACCCGATTGGAGATCTCATCACCGAGTAGTTGTACGCGGGTGCGACGGCTCTTGGGGATCAGCCGATAACTGGTGCGGGTGATTTTGCGTAACGCGGCCAGGAAGTACAGGGTGAGGATGAGCACGGTCAGCGTGGAGAAGACGGCGCTGACCACGATGCCGGCCGCGCCGAGCAGCCCGCCGAACACCTGCTGGCCGAGGTCTCCGCTGATCAGGTACGACTGCAGTCGTTCCAGCAGGCCGAACTGCTGGTCCAGCTCGCGTACTTGAGAGTTGTTCTGTAGCTGCTGGATGTAGGTGGGCAGCTGCTGGGCGAACTGGCCTGCCTGTTGCGACAGCGCGGGGATCACCGCGAGGCCGAACCCGGCGAAGAAGGCGATCACGGCGGCGAACACCGCGGCGATGGCGGCCCAACGCGGCAGGCCACGCTGTTGCAGCCAGCGTACGGCGGGATCCAGACCGACGGCCAGGAACAGCGACACGGTGATCAGAATGAGGATCGAGGCGGTGACGGTCAGCGCCTGAACCAGCAGCCAGGCGGTCAGCACGCCGAGCGCGGCGGTGAATCCGAAGGTAAAGGGTGTGCTGCCGAACGGTCGCCCGGGCTTGCCGAAGGGCAGCGCGTCCGCTGCGTCGGCTCGTTGCCTGGGGCCGTCCGGATGGGCGTCCCAACCGGTGGCAGGTGCTGCGGCTGACTCGCTCGCGCCATGTTCACCGGGGTCTGGGTGGGGGCCGTCCGGGCCGACGGAAGAGGGGTTGTCACGAGACATTGGCGCGCTCCTGAACCGTTGAGGACCCCCGCTCTTGCCCGTGCGGGTCGGTGCTTACCCTTCGCCGGTCGTGTGCCGCTGCCGGCCGACGCGTTCGAGCCGGAGGCGCCGCGGGCGCACCGCAGGCTCCTGCGGAACAAGTCCGCAGGAGCCCGATGTCGGTCAGCCAGTTCGCGATCACCTCGGGCAGCCCTGGGCAGGGGTGTCCCGGTCGCGACTGGGCCTTAGACGTTGAAGATGCTCACCCCACCGGGGCCGACCAGCAGCCCGACCACGATGAGGACAATGCCCCACAGAATGTCGCGCCGGGCCAGGAGCACATAGATGCCAGCGACGACGAGGACGACGGCGATGATCCACAGGAGAGTAGCCATGACTCCCGACTGCCCTGGCCCTCAAGCGGAAAACAAACGGCCGCCGCAACACCCATAACGCTTCGATCACAGCCAGCCGGCACCCGACTTCGGCTCGGTACCGCCCGCAACGCGCTGCGGCGCGAGTAGGCCTACGTACGCACGCGGCTGGCTGCGCTGATGCAGCGCGACTCGCCTCAGCGCACGCCCCCACCCTGCACGCCCCGACCAAGATCGCCCACTGCATCCACGCCATCGTCCGCGCTGACTCACATCGACGGGCCGTACGCCGCACCCGCCCACTCCCCGCAAGACGCACAACTCCAGCGCCGACGGCACCCAGATCGCGATGCTCGGCGCCAGTGGCGCCGCTTGGCTGCTGTCCGGCTCCTCTTTGCATGAGCGTGCCTGTTCATCAGCGGTCCTCGATGTCTTCCGTAATCCAGTCGTGCGGCACGAGTGCCCTACCGTCACTGCGTCCCCACCGGTCTTCGACCGAACTGCGGAAAGGGTTCGTCATTCAGGTCGGCGCGTTCCATCACGATGACTTGGAAATCGCAGCCCAGGGGCTCGACCGTCTGCTCTACGCGATTCGAGTGGCAGCCGCCGCCAAACAGGACTTCAGCGTGAGACCGCCTCGACGAAGGGCGATAATGGCCACGAGCCTCTTCGCGATCTCATTCCGCGCCAGACTACGTGGCTGGATAATTACCCTGACACAAGGCGTTCGAGCCGACCTCAAAGGGCGCCTATTCTGTAACAATTGAACCCGACATCAGATGTCTGCCCAACGCACCCCTAAAAGGCGATACAGTACCCGAAACCCCATAACACATATTGGAGTGCCAGCATGGCCAAGCAGATCGTTGAGTCTTTCATTGACGACATCGACGGAAGCGAAGCGGAGAAGACCACCACGTTCGCCATCGATGGCACCAGCTACGAGATCGACCTGTCGGGCAGGAACAGGGAGGATCTGGAAAAGGCACTCGCCCCCTACATCACCGTCGCTCGCCCCATCCGGGCCGAGCGCCCCGGGCGTGGCGGCCACGGAGCCGACTCCGCGTCCCGGGCCATGAACCGTGAGAAGTCCTCCGAGATCCGCAACTGGGCCAAGGCGCACGGCTTGCCGGTGAGCGAGCGAGGCCGCATCGCCGCGACGATCGTAGAGAAGTACAAGGCAGCTCAATAGCGGATACCGGGGAGAGCCCTTACTCGACTTGCACACTGCGTAAAAGAAAGAAGCCCTCGCCTCCGAAGAGTTGGGGGCTTCTGGTGCGTCCGGGAAAGGGAACCGGACAAGATCTAGCTATTGGGGCTACCGTCACGCCGGGTCACCCAACGGAAGAGTCGAAGCCTGACGGCCCGAGTTTTCTCTCCAAGATTCTAACGATCTTGCCGGATTCGTCGTTCGGGCCAGGGACGTAGTACGGCTTCCCGTCGCGGCCGAAAGTGATCGCCGACGGGCCGCCCTCCCAGGTGCCCAGGACGTGGGAGGCCGAGTCGAAGGTCACGAACGGCTCCAGGTCCATCGTGCGGGCATAGTCGACCGCGCCGAACACGAGATGCTGAGCCAGCTCGATCGGCGCCTCCTGCCAGCCCACGTAGTCGCTGAAGAAGTATTCGCGAAAGCGACTGAGCTGCCGGTCGTCGATGATGTCCGGCCCGATCAGGTCCTTGACGCCGGTGCAGTAGACGTCGGCCAGGTAGCCGCAGACCGTCATCCGGTCCCAGGTGTGGCGCCGGGCCACCAGCACGGACACCCTGCCGTCCAGCCCTTCGGCCGACGGCTTCTCGTCGGTCCAGTCGCGGGCGGGGTCGATGGTGAGGCCGGTGCTCCAGCCGACGTTGATCCAGCAGCCGGCCACCTCGGGCTCCCCCGCCGCCGCGCTGCCCTCGGCCGCCACCGCGCGTACGAGCGGCGCCACCACCGACGGCGACACGCCCAGCGTGCGGGCGATCTCCTTCGGAGACCGGCCTTCGGCTCGCAGCTCGCGTACCCGGTTCTTCAGTTCTGCGCTGTCCACGGACGAAGCCTAGCGACTCCCGACGCCCCGGACGGCCGCGCGCCGCCGGGGCGGAGATGGCAGGCTGATCTCACGAGTCCATGCGGGGTCGAGAACGGGAGAAAATCCATGCTGCCCTGGTCCGACGAGCTCGCCGGCCGCCTCGACCCCAACGTCATCGACAGCGAGCTGCTGCGCGGCAACCCCCTCGGGGACCCGCACGAGCGGCCCCTGTACGTGTACGTCCCTCCGGGGTACGACGACCACCCCGACCGGCGCTACCCGACCATCTACGTGCTGCAGGGCTACACCGGGCATGTCGCCATGTGGTTCAACCGGACGCCGTTCCGCCGGACGTATCCGGAGCTGGCGGACGGCGTGTTCGCGGCCGGTGACGTGCCGCCCGCGATCGTCGTGTACGTCGACGCGTGGACCTCGCTGGCTGGCAGCCAGTACCTCGACTCGCCCGCGACCGGCCGCTACCACTCCTACCTGTGCGACGAGGTCGTGCCGTGGGTGGACGCCCGCTACCGCACGCTGGCCGGCCGCGACCACCGGGCGGTCACCGGCAAGTCCAGCGGGGGCGGCGGGGCGATGGTCACCGCCATGCTGCGGCCGGACGTGTTCGGGGCGCTGGCCACTCATGCGGGCGACTCGCTGTTCGACGTCAGCGTCCGTGCCATGTTGCCGCCGGTCGTGCGGCTGTTGCGTGACATGTACGGCGGTTCGTACGACAAGTTCCTGGCCGACTTCCGCAGCAGGATCGCCGGGACCAGGGAAGGCGACCTCGAACTGCTGGAGATGTACGCCTACGCGGCGGCGTACTCGGCCGACGCGGACGGCACGGTACGTCTGCCGTTCGACGACACGGGCGCCGTCATACCCGAGGTGTGGGAGCGCTGGCTGGCCCGCGACCCGGTGGTGATGGCGACCCGGCCCGGGTACGCCGAAGCGTTGCGGTCGATGCGGGCGATCTGGGTCGACGCGGGCACCAAGGACGAGTACTACCTGGACTTCGGCGCCACGGCGTTCCGGCGGGCGCTGGAGGCGGCGGGGGTGCCGGACGAGCGGATCTACTTCGAACTCTTCGACGCCGGGCACGGCGCGATCGAGTATCGCTACCCGCTGGCCCTGGCCTGGCTGAGCCGCCGCCTCTCGCCTTAAGACCGCTTGAAGGAGATCGTAAGTACCGACCGGCATCGTGGATCTCGTCGGAAGCTGAACCGCGGAGAAGGGCACCACGATGAGCCAGACCGCCGAGATCGAGATCACCCGGATCTACGACGCCTCCCGCGAGCAGGTGTACGCCGCCTGGACCCGTCCCGAAGAGTTCTCCCAGTGGTTCCGAGCACCTCACCCGGGCGTGACCCGGACCCACACGCGTCAGGCCAGGCCGGCCGCGTCGTCGAGCTTCAGTCTGCCGCCCCGCTCGTACGCGGCGCCGAACTCCGCCTCGCCCAGCGCCTCCACGGCCGCCCCGGTGACCCGCGTGATCTCGGCCAGTTCCGACGGAGCGGCGGGCGTCTGGTTGTGTTCGCGGACTCCCGCCGCCAGCCCCAGCAACTGGGCCGCGCGCTCGTGGTCACCTCCGGCGGCCACGGCGGCGGCCAGGCCCTCCACGGCCCACGTCGCCGAGCGCGGGTCGCCGATGCGCTGCGCGGCCGTCAGGGCCTCCAGGTGCAGGTTCTTGGCGGTCGCGGCGTCGCCGCGCAGCTCGGTCAGGTAGCCGAGCTCGACGAGCGTGTCCGGCAGGTGCAGGGCGGGCTCGACGCCGGGACCCCGGGGGATCCCTTCGAGCAGGTGGTTCAGGTGCTGCTCCGCCAGGTCGAGGTGGCCGCCCCGGCGCTCGGCGTAGGCGAGGCCCATCTCGGACATGATCGAGATCTCTCGATGGCCCTGCCCGGAGGCGATGCGCAGGGCCTGCCCGCACAGCTCCATGGCCCGCTCGTACTCGCCCACCCCGAGCGCCATCCAGCCCAGCCAGGCGGTGCGTCCGGCCACCTCCGGCCAGAGCCCGAGGTCCTCCGCCATCCGCAGCCCGTCCGCGAACAGCCGCCTGGCCCGCTCCGCGTCGCCCCCCATCTCGGCCAGCCCGCCGAGCCACTCCGTGGCCTGGAGCACTCCCCACCGGTCGCCGAGCTGCCGGAACAGCCGCGCGCTCTCCTCACCGTCGCGTTCCAGGGCCACGAAGTCCCGCTGTGTGAAGGCGTCCCGCGCCCGCCGGCTCAGCGCCGCCGCGATCCCCCACTGGTCGCCCATGGCCCTGAACGTGGCCAGCGCGCTCGACACCAGCTCCTGCCCGGTCAGCATGTCGGGCACCGCCCACCCGAGGAACCACTCGGCCCTGGCCCGCCCACCCGAATCCTCGATCCGATCGAGAGCGGACCGCCAGTCGACATCCTCCCCAAGCTTGAGAGCGAACCCCGCCCGCCACGCCCCCGCCCTCGCCCTCGCGACCGCCACAGCGCCGCCCTCAACAGCGCCGCCCTCAACAGCGTCATGCTCAACAGCCGCGCCGTCCGCGATGGCCAGCGCCGACTCCAGCGACCGTCGCCCCTCGGCCAGCCGGCCGCGCAGCACCCAATACCAGGCCAGCGCGTTCACCAGCGTCAGCGCACCGGCCGCGTCGCCCGCCCCGGCCGCCGTGTCGAGCGCCGCCCGCGTGTTCGCGGCCTCCGCGTCCAGCCGCAGCAGCCACTCCCGCTGGGAGTGCCCATAGAGGAACGGCTCAGCCTGTACGGCCAGCGCCGTGTAGTAGGCCGCGTGCGCCTGCCGTACCCGATCCAGCTCGCCCGCCTCCGGCAACCGCTCCAGGCAGTACTCCGCCACCGACTCCAGCAACCGGTACCGCATGCCCGCCGTACCGTCGGCCACGACCACCAGGGAGCGGTCGACCAGCCGCGCGAGCAGGTCGAGCACGTCGAGCCCGTCCTCCGCGCAGGTCTCCTCGGCGGCTTCCAGGGTGCAGCCGTCCGCGTGGACGGCCAGGCGGCGCAGGACGGCGCGTTCGGGCTCGGTCAGCAGTTGCCAGCTCCAGTCGATCACCGCCATCAGCGTCTGCTGGCGCGGCGGCGCGCCGCGCTGCCCGGAGGCGAGCAGCCGGAACCGGTCGTCGAGCCGGGCCACCACCCCTTGTACGCCGAGCGCGCGCACCCGGGTCGCCGCCAGCTCCAGGGCCAGCGGGATCCCGTCGAGCCGCTGGCAGAGCTGCGCGACCGCCCCGGCGTTGCCCGCGTCGAGGGTGAAGCCGGGGGCCGAGGCGGCGGCCCGCGCCACGAACAGCCGGACCGCGTCGGCCCGCGCCACCTCGCCCGGGTCGGTGCCGACCGGCACGTCCAGCGGCGGCACGCTCCACAGCACCTCGCCGGCCACCGCCAGCGGTTCCCTGCTGGTGGCCAGCACGCGCAGCCCGGGAGCGGTCCGCAGCAGCCGTCCGGCCAGCTCGGCGACCTGCTCGATCACGTGCTCGCAGTTGTCCAGGACGAGCAGGAGCTGCCGGGAGCGCAGCGCCCCGGCCAGCCGGTCGGCGAGCGGCGTCCCGTCGGACTCCTCGCGAATGTCGAGCGCCGCCGCGACGGTCTCCGCCACCACCCGCTCGTCGACACCCGACCGAACTCGCTCAGCGCGGTCCACCACCCGTTCGTCGGCGTCCGGTGAGCGGGTTCCTCGGTCGAGGGGGGCGAGTTCGACCAGCCAGGCGCCGTCGGCGTACGTGTCGGCGAGCCGGGTGGCGGTCTCCAGGGCCAGCCGCGTCTTGCCGACGCCGCCGCTGCCGGTCAGGGTGACGAGCCTGCTGTGCTCCAGGAGCGTCCGGACCTCGGCCAGCGCGCCGTCCCGCCCGATCAGGTCGCTGAGCGAGGCGGGCAGATTCGTGGCGGGCCGGGGCGCGGGGCTGCTCAGGGCCGGGTCCTGGCCGAGGATCGCCTGGTGCAGCGCGACCAGCTCGGGCGCGGGATCGAGGCCGAGCTCCTCGGCCAGCCGCTCGCGCAGGTCGGCGTAGCTCACGAGCGCCTCGCTCTGCCGTCCCGCGCGGTAGAGCGCTCGCATGTGTACGGCCCGCAGCCGCTCCCTGAGCGGGTGCCGGTCCACCAGGTCGCCGAGCTCGCCGACGAGCAGGCCGTGCTCGCCCAGCTCCAGGCGCGCCTCGGCCTGCTGTTCCAGGGCGGAGAGCCGCTGCTCCTCCAGCCGGAGGATCGCGGACCTGGTGTACTCCTCGTCGGCGAAGTCGGCGAACGCCGGGCCGCGCCACAGCGCGAGCGCGTCGGACAGCAGCTCCGCCTTGGTCCGTGGGCTCTCGGCCGTCTCGGCCCGGGCCAGCAGCTCGGCGAAGCGCGCGGCGTCGACCGTACCCTCGGCGGCCTTGAGCAGGTAGCCGGGCGCACGTGAGATGACCAGGTTCTTGCCGCCCGGCTCGGCGTCCTCCAGCGCGCGCCGTAGCTGCGAGACCCGCACCTGGAGCGCACCCACGGAGTTGCCCGGCGGCTCACCGGCCCACAGGTCGTCCACGAGCCGATCGGACGACACCGGCCGCCCCTCGTCCACCAGCAGGTCGGCGAGGAGCGCACGGACCTTCAACCCGGGGATCGTGACCGGCTCCCCCTGGTCGGTCCATACGGCCAGCGGCCCTAGCACCCCAAAGCGCATAGGAGCCACCCTAAGCGCACGAGAAGTGGATCTAAAGGCTGTTCCAGCACGGTGGAGGCAACGGAAAGGGGACCGCCATGTCCCCGAGCGGGAGATGTCGGCCGTCGCATGAGACGTGAGGCACCGGACCGGCTCGGCAGCCGATCCGGTGTTCTGGTGCGTCCGGCCCGATCGCCGAGGAGCTCAAGATGCGCGGAGCCTCACGATTGACCACAGGTCGCGGGGCAGAATTTGACCTCGGGGTAGCGCGATGACGGCTTGTCCAGGAGGGACTGCTGCCGCGACTTCAGATGCTGGTCGAGGAAGGCCGCCACGTACGTACGGGTGAGCTCGACGGAGCGCGCCCCGGGCAGAATGCCGTAGGGGGGCGTGATGCCGAGGGCGCCCGACATCAGCGGGCCGTCGGTGAAGGACTGGTGTTCCGCGCCGGACAGCACGATCCAGCGCTTCCACCCGGTCAGCAGCTTCCAGTCGCGGTCCCACGAATTGTCACGACCGCCAGGGATGTGCTGCGGAGAGCCCATGAACATGAACGGCCGGGTGAACCCGCTCTTGGGGATCCGTGCGTAGGTGGTGCCGTCCATGTCGATCCCGGCGCGTACCCGGGAGTCCTTCACCATGGCCGCCATGGCGCCGGCCCCGCCGATCGACTGGCCGACCATCGCGACGCGGGAGCGGTCGATCCGGTCGGAACCATCCCACTTCGCCGGCAGTTGGTCGAGCACGAACGAGACGTCGGCCGCCCGGCCCTGGATCACCCCCGTGCCGAAGCCCGGGTCCGTGTCGCTGTCGCACGCGAGGCACTCCGCGACCCGCCCGTCGGACAAGGTCGTGGCGTAGCTCTCGTAGGTGTGGTCGATCCCGGCCACGACGTACCCCCGGCTGGCCAGGTCCTCGGCCAGGGACGTGAGTGTGCTCATCGGCTTGGTGAAGCCAGGGGAGACCACCACCAGCGGCAACTTCCGCCCCGCCGGTTCGGCGTCTTGGATGGCGTTCGTTCGCGTCTTGCTCAGCGTGTCGTCCGGCACGCCACTGATCCTCAAGCCCTTCAGCATGAGCTCTGATTCCTTCGGCGTCATGTACGGCGCCCGCTGCCCGTCCCGTCGCTTGGTCGGATACCACAGGGTGACCTTGAGCTCCCTGGCGTCGACGTCGAGGTTCCAGGGATCGGGACGGGAGGTGTCCTTCAGATACAGGGCGGTGGTGCCGACCGGATGGGCGCCGGTCGGGGCGGGCAGGGTGGCGGGGCCGGTCGACGTCGCCGACGGCTTGGCAGCGGACCGGGGCGGCGCGGGTGCGGAGCAGGCGGACGCGGCCAGGACGGCCAGTCCTGCGGCGACTGCCAAGAGCTGTCTCATGGAGAGGTCCATTCACTTGCTCAACAAGGTCAGGGCCTTGGCCAGGGCGGGGTCGCGTCCGGCGGCCGCGTCCTTCGAGGTCAGGGGTACGTAGTGGTCGGGCGGCACGCCGATCCGGTCGATCACCTCGCGGTTGGGCCCCAGGTGATGCCTGGCGGGAAAGCCCAGCAACGTGTTGTTGCGCAGCAGATACCCCTGCGCCGGGCCGGAGATGACGCCGGCGGTTCTGGTGCCGACCAGCAGGCCGGCCCGCAGGTCCTTGATAGCGGAGCTGAAGTGCTCGCAGGCCGAGGCGCAACTGCGGTCGGTGAGCACCATCAGCGGCAGGTTGACCAGATCAACGGTGTCGTCGGTCCGCGAGGTCTCGCACTTGCCGTCCACGGTGCACTGGTAGGCGGTGACCTTGCCGTGGACGAACGCGCTCACCAGCCGGGTCGCCTCCAAAGGGCTGCCGCCGCCGTTCCCGCGCAGGTCCAGCACGACGCCGGTAAGGGTCCGGCCGGTGCGCAGCCTGGAGATGGCCTTGAGAACCCTGTTCGCGGAGTCGGGAGCGAATCCGGTCATCCGTACGTAGGCGATGCTGTCGTCCAGCAGCTTCGACCGCACCACTTGCAGGGCGGCCAGATCCCGCTGGAACAGGCCGGGCTTGAGCGTCACGCTCCAGCGGCGGCCGGTGCTCTGCCGCAGCAGCCGCAGCCGGACCGGACGCGCTTCCGGATACTGCGGGTAGAGGGCGTTGATCGCGGGGGTGGCCTTCCCCCCGATGAAGGGCGCCGATCCGTTGATCGATTCGACAATGTCGCCCGCGCGCAACCCGGCGGCCTGCGCCGCGCCACCCTGGACAGTGGTGACGAACAGCGGGGGGACGGCGACGCCGGGATTGCCGCCCACCTGCGGGCCGTTGACGTTCGCCTGGAGACCCAGGCCGTAGCCGTCACCCTCGTAGTAGTCGGGCGGCCGCTTGGCGTCGTGCGTCCAGCGGGCGTGATTGTCGCCGAGGGCGGACACGATGGCCTCGAGGGTGACGATGGCCAGCTTGTCGCGCAGGCCGGGCACCTGATCGGTGACCTTCCGATAGGCGTTCTCGAAAGCGGTCCAGTCGGCTTTGCGGTCGCCGGTCAGCGCCGGCATGGTGGCCTCGGGCAGGTCGCGCCCGTTGCGGTTGAGTTCCTGGGTCAGGGCGACGAATCCGGCGGTCAGCAGCGAACGGGCGTCCAGCGTGGCGCCGCTGTAGTAGGTGCCGAGGATGCAGAAGTACGCCTGCTCGATGACGTCGATCGTGGTGGGCGTCTCCGCTTCGGGGGTTCGCTGGGGCGGCGCGCAGACCGTACTGGCTGCCGCGCTCGCCTGGCCGCGCGGTGGCGCCGGAGCTGTGCAGGCCGCGGCCAGAAGGAGGGCGAGCCCGGCGGCCGCGGTTCTGATGACGGTCATGACAGCCGTCTCCGGATCCACCAGAAGGAGAGCCACGTGAGGCCGAGGGTGAGCAGGGCGTAGATCCCGGTCTCGATCCACTGGAAGGGCCAGAAACGGTCGAGGGGCTGGTAGGTCGCCTGCTGCCGGTAGCCGAGCCGGTTGATCTCCGCCGGGCACATGCCCATGCCCTGCTGTCCCGACGGTGAGCAGGGTCCCGACGTCGTCGAGACCTGGACGCTCCCGACTCCGGGTTCGGGGCCGGCGACCGGACGTCCGGACGAATCGAGGAGATTGTTGGACAGGACCCAGGCGCCCGCGTGGCCGGGAACAGAATCATTCAGTCGAACCTCCACATATCCGCCTCGGTCCCGGTTTATACCGAAGCCGTCCACGTTCGCCTCGCTGAGCTCGAAGGTCGAGGTGACCGGGGTCATCAGATGGGGCCGGACCAGCAGCGGCATGGCGAGCTGGATCGCGACAAAAACTGCCAGGGTGATGGCCATGGCGGGCAGCGTGCGGCGCACCATCATGCCCACGGTCACGCCCAGGACGAAGGCGAAGGCCGCGTACCCCAGCGGGGCGATGCCGCGCGCGCCGAACACCAGGGGAGCCATCAAGGCCAAACCGCCCGGGGCCGACTTGTCCAGGGGATCGGACCACCAGGTCACCGCGAGGCCGCACAGTCCGGTGGCGGCCGCGGCGACCAGGCCGGTGAGCCCGAGCTTGACCGCCAGCCAGCGGGCGCGGGTGATGCTCTGGTTCCACACCAGCAGATGCGTGCCCGCCTCCAGCTCGCGGGTGATCAGCGGCGCTCCCCAGAAGAGCCCGGCGAGGGCGGGCAGGAGCAGCACGACCAGGGACAGGGCCATGAAGGGCGTTTCGTACGCGCCGAAGAAGCGGTCGTAGAAGCGGACGCAGGTGTTGTCCTGGACACAGCCGGCGATCCCGGTGGAATAGTCGGCGGCCAGTTTCGGGCCGGTCAGGGCCAGGACGACGGCGAGGATGACGAGCAGGCCGGCCATCATCACGGCCGCGCCTCGGAACTGGCGCCAGGTCAGCCAGATCATCAGCGCACCTCCAGGGCGATTCGCCGGTTGTCGGCGGTGTGCTTCTCCATGTAGGCCAGGACGAGGTCCTCCAGGCTGAGCCGGCTGACCGTCCAGGCGGGGTCGTGGATCGGGGCGTCGGTACGGATCACGAGCGTGCTCTGCCGGTCGGTGTGGCGCGCGGAGACGACATCCTGGTCGGCGGGGAGCCGGTCGGGGTCGCGGCGCGGGCCGGTGAGCCGGTGATGGGTGGCCAGGAGCTTGTCGACCTCTCCCGCCACCTCGACCCGCGAGTCGACGAGCACGATCAGGAAGTCGCAGACCCGTTCCAGGTCGGCGACCAGGTGGGAGGAGAGCACCACGCTGAGCTCGTGCTCGACGACCGCCTCCATCAGGCCCTGCAGGAATTCACGGCGGGCCAGCGGGTCGAGCGAGGCGACCGGCTCGTCCAGGATCAGCAGCTCGGGCCGCTTGGCCAGGCCGAGGGTGAGGGCGAGCTGGGCGCGCTGGCCGCCCGACAGCTTCCCCGCCCGATGGTTGGGATCCAGACCGAGCAGTCTGATCCGCTCCCGTGCCAGCGCGGCGTCCCAACCGGGGTTGAGCCGGGCTCCTAATCGCAGGTGGTCGGCGACGCTCAGCCCGGCGTAGACGGGGGTGTCCTGGGCGACGAATCCGACCTTGGCCAGTTGCGCGGGGCCTTCGGCGGGACGGCCGCCCAGCACGTTGATGCCGCCCCTCGTGGGCTCCAACTGGCCGCTGGCCAGCTTCAGCAGCGTGGTCTTGCCGGCTCCGTTGGGACCCACCAGCCCGACGACGTGCCCGGCGGGGATGTCGATGGTGCAGTCGCGCAGCGCCCAGCGCCTGCCGTATCTCTTGCCCAGACCCTGGGCCTGCAGGACGGTCTTCACGCTATGTCCTCCTGAGCGGTGTGCCGAAAGGTGGTCATGAAGAGGGCCTCGATGCTCTCGTCGTCGAGACCGGCCCGGCGGGCCTTGGCCAGCCAGCGCCGCAGCTCCAGTCGCAGCGGACCGTGCGCGGCCAGCGAGGTGTCGGTGAGCGTCGCCGTCACGAACGTCCCCACCCCTGGCCGGGCGGCGACCAGGCCCTCGTGCTCGAGCTCCCGGTAGGCCTTCAGGACGGTGTTGGGGTTGATCGCCAGTTGCGCCACGGCCTCCTTGACGGTCGGCAGCTGGTCGCCTTCGCGCAGCACGCCGAGCCGTAGCGCGTGCCGTACCTGCTGGACCAGCTGCAGGTACGGAGAGACGCCTGACTTCGTATCCAGATGAAACTCGATCACCGGCTACTCCATTTATCTAGTGCTCTAGTACTTTAGGCACCTGCATGTATGGAGTCGGTAAAGAGCCGGGGCGCGTTACGGGTTGAGGGGCGGGGCCTTTCTGGCGGAGCCGCGATAGAGGTCGGCGTCGTAGCGCCGTTCGCCCTCGTCGAGCTTGGCGTAGGCGGCCGCCACCAGGTCGACGCCGAGCACGTCCGCCAGCCGGACCAGATATTGCGTCACGTCGGCGAGCTCCGAACGCACCCTGGCGAGCGTCTCGGGGTCGAGGTCGGCGGATTCGGCGGGGGTGAGCCACTGGAACTCCGCCAGCAGCTCCCCCGCCTCCCCGGCCAGCGCCATGGCGAGGTTCTTCGGTGTGTGGAACTGCTCCCAGTCGCGCGCCCGCGCGAACTCCCGCAGCCGTTCGGCAAGTGGTCCCAACTCGTTCGTCACGCCTGACGACCTTATCGGGGCGGGCTCATCGGGGCGGGTCAGAGATCGGCGTCATGGACGAGGATGGCGGCCTGGACGCGGTTGGTCAGGCCGAGCTTGGCCAGCACCCGGCTGACGTGCGCCTTGACCGTCGCCTCCGACAGGCGGAGGTCGCGGCCGATCTCGGCGTTCGACAGGCCGCGGGCCAGCGCTCTGATCACATCCTCCTCCCGGCCGGTGAGCGAGGCGAGCCGCCTGCGGGCCGAGTCCGAGCGCGAGGGCGCCTTGTCGACGAACGCGTCGATCAGCCGCCTGGTGACCGACGGGGAGAGCATGGCCTGGCCGGCGGCCACCGTACGGACGGCGGCGGTCAGGTCTCTGGGCGGGGTGTCCTTGAGCAGGAAGCCGACCGCGCCGAGCCGCAACGCCTCGTGGACGTACTCGTCCAGGTCGAACGTGGTCAGCATGACCAGTTTGGGCGGGTCCGGGGTGGCCAGCACGCGGGCGGCGGCGGTCAGGCCGTTGGTGCCGGGCATCCGCACGTCCATGAGCACCACGTGCGGCCTCAGCCGGGCCGCCGCTCCGACGGCCTCCTCGCCGTCCCTGGCCTCGCCCACCACCACGATGTCGTCGGCCGTCTCCAGGATCATTCGCAGCCCGGATCTGACCAGGGCCTCGTCGTCCACGACCAGCACCCGGATCATGCCGTGGCCCGTACGGGGATGGCGGCCGTGACGCCGTAGCCGCCCTCCTGCCGGGGGCCCGCCTGGAGCGACCCGCCGAGGAGCTCGACCCGCTCGCGCAGGCCCGCCAGCCCCCAGCCCGCTCCGGGCAGGGCATGTTCCGTTCCATTGGCGCTTCCCCGGTTCAGCACCTCGACCTGGAGAGTGCCGTTCAGGAAGCGGACGTGGACGTCGGTGTGCGCGTCGCGGGCGTGTTTGTGCACGTTGGTGAGCGCCTCCTGCACCACGCGGTAGGCGGTCCGTTCCACCGTCGAGCCCAGCGCGCGCGGTTCGCCGTGGTCGTGCCTGCGCACCGAGATGCCCAGCGCGCGGGACTGGTCCAGGAGCCGGTCGAGGTCGGCCAGGGTGGGCTGCGGGCTCAGCTCGGCGGGCTGCTGGTTCGAGCGCAGGACGCCGAGCAGCTCGCGCAGGTTGGCCAGCGCCTCCCGGCCGATGCCGCCGATCATGGACGCCGTACGGGCCGTCGGCTCGTCGGTGGTCCGTACCTCCAGCGCCCCGGCGTGCAGCACCATCAGCGAGACCCGGTGCGCGACGACGTCGTGCATCTCCCTGGCGATGCGCGCCCGCTCCTGGGCCCTGGCCTGCTCGGCCCGCATCACCTGCTCGCGTTCGAGCCGGTCGGCCCGCTCTCTGGCGGCGGCCAGCACGTCGCGCCTGGCCCGGGTCCAGAGCCCGAACATGAACGGCAGCCCCACCAGGGCCATGGCCATCAGCGCCACGTTGGCGCCGGTCGCCGTGACCATCTCCCGGCGCCCGCCGATCAGGTCGCCGACGATGACGGCCGCGCCGAGCGCCACGGCGGTCCCGCCCAGGTAGATCGCGACGCCGCGGGCGCCGCGCAGCGTCGTACCCGCGTAATAGGAGGCGACCATCAGCGGCGGCCACATCACCAGCCACACGTAGAAGACGGCACCGAGCAGGGCGAGCGGCCACCACGACCGCCGCGCGAACCACGCCGCCGCGCCCGCCGCGGCCGCCGTCACGATGAGCACCGGCGACGTCAGCCCGCCCGTCTGGTCGAACGGCACCGCGGACACCGCGAACACGCCCACCCCGAGCACCACGGGCAAGCTGCCCTCGATCCGTCTGCTCACCTGCATGTTCTTCAGCGTACGGCCCGGCGCCGGGGCGCCACCCGCGCCGATCGTCGATCCGGACCGCTACGAAAGGAGGGGGTGCCGGTCGACTTCCAGGGCAAGCCGGGCCGGTGGGTCCGGGCCCAGGCTGGCCCCCATGAAACGACACCTCTTCGTCGCCCTGGGCGTGGCCGGCGCCCTGCTGGCGGCGCCGTCCGTACAGGCGCGGGCCGCGACCGGCACCGCGTTGCCCGCGCCCACCGGCAAGTATCCCGTCGGGCTGGCTTCTCTGCACCTGGTGGACGCCGATCGTCCCGATCCGTGGGTGCCGAAGGACGGGCCGCGGCAGCTCATGGTCTCTCTCTGGTATCCGGCCGCACGGGCGGGCACGCGGGCGGCGCCCTACGTGACGCCGCAGGAGTCGGCGCTGATCGTCAAGGACTATCCGAACGTCCCCGCCGACTCGCTGGCCAAGACCCGGACGTACGCCACGGTGGACGCCAAGCCGCTCACCCGCCGCCAGGGCCTGCCGCTCGTGCTCGTGTCGCCCGGTTTCTCCTTCCCCCGCGCGACGATGACCTCGCTGGCGGAGGACCTGGCCAGCAAGGGATACCTGGTCGCGGCCGTCGAGCACACCTACGAGTCGGTGGCCACCACGTTCCCCGACGGGCGGACCACCACCTGCGCGGCGTGCGTGGGAGAGAACAACGAGGAGATGGGGATCGCGCTCGCCAAGAGCCGGGTGAAGGACCTGTCGTTCGTGCTCGACCGGCTCACCGCGAAGACCGGGTGGGGACGGCTGGTCGACCGGTCGCGGATCGGCATGGTCGGCTTCTCGGCGGGCGGCAACGCGGCCCCGCAGCTCATGGCCGCGGACAAGCGGGTGCGGGCCGGGGTGAACCTCGACGGGAGCTACAACCCGAAGCAGCCGACAACGGCGATACGCGGGCCGCTCCTCATGATGGGCACCGAGCAGAACCACACGCCGACCGGGGACCAGTCGTGGGCCGGCTGGTGGCCGAAGGTGCAGGGCTGGAAGCGCTGGCTGTCGGTCGCGGGCACGGACCACGGCTCGTTCACCGACTACGCGGTGCTCAGGCCGCAGGTGGGCCTGCCCGCACCGGCGCTCGACGGTGAGCGCTCGGTGTCGATCACCCGGGCGTACGTCGGCGCCTTCCTCGACCGGCACCTGCGCCAGGAGCGGGAGCCGCTGCTGGACAAGCCGTCGAAGGACTTGCCCGAAGTGAAGTTCTGGCCCTAGATCGGTTCGGCGGTATCGTGCCTGAGGTGAACGGGGTCGAGTTGTTCCTGCTCGGGCGGACGCTGATGAAGATCGGCGAGGAGGCCATGCCCACCGAGGGCATCGGCGAGCATTCCACCAGCGTCCGGACCGTCCTCATCGTGGTGAGCGACATCCGGGAGCATCCCGACACCTCAGTGGGCGAGGTCGCGGCCCGTACCGGCCTGCCGCAGAGCGCCGTCTCCGCCGCCGTCGCCCGGCTGAAGACCGTGGGAGCGCTGGAGACCATGATCGACCCCCGGGACCGGCGGCGCTCTCTGATCAGGGAGTCGCCGCAGGTTTCGGGGCGGGTCTCAGAGGTACGTGCCGCGCCAGTGGACGACGCCGTGGCCGCGGCCCTCGACACCGACGACCGGCAGGACATCGCCGAGACCGTCGCCATGCTCGAGGAGCTCGCCCGGCGCCTCATCCCCAGGACGCTCAGCCGTTAGCCGGAAAGGGAGTTGATCGACATCGAACGCACCGTGATCGACGGCAAGCTCGCCGAGGCGCCGGAGGTGACGCTGGCCGTGTCGGCGAGATACGGGCACTTCACCGCGATGCAGGTCAGGCAGGGCCGGGTACGCGGCCTCGACCGCCACCTCGACCGGCTCGACCGGGCCACCGAGGAGCTGTTCGGCCGCCCGCTCGACCGCGGGCTCGTCGTCGACTCCATCAGGTCGGTTCTGGGCCTGGAGGGCAGGCCGGGGGGCGGGCCTGACGCGTCCGTGCGGGTGTACGTGTGCGAGGTGGCCAAGCTGCACGTGCTGGTGACCGCCACGGCTCCCGTCGAGGTGTCCACCGCCCCGCAGAGCCTCAGATCGGTCCGCTACCAGCGCTTCCTGCCGCACATCAAGCACACGGGCGGCTTCCCGCAGGGTTACCTCGGGCGGCGGGTGGAGGCCGAGGGCTTCGACGAGGCCCTGCTCACCACGGACGACGGGGTGATCTCCGAGGGTTCGATCACCAATCTGGGGTGTTTCGACGGCAGCCGGGTGATCTGGCCGGACGCGCCCATGCTGCACGGCATCACGATGCAGCTCATGGAGGCGGGGCTGACGCGGGCGGGCGTGCCGTACGAGAGCCGGGTGTTGCGGGTGGAGGACCTGCGGGACTTCCCTGCGGTGTTCGTGACGAACTCGCGCGGCGTCGCGCCCGTGGGACGGATCGACGACGTGAAGCTGAAGGTGGACGAGAGGGCGGTGGGCCGCCTGATCGGCTACTTCGAGGGGATGCCCTGGGGTGAGATACATCATTCTTGATACATCAAAATTGATGCATTAGGCTGATGTCATGAAAACAGGCATGTTGCGGGTGGACGGCGCGAACCTCTACTTCGAGGTGCGGGGCACCGGTCCCGTCCTGCTGATCTCCCAGAGCGGCGAAGGTGACGCCGGACGCAGCGTCGACCTCGTGGACCAGCTCGTCGCCGACCACACGGTGATCACGTACGACCGGCGCGGGCTCTCGCGCAGCATCCCGGACGACCCGGCCGGGGGCGTGACCGTCGAGGAGCACGTCGACGACGTCCGCCGCCTGCTCGACCACCTGACCGGCGAGCCGGTGACGATGCTGGGCCTGAGCTTCGGCGCCACCATCGGGCTCCACCTGGTCGCGAGCGGCCGGCTGAGCAGGCTGATCGCGCACGAGCCCGTCGCGCCGTGGCTGCTGCCTCCCGACGAGTGCCACGACCATCAGCGGGAGCTGGCCGGCGGCCAGGAGATCTATCGGCGCGACGGCCTGCCCGCCCTGCTCAAGGAGATCGGCAGGGCGCTCGGCATCGACCTCGCGAGCCGGGACGTCGAGCCGGACCTGACCCCGCAGCCGATGACCCCGCAGCGTACCGCCAACTTCCACTATTTCGTGGAGCACGACTGGACGGCGGCCATCGCCGACCGGCTGGACCCGGCCACGTTGAAGGGCGCCCCGATCGTGCCCGTCGCCGGTCGCGCCACCCCGCACACGGTCTTCGACTACCGGTGTGCCGAGGAGCTGGCGCGGCTGCTCGGCACCGACCTCGTGCACTTTCCGGGCGGGCACAACGGCAACACCTCGCACCCCAGGGCGTACGCGGCCCGGCTGCGCGAGGTCCTCGCGCAGTGAGTTCGCCGCTACTTCCCGCCGGGCAGGTCCGGTGGGTCGGGGGCGCGGAGCGGCGGGGCCGAGGGGGCGAAGGGGACCGCGAGTCTGAGGCCCACGCTGGGCGCGAAGCCCAGCAGCGAGCTCTGCGCCATCGGCGGCAGGCCGCCGAACCACTGGGGTGACGGCACGCCTCGCTGCCCCGCCGCCGGGTTGAACGCCCGCCCCACGGCCCCGTTGAAGCCGCCCGCGATGCCGGAGAACAGCGCCACGTCGCCGAACGTCCGCCCCCAGGACTTGCCCTCGATCCTGGCGTTCCAGAAGGCGGGTACGCCGCCCGCGATCGCGCCCATCGTCACGTTGGTGAGGAGCGGCCGCCTGGCGGCGAGGCCGGTGAAGTAGCTCGTCGCGCCGAGGGGGCCGGTGAGGCCGGCGATCGTCGAGGCGTTGGCGGTCTGGGCGAGCGAGAGGATGGAGATGTCCAGCGGGTTCTGGCCGAAGACCCCTCTGGCCACGCCGCCGGCCAGCAGGTTGCCGCCGAGGGACCAGCCGTAGATCTGCCCGTACTTCCCGAGTGTCTTCAGCGCGACCGCCTTGAAGCCGCCGCCGCCGTACATGCTGAGACCGCGTACCAGTCCCGACTTCCCGACGGCCTCAAGGGTGCGCATGATCGCGGTGGCGGCGTTGCGCAGCGAGAAGAACCTGCTCAGGATGCCCGTCGCCACGGTGGCGCCGCGGGCGGCGATCCCCGCGGAGGCCGCCCACGCGGCGTAGCCGCTGAGGGCCGCGGCGGCGACCGAGACGGCGGCGCCCGCGGCCATCGAGATCACCAGGGACTCGATGAGATCGTTGAGCGCCTTCCGGGTCTTGCGGGTCGCCTCGACCGACTGTTTCAGCACTTCGGCCGCGGTGCCGAGATGGTCGATGGCCGCCGTCCTGAACCGCTGGTCCAGGTGATGGGCCCATTTGTCGTGGAAGGTGGCGGCGTCGTCGCCCACCCAGCCGTCGAGCGACTTGGGGATGGGGGCGAGTTTCGGGTCGATCTCCTTGAGCGCCGCCTGGAATCCCAGGCAGGCGTCGGCCATGAGCAGCAGGCGCTGTTCCTGCTCGTCTCCGCCCATGGAGGCGATCGCGTTACGCAGGGTCCGGACGAGGTCGGTGATCGGGTCGAACGGTCCTGCCATTCAGCCACTTCCCAGTCGTGTCGCGCTCTCGCGCAGGCCGACGGCGGTCTCCCCCAGCTTGGCGGTGAGGTCGTCGGCGAAGCCGAGCAGTTCGTCGTAGAACGCCTGGTAGGACTTGGCCAGCTCTTCCGAGCCCCGCTCGATCAGGCCGAAGCAGTCGGGGGTCGGCGCCGCCGAGGTGCGGAACGTGTCGACGGCCGGTCGCAGGAGAGCCGCGGCCTCGTCGCACGCCTGGCCGCCCGCGATCAGCACGGCGGGCTCGATCCTGATCCCGTCGCCCATCGGAAACCGCCCCTTCTTTTTAACCCGCTGGCCACCTTGCCGTAACAAACCACCCGAATCAACGAATCCATTTACACTTCGACTTTTCCCGAAATATCGCCGTATTGGGTGCGCTGTCGGCGATTATCCCTGGCATGGATGCTGCGGAATTCCGCCCCGAAGACCTCGAACGGATCACCGCTCAGGCGGAGGAGATGCTGCTCCGCGTCGAAGAGAGCCGTAAGGAGATCGACGCGGTCGTCGGCCGGGGCACCGGCGCGGACGGGCAGGTCCAGGTGGCGGCCGGCGCCACCGGACGGCTCACCGAGCTGGTCATAGCCCCGCGCGCGATGCGCCTGGACAGCCAGCGGCTCGCCGGGGAGCTGCTGCGGGCCGTCCAGCAGGCGCAGGACGAGGCCGACAGGATGGTCAGGGAGGTCATGGCCGGCACGCTCGGCGAGTCGATGCCGTCACAGGACGCGCTCGACGACCGGTTCAGCCAGGTCCTGGAGTCCTTCGAGTCGTCGATGGACGAGCAGTTCCAGGCCATCGACGAGCTGCGCCGGGGCACGTCCTGAGCGACACTTCGAGGTTGTTTGAAGAATGCCCCCGGCGGACCCGGCCGTTCTAGGGTGTCCGCTGGTATGCATGTGCACAAATGTCGCGGGATGTGAATTTGGTGGCCATTCGGTGGCAAAAGGCAGCACGACGGCGGATGGCGGGCCTCGTCGCGCTCGCGCTCGTCGCCGTGCTCACGGGCATCGGATTCTTCCTGGGCACGGGGGTGTCCAGCGCCCGGCCCAAACTCGCCGACATCGGCGCCTGGCTCGCGAGCGCGCTCAACGGTGAGGTCGTCCACGCCAACGGCCTGTCCGGCCAGGTCGACGGCCGGGTGGACCTGGCCGCCGCGAAGGGCGACGAGCTCAAGGTGGTCCAGGACGGCAACAGCGTGCTCGTCGTCGACGAGTCGACCGGCCAGGTCAGCCGCATCGACCCGACCCAGCTCGAGGTCGCCCAGAGCAAGAGCCTGGGCGCCGGGGGCATGCAGCTCGTGATGGGCGCGGGCAAGGCGTACGCGATCGACCCACGGGCGGGCACCGTCCAGCAGGTGAACCCGCTGACCGTGGACACGATCGGCGCCGCGATCACGCTCAAGGCCCCGCTCGGCCAGGCGGGCATCGACAAGAACGGGACCCTCTGGGTGCCCGTTCCGGAAGCAGGCACGCTCGCCCAGATCAACGGCGCGCAGCAGGGCAAGGCCGTGACCGTGGGCGAGCCCGGCGACCCGCTCACGCTGACCATGGCCGACGGGGTGCCGCTGGTCACCAACTCCGCCGCCGCCTCGGCGATGGTCATCGGCCCGACGGGCACCCGGCTCACGGTGAGCCTGCCCAGCACGGTGACCGAGGCCGGGCGCGGCGGCATGCTGATGCCCGCCGTCGCGGAGGCCACGATCGTCCCGATGCTCGCGCCCAAGCAGGGCGCGCTGGTGCTCGTGGACACCGCGAGCGGCGCGCTCAGCACCGTCTCGGTGAAGGGCGGCAAGCTCGGGCCACCGCAGGCGCTCGGCCGCCGCGTGTACATCGCCGACGAGAGCACCGGACGGCTCATCGTGTACGACACGGTGGCCAAGAGGTTCGATCCCGAGAAGGTGGTCACGGGCAAGGCGGGGCCGCTGGAGGTGTTCGTCAAGGATGGGCTGCTCTGGGTCAACGACCAGTTCAGCGAGACGGCGCTGGTCATCGAGCAGGACGGCAGGGCGCATCGGGTCGGCAAGTACGACGAGGCGCTCGGCCAGAAGGACACCCCTACTCCGCTGCCCGTACCGACCGGCTCGCCCACCCTGGTGCCCCCGACGACCGTCCCGACCCGGCAGAGCAACCAGCAGCCCACGTCGAGGCCCACGGTGACGGTCACCCGAACACCGACGCCCACCGAGACGAAGCGCTCGGAGACCCCCAGCCCGCCTCCCACCGCCACGCCCACCCCCACCCCCACCCCGACCCCGACCCCGACTCCCACGCCGACCCCGACGCAGACCCCCGGCCCGCCGGGCACGGTCACCGCCAACTCGGGGCCCGGTTGGATGGAGATCGTCTTCACCCCGTCGAGCCAGGGCAAGGCCACCGGCTACACACTGAAGGGCGCCCCGGGCAGCGCGAACGTGACCCCGGATCGGGTCAGGTCCGACGGCCCCTTCCAGTTCCGGGTGACCGGGGGCCGGTGCGACCAGGAGTACACCTTCCGGGTCGCGGCCCAGTACGACGGCGGCGAGTCCGTCTCCGAACCCACCATCCCCGTGCGGCCCTGCGTCGCACCCGGCAGACCGGCGAGCTTCGAGGCCAAGGGCAAGAACCACGGCGCCGACCTCACCTGGTCGGCCCCCGACAACGCCAAGGACGGCGGCGTCAGTTACGTCCTCGAAGGCCCCGGCCAGCACCCCGGCACGCTCGACGGCACCGGCGCCGAGGTAACCGGGCTGAAGAACGGCCAGGACTACACCTGGACGCTGCGCGCCAAGAACGACGCCGGCGAGGGCCAGGAGCGCGCCGAGGCCAAGGCCGGGCTGCAGCCGCCGTCGGCGCAGTTCCGCAACGCGCACAACGACAATCGGAACACCCTCATCCGACCAGGGCCGTCGGCTTCCGGCGAGTCGGGCAAGATCCCCGTGCACGAGTACATCACCATGACCGTGATCTGCCAGACCAAGGGCGCGGGCTACACCGACACCGACACGGGCCTGAGCAGCGACGTCTGGAACAAGGTGGAGTCCAGCGCGGGCAGCGGCTGGCTCAATGACGTGCTGATGGACACCCCAAAGGGGGGATTCCCCGCCGCCCCCCTCTGGGAGTGCGAATGATCACCAGAGCGGGCTGGGGCACCCTGGCCGCCTCCGTGCTGCTGTACGCCGTGGCGGCGCCGCTCGGCTACCAGCAGGCGGGCGCGCTGTCGGCCGGCGGGATCGCCGCCGTCGGCGCCAGTCTGCTGTGGACGCTGCGACGGCCACGGCTGGAGGTACGCCGCGAGGTCACGCCCGTCAAGGTCGCCAGGGGCGAGGCCGCCATCGCCCTGCTGCGCGTCACGAACAGGGGCCGCTGGCGGCGCAACGGCCTCGAGGCCCACGACACCTGCCGGGACACCGCGATCGTGGTCGACGTACCGCCGCTGGCCAGGAACTCGACCGGCACCGTGTCGTACCGGCTGCCCACCCGCAGACGCGGCGAGACGCCCGTGGGCCCGCTGCGGCTCGACCGGGCCGACCCGTTCGGCCTGGCCCGGCGCACGACCTCGTACGGCCAGGCCGACCTGCTGCTGGTCAGGCCGCGCACGGTGCCGCTGGAGCCGCTGAACTCCGGTCGGCAACGCCACCTCGACGGCTCCGCCTCCCGGTCGCCGAGCGGCACGATCACCTTCAACGGGGTCCGCGACTATGTGATCGGCGACGACCTGCGGCACATCCACTGGCGGTCCACGGCGCGCACCGGGACCCTCATGGTGAAAGAGTTGGAGGACGTCAGCCTGCCGTACACGACCACGATCCTCGACACGCGCGCCGGGGCGTACGCGGGTGACGACGAGTTCGAGCTGGCGGTGGACGCGGCCGCCTCGGTCGCCTGGTCGGCGACCCGCCGCCGCTTCCCCGTACGCCTGCTGACCGGCGCCGGCGAACTCCTGTCCGCCAAGGGCGGCGCCGAGGAGGCCGAGACGGTGCTCGACCGCCTGGCCCTGGTCGAGCGCGCCGCCGACGCGGAGGCGCCGGTGGACGCGGTGCGCCGCGCGGGCTCCGGCGGGGCACTGGTGCTGGTCACCGGCGCGCGGACGGCGCTGACGGGGGTCGCGTCGGTGCGCCGCCGCTTCGACCAGGTGGTCTGCGTGTGGGTTGGCGCCTCCTCCCCCGACGACGGCCCGCCGGTGGTGCCCGGCGTGACGGTCATCGAAATCGGCGACCTGGCGGAACTGGCGGCGGCATGGCCGCGCTGACCACCCCACCGGGCATACCGCCCACACGATCCGGCGCGCACCCCACCCCGCCAAGCGCACAACCGACCCCACCAGACATGCCACCCACACAACCCGGCGCGCACCCCACCCCGCCGGGCATACCGCCCACACGACCCACGCCGGATGTGCAGTCCGCGTTGGGCCTGCGGTCCGGTTCGCCGGGGGTCCGGACCGCGACGACCGAGGCCGCGCCGCTGTCGCGGGTGCCTGAGTGGCGGCGGGTGGTGTCGGTCGTCGTCGTGGTCCTGCTGGCGGGTACGGCCGGGCTGGCGTTCGACGGGGTGTTCGCCCTGAGCGCGTTGATCCCCGTGGTGGCCGTGGCGGCGGTCGTGCCGGGTGCGGTGGCGTACGCGCTGGCCAGGGTCCTGCCGCTGTGGGCGTCCCTGGCCATGAATCTGCTGGCCTGGCTGACGGCGGTGTCGGCGACCCTGTTCAGGGCGCAGGCCCTGGTCGGGTTCCTGCCGAGCCCGGCCAGTGTGCGGGCCGCGCTGCTCGGCGTGCGCGACTCGTGGAAGGCGCTGGTCACGACCATTCTGCCGGCCGAGGGAGACGGCAGGACGATCGTGCTGGCGCACTTCCTGGTGTGGGCGGCGGCGGTGGCCGGGGCCGAGCTGGCCCTGCGGACCAGGGCGGTGGTGCTGCCGGTCGCACCGGCCGTACCGGTGCTGGCCGCCGCCGTCGTCCTGGGCGTGGCCGGTCCCGGCTCGCGGCTGCCGTCGGCGGCGATCCTCGTCGGGCTTGCGCTCGTGCTAGCACTGGTCCGGGCGGCCCGGTCGGTCAGGACGATCGTGGCGGGGTTGCCACTGCTGGCCTGCCTCGTGCTGGTCGCCGTCGCGGCCGGGACGGTGCTGCCGTTCGCCGCCAAGCCGTACGACGTGCGGCAGTTGGTGACCCAGCCACCACCGCGCCCGCTCGCCGGGGTGAGCCCGCTCGACCAGGTGTCGGCCTGGCTCCAGAACCCCTACCGCCAGCTCTTCACCGTCAGATCCACAGCCGAGGCGAACTGGCGGCTGGCCGTACTGGATCGCTTCGACGGCGTCACGTGGACCTCCAGCGCCGGCTACCTGCCAACGGGCGGCCGGGTCCCCGGCGACGGCGACACGGGCGCCCGCGACGTCGTCGAGCAGCAGTTCACGCTACAGAAGCTGGCCGGGCCCTGGCTGCCAGCGGCGGACCGTCCGCAGCAGGTGAGCTTCACCGCACCGATCACGACCGGCCTGATGGCCGACCCCGCGACCGGGATGCTGGCGAGTGCCGCCGCCGCTGCTCGCGAGGGTTCCACGTACCGGGTGATCTCGGGCATCCGCCGCTACTACGCCGCGGAACTACGCGAGGCAGTCCCCGCCCCCGACCAGGCCGCCCTGGCGCTGCCCAACGGCCCCGACGGCCGTACGGCACCACAACGGGCCCGCCTCGCCACCATCGCGCGCAAGGCCACGGCCGGTGCCACCAGCCCCATGCAGCAGGCCGTACGACTGGCCGCCTACCTCCGCAAGCACGCCGACTACGACGTCAACTCCCCGCCGGGGCACAGCTACCGCAGTATCCAGTTCTTCCTCACCGAGGCGAAGAAGGGCACGACCGAGCAGTTCGCGGCGTCGTACGCGCTGCTCGCCCGCTCACTCGGCCTGCCCAGCCGGGTGGTCGTCGGCTTCGGCCCCGGCAAGTCGCAGGGCGGCGGCGTACGGCAGGTGCTGGCGGGCGACGTGCTCGCCTGGGCGGAGGTGGAGTTCAAGGGGATCGGCTGGGTGCCCTTCTACCCGACCCCGGCGCGCAGCCACGCGGGCGAGAGCGGCGACGTCGCCGAGGGCGTGTCCAAGCAGCGCCAGGCGGTCGAACAGGAGATCAGCAGCGAGAACTCGAAACCCGCCCCGACACCGAAGCCCCACCAACCCACGCAAAAGCCGTCCGCCCACAAGGACGGGCACGACACGGAGATCGCCTGGCTGCCGATCGCGGGCGCACTGCTCGGGGGCCTGCTGGGCGGCTACCTGCTGGCGGTGACCGTACTGCCGCCCCTGCGCCGCCGACGCCGCCGGGCGGGCGATCCGCAGGCGCGGGTGGCCGGCGCGTGGCGACAGACAGTGATACGGCTGCGCACCGCCGGGATTCCCGCCTCGTCGGGCGTCCTGACGGCCCGGGAGGTGGCCACACTGGGAGTGACGGCACTGGGCCCCCACGCTAACGACCCGCTGACGGAACTGGCGAACCTGGCGAACCTCACCCGATTCGGCGACGCCCCCGTGGACCAGGCGGTGGCGGACACGGCGTGGCGGCACTACGCGGACGTCGACGTGCTGGTCAGACAGAAGGTCGCGATACCACGCCGCCTCGCGCACCGCCTGGCGCCCGGCTCCCTGCTCCGCTGAGCTGCCCCCGCCTCCATGTCCTTCCCGATCCCGACACTCACGGCTTCACTGACCGAACGAAGCAGGTCGTTCCTACAAGCACAGCACCCGTGCGGCACATACAACTGGAAAGTGCCGATGCGCGCCCTGCCGTGCGGCGTTCTCGGCCTACCGAGCCGATTGTCACTCAGTTATTCACCCAGCATCTGACCCGTGGGCTGGGGCTGCTGCCAGACGTCACGGCCGTTGCTCTGATTAGGCGAGCGCGACGGCCCGCTCAACCACCTACCCAGGTCGGGGCCCGCGTCGGGCAAGACCAGGGGACCACGGGGCAGAACGGCGGGCAAGGCAGGTTCTACCCCATCGCCGGGCCAGCGTACGGCCCCCTGGCCATGCCCGACCCCACCCGGGCAGGAACCGAGCAAAGCCCGCTCCACCGCCCTTGGCGGCCTGGCGGCCGTCCGCAGCGGTCAGATGGTGAAAAGGCGGAGCTTGACGCCGATGGAGTCGGTGAGGTGGGTCAGGTCGTCGGGGTCGCTGGTGACCACGGCGGCTTGGTGCTGAACGGCAGTGGCGACGACGATCGCGTCGACCACGTCGGAGGTACCCGAGGCACCGCAGGCGACGCCGGCGGCACGGCCGGTGCGCTGGTCGTCGGCGAGGAGGTCGCAGCCTTTGAGCACGCGCGAGATCTGATGCTGCGGTCCGCCTCTCCACGCTTGGGCCAGTACGACCACCGGCACGATGGGGCGGATGTGCGCGGTGATCAGCTCGTCGTGCAGGGCGAGGAAGTCCGGATTGCGACGCTCGGCGGCCAACAGCGCACCGGTGTCATAGACGATCGTGCGCACTACCCGACCGCTCGCCATGGCTCGTCGTCCAGCAAGCCGGCCTCCATGAGAAACTGACGGGCCCGCTGCCTAGACTCCTCGGGCAGCTTGCCGTGCTCGCTCTCATACTCCGCCACAAGCTCACGCGCAGCGGCACGACCCTGGGCATGCAGGACAGCGACCTGAGCCTTCTCCACAGCGGCTTCGGCCAGCCAGGCGGACACCGGCTTGCCTTCTTCGGCTGCCGCCGCCTTGATCGTCTCTTCGACCTCAGGCGGGACCGAGATCGACAGCTTCCGTGCAGTCATGCATCCACCGTAGCGCACGGTAGGAAGGCGGTCCTACCGTTTTCGCGCGGAGGTTTCATCGGGCGCCTGTGCGGCTGATAGATCTAGACCTCCGACGGCGATACTGACGGCAACAGGGGTGGACAACAGGGCACTCCCACGGACTTCAGCGGACCGGTAGATTGCCGCCGACCTGCGAAAAGAAGGCGGACGCTGCGGGAATCGCCCGGGCTGTTGGGATCGTTGTGACCTATGTGCTCGCCTGGCGACGGGCGCCGTCCCCAGTGATCCTCTGTTCGGCTGCCGTCGTCACTAGAATGCGACGCCTTGCTAACATCCCTTGGATCAACCGCTGTGCCTGGAGTACGCATGACCGACCGTCTCACCACCGCGATGATCAGCGACGCGGCCGAACGGTTGCGGCCGGTGGTGCGTCGCACCGCGCTGGAGCCGAACCAGCGACTGTCTGACCTGCTCGGCGGGCAGGTGCTGCTCAAGCGCGAAGACGCGCAGGTCTGTCGCTCCTACAAGGTGCGCGGGGCGTTCAACTTGATCGCCTCGCTCACGGAGGAGGAGCGGCTGCGCGGTGTGGTCTGCGCGAGCGCGGGCAACCACGGGCAGGGAGTAGCGTTCGCCTGCGCGCGTCTCGGGATCAGCGGGCGCGTGTACGTCCCGTCCACCACGCCACGGCAGAAGCGCGCGCGCATCGCGGCACTCGGCGGCGACCGGGTGGAGGTCGTGGTCGTCGGCGGTACGTACGACGAGGCGAGCACCGCCGCGCATGCCGACAGCGAGCACACCGGCGCGATCTACGTGCATCCGTTCGACGACGTCAGGACGATGGCCGGGCAGGGCACGGTCGGCCTGGAGATCCTTGCGCAGTCCGGGGAGGCACCGCACACCGTGGTCGTACCGGTAGGTGGAGGCGGTCTGATCAGCGGAATCGCCGTCTGGCTCCGCGAGCACTCACCCAGCACCCGCATCGTCGGCGCCGAGCCCGCCGGAGCGGCCAGCATGCGCGCCGCCCTCGACCACGGCGGGCCCCTCGCCCTGCCCGAGTTGGACTCCTTCGTGGACGGCGCCGCTGTCGGGAGGGTGGGAGACGCCACGTTCCCCCTAGTCAAGGACTTGGTCGACGAGGTCGTCGCGGTCGATGAAGGTGCCGTGTGCACCGAGATGCTGGATCTCTACCAGACCGATGGCATCATCGCCGAGCCCGCCGGAGCTCTCGCGGGAGCAGCGGCCCGTGAGCTGGTGCCGTACTCCTCCTCCGCAGGGCCGCTGGTGTGCGTGGTGTCGGGCGGCAACAACGACGTCAGCCGGTACGGCGAGGTGCTGGAACGCTCTCTCGTGCACATCGGGCTGCGGCACTACTTCCTGGTGACCTTCCCGCAGCGCCCCGGCGCCCTGCGGCACTTCCTGGACGAGGTACTGGGTGAGGGCGAGGACATCATCGCCTTCGAGTACGTCAAGAAGAACAACCGCGACACCGGCCCGGCGCTCGTCGGCATCGAACTTGAGCGGGCGAGTGATCTCGACAGTCTCCTGTTCCGCATGAAGGCCAGTCCGCTCACGGTGGAGCGCGTCCCGCCTGGCTCACCGCTGTTCACCTTCCTGCTCTAACCTCTTGGCGGTCAGGCGGATGGTGACGTGCGGGCGGCCTGGCGGCCGTCACAGCGGTCAGATGGTGAAGAGGCGGAGCTTGACGCCGATGGAGTCGGTGAGGTGGGTCAGGTCGTCGGGGTCGCTGGTGACCATGGCGGCTTGGTGCTGAGCGGCAGTGGCGACGACGATCGCGTCGACCACGTCGGAGGTACCCGAGGCACCGCAGGCGACGCCGGCGGCACGACCGGTGCGCTGGTCGTCGGCGAGGAGATCGCAGCCCTCGAGCACGCGCGAGATCTGGTGCTGCGGTCCGCCTCTCCAGGCTTGGGCCAGTACGACTACCGGCACGATGGGGCGGATGTGCGCGGTGATCAGCTCGTCGTGCAGGGCGAGAAAGTCCAGATCGAGGCGCTCGGCGGCCAACAGCGTGCCGGTGTCATAGACGATCGTGCGCACTACCCGACCGCTCGCCATGGCTCGTCGTCCAGCAAGCCTGCCTCAATGAGGAATTGACGGGCGCGCTGCCTCGATTCCTCGGGCAGCTTGCCGTGCTCGCTCTCATACTCCGCCACAAGCTCACGCGCAGCGGCACGACCCTGGGCATGCAGGACAGCGACCTGAGCCTTCTCCACAGCGGCTTTCGGCAAGCCAGGCCGACACCGGCTGGCCTTCTTCGGCTGCCGCCGCGTTGATCATCTCTTCCGCCTCGGGCGGTACCGAGATCGACAGCTTTCGTGCGGTCATGCATCCACCGTAAGCGCGCGGTAGGAAGGCATTCCTACCGTTTCGCAGCGAACACGCGGAACTGGCCCTACACCGATGCGCAGCATGTGCAAGCCCATCCGGACATCGCCTACGCCGTCCACGACGCATCACCTTCTGTCACGGCCGACTGCACGTCCTGCAGCCGCATCAACAGCTCACGGGCGAGCACGTGATGCATGTCGTAGTCCTCGAATCTGAGGACGGCGTTGCGCTCGACCGGAACCAACGGCGGCATGAAAGGAACAAACACATCTGCCCGCACCCCGTACGGCGAGCAGTCGCCCACGGTAAAGACAGCCGCGTTGCGCCGCAGGTGCGAACACTGGGAGATCGCTTCCGGGATGCAGGCCGGGCATGTCGGCGGCGCATTGGTGAAGCCGTCGCCATCACCGCCACAACCGGAGGACAGCAGCCACCAAATCCGCCCCGTGGCCCGATCCACAGCAGAACGGGCGCACACCTGGCACAGCCGCTTCTCCATGGCACGCCACTGCCTCAGCGTGTTGACCGTCCTGAAGTCAGGCCGCCCAGCACGGCTCTGGCCCTGCCGCAGCCGAAGCACACCATCGCGGAAGTCGTCGCGGTGCGGCACGACGTAGCCCAGCCGCAGCCCACCACGGTGCGGCACCCACGTCAGTGGAGGGTTCTGCGTCTCGCCTGTCCACCCGATCACGTACGGGTAGCGGAACGCCGTCTGGCCGACCTTGGCTCTGGTCATGCGGCTTCTCCCGCGTTCTGCGCGACCAGCAGAGCAACGCGGCCCGGCTCCGACGCCGCTACGACCTCCACCCGGTCGGCCCGCAGCTCGTAGTCAGGCCCCCCACGCGCCAGCTCGACCATGTACGCGCCCGAACGAACCCCGATGGTCACCGTGGCGACCCGCCAACCCGCATCCGCGTAGATGACGAGCTGAGGCGGATACCGAAGCTTTTCGACGAACGGGCCAGGATGCGCACCGCACTCGATCACAAGCCGCTTGATCAGCTGCGCGTTCACGCCTTCGCCCGTCAAGTGCTCAAGGACCCGGTCGAGGGCATCGTTCTGAGCTGCCGCCTCCTCCTCCCGGATCGGCTCCCCCAACAGGTCTTCGGCTGATGCGGTTGTGTGAGTGACTGCCATGTCTTGACCGTAGGGACGGGCTACAGAAGCACTCAAGGAGTGTGCTCGAACTTGCTCGTAATCAAGCAAGCTCAGCGATGGCGACGGCGATGAGCTGTCGGGCCGCCTTCCCATACACCGCCATTTCAGACAAGTGATCGAAACCCTTGATGTACTGTTCGATCTCTGACTGTTGGCTGACGTTGATCTCCGCAGCAAGCAGTTCGACCTGCACCAACGCGTCATCGAAGACGTTGAATGCTTCGACTGGCCACATACGGCGTTCGACGCTCTGGGGGATGATCCCCAGGGATACGGACGGAAGCGACATGATCGCTAGCAGGTGTCCAAGTTGCCCGGCCATCACCTCTGCGTCGCCGATACGGCTGCGCAGCACCCATTCCTCAACCAGCACTGCAAAGCGATGGTCCCCTTCATGCAGGAATCGCGCTCGTGCCACCCGTGCCGTCACCGCTTCCGCGATGTCGTTGGGGGCATCACGAAATGCGGCGATCGATGACAACAGGGCCTCGGCGTAGGCGGCGGTCTGGAACAGGCCAGGAACGACGTTGGAACAGTAGACGCGGAAATGCCTGACCTGTTCGTACATCTTGATCTTAGAGAGCTGGAGCTGCCGCAGGCCCGTGCTTTGGAGCCGCTTCCACTCGACATACATCAGGTCCGCCGCGCGGGCGGCGGCGATCAGTTCAGCAACTTGATCCTCGGCGCGACAAGCAGCGCACCATGCGCGAATGTCTGTCTCGGATGGAAACGTTCGACCATGCTCGATCTTTGATGCCTTGGACTCATGCCACCCCGCCGCCTGGGCGACAGCACGGGCCGTCATCCCGGCGTCGAGCCGGATCTCTCGTAGGCGCTGAGCTATGCCTTGACGTGCCTGCTGTGCACTTGAAGATGGCGAGGTGCGCATGTGTGCTGATTCAGACGAGCCTGTATTCCGCGTGGTCAGTAGCGCGCTCCCAGACCGCCTCAAAGGCGGTCAGGCAGCGCTTGATCGTGTCTGGATTCCGGACCAGTTCATCACCCAGATAGCGGCCATCCCCGGCGAAGAACCCGAAGCGAATCAGGTGGTCATCGAACACCCACAGATCGTTTCCGGGTAGCAGTAGGTCGGACGCTTGCCGTCGAGGGAGCCACCTGACCTGTTCTCCCGCCTTGATGTTCATTGAGTCGGTGACTGAGTGCTCGAAACGGATGTAGTCGGTGACCGGCTCGGACACGATGCGGGCACGGCGCACCGTGACGTCTCTTTCCCTCGTGCTTCCTATGAGTTGGTGCCAGTCACGCTCTCGCTCCGTACGGTCGTACGGTGGTCCTCCCTGCCAGGCGATGAACGACGGGTCGTCGGGTACGTAGGCATCCCGCATCTCCAGGTGAACCGCTGAACGCTGAGCGCTCGCCAGCATCTCCTCAAAGGTCATGAGGGCTTCCACTGCACGCCTCCATCAGCAGATTGGCCATGCGTCGTGGGACGCGGACGACCTTCTCATTGTCGGGGATGGGGCTACGGGCGGCGACTTGGGCAAGATCTTCCGGATTGGTCAGTTCCCACCCTTGGATGACGATGCTGCCGTCCGTCTCGTCCACCCATACGGATGGGCAGTTGTTCCCGTCCGTATTCGGATCGATGCCAATGAACCGTAGCGCCATGGTGCCCTCCGCTACTCCGAGTGTGCTCGAACTTGCACTCATGAGCCTGAACGTCGAGGCGAACACCGTCAAGGGAGTGCCAGCAAAGTAGCCCTTGGCCGTGTCAGTACAACGTCAGCACCGGTGCTGACAACACCCGCGATCAAGCCGGAACAACAGGAAGCCCCAGACCCACGATCTAGACCGCGAGCTGGAGCTTTGTCTTGTGTTTGACCAGGTCAGACCTGGTGCGCTGAGGAGGCTGAAGGTAGTAGGTGTTGGCGTAGCTCTGGTCCGTCCCCGGCTCAAACCGCGCCAGGCGAAGAGCCCGCCGAGCAACTCGGGGTCGGTGGGGATGGGCCGGGGTCCGAACAGGACCCCGGCGACCAGGTGTAACTGCGCGGGTCGACATCCCATCAAGCCGCGTCGAGGGCTTCGGTGATTTTGCGCGCCATGTCGGTCAGGGTGGGGCTGGGCTGGCCCTGGTGGGTGTGGGCGGCGGCTTCGATGGCGACGGTGACGGTGCTGCGGAAGTTGTCGGCCTCGGCCGGGTCCTGCTGCTTGAGCAGGCTGATGGCTGCGGTCAGGGCGGGCAGGACCTGGTCGGCGAGTTCGGCTACGGTCTTGCCGTACTTCACGCCCTTGGGCGCCTTGGTGAGCACGTGCCCGACCAGGCCGGTCGCGGAGGTCAGGGCGATGGAGCCGTGGGTGGCGACCTTGTGGGCCGAGCCGGCGGCACCGGCGGCGGACATCAGTGAGACGGCGCCCCACGCGGCGGTGCGCAGGGTGAGCTTGTCCTGGTCGGTAAGGGTGACGGACATGGTGGCGTGCTCCTTCGAAGCTGACATTAAAGTGGACGAACGGCTGGTGGAGGGGTATCGAGGTTGCTCAGGTCAGGTCGCCCGGCCTTGGGGCCGCGATCGCTGAACCGTTCATGGGTCAACCATCGTCGACCGCTCTGATACCGGGCCGTTGCCGTCCTGACGCGGCCGCTGACACGACACCGCATCACCGCCTACGACGCGCGTCGCTGCCTTCAGGTCGGGCTCCTGCCATCGCGTGGGTAGTGTCGCGAACGCGAGGGAACGATGGCGTCATGGAGTTGTTCACCGCCGTACCGTCGGCCGAGTGGCAGGACACCAAGGCGACTCTGCACCGGTTCTGCCAGGTAGTGGGCAAGATTCGGCTCGCCTCGGCGGCTCGGCGCAACCACTGGTGGAACGCGCCGTTCCATGTCACCGGGCGAGGGATCACCACCCGTCCGATGGGGCAGGCCGACGGCAACCCGATCTTCACGATCGACTTCGACTTCGTCGGCCACCAGCTGTTGCTCTCCACGGTGGACGGCCGGGCGGTGTCGTTCGCGCTCCCGGGCCAGTCGGTGGCGTCCTTCTACCACCAGACCATGCGGGCACTGGCGGCCCTGGACGTGCGGGTGGACATCCCCGTACCGCGGCCGTTCGACCTGCCCGACTCCGACCGGCCGTTCGCCGACGACACCGAGCACGCGCACTACGATCCGGTCGAGGTCACCCGCTACTGGCAGGTCCTCAGCCAGGTGAACCTCCTGCTGGAGGAGTTCGCCGCGGGCTTCGCGGGCAAGATCAGCCCGGTGCACCACTTCTGGCACACCTTCGACATCGCCTGCACCCGCTTCTCCGACCGCGTGATCGACCAGCCGCCCGGAGCCGACCCGGTGACGCGGGAAGCGTACTCGCGGGAGGTGATCAGCTCGGGCTTCTGGTTCGGCGACGACGCCTTCACGGAGCCGGCCTTCTACTCCTACACCGCTCCCGAGCCGGAAGGGCTGGACAAAGAGCCTCTGAAGCCCGCGGCCGCGCGGTGGATCGAGCAGCGAGGCGGCCATCTGGCCGTACTGCGCCACGCCGACGCCCGGTCCGAGGCCGATCCGCGCGCCGCCGTCCTCGCCTTCTACGACAGTGCCTACCAGGCCGGAGCCCGGCGCGTCGGCTGGGACATCGCCCGGCTCGCCTGCCCCGGCGGGGTCACCGATCCGCAGCTGCGCGCCGGAACGTGACGGACCGCGCAAGTGGGCTGTCCATCACCGTCGGGTACTTCCGCGATGCCGACGCCCCGGCTCGGGTGAGACCGTCGTCAGCACCTGCCGTAGGGCACAGTGCGCCGGGAGAGGTCAGGCGTGGGAGGCGGACTCCGTGCCCTGCTGCTCGCTGAAGTCGATTTCGGGCGGCGGGACGCGGAACAGCCGGGTCAGGTAGGCGAGGTAGACGACGCCGATGGCGAGCCAGACCAAGCCGAGCGTGATGGCGTGCCCGTCCAGCTGGGTGAGCAGCCACAGGTCGATGACGGCCCCGATCGCGGGGGCCACCACGTACGCCACCGGCCCGAGCCTGCGGCCCTCACGGCGCTCGCGCAGGTAGAGGGCGATGACGGCCAGGTTCACGAAGGTGAAAGCGGTGAAGGCGCCGAAGTTGATGAACGAGGTCGAGGTGGCCACGTCCATGCGCACGGCGATCAGCCCGACCAGGCCGGTGAGCAGGATGGAGAAGACCGGGGTGCGGAAGCGCGGGTGGAGGTAGCCGAAGACACGACGGGGGAGCACCGAATCGCGGCCCATGGCGTACAGCAGGCGGGTGGTGCTTGCCTGGGCTGCCAGGCCGGAGGTGAACTGCGCGACCACCAGACCCGCCAGGAAGATCGCGCCGAAGAGGCTGCCCCCGATGGTCTCGGCGATCTGCGCGGCCGCCGCGGAGGAGTCGGCGAACGCGCCGCCGGGGTGGACGAGCTGGGTCACGTAGGAGGTCAGCACGAAGATGCCGCCGCCGATCAGCGCGACGAGCAGGATCGCCCGCGGGATGGTCCGCCTCGGCTCGATCGTCTCCTCGGTCAGCGTGGTGACGGCGTCGAAGCCCAGGAAGGAGTATGCGGCGATGGCGGCGCCCGCGGCGACCGTCGAGAGCGTGGCGCCGGTGCCGGTGAAGGGCGCCAGGTCGAACAGCGAGCCGACGCCCCTGCCGCCGACCAGGTGGCCGACGGACAGCAGCACGAAGAACGCCAGCACCAGGACCTGGAAGAGCATGAGCACCGAGTTGGCCCGGTCGGCCACCTTGATCCCCGCCAGGTTGAGCCCGCTGGTCAGCACGACGAACGCGACGATCCACAGCCATGAGGGCACGCCGGGGAACTGCGCCGACAGGTAGGAGCCGCCGATGAGCCAGATGACCATCGGCAGGAAGAAGTAGTCGAGCAGGACCGCCCAGCCGACCAGGAAGCCCACCCGCGAGTCGACCGTGCGCCGCACGTAGGTGTAGGCCGAGCCCGCGACAGGGAAGGCGGCGGCCATCCGGCCGTAGCTGAGCGCCGTGAACAGCATGGCGACCAGCGCGATCAGGTAGGCGGACGGCGAGGCGCCCCTCGTGGTCTCAGCGACCACGCCGAAGATGCCCAGGACGATCAGCGGCGTCAGGTAAGCCAGCCCGAACAGGACCACGGAGCGCAGGCCCAGCGTGCGCTTCAGGGTGGGTTGCATGTCGATCACTCCTTATCAGGGGGTGGGAAGGTGCCGTCCGGAGTCCATCGGGCGGGGTCGAGGCGCCCCTGGTAGAGGGGGAGCTCCAGGGAGACGTCGCTGTCGGTGAACTGCGACCACATGCGGTTGAGCCCGGCGGTGCCGTACCGCCTGACCCTGCTCACCTCGCTGAGGTCGAGCACGTCGGTGAGGACGGTGTTCGCCTCGCCGGCCTCCGTCCTGACCCGCCCTTCGGGGTCGACCACGAGACTGCGTCCCGTGCCGGTGGGCGCGGCGACGTTGACGGAGGCCACGAAGACCTGATTGACGATCGCGTTCGCCCTGGCGAGCACCAGCTCCTGGGCGCGGTCGGAGGTGGTGGTCAGCACGGGGTTGACGATCACCTCGGCGCCCAGCCAGGCCAGGTGCCTGGCCACCTCGGGGAACCACGCGTCGTAGCAGATGGACAGGCCGATCCTGCCGTGCTCGGGAAGGTCGACCACGACGAATCGGTCGCCCGGACGGTACGGCTCGCGCGGCCGCCACGGAAAGATCTTGCGGTAGGAGGCAGCCAGCTTTCCCTCGGGGGAGAAAACCAGCGCGGTGTTGTAGAGCGCGCCGTCCTCGCCGCGCTCGCAGACGCTGCCGGGCACCAGCCAGACGCCCAGGTCTCCGGCGAGCGCGGCGAGTTCCGCGACTCGCGGTCCGTCCAGCGGTTCGGCGGCGTCGGCCAGCTCGGCGTCCCGCTCGGCAGGCCGTACCCGGCTGCCGGTCAGGTGCAGCTCCGGGTAGACCACGAGCCGGGTGCCGGGGAAGTTGGCCAGCAGGTCCTCCACCTGCTCGGCGAACTGGGACACCGGTGCCCCGGCGGGAACCGGAGTGGCCTGCGCGAGCGCGAGGGGTAGTGGCTGTCGCATTGCTCAACCTGCCTTCTGACCAGCACTTCTATGCCGTGGCGACAAAATAGCTCATATTGAGCTTTTAAAGCAACGTACGGTAGTGCCATGGAGGCCCTTACCGCGCTCAACTCCCAGGCCCTGGAGGGGCTTCGCCGACTCAGCGCGCTCGACACCGTCCGCGCGCGCATCGCGCTGGCCGTCGACCTGCACCTGCTCAAACCGGGCGAGCGCCTGCCGCCGACGGCTGAGGTCGCGCGCGCTCTGGACGTCGGGGAGATCACCGTGCGCCGCGCGCTCATCGCGCTGTGCGAGGAGGGTGTCCTGGTACGGCGCCGCGGCAGGACCGGCGGCACCATGGTCGCCGACGCACCCACTGTCGGGCAGGTGGCCGAGATCGAGGCCTACCGGGCGGCCACCGCCGAGGTCCACCGCCTCATCGACCACCGGCTGATGCTGGAGTGCGGCATCGCCCACCTGGCCGCCACCGCTGTCACAGCCGAACAGCTCGCCGAGCTGAAGACGCTGGTCGAGACCATGGATCAGGCCACCAGCTGGGCCGATTTCCACGCCAACGACGAACGCTTCCACCTGGTGCTGGCCTCATCCATCGGCGTGGACTCCGCGGCCGACCACTACGCTCCCGTCCTGCACCAGCTCTACCGCTACTACCTGCCCTACCCGCTCGACTACCTGCGCGAGTCGAACCGGGAGCACGCGGCCCTGGTGACAGCCCTCGAACGGCAGGACCCTGTCGAGGCCGTCAGGATCGCCCGCGCGCACGTCGACGTCCTGCATCGGACGATGTTCGTCGGCCTGCTGCCGACATCGGACGGGTCAGGGACCTCCGCAACCGGGCCCGGCTCTACGGCCGGCACCCGCTAGTGGCCCGCCACTGAACCTCGACCGGGTAATTGATCTCGGGTGGTGAACCCGGCAGGCTGACTGCCTCGGTAATCGTGGGAGGTGGGATCCATTCGGCGCGTGAGTACGGCTCTTATGAGCAGGCTCCGGGAGCCGCGCCTTATTTCGACTTTCTCGCCCGTACGGCGCCGGCTGGAACTCACTACTGTTCGGCCATGATCTTCGACCTTTCGGTACTCCTGCGAATCGGCCTGGTCATGGCCATTCCCGCGGTGTTCGCATGCACATCTGTGACGGTCGCGGCGCTGTCAGCCCCACAGAATCGCCACGTGCGCATACACCGGCGATATGTGGTCGGAGGTTTGTTCCTGTCGTTCATCGGCGTCGGGATGATGGCATTCGGTGCGTGGTCGGCGCGTGAAGATTCGCGCTACGGCGGCCTCGTCTTGATTGGGCTGCTGCTGGTGATCCTCATAGGCGGAGGTCTGCTCCTTCTCGGTTTCGGCCCGTTCGCCTCGTGGCTGCTGGAAATCCTCGGCCGGTGCACGGAACGGCTGCCGCTGCCCGTTCGCTTGGCGGCCCGCGACCTGGCCGGTCGTCGCGCGACTACGGCTCCCGCGATCATGATGACCGCAATGGCGACGAGCTTCGGCATTGCGCTGACGATCGTCGCGGTCGGCATGACGGCGCAGGACAGGGCTGCCTACTCCCCCAGCGCCCGGCCCGGCACCCTCGTGGTGCGGTCTTTCCCGGCGGAGCAGGCCGGTGCCGTACGTGCGGCGATCCAGCGGGAGTTACCAGGAGTGCCCATCGCCCAAAGTGAGATTCCGCGTCAATACCGATACCTCGGGGTGTATGCCGAGAACGTCGACCTGCCGGATGAGTCCGTCTACTCGACCCAGGTCATCGGTGACGAGACGCTGCTGCGGTATATCACGGGTGACCAGTCGACGCCGTACGACGAGGGCAAGGCCGTGGTGGTCACGACCGCCGACGTGAAGGTCGACTCGGTCGTGATCAACTACAACGTGACCGGGAACGACGGTCCGTTGACGAGCAAGACCATTGCGGCGATCGTCGTCAGAACCGTCGACCCCCACAGGGAGACGATCTTCGTTCCGGCGAAGGTCGTCCGGGACATCGGCTATCAGTTGGAGCCAGACGAGCTGATCGTCGATCCCTCCCTCCATCGAACCTCGGCGAGCGAGCAGGAGCGGCTCGACAGCCGACTGGGCGACGTCGCGAACACCTATGTCGAGCGGGGATTCCAGACTTCGACCGGTTGGCTGGTCGTCGCCGCGGCGGCGCTCCTCATCGTCGTCTGCGGTTCATTGGCCGCCGGGGTCGGCAAGATCACGAGTTCGCGACCGGGTCGTGTGCTGAGGCGGGCCGGTGGCGGATCGGCCGCGTCTTTCCGGTGGTTCGGCGCCTCCCATGCGGGGCTGAGCACGCTGTGCGGAACGGTGTTGGGCGCGGTCGCCGGGTGCCCCATCGGGATGTTGCTGATATGGCCCTTGACGGCGAGGAGCACATGGGAGTCACCACCACGGGTACCCTTCGAAACTCCGTGGCTGACGATCGCGGCCGTGGTCGTCGGGCTGCCCGTCCTCGCCGCCGCCCTCGGCGGGCTCCTCGCGCGTGAGCGAGCCGGCGGCGAGCCGACCGCTGCACCATGATCAGCTACTGGTCCCGGCCCGTTGAGTTCGCGTTCGCGGCGGCCCTGACCAGCCCGACGACATAGCTGAAGCCGATCGTTCAGGTGGGTGGGGTGGCCAGTGGGAGGACGATGGGTGGTTGGACCTCCTCGTACCGGCTGCCTGGGTCGGTTTCGACCGCGCCGCGGATGCACAGGGACGGTGACCAGGCGACGGACGACGGCTGGCCGAGCCGCACCACCGTGCCGACCTTGAAGCAGTAGCCCGTGGCCGCGTCCAGGCCGCCGACCGTGAACGTGCTGCTGCCGCTCCGCATCGACATCATGCGCTCGCCGGGAGACTGCTGGATGACCATGGGGAAGTCGCTCTTGCGCTGCTGCTTCCACGACAGCGTCACTGTCGAGCCGTTGTCGGTCACCAGCGTGAGGTCCTTGGGCCGCTGCGCGCTCATCGCCGCCGCGTCCAGGGTCTTGGCGGGGCGGGCGGTGGAAGCTCCGGTGGACGGCGCGGTGGAAGGCAGGGCGCTGGGTGGCGGTGTCGAGTCGGGTGGGTTGGCGGTTGTCGTGGGGGCGGTGCCTCCGGTTGTGGCGGACTGGGGCTCCAGGGTGATCCGCGGTGGGGTCAGCGGGCGGCCGTTCATGGCGGCGGCGACGCTGACCGCGCCGATCAGTACGGCCAGGCCGGAGGTGCCGGCGATGAACAGGGGGACCTTCTTGCTCCTGCGCCGTGGCTCCGCCGGTGTCTGGGGCTCCGCCGTACCCGGCTGAGGCTGGTAGGAGGACGGGTAGAGCGGCCGGGGCGGGGCAGGAAGCGACGCCGAGCGGTCGGGGTCGACGGTCCACACGAGAGCACGCGGCACCGACGCCTCAGCGGCCACCGGCGCCGACGGCGTCGGCGTCGGCGTCGGCGTCGGCGTCGGCGTCGGCGTCGGCGTCGGCGGCCCAGCCTGCGAGGCGCCCGGTAGGGGTCCCGGTCCGGCCGACAGAGCACCCGCCCCGCTTTGACCGGCGCCCGGCAAGGGCCCGGGACCGGTCTGCGACAGGCCCAGCGCGAGCGGCGGTCCGCCACACGAAGGGCCCGGTCCGGTCTGTGGCGGTGGCAGGAGAGACTGAGGGGCGACCAGCTTGAGGGTGGGGAGGGCCGTCTGGGCGAATCGGGTGGCGAGGTCGGCGGCCGTGGGGCGGGTGTCGGGGGTTTTGGACATTGCCTGGTGGACGGCGGTCACGAGGTCAGGCGGCAGGCTGCGGTGCGTCAGGGGCGGCGGTTCCTCGCTCAGGACGCCGAAGACGAACCGGGCCGAGGTGTCCGGCCCGTCCAGGGCGAACGCGGGCCGCCCGGCCAGCAGTTCGTACAGCATCGACCCGAACGCGTACACGTCCGACGCGGGACTGGCCGCGCGGCCTTCGAGCAGTTCGGGTGGGGTGTGGACGGAGACGGACGTGCCGTCGGGCAGTTCGGCCAGCGACATCAGGCCGCTCATGCCGTACCCGGTCAGTGCGGGTTCGCCGTGTTCGGGCAGGACCACGTTCTCCGGGCGTATGTCGCCGTGTACGCCGCCCGCCGCGTGGGTGGCGGCGAGCGCGCTCGCCACGGCGCGGGCGATGCGCAGTGCCTCGGCGGGGGGCGCGGGCAAGCTCCGGCCGGGCCGTTCGGCCAGGGTGCAGCCTCCGGGCAGGTGGGTCACCAGGTACGGGCGGCCGTCGGCGGTGGTGCCCAGGTCGAGTACGGGGATCACGTTCGGGTGGGCGGCGAGCGCGTCGGGGAAGCGGAAGCCGCGCAGCAGTGGCTTGAGCCTGCGCTTGTCCACCCGGCGGCAGGCCAGCGTCCGCAGCAGCACCGAGGCGCCGTCGCGGTCGGCCGTCGCGAGGTACACGCTCCACGGCCCGTCCTGCCCGGCCCGCTCCTGGAGCCGGTAGCCGCGGACCTTCTCCGTCACCGTCATGCGATCACTGCGGGACCGCCCAGGTCATCGGTCTCGAACGCCTCGTCCTCGATCATCGGGAACCTGGTCCGCTCGCGATCCTGCTCCTGCCCGTTGGCGCCGCCCATGCCCGGCGGGTACATGCCCATCCCCATGCCGCCGGCCCCGGCCCGCACGCCCGCGCCGCCGCCCGTCAGCCCGCCCGCGCCCTGTGCGGCCGTCGTGGCGGTGCCGATCCCTGACGGGGTCAACGGGCCGGTCAAGGGCACGCCGGTGTTCACCCGGTTGGCCAGGTCGGGGGTCATGGTGTCCGGGAAGCCGGCCAGGTTCGCCTTGGTGTCGGGCAGGGCCGGGGTCTTGAGGTCGCCGGGGTTCTTCAGATCCGGAGTCTGGGGTGTCTGGAGGTCGGGGGTCTGGGGCGTCTGAAGGTCGGGGGTCTGGAGGTCGGGGGTCTTGGTGCTGGGCTGGTCCAGGCCGGGGACGGTCGGGACGCTCGGGTTCTGGGCACCGCTGGGGTCGGGAAGGCTCGGGTTCTGGGCGCCGACGTCGGACAGGCTGGGATCGTCCATGCCGGGCAGGCTGGAGTACGGGCTGCCGAGGCCCGAGTACGGGTCGGAGACGCCGCCGAGCCGGCCGTTGCCGCCCAGGCCGTCGAGGCCAGGCAAGTGCGCGGGAGTGACACCGGCACCGGGTGGCGGTGCCGCGCGCTGCTCCATCTCGGGGGCGATCCTGTCGTAGACCACGCCCATGAACCTGTTGAGCTGCCGCAGATGGTGGCGGGCAAGGGCGTGCGCGTTGCCGTCGGTGCCGAACACACTGTCACGGAGATCGTCGTCCCAGCCCGCGCTCCCGACTTGGGGAACGTTGTCCCGGAAGAAGGGCAGCACATCACGGCCGTACCAGATGAGGGGCTTGGCGATGGTCTGGGCACTGTAGTTCACCGCGGCCAGGTCCTTCTGGAGCTCGCCGATCTTCTTGAAGACGCCCTCCAGGGGTTCCCCGCCCAGGGAGGCGGCGATGCGCTGCGCCTCCGTCTGCAGGTTCTTCATCGCTTCCTCGCAGCTCGCGGCCAGGGTGTCGTAGTTGTGGCCGGCGTCCTCGATCTTCCGCGGGTTGGTGTGGTTGCGGATGAGGTCGACGATGCCCTGGCTGTTCTCGCTGTCACCCTTGGTCGTGGCGATGTCGTCAGGCAAGGGACGGGTGCCGTCCCTGAGCTGGTAAAGGGTATAGCTGCCGGTCATGTCGCCGTCCCGCGCAGGCCGTCGGCCACGGCCTGGTCGGCGTCCATGGCCGCCTTCACCGTCTGGTCGAGCGTTTCCAGGATGGCCTCGTAAACCGAGCAGAGCTGGGTGACGGCGCCGTTGAGGCTGTTCTGCGCCTTGTCGGTGGTCAGCTTCAGGTCAGTGGCGGCCTGCCAGGTGCCCAGGTCGCGCTCGGTCAGTGTGGAGCGGGTGACGAGCACCTCCAGGCTCGGTGTGCCGCCCAGTCCCCTGAGCCGGTCCAGGTCGGCGCGGAGCTTCTCGACGGGCGAGTCGGGACGCGGTTTCCCGGTCTCCGGGTCCACGAAGTCGGCGATCTTGATGAACATCTCCTTCTTCGCGGTGCCCGGATCGACGCGGTATCGGGTCAGCAACTCATCGCGCGTCGTCTCGGAGACCCGTGGCCGGGCGGTCGGCGGGTATGTTCCGGTCCCGTAATCCTGCAGGTAGTCGGTGTACTCTTCCTCGGTGTTGATGGGGTCCAGCTGTGTCTCGTAGACCCTCCCGTCCTCGCCCGACTCGACGCCAATGCGCTGCTCTCTCGGGAGGCCGAGGCCGTCCCTGGTGTCATCCCGCTCGCTGCCGTCGTCAGGTGTCGGCATGAATCTCTCCCCGGATATCGGTCCGCGCCCATCCCTTCTGTATCCCGCGCCGACCATGCCGGGGCTTCACTTCAAAGAATTTGGAACGGAATCCGGCTTGCCGTCCAAGACCGGCAAAATCCCATTACATGGCCATTTCCTGGGCCAGTACCACCGCCCTCGCCCTGGTGCTCGCCGTCACGCCCGTCAACGCCGCGACGGCCGCCCCGCCGTGCAATCCCGAGGCCGGTGTCCAGGACGTCAGCGGCAGGCCCTGGCCACAGGATCGGCTGCGCTTCCAGCGGGTGTGGCGGCTGACGCGGGGCGAGGGCGTCACCGTCGCGGTCGTCGACAGCGGCGTGGACACGCGGCACCCGCAGCTCGCCGGGGTGGTCACCGTCTCCGAGGACCTGACCGGCACGGACCAGCGAGACTGCGTGGGCCACGGTACGGCCGTGGCGGGCATCATCGCCGGCCGTGACCTCACCTCGCGTGGCGTGCCGTTCCTCGGCGTCGCACCGGGTGCGCGGATCCTGTCGATCAAGCAGACCGCGACGAACGACGGCGCGGTGTCACTGCTGGCCCGGGGCATCAGACGGGCCGCCGAGCTGGGCGCGAAGGTCATCAACGTATCCGTGGAGGCGCACGACCAGCCGGAGCTCAAGTCGGCCGTCGGCTACGCGCAGAGCAGGGACGCGGTGATCGTCGCGGCGGCGGGCAACGTGAAGCGGGAGGACGGCGAGGTGACGCCCTCCTACCCGGCGAACTACCCCGGCGTGATCGCGGTCGGCGCCGCCTCCCCCGACGGCACGAAATCGGCGTTTTCCAACGGCACCACCAGGGTCTCCGTCACCGCACCCGGCTCGGCGATCACCAGTACGTGGACGGGCGGCGGCTACCGGACCGATCTCGACGGCACCAGCTTCGCCGCCCCGTACGTCTCGGGAGTGGTGGCCCTGGTCAGAGCCAGGCACCCGGAGCTCGATCTCTGGCAGGTCAAGCGGCGCGTGGAGGTGACGGCCGAGGGCGGCGGCGCCACCGGGACCGGCGCGGGCATGGTCAACCCGCTGCTCGCGGTGACCGCCGTACTGCCCGGCACCGAGGAGAAGGCGGGCGGCGGCGCGCCGGTCGTCGTGGCCAAGGCCGCCGTCCCCGACCCGCGCACCCGCGGGCTGGCCGTCGGCATCGCGGGAGGCACGGTGGCGGTGACCGGGCTGGTGGTCTTCGCGGCGATCATGCTGCCCCGGGCGAGGCGCCGGGGCTGGCGTGCCGGGTGATCCAACATTTCGAGGAATGTTGAAGTCACGGCCGTTCATCTGGTGTGACCGCTTATGGTGCTCGCGTTGTCCCATGTTCGATTCCGGGAGGTGAACCGTGGCGCAGCCGACCACTTATCAGCAGGGCAGTCAGCACGACGCGGCCGCGCGCGCGCTGATCGCGCACGAGCACATCACGCAGATCCACAACAGGCTGCTCCAGATCCCCGACCAGCTCGGGGGCGCGTGGAAGGGCGAGTCGGCGTCCGTCTACGCGCAGGTTCTCAACGAGTGGAACCCGCAGTTCAAGAAGGTCATCGACGCCCTCCACCTGATCGCCGAGAACCTCAAGGGCTCGGGGATCGAGTACGACGAGGCCGGCACCTCCACGCAGGCCGTCACCCAGAACCTCATGGCCGCGCTCAACGGCGGCAAGCTCTGACCTTAGGAGGGTCTCCATGACAGGTGGCGGCGACATCATCCTCGCCAATTTCGACGAGATGGAGGAGATCGCGGCCGAGCTCGGCCGCGCGTACGCCAACCTCGTCGGCGAGCTGACCGACCTGGAGAACGACCTGAAGATCCTGGAGACCTGGGACGGCTCCGCGAAGGGCGTCTACCTGGAGGCCAAGCGCAACTGGAACGACGCCGTCGTGTCCATGGGTGACACCATGCAGCGCTTCGGGCCCGCTCTGCACGACGCGACCGAGATCATGCGCGACGCCGAGCAGGCCAACGTCCGGCGCTGGGGCACCTGAGCGAAACGATGGCTGAAGCCGAGAACGGGATACCCCCCGAGCTGGTCATCGACCCGGCGGCGGCCGGTGACCAGGCGATGTGCCGGCCGGACGCGCTGCTCGACATCGCGGGGGCCATGTCGAGGGACCTGCTGCCCCGGCTTGAGTCGGCCGGGCACACGGTGCCCGACCTGTCGTTCACGGCCGTGGGCGACTGGGATGTGGCACGGGGGTACGCCGAGACCATGCAACGGGCGCGCATGGCCACGGTGGACACGATGGAGTTCGTGACCGAACTGGTCAGAAGGGTCGTCGACGATCTGGTCGCCACCGCCAACACCGCCAGGGACGGCGACCAGCGGGCGAGCGAGGCTGCTCGCCGTACGAGATCTTCCGGATAGAGGGGCGCGTGGGAGAACCGAAGCCGATCAAGGAGGGCGCGCTGCCGGCGAGCGCGCCCGAGAGCTACGGCGGGCGCGACTCGATCCGGCGGTTGGTCATGAGCACCAGGCCGGAGGAGTTCGGCGGCGTCGCCGACGCCTACCAGTCCGCAGGCACGCTGCTGGACCAGACGATCAAGGAATTGACCACCTATGCCTCACGTCTCGTCGCCGATGGAAACTGGGGCGGCGAGTCGGCGCGGGCCATGCTCGGACGGATGGCGCGGGTGCAGTCGTATCTCGGCACGCTGCGGAGCCAGATCGGCGACATCCCGCCATCCGTTCAGCAGGCCGCTCGCGAGCTGGCCACGGCGAAGGAGACGTTCGAGCAGGCCACCCAGGAGCAGTACTACACGGTGGACACCGGGTCGTACATCTCCAGGGAGCTGGGGAACGATCCAGACGCCGACGCCCAGCGCTTTCTCGCGGAACTGAACGGCCGCTTGGCGGACGCGCACGGGACGCTTCCCGCGCGGCTGCCGTGGGACGCCGATCTGGCCTCCAGCGCGCCGTATCTGCCGGCGCCGGTCGTGCGTGACAGCACGCCGGTGGGTGGCGGGATCGAGTTCCCCGATCAGGAGTCCACGCGCCCGGTCGCCCGGCTGGCCAGTGTGGACCGGGCGGCGTCACCGACCTCGGTGACGCCGCCCGCTATCGCGTCCACCCCGGCGGCACCGCTGGCCGCGTCGGTCCCCGGCACCGCTGCTCCCCCGACCCTGGGGACGACGCCGGGCCAGGTCCCCGGGCTGATCACGTCCACCAGCGGGACGCCGCTCATGGCCCAGCCCACCGGCTACCCGCCGACGACCGGCCTCACGCCGACCGGACTCCCGCCGGTCACGGCCGAGCCGAGACGATCCCCGACCGGCACCCGCCGGTCCGACGGCACGCCGTCCGACCAGCCACTGTCCGATCGCACGCGGCCCGACCGCACGCTGTCCGATCGCACATCGTCCGACCCCACGCGCTCCGTCCTGGACGAGGGTCCACCGGGCACCAGGCCCACCTCCGACCAGGCCCGTACCCCGCTCGGCAGTGTGCCCCACGAGACGGGCCCGTCCGTACGGCCCGGTGTCGTGCCGGTCGTCGACGGGACCTGGCCTGTCACCAGGACGGCATCGTCCGGCGGCCCCACAGGGGCGGTCGCCGGCACCGGTGGCATGCCGTTCATGCCGATGGGCGGCGGCCCGACCGGATACGAGGGTGCGCCGGCCGCGCACCGGACGGTCGCGCCGCCCCCTGACGACTCGGGCCTGTTCCGTCCCGCGTACGACCCCGGCCAGCCGGTGGTGGACTGACCATGGTCTCCGAGAACGACCTCAAGCGCATGCGGCTCGACGCCGACTCCGTCCGCGAGGTGGGCCGGAACCTCGGCAAGAAGCCCATGGAGCACCTCAACGACATGACCCGCGTGGTCGCCGGACTCAACGTGCACTCCCGCCATTACGGCCTGTTCGGCTTCTTCGGCTCGTCGCTGGAGGACGCGCTCGATCAGGTCAAGCTGGCCGCCCACCAGTACGTGTCGGCGACCAGGCACGAGCTGGCCGAGATGGGGTCGAAGGCGTTCGACACGGCCAACACCGCCGTTCAGGGCGACGGCGCGGCCTCCGGCGTCATGGCCGGCTGAGAGCGAGGACACATGCCGACACAACCGGAATCCGTGATCGCGGGCGCGGGCATGGCCCAGCTTGGTGCGGCGCTCCTGGGCGGCGGCCGCGCGAAGTACGCCGGAATGATCATCGCGCTCACCGTCGCCGACACCCCGGAGCTGCGGCGGGCCGCGCAGCAGTGGGAGGAACTGTCGGCGGGACTACGTGAGCATCCCCAGCAGGTTCAGGAGTCCGTCAAGGACGTGCGCTGGACGGAGACGAGCGCCGAGCTGTTCCATCAGACGGTCGACACGCATGCCAACGAGGTGGCCGACAAGGCCGGTCTGCCGCAGTCCACGGCGGACTCCATGCGGACGTCCGCCGATGTTCTCGACTTCGCCGGCGACCTGATGTTCGACGTGGGCGCCGCCATTCTCCTGGCGGGGACGATCTACCAGCTCGGGCGGGTCAATCCCTACTTCCGGCCGGCGGCGGAGGTGGCGGCGACGATGTTCGGGCGCCGGGCCGACCAGCAGGCCGGGCAGGGCGCCATCAAGCTGCAGACGTTCCTCAGGGGCACGGAGGGCGTGGTCGGCAAGATCGCCGGCCGGTTCGCCAAGGTGTCGCCCGCCAAGAAGTTGATCTTCGGCGGTGCGACCGCCGTCGGTGGCGGGATGGTCGCCAGCTCGGCCGTGGCCGGCGACATCAGCGGATCGGCTCTCCCGCAGGGCAACCAGCAGATCAAGGGAGCATGATGCAGGCCTTCGACGAAGCGGCCATCGACCGCATGATCGTCGGCACCCAGCGCCCCTTGGACGGGTTCGAGGAGCTCTACCAGCAGGTCCTGGCCGTGCAGGGGTTCGCCCAGGACGCGGAGAAGCTGGTGACGGTGGAGTGCTCCGCGCAGGGTGTCACCGGGCTGGACATCAATCCGCGCGCGCTCCGCTGGGGCTCGGACAAGCTCGCCGCCACGATCCTGGAGCTGATCGCCACGTCGCTGGCCGACCTGCAGGAGAAGTCGAACGCGATCATGGCCGAGAAGTGGGGCGAGGCTCCGCTGGACCTCACCAAGGAGGGCAACCCGGCCGAGCTGCGCCTGCGGAACGCGCAGGACACGTACGACAGGGCCATGGAGAACTCGATGGCCGAACTCGCCCGCATCCAGCGCCGCGTCGACGGCTCCTAGCCCGTGTCCGGCGGGGTCGAAGCGTCTGACAGGGTCGGAGCATCTGACGGAGTTGGAGCGTCCGACGGAGTCGGAGCTTCCGGCGGGGCCAGATAGGCCGTCTGGATGAGCCGCGCGCCCGAGCGCCGGTCCACATAGACCCCCCGCCCGGGCGGCAACTGCTGCGGACGCACGTTCCCGAACAGCGTCCCCTCGTCCCGCGGCCCCGACAGCAGCACGGCCGGGGTGTTCATCTCCTTCAGCCGCCGTACGACCGGGTCGAGCAGGCTGCGCCCCGCGCCGCCCATCGCCCGCCCCAGGATCAGGTGCAGCCCGATGTCGCGGGCCTGCGGCAGCAGATCCCCGAGCACGGCCAGCGGATTGGCGGACGTGGCCACCAGGTCGTAGTCGTCCACGATCACGTACAGGTCCTGGCCGGTCCACCAGCTCCTGGTGCGGAGCTGCTCGGAGGTGAGGTCGGGCGGCGGCAGCCGGGTCTGCATGACCTCGTGGATGCCCTTGAGCACGGTGGCCGCGGCGGTGCTGGAGGCGGCGTAACCGATGCGGTGCTCGTTGTCGGCCGTGTCGAGCAGCGAGCGCCGGTAGTCGATGATGACGATCCGCGCCTCCAGCGGCGTGAACCTGTCGACGATGCCCTCGGCGACGACGCGCAGCAGGTTCGTCTTGCCGCTCTCGGTGTCGCCGAAGACGACGAAGTGCGCGTCGGCGTCGAAGTCGAGCGACACGGGCGCCAGCGCGGCCTCGTCGATGCCGATCGGGATGCGCGGCCCGCTCTGGTCCGGTCCGGGCAGCGTGTGCACGGGGAACAGGTCCGGCAGCAGCCGCACGGGCGGCGCCGGAGGCTGCCGCCAGGCGCTCGCGGCGTCCGCCACCAGCGCGGCGACCCCTTCGGCCAGGTCGTCCACCGTGGCCTTGCCGTCCACGCGGGGCAGCGCGGCGAGGAAGTGCAGCGCCTCGCGGGTGAGGCCGCGGCCGGGCGCGCCCTCGGGCACGTTGGCGGCGGCCTTCCTGTCGATCTCCGACTCGAAGGAGTCGCCCAGCCTGAGCTCCAGCCTGGTGGAGAACATGTCACGCACGTTGGACCGGAACTCCGACCACTTGTTGGCCGTGCCGACGACGTGGATGCCGAAGCCGAGCCCCCGGGAGACCAGCTCGCTCAGCGGCGCCTCCAGCGACTCGAACTCCTGGCGCATCGTGGCCCAGCCATCCACGACGACGAAGACGTCACCCCAGCCGTCGCCCTCGTACTCGCCGGAGGCCACGAGCCGGCGGTAGGTGGCGACCGAGTCGATGCCTCGCTCCACGAACAGCCGCTCCCGGCGCGCCAGCAGCGCCGTCACCTCGGCAACCGTCCGCCGCACCCGGTTGGTGTCCAGCCTGGTCGCCACGCCGCCGACGTGCGGCAGCCCGGCCAGCGCCGACAGCGTGCCGCCACCGAAGTCCAGGCAGTAGAACTGCACCTCCTTGGGCGTGTGGGTGACCGCGAGCGAGGCGATCAGCGTGCGCAGCAGCGTGCTCTTGCCCGTCTGCGGCGACCCGATGATCGCGGCGTTGCCCGCCGCGCCCGACAGATCCAGCCAGTACGGGTCGCGCCGCTGGTCGAAGGGGCTGTCCACGATGCCCACCACGGCGTGCAGCCGGCCGGGGCGATCCTGGTCGGTGCCGGCGGCGGTGAGCCCGTGCGACGAGGTCGCCAGGACGGGCGGCAGCAGCCGGTCGAGCGAGGCCGGCTCCTTGAGCGGGGGCAGCCAGATCCGGTGGGCGGCGGGTCCCTGCCCGTTCAGGCGGTCCACCACGATGTTGAGCAGGCTGTCCTGCTGCTCCCGATCCTCGGCGACGGGCTCGGGCTCGACCTCGGGCGGCGGCGGCAGCGGCACCCGTTCGGTGCCGTACCAGACGATCTTGCCCTGGTGGCCGGGGCGGGCGGCGACCGCCCGGTTCTCCCGCTGCGCCGCCTGGTAGGGGCCGGACACGTAGGCGGCCTTGAACCTGGTCATTCCTGTCGTCTCGAACATCAGGTAGGCGTTTCCGGGTTCGGGCGGCAGCGAGTAGGCGTCCGCGACGCCCAGGACCGCCCGGCTCTCGGCCGCCGAGAAGGTCCGCAGCCCGATCCGGTACGACAGGTGCGTGTCCAGCCCGCGCAGCCGTCCCGACTCCAGCCGCTGGGACGCGAGCAGCAGGTGCACGCCGAGCGACCGCCCGAGCCGCCCGATCATCACGAACAGCTCGATGAACTCCGGCTTGGCCGACAGCAGCTCGCTGAACTCGTCCAGCACGATGAACAGCGTCGGCATCGGCGCCAGCGCGGCGCCCTGCTCCCGGGCCTGCTCGTAGTCGCGCAGCGAGCCGTAGTTGCCGGCCGAGCGCAGCAGCTCCTGGCGGCGGACCATCTCGCCGTGCAGGGCGTCGTGCATGCGGTCGACCAGCGGCAGCTCGTCCGCCAGGTTGGTGATGACCGCCGACACGTGCGGGAGCGTGTCGAGGCCCAGGAACGTCGCGCCGCCCTTGAAGTCGACCAGGACGAAGTTCAGCACCTCGGAGGAGTGGGTGATCGCCAGCGCGAGCACGAGCGTGCGCAGCAGCTCGCTCTTGCCGGAGCCGGTGGCGCCGACCACGAGCCCGTGCGGGCCCATGCCGCCCTGCGCCGCCTCCTTGATGTCGAGCTCCACCGGACGGCCGTCGGCGCCCAGGCCGAGCGGCACCCGCAGCCGGTTCCTGACCGGCCGCGGCTGCCAGGTCACGGCGGGCAGGATCCGGCGGGCGTCACCGATGCGGAGCAGGTCGGTGAGCGTGGTGTTGGTGGAGAGCGCGTCGCGCTCCTCCTCGGCCCCGCCCGCCGCGCCGGCCCGCAGCGGCGCGAGCTGCCTGGCCAGCGAGGCGAACGCGGGCAGCCCGAGTACGTCGGGCCGGCCCAGCGCGGTCCTGACCTGCTTGCCCATGTCGTCCTCGGCGACCCGGACCACCTCGTCGGCCGTCACGTCGAGGTACAGCGAGAGCTGCGCGGGCGCCTGTCCCGCCGACCCGCTGAGGTCGATCACGGTCACGCCCTCGATGGCGTCGGTCCCGAGCTGACTGCCCGGGGGAACCCGGCCGCCGTCCAGGATCACCACGTGGTACGGCAGCGCGTCCTGCGAGAGCCCCCGGCTGAACCGGGGCCGGTCCTTCAGCTCGAACCCGAGCAGGTCGTCGAGCTCCGCAAGATCCCTGGTGACCAGCCGGACCGGGCCCGCCCCGTCCTCCTCCTGGGGGTGGAAGGCGTGCGGCAGCCACTTGACCCACTCCCACTCGGCCGCCCGCTCGGCCCCGGTGCACACGGAGACCCGCAGGTCCTCGGGCGAGTGCAGGGCCACCGCCTGGGCCAGCGCGGCGCGGACCAGGCCGCGGGCGGCCTCCGGGTCGCCCGCGAGCGTGATCCGGGCGAAGGAGTGCAGCGCCAGCGCGACCGGCAGGCCGGGGACCGTGGCGTGGGTACGCACGAAACGGCGCAGCGCGCCGGCGGACATCGGGTCGAGATCCTCGATCGGCCTGCTCTCCGGCGGGATCAGCGGTAGCGCGAGGCGCTGCGCGGAGGTGGCGATCCGCACCTGGCCGAAGTCGTCGTCGCGGGGCCGCCGCTCCCACAGCCGCGAGGTCATGACCAGCGACCACAGCGTGACGGGGTCGGGATGGTTCCAGGTCATCGCCTTGCGCTGCTGTTCGGCGGCCCGGCGGACACGACGGCGCACCTGCTCCAGGTAGCGGTAGTAGTCGCGGCGCTGGCCGTTGACGCGGCTCTTGCGCTCGCCGGTGGTCCTGAGCAGCTGGCCCATCGTCATGCCCACCATCGAGACGGCGAACAGGCCGCTGGACACCATCATGATCGGGTTGCCCGTGCCGCCGCCGGTGAACATGAGCGCCATGGCGCCCGCCCCGGCGATCATCGGCAGGTAGGTCAGCACCTGGGTCAGGCCGCCGCCCGTGACCGTCTCGGGAATCTCGGGTGGCGGTTCCAGCAGGACCTCGCCGCTCGGCTGCTCCGGCGGCCTGCGCCGCTCGGGCCGACGCACCACCCATGTGTTGCCGCTCACCGCACCTCACCGAACAAGCCACCAAACAACCCTCATAAAAGCCCGTCAGACCCCGCAATCAGCGACATTTCAAGTTTTCTCGACATATTTACGGCGGCGCGTCGGGAGCCGAGTCCATAAACTCCTCCAAGTGAGCGCCACCGGAACCGACCTGTGCCGGGTCACGATCGTCACCCCTCGGGGATCCCTCGATCTCGGCCTGCCCTCGGACATGCCGCTGGCGAGCATGCTGCCGACGCTGCTGCGCATCGCGGGCGAAGGGCTCGCGGAGGCCGGCCTGGCCCACGGCGGCTGGGTGCTCCAGCGCGTGGGCGGGCAGCCGTTCGACCTGAACGTGACGCTGTCGGACCTGGCCGTGCACGACGGGGAGCTGCTGCACCTGCGGCCCCGGGGGCACGAGCTGCCCGAGACCGTCTTCGACGACGTGGCCGACGCCGTCGCGACCGGCGTGCTCGAACGCACCAGCCGCTGGCAGCCCGCCGTCACCAGGTCCTACGGCCTGCGGACCGCCTCGGTGGCACTGGGCGCGGGCGCCGCCGCCCTGCTGCTGACCGGGCCGCCGTGGACGCCCGCCGCCATCGTCGCGGCGGGCATCGCGCTGGTGCTGCTGCTGGCGGCGGTGGCGTTGTCGCGGGCCCTGGGCGACGCGGGCGCGGGGGCGGCGATCGGGTACGCGGCGCTGCCGTACGGGTTCGTCGCGGGGCTGCTCGGACCCGATTCGCCGACCGGGCTGGCCGGGCTGGGCGCCCCGCATCTGCTGGCGGCGTTCGGGGTCACGCTGATGCTGGCTACGGCCACCGGGTTCGCGGTCGCCCAGGGGCTGCCGACGTTCCTCGGGGTGGCCTTCGCCGCGTTCTGCGGCCTGATCGGCGCGGTGGCGGTCATGGTCTTCGCCGTGCCGGCGGCCGGTCTGGCCGCGCTGCTGGCCACGCTGGCCGTGGGCATGACGACGGTGGTGCCGTCGGTCTCGTTCAGGCTGGCCGGGATGCCGCTGCCCGCCCTGCCGACGACCGCCGACGAGCTGCGCCGCGAGGGCGGCGACCTGGACGGCCAGATGGTGATCGACCGGACGGTCGTCGCGGACGGCTTCTGCACGGGCCTGCTCGGCGGGGTGTCGCTCGTCGCGCTCGGCGCCCAGGTACTGCTGGCGTCGGAGGGCACCTGGACGGCGATCGCGATGAGCCTGTCGCTCTCGGCCGCGCTGCTGCTGCGCGCCCGCGTCTTCGAGGGCCGCGGCCAGCGGATGTGGCTGCTGACCTCGGCCCTGCTCGGCGCCAGCCTCCTGGCTCTGGCCGTGGGGGTGGGGGCCGCTCGCGAGGTGGTGCTGTTCGGCCTGGTGCCCGCGCTGGTGGTGCTCGCGCTGCTGGTGGCCGGGGTGTCGCTGTGGCTCGCGTCGGCGCGGCCCACCCCGTTCTGGGGGCGGCTGGCGGACATCCTCGACATCATGCTGATGATCGCCCTGCTGCCGCTGGCGCTGGCCGTACTGGATGTGTACGAGACGATCCGCGGGCTGGTCGGTTAGGGCGCGAGCCGGTCCTTGGACACCTCGTCCAGGGTCCCGGCGAAACCGGGCACGCATTTAACGATCACGCCATCCGCCGGTAACCGTGGGTTGGCGGCCAGGGTCACCATTACAGAACTGTTGAAGTATCGCGCTCTGGTCATTTTTATCTGGATAAATTGGGCCGGGCGAATTCCGGGGAGGTGAGGCGTGCACAGCCAGCGCGACCTCTACCAGGCGTACCGGCTCACGGTCCAGCGCATCGGCCTGGCCCTGATGCGCGCCCAGCCGAACCAGCCCGAGTGGCCGCTACGACGGCAGAACATCGGCTTCCTGGCCGGCGCGATGGTCGCCGTGCTGCTGGGCGTCGGCTTCGCGGTCCTGGGCCTGCTCCGTCCCAGCGGCACGAAAGCACTGCAGGACCCGGGGACGCTGATCATCGAACGCGAGACCGGCGCCCGCTACGTCTACAGCCAGCCGCAGCGCCGGCTGATCCCGGTCGCCAACTACGCCTCGGCCCGGCTCGTCCTCGACTCGCCGCAGATCACCGAGCGGGTGGTCGCCAGGGACGCGTTGAGCTCGTACGAGCGCGGCACGCCGGTCGGCATCCCTGGGGCGCCCGACTCGCTGCCGTCCGCCCAGCGGCTCGCGGGCGGCCCCTGGTCGGTCTGCGTCCAGGAGCGCGAGAGCGACACGGGGCGCGAGCCGTACGTGACGCTGATCGCCGGGCGGCAGGCAGGCGACCGGCCGCTCGCCGAGGACAGCGCGATGTTCGTGGACGTCGGCGGGCAGACCTGGGCGATCTGGCGCGGCGCGCGGATGCGCGTGCCCGCCGGGATCGCGCGCGGCCTGAGCGGCACCGACCCGGCGGCCGTCCCCGTGGCCTGGCTCAACGCGCTGCCGGAAGGGCCGGACCTGGCCGCGCCCGCGATCGAGGGGCGGGGCCGGCCGGTCACCGGGCCCGGCGGCGAGAAGGCCGCCGTGGGCCAGGTCTTCCGGGCCACGGCCGTCGCCGGCGGCGAACCGCGCTGGTACGTGCAGGCCGCCGACGGCCTGGCCCCCATCACCCGTACGCAGGCGACGCTGCTGCTGAGCGACCCGGCGGCGTACGACAGCGGCACGACCGCCGAGATCAAGATCGACGCGGCGACGGCCAACGCCGCCCCGCGCTCCCGCACCAAGATCCCGGCCGACGGCCTGCCCGCGTCCATGCCGAAGATGACCACCTATGACCCGGCGAGCCCGCTCTGCGCGGTGTACGCCGACGCGGACAAGGGCTCGGTCCGCGCCCGGCTGATGTCCGGCGGCACGCTGCCCACGCCACACGGCGACGCCACGGATCTCGTACGACTGCCGCCGGGGCGGGCGATCGTGGCCGGTGTCCTGCCCGGCGACGGCCAGCTCGACGCGGTGCAGTCGTACTACCTGGTGACGGACGAGGGACGCCGCTACGCCGTGCCGAACGCGGACGTGCTGGGCAAGCTGGGTTACGACGCCAAGCGCGCCACCCCGGTGCCCGCCAACGTGCTGCAGCTCATCCCCGAGGGGCCGGTGCTGGACCCGGCGCGCGCCGCCAAGCCGGTGACCACCGACGCACCGGCTCAGTAGCCCCGGTAGGCTCCGCCGGTCTTCGTGCCGACGACGCCGGGCACGTTGGAGACCGAGCCGTAGCGTTCGATGGCGTAGCGGACCCCGGCGATGATGTTGTCGACGGGGTCGTAGATGTTCTCGTGGCCCGGCAGCTTCCACCGGTTGAACGTCGGGTCGATCGTCTGCATGAGCCCCTTGGACGGCGTGCCCCTGGCGGCGTTGGAGTCCCAGTTGTTGATCGCGTTCGGGTTGCCGCCCGACTCGTGCCGGATGATGGTCCAGATGTCGTTGGCGTTCATCTTCTCGACCGGGTAGCCCTGGGCCTTGAGGACGTTGACGGCCTGCGAGATCCAGTCGGCCACCTGCCCCTGCGGGGCCGGGCCGCCGCCTGCCGGGGGCGGGCCGCTCGGCCCGTAGCCTCCGAAGCCGGGCGGGCTCTCTCCCTGGGCGAGGGAGGTGCCGGTCCCGGCTTGTTGCCGCGACGGGGTCCAGTCCAGGGACTTCCCGGAGCCGGGGGCGAAGGGCTCCGCGTCCGGCTCCGGCCAGTTCTCGATGGATCTGCCCAGGCCGCCCAGCAGGCCCTGGATGCCGGCGGCGGCCGTGCCCAGGGCGTTGTTCGCGTTCGTCCGCTGCTCCTCCAACTGCTTGCGGGCGTCGCCGGCCAGCGACTGCACGCCCCGCAGGATCTGGTCCCGCGTGGCCTGCGGGTTCCCGGCCTGGAAGTCGCGTACGGCGGCGGCGTAGTTCTGGCAGATCCCGTTCGCCTGGGACTCGGCCGTCCGCAGGGCCTCGGCGGCGGTGGCGAGGTGCGTGGCGCACTGCGACAGCACGCCCTGCAGGGTGTCGCCGATCCGGCCGGCCCGGTCCATGTACGTGATGAACGCGTCGGCGCTCGCCCCCTGCCAGGCGGCGTCCAGGTCGCCGACGGCCGCCCTGACCGCGGCGGTCTGCCCGCGGCTGGTGTCGGCCGCCGTCCGCCACACCTCGGCGACGCGACCGGCCGCGCCCGGGTCGCCCACCAGCGTCGCGGCCAGCGTGGCCAGCTCGGCCCCGCCGGGGACACCCCGCGCGTCCTCGATGCCGCTCACCGCCGCACCACGGCCCCGCCGATGCCGCTCACCGCCGCACCACGGCCCCCTCGATGCCACTCACCGCTGCACCGCGGCCCCGTCGGCGCCGGTGAACGTCCGTTCCACGGCGTCCAACGCCCGTTCCACGGCCAGGAGGTGGTCGCCGAGTGTTCGCGAGGTCGTGCCGGCGGCACCGTTCAGCGCGCTCACCGCCGCGGCCAGTGCCCCGGAGTTCGCGAGCGCGCCGAAGGCGGACTGGTCGATCGCCGCGCCGGACACGGACCCGGCGACCTCGGCGAAGGCACCGGACGCGTCCTTCGCCGCCGTCCCGCACCCGTCGAGCGCTTCACGGTGATATTTCATGACCAAGGCCCCCTTCTCTCAGCGCCGGAACAGCGACAGCAGTTCCTCGGCCCGGTCGGTGCGGGCGATCCAGACCTCGCGGCCGCGGCGCTCCCTGCTGATCAGCCGGGCGGCGTGCAGCCGGTCGCAGTGATAGGTGATCCCGCTGGGCGCGATCTTGACGTTGGAGGACAGCATGCTCATCGTCATGGGCTGGTCCAACTGGCAGAGCAACTCGGCGCGCACCGGGCCGACCAGGGCGGACAGCTCGTCCACGTCGGGCGCGACCGGGCGGCGCCACAACGACTCGGCGCCGGGCACGGGGTAGGCGATCCACACCGCGTCGGGGTGGTCCAGGCTGACGATCACGGCGTCCTTGCCCGCCAGCATCGGCACCAGGATGATCCGCCGGTTGCCCAGCTCGTACGTGCTGGCTTCGATGTCGGCGATCAGCAGGCCGCGCTCGCCGTACTGGATGCGGTCGTTCAGTGAGCCCAGCAGCAGTTCGGGGCCGCCGCGGACGGAGGCGATGCCGACGCGCTCGATCTCCCGGTCCAGCAATGGCCGCGCCCGCTGCCAGAGCGGCTCGGTGGTGTGCCAGACGTCGTTGAGCGCGGTGGCGTACCCGCGCAGCCAGCGGCCGGGCCGCTCGGCGGCGGCCCTCCAGTGCGTCGGCAGCACGCCGTCGCCGAACGCCTGCTCCAGGTCCTTGATCAATGACTCGGGCGGAATGTCGCTCAGCGCGCTCACCTGGGCCGACACGGACATGTCGTCCATGGGGGTGATCGGCGCGACGCTGTCGGGCACGACGGAATAGCCGGGAGCGGCGAGCGGGAGTACCGCCTCGCGTCCCAGCGGGCTCACCCTCGCCTGGACCGCGCGCCGCCACAGCTCGGGCAGGCCGCGCCGGCGGCCGGCCAGCGCGTCGGCGATCATGGCGAGAGCGGTCAGGTTCGGAGAGATCGACACGGACAGTTGAGGAGCGGAGGTCACTCGTAGCTCGCTCCACACGTTCGTTCTGGTTACCGGAGCCCCCACGGGTCGTACTGTATGCAGACGTGACATATCTGGATGGATGCTTCAAATAAGCTGGAAAGATCCGTCTACGCAGGTCGTACGGGCGCATGAGGTGGAGACCGGATCTGCGCCCTCCGGCCTCCACCGGCTATGTGGTCACCTCATGCTCAGGTGATGCGGACGCTCTTGGTCCTCAGCCGCATGATGCGCTCCGTTCAGATGTTCCGCCTGTGTGCTGCGAATCGAACGTATGCCCCAAGACTCACATCTGACTTACAAGTCACTTACAGCACAGACGGCGCGCGCCAGATGTCCTGTTCTGTCGCGTACATCCCTTGACATCCGCTGATGCGACAAGTTAGTTTCCTCGAAACCTAGGATTAACGTTCACGTGAACGTTCATCCTGGCGGCGAAGATCGTCTATGGAAGGACGTCCTGGACGTGGAGACGATTCATGATCCGGCCGGGGACCTGCGTCGCGCATTGATCGCGGCGGACCCGAAACTTTCGAAGTTCAACCCCCTCCCCCGCATACTCGCCTTCGACGAGTTCACCACCGGGACGCACGGCTGGTGCGAACTCATCGGCAATCACGACGGCTACGGAAACCTCGACAAGGTCGACGTCCATATGCGCGACTTCCGGCCGCCGCAGCTCAGCTCGTGCGATTTCTTCGACATCGGCACCCACGGCGCGATGAGCGGCAACTACGCGCTGAAGGTGGCGACCAGGCCGGTGGCCGGTCACACCGCCGTCGCGATCCGCCGGCTGACCATGGCCCAGCGCGGAGTCATTCAGTTCGAGACGTACTTCACCTACAAGACGGAGGCGGCGACCGCGGAGTCGTCGCTCGGCGACACCTTCGGCGACGTGGTCTGGGACGGCAACCTGCACCCGTCGGAGGCTCAGTTCGGCGCGTTCACGGTGGCCACGGACCTCTGTGACGGCGACGGCATCCGCTACCACTGCGTCGCGCGCTACCAGAACACCGACCTGGACAACAAGCTCACCCGGCGCTGGGTCTACCCGGTGGTGCCCGAGCCGACGCCCAGGGACAACCTGCACAACCAGGAGAACCTGTCCCCCACCGAGGACTTCACCGCGCCGGACCCCGCCGACTGGCACGCCTTCGACGAGGAGCCGCAACACCTCTGCTACAACGAGGTCCCGACCAAGGTGAATTGGCATTACCTGCGCTGGCAGTTCGACACGCGCACCCGGACGAATATCGAGCTCCAGGTCAATGACCGGGTCATGGACATGCGACAGATACCCGTCCCGCAGTATCCGGACAAATACGAGGGACTGGAGAACCTGCTGAACTTCTATGTCAGCGTGCGCACCCATTCTCCGGTCCGCAACTTTCTCTTCCTTGATTCCGCACTGATTTCCGTGGATTGGTGACATCGGCATGAAGCATGCTCTTACCGCGGTCCTGGAGCGGAACACCACTTTCACCGCCGACTTCGCCACCGAACCGTACGAGGCCGGCTGGGCGACGGAGGCGCGCTGGTTCGTGCGGATCCTGGCGCTGGAGGGCGAGCTGCACCTGGTGACCCAGGTCTCCCCCGACGGGCTGCACTGGTGCGACGACGACGAGACCCCCGAGCAGGTGGTCACCGAGGCCGGCCTGGTGAGCTGGCGGGTGCGGGAGTTCGGCCACTGGCTGCGGCTGCGGGCCCAGCTCGACGGGGGCGATCCCCAAGCGAAGATCCTGATCTACCTGGCACTGAAGAGCTGACGGGAGCAACCGACATGGCAGCAATGGACGAGGTGGACAGGCGCCGGTTCCTGTCCCTCCTCGGAGCCGGGGTCGCCGGCGTCTCCCTTCCCGGGCTGGTCGCGGGGTGCGCTCCCGGCGGCTCCGGAGCCGGATCGGGGTCCGGCAAGGACCGCCCGCTCAGCGCCGCGTTCAACCAGCCGATCAACGACCTGGACCCGCACGGCGCGAGCGCGGTGGACGAGGCGTCGCTGCTGGCCAACCGGCAGATCTACGACACTCTCGTCACCCGTACCGGGGATGAGCTGGCCCCGAAGCTGGCCAAGTCGTGGACGCAGCCCGACGACAAGACCTGGGAGTTCACCCTCCGCGACGACGTCACCTTCCACGACGGCAGCAAGCTGACCTCGGCCGACGTGAAGGCGTCGCTGGAGCGGCTGGCCAAGTCCGACGGTCCGCAGAAGCCGCTGTGGACCGCGATCGGCACCGTGGAAGCGCCCGACCCGCACACCATCAGGATCACCACCACCGATCCGCTCGGCACCCTGCCGACGAACCTGACGCTCGCCTTCATCCTGCCCGCCGCCCAACTGGGCCGGGCCGACTTCTTCCGCAAGCCGATCGGCAGCGGCCCCTTCGCCGTCGAGTCGTTCACCCCGTCGTCCCAGTTGCTGCTCAAGCCGGTCAAGAACTACTGGGGCGGCGCCCCCACACTGCCCGGCCTGCGGCTGCCGTACATCCCGGAGACCTCGACCCGGATGACGTCGCTGCAGAACGGCGAGGTGGACGTCACCTGGATCATCCCGCCGGACGAGCTGAAGCGGCTGGCCGGCGTGGACGGCGTGCGCATCGAGAGCAAGCCGGGCGTGAACTACTTCCTCGCCTGGTTCAACTGCGGCCGCAAGCCGTTCTCGGACGCGCGGGTCCGCCGCGCGCTCTACCACGCGCTCGACATCAAGGGCATCGTGGCGAGCCTGTACGGGGACGCCGCGACGGTCATGGACGCCCCGATCCCGGCCGCGGTCTTCGGCCACGCGAGCCAGCAGCCGTACGCGTACGACCCGGAGCTCGCCAAGCGGGAGCTGGCGGAGGCCGGCTACTCCTCGGGCATCCGCACCTCGATGATGTGGTTCAAGGACACCGGCCCGCTGGCCACCGAGCTGGCGCAGTCGCTCATCTCGGCCTGGGCCAAGGTGGGCGTCGTCGTGGAGCAGCAGCAGATCGAGAAGGCGGCCTGGATCAAGCGGCTGACCGCCCTCGACTGGGACATCGAGCTCCAGGTGAACACGGTGACCACCGGCGACGCCGACTACACCCTGGGCCGGCTCTACACCAGCACGGCCAACCGCATGGGTTACGCGAACAAGGAGCTCGACGGCATCCTCGCCCAGGCCCGCTCGACCGCCGACCAGGAGAAGCGCAAGTCGCTCTACGCCCAGGCGTGCGAGATCATCTGGCGGGACGCGGTCGGCGTCTTCCCGGCGGCACTGTCCAGCACGTACGGACTGCGCGGAGCGGTCAAGGGCTTCAGCCCGGCGGCCAACAGCCAGCCCGAGTTCCGCACGGTGTCGACCGCGCAGTGATGTCCATGCGCCGCCATCGAGTCTGGGGACACCATGCCTGAGGGACACCGGACGACCCTGAAGGACATCGCCGAGAGCCTCGGCGTGTCGGTCAACACCGTTTCGCGCGCACTCGCTGACAAGGACAGCATCGGCGTGGAGACCAGGGCCCGCGTCAAGGCCGAGGCGGAGCGGCTCGGCTACGTGCCCAACGTCACGGCCCGCTCGCTGGTGCTGGGCTCCGCGAGCACCTTGGGCATGGTGATCACCAATCCGTCCAACCCGTTCTACGCGCAGCTCATCAGCGGCATGGAGCAGCACTGCCGCAAGCACGGCTACTCGCTGCTGCTCATGGCGACGGAGGAGAGCCTGGACAACGAGCGGCGCGCGGCCGAGGAGCTGCTGCGCCGCGGCGTCGACGGGGTGCTCGTCGTGACGGTGCAGGAAGGCGCCGAGCACTGGCGCCGGTTCCGGTCGGCCGGGGTCCCGCTCATACTGATCAGCCGTGACGTTCCCGAGCTGAACACCGATCTGGTGGGCGTCGACCACGTCCTGGGCGGTTACCAGGCCGCCAAGCACGTGATCGCGCGGGGCGTCAGGAAGATCTGCTTCCTGGAGGAGGATCTGGGCGTCTCCTCGGTGACCGACCGGGTGGCGGGCTACCGGCGGGCCATGGCCGAGAGTGGGCTGCCGGTGGAGCCGGACACCGTGATCAAGGTGCCGACCAGACGGCTGGAGCAGAGCGCCATGCCGTGGGATCCGGGCGAGGCGTACCGGCTGGCCAAGGACGTGCTCCGCACGGCGCACCGACCGATGGCCTTCGTGGCGGGCAATGACTATTTCGCGCTCGGCGTCTACCGGGTGGCCGACGAGGCCGGTCTCCGGATCCCGGAGGACGTGCTGGTGGTCGGTTACGGCGGCCATCCGTTCGCGCCGTACGTCATCCCCTCCCTCACCACGGTGGAGCTGCCCGCGGCGGAGGTCGCCGTGTCCGCCGTGGACCACATGCTCCGGCGGCTGAAGCGGCCGCCGGCGGAGGGGCCCCCGGAGAAGATCCTCTTCCCGCCCCGGCTGGTGGAGCGGGCGTCGAGCGGGGGCGGCAGATGACCGCCTTCGTCGGGCGCCGGCTGGCCCAGGCGCTGCTGCAGATCTGGGGCGCCATCACCATCGTCTTCGTCGCCCTCCGGGTGCTGCCCGGCGACCCCGCCGAACTGATCCTGGGCAGCCAGGCGACGCCGGAGCAGCTCGCCGGGCTCCGTGCCCAGCTTGGGCTCGACGACCCGCTGCCGGTCCAGTATCTGCACCACCTCCAGGGTCTGCTGCGCCTCGACTTCGGCCAATCGTGGCGGCAGGGCGTGAGCGCTCTCGACGCCTGCCTGGAGCGGCTGGGACCGACCCTGGTCCTGTCCGCCTGGGCCATGGTGTTCACCGTGGTGCTGGGGTTCCTCACGGGCTCCTACGCGGCCCGGCACGCGAACTCTGTGGCCGACCGCCTGATCTCGGTGTCGTCGCTGGTCGGCCAGGCGCTGCCGCCCTTCTGGATCGGCATCATGCTCTCGCTGATCTTCGCTCGGGGGCTGCAGATCCTGCCCAGCACGGCCGACGGCACGATGGCGAGCCTCCTGCTGCCCGCCTTCACGCTCGCGCTCCCGTTCGTCGGCTGGCTCGGCCGCCTCGTGCGGACGGGGGTGCTGGAGGAGATGAACCAGGACTACGTCCGTACGGCCCGCGCCAAGGGGCTGAGCGACCAGGTCGTGTTCTACGTCCACGTCCTGCGCAACACCCTGGTCCCGATAGTGACCATGCTGGGCCTGCTCATGGGCAACTTCATCGCCAACGGCGTCATCGTCGAGGTGGTCTTCGCCTGGCCCGGGATCGGCCGGCTGCTCGTGGACTCCATCACCTTCCGCGACTACGCCGTGGTCGAGGCCGTCCTGACCGTGATCACGGTCTGCTACATCACGCTCAACCTGCTGGTCGACGTGCTCTACGGCTACCTCGACCCCAGGATCCAGTTGGAGAACGCATGATGCCGCCGAAGCTCGACGACCCACTTCCAGGCAGGACCGGAGCGATTGTCCGGCGGCTGGCCGGACTGCCGCCGCGCGCTCACTTCGCCCTCGGGATGGTGCTGCTGTTCGTGGTGGCGGGCGTGCTCGGGCCGCTGCTGGTGCCTTTCGACGCCGCCGCCACCAGCCCGCCCGACCGGCTGCTGCCGCCCGGGACCCGGCTGTCCGACGGCGCCGTCGCCTGGCTCGGCACCAACCAGGTCGGCCAGGACATCCTGGCCGCGGTGCTGGCGGGGATGCGTACCTCGCTGACCGTGGCCCTGGTCACCGTGGTCGTCGCCGGGTCGGTCGGCCTGCTGATGGGGCTGCTGGCGGGCTACTTCGGCGGCTGGGCCGACGGGATCATCTCCCGGCTCGGCGACATCCAGCTCGCCTTCCCCAGCCTGCTGCTGGCCATCTTGCTGGCCGGCGTGCTGGGCCCGAGCATGTTGAACGTGATCATCGCGCTCGCGGTGACCCGCTGGGTGATCTTCGCCAGGGTGGTGCGGGGCTCGGCGCTCGCGGTCCGCGACCGGGAGTTCGTGGACTCGGCCCGGGTGATGGGCGCCTCGCACGGGCGCATCCTGATCCACTACATCCTGCCGTCGTGCCTGCCGCCGCTGCTGGTGGCGGCGACCGTGCAGATCGGCCTGACCATGGTCGCCGAGGCCTCGCTGAGCTTCCTCGGCCTCGGCGTTCCGCCCTCCCAGGCCTCCTGGGGATCGACGATCGCCCAGGGCCGCGACTACCTGGCGTCGGCGTGGTGGATCGCGGCGGCGCCCGGCGCCGCGCTGGCACTGGTGGTGGTCAGCATCGGCATCCTCGGTGACCTGCTCCGCGACGCCTCCGACCCGATGACGGAGCTGTGAAGATGACGCGAGACGTGACCCCGCTGCTGGAGGTCGACGACCTGGCCGTGGAGTTCGACACGCCGAAGGGGCCGCTCCGGGCGGTCCGGGGAGTGTCCTTCCAGGTCGACGAGGGCGAGACGCTGGCGATCGTCGGCGAGTCCGGCAGCGGCAAGAGCGTGACGGCGCAGGCGCTGCTGGGGCTGGTGCCGCCGCGGGCCCGCGTCACCGGGGGCCGCGTCGCGATCGAGGGCCGCGACGTCACCGGGCTCTCGGACCGGGAGTGGCAGAAGCTGCGCGGCGAGCGCATCGCGATGATCTTCCAGGATCCGCTGAGCGCGCTGAACCCGTCGCTGACGGTGGGCTACCAGATCGCCGAGATGTTCCGCAGGCACCGGGGCCTCGGCCGGGCGGAGTCCCGGCGCCGGGCCACGGAGCTCATGGTCCAGGTGGGCATCCCGGACGCCGCGCGGCGCCTGGACGACCATCCGCACCGCTTCTCCGGCGGCATGCGCCAGCGGGTCATGATCGCGATCGCGCTCGCCCTCGACCCCCGCCTGCTCATCGCGGACGAACCCACCACCGCCCTCGACGTCACCGTGCAGGCGCAGATCCTGCGGCTGCTGCGGCAGCGCCAGCGGGCCGACCGGCTGGGCATGATCCTCATCAGCCACGATCTCGGGGTGGTCGCGCGGGCGGCCGACCGGGTGGCGGTGATGTACGCGGGCCGGATCGCCGAGGTGGGCACCGTGGCGCAGGTGTACGAACATCCCGCGCACCCGTACACGCTGGGCCTGATGCGCGCGGTGCCCGCGTTGCGCGACGGCGGCGGCCCGCTGGTGGCGATCGACGGCCAGCCGCCCGATCCGACCGCGCCGCCCGCCGGCTGCTCCTTCCACCCCCGCTGTCCGTTCGCCCGCGACAAGTGCCGGGAGGTCGAGCCCGAACCGCGAGAGGTCGCCCCGGGCCGATCCAGCGCCTGCCACTTCGCCGAGGAGGTGATCGCGGGTGTCCACACCGGCGCTCGCTGAGTCCCGCACCCGGGACGGCGACGGCCCGCCCCTGCTGGAGCTGGTCGACCTGGTCACCGCCTACCGCCTGCGCGGCGGGCTCGGCCGGTCCGGCGCCGAGGTGCGCGCCGTGGCCGGGGTGAGCCTCGACGTACGGGCCGGGGAGACCGTGGGCCTGGTCGGCGAGTCCGGCTGCGGCAAGTCCACGATCGCCAGGACCATCGTCGGCCTGGTACGCCCGTCCAGTGGCCAGGTCCTGTTCGAGGGCCGCGACCTGGCGGCCCTGCCGGCCAGGGAGCTGCGCGGGCTCCGCCAGGACATCCAGCTCGTCTTCCAGGACCCCTACGCCTCACTCAACCCGCGGATGACCATCGCGGCCCTGATCAAGGAGGCATGGCGGATCCATCCGGGGATCGTGCCGCGGGACCGGTGGGACCAGGAGGTACGGAGCCTGCTGGACCGCGTCGGCCTGCGTCCCGAGCACGCCGACAGGTATCCGCACCAGTTCTCCGGAGGGCAGCGGCAGCGCATCAGCATCGCCCGCGCGCTAGCCGTGCGCCCGCGGCTGATCATCTGCGACGAGGCCGTGTCCGCTCTGGACGTCTCGGTCCGGGCGCAGATCCTGAACCTGCTCGACGAGCTGCGGCGTGACCTGGGGGTCGCCTATCTGTTCATCTCCCACGATCTGGGGGTCGTCCACCACATCTGCGACCGGGTCGCGGTGATGTACCTGGGCAAGATCGTCGAGATCGGGTCGAAGGAGAGCGTCTACCTGCGGCCGTCGCACCCGTACACGCAGGCTCTGCTGTCGGCGGCGCCGAGCCTGGACGACTGGCGGGACGGTGGGCGGCGGGAGATCGTCCTGAGCGGAGATGTTCCCTCGCCGTTGAACCCGCCGTCAGGCTGCCGTTTCCGGACCCGCTGCCGGCTGGCCCAGGATCGATGCCGGGACGAGGAGCCGACGCTGCTCGACCGCGGCACCGGCCACCCCGTGGCCTGCCATTTCCCCGAGACCGACCCGTCCTGACGACCCCCCCGGCGGACGGCTCGGCTCCGTCCGCCTCGTGAAGGAGTGATCGATGTCGAACCGATTCCTGTCCGCCCTGGTGGGGGCCGCCGTCCTGACGGCCACGCTGGCGGGGGGCGGCCCGGCCGCGGCCAGCGCCACCACCTGCGCGGACGCGCCGGACGCGCCGGTCATCAAGGGTGCGGTCTTCAACGACCCCGTGGGCGGCGACGCGGCGGCCATCGTCCGGCGCCTCTGCGGCCTGATCCACCAGACCCCGGCCGGCGCCCGGATCCAGGTCGCCCACTTCGTCATGTCCGGCCAGGCCGGCACGGACTTCGCCGGCGAGCTGATCAAGGCGCACCAGCGCGGGGTCGAGGTGCGGGTGATCCTGGACGGCGACTCGCGCGGCGCGACCGTGGCGTCGCAACTGGCGACCGCGCTCGGCACGGACCTCTCCGCGGGCTCCTGGCTGCACGTCTGCACCGGCCCGCCGTCGGGCGGCACGGCGGCCTGCATCGGCAGCAAGGGCCAGCACAACAAGTTCTACCTGTTCTCGCGGACCGGCGGAGCCTCCAATGTGGTGGTGCAGTCGTCGGCCAACCTCACCGACCTGAACTCCTCGACGTACTGGAACAACGCGGTCGTCCTCCCCGGCGACAAGCAGTTGTACCGGGCGTATGACAGCTACTTCCAGGATCTGGCGGCGGAGCGGAAGAACCCGGACTACTACCGCATCACCACGACCCCTTCCGGACGGGTCTGGTTCTTCCCCCGCGCCGGCACGGACGTCACCACCGACACCGTCGCCGAGAACCTCGCCAGGGTCCGCTGCACTCCCGGTACGAAGATCCGCGTCGGCATGTCGGAATGGGACACCTACCGCATCGCCATCCCCCAGAAGCTGCGCGCGCTGGCCGCCCAGGGCTGCTCGGTCAAGATCGTCTACGGCATCATGGACGACGAGGTCAAGCAGGTGCTGCTGGCCGAGCCCCGGATCGAGCTGCGCACCCTGGGCACCGGTGACGCGCTGCCCGGCCGGATCCACTCCAAGTACCTGCTCGTCGAGGACGCCCACACGCACGTGGTGCTGACGGGCAGCCACAACTACATCGAGACCTCGCTCCGCCGCAACGACGAGACCCTGCTGCGGCTCACCGACCCGGACCTGTACCGCCAGTACGTCGCCAACTTCGAGCGGCTACGCGCGGTCGCGCCCCTGGCCTCCGCCCCCTGACCCACGCCCCGCAGGCGATCACCCGCTCTCCTTGCCCAGACGGTGCGAGGGGACGGGGATGGCCGGGAACGGGTTGTCGGGGAGCAGGATCACGCGGCGTGCCTGGTCGCCCTGCTGGGCCGCGTCCAGGTGCAGGAGCGCCGCGCCGATGCCCGCCGCGCCGACCATGTAGCCCGTGTCCGCCGACACCTCACCGGGGCGCAGCCGCCGATACGCCTGGTACCACCGCAGTCCTCGCCCGTCGTGGTCGACCGCGCGGCCGATCAGGTGCTCGGCCAGCACACTGGCGAAGTCCAGGTAGGACTTGCGCCCCGTCGCCGCCCACAGCCCGACGAACAGCTCCACCAGCCCGGCCGTGCCGCAGCACTGGCAGGAGACGTTCCAGAACCCGGGGGTGCGCCGGTGCGGGACGCCGCTCTCCACGATGCCGTGCGCCAGCCGCTCGCACCACGCCAGGTCCTCGGCCTCGCCCGTGACCCGGTACAGCTCGTAGAACAGCCGCGCCACCCCGGCCGAGCCCGAGCAGAAGCCCAGGTAGTGCAGCCCCCGGCCCTGCGGCACGTGGTGCGGCACGGCGGCGCACCGCCCGGCCACGACGCTGACCATCCGGACGAAGCCGGCCCCTCGGCGGGCCGCGTCGATGAAGAGCGGGTCTCCGGTGATGCCGTACAGGCGGGCGAGCAGGAACGCCGTGCCCGCCGTACCGGACAGGAAGCCCGGTGTGACGGCGTCGACCGGCAGATCGGCGCGACCACCGGCCGCGTCGCCGGGCTTTCCCGGCAGGTCGGCGGAGTCACCGGACCAGATCCGCTCGAACGATGACGCAGGCGCGCACCCGTCGTCGAGCGGGCCGAACCGGTGGCCGGGGACGGCCAGGCGGGCGATGCGGGCGCCCGCCTCGACGGCGAGGTCCAGGTAGGCGGGTATGCCGAGCATCGAGGACGCGTGCAGCAGGCCGAGCACCACGCCGCCGTCGCCGCTCTGCGCGGGGTCCCGCGACCAGCCGGGGCCACCGTCGAGGGGGCGGGCGGAGCGGACGATCCGGTCGGCGGCGGCCACGGCGGCCGCCTCGAACCGGCCGTCCCCGAACACCCAGCCGGCCTCGGCGAGCGCGACCACGGTGCCGGACAGCCCGTGATAGAGCGACAGGCTGGTCTGGCTCCCCCACGTCCCGGCGAGGTAGTCGGCGCCCGCGCGGGCGTCGTCCAGGTATGCCTCGTGGCCCGTCGCGGCGGCGAGCTCCAGGAAGAACAGCACAATGCCCGCCGCCCCCGCGTAGAGCGAGGCCGGTTCGGGAGCGAGGGCCGACTTGCCGCGGGGGTCGGGGTTGGCCCGCCAGTGCCGGCCGCGCTCGTCATCGACGGCCGCCGACCGAATCCAGCGACCGGCCATGATGGCGGCGGTCAGCGGTGTCTCAGCACGCTCGCTCGATGAGCGCGTCCGATCCAAGCTCATGCGAGCGATTATCCCACACATTTGGTAGGAAATTAAGGGCTTTCCGGGCAGGCAGGCGTCAACCGTCGAGGGCCGACGGCGTCGCGGGCGCTCCGATCGGGGCGCGGGCCCGGCGGAGCAGGGTGGTCGCGGCCGTCAAGCCGAAGAGCGCGGCGCCCGGAGGGCCGATGATCCACATGGGCCAGAAGTACACCAGGGACGCGTCGGAGACGCTGAGCATGACCCAGACCACGACGTTGATCGACACCTTCACGGCCCAGATCGCCCAGAGGATCCTGAGCCATCTCGGCAGCGTGGCCACCAGCCCGGCCGGGACCGCCGCCCCACGGGGCGCGGGCTGCGCTTTCGCCTTCGCGCGGGGCAGGTCGCCCAGCAGATCCGCCAGCTCGCCGTACGTCACCGCCTGAAAGGCCCGGCCCAGCCTGTCGTCGTACTCCTGCATGCTGAGCCGGCCCTCGGTCAGCGCGGCGCTGAGCCGCTCGGCGACCACCTCGCGATCGCTGTCCGACGCCCGGATCTTCCGCCGCTCGTTCATCGCACCTCCTTGGATGTCAACCGTCTGCCTCCTCCCGCCGCCGCCCGGTCGAGACGGGTGACCGGGCTGCCTGTTCACCGCGCGGTCTCGGCGCCGAGCGTTGCCTCGCGGGCGAGCAGGCGGTCGATGGCGGCCCGTTCGGCGTCGTGCGTGTTGTCGTCGTCGCGGCGGCGCTTCGCCATCGCGGTCAGGTACGGCAGGACGGCCGGGCGGTCGACGGCATCGGCGAACGCCTTCGTCATGAGGGTGCGCCCGGCCCGCCGTACCAGCCCGTCGACGGGGGCGGCGGCGAGGATGAGCCAGGTGCACGCCGCGTCGGCGCCCGGCGCGCCACGGCCGGCGTTCGCCCAGTCGATGACCCGGGGGCCGTCGCCGGTGACGAGCACGTTGCCGGGGTGCAGGTCCAGGTGGAGCAGGTTGTTGCCGGGCGCTCCCTCGGCGGCGGGCAGCCAGCCGGGCGCCCGTACGCCGGCCAGCCGCTGCAGCAGCTCCACCAGGAGGCGCCCGTACGCGGGCGCGCGCCACGGCCGCCAGGTGGCCTCGCGCGCCAGGCTGACGCCGTCGACCCGCTCCATGAGGATGTCGGCGCCGTCGGCGTCGAAGACCTCGGGTGCGGGGAAGCCCTGCCTGCGCGCGTGCCGCATGACCGACGCCTCGCGTTCGAGGCTGCGGCCGTCGCGGGCCCGCCGGATCACCTTGCCGGTCCCGGCCTCGAACACGTCACAGTCCTGCCCTGCCGCGAGCAACGTTCCCACACGCATGGTGGTCAGATTATGCGGTAAAGGAGAGTCATTCCAGTTGTGCGGGACCGGGTGCACTGGCAGCTAATTACCGGCATTTCCTGCCACCAGCCACATTGGCCATCTGCCGCTATCGTAGCGGCAACACCAGTTAATCGTATTCAACCGATGAATTCCGCTGACGTCGCATTCTGTGTGAATACTCGAGGAGGTGACACATTGCTGGAGGCAATCGATCTCGTCAAGTGTTATGGCCCGGTCCGAGCCCTCGACGAATTCAGTCTGCACGTGGACGCAGGCGAGATCGTCGGGCTCGTGGGGCACAACGGCGCGGGCAAGACGACCTTCGTGGAGATCGTGTCGTACCTGACCCGCCCGGACAGCGGCCACGTCACCATCGACGGTAAGCCACCGTCCGCGGTCAAAGGCCAGGTCGGCGTCGCACCGCAGCACATCGCGCTCTACCCGTCCGTCAGCGTCAGGGAGCACCTGGAGCTGTTCGGCAAGCTGGCCGGGCTGCGCGGCCAGGCGCTGACCACCGCCATCGACGACATCGTGGTGGCCCTGCGGCTGGGCGACTTCATCGACCGGCACGCGGCGGTCCTGTCCGGCGGCCAGCAGCGCAGGACCCAGGCGGCCACCGCGCTCATCCACCGGCCCGCGCTGCTGCTGCTCGACGAGCCGACGGCCGGCGCGGACCTCGAGACCAGGCAGGCGATGCTCGACGTGGTGAAGCAGCGCGCGGGCGAGGGCGCCGCCGTCGTCTACACCACCCACTACCTGCCCGAGCTCACCGAGCTCAAGGCCACGATCGCGGTCGTCAGGAACGGCCGGGTCATCGCCAGGGGCACCCACGAGGAGCTGGTCGACGGCCTGCCCGGCGAGGTGCAGCTCACCTTCGACAACGAGGAGGAGATCACGGTCTCGACGACGCACCCGGCGAACACCCTGATCGACCTGCTCAGCCGCGAAGACCGCCCGATCAGCACCGTCGACGTGCGCAACCCCTCCCTCGACGACCTCTACCGATCCCTGGCGGTCAGCAATGCTCCTTGACACCCCGCACACCCAGCACCGGGTCGAACCCCCACCCTCCACGGGCGCGCTCGACACCCTGCGCGGCGCCGCGTACCGCATCGGCGCGCTGGCCAAGCACAACACGCTCATCCGGCTGCGCGACCCGGGGCAGATGATCAGCTACGTCGCCATGCCGATGGTGCTCATGCTGGTGCTCAAGCCGCTGTACGTCCGGGCCGTCGAGGGCGGCGCCACGCAGGTGGCGACCGGCCTGATGGTGATGTTCTCGGTGTTCGCGATCTCCATCGCGGGCAACGCGATCCTCGTCGAGCGGACCTGGCGCACCTGGGACCGCCTGCGCGCGAGCCGCGCTCCGGCGACCGAGCTGCTGCTCGGCAAGACCCTCCCGATCTTCGTGGTGATGGTCGTGCAGCAGTCGATCCTGCTGGTGTACGGCTGCCTCGTCATCGGGCTGCCGATACCGAGGGCCCCGCAGTACGTGGTCTTCGCGATCGCGATCTGGGCCTTCGCGCTGCTCTCGATCGGCGCGGCACTCGCCACGATCGTCCGCAGCCACGGGGAGCTCAGCGTGATCTCCGACGTCGGCGCCCTGACGCTCAGCTCGCTGGGCGGGGCCCTGGTGCCGTTGAGCATCATGCCCGACTGGGCGCAGGTGGCCGCGCACATCTCGCCCGGCTACTGGGCCCTGACGATGATGCAGGCCGCGGTCCGCGGTGACGCGGCGGGCACCCTGGCACCGGCCGGGGTCCTGCTGGCGATCGGCCTCGTCGCCGGGACGTTCGCCGTCCGCAGGCTCACCCGCGGCTGGGGCCGCGGGCATCTGCTGTGAAGTGCCGGCCCGCGGCCAGGGGGCCGCGGGCCGCTCGCCTTTCTGTCGGTAATTCAATGACATGTAGTGAATAGAGGCATGTTGATGGATCAGCAGCATTCACCCGGCGACTCGAAACATTCGGCGGACGAGTCGAATATCGCGATCATCGGCATGGCCGGCCGATTCCCCGGGGCGGACAACGTCGAGACGTTCTGGCGCAACATCAGCGGCGGCGTGGAATCGTTCACCCGATTCTCCGACGAGGAGCTGATCGACGCGGGGGTCAGCCCGGCGACCTTCCAGCAGCCGAACTATGTCAGGAGCCGGCCGATACTCGACAACGTCCGGGGATTCGACGCCGGATTCTTTGGCTACAACCCGCGTGAGGCGACATTGGCCGATCCGCAGCAGCGGATCTTCCTTGAGGTCGCTTGGGAGGTCCTCGAAGCCGCCGGGTACGGCTCGCCCGACGCGCGGGGCAGCGTGGGCGTGTTCGCGGGCACCAACATCAGCGGTTACCTGCTCACCCGGCTCAGGGCGTTCGAGATGGGCATCGACCCGTCCGCCCTGATGATCGGCAACGACAAGGACGCGCTCACCACGAACGTGTCGTTCCGGCTCAACCTCTCGGGCCCGAGCGTGGCCGTACAGACGTTCTGCTCGACCTCCCTGGTCGCGGTGCACCTGGCCAGCGACGCGCTGCGCCGGGGCGACTGCGAGATCGCGCTGGCCGGCGGCGTGTCGGTGCGCATCCCCGACCGGGTCGGGTACCTGTGGGAGGAGGGCGGCCAGGAGTCGCCCGACGGCCACGTGCGCACGTTCGACGCCGAGGGCAAGGGCAGCATGTTCGGCGACGGGGCCGCCGTGGTCGCGCTCAAGCGCCTGGACCGCGCGATCGCCGACCGCGACACCGTGCTCGCCGTCATCCGCGCCTCCGCGATCAACAACGACGGCGCGCTCAAGTTCAGCTACCTGGCGCCCAGCATCGACGGGCAGCGCCGGTGCGTCAGCAGGGCGATCGAGCGGGCCGGGGTCGACCCGTCCGAGATCTCGTACGTCGAGGCGCACGGCACCGCGACCGAGGTGGGCGACCCGATGGAGGTCGCCGCGCTGACCAGCGCCTTCGGCCCGACCAAGGACAAGCAGTATTGCCTGCTCGGCTCGATCAAGCCGAACGTCGGCCACCTCGACCGCGCGTCGGGCGTCACCGGGCTCATCAAGGTCGTCCAGTCCCTGCGCAACGAGCTCATCCCGGGCACCCTGCACTACCGCTCCCCGAACCGGGAGATCGACTTCGACAGCAGCCCGTTCCGCGTCACCTCCGAGGTCACGCCGTGGCCGCGGGAGGAGGACCGGCCGCGCATCGCGGGCATCAGCTCCCTCGGCATGGGCGGCACGAACGCGCACGCCATCGTCACCGAGGCCCCGGTGCCCGAGCCGCGCCCCGAGCGCCCCCGCCGCTGGCAGGTGCTGCCGGTCTCGGCCCGCTCCGAGTCGGCCGCCGAGCAGGCCTGCGCCAGGCTCGCCGACCGGCTGGAGATCGACTCCGACCTCGAACTGGGCGACGTCGCCTACACGCTGCAGGTCGGCCGCAAGGTCTTCAGCCACCGCAGGGTCGTCGTGGCCGACTCGACCGGCCGGGCCGCCACCTTGCTCGCCGACCCGGCCGGGCGGCTGGGCCGGAACGACGCGACCGTGGGCCGCCGGGTCGGCTTCCTGATCGCCGGGGTCGGCGAGCAGTATCCCGGCATGGTGGCCGCCCTCTACGCGGACGAGCCCGCCTTCCGCGACGACGTCGACGAGTGCCTGACCGTCCTCGGCCTCACCGAGGCGGCGCAGCTCTCCGACGTCTTCATGCCCGCCGAGCGCCAGGACACGGGCGGCGACCTGGCCCGGCTCCTGGGCCGGACCGCCGACGCGGCGACCGGCCCCACGGCGGAGGCGCACCTGATCCAGCCCGCCGTCTTCGTGGCCGAGTACGCCCTGGCCCGCCAGTTCATGCGCTGGGGCATCACCCCCGAGATCATGGTCGGCTACAGCCTCGGCGAGTACGTGGCCGCCTGCCTGTCCGGCGTCCTCTCGCTCCCCGACGCGCTCCGGCTGGTCGCCTACCGGGCCAAGCTGATCACCTCGCAGCCCGAGGGCGCCATGCTCGCGGTCGCCGCCGACGAGCGGCGGCTGCGCGCGGTGCTCGGCGAGCTGTCCGCCCGCGACCTGGACGTGGCGGTGCGCACCGGCTCGCAGCTCGTCCTGGCCGGGCCCGTCGCGGCGGTCGACGCGGCCGGCGCGCTGCTGCTGGAGGCGAAGATCGGCTGCCGCCGCCTGGACACCACGCACGCCTTCCACTCCCGGATGCTGGAGCCGGTGGCCGCCGAGCTGACCGCCTGGATCAGCGACAACGTCACCCTGCACCCCCCGGTCATCCCGTACGTCAGCAACGTCACCGGCCGCCTGGCCACCGCGGACGTCGTCACCGACCCCGGCTACTGGGCCCGGCACATGTGCGAGACCGTGGAGTTCGGCGCCGGGCTCGCGCACGTGCTCGGCGGCGGCGACCTCTCCCTGGTGGAGATCGGCCCCGGCCAGTCGCTCGGCGCGCTCACCCGCGGCCACCCGGAGTGCGACCGCGCGCAGTGGCCACTGATCGTCACCACGCTGCCCGCCGCGAACGACCGCCTCGACACCCACGCCGCCATCGCCACGGCCGTCGGCAAGCTCTGGCTGGCCGGCGTCTCCGTCGGCTGGGCGGCCATGCACGACGGCTGGGCGCCCGGCCGGATCCCGCTGCCGACCTACCCGTTCGAGCACCAGGACTACTGGCTGGACATCGACCAGACCGCGGCGAGCACCGGCGCGCCCGCGATCGACGACAGCGACCCGACCAGCATCCTGAACGCCCTCCCCCGGCTGCCCGACGAACGCTGGATCAACGTGCCGACCTGGCGGCAGACCGCGCCGCGCCCGGCGCGCGAGGAGGAGGCCGCCCGCTGGCTGGTCTACACCGACGCGGGCCGCGCCGACACGTTCGCCGCCACGCTGCGCGAGCACCTGGAGGCGGCGGGGCACCGGGTGGTGCTGGTCCGTCCCGGCGAGCGGTTCGCCGCCGGGCCCGGCGGCCTGGTGGTGCGGCCCGGCTCGCCGGAAGACGCCGTCAGCGCGCTGCGTGCGCTGGCCGAGCAGGACTTCCAGCCCGAGCGCGTGGTGCACCTGTGGACCGCGGAGGAGAGCCCGGACACGACCGACGAGTGCCTGCGGCGCGGCCTGCACACCCTGGTCTCGCTCGCGCGGGCCTCGGGCGACATGGGGATCACGCAGTGGTCGCTGGACATCGTCACCATCGGCGGCCAGCGGGTGCTCCCCGGTGACCGGGTCATCCCGGAACGCGGCACCCTGCTCGGCCCGACCCGCCTGATCCCGGTCGAGTACCCGCGTGTCCGCACCCGCCTGATCGACATCGACACGGCGTCGTCGCCGCGCGACCTCCTCACCGAGCTGCGCGCCGAACCCGCCGACCAGGTCGTGGGGCTGCGCGGCGGCCGGCGCTGGGTCCCGGAGTACGAGGTGCTCGACGCGTCGTGCATCGACCAGAACGCCCCCAAGACCCAGATCCGCCGGGGCGGCACCTACCTCGTGACCGGCGGTCTCGGCGGCATCGGCCTGGCCATGGCGGAACGGCTCGCCGAGCACTACCAGGCCCGCCTCGTCCTGATGGGCCGCACCCCGGTGCCGCCGAAGGACCAGTGGGGGCCCATCCTGGCCTCGGAGCGGACCGCCGACGAGGTACGCAGGCGGATCGAGGGGCTGCGCCGGCTGGAGGCCGCGGGCATCGAGGTCGTCACGGTCGCCGGCGACGTCTCCCAGCCCGATGACGTACGGCGGGCGGTCGGCGCGGCGATCGACACGTTCGGCGAGCTCAACGGCGTGCTGCACTGCGCCGGAGTGCCGGCCGTCGGCCTGATGCAGTTCAAGACGGCCGCCGACATCCAGCGGACGCTGGCGCCGAAGGTGGCGGGCACGCTGGCCATCGCCGAGGCGCTGCGCGACGTGCCGGTCGACTTCGTCGCGCTGTTCTCCTCCACCACGTCGGCGACCGGCGGCGGCGCGGGGCAGGTCGACTACTGCGCGGCCAACGCCTACCTCGACGCGTTCGCGCTCAGCGACCCGCTGCCCGGCGTGACCGTGACGGCGATCGACTGGTGCGAGTGGACCTGGAACGGCTGGACCGACGGCCTCGAGAACTACGACGAGGGGTCCAAGCACTACTTCACGTGGTACCGGGAGAACTTCGGCATCACCTTCGACCAGGGCTACGAGACGCTGCTGCGGGTGCTGGCCAGCGGCGAGGCGCACGTGATCACCTCGACCCAGGACTTCGCCCCGCTGGTCGCGATGAGCCGCCGCTCGTCGATCGAGAGCCACCAGGCCACGGTGAAGAAGATCCGCGACGCCTTCGGCCGCCACCCGCGGCCCGAGCTGTCGACCGCGTACGTCGAGCCGCAGTCACCGGCCGAGGAGGCCATCACCGCGGTCTGGGCCGAGGCGCTCGGCCTGGAGCAGGTCGGCATCCACGACAACTTCTTCGAGCTCGGCGGCAACTCGCTGCTCGGCATGGAGATCATCGCCGAGGTCCGCAAGGCCCTCGAACTGTCCTACCTGCCACCGCACATCCTCTACCAGTCGCCCACGGTCGCCTCGCTCGCCGAAGCCGCGACCTCGGGGGACCAGCAGGATCAGCAGACCCTCGGGGCCCTTGACCAGCGGCGGTCCCGCATCGAACAGCGACGCAACATGCTCCGTGGGAGGGCTTCATGACGGAAACCGATTACGACTCGGCGGTCGCACTGATCGGCATGTCCGGTCGCTTTCCAGGGGCGAGCAGCGTCGAGGAGTTGTGGCGCAACGTACTCGCCGGGATCAAGGGACTGCGCGAGATCACCGACGAGGAACTGGCCGAGTCCGGCGTCGAGCCGGGCAAGGTGGCCGACCCGCGCTACGTGCGCGTCGGCGGCCCGATCGACGGCCTCGACCGGTTCGACGCCACGGTCTTCGGGATCAACCCCCGCGAGGCCGAGACGATGGACCCGCAGCACAAGCTCTTCCTCGAGTGCTCGTGGGAGGCGCTGGAGAGCGCCGGCTACTGCCCGACCGACACGCCCGGACAGGTGGCCGTCTTCGCGGGCTGCGGCTTCCCCGACTACATCGTCCAGAACATCCAGCACCTCGCCGGCCAGCCGGGCGGCGCGCTGCTCATGGCCGTCGGCAACGAGCGCGACTCGCTGGCCTCGCTCGTCTCCTACAAGCTCGGGCTGCGCGGCCCGGCCGTCACCGTGCAGACCTTCTGCTCCACCTCGCTGGTCTCGGTGCACCTGGCCTGCCAGAGCCTGCTGACGTACGAGTGCGATCTCGCGCTGGCCGGCGGCGCGTTCACGCCGCTCCCCCAACCCGCCGGCTACCTGTACGAGCAGGGCGGGATCATGTCGCCCGACGGCCGGGTACGCAGCTTCGACGCCGAGGCGAGCGGCACGGTCATGGGCAGCGGGGTCGGCACGGTCGCGCTCAAGCGCATGTCCGATGCGATCAAGGACGGCGACGTCATCCACGCGGTCATCCTCGGCTCGGCGGCCAACAACGACGGCCGGATGCGCGCCGGCTACACCGCGCCCGGCGTCGACGGGCAGGCCGAGGTCATCGAGTCCGCGCTGGGCGTAGCCGGGGTCAAGTCCGACACCATCGGCTACGTCGAGTGCCACGCGACCGGCACCATGCTGGGCGACTCGATCGAGCTGGCCGCGATGAACCGGGTGTTCGCGCAGCCCCGCGAGACGCCGTGCGTGTTGGGCTCGCTCAAGCCGAGCCTGGGCCACCTCGACCGCGCCTCCGGTGTCACCGGGCTGATGCGCGCGGCGCTCAACCTCAAGAACGAGCTGCTGCCCGGCACTCCGCACTACGAGACGCCGAATCCGGCGCTGGCCACGGCGCAGGACCGGTTCACGGTGCTCACCGAGCACCGGGCCTGGCCCGCGGGACCGCATCCGCGGCGGGCCGGGGTCAGCTCGTTCGGGCTCGGCGGCACCAACGCGCACGTGGTGCTGGAGCAGGCTCCGGTACGGCCCTCGCGGCCCGCCCGGCCCGGACCGCACCTGCTGACGTTCTCGGCCGCCGACGGGCAGGCGCTGTCGGACCTCACCGATCTGCTGCGGGAGCACCTCGCCGGTGACGTCGCCGACGACCTGGCCGATGTGGCGTACACGCTCCAGGTCTCGCGCGGCGGCTTCGCGACGCGGCGCGCGATCGTGGTCCGGGACCGGGATGACGCGGTCGCGGCACTGGCCGACCCGTCGCGCTGGATCGACGCCAAGACACAGCGCCGCAACCCCAAGGTCCGGCTGATCACGCCGACCGGCGCCGTCCCGGCCACCTGGTGGGCGGACCTGCGCGCCACGGCCAACCGACTGACCCGCCCCGGCACCGCCGGCGCCACCATGGCCCCCGAGGACGCGGTCGCGGCGCTGGCCGAGGCGCTTACCGCGCTCGGCGTACGCCTGCTCCACGACGGGACCGACACCTCCGGCGTCGAGGAGATCGCCGTTGCCCCTGCCGACGGCGAGAGCGCCGCCGAGTGGCTGCTGGCCACCGTGGCCCGGCTGTGGCAGGCCGGGAGCGCCATCGACTGGGCGGTCCTGCACCATGGCGCGGGCCTGCGGGTCGAGCTGCCCACCTACCCCTGGCAGAAGCGCCGGTTCTGGGTCAAGGCCAACCCGAGCATGATGGCCGCGCCGCCGAGCACCGGTAAGACGTTCGACCGCTCGAAGTGGACGCACCTGCCGACCTGGCGGCAGCGGCCGCTTCCGCTCGGCGGTCTCGACGAGCAGCTCCGGCTGGCCGGGCCCTGGCTGGTCTTCACCGACGACGCCCGGGGCGAGGCCCTGGTCGAGCGGCTGACCGAGGCGGGCGCCGAGGTGACGGCGGTGCGCCGGGGTGACCGCTTCAACGAGGACGACACCGGGCATTTCACGATCCGCCCCGACAAGGCGGACGACATGGCCGAGGTGCTCTACTCGCTCGTGGTCGTCCCGCGCTCGATCGTCCACGCCTTCAGCCTCGCCGCCGCCGAAGCGGGGCCGGACCCCATCGCTCACTTCGACGCCGAGCAGAACCGCGGCTTCTACTCCGCCCTCGCGCTGGCCCGCGAGCTCGTCGACAACACCGGCTCCGCGCCGCGCGCCGAGCTGGTCCTGCTGACGTCGGGAGCGGTAGGCGTGGTCGGCTCGGACCTGCGCCATCCCGAGCACGCGACGCTCGCGGCACTGGCCCCGAGCCTGGCGCAGGAGAACCCGCGCCTGCGCTGTCGCCACATCGATGTCGCGCCGGACTCGGGCGCAATTAAAGAGGTGCCGGACACCATTGGAAACGCGTCTCTTCACCAGCTCGCCACACAAATCCTGGCCGCTTCCGTCGCGCCGCACGAGGGGCCGGTCGCGGTGCGTTCGGGTGAGACGTGGCTGCGGCAGTACGAGCAGTACCCCATCGACGAGCCAAGCCCGGAGCAGCGGCCGTTCCGCGACGGCGACACCGTGCTGATCACCGGCGGTCTCGGCGACGTCGGCCTCGTGCTCTCCCGCCACCTGGCCGCCAGGTACGGCTGCCAACTGGTGCTCACCGCCCGCGCGCCGCTGCCGCCACGCGCGGAGTGGGACGCCTACCTGGCCTCGGTGCCGCAGGGCGGGGAGCGTACGGCGCGGCACATCCGCAACATCCGCGACCTGGAGGAGCGCGGCGCCACCGTGCTCGCCCTGTCGGCCGACGTGGCCGACGAGGCCGGGATGCGGGCGGTCGTCGAGGCGGCGGTCGAGCGGTTCGGCGGCATCGACGTGGCCGTCCACGGCGCAGGCGTCCAGGACGGCGGCTACTTCAACTTCGCCCACCTCATGGACCGCGACCAGTGCGACGCCCACCTTGCCGCCAAGGTCAACGGCTTCCACGTGCTGGAGGCCGTACTGGGAGACCAGGCCCCCGACCGGCGCATCACGTTGTCGTCGATCGCGGCGGTGCTCGGCGGGATGACGCTGGCGCCGTACGCGTCGGCGAACGCGGCGCTCGACGCCTACATCCGCGTGGCCCGGCTGGCGGGCGGCCGGTGGATCACCGTCGACTGGGACACCTGGAACATCGACCCCGACCGGCTCGAAGGCCACAGCGGCGCGGTGATCGACTACGCGATGGCGCCCGCGGAGGGCGTGGACGTGTTCGAGCGGGCCCTGTCGGCCGCCGACCGTGTCGGGCACCTGGTCATCTCGACGGGTTCGCTGGACGCGCGCATCGCGCAGTGGGTCACCGGTGACATCCACGACGCCGGCGACGACGATCTCGACGACGACCGCGAGCGCCACCCGCGCCCCGAGCTGAGCACCCCGTACGTCGAGCCAGCCGAGGGCACCGAGGCGACGCTGTCCGGCATCTGGTCGAGAGTGCTGGGCATCGACCCGATCGGCGCCACGGACAACTTCTTCGAGCTCGGCGGCCACTCGCTGCTCGCGATCGAGCTGACCACCCGGATCCGCAAGGCCCTGAACGCCTCGGTGCCGGTCACCGGGCTGCTGGAGTGCCCGACGGTCCGCCAGTTGGCCGCCCTGCTGGACTCCCGGGATGAGGTGGCGGCGTGAAGCAGCCCGAGTATCTCCGCAAGATCCAGAGCTTCGCCCGGCGCGAACTGCTCGACAAGGACGCCTACCTGGACTCGCTGGCCGACGCGCCGATGCCGCTGTACAAGCGCTTCGCGGACACCGGCCTGGCGAACTGGTGGCTGCCCAAGGAGTCGGGCGGGCTCGGGCTGGGCCTGGAGGAGAGCGTCCGCATCGTCTCCGAGCTGGCCTACGCCGACGCGGGCGTGGCGTTCACGCTGTTCATCCCGGTGCTGACGACGAGCATGGTCCAGTGGTACGGCTCCGCGGAGCTCCAGGAGCGCCATCTGGGCCGGCTGGCGGCCGAGAACGGGTTCTGCGCGACGCTCGGCAGCGAGCACGCGGCGGGCAGCGAGCTGGCCCGGATCTCCACCACGGCGACCCGCGAGGGCGACGAGATCGTGCTCAACGGGCAGAAGGCGTTCTCCACCAACACCGACTTCGCGCAGTTCATGGTGGTGATCGCGCGGGCCCAGGACGACCCGGCGGGCTACCTCGCGGTCCTGGTGCCGCGTGACACGCCCGGCATCCGCGTGGACAAGCGGTGGGACGTGATCGGCCTGCGCTCGTCGGCGACCTACCAGGTCACCTTCACCGGCTGCCGCGTGCCCGCGGCCAACGTGCTGCGCGGCAACGGCCTGCGGCTGCTGGAGGTCGGGCTGAACGCCAGCCGCATCCTCATCGCCACGACCGCGCTCGGCATCGCCCGCCGGATCCGCGACGTGTGCATGGAGTACGGCAAGGCCAAGTCGGTGAAGGGCTCGCCGCTGGCCAACAACGCGGTCTTCGCCGCTCGCCTGGGCCAGTTCGAGATGCAGATCGACGTGATGGTGAACCAGTGCCTGGCCGCGGCCCGCGCGTACGACGCGGTCGCGGCCCGGCCGGACGCCGGCGAGGAGTTCCTGCGCATCGGGACGCTCAAGTCGGCGCTCACCGCGAAGATGTTCTGCGGCCAGACCGGGTGGCAGATCGCGTCCACGGCTTCGGAGATGTTCGGCGGGCTCGGTTACACGCACGACTCGGTCATCGGCAAGCTGCTGCGGGACGTGCGCTACGTGTCGATCGTCGAGGGCGGCGACGACGTACTGCGTGACCTGGTGTTCAGCCGCTACGTGGTGCCGGTGTCGAAGCGGTCATGAGGCGTCCGCGGCGGTGACGACCGCCGCGGCGTAGCCCGGCGCGACGTCCAGCCAGCGGACAGGCAGGGCGGCGCCGGGCGGCGAGGAAGAGGAGAGCACGGTCCCGTGGGCCGTGCTCTCTTCGTGTACCAGGACGTCGCGGAGCCCGGCCAGGCCCACCCCGACGGTCTTGACGTACGCCTCCTTGGCCGTCCAAAGGCGGAAATATCCGGTACGGCATCCGGCGGGGTCGGCCGCCCGCAGCCGGTCGACCTCCTCCGGCTGGTACATGCTGCCGGCCATCGCCAAGCAGTCGAGGTCCTCGCGGATCCGCTCGACGTCCACGCCGACCCTGAATCCCGGCGGCGCCACCGCCACCAGCGCCCACTCCTCGGAGTGGGACAGGTTGAAGTCGGGGGCGGCCCGGCCCTGGGGCAGGGCCAGGTACGGCCGGCCGCCGTCCTCGGCGCCGAAGGCCAGACGCGCGGCGCGCACGCCGCACACCTCGCCGAGTATGGCGCGGAGCGCGGCGTGCGCGACCGTGAACCGATGCCGCTCCCGGACCGAGCCGAGCCGCCGGGCCCGCTCGCGCTCGGTGTCGGAGAGCGACCGCCACCATCCCGGCCCGGACGGCCGGTCGAGGTGGATCTTCCACACTCTGAGCCGCGTCATACCCACGCGCGCAGCGCCTCCGAGATGTGCTTGTGCGTCAGCTTCGCCTGCTCGAACACGGCGAAGTGCCCGCCGACGAACGTGTGCAAATCAAACCGCCCCGTGGTCTGGTCCCGCCACCTGGCCACCAGTTCCCGGCCGGCCCGCGGGTCGTCGGTGCTCGGCAGCGCGGTGATCGGGACGTCCAGGGCGGGCTCGGCGTAGTACTCGTAGGTCTCCTTGACGCTGAAGTCGGCCTGGATGGCGGGCAGGATCATCTCCAGTACGGATGGGTCGTTCAGCAGCCAGTCGGGCGTACCGCCGAGCTTGCGCAGCATCTCCACCAGCTCGGGGCGGCTCATGCCGCGCACCGGCGGCCCGTCGTCGAACGGCCGGTGCGGAGCGACGCAGCCGGAGACGAACAGGTGCACCGGCCCGGGCCCGCCCCGGCGGCGGATCTCCCGCAACAGCTCGAACGAGACCAGCGCGCCCAGGCTGTGTCCATAGACGGCGTACCGGCGGCCTCCGCTCACCTCGGCCAGGATGACGTCTGCCAGGTCGGAGACCAGCGGCGCCATCCGCTCGTACGGGGGTTCGCGCAGCCGGTTCTCCCTCCCGGCCGGCTGGACCGGCAGCACCGCCACGCCCGGCAACCTGTTCTGCCACGCCCGGTAGGCGGAGGCCCCGCCCCCGGCGTGCGGCAGGCAGAACAGCGCGAGCGCATCGGCCGCCGCGCCGGTCTGCGCCCGGTAGGGCAGCCACCGCTGCATCACATCCGCGCTTGTCACATCATTGACGGTCATCGTGCCTCAATCCACGATTTCTAGCTGCACGTAGGGCGGAGGCGGCTGCACGCTCGTCAGATCGGCCTCCAGGACCACGTGGGCGCCGTTCCGCTCCACCTCCCTGAAACCCGCGAACGCGTAGGTGACCTGCATCATCCGGTTCCGTCCCGTCTCCACGAAGTCGGCCCGCACCGAGACGCCGGCCTCCTTCGCCAGCCGCATGATGTGGTTGAGCATCACCATCCCGACACCGCGCGACATGACCCGGCACGACATCAGCATCATGTTGAGCCGCCAGGAGGTGTCTTCCTTCTCGACCAGCGCGAGCCCGATCTTGCCGTAGCTGCCGAACCGGTCGGTGAGCGAGGCCACCAGCAGCAGGTGGTCCGGCGACTCGCGCAGTTCGTCGAGCTCCTCGTAGGAGTAGGTGCGGCCGGTCGAGTTGAGCTGGTTGGTGCGTACCGTCAGCTCCTCGGCCCGCTGGAGGTCCTCGCGGCGAGCGGGCGCGATGGTGAAGGCCATCTTCAGCCCGGCCAGGAACTCTTCGTTGGTGCCGACGAACTCGCTCTCCAGCTCGTCCCTGGCGATCTGCCCCTGGTACATGCCGCGTCGCTGCGCCGACTCGTCGGTGACGAACCGGGGCGTGAACTCGGGCCGTACCAGCGCCTCGTCCACGTCGACGACGTCGACGCAGGTCACCTCCGGCACCTGGTGCGCCACCTCGGCGCGCTCGAACTCCTGGTCGTCCACGAACGCGAACGCGTCGAGCCCGAGGTTGAGCGCCTTGGAGATCTGGCGGATCGAGTCGGACTTGGCGTTCCAGTTGATCCGCGGGTAGAGGAACAGGTCGTCGAGGCCGAGCTCGCGCAGCTTGCCGAACGCCGCCTCGTGGTCGTTCTTGCTGGCCACCGAGTGCAGCACGCCCATGCGGTCCAGCCGTCTGATGTGCTCGACGACCGCCGGGCGTACCGTGACGTTCTCGTCCTCCAGCAGCACGCCGTCCCACAGCGTGTTGTCGAGGTCCCACACGACGCACTTGATGCGGCCCTGCTTGGGCTTCTCGTGAATGACGGCCACGCTCACAACGTCACCTCCCGTGCCGCCTGGCCGGCGATCGTGATGCGCTGAATCTCGTTGCTGCCTTCGATGATCTCCATGACCTTGGCGTCCCGGTAGAAGCGGGCGACGGGGTAGTCGGGGCTGCAGCCGTTGGCGCCGTGGATCTGGACCGCCTCCGACGCGTGCCTGGCGGCCGCGGTGGACGCGAAGTACTTCGCCACCCAGGTCGCCATGATCGTGGACGCCTCGCCGGCGTCCTTGAGCCGCCCCGCCTCGGCCAGCAGCAGCCGGGCCGCCCGCGCGTCGGTGACCATGTCGGACAGTTTCGCCTGGATCAGCGGCAGGTCCCGCAGCACCGACCCGCCGACCTCGCGGGCCGCGGTGTAAGCGGCCGACGCCTCCAGGCACGCCTGGATGATGCCGACCGACCCGGCCGCCACGCTGTAGCGGCCGAGGTCGAGCGTGCCGGTGAGCACCATGCCCGCGGTGAACCCGCTGGGCCCGAGCAGTGCGTCGGCGCCAAGGGCGACCTCGTCGAACGTCACCTCCGCGAGCATCGACGCGCGGGTGCCCAGCATGTCGTCGATCGGGCGCACCTCGACCCCGGGACTCTCCCTGGGCACCAGGAACGCGCCGATGCTCGACGCCGTACGGGCGAACACCAGGTACAGGTCCGCCCGCTGGCCGCCGGTGATCCACTTCTTGCCGCCGTTGAGCACCCAGCCCGTGCCGGACTGGACGGCGGTCGTGGTGATGCCCGAGGTGTCGCTGCCCGCGCCGGGCTCCGACAGGCAGAACGCGCCCAGGACCTCGCCCTTGGCCAGGGCCGGGGTCCACTTCTCCCGCTGCGCCGCGCTGCCCCACCGCTGCACCGCCCACGACACCATGGTGTGGACCGTGAGCAGGCTGCGGACGGACGAGCAGCCGCGGCCCACCTCCTCGTGGACCTCGCCGAGAGTGACCAGGTCCATTCCGGCGCCGCCCACCTCCTCGGGCAGGAAGGGGGCCCACAGGCCCGCCTCGGCCATCTGGTCCAGCAGTTCCTCGGGGATGTAGCCGGCCTGGTCGTACGCCTCGGCGTACGGAACTATGTACGTGTCCACGAACGCGCGCGCACCGGCCCGGTCGGTGACCGGGCCCGAGACTGGTGCGGCGTCGAGCGCGCTCGGTGCCGGGACGGCGATCGTCACGCGGCCAGCTCCTCCGACAGCCGGCCCACCAGCTCGGCCATCGAGCCGGCGGTCCGGAAGTTGTCGATCCGCAGCTCCTCGTTCGGGATGGTGACCTCGAAGGTCTTCTCCACGAACATCACCAGCTCCATCGCGAACAGCGAGTTGACGAAGCCCAGGGAGAAGATGTCCTGGTCCCCGGCGATCTCTGCCTGCGGGTAGCGGCTGCGGACGAAAGCGAGGATCTGCGCCTCCGCGGTGTTCGACATTGCTGTGCTCCTTTTCCGTGGTTTGGTTAGTTGGCGTAGGTGAAGAAGCCGCGGCCGGACTTGCGTCCGTGCAGGCCGGCGTCGGTCATCTGCTTGAGCAGCGGGCACGGCCGGTACTTGCTGTCGGCGTAGTGCTCGTACAGCACCTCGACGCTGTAGAGGATGGTGTCGACGCCGATCAGGTCGGCGGTCTCCAGCGGCCCCATGGGGTGGCCGAAGCAGCTACGGAACACCTCGTCGACCGACTCGGCCGTGGCCACGCCCTCGTGCACGAGATAGGCGGCCTCGTTGACGGTGAGCATGAGCACCCGGTTGGAGATGAAGCCGCACGAGTCCTTGACGTCGACGGCCCTCTTGCCCATCGCGGTCAGCAGGTTCCTGGTCCGCTCGATGGTGTCGGGGGTGGTGTGGAAGCCGGGGATCAGCTCGACGGCCGGCTTGGCGGGCACCGGGTTCATGAAGTGCACGCCGATGACCTTGTCGGGACGGCCCGTCACGGCGCCGACCTTGGTGATCGGGATGGCGGAGGTGTTGACGACGAACACGGTGTCGGGTCCGCAGGCCGCGTCGAGCGCCTCGTAGACCTCGCGCTTGACGTCCCAGTTCTCCGTCACGTTCTCGATGACGATCTCCGCCTTGGCCAGGGCGTCTGCGCCGACGGCCGTGGTGATCCTGGCGAGGATCGCGTCCGCGTCCAGGGCCGGGCCGCCCATCAGGCGGCTCATCCGGCTGTTGCGCTCGATGATCGCCAGCGCCTGCTGGAGGATCTGCTCGTCCTTGTCGACCAGGACCACGTCGTGGCCGGTCTGGGCCAGGTTCTGGGCCACTCCGACGCCCATCACGCCGGCGCCCACTACGCCGATCACTGTCATGTCTGCTCCGTTCTCTTTCTGCTGGTCTCTTTGGTGGTCGCTTTGGCGGTCGCTTTGGCAGTCGCTTTCGCGGTCTCACCGGCCGCGTCTGCGGGCGGCGGAGGCTTCGAGTCCCGATCGGCGAAGCTGGGCACGTACGTGGCTGCCGCCGTCGGCGCCGTTCCCGGACGCGTGGCCCGTGCCTGAGGACAGGGCCTCGATGGTCTGGCCGAGGGCCGACACGGTCGGCGCCTCGTAGAGGATGTGGGGCGGCAGTTCGTCCAGCTCGAACGCCCGGCGCATCGCGGCCACGATGCTGACGCCGAGCAGCGAGTTGCCGCCGAGCTCGAAGAAGTTGTCCAGGACGCCGACCCGGTCGAGCTTGAGCGAGTCGCACCAGATGCCGGCGATCTGCTCCTCGGCCGACCCCGACGGCTCCTGGTAGGGGGTGACCAGCTCCGGGCGCGGGTGCCGCTCGCCGGTCGCCGAGCTGATGGCGGGCGAGGTGACCGCCTCCAGGTTGAACCGCGAGCTGCCGAGCACCACCGTCGGGAAGTCCTGCGTGGACACCACGACCCTGGGCTCGCCACTGGCCAGCGCGCGCAGCAGCGCCCGCCAGCCGTCCTCGAAGTCGATGCCGACACGGGCCCGGTTGTCGCGGAAGAACTGCTGCAACGCGCCGTCGTACCCGGCCAGACCCTCCTCCCAGGCGTTCCAGGTCCACTCGCCCCAGTCGATGGCCAGAACGCGCCTGCCGGTGCCGGCCAGCCGGTGGGCGTAACCGTCGAGGAAGGCGTTGGCGGCGCAGTAGTCCACCTGCCCCGGACCACCGCCGGTCGCCGAGGTGATGGAGGCGAACAGCACCAGGAAGTCCAGCTCGACCTCGTCGGGCTCGCCGATGCGCAACGCCTCGGCGATGGCCAGAGTGCCCGCGATCTTCGGAGCGAGCACCTGGTCCAGCTCGTCGGACCGCTTGAACTGCATCAACCCCATACCGGGGACACCCGCGGCGTGGAGCACTCCGTGGAGGGCACCGAAGCGCTCGACCGCCGTGTCTACGGCTCGGCGGACGTCCTCGGGCTTGCTGACATCACCGGTGACGATCTCGACACGGGCGCCGAGCTTCTCGATCTCGGTCACCTGAGCAATCCGCCACCTGGTCACCTCATCGACCGCACCCGCGCCGTTCGGTCCGGCGCCGTTCGGTCCGGCGCTCGCCAGGATGCGGGGCCACTCCGAGCGTGGTGGCAGGCCGCGGCGGGCGAGCAGGACGAGGTTGGCGTGGCAGTCGCGGGCCAGGCGTTCGGCCAGGCCGAGCGCGATGCCGCCCAGCCCGCCCGTGATCAGGTAGACGCCGCCGTCGCGGAGCGTCTCCAGGTCCGGATCGACCGCCATGGTCTCGTACCCAGGCACCCAGCGGCGACCGTGGCGCAGCGCCACAATCCGGTCGGCCTGCGGCCGGCGCAACTCGGCCACCAACCCGCCGACCACCGAACCACCCCGACCGGCGAGCGCGGGAGCACCCCGACCGGCGAGCGCGAGGGTGCCCGGAGTGGCGGAGGCGGGCGGGGCGGTCTCCAGGTCGATGAGGCGGGTGGCGACCTTCGGGTATTCCAGGGGGATCACCAGGCAGGGCCCGATCAGCGTCGCGCCGTCCGGGTTCGACACGTCGTCGCCCAGTACCTGCTGCGTGCCGGTGACGGCGACGTCCAGGGACCAGTCGTCGGTACCGGACTCGGCCGCCGCCCGGGCCAGCGCGACGAGCGTGTGCAGGCCGTACCGGATGGTGGTGTCGCCGGGAGCGGCGTCGAGCGTCCAGAGGTGGACCACCCGCTCCAGCGGCCGACCGGCGGCACGCAGGTCGCGCAGCAGCGAGAGCGTGTCGCCCACGCTGCCGGGCCGCACCGTGTATCCGTCGGCGGTGTCGGCGTACGCGTCGCCGGGACGTACCAGCGTGACAGCGGCGCCCGCCGTCCGCCGAAGCTCGGCGGCCACCTGGTCGGCGAGCCCATCGCGGGTGTACACCAGCCACGAACCCGGCTGCGCGCCCGGCGCGGGCGGGGCCGTCTGACGCCACACAGGCAGGTACATCCACTGGTCTTCCGGCAGCCTCGGCAGGTTGGTGATCGCCTCGAACAGGTTGTCCAGGTCGAGCGCGGGAAGCGCACCCACCGGCTGCCGCCGCGCACCGCTCGCGGGCGGGTCGATCCAGTAACGCTGACGTTGGAACGGGTACGTCGGCAGCGGAATCCGCCCCGGCAACCCGGCCCCGAGCACATCGGCGGGTGCTGCGTTCTGGTGTCTGCCGTGGTGGGCGGCCCAGTCGAGGTCGGCGCCGAGCAGCCACAGCCGGGCCAGGCAACCGGCGAGCACCGCGTCCTCCGGGCGGCTGTCGCTGCCGCCGGGCAGCGCGTTGAGGATGAGCGGCCACCGCTGCGGCGGGCACCCGGCGGCGCGTACCAGGGCGCCGAGCGACTGCCCCGGACCGATCTCGACCACGGCCAGCTCGGGGTCGGCGAGCAGCGCGTCGATCCCGTCCGCGAACCGTACGGTCCCGCACATGTGCCGCGCCCAGTAGCCCGGGTCGCACACCAGGTCCGCGTCGGCGATCTCGCCGGTGACGTTCGAGATGTACGGGAGGGCGGGCGGGTTGAGCTCGATGTTCGCCTCGACCCAGGCGGTCAGCTCGTCGCTCAGGCGGGCCAGCATCCTGGAGTGGAAGGCGTGGGTGGTCTGCAGCGGACGGCACGGGATCTCGGCCCGCCGCAGGTCGGCGAGGAGCCCGTCCATCGCCTCGACGGGACCGGCGACGACCGTCACCTGCGGGCCGTTGACGGCGGCGAGGTCCAGCCCCCGCTCGTCGAGCTTGAACCGGCGCCGCAACTCGCCGGCGGGCAGCGACACGGCGGCCATCGAACCGGGCGGCACACCGTCGATCAGCTTCGCCCGGTACGCCACCAGCGCGATGGCGTCCGGCAGCGACAGCACTCCCGCCAGGCAGGCGGCGACGTACTCGCCGAGGCTGTAGCCCAGCATGATCCGCGGCTGTACGCCCCAGGTCATCAGCGTGCGAGCCAGGGCGTACTCGACGGCGAACAGAGCGGGCTGGACAACCTCCGTACGCTCCAGAACACCGACCCGCTCATCACCGCCCGCGCCCGCCTTCGTTGAGCCGTTCGAGCTCGTACGCCCCAGCAGGGCGGCGAGGTCGGGGGCGGTGCCGCGCCCACCCGCCAGCAGGTCGGCGAGGTCCACGTCGCCCAGCGGCCCGCGCAGGAGCTCCAGGCACTCGTCGAGCGCCGCACGGAACTCCGGCTCGCGCCGGTACAGCTCAGTGACCAGACCGGGATACTGCTCCCCCGCCCCGGCCAGCAGGAACGCCACCGGACGCCCCTGCACCGTGTCGACCCGGCTCAGCACGCCGGGCTCCGGCGACTCCCCGGTCAGCACGGCGGCGGCCGACTCGACGCTGTCGACGACGGCGACGCGCCGGTGCTCGAACGTCTTCCGCCCCACCTGGAGCGTGAACGCCACGTCCGCCAGCCGGATACCGGGCGCGGCGGCCAGGTGCCGCCCGAGGCGCTCGCCCGCCTGGTCGGCCGCGGTGGCGTTGCGCGCGGACACGGGCAGCACCTGGTACCTGCGGGAGGACTCGGACGAAACCGGCGGAGCCGGGGGTCTGACTGGAGCCTCCTCGACGACCATGTGCACGTTGGTGCCGCCCATGCCGAGCGAGTTGATGCCCGCGATGCGCGGCCGTCCGTCGCGGGTCCGCCATGGGGAGAGCTGGGCGTTGACGTAGAAGGGGCTGTTCTCGAAGTCGATCTCCGGGTTGGGGCTGGTGTAGTGCAGGCTGGCCGGGATCACCTGCTCGCGCAGCGCGAGCGAGGTCTTGATCAGTCCGCTGGCGCCCGCGGCGCGGTCCAGGTGCCCGATGTTGGTCTTCACCGAGCCGATAGGGCAGTACTGCGTCTCCTCGGTCTCGCCGAACGCCCGGGTAAGCGCGGCCAGTTCGATCGGGTCGCCGAGTTCGGTGGCGGTGCCGTGCGCCTCGATGTAGCTGATGTCCTCGCCGGTCACCCCGGCGTCCGCCATCGCGTCGGCGATCACCCGGGCCTGGCCGACCACGCTCGGCGCGGTGAAGCCGACCTTGAGGGCGCCGTCGTTGTTCATCGCCGAGCCGCGGATCACGGCCCAGATGTGGTCGCCGTCGCGTACCGCATCGGACAGCCGCTTGAGCAGCACCACCGCGGCCCCGTCGCCGAACATGCTGCCCCGCGCCCGCGCGTCGAACGTCCGCACATGACCGTCGGGCGACTCCTGCCCGCCGGGCCCGAACTTGTGCCCGATCCGGTCGGGGACCCGGATCGACACGCCTCCGGCCAGCGCCAGTTCGCACTCGCCGTTCCGCAGGCTCTGTACCGCCAGGTGCGCCGCGACCAGCGAGGTCGAGCAGAACGTCTGCACCGCGACGCTGGGCCCGTACAGGTCGAACAGGTAGGAGACCGTCGTGGTGAGCGCGTCCTTGTCGTTGCCCATGATGATCTCGTAGTGGCTGACCTCCTCCTCGTCGTTCAGGAGGTGCTCGCCCATGCGGAGCAGGTACGTGCTGATGTTGCTGCCGCCGAACACGCCCACCCGGCCCCGGCTCTCGGGCACCGCGTACCCGGCCTGCTCCAGCGCCTCCCAGCAGACCTCGATGAACGCCCGCTGCTGCGGGTCGGTGATCGCGGCCATCCGGGGGCTGAGGCCGAAGAACGCGGCGTCGAAGCCGCTGACGTCGTCGAGGACCGGGCGGGCGGGGACGTACGACGGGTCGTGGATGAGGTCGGGGGCCACGCCGGCGGCCAGCAGCTCCTCCTCGGAGAAGAAGCTGATGGACTCGACGCCTTCGCGCAGGTTGTTCCAGAACGCACCCACGTCGGAGGCGCCGGGGAAGTGGCCGGCCATGCCGACGATCGCGATCCGCCGGTCGTCGTCCGCGTCGGTGCCATCGGTGCTGCTGACGGCGCCATCCGCGGCTCTCTGAGCGACCCGCTTGGCCACCGTCGTGGCGCGGGCGCTGGTCGTGGTGCGGGCGGTCATCGGCGCGGTACGACCGGCGCCGGCGCCCTTCTCGTCAAGGATCCCGGCGAGCGTGTGCACCGTCGGCGCCTCGAACAGCATCACCGTCGGAACCGCGGTCCCGAACCGCTTCTTCACCAGGGCCAGCATCTGCAACGCGACGAGCGAGTTGCCGCCGAGGTCGAAGAAGTTGTCCCTGGTCCCGACCGGCTCGATGCCGAGCACTTCGGACCACAGCTCGGCGAGCGCCCGCTCGGTCGCGGTCAACGGCGGGCTGTACGGCTGAGGCAGTTCGGGACGCGGGAACCTGGTGCCGCCCGCTCCCGGCTCCGGCCCGGCCACCGCCCTGGGCAGCCGGTCATCGAGACCACCCGCCGCCACCACGAGGCTCGGCCGGGAGTCGGCCACCAGCCGATCGAACGCCGCCAGCCCCTCCTCGGTGCTCATGGCATGCGCGGCCATCGCCGCACCGATGCCGCCTTCCATCCCTTCGAGCGTCCGCGACCAGGTGTCCCAGTTCGCGGCCACCCACCGGGTCGGCGAGGCGACGGTGTCGTGGGCGACCGCCGTCAGCGCGGCGTTCGCCGCCGCGTAGCTGCCGAACGTGATGCCACCCAGCAGCGACGACGTCGAGGAGAACAGCACGCAGAACCCGGGCGCCCGCTCAACGGGCAACTCGGCGAGCACCTGCCGCAGAACGAGCGCGCCGGCCACCTTGGCGCCGAAGTGCCTCCCGACGGCTTCCGGACCGAGGTCACGCATCGACAGGAACGTGTCCCTGCCGGTCTCGGCGGCGGCATGAATCACCCCGTCGAGCCGCCCACCATCCCGCAGAGCCTCGGCCATCACGGCGCGCATCGCGTCTATGTCGGTTACGTCCGCCTGCGGCGTCAGCACCTCGGCTCCGAGCGCCCGCAACCGCTGGACGGCCTCGTAGCGCGGGTCACCGGCCGTAGCGGGCACGCCACCGCGGCTGGTGAGGATCAGCCGCCCGGCTCCGGCCCGCACCAGATGCTCGGCCACCAGCAGCCCGACGTCCCCGAGACCACCGGTCATCAGGTACGTCCCACCAGGCCGTACTCCCAGGCCCTCTGTCGGTGCGGTGGTGTCCGGGGCGGCGGGGACGTAGTCGCGGGTGTGGCGGCGCCCGGCGCGGTAGGCCGCCAGGGTGTCGGTCGCCGGGCTGCGGAGCTCGGCCACCAGGTCCCTGGCCGTCGCGGCTACGTCGGTCCCGGCCTCGAGGTCCACGCAGCGGCAGTCGAGGTTGAGGTACTCCTGGTTGGCGACCAGCGGCAGCGTGGCGGCAGCGGCCTGGCCCGGGTCCGGGACCTCGCCGGCGGTGACCGCCTGGCCGCCCCGGGTGGCCACGATGATCCTGGTGCTGTCGCCGCCCTCGCTGCCCCAGGCGTCCAGCATCCGGGAGAGCGGGAGCACCACCTGACGCCCGTCGCCACCGTCGGGGTGGTCGAGCAGCCGCAGGTCGACGAGGGTCGTCGGGCTCTCGCCCACGAGCCCCCGAGCCAGGGCGGTGTGGTCGGCCGCCGACTCCGGGTCAATCGTGTACCCGCCCACCACCTCGGCGAACGCGCCGCCCGGCCGTACCAGCACGATCTCGGTGCCATCCGACCCCAGCGCCTCGACGACCGCGTCGGCGACACCACCCACATCGGCAAGCACCACACAGCGCCCGATCGCATCACCCGCAGACGGGCCTGTCGCGGCGGGTCCGTCGGTTGCGGTCCAGTGCGGGACCATGAGCTGGACGTGCGGGACCGCCTTGTCAGGAGCGGGCGCGGCGACCAAAACGTCAGGCGCGGGTGCGGTCTGGTGGCGGGGTGGGTCGATCCAGTAGCGCTCCCGCTGGAACGGGTAGCTGGGCAGCCCCACCTTGCGTACGGGCCGATCCTGCTGGTAGCCCGCCCAATCGACCGGCACCCCCGCCAGCCACAACCGCCCCACACCCTCGGCCAGCACAACACTGGCCGGGCGGGGGTCGGCGGCGGCGGGGAGCGAGGAGACCACCAGCGGCCAGCGGTCCCGGGGGCAGTCGCGGTGGCCGCGGGCCATCGCCCCCAGCGACTGGCCGGGGCCGATCTCCAGCAGCGCGAGCTCACCCTGTTCGAGCAGCGTGCCGAGTACCGCGTCGAACAGCACGGGCCCGCACATGTGCCGCGCCCAGTAGCCGGGGTCGGTCGCCTCCGCGGCGGTGATGAGGGCGCCGGTGACGTTCGAGACGTACGGGATGCGTGGCTCTTCGAGCGTGACGTGGGTGGCGATCCAGCGGGTCAGCTCGTCGCGTACCGGTTCCATCATGCGGGAGTGGAACGCGTGGCTGGTCGCCAGCGGCCGGCACGGCACCGACTCGCCCGCCAGGAACTCCCTGGCCGCCTCCATCGCGGCGGGCGGCCCGGCGAGCACGGTCAGTTCGGGGCCGTTGACCGCGGCCACGTCCACGTCGGCGATGCCCGCCCGGTTGAGGCGGTTCCGCAGGTCGTCGGCGGCCAGCGGCACGGCGCTCATCGCGCCGGCCGGCAGGGCGTCGATCAGCCGCGCGCGGTGGGCGACCAGCGCCAGGGCCGAGTCCAGCGGGAGTACGCCTGCCAGGCAGGCGGCCACGTACTCGCCGAGGCTGTAGCCGGCCAGCAGCGCGGGCTCGATGCCCCAGGAACGTACAAGCTGGGCCAGCGCGTACTCCACGGCGAACAGAGCGGGCTGCAGCACAGCGGTAGGCATGGTGTCGACCGGCGCCGACCCCCGCCCGAGCAGCCGGTCGAGCCCGGCGGCCTGGCCGGGGTTCCTGGGGAGCAGCATCTCGGCGAGCGGGTCCACCCCGTCGAGGTGGTCGCGGAGCACGGCCCGGCACTCGTCGAGCGTCCGCCTGAACACCGGCTCGGTCTCGTACAGGTCGGCGGCCAGGCCCGGGTACTGCTCGCCGGTGCCCGCTATGAGGAACGCGACAGGCCGGTCGGCGCGGCTGTCCGCGCGGGCCAGTACTCCGGCGTCGCGCAGCCCGGCGACGGCCCCGTCCACGGTGGTGGCGACCAGCATCCGGCGGTGACCAAAGACCTGCCGCCCGCTCTGCAGCGTGTAGGCGATGTCGGGCAGGTGGTGGGTGTCGGAGTCGCTCGCGAGGTGGTCGGCGAGCCGCGCGGTCATCGCGTCGGCTGCGGCGGCGGACCGCGCGGACCACACCAGCAGCTCCGGCCGCGGAGCCGGAATCGGGCACGAGACGGGAGGCGCTTCTTCGAGAACTACGTGGGCGTTCGTCCCGCCGATGCCGAACGCGCTCACCCCGGCCCGCCGGGTCCGTCCCGGTCTGCGCGGCCAGGCGATGAGCCTGGTGACGACCTCCAGCTCGGCCTCGCCGGCGCTGAGCTGGGGATTGGGGGCGGTGAGGTTGCGCGTGGGCGGGATCTCGTCGTGGCGCAGGGCGAGCGCCGTCTTGATGAGGCTGGTGACGCCGGCCGCCCGGTCGAGGTGGCCGAGGTTCGTCTTGACGGAGCCGATCAGGCACGACTCGTCGCGGAACACCTGCTGCAGCGCAGCCAGTTCGGCCGCGTCGCCGAGCGCGGTGCCGGTGCCGTGCGCCTCGACGTAGTCGATGTCGGCGGGCATCAGTCCCGCGCTGGCCAGCGCCTCGGCCATGACGGCTGCCTGCCCCTGTACGCCGGGCGCGGTGAACCCGACCTTCTTGCCCGCGTCGTTGTTGACGGCCCAGCCACGGATGACGGCGTAAATCTGGTCCCCGGCGGACAGCGCGTCCTCCAGCCTGCGCAACGCCACCACACCGACACCACTGCCGAGCGGGCTGCCCAGGCCGCCCGCGTCGAACGCCCGGCACTCGCCGTCCGGCGGCGCGATGCCGCCCTGCTGGTACAGGTAGCCGACCCGGTGCGGCACGTTGACCGCGACGCCACCCGCCAGCGCCAGGTCGCACTCGAACCCGGCCAGGCTGGAGGCCGCCGCGCAGACCGCGACGAGCGACGTGGAGCAATAGCTCTGCACCGCGTAGCTGGGACCCGACAGGCCCAGCGTGTGGGCCACGCGGAGGGTCAGCGAGTCCTTGTCGTTGGCCAGGCCGAGGGCGAGCTCGCCCATGGTGGCGGCGATGTCGTTCGGCATCAGGTTGTGCTGCAGGTACGAGCTCCAGCCGGAACCGCCGAAGACGCCGATCGCGCCGTCGAAGCGGGTGGGGTCGCAGCCGGCGTCCTCCAGGGCCTCCCAGCTGTGTTCCAGGAACAGCCGGTGCTGCGGGTCAAGGATCTGGGCCTCCTTCGGACTGAACCCGAAGAACCCCGCGTCGAACAGCTCGACGCCCTCGATCACCGCACCGGCCTTCACATAGCCGGGATCCGCCAACAGATCCTCGGGCACCCCGGCGGCCCGCAACTCGTCATCGGTGAACCGGGTGATGCCGGAACGGCCGTCACGGATGTTCGCCCACAATCCGGCCACGTCGGAGGCTCCGGGGAACCGCCCCGACATCCCGACGATCGCAATGTCGTTGCCGGAAACCTCACCGGCCAGCTCGTCAGTCACGTCCACAGTCCTCAATTCCGGTCTCATCTCCGGCTCCATCTCGGCCTCATCGCGGCCGTCAACTCCGACTTCAACTGCGGTCCCGTCCGTGACCTCATCCGCGCGCTCATTTCCGTGGGCCGGAACGGGCGCGGCGGCGGCGCTGCCCCCGAGCCGAGCTGGTGGTGAGCGCCTGCCGAGTGCCGCCGTCGTCGTCCCCCGAGCGCTCCAGAGCCGCCGCGAACTCCGCGACCGTCGGGTGTTCGAACAGCACCGCGGGCGCGATGGGCACACCGAGCTCCTTCTCGATGGCGAGCACCATGGCCATGCCGACCAGGGAGTTCCCTCCGAGGTCGAAGAACGGGTCGTGCACGCCGACCTGCTCGATGCCCAGGTAGGCGCCCCACAGATCGGCGATCTTGGTCTCGGTCTCGTTCCTGGGCACCACGAACTCGGTCCGCAACCGCGGCCTCGGGAACCGCTCCCCACGAGGCGCCGCCGCCGCACCGACCAGCGCGTCGAGGTCGAACATGGCCGACCAGTCCCGCAGGACGTCCCGCAGCGGCTGGCGCGCGGCCAGGACGCTGCCGTGGCCGCCGGTCACGATCCGGTCGAGGAACGCGCACCCCGCCTCCTCGGCGAAGCCGTACCTCTCCCGGTAGGCGGCCACCCGCTGGGCCAGGCCGGAAGCGCCCTTCAGTGACTCGACCTGCCAGTCGTCATGCTGCCACGTCCCCCAGGCGACCGACACCACCGTGGTGGACGGCGCGCTCGCCGCCAGCGCCTCGCCGTACGCGTCGAGCACGGTGTTGGCGGCGCAGTAGTCGCCCTCGCCGATGCCGCCGAACGCGGTCACCGCGGAGGAGTACAGGACCAGCAGTTCGGGCCGCTCCTCGGCAGGCGTACCCGCGCCGACCAGCTCGGCGAGTGGCCCCATCGCCAGCACCTTGGGCGCGAGCACCGCACCCGCCTCGGCCACGGTCCGGCGCTGCACCATCCCACCCGCCGGCACACCGGCCGCGTGGATCACACCGGTCAACGCGCCGAAGTGCTCCCGGCACCGCCGCAACGCCCCCCGCAACTCATCGGGAACACCGACGTCAGCGGTCAGCAACAGCACCTCGGCCCCAGCCGCCTCCAGCTCGGCGACGTTCTCAAGGCTCCGAGCCACCTTGCCGTCCTGCTCCGGTACGTCATGTGGGCCGCGCGCAGTCCCACCGTCCCGGTCCGGCACCTCGCGCAGGCCGCTGTGCGACTCGGCGATGCCTTTCAGTGGGGTCCGGCCCACCAGGGCGAGCCGTCGCACTCCGGCTCGTACCAGGTGCTTGGCCAGGCCCATGCCGAGTCCTCGGGCGCCACCGGTGATCAGGTAGACGCCGTCGGCCCGCCACGGGCTGTCGGCCGGCTCGCCACGGTCCGGGACCTCGCCCCAGCTCTTCACCCAGCGACGACCCCGCCGCCACCCGGCCAGCCGGTCGTGCGCCTCGTCCGGCTCCCTGAGCAGCTCATGGACGAGCTGCCCGGCCACCTGCCCGCCGTCCTCGGGGTCGAGGTCGACGCCGCTCCAGGTCAGTCCGGCGTACTCGTGGTGCGCCGCCCGTCCAAGCCCATGCGTCACCGCCCGGTACGGCGCGACCGCGTCGCCACCGAGGATCTCGGCCGCCCCTCGGGTGACCGTCAGCAGCCGCACCCCCTGGCGCGCGGGCAGCTCACCCAGCGCCTGTACGGCCAGCAGCAGACTGTCGAACCCGTGCCCGATGGCCCCCCGCAGCTCCTCGTCGGTGGCGTACACAGGGGTGACAGCCGTCGCGAGCTGGCTCCACAGGTGGACCACATGCACCGGCCCCGGCTCCGTCACAGCGGCGAACGCCTGGGCGTAGTGCTCGGGCACGGCGGGATCGATGACGATACGCCGCCCGTCCTGCCGCAGCCCGTTCCCGGCCACGACCTCGACCACCTGACTCCCGGCCGCGGCGACCAACTCGGCAAGCTCCTCACCGACCCCCTCCGAGTCGACGAAGACCACCAACGGCCCACCCAGCCGTACGACCTGACGACCGCCGGGAGAGACGAGGTGCGCCGGAACGGGGCGGGTGGTGTCCTGTTGCCAGATCGGGGTGAAGGCGAAGTCGGCCGGTTTGGTGGGTCGGTCGGGGCGCGGGACGTCCTGGCCCTGGTCCGGCCAGAAGCGGGTGCGTTGGAAGGGGTACGCGGGCAGGTCCACGAGGCGGGCGGTGGCGGGGCGGGTGAGCTCCCAGTTCAGCGTGACGCCCAGCTCCCACAGCCGTCCGCACGCCTCCAGCAGCTCGGCGCGGGCGTCCGGGCGCTCCCCCGCCGTCCACAGCGGCGGCAGAGTCCCGAGTACGGTGGCCGGCCGGTCGGACAGGTTCTGCCGGACCAACCCACCGAGGGTCTGGCCGGGGCCGATCTCGACGAAGGCGTCCACTTCCTGCGCGACGCAGTGCCGTACGGCGTCGGCGAACCGGACCGGACTGACCAGCTGATCGGCCCAGTACTGGGAACTGGTGGCCTGCTCGGCGGTCAACGCGACACCGGTGAGGTTGGACACGATCGTGGTGGCCGGGACCTGACGTGGCACCGAGTCGAGCAGCGCGGCCAGCTTCTCGCGGGCGGGCTGGAGCAGCGACGAGTGGAACGCGTGCGCGGACCGCAGCGACCGGCAGGCGACACCCTCGGCGGTGAGCCGGCGGGTCACCGTCTCGATGTCCTCGGGGAGCCCGCTGAGCACGGTCATCGAGGGCCCGTTGAGCGCCGCGACATCGACCTCGGTCTCGATGCCGGTCTCGATGCCGGTCTCGGTCTCGGTCTCGGTGCCGGTGCCGGTGCCGGCACCGGCGAGTAGTTCCCGGACGCGGTCCTCGCCTGCGGCGACGGCGACCATGCGGCCCGCCGGGGCGGCGGCGATCAGGCGGGCTCGTTCGGCCACCACGTACAGGGCGTCTTCCAGGGTGAACACGCCACCCAGACAGGCCGCGACGTATTCGCCGAGGCTGTAGCCGATGAGCATGTCCGGGGTGACGCCCCAGTGGGACAGGAGCCGGGCCAGGGCGTACTCGACGGTGAAGAGGTACGGGTGCGCGATCTCGGCGTGGCTGAGCGGGTCGTCGGCCCGGTCGGGTCCCGGGCCGTCGCGGCCGAGCAGGCCCGCGAGGCCGGTGGGGGCCGCGGGCTCGTCCTGCCCGTCGGTGGAGAAGAGCGGTCGCAGGTCCACGCCGCAGCGCTCGGCGGCCAGCTCGACGCACCGGTCGACCGCCTCGGCGTAGACGGGCTCGGTACGGTACAGCTCCCGGCCGAGGCCCGCGTATTGGTCTCCGACGCCGGGCAGCAGGAACGCGACCCGTGGACGGCCCTTCACCCGGTGCACGCCGCCCTCGGTGGCGACGCGGCCCAGCAGGCGGGCGGCGTCCTGGAGGTCGGTGCAGACCAGCGCGCGCCGGTGGTCGTGCTCGGCACGACCAGCCTGCAGCGTACGGGCCACATCGGCCAGGGCCGACTCCGGCCGGGCCACCAGCGTGGCGGCCAGCCGCCCGGCGTGCTCGCGCAGGGCGGCGTCACTGGCCGCCGACACGGGCAGCACCAGCGCCCGAGCATCCCCGGCCCTGCCGGGTTCTGGCAGATCGACGGCTGACCGCGCAGAAGAAGCGGACGTGCCGTGCCCGGTTTCCGTGGCGGGAGAAGCGGTGTTGGGGTCGGGGGCGGATTCCAGGATGAGGTGGGCGTTCGTGCCCGACCAGCCGAACGAGCTCACCCCCGCCAGCCGCGGCCCCGCCCCCACGAACGCCTGCGGTTCCCCCGCCACCGGCACGACCGTCCCGTCCTCCGGGATCGCGGCCGCCGGCTCGGACAGGTGCAGGTTCGGCGGGATCAGTTCGTTCTCCAGGACCAGGACCGTCTTGATCAGCCCGGCCACTCCGGCGGCCGCCTGGGTGTGCCCGATGTTGGTCTTCACCGCGCCGACCCGCAGCGGACGCTCGGCGGGGCGAGCGCCGAAGACGTCGTGCAGCGCCGACAGCTCGATGGCGTCGCCCAGGTGGGTGCCCGAGCCGTGCGCCTCCACGTACGAGATGTCCTCGGGGGTGACCCGCGCGGCGGCCAGGGCGCGGCCGATCACGTCGACCTGGGCGCTCCGGCTGGGTGCGGTGAGGCCGTTGCTGCGGCCGTCCTGGTTGACGGCCGAGCCGCGGATCACCGCGCGGATGCGCCGGCCGTTCTGGATGGCCTTGGACAGCGGCTCCAGCACCACCACGCCGCCGCCCTCGCCCATGACGTAGCCGTCGGCGCTGGCGTCGAACGTCTTGCACTTCCCGTCCGCGCACAGCATCGACGCCGCGCACGCCTGGATGAAGGTGCTCGGGTGGAAGGTCATCGACGCCCCGGCGGCGATCGCGAGGTCGCATTCGCCGCGCCGCAGTGCCTCCGCCGCGAGGTGGACCGCGATCAGCGAGGAGGAGCACGCCGTGTCGACGGCCAGCGTGGGGCCGCACAGGTTGAGCAGGTAGGCGATGCGCCCGGCGGCGACGCTCATGGACGAGCCCTGGCCGAGGTACGGGTCCGCGAGCGCCTCCGCGCCGTGCCGTTCGAGCTGGAGCCGGCCGTACTGGAGGCTGTCCATGTAGCCGACCATCACGCCGGTACGGCTGCCCGACAGGCGCGACGGCGGCGCGCCCGCGTCCTCCAGGCCCTCCCAGGCCAGTTCGAGAAGGAGGCGCTGCTGCGGGTCCATCCGCAGGGCCTCGCGCGGCGAGAGGCCGAAGAACTCGGCGTCCCAGCCGGCGATGTCCGGCAGGAAGGAGCCGTACCTGGTGTACATGCCGCCGGCGGCGCGCGGGTCGGGGTCGTAGTAGTCGTCGATGTCCCACCGCGAGGATGGCACTTCGGTGACCGCGCTGCCGCCGTCGCGCAGCAGGTTCCAGAAACCCTCGACCGTGTCGCCGCCGCCGGGGTAGCGGCACGCCATTCCGATGATCGCGATGGGCTCGTGCTGACGATCTTCGGCCTCGGCGAGGCGGCGGCGGGTCTGGGTCAGTTCGACGGTCACGCGCTTGAGGTAGTCGCGTAGTTTGTCCTCGGTCGCCATCGGACGAGCCTTTCCGGTAACGAGAGTCATGGTCAGAGTTCGTTGTCGATGAGCGCGAAGATCTCTTCATCGGTCGCGGAGTCGATCTTCTCCGCCGCGCCGTTCCTGCCGGTGGGGTCGGCTCCGAGCCTGGTCAGGGCACTCTGCAGGATCGGGATGAGCCTGCCGCGGATGCGCTCGGCGTCGCCGTTGGCACGGGCGAGCGTCGACTCGACCCGTTCCAGCGCGTCGCGCAGCGTGTCCTCCGCCGAAGGGGCCGCCGGCGCGAGCCTCCTGAACAGGTAGTCGGCCAGCGTGGTGACGGTCGGGTGGTCGAAGACCAGGGTCGCGGGCAGTCGCAGCCCGGTGTCGGCGTTGAGCCGGTTACGCAGCTCCACGGCCGTCAGCGAGTCGAAGCCGAGTGTGTTGAACGCGCTGCCGACGTCGACCGCGTCCACGTTGTCGTGCGCCAGCACGGCGGCGACGTGCGCGCGGATGATGTCGGTGATCAGCCTGCGGGCGTCGCTCTCGGACAGGCCGGGCAGGCGGGCCGCGAGCCCGGCCGTTCCCGCGTTCTGCCCGGATCCGGTACGGCGCGGGGCGCGGACCAGGCCGCGCAGCAGGGGTGGCAGGTCACCCGCCGCGGCCCTGGCACGCAGCCCGGGACCGTCCCAGCCGGAGGCGACGACGAGGGGTTCGTCCCCGCCGAGCGCCGCGTCGAACAGCTCCAGCCCCTGTTCCACGGTCAGCGCCGCGACTCCCGCGCGGGCCAGGCGGGCGGTGTCGGCCGCCGTCAGCGCACCGGTCATGCCGGAGCCGGTCTCCCACAGGCCCCAGGCCACCGACACCGCGGGCAGGCCGAGCCCGCGCCGGTGCGCGGCCAGCACGTCGAGGAACGTGTTCGCGGCGGCGTAGTTGCCCTGCCCGGCGTTGCCCAGCACGCCCGCCAGCGACGAGAACACCACGAACGAGGTGAGCGGAAGGCCGCGGGTGAGCTCGTGCAGGTGCCACGCGGCGTCCGCCTTCGGGGCGAACACCGTCTCCAGCTTCCCCTCCGACAGTCCCTCCAGGGTGGCGTCGTCCAGGACCCCGGCGGTGTGGACCACGCCGGTCAGCGGCCGGTCCTCGGGGATCGAGGCCAGCAGTACGGCCAGGGCGTCACGGTCCGACACGTCGCAGGCCGTCACCGTGACCCTCGCGCCGAGGTCTTCCAGGCTCGACACCAGCGCGCCCGCCCCCGGCGCGGCGGGTCCGCGCCGCGACACCAGCACCAGATCCCGGACCCCGTGCCGCTCCACCAACCGCCGCGCCACCAGCGCACCCAGACCACCGGTCCCACCGGTCACCACCACGGTCCCGGCGCCCTGAGGAGAACCGGCCGTCAGGACCGTGCCGACGGAAGGTCGGGCCGGGCGGCGGGTCAGGCGGGGCGCCAGTGCCGCTCCGTCGCGGATCGCCAACTGCGGCTCCCCGGCCTCGATCGCCGTCGCCACCAGGTCCCAGTCAGTGGCGCCCGCTTCCACGTCCACCAGCGCGAACCGCCCAGGCTGTTCGGCCTGCGCCGACCGAACGAGGCCCCAGACGGCCCCGGCGGCCACCCCCGCGGCATCGACGCCATCCGCGGCGAAGACACCCTGGGTCACGAACACGAGCCGGGCCCGCGCGTCGGCCGGCCAGCTCCGCAGCAGCCCCAGCACCCGGCCGAACAACTCCCGCGCCCCCGCGGTCACGCCCGTGGCCGGAGCCACACACCGGACCGCGACGAAGTCCGCCGCGAAGCCCGCCCCAGCGGCCGACTCGCCTAGCACCGCCGACAGGCCGTCCTCATCCAGCCAGACCCAGCGCGATCCACCGTCCTCCGGCCGGGCCCCGGCGAGCTCCACGGGCACCTTCACCCAGTCCAACCCCTGCGGAACCACAGCCGCCGAAGACGACCGCTCGACCGGTACGGCCCTGGCCCGCAGCGAGTCGATCGACAGCACCGCCCGGCCGGAGACGTCGGCCGCCTCCACCACGCCGTCGTCCCCCGCCCACGCCAGCCGCACCCGCAAGACCGAGACCCCCGGCACACCCAGCCGCACCCCCCGGAACACGAACGGCAACCGCACGTCCCCCGACCCCGAGCCCCCGAGCAGCAACGGGTGAAACGCCGCATCGAGCACCGCCGGATGCATCCCGTACCCGTCGAGCTCCAGCCCGTCCGGTGCCACAACCTCCGCGAACAGCTCCTCGTCCCGCCGCCACACCGCACGCACGCCCTGGAACGCCGGACCGTACTCATAACCGGAGTCCGCCAGCCGCTCATAGCCGCCCTCGACGTTCACCGGCGACGCATCCGCAGGAGGCCAGGCGGCGGCCCAGCCGCACTCCCCGCCGGACTCCGCCGCCTCGACGAGCGTGCCCGACGCATGCCGTACCCACTCGGAATCGGGCCCGGCGGAAAAGACGGTCAGCGCCCGCCGGCCGGCGGTGTCCGGCGGGCTCACCGTGATCTGCAGCCCGACCTCACCCGCGCCGGGCAGCACGAGCGGCGCCTCCAGCGTGAGCTCCTCCAGAAGGTCGCAGCCCGCGACCGCCGCCCCCTCCAACGCCAGCTCGACGAACGCGGCCCCCGGCAACAGCACGCCCCCGGAGACCGAGTGGTCGGCGAGCCACGGCAGCTCGGCCGTCGACAGCCGCCCGGTGAGCAGGAACCCTTCGTCGGCCACGGGAACCACGGCGGTCAGCAGCGGATGCCGCGAGCCGCCGACGTTCGCGCGCCGTTCAGTGCTCTTGAGCCAGTACGTACGCCGGTCGAAGGCATAGGTAGGCAGATCCACCTGCCGATACGGCACGTCCGCCAGCGCCGCCCGCCACTCGACCTCGGCCCCGAGCACGTACGCCTGGGCCAGCGCGACCAGGAACCGCCGCCGATCACCGGCACCGCGGCGCAACGACCCGCAGACCCCGGCGGTGATGCCCGCCTCGTCGCAACTGTCCTCGATGTCGCCGCCGAGCACGGGATGCGGGCTGACCTCGACGAACAGCGGCGTCCCGAACGACGCGAACGCCCCGATGGACTCGCGGAACAGGACAGGATTGCGCAGGTTGTCGTACCAGTAGTCGGCGTCCAGCCCGGTCGGCTCGACGAACGTCCCGGCCATGGACGAGCAGAAGGCCACGTCCGTCGCCTGCGGCGCAAGACCGGCCAGTGCGGCGAGCAGTTCGTCCCGCAGCGCCGCCATGTGCGGGGTGTGCGAGGCGTAGTCGACGGCGATCCTGCGTACCCGGACCGTCTCACCCCAGGCCGCGGCGGCCTCGTCGAGCGCGTCCACGTCACCCGCCACGACCGTGCCGGCGGGGCCGCTGTGCACAGCCACCCACAACCGGTCCGCCCACGGCTCCAGCCGGACTTCCTCGGCCGGCAGCGCGACGGCGAGCATCCCACCCGTGCCACCCAGCCTGACCAGCGCCTTACTACGGAGCACGACCACCTTCGCCGCGTCATCGAGCGTCAACGCCCCCGCCACAAAGGCCGCCGCGATCTCCCCCTGCGAGTGACCCACCACCGCCGCCGGCTCCACGCCCAACGACTGCCAGAGCTCCGCCAACGACACCATCACCGCGAACAACACCGGCTGAACGACGTCCGAACCTTCAAGCTCGCCCGCCCGCAGCGCCGCCACAACCGACCAGCCCGTGTACGGCATCAACGCCTCATCACACCGGGTCATCCACTCGCGGAACACCTCACTGGAATCCAGCAGATCAACCGCCATCCCCGCCCACTGCGACCCCTGACCCGGAAAGACGAACACCGGCCGCGCATCCGGCAGCGCCGTACCGCTGGTCACGGCCGCGTGCGACTCACCCAGGGCCAGCGCCGACAGGCCCGCCACCAGCTCGTCCCGGTCCGCGGCCACCACCACCGCGCGGTGCGCGAACCGCGCCCGCCGAGCGAGTACGGCCCCCGCGACGGCCAGATCCTCATCAGCCGCGGTGGCCGCGTACGTGCCCAAACGGCCCGCCTGCGCATGTAACGACATTTCCGTCTTGGCGGACAACACCCACACCAGCGGGCCATCCACCGCCACGGGTTCGGGCACCACCTCCGGCGCCTGCTCCAAGATCACATGAGCGTTCGTCCCGCTGATGCCGAACCCCGAGACCGCGGCCCGCATCGGCCGGTCCGAGACCGGCCAGGCCACAGCCTCCGTCAAGAGTTCCACGGCCCCGGCCGACCAGTCGGCGTGCGGAGTCGGCTCGTCCACGTGCAAGGTGGCGGGCAGGGTCCGGTGTTCCAGTGCCTTCACCATCTTGATCACCCCGGCGACCCCGGCGGCGGCCTGGGTGTGGCCGATGTTCGACTTCACTGAGCCGAGCCGCAGGGGGCGGTCCGCCGGCCGGTCCTGCCCGTAGGCGGCGATGATCGACTCGGCCTCGATCGGGTCGCCGAGCCGGGTGCCGGTGCCGTGGGCTTCCACGGCGTCGACGTCGCGGGGTTCGAGCCGGGCGTCGGCCAGCGCCTGCCGGTACACCTCCCGCTGAGCCTGGCCGCTCGGCGCCGTCAGGCCGTTGCTGGCGCCGTCCTGGTTGACGGCCGAGCCACGGACCACCGCGAGGATCCTGCGGCCGTTGCGTTCCGCGTCCGACAGCCGTTCCAGCAGGATCACGCCGGCGCCCTCCGCCCAGGCGGCGCCGTCGGCGGCGGCCGAGAACGCCTTGCACCGGCCGTCGGGCGACAGGGCCTGCTGCCGCGAGAACTCCACGAACGGGTCCGGCGCCGCCATCACCGTCACGCCGCCGGCCAGCGCCAGCGAGCACTCACCGCGCCGCAGCGCCTGAACCGCCAGGTGCACGGTAACCAGCGACGACGAGCAGGCGGTGTCCAGCGTGACGGCCGGGCCCTCCAGCCCGAAGGTGTACGACACCCGTCCCGACAGGACGCTCGGCGTGCTGGAGGTGAGCAGCGTGCCCTCGACGGACTCGGGGATGGCCCCGAGGTAGCGGTCGGCGTAGTACTCGTACATGGTCCCCGCGTAGACACCGGTCCTGCTGCCACGCAGCGCGCCCGGGTCGAGTCCGGCCCGCTCGAACGCCTCCCAGCTCACCTCCAGGAACAGCCGGTGCTGCGGGTCGGTGGCCAGCGCGCCGCGCGGGCTCATCCCGAAGAAGGGCGCGTCGAAGTCGCCCGCGTCATAGAGGAAACCGCCATGCCGCGTGTACGACTTGCCGAACGCGTCGGGAGCCGGGTCGTAAAGAGCATCGACGTCCCAGCCTCGATCGGCGGGGAACTCACCGATCGCGTCCACACCCGAGGACACCACCTCCCACAGATCCTCAGGCGCGGCCACGCCACCCGGATAGCGGCAGGCCATCCCGATGATCGCGATGGGTTCGTGGCGACGGTCTTCGATCTCGGCGAGGCGGCGGCGAGTCTGGGTCAGTTCGACGGTCACGCGCTTGAGGTAGTCGCGCAGTTTGTCCTCGGTCGACATCTGTCGCCTTTCGCAGGTATCGGGGGTCTACAGTGCGTTGTCGATAAGTGCGAAGATCTCTTCGTCGGAGGCGGAGTCGATCTGCTCCACGACGCCGTCCCCCCCGTTCGGACCGGCGCCGAACCTGGTGAGGGCGCTCTGCAAAATGGCGATGAGCTTGCCGCGGACGGCCTCGGCGTCGCCGTTGGCGCTGGTGAGCATGGTCTCGACCCGTTCGAGCGCGCCGCGCAGCGTGTCCTCGGGCGACGGCGCCGCGGGAGCGAGGGTCTTGTAGAGGTGGTCGGCCAGCGACGTGACCGTGGGGTGGTCGAAGACCAGGGTCGCGGGCAGCCGCAGCCCGGTGTCGGCGTTGAGCCGGTTGCGCAGCTCCACGGCGGTCAGCGAGTCGAAGCCGAGCTCGTTGAACGCCCGGTCCACGTCGACGGCGTCCGCGCTGCCGTGTGCCAGCACGGCGGCCACGTGCCCGCGCACCAGGTCGGCGACCAGCCGCCGGGCGTTGGCCTCGGTCATGCCGGCCAGCCGCTCCGTCAGCGCGCCCGCTCCCCCAGCCGCGCCCGCCGCCGTACCGGCCGTCCGGCGCGGCGCGCGGACCAGGCCGCGCAACATCGGCGGCAGGTCTCCCGCCTCGGCCCTGGCTCGCAGCCCGGCCGTCTCCCACTTGGTCGCGACGACCAGCGGCTCGGGCGCTTCGAGCGCGGCGTCGAACAGTGTCAGTCCCTGCTCGACGGTCAGCGGCGCGATGCCGGAGCGGGCCAGCCTGGCCGTGTCGGCCGCCGAGAGCGTGCCGCCCATGCCCGAGCCGGTGTCCCACAGACCCCAGGCCACGGACACCGCGGGCAGGCCGAGCCCGCGTCGGTGCGCCGCCAGGGCGTCCAGGAACACGTTCGCCGACGCGTAGTTGCCCTGCCCGGCGTTGCCCAGCACACCCGCCAGCGACGAGAACAGAACGAACGAGGTGAGCGGGACGTCCCTGGTCAGTTCGTGCAGGTGCCACGCCGCGTCGGCCTTCGGCGCGAACACCGCGTCGAGCCGCTCCACCGACAGCCCCTCGACCGTGGCGTCGTCCAGCACACCCGCCGTGTGCACCACGGCCGTCAGCGCCGGAACCGATCCCAGCAGCACGGCCAAGGCGTCGCGATCCGACACGTCGCAAGCGGCCGCCGTAACCCTCGCCCCGAGCTCCTCCAGGCTCGACACCAGCACGCCCGCCCCCGGCGCGTCGGGCCCGCGCCGCGACACCAACACCAGATCCCGCACCCCGTGCCGCTCCACCAACCGCCGCGCCACCAGAGCACCCAGACCACCGGTCCCACCGGTCACCAGCACGGTCCCTGAGCCCAGAGCCCCCGAACCGGTCGGACCCTCCCTGCGCGCCAGGCGGGGGACGAGCACCTTCCCCTCGCGTACCGCCAACTGCGCCTCACCGGCCGCGACAGCCGCGGCCACCAGTTTCCAGGCGGAGAAGCCCGCCTCCACGTCCACCAGCACGAACCGGTCGGGGTGCTCGGCCTGCGCCGACCGCACCAGCCCCCACGCCGCCGCAGCCACCACGCTCCCGACCCCGCCGCCGGCAGGGTCGAAGACTCCCTGGGTCGCGAACACCAGCCGACTGCCGGCGAACCGCTCCTCGGTCACCCACCGCCGCACCAGCCCGAGCACCCGCCCGGTCAGCTCGCGCACCGCCGCGGGCACCGCTCCCGGAGCCGCCGCCAGCGGGACGACCACGACGTCCGGCACCGGCTCCCCGTCACCGAACCCATCGAGATCCGGGTACGCGTCCAGCCCCGGCACCGGCTCCCCGGCCGAGACCCACCGGCTGCCGTCGTCGGCCGGTTCGACGGTGACCTCGGTCCAGTCGACACCGTGCGGCACGGGGTCCGTGCGGCGACCGGCCGTACCGGCGAGCGAGGCCGCCGGAACGGTGCGGACCCGCAGCGACTCCATCGAGAAGACCGGCCGGCCTGCGGCGTCGGCGGCCTCGATGGCGGGTCCGGACTGCGACAGTCGGACCCGCAGCGCCCTGGCCCCAGCAGCGGCCAGCCGCACGCCGCGGAACTCGAACGGCAGCCGCAGCTCGTCACTCGGGTCGGCGATCAGCATCGGGTGGAACATCGCGTCGAAGAGCGCGGGATGCAGCCCGAACCCCGCCACGTCCACGTCGTCGGCCAGAGCGACCTCGGCGAACAGCTCCTCGCCCTGACGCCACACCGCGCGCACGCCCTGGAACGCGGGCCCGTAGTCGTAGCCCGCGTCGGCCAGCCGCTCGTAGGCCCCCTCGACATCGACCGGCGACGCACCGACGGGCGGCCAGGACGCCGCCCAGGCGAGCACGCCCGTGCCGGGGTTCGCGTCCGTGCCGAGCATGCCCGGGTTCGCGTCCACGCTGAGCACGCCCGACGCGTGGCGCGTCCACGCCGCCTCCGGCTCGCCCGCCGGACGCGAGTAGATCCGCACCGACCGGGAGCCGCCGTCCTCAGGCCGCCCGACGACGACCTGCACGGCCACCCTGCCCTGCTCAGGCAGCACCAGCGGCGCCTCGAACATCAGCTCCTCGACGAGATCGCACCCGAGCTGGCCGCCCGCCTCCAGGACAAGGTCCACGAACGCGGCACCGGGCAACACGGCCGCCCCGAGCATCACGTGATCGGCCAGCCAAGGCGCATCACCCTGCGACAGCCGCCCAGTCAGCACCATCGCCCCGTCATCGGCCACGTCCACGGCCGCCCCCAGGAGCGGATGGCCGACCTGACGCAGCCCAGCCGCCGAGACGTCGACGGCACGGGCGGGCGGGGCGAGCCAGTACCGCTCCCCGTCGAACGCGTACGTCGGAAGGTCCACGGTCGCCCCGCCGCCGAACACCGCCGGCCAGCCGACGGCCACTCCCGCCACGCACGCCCGCGCGAGGCAGCCGATCAGCGCGTCAGGCTCGGCGAGCTGCTTCCTGTGCAGGGCGAGGATCGGGGTGTCCGGCGCGGTGACGCACTCGTGCGCCATGCCGGAGAGCACCGCGGCCGGCCCCACCTCCAGGTACGTGTCCACGCCGTCGGCTTCGAGCCTGCCGATCGTGGCGTGGAACATGACGGCCCGGCGGATCTGCTCCAGCCAGTAGCCGGGCTCGCCCCAGGAGCCGTCAGGGAGGTTGGGGGCGTACGGGATGCGCGGCTCGTGGAACTCCACGCCCGCCAGCTCGGTGGCGAACTCCGCCAGCATGGGCTCCATCAGCGGCGAGTGGAAGGCGTGGCTGACCGCCAGCCGTCTGGTCCGCCGGCCGAGCTCGCGCCAGTGCTCGGCGACCGCCAGGCACGGCTCCTCCGCGCCGGAGACGACCACACTCGCGGGCCCGTTGACGGCGGCGACGGACACCAGGTGCTCCTGTCCGGCCAGCGTCGGCGCCACCTCTTCGGCGGTCGCCTCGATCGCGACCATCGCGCCCGGCGTGTCGAGCTCCTGCATCAGGCGGGCGCGCGCGGTGATGAGGCGGGCGGCGTCCGTCAGCGACCACACCCCGGCGACGTGCGCGGCCGCGAACTCGCCCACCGAGTGCCCGGCCACGTGGTCGGGCGTCACGCCGAGCGCCGCGAGCAGCCGGAAGGCGGCCACCTCGAAGGCGAACAGGGCCGGCTGGGTGTAGCGGGTCTCGTTCAGCAGGTCGGCCTCGGGCGTGCCGGGCTCGGCCCACACGATCTCGCGCAGCGGCCGGTCGAGGTGCTCGTCGAGCGCCGCCCAGACCTCGTCGAGCGCTTCGGCGAAGACCGGAGCCGCGGCGGCCAGCTCACGGCCCATGCCGAGCCGCTGCCCGCCCTGGCCGGTGAACAGGTAGGCGAGCTTGGGCTTCTCCCGGGCGGCGCCCTCGATCACCTCGGCCACCGGGCGGCCGGCCAGGAAGTCGCCGAGCCGGGCGGCCAGGGCGTCCCGGTCGTCGCCGAGCACGACGGCGCGGTGCTCGAACAGCGACCTGCCGGTGACCAGGGAGCGGGCCACGTCCGCCGGTTCGGGGGCGTCGGCCGCGGTGACGAGGTCGTGCAGGCGGGCGGCCTGCGCGCGTAACGACCGGCCGCTGCGGGCGCTGATCACCCAGGCCAGCGGGCCTTGCACGGCCGGCGGCTCCTGGTCCGTACGCGGGTTCTCCTCGGCCTCCTCGATGACCAGGTGCGCGTTCGTACCGCTGATGCCGAAGGACGAGACGCCGAACCGGCGCGGCTGCTCGCCGCGCGCCCACTCCCTGGCCTCGGTCAGCAGCCGCACGCCGCCGGCCGACCAGTCGACGTGCGGGGTCGGCTCGTCCACGTGCAGGGTGGGCGGCAGCACGCCGTGCCGCATCGCCATCACCATCTTGATCACACCGGCGACGCCGGCGGCGGCCTGGGTGTGGCCGATGTTCGACTTGACCGAGCCGAGCCAGAGCGGGCGGTCGGCGGCGCGGTTGCGTCCGTACGTGGCCAGCAACGCCTGGGCCTCGATGGGGTCGCCCAGCTGGGTGCCGGTGCCGTGCGCCTCCACGGCGTCGACGTCCCGCGTGTCGAGCCGGGCGTCGGCCAGCGCCTGCTGGACCACGCGCTCCTGGGAGGGACCGTTCGGGGCGGTGAGCCCGTTGCTGGCGCCGTCCTGGTTGACGGCCGAGCCGCGGATCACCGCGTGGATGCGCCGGCCGTTGCGCCGCGCGTCCGACAACCGCTCCAGCACCAGTACGCCGACGCCCTCCGACCAGGCGGCGCCGTCGGCCGAGGAGGAGAACGACTTGCACCGGCCATCCGGCGACAGCGCCCGCTGCCGCGAGAACTCGATGAACGGGTCCGCCGTGGCCATCACGGTCACGCCGCCCGCCAGCGCCAGCGAGCACTCGCCGCGCCGCAGCGCCTGGACCGCCAGGTGCATCGCCACCAGCGACGACGAGCAGGCCGTGTCGACGGAGATCGCCGGGCCCTCCAGGCCGAACGTGTACGAGACCCGCCCGGACAGCACACTGGAGGCGCTGGAGACCATCAGGACGCCCTCGACCGACTCCGGCACGGCGCCACCGGTGTAGCGCAGCGAGTAGTCGTTGTACATGTTGCCCGCGTACACACCGGTCTGGGTGCCGCGCAGCGTGGGCGGGTCGATCCCGGCCCGCTCGAACGCCTCCCAGCTCGTCTGCAGGAACAACCGGTGCTGCGGGTCGGTGGCCAGCGCGCCACGCGGGCTCATCCCGAAGAAGGGCGCGTCGAAGTCGCCGGCGTCGGGGAGGAAACCGCCCTGCCGGGTGTACGACCTGCCGAGCGCCTCGGGGTCGGGGTCGTAGAGGTTCTCGTCCCAGCCCCTGTCAGTAGGAAGGTCGCCGATCGCGTCCACACCGGAGGCCACCAGCTCCCACAAGTCCTCGGGCCCCGCGACCCCGCCCGGGAACCGGCAAGCCATCCCGACGATCGCTATGGGCTCGTGGCGACGGTCTTCGACCCCGGTCAGGCGCTGCCGAGTCTCGGTGAGCTCGACGGTCACCCGCTTCAGGTAATTACGCAGCTGTTCCTCAGTCGCCATGGTCGGGCCTTTCCAGAGAGGACCTCAGAGGAGACGTCATTGTTTGGTCGTCGATCAACGCGAAGATCTCCTCGTCCGAGGCGGAATCGATCTTCTCCGCGGCACCGTTGGACCCGGCGCCGAACCTGGTCATCAGACCGGCGCCGAACCTGGTGACGGCGCTCTGCGCGATGGCGACGAGCTTGCCGCGGATGGCCTCGGCGTCGCCGTGCGCGCCGGTCAGCATCGACTCGACCCGTTCGACCGCCCCACGCAGCGTGTCCTCGGGCGACGGGGCGGCGGGGGCGAGGGTACGGAACAGGTACTCGGCCAGTGCCGTGACCGTGGGATGGTCGAACACCAGGGTCGCGGGCAGCCGGAGCCCCGTGTCGCTGTTCAGCCGGTTGCGCAGCTCCACCGCGGTGAGCGAGTCGAAGCCGAGCTCGTTGAAGGCCCGGTCCATGTCCACGTTGCCGACGCTGCCGTGCGCCAGGACCGCCGCGACGTGCGAGCGGACCAGATCAGCCAGGTGGACGCGCGCCTCGGCCTCGGCCATCTTCGCCAGCCGCTCGGCCATGCCCGCCCGTCCCGCGGCCGTGGGGGTGCTCGCGGTGTTCGCCGCGCTCGCCGTACGTTTCGCCGTACGGACCAGGCCGCGCAGCACGGGCGGCAGCTCGCCCGCCTCGGCCCTGGCGCGCAGCCCGGCGGTGTCCCACCTGGCGGCGACGACCAGCTCCGCCGGAGCGGTGATCGCGCTGTCGAAGAGCTCCAGCCCCTGCTCGGCGGTCAGCGGCGCGATGCCCGACCGGGCCAGCCTGGCCGTGTCGGCCGCCGACAGGGCCCCGGTCATGCCGCTGTCCGCCGTCTCCCACAGGCCCCAGGCCACCGACACGGAGGGCAGGCCCAGGCCGCGCCGATGGGCCGCCAGGACGTCCAGGAACATGTTGGCGGCGGCGTAGTTCGCCTGGCCCGCGTTGCCGATCACGCCCGCCACGGAGGAGAACGTCACCAGCGGCACCTCCGGGGCCAGCTCGTGCAGGTACCAGGCGGCATCGGACTTCGGGGCGAACACCGAGTCGAGCCGCTGCGCCGACAGCCCCTCCACCGTGGCGTCGTCGAGCACGCCCGCCGTGTGCACCACGGCCGTCAGCGCCGGAATCGACCCCAGCAGTACCGCCAGGGCGTCGCGGTCCGACACATCGCACGCCACCACGGTGACCCGCGCGCCGAGCGCCTCCAGCCGGGCCACCAGGTCGCCGCTCGCCTCGGGGCCGCGCCGGGAGGCCAGCAGAAGGTCCTTGGCGCCGTGCCGGTCCACCAGGCGGTGCGCGATCAGCGCGCCGAGGCTACCGGTGCCGCCGGTCACCAGAACGGTCCCCGAACCGGCGTCGAACAGCTCGGGGGCGTCGGCCGTACGGCGGATCAGCCGCGGGACCAGGACCTTCCCCTCGCGCGCCAGCAACTGCGACTCGCCGGCCGCGACCGCCGCCGCCACCAGTCCCCAGTCGGCGCCCGCCGCGTCCACGTCCACCAGCACGAACCGCCCGGGATGCTCAGCCTGCGCCGACCGCACCAGCCCCCACACCGGCCCGGCCACCACGCCCGCGATGTCGGTTCCGCCGGCCCTGAACACGCCCTTGGTCACGAACACCATCCGGCACCCGGCGAACCGCTCGTCCCCCACCCAGCCCTGCACCAGGTCGAGCGCCTGGTAGATGCCGTCGCGCACGCCGTAGGGCACGTCGTCGGCGTCGGCCTCGGGCAGGTACGGCACCAGGACGGTGCTCGGCATGTCCCCGACGGTCATCTCGGTCAGGGACGCGAGGTCGTAGTACCGCGCCGCGTCCACGGCCGCGCCGATCTCGTCGGCGAACTCGTCGTACCCCACCACGGCCCAGCGCTGCTCGGCCGGGTCCATGGCGGACACCGCGAGGTCGATCCAGTCGAGCGTGTACGAGGCCGCGTCGGACGGCGCGCGCGTGGCGGCGCCGTGCCTCGGCACCGGGCGCAGGGTCAGCGCGTCCACCCCGGCGATGCGGTCGCCCGCGCCGTCGTGGATGTCCAACGAGACCCGGTCGCCTTCCCCCGCCACGATCCGCACCCGCAGCGTCTCGGCGCCGAGCGCGGACACCCGCACGCCGCTCCATGCGAACGGCAGCAGCAGCGCCCCGGTGTCCTCGGCCGACTCCAGCACCAGCAGGTGGAGCGCCGCGTCCAGCAGCGCCGGGTGCAGCGTGAACAGGCCCGCGTCCGTCCGGACCGGCTCCGGCAGCGCCACCTCGACGTAGGCGTCACCGTCCACCCGCCAGGCCGCGCGCAGCCCCTGGAAGGCGGGGCCGTACTCGTAACCCCGCTCCGTGAGCCGCTCGTAGGCGTCATCCAGGTCGATCGCTACGCCACCCACGGGCGGCCACGCGGTGAGCCGCTCGCCGGCTGTGGGCGGGACGACGGCCAGCGTGCCGGTGGCGTGGCGCGTCCACGTCGCCTCGTCGTCGTCCGCCGTTCTGCCGTACACAGTGAGGCCGCGCCGGCCCTCGGCGTCGGCGCCACCCACCGCGAGCTGCACCTGGACCGCGCCCGTCTCGGGCAGCGGCAAGGGCGCCTCCAGCGTCAGGTCCTCGATCTCGTCGCACCCGGCCGTGGTCGCGGCCTCCAGGGCCAGCTCGACGAACGCGGTGCCCGGCAGCAGTACGCCGCCGTCCACGGCGTGGTCGGCCAGCCACGGCAGCCCGCCGCGCGACAACCGCCCGGTGAGCAGGAACCCGTCGTCCCCCGCGACGGGCACGACCGCGTCGAGCATCGGGTGCCGCGGGCCACGGACCTGGCGGGTCTCGCTGATCCAGTACCTGGTGTGCTCGAACGGATAGGTCGGCAGATCCACGTGATGGCGCGGAGCCGGACCGACGGCCGCCCAGTCCACGTCGGCGCCCGACACGTACGCCTGTGCCGCCGCCACCAGCAGGCGCCGCCAGTCGCCGTCGTCACGCCGGAGCGTCCCGGTGGCACCGCCGGGAGTGCCCGCGGCCACCAGGGTGTCCTGGATGTGGCCGGTCAGCACGGGATGCGGGCTGACCTCGATGAACAGCGGAGCGCCGTCCCCGGCGAACGCCCTGATCGCCTGCTCGAAACGTACGGGATTACGAAGGCTGCGGAACCAGTAGCCAGCGTCCAGCCCAGCCGGCTCGACGAACGTCCCGGCCATGGACGAGCAGAAGGCCACGTCCGTAGGCCGCGGCGCGACCTCTGCCAGGGTGGCGAGCAGCTCGTCGCGGAGCACCTCGACGTGGGGGGTGTGCGAGGCGTAGTCGATCGCGATCTTCCGCACGCGTACGGTCTCGCCGCACGCCACCGCGAACTCGTCGATCGCGTCCAGCTCCCCGGCGACCACCGTACTGGCGGGCCCGCTGTGCACAGCCACCCACAACCGGTCCGCCCACGGCTCCAGCCGAACCTCCTCCGCCGGGAGCGCGACGGCGAGCATCCCACCCGTGCCAAGCAGCCTGACCAGCGCCTTGCTACGGAGCACGACCACCTTCGCCGCATCGTCGAGCGTCAACGCCCCGGCGACACAGGCCGCCGCGATCTCCCCCTGCGAGTGACCCACCACCGCCCCCGGGTCCACACCCAGCGACCGCCAGACCTGCGCCAACGACACCATCACCGCGAACAGGACCGGCTGGACGACGTCCGAGCTCGTCAGCTCACCCGCGCGCAGGGCCGTCACGACGGACCAGCCGGTGTACGGCATGAGCGCCTCGTCGCAGCGGTTCATCCACTCGCGGAACACCTCGCTGGAGTCCAGCAGATCGACCGCCATCCCCGCCCACTGCGACCCCTGCCCCGGGAAAACGAACACCGGGCGGACATCCGGCAATGCCGTGCCGCTGATCACGGCCGCGTGCGTTTCGCCCTCCGCAAGGGCCGTCAGGCCTGCCACCAGCTCGTCCCGGTCCGCAGCGACCACGACCGCCCGGTGTGCGAACCCCGCCCGCCGGGCCAACTGGTGTCCTGCGGCGGCCAGGTCGTCTCGGGAGGCTTCGGCGGCGTACTCGCGCAGGCGGGTGGCGTGCGCTTTTAGCGCGGCGGCCGACTTAGCGGACAACGCCCAGACCAGCGGCACCTCGGACCGCCCCACGACCGACCGACCGTCGGCCGCGCCCGTAGCACCCTCCGCGCCCGCCGTGGGCTCCGTCGCCTCCGGGGTGGCAGTCCCGGTTCCCGTGTACGACGCCGTCTCGAGGGCCTGTTCCAGGATCAGGTGGGCGTTCGTGCCGCTGATCCCGAAGCTGGAGACCGCAGCCCGTGTCAGCCGGTCACCAGGCAGCTCGACCGGCTCGGTGAGCAGTCGTACCGCGCCACCGCTCCAGTCCACCTGCGAGGTGGCCTCGTCGGCGTGCAACGTGCGCGGCAGCGTCCCGTGTCGCATCGCCATCACCATCTTGATGACGCCACCGACCCCGGCCGCGGCCTGCGTGTGGCCGATGTTCGACTTGAGGGAGCCGAGCCAGAGGGGCCGTTCGGGATCACGGCCCGCGCCGTACGTGGCGATGATCGACTCAGCCTCGATCGGGTCACCGAGCCGGGTGCCCGTGCCGTGCGCCTCCACCGCGTCCACCTCGGCGGCGGCGAGCCCGGCGTCGGCCAGCGCCTGCCGGATCACCTCCTGCTGGGCCTGACCGTTCGGGGCGGTGAGGCCGTTGCTGGCACCGTCCTGGTTCACCGCACCGCCACGGATCACGGCGAGCACCGGATGCCCCAGGCGGCGCGCGTCGGAAAGCCGCTCCAACAGCAGCATCCCGGCGCCCTCACCCCAGCCCGTGCCGTCCGCGCCCGCCGCGAACGCCTTGCACCGTCCATCGGGAGCCAGCCCCGACTGCCGGCTGAACTCGACGAAAATCCCCGGATTGGACATCACGGTCGCCCCACCGGCCAGCGCCAGCGAACACTCACCGCGCCGCAACGCCTGCATCGCCAGGAAGATCGCCACCAGCGACGAGGAGCAGGCCGTGTCAGCGGTAATAGCGGGCCCGCGCAGGCCCAGCGTGTACGCGATCCGCCCGGACGCGACGCTGAGCGCGGTGCCCGTCAGCAGATGCCCGTCGACCGTCCCCGTGGACTGATGCAACCGGGGCCCGTAGTCCGAGGCCATGGCGCCCACGAACACGCCAGTGGCCGAGCCGCGCAGCCCGGCCGGATCGAGCCCGGCCCGCTCGACGGCCTCCCAACTGACCTCCATCAGCAACCGCTGCTGGGGGTCCATGGCGGTGGCCTCACGCGGGCTGATACCGAAGAACGCGGCGTCGAACCGGTCGGCATCGTGCAGGAACCCGCCATACCTGGTGTCACTGGTGCCCGACCGATCCGGCCCGGACGCGAACAACGTGTCCAGGTCCCAACCCCGGTTGGCGGGAAACTCGGTGATCGCGTCGGTGCCGGTACGAACGAGCCGCCACAACTCTTCGGGCGAGTCCACCCCACCGGGATACCGGCACCCCATGGCCACAATGGCGATGGCGCCGGTGTCATCGCCAACGTAACCGGGCACGTCACCACCGCACCCAGGCGCGTCGCCGATGTACGCGAGCGTGGTGAGGTCATCCTCCGGCGCGGCCAAGTCACCGTGGTAGCCAGCGGCCAGCGGTACGGATCCGCCGTCGGCGAGGAGCATCCGCAGGTGAGCAATCAGCAGATCAGGGGTCGGGTGGTCGAACAGCAGACTCGTCGGCAGCCGCAGCCCGGTCGCGCTCCGCAGCCGGTGCCTGAGGTCCTCCGCAGTGGCCGATTCGAGCCCGAGGTCCTTGAACGTCCTGCTCGACTCCACGCTCCCGGCGTCCTGGTATCCGAGCAGCCCGACCAGGACGGTCAACACCAACTCCCGCACCTCACGCCGCGAAAGCCCCCTGCCCGCCGCCGTCCCCGCATCAGCGGAGCTGGACGCACCGGCCGAAGCAAGACCGGGGCCATCGACCGGAACAAGGCCACGGCCGCCTGCCGGGGTGGGCCGTGCTGTCGAGCGGCGGGCGTCGCCCGGCAGTGACGGCCAGTGGCGTTCGCGCTGGAACGCGTACGTGGGCAGCTCAACCAGCTCCGCCCCCGCCACCTGGCCGGGGCCGGTCCAGTCGACGTCGGCCCCTCGCGTGTACGCCTCGGCGAGCGAGCGCCGGAACCGCTCCAGCCCGCCGTCGCCCCGCCGCAGCGTCCCGGTGACCGCGGCCTCCCGGTCCACTTCCTCGGCCGTCTCCTCGATCCCGGTGCCCAGCACCGGATGCGGGCTGCATTCGACGAACAGGCCGCCCTGGTGGTCCAGCGCCCGCCGCGTCGCCTGCGCGAACCTGACCGGCTGCCGCAGGCTGCGATACCAGTAGCCGGCGTCGAGTTCGGCCGTGTCGATCGGCTCGCCGGTGAGCGTCGAGATGAACAGCGTCCCCGCGCTCACCGGCCGTACCGGGGCCAGCGCCGCCAGCACCTCGTCACGGATCTCCTCGACCTCGGCCGAGTGCGAGGCGTAGTCGACCGGGATGATCCTGGTGCGGTACCCGTCGTCGGTGAGCCGCCGCCCCAGGTCGGCCAGCGCCTCGTGCCGCCCGGAGACGACCACGGACCGAGGCCCGTTGTAGGCGGCGATGGACACGTCCCCCGCCAGCGAGCGGATCGCCGACTCGACCACGTCCAGCGGGGCGGCGATCGACATCATCCCGCCGCGCCCGGTGATCCCGGCGATCGCGCGGCTGCGCAGGGCCACGACCCTGGCCGCGTCGGGCATGGACAGCGCGCCGACGACGGTGGCGGCCGCGATCTCGCCCTGCGAGTGGCCGATCACCATCTCGGGTTCGACGCCGTACGAGCGCCACAGCCCGGCCAGCGACACCATGACGGCCCACAGCGCGGGCTGCACCACGTCGACCCGGTCGAACCCGGGCCCGCCCGGCACCCCACGCAACACGTCGAGCAGCGCGTACTCGACAAACGGTTCGAGCGCTCCCGCACACGCCTCGACATGCGCCGCGAACACCGGCGAATCGGCGAGCAGCTCGCGAGCCATCTCCGGCCACTGCGACCCCTGCCCCGGAAAGACGAACGCCCGGCGACCACCGACCACGGACCCGGTGACCACAGACTCGTCCACCCGCCCGGCCGCCAGCGACGCCAGCGACGCGTACTTGTCGGCGCCGAGCAACACCGCCCGATGCTCGAACACGGCCCGACTGCGCAACAGCGCAAGCCCAACAGCGCCAGACTCGCCCACCGAACCGGCGCCGGCGCCGCTGAGGTCGTTGCCGTTTCCGGGGTCGGCTTCGGGATGGTGGCCGACATGGGTGCTCAACCGCTCTGCCTGAGCGCTGAGTGCCCCGGCCGTGCGGGCCGACAGGATCCAGGGTGTGTCCTCGCTCGCTGACCGCAGGGCGTGCTCGCTCTGAGGGGCCTCGCCGAGCACCAGGTGGCAGTTGGTGCCGCCCATGCCGAACGAGCTGACGCACGCGATGAGCGGCCGGTCGGCGCGTGGCCACGGGCGGGCGTCGCGCACGATCTCCAGTCCCAGCTCGGCGAGCGGGATGTCCGGGTTGGGCGTCTCGAAGTTCAGGCTCGGCGGCAGTTCGCGCCGCTCCAGGCTCAGCACGACCTTGACCAGCCCGGCGATTCCGGCAGCGCCTTCGAGATGCCCGATGTTGGTCTTCACCGACCCGACCAACAACGGCGGCACGCCGTCCGGACGATCGGCACCGTCCAAGCGACCAGCGCCGTCCGGGGCCCGGAGGCCGGCTCGACGGCCCTCGCCGTAAGCGGCGCCGAGGGCGGCGGCTTCGATGGGGTCGCCGACCTTTGTGCCGGTGCCGTGCAGCTCGACGTACTGGACGTCGCCCGGCTCCACTCCGGCGCGCTCGCAGGCGAGCCGGATGACCTCCTCCTGCGCCCGCCCGCTCGGCACAGTGAGCCCGTCCCCGCCGCCGTCGTTGTTGACGGCGCCGCCGAGGATCACGCACCGGATCGCGTCGCCGTCGGCGAGTGCCGCCGACAGCGGCTTCAGGACGACGAGCGCCCCGCCCTCGCCGCGCACATAGCCGTTGGCCCGGCCGTCGAAGACGTAGCAGCGCCCGTCCGGCGACAGCGCGCCGAAGTTGCCGATGGCGGCGGTGGTCTCGGCCAGCAGGTTGAGGTTCACGCCGCCGGCCAGCGCCAGCCCGGTCTCGCCGCGCCGCAGGCTCTCGCAGGCCATCTGTACGGCCAGCAGCGACGACGACTGCCCGGCGTCGAGGGTCAGGCTCGGCCCCCGCAACCCGAGGAAGTACGAGACGCGATTGGCGATGATCGCCCGGTTCGCCCCGGTATAGGCGTGTCGCCCGAGGCCATCGGCCCCCACCCGGTCCTGCAGCGCCGCGTAGTCGTTGGAGATCGCCCCCAGGAACACCCCGGCGCCGGTCCCGCTCAGCCGGGACGGCACCACCCGCGCGTTCTCCAGCGCCTCCCAGGCCAGCTCCAGTACGAGGCGCTGCTGGGGGTCCATCGCGGCGGCCTCGTTCGGCGAGATCCCGAAGAAGGCGGCGTCGAAGCGGTCCACGTCCGAGAGGAAGCCGCCACGGCGATAGCCGGCGGCCGGACCGTCCGGCCACCGGCCCTCGGGCACGGCCGTCACGGCGTCCACGCCATCGCGCAGCAATTGCCAGAACCGTCCGGGATCGGCGGCCTGAGGGAGCCGGCAGGAAACGCCGACCACGGCGACGGGCTCCGCGGCGGATGAAACGCGACCGGTCCGCGGGCGACCGGTCTCTCCGGCCGTCGTGCCGTTTAGCTGAATCGACTCACCAACCATCAATGCGCCACCTCAAGCTTCGGGCATCACCAACAAGACAGTGCCGGTTTCCATAAAGTCGATCGCTTTGAATAGTTGCTGTGACCCTAATCGCAGCACCGTTCCCGGACCACGGTCGCGGGCTGGCACATTGTTTCCGGCAGAAGCTGTCAATGCGGGCGCGTTGACATAGGTGTACGCAGTTCGCATTCTGTGTGGGACAGCTGAGAGCTCTGCCGATCCGAAATGGATAAAGCCTTTTACCGGAGCGCGCTCCAGGGTCCCGGTGCGTGCGCGCGTGTGGAGGGCCGCCAGCGGGCCACTAGACCCACCGATGAGCCCACGAGGAGACCACATGCCCGTCGACGCACCCCTGAGCAACGGCCAGCTATGGAGCTGGCGAGAAGTGGAGCGCTACCCGAAGGAGTGGATGCGGGACGCCAACCTCCCGACGGCCTGGGACCTGCGCGGACTCCCCCTGGACCGGGTGACGACGGCGTTGCGGCGGCTCGTCGACCGGCACGAATGCCTGCGCACCACGTACCACGTGCGAGACGGGCAGCCCGTGCAGCGCGTCCACCAGACGGTGACGCCGCCGGTCGAGTACGTCGACCGCGTGATCACCGGCCGCGACGATCCGGAGCGTACGAAGGAGGAGCTGGCCACGATCCCGTTCCCGATGACGGACGCGCTGCCCTGGCGTGGCGTGCTCGTCACGACGGACGGGGCACCGGTGTTCCTCGCGCTGTCGTTCTCCCACCTGATCGTGGACGTGTGGTCGATCCATCACCTGCAGGACCAGTTCCGCGCCCTGGTGGCCGACCCGGACGCCGACGCGGACATGGGTCCCACCCTGCGCGAGCTCGCCCGGCGGCAGCGTGACGAGTCGTGGCGCGGCCAGCAGGAGAGCTCCGAACGCTACTGGCGGCAGGTGCTCGCCGACGGCCTGATGGACGAGCTCCCCACGCTGCCCGCGGGCGCCGAGCGGAACCGGATCGAGGCCACGCTGCACTCGTTCCGCCTGGGCGGGCTCGCCGCCGAGGCCGCCAGGCGGCACGGCGTGACGCCGCCCGCGGTGCTGATGTCCTTCATCGCCGCCGGCCTCGCCCGGCACACGGACACCGACCGGGTGACGATGAGCCTGATGGCCTCCAACCGGTTCGCCGCGGAACACCAGCACGTCGTCGGCACCATGAACCAGCTCATCCCGGTCAGCGCCATCGTCGATCCGGGCGCCACGCTGGCCGAGCACGTCAAGCGCTGGCACTGGGCGAGCGCGCGCACGTACCGCTACTCCTGCTACGACTTCGACCGCGTCGCCGCGCTGGCCGCCGACGCGGCCACGCACAGCGGCCGGGAGCCGGGGCACGACTGCTGGTTCAACCACCTGTTCCGCAGCTGGTTCAACTACATGCAGATCGACCGTGCCCCGCTGAACGCCGCCGACCCGACGCCCGCCGAGCTGGTCTGGACGCCCTTGGCCCAGCAGTACGGTCAGGCGTTCCGGGTGCGGGTGGCGGTTCAGGGCGGTCTCACCAGCGTCATGCTGCTGGCGGATCCGGCGATCCTGCCGCCCGAGGCCGCGACCGACATCCTGCGGGCGATGGCGCTCGGCGTGCAGCTCGCGGTGACCGATCCGAAGACGTGCCTGAAGGACCTGTGGAGCGCCAGGAGCGAGGGGCTGCCGCCGTCGCTGTTCCCCGCCGAGGTGCCGGCGCCGCCGCACTAGTCGTCCGCGGGCCGGCGCGACAGCCCCCGCCGCGCCGGCCCGCGGATCCTCCTACAAAA
>NZ_JAHFZZ010000010.1:306085-404509 GCF_018603905.1 Nonomuraea sp. NEAU-A123
CGAAAGCCCCTCAGGCCCTCAAGGAACTGCGGGTCCTCAAGGGATTGCGGGTCCTTCAGGGACGGTGGCCCTCCAGGGACGGTGGCCCTCCAGGGACGGTGGGCCCGGAATTCCGGCTCAGACCAGCACCTCGGCCGGAGCCGGGTGGCTCAGGAACGCGGCGGGGCTCGCCGTCAGGCCGTACGCACCCGCCTGGAACAGCACGATCAGATCCCCCACCCCGGCCTTGGGCAGCGAGACGTCGTCCCCCAGCAGGTCGAGCGGGGTGCACAGGCAGCCGACGACGGTCACCGTCTCCTCGGGCGGGTCGTCCATCCGGTTCCCCACCGCGATCGGGTAGTTGCGCCTGATCACCTGGCCGAAGTTGCCGGACGCCGCGAGCTGGTGGTGCAGCCCGCCGTCCACGACGACGAACACCTTGCCGCGCGACTCCTTGCGGTCCACCACGCGCGTGACGTAGACGCCGGCCTCGCCGACCAGGTAGCGCCCCAGCTCGACGACGATCCGCGCCTCGGGCAGCCGGGGCCGGACCAGGCCGTCGACCAGCCGCGCCAGGTTGTCGCCGATCGGGCCGAGGTCGAGCGGCCGGTCGCGCAGCGCGTACGGGATGCCGAAGCCACCGCCGATGTTGAGGTAGCGCACGGGCCCGGGCGCCGCGTCCGCGAAGCCGACAATCAGCTCGACGGTACGGCGCTGCGCCTCGCAGATGCTGTCGACCCGCAGGTTCTGCGACCCGGCGAACACGTGGAAGCCCTGAAAGTCGAACTCGTCGCCGCCCAGCCCGGCCAGGACCGCGGGGATCCGCTCGGAGTCGATGCCGAACTGCTGCGGCCCGCCGCCCAGCCGCATGCCGGACCCGCGGACCACGAAGTCCGGATTGACGCGCAACGCCACCCGCGCGGGAATGCCCGCGGCGGCGCTCGCCGACCGGACCCGTTCCACCTCCAGCTCGGACTCCAGCTCGATGGTGACGCCGGCGGCGACCGCCTGCGCCAGCTCGGCCGCCGACTTGCCGGGCCCGGCGAAGCTGATGCGCGACGCGGGCCCCGGGGTGTCGAGCGCGTGCCGCATCTCCTGCGCGGAGGCCACGTCGAAGCCGTCGACCAGGCCGCTCATGTGCTGGAGCAGGGCGGGCATCGGGTTGGCCTTCACCGCGTAGCTCAGCTCGACGTCCCCGGGCAGCGCCGCGCGCACCGACGCGACCCGCCGGTTGACCAGCTCCCTGTCGTAGGCGAAGAACGGCGTGCTGCCCACGCGGGCGGCCAGCCGTTCGACGGGGATGCCGCCCACGGTGAGCTGGCTGTCGTGCCTGCCGTACCAGCCGCTCGGGATGGAGATCACCAGGTCACCGCCCGGCGCAGCTCCGTACGGTCGAACTTGCCGTTGCCCGATCTCGGCAGCCGGTCGCGCACCACCACCCGGCGGGGGACCATGTAGCGCGGCAGGTCGCGTTCGAGCGCCTTCACCAGTGTCTCGGTGTCGCACGACTCGCCGCTCGGCCCGCTGACGACGAGCACCACCTGCTGGCCGAGCGTGTCGTCGGCGACGCCGAACGCCACCGCCTCGCCCACCAGCCCGGTGGCGTAGGCCGCCTCCTCGATCTCGCTGGGGCTGACCCGGTAGCCGGAGGTTTTGATCATCTCGTCGGTACGTCCCACGAAGTAGAGGAACCCCTCCTCGTCGCGGTAGGCGACGTCGCCCGACCAGACCGCGAGCTCGCTCCCCCACGGACTGCCGCCCGGCGGGTAGGGGCGGAACCGTTCGGCGGTGCGTTCGGGGTCGTTCCAGTAGCCGAGCGCCACGAGCGCGCCACGGTGCACGATCTCCCCCTTCTCGCCGGGGTCGCAGACGCCACCGTCCGGCCGTACGACGAGGATCTCCGCGTTGGGGATCGCCTTCCCGATCGAGTCGGGCCTGCGGTCGGCCTGCGCCGGGTCGAGGTAGGTGGAGCGGAACGCCTCTGTCAGCCCGTACATGAGGTACGGCCTGGCCTGCGGGAACGTGGCCCGCAGCGCGTCCAGGGCAGGCTTGGGCAGGCGCCCGCCGGTGTTGGCGAAGTAGCGCAGGCGGCGGGTGGCCTCCGCCGGCCAGGTCTGCCCCGCGAGCTGCAGCCACAGCGGCGGCACACAAGTCAGCCCGGTGACGCCGTGCCGGGCGCAGAGGCGGACGACCGCGCCGGGCACCAGGTAGTTCATCAGGACGACGTGCGCGCCCGTGATGAAGGACGTGGTGAGCTGGCTGAAGCCGGTGTCGAAGCTCAGCGGGAGTACGGCGAGCACCACGTCGTCGCGGGTGTGGCCGAGGTACTGGGCGACGCTGCGGGCGCCGGCGAGCAGGTTGCGGTGCGACAGGACGACGCCCTTGGGGCTGCCGGTGCTGCCCGAGGTGTAGAGGATCGCCGCGACATCGGCGTCGATCACGCCCTCCGTGGCGGGGGCCTCCTCGGAGGCGCACAACCGGGACCAGGTGGTGACCGGGCGCGGCTCCGGGACCTGCGGCCGGTCGCCGATGAGGATCAGGTCGCGCAGCGACTCCACCTCCTGGAGCCGGGCGCCTATCAGGCGGTGCCGCTCGACCGTGGTGACCACCGCGACCGCCCCGCAGTCGGCGGCCACGTACCCCACCTGCTGCGGCTTGAACAGCGGATTGACCGGGACGAACACCCCGCCCGCCGCGGACACGGCGAGCATGGCGACGACGGTCTCGATCCGCTTCTCCAGGTAGACGACGACCCGCTCGCCCCGGCGCAGCCCGAGACGGCGCAGGCCGCTCGCGGCGCGGCCGACGCGGCGGGCCAGCTCGCCGTAGCTGAGTGTCTCGTCCTGGTAGGTCACCGCGGGGCGCTCAGGGTCGCCGCACCGCACCACGTCGTCGACGCGCGTCAGCATCCGGCGATCCTCACACTCGTAACGGTGTTCGCTCGTCACCGACGGTTCCTTCGAGGTCGAGTAGCGCGGACAGGGCCTGCCACAGCGAGCCGACGGTGTCGAACGTCTCCTCGTTGAGGAGGTCGTCGGGCAGCTCGATGTCGTAGCGGTCCTCGATGTCGCCCAGCAACCGCACGACGCCCATCGAGTCGAGGCCGAGCCCGGCCAGCTCGTCCGACGCGGAGAAGTCGCCCGCGTCCGCGTACGGCAAATGCGAGCGCAGAATATTCTGGAACTCGGATGGTATTTCCAACATAGTCAACGCGCCACCTCAGGCCGAAAGCCGAGCCGCTCCATGCTGTCCGCTCCGAGCTTGGCCGAATGCGCGACGACGCGTCAAGCCGGCCATTTTAGAAAAGCACTGGCAACTAATGGCCTTCCGGAGCCGGTCATCGGCGCCCGGTTGTCGCACGCCTCGTGAACGCAGATTATGAATCACATTCAACGGATCTGCGAAGTGCTGCAACTCGCACCACCGGGCGCACATGGGAGGCTGAGTTGTCCGCCGCGAAGAACGCGAATCTGTGCTGGGGCCAGCGTTACATGTGGCTGAAATACCACCGGCTGCCGCCGGGCGAACGGCATGACACGCACATCGTGCTGCGTCTCGCCATCCCGCACGACGTCACGGTGGCGAACTGCCGCGCGGCGATCAACTACCTGACGCGCCGCCACGAGTCGCTGCGGACCACCTACCACCTCGACCCGGGGCCGGAGCCGCAGCAGCGGATACACCCGCCGGCCGCGCTGCCGGTCATCCTGGCGACCACCGAACGAGACGGCACCCCCGCCCCCGCCGAGATCGTCGAGCGGATCTGCACCACCGACTTCCGCTTCGACTCCGAGTGGCCGATCCGGGCCTGCGTCATCACCACGGGCGGGGTCCCGAAGCAGATCGTCCTGGTGCTCAACCACCTGGCCGTGGACGCGTGGACGGTCCGGGAGATCAAGCGCGAGCTCACGGTCCAGTGCGCCGGCTTCAGCTCCCGCCGGCCGGCCACGCTGGAGCCCGTCCGCAACCAGCCCTCGGACCTGGCCCGCCACGAGTCGTCGGCCGAGGCCGCCGCGGTGGCGGCCCGCTCCCTGGCGTATTGGGACGAGGAGATCACCCGGATCCCAGCCGACCCGTTCGCGGCAAGGCGCGCCCCCTCGATGACGCCTGACTGCGAGCCGGTCGCCCGGAGTGCGACGCTGACCTCTCCGGCGCTGCTCGACGCCGTGCGGCGCATCGCCGCGGCGGACCAGGTGTGGCCGTCGCTGGTCCACGTGACCGCGTACACCGCCATGATGGCCGCCTACACCGGCCTCGGGACGGTCGCGCACCTGTCGTTCTCCGGCAACCGCGAGCCCGGCCCGTACGCGGGCGTGATGACGTGCATGTTCGCGCCGATGCTGGTGACCGTCGACTGCCACGACGACCCACGGTTCTCGGAGCTGCTGCACCGCGCGGCCGAGCGTTTCGAGCTCGCCCGTACGCACTCCTGCGCGCCTTACGACGAGGTCGTGGAGCGGATGTCGCGCGAGGGCTCGCGGCGCGGTGAGCCGGTACGCCTCGGGTCGGAGGTCAACTTCATCAAGCAGCGCTCCAGCGAGGCGCGGGCCCGGCGGACCACGTTCACCTGGAAGCCGGTGCCGTCGGCCTGGGCGTACGAGGAGGCGGACACGTACTTCAGGATCGACGAGTGGCGTGACGCGGTCGTCGTCGGCTTCCACGCCCGCTCCTCGATCATGGGAGCCGCCGACATGGAGCGCTTCCTGCGCGGGTACGAGGCCGTCCTGCTCGCCGACGACGACCCCCGCATCAGCGACGTCACGCGCCGCACCGGCTTCAGCGCCCCGCCGACCCCGCGAGGCATGCCCGCCCGTGACGACCTGACCATGGCCGCCCCCGAAGCCGGGCAGGCGCTCGCCGAGGTCGTCCGCCAGGTGAACGGGCTCGCCGACGTCGACCTGTCCGACAGCTACACGCTCGCCGGCGGCCGGGCCCTGCGCATCCCCCGGGTCCTCGCCCTGCTGTCGGCCCACGGCTGGACGGGCGCCTCCGTCCACCACCTGACCGGTCCCGAACCGCTGCGAGCACTGGCCGGCCGGCTGATCCCCGTCACCACGGAGCCCCTGGAAGCAGCGGTCATCGAGCCTCCGAGGCACGCACTCACCCAGCCCTGACGCACCCCTGGAGTGGTCACACCATGAAAGACGCGCTCGCCGCCCGAGTATCCAAGAGCCACCAGCTCGTCGGCTCCGAAGAGGAGCTGCGCCGGCTGATAGACCGTGAGCTGACCGCCTCCGGCGTGGACAACCTGGTCGTCATGGGCGGCCACTTCATGCTCTTCGAAGACGAGGGGCGGCTCGTCCCCGGCGTCATCAAGGAGCAGCGGTCCGAGCTGATGCGCCGCCGGATCGCCGGCCGGGTGGGCATCTTCCCGGAGTACAGCTGGCAGTTGTCCGTCGACCTCCTCACGTCGTACACGGAGACCTGCGACGACGTGCGGCTGCTCCTGCTCATCAACGACTGGCAGTACGTGCCCACGTCGGGCCGCCCGGCGAGCGAGCTGCGGGCGGAGTTCTTGGAGCGCTTCACCGGGCTGCCCGAAGAGTACGAGCGGGTGCTGCGCGAGGCCGGGTTCGGGCCGGACCTCGTGCTGCCGAGCCGCAAGCACCCGCTGGCCTTCCCCGAGACGTGGCTCAAGTACCGCTTCCAGAAGGCCGCCGACCGGTTGGTCAAGCAGGGACGGCTGGAGAAGCGGTTCCTCGACTCGGGCGAGAAGGACACCGAGGTGGCCTTCCTCGACGACGAGGGCAACTACCGCACGCTGATCAGCTGCGGCATCACCGGATGCGCCGGCGAGATCACCGAGATGATCTCCGAGGTGCACAACGCCGGCTACCGGGCGATCGTGATCTTCGCGCCTGGCGAGTGTCTCGCACCCGTCCAGACGGGCGTCGACATCGCCCTCGAGCTCTACCGGCTGCCGGACATGCTGGTGATCATCGCCGACCCCGGAGGGAGCGGGGAGATGTCAACCGACGAGATCTATTCGAAGCTCGTGACGGTCAGCACGTTCAGAAGCTGACCCGGCGCGAAGGGCAGGACCCATGAAGATCATTTATCTGGACAACTGCGCCACCACCCGCGTGGACGACGAAGTGGTCGACGCGATGCTGCCGTACCTGAGAGAGGACTTCGGCAACCCGTCGTCGCCGCACGTTCTCGGCAAGCGGGCCCGCCGGGCGGTGGACCTGGCCGCCGTGTCGGTGGCCGAGCTGCTGGGCGCCGACCCGCGCGGCATCGTCTTCACCTCCGGCGCGACCGAGAGCAACAACATCGCGCTGCTCGGCATGTTCGCCCACGCGGAGCGCGCGCCCGTCAACGCGTTGTTCTGCCCGACCGACCACAAGTCCGCGCTGGCGATCGGCCGGGCGCTGGCGGGGCAGGGCATCGACACCCGCACGATGGCGGTACGCCAGGACGGGCTGATCGACCTGACCGACCTGGCCGAGCAGCTCGACGTCCACTCGCGCGTCGCCACCGCCGCCCTGGTCAACAGCGAGATCGGCTCGATACAGCCGGTGTCGGAGCTGGCCGCGCTCTGCCACGAGTTCGGCTGCCTGCTGCACGTGGACGCCGCCCAGGCCGCCGGCCGGATCCCCATCGACGTGATCGAGACCGGGGTGGACACGCTGGCGATCTCCGGGCACAAGGTACGCGGCCCAAAGGGCATCGGCGCCCTGTACGTACGGCCCGGCGTGCGCCTGCGGCCGATCACGTACGGCGGCGGCCAGTACGAGCTGCGCAGCGGCACCATCCCCACGCACCTCGTGGTGGGGCTGGGCAAGGCGTGCGAGCTGGCGCTGCGGCGGCTCGACGACGACTGGATGCGGGCTGTACGGCTGCGCGAGACGGCCCTCGACCTGATCACCACCCGCCTTCCTGGCACGCGGATCAACGGCGATGCGCATGCCGGGGTGCCTCATGTGCTCAACCTGGTGCTGCCCGGGGTCCGCGGGGAGAGCCTCGTGTCCAGCCTGCGTTCCGTGGCCGTGTCCACGGGGTCCGCGTGCAACTCCGACTCCCAGGAGCCGTCGCACGTCCTGACGGCGATCGGGGTGAGCGCCGAGGACGCGAACTGCTCCATCCGGATGTGCCTCGACCCGCGCATGCCGTTCGACGAGCTGGTGCGCGGCATCGAGCTGATCTGCGAGCGGGCCCTGGAGCTGGCCGAGGTGTCGATCGCGATGCAGGCCACATGACGTAAGCCGGACCCGCCAAGAGACGGGTCCGGCAGGAGGCGGGTCAGGCGCCGTTGGGCAGGAACTTCCTGGCCGCCTGCACTCCGGCCTGGAAACGGCTGGTCGCGTCGAGGTCGCGCATCAGCGTGGCGATGTGCCGGCGGCAACTGCGTACCGACATGCCCAGCTTGCGGGCCACGACCTCGTCGGTGTAGCCCTTGGCCATCAGCGCGGCGATGGCCTGCTGGAGGTCGTCGGCCACGTTGGCGTAGCCGGACTCGATGCCCTCCAGCGGCGTGGCCGTCTCCCACAGGTGGTTGAACAGGTCCAGCAGGAACTGCGCGACCCCGTGGTTGTGCACCCGCGCCACGTTCGTCTCCCCGTCCGACAGCCCGAACAGCACCACCAGCGACCGGTCGAAGACCACGGCGGAGCGCGGGATGTGGCTGACGGTGCACACGGAGGCCCCCGCGTCGGTCAGCTTCTTCATCCTCATCCGCGTGGCCAGGTCGGCCCGGTTGCGGTGCTGGCAGATGATGCGCACGGTGATGCCCCGGCCGAGCAGCGGCGAGTACGCCTGCGACAGCTCGTCCGCGTCGCTCAGGCTCGACTGGAGCACCAGCACCTCGTCCCGGCACGAGTCACTGGCCATCTTGAGGAAACCCCGGACCTCCATCGACCCCACCAGGTACTCGATCGCGCTGGGCGCCGAGGGCTTGCCGGAACCGGTGTAGTCCTGCCGGAACACACTGATCCGCTCACGAATCTGGTCGATCAGCTCGCGACGCTGATAAATCTCCCGCTCGACAGAGGAGACAAGCGAGGCCGCGGCAACCTCGGGATCCACGGGGACGAACCGGCGGCCCGCCCCGTCCTCCGTCATGAGCAAGCGGTTGTCCACCAGCTGGGCCACCGCCGCGTGCATCTCATGCAGGCCGATGCCGAGATCGGCGGCGGCCACCTCCAGCGCCTCGATCGCGCCCTTCCTGGCCGCGTAGCGATAAACATCGGTGGCGTGGTCGCCGCCCACGGGGGCCGTCCCCGGATACAACGGAATAGTCGTCATCACGTACTCCCATCAACTCAACTACGCGGACTCAGGTGAGGGTTCTGGTGCGTCCTGGTTAACAGGAACGCCGGTTGAACAGGAACAGGGAGAGGCCGAGCAGCCCGGCCGCCATCCCGGAGAGCACGGCGAGCTCGGGGAGCACCGTGCCGATGCCCGCGCCGGGCCTGGTCAGCGCCAGCAGCGCGTCCATGCCCCAGGCGTGCGGGAAGAGATGGCCGAGCGAGTTGAGGAAGTCCCCCGCCGACTCCCTCGGCCACAGGCAGCCGCCCAGCATGCCGAGCACGATGCCGAGCGGCGGCCCGATGGCGGGCGCCTGCGACGGCGCGCGCACCAGGCTGCCGACCAGGATCGCGGCGCCGGTGGCCACCAGCGAGAACGCGCCGACCACCGCGGCGACGCCCAGCGGGTCGCCCCACGACACCCCGAACACCAGCGAGCTCACCACCATGATCAACAGCGACTGCGCGACGGCCACGACGAACCTGCTCAGCGCCTCCCCCGCGAGCACCGACCGGCGCCTGACGGGTGCGGTGAGCGCGCGCTGGAGCATCCCGAGCCGCCTGCTCTCGGCGAGCGCGGCGGCGACGGCCATGGAGTTGATGAACGTGAACAGCAGCAGGTTGCCCGGGGCCGTGTAGGCGAAGCCCCTGGGGGTGGCGCCGGACGTACCGGAGCCGACGACCGAGACGCGGCCCGACTCGGCCTGTGCCTCGCGGACACGCGCGGCGGCCTGCGCGGGCGTGGCGCCCGCGGCCTCGACCGCCCTGGTGGCTTCGAGCACGGCGGCCACCCTGCCGACCGCGACGTCGACGGCGCTGCGGGCCGCCATGCCGCTGCCGTTCACCTGGGTCATGACGAGTTCGAGCCGGGTCGAGCCGGTCGGGATCACCACCCCCGCGGCCAGGGACCCTTCGCGGACGCCCGACCGCAGGTCCTGCTTGGTCGCCACGGACGTGATGGCGAGGTCAGGGTGCGCGCGCAGCTCCTTGAGCACGGCGGCCGCCACCGGATCGGAACTCGGGGCGACGACTCCGACGGGCAGCTTGGCGGCCCCCACGGCGCCCCCGCCGAGCGCCATGCCGACGAACGCGAGGTTGACGAACGGCATGATCACCATGAAGAACAGGCCGACCTTGTCGCGGGAGAGCCGGCGCAGGTTCGCCGCCACCAGCGCGAGGATGGGACGCGGCCGCAGCCGAGCAGCCCCTTGCGGCCGCATTCGAGCAGCGCCTTGCGGCCGCGGCCGAGCGGCGCCTTGTGGCCTCATCCGAGCAGCCCCTTCCTGAAGCCGGCCGCGGCCAGGCCGCCCGCCGCCAGCGCGATCGCGCACAGCACGCCGATCGGGACGATCACCGTGGTCAAGCCGCCACCGGAGCCGGCGAGCTGGACGAGCCCGGTCGACGTCCACCCGTTCGGGGTGAGCAGCGCCACCTTCTGCAGGAAGCCGGGCAGGTTGTACAGCGGCACCAGGCTGCCGCCGAAGAAGGCCATCACGAACGAGACGACCATGGTGATCCCGTCGGCCTGGGCGTCGGTCTTCGCCCGGCTGGCCACCAGCATGGTGATCGCGGCGGCGGCGAGGACGTGCGCGACCAGCAGCGCGAAGACCGCCACCGGGTCGCCCCAGCTCGTGCCGAAGATGAGCGAGGAGGACACCCAGGTGGCGCAGACGCTGACCACGCCGAGCCCGAACCCGACGAGCGCCTTGCCCGCGATCGGCGCCCACCGAGGGATCGGCGCCGCCCGCATCCGGTCGAGCGTGCCCTGCCGCCGCTCGGTGAGCAGGCTCCTGAACGACGCGCCCACCACGAAGAAGGCGAACAGGGCGGCCATGCCGGAGCCGTAGTACACCGACAGGTCGACCTTCCCGCCTTCCATGGGGTCGTCGGCCAGGCTCAGTCCCGGCCCGGCGGCGCCGTTGCGCTCCACCAGCTCCTTCACCCGGTCGCCCGGCACGCCGTACGCGAGCGAGGCGCGGACCGCGAGCGTGCGGGCGTCCACCACCGAGGAGATGCGGTCGACGATGGCGTTGGCCACCACGCCCGCGAGCGGCGACTCGGCGGAGGTGAGCACGGCGACCTGGCCGCCGGCGCCCGCGCCGACGCTCTTGGTGAAGCCCTGGGGGAACACGATGGCCGAGCCGATGTCACCAGAGTCGAGCGACCGCTGCGCCTCCTGCCTGCTGGGCAGGTCGCGCAGCGTCAGCATGCCCTTGAGCTGCTCGCTGGACATGACCTCCCGCCGCACGCTGGCGGAGAACTCGCCGCGGTCGAGGTCGACGAAGCCGATCGTGGCGCGCAGCGGCGGGTCGTCGCCGCCCAGGGCGAAGCCGAAGAGAGTGGCCAGCGCGATGGGCACGATCAGCGCGACCACCAGGGCCGTCCCGTCGCGCGTCCGGGTACGCAGCTCCAGCGCGGCCACGGACAGAAGGGGTCTCAGCATGGTCAGTCCCGCAGCTTGCTGCCGGTGAGGTGGAGGAAGGTGGCCTCCAGGTCGGGTTCGATGACCTCGACGGCGATCACGGTGGCGCGGCCGTCCACGGCGGCGATGATCGCGGGCAGCACGTAGCGGCCGCCTTCCGCGAGCAGCCGCACGGAGCCGGTGCCGGTCCTGACCGCCTCGATGACGCCTTCCAGCGCCTGGAGCTTGTCGAACGCGCCGTCCACGTCGCCGTCGAGCATCAGCTCGATCGTGTCGGCGCTGCCGACCATGGCGACCAGCTCGTGGCGGGTGCCCTCGGCGACGATCCGGCCGTGGTCGATGATCCCGACCCGGTCGCAGACCCGCTCGACCTCCTCCATGTAGTGCGAGGTGTAGAGCAGCGCCATGCCGTCGGCGACCAGCCGTTCCACGCCGTCGAGGATGGCCTTGCGGCTCTGCGGGTCGACGCCGACGGTCGGCTCGTCCAGGATGAGCACCTCGGGCCGGTGCAGCAGCGCCGCGCCGATGTTGATCCGCCGCTTCATGCCGCCCGAGTACGCGCCGAGCTTGCCGTCGGCCCGGTCGGACAGCCCGACCAGGTCGAGCACCTCGTCGATGCGCGCCGCCAGCGCCCGCCTCGGCAGGCCGAACAGCCGGCCGAAGAAACGCAGGTTCTCCCGCCCGGTCAGCTCCGGGTAGAGCGCGATCTCCTGCGGCACGTAGCCGATCTTCGCCTTGGCCGCCATCGGCTCGGCGGCGAGGTCCGTGCCGCACACCAGCACGTTCCCGGTCGCGGGCTTGAGCAGGCCGACGAGCATGGAGATCGTGGTCGTCTTGCCCGCGCCGTTCGGCCCGAGCAGTCCGTACGCCTCACCGGGTTCGATGGCGAACCCCACATCCTGTACGGCGAGCACGTCACCGAACCTCTTGCTCAGGCCGGCACAGGCCAGGGTCGCGGTCACCGGCCCCACCCCTCCGGCTCGCCCTTGTCGGCGGTGTTGCCCGCGCAGACCTGGCGTTCCAGATCGACGCCGAGCTGGTGGTCGAGCGGGCTGTTGCCGGTCACCAGGTTCCACAGGATGTGGTTGTCCACGGCGTCGTCGCCTCCCCAGCCCTTGGACGAGCCCATGACGAACGCCGCGCCCATGACCGTCTCGCCGCTGGGATGGTTGTCGTGGATCCGGTTGTCCACGACGCTGACCCGGTGCGTCCCGATCAGCGCCAGGCCCACGCCGGAGATCGGCGGGCCTGCGGCCCCCAGCGCGTCGGGGGCGTCGCCGCCCGCGGCCAGGCCGTTGCCGTACAGGTCGTTGCCCGAGACGAGGCAGTCGCGGACGCCGCCGTCGGGCTCGCCCTCGTAGGTCTGGTTGAGCATCAGCAGCCCGGCGGCGTTGCCGTGGCAGGAGTTACGCAGGACCCTGACGCGGGAGGAATTGTCAATGAAGATCCCGAAGGCGTTGGCGAAGGTCTCGTTGTCCGCCACCAGCCCGTCGGTCTCGGGGCAGAAGCTGAGCGCGATGCCGCCGTACTGGCTGCCCGACGCCGTGCAGCCGGTCACCTCGCACCGGCTCGACTCGCGCACGTAGACGCCCCAGACCGCGTTGCCGGCCGCCTCGACGTCCCGTACGGTCAGGCCGGTCACGGTGTGGGCGTAGATCCCCGCGCCCGAGGCGCCGCGCACGGTCAGCCCGGCTATCGTGACGTCGCCGACGCCGTGCGCGGTGATGCCGCTGACGACGTCCGCCGCCGCGTCGTGCAGCGGCGGGATCCCTTCGGGGACGGAGTCTCCGGGAACCAGCACCGTGCGGCCCGCCCCGGCGCCGGTCAGCGTCACGCCGCTGTGCCTGATCCACACGTTCTCTGCGTACGTGCCCGCCGCCAGCTCGATCGTCGCGCCGGCGCCCGCCTCGTCGAGTGCCCGCTGGATCGACTGGCCGGGCCTCACCTGGGACATCCTGGGTCTCCCTCGTTGTCGACGTACACGATGGCCAGGGAGACGAGCAGTCCGGAGCCCATCCCCCATCGGGCCGCCCCGGCCACCCGGCCCTCGCGGGGCGCCAGCCGTACCAGGGCCGCCTGTTCGCACGCGCCCCGGACGGCGTAGGACGAGCCGCCGGTCAGCGTGAGCCCGGTCGAGGCGGTCAGTTCCGCGGCCGCCTCGTCGAGCAGCCGCCCCGTCCAGGCGGCGGGCCGCCCGGCGCGGGCCTCGAAGTCGTGCCAGGTGAAGCCGGGCGGGCGCCCGCCGACCGCCTTGATGAAGCACTCCTTGACGGAGAAGGCCACCTCCTCCACGCCCAGCTCACGCTCGGCGGGCGTGGTGAGGTGGTCGGTGAACACGGCCCCGCCGCGCCCGGCCGCCCTGGCGAGCCGGTCGGCGTCCACGATGTCCACACCCACCAGCACGGCAGGAAGCACGGACTGTACGGCTGGCAGCCTCATGCCGAGACCTTGGCGCAGCGGGCCACGAACGGTTCGAGCACGGCGTTGTACTCGCCCGGCCGCTCGATCATCGGGATGTGCCCGCTGTCCTCGACCACCACCACGTCGTTCTCCGGGTAGCCGGCGAGCAGCTCCAGCCATGGGCCGACCGGCGTCATCCGGTCGTGCCTGCCCCAGACGTACAGGGACGGGCAGCGGACCTTGTCGAGGGCAGGTTTGACCTGGTAGCGGCGGGTGGCCTTGAGGCTGCGGGCCATGCTGACCATGGCCTCCGGCTGCCGGAGCATGGTGCCGACCTCGTCCATCTGCTCCCGGGTGAAGAAGGGCTCGGTGCCGTGGAAGAGCGCGGACACCATGCGGGCGCCGAAGTCGTCGCCGAACGGCTGCACGCTGGCCCGCCGGTCGAAGCTCAGCCCGACGTCGGGGTCCGGGGTCAGGCCGGGGGCGCCGCTCACCACGATGCCCCTGATCCGGTCGGGGCGGCGGCCGGCCAGGTCGATGGCGACCAGGCCGCCGAGTGAGTTGGCGCAGAGGATGAGGTCCTCGACGCCGGCCTCGTCGCAGGCGGCCAGCAGCGCGTCGCCGAGCCGTTCGATCGACCCGGCCACCCGGCGGTCGAGCGCGCAGATCGCCTCGTGCGTACGCAGCACCGGCACGCCGGCCCGCGCCAGATGGCGGTAGGGGTGCTCCCAGATCCAGCCGCCGGCGAACAGCGCGGACATGAAGACCACAGCGGGGCCGCCGCCGTCGCCGAGCCGGTGCTCGGTGGTGAAGTCGGACATGAAGGCTCCAGTCACAGTAGGGAGGCGTCGCCTGGGATCCACCCGCAGCCGCAGGCGGCGTCCGGACCGACCCGGACGACGGTGTCGCAGGCGGGACAGCGGGCGTACTCGCGGATGTCGGAGGGGATCCAGACGCTGGTGAGCACCCGGGTACACAGGCCGCCCTTGAAGAAGCGGCGCATGCTCCGCTGATGCGGCCTGGCGTGCACCGCGCGGACGGACTCGGGGCGGTCGAAGGCGGTCACTGTGAACTTGCGGTCGCCGACGTCGAACGTCGCCAGGCCGAGGAAGCCCTTGGACGCCCGCAGCGACTTGACGACCTCCACGCTGAGCAGGTCCACGTCCGCCGCCTCCGCGTCGTCACGGACCTCCAGCCAGGTCAGCGTCAGGACGCCCGGCGGCTCGGTGCGCCCGGTGGGGACGCGCGCGCTGACGCCGAACTGCCTGACCTCATCGGCCGCCGGCACGAACCGCGCCGAGTAGCCGAGCGCCTCCGCGACCGCCAGCCGGTCGAAGCAGCGCCGCACGCGCGGGCCGTCCGCGCCGAGGGTCACCAGGTCGCTCCCCTGGACGCCGACGGTCCCGCCGACCGTGGGCATGCCCAGGTAGGGCGCGCGGTGGTCGGCCTGGAGCGTCCACCAGAGCGTGACGGCGTCGCCGTCGCCGACCACCCGGTCCACCAGGAACCGCGGCCGCTGGAAGCGGGCCAGCGTGCCGGCCGCGTGCGCGGCCAGTGCGGCGCCGCTCAGCTCGCCGCCGGAGTCGGGGTCGCTGTAGGAGGCGGCGGTGGCGGCCACGGCCTCGGGGTCACCGGCCTGCCACGCCTCCAGGTGCTGTTCGGCGGCCTTCCTGGCGTCCATGGTCATGCCTCGTCCTCGTCTTCGGGCAGCCGCGCCGAGGCGACGGCCACGGCGAGCACCTTGCCGTCGGTGTGGCTGAGCGAGAGCCGGATCTGCCGGTCGGGCCCCGCCGCCGCGCGCAGCGCCCCGCCGAGCCGGACGGCCGGCGGGTGCCCGGTGTGGCAGACGGCGGTCTTCGCGCAGTTGGCGGTGGGCCTGGGCAGCACCTCCGCCTGGCCGAGGTGCTCGGCCGTGGGGGTGACGCCGAGGAGGCGGAGCACCGCGTACTTGCCCGCCAGGCGCCCGGCCCAGTGCTGGAGCGTGCGGCCGTACCCGGACCTGAGGCGCTCGGCCGCCGTGTACACCTCTTCGAGGCGCATGTCGCCGACCAGCTCCTGCGGCCGGGAGAGCCCGGCGAAGCCGACCATCGCGCTGCCCCACCGGTTCATGCCGCGATCCCCCTGGACAGCCGCCGGAGGGTGGCGGGCTCGGCCAGGCTCAGACAGCGCGCGCCCGCCCGGCGCGACAGGCCCGAGAGCACCTTGCTGTCGCCCACCTCGACGCCGGGGGCGAGCCCTTCCACCGCGGCCACCGTGTCCGTCCACCGGACCCGCCCGGTGAGCTGGGCGATCAGCGCGTCCCTGAGCGTGGCGAGGTCGGTGGTGGGCTCACCGGTCACGTTCGGGACCACGGGCACGAGGGGCTCGGCCATCGGCGCGGCCCGCACCGCCGCGGCCCAGGCGGGGACGGCCGCCGCCATCAGCGGCGAGTGGAAGGCGTTGCCGACCCGTAGCGGCACGATCTTGCTGGCCCGCGTGGCGAGCTTGCCCAGCCGGTCCAGGGCCGGCAGCGCGCCGGAGACCACCACGTGGCCCGGCGCGTTCTCCAGGGCCACGACCAGCGGCTCGTCCTCGGTGCCCGCCTCCGCGGCCAGCTCCTCGACGTCCTCGACCGGCAGGCCCATCACCGCGTGCATCCCGCCCATGACGCCGACGCCGGCCATCAGCCGGGACCTGAGCTCGACCAGCCGTACGGTGTCGGCGAGGGTGAGCACGCCCGCCGCGTGCAGGGCGCTCAGCTCGCCGACGCTGTGCCCGGCGACCACCAGCGGCTCGAACCCCTCCTCCAGCATCACGGCCAGCGCCGCCAGATTGCACGCCGTCACCGCGATCTGCGCGTGCTCGGTCGCCACCAGCCTGTCGAGCGGCCCGCGAGCGCACAGCGGGGTGATGGGCTGGGAGAGCAGCGCGTCAACCTCGTCGAGCCGCGCTCGCGCCACGGGTCGGCGACGCAGCCACGCACCCATACCGACACGGACCGTGCCTTGTCCTGGGAAGAGAAATCCAAGCATGACGCGCACTCCTTTCGCCTAAAGCTGCCTTTCGCCTACAACCGCCTGCGCGGTCGCCTGTCCTCGTGGGCGGCCTGCTCGGTGCCGAGGAAGCCGAGGAGGAGCTTGTTCACCTCGTCGGGGGCGTCGAGCGGGAGCCAGTGGCCCGCGTCCTCGACGCGCTCGTAGCGCCACGGCCCCTTGACGTACTTGCCGGACGCCGACATGCCCTCTTCCAGCAGCGCCTTGTCCCCCGCTCCCCAGATGCCGAGCGTGGGGGCCAGCACGGGCGGGAAGGGGCGGGCCGGCCGCAGCTCGGCCGCGGGCGAGCGGTTGGCGCGGTACCAGTTCAGCCCCGCCGTCAGGGCGCCGGGCCGGGCCAGGTCGCGCAGGTAACGGTCGTAGTCACCGTCGCGGCCCATGATCTCCTTGAACAGCCGCCACCCGTTGCGCCGCAGCAGCTCCTCGCTCACACCGGGGAACTGGTAGAAGAGCATGTACCAGGAGGCCGCCCGCTGCTCCAGCGAAGGAGTGGCGAAGACGCCCGGGTGCCCGACCGACAGCACGGCCAGGTGGTCGATCCTGCGGGGCATCAGGAAGGCGTACATCCAGGCGATGGCCGCGCCCCAGTCGTGGCCGACGATGTGCGGCCGGCGAATGCCGAGCCGCATGGTCAGCGCGACGACGTCGTTGACGATCGTCTGCATCCCGTACGCCTCGATCTCCTGCGGCTTGCCGGAGTCGCCGAACCCGCGCAGGTCCGGCGCGATCACCCGGAAGCCGCCCTCGACCAGGGCCGGGATCTGGTGCCGCCACAGGTAGGAGGAGTCGGGGAAGCCGTGCAGCAGGATGACGGGGTCGCCTTCGCCCTCGTCGACGTAGGCGAGCTCGACGTCGTTGACCTGGATCCGCTTCTTGTTCATGCCGTCTCCCTGAACAACCGCTCGGCGAAGAACTCGCTGAAACCGAACTCGGGCACGTCCTCGGGGGCGACCATGTTGAGCAGCCCGGTCACCTGCGCGGCGAAGTTCTTGGCCATGAGCTTGCGGACCCGGCGGCGGCGCGCCACGGCCGCGGGCCCGAACTCCACGTGCAGCCTGCTGATGATCGAGGCGCCGAAGTCGAGGCGCTCCAGGCGGAAGTCCCGCTCCTCCAGGTAGGGCGCGAACGCTCCGGGCGACCAGTCGTCGCCGCCGAGCAGGATGTCGCAGACGGTCCGCGAGTCGCGCAGGGCGCAGGAGAGCCCGGTGCCGAGCACGGTGTCGGCGTTGCCGGCCTCGTCGCCGATCAGCACCACGCCCTCGGCCAGCGGCGGCCCCTCGGGCACGCTGGAGACCGATGGCCACACCGACAGCGGGCCCGCCGGGACGGCCTCGGTCACCGCCTTGCCCCTGTCGGGCAGGCAGTCGAGCTCGAACGCGGCCAGGAACCGCTCGACACCGCCGGGGCCGCGGTAGCGGAGCTTGTTGACCGTGGGGAAGTTCAGGTAGAGGCGGGCCCGGCCGTACCCCTGGGGGAAGACCATGAACATGACGTCGCCCTCGGTGCCCATGGCCTGAACGTCGGCGGGCCAACCGGCCATCCCCTCGACCATCATGCCGCCGCCCCAGTGATGCATGGAGTTGCGCATTCTGACGCCGATCTGGCGGCCGACGGTGTTGCCCCGGCCCGTGGCGCCGAGCACCATCCTGGCCCGGATCTCCTGCGGGCCCTCTGCGGTCTGGTAAGTCACCACCGGCTCGCGGCCCGGCGTGACGGAGACGCGCGCCGCGTCCAGCACCAGCCGGGCGCCGCTGTCCGCGGCCTGCGCCGCCATCAGCTCGCACACCTGGTGGTGCGGGAACGACATCGGCCCGCCGATGCCGGGGATGAAGCGGGTCATGTCCACCGCTTCGACCTCGTCCTCGGTGACGGCCTCGTCCCAGGTCATCCACTCCCGGATCTCCCAGCCGCCGCCCGCCCCGAAGCAGTCGTACACGCCCAGCCGCTGCGCCTCCCTGATCCCCCAGGGGGCCAGCCACTCGCCGCGGACCAGGTCCCGGTACTCCTCCTGCTTCTCCAGCAACACGACGGACAGCCCGCCGGCGGCCAGCTTGCAGGCCGCCGAGGCGCCCGCGATGCCGCCCCCGGCAATGACGACGTCGGCGTAGTCGACGGTCATGCCTCCCACCTCTCCCAGTACGTACGTTCGTTCGCCCCGTGCCGATCCGCCGGCCGGAACTCGGTGCCGAGCGTGTAGGCGACCGGGATCAGGCACACCTGGGTGACCCCGGTCGGGATGCCGAGCAGCTCGCCCACCTGACGCTCATGGGGGACGTGCATGCAGGTGATCGTGCTGCCGAGGCCCCGGCTGCGCAGTGCCAGCTGGAACGACCAGATCGCCGGGAAGATGGAGCCGTAGAAGATGCTCGCCCGCATCGGGCCGTGCTGGACCAGGTGTCCCGGGTCCTCGGGGACCTTGTCGGCCATCCGCCGGTCCCAGGCCGTGTTGATGGCCTCGATGTCCGGCGGCCGGCCCAGGACGCAGGGCATGACCAGGACGGGCACCCGCCCGATGGTCTCGACCAGCGCCTCTGCCGAGTCGTAGTTCTTGCGGGCCTGCCGGTTGTTGCGCCGTCTGCCCGCGTTCGTCCACATGTCGTTGCGGTGGAACGTCCAGGAGGTCGTGACCATCTCGGCGATCCGCTCCTTGACCGCCGGGTCGGTGATCACCAGCCAGCGCCAGTTCTGGTGGTTGTTGGCGGTCGGGGCCTGGACGGCGACCTGGAGCGCCTCCCGCACGATCTCGCGGGGCACGGGCCGGTCCAGGTCGAGCCGCCGCCTGACGGAGCGAGTGGTGGTCAGCAGCCGGTCCGTCTCGGCCACGTCGAAGGGCAGTGCTCGCGCGGGCTCGGGCTCAGTGAAAGGCGGCGAGTCCACGGGGCCGGAAAGGGGCAGCGTCGCGGTCATATCGCCCCCAGCAGCACGGCTCCGCGCACCGAGCCGGGCGCGGCGGTCAGCACCAGCGCCTGCCGGACCGGGTCGGCCAGGTCCGGCTTGGTCACATACGAGGCAGGTTCGCCCGCGTGCGGCTCGACCAGCCCGGTGAGAGCGGGCGCGATCCCGTCGCGGATGGCCAGGGCGGCCATGGCGATGTTCATCGCACCGGTGGCGGCCTGGCAGTCACCGGTCAGCCCCGCCGACGCGGTGAGCACCGCACCGGGCAATGCCGCCAGCACCACGGCCGACTCCTCGGCGTCCCCCGGAACCCCGGTGCCCGCACCAACGACCAGTTCGGGCCGGGCCTCGGGCAGCCGGGCAAGCGCCCGCGCGACCAGGCCCTCGCCGTTCGCGGGATCCGCGCCGCTCGCGTGACCCGTCGTGATCGGCTCCCCGCCGCTCGCATGGCCGGTCCCCAGGACCCGCGCGTACGGCCGGCCGTCCCGGCTCGCGCAGTGGTCGGCCGACTCCACCACGAAGGCCACCGCCGCGGACCCGGGAACCGTGCCGGAGTGCCGCCGGTCGTACGGCGACACCACGGCGTCACCGGCGGCCGTGGCCACCGTCTCGTCGGCCGCGACCACCAGCACCACGTCCGCCTTGCCCGCCCGGATCATCTCCAGCGCGCAGTCGAGGGCGATCGACGCCGACGCGCCGCCGTTGCAGATCGTGGTGGTGGGCCCGCGCAGGCCGAGCGTCTGGCAGACCGCGCCACCGGTGGCGTTCAGCACGACGTTGGAGAAGCTCAGCACGGCCGGTTTGTTTGGGTTGGCGGCGATGCTCTCGTCGAACCCGCCGGTGCTCTCCGCCGACCCGGCGCCCGTGGCGAACACCAGCCCGACGTCGTCGAGCTCCTTCCTGGGCAACTGCAGCCCGGCGTCCTCCCAGGCCAGCCGGGACGCGGCGATCGCCATCCTGGACAGGTGGTTCATGTGCCGCCACAGCGAGCGCGGCGCGAACGTCCGCCCGTCGAGCGACGGCGGCCACCCGGCGGCCTGACGGCCGGTGACGATCGCCTCGGTCACCTCGCCGATGCCGGTGCCCAGCCCGGTGACGGGCCCCAGCCCGGTAATGACGGCCGCTCTGTCCGGCAGTTCGTCGTACTCCCGCTCGGGTCGCGGCGTCGTCAGCACGAGCGAGACGTTGTTGCCGCCGAACGCGTAGTTGTTCGACACGACGGTCTCGATCGGCAGCTCCCGTGCCACGTTGGGCACGAAGTCCAGGTCACCCGGCACGGCGTCGTCGAAGCCGATGGTGGGCGGCGCGGTGCCGTGCCGCAGGGCCAGTACGCTCGCGACGGCCTCCACCGCGCCCGCGGCGCCCAGCGTGTGGCCGACGAACGACTTGATGCTGCTGGTGGGCACCTGCCCGGCCCGTTCGCCGAACACCACCCGCATGACCTTGGCTTCCATGGCGTCGTTGGCAGGAGTGCCGGTGCCGTGGCCGCTCACGTAGCCCACGTCGTCGGGGGTCAGGCCGGCGTCCGCGAGCGCCCGCCGTACCGCGCTCGCCCCTCCCCGCCCCGTGGGGTCGGGTGCGGTGGCGTGGTAGGCGTCGGCCGACAGGCCGTAACCGGCGACCTCCGCCAGCGGCGTGGCGCCCCGCGCGAGCGCCCGGTCCAGCGGCTCGAGCAGCAGGAACGCCGCTCCCTCGCCGAGGTTGAGCCCGTCGGAGTGACTGTACGGCCGGCACGGGCCGGTGCTGAGCGCCTTGAGCCCGGCGAAGCCCGCGTACGTGCCGAAGAGCAGCGGGTCCACACCACCGGCCAGGACGACATCGGCCTCGCCGGTGAGGATCTTGTCCTTGGCGAGGCCGACGGCGTTGCCGCCCGCCGCGCAGGCGGTGGACACCAGGATGCGCGGGCCGCGCATCCTGAGCCGGTCCGCGACCACGTCCTCGGTACGGTGCATGGGCTGGTAGCGGCCCGCGGCGTCGGGGGTGGCCTGGCACTTGCCGAGGATGATGCCGAACCGGTCGGGGTCCTCACCCGCCAGGCCCGCCTGCTCGATCGCCTGGCGGGCGGCGATCAGCGCAAGCCGGGCGGTACGGTCCAGGCCGGCGTCGGACTCCGGTAGCTGCCCGTCGATCCACTCGTCGGGTACCTGGCCGGCATGCCGCGCCTCGAACACCGCGAAGGACTCGTCCAGGACCGGCGTGAGACCGCCGGTGCCCGAGATGAGCCGCTGCCAGAACTCCGCCGGATCGCGGCCGATCGCGCAGATGATGCCCAGGCCGGTGACGACGACAGGCCGCAGCGCCATGCTTGTCTCCTTCTCAGAGGGCCGGCCGATCAGATGATCGGGATGCTCCAGCTCTTGGGCACGATGTACGGACTGGTCAGCGTGGTCACCTCGACGCCGCCCACGGTGAACTCCAGCCCGGCGGCGGCCAACTCGGCGTCGACCCTGGCCAGCCCGAGCGTGGCGCCGAGACCGGCGCTGTGCACCGCGTGCACTACCTCGCCGATGTCCTCACCACCGGCCAGCACCCTGGCGCCGACCTCGGGGATGGAGTCGCCACCGGTGAACCCGACCGTGCGGCGACCCTGACCCGACTCGAACGCCGCCAGCACCGCCTCCCTGCCGACGAACTCGTCCTTGGTGACGTCGACCAGCCAGTTGGCGCCGATCTCGATCACACTCGCCCCGGCGGTGGCCTCGTGGCGCGGGATCGGCTGGCGTACCTCCAGCATGGCCAGCTCCAGGGCCTCCTGCCCGGCCGCTCCCGCGTGCTCGAGCGCCTGGCACCACAGCTCGGCCGCGGCCTCGATGGGGACGATCATCTGGTAGCCGTACTCGCCGGTAAAGCCGGTCCGGGCGAAGATGATCTCGGTACCGTTCCAGTCGGTCTCCACCACCGACTCGAACGGCAGCGAGGCCAGCTCGCCGTCGATCAGCCGCCCGACCACACCCCAGGCGTACGGGCCCTCCAGGGCCAGAACCGTGAGGTCGGCCGACCGGTCGGTGATCACGACGCCCTCGTCGTTGTGCTCCTCCAGATGCTCCAGCAGCCGCGTGCCGGCGCCGCAGGAGCTCTCCAGCAGGATCCCGTTCTCCCGGCCGAAGGCCAGCACCTGGTCGACGACCTGCCCGTTCTCGTCCAGGACCAGGCTCATCATGCAGCGCTCCGAGGTGAGGTACTCCACGTCGCGGGCGAGCAGCCGCTGCGCGAAGTCCACCGCCGCGGGGCCGGTGATCTCGATGAGGCGGTTCCCGCTCAGATCGAGTACGGCGGCGCGCTCCCTGAGCACCCGGTACTCGTCGGACGACGCCGAGAAGCGCAGCGGGACCGAGCTGTCACCCACCTCGCCGTAAACGGTGCCCTCTGGATGCAGGTTCGCGAGGACGGTAGCCATGCTTCACACCTTTCGTACGGAACGTTGACCCGCCGGATCGGCGATCGTGAGATTTCCTTCGGCGGCGACCTGGCCATCCACCCGCGCCGACACCCGGTATTCGGCGAACCCGGCACCGCCCGCGGTCCGCTCGGCCGACAGGGTCAGCTGGTCGCCGGGAACGACGGGACGGCGGAACCGCATCGACCTGACCCCGGCCAGATAACTGATCTCGCTCGCACCGGCCAGGGCGAAGACCACCCCGGCCAACTGGGCCAGCGCCTCGATGATCACGATGCCGGGCAGCACGGCCGCGGTCGGGAAGTGGCCCTGGAACCAGAGTTCGGTCCCGGCGACGTTCTTCGTCGCGGTCCCCTTGACCCCCGGCTCCACCTTGCTGACCCGGTCGAGCAGCAGCATCGGCCAGCGATGCGGCAGCACCTGCCTGATCTGATCATGGTTCAACCCGGTCGCCGTAGCCGCCGACGCGGTCGTGGCCGCCCTCGCGGCCGATTTAGTGGCCGACCCGGTAGCCGACCCCGTCCGCGACGCCGTGGCCGGCGCTGCGACGTCCGCCGTCTTGGCCGCCGTCACCGCGGTCGTCGCCGCCGCTGTGGCAGCAGCCGTGGCCGAGGCGAGCTGGGTGGCGCCGATCGTCATGTCGTCGCCCGCAGCGCGGGGTTGACCTCGTCCGCCAGCCGCGACACCGAACCGAAGACGGCCATCTCGCTGTCGTACAGCGCCACGCCGAACTCGGCTTCGATGGCGACGTACAGCTCCAGGACGTCCAGGCTGTCGAGTTCGAGGCCGCGCCCGAAGAGCGGCTGGTCGTCGGTGATCCAGTCCGGCTCGATCTCCAGGTCGAGCCGGGACACGATCATCTTCTTGATCTGGGTGCACGTCTGCCGACGCTCGGCGGCCTTCGCGCGGAGCTGGTCGAGGGTCATCCATCCTCCATGTGCCTCGTGACAGGGACTTGCGGTCGGGAACTGGTACACGGTTCGTAACGGGGTCGGCTCGCAGAGGTCGGCTCACGGCAGGTCGGCTCGCAGCAGATCAGCGCTCGCAGCGGTCAACCGAGGCCGCCGCCGTGGGCGACCACCACCGCACCGGACATGTACGACGCCTTGTCAGAGGCGAGGAAACTCACGATCGTCGCGATCTCCTCGGGCCGGCCCATGCGGCCCAGCCGGATCCGCGACTCGTAGTCCTTCCTGATCTTGGCGGGCACCTTGCGCGTCATATCGGTGGCGACGAACCCGGGCGCCACCACGTTGGCCCGGACCCCATGCGGAGCCGCCTCGTTCGACAGCGCCTGGGTGAAGGCGATGATCGCGCCCTTGGAGGCCACATAGTTCGTCTGGCCGGGGAAGCCGCCGTCCAGCCCGCTGGTCGAGGACACCGTCACGATGGCGCCCCGCCGCTGATGCTGCATGATGCGGAGCGCTTCCCGGCAGGTCAGGAAGGTGCCGATGACGTTGGTGTCGATGGGTTCACGGAACTGATCCAGACTCATGGCGACCAGAAAGCGGTCCAGGGTGATCCCGGCGCTGGTCACCAGCACGTCCAGGCGGCCGTGGTCGGCTCGTACGTCCTGGAACATCCGCCGTACCTCGGCCTCGTCCGTGACGTCGGCCCGCGCGGCCGTCGCGCTGCCGCCCTCTTTCCCGATCAGGGCGACGACCTCTTCGGCGTCCGCCTCCGAACGGGCGTAGTTGACCACGACGTGGGCACCCTCCCGGGCCAGGTCGAGCGCGACCGCCCGGCCGATGCCGCGCGACCCGCCCGTAACCAGGGCCACGGAGCCTTCGGCAAAGAGCATCATCGTCTCCAGGGGTTTGACAATGCGCATACCAAACAATCGGTACCTGCACCGATAAAGCTACTAAAGGCGGATATCACGCCTGTATCATCCGGTTATCTCTGCGTTGACGGCGATAAGGAGATATACGACGCTAATAGCATGCACGAGGTCGATGTTGAGGTTCTTATCGTCGGCGGCGGGCCGGTTGGCCTGTCGGCATCCATCGAGCTGTCCCGCCACGGAATATCCTCCCTTCTCACCGAGAAGCACCCAGGGACCGCGATTTTCCCGAAAGCACGCCTCATTTCCACCAGAACCATGGAAATCTTCCGGGCCTGGGGAATCTCCGAAGAGGTGGAGAGCGCGGGAATGCCGCGCGAGGACGTACTGGCCGTCGGCGTCGGCACCTCGCTGGCATCCAACGACTTCGTCCGGGCAGCGGCGGCGATCGACCGTGACGCGCCGCAGAGCCCCACGTACACGTATCTCTGCTCCCAGGACATCCTGGAAGTGATCCTCCGCAGCTTCGCCGAGTCCCACCCCGAGTCCAACGTCCGCTTCGGAACCACCATGACGGACTTCCACATCACCACGGCCGGCGTAACAGCGATCATCGAGCCCACCACCCCCACCCCCACGCCTGGGGGCGGACCTGCGGACGGACCCATCAGCGAGTCCGCAGCCGGATCCGACGACGGCTGTGTAGCCGCACCCACGACCGGGTCCGCGACCACGGCCGCGGCCGCGACCGGATTCGGGGACGGTCGGCTGCTTGTGCGGGCGCGTTATCTGGTGGCGGCCGACGGGAGTCGCAGTGGGATCCGGGATCGGCTTGGGATCGAGGTCTTGGGGCCGCCGCCGCTGGGGCACATGGTCAGCGTCATGTTCGATGCCGACCTCGGCGGACTGCCCGCCGACCGCCGGGTCGCGCTGTCGTTCCTGCGCAGCGAGCCGCCCTGCGCGGTGGAGGCGGTCGACAACAAGCGGCGGTGGATGATCCAGACCGGGTACGACCCGAGCACCGGCGGCAGCGCGGCCGACTTCACGGATGAGGCGTGCGTGGCGGCGGTGCGGTCGGCCGTCGGCATCCCCGACCTGCCCGTCACCGTCGTCGGGGTCATGCCGTGGCTGCAGCAGGCGGTGGTGGCGACGGGGTTCCGCAGTGGCCCGGTCTTCCTGGCCGGCGACGCCGCGCACGCGACCACTCCGCAGGGCGGGTTCGGCATGAACTGCGGCATCCAGGACGCGCACAACCTCGCCTGGAAGCTAGCCGCCGTCCTCACCGGAACGGCCGGCGAGGAACTGCTGGCCACGTACGAGTCCGAGCGCCGCCCGATCGCCGCCAGGACGGTGGACGAGAGCCTGACCAACGCCCTGATCACCTTCCACATGATGCAGGGACGCCTGTCGATGGGCCAGGCGATCGAGCAGCAGGCTGGACGCCGCAGCTCCGAGGGCCTGATCCTGGGCTTCCACTACGAGTCGACCGCAGTGGTACCGGACGGCACGCCAGACCCGGCACCCGAGGACCCCTACCGGACGTACGTCCCCACGGCCCGCCCCGGCCACCGCGCCCCCCACGTGTGGCTGACGTCCCAGAACAGCGGGACAGACCAACACGTCCACGCGGACCGGGCGGGCCAAACGGATCGAGCAGGTCAGGCAGGTCAGGCAGGCCGGGTGTCGACGCTCGATCTGCTCGGCCCGGCGTTCACCCTCATGACCCCCACAGGCAGCGGCTGGGTCCAGCCCGCCAAAGAGGCGGCGCACCAGCTCGGCCTCACACTGTCCATCGTCGAGATCTCCCGCGAGCCCGACAGCGGCGCCCCCCTCACCTCGCCGACCTGGGCGAACGAGTACGGCGTCGGCGACACCGGTGCCGTGCTCATCCGCCCCGACGGTCATGTCGGCTGGCGTTCACCAGGCGGGGCGGCGTCGCAGGCCGCGCTGGCCGGGGCGTTGGGCGCCATCCTGGCCAGATCGTGATGGTAGCGGGCCCGCGAACGCATCTGCGCGGCCCCGAGGCGTACGGACAGGGGGTTGCCTGACGACGTCGCGACCAGGTCGGTGACCGCCTGCGCCACGGTCGGGGTGTAGGGCGCGCCGACCAGCATGTCGGCGAGCTCCCGCGTCACCTCGGCCGGGAGCGGGCGGACGAACTCGCGGTGCGCCCCCTGCCTGGCCACCAGGTCGTCGAGCAGGTCGGCGCTGGTGATGATCACCCGGCAGTTCGCGCCACCGGGGAGCAGCGGGAGCACCTGGTCGCTGTCCTTGACGTCATCCAGCACCACCAGCAGCCGCCGGCGCGCCGTACAGCTGCGGTAGAGCGCCAGCTTCTCAGCGGGGTCGAGCGGAATGTCCTGGGCGGGCACACCGAGCGCCCGCAGGAACCGGTCGACGACCGCGCCAGCGGACACGCCCCCCACACCGGCGCCCATGCCAGCAGACACGCCGCCCATGTCGGCGTACAGCTGCCCATCCGGAAACCAGTCGATCCTGGCGTGCGCCCAGCGCAGCGCCAGCGCCGACTTGCCGACCCCGCGCGGCCCGCTCAGGACCATCGTCCCCGGCACCGCCACCTCCGGCTCGGGCCGCAACGCCGCGTCCAGCGCGGCGAGCTCGCCCGTGCGGCCGACGTACGGCAGCACCTGCGGCGGCAGTTGCGACGGTACGACCGGACCCGCGCCGACCGGCCGGTGGGCGGCGGCGGGCCGCATGAGCCCGGACTCGTCGCGGAGGATCTGGTCGTGCAGCCGCCGCAGCGCCGGGCCGGGTTCGAGGCCGATCTGCTCCAGCAGGTAGCGGCGCGTCTCCTGGTACGTGCGCAACGCCTCGGCCCGCCGTCCGGCCCGGTACTGCGCCAGCATGAGCTGGGCACGGACCCGCTCCCGGAACGGGCATTCCGCCACGAGGGCCAGCAGTTCGGGGATCACCCGGTGGTGGTGCCCCAGCTCGATCTCCAGCTCCAGGCACGCCTCCAGGGCCTCGAGGCGCGACTCCTCCATCCGCGCCACGTCGTACCGCAGGCCGCGAATGTCCTCGAAGGGGTTGCCCCGCCACAGCGCGAGCGCCTCGCGCAGCAGCAGGACGGCGTCCTCGCGCGCCCCGCCCGCCGCCTGGCCGCGCGCCCGCGCCACCAGCGTCCCGAACCGGAGCCAGTCGATGCCCTCGGCCGAGACCCGCAGCAGGTAGCCGGGGCTGGACGTCTCGATCGCCGTGGCCCCCAGCGTCCTGCGCAGCCGCGACACGCAGATGGCCACCTGCCGCCACGCGCTCTGCGGCGCAGAACCGGCCCAGACCGTCTCGATCAGCCGGTCGACGCTGACGACCCGGTTGGCGTTCAGGACCAGGCTGGCCAGGATCGCCAGCTCCCTGTTCGCGCAGATCTGCAGCTCCTCGCCGCCGTCGAACACCCGGAGCGGGCCGAGGACGCGGAATTCGAGTGCCATCAGCGGTCCGTCCCGGCCGGCCGCGATTTCGCGGCGTAACGCACGACCAGCTCGGCGAGAATGACCTGGCCGTGCTCGGAATGACACATGAACAGATAATGTGGCGCCATGGGGGAATCTCTCCCGCCGATAACTCGGGATATGAACTACTCACAAAGCTAATAACGGCTCCCCGTCCACGTCACCCCTAACCCGCCCCTGCCGACGCGTCACGCCGAACGCACTCGATAGGGGCCATCATTTCGCGACCCGCTCCAGGGGTCGGCTAGGGGTCGTTGAACCCATTCAGGCGGGCCTAGAATTCAACTCAGACGGATTGACCGGCACTTGTCCGCACGGGAGGCGATGCACAGTTCGTTCGCCGTTGCACCCCAGAATGCGAAAGGCCATCACACCATTGGGTGTGATGGCCTTTCGCATGGGGCCGGCCAGGCCCCGCGGAGTTCACTGGGCCTCACGGTCGTGGATGGCGGCCGGCTGCGGGGTCACGACGGCGATGGCGGTCACGATCAGGCCGTTGCCGGTCATCCACCGGCCGGTGAAGCCGCCCAGCCGCCGCCCCTGCCAGCGGGGCCCCAGGATCAGGAGATGCGCGGTGAACGTGTGGCGCACCGGGTCCACGCTGATCCGCGCGTCCTGGAAGTCGAGCCACCGCTTCGCCAGCGGGAACCACGCCTTGTACACCGACTCCTTGGCGCTGAACAGCAGCCGGTCCCAGCACACCGCCGGATGCCCGGCGGCGAGACGGCGGAGCATCTCGCGCTCCTGCGGCAGCGAGATGGCCTCCACGACGCCGTCGGCGAGCGGTTCGTTGGGCTCGCCGTCGATGCCGATCGTCCCCGCCCCCTGGGCGAGCGCGGCGGCCCGGTAGCCGGCGCAGTGGGTGATGCTCCCGATGACGCCCAGCGGCCACAGCGGCTCGCCGCGCAGCCCCGACAGCACGGGCACCGGCGCCACGCCGAGCCCCTCCATCGCCTTGCGCGCGCACAGCCGCGCCGTGGTGAACTCCCTGCGCCGCTTCTCGACGGCCCGCTTGATCAACTGTTCCTCTTCGGGGAAGAGCACCGTCCCGGGCGGGTCGTCGAAGGTGTCGTACGCCTTGACCGTCGCGGGCAGGATCTGCTCGATCATCTTCACTCCGGAGCTGGGAGTACGGTCCTGAGCGGGCCGCCGGTGCGCCCGCGCGGGACCCACTCGCGCGGATAACCCAGAGAGACCTCTTCGAAGCGCACCCCGTCGTGGAACGTCGTGCGAGGGATGTGCAGGTGCCCGTAGACGACCGCGACCGCGTCGTAGCGCCGGGGCCAGCCGGCGGTCGCCTCGGTCCCGCACCACAGGGCGAACTGCGGGTACCGCAGGATCAACGTCGGCTCACGGACGAGCGGGTAGTGGTTGACCAGGACGGTGGGCAGGCGCGGATCCCGCTCGTCGAGGCGGCGCCGGGTCTCCGCGAGCCGCGCCCGGCACCAGTCGTCGCGTGTCGGGTAGGGGTCCGGGTGCAGCAGATATTCGTCCGTGCAGACGACGCCCGCCTCGTGCGCCCCTTCCAGGGCCAGCCGCTTGCCCGCGCCGTTCGCGCCGAAGGTGTAGTCGTACAGCAGGAACAGCGGGGCGACCGTCACCGGACCGCCTAGCCCCCTCCAGATCGGGTAGGGATCCTCCGGCGTCAGCACGCCGAGGCTCCGGCACATCTCCACCAGAGCGAGGTAGCGGTGCTCTCCCCGCAACTGGATCGGATCGTCGCGCGGCGTCCACAACTCGTGATTTCCCGGCGCCCAGACGACCGTGGAGAAACGGCTCTTGAGGAGCGTCAACGCCCATTCGATGTCGGCGAACCGCTCGCCCACATCTCCGGCGATCAGCAGCCAGTCGTCGTCCGAATACGGAAAGACGTTCTGGACGACGGCCCTGTTCTCGGAGAAGGCCACATGGAGGTCGCTGACCGCCAGCAACCTCCCGCCACCCGACCCTCCAACGACCACCTGCACAGCCTATACAGCCACATATTTTTCCGAAAGCACACTTAACAGCTTTATGGGGCGTCAACCCCAGAAAGTAGGGGGTACACGTAGGGGTCATCGCAGGTCACGGCGTTCTCCGAAGAAGTTCCCAGGTCAGCGGGTACGTCCACAACTCACATCATCCAGGAGGCCCCGCAAAACGTAGATATAAGTGGATAAACAGGTAACTTCCAGCGCCTGGCAAAGCCCGCCCGTAGCTCCAAGTCAGACTTTGAGCGGACTTTGACCACGCTTTGAGTGATGCTAGGTATCAATAGAAATGCAGCAGTCTGCGATTGGCACACTAAGGCGGTCCAATTGCGTTACACGAGGCTGGGACGGGCCGGGCCGGTCATCTCGAACATCGGACTCGGCTCGCTGGCCCTGAGCGGCGCCTATGGCCCCATCGGCGGCGACGAGGCGTTCGGCCTTTTGCGCAAGGCCCTGGACGGTGGCGTGACGCTCCTGGACACCGCCGACTTCTACGCCGCCGGAGAGGTGGAGCGCCTTGTGGGCCGGGCCATCGCCGGGCGGCGCGACGAGGTGGTGGTCTCGACGCGCGGCGGCGTGCGCCGCGGCGGGCCCGGCGAGCCGATCGAGTTCGACGCGAGCCCCGACTACCTGGCGCGGTCCTGCGAGGCGTCGCTGGAACGCCTCGGCGTCGACTGCGTCGATCTGTACTACCTGCACTGCCAGGACGACCGCGTCCCGGTCGAGGAGGCCGTGTCCCGGCTGTCCGAGCTGGTGCGGGCGGGCAAGATCCGCTATCTCGGCCTGTCCAACGGCACCGTCGACCAGGTACGGCGGGCGCACGCCGTCCATCCCGTCACCGCGCTCGCCATCGAGTTCTCACTCTGGGGCCGCTACGCCCCGCCGGAGCTCCTCGACGAGGCGCGACGGCTCGGCCTCGCCGTGGTCGCCGCCCGCCCGCTCGGCCGCGGCTTCCTCACCGGCCGGATCAGGTCACCGCTCCAGCTCGGCACCGACGACTGGCGGCACGCGGACCCGCGCTTCCAGCAGGAGCACCTGCGGCTGAGCGTGCGCCCGCTGCGGCAGATCGAGGCCGCGGCGGCACAGCTCGACCTGGGCGCCGGCCGGCTGGCGCTGGCCTGGCTGCTCTCCCACGGCGAGCACGTCGTGCCCGTGCCGAGCACCCGCGACCAGGTGCACCTGGAGATGAACCTCGCCGCCTCCGACGTACGCCTCACCCTGGAGACCCGCGACAGACTGGCCGGCATCCTGCCGCCCATCGACGCGAACCAGCCGGGATCCCTCCTGCTCTGACGCGTCTGCTCCGGCTGAAACTCCGGCTGAAACTCCCGCTCTGACACCAGGTCAGACCCCGGCTCAGTCGGGGTCGTTCCTGCTCTGCGGCGAGATCAGGGACGCGGCGAGCGCCTTGTTGACGGCGTCGATCCTGGACACGGCGTTGAGCTTGACGAAGATGTTGCGCATGTGCCGCTTCACGGTGGCCTCGGCGAGCCCGAGCCGGCGGGCGATCTGGCCGTTGCTGAGCGCCTGCGCGGCAAGCTGGAGCACCTCCTGCTCCTTCTGCGACAGCACGCCGGGCGATGGCCCCTCCACATGGGCGAGGCTGTGGCGCGACACCGCGAGCACCACCCTGGCCGGGTCCTCGTACACGCTCCTGATCGCCGCGATCAGCTCGTGCCGGTGCACGCTCTTGAGCAGGTAGCCGCGGATGCCCGCGGCCAGCAGCCTGGTGAGGAGCTGCGGCCCGTCGTACATGCTCAGGATGATGATCTGCGTCTCCGGGGACAGGCACCGGATCCGGGTGACGGTCTCGGTCACCTCGTCGCCGGGGATCTCCACGTCGAGCAGGACCACGTCGGGCCGGGTCTCGACGACGACGGCCAGCGCGGTCGGGGAGTCGCCGGCCTCGCCGACGATGCTCATGTCACCGGAGGCCTCGAGGATCTCGCGCAGTCCCTCCCGGAAGAGCGCATGGTCGTCCACGATGGCGACACTGATCTTGGTGTTAGGGTCGGTCCGGTTCATGGTGCTGTCTCTTGAGAGGGATGAAGAGCTCGACGAGACAGCCGTTGCCCTGTTCGCTGGTGATGGCCACGCGGCCCCCGAGCAGCTCGGCGCGCTCCCGCATGGAGGTGAGGCCCACGCCGCTGCGGTCGCGGGCGTTCGACAGGTCGAAGCCCTGCCCGTTGTCCTGGACGGTCGCGCTGAGCTCGTGCGGCGCGATGTCCACCCGCATGAGGATCACCGAGGGCCCGGCGTGGCTCAGGGCATTGCGGGCGGCCTCCCGGATGATGAGGAACGCCTCGTCGAGGACCCTCGGCTCCGCCCATGACTCGTCACCGTTCACATCGAGGCCGACGGACACGACATCGTCCTCGACCGCCTCCAGGAAACCGAGCAGCGCCTTCTCCAGGCTCCTCACGGGCACCTGGGGATGCAGCTCGGAGGTTATCTGCCGCAGGTTCTCCATGGTCTCCTGGATGGCCTGCTGGGCGACCCCGATCTTGACCACGGCCCTGGCCGGGTCGGTGGGCCGGTGCACCTCCGACAGGGCCAACTGCTGGTGCGCGACGCTGATCCCGTGGCCGATGCGATCGTGCAGCTCACGGGCGATGCGGCGGCGCTCCTCGCCCTGGGCCTCCTGCACCTGGTTGAGCAGGAAGCCGTGATAGCTCTCCGCGGACTCGCGGATTCGCCGGGAGAGGCTCTCCTCCATTCCGGTGGCCACGAGCGTGAATGCTTCGGCCGGCGAGTCGGCCTCGACGGCTATTCGCCGCGCCAGTTGGCTCAGGGCCACCCGGAAAAAAAGCGAGCCCGCCTCAAGTGAGGCCTTCGGATGAACTCCGGTCGAGGCGCGAGTAGTGCCGACTTCCCATGCGTGGAACTTATAGAGCTCGTTGACCTGCACTTTTCCGGCACGGAGCGTGGCCGCCACATCGTCGAGGACGAACTGGGCGGTCATTAGCGCTTGGTGCGTGGCGCGCGGATCCGCGGAGAGTGCGTTGCCCGTGGCTTGAAGCTGTGACTCGAATTCCCTGAGGATTTCTTCTCGACAAGCATCAACGAATCTCGCAGGGTCGTTCTCAGCATCGTATGCCGCATCCAAGGAGCCCCCTTGGCCATGGGACGCGCGTGCCCCAACTATCTCGCAGGTGCCTCACCAAAGCAACATATAAGGTCAGATATTAGAGATCAGCGCGGTAATGTGAACAAGATGCTGCGTAGCCATGAACGCCCTGTAAGGCCGGCGTTGTTGATCAGGTCCGCCTCTCGCGGCTGAGCGGCCCGCCACGATCACCGCCACCGTGCCCGCGATCACGGCCAGGCAGACACCGGCGAGCGGCACGCCGAGGAACCCGACGACCGCGCCGAACGCGGCGGCCAGCGTGAGCGCGGCCACGTACATGAGGTGCCGCGACATCCGCTCGCCGCAGGTCACGCCGATGGTGCGCCGGCCCGCCACGGCGTCTCCCGCGATGTCGGACAGATCCTTGGCCGGTATGCCCACGAAGGTCATCCAACAGGTGGCGGCGATGGCGAACACGATCAGCCCCGTCGGCGTCGACGTGCTCTCGCCGCCGGTGGCCACGGTCAGCCCGCCCCAGTACGACAACAGCCCTGACGTGCACAGCACCATGACGGTGCCCACGGAACCGCTCTTGAGATGGAACGGCGGAGCCGAGTACAGGTAGCCGAGCACCAGGTTGATCCCGATGATCCAGGTCAGTTCGTGGGGCAGGCCGGCGGTGGCGGCGATCGAGAGGCCGGCCACGAAGGCGGCGACGGTCGCCGCGCTCAGCGGGTCGAGGTCACCGCGGGCGATCGGCCGGCGGGACCCGTTGACCCGGTCCTCCGTGACGTCGGTGACGCCGTTCAACAGGTAGATGGCGAAGATCGACAGAACCCAGGCAGCGGCTCCCTGCAGCACTTTCGCCGGCTCCGGCGCGGCCGAGACCGGGACGGCGAGCGCGGCTCCGGTCATGAAGCGAAGGGTGGAGACAGCGAGTACGGCAGGGCGGGCCTCGACGAAGCACAGCCGGAGCATCCGCGCACTGGATCGCAGGGCGGTGGCGCCTGGCGCTTGATTGGACACCGATAAGCTGACCATGACCGGATTGTGACCCGTGGTAAGAGATCCGGTAAGGGCGGTATCCGAAAGTTGTAGTGGGCATTGGTACTTTAGATACCCCCCGTACTACTCTCGGCGATCCACCCCGAACTCCTGGGGATCCGCCTTGTCCGATCACCAGCGCCCTTATAGCTTGAGGTCGTCGGCGGGGGCAAGGAATGCATTTCCCGGCCGCACCGGACTGATAATCCTCACGTTAGGTAATCTGATGCCGGATTTCAAGCTGCTGGGGCCGATGGAGATGGTCGACGACCGCGGCATCTCCCATATCCCGGCGGGCCCGAAGGTCCGGCAGGTGCTCGCGTTACTCGCGCTCAATGCCGGAAAGATCGTGGACGTCGATCTCTTCATCCGCGAATTGTGGAGCGAGCACGAACCGAAAGACGCCGTCAAGACGCTGCAGACGCACATTTACCACCTCCGCCGAATTCTGCTGAGAATGGGCCCGGCCGTGGCCCAGCTCGTCACCACCCGGGCCCCCGGCTACGTGCTGCGCGCCGACCCGGAGCGGGTGGACGCGCTCGTCTTCCCCCGCCTCGTCGAGCGGGCCGCCGCCCACCACCGGGCGGGCGACCACGAGGCCGCCGACCTGGTCCTTCGGAAAGCGCTGTCCATGTGGTCCGGTCCCCCGCTGGCGGACGTGCCGCGCGGAGCGGTGCTCGGCCCGCGCGCCATCGCCCTCGAGGAGCAGCGGCTGCGGGCGGTGGAGATGCACCTGGAGACCCGGATCCGGCTGGGCCTGCACGGCGAACTCATCGACGAACTCCGCGTCCTCGTGGCCGCCTATCCGTTGAACGAGAACTTCCATACCCAGCTCATCACGGCACTCGGCCGCGCGGGCCGGCGCGCCGATGCCTGGCGCGCCTATGAAGGGCTGCGCGCGCTGCTGGAAGCCGAGCTGGGCGTGGAGCCCGCCTTCGACCTCCAAAACCTCCATTTGGCCAAAAAGGAAGTGTGATGATGAAAGGCGTCGAGCGTTACGCCGGATTCACCCCCGTAGACCTGACCGACCGCACTTGGCCGAGCAATCGCATAGTGGCGGCACCCCGCTGGTTATCGACCGATCTTCGTGACGGCAACCAGTCGCTGGCCAACCCGATGACCCCTGAGCGGAAGCTCAAGATGTTCGACCTCCTGGTGGATATCGGGTACAAGGAGATCGAGGTCGGTTTTCCCGTCGCCAGCCAGAACGACCACGACTTCGTCCGCCTGCTGATCGAGCGCGACCGGATCCCCGACGACGTGCGGATCACGGTGCTCACGCAGGCCCGCGACGAGCTGATCGAGCGGACCGTGGAGTGCCTCGAAGGGGCGCCCCGGGCCATGATCCACGTCTACAACGCCACGTCGCCGCTGTTCAGGCGGGTGGTCTTCGATATGAGCCGCGCCGAGTGCAAGGACCTGGCCGTCCAGGGCACCCGCCTGATGATGAAGTACGCGGAGCGGACGCTGCGCGACTGCGATCTGGGCTACCAGTACTCCCCCGAGCTGTTCAACGAGACGGAGCTCGACTTCTCCCTCGAGGTGTGCGAGGCCGTCATGGACGTCTGGCAGCCGGAGCGCGGGCGCGGGATCATCCTCAACTTCCCGACCACGGTCGAGCGGTCGCTGCCCAACGTGTTCGCCGACCAGATCGAGTGGCTCGACCGCAACCTGTCGCGCCGCGAGCACGTCTGCCTGTCCGTCCACCCGCACAACGACCGCGGCACCGGAGTGGCCGCCGCCGAGCTGGCCCTGCTGGCGGGCGCCGAGCGGGTCGAGGGCTGCCTGTTCGGCAACGGCGAGCGGGCCGGCAACGTCTGCCTGGTGACGCTGGGCATGAACATGTACACCCACGGGATCGACCCGGGCATCGACTTCTCCGACATCAACGCGATCAGGCGCACGGTCGAGCTCTGCAACGAGCTGCCCGTGCATCCCCGGCATCCCTACGGCGGCGACCTGGTCTACACGGCCTTCTCCGGCTCGCACCAGGACGCCATCAAGAAGGGCTTCGACGACCTGGAGCGCGCGGCCGGCGAGAGCGGCGCCGACGTCGCCGAGTTGCCGTGGCGCATGCCGTACCTGCCCGTCGACCCCAAGGACGTGGGCCGTACGTACGAGGCGGTCGTGCGGGTGAACAGCCAGTCCGGCAAGGGCGGCGTCGCCTACGTGATGAGCGCCTGGCACGGGCTCAACCTGCCGCGCGGGATGCAGGCCGACCTGTCGGCCAAGGTCCAGGCGCGGGCCGACGTGATGGGCGGCGAGCTGTCGCCGAGCCGGATCGGGGCCATCTTCCGCTCGGAGTACCTGCTCCGCGGCGACCCGTCGGAGCCCCTGTCCATGGGACAGGAGCCGGTGACGGCGGCGCTGTACATCGACGGGCGGTTCGACGTCGGCGGCGACCGGGCGGACGCCTGCCGCGCGCTCGGCTCGGTGCTGGAGCCTTGGGGCATCCAGGTCCGCGTCGTGCACCGGACCGGCCGCCCGCTCGACCACGAGCAGCCCGGCGGACCCGGCGACCGCTCGGGCGACGAGACGGTGATCTACGCCGAGTGCCGGATGGGCGGCGCCGTCGCCTGGGGCGCCGGCATCGACAAGGACATCGCCACGGCCGCCTACTCGGCCGTCCGCGCGGCCCGCGCCCGCCTCACCAAGAACGAGCCCAACCTGCGTATCACCGAACGACGCACCGAAATGGAGACCCGCGATGCTGAAGAGAATCCACCGGCAGCGCCCGCGCGGACCCCGCACCCGAGGCCGCATGGACCTGCGCACCCCGTCCGGCCGCAAGCTGCCCTTCTGACACCCAGCCGACTCTGATCTCCAACCGACAAAGGGAGGCCGATCATGGCCATAGACGAACGACGGGAGGGCCTGACCTCCCTGGAGGAACTGCTGACCGAGACGGTCGCGGGCAAGGGCAGGATCGCCATGGTGACCGGCGCGATCGCGACCGGCAAGAGCGAGCTGCTGTACGCGTTCTCCGAGCAGGCGTTCGAGCACGGCGCGTTACCGCTCACCGCCACGGGATCCCTGGCCGAGAGCGGCCTCCCGCTCGGCGTGCTGGCCCAACTGCTGCACAACGCGCCCCTGACGGAGGAGCAGCGGGCCAGGACCATGAACCTGCTGCACGAGGGCATGAGCTCGCAGCTGTCGATCGACCCGCAGGCCGAGGCCATCGGCCACATGGACGTGCAGATCGTCGACGCCCTCTGCTCGGCCCTGCTCGAACTGTCCGAGCGCTGCCCGCTGGTGATCGCCGTAGACGACGTCCACCAGGCCGACCGCGCCTCGCAGCTCTGCCTGGCCTACCTGGCGCGGCGGGTCAAGTTCGCGCAGGTCATGCTGGTCTTCAGCGCGCCGGACCACAGCGCGCACGTCCAGACGCTCTTCCACACCGAGGTGCTGCGGCAGCCGCACTGCCGGCCCATCCGGCTCACCCACCTGTCCGCCGAGGACGTGGCGCGCTGGGTGACCGGCCGGGCGGGCGCCGAGGCCGCCGACCGGTACGCGGCCGACTGCTACGCGCTGAGCGGCGGCAACCGGCTGCTGGTGAGCGCGCTCGTGGAGGACTTCCAGGCCACCGGCGCCCCCGGCGCGAGGTATGGCGAGGGCACAGTGGCCTGCCTGCGCCGTGCTGACCGCCGGATGACGGTCGTCGCCAGGGCGCTGGCCGTCCTGGGCGAACCCGCCTCGATCGGCCGGCTGCTCGGCGGCGGCGAGGCGGCGGTCATCAAGCTGCTGAGCAGCGGCGACGTAGCGGGCGCCGAGACCGCGGCGGGCCGGCTGCTGGGCGAGGGCGAGGCGGCGGTCGCCAAGGCGATCCAGGCGCTGACCGGCGCCGGCGTGCTGGCGCACGGCCACTTCCGCCACCCGGCGGCCAGGGCGGCCGTGCTCGCCGACCTCGACGCCGCCGAACGCATCGACCTGCACCGCCGGGCCGCCGAGCTGACGTACGAGAGCGGCGCCCCCGCCTCCGTCGTCGCCGAGCACCTCTTGCAGGCCAGCCACGCCGGCGACCCCTGGGCGATCTCGGTCCTGGAGGAGGCGGCGCGGCAGGCGCTGCGCGACGACGGCGTGGAGTCGGCCATCGAGTACCTCAAGCTCGCCTGGCGGGCCTGCGTGGACGAGCGGCGGCGGGCCAGGATCACCACCACGCTCGTACGGGCGGAGTGGCGGATCAACCCGAGCGCCCCCGCCACGCACCTGGCCGAGCTGACCGATGCCCTGCACAAGGGCTACCTGGGCGGCGGCGACACGGTGGTGCTGGCCAAGGCGCTGCTGTGGCACGGGCACGTCGAGGACGCGAAGGACGTCCTGGCCCACCTCAACGAGCTGCCCGAGCTGGACCAGGAGACCGTGGCCGAACTGGCCGCGGCCCGCCCCTGGTTCCGCAGCCTGTACCCGTCGTTCCTGCCGCACCTGCCGAAGGTCAGCGGCGAGCAGGCGAGCAACGCCGCCTCGTCCGCCGGCGTCGGCCGCCGGATGGAGTCGGCGGGCCTGCTGGCCGGCGTCCTGACCCAGGGCCCCCGCGAGGAGACCGTGGCCACGGCCGAGCGGATCCTGCGCGGCTCCCGGCTGGACGAGATGACGATGGACACGGTGGAGACGGCGCTGCTGGCTCTGACGTACACGGACCGGCCGGGCAAGGCGGCGCCGTGGTGCGACGCGTTCATCGACGAGGCGGCCTCGCGGCGCGCCCCGAGCCGGCAGGCCCGGCTGTCCGCCATCCGGGCGGAGATCGGCCTGCGCAGGGGCGACCTGGCGGCGGCGGCCTACGACGCCCAGCGGGCTCTGGAGATCATCCCGGCCACCAGCTGGGGCGTGGCCGTCGGCGGGCCGCTGGGCAGCCTGCTGCTGGCGGGCGCGGCGATGGGCCGGCTGGACGAGCACATGCGGCTGTTCAACCACCCCGTGCCCGAGGCGATGCTGGAGACCAGGTTCGGGCTGCAGTACCTGCACGGCAAGGGCCGCTTCAACCTCATGGCGGGCCAGCCGCACCAGGCGCTGCGCGACTTCCAGCTCTGTGGTGAGCTCATGCGCAGGTGGGAGCTGGACGTGCCGGGGTTCATCGCCTGGCGTACGGACGCGGCCGAGACCCTGATCCGGCTGGGCGATCACGAGGAGGCGCGCCGCCTGATCGACGAGCAGCTCGCCCGGTGCGGGCAGCAGTCCCGGCGCGTGCAGGGCATCGCGATGCGCCTGCTGGCCGCCGTGAGCGAGACGCGGCACCGCCCGATGCTGCTGCGCAAGTCGGCCGACCTGCTCCAGTCGGGCGGCGACCGGTACGAGCTGGCCAGGGCGCTGTTCGACCTGACGGCGGCCTACCACGCCAACGGCGAGTACCGGCGGGCGGGCATGTTCGGCAGGCGGGCCCGGCTGCTCGCGGCGGAGTGCCAGGCCGAGCCGCTGACCCTGGCGCTCAACCGGGGCGGCAAGGACGACCAGGGCACGCCCGGCGTGACCGGGATCCTCAGCGACGCCGAGCGGCGCGTGGCGGCGCTGGCGGCCGAGGGCTACACCAACAGGGAGATCTCCGCCAAGCTGTTCATCACCGTGAGCACGGTGGAGCAGCACCTGACCCGGATCTACCGCAAGCTCAACGTCACCCGGCGCACCGAGCTGCCGGCCAGTCTCACAGGCGAGAACTCCATGCGGGCGCAGGTGTTCAGCTGATGTGAAAGCCCCCGAAAGGCGCGTCACGCGCCTTTCGGGGGTCGGTTCATTCGGCGATGGCGGTACGCATGAACCAGTGCAGGACCGGGACTTTCTCGCCATCGAGTTCCGTGCTCTGGCCCCGATGCCTGAAGTGCTCGTACCCGGCGCCGAGCGGCAGCTTGAACGTCTCGGCGACGGTGGGCACCCGCTGGACCCGCCGGTGAACCGGCAGGTAGGGCGGGCCGCCCTCCAGAAAGACTCTGATCAGGGACATGGTGGCGCCTCCTCTAATGGGCTTCACAGGGGGATATTCGAATGTCGTCCTCTCGTGTGCGGTGCGCGGGCGAGTGCCTCGGCGAGCCGGAACCGCGTGGTCGCGGGCGCGATGACCTCGTCGACCACGCCGAGCGACATCGCCCGTTCGACCCCGCCGGAGATCCGCTGGTGCTCCTCGACCAGCCGGGCCAGCAGCTCGGGCCGGTCGGCCTCGGGGGCCGCGGCGAGTGCCTTCCTGTGCAGGATGCCGACCGCCGCCTCGGCTCCCATCACCGCCACCTCGGCGTCGGGCCAGGCGAAGACCGTCGTGGCGCCGAGGGAGCGGGAGTTCATGGCGATGTAGGCACCGCCGTACGACTTGCGGGTGATCAGGGTGACCCGGGGCACGACCGACTCGGCGAAGGCGTGCAGGAGCTTGGCGCCCCGCCTGACGACCCCGCCCCACTCCTGCCCGACTCCCGGCAGGTAGCCGGGCACGTCCACCAGGACGACGAGCGGGACGCCCAGCGAGTCGCACATGCGGACGAAACGCGAACTCTTCTCGGCCGACAGCGAGTCGAGGCAGCCGCCCTTGCGCAGGGGGTTGTTCGCCAGCAGGCCGACGGTCCGGCCGCCGAGGCGGCCGAGGCCGACCAGCATGTTCGGGGCCCAGCGGGGCTGGAGCTCCTCGAACACCGGCCCGCGCTCGTCGCGGTCCATGACGCCGTGCACGAGCGGCCGTACGTCGTAGGCGCGGCGCGGCGATTCGGGCAGCAGCGCGCCCAGGTCCTCCCAGTCCTGCAGCAGGTCGAGGTCGAAGCTGCCCGGGCGGGCGAAGAATCCGGTGAGCCGCCGGGCCCGCGCGTATGCCTCGTCCTCATTCCCGACGATGACGTGGGCGACCCCGGATTTGCCGCCATGGGCTTCTGGACCGCCGAGCCCGGCCATGTCGATTTTCTCGCCGGTGACGCTCCGCACGATATCCGGACCGGTGACGAAGACCCGCCCGGAATCGGCCATGATCACGATATCGGTGAGCGCCGGGCCATAAGCAGCGGCACCCGCGGCGGGCCCGAGAATGACTGAGATCTGCGGTATCACTCCAGAGGCCTTCGTCATGGCGGCGAACATCCGGCCCACGCCGTCCATCGATTCCACGCCGTCGGCGAGCCGGGCGCCGCCCGAATGCCATAACCCGATCACCGGGCAGCCGAGCCGCACGGCGGCCTCGATGGCGTCGACGATGTGGCGGGCGCCCGCCGCGCCCAGAGAGCCGCCCATCCGGGTGGCGTCGGTGCAGTAGGCCACGATGCGCGAGCCGTCGACCAGGCCGGATACAGCCAGGACACCGCTGTCGTCGGCATCGTGGAGCGGCACGAGAGAGCCGGGGTCCGCCAGCCGCGCGAGGCGGACGGACGGCGATCGGGTGTCTGCGGATTGCTCGACCAGAACAGTGGACATAGGCCATTTCCCTGCTGCCGTGAATCGACCAGGAGTAACGCCGAATTTGTCAAGGGCGCCGTTATCAGCCAACCCCTAGCTACTCCGTCAGCGGACGCCACACCACTGGCAACTTGTTGCCGCAACTTCTGCACGTTGACGCACGGCGGCGATTCACGCTGCCATGAAATGATCTCAACCCTGGAGGACGAACCTTGTCTCTTTGGTCTTTACCGATGGTCGCCGCCCTCGTGGCCGCGACGGCGATCCCGGCGGGCGCCAGCGCTATTGCCGCCTCCCCGGAGACCGCCCCAGAACCGTATCCGGTCGCGTTGGTCAACACTTTCCTCGGTACCAAGGAGGCGGGCCCCGACTTCGGTCACGGCGGCGGCGCCGGCATGAACTTCCCCGGTGCCGTCCTGCCGTTCGGGATGATGCAGTGGAGCCCTGACACGGTGGCGAACGCCGGAGGTGGCTACAAGTGGGAGGACAACCGCTTACGCGGCTTCTCCATGACCCACATCAACGGCCCCGGGTGCACCGGGGCGCAGGACTTCCCCGTGATGCCCATCTCAGGAAAGATCGACAAGTCTCCCGCCACGCACGGCATGGACTACGTCCAGACGTACAAGCATGACAACGAGAAGTCCACGCCGGGCTCCTACACCACCACCCTCGACACCGGGGTGAAGGCGGAGCTGGCCGCGACCCAGCGGGCCGGTGTCGGGCGGTTCACCTTCCCCGCGGGCAAGCCCGGCACGCTGCTGCTGAACACCAGCGGCTCGATCAACGGCGTGGACGACGGCGAGACCAAGATCAGCGGCAACACCGTCCAGGGCTGGGTGCAGACCGGCGGCTTCTGCGGCACGCCGATGCGGTACAAGGTCTACTTCCACGCCACCTTCGACCAGCCGATCAACGCCTACGGCACGTGGAAGGACGACGTCGTCCAGCCGAGCGCCCCGTCCGTCAAGAACGCCTCGAAGGCCAAGGTCGCCGAGGCGGCGGCCGTGACGGCCGGCGACGTCGTGGTGAACGGCCCGGGCTCGGGCGCCTACCTGGAGTTCGACGCCGCCAAGCCGGTGCAGATGCGGGTCGGACTGTCGTACGTGAGCGTCGACGGCGCCAGGAAGAACCTCGAGGCGGAGGTCGGCGCCAGCTCCTACGACTCCGTCTCCCTGAACGCGGCGTCCGTCTGGAACGACCGGCTCAGCCAGGTGCTGGTCAGCGGCGGGACGTACGACCAGCGGCGCACCTTCTACAGCAACCTCTACCACGCGCTGCTGCAGCCGCACGTAGCCGAGGACGCCGACGGCACCTACACCGGCTCGGACGGCAAGCCCCACACCGTCGCCACCGGCCACCACCACTACGCGACGTTCTCCGGCTGGGACGTCTACCGCAGCGAGGTGCAGCTCCTGGCCCTGCTCGACCCGGCCGTGGGCAGCGACATCGCGCAGACGATGTACGAGAACGCGCACCTGCTCGGCGACGTGTGGGACCGCTGGTCCCTGCAGAACGAGATCACCGGCGTCATGGTCGGCGACCCGTACCACTCCATCGTCTCCAGCCTGTACGCCTTCGGCGCCCGGGACTTCCCGGCCGCCGACGCGATGAAGTCGATGGTCACGGCGGCCCAGCGGGTCGGCGGGATGGACATCGGCCACCCGCAGATCAAGTACGACGAGCGGCCGGGCAATGCCGCCTTCATGAACAAGGGCTATGTCGTCTCCGACCCGTCCATGACGCTGGAGTACGGCATCGCCGACTTCGGCATCGCCCAGCTTGCCGCCCGGCTCGGCTACAAGGACGTCTCCGCCACGTTCATGAAGCGCTCGCAGTCCTGGCAGAACACCTACAACCCGGCCAACTCCTGGATCCAGCCCAAGATGGCGGACGGGTCGTTCACCTCGCCCTTCGACCCGGCGAGCCCGGACTCCTACATCGAGGGCAACGGCGCCCAGTACCACTGGATGGTGCAGCACAACCCGCGCGGGCTGTTCGACGCGATGGGCGGCAACGCCAAGGCCATCCCCCGGCTGGACGCCTACTTCAAGGCGCTCAACGCCGGGCCGAACGAGCCCTACGCCTACCTCGGCAACGAGCCCGCGCTGCCGTCGCCGTGGCTGTACGCGTGGGCCGGGCAGCCGTACAAGACCCAGGACCTGGTGCGACGGGTGCAGCAGGAGCTGTTCAAGCCGGGGCCTGACGGGCTGGTCGGCAACGACGACCTGGGCGCGATGGCGTCCTGGTACGTGTGGTCGGCGATGGGCCTGTTCCCGGCGATCCCCGGCCGGGCCGAGCTGCTGGTCAACACCCCGCTGTTCGACAAGATCAACATTAAGCGGCCGCAGGGGAACATCGACATCTACTCCCCGGGTGCCGCCGCCAACCGCTACATCCAGTCGCTCAAGGTCAACGGGACGGCGTCCAGCAAGGCGTGGCTGCCCGAGTCCTTCGCCCTGCAGGGCGGCAGGCTCGACGCCACGCTCGGGACGTCGCCGAACACGACGTTCGGCACCGGTACGACCAACGCCCCGCCGAGCTTCAACGAGGGCGCCAAGCCCTACCTCGCCGGATTCGACCCGGGCAGCGGGCCCGTCGAGCCGGGCGGGACCTTCCCGGCCACGCTCGCTGTCCAGTCCACCGGCGCGGCGGCCACCGTCAAGTGGCAGGCCAAGCCGCCGGCCGGGATCACCGTGACCCCGGCGAGCGGCACGCTGACCGTCCCCGCGCTGGGCAGGGCCACCCAGGCGGTCCAGGTCTCGGTGGCGGCGGGCACGGCGCTCGGCTTCGTCACCGTGCCGATCGCCGTCGGCGACCTCACCGCCAGCGTGCGGCTGAACGTGGCCAAGCGCGGCACGGTCGAGTGGGCGCACAACCTCGCGGGCATCGGCGACGACGCCGAGTCCGGGCTGGCCAACCTCGACGCGGCCGCCTTCAGCTACTCGGGGCAGGGCCTGGCGGCGGCCGGGCTCAAGCCGGGCGGCAAGGTCACGTGGAACGGCTTCGAGTTCACCTGGCCGAACCGCAAGCCGGGTGAATGGGACAACGTGAAGGTGGGCACCCAGCCGATCGAGGTGGCCGCGCCCGACGGGGCCACGAAGATCGCCTTCCTGGGCTCGACCACCAACGGCTGGTCGGAGGTGACCGCGACGGTGACCTACACCGACGGCTCCACCAGCACCGGCAAACTCGGGCTCAGCGACTGGATGCTGGACTTCGGCGGCGGCCAGCCCCGGTACGGCAACGAGATCGTGGCCTCGATGCCGTACCAGCTCTACAACGGCTCGTGGATGCTGCGGCCGCTCGGCTCGTACGTCTTCGCGGCCCAGCCGATCGCGCTCACCGCGGGCAAGAAGGTGAAGAGCATCACCTTCTCGCCGGCCCAGGAGGGCGCGATGCACATCTTCACCTGGGCTTTCGCCTGATTTCTCGAGCGGCTCCCCCTGTTCGCCCGGGGGGAGCCGCTCTTTTGTGCGACGCCGCGCTTGCATAAAGTAGGCTCCACCTGCCCTAATTTAGGTAAGCCTTTCCTACCGCGCGGGAGCACCGGTGTTCGCCAGCTATCTCATCGGACTGCGTGAAGGACTGGAGGCGACACTCGTCGTCTCGGTCCTGATCGCCTTCCTGGTCAAAAGTGACCGCAAAGACAAGCTGCCACAGGTGTGGACCGGCGTCGTGGCCGCTCTCGCCCTGTCCGTCGGCTTCGGCGCGCTGCTGACGTTCACGGCCGCCCACCTGGACCACACGGGACAGGAGCTCTTCGACGCGATCACCTCGCTGCTGGCCGTGGTGTTCGTCACCTGGATGATCTTCTGGATGCGCCGCACGGCCCGCGCGCTCTCCAAGGAGCTGCGGGGCAAGCTCACGGACGCGCTCCAGATGGGCTCGCTCGCCGTGGTCGTGATGGCCTTCCTGGCCGTGGCCCGCGAGGGACTGGAGACGGCGCTGCTGTTCTTCGCCTCCGTCCAGGGCGCCACCACCACCGCGACGCCGCTCATCGGCATCAGCCTGGGCCTGCTCACCTCGGTGGCGATCGGCTGGGGCATCTACCGCAGCGCCCTGAAGATCAACCTCACCAAGTTCTTCACCTGGACGGGCCTGCTGCTGATCCTGGTGGCCGCCGGCATCTTCAAATACGGCGTGCACGACCTGCAGGAGGCCAACATCCTGCCTGGCCTGGGCACCTACGCCTTCGACATCAGCGCGATCCTGCCCGCCGACTCCTGGTGGGGCGCACTGCTCGCCGGGATGCTCAACATCACGCCGCAGCCGAGCGTCCTGGAGGTCCTGGCCTGGGTCCTCTACCTCGTGCCGACCCTCTTCCTCTTCCTGCGCCCCCAGCGCACCCCCGCACCGGCATCGACCACCAGCTCGGCCTGAACAGGAGCATCATGCTTAACTCCACCACCCGCGGCCTCGCCTTGGCGTTCGGTGCGCTCTCCCTGGCCGCCTGCGGCTCCGGGACACCGGCCGCGACCGGCTCCGCCGCGCCGGAGAAGCCGGGGAAGATCAGCGTGGCCGCCTCCGACACCGAGTGCAAGGTCGCCGCCGCCGAGGTGCCCGCGGGCACCAGCACGTTCACGATCACCAACGGCGGCACCAAGGTCACCGAGTTCTACGTGTACGCGCCGGGCGACCGCGTCATGGCCGAGGTGGAGAACATCGTGCCGGGCCTGACCCGCGAGGTCATCGCCGAGCTGCCCGCCGGGACGTACGAGACGGCCTGCAAGCCCGGCATGGTGGGCAAGGGCCTGCGCAACGCGCTCAAAGTGACGGGCGAGCACAAGGCGCTCAGCTCCGACGCCAAGCTGGCCGAGGCCACCGCCAACTACAAGCGCTACATCAAGACGCAGAGCGACACACTGCTGGTCAAGACGCAGGAGTTCGTCGACGCGGTCAAGGCGGGCGACATCGCCAAGGCCAAGGAGCTCTTCCCGGTCTCGCGTACGTACTGGGAGCGGATCGAGCCGGTCGCGGAGATCTTCGGCGACCTCGACCCGGCGATCGACGCCCGCGAGGCCGACCTGGCGGCCGGCGAGAAGTGGACCGGCTTCCACAAGATCGAGAAGGATCTCTGGATCACCAAGGACATCAGCAAAGACGGCCCGGTGGCCGACAAGCTGATCGCCGACGTCAAGACCATCGTGGCGAAGTCGAACGCCGCCGAGCTGACCCCGCTCAACCTGGCCAACGGCGCCAAGGAGCTGCTCGACGAGGTCGCCACCGGCAAGATCACCGGCGAGGAGGACACCTGGTCGCACACCGACCTGTGGGACTTCGACGCCAACCTCCAGGGCTCCAAGGCCGCCGTACAGGCGCTCCGTCCCGTGCTGGAAGAGCGCGCGCCCGACCTGGTCAAGACGCTGGACGAGAAGTTCGCCGCGGCCGAGGCCGCGCTGGGCAAGCACCAGAAGGGCGACGGCTGGCAGCTGCACAACGAGCTGTCCAAGGCCGAGCTGAAGGCGCTGTCGGACGCGATCAACGCGCTGGCCGAGCCGATCAGCAAGATCGCCCCGGCCATCACGAAGTAGGGGAGGCAAGACCATGAGCGATCGCATGAGCCGCAGGAAGCTGTTCGGCCTGGGCGCGGCGGGGGCGGCCGCCGTCGGCGCCGGGGCTGTGGTCACGCGCGCGCTGGTCGAGGAGCCGACGGTCGCGCACGCGGCCTCGATCTCCGATCCCGTCTCCTTCTACGGCGAACACCAGGCGGGCATCGTCACACCCGCCCAGGACCGGCTGCACTTCGTCGCCTTCGACGTGACCACCGACAAGCGGGCCGAGCTGGTCGAGCTGCTGCAGGAGTGGACGGCCGCCGCCGCCAGGCTGGTGCAGGGCAAGGAGGCGGGCACGTTCGGGACAGTCGGCGGGGTCCCCGAGGCCGCGCCCGACGACACGGGCGAGGCGCTCGGCCTGCCCGCCTCCGGGCTGACGCTGACGATCGGCTTCGGGCCGTCGCTCTTCGACGACCGGTTCGGGCTGGCGGGCAAGCGCCCGGCCGCTCTCGCTGATCTCCCGAAATTCCCTGGTGAGCAGCTCATTCCGGAAATATCCGGTGGTGACATCTGCGTACAGGCGTGCGCGCACGATCCCCAGGTCGCGGTGCACGCTATCCGCAACCTGGCCAGGATCGGCTTCGGCAAGGTGTCGGTCCGCTGGTCCCAGCTCGGCTTCGGCCGTACGTCCTCCACCTCGCGCGCCCAGGCGACGCCGCGCAACCTGATGGGCTTCAAGGACGGCACGAACAACCTCAAACTGGAGGACGCCGAGCTGCTGCGCCAGCAGCTTTGGGTGGGCGCCCAGGACGGCCCCGCCTGGATGACCGGCGGCAGCTACATGGTCACCAGGAAGATCCGCATGATGGTCGAGACCTGGGACAGGACGTCGCTGGGCGAGCAGGAGGCCATCTTCGGCCGCGACAAGGGCGCGGGCGCTCCGCTGGGCAAGAAGGCGGAGTTCGACACGCCGGACTTCGTGGCCAAGGGCGGGGACGGCCAGCCGCTCATCAAGGACGACGCCCACGTCAGGCTGGCGCACCCCACCACCAACGGCGGCGCGCGCCTGCTGCGCAGGGGCTACAACTTCGTGGACGGCTCCGACGGGCTCGGCCGCCTCGACGCCGGGCTGTTCTTCATCGCCTACCAGCGGGATCCGCGCAAGCAGTTCGTGCCGGTGCAGATGCGTCTGGCCAAGACCGACAGCCTCAACGAGTACATCAAGCACATCTCCAGCGGGCTGTGGGCGTGCCCGCCGGGGATGCGCGACGCGGGCGACTACTGGGGGCGCGCGCTCTTCGCCTGACGTACAGCCGGTTGCAAGCCTGACCTGTTCACATGAAGCATGCGCAGTGACACGTCAGGGGGCTTGTGATGATCGTCTTTGGCGGCGCCTTCGCCGTACTCGTTCTGCTGGCCGCCCTCCTCTTCATCTCGATCTACAATGGGTTAGTACACAAGCGGAACGCCGTCGAGAACGCCTGGGCCCAGGTCGACGTGCAGCTCAAGCGCCGCCACGACCTGGTGCCCAACCTGGTGGAGGTCGTCCGCGGCTACGCCGGCCACGAGCGGCAGACGCTCACCGCCGTCACGGCCGCCCGCGCGCAGGCCCTCGGCGCGCACACCCCCGCCGAGATGGCCAGCGCCGAGAACGCGCTGACCGGCGCGCTGAAGACCCTGTTCGCGGTCACCGAGTCCTACCCCGACCTCAAGGCCAGCCAGAACTTCGCCGAACTCCAGGAAGAACTGGCCACCACCGAGAACCGGATCGCCTACTCCCGCCAGTACTACAACGACGCCGTCCTCACCTACAGCAACGCGATCCAGACCGTCCCGGCCAACATCGTCGCGGGCATGAGCGGGTTCACCGCCCGCGAGTACTTCCAGGCACCCGGCGAGGAGCGCGGGCCCGTACAGGTGCGGTTCTGATGACCGTCTGGTTCGCCGCCTCGGCCGGCGCCGCGGCGTTGTGGGCGCTGCTCCTGCTGGTGCTGGCGATCGCGACCCGCACCCCGGACATCACCCCCGGCCGGCCCGGCGCCCCGGTCACGGACGAACCGCCCGCCGTGGTCGACCTCATCACCGGTGGCTGGCGCCTGTGCGACGAGGCCGCCTCCGCCACCCTGCTCGACCTCGCCGCGCGGGGCGCCGTGCGGATCGAGGAGGTCGGCCCGGAGCTGTCCCTGGTACGCCTGCACCACGCCGAGGGGCTGAACCCGTACGAACAACTCGTCTACGACCACGTGCACTCGCTCGCGCGCGACGGCGTCGTGGCGACCGGCGCGCTGGCCGAGGGCTCGCGCCACCTGGGCCGCTGGTGGAAGAGCTTCCGCAAGAAGGTCATCGCCGACGCCCGGCAGCGGGGACTGTCCCAGGCCCGCTGGAGCCGCGCGCACGCGACGCTGCTGTTCGCGTCCGCGTTGGTGCCCGCCGCGCTGGTCGCCGTCGCGGTCACCGTGGCCGACCCCGAACACGACGGCGGCATCGGCGCGGGCATCGTCGCCTACGGCGCGCTGGTCTACCTGGCCGGCCGGCTCAACGGCGAGCGCGGCACCGACCTGGGCGTCCAGGCGGCGGGGCACTGGCTGGGCGTACGCGAGACCCTGTCGAACGCCCGCTACGCCGAGAAGCCCGCGGCGAGCGTGACCATCTGGGGCCGCCCCCTGGCGTACGCGGCCGCTCTCGGGCTCGCGCCGCGCGCTGTCCGCAGCCTGCCGGTGAGCGTGCCCGCCGACGACCGCCGGGCCTGGTCCGACTACGGCGGCATGTGGCACGCGGTGGACGTCCGCTACCCGTCGCGCCTCATCTGGGGCCGGCCGCCGCTGCACACCGTGGGCCGGGGCCTGGCGGCCGGGTTCTTCGCGGGCTTCTGGACGTGGCTCGTGCTGGTCATCCTGTCGGCGTTCGACCTGTGGCCGCGCGGCCTGACCGAGCCTGGCGGCTTGGCCGTGGGCTTCGCGATCGCCTCCGTACCCGCCGTCCGCGCGCTCCTCGACGTCACCGGCCAGACCTGGATCGAGGGCCAGATCGTACGGCTGCGCAGAAGCCAGTCGGGCAGCAACGACAACCACGTGAATGACGTCTACTGGTGCGCCATCGACGAGGGCAGCAGCCGCGAGCTCAAGGCTTACAGCATGGCCGAGGACCAGTGGGCCCGCCTGTCGGAGGGCGACCTGGTCCGCGCCAGAGCCGGACGGCGGGTCGGCTGGATCGGCGAGATCGAGGTGCTCCGGAGCACGACCCACCGTGGCCACTACGCCGACACCCAGGACCACCTGATCGACGCCCCGCGCAATCTCGGCGAGGTCCGGCCGGAGTGGGGGAGGTAAGAGCTGGGTATGCGTTAAGTATTCACTTACTTACTATGGGCAACCCTGTCTATGGTGAAGGTCAGGAGTTCCCATGCGCGATGAGCCTTCGAACGGCGAACTCGCCCGGCGCCTCGTCGATCTGCAAGACGCCACTCTGAAACTCATGTCACAGGAGCTGTTCGTAGCCGAGCAGCGGGCGAACGAACGCCGGTTCACGCTGCTCGAACGCGACCTGAAAGGCCTCGGGGAACGAGTCGACAACGAGCTCAGCCAGCTGGGCGTCCACATCGAGTCCCGCAAGCGCGACCGGGGCGCCAACTGGCGGCAGGGCGTGTACTCGGGCGTGCTCCCAGCGGTGCTGCTGCTGATCTCGATCCTGGTCCAGATCTGGCTCGCTTTGAACGGACCCCCATGGTGACTTCTCCTCGTAAGCAAGCAACCGAATGCTGGACCTACGGCATGACGGCCCCCACCTCCACGCCCAGCCCCGCAAGGTGATCGGGTAGGCGACGCAGGAAGTCCGAGTAATCCCCGGCGCTTCCCCAGGCGACCTCCGCGAAGGCGCTCAGCCTGGGGAAGGCCATGCGTTCGACGTGCGCCGGGTCCGGCATGTGCTCGGTCCACAGCTGGCACTGCACCCCAAGGATCCCCTCTGGCGGAGCGAAGTCGTAGACCTGCCGCATGGTGAGCACGCGTCCGTTGGCCCCGGGCGGGCCGTCGTCGCGCTCGTACCAGTAGACGAGACGTTTGCCGGGCAGGCGGAGCTGGGAAAGGAACCAGCCCTTCGGTACGCCATTGGCCCTCGGCGGCCAGCTTGTTACCGGGGAATTTCTTTTGGGCTGATCCCTTGACCCGGAACCCGGGAGGGGGGAGTTTGGTCGGCATCGGACTTACGAGTCATTTCCGAACCTAGTTCGCAAAGGGATGTCGTGGCGATTGTGATCGGAGTGGTGACCCACTCGACGCACGGGGAGTTGTTCCGGGAAGCCGCGAACACGCTCGGTGGGGTCGACCTGGAGTGGGTCAGCTACGACCACGAGGACGAGATCCGTGCCAAGGTCGCCGAGTTCCTGAAGACGACCCGGCTCGACGGCTTCCTGGCCGGCCCGACCCCGTACACGGCCAGTCGCGAACTCCTCCCACCCGGCCTCCCGGTCGGCGTGATCCGCTCGTCGGCGCTCGATCTGACCCTCGCGCTCTATCGCGCCCAGGAGCGGGGCTGGGGTCGCACTCCGTTCAGCATCGACACCTTTCCCGCCGAGGTGGTCGAGGCGGTCGCCACCGCGCTCGAGCTCGACACCGACGCCATCGACTACCTGCCGTACGCCCCCACGCAATCCGTGGAGGACATCGTCGAGTTCCACCGTTCCGCGTACCACCGGTTCGACGGCCGCAGCTACGTGATCAGCGTCCGCGCCGCCGTCCGCGAGCAACTGTCCGGCGAGATCCCGATCATGAGCGGCATGCCGGTGCCGGCGACGATCCGGACCGAGCTGCATGAGCTCGCGCTCCGGATCGAGTCCGAGCGAGCCAGCGCACAACGCTTCGCCGCCGGAGTCTTCCTGATCTCGCATTCGCAGGACGAGGAACGGGCCCGGATCGGCCTGATGAATCTGTTGCTCAACACCCCCGAGTTCGCCGGCGCGTGGATCGAGGACCGCGGCCGGCGCGGTGTCGTCGTCTTCGCCCACAAGGCCTTGTTCGAGCGCATCACCCGCAACTGGGTCGCCGTACCCGCGCTCGCCGAGGCGGCCGCGGTGCTCGGTGCGCAGGTCTCGGCCGGGTTCGGCGTCGGCGCGTCCGCCCGCAACTGTGTGGCCCTGGCCGAACAAGCGGCCGCCCGGGCCGAGCGGGAGAGCAAGCCATGCGGCTACCTGATCGAGGACAGCGGCGTGATCATCGGCCCGATGGGTCCGGTCCGGGCGGCGCTCAGCTACTCGTACCGCGAGCACGGCGACGACGTCGAACGGCTCGCGAAGTCCGTCGGCCTCAGTGCCGCGACCGTCTCCCGGCTGGCGGCGCTGGACCACGAACTGGAAGGTCGCGCGATCTCGCCCGGTGAGCTCGCCGACCATCTCGGCATCACGGATCAGAGCGGGCGCCGGCTGATCCGGACACTCGACGCTGGGGGCCTGGTGAGCGTCGAAGGCACTGCTCAGAACCTTCCGAAAGGACGCCCGACGCGTCTGTATCGGCTACGCATCGCCCAAGCGTTACTGCGCCCATCGCGTTGAAGGGACAACCATGGAGCTCAACCGCCGCCAGATCCTGAAGTACGCAGGCCTCGGCCTGGCCCTGCCCGCCGCATCGCCCCTGCTGTCCGCCTGCTCCAACGACAAGTCCGGAGGCGGCGGCGACGGCAGCGTGAAGTTCGAGGGCTGGGACTACGAGGCCGCACTCGTCCAGCAGAACCTCGACAACTTCACCAAGACCAGCAACATCAAGGTCAACTACACCCCGATCACGAGTGCGCAGTACGTGCAGAAGGTCGTCGCCGAGTTCACCGGTGGCGGCGGCCCGGACGCCCTTTATGTGTACGACGATTCCCTCGCGGGCTGGGTCGAGGGGGACTACCTGCAGCCGCTCGACGGCATGGCCGGCGTCGACGAGGTGTACAACGCGATCTACCCGGGCAACGCGGCGGCGATGACGTACCAGGGCAAGCGCTACGGCCTGCCGTACTACACCGACTCCAACTGCCTGACCTACAACACCGGCATCCTTGCCAAGGCCGGGATCACGAAACCCCCTGCCAGCCTGGAGGAACTGGAAGCGCAGGCGGTCAAGATCAAGAGCGCCGGCCTCCTGCAGTACCCGATCGGCGTACCGGCGCAACTGTCCGACACCTGGTGGTCCTGGGTGTGGGCGCTGGTCTTCGGCAGCGGCGGCAACATGTTCGACGACCAGCAGACGCCGATCATGAACACCACCGACACCGTGGTGAAGGACGTCTTCGCCTGGCTGCAGCAGGCGGCGACCAAGTCGAAGGTGATCGACCCGGCTTGCCTGCAGCTGACGGCGGTCCCGATCGACAACGCGATGAAGGCGAACCGGTACGCGTACACGATCGGCGCGCGGTACGCCAGCCGCGACTACAACGACGCGACCAAGTCCAAGGCCGCGGGCAAGATCCGGATGGCGCTGATACCGAGCCTCGATGGTCAGGTGCACGGGACGGTCAGCAACACCCGGCTCTACGCGCTGGCCAAGGACACCAAGGTGAAGGACAACGCGTTCAAGCTGCTCACCTACCTGGGCGGACTCGACGCGAACAAGCAGCCTTACACCGCCAAGTTCTGGTTCCTGCAGCGTGGTCTCGGGTTCGCCTACAAGTCGATGGCGACCGACCCGGAGGTCACCGCAGCGCTGGAGAAGTTCGCCGACCCGGCGATCTACGCCCACCTGGGCGAGATCGCCAAGCCGCGCAACGTGCTCGGCGTGCCGTGGTACACCGAGTTCGAAACCGAGATGCACAAGGTCGTGCAGGGCGTACTGAGCAACCAGACGCAGCCGGCCGCGGCGGTGGCGAGCTTGGCGCAGACCGTTGAGACGCTGAAGAAGAAGTACAACTGAGGATGGCCGTCCTCGCCGAACGCCGGCCGCTGGGCGACAACGCCAAGGCCTGGGCGTTGAACGCGCCGGCCATGATCGTGATCGCCCTGCTGGTCGCCTACCCGATCGCGTACTCGTTCTGGGTCAGCCTGCAGAAGAACAACCTGAAGCGCCCGCGGGCGAAGGAGTTCATCGGCTTCGCCAACTACCAGGCCCTGCTCAGCGATCATGCCTTCCTGTCCGCGCTGAAGGTGTCGGCCCTGTTCGTCGTCGTGGTGCTCGGGCTGACCGTCGTACTCGCGCTGATCCTGGCGCTGGTGCTGAACGAGCAGTTCCGCGGCCGCGGTCTGTTGCTCAGCCTGGCCCTGTTGCCTTGGGCGATGCCGGGGGTGGTGAACGGCCTGATGTGGCGGACCATCTTCGACGCGAAGACCGGCGCCCTGAACGGTCTGCTGACGCAGCTCGGACTGATCGACGAGTATCACGCCTGGCTGACGTCCGGGACCGGCGCGTTCCTGTTCACCGCACTGGCCCAGGTGTGGAACACGCTCCCGTTCTCGGTCATCATCCTGCTCGCCGGACTATCAACAATCCCCTCGGAGTTGTACGACGCCGCCACCGTCGACCGAGCGGGGGCGGTGCAGCGGTTCGTCCAGGTGACGTTGCCGTGGTTGCTGCACCCCCTGCTGATCGTGCTGATTCTCGAGACGATGAACGCGTTCCGCGCCTTCGACACCATCTACGTACTGACCGGTGGCGGACCAGGTGACGCGACCACCACCATCGCCCTGCTCGACGTGCAGACCGTCCTGACCTTCACCGACTTCGGCCTGGGCAGCGCCTACGCCTGGGTGATCACCGCGATCACCCTCCTGATCTCGGTCGGCTACATCGGCCTGCTCTACCGGAAGGGGAACTTCGAGGTATGAGCACCCTGGTGAAGGTTCCCCTGCGCTACCGAATCCCCTGGAAGAAGATCGTCCTGTACGTGCTGGCGGTCGCGTTCGCGCTGTATCTGGTGCTGCCGTTCTACTGGATCGTCGCGATGAGCTTCATGCACGAGGTGGATGCGATCTCCGTTCCGCCGCACTGGATTCCGGTCCACCCGACGTTGGAGAACTATCTCGGTTTCCTTCATCCGAATGAGGCCCAGCAACTCGTCGGCGGCCGGGCGATCGACGAGACGCCGTACTCCTTGCGCAACAGTCTGATCGTCGCCACCTCGACGGCGATCCTGAATCTCGTGCTGGCCACGTTCGCGGCGTACTCGTTCTCGCGGCTGAAGTTCCGCGGCAGTCAGGTGCTGCTGATGCTCTACCTGCTCACCCGGATGGTGCCGGGGATCGCGATCATCATCCCGTTCTACCTGCTGATGCGGACGTTCGGGCTGCTGGACACCTACCTGGCGCTGATCCTTTCGTACACGACGTTCGCGCTGCCGATCACGATCTGGATCCTGAAGGACTTCTTCCGTTCGGTGCCGCGCGAGCTCGAGGAGGCGGCCCGGGTGGATCGGTGCGGCTGGTTCCGGACCATGTGGTCGGTGTTCCTGCCGGTCGCGGCGCCGGGGCTGGTCGCGGCCGCGGTGTTCGCGTTCATGACCGCGTGGAACGAGTTCATGTTCGCGTTGTTCCTGACCAGCACGAAGGCGGCGAAGACGATCCCGGTGGTGGCGGCGAACTTCGCCACCGACTTCAACACCCAGTTCACCGTGATGGCCTCGGCCGGCGTGCTCGCGGTCGTCCCACCCCTGGTACTGGCCCTGCTCTTCCAGCGCAAGCTGGTCCAGGGCATGGCCGCCGGATCCGTGAAGGGCTGACAGATGGCAGAGGTTCGACTCGAAGGCATCACCAAGTCGTTCGGCGGCAAGACCGTGGTGAACGACCTGAATCTGACCATCGAGGATCAGGAGTTCCTCACCCTGGTCGGCCCGTCCGGTTGTGGAAAGTCGACAACCCTGCGAATGATCTGCGGCCTGGAACGGGCCTCCGAGGGCAACATCTTCTTCGACGGCAAGCCGGTCAGCTGGCTGCCGGCCAACAAGCGCGACGTCGCGATGGTGTTCCAGAGCTACGCGCTCTACCCGCACAAGACGGTCCGGCAGAACATCGGGTTCGCGCTGAAGATGATGCGGGTGCCCAAGGCCACGATCGACGAGCAGGTGCTGCAGGCGGCCCGGACGCTGGACATCGAGGACCTGCTGGATCGCAAGCCGCGCGAGCTGTCCGGTGGCCAACGGCAACGAGTCGCGCTCGGTCGCGCGATCGTGCGGGACGCCGGTGCGTATCTGCTCGACGAGCCGTTGTCCAACCTGGACGCGCAGCTCCGGGTGCTGATGCGTGCGGAGATCAAGCGGCTGCACGTGGACGTCGCCCGGACGTTCATCTACGTCACCCACGACCAGGTCGAGGCGATGACGATGTCGGACCGGATCGCGGTGATGCGCGACGGCGTGGTCCAGCAGTGCGCGACGCCGGAGGAGATCTACGAACGCCCGGCGAACCGTTTCGTCGCGTCGTTCATGGGCTCGCCGCCGATGAACTTCGTCACCGGTGAGCTGGCCGACGTCGACGGCGTCCGGACCTTCCGCAGCGGCGCGTTGAGCCAGGAGCTGGGCCGGTACGACGTTTCGCCGGACGACCCGGCCGTCGTCCTGGGCGTCCGGCCGGAGGACGTGACGTTGTCGCCGACCCCGGTCGCGGGCTACCAGCCCGGGAAGGTGTTCGTGTCCGAGCCGCTCGGTCCGGATGTGCTGGTCACGGTCCGGATCGACGGCGAGTTGCTGAAGGCCCGCGTCCCGGTGCCGTTCCGGCTAGGTCATGACAGCACGGTGTACGTCGGCTTCAACCAGGACCGCCTGCACTTGTTCAAGGCCTCCGACGGCACCGCGCTGCACGCACCGGAGCGGGTATAGGCGCCGCCCCCGAGTACCCCCATCGAGAGGAACGCTCTTGAGGAACCCCGAGAACGCGATCGTCGAGGTCGAGCTGCCGGACGACTTCGACGACTTCTGGGCGGCCGGCCTGGCGGACTGCGCGTCGTACCCGCTGGACCCGGTCCTCACCGAAATGCCGTCGTTGTCCACGGAAAAGGTGATTGTCTACGATCTGCGCTACACCAGCTATGGCGGTCTGCGGATCGCAGGCTGGTACACCGTCCCGCGCGAGAGGCCGGCCCCGCATCCGGCGTTGGTGACGATCCCCGGCTACATCTCCGAGCCGACGATCCCGAAGAAATGGTCCGAGCTCGGGTACGCCACGCTCGCGGTGGCGCCGCGCGGAAAACTGCGGTCGAACGACGTGTTCAACCCGGGCTACCCGGGATTGCTGACGCACAACATCGTCGACCACAACACCTACGGGTATCGCGGGTTCTACCTCGACGTGGTGCGGGCGGTCGAGGTATTGCTCGATCGACCGGAAGTCGACAATCTGCGGATCGGACTGGAGGGGTCGAGTCAGGGCGGTGGCCTCGGGATCTCGACAGCCGCGCTCCTGCCGGACGTGATCAGGTGCGTCGCGGCGGGAGCGCCGTACCTGTGCGGGATCATGACCGCGCCGACACTGACCCGGTCGTATCCGTACGAGGAGATCAACGAGTACTTGCGGGTGCACCCGAAGGACGTCGACCGGGTGCGGGAGACGGTCGCGTACTACGACGGGCTCAACTTCGCGCCGAAGGTGCGGGCGCCGACGCTGCTGTACATCGGGCTCGAGGACGACGTGTGCCCGCCGGAGACCGGGTTCGCGCTGCGGCGGGTGCTGACGTGTGAGACCACCCTGCACGCCTACCCGCACTGCGCGCATCACGCCGGGCTGCCGGGCGTGATGCGGATCGTGGAGGACTTCCTTGCCGAACACCTCACCCCGGGACGGTGAACCGATGAACTTCGACAGCTACTGGTCCGCCGTCGACGAAGAGTTGGCCACGATCCCCGCTCGGCCCGTGCTCGACCTGGTGCCGGAGCGGACGACGGACGAGGCGACCAGCTACACCGTGCGGCTCACCAGCACCGGACCGTACCGCGTCTTCGGTCATCTCAGCATCCCGGCCGGTGACGGGCCGTTCCCCGCGCTCCTGCAGACGCCGCGCCACGGGAGCGTCAACCTCGTGCCACACCCGAACGATCGGAGCCGGTACGTCGTGTTCGGCCTGACGCACCGTGGTCAGCGGCTGGCCGACGAAGGGTTCTCGGCGGCGTACCCGGGATTGTTGACGATGGGCATCGACGACCCGGCGTCGTACATCTATCGCGGGATCGCGGCGGACTGCCTGCGGGCCGCGGAGTTCCTGATGAGCCTGGACGAGGTCGATCCGGCGCGGGTGGCCGTGAGTGGGGACGACCTGGCGGTGCTGACGGCTGCGCGGCGGCCCGGGTTCAGCGCGGTCCGGGTCTCGGGGTTGCTGTTCTACCAGGCGACAGAGGCACGGCTGAAGTCGAGCCACTATCCGCTCGAGGAGCTCAACGATCACCTCCGTGCCGGCTCGTCGGCGCAGATTGTTGCCGATACTCTTGCCTACTTCGATCCGGTCCGGCATGCGTCCGCGGTGACCGCTCGGACGTTGCTCGCCGTCGACGATCCCGACTGGTGTGCCGCGCTGATCGAGGTCTTGCCTGCCGCGAGTGTCTACAAGCTGACCCACCTCGATGGCACCGACAACGACTTCCTGGATGCCTGGCTGGCCGAACTCTCCGGCGTACCACCGATGTCGAAGTTCCTCGTATGACCAATCCCTTCGGGGTCCGGCCCGTCATCAACGCCTCCGCGACACTCACCGCACTGGGCGGCTCGCTGATGCCGCCTTCGGCGCTGAAGGCGATGACGGAGGGGGCGGCCCACTTCGTCGACCTGCCCGAACTCCACGACCGCGTCGGTGAGCGGCTGGCCGCGCTCACCCGCAACGAGGCGGCCTGCGTGACCTCTGGTGCCGCGGCGGCGATCACCCTCACGGTCGCGTCGTGTGTCGGTGAGCCCGCGCAGGCGTTCCCGGCCGATGCCGAGGTCGTCATGTTCGCCGGCCAACGCAACGGCTACGACTACGCGGCCCGCCTGACCGGCGCCCGCATCGTAGAAGTCGGCCCGTCGATCGAGGAGCTCCGAGCCGCCCTGGTACGACGCCCCGCCTGCGTACTGTGGTTCGCCGGCGCCCACTACGCAGCGGATGCTTTGCCGATCGAGGACGTGATCCGAGTCGCCCGGGAGCTCGCCCCTTGCCCTACCGGTCCACCGGCTGTGCCGGTGATCGTGGATGCGGCGGCCCAGATTCCACCCCTCTCCTCGCTGTGGCGATTCACCACGGAGCTCGGTGCGGATGCCGTGATCTTCAGCGGTGGGAAAGGGTTGCGCGGACCGCAGGCCAGTGGGCTGGTGCTGGGGAAGCGGTGGATTGTCGACAGGTGCCGGGCGCATGCGTCACCGAATCAGCAGATCGGGCGCGGGATGAAGGTCGGCAAGGAAGAGCTGCTCGGGCTGTACGCCGCGGTCGAGTGGACGCTGGAGCAGGACGAGGAGGCACTGCTCGCGAGCTATGAGCAGATCGTCGACCGGTGGATTGTCGGCTTGCGCGGAGTGCCGGGTGTCGTTGCCGAGCGCGGGTACCCGAGTGAGGCGGGCCAGCCGCACGGCCGAGCGGTTGTCCGATTGTTGACAACCAGCGGCTGGAGCCGAGACGGGTTGGTGCAGGCTTTGTGGGACGGGGACCCGCGGATCGCGGTCGGTGTGTCCGGAGTACCCGACGACGCGATCGCGCTGAACCCGCAGACGATCGAGCCGGGGGAAGACCTGGCGGTTCTCGATGCACTGGTTCGGCACCTGAGCTCTGGAGATGGCGAAAGAGCCGGACGAGACGTGTGACGGGATAGCGCTAATAACATTACGGGATATTCACCACAACGAAGCGCTGGCACCCCCAAGATCTGGGGATCTGCCTGCGGCAATACACGAGGGATTCTGGAGGGGCAGCTCAGGAGAGAGGAACGAGGATCACCATGGGCATTCGCACCATTCGAGGATTCCGGAAGACGGCCACGATACTACTGGGGGCGGCACTGATCGCCGTCCCGATCAACGCGGCACCCGCGTCGGCTGCCCCCGGCGACGAGGATTTCAAGGCATTCAGCATGTGGTTCGACGTCGGCGAACTCTCCAACACCAATAAATGCATTCCCGTGTGGGTGACCGCACGCTACCGGGATGCGTCCGGTAGCGACACCTGGACCCGGCTCATCAGGACGAACACCAACGGCTGCGACTCCGACCCGGAGCATCTGCAGAAATTTGGTGATTTTCAAAGCACCCACAGCACGGTCCATCTGCTGGCCGGGCCGAAGCCGACTCACCACTTCCGCTGGAAAGACCTCACCAGTTTGACGCTGACGGTGACGACTCCGAACACGCCGCCGGGGCGCCAGAAGAACGTGAAGATAACCAAGGAGGTCATTTCAGCGCAGGACCTCGACAACAACTGGCACGAGCTGTTCAACGAACAGTACGTGCACGTGTTCTCCGACGGCTTCAACGACTTCGAAATGTTCGTCAAACATCCTGCGTGAGCCTGTTCCATCGTGATCTCGATGGCCACGGGCTAATCGTGGGGGCGGGGGATTCCCGGCACACGGAATCCCCCAATGCCGGGCGCGGAGGATCGGCGCGGGACCGGTCAGGTGCGGTGGCGGGCGCGGGAGGCGGCGGCGTGGGCGCGGTTGGCGCACCGGGTCGAGCAGAACTGCCGCCGCCCCGGCCGGCTCCGGTCGATGAAGGCGTCACGGCACGGCGAGGCCGCGCACAGTCGCAGCCGTACCCAATCCCCCGCGGCGGCGACGTCGAGCAGCTCGCGCACCGCACGCACCGCCAGCCGGTCCGCCATCCCCGCGCCGTCCAGCGCCACGAGCCGCAGCACCGGCACCCCGTCCACATCCTCGACATCCGCACGCGCCGACAACCCGGCCGCGAACCCGGCCAGCGCCCGCGTCCGCTCCGACGGCTCGCAGGCCAGCACGGCCCGCAACCGCCCGCGCATCTCCCGCACAGCGGCCAACTCGGACTCCCAGAAATCCCCCCGCTCTCCAGTCTCCCCACCGGCCGGCACCCCCGGCTCTCCGCCGACCCGCTCCCCGCCCGCCCGCTCCCCAGGCTCCTCGCCAACCCGCTGGCCAGGCGTCCCGCCGAGTGGGGTGTCGACGTTCTCGCCGAACTCCTCGCAGAACCGTCGCAGCGCCGCAGGGTCCGGCAGCCGCTCCGGCTCGTCCAGGTATTCGTCCCACGTGTTGGCCAGATCCAACGCCACCAACCCCGTATCGACGTATTGGCGCATCCCATTTCCTCCTGCTACCGTCACGACTATGACCACTATAACTCCTGACACAAGATTCGCCATCCTCGACGCCCCCTCAAACCTCGGCCTCCGCCCGCCCGCCCCCGGCGTGATCCCCGGCTGCTACAAGGCCCCGTGGGCGCTCCGCGACGCCGGGCTGCGGGAGCGGATCGGCGCGAGCGACGCGGGCGCGGTGGTTCCGCCTCGTTATGTGTCCACCTGGCAGCCTGGCGACGGCGTCCGCAACGGCCCGGCGATCGCCGCGTACGCCAGGAAGCTGGCCGACCGCATCGCCGCCATCCGCGAGTCGGGGACGTTCCCGATCGTCCTCGGCGGTGACTGCTCGATCCTGCTCGGCCCGGCCATCGCGCTGCGCGAAGCAGGTCGGTACGGCCTGGCGTACCTGGACGCCCATGCCGACTTCCGCCACCTCGGCAACTCCCCGCACGTGAGCTCGGCGGCCGGAGAGGACCTCGCCCTGGTGACCGGTCATGGCGACGACTACCTGGTGAACATCGGCGGCCTGCGCCCGTACGTTGCCGACGAGGACGTGATCGTGCTCGGCGTACGCGAGGAGGAGGACCTGACGGACGTCAAGGAGTCGGGCCTCGCCTACGTGCCCGGCGCCGAACTCGGCCCCGGCACCCTCGACGTCGCCCGGAAGATCCTGGTCCGCGACGACCTCGACGGCTTCTGGATCCACGTCGACGCCGACGTGCTCGACCCCGCGGTGCTGCCCGCCGTCGACTCCCCCACGCCCGGCGGACTCGACGCGGACGGGCTGGCCGGGCTGCTCCACGGCCTGCTCCGCCTCCCGGGAGCCGCCGGTCTGGAGATCACGATCCTCGACCCCGACCTCGACCAGGACGGCACACAGGCCGCCTTGCTCGTGGACATCCTCAAGTCAGCGCTCGTTTGACGATGACCCACCGCACGCCCTTGACGATGCCTGATCCACCCCAGAGGATTATGTACAGATTGTGGACTAAAAGCACCAGGGGAGCTGAGGATGACCAAGCCGCTCAGTGTGCAGCTCTATTCCGTAAGAGACCAACTGGCCGCGGACCGTGACGACGTGCTGCGCCGGATAGCCGGGATCGGTTACGGGGCCGTCGAACCCTTCGACCCCACCGGCGACCCCAAAGGCTTCCGGCGGGTGGCCGACGACCTCGGGCTGGCCGTGTCGAGCACGCACGCCTACGCCCTGCTCAGCCAGGAGCCGGCCGAGGTCTTCGACGCCATCGCCACCGTCGGCACCGACCTGGTGATCATCCCGGGCGGCATCGCGCACGAGGAGTTCACCACGCGCGACGGCCTGTCCAGGACCGCCGACCTGCTGAACGGCCTGGCCGAGCAGGCGTCCTCGTACGGCATGCGGATCGGCTACCACAACCACTGGTGGGAGATCGAGCCACGGATCGACGGCCGCCACGCTTTGGAGGCTCTCGCCGACCTGCTGGCTCCGGAGGTGTTCCTGGAGATCGACACCTATTGGGCGGCCGTGGGCGGCGCGGACGTACCTGCCTTACTACGTGGACTTTCCTCCAGGATCCTGGCGCTGCACGTCAAGGATGGCCCAGTCGTCAAGGACGAGCCGCACGTGGCCGTGGGCCAGGGCGTCATGCCGGTGCCGGAGATCCTCGCGGCCAGCCCGGACACCTGGCGGATCGTGGAGCTCGACAGCTGCGCGGGCGACATCTTCGACGCTCTCGCGGGCAGCCATGCCTACCTCACCCAGCTGAGCGGTTCGTGAACGCCGGCCCCGTAGGCGTCGCCGTCGTCGGCGCCGGTGTGATCAGCAGCCACTATCTCCGCCACCTGTCCACGTTCCCCGACGTCCGGGTGCTCGGCGTGGCCGACCTCGACACGGCCAGGGCCGCGACCGCCGCGCGCGAGTACGGGGTGCCGGTCTCCGGCACGGTCGACACCGTACTGGCGCTGCCGGAGGTGGAGATCGTCGTCAACCTGACGATCCCGTCCGCGCACGCCGCCGTGGCGCTCGCGGCGCTGCGCGCGGGCAAGCACGTGTACGGCGAGAAGCCGCTGGCCCTGGACCTGGACGAGGCGGCCAAGATCACGGCGGAGGCCGCGAACCTGAACCTGCTCGTCGGCAACGCCCCCGACACCTTCCTCGGCGCGGGGCTCCAGTCGGCGGCCAAGGCGCTCGCCGCCGGCCTCATCGGCACCCCGGTCGCCGTCACGGCCGCCCTGCAGAGCCTGGGTCCCGAGTCGTGGCACCCCAATCCCGAGTTCCTGTACCAACGCGGTGCCGGCCCCCTGTTCGACCTGGGCCCCTACTACCTGACCGCCCTGGTCGCCCTGCTCGGTCCGGCGGCCCGGGTCGCGGCCAGTACCCGGCGGGCTCGCGACCATCGGGTGATCGGCTCGGGGCCGAAGGCGGGCACGGCGTTCGCCGTGGAGGTGCCCACGCACGTCAACGCGCTGATCGACTTCGCGGGCAGCGCCAGCGCGACGACCACGTTCAGCTTCGACTCGCCCGTAGGCCGGAGGATGATCGAGATCATCGGCACCGAGGGGGCGCTGTCGCTGCCCGACCCCAACACCTTCGACGGGCCGCTGCTGGCCCGCGGCCTGCATGACGCCGAGTGGCGGGAACTGCCCGTCACGGGCACGACCGCCGGGCGCGGGCTGGGAGTCCTGGACATGGCCAGATCCCTGCGCACCGGAACCCCGCACCGGGCCTCGGGCGCGCTCGCCCTGCACGTCCTGGAGATCATGACCGCCATCGGCGACGCCGGCGAAGACGGAGAGTCCCACCACCTCCACACCACCTCACCAACCCCACTCCCACTCCCCGACAACTGGGACCCACACGCCAACACGCTGGAGTGACACCACCGCCATGTGACCGCGACCACCTCCTGCCCGCGCCGGCTTGCTGCCGCCGCCTCGGTGAAGCAGGAGGGGTCGCGCACTACGACGCTGGACCGCGACCTGCGGAGGGCGCGGGCGGCGGAGGGCGCGGGCGGAGTTAGGCGGGGATGACGTAGGGGTTGGTGGTGGAGTGGCCGGCGCCGTTCACGGCCGTGATGTACAGCCACGGTCGCCGGGGATCGACGTCGGTCGGGGTGGGGAACGGGATCCAGGCGGCGTTGGATTCGTCCGGTCCTTGGGTGACGGTCACCGTCTTGGCCCCGGCGCCGGCCCGGGCGTACTGGAGCTTGACCGTGCCGCCCGCGAGGTCCCTGCCTTTGATCGCGATCCCGGCCGCGTTCCTGGTCGCGCTGAGGATGAGCGGCTCGTTCCAGGAGGCGTGGAGGTCGTCGCTCAGCGACGGGGTCATCCAGTTGAGCTGGCACGTCAGGAACGGGTCCCAGCCGTAGGAGATCACCTTGGTCACGGCCGTCCCGGCCGCCATGATCTGGGCGTCGAGCCGTTGCTTGGTCGTACGGCCACGCAGCGGCATCGGGTCGGCCCGGCCGCACTCGCCGGGCACCGGGGCGGGCTCGAAGGCCTCCACGTTCACCCACAGCTCCACCCCCGGCGGCCGTGACCGCACCGCCGCCTGGATGTAGTCGTAGGTCGAGCCGTAGTACGCCTGCCGGTTGGTGACGTCGCCCACCACCGGCACCAGCCGGGGATCGACCTTGGCGGCCGCCTCGTCGAGGCCGTAGACGGGCGTCTTGCCGGTCCCGCGCCCGTCCTGTACGGCGACGACCATGGGCGCGCCATGCCGGGTGGCGGCGATGGCGAGCATCCCCGGCCCCACGCGCGCCGGCGGGAACCCCTTGTCCCTGCGCGCGTCGAAATAGGGGCTGACCAGGATCGTCTTCCCCGGCAGCGTGGCGGCCACCACGGCATGCTGGGCCCGGTAGAGGTCGATGGTCGGATCGACGCTGGGCCGCGACTTCACCGCCAGCTCGAACGACTGGTACACCCCGGCGAACGCCGCCGACGCCCCGTACTTGCCCCGATAGTCCGTCAGCACCCGCTCGGTGAGCGCGGTGACGGCACGGAGGTGCGTCAGGTTCGGCAGCCACGGCCGCTTGACGTCCTGCGGCGCGGCGGGCAGTCCGGGGAACACCTTCATCCCGTACGCGGCCGCCTCCGCCATCAGGTTGCCCAGCCCGTCGCCGTCGGTCGCGATCAGCACGAGGTCGTACGGGCCGCTGGAGCAGGACTTGCCCAACAGCAGCCGGTAGTAGACGCGCCCGCCGCTCTCGATCCGCCGGTCCAGGGCCGGGCACCGCAGCAGGCCGTCGCCGAACAGTTCGTTCGCCGCGTAGCCGTACACCCGGCGGATGCGCGGGACCGCCTCGCGAGCGGCCTGGTAGCACGTCTTCCCGCTCTCGACGCAGCCGGCGAAGTCGGGATCGGGCGCGCCCTCCTTGAGCAGCCGCCCCGCCCGATCGACCCGGCTCGGCACCAGACGCGGGCCGAACGTGATGAGCGTGTCACCACCGACCCCATGGATCGCCTCCACGGTCCGCCGCGTGACGCACGGGTCGGAGCGCGGCACCAACCAGTAACCGGTGATCGCGTACGGCGCGGTGACCCGCATGTCCCGCGCCAGGCACACCGCGTCATCGGGGGTCGCAGCGGGCGTCGCCGCCACAGCCCGCACAGCGGAAACAGCGAGCGTCGCGGCCTCGGCCCGATCGAGGGGAACGACGGTGGCCGCCATCACCGCCACGGCCGCGACCAAGCGCAGGATCCACCCGGATACCAAAGGACCTCCTCGCGCGAGCGTCCCCTCGCGGCCAGAACGGTCGTACCCGTCAGATCACTCAATGCACCTTATCGACCCGAGCACACCGCGCACCCGGAACGGCGGCGTCAAGAGACCGCCGTCCCAGGTGCCACGCGATTCCCAGCTCAAGCCACCGGATCGTCAGCCGGATCCCGGTACGCAGCGCTGAACGTGTGCATCCCCGCCCCCACCTCAACCGGCTCCGCGGAAGGCAGCGAGACCTCGGCCGTCGTCCCCGGCGGTACGGACACGGTGACCGTGAGGTTGCCACCCGACCGGGACCAGGCCACCGCCGCCGGACCGTACGGCGTCTCGTGCTCGGCGGAGGCGTGGGTGAGGCCGGCGCCGGGCCGCGGTGCGACGCGGATGCGGCGGTAGCCGGGAGCGGCGGGGGCGAGGCCGGCCAGCGTGCCGTGCAGGAAGTCGGCGACCGCGCCCAGCGCGTAGTGGTTGAACGAGGTCATCTCGCCGGGGTTGACCGAGCCGTCGGGCAGGAGGCTGTCCCAGCGCTCCCAGATCGTGGTGGCGCCCATGGTCACCGGGTACAGCCACGACGGGCATTCGCGCTGCGTCAGCAGCCGGTAGGCCGTGTCGTGCTCCCCGACCGACGCCAAGGCGGCGCAGACCAGCGGCGTGCCGACGAAGCCGGTGCCGATGCGGTAGTCGTCCTGGTCGACCAGCTCGGCCAGCCGCTTGCCCTGACGCGCCCGCTGCTCCGGCGTCTCCGCCAGGTCGAGGTGCAGGGCCAGCGCGTAGGCGGTCTGGGTGTCGCTGACCAGGCGGCCCGACGGCGAGACGTACTCGCGGCGGAAGGCCGCCCGCACCTCGGCCGCCAGCTCACCGTACTTCTCCGCGTCGCCGCCCCGGCCGAGCAGTTCCGCGGTGTCGGCCAGGAGCTGCGCGGTCCACGCGTGGTAGGCGGTGGCGATGAGGTACGCGTCGGTCCTGGCCTTGCCGGGCTTGTCCGGCGGCGCGGCGGGGTCGAGCCAGTCGCCGAACTGGAAGCCCTCGTCCCACAGGTGGTCGTCGCCGGCGATGCCCGCGATGTGGTCGACCCACCCCTTCATGCTGTCGTACTGGGCCTCCAGCACCCCGAGGTCCCCGAAACGCTCGTAGAGCACCCAGGGCACGATCACCGCCGCGTCTCCCCACGCCGCCGTCGGCATGGCGGAGAAGTCGAGGCCGACCCACGGAATGTAGTAGGGCACCATGCCCGAATCGTCCTGGTCCGCGGCCAGGTCGGCCAGCCACGAACCGAGCGTGCCCGCGCAGTCGTACAGGAACGAAGCGGTAGGGGCGAAGACCTGGATGTCGCCGGTCCAGCCGAGGCGCTCGTCGCGCTGGGGGCAGTCGGTCGGCAGGTCGACGAAGTTGCCGCGCATGCTCCACACGACGTTGTCGTGCAGGCGCTGGAGCTGGGGGTCCGAGCAGGTGAACCAGCCGGTGCGGCGCATGTCGGTGTGGCAGACGACGGCCTGGACGCTGTCGGGGCGGAGCTCGCCCGGCCAGTCGATCAGCTCGGCGTAGCGGAAGCCGTGCATGGTGAAGCGCGGCTCCCACTCCTCCTCCGCGCCGCCCGCGAGGGTGTACTCGTCCTGGGCGGCCGCGTTGCGCAGCGGGCGCCGCGACAGGACGCCGTCCTCCAGGACCTCGGCGTGGCGCAGCGTGACGGTGTGGCCGGCGGGGCCCTCGACGCGGATGCGCAGGCGGCCGGAGATGTTCTGGCCGAAGTCGAGGATCGTCTCGCCGGCGGGGCCCTGGATGACCTCGACGGGACGCAGCGTCTCCACCCGGCGGACCGGCGGCCCGGTGGGGGCGACGAGCAGGCCGGGGTCGTGGTCCACGACGTCGGCGGGCAGCCAGGCGCTGTCGTCGAAGCCGGCCGAGGACCAGCCGGCGGGCATCAGGCGGGCGTCGTACTTCTCGCCGTCGTACAGGCTCGCCGCGAGGATCGGGCCGCGGGCGCAGCGCCAGGAGCCGTCAGTGGTCACCACGTCGGTCGAGCCGTCGGCGTAGACGACTTCGAGCTGGGCGATGAGCGCGGTACGCGAGCCGTACGTCTCGACCCTGCCGTCCTTGAAGCCGACGCGACCGCGGTACCACCCGTCGGCGAGCATCGCGCCGATGGCGTTGTCGCCCTCCGACAGCAGCGCGGTGACGTCGTGCGTACGGTAGCGCAGCCGGTGGTCGTAGCTCGACCAGCCCGGCGCGAGCACGTCGTCGCCTACGACGCGCCCGTTGATCTCCACCTCGTACAGGCCGTGGCCGGTCACGTACAGGCGTGCCCGCTCGACGGGCCCGCGGACGGCGAAGCCGCGCCTGAGCATGGTCGCGGGCCCGTCCGGCGCGTCGACCAGCTCGGCGGGCGGCGCCGCCGCGTCCGCGCGCCACTGCTCGGCGTCCAGCAGCCCCGCCTCGACCGAGTTCCACTCGCTCCACTCGCTCGTCTTGCCGTCCTGACCGCGGACCCGCACGCGTACGTCACGGCGCTCGCGCGAGCTCAGGTCGTCACCGGGCCACGGGACCAGCACGGATTCGGAGCGCCCGGTCGCCGAGACGACCTTGCCCTCCGCGTCGCGGATCTCGACCTCATAGCCGTGCTGTAGCCAGCCCGGACGGTCGTTGCGGACCGTCCAGGACAGCCGTGGCCTGGGTTCTCCGATGCCGATCGGCTCTCGGTGGTGCTCGAAACGCAGGTCGATGGTCATGCGGCTCCTCTGAGCGGTCAGCCCTTGACCGCGCCGGCGGTCATCCCCGACACGATCTTGCGGTTGAAGAAGATGAAAGCGAGCAGCGGCGGGATCGTGATGAGCACGATGTCCATGAACAGCAGGTTCCACTGCGTGCTGTATTGGCTCTGGAAGTTGTACAGGGTGAGCTGGACGGTGGCGTTCTCGTCGCCGGGCAGGAAGTAGAGCGGGTTGACGAAGTCGTTGAAGACGGCGACCGACGTCGTCAGGATGACCGTGATCGTCACAGGCCGGAGCAGCGGAAAGATCACTTTGAAGAACAGCTTGAACCCGGTGCAGCCGTCGATCATCGCCGCCTCGTCCAGCTCGCGCGGCACCGCGGACACAAAAGCACGATAAAGCAGCACGGAGTACGACATGTGGAAGGCGACCTCGACCAGGATGAGCCCCGGCAGCGTCTTGAACAGGCCGAGAGTCTGCAGCACCCAGATGGTCGGGACGATCGCGGGCGGGATGATCAGCCCGGACAGCACCAGGAAGTTGACCACCGACCGCATGCGGCCCGCCCTGCGCTGGAGCACGAACCCGGCCATCGAGCAGAAGACCACGAGCAGCGCGACGGCGGCGACCGTGAGGATGGTGCTGTTGAGAAAGGCTCGCAGCAGGACGTAGTCGCGGGCCTCGATCACCTCGATGAGGTTCTGGACCACCGGCCAGCTCGTCGGCCAGCCGAAGTCCAGCTCCGCCGACTGGACCTCGTCCTTGACCGCCGTGAGCACCATGAACGAGAACGGCACGACGAAGATGACGACGGCCAGGACGACCGCGACGAGTTCGAGTCCGGACCTCCGCAGTGCCCTCATGCGCTGACCTCCCTGGCGCTCAAGAAGCGGGTGAGCGGCACGACCAGCGCGGTGACCACGACGAACAGGATCACGTTTCCGGCGGTCGAGAGGCCGAAGAACCCCGCCTGATACTGCTTGTAGATGATCGAGGCGATGACGTCGCTGGTGAAACCGGGCCCGCCGCGGGTCATCGTCCAGATGAGGTCGAAGGAGCGCAGCCCGCCGATGAACGACAGGATGATCACCGAGTTGGTGGCGGGCCAGCTCAGCGGCAGCGTCACATACCTGAACCGGTGCCATGAGCTGCCGCCGTCGACCGCGACCGCCTGGTAGTAGTCACGCGGGATCGACATCATGCCCGCGATATAGATGACGGTGGCCAGGCCGACGCCCTTCCAGACGTCCACGAGCGCCACCGACAGCAGCGCGGTGTTCGCGTCGCCGAGCCAGTCAGGACCCGAGATGCCCACCAGGGCCAGCGCCTTGTTCACCAGCCCGGTGTCGGGCTTGAGCAGCACACTGAACGTGATGCCGACCGCGACCGTGCTCACCAGCACCGGGAAGAACACCACGGAACGCAGGAGGCCGCGCATCTTCAGCCGCGAGGTGAGCACCACGCCGAGCGCCATCCCCAGGACGACCTTCAGCGCGCTGGTGGTCACCGCGTAGATCAGTGTGTTCTGGAAGCCGATCCGCAGGTTCTGCTCGGCGAAGAAGTCGGTGAAGTTCTCCAGCCCCACGAAGGTGCTGTCGAACAGTGTCCACCTGGTCATCGAGAAGTAGAAGGCCATGACCGTCGGGACCAGGAAGACGACTGTGTAGACGATCCCCGCGGGCACGTAGAACAGGTAAGGGTACGGGTTGCCGCGCCCGCCCTTGCCCTTCCGCGCGGGGGCACGCCGCCCGGCCGCCACTGTGGGCGGCTCGGACGACGTGACCGTGCCAGGCTTCGAGGAGGTCACCACCCCGCGAGCCCCAGTTGCTTGGCCTGCTTCTCCACGTCCTTGTCGTACTGGGCCGCCCCCTCTGCCGCAGTGGTCAGGCCGGAGCCGACCGCGACGGTGATGTTCTCAAGGGACGGGCCCTTGACCGGGGAGACGAACTCCAGCGCGGGCGCCGCTTCCTTCTTGTCGAGGTAGCCCTGCAGGTCCTTGGCCACCTGGACCGCGTCCGCCGGCAGCGTGGCCCCCTTGATCCGGTACGGTCCGGCCGGCGGCGTCCCCTTGCCGATGGCCACCGCACCCGCCGGGGAGGCGATGAAGGCCAGGAACTTCTTGGCCGCGTCAAGATGCTTACTCGTCTTGGGGATGTAGGAGGCCGATGGCTCCCAGACCGTGGCGCCGTTCTTCGCGGCGTCGTCACCCGGGAGGGCGAAGTAGCCGACGTCGGTGGCCAACTGCGGGAACTTCCCGAGGAAGCCGGGCACCACCCCTGTGAGCAGGGGGTAGTGCACGCCCTGGCCCTCGGCCAGCAGCTTGATCCCCGCGTCCAGGTTGGCCGAGCCGAAGCCCTTGTTGAGGTATCCCTTGGCGTGCACCTCTTCCAGGCGCTTGAAACCGGTCAGCGCGGCCGGGGTGGTGGCGTACTTCGCCTTGTTGGCCGTGTAGTCCTGCGCGAAGGTCGGCGAGGCGGCCTGGACGTTGAAGAAGTCGGCCAGCACGAACAGCTGTGAGGTCCACGTGTCCTTGAACGTGGAGATCACCGGCGTCAGCCCGGCGGCCTTGATCTTGTCGTTGTTGGCCGTGAACTCGGCCCAGCTCTTCGGGACCTGGAGCCCGAGCTTCTCGTAGACCTTCCTGTTGTAGAGGATGCCGCCTCCCGTGGCGGTGCCCGTGGGCACGCCGTACACCTTGCCGCCCTGGGTGACCACGGGCAGGTACGTCTCCTCGACGTCCTTTATGACCGGGTCGCCCGTGAGGTCAACAAGGGTCTGGCCGGGATTCAGTGCCTGGAGGAGGGAGCCGGAGTTGTACCAGAAGACGTCGTTCATCTCGCCCGTGGACAGCTTGGTCTTGACGATGTTGTCGCCTTCGGTGCCCGCCGGGCGGGTCTCCGTCTCTATCTTGATCTTCGGATTGGCCGCCTCGAAGCCCTGGACGAGGGCTTTGGCCGCGTTGACCGACGCCTCGCCGTTGTCGTAGAGGAAGGAGATCGTGACGCTGCCGTCTGCGGCGGTCGTCCCGCCGGACGAGCCGCATGCCGCCAATGAAAGGAGGGGGAGGGCGGCGAAGAAGGCCACCCCGAGTCTGTGACGCGTGGTCTTCATAACACCCCTTGGGGCTCGAAGCTTAAATCGATTCAATGGCCTCGTTAGGGCGTTAACATAGGCTTTACATTCCGAGGACGTCAAGCCTTTCCTGCGGTAACGAAACGGAAACGTATGAGTGGACCTCTCGCGCGTCCACCCCTCGAGACCCCCGAACCACCGACCTGAAGCGAAACGATTCAAAGCCTTCAGTGCCGATGGTCCGGCCCCTATCCTGGACATCCGACCCTCGGCGCCCAAGGAGCCTCCATGCACGTCGTCGTCACAGGTGCTCATGGAAAGGTCGGACGTGCGGCCGTCCGGGCCCTGCTCGAAGCCGGTCACGAGGTGACCGCCGTCGACCTCACCCGCCCGGTCTGGGAGCGGACGGAGCCCGGCGCCCCCCGCTACCAGCAGGCCGACCTGACCGACGCCGGGGCGGCGTACGCGGTGGCCCGCGGCGCCGACGCGATCGTCCACACCGCCGCCATCCCCGTGCCCACCACCAACCCGCCGCACGTGGTCTTCCAGAACAACCTGATGGCCACCTTCAACATGCTGGAGGCGGCGATCAGGTTCGGCGCGACCCGGTTCGTGAACATCTCCAGCGAGACCGTGCCCGGCTTCTTCTTCCCCGAGCGCCCGTTCCTGCCCGACTACGCGCCCGTGGACGAGGATCACCCGATCCGGCCGCAGGACCCCTACGCCACCGCCAAGCACTTCGGCGAGCAGCTCATGGACGCCGCCGTACGCCGGTCAGACATCCGATGCATCTCCCTGCGCCCGAGCTGGGTGCAGAACGAGGACAACTATGAGCGCAATCTCGGCCCGCTGATCCGCGACGACGTGCAGCCCGGGCCCGGAATGTGGAGCTACATCGACGTCTACGACCTGGCCGACGCCATCGTGCTGGCGACCGAGTCCGGCCTGCCGGGGCATGAGGTGTTCTACATCGCCTCCCCCGACAACGCCGGCGGCTACGACTTCGCGAAGGCCCTGCACAAGTACTACGGCGGCACGATCCCGTGCCGGCCGCTCGCCCGTCCCGACGCCTCCGGCATCTCCTGCGCCAAGGCGGTGCGTCTGCTCGGCTGGACGCCCACGCGCTCGTGGCGCGACTACCTCGACGAGGAGGGCCGGGCGCTCAAGAAGTGACCGTTCAGGGAGTGAGCTTGGTGATGCGTACGGCGTCGGCGATGACATACCCCGTCGTGGAGGTCCAGCGGCTCACCCCGACCACGTTGTAGGTGCCCGCGTTGAGGGTGTACGTGCCGAGGGTCCGCCACTCGCCGCCGCCCGTGCGCTGGTCCACGACCACACTCTGGTTCCCGCCCGATGCCGCCACGATGTACGGCGTGGCGCTGTTGTAGCCGGCGTTGGCGGCGTACCAGACCTCCACCCGGTAGCTCCCGGCGCTGGGGATGGCCGCCTTGTACCAGGCCGGGTCGCTGGCCGCGACGGGGTCGGCGAAGCGGTAGTCGGCGCCGTAGAGCTGCGCCGAGAACGACGAGGTGCCCCAGGAGGTGCTCGCGGCGAACCCGGCGTCGGAGTTGTCGACCACGACGCTGAACGCGTCCGGGCCCGTCACCACCGAGCCCGCGCTCGGCGCGCTCTCCTGGTGGGTCCGGTTCAGCGCGGTCACGTAGTAGGTGTAGGCGCCGGCGGCCGTCGCCGTGGCGTCGGTGAAGGCGGTCTGCCTGGTCGTGCCGAGCAGGTTGCGGGCGTCGGCGTACGCGCACGGATCGGCGGCCGACTGGGAGCCGTCGACCCGGTAGATCGCGTAGGCCGTGGCTCCGCTCGCCGGCCACGAGAGCGCGACGCCGCCTGAGCCCCTGGTCGCCGCCGTGATCGTCGGGGCCGCGGGGGCGGCGGCGGTGCCGCGGACGGGCGGCAGGGCGGGCTTGGTGTAGTGGGCGGCGACCAGCGCGGCGATGGCGCCGATCCGGTTGGCCTTGACGTCCTTGGCGCTGAAGTAGACGTCCCCGGCCACCTCGGGGTGCTTCCTGTTGTCGTACAGGTGGTCGCTGAGCTCGGCGGGGTCCTGCCAGGCCGCGTCCTGGCCGCTGGCTCCCGCCCGGTAGGCCGCCTGGCCGACGACCAGCGAGACGCCGGTGCCCCGCACCACGCCCGACCACCAGGCGGTCAGCACCGCGTAGTCCGCCGCGCTGTAGCCGATGTTCCAGTAGATCTGCGGCGCCAGGTAGTCGACCCAGCCCTGCTTGACCCAGAGCCTGCTGTCGGCGTAGATCGCGTCGTAGGACTGCAGGCCCGAGGTGCTCGACCCGAGCGGGTCGGTGCTCGCGTTGCGCCAGATGCCGAACGGGCTGATGCCGAAGGCGACCCAGGACTTGGCGGCGTGGACGCGCTGGCCCAGCTCGCGCACCAGCAGGTTGACGTTGTCGCGCCGCCAGTCGGCGATGCCGGCGAACCCGCCGCCGTACTGGGCGAACGTCGCCGCGTCCGGGATGGTCTGGCCGCTGACCGGATAGGGGTAGAAGTAGTCGTCGAGGTGCACGCCGTCGAGGTCGTAGCGGGTGACGGCGTCCATGATGGCGTCCTCGATGAAGTCGCGGACCTCCGGGATGCCGGGGTTGTAGACGAGCTTGCCGCCGTAGGCGAACCGCCAGGTTGGATGCTGGCGGGCCGGATGGGTCGCGACCAGCTTGGTCGGGTCGTCGTCGTTGGCGATCCGGTACGGGTTGAACCAGGCATGGAACTCCAGGTTGCGGGCGTGGGCCTCGGCGACCATGAAGGCCATCGGGTCGTAGCCGGGATCCTTGCCCTGAGTGCCGGTCAACCACTGCGACCACGGCTCGTACGACGAGGGCCAGAACGCGTCCGCCGTCGGCCTGACCTGCACGAACACCGCGTTCATCCGCTTCGACACAGCCAGGTCCAGCCATGCGCGAAACTCCGCCTGCTGGGTCGCCACGCTCAGCCCCGCGCTGCTCGGCCAGTCGATGTTGGCCACCGACGAGACCCACATCCCCCGTAACTGCCGCTTGGGCGTCGCCGGATCCATCGTGCACGCCGCGGCCGAGACCGCGGGCGTCGTGGTGGGCACTACGAGAGCGGTGAGCACAAGGGTGATCGTGGCCAGGATGGTGCGCAGGGGGTGCATGGTCACGAAAAGAAGTTTCAGCTTCTCGCGATCAGAGCGCAATAGTCTTCAGCCGATCGGGGGGCCCAACTTTCCCGGCCCCGTTGTGCGGGCGGAAAGTTTCTTCTAACTCCCCAGTAATGTCAATTATCGACATCTGTCAGGAACGCGCTTACTGTGCAGCCGTCGACTCGAATCGAGGGAGCTCCATGTCACTCTCCCCCAAGCGATTAACCGCTCTCGTCTCCTCGGTCCTCGCCGCCCTCCTGGTCTTCGCCGGCCAGCCCGCCATCGCGGCCAAGGACACACCCCTCTCCGATGCGTTCGCCCGCGCCGCCGCGGCCCAGGACGTTCCCCGTGACCTGCTCGTCGCCCTCGCCTACGCCGAGACCCACCTCGACGGCCACAACGGCGAGCCCAGCGCCAGCGGCGGATACGGCGTGATGCACCTGGTCAGCAACCCCACCACGAAGGCGCTGGAGAAGGCGGCCGGGCTCACCGGGCTGACGGCCAAGAAGCTGCGCGCCGACACCGAGGCCAACATCCTCGGCGGCGCCGCGCTGCTGCGCGCCAACGCCGACGAGCTCGGCCTCGACCAGGCCGCCAGGAAGGACCCCGGCCGCTGGTACGAGGCCGTGGCCAAGTACGGCAACACCGCCTCGCCCCAGCTCGCCCGCCTCTACGCCGACGCGGTCTACGAACTGCTCGGCCTCGGCATCCAGACCAAGGACGTCCGCGTGGCGCCGCAAGAGGTGACCGCCGACCGTGGCCAGTACGCCAACACGCGCTCGCTCAGCGCCGAGGCGGCCAGCCCCGACTACCCGGACGCCACCTGGACGGCCGCCAGCTCCAGCAACTACACCGCCTCCAGCCGCCCGTCGGCCTACGCCATCGACCGTGTGATCATCCACGTGACCCAGGGCTCCTACGCCGGGACCATCTCCTGGTTCCAGAACTCGGCCGCCCAGGTCTCGGCCCACTACGTGGTCAAGTCGTCGAACGGCGCCATCACCCAGATGGTCCGCGACAAGGACATCGCCTGGCACGCCGGCAACTGGTCGTACAACACCAGGTCCATCGGCATCGAGCACGAGGGCTACGTCAGTGAGGCCTCCTGGTTCACCGACGCGATGTACCGCTCCTCGGCCGCGCTGACCAGCTACATCTGCGACAAGTACGGCATCCCGAAGGACCGTAGCCACATCATTGGCCACGTCGAGGTGCCCGGCGCCGACCACACCGACCCGGGGCCGTACTGGAACTGGACCACGTACATGAACTACGTGACCGGTGGCGGCACCCCGTCGTGGACCACCACGGTCGACAACGCCACCTCCGGCCAGTTCACCGCCAGCGCGAACTGGGGCACCTCCACCTACTCCACCCAGCGCTACGGCGCCGACTACCGGTTCGCCGACCCCGTGTCCGCCAGCGACGCCGCCTGGTACCAGGCGACCATCCCCAGCGCGGGCACCTACCGCGTGGAGGTCTGGTATCCGGACGACGCCGGCTACAACAGCGCCGCGCCGTACATCGTCGCCACCTCCAGCGGCAACCAGACGGTGTACGTGGACCAACGCTCCGGCGGCGGCAGTTGGCACAGCCTGGGCAGCTTCTCCCTCAACGCGGGCACCGCCAACGTCGTGGGAGTCAGCCGGTGGACCTCCGGCACCGGCTACGTCATCGCGGACGCCGTCCGCATCAGCAAGGTCTGAGATCTGGTACGGCCCGTGCCCGGTCGTGCGGGCCGTACTTGTTCAGCGCGCCCAAATAAACGCCGATAAATATATGCGCATTCGCTAATAAAGCGCCGGATGGAAACTTCCCTCTTTGCACGCTCAACCAAAGCATGTTAGATGGAGGTGTCTTGACCGACCACGCATCGGGGCGGCGCGGTAGTTGATCCGGACTCCGGCAAGGAGGCTCGTGCACATGGCGCTGGTTCTCGACGGCGTCCGCGTACGGCAGCGCGGGGAGACCTGGCTGCACGACATCCACCTCGAATTATCCAGTGGAATGACCACCCTCGTCGGCCCGATGGCGGCGGGGAAGACGACGCTGATGCGCGTCGTCGGGGGGCTGCTTCCGCCTGACGCGGGGCGGGTCGTGGTGAACGGAAAAGACGTAACGGCTATTTCCGTGCGCAAACGCTCGGTCGCCTTCGTCTATCAGCAATTCATCAATTATCCCTCGCTCTCGGTCTACGAGAACATCGCCTCGCCGCTGCGCATGGCGCGCTTTCCCAAGAAAGACATGGACCGGCGGGTGCACGAGGTCGCCGAAATCATGGGCATCGGCGACCTGCTCGACCGCAGGCCCGCCGAGCTGTCGGGCGGCCAGCAGCAGCGCACCGCGATCGCCCGCGCACTGGCCCGGCCGGTCGACGTGCTGCTGCTCGACGAGCCGCTCGCCAACCTCGACTTCAAGCTCCGCGAGCAGTTGCGGGGCGATCTGAAGGACATGTTCCGCGACTCGCCGAGCGTGGTCCTCTATTCGACGGCCGACCCGGCCGAGGCCCTGACCTTCGCCTCGCCGACCGTCGTCCTGGGTGAGGGCCGGGTGCTGGACGTGGGCGAGGTGGCGGACATGTACGCCCAGCCGCCGACGCTGGCCGTCGCCGCGACGCTCAGCGATCCGCCCCTGAACCTGCTGCCCGGCGTGGTGCGCGAGGGCCGGATCGAGTGCCTGGGCAGCTCGTTCCCCTCCCCCGGAGCGCACGCCTCAGGACGGAACGTCGTCCTCGCGGTCCGCCCCCACCAGGTGACGATCGAACGGAGCGGATCCGATGTGCTGGAGTTCCCGGCGGAGATCAGGCTCGCGGAGGTGACGGGCAGCGAGACCTTCCTGCACCTGATGCTGGCCGACGGGCGGCACCTCGTCGCCCAACTGGCGGGCACCCAGCTCTTCACCCCCGGCGAGCGGACCGTGGCCTACGTGGACCCGGCGCACATCTTCGTCTTCGACGACGCCGGCGGGCGCCTGCTCGCCACCTCGGCCGCGGAGGTCGACCTGCATGGCTGACATCCGGCTCGAAGGCGTGGGGCACAGCTACGACGGCGGCCGGACCTGGGCGCTGCAGCCGATGACGTGGACGTGGCGGAGCTCCAGGGCGTACGCGCTGCTCGGCCCGAGCGGCTGCGGCAAGACGACGCTGCTGAACATCATCTCCGGGCTGCTCTCACCGACCGTGGGGCGCATCTGGTTCGACGACCGCGAGGTGACCGCCGTGCCGACGGCGGGCCGCAACATCGCGCAGGTCTTCCAGTTCCCGGTGCTGTACGAGGAGATGTCGGTCTACGACAACCTGGCCTTCCCGCTGCGCAACCGGAAGTATCCCAAGGCGGAGATCGACCAGCGGGTACGCCGGGTCTCGCAGCTCCTCGGGCTGGACGACCACCTCCGGCGCCGGTCGCGGCGGCTGGACCCGGGCCGGCAGCAGATCGTCAGCCTGGGCCGCGGGCTGGTCCGCTCCGAGGTGGCCGCCGTGCTGCTCGACGAGCCGCTCACCGTCGTGGACCCGGCGCTGAAGTGGACGCTGCGCAGCAAGCTCAAGGAGATCCACCGCGACACCGGGCACACGCTCATCTACGTCACCCACGACCAGACCGAGGCGCTGACCTTCGCCGACGAGGTGGTGGTGCTCAATGAGGGCGCGATCGTGCAGGCGGGCGAGCCGGCGGAGCTGTTCCTGTCGCCCGCGCACGAGTTCGTCGGCCACTTCATCGGCTCGCCCGGCATGAACGTCGTGCCCGCCGAGATCGCCGACGGGGTGGTCAGAGTGGCGGAGACGGACGTCGGGCGGGCTGTGGGCGAGCTGGAGCCGGGGCCGGTGCACATCGGGGTGCGGCCGGAGTTCGCCCGGCTCGGCGGCGAGGGAACCTCGCCCGGACTGCCCGTACGAGTGACGTCAGTCGACCGGATGGGCGCCTACAACCTGGTGCACGTCCAGGCCGGCGACCACCCGATGATCGCCAAGACGGAGGCGGAGGCCCGGTTCGCGCCGGACACCGTGGAGTTCCTGCACCTCGCACCGGACCGCACATTCCTGTTCAGGGACTCGGTCAGGTGCGGGTCCATCGCACCGCTCGACGGAAAGGGCGCACCGTGACCGAGCAGAGCGTCACCGTCGCGGGCAGCCCGGTGGGCGGCGAGATCGTCACCGCCGCCGCCCCGCAGGACGGCACGCCCGACACGCGGGCGAGCGTCAAGCCGAAGAACAACCGCGCCTGGTTCCTCGTGCTGCCGGTCGTCGTGTCGGTGGCGTTCACCGCGGTGATCCCGCTGATGACCGTCGTCAACTTCTCCGTCCAGGACATCTTCAGTCCCGACGACCGGATCTTCGTGGGGCTGGAGTGGTTCAGATCCGTCTCCCGCGACCCCGAGATCCGCGCCGCGTTCGTGCGGACCCTGCTGTTCTCGGCCCAGGTGCTGCTGCTGGAGATCCCGCTCGGGGTGGCGCTCGCGGTGGCGATGCCGCGGCGCGGGATCTGGGTGTCGGCGGCCCTGGTCATCGTCGCGCTGCCGCTGCTCATCCCGTGGAACGTGGTGGGCACCATCTGGCAGATCTTCGCCCGCGCCGACATCGGGCTGGGCGGCTGGACGATCAACAACGTCCTGGGCATCGACTTCAACTACACACTCGACTCCACCGACGCCTGGATCACGGTCCTGATCATGGACGTGTGGCACTGGACCCCGCTGGTGGCGCTGCTGGCCTACGCGGGACTGCGGTCGATCCCCGACCCCTACTTCCAGGCCGCGCAGATCGACGGCGCCTCCGCCTGGGCGACCTTCCGCCACATCCAGTTGCCGCGGCTGCGCGGGGTGCTGACGATCGCGATCCTGCTCCGGTTCATGGACAGCTTCATGATCTACACCGAGCCGTTCGTGGTGACCGGGGGCGGGCCGGGCAACGCCACCTCGTTCCTGAGCATCCTGCTGTCGAAGATCGCCGTCGGGCAGTTCGACCTGGGGCCGGCGGGCGCCTTCTCGCTGCTGTACTTCCTCGTCGTCCAGATCGTCTCCTACGTCTTCTTCACCGTGCTGACCAGGGCAGGGAGGTGACCGCGATGGCCGGAGAGCAGGTCGCCGTGGCGCGGCGGGCCAGGCGGCAGCTGCCATGGGCGCGGGCGGTGTTCTGGTTGTACGCCGCCACCCTGATGCTGCCGCTGCTGTGGATGTTCGGCATGTCCATCCGCCCGAACGAGGACATCCTCGGTAGTTTCTCGCTCATTCCGCAGCGGACCACGCTCGACAATTACCGGACGTTCTTCACGGACCCGGTCTGGTATTCGAGCTACCTGAACTCCATCATCTACACGTCCATGAACGCGGTGATGTCGCTCATCGTGGCGCTGCCGGCCGCTTATGCCTTCTCCCGGTTCAGGTTCGCCGGGGACAAGCACCTGTTCTTCTGGCTGCTGACGAATCGCATGGCGCCGCCGGCCGTCTTCCTGCTGCCCTTTTTCCAGATTTATCAGAGCGTGGGGTTGTTCGACACCCATCTCGGGGTGGCCATCGCGCACATGCTGTTCAACGTCCCGCTCGCCGTCTGGATCCTCGAAGGGTTCATGTCCGGAATACCGCGCGAGATCGACGAGACGGCGGCGATCGACGGCTATTCCCTGCCGCGATTCTTCCTGCGCATCTTCCTGCCGATGATCCGCTCCGCCGTAGGCGTGACGCTCTTCTTCTGCTTCATGTTCAGCTGGGTCGAGCTGCTCATCGCCAGGACCATCACCTCGGTCAACGCCAAGCCCATCGCCGCCACGATGACCCGGACGGTGAGCGCGGCCGGAGTGGACTGGGGCCTGCTGGCCACGGCGGGCGTGCTGACCATCATTCCCGGCGCCATCGTCATCTGGTTCGTCCGCAACTACGTGGCTAAGGGCTTCGCCCTCGGAAGGGTCTGACGATGCAGTGGATGGTGTGGACCCTGCCCACGGCCCTGGTCTTCATCGGCCTGGCGCTGCTGCTGTGCGGCATGGCGATCTGGGGCCACTTCTCGCCACCGGTCGCCCGGCGCGGCTTCCTGCGCATCGAGACCGACCGTGGTGACCGCTTGTACATCGGCCTGATCAGCGCGGCCGTCGTACTCGCCGGTTGGATCGCCGTCACTGACCTGTCCATGTGGCTGGCTCTGGCGTGCGCGCTCCTGGTGACGATCGTGATCGGGATTTGGGGCTGACCGAAGGAGGCATTCAGGCGATGAGACGTCTTAGGGGCAGAACCACGGCGGTTGGTCTGGCCGTGCTCGTCCTGCTGGCGAACGGCTGCTCGGGCGGCGAGCAGCAGCCCAAGAGCGACTTCACCGAGGCCGAGGGGAAGGCGGCGGCGCAGAAGTGGGTGTCCAGCGAGTTCACGCCGAGCACCCTGTCCAAGGACCAGCAGCTCGCGGAGATGGACTGGTTCACCAAGGCCGCCGCGCCGTACCGCGGCATGGAGATCAACGTCGTCTCCGAGACGATCACCACGCACGAGTACGAGTCGCAGAAACTCGCCAAGGCGTTCACCGACATCACCGGGATCAAGGTCAAGCACGACCTGATCCAGGAAGGTGACGTGATCGAGAAGCTGCAGACGCAGATCCAGGGCAACCAGAACATCTACGACGCCTACGTCAACGACTCCGACCTCATCGGCACCCACTCCCGCGGCAACTACGTCTTCCCGCTCTCCGACTACATGGCGGGCGAGGGCAAGGCGATCACCTCGCCCACACTCGACCTGAACGACTTCATCGGCACCAGCTTCACCACCGGGCCGGACAAGAAGCTGTACCAGCTCCCCGACCAGCAGTTCGCCAACCTCTACTGGTTCCGCTACGACTGGTTCACCAACCCGGCGATCAAGAAGCAGTTCAAGGACGCCTACGGCTACGACCTGGGCGTGCCCGTCAACTGGGCGGCATATGAGGACATCGCCGACTTCTTCACCAACAAGGTGAACGGCAACGGGACCGTCGACGGCAAGAAGGTCTACGGCCACATGGACTACGGCCGCAAGGACCCCTCGCTCGGCTGGCGCTTCACCGACGCGTGGCTGTCCATGGCCGGCAACGGCGACCCGGGCATCCCCAACGGCCTGCCGGTGGACGAGTGGGGCATCAGGGTGGAGAACTGCCGCCCGGTCGGCTCCTCGATGACCCGCGGCGGCGACACCAACGGGCCCGCCTCGGTCTACGCGCTGACCAAGTACGTCGACTGGCTGAAGAAGTACGCGCCGAAGGAAGCGGCCGGCATGAACTTCAGCGAGGCGGGACCGGTGCCGGCACAGGGCAACATCGCCCAGCAGGTCTTCTGGTACACCACGTTCACCGCCGACATGACCAAGCCGGGACTCCCGGTCGTCAACGCCGACGGGACGCCGAAGTGGCGCATCGCGCCCAGCCCGCACGGCATCTACTGGAAGGACGGCAACAAGCTGGGCTACCAGGACGCCGGCTCCTGGACCCTGCTGAAGAACACGCCCAAGGAACGCAGGGCGGCGGCCTGGCTGTACGCCCAGTTCGTCACGTCCAAGACGGTCTCGCTGAAGAAGTCGATCACCGGCCTGACCTTCATCCGCGACTCCGACATCAAGAGCGACTACTTCGCCAAGAACGCGGCCAAGTACGGCGGCCTGATCGAGTTCTACAACTCACCCGCCCGCAAGCAGTGGACGCCGACCGGCACCAACGTGCCCGACTACCCGAAGCTCGCCCAGCTCTGGTGGCAGAACGTCGCCACCGCCGTCACCGGTGAGACCACCGCCCAGCAGTCGATGGACAACCTGGCCAAGCAGCAGGACGACATCCTGTCCCGGCTGGAGCGCCGCGGCGGCAACTGCGCGCCCAAGCTGAACCCGGAGCAGCCCGCCCAGTACTGGCTGGACCAGCCCGGCGCCCCGGTGCCGAAGCTGGCCGACGAGCGCGGCAAGCCGGCGACGCTGGACTACGACAAGCTTATCGCCCAATGGAAGACCGGAGGCTGATCAGTCGCGGCGGGACCGGCGGGTAATCTGTCGGTCCCCTCGCTTAGTGTGCCTACGCGGCCAGTAAGCGCGAATGATTGGATCAGTGCCGTGGAGGCCTCTGTCGAGCAGCTCGTGTACGTCCGTGAGGACGAATACACGGTTGCCCGGATGAGCGCCGAGTCCACGCCCGGCTTCGTCGCCGCGGGCCGCGCGCTGGCCGGCGTCCAGCCGGGAGAGACGCTCGAGCTCACCGGCGAGTGGGGCGAGCACGCCCGCCACGGCAGGCGCTTCACCGTGACGGCGTGCGAGCGGGTCGTGCCGTCCACCACCCGGGCCATCCAGCTCTACCTGGGCTCCGGCCTGATCCGCGGCATCGGCCCGCGGCTCGCCCAGGCCATCGTCGGCCACTTCGGCGAGGCGACGCTGACCGTCATCGACACCGAGCCCCAGCGGCTCACGGAGGTCGTCAACATCGGCCCGGCGCGGCAGGGCCAGATCCTGGAGGCGTGGCGGGAGCAGAAGGAGATCGCCGCGCTGATGGTGGTCCTGCAGGGCTTCGGGGTCAGCCCGCTGCTCGCCGCCAAGATCTTCCAGGTCTTCGGCCGCGACTCGGCCGAACTCGTCGCCTCCGACCCCTACCAGCTCATCGGCCGGGTGCGGGGCATCGCGTTCGGCACCGCCGACAAGATCGCCCTCCAGTCGGGGGTGCCGGAGCACAGCCCGCAGCGGATCAAGGCGGCGCTGCTCGACCGGCTGGAGAGCGCCGCCGCCAGGGGCGGCCACTGCTACCTGTCGATGACCGCGCTGCTCACGCAGACCGCCGAGCTGGTCGAGCAGGATCAGGACCTGGTGCGGCCGATGATCGACGCCCTCACGGCCGAGCGGCGGGTGGTCGTCGAGGCGGCCCCCGACCAGATCGTGGTCTATGACAAGGAGCTGCACAGCCGCGAGCTCAAGCTGGCCGAGCACCTCGACAGGCTGTGGCAGGCCCGCTCGACGCTGCCCATGCGGGCCTTCCAGGAGGACCCCACGCTGCACGACGACCAGAAGGCGGCCGTGACCATGGCGCTGACCAGCACCGTCTCGGTCCTCACCGGCGGTCCTGGCTGCGGCAAGAGCCACACGGTGCGGGTGATCGCGGCCACCGCGCGGGCGATGGGCGGCCGGGTGACGCTCGCCGCGCCCACCGGGAAGGCGGCCAAGCGCCTGTCGGAGCTCACCGGCCTGCCCGCCATGACCATCCACCGGATGCTGGCCCAGCAGCCCGACCCTGACGCGCTGTTCGACCAGACGCCCGCGCAGGCCGACCTGATCGTGGTCGACGAGGCGTCCATGCTGGACCTGCACCTGGCCACCCGGCTCACCTCGGCCATCCCGTCGGGCAGCCACCTGCTGCTCGTCGGCGACAGCGACCAGTTGCCGAGCATCGGTCCCGGCAGCGTGCTGGCCGACCTGCTGCGCGTCGAGGAGATCCCGCGCGTACGGCTCACCCACGTCTTCCGGCAGGCCGACGGCAGCGGCATCATCCAGAACGCCCACCGCATCAAGGCCGGGCGGCTGCCCGCGATTCCGGGCGGCGGCGGCTTCTGGTTCGAGGAGCTCGACGACCCCGAGGCGGTCGCCGAGCGGGTCGTCCACCTGGCGACGGTGGCGATCCCGCGCAAGCAGGGCGTCGAGCCGGGCCAGGTGCAGGTGCTGTGCCCGATGCGCAAGGGCGTGGCGGGCACCGCCGAGCTCGGCCGCCGGCTCCAGGAGCGGCTCAACCCGGCCAAGGAAGGACGGGCCGAGCACTGGTCGGGCGCCTCGGCCTTCCGGGTCGGCGACCGGGTCATGCCGATCCGCAACAACTACGACAAGGGCGTCTTCAACGGCGAGACGGGCACGATCACCGACATCGTCCAGGAGCAGCGGCTCGTGGAGATCGTCATCGACGACGGCGACACGGTGACCTACGGCTTCGACGAGCTCGACGACCTGACCCACGCCTACGCGATCAGTGTGCACCGCTCGCAGGGCAGCGAATATCCGTTCGTGGTCGCGCCGCTGGTCGCCGAGTCCGGCGGCATCATGCTGCGCCGCAAACTCCTCTACACCCTGGTCACGCGGGCCCGGTCGTGGGTGGTGCTGGTCGGCGAGCGCAAGGCCCTGGAGCTGGCGGTGGCCCGGCTCGGCGACCGCCGCAACACCGGCCTCACCCGGCGTCTGGCCCATCTGCTGGCCTGACATCACCCTGGCGTCCGGCTCATCTGCTGGCCTGACATCCCCCGAAGGAGCACCATGGCCATCGACTTCACCCTCGCCCCCGAACACGAGAAGATCCGCGACCGGGTCCGGGCCTTCATCCAGGGCACGGTCGTCCCGGCCGTCGACGAGGTGCCGGAGAGCGACCGCGAGGCCTACCTGCGGACCATCTTCCGGCTGCGCGAGAAGGCCAAGGCCGAAGGGCTGTGGCTGCCGCACATGCCCAAGGAGTGGGGCGGCATGGGCCTCGGCCACGTCGAGCTGGCCATGGTGCAGTCGGAGGCGGCCAAGACCCGGCTCGGGCCGTGGGTGCTCAACTGCATGGCGCCCGACGAGGGCAACATGCACACGCTGCTGCACTGGGCCGACGATGAGCAGAAGGAGAGATACCTGCGTCCGCTGCTCGACGGGAGCACGATGTCGTGCTTCGCGATGACCGAGCCGGAGGTCGCCGGCTCCGACCCCACGCTGATCCGTACGCGGGCGGTGAAGGACGGCGACGAGTGGGTGATCAACGGCCACAAGTGGTTCATCTCCAACGCCCGCCGGGCCGGCTTCGCCATCCTCATCGCCAGGACCGAGCTCGACCTGCCCGAAGGGGCGCGGGGCGCCAACACGGCCTTCCTCGTCGACCTGCCCTCGCCGGGCTGGAACGACATCCGCGAGGTCGAGACCATGCACGGCTCGACGGGCCACAGCGAGATCGTCATCACCGACCTGCGCGTGCCCGACGGCCAGGTGCTCGGCGGGCGGGGCAACGGCCACCGGCTCGGCCAATACCGCCTGGGCCCGGCCCGGCTGGCGCACTGCATGCGCTGGATCTCGCAGGCGGAGACGGCGCTCGACATGATGGTCGACCGCGCGCTCAACAGATACAGCCACGGCTCGCTGCTCGCCGACAAGCAGGGGGTGCAGTGGCTGATCGCCGACTCGGCCATGGAGCTCTACCAGTGCAAGCTGATGGTGCTGCACGCCGCGTACAAGATCGACAAGGGCGAGGACTTCCGTACGGAGGTGTCGATGGCCAAGCACTTCGTGGCCAACAGCCTCAACCGCATCATCGACCGGGCGATCCAGGTGCACGGCGCGCTCGGCTACTCCACCGACACCCCGCTGGCGAACATGTTCCAGCACGCCCGCTGGGCCAGGTTCGCGGACGGGGCCGACGAGATCCACCAGATGCGCATCGCCGAACGGACGATCGCCGCCTACCGCGACTCAGGCTCGACCGGTGCAGCCACCGGTGGTCTCCCCCTGTGACCCACCGTCAGAGGCTGAGGGCTCTTGGGGCGAGAGGGTCGCCCGCCTTCCGCCAGGCGACCCCGTGGGCGGCACAGCGAGTGGTCGGCGACGGCACTTCCCCCTTCTCCAGCCAAGCCTCCGCCGAAGTACGGCAGGGTCGTCGGAGGAGGCGGGCCGGCCAAGGTCGCTGCTTTACAGTCGTTGGTAAGGGACCAGCCCACCGCTTCGGTCGCCGCCTGCATGAGTTATGCGCACTGGATATTGGCACTAAAGCCGATATCGATCCGGGAAAGCGCATGGAGCGGTGCAATAGGCCGCATGGAAGACAGATCTCAGCGCACATCAGGCAGGGCGATCGTCGCAGCCGCAGCAGTAGCGGTCATCGCATCAGTAGTAGCCATATCGGCAATTGCCTGCAGTAACGCAGAAGTCACGCCCCAGCCGCCGATCACTCGCCAGCCAACATTGCCCACACCGCCCCCAGAGCTACCCGCCCCGATGGGCGTTGCTGGGCGATGGCGGCGATTACTGTGGTTACTCCCCGCCTTTGCCCTCATCACCGCCCTCGGCTGGGCTGCGGCGGTCCTGCCTGTGCTCGGCTGGGCCCGCTGGACCCTGGTCGGCGCCGCCCTGACCGCGACCGCGAGCATAGTCATTGCCCTATTGCTCGGCCCTGGTGCACGGCGCTTGGCCGGCGAGCAACATCCGCTAACCGCCGCCGAACGCAAGCAGATGACCGCCACCGAACGCGTCGAGGCGGTCAACGCCGCCCGCCACACCCTCATCCAGGCCGCCACCGGCTTGGTCGTCATCGGTGGCGTCGTCTTCACGGCTCAGGGCCTGTTGTACACCGCCGAGTCTTTGGAAACCTCTCGACAAGCCCAGCACACCGCCGAACAAGGCCAAATCACCGACCGCTACACCAAAGCTGTCGAACAACTTGGCTCCGCCAAATTGGACGTCCGCCTCGGCGGCATCTATGCCTTGGAACGCCTGGCCATCGACTCTCCCCGCGACCACCCCACCGTCTACGATGTACTGGCTGCTTTCCTTCGCGAACACGATCCTCAGCTCGGAGCCAAGATCCCGAGAGAACCGGCCACCGACATCCAGGCAGCGCTGACCGTCATCGGCCGCCGCAATCCCACACTCGTCGGCAGTGCAATCAACCTCGCCGACACTCACCTTCGTGGCGCGAACCTGCCCTATGCAAATCTTCGCGGCGCGAAACTGCATTATGCAGACCTTCGCGGCGCGGACCTGACCGGCGCAGATCTCCGCGGTGCGAATCTGGACAGCTCAAAGCTGCGCTACGCCTACTTGGGCGATGCTGACCTACGCAATGCGGAGCTTCCCAACGCGGACTTACGCGAAGTGAACCTGCCCGACGCGGACCTGCGCGGCGCGTTCCTGGGCAGCGCCGACCTTCGCGAGGCCGACCTCCGAGACGCGGACCTGACCGGCGCGGACCTGGGCAGCGCGAACCTGCTCGACACGAACCTGGACAACGCGAATCTGCGCGGCGCGGACCTAACCGGCATCGTAGGGGTTACAGAGCAGGCGATACGAAGCCGAGCTCGCGTCGATGCGTCCACCCGGTTCTGACTACGAACACCCCGGTCGCGCCGCTACGGCATGCCGTCGGGTGACGGGGACTGAATACGGCCTGCTTTGGAGCTTGCGTCTCAAGTGGATCGATGGGCAGGTAAGCCCGCTCACCCCGTGACGGTCCGGATGAGCGCGGCGCTGTCGGTGAGGTCGAAAAAGACGACGTCCGCGCCCGCTGCCCTGAGGTCGGTGGGGCTGCTCTTGCCCGACGCGATAGCGATCGCGCGCGCTCCGCCGTCCCTCCCCGCGATGACATCTTGAGGCGTGTCTCCGATCAGCACAGTGAGGTCACGGCTGTAGGTCAGCCCGTTCTTGCTGCGGGCGCGATCCTGTGCGACGGGGACAAGGCGGGCGCGTACGGAGTCATCCTCCCCATAGGCGCCGATCTCCAGATCAAGGAGTCGGTTCAACCCGAAGATCCTCAGCTTGGCTTCTGCTGATGCCTTCGTGTTCCCCGTCAGGACGGACTGCGTGATGCCGCCGACGCGACTCAGCGCCTGTAGGGCGTTGAGAGCGCCTGGGAGGACGCGGCCCCGCAGGCGCATCTCATGGGCGCGCTCCTCGTAGCCGCGCGCCTGAAGGTGGATGAACCTCTCGAAGTAGTCGTCAGAGCGAGGTATCCCGTGCATGTCGGTCTCGCCGAAGATGACCAGTTCGGTTCGGCCACTGACCTCAGCCATGTCGTTCATGGGCGTTCCGGTCACTTCGGCGAAGGCGGCGGCGAAGACCTCCCGCCCCACCCCGCCCGTTTCGAGCAAGGTGTGATCGATGTCCCAGAGAACGAGCCGGTTCGTGACCACGCGGACCGTCCTTCCCGCTGATGGAGACTACGCACGCCAAGGCTCTCACGTGGATGGTGGCTTCGCCGGTCGGGCCAGCGAACGCCGCCCGCGTCGCCTTGGCGGCCGACGGCAGCATCGTGGCGTGCCGCGAGAGGTAGGTCGCCGGCGCGGTGGCCCAGATGCTCTCGAACATCGTGGGCAGCGAGGCGGTGCATTTGATGTCGATCGCTGCCACGGTCCGCTCGGGGTGGTAGGCGGGGAAGGCTGCGGCGAGCATGCCGCCTCAGCCGCCCTCGCGCACGTTGATCAGCCGGAGAGCAGTCGGGATCAGTTCTCAGTGACCTCGTCGAACCGGCTCGTCGTCATGACCAGTTGTCCTTCACACGACAATGAGGTCTCTACTGCTGTCTTCGTCTGGAGGAGCGTGAGCAGGAACTGCAAGCGGAACGCGATTCCAACCGCGAGCTGATGTCCGCGCTCAACAGCCGACGATGACTGTCTGCGTACTTGTGTGAGTGCTCCACCGAGTAACCGGATACGTGCACAGCTCAGGCATCGCGCTCGGCAGGCAGGAAGATCGTCTGCTGGTTCTTGCGGGCGGTTCGGGCGGCCGGGATGCGGGCAGCGGTCGTGGCGGGCAGCTTGATGGCCGCCTCGTCCCAGGGCCAGAACTGGGCGGCGTCGAGCTCGTCGGTCTGCAACCGGATCCGGCAAGGATCGGCGATGATCCCACCGTCGAAGATGAAGTTCATCATCGGCCGCCGCCGATCCCCCATCGGGGCCACCCAATCGACCACGAACAGAGCGCCGACAGGGACCTGCAGGCCGAGTTCCTCGCCGACTTCGCGCGCGGCGCACAGCTGAGGAGGCTCACCGTCGTCCACCATCCCGCCGGGCACCGCCCAATAGGAGCGGTAGTTGGGTTTGACCAGCAGGACGCGATCGGCGTCATCGGTGAGCAGCATGCACGCGGAGAGGTGAACGGTGGGCAGGCTGGCATACCACTGCTCGGGCGGCAGATAGGTCTGACTCACCTCATCCACGCTACCCCGGCACGGGCTGCCCGCCCGCGATTTGGCCGATCTGTCCAGAGGGCAGCTGGTCCGGCAGTTGATCGAGGAACGCGCTCACCTCGGCGACGGGCCGATACGGGATCAGCACGTCGGCCAGCAGGCATCGGCGCTGGGATCGGGGCGCGGCGTGAGGTGGTCAGAGCCGCCAGGCTGCGCGGGCCCGGCAGGTGAGTGATTGTCTGCGCCTATCTCGGCCCAAATGACCTTCCCGCCGCACTGGGAGGGGTAGGTGCCCCAGCGGCGCGCCAGGGCGCCTACGGCGCTCATGTGGGGGTCCGGTGGGGTAGTGCCTGGTGGGGTGGGGTCGGTGTCCCACACGTCGATGATCAGGGCGTCGGCGCGGCGGTGGACCCGGATACTCACGGCGGCGATGGTGGCGGGGTTGATATCGGAGTATCGGGGGTTGGGGTCGGGGTGGCCAGTGTTCTCGACGGCGCGGGCGAGCAGGTGGCCAGCGGTCTGTTCGGCGGGGTGTTCGAGGTGGGGTAGGCCCCACACTCGGGTGGCGATGCGGGCGACTTGCGCGCCGATGGTGATCGCGGTGTGCAGCGCCAACAGGGTGACCTCGGAGGCGCGCACGGTGGGCGGCACGGGCGCGAACCGGTCGCTCATGAGGCCCCCCGATCCTCGGTGGGGAAGAGGAACGGTTCGGCGTCGCGGAGATAGTGCGCGAGCGTCGGTTGGACAGTGCAGGCCCGCCGCGCCCCCTGGGGCCACCATCGCCGCAGGAATCCGGGGCGGCACAGCCGGCATCTCCCGCGCGGGTCGACGCGGTGCCGGGCGTTGATCCCCAGCAAGGCACCGGCCAGCCGTAGGAGCCACCGTTCGGCGGTGGCTTGGTCCACAACGATCGCGGGAACCTCCGCCGCGATCACCTGACCGAGCAACTCTTTCAGCCGTCGGTCATGGACCTCGTGGACAGGTGCCGGGGTCATGGCGTGGCCTCGGTGGTGTGGGACATCACCAAGACATCAGCGCCGGTCTCTATCTCGATCAGGGCGCGCATGGCCTGATAGATGCCGTCGAACTCCGACAGATGCTCCGGAGCGGGGATCACCACGGTGCTGATGTCGGGGCGGCACAGCGCTTGGAGAAGCTCACCAAAAGCCGACGGCCGGTACGGGTGCGGGTGCTCGGTGTAGATGTCGACCAGGTCCAGCCCGGACCGCGCCGCGAACCCGCGCAGGCGCGCGGTGACCTGCTCGCTGGCGGCGGTGTCCGTGTCTGGTCGAAGCCGCACGTACCCCACCGCCCGGCGTCGTGCTGTGGGTGGGAGGGCCGATCCGGGCAGCGGTCCCGGATGCGTGACCGGTGCGGCCCCGACGATGGGGCGGCCCGAGTTCGCAAGGTAGTCCCTGCCGATCACCGGCTCTGGTGCTGCGTGTTGTGTGGTCACAGTGTGCCTTTCGCGCTGGTCGGCTGGGAGGTGCTCCCACAGTGACCAGCCGCCCGCACATGCGGCCATGACCAATAACGCATATGGATATGCGCCCCAGCGAATACCTGGATTCGCAACGTGAGCGCGTGGTTACATTCGGAGCGAAGGGATCTCCGATGTGGCGGTGAGTCCAGATGACCGACACGCAGGCGCGGCGCTGCCGCTGCGGGACACGACTAGCGCGCGACAACACCAGCGGCCGGTGCGCGGCATGCACCACGGGCGCGCGTGAGGCGACTGGTACGCCCGCCGGGCCGCCGAGGGTGCCGCCGGAGTTCTGGACCCATCCTGGTATGCGCTCAGCGCTCGACCAGTGGCACATGGGCAAGGTCATCGCGGCCTATCGCGCCCACCCGCACCACGGCCGCCCCCTACGACAGGAAACGGTGGCGGCGTGGGTGGGCATCACCCAACCCCAACTGTCCAGGATTGAGAACGGCCCGCCGATAACCAACTTGGGCAGGCTCACACAGTGGGCGCAACTGCTGCACATCCCGGCTGATCGGTTGTGGTTTCAGGTACCGCAGCAGCGCGCAGCGCCCCCACCAGCGCACACCTCAGCCCCGGCCGCGGAACCGCCCCCGGTCCCTGTTCCGGTGCCAGAGCGGGCCACCGTCTCGGGGGCGGGCGAGGATGCGGCAGCGGCGGCGGTGGCGGCGTGGCGGGCGGTGGACGCCCAAATTGGCGGCGCTCACCTGTACGCGACCGTCACCACCTACCTACGCGACCACCTCAGTCCCCGCATGTTCGGCGGTGAGGGGGCGCAGGTGTTCACTGCGGCCGCAGCACTCACAGAAATGGCCGGGTGGATGGCGCATGACGCAGGAGACGACGACCGCGCCGGGCGGCATTTCGCGCGGGCGCGAGACCTGTCCGGCGTGGGCGACGACCCCCATTTGAGGGTTCACGTGCTCGCGAGCCTGGCCCACCTCGCGCACCATCGGGCCCAGCCCGATGACGCTATCGGCTACGCCGCTCAGGGACAGCGCGAGTTGACGGCGGGGCCGGCTCACCCCGAACTGGCGGCGCGGCTGTGGGCGTTGCAGGCTCGCGGGCACGCCGCCGCAGGACGATCACGGGAAACGCGCGCACTGTTGGGCCACGCTGAGACCGCCCTGCAGGGCAGCCACAGCGCGGCCCCGTCGCCCTGGGTGTCGCCGTTTGATGCTGCGTCCCTCGCCGGAGACGCGGCCCGGTGCATGCGGCGGCTCGGCGACCTACTCGCAGCCCAGCGCCACGCCCAGCGAGTTCTGGAGCTGCGGCCAGCCGGCCGCACCCGCTCCCGCGCGTTCGGGCACCTCACCCTGGCCGGTGTGCTCATCGAACGCGGCGCGTTGGACCAGGCGTGTGCGGTCGCGACCGATGTTCTTCATACCACCGGGTCGCTAGGCTCGTATCTGGTGATTCAGCAACTACGCGATCTGCGCGACCAGCTCCACCCGCACCGCGCCACCGCGTGCGCGCGGGGCTTCCTCGACCACCTGGCCGAGGCGCTGCGGCAGCGTGAATGGCTCTACCAGCTCACCACCGACATCACCCAGCCAAGGACCAGCCCAACCCCATGACCGAGCCCGACACCCGGCCGCTCTATGAACGCGATCCCGCCGCCTACCGCGCGCACCTGACCGAAGGCAACGCCCGCCAGGCCCGCAAGCGCGTGGGGGTAGACGCCCTCATTTGTGATGATCACGGCCGTGTGCTGCTCGTCGACCCCACCTACAAACCCAATTGGGATCTCCCCGGTGGCATGGCCGAAGCCAACGAACCACCGCTTGATGCCCTCCGCCGAGAACTGACCGAAGAACTCGGCCTCCACCTCCCCGAGGACATGGCATTGGTGTGTGTGGACTGGGTGCCACCACACGGCCCATGGGACGACTCGGTGATGTTCATTTTCAACGCCGGAATCCTCACCCCCGACCAAACCGCCGCGCTACGCCTTGCCGATACCGAGTTGGGCGCCTTCGAGTTCTGCACCCCCGACCAAGCACAGAAGCGGCTCCGGCCGTACGTGTGGGCACGCCTACAGGCCGCGATCACCGCCGCTGACGCCGGCACCGTCGCATACCTGCACAACGGCCACCCCGTCAGCTAGCCTGCGCAGCGCGGGGCTCGGGCGTACGCCGCCCTCGTGACAGATGCGATTATTCCTGCTGTGGCTGAAGATTTTCGGTTGCACTTTATTGGGCATTTGCCGGGATATTTGGCGGCGAGTGAGGAGACAGCGCCACGGCGGCCAGCGCAAGAGGTCTACGACGCGGCACCCCCATCAGCGAACTGATCAAGCTTGCCGGACTGCGGTGGAAGATCGAAGAGAACAACGCCCAGAGCAAAGACCTGCTCAGCCTGACCCAGTACCAGGTCCGCAGGTGGACGCCCTGGCACCGGCACGTCACCACCGTCATGCTCGCCCTGGCCTTCCTCGCCGTCACCCAAGCAGCCCTACCACCAGACACCGACAAGCCATCCGACCAGGGAAAAGACCAGCAGACGCACCTCAAACCACCCTGACCGCCACCCCACCCCGCCTGCTCCGGCCCTCGCTCGCCGAGATCCGCCGCATCCTGGCCCGTCTGTTCATCCCCGGACCCGCGCCATCGACCATGTCCTGGCCTGGTCAGCCTTCCGCCGCCTCCACCAGACCCGCTCGCTGATCAACACTACCGCCGCCACGGCGACCCAATGCCGGGGCACGATGGCGGAACCCGGCCATGCTGACCCCCCGCAGCCGAACCGACGGGCGCGGGACCGCGACGTCCACCCACGCCCGGTCAGGTGACGTCCCGGTCGGCAACACATGGCCAGTCTAGGCATCAGGGGATCACCGGTCGTCGGCGGCCCGTCGCCGTGAAGTCCAGCAGCAGTTCGCCGACCGTCTCGGGCGCTTCCAGCATGGGCAGGTGCCCGACGCCGGGCAGCAGCTCGACCCGCGCGCCCGGCACCGCGTCGTACCGGTGCGCCGACGACGGCTCCCAGCGGGGGTCGGCAGCACCGAAGATCACCAGCACGGGGACGTCGAGGGCGGCCAGACGCTCCGGCACGCTCCGCTCGGCGATGTAGGCGGTGTTGCGGCGCAGCACCGTCCTCATCACGCGGTAGGTGATGCCCCGTACGTCGGCGACCACGTCGTCCGGGAGGTCCACCGGGCGAGCGGCCGTCGCGCTGATCCCCTTGCGGATCATCGCATCCGAACGCCTCGGCCACATGAGCGGGCCCAACGGCGGGGCCAGCAGCACCCGAAGGATGAACGGCTGCCGGAGGAGCGCATCCGGACTCGGGCCGCTGCTGATCAACGTAAGCGAACCGACGAGGTCGGGACGTTGCTCGGCGAGCGCGGTGGCGACGTAGCCGCCGCTGGAGTGCCCGGCCACGGCGACGTGTCGAAGCCCGAGGTCGTCCAGCAGCGCCGCCACCTGACCCGCCTGCGCGGGCACGTCATACGACGTCGCGGGCGGGGACTGGCCGCAACCCGGCAGGTCGACCCGAATCACGTGATGGTGGCCGGCCAGCGCCGTGACCACCGGACCCCAGAAACCGCCCGAGGCGCCCGACCCGTGGATGAGCAACAACGGCGGCGCCTGCCGCGGGCCGTCATGGACCACGTGCATCCCATGCGAGTGCTCAATGTCGTATTCACTCATGCGAAGACTATGCATGGGCGGCCGGCTGTCAGTCTTGGACAAATGTTCCCGCGGAGTCGAAGACCGGCGGCCGTCGCCATAACGGCTGTACCGAGGTCTCCAAGGCCGGAACACGGGCCTGGCGGTCTCATTCTCGCGCGGCGGGAGCCATGGAGATGTTCCAGAAGTCGGCGTAGCGGCCACCGTGGTCGAGCAGTTCGTCGTGGCTGCCTTCCTCCACGATCCGACCGCCGTCCAGAAAGACGATGCGGTCGGCGCGTTGGACGGTCCGCATCCGATGCGCCACCATCACCACCGTCCGGCCCGCCATCAGGCGCTGGATGCCCTCGTGGACGGCCGCCTCGTTGACCGGGTCCAGCGCCGAGGTCACCTCGTCCAGCAGCACGATGGGCGCGTTCTTCAGCAGCGCCCGCGCGATCGAGACACGCTGGCGCTCACACACGGGCTCGCACACCAACTGCGCAGCATCGAGGGCATCCAGCGGACCATCCAGGGCGAGATCCGTCTCCCCCTGCCACGGCGATCAGGGAGCAGCCAAGTGAGCGTCAAGCAGCAGGTCATCACCGACGAACAGTGGGGGTACGCCCGCACGATCTGGGACTACCACCAGATGCGTCACGACCTGCGCCGCTGTGATGTTGCCATCGGTCTGGGCAGCCACGATCTGGGAGTCGCGAGAGCAGCGGTCGAGCTGTACCGCGCCGGGTGGTTCCCGCTGCTCGTCTTCTCCGGTGCCACCAGCCCCACCACGGCGGCCCGCTTCCCCCGCGGCGAGGCCGTCCACTTCCGCGAGCACGCGCTGGAACTCGGCGTGCCCGACGAGGTGATTCTCCTGGAGCCGAACGCGACCAACATCGGTCAGAACATCGGCCTGTCCCGCCAGATGCTGGCCGATGCGGGTATCCAGCCCGGTTCGGTGCTGCTGATCTCCAAGCCGTACATGGAGCGCCGGGCGTACGCCACCGCGCGGAAGGTGTGGCCCGAGGTCGAGGTGGTGTGCGCCTCCGAGCCGCTGGAGCTGGACGACTATGTCAGCTCGATCGGCGATCCGAAGCTGGTCATCGACATGCTCGTCGGCGACCTCCAGCGCGTGATCGAGTACCCCAAGCTCGGCTACGCCGTGGAGCAGCCCGTCCCAGGAGAGGTCCATGACGCCTACCAGGCTCTTCTCCGCGCCGGATTCGACAGCAGGCTTCTTACGCCCTGACCTGCCGTACGGCGAGGTGTTCGCCATCCACCAGCCCAACCTCTTCCTCGGCTCGCGACCCTGGCCAAGCTGTTCACCGCCGACTACTGGATCGTCCTGGACGACGTGCAGTTCGCCCGCAGGGACTACCAGCACCGCGCGCGCCTCGCCTCGCTCGACGGCTCGCGGCCGCCGCAATGGCTCTCCATCGCCACGCATCTGCCACACGGCCGCTCCAGGTGCATAGTCATGACGGGAATGAGCGCGAACGTGGCGGTCAGTCGGAGATCCTCGCCGCCTCCGAGCTGGAGGTGGGCTGGCGCAGGGGCCTGATCTGCGACTACATCGCCGATGCCCTGCTCCTGCTCGGGTGAGCCTACGTGGTGCTGTCGGCCGCGGTGGCTGCAGGCGGCGCGGTGGTCACCAGCTTCAGGCCGTAGGCGGTGAGGATCGGGGCGATCGGCTGGAAGTAGGTGGTGCCGCCCGAGGTGCAGTCGCCGGAGCCACCGGAGGTGATCCCCTGGGTCGAGGCGACAATTCAGCCCGTCGAGGAGCGTGAGCTGTGATCAGCTCCCGCGATGAGCTTTGCTTGAAACGCCCATAGCCATCTTCGGGTAAGCGGCGTTGACTGACGGTGTCCGGTCACCTGTCTTCGGGCGGGATGCACCGGCGATACCCAGGGCGGAGGCGGTCATGTCCGCCGAGACCGTGATGTGGGTGGCCGTCATCGTCGGGATGATGGTGGTGGTGCCGGCTGTCGGCTCATTCTGGCTGCGGAGGCGTCGAGGCCGCCTGCGCAAGCGATTCGGCCCTGAGTACGAACGCACTGTTGCCGCCGCGGGCAACCGCAGGGCGGCGGAGCGTGAGATGCGAGCCCGTCGAACGCGATCGGGTCCACTCGACATTCAGCCGCTCGATCCCGACTCACGCCGCGGCTATGCCGACAGGTGGGTCTCGGTCCAGGAGCGTTTCGTGAATGAGCCGAGTCCCGCGGTCAGCGAGGCCGATCTGCTGGTGAGGGCCGTCATGGCCAAGCGCGGCTATGCCACCGAGGACTTCGCGCAGCAGGTTTCCGATCTGTCGCTGCGACACAGCCGCACCCTGGAGCACTACCGCCAGGCCCATGAGATCAGCGGGCGCGCCGGGGACGGTTGGGTGTCGATACAGGAACTGCGGCAGGCCATGACGCACTATCACGCCTTGTTCGACGACCTCATCGGCGGCGATCAGCGGACCCTCCGGGCTCAGGCTGCCGCTCGACCACCCAAGACACTCCCACACGGTGCTGCGGCTCCCCGCCGGTAGGCCGCGGAGCGCTCAGGGGGACGCGAGCCGAGAACACGATCGACGGATCCACCCCGTGGCGGTGTCACGGAAGACTCACGGAGGTGTCAGGCCGATGGCGTTGCCCCGGCAGGAAAACCAAAGCCGCCTTCTCACTGATGGCGAATCTTCTGCTGTGAGCGCCGAGGAGAGCAGCGCCGACGAAAGCCACAAGGAACGCATCGACCGCGAACTTTCCGAGCTCCTGCAGGGGCTGAGGGTCATGGTGACCGGGGTGCAGGTGCTCTTCGCCTTTCTGCTGGCGATGCCGTTTCAGAGTGGCTTCGCCAAGGTGGACACCTCGGGCCACTGGCTGTTCTTCATCGCGTTGACGGGGTCGGCCACCGCCTCGGTCTGTTTCATCACGCCCGCTGTTCAGCACCGGTTGCTGTTCCGTACCGGGCTGAAGGAGAAGATCGTGCATCGCGCCAACGAGCTGGGGCTCGTCGGCGCCGTATCACTGGCGGTCGCGATCACCGCCGGGGTGGCTTTGGTGGCCGAGGTTGTGCTCGGCAATTGGCTCGCCATCGTGTTCGGTGCCGCGGCGGCGCTGGCGACCTGCTGGCTGTGGCTCCTGCAGCCGATCATCGACCTGCGCCGCCAGGCAACGGCCAACCCACCGCAGACAACACACAACGAGGACGGCCGGGCGGCGGTGAGCAGGCCCTGAGGTGCTCGGCAAGATACGCCCTTCAACCCCTTTGGTGGGAGAGTACATGGACATTGATGTCGCCGAACGTGAACACCTGGCGGTGGATGAACTGAAGGCACGGTTGGCCAGAGCGTTCGCCCGCAGCCATTCGGCTGAACGGGTACGTTCTGCGGTAGTGGTGGCCCACCACCGTTTCGATGGGCGGCCGATCCGTGACTTCGTTCCGATCTTCGTCGAGCGGATCGCCAAAGAAGACCTGCGCCGGTCCGCTTCCTAGCGCTGATGTCTCTGCACGCCAGAGGAAGGCCGGCTGGCCGGGCACTTCCAGTCAATGTCTCCCTCTGGGATGCGGATACGGGCGTTGTCAGCTCAAGGCCGTGCGTGCCCAGCCGAGTGCAGCGGTGGGGTTCATCCCGTGTGGGATGCGGTTGGTGGGGGTGTAGTTGAGCCATTGGTCGATGAGCCGGCCGAGGTGTTCGGGGACGTCCGGGGTGAGGTGATCGGCGCGGTCGGGCCGGGTGCCGGCTTGCATCAGGTGGCGGACCTGAAGCAGGTCGGCGTCGGTGCCGATGGTGGTTTCGATCTCGCGTCGTAGTGGGGCCTGGCCGGTCAGTAGCCAGTAGGCCAGGGCGCCGACGCCGTACAGGTCGGACAGGCCGCTGGGGGCGGCGTCGGTGGCGCCGAGTTGCTCGGGGCTGGCGAACCATTTGGTGCCGCCGGGGGATACCGTGGAGACGCTCTTGCCGGCTTGGTGCAGTTGGGACATGCCCCAGTCGATGATCCTGATGTTGGCAGGGCCGTCCAGGACGATGTTCTGCGGCTTGATGTCGAGGTGGATGATGTCGCTCAGGGCGGCGGCCTGCAGCCCGGCCAGCACCTGATCCAGGACCTGCAGGCTCCACGCCAGCGAGACGCCGGCGCCTGCCCGTTGTTGGAGGTGGAGGTTGAGGCTGCCGGGCTG
>NZ_JAHFZZ010000011.1 GCF_018603905.1 Nonomuraea sp. NEAU-A123
TGGAGAAGTGGTTGTAGAACGAGCCCATGCCGACGTCGGCGGCCTGGGTGAGGTCCAGGATCGCCATGTTGGTGTTGCCGTCGGCGATGAAGGTCTGGGCCGCGTGGATGAGCGCGGCGCGGGTGCGTGCCTTGCGCCGGTCCAGGCGGCTCGGTGCGGCGTCGGTCATCTGTCCCTCTCCTGTGGGCTGTGGTGCGCCCTCCACTGTAGTGGATTCCGTCAAGAGTGACGGAATCATCACTATTGCTTTGGCGAGTCATTACACGACTGACGGTACTGTCCATAAATGACGAAATCGTCAGATTCGGAGAATTTCATGACCACCACGCAGTCCGTCACCGGCCTTCGTCCCATTCGGTCCCCGCGCGGGATCCCGATCCTCGGCCACACACCCCAGATTCCCGGCATCAACCCGGTCGCGTACTTCGGCGAGCCGGCCGAGCAGTTCCCCGAGGGCATCTTCAGCCTGGACATCGCCGGCCAGGAGAACGTCCTCGTCTACGACCCCGACCTGGTGACGGAGGTCTGCGACGAGACCCGTTTCGGCAAGCCGATCCTCCCGCCGCTGAGCCATGTCCGGGACTACGCCGGCGCGGGCCTGTTCACCGCCTATGACGATGAGGAGGCCTGGGGCATGGCGCACCGGATCCTCATGCCGGCCTTCAGCCAGCGGGCCATGAAGAGCTACTTCGGGCAGATGCTGGAGATCGCCCAGAACCTTGTGGGCAAGTGGGAGCGCAAGCAGGGGCATCACCGCGGCCCGAGCCAGGTCGAACGGTCTCGGGCGCACGACACCAACCGCCCAACCCTGCCAAGAAAGTGAGATCACCATGCACCGACCACATCCCACTCGCCGACGCCGCCGAGGCGATCCACCGGCTGGAGCACAAGATCGGCGACCCGATCCGCCTCATCCTCATTCCTGACGACCGAGGACGAACGGCCAAGGCCACAGAGGACACCCTGTGCGCGCCCTGACCTTTGCCGCATTTCCGAGCGCCGAAGAGAAACGAGAGCGACATGTCCCACCTCGATTTTCCCATCACCCGCCGCGACTCGCGCCTGGACATAACCCGACCTGTACGTCTTCCGGGGAAAGGCAGCCCCGAATCTGATCGAGAAAGGATCGTCCACGATGACGCCTCTGAAAGCCCGGTACTCCTGCGAGGAACCACACCCGCTCTGTGAGGGCCGAGCCGCGGCGACGATCCCGATCGTCCCCGACATGCGGAGAGAGCTGGAGCAGGAGGTTCAGAAGAACCGGCAGTTCGCCTCCGACGCCTCGCACGAGATGCGCACGGCCGTCGCGGGATTGCGCGCGGAGCTAGAGGCGGCCCGCCTGTATCCCGACCAGACCGATCTCCACGACCTGCTCGCCAAGGCGCTGAGAGGCGTCGACCGGTTGGATGCGGTCCTCACCGACCTGCGAGTCCTCGGCGAAATAGAGGCGGGTCCGGCCGTGGAGCCGCAGCAGGTCGACCTCGCAGAACTGGTCCGGGACGAGATTTCCCGCCGGGTCGATCGCCTCGCGGTCCGGCTCTGGCTCCAACGGGGCGTGACTGTCCGGGCAGTCCCGATCCGGATTGCCCGGCTGCTCACCAACCTGCTCGACAACGCCCAACGACACGCCCAGCGAATGGTCGAGGTCCGGGTGAGCCGCATGGGCGACAGCGCCGAGATGACGGTAACCGACGACGGAGACGGAATCGCGGAGTCCGATCGGGAACGGATCTTCCAACGCTTCACCCGCCTGGGCGCCGCACGCCGCCTCGACCACAAAGGCACCGGCCTCGGTCTGGCGATCGCCCGCGAAATCGCCCAGGCACACATGGGCACCCTCCACGCCAGAGAGTCCGCAACCGGTGGCGCTTGCTTCGTGCTGCGGCTTCCCCTCAGCACAACGGCCTACATGGCGACCGCAGTACGCGGGTAGACCACGTGGGAGTCGGCCCGGAAGAAGATCAGGCCTTTGAAGTCGCGGATGCGTGGCATCAGGCCCGAACACGGTCGGCGGCGCGAAGACCGGGAACGACTGGCCTTGCGTGTCGGCATGCACGGTGGTCGGCCGAACGCCGGAGTCGTTGGTCAGCGGGCGTCGCTGCCGGCCGCTAACGTGGCCGCGTTCGATGCTGAACTCACGGCGATCAGTCACGCGGACGTGGTGGACTTGGCCGCACTGGATGACTTTCTCACCGGGTGGTGGCATATCGCCGTCCGGGCGGCCGGTGACCCCGAGGACTGGCAGCGCATGCACGCCGAAGCTGAGCAGATCCGCTCCGGTCAGCGTTCGGCAGGCGCGTCGCTGGCCGAGGTCCTTGCTCGGCGGGGAGTCCAGCTTTAGGTGTACGGCATCAGGATGGGCAGCTCGATCGCCGAAGCCCAGATCGACGCTCTGTCCGACCCGGAGATCGACGGTGCTGCGCGTGGATCGTCACCCGATCTAGCCGTTCTTGGCGACCGCGCCTCTGATGCAGATCGGCTTGGACCAGGCGACCTTGCTGGTCTTCGAGATCTGCAGTGGGACGCCCACCAGGAAGCAGTAGCCGGTGTCCGGGTCCAGGCCCGGCACGCGAGCTGAGGTGGTGCTGGGCTGGAGGGCGGTGATCGCCTGCTCGCCCTGCTTGGCCGGGGAGTGCTGGACCACGACCGGGTAGCGGGCGGACTCCTTGGGCAGTGTCCACCGCAGCTCCACGAACGTGCTCCGGTCGGCCACCACCTGTACCTTGCGCGGGGCCAGCGCGGCCAGAGCGTCCTTGTCGATGGTGCCCTTGTTCTCGGACGACTTGGGGGCGGTCGACGGGAGCCGGGACGTCTGTGGGTCGGCCACGAGGGCGGCGTTCTGTCGCGACAGGTAGACGGCGAACCCGGCGCCTGCGAGCGCCACGATCGTGACGGCGGCGCCGATCGCCGCCACTCGGGTTCCTCTACGCCTCGGCGGGAGTCCGGCCGACGCGTGCGCCGGACCGCCCGCAGTCGGTCCGCCCGCAGTCGGGCCGCCCCGCGAGGGATTGCCCGCTGGGAGACCACCCGCAAGGAGACCATGCTGGGTGGGATAGCCCTGCGCAAGCTGGTTCTGGGTGGGATAACCCTGCTCGGGATGGCTTTGCGGGGGATGGGGGAGGCCGCCCGATGGGGGATAGGCACCGCTGGGCGGATAGCCCGGTTGCGACGGGTGTGCGGCTCCGAACGAGGAACCGGTCTGCGCTGGATGCGGGGGCGGGACCGTGGCGGGAGCGGCCGACCCGTCCATGCTGAGCTGCGAGCCAGTCGGCTGAGGCCCGCCGAACTGCGGCCCTAACGGCTGGGAACCGGTCGATTGAGGCCCGCCGAACTGCGGCCCCGACGGCTGGAGCCCAGCGGGGTGGTAACCGGACTGCTGCGCACCAGATGGCGGCGGCTCGAAAGGGCTGTACCCCGGCTGCTGCGCGCCGGACGGTCGCGGCTCGAAGGGGCTGTATCCGGACTGCTGAGGCCCCGCCTGTTGCGGACCCGACGCTTGAGGACCCGACGGCTGTGGCTCGAACGGGTTGTATCCGGCCGCCTGCGGCCCGCCCCCCGGCGCGGCCACCGGGCCAGGCGCGTCGTACGCCCCAGTCACGGGCGCCCCAGGCGCGTACGCCCCCGTCACGGGCGCCCCAGTCACGGGCGGCCCAGTCACGGGCGGCCCAGTCACGGGCGGCCCGGCCAGGTGCGCACCCGTCGAGGGACCGGCCGCAGGAGACTCGCCGGGGTCCGGTCGCCGGGGCGCCGGCGACGTGGCGGGCCCGGGACCCGGATCCTGCCCGACCAGGTCCGTCACCGACAGTCCCAGCTCCGCCTGCACCTCCCGCAGCCGTTGCGCGAACTCCCGCGCCGACCCGTACCGCACGTCAGGCTGCTTCGCCATCGCCCGCAGCACCGTCTCGAACACCACACGCGGCACGTCGGCCCGGTTGATCGGCGGCGGCTCCGCGCTCAGCACCCGGTACATCAGCGGCGCGATCGACGGGTCCGACGGGCTGTGGAAGGCGGGCTGCCCGGCGAGCAAGTGATAGAGCGTCGAGCCGAGCGAGTAGATGTCGGTCGAGGCGGAGTGCGGCTGCCCGGTCAGCACCTCCGGCGCCGCGTGCAACGGCGTGAACGCCTGCGCCGTGGCCGAGATCTCCGACGAGTCGACGACCCTGGCCACGCCGAAGTCGGCCACGGCCGGCTCGCCGTACCGGGAGATGAGGATGTTCTGCGGTTTGATGTCGCCGTGCAGGACCCCCGCCTCGTGTACGGCGGCCAGCGCCCCGGCCAGCTTCACGCCCGCGCGCAGCACGTCGGGCACCCGCAGCGGGCCCTCGTTGCGGACCTTGTCGCGCAGCGAGCCGTTCTCGAAGAAGTCCATGGCGATGTACGGCTTGCCGGAGCGCGTCACGCCGGTGTCGAAGACGGTCACGACGTTCGGATGGCCGGTGAGCCGGCCGGTGAGCTGGAGTTCGCGCTGGAACCGGCGCATGGTCCGCTGGTCGACCCGGTCCACGGACAGGACTTTCAGCGCCACGATCCGGTCGAGGCGCTCCTGGTAGGCGCGGTAGACGATGGCGAAACCGCCCTGGCCGGCCTGATCGAGTACCCGGTAGCCGGGCGCGTCCTCGACTGGCAGCACAGTACTCCCCCCTGTCACGGGCGAGTTTAATGTGATTTGCCGGACCTGGAGGGACTGTCGCTAGAGCGGGTTCATGAGATAGGCGCCGCCCACCACCGAGGCGCCCGCCACGAGCAGGAAGAAGAACACGTAGAAGCCGCCGGGCAGGATGGTCAGCCTGGCGAGCTGGTCGGCGTCGGAGTCACGCGCCTGCCGCCTGCGCCGCTTGCGCTGTAACTCGATGATCGGCCGCACCCCGCCGAACAGCAGGAACCAGACCGCCACCAGGGCCACGACCTGCTGCACGTTGTCCGGGGCGTACATCGACAGGGCGAACACCGCACCGCCCGTCGCCAGCAGGATCAGCGCGCCGTACAGGTTGCGGATCAGCAGCAGCATGCAGACCAGGAACAGCAGCACGGTCCACATCAGCAACGTGATGCGCCCCTGCTCGGTCAGCCACGCGGCGGCCAGCCCGAGTATCGACGGCGCCAGATAGCCCGCGAGCGCGGTCAGCACCATGCCGGGGCCGTTGGGCCGGCCCCTGGTCAGCGTCACGCCGGAGGTATCCGAATGCAGCCGGATGCCTTCGAGCTTGCGCCGGGTGACCAGCGCCATCAGCGCGTGGCCGCCTTCGTGGGCGATCGTGATCAGGCCCCTGGACAGTTGCCAGGACATGCCGAAGCTGACGATCGCGAGCGCGACGAGTGCCGAGACCACCACGACCCAAGGGTCGGGGGCAGGCTGAACCTCGATCAGGTGAGCCCAGAGCTTGTCCATCGAGGTATGACCCTATCCAGGTAAAGTCACGCTCGTGCTCACAGAACAAGATTCTGATGCCGAAGTGCCGGAATGGTGGCGAGAGCTGGGATTGCCCGGGCTGATCGACTTGCATGTGCACTTCCTGCCTGAGCGCATGGAACGCCGGGTCTGGCACCACTTCACCCACGGCGGGCCCCTCATGGGGAACGGCTGGAAGATCCAGTACCTGTGGCCGGTGGAGGAGCGGGTCGCCCGGCTGCGCGAGCTGGGCGTGCGGGCCTTTCCCGCCCTCGCCTATGCCCACAAGCCGGACATGGCCGCCGATCTCAATGACTGGACCCTCGACTTCGCCCGTCGTACCCCGGACTGCCTGCCGTCCGCGACCTTCTACCCGGAGCCGGGCGCGACCGGCTACGTCCGGCGGGCGCTGGAGCGCGGCGCGCGGATCTTCAAGGTGCACCTCCAGGTGGGCGGGTTCGACCCGAGGGCGCCCGAACTGGATGAGATCTGGGGCCTGCTCGCCGAGGCGGGCGTGCCGGTGATCGTGCACGCCAGCTCGGTGCCGGTCGGCAGCGGCTTCCTGGGCGCTGAGCCGATCGGCGCGGTGCTGCGCCGGCATCCCCGGCTGCGGGTGGTGATCGCGCACCTGGGGATGCCCGAGTACGACCCGTTCTTCGAGCTGGCCGCCCGCTACGAGCGGGTGGCGCTCGACACGACCATGGCCTTCACCGACTTTACCCAGGTCAGGATGCCTTTTCCGGACAGATTGCGGCCCGCGCTGCTTGATCTTGGTCTCGCGGGGAAGGTGGTGCTTGGCACCGATTTCCCGACAATTCCATATTCGTACGCACACCAGCTGCGTGCTCTTCACCGGCTCGACCTGGGAGAAGACTGGTTGAGGGCCGTATGCTGGCATAACGGGATAAACATGGTCTGATAGGCAGGGTGAACGACCAGCACGTGGCGCTGATCCGCGCTTTCTACGAGGCACTCGGCCGCGCTGACTACGCGGCAATGGAGAGGTGCTATCACCCCGAGGTGAGCTTCGGTGACCCCGTCTTCCAGGAGGTGGAGGGCCGGCGCAGGGTGATGGCGATGTGGCGGTTGCAACTGGGTGTGCGCGACGGCCTGAAGTCGGAGTTCAGCGGCGTGACGGCCGACGACTTCACCGGCACGGCGCACTGGTCCTCCCGCTACACCTTCTCCGGCACGGGCCGCGAGGTGGTCAACGAGAGCGACGCGCTGTTCAGGTTCGAGGACGGCGTGATCGTCAGGCATCACGACGACTTCGACTTCAAGCGTTGGTCGCGGATGGCGCTGGGCAGGCCGTATGGGCTGCTGTTCGGCTGGACGCCGATGTGGCGCAAGTCCATCCGAGACCGGGCGACGCGGGCACTCGACGAGCTGGCGGCAGATTTTCAGTAAGGGGCGCACATGGCACGGCTGAAGGGGTTCGGACGAGGTAACGGTGGCGCTGCCCGCGAGGCGGCGCCCGAGTACTCGATGGACCCGCGCGCCGGTGAACAGGCGCCCTACCAGCCGACCGTCATCGACAACGCCATCTACCAGGACGGCAAGCGGGTCGACGACCCCAGCTCGCTGGCCGACGCCTTCGAACGCCTCAAGGAGCTGCCCGACAGCCTCGCCTGGATCGGCCTCTACCGGCCGAAGGACTGGGAGCTGGCCAAGCTCGCCGAGGAGTTCCAGCTGCACCCGCTGGCCATCGAGGACGCCATCGTCGGCTCCCAGCGCCCCAAGGCCGACCGCTACGGCGACATGCTGTTCGTCGTACTGCGCGCCGCCCGCTACCTCGACGACGTCGAGGAGGTCGCGTTCGGCGAGCTGCACGTCTTCGTCGGGTCCAACTTCGTGATCACCGTACGGCATGCGGAGGCGCCCGACCTGCAGGCCGTACGCAAGCGTATGGAGTCGGACCCCGACCTGCTCCGTCAGGGGCCGCAGGCGGTGCTGTACGCCATCCTCGACGCCGTGGTCGACGGCTACGCCCCGGTGGTCGCCGGGCTGCAGAAGGACATCGAGGAGATCGAGGCCCAGGTGTTCGGCGGCGACCCGTCCGTCTCGCGGCGCGTCTATGAGCTGTCGGGCGAGGTCATCGAGTTCCAGCGGGCCACCACGCCGTTGGTGCGGATGATCGACGGGTTCATCGCCGGGGCGGCCAAGTACGGCGTCAACGACGAGTTGCAGAGCTACCTGCGTGACGTGGCCGACCACGCCATCACGGTCATGGAGCGGGTGGCCTCCTTCCGGCAGATGCTCCAGGACATCCTGCTGGTCAACTCGACGCTGGTGACCCAGGCGCAGAACGAGGAGATCGCCAGGATGACCCAGGCCAGCATCCAGCAGGGCGAGGAGGTCAAGAAGATCTCCGCCTGGGCGGCCATCCTGTTCGCCCCGACGCTGGTCGGCACCATCTATGGGATGAACTTCGACTTCATGCCCGAGACGCACTGGGTGCTCGGCTACCCGTTCGCGATGCTGCTGATGGGCGTGGTCTGCCTGGTCCTCTACACGGTCTTCAAGCGCCGCGACTGGCTCTAAGGCCATTCACCCGGATTCACCGGCCTATACATAGCCATTTCGCTGAATTGCCGCATTTCGCTTTTATGTCTGCTTCTCCGTGGTTACCATTCCTTCGACCCCGCCTCCACGAGATCGGGCGAGATCAGGTCATGATGGCGACGCAGGCACAGATCGACGCCGCCAGGCGTCAGATCGAACAGCTACGCGATCAGCATGCGAATGACGTGATCGCGCTTGCCCGCCTGGTCGATGACGGCGCGCTCAAAGGCTCGGCGGGGGACAGGCTCGCCGCCGATCTACGCGCGTGGGACAAGGGCTTCAAGGACCTGTTCGCCCGGGCGTTATCGCTGCTGGACTCCCTCCAGCCGTCCGATCCGGGGGCGTCCACCCGATGAGTCCGCAGGTCGGCATCAACCCCACGCTGATGACACAGCTGATCAACGGCATGAAGCGGGTCAGCACTACGATTCCGGACGTCGGCCTCGAGGTGGAACGAGCCCTGACCTCCCTGAACATCCAACTGTGGGGCCCGACCCCGCTCCCTGCCATCGGCCGCCAGATGAGCGACCAGATTCCCGCACTCCAGGGCCGCCTCGACCTGATCCTCGCCGAACCGGACCGCAAATCCGGCAAGGGCGGCATTCTCTGGGCCAACGAATCCAACTGGCTGTCGAAGTCTCCCGCCGAGGGCACGGCATCCGCCAAGACCCTGGCCACAAAGCTACGGGATCAGATCGAGAGCCATTCACTCGACGCCAAAACGGTGGCCGAAATCGAGCGGCACAAGAACGATCCGTTCTTCGCCGTGGCGTTCGCCAAGGAAATATCGCCGCGTGAGCTCAAAGCCCTGATCTCCAGGGCGTACGGGTCCGATCTCCCGCAGTCGGAACGCCCGCTCCAACACGACGTCGCGACACAGGAACGGCTCGTCACCATGCTCAGCACGATTCTGGGCACGGCCTCGCGCGGAGTGGGCCGGCTGAAACTGGCCGACGACTACGCCGACCAACTGGTCGACCACATCGAGGACCCGCAGAACGCGTTCGCGGTGAAAAAGCTGCTCCAGGACGGCGAGTTCGACCACACGTTCCTGCTCACACTGGTCCGGAAGCTCTACGACAAAGACGTGGCCCATCCCCTTGACCCGGCCCGCCAGCGAGATCCTTGGACGAAGCCCGGTGCCAAGGACATCTCACCGGGCGACCTCAGCCCCTTGGGTACGGCGCTGGTCGCGCTGGCTCACCATCCCGCCGTCGCCCAGGATTTCTTCACTGACCCGCAGCGCAAGCCCCTGGCTTACCTGATGCGGCAGCACCCCTGGGATGGCGATGCCGACGCGGATCTCGGCTGGGCCATCGAAGTGGCCAGCACGGAGTTCCGCGACCACGATTTGCCGCCGGGCAACTCACGCGGTTACAAGTCCGCACTGATCGCCTCATGGGCGGTCCGTTTCTGGAGCGATGCCAAGGTTCAGGCCAACCTTCCCCATACGCGCGCCAATCTCGGCTCGGTCTTCGCCCAGTACACCGAGAACGTGCACCGTGACTTGCAGTCCTTCAGCACGAAGATGCCAGGCGTGGAGACGGACATGGACGCCGACAAGAACCTGAAAGGTGTGGAACCCTTTGGCGCCAAGTTCAACGCGGCAGACACCAAGAAAGCTATGACGTGGGCGTTCGCAGACGAGGACGCCTTCAAGACCGTAGCGACCGCGCACGGGTTGTATGCCGCCACGATGCTGGACGAACTGGCCGACAAGATCGCGGCAGAGGTCCGGGCCGACTTCGCGGAATGGCGGAAGGCTCACCCGGATGCCACACGGCAGCAAGTGGACGCCAAGCGACAGGACATACTCGAAGAGCGCATGAGCCGTAGCGGTGGCGCCGCATTCGCCTGGGCAGCGGGAAGCCTCAGCAGGACCACCTTTGTGATCACCGATGCCGCCAACATCTCCTCCATCGAAGCGGCGAAGGCCGATGATGCACGCCTTGCCACTTTCAAGGAGGTGGCCGAGAAAGTCGTCGGACTGGCTCCAGGACCGCAGGGGAAGCTCATCGGACTCATGGTCGACAAAGCTAAAGAGACGATTTTCGGAAAGATCAAGTCCAACCATGAAGACCAGGCTCGCGAAGGCGCGGACACCGCGTTGGAAGTGGCCAAGGATATGTTCACAGATCTCGCGGCGGCCACCATGATGCGCCACGGCCTGTTCGGGGACGGATCCGTGCCTGCCAGCACGCACCCATACCATCACAAGGACTACTCTCCAGGTGCGGACGGCCACTTTATGGACAACGGGAAAATCCTGCCACGCGCGGAGATGGATGCCGACCAACTCGATGACTACAAGAATTGGCTGAAACTGAGCGACACTGGCCGTGTCCTCGGCCGACCGGGTGACGCCATCGAGGACGGTTTCAACGATGTCGGGAATTACTACTCCGGCCATGGCTCATGAGAATCCAACCGTCAGTGGTCCTCATCCTCGTGGTTCTCGTCCTGGCGGCATGCTCGTCTCCACCCGATCCGCCGCCCGACACCCGGCCGTTGGGTAACGTGACCGCCACCCCACGAGAATGCGACCTGATCTCGGCGAACGCTATCAAGATCGCGACCGGTCTCAACGACTACAGGGCCTATGGCACCAAGATGGACATGGGTCGGAAATTTGCGTCATGCTCGGTGCGCGAGAAAGGGGGGTCTGATAGCAGCTTGGGACTCATGATCGAAGTCTTCGACCCGTCCCCAAACGATGCGGAAGACCTGGAGAACACCAAGCTGTCCACCCATGGGAAGGACCTTCTCGACGAATTAGGGCTGGGCTTCGCAGCGCGACGGAAGAACGCCAAAGACAAAACCATCGCCTTCGTATACGGATGGACGCCCGACTACAAGCGCCTTCTCACTGTCAACATCATTGAGCATGCACCGGGTCGGGATTCTCTGGCGGACGCGACCGAATTCTTCCGCCAGCTCAAGCCCCTCCTGCTGGACAAGCCGAAGTGAGCCCGCACGATCGCAGGGTCTCGTCCAGCCGACGAACGTAAGCGGTGTTCACCCAGGGCTCCAGCCGGGCTCGCGCTTGGGCGATCTCGTCGGTGAGCCGAGCCGAGCTGTGCTGCCTGGTGATGACGGCGGCCTCTGTCAGTTTGGCCGCCGCCTCGGGAATCTCCCTGGCCTGCGTCAAGCCTCTGGCATACCGGGCAAGCACCAACCCCCGCCCCTTCTTGAACCCCGCCCCATGCCCAGCCAGATATTGCTCGGCCGCCCTAATGACGTCTCCGGGTCGATTCAGCCGGACCAGCAAAGCGGTCCTCCTGGATTCCACCACCGCCGGCGTGATCCAGTACAGGAACGCCGGTTCATTGTCCTTCGACGCTCCTGCCGACGCGAGCGCGCTCTCATGCGCGCGGGCGCTCGCCGCAGCGTCACCCTCGGCGGCGTGGGCGAGTGAGAACAGCGATTCGTGTAGTGGCGCCAGCAGCTTGCTCGGAGATCGGGCGGCCCAGCTCTGAACGGCGAAGGCATGGTCGAAGACCGCGGCCGTCCGGTCCTGGTCGGCGGCCATCCTGCCTAGCCAGTAGTGCACGTAGCCGACCAACGTCGGATCGCCGTGGTCGAGTGCCGCTCGTAGCCCGTCATGCAACAGTTGCTCGGCCGCTGCGTAATCACGCAGGTCGTAGGCGAGATAGCCGGCCAGTTGCGACAACTGCGCATACGTATCGAGGAGCCGATCGCGCAGGCTCGGCGGCATCGACTCGCGGGCAAGGAGCCTTCCGACCGCTGCCCGCTGCCCATTGACCACCGGCAGCAGCGTCGCGGGCCCGGACACGTCGTCCGCCCGTCGCACGTGCAGAGTCAGCTTCTCGAACGTGCGTACCGTGGCCTCGTCCACCCGCCCAGTGCTACGCAGTACCCCTGCCAAGCGCTCCTCCTCTTCCGAGGTGAGGACTCTCAGCAGGTCAAGCGCCCGACTGCCGCCGAGCACCAGAGCCAGTTCGAAGAGCAGTTCCCGTCGCTTCACATCGGTCTCCTCGACGCCGGTGGCACGCAGCAACTGCACGCACGCTGAGGCGTCCAAGAGCAACGTGTCAGCGGGTCGGGCTGCCGCGTTCACCTCCATGGTGACACGCGCTCCAGAGGCCCGATTGGCGTCCAGGTCGCGGAAATCAGCACCATCGATCAGCTCACGATCAGCAGCCCCGTACGCCACCAGGTCCTCCGCTCGCGCCAGGTTGCGCGCGGCGGTTTGGTAGATCTTGGCCAGCACAGTGAGCAGACGGACGGGCGGCCGACGCCCCGCCTCCGGCCAGGACTCGAAGTCGTACAGCCGCGACTCGCGCAGTGCCGCCGTGCCCGCCGGGTCGGCGTCGTTGACCATGGCCACCACGTCGGCCGCGGTGCGGCCGTGTGCCAGCCGATAGAGCCGCAGTGGGCTCACCTGGTGGGTGAGCGCGAGCACGTCGGCGATCTGATCCCACGTGAAGCTCTTCTTCCTGAGGTGCTGACTCCAAGAACGAGCCTGTAGCAGCACCCGGTAGCCATCGCCGGACATCCGCGCCTCCTCTGGCCTGGAATCGCGTACTTATTGTAAAGCGACGATCACATTCCGTGCGAGAGGATGGAAGGGTCGATCGAGGCCGCAGTGGGATGACGACCTCAAGCTCGGACAACCAGTCGGAGAGTGAGCTACGGTACCCCTGTAAGCCCCGGGATCTCGCCACTGCTCTGCATGCGACGGGGGCAAGCTCTTTTCTGGCGCCATGTGGTCGCCAGGTCGCCAGCTTCCTTGTGTCGTGCGTGAGAGATCAATCAAGACCGCATCGGAGCACCGATCCTCGACGCCGACAGACTCGCGCAGGTCAGCGTAACTGTCGCGTGGGTAATCAATGAAGACGTGATGGGGATCCACGCGGCACGCCCGACGGGGCACCGTATGGATGACGAGCCGAACACTTCACGTGTCCACGGAGGATCCCAGTGCCCATCACCGAAACGGTGGACGTACCTGCTCACCTGCTCATTCCCCGGCAACGTGAGCAGGACCCGAGCGCCGGGCCATCCCGTCCGGTCCTGCGTGAACACATCGACGCCATGATCGACCTGCACCCCGGCGGCCTTATCTGGCGGCGTACCTTCCCCGGCACCCCCGACCGGATCCCGCACGCTCGCCACTTCACCCGCTATCTCCTGGCTGATGCCCCTTGCCAGGACGACGCGGAGCAGATCGTCGCCGAGTTGGCCGCGAACGCCCTGCGGCACACCAGCAGCGGCCGCTCCGACGGGACCTTCATCGTCGAGATCACCCGCACGACCGCCACGACCACTGTCGCGGTCTATGACTGCGGCTGGGGCGGTCGCCCCCGCTTCGGTGCGGACTTCCGGACCGATGCGGAGTGTGGCCGAGGGCTGGCTCTCGTCGCCGCGCTCGCCGACGAGGTCGGGTGCGAAGGTGACGAGGAGGTGGGCCACAAGGTGTGGGCGACGATCCACACCCGTCCCGACCTGTAGATCTAAGCAGTCAAGGCGTTCGGGTCAGCCTTGTCTACTGAGCCGACCCGGCCTGCCCGCCGCCGAACACCTCCTTGACGAGCCTCTGCGTCGCCTTCTGGAACGCCCCTGCCAGGGACATCGCGACGTCGTCCACATAGTTCACCGCGGCGGTCAGGGTCTTACTGCCGTCGGGCGTGCTGTACATCAGCGCCCCGTGGCCCGCGATGCCGCCGTTGTGGGAGATGACGGTGCCGCCGTCCGTGTTCACCACGAACACTCCCAGGCCGTAGTCCATGTTCGGGATGCCCGTCGGGTGCGGGGTGCACATCTCGGCCAGCAGCGGGGCCGGCAGGAGCTTGCCGCCCACCAGCGCGGAGATGAACGTGTGGAGGTCCTGGGTGGTCGAGATCATGTCGCCGCCGGTGGAGATCCAGGAGGGGTTCTGGCGGGTGACGTCGACCGTCTTCTGCTGCCCGGCGTCCTCGTAGCGGTAGTAGGCGTGGGCGTACGGCTCGGGGATCTCCGGCGAGGTGTCGGGCACTATGGTGTCCGACAGCCCGAGCGGCTCCAGGATCAGCCGCCGCATCTCCTCGGCGAGCGAGCGGCCGGTGACCTTCTCGATCAGCAGCCTGGCCAGCACGTAGTTGGTGTTGGAGTAGCTCCAGGCCGTCCCCGGCTCGAACCGCGCCGGCTTGGACAACGCCAGCTCCACCAGCTCCTCCGGCCGGTAGGTCTTGAACCGGTTGTCGACCCACTCCTGGCCCGACCAGACGATCCCCGGCACGAACTCGGGGTAGTAATCGCCGGTGAAGTTGAACACCCCGCTGGTGTGCTGCAGCAGCATCCGCACCGTGATCCGCCGGTCCAGCCCGAACTCGGGCAGGTAGTCATCCGCCGGAGTGTCCAGCCCGATCTTGCCCTCGGCCACCAGTTGCAGCACCACGGTCGCGGTGAAGGTCTTGGTGTTGCTGCCGATCCGGACGTGCCCGTTCGTCGGCGGCTTGGCGGTCTCGCCCAGCTCGGCCGCCCCGGCGCTGCCGACCCACTCGCCCCGCTCATCGTGTACGCGCAGCGACACCCCGGTGAAACCGGAATCGACGATCTCCTGGATGGCCTTCTGCAGCTCCGGGCGGTCCAGCTCGTCCTGGCCGGTAAGGGTGATGGACATGGTGGTGTACTCCTTCACATGTGAAATTCATGGTCACGGGGTCCGGAGAGGACCCCGTGATGAGCTGTGGCTGCGCGGGTCGACGTCCGTCAAGCGGCGTCGAGGGCCTCGGTGATCTTGCGGGCCATGTCGGCCAGGGTGGGGCTGGGCCGGCCCTGGCTGGTGTGAGCGGCGGCTTCGATGGCGACGATGACGGTGCTGCGGAAGTTGTCGGCCTCGGCCGGGTCCTGCTGCTTGAGCAGGCTGATGGCCGCGGTCAGGGCGGGCAGTACCTGGTCGGCGAGTTCGGCTACGGATTTGCCGTACTTCACGCCCTTGGGCGCCTTGGTGAGCACGTGCCCGACCAGGCCGGTCGCGGAGGTCAGGGCGATGGAGCCGTGGGTGGCGACCTTGTGGGCCGAGCCGGCGGCACCAGCGGCGGACATCAGTGAGACTGCGCCCCACGCGGCGGTACGCAGGGTGAGCTTGTCCTGGTCGGTAAGGGTGATGGACATAGTGGTGTACTCCTTCAAATGTGAAATTCAGCCGCAATCGCTGAACCGTTCATGGCATTTACGATCGCCGATCGCTCTGATACCGGGCCGTTGCCGTCCTGACGCGGCTGCTGACACGACACCGGGCGAGATCAGCCAACGCCGGGATGGCCGCCCGGAGCACGCGACGCGGGCCGCCGAGCTCAGCGCGCGGGAGAACGGCTGCTGCTCGTTCTTCACCTTCACCCTGACCATCGCCGACGGCGGCATGACGCTGGAGGCGGCGGTGCCGCCGGAGCAGGTCGCGGTGCTGGACGCGCTGCAGGCCCGCGCCAGCGCGGCGTCGGCGTGAACAGGCCGCGCTGACCAGCGGTGGACCACATCGGAGGGCCGTTCCTGCGCAGCGGGCAGGTGGCCGATCGGGCCGGGGTCAACCCGCAGACGCTGCGCTACTACGAGCGGCGCGGGCTGATCGCCGAACCGCGACGCAGCCCCGGCGGGCATCGCGCCTACCCGCCGGAGACCGTCACCCTGCTCACGGTGATCAAAGCCGCCCAGCGGCTCGGCTTCACCTTGGAGGAGGTGGCCGAGCTGATCGACACCGGGCGGCGCGGCCATCCCACCCCGGATCTGCGTGCCCGCGCCCAAGACAAGATCGCCGAGGTAGAACTCGCACTGGCTTGACCGCCCGGCGTGCCGGCCCCGCCGCGAAATGCGGCGGGGCCGCACGCCGGTCAGCAGCAGCCGGCCCTCGCCCCGGCGGCGGGGACGTCCTGCCCGCCAGGCTGCTCCGTGGCCTGACCGCACACGCACGGCGCGGTTGCCCCATCGTGGGCCGTCGCGTCCTGGGCGGTGGCCGACTTGCCGAGCGTGTCGGCGTCGGCCTTGACCACATAGACCTCCCAGGGCTCGTTGCCAGGGCCATGGACCCAGACCTTGTCCTGCAGGGCATAGCAGCAGGAGGTGTCGTTCTCGGTGAACGTGGCCAGCCCGGCGTCCTTGAGCCGCTGAGTCGCGGCGTCGACCTGCGCGGTGTCCTCGACCTCGACGCCCAGGTGATCCATGCGGGTGTCCTGGCCCTGCTCGCCCTCGATGAGCACCAGCTTGAGCGGGGGCTCGGCAATGGCGAAGTTGGCATAGCCGGGGCGGCGCTTGGCCGGTTCGGCGCCGAACAGCTTGGAGTAAAAGGTGATCGAGCCTTCCAGGTCGGCGACGCGGAGGGCGAGCTGGACACGGGACATGACGATCTCCGATCGTTGTTTCGATGAATGTCTAAACAGCTCCGAGTTTGCGCTCTTGCTTAGGATTCTGTCAAATTAGAGATATGTCGAAGCAGGAGTTGCCGGTGCTCGCCTCCGGGTGCTGCGCGCCGCTGGTCGCCGAGCCGATCGGCCAGGACGAAGCGGCCGAGCTGGCGCGGGTGTTCAAGGCCCTGGGCGATCCGATCCGGTTGCGGCTGCTGTCGCTGATCGGCGCGCACGAAGGCGGCCGCGAGGCCGGCGAGGGCGTGTGCGTCTGCGAGCTGACCGGCGCGTTCGCGGTGACCGCGCCGACCATCTCGCATCATCTCAAAGTGCTGCGCGAGGCTGGCCTGATCGACAGCCAGCGACGCGGCACCTGGGTCTACTACTGGATCATCCCGGCCACGCTCAAGCGCCTGACAGGCGTGCTCGCCCTCCCCGAGACGCTCACCGCGGACGCCCGGTGAGCCCGGCCCGGGTGAGCCTGGCGCGCCGGGCGCTGGCCACAGTGTCCGACCAGCCCGACAAGCCGCAGGTGTTGTTCGTCTGCGTGCACAACGCCGACCGCTCCCAGATGGCCGCCGCCTTCCTCACCCACCTGGCAGGCGATCGCGTCCTGGTCCGCTCGGCCGGATCGGCGCCCGCCGACCAAGTGAACCCTGCCGTAGTGGAGGCGATGGCCGAGGCCGGCATCGACATCTCCGCCGAAATCCCCAAGGTGCTCACCGGCGACGCCGTTCAAGCCAGCGACGTGGTCATCACCATGGGCTGCGGTGATACCTGCCCGATCTTCCCCGGCAAGCGCTACGAGGACTGGCAGCTCGACGACCCCGCAGACCGGGGTGTCGACGCAGTGCGCCCCATTCGCGATCAGATCGAGGCCCGCGTCCGCGTGCTGATCGACGACCTCCTGCCCGGGGAACGGGGATGAACAGCACGACCGTGAAGGTCGCCGCAATGACACCCGAGCATGCCGCCCAGGTGCTGGCCATCTACCAGCTCGGCATCGACGAGGGACAGGCGACCTTCGAGACCACCGCCCCCACCTGGTCGCACTTCGACACGGCCAAGCTGCCCACGCACCGGCACGTCGCCCTGGACGACACCGGCCAGGTGCTCGGCTGGGTGGCGGCCACCGCGGTCTCCGACCGGTGTGTCTACGCCGGGGTGGTGGAGCACTCGGTCTATGTCCATCCCGGCGCTCGCCGTCACGGCGTCGGCTCCATCTTGCTGGCCGCCCTGATCGCCTCCACCGAAGCTGCCGGCATCTGGACGATCCAATCCGGGATCTTCCCGCAGAACACCGCCAGTCTCGCCTTGCACGCTCAGGCCGGGTTCCGGGTGATCGGCACCCGGGAGCGAGTCGGCCGCCATCACGGCCTCTGGCGCGACGTCGTACTCATCGAGCGTCGCAGCCCGGTCATCGCCTGATGTCGGCGTACGGGCTCAACTGTGGAGCCACGTACGAGTAACCGTGCAGAGATGATCGGCACGGCGGTGGTCATGAAGAATGGAGGCATGCGGCGGGCATTGGTACTCGGCGGAGGCGGTGTCACGGGGATCGCCTGGGAACTAGGCATGCTGGCCGGCCTGGCCGAGCACGGCGTCGATCTCTCCTCCGCCGACGTGGTGATCTGCACCTCGGCGGGCGCGGTCGTCGGTGCGCAGCTGGCGTGCGGGCTCGATTTACGGCAACGCTACGAGGCCCAGCTCGCGCCCATCGCGGGCGAGACAGCTCCCCCAGGCGCCACGAAAGCCCTGCTCAAGCTCATCTGGGCGTCGATGCGCGCGGGTACGGACGCGCAGGCGTTCCGAGAGCGCATGGGCCGGACGGCGCTGAATGCCAAGACCCCATCGGAGGAGGAACGGCTGCGCACCGTGGCGCGATGGCTCGGGGAGGCGACGGAGTGGCCCGCTCGCGAGCTGCTGATCACCGCCGTGGACACCGCTTCCGGCGAGTTTGCCGTGTTCGACGCCGCCTCGGGAGCCGACCTGGTCAGGGCGGTCGCGGCCAGTTGCTCCAGCCCCGGCGTGCGCCCGCCGATCACCATCGGTGGGCGCCGCTACACGGACGGCGGGATCCGCTCACCGCTGAACCTGGACCTGGCCAAGGGCTGCAGCCATGTGGTGGCTCTGGCCCCGGTGACGCGCGCCGGCGGCCCGGTGGAGACTGTCGAGCAGCAGCGCTCCAGGCTCGGCGCCGCCCAGGTGGTGATCATCACACCGGAGGAGGCCACCAGAAAGGCGATCGGCACCGGCCTGCTGGACCCCTCCCGCCGCGCACCTGCCGCCCGCGCAGGTCACGCCCAGGCCGCGGCCGCCGCGGACTTGGCGCGCAGTGGCTGGCAGTCGCACACGTAGCCGAAGTACCGGGGATCGGCCAGATCCAGCCCACCCAGCGCCGGTCGTCACCAACCAGCACTCCATCGGGTTCGCCTAGGTGCGCCATCAGGTAGCCGCGGACATCGTCGCGGACGCCGTCGGCGTCCCATTTGGCGGCAAGGCTGGGTGGACACCGGCTTCAAAACGCCGCCGTCGAACACGGCGCCCGCCTGGGGACTTCAGACGCCATCTGAGCTGGTACCTCCGCCTTGTAATGGGTAAGGGCGAGGTGGCTTGAGTTGGCGGTGTTGAAGTGATTCGCGTGTCACAATTGGATGGTGTACTCGCCTTCCTCGCCAACGAGGCGGCTTATCCGATCCACGATGGTGTAGTTCAGGCCAAGGCGCCGAGCTGGTTCAGCGTGGCTGATGTCGACGGTGACCAAAGGCGTCACGCCGTCTATCCGGAAAATCGCCTCCGTCGACCCGTGTGACAACCGGATCTCCAGAAGGTCCCCGCTCCAGGAACGTCCATAAACAGTCCATGGGTCCACCCCGTAGGCGATCATTTTGATGATCCAGGCATGTTGGATCAGGGGTGAGTCGTCGTCCTTAGGCATGCCGAGCACACCGTCATCCGCAGCGGCCGTGCGGAGCGGGACGCCTTGCGCGGCGAGCGTGTCACGCAAGGCGTCCCGCGATGAGATCGAGTAATCCACATGACACTCAAGGGCGGTGTTTCCCGCCGGAATGACCGTGCAGCGGCCTCTGTCGCCGTTGAGTCGGATCGACGCGAAGGTAAGGCCCTCGGCGGCATTAACCCGCTGCGTCGCCGCCACGTTGTACAACAGACGGAGACCTGCGACCAACTCGGGCCGATCTTCGTTCAGAGCGTCGATCCGCATGTGTACTCCTCGGCTAGCCGGGGACCGGCAGGAGAACCGCCCCGAAAGAGGCTCTCATCCAGGAGGGACACACGGTCATGCCCTCACAGTATGCGGTGAGAACCCCAAGGGTGCCCTCGTATTTGCTCGACTCGCGATTGAAGTCCATGATTGTCCGGGTGTTCCGGCTCTCTGCCACATAGCACTCCTTCCACCAGAGAAAACCGTCGCATTTGTGGCGGTAGGACGTCGCCAGATAGTGATAGCGCGTCATGATGAGGGGGTCGGGGACGATACCTCGAAGCGGGTGCTTCGTCATCTGGTGCGCGGATAGGGCATCCAGGTCGTGCTTTTGCTTGATCTTGACGTTGCCGAAGCCCTCGTCTTTGGTTCTGTCCCAGTAGCCCTGGCGATAGTTGATCAGCTTGTTGTCTGTGCTCTCCCAGTAGGTCAGCAGAGTGAAGGCGTCGGCAGGGGGCGCTGCGGCGTGGGAACTGGTCTCCGCAGTCGTGACGTCGTCCGCGGGGACGGCGGCGGACTGCCATTTGGACCATGCGCCGGTGGCACGGCCCGTCGTAGCGCGAGCCCGCCAGTTCACCTGCTTGCCGGCGATCTTGCCGGGCGGGATCCGCAGGCGCGCCACCGTGCCCGTCGCTACATCATTCACGACATCGGACCACAGGCGCTTGGAGCTGTCCTTGGCGGCAGTCCTGACCTCGATGGTCACGTTGGATGTCCGGTGCTGCCCGTTATTCACCTGTTTTGTCCTGGATCATGGTTGTCAGTACGGCCTGGTCGGAGCAATGCCGGATCTTGCAACGCGGCGTTAACCAGAGACTTCACGCAAGGCTGCGCATCGGGCTTGACCTTGCCCCTAGGTCAAGGTCCGACGATGCTTCACATGAACAACAACGCACTGCACACCGTCGAGGCCCAGATCCGCGAGCAGGCCGCCGCCTACTGCGCGTCCAACCACGTTCCCGGGTTCGTCGCCGGCGTCTACCACGCCGGCGAGCAGATCGTCGTCGCCCACGGCACCGCGAACGTCGCCACCGGCGCACCGATGCTCGAAGACACCGGATTCCTCTTCGGCTCCGTCACCAAGGTCCTGACCACCACGCTGGTCCTGAGGCAGGTCGACCGTGGCCTGTTGGACCTCGACACGCCGGTGGTGAAGTACCTTCCCGAATTCGCCCTGACCGCGCCGGGTGCGGCGGACAAGATCCTGGTCCGGCACCTGATCTCCCACACCAACGGCATCGACGCGGACCTGTTCTTCCCCGATGCCAAGGGCCGCGACGCCCTGAAGGCCTACGTCAACGGCCTCGCGAGCAACTGCGGCACCCTGTTCGAACCGGGCGAGCAGCTCAGCTACTCCAACGGCGGCATGATCGTCGCAGGCCGCCTGCTGGAAGTGGTGACCGGCGTGCCCTTCCCCGACCTGCTCGAGCGCGATATCTACGCACCCGTCGGCATGGCGGGCTCCAGCACCTCAGCCGAGCAGGCCATCCTGCGGAGCACGGCTGTCGGCCACTTCCTGGACCCCGAGACCATGGCGGCCAAGCCCACCGGCATGTTCATGCTGCCCGACACCTGGGGGCCGGCCGGTGGCACGCCGATCGGCACCATCGCCGACCTGCTCGCCTTCGGACGCACCCACCTCGCGGGCGGTGTGTCCCCGTCCGGTACGCGCGTCCTGTCGGCCGAGTCCACCGCGTTGATGCGGCAGGTCTCGCACGACATGGCGACCCCGAACGTCCCGCCGATGGGTATGGGCTGGGTGCTGTACCCGTTCGGCGACACGACCGTCCTGGCCATGTCGGGCGCGTCGCCCGGCGGCGTGTCCATCCTGTGCGTCGTTCCCGAACACGACCTGGTCTTCACCGCCTTCGGCAATGCCTCGGGGGCGATCATGCTGCAGGACCAGATCCTGCAGCGGCTCCTGAGCGAACATCTCGGCGTCCAGATCCCCACTCTGGTCACCGAAATGGCGCACGACGTCGACCTCACCCCCTACGTCGGCACCTACCGCTCCAACCAGCTCCGCATCGACGTCAGCATCGTCGAAGGCCAGCTCGAGGAGCGGATGACCTACGAACCGACGGACGAATCGCAAAAGCAGATCTTCACTGAGTTCGCCGGCGGTATGACCTCCGCTCCGCCGCAGCGCTACGTGCCGATCCGGCCCGGCCTTTTCGCGCCCGCCGGATACCCGCTGGAGACGTTTGACGGATACCTGCGACTGCTGCTCGTCTCCTACCACGACGTCCGCGACGGCCAAGCGCGCTTCCGCAACGGCGGCGGCCGCCTGACTCGACGAGTCTGACCGTTGCGAACGACCTGAACGCCGAGTGGAAGGATGTCCAGCATGCTCACGATTGGCCAGCTCGCGGACTACGCCGGAGTGACCAGCAAAGCCATCCGCCACTACCACGAGCGCGGTCTGCTCCCCGAGCCCGGCCGCGACTCGTCCGGCTACCGGCGCTACACCGCCAAAGATGCCGTCGACCTCGTCAAGATCAGGACTCTGGCCAATGCGGGCGTACCACTGGCCCGCATCAAAGACCTCCTTGACGCCGACTCGGACGCGCTCACGGCGGCCATCGCCGAGATCGACCACAACCTCCAAGACCGTATGGCGCAACTGGGGCGGATCCGCGATCAGCTCGCCCAGTTGCGCGGCGGTGAGCGGCTCTTCGTTTCCCCGGAGGTCGCCGACTATCTCGACGATCTGCGCGAACTCGGCGTCAGCGAGCGCCAGCGGTGCCTGGAACGCGACGGCTGGATCCTCATGCAGACAGCTTCACCCGAGGACGCCTCCCTGTGGCTCGCCGAAAAACGCGAGCTGATGGCCGATCCGGAGTTTCGCGTCCTCTACCTCGAACATGACGCCGCCTACGAGTGGTCGCCGAGCGATCCCCGCCTCCCCGCCCTCGCGGACCGTACCCGGAACTGGTTCGCCCATCACGACAGCCGGTCCGAGACCCGTCCCGTCCACAACCCGGCCATCGCCCGGTTGGCGGCGCAATCCCAGCCCGGAGCCTCATCCCCAGCTTGGGACCGCCTGACCCAACTCCTCAAAGGCCAGTGACCCTCAGATCTGTGCGGGGGCGTGGTGGCGGTCGACGGCCGCGGCGGTCCGTGCGACGTCGCCCGCGATGATGGCCTCCACCAGCTCGGCGTGCACCTCCACCCGGAAACGCAGGTAGTCCTCGGTGCGGCTGTCGTCGTCGGGGTCGGCGTGCTCGGACAGGTCGGTGATGCACCGGGTCATGCTGAGGTAGACGGCCTTGGCCAGATGGTTGTGGGTGATCTCCGCGATGCGCTCGTGCAGCGCCCAGTTGGCTCGCATGAACCGGTCGGTGCTGGTCGTGGCGCGCTTGAGGGCCGTCATGAGCTTGCGCAGGTCGGAGATGTCCTGCTTGGTACGGTGCTGGGCCGCGTCGACGGCGATCAGCGGCTCCAGTGCCTCGCGCACCGCGATGGCGTCGGCCACGGTGGCGGGCATCTTGCGGACGGTCAGCAGGGTGTGCCGTAGGCGCACGATCACGTTCGGCCGGGCCACGAACAGGCCGCCGCCACGGCCGGGACGGATCTCGACGGTGCCGCGGTCGTTGAGCAGGCGCGCGGCTTCGCTGATCGTCGCCCGCCCGTAACCCGACTGGTCGCGGAACTCGTCCATCGTGCCGATCAGGTCGCCGGGGCCGAGCTCGCGATCGTGGATCATCGACTCGATGTCCGCGGCCAGCGCCTCCGCGCGTGTCAGGGATTCAGCGTTAACCACCCGAACGATTCTACCAGATTCCTAGTCAATCCACCGGCCGGAGGGTACGCTCCGGCGAGAACATAACACCCTAAACATCCGGGTGGTTATGTTCATCGACTAGCCTGCTGGCCAGCGGGTATCTAGGAGGGTTGCCATGAATCGTGTGCTTGTCAAGGGTGGGACCGTACTCACCATGGAGCCGGGCGAACGGCCGCTCGCGGCCGACGTACTGATAGAGGACGACGTGATCGCCGCGATCGGCCCGGGGCTCGCGGCGGACGCCGAAGTGATCGACGCGACCGGGACCATCGTGCTGCCCGGGCTCGTGGACACGCACCGGCACGTCTGGCAGGCGGGCCTGCGCGGGCTCACCGGCGACTCGGTGCTGAAGGACTATTTCCGCAGCATCCGGTTCCAGGCCTCGGCGGTGTACCGGCCGGAGGACATCCGGGTGGGCAACCTGGCGGGCATGCTGGAGGCGATCGACGCCGGCGTCACCACCGTGCTCGACTTCTGCCACGCCGTCAGCACGCCGGACCACGCCGATGCCGCGATCGAGGGCAGCGCCGAGTCCGGGATCCGCACGCAGTTCGCGCTGGGGTTCAGCGATGTGCCCGGTCAGGACGAGTCGCTGGCGACCGCGGAAGGCCGGCTCGCGCTCGCGACCAGGCTGCGGGAGGGGCGCCTGGCCTCCGACGACGCGCTCGTCACGCTCGGGATCGCGCTGTCGGACCTGCCCGAGGTCGGCATCGACCGCATCCGTACGGAACTGGCGGGCGCGCGGCGACTGGGACTGCGCAGCACCACCAACGGGCTGGCGATCCTGTTCCACGAGCCGGTGGACGACCTGGCCGTGTTCGAGGAGGCCGGGCTGCTCGGCCCCGACCTGGTGTGGGTGCACCTCAACTACGCCACCGCCGGCCAACTGCGCATGGTGGCCGACTCGGGCGGCTCCGTGGCGACGTGCACGGAGGCCGAGATGGCCATGGGCATGGGGCGCCCGGCCACCGAGCGGGTGCTGGCGGCCGGCGGTCACTGCACGTTCGGCTGCGACGTCACCACCTCCGTCTCCGGCAGCCTGCTGCAGCAGGCCCGTACAGCCATGCAGGTGGGACGGCTGCTGGCCGCGGATGAGGGCATGGCCGCGGGACGAGCGCCGGAGTCGGTGCCGCCGTCGTGCGAGACGATGCTCAAGGCCGCCACCCTCTGGGGCGCGGAAGCTCTGGGGCAGTCCTCCCGTATCGGCAGCCTGCGGGCCGGCAAGCAGGCCGACCTGATCCTGGTACGCGCGGACGCGGTCAACACCGCGCCCATGCACGACCCGTACGCCACCGTGATCACCCAGGCGCACCCCGGCAACATCGACACCGTCATCATCGCCGGCCAGGTGCGCAAGCGCGCCGGCGTGCTGACCGCCGACTGGGCGCCGGTGCGTGAGCGGCTGGCGGAGTCGAAGGAGTACGTCGCCGCGACCGTGGAGAAGAACGGCGGGTTCTTCCCCGATCCTCCTCTTTACCTGCCCTGGTAGGCGAAATGCAGCTTCCTGACTACGATGACCTGCCGCCGGCGCCGGACGGCGGGCGCAGCGCCTGGGGCCTGTTCGGCGAGCAGGACCAGCTCGGCCTGGTGAACCTGCTCACTCCCGAACGCGTGGCCGCCGCCGCGAAACTGGTACGCAGAGGGGCCGGCTTCCCGCTGGACGCGCCGCTGGGGATGTTCTCCCCGCCGCTCAACAGCAACCGGGGCAACCCGCGCCACCACGTGATCGCCCAGCCGGGCGGCATCGGCTTCGACGACGTGTGGGACAACGTGTACCCGCAGGCCGGCAGCCAGTGGGATTCGCTGGCGCACATCGGCTACAGCCGCGAGGTGTACTACAACGGGGCGAGCGCGGCCGACATCCTGTCGGGCCGCCGCAACACCGTCGAGCGCTGGGCCGAGCACGGCATGACGGGCCGCGGCGTCCTGCTGGACATGCCCGCGGCGATGCGGGCCCTCGGCCGCCCCTATGATCCGGGAACGACGGTCGAGTTCGGGCCCGGCGAACTCGAGGCGGCCAGGAAGATCGCCGGCCTCGACTACCAGACGGGCGACATCCTGCTGCTCCACACCGGCTTTACCGGCTGGTACGCCGACCAGCCCGACGACGTGCGCAAGCGGCTGCCACGCGACCTGCGCGCTCCCGGGCTGGCCCATTCCGAGGACGTCTGCCGATATCTGTGGAACGCCCACTGCGCGGCGGTGGCCTCCGACACCTTCGCGGTGGAGGCGTGGCCCGCGGACACGAGCCCGCGGGCGGCGCCGTTCGGTTTCATCCACCAGATGCTGATCGGCAGCTTCGGCATGGCGCTGGGCGAGTTGTGGTGGCTGCGCGACCTGGCCGAGGACTGCGCGCGGGACGGCGTATACGAGGGGATGCTCGTCAGCGTGCCCACCCGGGCCCCGGGCGGGATCGCGTCCGCACCGAACGCAACATTCCTGAAATAGCCTGTAATGCAGCCTTGACCTGCTGGTAACGAGGCGGCACACTCACATAAAACCCCCGAACCTTTAGACAGTTTGCGGGACTTGAAGGCGGGCCAGCCGTCCGGCGACCGAGCGCGCCGCATCTTCTGGGAGACACACGTGCCTGACATCTACGACGTAGCGATCGTCGGTTACGGCCCCGCGGGCGAGGTGGCGGCGGCCACCCTCGGCGCCGCCGGACATCGAGTGGTGGTCTTCGAACGCCAGCACAAGCTCTATCCGCTGCCGCGCATGGTCACTTTCGACGGGGAGGCCTGCCGGACCGTACAGGCCACCGGCTCGTCCGTCGACAAGGCGCTCAGCACCGCCGTGACGCTGACCGCCTGCCATTTCGGTGACGCCGCCGCCGAGCCGCTGCTCAGCCTGGACTGGAGCGGGCAGCAGTGCGGATTCCCCGCACACTCCTCCATCGTCCAGCCCGACGTGGAGGCCGTCGTACGGGAGAAGGTCGACGCCCTGCCGAACGTGGCGGTGTACCGCGGCACGGAGGCCTTCGGGCTGACCCAGCACGACGACCACGTCGAGCTCACCGTCCGCCCCAAGCACTCCACCGACCCCGCCGAGGAACGCACGATCCGGGCCCGCTACGTGATCGGCGCCGACGGCACCGCGAGCTTCGTCCGCCAGGCGGCCGGCATCACGATGCGCGACTACGGGCTGCACGAGCGCTGGCTCAACTTCGACATGAACAAGCTGACGGACCTGCCCGAGCGGTTCAACCGGCTTATCATGATCATGGACCCGAAGCGGCCGCACATGTACATGCCGCTCGGCGCCATGCGCCAGCGCTTCGAGATCCGCCTGCACGAGGACGAGGACGAGGAGCGGATGTACGACCCGCAGGTCGCCTGGGACTTCCTGCGCGACGAGCACGGTCTCGGCGAGCAGGAGATGTCGATCTGCCGCCAGGTGGTCTACCACTTCTACACCCGGGTGGCCGAGCGGTGGCGCACCGGCCGGGTCTTCATCGCCGGTGACGCCGCGCACACCATGACGCCGTACATGGGACAGGGCGGCTGCTCGGCCATCCGCGACGGCCGCAACATCGGCTGGAAGCTCTCGCTCGTCCTGTCCGGCGCCGCCGGCGAGGACCTGCTGGACGCCTACCAGGCCGAACGCGAGCCGCACGTGTCCGCGATCGTGTTCGCCAGCGACGGCCTGTCGCGGCTGGTCAACATCGTCGACCCGGACGAGGCCGAGCAGCGCAACCACGCGATGCGCAACAACCTCAACCCGCCACCGCCGCCGTTCCCCAAACTGGAGCACGGCGTGCTGCACCGCGAGGCGGACAGCTCGGTCGCCGCGGTGACCGGGTCGCTGTCCCCGCAGGGCCGCCTGCGCAAGGGCGGCGCGGAAGGCCGCGGCGACGACCTGCTCGGCCACGGTTTCCAGCTCATCACGCGACACACCCCGCGACTCACCGAGACGCAGCGCGGCACGCTGGAGGCGATCGGCTGCTCCATCGCCGTCCTGGAGGACCAGGCCGACCCGGACGCGGTCACCGACCTCGACGGCGTCTACACCCGCTTCCTGAAGGACCACGACGCCGACGCCTATATCACCCGGCCCGACTGGTACGTCTTCGGCACCGCCACGGCGGACGGCCTCCCGGCGCTGGTCGACGAACTGGCCGCCCGCCTCCACCTGACCGACGAAAGGCAGCCCGCGTGACCCGCATCCAGCCCGACATCGAGTACGCGACGGTGGACGGCACCTCGCTCGCACTCGACCTCTACCTACCGGAGACCGGGGACCCGGTCCCCGTCGTGCTCTACCTGCACGGCGGCGGCTGGCAGGTGGGCGACAAGCGCGACGGCGCCACCGAGCGACTGGAGCGCATCGCCTCCTACGGCATCGCCGTCGCCTCGGCCAACTACCGCTTCGCCACCCAGGCCACCTATCCCGCGCAGGTGCACGACGTGAAGGCCGCCGTCCGCTGGCTACGCGCTCACGGCGCCGCGTACGGCCTGGCCACCGAGAAGATCGGCGTCTGGGGCGCGTCCGCCGGGGCGTACCTGGCGACCATGGCCGGACTGACCGCCAAGAACGCCGAGCTGGAGGGGACGGTCGGTGACGACCTGGACCAGTCCAGCCACGTGGACGCGGTGGTGCACTGGTTCGGCCAGAGCGACCTGCTCGCCAACTCCCGCCGCACCTGGCTGGAGAAGGAGATCCTCAACCCGCCGTTCGAGGGCCCCCTGCTCGGCCTGGCCGACGTGTCCCAGAACCCGGCCGCGGCCCGCGCCGCCAGCCCGCTCACCTGGGTCGGCGCCGACGCGCCGCCGTTCCTGATCGCCCACGGCGACCGGGACCGGATCACGCCCTCCTCCGAGAGCCTGGCCCTGCACGACGCCCTCGTCCGCGCCGGAGCGGAGTCCACGATGATCCTGCTCGGCGGCGCCGGGCACGAGGGCGAGGAGTTCGACCGCCCCGACCACCTACGCCTGACCGCCGCGTTCCTGCTCAGTCACCTCGGGAGCGCCGCATGACCCCGCTGCTGCGGCAGGTGCTCAGCCAGGTCGACGGCCCGGACCCGCGCCTCAACGAGATCGTCTCCGCCCTGGTCACCCACCTGCATGCCTTCGTCGAAGAAGTACGCCCGACCGAGCGGGAGTGGATCGCCGGCCTCGACTTCCTCATCCAGACCGGGCAGATGTGCACCCCCGACCGCAACGAGTTCATCCTGCTGTCCGACATGCTCGGCCTGACCACCGCCGTCGACGACGTCAACCACGTCGGCCCGGAAGGCATGACGCCGTCCTCGGTCGAAGGCCCCTTCCACTCCCCGGCGCCCGCGCGCGACCTCGGCGCCTGGATCAGCTTCGGGCCCGAGCGGGACCGGGCGGTCCCGACCGTCGTGCACGGCCGGGTCCTGGACTGCGACGGCACCCCGTTGCCCGGCGCCCTGGTGGACCTGTGGCAGGCCAACGACACCGGCCTGTACGACACCCAGGACGACACCCAGGACGCCGGCAACCTGCGCGGCCTGTTCACCGCCGACGGCGACGGCCGCTACTGGTTCCGCACCGTCCGGCCCAGCAGCTACCCGGTGCCCACCGACGGCACCGGCGGCAAGCTGCTGCACGCCATCGGCCGCCATCCGATGCGGCCCGCGCACCTGCACTACCGGGTCGCCGCCGCCGGCCACCGGCCGCTGACCACCCATGTGTTCCTGGCCGGCGACCCCTACCTCGGCTCCGACGCCGCCTACGCGGTCAAGGACGAACTCGTCTGCCATCCCCGGCCGCGCACCGGCGGATGGGACATGGGCGGCCCGTACGAGGAGATCGAATTCGATCTCAAGCTCGTACCGCTCGACTGGAAGGACGGACAGTGAAGCTCGCCGGAGTAAGGCTCCCAGGGGACGACACCGTGCACGTCGCCCAGCTGGACGGCGACACCGTGCGGGTCGTGACCGACGTGACGCGGTTCTGGGCCGACGCCCGCGGCTGGACGGCGAAGGCCGCGCAGCTCACCGGCGCGGGCGTGCCCGCCGGGTCGGTGACGTTCGTGCCGCCGGTGCCGCCGTCGGCCCGGGTGATCTGTGTCGGGCTGAACTATCGCGCCCACGCCGCCGAGGGCTCCTTCGAGGTGCCCGAACACCCGACGCTGTTCGGCCGGTGGACGGCCTCGCTCAGCGTGGGCGGCGTGCCCGTGCCGGTTCCGGTGGGGGAGGCGGGCCTGGACTGGGAGGGCGAGGTGGCCGCGTACGTGGCCGAACCTCTGTGCGACGCCGACGCCGGCACCGCGCGGGCGGCCGTCCTCGGCTACTCCACCTTCAACGACCTGACCGCCCGCCGTGCCCAGAAGCTCACCACGCAGTGGACCCTCGGCAAGAACGGCGACCGCAGCGGCCCGATGGGCCCGATCGTCACCGCCGACGAGGTGGGGGACCTGCGCGACGGGCTTCGCGTCCGGACCCGGGTCAACGACGCCGTCGTCCAGGACGGCAACACCCGCGACATGATCTTCGGCGTCGGCGACGTGCTGTCCCTGATCAGCCGTACCTTCACCCTCAACCCGGGCGACGTCATCGCCACCGGCACCCCCGACGGCGTCGGTTACGTGCGTACCCCGCCGTGGCTCCTCACCCCCGGCGACGTCGTCGAGGTCGAGATCGACCGGCTCGGCACCCTGCGCACGCCCGTCGTCGGCGCGCAGGGCCGCGCCCTGACGCCGCAGGAGGCCGTCGGCTCTCCGGAGAAGACGTGACTCACGGACCGCTCGCCGGAATCGTGGTGGCCGACCTGACAAGGGCGCTGGCCGGCCCGCACGCCACGATGATGCTCGGCGATCTGGGCGCCACCGTCATCAAGGTGGAGACGCCTGAGACCGGCGACGACACCCGCGGCTGGGGACCGCCTTTCGCCGACGGTGAGTCGACGTACTTCCTGTCCGCCAATCGCAACAAGCGCTCGATCGAACTGGACCTCAAGTCCGACGACGGCAGGCAGACCCTCGAAGCCCTCGTCCGCCGAGCGGACGTGCTCGTGGAGAACTTCCGCACCGGCGTCCTCGACCGGCTCGGCTTCTCCGAGCAGCGACTGGCCGAACTCAATCCGCGGCTGGTGGTACTCAGCATCAGCGGCTTCGGCCACGACGGTCCCGAGGGCGGCCGGCCCGGCTACGACCAGATCGCCCAGGGCGAGGCCGGGCTGATGTCGCTGACCGGCTCCGGGCCGGAGGATCCGCAGCGCGTCGGGGTCCCGATCGCCGACCTGCTGGCCGGCATGTACGGCGCCCACGGCGTGCTCGCCGCCCTCATCGAGCGAGAACGCACCGGCACCGGCCAGGTCGTGCGCACCTCCCTGCTCGCCGCGGTGGTGGGCGTGCATGCCTTCCAGGGTACGAAGTGGACGGTGGCCGGCGAGGTCGGTCAGGCGCAAGGCAACCACCATCCCTCGATCTGCCCGTACGGGCTGTTCCGCACCCGCGACGGCGCCGTCCAGATCGCCGTCGGCAGCGAGGGACTGTGGCGGCGTTTCTGCGCCGCGTTCGCGATCGAGGCGGAGCGTCCCGGCATGGCCACCAACCCCGACCGGGTCACCAACCGGGACGCGGTCATCCAGCTCGTCGAGGAGCTGTTCGCCGGACACGACACCGTCCCGCTGCTGGCGTTGCTCGACGAGGCGGGCATACCAGCGGGAAAGGTCCGTGACCTTCGCGAGGTCTACGACTGGGCGCAGACCCGCAGCCAGGGCCTGCTGCTCGATCTGCCGCACTCCACCTTGGGCCAGGTCACGCTGCCGGGGCCGCCGCTGCGGTTCTTCGACCCCGGCGGCGCGGAGACAACATTCACCGGGCACACCGCGCCACCGGTCCTCGGAGCCGACTCCGCGTCGATCCGCACCTGGCTCACCGGGCTCGCCGACGAGCCAGCCCCGCGGGCGGGCGCGTGATGGCCCGTCCGACCGCTCGCGAACTTCTCGCGGCCCTGCTCGACGACGGCACCTACCAATCGTGGGATGCCGAGCCCCTGGACGTACGCCCCGATCCGGCCTACGCCGCCGACCTGGCCGCGGCGCGGGAGAAGACGGGCCTCGACGAGTCGGTCATCACCGGCCGCGGCCTGCTGCGCGGACGCCCTGTCGCGGTCGTCGCCGGGGAGTTCGGCTTCCTGGGCGGGTCCATTGGCGTGGCCGCGGCCGAGCGCCTCGCCTCGGCCGTGGAACGTGCCACCACGGAACGCCTGCCGCTCCTCGCGGCCCCGGCCTCCGGCGGCACGCGTATGCAGGAAGGGACCGTCGCCTTCCTGCAGATGATCAAGATCGCCACGGCGGTGGCCGCGCACAAGGCCGCCGCTCTGCCCTACGTCGTCTACCTGCGCCACCCCACAACGGGCGGTGTACTCGCCTCCTGGGGCTCCCTGGGACACCTCACCCTGGCCGAGCCCGGCGCGCTGATCGGCTTCCTCGGACCACGCGTGTACGAGGCACTCCACGGCACTCCCTTCCCTCAAGGCGTGCAGACAGCCGAGAACCTGCACGCGCACGGGCTCATCGACCTGGTGACCGCACCCACCTCACTGGCCGCCACCCTCGACCGCGCCCTCGCCGCCCTCACCTCTCCCCGCGACTCGCACAATGACTCCCGCAGCGGCTCCCACGGCGACTGCCACAGCGGCTCCCACGGCGGCGGCGAAGACCGGCCGCACCGAGCGACCGGATCGGCGTCCGATGCCTCCGCCTGGGAATCGGTCCTGGCCACGCGCATGCCCAACCGTCCGGGTTCGCACCACCTCCTCCACAACACCGCCACAGACGTGCTCCAACTCGGTCGCCCCCACGGCGAGATCATCCTTGCCCTGGCCCGCTTCGGCCCGACACCCTGCGTGTTCCTCGGCCAAGAACGCACCGAGCGCCCCATCGGCCCCGCCGCCATCCGCCTGGCCCGCCGGGGCATTCGGCTCGCCGCGGACCTACGGCTGCCCCTGGTCACCGTGATCGACACGCCGGGCGCGGAACTGTCCAGAGCCGCAGAGGAAGGCGGCCTGGCCCACGAGATCGCCCAATGCCTGACCGAACTCGTCACGCTGCCCTCACCAACGGTGTCCCTGCTGCTGGGCCAGGGCGCGGGCGGCGCCGCACTGGCCATCCTGCCCGCCGACCGCGTCCTGGCCACTCAACACGGCTGGCTGTCCCCGCTACCGCTCGAAGGCGCGAGCGCCATCGTGCACCGAACACCGGACCGCGCCCCCGACCTCGCGGACGCCCAGCGAATCCAGGCCACGGACCTGATCGAGGCCGGCCTGGTCGATGCCGTCATCGCCGAACACGGCGATACCACGACCTTCTGCCACAGAGCAGCACAAGCCATCCAAGAAGGGCTCGCGCAGCTCGGCGCCATGGATCCGGCCACCCGCATGCACGAGCGATGGCACCGCTACCGCACCATCGGGCTTCATCAGCGCCGCTGATGGCCGAGGTCGGCAAACCGGCCGCGACCTCAGATCCCTACGGCTGGACCCGCAGGTCGGCGAAGAGGGCCCGGTGGTCCGATCCGGGAACGTCGTACACCTGTACGCCGGCCGCCCCCGCACGGCTGTCGGTCAGCACGTGGTCGATGGTCACCAGCGGCGGCAACCTGCGACCCCCCCAGGTGGGCACCAGGCCCTGCCCGGTGGCCGCCGCCGCGTCCGTGTAGCCGGTGGCCAGCAATCGCCGGAACACCGCATGGTCCAACGTGGCGTTGAAGTCGCCCGCCAGGATCCGTGGCATGCCAGTGGCCGGAGCGGGCGGCAGCGTCGCGATCCCGGCCTCCCACTCCGGCACCGTGGAGGGCACCGGCGCCACCGGATGTACGACCACGACCTGCACCGCCGACCCGCCCGGCAGCGCCACCTCCACCACAGGCATGTGGTGCCCGACCGGCTGGAACACCCCCGTCTGCTCCCGCAAGGGGAGGCGGGCGTACACGCCGCTGCCGTCCGCCCCCCACTCCGACGGCTGGATCACCTGGTACGGCAGCAGCTTCGCCAGCCCGGCCGCTTCCAGCCGGTCACGTTCGGACCAGGTCAGCTCCTGCAGGCTGAGCACGTCCACGTTCAGCCTGCGCGCCAGGTCGACGATCGACCCCGCGTCCCCGCGTCCGCCGTTGAGGTTCGCGGTCAGCACCCGAAACGGCCGCCCCGTGGCGGCGACCGTACCGCTGACCGCCCGCGGGACCACGCACCAGGCAAGACAGAGGCACACCGCCAGCATGATCGCGATCGCGACCCTGCTCCGCGTGCTGATCACCAGTCCCAGCACGACCAGCGCCGCGACCGTGAAATAGGGCGTGAAGGAGACCAGCGGCACCAGCACGGCTCCGGCCTCCAGGCCGCCCAGCCGCACAGTCGTTCCCAGCGCGAACACCACTGCGACCCCGATGGCCAGCCACGCTCTCCAGCGTCGTCGTGGCCGAGCCGGCACCGTCACAGGGGGGACTTTGTCCAAGAGCACAGCCACGAACTTAGGCGGCCATTCTTAAAATCAGATGATAACGGGGAGGAACGACGCGGCTACGTGGTGATGATCATGTGGCGCGCGCGGGTCAGTCGGGGAAGTCGGTCAGGGCCTGCTCGGCCTCGGCTACCGCGCGTCTCAGCTCCGCCACGAACACCCCCACCCGATCCCCGCCGAACCTGGCGGAGGGCACCGCGATCGACAGCGCCGCCACGGCCGATCCCCGGCCGTCGCGCACGGCGCAGCCGATGGCCGACACGCCTTGCTCGGTGCCGTCGATGTTCAGCGCGTAGCCGCGTACCCGGATCTCGTCGAGCTCGCGCGTCAACGCGGCCCGCTCCGCGTCCGGCAGGTCGGGGTAGAGCTCCCACAGCCGCTCGCGAGGCAGCGCGGCCAGCAGCACCTTGCCGCCGGACGTGCGGTCGGCGGGCAGGATCGTGCCCCGGCGGTCGCCCACGTGCAGGATCTGCGCGGACTCCGCGCTGTGCAGGAAGCGCACCTCCGTGCCGACCCGCACCGTGAGGTTGACGGTCTCCCGCACCCGCGCGCACAGCGCCTCCATCGCCGGCCTGGCCCTGGCCCGCAACTCGCGCAGCGCGGAGCCGCTCGCGGCGCCCGGCGCGGCGGCGAGGAAGGGGCCCGGCAGGTACGTGTGGTGCTCGTCCTGTACGGCGAAGTCCCGATAGACCAGCATCGCCAGCAGCCGGTGCGCGGTCGACCGGGCGATGCCGAGCTCGCGCGCCACGTCGGCGACCTTGAGCCGTCCCTGGTCGCGCAGCATGTGCAGGAGGAGGAGCACGTTGTCGACCGACCCGAGCGCGTACGGAGGACGATTCTTCACAGCAGAATCATAGTGCGCTATGCAGAACGCCCTCCTAACGTGGTCCCCATGACCCCAGAGGAGCGGCTGTACGCCGACTTCACGGCAGAGCACCTGATCCCGCTCTGGACCCAGGTCGGCGATCTCATGCCGATCCACCCCAAGCCGAAGGCCAGGCCGCACGTGTGGGCCTGGAAGACGCTGCACCCGCTGGCCGAGCGGGCGGGCGACCTCGTGCCCGTCGGCCGGGGCGGCGAGCGGCGCGCGATCGCGCTGGCCAACCCCGGGCTGAACGGCCTGCCGTACGCGACGCCGACCCTGTGGGCGGCCATCCAGTACCTGGGCCCGCGCGAGGTCGCCCCCGAGCACCGGCACACCCAGAACGCCTTCCGCTTCGTCGTCGAGGGCGAAGGCGTGTGGACCGTGGTCAACGGCGACCCGGTGGCGATGCGGCGCGGCGACTTCCTCCTCACCCCCGGCTGGCACTTCCACGGCCACCACAACACCACGGACGCGCCGATGGCGTGGATCGACGGGCTGGACATCCCGCTCGTCCACCACACCGACACCTCGTTCTTCGAGTTCGGCCCCGACCAGGTCACCGACACCTCCACCCCGCACGTGTCCCGTTCGGAGCGGCTGTGGGCGCACCCGGGGCTGCGGCCGCTCTCGGCTCTGGGGGCCACGCCCAGCTCGCCGATCGCCGCCTACCGCTGGGAGCACACCGACCGCGCGCTCGACGAGCAACTGGCGCTGGAGGAGGAGGGCCATCCCGGGCCGGTCGAGCCGGGCCACGCCGCCGTCCGCTACACCAACCCGACCACTGGCGGCGACGTCATGCCGACGATCAGGGCCGAGTTCCACCGGCTGCGTCCCGGTGCCGTCACCGCTCCGCGCAGGGAGGTGGGGTCGTCGGTCTACCAGGTGTTCGACGGCGAGGGTACGGTCGCGCTCGACGGCGTGGAGCGTCCGCTGACCCGGGGCGATCTCGTCGTGGTGCCGTCCTGGTGCGCGTGGTCGTTCCGGGCCGGCAGCCGCTTCGACCTGTTCCGCTTCGCCGACACGCCCGTCTTCGAGGGCCTGCACCAGTATCGAGAGGAGCTTCTGTGAAGCTCCCGTTCCACCGAGAGGAAAACGCGTGAAGCTCGCGACCCTGCGACTGCCCGGCCGTACCAGCGCCGCCCGTGTCGACGGCGAGTACGCCGTGGAGATCGGGGCATCCGACGTCGGGGCGCTGCTCGCCGAGCCCGGCTGGCACGGGCGGGCCGCCGCCGCGGACGGCCCGAGGCACCCGCTCGCCGGCGCGGACCTCGCTCCCGTGGTGCCGCACCCCGGCAAGATCATTTGTGTCGGGCTCAACTACCGCACCCACATCCTGGAGATGGGCCGCGAGCTGCCCGCGTATCCCACGCTGTTCGCCAAGTTCGCCGACGCCCTGATCGGGCCGTACGACGACATCGTGCTCCCGGCCGTCTCCGAGGCCATGGACTGGGAGGCCGAGCTCGCCGTCGTCATCGGCACAGAGGTACGGCACGCCTCGCCCGAACAGGCCCAGGCGGCCATCGCCGGCTACTCGGTGCTCAACGACGTGACGGCCCGCGACTACCAGTACCGCACGCTGCAGTGGCTCCAGGGCAAGACGTTCGAGTCCACCACCCCGTTCGGCCCCTATCTCGTCACGCCCGACGAACTCGACGGCGCGCCGACCATGCAGTGCGAGATCGACGGGGAGGTGGTGCAGCAGGCGGACACGGCCGACCTGGTGTTCTCACCGGCCGAGCTGATCGCGTACCTGTCGCAGATCCTCACCCTGCGCCCCGGCGACGTGATCGCGACCGGCACCCCCGGCGGGGTGGGGCACGCCCGCAAGCCGCCGCGCTACCTCGCCGACGGCGACAAGATCGTGACCCGGATCGCGGGCATCGGCGAGCTGGTCAACGTGGCGCGCCATGATGGCTGACCTCGCCTGGCTCGACTTCGGCACCGCGTACTTCGCCGCCTGCCTCGACGGAGCCGACCTCAACCGGCCCAGCCGCCTCCCCGGTTGGACCGGACGGCACCTGGTGGCCCACGTCGCCTGCAACGCGTCGGCGCTCGGGCGGCTCGCCCATTGGGTGCGGACCGGCGAGGAGACGCCGATGTACGCGAGCGCGGAGGCGCGGGACGCCGAGATCGAGGAGCGGGCGCGGCTCTCGCCCGCCGATCTCGTCGTCCTGTCCGAAGAGAGCGCCGCACGGCTGCGGACGGCGCTGGAGGACCTGTCCGCTCCGCAGTGGGACGCAAGGGTACGCACCGCGCAGGGTCGCATGGTGCCCGCCTCGGAGATCCCCTGGATGCGGGCCCGCGAGATGTGGATACACGCGGTGGACCTGGGGACGGGCGGGCGGTTCGAGGACTTCCCGCCCGGGTTCGTGGACGCCCTGCTCACGGACGTGACGGAGCTGTGGGTACGGCGGGGGCAGGGCCCCGCCGTGGTGCTCGCCCCGACCGACAGGCAGCAGCTCTGGCGAGTGACCGCCGAGCCGGAGGCCGGTGAGGCGAACGCGCGCCACGTGAGCGGGACGGCCGCCGAGCTGGCCGCCTGGGTCACCGGCCGTGGCCCGGCCCCTGACCATGAGGCACCCACGCTCGGCCGCTGGCTCTAGGAAGGCCTTCGCTTTCAGGCGGAAGCGAGTACGGCTCTGGCGACGATGTCGGCTATGGCCTCGGCTCCCGCGTCGTTGGGATGGATGTGATCGCCGCTGTCGTAGTCGGACCTCAGGGCAGCCGGCGCGGCCGGGTCGCGCAGCGCGCGATCCAAGTCCGCGACGACGTCGAAGTGGGACCGGATCCACTTGTTGACGCGCTGCCGGGTCCGTTCCCCCTCGGGCGTGTCGAATCCGGGGCTGACACCGTCCGCTCCGCCGAAGGGTGTCAGGGTCGCGACGACCGTCGTCAGCCCCGCTCGCGCGGCTTGCCGGGTGATCGAGCCGAGCCCGTCGATGAGATCGTCCGCCGGCACAGCGGGCAGACCCAGCATGCCCGGCATGCCGATGTCGTTGAGGCCCAGCTCCACGACGACATGCGTCACCCCCGGCGCGGCGAGCACGTCACGCTCGAACCGGGCGATGCCGCGTTCGCCGAAGACGTCACTGAGCAGCCTGTTGCCGGCGATGCCGAGGTTGAGCACGGAGGTGTCCGAGAGTTTGCCGGCCAACAGGTCGGGATAACGATGGTGGTTGCCGTGGGCGGTGCCCACTCCGTCGGTGAGTGAGTCGCCGAAGGCCGCGACCACCTGGCGTCCCTCGGGCGCCCCGATGTCGATGCCACCCAGGTGAAACCGGGATTCCACCTCTTCGGCACCCGCCAGGTGCGTCCGGGAGACGGCGTCACCCGCTACCACGTAACCGGTCTGCAGGGCGAAGGGATGGTAGGTGGCCGGCCCGGCATCTGAGGCGTGATACGTGCTGACCGCCAGGTCGCTCTCGCCCGCTGTGACAAAGTCGACCGGATCGCTCACGGCTTCGGCCCCGGCGTCGATCGTCACCTGAGCTGTCCCCCCGAAGGTGACCGGGGTGTCGGTGCCCGCGGTGATCGAGGATCGGGTGTCGTGCGCGGCCACGCTGGTCCGGGCGATGGTGAGGGGTTGCTTGCCGTACTGGTTGCTGAGGCGTATCCGTAGACGATCACCGGCCCCGCGGACGCGCACGACCTGACGCAGCGTCTGGTCGCGAAAGGCACGCGAGGGGTGGATGAGCGTCATCGACTCGTACGCGCTGACCGGGGCTGACCTGAAGGCCGCCGTCCAGGTGGTGGTCATGTGTTCAGCCCTCCAGGGAGCGCAGTAGGTGGCGGGTGACGTCGCTGAGCCTCGCGGCGGCATCGGACGAGAATGACGGGTGGTCCAGGCTGATCGGTTTGCTCTGCATGAAGGCGCTGAGCGGGGCGGCAGGCGGGTCGTCGACGCGGGCGATGACGGGTTTGACGCCTTCGGTGACCGGCGCGCCGTACCTCTTGAGCGACTCGACGTGGGCGGCGGTCGCGGCGTCGTACTCGCCGCGGAAGGCGGTGGACACGGGCCCGGGGTTGATCAGGACATATCGGGTAACGGCGCTCGGCCGCTCGGCGGCGAAGGCGGTGCCGAGCAGGTCGTTGGCCCGCCCGGCCTGCATCTGGGCCGCCACCCCGTCATAGCCGCGCGCCAGCATCAGATCGTCCCAGTGGACGCGGCCCATGGGGACGCCCGGGCCGGACACGTTGATGATGACTCCGGGATCGGTCAGCCCGTGGCTGAGCAGGTAGCGGCTCAGGTACTCCAGCGCGAAGGTGGCCTCGAATCCCTCGGCGGTGACGAACCGCGTGGAGCGGAAGTACCTGGCGCACAGCACGAGTGCGTCAACGGCCGGGTAGGCGGCGTTGATCTCGTCGATGACCCGCCAGTTCTCGCTGACCAGGCTCAAATCGGCGGCGATGAGACGGGCGCCGGGGAGGGCTTTGTCCTTGTCGCGGCCGACGATGACGACGGTGTCGCCGCGGCGGAGGTAGGTGCGGGCGAGCTCTTTGCCCATCCCGTCGGTGCCACCTGTGATCACCAACGTCTTCAAAGGGATGCCTTTCCGGTCAGAGCGGGTTCGGGAGCGGTTGAAGGACGGCCAGGCAGGAGGGGGATGACGGCCAGGACGATCGCGATCATGGCGAGGGCGAGCCAGAAGATGCCGTGGAAGCCGGTGATCGGGTCAGCGGCGGTCTGCAGGACGAGCGTGACCAGGGCGACGCCCAGTGCGGCGCCGAGCTGGTTGAGCATGTAGAGCACGGAGCTGCCCTGCGCCACCAGCGGGCCGGGCAGGCTGCGATAGAGCGACCCCATGGTCGGGGCGCTGAAGCAGCCCATGCCGAGCCCGATCGCGAACGCGGCCAGCACCGGCCAGACCTCCGCGGTGCCGGCGCCGATCCGGGTGAAGGCCAGCGCGCTGAGCCCGGCCAGGATCGCGCCCGCCGCCGCCAGACCGCGAGCGCCGAACCGGTCCGACAACCGTCCGGCCAGCGGCATGGCGATCGCCCCACCCAGGCCCGCGGGCGCCATCAGCAGTCCGGAGGCGAGCACGTCGTGCCCGTGCGCCTGCTGGTAGTACAGCGGCAGGGCGAACAACGTCGCGAAGTTGGCCAGGCCGCCGAGCCCCATGATGGTGACGCCGGCGACGAAGCCGCGACTGGCGAACAGCCTGAGTTCGATCAGGGGCGGCGTGTCGCGGACCCGCAGTGCGTGCCCGGCATAGCCGGCGAGCAGCGCCGCGCCTGAGACCAGCGGCAGGACGATGTGGCCGCCCTGCTCGGCCGACTGCGACAACGCGAGCACCAGAGCCGCGAAACCGGGCGCGAGCAGGGCCAGGCCCAGGACGTCCAGCCGGGCCCTTGTCTGGTCCGCCGGCTGGTCGGCGGGCACCACGCGCCGCGCGAGCAGGTAGGCGAGCACGCCGACGGGCACGCTGAGCAGGAACATCCAGCGCCAGCCAAGGGCGTTGAGCACCGCGCCGCCCGCGACCGGCCCGAGGACGGGTCCGAGCGACAGCACCACTCCCATCAACCCCATCACCCGTCCCGCATGGCGCGGTCCCGCGGCGCGGGCCAGCAGGATCAGCACCAATGGGTCGAGGATCCCGGCGCCGACCCCCTGGGTGGCGCGGAAGACGATCAGGCTGCCGACGTTCCAGGCCAGCCCGGCGGCCAGCGAGCCCGCCACGAACACCATCAGGCCCGCCAGCCAGAGCCGTTTGCCGCCGAACCGGTCGACCGCCCAGGTGGTGAACGGGATGGTGGCGGTGACGGCCAGCAGGAAGCCGGTCGAGGCCCAGCCGACGGTGCTGAGCGAGGTGCCGAACGCGGTGGCCAGCGTGCCGGTGGCCACGGCCGCCATCGTGCTGTTGAGAATGCCCAGCAGCCCGCCGAGCAGGATCACGGCGATCACCGCCAACAACCGTTTATCCAATTCTTTTGAACTCATTGGTTCAACATAGTTATCTAGCAAGTTCATTCGCAACCGGCCAGTTCATGCCGTTGAACCCGCTGGTATAGTCCACGCATGACCACATCGCACGGGCGGATCGACAAGCGGCAGGCGATCTTGCGGGGCGCGTTCGCGGTGTTCGCCCGGCAGGGCTACGCCCAGGCCTGCGTCCAGGAGATCGCCAACGAGGCGGGAGTGGCCAAGCCGACGGTCTACAACCACCTCACCGACAAGGCCACCCTGTTCAAGCACGCCGTCCAGGAGGCGGCGCAGGTCGCTCTACAACAGCGACTGACCGCGCTGGAGCCGCTCGCCGTACCCGGTGACGACCTGCGCGCCACGATCGAGGGTGTCGGCCACGAACTGCTGCGCCTCCACTGCGACGAGCACTCCTGCGCGCTGCGACGACTCCTCTACTCGGAGATCACCCGCTTTCCTGACATCCTCGACGTCGTCATCGAGTCCGGTCCGCACCGGCTCACCCAGGCACTGGCCGATCGGCTGGCCCGTCTCACCCTCTCCGGCCGCCTGCGCGCCACCGACCCCGAGCGGGCAGCCGAGCAGCTACTCGCCCTGCTCGTCGGCCCCTTGGAGGCCCGCTCCCGTATGGGCACCCGCCTCATCGATGACGATGAGCTGTGGGAGGTGACCCGTGCCGCCGTCGACACGTTCCTCCAGGCTTACGGCGCCGCCGACCGGATCACTGCAGCCGGCACAGCGTCGACCCCCTGAAAGTGACCGGTCCGCCTGGCGTACGCACCGTGATCAGGTCGCCCTGCATCGAGACCGCCGGGTCCTCGCTGCCCGGGACGATCACGGTGAGCAGCCGGGAAGCCTCCGGCGACGACACCGTCACGGTCTCCGCCGTCCGGAGGTAGCCCGGTGAGATCGTGCCCCGCTGTACCGTCTGACCGCCCACCGGCCTGCCGTCGGTCGTGAGCTGCAGGAGCGTCACGCGACGGGCGCCGTCACCCAGCACCACGACCCCGTCACGCTGATCGACCAGCCGGAGCGACGGGTCGAAGTGCCACAGGCCGCGCACCGCGTACCCCTCCGGCACCGAGTCCAGCACCGCCATCAGGTCTGATCCATGGCTGACCAGGACCTCGCGCGTACGGCGCACGCCATAGGCGTCATCGCTGAGCCGGAACGCCTGTCGCGACCCGCCGACGTCAACGGCGTCCAGACGCGTGGCCGTACCCGTTCGGAAGTCGGCGCCCACCACGGCGGGCACGTTGTGCGCCTCGGGCGACCTGGTCCACGCCACGTAGTCCGTCTTCTCGTAGGAGTGGAAACCGGCCTCGACCAGCACCGGACGACCCTGCCCGTGGTAGGTGACGCCGAGGTGGTCCTCGTGCCCGTGCAGCCGCCGCCCCGGCCCGAACCTGATCGAGTAGAACGCCGACTCCGGATCGCCCCACGCGGTCCTGCCGAAGACGTACCCGCCGTCGAAGACGCGCACCGCCACCCCGTCGTGCGCGAACCCGGCCGCCCGCGTGTCAGCCGGGCTGTCCCCGAGCGGCGCCAGGAAGCCGTCGGGCTGCGTGGCATGGGCTATGTACGCTTCGAGGGCGGTCCGGCGCGCCGCCAGCCGTTTCGGGATCCCGGCCCCGCTCTCCTCGATCGCCCGTAGGGCCACCCCGAGCCGCCGGTGCACGTACAGCCCGTACCTCGGCGCCTGCTCGTGCAGCACGCCCTGCTCGTCGATGGCGAGTTCGGCCGAGGCGAGCATCCGGCGGATCGCCAGGTCACGCCAGCCGTCCCGGCCCAGGCGGCAGCCCACCACCAGTAGCGCGATGTCCTGGTCCAGGCCGTGGTTGTGGCCTTGGCGGTAGAGCGCCGGGTCGGCCAGGATCTCGCCGTGCTCGGCGAGGCTGTCCAGCAGGTGGGCGCTGTCCACGTGGGCGCTGAGGCACACCAGCGCGGGGGCGCGCAGCGCGACGGCGTGCTCGGCCCAGGCCCAGGGGCTGACGCCGGCGTCGCCGCGCGGGTTCTTGCGCATCCAGTCGTCGGCCAGCGTTTCGGCCCGGTCGAGGCAGGCTCGGTCGCCCGAACGCTCGTACTCGGCGACCAGGCGGCCCATCCAGCGCAGGGTGTGCAGGTTCAGTGCCCAGGAGCGGTTGCCGTGCGGGTTCAGCCGCCAGTCGATGTCCTGGCCGAGGTCGACCGGGGGGAGCCCGACGAAGGTCACCCGGCCGGCCATCACCTCCGGCACCTTGATCGTGGGGAACTGGTCGGCCAGGCAGATCGCCCGGCCGAGCGCCGTACGGGCACGCCAGAACATGTGGTGGCTCCTGATTTCGGGCGCGCGAAACCCACGCGCGGCGCAGTCGGCGAGGCGCGAGGTTCACGTGCGATGGAAGGCGCGCGAGTTCCGCGCGCGGCGGTGCGTGCGGGGCGGCGGTCCGCGCTGAACGGTGGGTGCGGGACGGAGGCCCGCGCTGGACGGGGGGTGTGGCGCGGATCCCTCAGGTGGATCCGCGCGGGGGCGGCGAGGTCAGGGCATGGACGTGCCCTGACTTATGGGGTTACGGCCGTGTGCCTGCGGTCTCGGATACGGCCGGGCCCTTGTCGGTCCAACCGGCACCCAGGACCACCTCGGACCGCTGCGTACCCCTGCCGTACACCCCCGCGCTGTCGATGCAGGACAGCACCTGCGAGCTGGCCGCGTCGATGATCAGCGTCCGCTCGACAGCCGGATCGCCGTCCAGCTTGAACGCGAACGCGTCACCGGTCCGGCCCCGCTGGTCGGTGCTCCGGCCCAGGTAACGGACGTTCGGCAGATCCCCGAGCAGCCGGTAGGCCGCCGCCCGGACGCCCGGCGGCGACGGCTTGCTCCACAGCAGCCCGCTGACCGCGTCCGCAAGGACACCGTCGCCGGACCCGGCGGGCAACATCCCGATCACCCATTCCTTCAGCGCGGCCGGGTCGGTCGGCAGCCGCTGGATCTGCTCGAACGTCAGATCCTTCCCGGCCATGCTGAACGGCGCCCTCTTGCCCGAGAACACGACGACCTTCGCGGCCCGGCCCGCCATCCGCTCGCCCGTCCACGCCTTCCCGTCGCGGGTGGCCCAGAGGTCGGTGACCTTCGTGCCGTCGTGGAGCTTCTCGATGTGCCAGTACGTCCCCTTGCCCGCCGGGCCCGACGCCGCCGTGGTCGCGGCGGCCAGCAGGATCGACCGCCCGGAGACGGTTTCAACCGCTGTAGGAGGCGAAGCGAACGCCACCACAGCCGCCACGGCGACCGCCGCCGCCGCGAGACCGCCCACGGCCGCCCGCCAGGAGAACCACGAGGTACGCGAGGAGCGCCGCCGCTCGGCCTCCAGCCGCTCGCGGACCCTGGCCTTGAGCGCCGGGTCGGTCGGCGGCTCGCCGTACAGTTCGCGGATCGAGGACAGCTCATCCATGGTCGGCCTCCTCGGGGACGAGCATCGGATTGGTACCGCCCAGGGAGCCGCGCAGCTTCTTCCTGGCCCGGCTCAGCCGGGAGCCGACCGTGCCGTACGGGATGCCGAGCGCCGTGGCGATCTCCTCATGGCTCAGCCCGGCCAGCGCGACGAGCAGGATGACGTCGCGATCCCGCTGCTCCAGCCCCGCCAGCGCGGACGCCAGGCTCGGCTGCAGGCTCTGGGCGCTGACCCGCGCGGACACCCGGTCCTCGTGACCAGGCGCGTCGCCGTCGGGACCGTACCGTCCCAGCGCGCGCAGCGTCCGCGCCTCCAGGCGGCGATGCTTGCCGATGAGTTTGGTCGCGATGCCGAACAGCCAGGACCGCACAGTCGCGCGCGCCGGGTCGTACTGCGCGCGCTTCCTGAACGCGATGAGGAACGTGTCGGAGACGACGTCCTCGGCATGGTCCACGCCGAGCCGCTGGGCGACATAGCCGTGAATGTCGCCGAAGTAGGCGTCGAACACCGCCCCGAACACCTCGGCGTCGACAAGTGACCCCGGAATGACCTCGCCCCGGTCGACCGGCCCCTGAGCGGCGCGGCCGGAGATCCAGGGCAGCGCCGTCACCACGGCCGCCCTTTCACGATGCTTGCCCCGTCATGTGCCACCCTTCGAACGATCAGCGGATACCTCTTATCCCCCGAACCGCCCGATCGCTTTCACGCACGCTGTCGGCAGACCTCGCGTCTCCGGCAAGAAGTGCCTCGGCGACAGCCGTACGGGCATAGAGCACGTATCTTCCCGTACGGTGCGCACTGGCCAGTCCGGCTTTGCGGAGCGCGGTGAGGTGCTGGTTCGCGCCTGGCTCGGACAGGTCGAGGCGGGTGGCCAGTTCCCTGGTCGAGGCGGGCTGGTCGAGTTCGGCCAGCAGCCGGGCGCGGGTCCGGCCGAGTACGGCGGCCAGCGCCTGCGGCGGGTCGCTCTCGCGGTGCTCCCAGAGCGTTGCGACGCCACGCGGCGGGTAGCGGATCGTGGGCTGCCAGGGCGGGGTCGTGACCGAGAAGACACGCGGCCAGGTGAACACCGACGGCACGAGCAACAGCCCCAGCCCGCGCAGCGGGCGCACTCCTTCGCTGACCGTCTTCGGCAGGCGGAGCGTCTCTCCCTCCCAGGTCACGGCCGCGTCGAGGTCGCTGAGCATGCGCCGCAGTCCACCCTCGGCCAGTGCCCTGGCCCGGTAGAGCACGTCGCCTTCGAGCAGGGTGCTGATCCGGGGCCAGTACGGCGCGATGGCCGCTTCCCAGTAGCCGCGGATCTCCCCGGCCAGCCGCTCGAGGCCGCCCACGGGGTCGTCGTGGAGCGCTTGGAGCGCTCTGGTGCGCGGACCGTCCCAGACGTCGAGCCCCTCCTGGACCAGGGGCGCCAGCGCCGCCATCGTGGCAAGCTCCACCTCCAGGTCGGGTACGGAGGTCGAGGGCGGCGGGCAGACGAAGCAGACGATCGAGGTCGTCGGCACCGGCACCAGGTCGGACAGCAACCGCCAGTCGACATCGGCGAGCGGCCGTCGTACCCGCTCCACCCAGGGTTTGAGTACGGCATGCGCGGCCGGGTTCTTCACCACCCGGACGCTGGCGACGACCTCCCACAGAGGAGAAACGGCGAAACGGACATTGGCCGCATCCTGCGCGGTGAATGTCAGTTCAAGGCTCATTCGATTAACCCTCTGCTTAATCAGTGGCCGCCAGATCCACTATCGCATCATCTATGGGGCATGACAGCTGTTGCCGAGATCCCGCTCCTGCGTGAACCCTCCTTCAGAAACCTCTACCTGGCGTCGGCGGTCAGCCAGTTCGGCACCCAGGTCGGCTATGTGGCGATGCCGCTGCTCGCGGTGACCGCCCTCAACGCGGGACCCGGCGAAGTGGGCCTGCTCAGCGCCCTCACCACGATCACCGTGCTCGTGCTGGGCCTGCCCGCCGGGGCCTGGGTGGACCGGGTCAGGCGCCGCCCCGTGATGATCGCGACGGACCTCGTTCGCGCTGTGCTCCTGGCGTCGGTGCCGGTCGCGTGGTGGCTGGGCGCGCTCACGATGGCCCAGTTGTACGGCGTCGCCATCGTGACGGGGGTCGGCACGCTCTTCTTCGACGTCGCCTCCCAGAGCACGGTCCCGCACCTGGTCGGCCGCGACCGGCTCACCGCCGCCAACTCGGTGCTCGTGGGCACGAACGCGGCGATGGACGTGGGCGGCAGAAGCGCCGCCGGTGTGCTGGTGACCCTCGCGGGCGCGCCGGTGGCGATCCTGCTCGACGCTCTCACCTACCTGTGGTCGGCCGTGTGGCTGCGCCGGATCAGCAAGCCGGAACCCCGGCCGGCCCTCGTCCCCGGAGAGCGGTTCGGACGGCAGATCGGGGAGGGGGTGCGGTACCTGTTCGGCAACCGGATCCTCGTCGCCATCGCGGCACAGGGCGGTCTGTCGAACCTCGGGTTCCCGCTCTGCTCGACGCTGCTGCCCGTGCTCCTCGTGAATGAGCTCGGGCAGCCCGCCTGGGTGCTCGGGGCCTACCTCGCCGTCGGTGGGCTGGGTTCGCTGGCCGGCTCCTCGACCGCTCACCTGATCGGCCGACGGCTCGGCCGTGGGCGTGGCGTGTGCGTCGTCGGTCTGGCCACCGCGCCGTTCGCGGGCCTGGTGCCGCTCGTCGGCTGGAGCGTCTGGGTCTCGGCGGCCGCGTGGAGCCTCCTGTGCTTCCGGACAGGGGTGAACAACGTACTGCTCGTCAGCTTCAGGCAGCAGGTCACGCCCGACCCGATGCTCGGCCGGGTGAACGCCACCATGCGCCTGATCCTGATGGGCGCGGTCGGCGTCGGCGGTCTGCTGGCGGGCCTCCTCGGCGAGGTCTGGGGCACCGGGACCGCCATGTGGGCGGGCGCGTCGATCATGGCGCTCAGCTGGATCCCGATCTGGCTCAGCCCACTCCGCCGCGAAACCTGACCCAGCCCGGGTACGGAGCGCGGCCAGCCAATACGCAGACATGCGGCCCTGGCTGAGCCAGTGACCAGGCGCTTTGCGGAGCGAACTGGCCGCTTGGCGGGCGCTCCAGCGGAGCGGGTTGAGCCGCTTGGCGGGCGCTCCAGCGGAGCGGGCTGAGCCGCTTGGCAGGTGCTCTAGCGGAGCGAGATGTGCAGGGCCTCGCCCACCTTCCGGTAGCCGACGCGGGCGTAGACCCGCGCGGCGCCGTCGTCGGCGGGTGTGAGGAACGGTGTCGTGATCCCGGCTTCGATGCCCGCGCGGGTCAGCAGCGCCGTGACCGCTCCCGCGATGCCCCGCCGCCGATGCGAGGGACGCACCGCGATACCCGCGACCTCGGCGACGCCTTGATGCGGGCCGCCGATCTGCCCGGCGCCGACCACGTCCCCGGTGGTGATGTCCACGGCGGCGGCCACGAACCCGCCACCGTTCAGGACCCGCCGAAGCCGCGCGACGTCGTGCTCGTTGGCCTCCGGCGCCTCGAACACCTCGTTCATCACCCGAGCGACGCGCCAGAGGCCGGGCTCATCGGTCACGAGCGCGAGCCGGACGCCTGAGTCGACGGGCGCGTCCACCGCCTCGTCCGGCGAACACACCAGGACCGGGTAGCGGCCTTCCGCGCTGAACCCGGCCACGAGCAGCGCGTCCTCCACCTTCGGCGCCGCCTGCGGCAGGTACTCCACCCGTGGTGTCCGCGCCCGCGCACGGAACGCCGCCACCAGCGCGGCGACCTCATCCGCCGTGGGGGCGCTGTGGTCGTCGGGTACGGCGTAGTTGAAGGGGAGCGCGTCGTCATGCTCATCGAACCGGATCACGAACGGCCCGGCCCGATGCGCCCGGGTCCCGGCCACCGACCTGAGATAGGCATGCACGGCGGCATCCAGCACGTAACGCCCCCTCCGCGAAACGATGATCACTACAAGCTAGGTCCCGGCGGGTCCGCCGGACAACTGGTTTGGGCGCTGTTGACGTTACGTCCAGTTCGGGAGACGGTCATCTATAAGGCCAGCTAGACCGGAGGCTTGAGGTGCGGTTCGGAATCTTCTACGAGCATCAGCTGCCCCGCCCCTGGGAGCCGGACAGCGAGCAGCGCCTGTACGCCGACGCACTGGAGCAGGTCGAGATCGCCGACCGGGTGGGGTTCGACTACGTGTGGGAGGTCGAGCACCACTTCTTGGAGGAGTACTCGCACTCGGCGGCACCCGAGGTGTTCCTCGCCGCCGCCTCACAGCGCACCAGGAACATCCGGCTCGGCCACGGCATCGTCCAGGTGCCGCCGCCGGTCAACCACCCTGCCAGGGTCGCCGAACGGATCGCCACGCTCGACCTCGTCTCAGGTGGCCGGGTCGACTTCGGCACCGGGGAGGCGAGCTCGGCGGCCGAGCTGGGCGGGTTCGGCGTGGACCGGGAGCGTAAGCGGGCCATGTGGCAGGACTCGCTGGACGCGATCACCCGGATGTTCGTCGAGGAGCCGTTCGCCGGGTGGCACTCGCCGTACCTGCGGATGCCGCCGCGCAACGTGATCCCGAAGACCGTGCAGAAGCCGCACCCGCCGCTGTGGGTGGCCTGCTCGCGGCGGGAGACGATCCACCTGGCGGCGCGGAACGGGATCGGGGCGCTGTCGTTCGCGTTCGTGCATCCGGAGGACGCGGGGAAGTGGTCGCGGGACTACTACCGGCTGCTGGAGTCGGAGGAGTGCGTGCCGGCGGGGTTCGCGGTCAACGCCAATCTGGCGATCGTGCTGCCGATGATGTGCCACGAGGATCCCGCCGAGGCCCGGCGCCGGGGCGCTCTCGGGGCCGCGTTCTTCGCCTATGCTTTGGCGCATTATTACGGTCCGTCGAAACACACTCCCGGCCACAGCAGCATTTGGGGAAATTTCACGAAAGACGGCCCCAAAGTGGGGCCGCAAGGGACGGATCCGCTCGCGGGTGCCTTGGGCAGCCCGCAGCAACTCATCGACCTCATTACCCGGTACGAGGCGGTCGGCGTAGATCAAATGATCTTCGTGCTCCAGGCTGGGCCGAATCGCCACGAGCATATTTGCGAAAGCCTTGAATTGTTCGGGAAAAAGGTCCTTCCCGCATTCACCGAAGGTCGTGATGATCGCGAGCGAGACAAATCCTTGCGACTCGCCCCGGCCATTGAAGCCGCCCTCTCCAGGCGGTCCCCGGCCAGGACGCTGTCCCAGCCGTACGTGATCGACGAGGACGCGGAACTGTCCCGCGTCACCCACCGCCCGGCCCCCACCCCGGCGGACCTGTTCGCCGCGGCCCGCAAACGAGCCCGCCTCACGGGCCGGCACCTGCTGTCCCGGTTCGTCGCGGCCCGCTCGGAGGAGGACCTGACCCGCTGGCTGACTCCCGGCCGCCAGCGCCTCCTGTTCACCCTCATGGCCCGCTCCTTCCAGCCGGACAAGGCGTTCGGCTTCAACGGCACCCTCGAATTCCGCCTCCAACCCCGCTCCACCTGGACCATCGCCATCCGAGGCCCCCGAGCCCGCGCCTTCCCCGGCCCCGCCCGCACCCCGTCCCTCTCGCTCACCCTCCCGGCCGCAGACCTCCTCCGCATCCTCGCGGGCACCGCCAACCCGGCCGCCTTGCTGATGTCCGGCCGCCTGAAGATAACGGGCGACGTGACACTGGCTTCCCGAGTGGCGGAGATGTTCGGCGGCCCTTCGCCGTACTAGCGGGGGGCCCAAAAGCCCGCGAGGGCCATCCGAGCGCCGCGTCGGTGAGAGCTGGTACGGCGGAATCCGGCGCCTGTCAACGTCGCCCAGCCCAGGCCCGAAGAACACGGCCAATCATGCGCACGTCACGGCGCCCAGCCACCTCCACCGGAGAAGCGTGCCCCTGGACAGTCCCCAGCCCCGGTCGATGATTGGGGCTCACCGTGCTTAGCCGTACAAAAAACCGAAAAAAGCAGTGGAGCTCACTGCGCTCAACCGTACAGAGAAATCAGCCAAGCAGCTTTCGCGCCGCCTGTTCGATTTCCTCCTCGGACATCAGCACATGGCTGGCCGCATCTCCCAGCGGAATGAAGCTGTCCGCCGACGTCACCCGCCCCACCTGCCCCGAGAACCCCGCGTCCACCAGCTCGGCCACGATCCCCTCGGACACCCCGCCCGTGTGCCGGGTCTCGTCGGCGATCAGCACCTTGCCCGTCAGCTCCGCCGCCCGTACCAGGTCCTCCACCGGCAGCGGCGCCAGCCACCGCAGGTCCAGCACTCGGCAGCCATAACCCTCCTGCGTGAGACGGACGGCGGCCCGCAGACTCATCCGCAGCCCGTTGCCGAACGTGACGATCGTGAGATCGCGCCCATCCCCATAGGACCGCGCCCGCCCGATCGGCACGTGCGTCTCGGGCCAGCGCGACGGCGGCGCGTACGGCGCGAGCCAGCCCCCGTCACCCTCCTCGAACAGGTCGCGCGTGTGATAGAGCGCGATCGGCTCCAGGAACACGCACACGGACCCCTCCGTGCGCGCGGCCGCGAGGCAGGTGCGCAGCATGGCCGACGCGTCGTCAGGACGCGACGGCGAGGCGATGACCAGGCCGGGGATGTCGCGCAGGGCGCCGACCGCGTTGTCGTTGTGGAAGTGGCCGCCGAACCCCTTCTGGTACGCGTAACCCGCCACCCGCACCACCATCGGGTTGAGGTAGGCGCCCCGCGAGAAGAACGACAGCGTGGACGCCTCGCCCCTGAGCTGGTCGAGCGCGTTGTGCAGGTACGCCAGATACTGGATCTCGGGGACGGGCAGCAGCTTCGACACCCCCGACCCGAGCGCGAGCCCCAGGATGGACTGCTCGTCGAGGTGCGTGTCGAACACCCGCCCGGCGCCGAACCGCTTCTGCAGCCCCCGGGTGACGCCGTAGACGCCGCCCTTCTTGGCGACGTCCTCGCCGAAGACCATCATCTCCGGGTGGACGGCCAGCGCGTCGGTCAGCGTGCGGTTGATGGCCTGGGAGAGCGTCAGCGGCTTCTCGGCCTCGGGCAGCGAGCCGGCGAAGGCCCGTTCCCTGACCGAGGCCTCGGCCGCCACCGGGCTGATCCTGGCGATCATCTCGGCGCGGCGCGGCGCGAGCGGCTCCATGATCTCCTTGGCCGAGCCGAGGCGCGGGCCGCGGCTGGTCTCCAGGGCGATCCGCAGCACGTGCTCGCGGGACGACTCGTAGTGCGTGAGCAGTTCCTCGGGCGTCATCAGCCCCGCCTCGACCAGCAGCCGGGCGGTGGTGAGGAGCGGGTCGCGCTCCATGTCGGCGCGGATCTCCCGCTGGGTGCGGTAGGCGGACTCGACGTCGGACCCGGCGTGACCCATGAGCCGGACCGTGCTCAGGTGCAGGAACGCGGGGGAGCGGTTGGCCCGTACGTGCTGGACCGCCCGCGTGGCCGCGTCGTAGGCGTCGGCCAGGTCACAGCCGTCGGCGGCGAAGTATTCGATGCCGGGACGCCGCGCGCTCGCCGCCACCCAGCCCTTGGGCGTGCGGACGCTGATGCCGATGCCGTTGTCCTCGCACACGAACAGGATCGGCAGCGCCTGCCCCTGATGCGTGGCATAGGCGGCGGTGTTGAACCCCGTCAGCGCCGTGGCGTGGTTGACGGAGGCGTCGCCGAAGCTGCACACGGTGATCGCGTCACGCGCCCACGGCGAGGGGACGTCCAGCGCGCGGGCCCGCTCGATCGCGAAGGCGACGCCCACCGCGCGCGGCAGGTGGCTGGCGATCGTCGAGGTCTGCGGGATGATCGCCAGGTCGGGATGGCCGAACACCTTGTGCCGGCCGCCCGCGATCGGCTCCTCCGCCGAGGCGGTCAGCCCCATGAGCACGTCGCGGATGCCCTGCTCGGGCAGCCGTCCGGCCTGCTCGGACCTGGTCAGGTAGAAGGCGCCGGAGCGGTAGTGCAGCAGCGCGGGGTCGCCGGCCCGCAGCGCCGCGGCGACCGCCGCGTTGCCTTCGTGGCCGGCCGAGCCGATCGTGTAGAAGCTCTCGTTCTGCTCCCGCAGCCAGCGAGCCGCGATGTCGAGCAGGCGGCTGTCGAGCTGGCGCTGGAAGAGAGTCTGGCACTGCTCGCCGGTCAGGGACGTGCCCTCGCGTACGGGCCGGCCGGGATCACGGGCCGCGCCCGCCCTCAGCGTCGTTACCGCCTGGGTGAAATGGGTCTCAACAGAGTCGCGCGCCACAAGGCGATTATGTCGTCCCGATACCGGGTTCGTCTGCCCGTCGGGAGTGACATGTTGTGGACCGGTCCGATTGACCCCGATCTATAACAGCTTGTCAGATTGGGCAACTTTCTGGCCAACCTGAATGTTTACTGGGAACGAAAAGCGTGGCACCCTCAATGCCGCGTTGAACACAGGGATCCAGAAAGGAACCCGCATGTTACAACGCATCCGTGTCGCCGCCGTCGCGCTCGCGACGGCCGCCGGGGTTCTCGCCCTGGCGCCGTCGGCGTCGGCCGCGGCCAAGGCCCCCTCCATCTCCAACGTGGACCTCAGCCCGGGCTCCCCGGTCGTGGTCTTCGACAAGCCGGTAGCGGTGACGTTCACGTTCACCACCGGGGACGCGAAGACGGCCGAGCTCCAGCTCAAGCCGCCCGGCCTGAGCGTCGGTACGCCCATCGAGCTCAAGCCGGCGCCGTTCGGCTTCCGGACCAAGTGGACCGGTACGAAGAGCTTCGAGGCGAAGGACGCCGGCAAGTGGAGCTTCCTCGCCATCGCCCACGGCGACGGCGAGAAGTCCGTCAGCGGCACCTTCGACATCCAGAAGGCCCTCGTCACCAAGATCGTGGACTTCGGCGCCAGCCCCGGCCAGGTGGACCGCGGCGACCTGATCAAGGTCTCCGGCCGGCTCCAGGCCGACGGCAAGGGATACACCGGGCAGTCCGTGGCGATCACCTTCCGTGAGAAGGGCGCCGACGCCTACCGCGGCGTCACCACGGTCACCACCGGCCGCGACGGCTGGTTCGTCACCAAGGTGCGGGCCAGGGCCACCGGCTATTGGCGGGCAGAGTTCGGCGGGAACAAGGAAGCCAGGGCATCGGTCAGCGACAGCGACCGGGTCGACGTCCAGGTCAGGCGCGATCGCGACAGCAGGATCGCCGGCTTCGACGCCGCACCCGAGCCCGTCGACAAGGGCGCCCGGCTGAACTTCACCGGCACCCTGCAGGCCGAGGGCTGGCGGGCACTGCCCGGCCAGCGGATCTCGATCTTCTTCAGGGCCGATGGGTCGCGCCGGTGGGAGTACGTCACCAGCGACGTGACCAACCGCGACGGCCGCTTCTGGGCCGGCGCGACCGCTGAGTCCTCGGGCTGGTGGCGGGCCGAGTTCGACGGCACCAGAGGCGTCAGGGGCTCGGTCAGCGACGCCGACCAGGTCACGGTCGTCGAGCCCACCCCGCCGCCGACGGCGGAGAAGTCGGCCAGCCGCGTGATCAAGTTCAACGCCTACCCGGAGCCGGTCAAGCGCGGCAAGTACCTGAAGTTCAGGGGCAAGCTGCAGATCGACGACAGCGGCGCCTGGGAGGGGTACGCGGGCAAGGTCGCGCTGTACTTCAAGCCGGTCGGCTCGCACAAGTGGCAGTACGTGAAGACCACGTCGTCCGGTGACAGCGGCAAGTTGTATGCCAGGGTCAAGGCGTGGAAGTCGGGCTCGTGGAAGTTCGTGTTCGGCGGGGACGACGATTTCTACGGCGACAGCAGCCGTAGGGACTATGTCCGCGTGAAGCGGTAACCGGTTCGGAACGGCATGGTTGAGGCCCGGGGGCGCGGTTGCCCCGGGCCTCAGCTGTCGGTGCTACGACTCGGGGGCCTTCGCGCCGAGGCTGATGAGCATCGACTTGAGCTCGCCGAACCCGGTCTTGAGCTCACCCACTCCGGTCTTGAGCTCACCGACTTCGGTCTTGAGCTCGGCTATGTCCTTGTCGACCTTTTCGAACCGCTGGTCAACGGTCGACTCAAGGCCGTCGATCCTTTCGTTGACCTTGCCGATTCGCAGCTCGACGCTGGCTATATCCCGATTTACCCGGTCGAAGCCATCTTCCGTGTCCTTCCTGAGCAGAAAGACCTTCTCGAAGAGCAGATCGGCTCGTGCGTCGATCCTCTGTTCGAGTTGATCCGCTCGCGTCGCGATCTTCTCGTCGAGCTCTTTCGTCCGCTTGTCGATCCTGTCGAGGACGTTCTTCCCGACGATGTCCACGCGGTCGTGCAGGCCGGTGAACCGTTGTTCGATCGAGATACCAGGCACGCCACTCACCGTATCGGTCTGGAGGGCAGAGACCTTGTCCTGCAAGTCGATGACTGCCAAGTGCAAATCCAACGCTGGTTCTCCTTTGACGAAGGGGGATGGGGCGCGGACCCATCAGGAAAGTTACCCTCCGTGAGGAGATCGTTGCAGGCGGATGCGAAACCCCGTGCGACCTACTCCGCCCGCCTGAACTGCGCGATCCCCACCCCCAGCAGAACAGCCCCCAGAAGTGCCACCACCCCCAGCTCCAGCCCCACCGGCACCTGGAAGTCGAACCACCGAACTCCGGGGTTGAGCACCGCGTTCACTTGCGCGGGAACGTCGAGGTGGGAGAAGACCGCCTGCCGCATCGGGTCCACCGCGTACGTCATCGGGTTGATCACCGTCAGCAGGTGCAGCCACGACGGCAGGTTCGCCAGCGGGAACATCGCCCCCGACAGGAACATCATCGGCATGATCGCCATCTGCATCAGCCCGAAGAAGGTCTGCATGTTGCGCATCCGCGCCGCCAGCATCACCCCGAACGCCGTGATCGTGAACGCCGCGAGGAACATCTCCGCCAGCAGCGTGACGATCAGGGCCGGCGAGTACGGTACGCCGACCAACCCGGCCATCGCCAGGATGACGACGCCCTGCCCGGTGGCCACCAGGGCCCCGCCCAGGCACTTGCCGACCACGATCGCCCCGCGTGAGACCGGGGCGACGAGCATCTCGCGCAGGAAGCCGAACTCGCGGTCCCACACGATGGACCCGGCCGAGAACATACCGGTCATGATCACGGTCATCGAGATCATGCCGGGATACATGAAGGTGCGGTAGTCGATGCCCGGGATGGTGCCGCGCACCAGCGAGCCCAGCCCGGTGCCCATCACGAACAGCCACAGCACCGGCTGCAGCAGCATCGACAGCATGCGGGTGCGGTCGTTGACGAACCGCAGCAGCTCCCGGTGCAGCACCACCTTGACCGCCCGGAGGTCGTGCCCGGCGCTGTGCACCGGTACCCGGACGCTGATCGCCTCTGTCGCCATGACTATCGCCTCGCCATCGCTCTCATCCACGCCCTGCCGCCCGCCTCGGCGCCTTCCTCGGCGTCGCGGATCGTGGAACCGGTGTAGTTCATGAACACGTCGTCGAGTGAGGGCCGTGAGACGCTCACCGACTTGATCGGCATGCCGAGCTCGGCGAACAGCCGGGGCACGAACTCCTCGCCCGACGCGACGGCGAACGTCACCGCGCCCTCGCGCACGGCCGCGTCCAGGTCGAACTTCTCGCGTAACGCCTTGATCGCGGCGTCGTCGTCGCCGGTCTGGATCTGCACCCGGTCCTTGCCGATGCTGGCCTTCAGCGCCTCCGGCGAGTCGATGACGACGATCTCGCCGTGGTCGATGATCGCGATCCGGTCGCAGTACTCGGCCTCGTCCATGTAGTGGGTGGTCATGAAGATGGTGATGTCCTCCAGATGCCGGAGCTGGTTGATGTATCCCCAGATGGCCGAGCGGGTCTGCGGGTCGAGGCCGACCGTGGGCTCGTCCAGGAACAGCACCCGGGGCGAGTGCAGGAGCCCGCGGGCGATCTCCAGCCGCCGCTTCATGCCGCCGGAGAACGTCATGACCTTGGCGTCCTTGCGGTCCCAGAGCGCGACCATCTCCATGACCTGCTTGATCCGGTCGCCGACGATGCTCTTCGGCACGCCGTACAGCTCGGCGTGGAAGCGCAGGTTCTGTTCGGCGCTCAGGTAGCCGTCGAGCGTCGGGTCCTGGAAGACCAGCCCGATGTTCCTGCGTACCTCGTCGCGCTCGCGCACCACGTCGTACCCGGCGACCGTGGCGCTGCCGCCGGTCGGGTTGACGAGCGTGCAGAGCATGCTGATCGTGGTGGTCTTCCCCGCGCCGTTCGGGCCGAGGAAACCGAAGACCTCGCCGGGGGCCACCTCGAAGTCGACGCCCTTGACGGCCTCGACCTTGCCGTAGTCCTTCTTCAGGCCGTGTACGGCCACAGCCACTTCTGTCATGGTCAGTCCTCCGCGAGGATCTGGAAAACGGACTTACGTGTCTGCCTGAGCAGCTTCTTGGCCTGGGCGACCTGCTGGTCGTTGGCCGTCCGCGTCAGGTGGCTGAACGCCTCGTTGAGCTGGGCCCACAGCAGCCGCAGCTCGTGCCGGTCCTCGGGCACCGAGCGCGCCACCTCGTCCCAGGGCGCCTCGCCGTCGAGGTGCCGTTCGGCCTGCTCGCGGCCCTGCTCGGTCAGGATGTAGATCCGGGAGCCGCCGGTCTCGTCGCTGGAGACCAGGCCCTCGTCCTCCAGTTGCTGGAGGGATGGATAGACCGAGCCGGGGCTGGGCCGCCACACTCCGCGGCTGCGCTCCTCTATGTCCTGGATCATCTGGTAGCCGTTCTTCGGCCCTTCGCTGAGCAGGCTCAGCAGCGCTGCCCTGACGTCTCCCCGCCGTACGCGCGGAGCGCCGCCCTCCCAGCCCATCGGCGGCGCGCCGGGCATACCGCCGCCCATCCCCGGGCCGCCGCCCGGGATGGGCGGCATGCCCGGGCCCATCGCGTGCGGTGGTGCGCCGGGCGGGAACGGTGGATCCGGCGGGAAGTGGGGGTGTGGGGGTTCTGTAGCCGCTTGAGGGATGTCATCCCACATGTGCGGATCACGCATGATGCCTCCAACTATCGAGATACCTTGACGATATATCTAGATAGTTGGCATGAAAAGCCCATGTTTTGCGGTTGTAGCCGACTGTTAGTGAGCGTTAACCGAGGCCGCGATGGCGGCTCTGGCCATCGCGTGCAGGAGGGGGCGCATGGCCTGCGCGGGCAGTTCGCCGGCGCTGTGCGGGGTGGAGTTGAGCAGCCCGAAGACGGCGTGCGTGGCGGCCCGCAGCCGCGCGGGCGGGCACGACGGATGCAGCTCGGCCAGCACGGTGACCCATTCCTCGACGTACAGCCGCTGCAGCCGCCTGATCTGCCGCCGCTCCCGCTCGGGCACGTTGCCCAGTTCCCTGTCGTGCACGGTGATCAGCGCGGGCTGTTCGAGTGCGAAGGTGATCTGCACGTTCAGCAGCGCGTTGAGGGTCTCCTCCGGCCCGCCGGGCGAGGTGACCGCCGCGGCGGCCGACTCGCGCAACTGCGAGCTGATGCCCAGCAGCATCTCGGCGAGCAGCGCCTCCTTGCCGCTGAAGTGGCGGTAGAGCGCCGGGCCCGAGACGCCGACCGCGCCGCCGATGTCCTCGATCGAGACGCCGTGGAAGCCGCGCGCGGCGAACAGGTTCGCGGCCGCGCCGAGGATCTCCAGGCGCCGGGTGCCACGGCTCCGCGTCGTCGTCACGTCTCACATGGTAGACGGTTACGTTAATGATGACTAACATCTGCCTCATAACGGAAGGGGGCACATGAGCGACTGGCCGGTGCTGAACTCGGCCGCGGACCCCGGCAGCGAGGCGTTCAAGCAGAACGCCGCGCTCAACGAGCGGCTCGCCGCCGACCTGCTGGAGCGCCTCGCCGTGGCCGCCGCGGGCGGTCCCGAGCGGTCGCGGCAGCGTCACGTGGAACGCGGCAAGCTGCTGCCGCGCGACCGCGTCGACGGCCTGCTCGACCCCGGCTCCCGCTTCCTGGAGCTGTCGCCGCTGGCCGCCAACGGCCTCTACGACGACCAGGCCCCGGCCGCCGGGATCATCACCGGCGTCGGCAGGATCGCCGGGCGCGAGTGCGTGGTCGTGGCCAACGACGCCACCGTGAAGGGCGGCACGTACTACCCGATCACCGTCAAGAAGCACCTGCGCGCGCAGGAGGTGGCGCTGCACAACCACCTGCCGTGCGTGTACCTGGTCGACTCCGGCGGCGCGTTCCTCCCCAGGCAGGACGAGGTCTTCCCCGACCGGGACCACTTCGGCCGCATCTTCTACAACCAGGCCACGATGTCCGCGCGCGGCATCCCGCAGATCGCCGCCGTGCTCGGCTCCTGTACGGCGGGCGGCGCGTACGTCCCGGCCATGAGCGACGAGGCCGTCATCGTGCGCGACCAGGGCACCATCTTCCTCGGCGGCCCGCCGCTGGTGAAGGCGGCCACCGGCGAGGAGGTCACGGCGGAGGAGCTGGGCGGCGGCGACCTGCACGCCCGGGTCAGCGGCGTCACCGACCACCTGGCCGACGACGACGCGCACGCGCTGGCCATCGTCCGCGACATCGTCTCCACGCTGGCCCCGAGAGCCGAGCGGCCCTGGGACAGGGCCGAGCCCGCGGAGCCCCGGCACGATCCGCGCGATCTCTACGGCATCGTGCCCGCCGACACCCGCCGGCCGTACGACGTGCGGGAGGTCATCGCCCGGCTCGTCGACGGCTCGCGGTTCCTGGAGTTCAAGGCCGAGTACGGCTCGACGCTGGTCACCGGCTTCGCCCACCTGCACGGACACCCGGTCGGGATCGTCGCGAACAACGGCATCCTGTTCAGCGAGTCCGCGCTGAAGGGCGCGCACTTCATCGAGCTGTGCGACCGCAGGCGCATCCCGCTGGTGTTCCTGCAGAACATCAGCGGCTTCATGGTCGGCAAGGCCTACGAGGCGGGCGGCATCGCCAAGCACGGCGCCAAGATGGTCACCGCGGTCTCCTGTGCCAGGGTGCCGAAGTTCACGGTGGTGATCGGCGGGTCGTTCGGCGCGGGCAACTACGCCATGGCCGGGCGGGCGTACTCGCCCAGGTTCCTGTGGATGTGGCCGAACGCCCGCATCTCGGTCATGGGCGGCGAGCAGGCCGCGAACGTGCTCACCACCGTCGGCAACGCCGACGCGGAGGCCATCAGGGCCCAGTACGAGCACCAGGGCAACCCTTACTACTCCACCGCCCGGCTGTGGGACGACGGTGTGATCGACCCGCTCGACACCCGCACGGTCCTCGGCCTGGCACTCTCCGCGGCGGCCAACGCCCCGCTCGACCCCGTCGGCTACGGCGTCTTCCGGATGTGAGTGTGCTCATGGCCCCGTCTCTTAGTTCGCAGGCGATGTTCAGTCGCGTGCTCATCGCCAACCGGGGTGAGATCGCGGTCCGCGTCATCCGTACGCTCCGTGCGCTCGGCATCACGTCGGTGGCCGTCCACACCGCCTCGGACGCGGACGCCCGCCATGTCCGCGAGGCAGACATAGCCCTCCAGGTCCCGAAATATCTGGACATGGGGGCGATCGTGGCGGCGGCCGAGGCGTCCGGTGCGCAGGCCGTACATCCCGGATACGGGTTCCTCGCGGAGAACGCCGAGTTCGCCCGCCGCTGCGCCGCGGCCGGGCTGGTCTTCATCGGCCCGCCGCCCGAGGCCATCGACGCCATGGGCGACAAGATCCGCGCCAAGGCCACCGTCTCGGCCGCCGGGGTCCCGGTGGTGCCGGGCGGCGCCGAGCCCGGCGACTCGCTGCTGTCCTGGACCGAGTTCCCGGCCCTGATCAAGCCGTCGGCGGGCGGGGGCGGCAAGGGCATGGTGCTGGTCCGTTCGGCCGCCGAACTGCCCGACGCGCTGGAGTCGGCCCGCCGTACGGCCCGCGCCGCGTTCGGCGACGAGACCCTGCTGATCGAGCGCTACGTCGAGAACCCCCGCCACATCGAGATCCAGGTCCTGGCCGACACCCACGGCAACGTCGTCCACCTGGGCGAACGCGAGTGCAGCCTGCAACGCCGCCACCAGAAGATCATCGAAGAGGCCCCGTCGCCCTTCGTCGACGCGGCGATGCGCGAGCGGATGGGCGCCGCGGCGGTGGAGGCCGCCCGCGCGGTGGGTTACGTGAGCGCGGGCACGGTCGAGTTCATCGTCGACGGCACGACCGGCGAGTACCACTTCATGGAGATGAACACCCGCCTCCAGGTGGAGCACCCGGTCACCGAGCTGGTGACAGACCTCGACCTGGTGGAGCTCCAGCTCCGGGTGGCGGCGGGCGAGCCGCTGCCCATCACCCAGGACGAGGTACGGCTGCGCGGCCACGCCGTCGAGGCCCGCGTCTACGCCGAGGACCCGTCGCGCGGCTTCCTGCCCACGGGCGGCCGGGTGCTGCGCCTGGCCGAGCCCGACAGCGTCCGGGTGGACTCCGGGCTGGTCGAGGGCGGTGTCGTGGGCAGCGAGTTCGACCCGATGCTGGCCAAGGTCATCGCCTGGGCCCCCACGCGCAAGGCGGCCTTCGGCCGGCTCGACAAGGCGCTGGCCGAGACGGCCGTGCTGGGCGTGATCACGAACGTGCCGTTCCTGCGGGCGCTCGCGGCGCATCCGGCCGTGCGGGCGGGCGAGCTCGACACCGGGCTGGTCGAGCGGGTCCTGCCCACGCTGGTCCCCGACGCCGGGCCGCCCGACGAGGTGCTGGCCGCCGCCGCGCTGGCCTTCCACACCGCGCCCGTGGGTTCGGATCCCTGGGAGGTCGCGGACGGCTGGCGGGTCGGCGAGCGTGCGTGGACGTCCTGGCGGCTGGAGTCACGGGACGGCGTCCACACGATCCAGGTACGCGGCCTGCAAGAAAAATCCGCTGAAATCCGCATCAATCCCCCGCCAGCCGCGAACCGGGAGACCCCAGACACCGTCGGGCCGGGCGCCGCGGTCGGCATGGTCGGGCCGGGCGCCGTCGTACTCGGTGCGGCCGTCCCGGCCAGCCTCGTGGTCAGCGGCGCCAAGCTGACCGTCACCCTCGCCGGCCGTACCTCCCACTACACCCACGCCCGCCACGACGACACCCTCTGGCTGGGCAGGGACGGCCAGTCGTGGGCCCTGACCCGCCACCGCCTCGGCGACCCCGGCGACCGCCCCGGCGCCGCGCACACGGGCGACGGCGTGGTCAGAAGCCCCATGCCCGGCACCGTTCTGGTCGTCAAGGTCCAGCCGGGCGAGCGGGTGAGCACGGGCCAGCCGCTCCTCATCGTGGAGGCCATGAAGATGGAACACACCGTCACCGCCCCCTGCGACGGACAGGTCACCGACCTGCCCGTACAGGCGGGCCAGCCGGTCGACATGGACGCCGTCCTGGCCGTCGTCACGGCGGACTCGGCGGACTCGTCGGATTCGTCGGACTCGGCGGGGGAGTCCTGATGCGCAGGCCGTACCCGATGGAAGGTCTCCCGCACCAGGTCACCGTCTACGAGGTGGGCCCGCGCGACGGCCTGCAGAACGAGTCCGCGATCGTCCCGGTCGAGGTCAAGGCCGAGTTCATCGACCGGCTCGCCGACGCCGGCCACCGGGTGATCGAGGCCACCAGCTTCGTCCACCCCACCTGGGTGCCCCAGCTCGCCGACGCCGAAGAGCTGCTCACCAGGCTCGACCGGCGGCCGGGCGTCCGCTACCCGGTGCTCGTCCCGAACGAGCGCGGCCTGGACCGGGCGCTGGCGCACGACGTCGAGGAGATCGCCATCTTCGCCAGCGCCACCGAGACGTTCGCCGCCAAGAACCTGAACCGCAGCCTGGAGAGCCAGTTCGACATGTTCGAGCCGGTCGTGGCCAGGGCGCTCGACAACGGTGTCAAGGTACGCGCGTACGTGTCGATGTGCTTCGGCGACCCGTGGGAGGGCCCGACGCCGATCGCGCAGGTCGTCGCGGTCGGCGAGCGGCTGCTCGGCCTGGGCTGCCACGAACTGTCGCTCGGCGACACGATCGGCGTCGGCACCCCCGGACACGTGAGCGCGCTGATCGAGTCGTTCCGCGATCCCGACAGGCTGGCCGTGCACTTCCACGACACGTACGGACAGGCCCTGGCCAACACACTGGCCGCGCTCCGATCGGGCGTGCACGTCGTCGACGCCTCGACCGGTGGCATCGGCGGCTGCCCCTACGCCGAGTCCGCCACCGGCAACCTCGCCACCGAGGACCTCGTCTGGATGCTGCACGGGCTCGGCATCGACACCGGCCTCGACCTCGACAAGCTCGTGGCCACGAGCACCTGGCTGGCCGAACGGCTCGGCCGTCCCAGCCCCTCCCGCGTCGTCCAGGCCCTCGCGAAAGGCTGACCCACCATGCTCACCGACGAATACGAAGAGCTGCGCAAGACCGTCGAGGCGTTCGCCCGCGACGTGGTGGCGCCGGTGATCGGCGACTTCTACGAGCGAGAGGAGTTCCCGTACGACATCGTGCGCCGGATGGGCGCCATGGGCCTGTTCGGCCTGCCGTTCCCCGAGGAGTACGGCGGCATGGGCGGCGACTACTTCGCGCTCTGCCTGGCCTTGGAGGAGCTGGCGCGCGCCGACTCCAGCGTGGCGATCACGCTGGAGGCCGCGGTGTCGCTCGGTGCCATGCCGATCTACCGCTTCGGTACGCCCGAGCAGCGGGCGACCTGGCTCCCGGCGATGGCGGCGGGCGAGACCCTCGGCGCGTTCGGCCTGACGGAGCCCGGCGGCGGCTCCGACGTGCCCGGCGGCATGCGCACCACGGCCACGCTCGACGGCGCCGAATGGGTGATCAACGGAACCAAGGCGTTCATCACCAACTCGGGCACCGACATCACCGGCGTGGTCGGCGTCGCCGCGCTCACCGGCGAGCGGCAGATCTCCACCATCCTCGTGCCGTCAGGAACGCCCGGCTTCACGGTCTCGAAGAAGTACTCCAAGGTCGGCTGGAACGCCTCCGACACCAGGGAGCTGTCCTTCTCCGACTGCCGCGTCCCCGCCGAGAACCTGCTCGGCGAGCGCGGCCGCGGCTACGCCCAGTTCCTGCAGACGCTCGACGAGGGCCGCATCGCCATCGCCGCCGTCGGCGTCGGCCTGTCCCAGGGCTGCGTGGACGAATGCCTGCGCTACGTCAGGGACAGACGCGCGTTCGGCCACCCGATCGGCCACTACCAGGCCATCCAGTTCAAGATCGCCGACATGGAGGCCCGCGCCCACACCGCCCGCCTGGCCTACTACCACGCGGCCGAGAAGATGCTGGCCGGCGTGCCGTTCAAGAAGGAGGCGGCGATCGCGAAGCTCGTCTCCTCGAACGCCGCCATGGACAACTCCCGCGACGCGACGCAGATCTTCGGCGGGTACGGCTTCATGAACGAGTTCCCGGTGGGCCGCTTCTACCGCGACGCCAAGATCCTGGAGATCGGCGAGGGCACCAGCGAGGTCCAGCGGATGCTGATCGCCCGTCAGCTCGGCCTGGGTGATCTCTAGTTCGAGGTGCCGAGTTTCTCGGCGACCGATCTGGCCACGTCCAGGGCGCCCTTGGTCAGTCTGCCCGTCGGGTCCTCGGTGACGTGTCGCTGGTAGGTCACCTGGATGACGGCGTTGCTGACCCGGACGCCGACGGTCGCGGTGGTCGGTCCTTTGCCCGTGTCGCCGGGCAGCGTGTAGAGGGTGGTCCAGGAGGCGTCGCCGATGGGCGGCTCGGCGGGGGTGGAGGTTTCGGCGAGCAGGACGGCCTCCTGGCGCTGTCCCAGGAACTGCTCGTGCGCCGCCGTCACATCCCCCGGGAAGACCTTCACGTACACCTGGAGCCGGAACTGCATGTTGTCCGGCATCCCCGAGCCGGGCGCGAGCGTCGACCACTCGCACTCGTCGGCCTTGATCTGCGTTTTGTCCGGGAACAGCGTCAGCTTCTTGACCAGGTCCTCGTCGGTGACCGTGCAGGGGTCGACGGTCTTGGTGAACGTGGCGGCCCCGGTCGGTGCGGGCTCGCTCGTGGTGGCCTGCTCGGTGGGCGAAGGCTCGCTGGGTGAGGGCTCGGCCGCCCGCGTGGTCTTGACGGGTACGGCCACGGCCGCTGTCTTGTCCGGCTGCCGGGTGAGCAGGAACACGACGGTGAACAGCATGAGCACGACCACAGCCGACGCCACGCTCAGGATCGCCGGTGTCACCCGCAGCCCGGGGCGGGACTGCTGGGTGGGAGCGGTGTGCCGCACGGCCGCGGTCGGGAAGTCTTTCTGCTGGTAGTCGTTCATTGCGCCTTCTGGAGGGTGTCGGCCACCGCGCGGGCGGTCTTGAGAGCGGTGTCCCGGAGCTGCGGGGTCACCTTCGTTCGCTTCGGATGGCTGACCGCCACCTGGATGATCACGTTGCTGATCCGCATCCATATGGTGGTGGTCGAGGAGTGGGTGATGCCGGCTTCCTTGTCCTGGGCGGCCGCCTCGTCGCCCGCGCTCACCGTTCTGATGCGCGAGGTCGTCACCGTCTGCTCGCTGCCGGCCTCCGTGTCGCGAGCCTGTACGGCCTGCGTGAAGGCGCGTTCGGCGGCCTTGACCTCGCTGGAGTGCTTGACCTTGAGGTTGATGGACGTGGTGTCGAGGAACCCGCTGAGCCCGACCGACCAGGAGCACTCGCTGTCGTCGTAGACGCCGCGCTGCCGGGAGTGGGAGCCGGGCAGGACGCGCTGCGCCTGCTCGGCGGTGAGGAGCGAGCATGCCTTCGGCGGGCGGCCGAACGCGCCGTCGCCCCTGGCCGGGTTGGTCGGGGGCGCCGTGGTCGTCGTCGGAGAGGGCGCCGCGGTCGAAGCGGGCTGGGCGATCTGGGTGGCCGGCGTCGTGACGGCGGGGGAGCCCCCAGAGCCCCCAGTGCCGCCGGAGCCGTTGAGGAGGATGACCGCCGTGACCGCGACGGCCGTACCCGCCGCCAGGCCGCCCAGCATGTACGGCGTGCGGCGGCGCGGGCGTGCCCGCACCGGGACCGTGGCGGGCGCGGTCTCGCGCGGCCGGACGGGCAGCGGGACCGCCAAAGACTCCAGGTGCGCCCTGATGGTCCGCGGGTGCGGCCGGGTGGCCGGGTTCCGGTCGAGCATCGCCATGAGCAGGCCGCCGAGCGGGCCCGCGTTGACGGGCGGCGGCGGGGGCATCGTGAGCACGGCCGCGACGATCGCCATCGCCGAGTCGCGCTCGAACGGGGCCCGGCCCTCGGCGGCCAGGTACAGGGTGGCGCCGAGCGACCACAGGTCGGCCATCGGGCCCGACGGCTCGCCGCGCAGATGCTCGGGCGCGATGTAGCCGGGGGAGCCCGCGACGCCGCCGGCGTGCGCCGCGGCGGCGGCCGTACCCGCGCCGGGGACGTCATCCGTGTGCGCGGCGATGCCGAAGTCGGTCAGGACGACCTCGCCGAGATCGGTGATCATCACGTTGCCCGGCTTCACGTCCCGGTGCAGGATGCCGCGGTGGTGGGCGGCCTCCAGCGCGTCGAGCACGCGCAGGCCGATCGTGGCGACGTGGCCGGGCGGCAGCGGGCCGCGTTCCTTGACCAGGTCGCCCAGGGACCTGCCCGCGAGCAGGTCCATGATGATCCAGGGCTGGCCGCCCTCGGAGATCACGTCGTGCACGGTGATGATCGACGGGTGGTTCAGCGCCGCCGCCGCCCTGGCTTCGCGCAGCGTGTCGACCAGGGCCCGCTGCTGGTCCTGGCCGGGCGGCAGCCGTACCTCCTTGACCGCGACCTCGCGGTGCAGCAGCTCGTCACGCGCCCGCCACACCGTGCCCGCGCCGCCCGCCCCGAGCGGGGCGAGCAGTTGGTAGCGTCCGGCGATCACGCGCATGGTCAGGAGGCCTTGGCGTCGAGGTTCGCGGCCAGGAACTTGGCGGCCTGCGCGGCCTTGTCCCGCAGGGCGGCGTCCTTGGCCACGTCGTGCACGAAGCGGAACTCACCCACCATGTTGCCGGTGCGGAAGAGCACGTGTACCTCGACCTCGTGCTTGTTGCTGAACTTCACCCTGGAGATCTCGTACGCGATGGCCTCCTCGCCCGCGCCGGGGATCTCGAAGACCTCGCCCTGCTTCTCGCCCGTGCCGCCCCTGCCCGCCTTGTCCTCGGCCTCCTTCTTCGCCCCGGCGACGTGCTCCTGCGCGAGGGTGGTCTCGTAGCCGTCGCCCTGCGGCGGGTACAGCCAGAGCGTCAGGAACACGCTCAGCTGCTTGCCCGCCGGCGGGAAGCCCGCGGTCGCCCACGCGCACCTGAAGGTCGGGTCGGTCGACGAGGTGAGGAACGTGCCGACGAGCCGGGTGGCCTGCTCCTTGGTGAGCAGCTGGCAGGGCCGGGGGATCTTGGAGAACTTCCCGGCCGGCAGCGTGACGGCGGGGGAGGAGCTGGCCGAAGCCGAAGCCGAAGCCGAAGCCGAAGCTGACGCGGTCGACGCAGCGCTGGTCGGCGCCGGTTTCGTGGTACGCGCCGCCGTCGGCGTGGTCTGCGGCGACGGTGCGGCGGAGGACGTCGTGGTGAGGATGAGCGTGACCGCGACGACGAACGCCACGACCACGGCCGCCGCCGAGCCGTACGCGGCCGTGCGCGAGACCACCCACGCGGGCGCGGGCGTCCTGACGGTGGCCGCCGCGTGGCCCGCGACCCGCTCCAGCCCCCGGCGCAGCGTGCGTACGTCGGGCCGGTGGGCGGGGTCCTTGGCCAGCAGGCCGAGCAGGAGCGGGGCGAGCTCGCCCGCGCGCTGCGGCGGCCTGGGCGGCTCGGTCATCACCGCGCCGAGCGTGGCCATCGCGGTGTTGCGCTGGAACGGCTGTACGCCCTCCACCGCCGTGTAGATCGTCGCGCCGAGCGAGAACAGGTCGGACGGCGGCCCCGGCGCGACGCCCTCGATGAGGCATTCGGGCGCGGTGAATCCGGCCGTGCCCACCGGTACCCCGCCCTGCTGAGCGGCCGCACCCGTCGGAGCGGCGATGCCGAAGTCGGACAGCAGGATGCGGCCGTCATCGGCGAGCAGCACGTTGCCCGGTTTGACGTCGCGGTGGAGCAGGCCGCGCGTGTGCGCGGAGGCCAGCGCCGACAGCACGAACAGGCCGATGGAGGCCGCCCAGGCCGGCGACATCGGCCCGCCGGTCTTGACGGCCTGGTCGAGCGAGCGCCCGCGGACCAGCTCCATGACGATCCACGGCTCGCCGTTGTCGTCGATCACGTCGTGGATGCCGACCACCGCCGGGTGCCGGATCCCGGCCGCCGCACGGGCCTCGTGCAACGTACGGTGGCGCAGCGCGGCCTGGTCGGCGGGGGCGAGGTTCGGCGGGATCAGCACCTGCTTCACCGCCACCTCGCGGCCGATCATCGTGTCGTGCGCGCGCCAGACGATGCCCATGCCGCCGCGGCCGAGCTGTTCGAGCAGCTGGTAGCGGCCGCCCACGAGTCGCGGTTGGTTCATTGCCTCACTCCTGGCGGTTCAATGCCTCGGCCAGCCAGCGCGCGGCGTCGCGCGCTCCCTTGCGCAGGGCGGCGTTGTTGCCGATCTTGTTGACGTTGACATAACCGATCTCGACGTTCACGTTGCTGAGCCGGAAGATCACGGTGACGTTCTCGGCGTTGCCCTTGGGGCTGACCAGTTCGTAGCCGAACGCCTCGTCGCCGATGCCGTTGATGTCCTGGACGTTCTTGCGCTGCTGTTTGATCGCCTTGGCGAGGCCGATCTCCGGCCAGGACCACGTGATCTCCGCGTCCTGGCCGCGGAGGTTGCGCAGGTTGACGTAGTGCTCCTCGGCGTCCTCCGGAACCGTGCTCCACTTGTCGGGCCCGCCGGAATCGGCCAGCACCTCGGCGGACAGCCCCTTGCCTCGGGTGGTCCACTCGCACGAGTCGCCGTCGCGCCTGCCCTTGCCCACGCCGGGCGTGAGCTTGGCGATCTGGGCGGGGGTCAGCAGGGTGCACAGGTTCACGGCGGCGGTGAACTTGGGCGTCTTCTCCGGCTCCGGTTCCTTGGTGGGGGTGGGAGTGGGGGTGGAGGCGGCCGACGTGGTCGGCGCCTGCTGCTTCACGGGCTGCGACACGGGTGTCGCAGGGGTGTCCGCGGGCCGCAGGGCCACGAACGCGACCGCCGCCACCGCAGCCGCGACGATCCCGCCGCCGACGACGATCGGCAGCCGGTTGGCGCGCCTGGCCGTCGGCTGGGTGGCCGCCAGCGCGGGCTGGCCCTCCGCGACCCGTCGCAGCAACTGCTCGGCCGCCTGCGGGACGGGTCTCTGGTACGGCTCGCGGGCCAGCATCAGCATCAGCACCGGCCCGAGGTTCCCGGCGCGCTGGGGTGGCCGGGGCGGCAGGGTCAGGGCGTCACGCAGCACCGACATGGGAGAGGTGCCGACATAGGGAGCCTGGCCCTCCACGGTCGCGTAGAGCGTGGCGGCCAGCGACCACAGGTCCGACTCGGGTCCGCCGCGCTCGCCGCGTAACCTCTCCGGGGCGATGAACCCGGGCGACCCGATCAGCAGCCCCGACTCGGTGATCGTCGCCTGGTCCTCCAGCTTGGCGATGCCGAAGTCGGTCAGCACCACCCGGCCGTCGTCGGTCAGGAACACGTTGGCGGGCTTGACGTCGCGATGCTGGATGCCGTGCGCGTGGGCGACGGACAGCGCCTCCAGCACCCGCAGCCCGATCGCCGCGGTGCGCTCCGGCGACCACGGGCCCTCGGCGGCCACCGCGTCCTTCAGGTCGCGGCCCCTGAGCAGCTCCATGACGATCCACGGCCGCCCGCCCTCGGACAGCACGTCGTGAATGGTGATGATGCCCGGATGCCGCACCTGGGCGGCCGCCATCGCCTCGCGCATGGCCCGCTGGAGCGCCTCGGTCCGCTCGGCCGGTGCGAGGGACTGCGGGAGCAGCACTTCCTTGATGGCGACCTGGCGATCGAGCAGCTCGTCGTGAGCCAGCCAGATCGTGCCCATGCCACCCTGACCGAGCGCGCGTAGCACCCGATAGCGGCCTGCGATTTTGGAATCCCCCAGACCAGGCACGCTGGAGACCATAGTGTTCAACACTTTCGGTTCGCTATATTTCCGTCCCGGACGCGGCAACAGCAGCTCATTTGTAATGATCGGCGAATTTAGGGATGGCCATGATCCAGGGCCCGCAGGCACCGCAGGCGCCACCCGTACCTCCGGCCTCGTACTGGCCGGACGGGGGCGGTGAGCGGCCCGTCACGTCGAAGGCGCCAGGCTGGGCCAAGGCCGTGCTGGCCGGGGCCGCGACGGTGGCGGTGCTGGGCGGGGGGCTCATCGCGGTACGCGGCGTCGGCCAGGACGCCGTTCCTGTCGCGCTGCCGTCACCCTCGTTCGACCTGCCGTCCGACCTGCCGTCCGAGCTGCCCTCCACACTGCCGTCGTCGCTCCCCTCGTCGTCCGGCCTGCCTTCGGCGGCGTCCTCGTCGGAGGCGGCGGAGACGCCCGCGGCCACCTCCACCTTCCCGCCGCTGAAGGCGGTGCCCGAGGTGTGCGACCTGCTGCCCGCGAGCCTGACCACGCGGCTCGCGCCCAAGTCGCAGTCCGAGCCGGGCGTCCAGAAGGACGGGTACGGCGCCCTGCGCAAGGGCTGCGAGTGGACGCAGACGGCCAAGAACATCAAGAACGGCATCCTGGAATCGCGGACCATCTTCCTGGCCGTCAACGTCTGGCCCAGTGTCGAGGACGCGCGGGAGGACGCCGACTTCAACTTCGACTCGATGAAGGACATGGCGGGCACCAAGGAGGAGAACCCCGGCCTGCGGTACCTGAGCACGTACGGCGAGATGAAGGACCTCGACGGCATCGGCGACGAGACCCACGCCATGTACACCCAGAACCTCAAGGGCACCACGAACGTCTGGGCGTACATCGTGATGGGCAACACGACGATCAACGTCCGCTACTTCGGCACCGACAACAAGGGCGGCCAGATCACCGCCCAGGGCGCGAACACCAAGCCGGTCGCCGAAGACGTGCTCATGAAGGGCGCCCAGGAGGTCGCCGAACAGACTGTCAAGGCGCTGACACGCTGAGGTGATTGGACGGCGGCCACGCCACGACTTAAGGTCGTACGACATGACGTCAGACGATCTCCACATCAGGAGAGCGGAGAAGACCGACGCGGACGAGCTGTTCGCCTTGGCCAGGGAGTTCGGGCTGACCTTCAGGCCCGAGCGCAAGGCCTTCGACGCGGCGCTGCCGCAGTTGCTGCGCGACGACGACGTCATGCTGATCGCGGCCGTGGTGGGCGGGCGGGTCCAGGGTTACCTGCTGGGGTTCGTGCACCTCACGCTGTTCGCGAACGGGCCCGTCGCCTGGGTGGAGGAGGCGATGGTGCAGAGCGGGTCGCGCCGGCAGGGCATCGGCCGGGCGCTGCTGGTGGAGTTCGAGGCCTGGGCCCGCGCGAGGGAGGCCGGTTACGTGGCCATGGCGACGCGGCGGGCGCCCGAGTTCTACCACGCGCTGGGCTACGAGGCGTCGGCGACCATGTTCAGGAAGGTTCTCCGGTAGCGGCAGGTCCCGCGGTCGATCGCGTACGCCGGGGGCGAGTCCCGTACAGACGATCAGATCCGCACTGACCGGCGGCGTTTTCTGTCGCCGCCGGATGGCATTCTTGGGGCGTGAGCATCCACGCGGTGAGCCCGCTGTTCGTCGGCCGCGCCGCGGAGTTGGGCGCGCTTGACGGTGCCCTGGCCGGCGCCCGGACCGGCGCGGCGGCCACCGTGCTGGTCGGCGGCGAGGCGGGGGTCGGCAAGACGCGCTTCATCAAGGAGTTCGCCGATCGGGCGGGCGACGCGATGGTGCTCGTCGGCGGCTGCCTGGAGCTGGGCACCGAGGGCCTGCCGTTCGCCCCTTTCACCGCGGTGCTGCGCGGCCTGGTGCGCACGCTCGGCCGCGACGGCGTGGCGGCCTTGGTGCCCGGCGGCACCACGCGCGGGCTGGCCCGGCTGCTGCCCGAGTTCGGCGAGCCCGACGGCGACGGCCCCGAGGCCCGCGCCCGGCTCTTCGAGCAGTTGCTCGGCCTTCTGGAGCGGCTGGCGGAGGACCGGCCGATCGTCCTGGTCATCGAGGACGCCCACTGGGCCGACCGCTCCACTCGCGACCTGCTCTCGTTCCTGGTCCGCTACCAGCGTTCCGACGTACGGCTGCTGATCGTCGTCACCTATCGCTCCGATGAGCTGCACCGCACCCACCCGCTGCGCCCGCTGCTGGCCGAGCTGGGCCGCGTCGGCTGGGTGGCCAGGCTGGAGCTGCGCAGGCTCACCCGCAGGGAGGTCGTCGAGCAGGCGGCGAGCATCCTGGAGCGCGAGCTGTCCGACCTCGACATGGACCTGGTCTACGCGCGCAGCGAGGGCAACCCGCTGTTCGTGGAGGCACTGCTCAGCGAGTCCGGCGCCGGCGAGGCGCTGCCGGAGTCGCTGCGCGACCTGCTGCTCGCCAGTGTCGAGCGGCTGCCCGACGACACCCAGGAGCTGCTCCGCGTGGCCAGCGCGGGCGGCCAGCGCATCGAGCACGACCTGCTGTCCGCCGTCGCCGGGATGGACGACGGGGCCCTGTCCAACGCGCTGCGGCCCGCCGTGGCCGGCAACGTGCTCGTCGTGGACGGCGAAGGCTACTCGTTCAGGCACGCGCTGATCCGCGAGGCGCTCCACGACGACCTGCTGCCGGGCGAGCACACCCGCCTGCACACTCGCTTCGCCCAGGCGCTGGAGCACGACCTGTCGATCCTGCCCGCCCCGCGCGGCGCGATCGAGCTGGCCCACCACTGGCACTCCGCCCACGACACCACCTGGGCGCTGGTCAGCGCCTGGCGCGCGGCCGCCGCCGCCCGCCGCTCCGCCGCCTACGACGAGCAGCACAGGATGCTGTCCCGGGTGCTGGAGCTGTGGGATCAGGTGCCCGACGCCGCGGAGCGCATCGGCACCGACCGCGTCAACGTGCTCCGGCAGACGGCCACGGTCGCCCACCTGGCGGGCGAGTACGAACGCGCGATCGCCCTGGCCGGCGCCGGGCTCGCCGAGGTCGACGAGGCGGCCGAGCCGGCCACGGCCGCCAGGCTGCTGCGGCAGCGCGGTCTCACCGGCTACGACCTCAGCCGCCCCGGCCATGTCGACGATCTGCGCCGGGCGGCGTCGCTGGTGCCGGCCGACAAGCCCGCTCTGCGGGCCCAGGTGCTGGAGACCCTGGCGCGCATGCTCTACGACGGCTGGCAGGAGAAGATCTCCACGGCCCGGCTGGCCATGGAGATCGGCCACGAGGTGGGCGACGCCAACACCGAGGCGCACGCGCTGATCACCCTGACCTGGGCGCGCTGCCAGTTCTCCGACGTCGACGCCAACCTGGGCGGGTTCGCCGAAGCGCGCCGCATCTCGGCCTCGGCCGACGCCTACAACGCGATGCTGCGCTGCGCCATCTCCGAGTCCGACGTGCTGGAGGGCGCGGGCCGGCACGAACGGGCCGCCCAGGTCGCCCGCGACGGCATCGCCGAGGCCGAACGCTACGGGGTGGCGCGCACCTCGGGCACGTTCCTGTCGATCAACCTGGCCGAGCCCCTAATGTCGCTCGGGCACTGGGACGAGGCGCTGAAGGTGATCGAGCACGCCCTGGAGCTCGCGCCGCCGCTGCCCTACCGCGCCAGCCTGCAGGGGATCGCCTCCGACATCGCGCTCGCGCGCGGGCGGATCGATCGGGCCGAGGAGCTGTTCGCGGCCTCGCGCAGCGTGCTGGCGCGCGGGCGGTTCCGTGACCAGAGCGTGCTGCCGCACGCTCGCAGGGAGGTCGAGCTGCTGCTGGCGCGGGGGCGCCTGGACGAGGCGCGGGAGGCGGCGGCTCGGACGCTGCGCGAGCAAGATCTGGTGGCCAGCCCGCGATACGCGTGGCCGTTGCTGGTGACGTTCGCGCAGCTCGGCGGGGAGGTCGGGGCGGAGCTGCGGTCGGTCGCGGGATGGCTGGAGGCTGCGGGCGACTACCAGCAGGCCCTGCGTCTCACCTTCATGGCTTTGGCGGGCCTGTCGGAGTCCGAAGCTGGGTCTGAGGGTGCGCGGGTCAAGGCGTGGGACGCGGCTGTGGAGGCTTGGGCGGGGCTGCGGCAGCCATACTCCGAAGCTCGGGCTCTGGAAGGCGCCGCCCGTGCGGCGCTGGAGGCCGGTGATCGGCAGGGGGCCGGGGTCCGGCTGGCGAGAGCCCGGGAGCTGGCCGAGCAGCTCGGTGCGACGCCGCTGGTCGAGCGGCTGGACGCGTTCGCGCGGCGGGGCCGCATCGCCGTTGCCGACGAGCCGGCGCCCGACGGGCTGCCGTTGGGGCTGACGGCGCGTGAGCTGGAGGTGCTGCGGCAGGTGGCCGAGGGGCACAGCAACCGGGAGATCGCGGGGAAGCTGTTCATCTCGGTCAAGACCGTGAGCGTGCACGTCTCCAACATCCTGGCCAAACTGGGCGTCGCCTCCCGTGGCGAGGCCTCCGCCGTGGCTCATCGGATCCGGCTCTTCGCCGGGGAGTGATCGACGTCAAGGCCGCGTCGGTGCGCGGTCAGCCGGTGAGCTGGGCTTCCAGGCGGTAGCCGTCGACCGTGACGTACACCTGGTCGCCGGCGCGGGCGTTGAGGCGCATGAGCACCGGCTGGAGCGAGTCGAACACCGGCTGGTGGCCCTGCCAGACCAGCACGATGGCGTTGTCTCCCGGGCCCGTGACCGACAGGAGGGTGCCGGGGCGCATGCCGAGCTGCGTGGCGTACCCCTCGGGCACCGGGACCGGGCCGCCCCGGAGGTGTTCGTTGGTGACCTCGATGCGCTGCCAGCGGCGCGGGTCCGACGAAGGACTCGGCGGCGGGGGCGGCGGGGTGGCGGGAGTGCCCGCGAGCGTGCCCGGCAGCATGCCGGACCGGCCGCCCGAGAGGGCGGACAGCGTGGCGAGGGCCGCCGAGGGGTCGATGGACTTGCTCTCGGCCGAGGGGATGGGCTGGCCGCCCCTGTGGTGGTGGCCGTTGGCTCCGGGGGTACGCCGGGGGAGCGGCTGGGCCGGTGACGGCGCGGACGCGACGGGGTCCGACGTGTCCGGCAGCGCGTCGAGCCAGGCCTTGGCCGAGTGCGCGCGGATGCCCAGCTCGCTGAGCAGCTCCACGACGTCGGTGTCGGCGGGCTGGCCGGCCAGCAACTGCCTGGTACGGGCCTGCAGGCCGTGAAGGTCGCCGACCACCAGCCAGCCGTCCTGGAGGCGGCGGTCGGGCATCAGCGTCACGAGCACCCGCCAGAGCGGCGTACGCAGCGACGGGACCATCACCGGGTGGGCCGGGTCGGCGCCGATGAGCTGATCCTGGGTGGCGGCCGCGCCGAGCCACTCCGTCAGCCGGAACATGTGCCCGGTGACCGGCGCCGACTCCGACGAGCGCAGCCAGTGCAGCACGCGTTCCTCGGCCGTCCGCTGTGCCTGGGAGAGGATGTCCCGGTCGACGAGCATCTTGTGGGCGAGCGTACGCAGGCTGACGGGGTCTTCGGCGAACAGGCGGTGTACGGCCACCGCGAGGGCCAGCTTGTCCAGGCTGCGGAACAGGTTGTCGACGACCCGGACCATGGCGTGGTCGGTCTCGGAGGGGGTGGGCGGCGCCGGTGCGGCATTGCCGGCCGGCACCGGGGCGCTGTACGTGCTGCCGTTGCCCGCGGCGCCCGCCGCCGGGACGGGGCCGGTGTGGGTGTCCGCGTTCGGGGTGCGGGGCGTTTTGCCCAGGTCGCCTGGGAAGCTGCCTCCGGTGGGTGATCCGTTGCCTGTGGGCGTTCCGGTGCCCGCGAGTGGCCCGACAGCGGGGAATTGCCCGGTGCCGGTGACAGATCCGGGCGCGAACAGTCCGGCGGCCGGGAGCGGTCCGGTGTGGGGTTTCCCGCCGGGTTCGGCGCCCGGGAGGGGACTCTGCTGGGTCGGTCCGTCAGCACGGTCGGCGACAGGCCCGGTGTGCGGGCCGCCAGAGGCGACCGGGCTACCTGGGGTGACCGGGCCGCCGGTGGTGAGCGGGCTGCCGATGGGCGGCGTGCCGGCCTGAGACCCGGCGGTGGGGTGCGGACCGGTGTGCGGGCCGGCGGTGGGATGCGGGCCCGTGTGCGGACTGGCAGCAGCGTGCGGGCCGGTCTGCGGACCGGCGGTGGAATGCGGGCCGGTGCGATCGGGGCTCGCGTTGCCTGGGGCGTTGGTGCCTGGGACCCCGGGGCCGGGGAGGCCGGTGCCCGGGAAGCCGCCGCCCTGCTGGTTGGCGCCGGGCGGGTTGGTGCCGGGGGCATTCGTGTCCTGGCGGGCCGCCTGGGGCCCGGACTGGGGCTGCGGAGCGGCCAGCGGCTGCCCCCCGGTCGTGGACTGCGAGCCGTCCTTGTTCAGCGCCTGGAACGAGCCGGTCTGAGCCGGTCCGCCCGGCGCGGGGAACGAGCCGGTCTGAGCCGGTCCATTCGATGCGGGGAACGAGCCGGTCTGGCGGGCGGCGCCGCTCTGAGCGGCGAAGGAGCCTGTCTGGGGCCCGCCTTGATCGGCGAAGGAACCCGTCTGGGCAGCACCCTGGCCCGGGAAGGAGCCGGTCTGGCGTTGGGCGGTGCCGTTCTCGTGGGCCACGGGGTGCGGGCCGGTGTGCGCCGGGCTCTGGACCGGGCCGCCGTCGCGCTGGCCGGGGACCGTGCCGCGCTGGAGCGGACGGGTCACCTCTGGGCCCTGTGCCGGACGGACCGGCTGCCGGCTCTGTCCCGGGTGGACGCCGGGCCGGGCCTGTGCCGGGCCGGGCTGCTGGGCGGACTGGCCGGGTTCGCGTTGGATCGGGATGCGGCTGAGCACCTCGCGGAACACCGAGCCGATCACCACTTCAGGCGTGGCCGACGGGGTGCCCAGATCGCCGGGCGAGAGGCGGCGCAGTCGCTGCCAGCCTCCCAGGCCGGTGATCGCCGTCCTGGTGGCCTCCGGCCAGCCGGGCAGCGCCGGGTCGATGTGGTGCACGGTCAGCGCGGGTAGCACGTCGGCGAGTGCCAGATGGTCCCAGCGGGACGAGGCCAGCAACGCGAGCCGGTCGCAGATCCAGTCGAGGCCGGCCGTACCGAGAGCCCTCGACAGGGCGACGGACGACCACCACCCGGCGGGCAGGCGCGGATCCCCCAGCGCCTCCGCGACTTGCTGGGGACGGCTCCAGCGCAAGGCAGGGACCAGGTCGCTCAGGCAGATCGATGACTCGACTTCCATCGGCGGACCTTATCCTCCCCAGTGAGCCGCGTGTTGCTACTCAATACGCATGTGGTTAATGGTGCAGCCTACGCGGCAAGCTATCAATCGGTGTGAATAGGGTAAAGAAGGTTCAGCTCCAAACCGTACCGTGGCCGACCGCCCACCAGGGCCACACACTCGGCTCCGGCCCGGCATCCGGCCTCCAAAGACTGCCCTTCACCGGCACCGTTCAACCTTGCTGTGAGATATCCCGCAGCGAACGCGTCGCCCGCTCCCGTCGAGTCCACGACCTTCGCTGGAACCCCAGCTGTCGCGGCCGTCACGGTGCCGTCCGAAGCTGCCAGCGCGCCCTGGGGTCCCAGCTTGACGATCGCGGTGCCGTACCTCTCGCTGAGCAGTTCGGCGGCGCGCTGAGGGGTCGGCGCTCCGGTGAGGAGGAGGGCCTCGTCCCGGTTGGGGATGATGAGGTCGGCGGGGGCGGATTCGCGGAGGAACCGGTCGATGCCGAACTCGTGCAGGAAGCCGGTCGAGGCGGGATCCACGCTGATGGCCACCCCGGCGGCGCGGGCCTCGGCCATGGCGAGCCTGGCCAGCCGCAGCCCGGGCTCGGCGAAGAGCGTGTAGCCGGACAGGTGCAGGCGGCCCACCCCGTCGAGCAGGGAGCCGTCCCAGTCCTCGGCGGAGATCCGGCCGCCCGCGCCCCGGTTGGTGAGGAACGAGCGTTCGCCGGTCCGGTCCACCATCGAGATCACGATCGCCGTCGGATGGTCGGGGTCGACGCGTACGTGCGGGCGCACCCCGGTCTTGATCAGCTCGGCGGTGTGCCACTCACTGCTGTCGTAGCCGAGCCTGGCCAGCAGCCGTACGTCGGCGCCCAGGTGGGCGGCCCAGGAGGCGGTGTTCGCGCCGGAGCCGCCGGGACGGAGCACGATGTCGGCGGCCGTGTCGGTGCCCGACATGACCGGCGAGTCGTGCAGGGCCACCACATCGGTGACGACGTCGCCGATGACGAGGAGGCCGGTGCCGGTCACGCTCGTGACCAGGAGAGCGCAATCTGGGCCGCGAGGGTGACGTTGCCGCGGACCGCGGCCAGGTTCGCCTCCAGGGAGGCGCCGCCGGTGCCGTCCACCAGGTAGCCGAGGAGGAACGGGGTGATCTTCTGCCCGGTCACGCCCTCGCGGTCGGCGGCGGCCAGCGCCTCGCTCAGCACGCGGTCGTGCAGGGCCGGGTCGAGCTGCCGGTCCACCGGGATGGGGTTGGCGACGATCAGCGCGCTCTCCTGACCGCCGAACGCGTCCTGGCCGCGCATGATGGCCGCGGCCTCGTCGGCCGACTCGATCCGCCAGTCGATCGGCTCACCGGAGGAGTGCAGGTAGAAGCCGGGGAAGGTGTCCGTACGGTATCCCGCCACGGTCACGCCGCGGGTCTCCAGGCGCTGGAGGGTCGCGGGCACGTCCAGGATCGACTTGACCCCGGCGCACACGATGGTGATCCGGGTACGCGCGAGCGTGTCGAGGTCGGCCGACTCGTCCTGTTCCTGGACCCAGCCCCGGTGCACGCCGCCGAGCCCGCCGGTGGCGAAGATCCGGATGCCCGCGCGGGCCGCCAGGAACGAGGTGGCCGACACGGTCGTCGCACCGCTCGCCTTCAGCGCCGCCGCCACCGGAAGGTCGCGCCGGCTCAGCTTGCGCAGGTCCGACTCGGTCGCGATGCGTTCGAGCTCCACGCCGTTCAGGCCCACGTGGGCGACGCCGTCGAGCACCGCGATCGTGGCCGGTACGGCACCAGCCGACCTGACGATGTCCTCCAGCTCCCGGGCGACCTCCAGGTTGCGCGGCTGCGGCAGGCCGTGCGAGATGATCGTGGACTCCAGGGCCACGACGGGAGCGCCGGTGGCGAGGGCTTCGGCGACCTCGTCGGACGGCCGGAGGATGGGGTCGGCGGCGTGCTGCATGCGGGTTTCGTGCTCCTTCGTACGGCGGCTTTATGGAACGGTCTACTTTACGAAGTTTGTTCCGCTTAAGCACGTTACGGATGGACCGGCCGCACGTCCACCGATGATCACACGAGGAGCATGACACCCGCGAGCGAGACGGCCCCGACCAGGCCGGTGGCAATGGCGCCGAGCAGCAGTGCGCGCCCGCCCTTGACCAGTATGCGGGCATCGATCCCCGTACCGAGGCCGAACAGGGCCGCGGCCATGAGGACGTTCGTGACCTGGGGGATCGCGGTGGTCACGACGTCGGGGACCAGGCCGGTGCTGCGCAGCGCCACCATCGCCAGGAACCCGGCCACGAACAGCGGGATGACCGGTGGCCGCTTGGACTGGCCGGGAGCAACGGCGTGGCGGTGGCGGCGGTAGGAGGTCAGGGCGACGATCGGGGCGAGGAGGATGACGCGTCCCAGCTTGACCGTGACGGCGGTGACCAGCACGCCCGATGCGGCCCCGATCGCGGCCACCTGGGCCACCTCGTGCACGGCGGCCCCGGCCCACACACCCAGTTGCGTCGGTGACAGCCCGAGCCAGGACGCCGCCAGCGGTACGAGGACGATGGCGGTGGTGCCGTACAGGACGACCACGCTGAGCGCGCTGGCCGCGTCATCGTCGGAGGAGTCGTCGGTGCTCTCGCGCATGGCCGCGATCGCGGCGGCGCCGCAGATCGAGACGCCGGTGGCGACCAGCAGCGACGTGCCCGGCGTGAGGCCGAGACGGCGGCCGATCAGCGGAGTCAGCGTGAACGTGACGCCGGTCGCCAGCACCACGACGGCCACCGTCCGCCACCCCAGCGCCAGCACCTGCGGCACCGCGATCTGCAGGCCGAGCAGCACGATCGCGGTACGCAGCACCCGCTTCGCGACGAACCGCAGACCGGGCTTGAGCCGCTCGCCGACGCCCACCAGGTTCGCCAGCGCCGCGCCCGACACCACGGCGACGACCGCGGGGCTGAGCACGGGCACGAAATGGTTCACGACCAGCGCTAACACCACCGCCAGCGCCGCCGCACCGACGCCAGGCAGCCGATCATCAAGCCGGCGGGCACCGAGGCGACGGCCGCCGAGCGGACTGTGGTCACTCGGACGGTCGCCGCTCCGGCGGTCACCAGGTGGGTGGTCGCCGGGTCGGTCACCACCCAGGCGACGATCACCAGGCGGACGATCGTGCGGCAGACGGGCGGTGAAGGACATGATCCCAGTGTTCTGAGTGCCGGGAGGGCTCGGTAGCCATCCGTTGCCTGGTAGGTCATAGCCTGTGGCTATGAGTACGCTGCCGGATCTCGACTCGCTGAAGCTCCTGGTCGACGTGGGCGAGCTGGGCAGCCTGGGGCAGGCGGCCAAGGTCGCGGGCATCGCCCAGCCGTCGGCCAGCAAGCGGATCGCGCACCTGGAGCGCCGTCTGGGCCTGCCGCTGCTGGAGCGTACGCCGCGCGGGTCGACGCTGACCGCCGAGGGCAAGATGGTGGCGGGCTGGGCCGCGCAGGTGCTCGCCGCCGCCCAGGAGCTGATGCGCGCCGCCCAGGCGGTACGGCACAGCGGAGCGGCCCATTTGCGGGTGGCGGCGAGCATGACGGTGGCCGAGTACCTGGTGCCGCGCTGGCTGGGCGAGTTGCAGAACCGGGAGCCTGGCGTCCAGGTCGGCCTCGACGTGGTGAACTCCGCCGACGTCGCCGCCCGGGTGCTGGCAGGGGAGGTGGAGCTGGGCTTCGTCGAGGGGCCGAGCGTGCCCGAGGGACTGGCCAGCCGCGTGGTGGGCACCGACCGGCTGGTGGTCGTGGTGGCGCCGGGGCATGCCTGGGCGCGACGCCGTACCGCGCTCAAAGGGGCGGAGCTGGCCGCCACGCCGCTCGTCGTGCGCGAGCCCGGGTCGGGCACGAGGGAGACGCTGGACGTGGCGTTCAGGAGCCTGCACCGCGCCAGCCCGCGGCTGGAGCTGGGATCGAACTCGGCCGTCAAGGGCGCCGCCCAGGCCGGGTCGGCGCCCGCGGTGCTCAGCGGGTACGCCGTGGAGTCGGAGGTGGCCACGGGGCGCCTGGTCGAAGTGCCGCTCGCGGGCCTGAACCTGGTCAGGAACCTGCGCGCGGTGTGGCGCCGCGGCCGCACACTCGCCGCCCCGGCCGCCACCCTCCTGGCGATCGCCAGCCGCCCATGAGCACACTTGTCGCCGAGAGCACCCGACCCGCCGAGAGCACCCGACAGAAGCCGAGACCACCCGATAGAAAAGGTCCGCCCATGACGAGCCCGTCCAGCCACGCCACCGACGCGAAGCTCGCGGTGACCGGCGTCACCGGCAACCTCGGCGGGCGCGTCGCCCGGCGGCTCGCCGCCGCCGGCACCCCGCAGACCATGGTGGTCCGCGACCTGGACCGCGCCCCGCGGCTGCCCGGCGCCACCGCGGTCCGCGGCGGGTTCGGCGAGCGTGACGCCCTCCTGCGGGCCCTGGACGGCGTTGACCGGGTCCTGATGGTGTCGGCCTCGGAAACCCCCGACCGCCTCCAGCAGCACCGCACCTTCGTCGACGCCGCTGCCGAAGCCGGCGTCGCCCACCTGGTGTACATCTCCTTCTACGGGGCCGCCCCCGATGCGACGTTCACCCTCGCCCGTGACCACTGGGCCACCGAACAGCACATCCGCGCCAGCGGCTTGGCCTTCACCTTCCTGCGCGACAACCTCTACGCCGACTTCACGCCGGCCCTGGTCGGGGACGACAACGTCATCCGCGGCCCAGGCGGGCAGGGCCGAACCGCGGTCGTCGCCCAGGACGACATCGCCGAAGCCGCCACCGCCGTACTGCTCCATGCTCCCGAGCACGCCGGGGCCACCTACGACCTGACCGGCCCGCAATCGCTCACCCTCGCCGAAATCGCCGCGATCCTGTCGCAGGCGACCGGGCGCGCCATCACCTACCACCCCGAGACCGTGGCGGAGGCCTACCGATCCCGCGCCTCCTACGGCGCCCCTGACTGGCAGGTCGACGCGTGGGTTTCGACCTACACCGCCATCGCCGAAGGCGAACTCGACGGAGTCAGCGACGCCATCCCTCGTCTGACCGGCCACCCGGCCACCCCGCTGTCCGACGTCGTTCGCACCTTTGGCGCAGGGTCCGCCTGACCCGACGGCGGAGTTCGAGGCGCTAAAGCTTGCGCATCGTACGGAGGATCCACGGCGGGCAGTTCGGGTCCGCCTCGGCCTCCGCGAGGGTGAGCCAGGCCAGCCCGGCCACCTCTTCGCCCGAGGCGGCGAAGGGCCGGGCGCCGGACGGCAGCCGGCCCGAGAACACCACGTTGATCACCGGGTCGCCGTCGTCCGTCACGAAGAACGCGCTCTCCACGTACGAGAACGCGACCCCGGTCAGGTCGACGCCGACCTCCTCGGCGACCTCCCGGCGGGCGGTCTCCTCCAGGACTGCGTCCCCGATGCCGTCGGCCTCGACCTTGCCGCCGACGCCGCTGAGCATGCCGGGCGCGTGGGCCTCCCGCTCGCCGCGCCTGATCAGCAGCCAGCGGCCGTCTCGTTCCAGGAAGACCTCGACGTTCACCACGAAGGCCGGGCGTCCGCCTCCCGTGACACAGGCGTTCATCATGCCCGGCACTTTACGGCGGCGATCACTCGGTATGGTGCGGATATGGGGTCCTATGACGTCGTTGTCGCGGGTGGCGGGCACAACGGGCTGGTGGCGGCCGCCTACCTGGCGCGGGCCGGGCGGCGGGTGCTGGTGCTGGAGCGGCTCGGGTACGTGGGCGGCCTGGCGATCTCCGCGCGACCCTTTCCGGGCGTGGACGTACGGCTGTCGCGCTACTCCTACCTGGTCAGCCTCCTGCCCACCGAGATCGTCCGCGACCTGGGGCTCCGCCTCGACCTGCGCCGTCGCCGCTACTCCTCCTACACACCCCACGGTGACACCGGCCTGCTCGTGGACGACGGCGACGAAGACGCCACCGCCGCCTCGTTCAGGGCCGTCACCGGAGGCGACGCCGACCACCGGGCGTGGGCGGAGTTCTACGGACTGACCGCCGGGGTGGCCCGGGCGCTGGCGCCTACGTTGCTCGAACCCCTGCGTACACCCGCCGAGATCGAACGCCTGGTGGGCGCCGAGGCGTGGCGGGACATGTTCCAGCGGCCGATCGGGCAGGTCGTGGACGAGCGGTTCCGCGACGACACCGTGCGTGGCGTGGTGCTGACCGACGCGTTGATCGGAACGTTCGCCGACCCCGCCACGGACCTGCTGGCCAACCGGTGCTTCCTCTACCACGTGATCGGCGACGGGACCGGCGACTGGAACGTGCCGGTCGGCGGGATGGGCGCGGTGTCCGGGGCGCTCGAAGCGGCCGCCAGGCAGGCGGGGGCCGAGATCAGGACCGGTGCGGAGATCATCGGGATCTCGCCGTCGGGTGAGGTGGCGTTCCGCACCGACGACGGCGAGCACACGGTCACGGGGCGGCACGTGCTGGTCAACCTGCCGCCGGCCGTGCTCGACCGGCTGCTCGGCGCGACGCCGGAGGTGCCCGAGGGCGCCCAGCTCAAGGTCAACATGGTGCTGAGCAGGCTGCCGCGGCTCAAGGACGCCTCGGTGGACCCGCGAGCGGCCTTCAGCGGTACGTTCCACATCAACGAGAGCCGCGACCAACTGGCCAGGGCCCACGCGCAGGCGGCCCGGGGCCGGATCCCGGAGCTGCCGCCCGCCGAGGTCTACTGCCACTCGCTGACCGACCCGTCGATCCTCGGCCCCGAGCTGCGGGGGCGGGCGGAGACGCTGACGCTGTTCGGGCTGCACATGCCTGCCCGCCTATTCCGGGAAAATCCGGATAAGGCGAGGGATGAGGCGCTCAAGGCCACCCTGGCGTCGATCGACAGCGTGCTGGCCGAGCCCATCGAGGGCTGCCTCCTGCGCGCCCCTGACGGCACGCCCTGCGTGGAGGCCAAGACGCCGGTCGACCTGGAGAACGAGGCGGGGCTGCCCGGCGGGCACATCTTCCATCGGGACCTGAGCTGGCCGTACGCGGAGGAAGGCGGCTGGGGGGTGGAGACGGCGCACGAGCGGATCCTGCTGTGCGGCGCCGGCGCCCGGAGGGGCGGCGGCGTCAGCGGCATCCCCGGCCACAACGCGGCGATGGCCCTACTGGCCTGAGGATTCGCCTGACGACTCGTGATCCGAGACCAGCCGGACGGCCACGGTCATGGCGGCGGAGGCCAGCTCGGCCGGCGGCAGGTCCATGCCGAACAGCTCCGGCACCGTGGCCAGGATCAGCGCGAACACCGCCAGCCGCGCCTCGAACTGCACGACCGCGTCGCCCCCCGGCCGGCTCAGCACCGACAGCAGCGTGATGATGCGCTCCTGCATCCGGTCGCCCACCGACGTCTCGGCGAACACCCCCTGGTTCACCTGCGCGAACCGCATCAGCGGCCGCCACCGGTCGTCCAGCAGCCCGGCGATCCGCCGCAGGATCTCCTCCCGGGCCTCGAAGGTGTCCGGTTGCGCCCGCGCCCATTCCCCGAGCTCGTCGAGCGAGGAGATGAACCCGTCGGCGATGCTGGCGAGGATCTCCTCTTTCGTCCGGAAGTGGTAGTAGAGCGCCGGCCTGGTGATCTCCAGCCGCTCCGCCACCTCCTGCAACGTGGTCTTGTCGTAGCCCCGCTCGGCGAACAGCTCCATCGCGACCCGCTGGATCCGCTCACGTGTGTCGGTCCGCCGCCCTGCCATTCCGCTCCCGTCCACTTGACGGCCGGGCCCAGCATTGCTTACTTTCACGTAAGTAAGCTTTCGCGAAATAAGCAATGCGAATCCGGCTTTGTAGGGAGCAAGACTATGACCCAATCCTTCCCCCTCCCGCGCACCTGCCCGTACGCGCCGCCGCCCGAGTACGAGCGGATGCGCGAGGAGGCGCCGCTCGTGCGGGCCTCCCTGCCCAACGGCGACGTCTGGCTGGTCACCAGGTACGCCGAAGCCAGGCAGGTGCTCAACGGCCAGGGCATCAGCACCAGCCCCGCCACCCCCGGCCACCCGAACAACGCTTTCACCACCGAGGAGCCCACCCAGGAGCAGCGCGAGGTCATGGAACGGTTCAGGGTCGGCCAGTTCATCGACATGGACCCGCCCGAACACGGCCGCTACCGGCGGCTGCTCATCCCCGAGTTCACCGTCAGGCGTGTCAAGGAGATGCGGCCCGGCATCCAGCGGACCGCCGACCTGCTCATCGACGACATGCTCGCCAAGGGCCCGGAGGCCGAGCTGGTCGCCGACTTCGGGCTGGCGCTGCCGTCGCTGGTCATCTGCCAGCTGCTCGGCGTGCCGTACGCCGACCACGAGTTCTTCCAGTCGCGTACCCGCATCATGGTGGCCAGCGACGACCCGCAGGCGGGCTTCGCCGCGATCATAGAGATCAAGAACTACCTCGACGACCTGGTCACGGAGGCGGAACGGCAGCCGAAGGACGACCTGCTCGGGCGGCTGATCACGGCGGGGGAGGTGAGCCACGACGAGATCGTCGGCATGATCTCGCTGCTGCTCATCGCCGGCCACGAGACCACCGCCAACATGATTCCGCTCGGCGTCCTCACCCTGCTGCGCCACACCGGCCAGCTCGCCAGGCTGCGGGAGGACCCGGGACTGTGGCCGATGGCGGTCGAGGAGCTGCTGCGCTACCTCTCGATCGTCGACTGGGTGGCCTTCGACCGGGTGGCCGTCGAGGACCAGGAGATCGGCGGTCAGCTCGTCAGGAAGGGCGAGGGCATCTTCGTGCTCGGCGCCTCGGCGAACAGGGACGAGCGGGCCTTCGAGCGGCCGGACGAGTTCGACATCGACCGCGGCGCCCGCCACCACGTCGCCTTCGGTTATGGCGTGCACCAGTGCCTCGGCCAGAACCTCGCCAGGGCCGAACTGGAGATCGCCTACCGGACGCTGTTCGAGCGCATCCCGTCGCTGCGTCTCGCGGTGAGCGAGGAGGAGGTTTCGTTCAAGTACAGTCAGGTCATCTTCGGGGCGAACGCCATGCCCGTCACGTGGCAGGACTCATGAAACATCCCCGAAATCGTTCATAGCGTTTTCATGATGGGGCCTTAGCTTAAGAGCATGAGTGAGCCTGCACAGTTGCTGGTGGTGGACGACGAGCCCGCGTTGCGCGAGGCGCTGCAGTCGAGCCTCGAATTCGAGGGCTACAAGGTCGTCACGGCGAATGACGGGCAGGCCGCGCTCGACGAGCTGGCGCGCGAGACCTATGACGCGGTGCTGCTCGACGTCATGATGCCGCGCCTCGACGGGCTGACCGCCTGCCGCAGGCTCAGGGCCACGGGCAACCACATCCCCGTGCTCATGCTGACCGCCCGCGACGCGGTCGGCGACCGGGTCTCCGGGCTCGACGCGGGCGCCGACGACTACCTGGTCAAGCCGTTCGAGCTCGACGAGCTGCTGGCCAGGGTCCGCGCCCTGCTGCGGCGGGGCGCGCTGCACGCCGGGGCCCCCGAGGTCACGCTGAGCTACGGCGACCTGCGCATGGACCCCGACACCCGCGAGGTGACCAGGGGCGAGCGGCGGCTGGACCTCACCAGGACCGAATACCTGCTGATGGAGCTGTTCCTGTCGCATCCGCGCCAGGTGCTGACCCGCGAGCAGATTTTGGGCGAGGTGTGGGGGTTCGACTTCGAGCCGACGTCCAACTCGCTCGACGTGTACGTGATGTACCTACGGCGCAAGACCGAGGCCGGTGGCGAGGCTCGTGTGATCCACACCGTCCGCGGGGTGGGGTACACGCTGCGAGCCGCACCGTGAGGAAAGGCAGTCTGCGCTCCCGGATGACCCTGCTCGTCGCGGCGGCGGTGGCGATCGCGGTGGCGATCTCGGCCGTGGGCTGCTGGTACATCGTCCGCAGGGAGCTTTCGTACCAGCTCAACGAGTCGCTGAAGCAGATTAACCCGCCATATAGGGACATGAACAACGCGGCCCGGCATTGCTCGGACCAGCCCGTCGACAACGGAGGTCCCGGTGAGCGCGGCCCCTGGGCCGAGCCGATGCAGCTTGTCCTCGCCACCGGCGCCCGCTGCGTCATGGGCAACACCGCGATCAAGGTCACGCCGCACGACAAGGTCATTGCCGCGTCGTACCCCCACGCGCAGGAGTTCTACGACGGCTACTACGACGACGGCACCCCGGTGCGCGTGCTCGCCACCAACATCGACAAGGGCGCGGCGCTCGTGGTGGCCAGACCCCTGGCGGAGCTGAACGGCACGCTGCGCAACCTGGTGCTCATGCTCGCCGGCGTGGCGGCGTTCGGCGTGCTCCTCGCCGCCGCGGCCGGCCTGCTGGTCTCCCGTACGGCGCTGCGCCCCGTCGGCCGCCTCACCAAGGCTGTCGAGCACATCGCCAGAACGGAGGATCTCAATACCCGCATCCCGGTGCGGGGCAATGACGAGATCGCCCGCCTGAGTGCCTCCTTCAACGCCATGACCACCGCGCTGACCGGATCGCGTGAGCGCCAGCAGCAACTCGTCGCCGACGCCGGACACGAGTTGCGCACCCCGCTGACCACCCTCCGTACCAACATCGACCTGCTGCTGCGCAGCGAGCAGACCGGCCGCAGCCTCGACCCCGGCGCCAAGCAACGGCTGCTCGTCAACGTCAAGGCCCAGTTCGCCGAGCTGTCCGCGCTGGTCGGCGATCTGCTCCAGCTCGCCCGCGGCGACACCGACCACGAGCCGCACATCGAGCTCGAGTTCAGCAACGTGGTCCGGGCCGCCGCCGAGCGGGCCCGGCTGCGCGGGGCCGCGGTCGCCACCGATCTGGCCCCCTGGTACGTCGTCGGCGGTCCCGCCTCGTTGGAACGTGCCGTGCTCAACCTCATCGACAACGCCGCCAAGTTCAGCCCGGACGGCGAGGTCCAGGTGACCTTGCGCCAAGGCGAGCTGACCGTGCGCGATCACGGGCCCGGCATCCCCGAAGAGGACCTGCCGCATGTCTTCGAGCGCTTCTGGCGTTCGCCGGCGGCGCGTGGCCTGCCCGGCTCCGGGCTCGGGCTGGCGATCGTCGCGCAGGCCGTGGCCGAGACGGGCGGAAAGGTGCGCCTGGAGAACGCCCCCGGCGGCGGCGCGATCGCGATCGTCGAACTGCCCGGGAATCTCACCCCGCACTCATAATCGGCTAAGTCCCGTTAAAGACCCGAACGATGAGATTCAGGTCATGCACACAACACTCAAGACCCGCCTGGTCGAGGTGGTCGTCCCGGTCTACAACGAGCAGCGGGCCCTGCGTGACAGCATCGGCCGGCTGCACGCCTACCTGTCGGGCACCTTCCCCTACGACTACCGCATCACGATCGCCGACAACGCCAGCACGGACAACACCTGGCAACTGGCCATCGAACTGGCCGCCGAGCTGCCCCACGTGCGGGCCGTACACCTGGACGGCAAGGGACGCGGGCGGGCACTGCGCCAGGTGTGGTCGGAGAGCGACGCGGACGTCGTCAGTTATATGGACGTCGATCTGTCCACCGACCTCGACGCGTTCCTGCCGCTGGTGGCCCCGCTGCTGTCGGGCCACAGCGACCTGGCCATCGGCACCAGGCTGGCCAGGGCGTCGCGGGTGGTGCGCGGGCCGAAGCGCGAGTTCATCTCCCGCTCCTACAACCTGCTGCTCCACCTCATGGGCGCCAAGTTCTCCGACGCCCAGTGCGGGTTCAAGGCCGTGCGCACCGAGATCGCGCAGGCGCTGCTGCCCGCCGTCGAGGACGAGCAGTGGTTCTTCGACACCGAACTGCTGCTGCTCGCCGAGCGGCACGGGCTGCGCATCCACGAGGTGCCCGTCGACTGGGTGGACGACCCCGACAGCCGGGTGGACGTCTTCCAGACCGCCAAGGACGACCTGCGCGGCCTGGTCAGGGTGGCCCGCAAGACGCTGTCCGGCGCGGCCCGCATCCCGGTGCCCGCCCGGGTGTCGCAGGCCCAGCTACCGCGCGGCATGGCCGCGCAACTGCCCAAGTTCGCCGTCGTGGGCGTGGTGAGCACGCTGGCGTACCTGCTGCTGTTCTCGGGACTGCGGCAGGTGATCCCGGTGCTCATGGCCAACGCGATCGCGCTGCTGGTGACCGCCGTGGCCAACACCGCCGCCAACCGCCGCTTCACCTTCGGCGTGACCGGGTCGGCCGGGGCCATGCGGCAGCAGTTCGAGGGCCTGATCGCGTTCCTGGTCGGGCTGGTGCTGACCACCGGCAGCCTGGCGCTGCTGCCCGCCACCGTCTCCCACGGCGTGGAACTGGTCGCGGTCGTCGTGGCCAACGCGCTGGCCACGCTGGTCCGCTTTCTCCTGCTGCGTGTCTGGGTCTTCAATCCGAGCCGGAGGACCTCATGACCATGACCCTCGACCAGCCGAGCCACCGCCGCTCTGTTTGGCGCGGTGCTGTTTGGCGCGGCGCCCCGGAAGACCCGCGCTGGTCCCGGCCCGCGCTCTGGATCGTGCTGGCAGTCGCCTTCGTCCTTTATACGTGGGCGCTGAGCGGCAACGCCAACGAGTACTACTCCGCGGCCATCCTGTCGGGCACCAAGAGCTGGAAGGCGTTCTTCTTCGGCGCGCTCGACTCCGGCTCGTTCATCACGGTTGACAAGCCGCCGCTGGCCCTGTGGGTGATGGGGCTCTCGGCGCGGATCTTCGGATTCAACACGTGGAGCATGCTGATCCCGCAGGCGCTGGCCGGCGTGGCCTCCGTCGGGCTGGTCTACTCGTCGGTACGGCGTGCCTTCCCCATTCTGCGGCCCGCGTCTGCCCACTCGGAGGTAGGGCAGGATTTTCGGCTCGCATCTGCCTACTCGGAGGTACGGCAGGCGCACGTGGCCGCCCTGATCGCGGCCGTCGTCATGACGCTCACGCCGATCACCGTGGCGATCAACCGGGACAACAACCCTGACACCATCCTGGTGTTCCTGCTCGTGCTGGCCGCCTGGTTCTGCCTGGAGTCGCTGCGGACCGGACGGCTGCGCTCGCTGCTGGTGTGCGCGCTGTTCGTCGGGCTGGCGTTCAACGTCAAGATGCTCCAGGCGTACGTGGTCGTGCCCGCCTTCGTCCTGGCGTACCTGCTGTGCGCCCGGGTCTCCTGGGGCAAGCGCGTGGGCCACCTGCTGGCCGCCGGAGCCGTGATGGCGGTGTCGAGCGCCTGGTGGATGGTGATCGTGGACCTCCTGCCCGCCGACTCGCGACCCTATATCGGTGGTTCGACCGACAACTCCGTCTGGGACCTGGTCATCGGGTACAACGGTCTCGGGCGCATCTTCGGTCAGGGTGGCGGCGGCCCGGGTGGCGGCGGTGCGGGCGGGTTCGGCGGCGGGGGTGGGGCCTCGTTCGGCGGTGCCGCCGGGGCTGACCGGCTGTTCAACGAGACGATGGCGGGCCAGATCTCCTGGCTGCTGCCGTTCTGCGGGCTGGCCCTGGTGTTCGCGCTGACCGCGCGGTGGCGACGCGCCAAGCTCACTGCGCCGCAGGGGGCTGACACGGACACGAGTGCCGTCGCAGTCGCCGTTTCTGAGCCTGGGGCCGCTACGGGTGCGAGCACCGCGGCCAAGCCTGAGGCGACCACGCCTTGGGTCGGCCTGGTCACGCCCGAGGGTGGCACCGCGGTTGGCGCCGGTTCCAAGGTCGGCACTGCGCCCGAGGTCGCTGCCCCGCCCATAGCCGTTGGCGCTTCGGGGGTCGTCGGCACTTCGGGGACCGCCGGTCAGCCCGGGGCAAGCCTCGCCGCGTGGCTGGTCTGGGGTGGCTGGCTCGTCGTGCACTTCATGGTGTTCAGCTTCGCCAGCGGCACCTTCCACCCCTACTACACGACCGCCATGGCGCCCGCCGTCGCCGCCGTCACTGCTTTCGGCGGGCTGGCCATGTGGGACGCCTACCGGCGGCCCGGGTTGTGGGCCTGGGCGCTGCCGCTGGGGGTCGCCGTCACGGGCGCGTGGTCGTTCGTGGTGCTCCGCCGTACTCCCGACTTCGTGCCGTGGCTGGCCTGGGCGGTGCTCGCCGCGACCGTGGTCGCGGTGGCGGGGCTGGTACTGGCCAAGTTCAGCAAGGAGATCGCGGTGAAGGCGGCCGCGGTCGCGCTCGTGGCGACGGCGATCGCCGGGCTCGCCGGACCGGCCGCGTTCGCGGTGTCGCCCTTGGGTTCGCAGGTCAACGGCAGCAACCCGACCGCGGGACCGTCCAGCGGCGGGATGGGCTTCGGCGGCCCTGGCGGCGGCGGCTTCCGCGGCCAGATGCCGCAAGGTGAGATGCCGCAGGGCCAGGTCCCGCAGGGCCAGATGCCTCAGGGCCAGGACGGGCAGGACCAGAGCCCGCAGGGTCAAGTCCCGCAGGGCCAGGATGGGCAGGCCGGTGACGACCAGGGGACGGAGCGGCGGTTCGGGCGGATGGGCGGCGGCGGTCCCGGTGGTGGCGTCAGCAGCTCCATGGTCTCCTACCTGGTGGCCAACCAGGGCAAGGCCGAGTGGCTCGTCGCCGTGAGCAGCGCCATGCAGGCGTCCTCGACCATCCTGTCCACCGGCAAGCCGGTCCTCGCGATGGGCGGCTTCACCGGCAGCGACCCCGCCATGACCGTCACCAAGCTCAAGGAACTCGTCTCCTCCGGCAAGCTCCGCTACGTAATGGCGGGCGGCGACGACCGCGGCGGCCCCGGCAGAGGCAACACCGAGGTAACCACCTGGGTCCAGGCCAATTGCAAGGCCGTGACCGGCCAGGACGGGCTGTACGACTGCTCCTCATGATCCAGTCTGGGGGCCGCGATCTTTGTAGCTACGCGGCCCCCAGAACGGGCCTTCAAGGGGGCAGAGAGGGCTGCCAGGACCGAAGCTCAGGCGTACTCGGGCGAGCGATCCGCGGGCTTCACCGTGCAGGCCTCGGCAAAGGGTTCCCGCCCACCTCGAACAGCAATATGGCGTCGCTCGCCAAACGATCCTGCAAGCGCTCGGCCTGCTACGAGCTCGCGACCTCGTCTACACGGTGAAGAACCGCGGGAGTACGGGCCGGAGCGGACTTCAGCACGTATATCGTCGTGGACTCCAAGACACGCATCACCAACCGCAGGGCCAGCGAATCAGAGCGTGGGGAACTCGACCTTGCCGACGACGGCTGGGTAACCGTGGTCGAACGGGGAGGCGACGTGGAGGTCCTACCAGCGGACAAGGTTGAGATCCGTGGCGCCGCGAACTGAGTCAGAGGGACCAAGCGTCCGGTGGAGAGTATGCGCAGCATGAGGATCCTCATGCGCCTGTATGTGTAGCCCGTCGCATCAGAGCAATCCTCGGCTGGCACCCGAATGCGGGTCCTGGATAGCGACTCACCAGTCCGAACTTGCAATCGGCCTGTCCTGAACGCCCCTCTGTCCAGCGACTGCACGAACTATCACTCCTTAGCCCCTGCATGCGCATATGTCGGTATGTGTTCCCAATCATGCGGTAAGTCACATTCCGTGACTCTTGATCGCTAAAATCGATCTTGTGTCCGTTTTGTCTGGAGCTTACGCTCGGTCCGTTTGGCAATCTTGCTCCGAACCGCACGGTCGGGGGCCTTCGGGTTCGTGCCGGGTGAGCTGGGGCTTCGTCCGGTGCCGTGAGGTGCCCCGCGTGGTTCGGAGTGTGACGGCGTATGCGCCGGTTGCTGTCATGGCCTTGTGCTGTGCTGGTTCTTGCCGCCCTGCTGCCCGGCTTGTTGTCGCTTGCCGCCTTCCCCGTGGCCGCGCAGGCGCTGGTGATCAATGAGACGGCGGATGCGCAAGCGAAGCTGGTCACACCGAAGCAGTTGATGGGTTCAGGCACCCATGTGCCGAAGTCCGTACGTACCTCTGCCGACCAGCCTCCTAGGGGAGGCGCTTCCGCCGAGCGGCGGGAGCGCGTGCGGGGTGCGCTGCCATTGGAGGTGCGTCCTGCGGTGCGGCAGGACACGGCGAAATCGGACCTTCCGGTCGGAGTGCAGCGTGCGGAGCTGGCGGATCAGCAGACGTCGGGTGACACTTGGCCGCTAATCGATGACACCTATCCAGAGACCGGGGCACTGGTGAGCGCGACGCCGCTGCTGGTGCTGGAGTACACGAAGATCGGTGTGGGGTCGGTCAACGACAAGGGTTTGAGCGTCTCGTTCAAGATCTGTGAAGTACCTGAGGAGACCGACCCGATTCCGCCGTTCCCGCCCGCCCCGGTGCCGACGTGTGTGGAGTCCGGTGAGCTGGGGTGGGTGTATTCCTGGCGGGTTCCGGCGGGCGAGCTGGAATGGGGCAAGGAGTACAAATGGTCGGCCCATGTGCGCGATCTGGACAGCGGCAGAACGGCCGACAGCGCCGAGATGCTGGTGACGACCGGGGCGCGGCAGCCGCTGACCAGTCCGCATCTGGGGGAACGGGCCGGTGACGGTCAGGAGTTCGCGCCGATCGTGGGCAACTACACCTCCAGCTTCGTGGACGCGAAGGTGGCGGTGGCCGGGCCACCGTTGTCGGTGGCGCGCACCTATAACAGCCTGGATGCGCGTACCGATGGAATCTTCGGGGCGGGCTGGTCGACGCAGTGGGACATGAAGGTCCTCGCGGAGCGGTCGGGTACGACGGTGACAAGCCTGCTGGTCACCTATCCGAACGGTCGCCGGGTCCGGTTCGCCAACCGGGGAAATGGCACCTATCAGCCGCCACCCGGGATGCATGATGCGCTGGCCGATGTATCGGGTGGCGGCTGGCGGTTGATGGATACCTCGTCGAACACCTACACCTTCGATGCGGCGGGTCGGCTGACGAAGATCGCCGATCGGCGGGGGCGCAGCCAGACGCTGACGTACGCAAGCGATGGCACCTTCAGCCAGATCACCGGTGCTGGCGGTCGGGCGCTGCATTTCACCTGGAACGGGCCGCGGGTGGCGACGGTGTCCACCGATCCGGTCGACGGCCAGGCATCGACGTGGTCCTACACCTACGTCGGTGGCAATCTGTCCACGGTGTGCGCGCCGGTGGCCGCGCCGAACTGCACCAGCTACAGCTATGCGGATGGGTCGCGGTATCGCGGCATCGTGCTGGATTCGGAGCCGGTGGGGTATTGGCGGCTGGGCGATGCCCAATATGAGCCGCCGGAGAATTTGGGCAGCAGCGGCGGGACCGGGGTTTACACCGATGTGACGGTGGGGCAGCCGGGTGCGCTGGAGGGCAGCACGGACACGGCCGTCGGGTTCACCAAGTCCACGATGGCGCTGCCGTTCTACACACTGTCGCGGGCGCGGGACCAGGTGTCAGTCGAGGGTTGGTTCAAGACCTCGCAGAACGGCATCATCTTCTCCGCTGGCCAGTTCGGTTCTCCGTATGGCGCCACCGAGCCGGTGCTGTATGTGGGCGTGGATGGCAAGCTGCGCGGCCAGCTGGGTGAGATCACGAACAGCTCCGGCGATTACGTGTACACGCCGATCACCTCGGCCGCGCCGGTCAACAACAACCAGTGGCATCACGTGGTGCTGAGCGTGTCCGGCCAGCAGCAGAAGCTGTACCTGGACGGGCAGGCCGTCGGCCAGGTGAGCGGCGAGATGTATGAGGAACTTCGCTCGGAGGCTTACGTCGGCAGTGGGGATCGTGCCGTTTCCTGGTCCGACATCCCCGGCGGGCAGACGGCCTCGGGCGCCTTCGCGTTCAAGGGGTCGATCGACGAGTTCGCCGTCTATGACAAGCCGCTGACCGACGCGGAGATCTCTGCGCATTGGGCGGCCCGAACCAAGGTGGCCAACAAGCTGACGCAGACTACGCTGCCGTCGGGCCGGATTTGGGCGAAGAACACCTACGACCAGGGCACCGACCGGCTCAAGACGCACATTGACCGGCAAGGCGGCACCTGGCAGCTCGGCGAGTCCGAGATCGACTGGCTGGAGCGGGAAACCAAGATCACGGTGACCGATCCGCGCAACGGCACTCTGGACTACGTCTATGATCCCGGACGCGGGGACCGGCTGGTGTACGAGCAAGATCAACGCAGTGTCAAGACGAGCTACGAATACGACACCGGCGGCTTCGTGGCGAAGGTGACCGACGGCAACGGCAACGTCTTCCAGCGATGGAACGACAAGCGCGGCAACCCGATCCAAGGCAACTCCTGCCGTACAACGACGACCGACTGCCAGAACGCCTATGCCAGCTATCACGTCAATGAAGACGACGAGTTCGACCCACGCAATGACCAGATGCTCGTCTACCGTGATGCCCGCTCGGACGACGCTGACAGCGACACCTATGCCACTAAGTGGGAGTACAACCAGTATGGCGAGCAGCTGAAGGAAAAGACTCCGGCTACATCGGACTTCCCCAATGGCAGTTCGACTAGTGTCGCCTATACCGATGGCAGTGAGGCGGCGATCGGCGGCGGCACCACCCCCGCGGGACTGATCGCATCGCAAACGGATGCGCGGGGGAACGCCTGGACCTACCGCTACACCGCAGCGGGTGACCTGGCCGAGCAGACCAACGCAGCGGGCCTGCTGACCAAGCTGACCTACGACGGGCTCGGCCGCGTGCGCGAGAAGTCCGAGGTTTCGCAGGCGAACCCGGACGGGGTGAAGACCACCTTCACCTACGACGGGCTGGGCCGTCCGTTGACGCAGACGGAGCCTGGAGTGAAGAACGAGGTCTCCGGGGTCACGCACACCAAGCGCACCACGTACGCCTACAACCCGGACGGCAACAAGCTGAGCGAGACGATCGCCGACCTGACCGGCGGCGACGCCGAACGGTCGACCGTCTACACCTATGACGGCCTCGGCCGGGTGGAGACGATTACCGACCCGGGTGGCGGCGTGGTCCGGCAGACCTGGAACACCATTGGCAAGCTGGGCACGGTGACCGACGCGCGGGGTGCTGTGGTCGACTATGGCTACAGCGAGCGTGGAGAGCTGTTATCGCGCACGCTGAAGGGCTGGATCGGCAGCCCGGTCAGCCCGGAGCCGGCCAAGGATGTGGTGCTGGAGTCGTTCACCTACGACGCCAGCGGGCGTCTGGAGTCCCAGGTCGACTCGATGCTCCGCAAGACCACGTTCACGTACTTCAAGGACAACCTCCTCGACCAGAAGATCGCCACCGGGGCCAAGCTGAACGATCCGACCAACGCCCCGCAGGATGTGGTGCTGGAGGATCACACCTACGACGCGGCGGGCAACGAGCTGACACTGGTCACCGGCGGCGACAAGGCCATCACCACCGACTACGTCTACGACGCCGCCAGTAGGCTGACCTCGCAGACCTTCGACCCCGCCGGTCTGGCCCGTAAGACGGCCTTCGTCTACGACGCCAACGGCAACGTGCTCAAGACGACTCGTACCGGCACCGGATCCAGTCGCGCTGAGATCACCGAGTACGCCTACAACAAGGTCAACCAGGTCACCAAGACCACGGTGGAGAACGGTGATCAGGACCTGGTCTCCACCACCACCTATGACGATCGTGGCGTGGCCGTTGCCAGTACTGACCCGCGCGGCAACGCCTCCGGCGCGAACGCGGCCGACTTCACCGCCACTATGCGCTACGACGCGCTTGGCCGGCTGATCGAGGCGAGCGGCCCGCAGGTGAAGGTGGACAAGGCTGGCACGTCCAGTGACGCCCACCCTACCGACCACTATGGCTACGACACGCTCGGCGCCAAGACCCACGCCACGGACGCTGAAGGCCGGACGGTTACCTCGGTCTTCGACAAGGCTGGCCGGCTGACCAGCCAGAGCGCCCCCAGTTACACCCCGCCCGGCGGCACCGCCGTCACCCCCACCACCGCCTATGGCTACGACACGGCCGGTCAGCTGACCTCCACCACCGACCCGCGCGGCAATACGACCACGTTCGAGTACGACAAGCTCGGCCGCCAGGTCCGCATCACCGACCCCGCCCCAGACGGGCAGACCCCCGGCCGGTCGATCATCGAATACGACATGGCCGGGGAGAAGCTGGCCAACGTCGACCCCACCGGCGCCCGCAGCGCCGCCACCTACGATGGCCTAGGCCGTCAGATCACCCAAACCCAGATCGAACGCAAGCCCACCGCGGCCGTCTACACCACCAACCTGACCTACAACCAGGCTGGCTACCTCACCAAGACGGTCGCCCCCGGCAACAAGACCATCGACTACTCGCCGAACGCGGCCGGTGAGGTCGAGACGCAGATCGTCGCGCAGGGCACGGCCACGGCGACCACCACCACGATGAAGTACGACCTGGCCGGCCGCCTGATCAAGACCGCCGACCAGCGTGGTAACTCCACCACCGCCGAGTACGACCTGGCCGGCCGCAAGATCGCCACCAAGGACCTGGAAGGTACGACCATCCGGCGCACCACCAGCGTCGGCTACGACCCGGCCGGTAACCAGACCAGCGTTACTTCCGGCGAGGACCACGCCACCCGGCAGACCTTCGACGCGCTCAACCGCGTCACCTCACTGATCGAACCCATCTCCGCCACCGACTCGATCACCACCAGCTTCGGCTACGACGCCACTGGCGCCCGCACCCGCCTCACCGACGGCCGCGGCTACGCCACCTGGACCACCTACAACAGCCTCGCCCTCGCCGAAACGGTCACCGAACCGGCCACCACCGCCCACCCGAACGCCGCCGACCGCACCTGGAGCACCGGCTACGACGCGGCCGGCAACCCCAATGTGGTCATCCAGCCCGGCGGGGTGCGCATCGACCGCACCTTCGACCACCTCGGACGGCTCACCAAGGAGAGCGGCGCGGGCGGCGGTGCCGCCACCGCGGAGCGCACCTTCGGCTACGACCTGGCTGACCGCCCCACCACCATCGGCGACCTGACCGTTGACTACAACGACCGCACCCTGCCCCTGTCGATCAAGCGCGGCACCACCCAGCTGACCGGTTATGCCTACGACGGCCTGGGCAACCCCACCCAGCGCGTGGACGCCGCCGGCACCGCCACCTTCACCTGGGACGCCAACAACCGGCCCGCAACCGCCACCGACCCGGTCACCGGCCGCAAACTCACCTACGGCTACGACGCGGCCGACAACCTGTCCTCGCTGACCGCCACCACCGGGACCACCACGGTCGACACCCAGATCTTCACCTATGACTACGCACACCGGCTGGACTCCCAGACGCTGCGCAAGGGCACCAGCACAGGCACCCAACTCGCCAAGATCAGTTACGGCTGGGACAAGGACGACAACCTCACCACGAAGACCACCGCAGGATTGGCCGGAGCGGGCACCAACACCTACGGCTACGACCACGCTGGCAGGCTGACGTCATGGACCGCCCCGGGCGGCGCCACCACCGCCTACGAGTGGGACAAGTCCGGAAACCGCACCAAGGCCGGCACCAAGACCTACGCCTACGACGAACGCAACCGCCTGACCAGCGGCGACGGCACCGACTACACGTACACCCCGCGCGGCACCCTGGCCACGGAAACCAAAGCCGGCACCACCACCAACTACACCTTCGACGTCTTCGACCGCCTCATCGCCGACGGCGACTCGCTGTACAGCTACGACGCCCTCGACCGCGTCACCTCCCGCATCAAAGGCGCGGCCAAGCAGAATTTCGCCTACGCCGGGCTGAGCAACGACCTGGCCGCCCTCACCGACAGCAGCGGCGCCGTCCAGGCCAAGTACGGCCGCGACGCAGCAGGCACGCTCCTCGGCCAGCAAGAGGGCACCAACCCCGCCCTGGCCACACTGACCGACCTGCATGGCGACCTGGTCGCTACCTACAACACCACCGCGCTGGCCACCACCACTGCATATGACCCGTTCGGCACCATCACCGCCCAAACCGGCGTCAAGACCACCCTCGGCTACCAGGGTGCCTACACCGACCCGGACACCGGCAAGGTCAACATGCACGCCCGCTGGTACCAGCCCGGCACCGGAGCCTTCACCAGCCGCGACACCGCCACCCTCAACCCCAGCCCATCCGTTCAGGCCAACCGCTACACCTACGCCAACGCCTCACCACTGACCGGCACCGACCCCACCGGCCACTCCACCGTCATCTCCGGCGACGCGGTCGGCGGCACCTGGAACTCCCCCTACACCCCAGGCATCGACAACCAAACGGCCATCGACTACTACGCCCAGCACGGCATCGTGCAGGCCACAGGCGCAGGAAGCGGACTGTGCATCGGCAGCTGCGGCTCCATAGGCAACTACTCGGGCGGTGCCATCGCCTGCGACATCTGGGGATGCGCAGGTGCCGAGGTCGATCCAAGCTACCTTCGGGAGTTCGAGCTGGAGAAGGAAAAGAAATTCTGGTTCGGTGATGACGAACTCAAGAGATTGGGCTGGAAGGTCATGCATAACGGCAGGCCAGTCGAGAAGGGCGTGCCTTATTGGAAGATGTCGAAGGAAGCACAAGAATACTTCCTGGAGCTCTACGTGCCTTACCTCAAGTCTGCTAAGGAATATCAGATCCTTGCAGGACTGGCAATGCTGGCAGCTGGCGACCTCGACCAATACATAGCGTCCGGCCCGGCTGCGGGGGATTCGACGGCGCAAAAGGCAGGAATCCCCGAATGGCTCGAGGGCGTATTCAACAGCATGCAGAACGGAGTAGGGGCTGCCGTCCAATTCATCAAAGATCTTGGTGCCAAGGCGATCGAGATTGGAGAAAAAGCCTTCCGTAAGCTGTACCCTTACATACCCAGTAACATTGTCGCCGCTATATTCGCCAATAGCAACCTCAGGGACGTAGAACGCGCCGTCATGGCCTGGGCTGATTCGGTAAAGGGACATTGCGGCACACATCGGGGGATGTTGATGTGTACGGGGATGCCGGATAAGTATATCCCGAATGGGCGTAGCGGATATACGATCGCCGGTGTATTCGTCACCAGGCTATGGTCGAAGGATATCGATGCGGACCTTGCCAAACACGAGAAGATTCATCGCGACCAGTGGTACTACTATGCCAATCAAACCGGATACTGGTTCGCCTTTCCCATTCTCTATGCGGCCGCCGGATTCGACGCATGCAAGAACCGCTTTGAAATAGAAGCGGGCCTGAAAGACGGCCGGTACCGCTGTTGACATACCGTAACGCTGTCGCGAGGATCCATAGCATGAAGAGGACCGTAACCTTTCTGACGCTCAGCTTCCTGCTGGTGGCCTGTGGCTACGGCAGCCCGGCGCAGATGGGCGCGACCGGGGTCACCGTGACTGCCAACGGGCAGCTCGTGATGGTGACGTCCTGGTGTGCTGGGAGCGCCCCGGATGGAGTGCAGCTCTACCGTTACGACACTGCTGGCGAACTACAGGAACAGGCGGACATCAAGGCGCCGTCGCTGACCGGCGGCAGCGCCTCCCTGAACTTGGAGGAGATACCCGCCGGGTGGTCCCTCCAGGAAGGAAACCTGAAGTTCGAGGACGGGGTGAAGTATAGAGTTGCCGCCTATTCCTCGAAAACTAATGCCATGCTCCGCCCTGTTGATTTCACGACCAAGGTGAAGAAGGATATTCCGCTCGACAGAATTTTGATCCAGGAGTACCTGTCCGACCGTGACAAGAATGTCCTTCTGACTGACGGCGAGTTCAAGGCGCGGGCGCGACTCTATTGCTGAGCAAAGTGTGCTCACGAAAAGAGGCTACAGGGGTCTCGCATCGCGTCACCTTGGTGGCGGCCTCAATGCCGTGCCGGCGGGTCATGACGGCTTGGGCCTTCTTCTCCACTCTCGCGCCTGCGCCTGCCACCCTTGATGCGCTTCTAGCGTTTTCGCTCGTTCGTCAGTAAGAGGGCTCTTCCTCATTTCTTCCGAGGGTAGGGCTGGTTGGTGTGCCGCGACTGAGGAGCGCCGTAGCCTGGCATCATCTGCCTTGCCCTTTCGGACCAAAGGAAGGGCGCACGCAGTGATCGATCTTGGGCCGGACATCCCGCTCTGGTTGAGCGGGATCCTCGCCGTCACGGTTCTCCTTGGGTGGCGGGGCGTCGCTGCCGCCAAGGTGATCAAGGAGTTCATGCCGAGCGGCAGCGCGGATCGCAAGGAGCTTGGTACACGTTTCTTGAGCACCGCCGAGCCCAGGGCCCCGGCGTTGATTCGATTTGTCGAGTTCCGGCATGTTGATCAGATGTTGTAGACGGTGAAGGCGGCATTGTGATCGAGCAGGTCACGGCGGGCATGGGCGGTGTTGGCGCGGTCTGCCAGGCGCATGGTACTGATGACCAGGTTGCGGAAGCTGGCCAGGACTCGGGGTGCGGCACCGGTCCTGACCTGGGAATGGTCCTCGCGGAAGGTGACGTCGCGGACCCAGTGGAGACGATTTTCCACGGTCCAGTGCGCGCGTTCGTAGTGGTTGAGGTGAGCGTACGGCAGGTAACTGTGATCGCCGACTGCATCATCGGTGCCACCTGCCTGGACGGGACCGTGGTGCCCCGCAGGCGGGCAAGCCCCAAGAGTGATCTTCAAGCTCCATCCCTCTGACCGCACGCGAATTGGGGCGGAGCCGGCGGTCGGGGAACCTGGAGTCCAGGTTCCCCGTCGCCTAGAGCGTTCGATCAGGCGATGTCGAATTCGCCGTCGTTGACGCCTACGAGGAAGGCGGTCCACTCCGATGGGGTGAAGATCAACGGTTTGTCGGAGCGGTGCCGGGAGTTACGGACCGCGATCACCCCTGGCAGGTTGGTGGCGACCTCTACGCAGTTGCCGCCGTCCCCGCCGCTGTGGCTGCTCTTTCGCCATTCGGCGTGCTGAAGGTCGGGGGTGTCATTGTGGGCCATGCGTCATCACGTCCTTGATGATGTTCAACGATAGATGGTGCGGATAGGCCTCTGAGCGGACGTAATCGTAACGCCGCAGAACGCCGGAGATAATGGCCCGATCCTCATACGCTCGTCCGTGTGGTTGCGACTCCACGTACACCGTCGATGGTGTCCCGTGTCGCTCGGCGATGATCAGTCCGCCGAGCAGTCCCGCGTATGCACCAGCGTTGTACGGCACGACCTGTACGGAGATTTGGCGATGCTGCGCCAGATCCAGGATGTGGGCGAGCTGATTTCGCATCACCTCGGCGCCCCCGACCGGTCTGCGCAGGACTCCCTCGTCCATGATGGCGGTGACCGTCGGCGGCTTGTCCCTCGTCAAGACCCTTTGACGCTGCATGCGGGCTTCGGCGCGTTCGTCTACCTCCTTGGGAGTGATCCCGGGCTCGGCGGCGAACAGTGCGCGCGCGTACGCCTCGGTTTGCAGGAGTCCGGTCACCAGCATCGGCTCCCAGCTGCGTAGCGCTGTCGCTTCCTGTTCCTCATCGAGCCATGCGCGGAAATGTTCGGGGCTGCCAGCCCAGGTCGTACGGACGTACAGCTGGCCGAACTCCTCAACGCCGAACTCGGTATCGAGTAGGTCGGCGAGATGCTGCGTCGGGCGGCGCCGACCCTGCTCGACCATGCCGATCTGGCTTTCGGAGTAGCCGAGCCGGTCGGCCAGATCGCGTTGTGTCAGCCCGCCCGAGGTGCGGAGCCGCCGAAGTAGGTAGGCGAACGCGGCCCGCGGGCTCTCGTCCGGGTCAATCTCCGCTGATCTGGACATAGACATCCAACCGTGACTCTTCGTGTTGGAACTACTACGAAGCAAGCCTACAAAGAGTGTGGTGTTGCTGTGGGGTGATTCTGCTATCACTCTCTGTTCACCATTGTCATTCTGGTGAAGGTCAACCCAGCCGGAGAGCGAGGTAAGAACGTGAACGCCCACAAGCCCACCGTCCAACCCGTGGGCGCGCAGCCGACCTCATCACTCGCGGAGGAATGCGCCGCCGAGCTCATCCAGACCCTTGCTCGGCAGCACAACATCCCTGCGCTCGCTCTGCCACTACGAGGCGACCAGGTCATCATCTCGATCTACATCGGCCTGCTGGTCTACACCGACGGGACTCGGCTCTGGTGGCTCGTCCCCAACGCCCGTGAGCGCCCCACGCCGCTATGGACATACGCCGTCACTGTCCAGGCCGCAGCGGAACGGCTCGCCGCCCACTACCACGAACTGGGCCGTCGCCCTTTGGCCGAGTTGCTACCCGCCACTGGCAGGGAGATATGGCGCGGAGCCGCCTACCTCGTCCACAACCCGCGCCCATAAACGCTGGCAGGCCCCCGTTGGGCACGTGGACGCCCCCGTGGTGCCCGCATGCCTGACGGGAGTTACCAGCACACCCATTCACAGCCACCGATACTGAACGGTACGTGATCATGGCGTTCACGCTCAGCTTCCTCAAACGCTTCCGTAGGTCTTTCCACAAGCCAGATGCCGCGCCCAAGTACCTCTACCACCCGCCGACGTGGTCACCGGGCGGCCGGATGGCGAGCCCCGCGCATGTCGAGCAGGCCCTGCACTGGGACCTGTCCGATGATCCAGCCATCATCGGACAGGCTCGCGATCTGGTCCGCGAAACCCTCACCTCGTGGAATCTGCACGACCTGATCGACGACATCACTCTGGTTATCAGCGAGTTGGTCACCAATGCCCTGATCCACGGAGCCCCTCCGATCAGGCTGTGCTTGGGCCTAACCCCCGAGGCGGTGACCGGGTACGTCTATGACCAGGGCGCTGGACGACCTCGATGCCTCACGGTCCGGCACGACTCAGACCATGGCCGCGGCCTGTCGATCGTGGCTGCTCTCACGGACGAATGGCGGTACGAACCGGCCCCCTGCGGTACGGGGAAGACCATCTGGTTCAGCCGCACTCTGGAACCCGCATCCCCGCCACCGCACTCTACGTAAGAGTCCGGTGGTAGAAGAGGACATGCCTCGAAGGACTGTAAGAAGAAAACCGTACGGTCCCGGCGCCGCCATCCTGCATTTGCCGTCCTCCTTTCAGCCGGTGATCGGCGCGTTCACGGTCAGCGTCTCCTCGCCCACAGGCCCGTTCAGCCGGATCGAGAGCTCCCAGACGCCGGTCATCGGGAACAGCTCGCCCTCGGCGACGAAGTGGCCGGGTTCCGGCTCCCGGGCGGTGATCTCCGGCATGGCGTGACCCATCGCGGGCATCACCGCGGACACGGCCACGCCGTCCGGGTCGCCCGAAGTCAGCCGTACGTCCACGGTGACGCGTCCCGTGGTCGGCCGGTCGATCGAGACGGTGCCCGTGTAGCGCGTTCCCGTGATGGTCTGACGGAGCGGGTCGGGGGTTGAGCTTCTGCCCACGATGAAGAACGTCACCACCGCGACCGCGAGGACCGTCACGGCCACGGCCGCCCGCCTCACGAGTGGGTCTCCGATGCCGTGACGTCCCGCCTCATGACGGGCTTCCCGATGCCGTGACGTCGACGGTGAAGGGCATGGTCACGATGCGGTCGGTGGTCGCGTACTGGGCCCAGGCGAAGTATCGTCCCGCTGACGGGAAGCTGAAGGTGAAGCTGAGTCGGGGGCCGGGGGAGCCCATCTCGTGTATGTGGCCGAGGAAGGTGCCGTCCTGGCTGCGTACGATCAGATGGCCGGTCATGCCCAGCCAGGGGCGCACGGTGCCCGACGTGCCGAGTTCGATCGTCGTCGGGCGGCCCGCGACGGGAGCGGCGGGTCGCAGGAGCGGCGCGGCGGCCTCAACAGGCGTCTCCGCCGCGTCAGATGGGACAGACGTGTCAGACGCGACAGGGTCGCCGACGTTGAACGACCCGGTGACGAGCTGTCCGCCGGAGTCCTCACGCTCTAGCTCGGCATAGGCCAGATATCGGCCCGGCCGGTCGGTCCGCATCCTGACCTCCAGCCGCCCCGGCGCCGTGCGCAGCGGGTGCACGTGGCGGAAAAAGCGCCCGTCCTCGCTGGTCACGACCACGTGGGCGAGGGCCTCGTGGTGGAGGACGAGATCGTCCACGGGCCGTCCGGTGGATCCGTCGATGAGGTCGAACCGCAACGTGAACTCCGCTCCGGAAGCCGGGCGGGCCGGGACCGTCGCCACCCGGCCCTGCGTGAACGGGCGGCCACCGGTCTGCGCCCCGGCCGCCGCCCCCACAGTCGTGCCCGCAGTCGCCGCCACCGTGGGTGCGGCGCCGTCGGGTGGGGCAGCGGGCAGCATCGGCTCGAAGACGACGACCATGGCGGCGACCGTCAACCCCACCGCGGCGCCGCCGGCCAGCAGCATTGCCGGACCGGGACGGGCCAGTGCCCCGGTGAGCAGGCCGCCCACCAGCAGCAGGGCCGCCACGAGCAGGCCGCCGTAGATCAGCAGTTCTCCCGCCGACCCGCGGTCCACCAGGACGCGGAACGGCAGCACGGCGACCTCGTTCCCGGCCCGCAGGGTGAGCTCGTGCGGGCCGGTCGCGTCCACTTTGAGCTGAACGTACTGGGGGTCCCGCGCCGCCCGCGCCACGCCCGTCACCGTACGGCCGTCCGCGACCGAGCGCACCTCCAGGCCGACCGGCAGGTCGGTCACCGGCCCAAAGGCGATGACACCGATCCGCAACGGCCCGGGCACCCGCGTCGTCCCCTTGATCACAATCGTGAGCTCCGCGCCCGCGATCGTCTGGGCGATCCGCAGATCCGCGCCGGCCGTGACATTGTGCGCGGCGGCCGGAGCGGCGCCCGCCAGCGTCAGGACCGCAACGAGAAGGAGGACCCGGAGGACTCGGATCATGCCCGGTCGGAGTCGGCCGCGCCGGACGGAACCGGCTCGGCAGCGGCCGCGCTGTGCGCAACCGGATCGGCCCCGCCGGACGGAACCGGCTCGGCGGTGACCGCGTTGGGCAGGAACAGCGCCCCGAGCGCCAAGCCGATCAGCCCGGCCACGATCGGCGCCCCGGTCCACAGCTCCGGGATGGCGGGCAGCCCACCGGCTGCCACCGACGCGGCCCCCATGTACAGCGACCACGTGAGGAAGCCCGACAACCCGGCGAACGCCCAATAAGCGCCCCGTCGCTCGCCCGAGGGCCGCAGCCAGCGGATCAGCAGGTCGCTCACGAGACCCGCGGCCACGAACGTCAGCAGGATCGGCAGGTTCTCGAACGCGGTCTGCGCGCCCGACATCAGGATGCCCACCGCGTGCAGGATGGTCACGCTGCCGAACGGCAGGCGCCAGCGACGCGCCAGCAGCAGTACGGGGGCGAGCGTGACGACGTTGCTGATGACCATGGCGCTGGCCAGTCGGTCGGCGTGCACGCCCTCCACGGCGGAGAACGCCTCGACGATGCCCGGCGCGCTCCACTGCAGGGCGTCGGCGTACCCCAGGAACAGCGACACCAGCGTGGTGGCGAACGCCAGCCCGATCAGCGCCGGGAGCAGCCGGCCGAGCGAGGGCCGCGGGCCCAGGTCGGGGGCGTTCCACGCGGAGCGGAGCGGTGTGGTGATGATGAGCATCATCGTCACGATCAGCCCGAGATGCGAAGGGCTGAACAGGATGTCGATGGTGGTCTCGATGCCGAGGAAGGTGTGCCACATCAGGTCGGCGAGACCGAACACGGCGAACGCGGGCACCGCGAGCAGCCCGGCCAGATAGCCCGTGGGCACCGCCGCAACCCCTTGGCGGCCGGTCCGGACGTTACGCCACACCTGCCAGATGATCCAGCCGGAGACCGCGGCGAATCCCGAGTAGAACGCCGCGTGCCACGGCGTGAAGAACGTCTCCAACTGCGTCAGGTTCGTGTGCGCCCACGCGTCGATCATCAACCCGATGCCGAACCAGACCCCCAGCAGCGCGGTGACCAGGTCCGTCCTCGGTGACACCCACCCGCGTTGCTCCCCCGAGTCCGCGAGTAATCGCCGTATTCCGGCGTTGTCCAAAGCCATGTCGAGGCTCCTCTCTTCTAGATCAAATCTTGGCAGACGTGGCTGGGAGTCGCGTAGATCGGGGGTTGACAACGATGTCATCCCCGCTCTTGATAGTGCTATGTCCGCACCGCTGCTGGAAGCCCGCGGGATCGTCAAGAGTTACGGCCAGGTCGAGGCGCTGCGTGGCGCGGACTTCACCCTGTTACCCGGCGAGGTCGTGGCGCTGATCGGCGACAACGGAGCGGGCAAGTCCACGCTGGCGAAGATCCTCTCGGGCGCCGAGCGGCCGGACTCGGGGGAGATCGCCGTGGACGGCGAGCCGGTCGTGTTCGGGTCTGTCGAGGAGGCCAGGAGCGCCGGGATCGAGACCGTCTACCAGGACCTCGCGCTCTGCCCGGACCTGAGCCCGGCGGGCAACTTCTTCCTCGGCAGGGAACTGCTCAAACCGGGCCTGCTCGGCCGGCTCGGAGTGCTCGACAACGCCGCCATGCGCGGCCGTACCAAGGAGGCCTGTGAACGGCTCGGCGTCCAGCTCAAGTCACAGGCCGCGCCCGTCTCCACGCTGTCGGGCGGGCAGCGGCAGGGCGTCGCGGTCGCGCGCGCGGTGACCTGGGCCAAGCGGGTGGTGTTCATGGACGAGCCGACCGCCGCGCTGGGCGTTCTGCAGACCCAGCGGGTGCTCGACCTCATCCGCGGTGTACGCGACTCGGGCGTGGCCGTCGTGCTGATCAGCCACAACATGCAGGACGTGAAGGCCGTCTCGGATCGGGTCGAGGTGCTGCGGCTGGGCCGGCGGGTGGCCAGGTTCGACACCGCGAGGGTGTCCATGGAGGACCTGGTGGGGGCCATGACGGGCGCGATTGAGCACGAGAACGGCAGGTGAACGCCATGGACCGGGTGCGGTTGCGGGACCGGCAGGTGGTGTGGATCGCGGCCGTGCTGGCCCTGCTGCTGCTGACCTTCTCGGTGCTGCGGCCGGGCAGCTTCGCCACCTCCTTCAACCTGCTGAACCTGGTCAGCGACGCCGCCATCCTGCTGCTCCTGGCCACCGGCATGACGTACGTGATCATCACGGCGGGTATCGACCTGTCGGTCGGCGGGGTGCTGGTGTTCTCGGCCGTGGCCGCGACGAAGATCATGGAGACCACCGGCTCACTGCTGCTCGGCGCGGCGAGCGCCGTACTGACCGGGCTGGCCTGGGGCCTGCTGAACGGCGTTCTGGTCGCCAAGGGCCGGATCCCGGCGCTGATCGTGACGCTCGGCACGCTCGGCATGTCGCTCGGCGGCGCGCTGCTGCTGACGGGCGGCGTGGACCTGCGCGCGCCCGGTGACCTCAACCTCGGACTGGGGCTGGCGCGCTGGCTCGGCGTGCCGCAGATCGCGTGGATCTGCGCCGCGATCACCGCCGTGCTCGCCCTCGCGCTGGCGCGCACCCGCTTCGGCCGCCACACGTACGCGATCGGCTCCAACGCCGAGGCGGCCCGCCGCGGCGGCGTGGCCGTGAACAGGCACCTGATCAGGGTGTACGGCCTGGCGGGGCTGCTGGCGGGCCTGGCCGGATATCTGTCGCTCGCCAAGTACGGGATCACCGGCGTCTCCGCCCACTCCACCGACAACCTGCAGGCCATCGCGGCCGTGGTGATCGGCGGCACCTCGCTGTTCGGCGGCGTCGGGACCGTGGTCGGGACTGTCATCGGGGTGTTCATCCCGGTGGTGCTGCAGAACGGGTTCCAGATCCTCGGGGTGCGGCCGTTCTGGCAGCAGGTGGTGGTGGGCGCCGTGCTCGTCGCCGCCGTCTATGTCGACCAATGGCAGCGCGGCAGGCGCGACCAGTAAGGAGACGACCATGCGCAAGGCTTTGGCACTCGCGACGCTGTTGCTCACCGTCGCGGCCTGTGGTGGTGGGACGACAACCCAGAGTGGGCCCATCAAGATAACGCTCATCCAGGGCCTGGCGGGGGAGGAGTTCTACGAGACCATGGCGTGTGGCGCCAAGGCCAAGGCCAAGGAGCTGGGCGTGCAGCTCGACGTACAGGGGCCGCAGAAGTTCGACCCGACGCTGCAGACGCCGATCGTCAACTCGGTCATCGCCGGCAAGCCCAGCGCCATACTGATCGCGCCGACCGACGTGAAGGCCCTCATCGCGCCGCTCACCCAGGCCAAGCAGCAGGATATCAAGATCATTCTGGTGGACACGGTGGTCGAGGACCCGAGCATCGGCCTGTCCAGGATCAGCAGCGACAACGTCAAGGGCGGCGCCGCCGCCGCGAAGGCGCTGGCCGAGCAGATCGGCGACAAGGGCAAGGCGCTGGTCATCTCCACCGATCCGGGCGTCAGCTCGGTGGACGCCCGGATCAAGGGCTTCGAGGAGGAGATCAAGGCGAACCACCCGGGGATCTCCTACCTCGGCGTGCAGTACTCGCACAACGACGTCAGCGAAGCCTCCAAGATCGTCAACGCGGCGCTGGCCAAGGACCCGGACCTGGCCGGGATCTTCGCCACCAACCTCAACTCGGCCACCGGCGCCGGCTCCGCGCTCCAGCAGGCGGGCAAGCTGGGCAAGGTGAAGATGGTCGGCTTCGACGCCGGTCCCGCACAGGTCAAGCAGCTCCAGGACGGGGTCGTGTCGGCCCTGATCGCCCAGTTGCCCGGCGAGATCGGCGCGAAGGGCGTCGAGCAGGCCGTCGCCGCGGTGAAGGGCCAGCCGGTCACCGCCTCGATCCCGACCGACGCCACGATCGTCACCCAGCAGAACCTGACCAGCCCCGAGATCCAGAAGGTGCTCTACAAGGCAGGCTGCTGAAGGCCGATAGGCTGGCCCGGTGCGGAGGACGAGCCGGGCCGAGCAGGCTGACCAGCGCAGGGCGGAGCTCCTGGAGGCCACTCGCAAGGTGGTCCTGGAGCGCGGCCTGGCCAACACCCGGATCGCCGACATCGCCAAGTCCATCAACGTCAGCGGCGGCCTGATCCACTATCACTTCGCCACCAAGGAAGAGCTGATCACCGCCATGCTGCGGGCCACCCTCGACATCGAGGGCGCCCGCCTGGCGGAGCTGGTGGCCGGCCCCGGCACCGCGATCGACCGCTTGGACCGAGTTCTGCGCTACTACATCCCCGAGTCCCGCTCCGACCAGAGCTGGCTCTTGTGGATCGACGCCTGGAACACCGCCCTCCGCGAGCCGACGGTCAGCGAGATCATGCTGGACCTCGAATCGGCCTGGCTGGCGGCCCTGACCCAGGTCCTCGCCGAGGGCACGGAGTCGGGCGAGTTCAGCTGCGCGGACCCGGCGGCCTCGGCCGAACGCATCGACGCCATGCTGGACGGCCTGATCATCCGCTACACCCTCCATCCGGCGGTCCTGACCCGCTCCCGCCTGCTGGACCACGCGCGCACGGCAGCGGCCAGAGAAGCCGGCATCGAGCCGACGGCCTTCACATAAGGAAGGCGCTTTCCCAGGTGGTCTAAAAAAAGAGCTACGCCGGCAGCGCGGCGAGGAGGAAGGCAAGCCGGGCAGCGGCACCTTCGACGTCGTCCGTCGTCCCGAGCCGGTAGCCCCACGAGGTGATGAAACTTCCACCCTCGGACAGGGTGACGGTTTCGGCCAAGGTGGCGGAGAAGCGATTGCGCACCGACACATAGGCGGGGTCGCTGGAAAGAGCGAGATTCTGTACCGCCAGGTCGGCGTGACGTCCCGCGTACCACGCGAACTGCTCAAGGTTGAGCGCGGTATCAAGCATCATGCGTCACCTCCGCAACGTCTCCGCGACAGAATTGCACGATCTTGTGGCGGGAGGCAAGCAATTGCGGCGGTTAATGTGAGGATTGTTTTCGATAATCGTCAAGAATGCTGATGATGACGTCCCGGCCGCCCTCGTCGAACTCCGCGCACTTCGCGTAGTCCTCGAAGGCCCGCACGTAGAAGGCGATGTCGTCGGGGTCCCGCAGCACCAGGTCCTTCGTCATGGTGGCCAGGCCGATCATGGCCTCGTTGTAGATCCAGAACCCGTTGATCGGCGACGAGGGGATCTCGGTGGTGAACGGGATCACCCCGAACTCCACGTTCGGCAGCGTGCTGACCGCCAGCAGCCGGTCGAGCTGGCCGTGCATGACGTCGAGCGGGGCGATCCGAGTGCGCAGCGCCGACTCCGTCACCACGAACCTGAACGTGCGGCTCCGGTCATAGAGGATCTCCTGGCGCTGCATGCGTACCCGGACCGCCGCGTCGATCTGGTCGGCGGCGCTGTAGAGGCGCTTGACCTTGCGGAACACGTGCCTGGCGTACTCGGAGGTCTGCAGCAGCCCGATCACGATCGCCGGCTCGAACACCCGGAAGAGCTTGGTGCGCGCCTCCAGATCCCGGATGTCCTCCTGGAGCGCGGCCAGGCCGCTGCGGTGCCGCTGTTTCCAGTCGTCGTGCCGCTCCAGCAGCGCGATGGACTGCCTGATCAGGTCGTCCGCCGTGTCCGGAGGCGCGTTCACGGCGGCCGCCCAGACGACCACGTCGTCCTCTGTGGCGGTCTGCCGGGCGTTCTCCAGGCGCGACACCTTCGACGGCTGCCATCGCAGCCTTTCGGCCAGCTCTTTGCCCGAAAGGTGAGCGGTCTCGCGCAGCTGGCGTAGCTGGCTGCCGAGGTCGATGCGCGCCTGCTGAAACGACGTCACCGCATGAGGCTAGACGGGGTTGCGTGGATCATGCCAGACCCGGTTTGCAATTGTGATCAATCGGTCGCGAAGGGTGTCTCATCGCTGCTGGGGAAAGCGGTTGCCGGGGTATCGGACAGGACCCGGCGGGCTATTTCGGTGATGAGCTCGCGGGGAACCTCCACCGCCGTCTCGCCATCGAGCACGTCGCGGAGATCCGCGAGCGCTTCTTTGTCGGTGAGTTCGAGGCCCTGGATGACGATCGTGCCCCGGTCCGTCTCGTACAGGGTGGGGCAGGCGCCCGCCTCCGATGTGGAGCCGAGGAACCGCATGCGCATGACTATCCTTCCCCGAGTATTGCAATTGCGCGCAATTGTACGACTCGGGCGGATATATGTGATCGTTTTGGGAAAAATAGGTATTTAGGGACGGTCGAGAAGCCCCTCCATGAACTCCTGGGCCCTCGCGAACAGAGCAAGCGTGGTGGCGTGCAGCAGGTCGCCGATGTCCTTGGGGGCCTGGCCGGCGCAGGCCCTGGCGTGGCTGCCCTCCAGCACGATGCCCAGCTTGAAGCAGGCCAGCACGGCGTACCAGTCGATGGCCGACAGGTCGCGCTCGGACAGCGCCGTGTAGTAGGCGACGAGTTCGGCCGGCTGCGGCAGGCCCGGGACGTGGTCGTTGTTCGACGGCCAGGTGGCCAGCAGCCAGCCCAGGTCGAGCAGCGGGTCGCCGATCGTGCACATCTCCCAGTCGACGATCGCCGCCACGCGCGGGCCGTCGTGGGCGAACATCAGGTTCGCGAAGTGATAGTCGCCGTGCATGACCCCCGGCGTGAACGCCGCGGGCCGGTGCCGCTCCAGCCACTCGGCCGTCTCGGCGAGATGCGGGATGTCGGGTCCGGGGTAGCCGTCGAGGCGGCCATAGGAGTCGAGCTCCTTGAGCCAGCGCGGCACCTGCCGTTCCAGGAACCCGTCGGGCCGGCCGAAGCCGGGCAGCGCGGCCGGATCGACGCGCCCCAGCTCGGCCAGCGCGGCCGCCGCCTCCAACCCCATCCGATGCCGGATCGCCGGATCGGAGGCGTGCGGCTCGGGCAGCCCGGTCGACGGGTTGAACCCGTCGACCGGCTCCATCAGGTAGAAGACCGGCTCGTCCGCCGTCTGCGCGGCCACCAGCCTCGGCGCGGGCACCGGCGTGTCACGCAGCACCGCGAGCACCCGCGCCTCCCGGCGCAGCACCTCGTTGCTCTTCTGCCGGGCGTGCAGGGGAGGTCGGCGCAGGATGTACGGGGTGCCGCCGCGCTCGAAGCGGACCATGACGTTCTGCGTGCCGCCGAGGACCGGGGCGGCGCCGCTGATGACGCCGCCCGGCAGGCCCTGAGCGTCCATCCAGGCTCCGAGCGCGCCGAAGTCGATGGCGCCGACGTCGATGTGGGTGGAGGTCATCGCCGCCCTTTTGTAGAATGATGTTCTAGTACCCTACGAGACCCCCGTTCGAGCGGTCAACCGAGCGCCTGCATGAACGGCAGGAACTGACGGCTCCTGTCGCCGGGGAGTTCGCCGCCCAGCACCATGAGCGAGACCTGCCACGGGTTGCCGATGCCGTGCTCACCCGCCCACCTGACCAGGCCGTCCTTGGCCAGGTCGAGATCCAGTCGTACGACGCCGCCCACGTGCAGGGCCAGGTCGCCGATCAGCGCCTCGGCGGTCTCCTGGTCCCGCGCCACGACCGGTCCGATGACGACGCTGTCGTCGTTGCGCCACGCCTGGCCGAAACCGCCTTCGGCGACCCGCACCTGCTCCCCGAAGCCGAACATGCGGCGCAGCAGCGCCGACCGGTCCGTGCCGAACACCTCCGCGTCCAGCGCCAGGATCGCGTCGAGGTCCTCCGCCGTGGCGGGCCGGGTTCTTCCGGAACGCTCGCCCCGGAAGACGCCGGTGTGCTTGGCGACCCGGCCGACGGTACGGAAGCCGAGCCGCTCGTACAGCGGGCGCCCGTTCTCGGTCGCGTGCAGCGAGACGACGCGGTCTCCCGCCTGCTGCAGCACGTGCTCCATCAGCTTGCCCGCCAGCCCCTGCCTGCCGTATCTGGAGGCGGTGAGGACCATGCTGATCACGGCATGGTCGTGGCCGTAGCGGGTCAGGATGGTCGTCGCGGCCAGGCCGTCCCCGTCGGGCGCGTCGATCCCGTACACCTCGCCGACTTCGAACAGCAGCCCCCACTTGTGCCGCTCGGGCAACCACTCGCGGTCCTGGGCCAGCCGGGCGCAGTCGTCCAGGTCGGTCGGGGAGAGCAGACGCGGGTTCATGTTGGACATCCTTCTGGTTCCCGGCCGCTCGTTCAAAACGATTTACTGGGAGCGTGGAGTGTGTTGTGGCGGTTGATGTGGGTGGGACGACGATCAAGGGCGGCCTCGTCGGTCGCGACGGGACTCTGTTGTACGTGGAGCGCCGGGCCACGCCGCGCGCCGAGGGCCCGGAACGGGTGATCGCCGCCATCTCGGCCTTCGTCACGGACCTGTCCCGCCCGCGCCGGGTCGGCACTTCTGCGGAGCCTGTTGAGCTGAGTCCTGTCGCGGTGGGGCTGGCCGTGCCGGGGCTGGTGACGGCGACGCACGCGGTGTTCTCCGCCGCCTTCGGCTGGCGTGACGTCCCCATGGAGGCGTTCACCCAGGTGAGCCTGCCGGTCGCACTCGGCCACGACGTCCGTTCGGCGGGAGAGGCCGAACTGGCGTACGGCTCCGGAACGGGCACGGACGCCGACGTCCGCACGGGCTCGACCACCAGCAGCGGCACCCCCTCCAGCTCCGGTGTCGGTGCCGGAGATGTGCTGTATCTCCCCATTGGCACGGGTATCGCGGGCGCGGTGGTCCTGTCCGGGAGTCTGTACGGCGGGGCGGCCGGCTGGGCGGGCCAGATCGGCCACATCCCGGTATGGCCCGACGGAGTCCTCTGTGGCTGTGGCCAGCGCGGCTGCCTGGCGGCGTACGCCTCGGCCTCGGCCATCGCGGCCCGCTGCGGTGAGGACTCCGCCGCCGACGTGGTCGCCCGCGTCGCGACGGGAGACGTCCAGGCGACAGAGGTGTGGAACGAGGCGGTGGAGGCGCTGGCCCTGGCCCTGGCGACGTACACCTTGCTGCTCGACCCCGCCCTGGTCGTCATCGGCGGCGGCCTCTCGCTGGCTGGCGACGTCCTGATCGAGCCCCTATGCGACCGCCTGTCGGCCTTGCTCACCTTCCGCCATCCGCCCGCCCTGCGCGTCTCCGCCCTCGGCGTCCACGCGGGCCTCATGGGCGCGGGCCTCCTGGGCTGGCGTGCCCAGGAGGCCCGCCCATGAGCTACTGAGTGCGGTCGGCGAACACCGCGCTACCGGTCACCACGAGCGTCCGGGAAGCGTGCTCGGTCAGCCCACGACACGCTCTGGTGTGTCCAGCCAGATGCGCTGGCCCTCGGCGGTGACCGTCATCCCGAAGCGGTCACGACCGGGCTCACCCCAGCTCACCCACTGGAAGTAAGCGTCCACGGCCTCCTGCCAGACGGCACGGTCGCCGATCTGGAAGGCCTCGTACTGCTCACGCTTCGGCTCCCAGGTCGCCGCCGCCCACTGGTCGCTGCCGCCCATGACCCACATGCGATGGAAATCATCCTCGCGGTAGGTATGAGAGTGCAGGCCGGTCAGCGCGGAGATCGCCAGGTCGGCCCCCGCCGGGGCGTAGGCGAGGGTGCGCGGGTCGATCCTGGTGGTGAACGGGCGTGCCTGGTCGGGGTCCGTGTCGCCGACTTCGACCGGCCGCTGGGAGCGCATCATCATGTACGAGGCGAAGCCGGGGAAGCGGCCGATCGCCGTGCCGTCCGGCCTGACCACGAGCCGTAGCGCGTGGTTGAGGCCGAAGCCGGGACAGTATGGGGCGACGATCACCGCGCCGGGCCGGGACTGCTCGATCCAGGCGTAGGGCACGGTGTGGATGCCGCACGTGACATGCACCCGATCGAAGGGGGCTCGCTCGGTTAGGCCGTCCGCGCCATCGCCGACGACCAGGTACGGCTGCGCTCCGGCGGCGGTGAGGTTCTTGACCGCCTGCTCCGCAGTCGCCGTGTCGATCTCGATCGAGGTGACGTTGGTCTCGCCGACCACATGAGAGAGCAGGGCGGCGGTCCAGCCGGTGCCGGTGCCCACCTCGAGCACCCGGTGGCCGGGTTCGGGGTCCAGCCATTGGAGCAGGTCGGCTACGGTGCTGGGCGCGGAACCCGCCGAGGTGGCGCCGGTGGCACCGAGCCGGATCTCGGTAGCACCGTCGTCGAGTTGGGTGACGAGCGTGCTGTCGGAGTAGACGACCTCCCACCAGGTGTCGGGGTCAGCATCGCGGTCGATGATGCTCTCACGCTCGCCCAGCCCCACGAACGCCTGCGCGATCGATGGGATGAACAGGTGGCGGGGAACGGCGCGCAGCGCGCCGAGCACCCACTCGCTGCGTGCGGAAACGGCCCTGATCTCGTCGATCATCCGCTCGATTCGGCCGGGGTTGTTCACTTCTTGCCCCCGTTGTCCCCCTTGCCGCTGTGTTTGCCGTCTCCGCCACCCAACGTGTCACCGCCCTTGGGTTTAGGGGGAATGTATGGCTTGTGCTTCTTGGCATCGCCTTCGTGCTTGCCCATGTCGATCTCCGTCGTCTCGCCCAGCCACCCCGTTGTAACGGTACGACTACAGAATGAGACTGGGCAAGCGGATTCGGCCCTCAGGGCAGCAGCGTCGCCGGCACGTCGATCGGCTGGGCGCGTAGCTGCTCGCCGAGGGCCTTGGCCTGGGGATCCATCCGGGGGCTCGCCGCCACGCCCCTGCCCAGCAGGCCGTGGACGACGAAGTTGAGCGCGTGGAGATTCGGGAGCTCGTAGCGGGTGATCCGGTAGGCGGCCAGGTCGGGGAGGAGCTCCTTGAGGCGGTCCGTCGTCAGGTGCGTCGCCAGCCAGTCGTACCGCTCCGCCGTGTCGACCCAGACGCCCAGGTTGGCGTTGCCGCCCTTGTCTCCCGAGCGGGCGCCCGCTACGCGGCCCAGCGGGGTGCGGACAGTGGGCTGGTCGGCTGAGGCGAGCGCGGGGAGCCGCCCCGCGTCGTCGGCCCGCAGCGGTCGCGCGAGTGAAGAAGCGGCGGTGGGAGCTGGTGACGGCATCCCCTCACGGTCCGCGAACGAGGGCGCCTGCTCGTCGTTCGCATGCGGCGGCACCGGCGCGCCGTCCACGGACGGTGACACCTCCTCGCCGTCCAGAAAGACTCGGGGACGCACCTCCGCGGCCGGTACCAGGACCGGCCAGTACACCCCGTACGGCGACGCGTTGCCCGGCGGCGTGAGCCCGTAGAAGCCGGGGTAGCTGGCCAGCCCCGTCTCCACCACGGCCGAGGAGAAGGCGCGACCGGCCCGGCGCTGGTCGGCGTCCATCACCGTGATCCGCAGCAGCCCCCCATCCGTGAGCGTGACGTCCACCGAGTCGAACGACTCCCGGGGGATCCTGGCCCAGAGCGCCTCCTCCGCCAGGCGGGCCTTGGCCTCGAGGTCCAGGCCGGTCAGCACCAGCGTCATCGTGTTGCGGTATCCGGCCAGGTAGTTCACCGCGACCTTGAGCGTGCCGGGCGGCGGCTCACCGCGTACGCCCGAGACGCGGACCCGGTCGGGGCCGTCGTCCGACAGCGTGATGGTGTCGAAGCGGGCCACCACGTCCGGCCCGAGGTAGCGGGGCCCGGCGATCTCGTAGACGAGCTGGGCCGTCACCGTGCCGATCGAGACCAGGCCGCCCGTCCCCGGGTGCTTGGTGATCACGGAGGAGCCGTCGGCGTGCAGCTCGGCGATGGGGAAACCGCAGTGCGCCAGATCCGGTACGTCCTGAAAGAACGCGTAGTTGCCGCCCGTGGCCTGGCAGCCGCATTCGATGATGTGGCCCGCGACCACCGAGCCCGCCAGAGGATCGAGGTCGTCGGGCTGCCAGCCGTACCGCCAGATGCCGGGGCCCGTCACCAGGGCGGCGTCCGTGACGCGGCCCGTCACCACGACGTCGGCGCCCGCCGACAGGGCCGCCGCGATCGGGCGCCCGCCCAGGTAGGCGTTGGCGGTCAGAGGCGGGGCAGGCGGCTGCTCGCCGGTGTCGGCGTTGGTCAGGTCCAGGTCGCGGCCGATGAGGTCGTCGCCGGTGACGTGGGCGACCCTGGGGGAGAGGCCTAGGCGGGCGGCGAGCTCTTGTACGGCGGCGGCGCACCCGGCCGGATCCAACCCGCCCGCATTTGTCACGATTTTTATGCCTTTATCGAGACACGTGGCCATGACCTCTTCGAGCTGCGACAGGAACGTCGGCGCGTAGCCGGGGCGGCCCTTGAGGCGGTTCCCGGCCAGGATGAGCATGGTCAGCTCCGCCAGCCAGTCACCCGTGAGCACGTCGATCGGGCCGCCCTCGACCATCTCCCGCGCGGCCGACAGCCGGTCACCGTAGAAGCCGCTGCAGTTGGCGATGCGCAAGGTCATGAAGGAACCCACTTGGCCGGACGCTTCTCCATGAAGGCCGCGATGCCCTCCTGACCCTCCTCGGAGGTGAAACGCTGGGCGGAGAGCGCGGTCATCTGCCGCAGCCCCTCCTCGAACGACACTCCCGGCAGCTCCCTGACCAGCCGCTTCGTGATGGCCAGCGCCTCGGGACCGCCCTTGAGCAGCATGCCGGCGTAGTGCCGGACCGCCGCGTCGAGCTCCTCGGCGGGCACGGCCCGCGTCAGCAGCCCGATCTCCACCGCCCTGGCCGCGTCGAACACCTCGCCGGTCAGGAAGTACTCGGCCGCCGCCCGAGGATCGAGTCGGCGCAGGACCGGCACGGAGATCATGGCGGGCACGACGCCGAGCCGTACCTCCGTGAACGCGAAGGAGGCCGTCACCGGCGCGATCGCGAAGTCGCACGCGGCCACCAGGCCGAGCCCGCCCGCGCGCGCCGTGCCGTTCAGGCGGCAGATGACCGGCTTCGGGCTCTCCCAGATCAGCGCGAGGATCTCCGGGAACGACGCCGTCACCGGCGCGTCGCCGACCCCGGAGGCAGGCTCGACGCGCTGCTCCTTCAGGTCGGCGCCCGAGCAGAACACCGGGCCCGCGCCGGTCAGCACGATCACCCGCACGTCCGGCTCGGTCAGCGCCCAGTTCAGCCGGCGTTCGAGGTCGCCGAGCAGGCGTACGGACAGCGCGTTCCTGTTGGGCGGTGAGTCCAGCGTGATCGTCGCGATGCCGCCGGCCAGCTCCTTGTGGACCAGGCTCGTCATGAGCTTCCTTCCTGGATGATCGCCAGCACGGCTCCCGCCTCGACCTGCTGTCCCTTCTCGACGTGTACGCCGGAGACGACCCCGTCGGCGGGCGCGGCGATCTGATGCTCCATCTTCATCGCCTCCAGCACCAGCACCGCCTGGCCCTTCGCCACGCGGTCACCCGGCTCGACCTCGACCCGCAGCACGCTACCCGGCATGGGAGCGAGGAGAGAGCCGGGGGCGACCTGCTCGACGGGCTCGGGCAGGCGGGGAGCGGGCGTCAGCTCGACGGAGCCGCTGGGGGAGTCGACGCAGACCTTCCCGTCGTAGTGGGCGATGTCAAAGGCATGCCGTACGCCACCACGTTCCAGGACGATCCGGTACGGCTCTGCGGCGATCAGCTCGATGCCGTCGGGGAGTGGCTGGTAGACGACCTCGGCCTCGTCGAAGACGGCCCGCAGGGGCTGCGACCGGACATTCCGCCAACCGGACGGCAGACTGCGCAGGACCGGCGCGGCGGCCCGGTTGGCGGCGGCCTGCGCCAGGGCGGCGGCCAGCACGGCCAGCTCATCGGCGGGGCCGGTGCCGCTCAGGTCGTGCTCGTCGAGGAATCCGGTATGCGTGTCACCCGCCCTGAAATCCCGATTTTTCAGTACGTTCAGCAGCAAATCCCGGTTGGTGGTGAGGCCGTGGATCCGTGCGCGTCGTAGCGCCTTCGTCAGCTTCCGTACCGCCTCCTCCCGAGACGAGCCATGAGCGACCACCTTGGCGAGCATCGCGTCGTAATGAGGGGAGACGACCGACCCGGCCGCCACCCCGGAATCAACCCGTACGTCCCCGGGCACCTCGAAGCGGCGCAGTGTCCCCGTCTGAGGCAGATAGTCCCCGTCCTCCGCGTACAACCGCACTTCGACCGCATGCCCCTGAGGTGCCGGCGCGGAGGCGGGCAGCGCCGACCCCTCGGCCACCTCGATCTGCAGCCGCACCAGATCAACCCCGTACACCAGCTCGGTGACCGGATGCTCGACCTGGAGTCGGGTGTTCATCTCCAGGAAGGCCACCTGATCCCCCTTGACCAGGAACTCCACGGTCCCGGCCCCGACGTACCCGATCTTCCTGGCCGCCCTGACCGCCGCCGCGCAGAGCTCGTCCCTGATCCGCTGGGTGATGCCCGGTGAGGGGCACTCCTCCACGACCTTCTGGTGCCGCCGCTGGATGCTGCACTCCCGCTCGCCGAGCGCCCACACGGTCCCGTGGCGGTCGGCCAGGACCTGTACCTCGACGTGCCTGGCCCCTTCGAGCAGCGGCTCGACGAACACGGTCCCGTCACCGAACGCCGCCTCGGACTCACGCCGCGCCGACGCGATCTCCCGCTCAAGCGCGCCGGCGTCGCGCACCACCCGCATGCCCCGCCCACCGCCACCGGCGGACGCCTTCACCAGCACGGGGAACTCCGTGACGGCCGCCGAGAGCGACGGCAGCACCGGCACCCCGGCCTCGCCCATCAGCCGCTTGGCCTCGATCTTCGACCCCATGGCCGCGATGGACTCCGGCGACGGGCCGACCCACACCAACCCGGCATCCAGCACGGCTCGGGCGAAGTCCGCGTTCTCGGACAGGAACCCATATCCCGGGTGTACGGCGTCGGCGCCCGCCGCCCGGCAGGCCGCCACGATCCGCTCGATGTCCAGGTAGGTATCCGCGGGTTTGGCGCCGCTCAGCCGTACCGCGAAGTCGGCCTCGGCCACGTGCGGTGACCCGGCGTCGGGGTCGGAGAAGACGGCCACGGTCTCGATGCCGAGCGACCGGCAGGTGCGGAAGACGCGCCGGGCGATCTCGCCCCGGTTCGCGACGAGCAGGCGGGTGATCATGGGCGGAACACCCCGAATCCCGCCGCCTCGGGCACCGCGGCACTGTTGATCGCCGACAGGCACAGCCCCAGCACGGTCCTGGTGTCGCGCGGATCGATCACCCCGTCGTCGTAGAGCCGCCCCGACAGGAAGAACGGCAGCGACTCGGCCTCGATCTGCGCCTCCACCATGGCCCGCATGGCCGCGTCGCCCTCCTCGTCGTACACCTGACCGCGGGCCGCGGCGGAGGCCCGCCCGACGATCGACAGCACCCCGGCGAGCTGCGCGGGCCCCATCACCGCGGACTTGGCGCTCGGCCACGCGAACAGGAACCGCGGATCGTAGGCCCGGCCGCACATCCCGTAGTTTCCGGCTCCGTACGAGGCGCCCATCACCACGGTGAGGTGCGGCACGGTCGAGTTGGACACCGCGTTGATCATCATCGCGCCGTGCTTGATGATGCCGCCCTGCTCGTAGTCCTTGCCGACCATGTAACCGGTGGTGTTCTGGAGGAACAGCAGCGGAGTACGCGACTGGTTCGCGAGCTGGATGAACTGGGTCGCCTTCTGCGATTCCTCACTGAACAGCACACCTCGCGCGTTGGCCAGAATCCCCACCGGATAGCCGTGCAGCCGCGCCCACCCCGTCACCAGCGAGGCCCCGTACAGCGGCTTGAACTCCTCGAACGCGCTCCCGTCCACGATCCGCGCGATCACCTCGCGCGGATCGAACGGCACCTTCAGGTCTTGCGGCACGATCCCGAGGAGCTCCTCCGCCGGATATCCGGGCTCTTGCACGGTCAGCGGGGCGGTGCCGAGCTTGCGCCAGTTGAGCGACCGGATGATCTGCCGCCCGATCCGCAGCGCGTCGTGCTCGTCGAGGGCCAGGTAGTCGGCCAGGCCGCTGGTGCGGGCGTGCATGCCGGCCCCGCCGAGCGACTCGTCGTCGGACTCCTCGCCGGTCGCCATCTTGACCAGCGGTGGCCCACCGAGGAACACCTTGGCCCGCTCCTTCACCATCACCACGTAGTCGCTCATCCCGGGCACATAGGCCCCACCGGCCGTGGAGTTGCCGAACACGAGCGCGATCGTCGGAACCCCCGCCGCCGACATGCGCGTCAGGTCCCGAAATATCCGCCCACCCGGGATGAAGATCTCCTTTTGCGTCGGCAGGTCCGCGCCGCCGCTCTCCACCAGATTGACGTACGGCAGGCGGTTGCTCAGCGCGATGTCGGCGGCCCTGAGCGACTTCTTGAGCGTCCACGGGTTCGACGCGCCACCTCTGACGGTGGGATCGTTCGCGGTGATCACACACTCGACGCCCTCGATCACCCCGATCCCGGTGACCACGCTGGCGCCCACCGGGAACTCGCTGCCCCACGCGGCCAGCGGTGACAGCTCCAGGAACGGCGAGTCGGGATCGACGAGCAGCTCGATCCGCTCGCGGGCCAGCAGCTTGCCCCGTTTCCGGTGCCGTTCCACATACTTGTCGCCGCCGCCCGCGACCGCCTTGGCCTGCTCGGCGTCGAGCTTTTCCAGCTTGCCCAGCATCGCCGCGCGCCGCTCCTGGTAATCGGCGCCGCTGGGATCGAGCCTGCTCCGGATCACACGCCCTCCTGTTGCCAACTTGACGCCGACGTCAACCCGATGGCCCTGGCCCAGAGCTTGGTGAGCAGCTCCACGGCCGTCCGCTCGTCCGCGCGTTCGCCCAGGTCAAGCCAGACGTGGGCGAAGTGCTCCACCATCCCGCCGAGCATGACGGCCGTCAGCCGGGGATCGAGCGCCGGGTCGGCCAGACCCTGCTCCTGCAGCCGCCTGAGCCCCTCGGCGCCGCGCCGGACGAACACCTCGCGCAGCTCCAGAAGCAGCCCGCGCAGGCCCTCCTCGGCGGTGGCGGCCTGCTCGAGCATCCTGACCAGCCGCGAATTGGCCGCCCAGGCGCGCAGGTAGAGCCGGTTGGCCGCCTCGATCCGCGCGTACGGGTCGCCGGGCACGCCGGGACCCACGACGCTCGCCGTGAACATCTCCCCGACCACCGCCGCCGCCACCTCGCCGAACAGCGCTTCCTTGGAGTCAAAGTAGGTGTAGAACGTGCCATGCGAGACCCCGGCCCGCACGCAGACGTCATCGATGCGCACGGTTTCGTAGCCGTGCTCGTCGAAGGCGTCCCGGCCCGCCCGCACGAGCGCGTCCCTCGTACGCCGGCCCCGCGCGGTGAGCTCGGACTTGACGATCACGTCAACTAGCCTAACCTGCTGCCTGGCATGCGAAAAGCCCCCCACGACGCTGGTTTCCGTCGTGGGGGGCTTGATCGGGCTATATCAGGTGCAGTGGCTCCAGCCGGACTTCCAGGACATGGTCCCCCATGAGCCGCCCCAGATCACGCACTTCTTGACGGCCGCGACCCTGACCGGGCCCGCGTAGGCGGTGAACTTGCCCGGGTTGCCGCCGCTGCCGCCGTTCTGGACCTGGAGGGTGGCGTTCATCGAAACCTTGGCGGGATACACCAGCTTGGACATCGTCACCACGCAGTTCTTGCCGTTGCCGTACAGCAGGTAGATCGTCGCGTTGCCGCCCAGCGCGTGGCTGTCGATCACCTTGTAGCCGGCGCCGCACACCGTCGCCGCGCTGTAGGGGTTGGGCTTGGGCTGGACGGTCGGCTTCACCGTCGGCTTGGGGGTGGTCTTCGTCTTGGTGGCCGTGGGAACCGGGGCGTTCGTGGACGGGTCCTCTGTGGGCCCGCTCGAGGGATCGGGGTCCGGGTCCACCATGTCGGTGCGCTTGGTCTTGGTGGGCTTGGTCGTGGGCTCCGACGCCGGCTTGTGGGTCGTAGGCTGCGACGTCTGCGGGACTGTGGGGACGGTGACCGGGACCTGGGTGCTCGGGTCCTGGATCACCTGCTCCTTGGTCTTGGTGGGCTTCGGCTCCTCGACGCTCGGGACCGGCTGGGAGACGACAGGGCTGTCCTCCGTCAGGGGCGGGTCGACGGGCTGGCCCGCGCCTGCGCCGTCGGTGGAGGTGGCTTGGGATGCGCTGTCCACGTTGATCACTTTTTGTGGGGATCCGCTGTTGGCCTGCACCACCACCGCGCCACCCACGACCAGCAGGGCCGCTGCGGCTGCGCCGGTCAGAGCGAAGGTCAGGGTACGGCGCTGCTTCGCCGAACCGGCGTCACCCGCCTGCGGCCCCTGCCCCGGCCCGCCCGCGCCTGGCCCGCGACCGCCTGGGCCACCGGGGCCGTATGCCGGGCCGCCCGCGCCGAACCCCGGAGCGCCGCTCTGTGCCGGTACGCCGCCCATGGGCTGCCCCGGAGCGCCCGCTCCCTGGGGCATGGGGCCCTGCCGCATCGTCGGACCGCCGGGTGCTCCCTGGCCTCCGACAGGCATGCCCTGGCCGCCCGGCATGTTGCTGTGCGGGCCGCTCTGACCGCTCGGCGCATTACCGTAGGGGCCGCTTTGACCGCTCGGCGGGTTGCCGGGCATCCCAGCCTGACCAGCGGGCATGCCCGGGCCGCCGAAGGGCATCCCAGGGCTGCCCGGGGTGTTGCCGTGGGGCGTTCCAGGCGCAGCGGCGGGACCGGTCGCTGAGGGGCCTCCTGCCGCCGCCATGGGGGCGGGGGCACCGCTCTTCGTCGCGCCGGGGTGGCCGAAATGGCCGGTCTGACCCGTCTGACCGGGCTGGGCCGTGGCGCCGGTCATCCAAGGGCCGGGGTAGGAGTCCTGCGGGTTCGCGCCCGGCTGCGGCCCCGTGCCCGCGACGGCGCCCATCTGGGCACCCGTGGTCAGCGGGTCCACGGCCGCCCGAGGCGCCGGCTGCCCCGTGAGGCGCACGATCAGCTCGTCCGCGGTGGGCCGCTGCGACGGGTCCTTGGACAGGCACGCCGCCACCAGCTCGCCGAGCGCCCCCTCCATCGCGCCCAGCTCCGGCTCCTCGTTCAGGATCCGGTTCATCACCACGGGAATCGAGTCGGCGCCGAAGGCGGGCTTGCCCGTCGCCGCGAACACCATCGTGACGCCCCAGGCGAACACGTCCGCCGCCTCGGACACGGCGGCCCCGCTGAGCTGCTCGGGCGCCAGGTACGACGGCGTCCCCATGGCCATGCCCGTCGCCGTCGCCCCGGGCGAGTCCAGTGCCCTTGCGATGCCGAAGTCGATCACGACCGGACCCTCGGGCCCCATGAGGACGTTCGCGGGCTTGAAGTCGCGGTGCAGGATGCCGGCCCGGTGAATGGCCGCCAGCGCGGTCGCCGTACTGATCGCGAGCCGCTCCAGCGCCGCTCCCCGGCGCGGGCCTTCGTTGATGACCATCTCCCGCAGGGACGGCCCCGGCACGTACTCGCTCACGATGTACGGCCGGCTGCCCTCGAGGTCGGCGTGCAGCACCGGAGCCGTGCAGAACCTGGCCACCCGCTGCGCGACCGACACCTCGCGCAGGAACCTGGTCCTGGCCTCGGCGTCGGCCACCAGCGCGTTGTGCAGCAGCTTGACCGCCACCTGCTCGCCGCTGTCGCTTTGGCCGAGGTACACGATTCCCTGGCCGCCCTCACCAAGCCGGGCGACGAGGTCATAGGCCCCCAGCCGCCGCGGGTCGTCCGCCGCCAACGGCTGGTGCTGATTCACGCCGAACCCCCAAAGACCTCGCATAACAAAACGATAGATGGGGCAAAAGCTACCAGCGTGACCCTTGGGGCGTGGCCCAGACCTGTCAGATGTTTCGCCTTTTGACGCAACATGTCAGTGTTTTCGGGCAGGTCGTGTCCACATTGTCCCTTCTAGGTCACGGCTTGGTGAACTCAGATCGCCTTGCCCGGATTGAGCAGGCCGAGCGGATCGAACACGGCCTTGATGCCCTGCTGCATCTCCTGGGCCACCGGTCCGGTCTCCAGTGCGAGCCAGCGCCGCTTGAGCAGGCCGACCCCGTGTTCGCCGGTCAGCGTGCCGCCGAGCCGCAGAGCGTGCTTGAACACGTCGTCCGCCGCGGCCCACACCTCGGGCGGCGGCTCGGCCATACCGTGCTCGAAGATGAAGACCGGGTGCAGGTTCCCGTCACCCGCGTGCGCGACCGTGGCGATCTTCACGCCATGCCGTACGGCGGCCGCCTCGATCGCCTCGATCATGTCGGGCAGCACCGAACGCGGCACGCACACGTCCTCCACCAGGCACGCGCCGAGGCGCTCCTTGGCGTCGTAGGCCATCCTGCGCAGGCCGATGAGCTCCTCGGTCTCCTGCGGGCTGGAGGAGACCGCCACGAACGGCGAGCCGTTGTCGACGCACAACTGCTCCATACGCTTGACGACGGCCGCGCCGTCCGACGCGTCGGACTGGCCGATCAGCATGGCCATCGTGCCCGGCTCCAGGCCGATGTTGCGCCAGTCGTCGATCGCCTCCAGCGTCGCCCGGTCGAGCAGCTCCATCAGCGACGGCTGGCATCCGGCGGCCATGATCGCCGACACGGCCGCACCCGCCTCGCGCAGCGAGCCGAACTCCGCCGCGAACGTGGCCGGCGGCGCCGCGGGCGCCCTGCGCAGCCGTACCGTCGCCGCGGTGATCACGCCGAGCGTGCCTTCCGAGCCGACGAACAGCCCGGTCAGGTCGTACCCGGTGACGCCCTTCATCGTGCGCCGGCCCGTCTCGAGTATCCGGCCGTCGGCCAGCACCACCTCCAGACCGAGCGTGGAGTCGCGGGTGACGCCGTACTTCACGCAGCGCAGCCCGCCGGCGTTGGTCGCCAGGTTGCCGCCGATCGTGGAGATCTCGTACGACGACGGGTCGGGCGCGTACATCAGCCCGTGCTCCCTGGCCGCCCGGTCGAGGTCGGCGGTGATCACACCGGGCTCGACCACGGCGATCTCGTCAGCAGGGGAGAGCTCCCTGATCGCCGTCATCCTGGCCAGCGAGAGGATCACCGACCCATCGCCGGCGGTAGCGGCGCCCGCCAGCCCCGTGCCCCCGCCGCGCGGTACCACGGGGACCCGGTGCTCGGTCGCCCACGTGAGCGTCGTGACCACGTCGTCACGCGAGGTGGCGAGCACCACGGCCAGCGGCTTGCCGGGTTCCAGGAACGTACGGTCGCGGGCGTAGGAGTCGATCACATCGGGGTCGGTCAGGACACGGCCCTCAGGCAGGGCGTCCACCAAGGCATCGATAGGTCTCACATGGGAAACCTTACGGTTTGCACCTACGGCGGCTAACGGCCAGACTGCCCAGGTGGAAGTGATGTGCCCGGTATGCAGCCAATCTGACCAGGTCTCCGCAGTCCCTGGAGTGGTGGCGGCGGGCACCATGTACCGGATCGGCCGCGTCCGGATGGCCGGCACCCGCGACATCGTGGACCTGCCGATGGCGGCCTCGCTCGGCGCCTCGAAACATCTCATGAGCCGTTCGCAGCTGGCGGTCTGGCTGTCGTTCCCCAGCCGCCACTACACGGCGTGGACCAGGAACCAGGGGTACATCCTGCTCGGCGTCGCGGCCCTGGTCCACCTGGTGGTCGCGCTGGTGATCGCGATGGGCAAGGACGCGAACTGGACCGAGGTGCTGCTCGCGCCGTTCTGCCTGACCGGGTTGTTCTGGGGGTTCGGGCTGCTGTTCGTGCTGGGGTCGTACGGGGCGCGGAAGCGGGACATGTCGGAGGCCCCGGCCCGGGTCCAGGCGCTCGCCGTGTGGGAGAGCCTGTGTTACTGCGCGCGGGACAACGTGGCCTACGAGCCGGGGGTCGGGGTGTCGTTCCACCCCAGCGAGACCCGCGAGTACATCTTCGGCTTCCGCCAGAGCCGCACCGCCCCCAGGTGACTTCCGGTACGGCCGACAGCCGTACCGGAATCCGCCGGTGTGTCAGGCGCGCTCTTCGGCCACGGCGCGGACGCAGACGGCCAGGCCGATGATGGCCTGCTCCAGCTCTTCCAGATCGGGATAGGTGGGGGCGATCCGGATCGTCCGGTCGTCGGGGTCCTGGCCGTAGGGGTGGGTGGCGCCCGCCGGGGTCAGCGCGATCCCGGCCGCCTTGGCCCTGGCCACCACCTCGCCGGCATGCGACACCTCGAGGCTGATGAAGTAGCCGCCCTGCGGGCTCGTCCAGGTGCCGAGGTCGCCCAGCTCCTTGGCCAGCACCCGGTCGACGAGCTCGAACTTCGGCCACACCAGCTCGGCGTGCTTGCGCATGTGCGCGGCCACACCCTCGGCGTCGCGCAGGAACTCCACGTGCCGCAACTGGTTGAGCTTGTCGGGCCCGATGGACTGCTTGGCGGTGTTGGCCAGGAACCACTTGACGTTCGCCGGCGAGGAGCCGAAGAACGACACCCCGCTGCCCGCCATCGTGACCTTGGACGTGGAGCCGTACACGAAGGTCCGGTCGGTGTTGCCGTGCTCAGCGCACAGGGACAGGAGGTCGGCGAGCTCGGCCTGCGCGTCGGTGAGGTGGTGGACCGCATAGGCGTTGTCCCAGAAAATCCGGAAATCAGGCGCCGCAGTGGACATGGCGGCCAGCCGTCGGACGGTCTCGTCGCTGTAGGTGACACCGGACGGGTTGCTGTACTTCGGCACGCACCAGATGCCCTTGACACTCGCGTCCTCGGCGACCAGTCGCTCGACGACGTCCATGTCGGGTCCTTCGCCGTTCATCGGCACGGGCACCATCTTGATCCCGAACCGCTCACAGATCGTGAAATGCCGGTCATATCCCGGCACCGGGCACAGGAACGTGATCTCCGGCTCCTCCACCCACCGCCGCTCAGCCCCGGGGACCTTGGTGAGCAGCGCGTGCACGATCGTGTCGTGCATCACCGCCAGACTCGAGTTGCCGCCCACGACCAGCTGCTCGGCGGGCACCTGCAGCAGCGGCCCGAACAGCTCCCGCAGCTCCGTCAGCCCCTGCAGGTTGCCGTAGTTACGCCCGTCGGTCCCGTCGGCCGCCCGGTAGGACGTCGGCAGTTTGAGCATGTCGTTGGCGAGATCCAGCTGTCGCGGCGACGGCTTCCCCCGGGTCAGGTCGAGCGAAAGGCCACGCTGGACGAGGTCGGCGTAGTCGCGCTGAGCGTTCACTGGTATCTGCTCCTCCGATCGGGTCGATACGAAGGATAGCCGCAGTCAGCAGCCGCCGATGCGGCAGAGTTTCGCGGCCATCTTGGTGGCGTCCGACTTGTGCCTGGCCATGGTTGTGATGGCTGGGGCGTCGTTGTGCCGGTCCCAATAAATGGCCACGGCCGCGCCCTTGCGTACCGCGACGAACTGCAGGGTCTGGGGCACGGGATTGCTCTTCGTCGACTTGACGGCCCTCGAGGCGCCCACCGAGCCGTCACCGATTTTCGGGTCGATTACCTTGACGAGTTTGCCGCACCTGGTCAGGCGGGTGCGGAACTCGGTCATCAGTTTCTCGGCGGCGGCAGCCTTCGCGAAGAGGAAGACCTGTTCGCCGCGTTCGGCGTTGTGCTTCTCGTCACCGTCCATTCGCGGGTCATAGGTGAGGTCGCGGCGGGCGATCCAGTCCTTCTTCAGCTTGGCGTTCGAGCACGCGATGTTTTCCACCTCGATCAGGTCGCTGCCCTCGTTGAGGAGCCAGTGCTCGTTCTTGATGTCCTTACGGGCCTCCTTTTCGTACAGGAGGAAGTTCTTCGGGATCGACGGCGCGGCCAGTGCCGCCGCCGGCGGAAACAGCAGGGCCGTGACCAGTGCGCCGCCGGTCAGCAAGGTGATCTTCTTTATGGTCATGCGGAGTTGGATGGCGGCGCGCGGGGAAAGGTTCGGGACTTATGTCAGGAATTCGGCTGGGGCGTTTTGCTGGACGAAGGTTTCCAGCTCGGGCAAGGACAGGCCCGGAGGGGTGGCCACGATGAGGCGGTGCACGCCCAGGTCGGCGTACGCCCGGACGGTGGCCGGGTCGAGGCGGCGGGCCGGGGTCACCGAGATATGCAGGGGTCGGGTCGAGACGGCCCTGAGTGACTCCAGTTGGGCGGCCGTGGCGCGCAGGCCCAGCATCCAGCCGTACCAGCCGTCGGCCAGTGCGGCGGCGCGGCGGTGGGCGGCCGGGGTGTGGCCGCCGATGACGACGGGGACCGGGCGCTGGAGGGGGCGGGGGTGGGCGTCCACGTCCTTGAAGGAGACGTGCCGGCCGTCGAAGGCGGGCTTGTCGTCCTGCCAGAGGGAACGGATGGCGGCCAGGTACTCCTCGGTGCGGGAGCCCCGGTCGGGCATGGGGACGCCCAGGGCGCGCAGTTCGGGCTCCAGGTAGCCCGCGCCCACGCCGAAGATCAGCCGTCCGCCGCTGAGGACGTCCACGCTGGCGAGTTGCTTGGCCAGGACCAGCGGGTCTCGCTGGGGAAGGACGACGCAGCCCGTGGCCAGCAGGATGCGCTCGGTGTGGGCGGCCAGGAAGGCCAGCGAGACCACGGCGTCCAGGAGCGGGGCGTCCGGTTCGAGAGGGGAGGCGGCCACGCGGGGGCTGGGCAGGACGATGTGGTCGGCGGTCCACAACGACTCGTAGCCGAGGCTTTCGGCCAGCTTCGCCACGCGGGCGGCGCCCTGGCGGTCGGCGGCGGCGAAACCGTTCGGCATGTGCAGGCCGATAGAGGGGGACATATTGCGAAACGGTAGGGGAGTGGGGCTCGATCCGCCACCGACGATCTCGCATGGGTTCCATGCGTGACGTGCATGCCGTACGGGCCGGAAATAGCGCGCCAGGCAAAGATGTGTGCGACAAATGTTGAAGAATTGCTTCCCGTATGGCAATCGTTGGCGTGGAATTGGAGGATCGGGGGCAGGCCACACTCCGCATAGGAGGGAGCACTCGTGACGACTGTTCGCGAGACCTCGATCGAGCAGGTCAGACGCCGGCGGACCGGGACCGTCATCGTGTCCTGGCTGACGACGACCGACCACAAAGTCATCGGGTATCTCTATCTGATCACCTCGTTCGGGTTCTTCCTCGTCGCGGGTGTCATGGCCATGGTGATCAGGGCCGAATTGGCGCAGCCGGAGATGCAACTGGTGAGCCAGCAGTTCTACAACCAGCTGTTCACCATGCACGGCACGATCATGCTGTTGTTGTTCGCCACGCCGCTGTTCGCGGGATTCGCCAACGTGGTGATGCCCCTGCAGATCGGCGCGCCTGACGTCGCGTTTCCCCGGCTCAATGCGGTCGCGTACTGGATGTTCCTGTTCGGCGGGCTGATCGTGCTGGCCGGATTCATCACGCCGGGTGGGGCCGCCGAGTTCGGCTGGTTCGCCTATACGCCGTTGTCCACCGCCACTTATACGCCGCACATGGGCGGCGATCTGTGGATCATGGGGCTCGCGCTGTCGGGACTCGGGACGATTCTCGGCTCCGTCAACTTCATCACCACGATCATCGGGCTGCGGGCGCCGGGCATGACGATGTTCCGGATGCCGCTGTTCACCTGGAACACGCTGCTGACCAGCATGCTCGTGCTCATGGCGTTCCCCGTGCTGGCCGCCGCGCTGCTCGTGCTCGAATCGGATCGCAAGTTCGGCACGCACGTCTTCGACCCCGCCAACGGCGGGGCGTTGATCTGGCAGCACCTGTTCTGGTTCTTCGGGCATCCCGAGGTGTACATCATCGCGCTGCCGTTCTTCGGGATCATCACCGAGGTGATCCCGGTGTTCAGCCGCAAGCCGATTTTCGGGTACGGGGGGCTGGTCGGGGCGACGATCGCCATCGCCGGGTTGTCGATGACCGTGTGGGCGCACCACATGTTCCCCACGGGTCAGGTGTTGCTGCCGTTCTTCTCGTTCATGACGTTCCTCATCGCGGTGCCGACCGGCGTGAAGTTCTTCAACTGGATCGGCACGATGTGGCGCGGCCATCTCAGCTTCGAGACGCCGATGCTGTTCGCGATCGGGTTTCTCGTGACGTTCCTGCTGGGCGGCCTGACGGGGGTCATCCTGGCGTCGCCGCCGCTCGACTTCCACATCAGCGACACGTATTTCGTCGTCGCGCACTTCCACTACGTGGTCTTCGGGACCGTGGTGTTCGCCATGTTCTCCGGGTTCTACTTCTGGTGGCCGAAGATGACCGGGCGGATGCTCGACGACCGGCTGGGGAAGGTGCATTTCTGGACGCTGTTCATCGGGTTCCACATGACGTTCCTGATCCAGCACTGGCTGGGGGCGATCGGCATGCCCAGGAGGTACGCCGACTACAGCGCGGCTGACGGCTTCACCCGGATGAACGAGATCTCGTCCATCGGGGCGTTCCTGCTCGGCGCTTCCACGCTGCCGTTCCTCTACAACGTCTGGAAGACCGCCAGGCGGGCGCCCAAGGTGACGCTCGACGACCCGTGGGGCTACGGCAACTCGCTGGAGTGGGCCACCTCCTGCCCGCCGCCCCGGCACAACTTCACCTTCCTGCCGCCCATCCGGTCGGAACGGCCCGCGTTCGATCTGCACTATCCCCCCGTGCCCAGGGAAGAACTGGAGAAGGAGGAGTCCGGAGAAGGGGGCTCGAAGGAGATCGAGGAGGAGCCCGGCTGATCGGCCGCTCCGAAGGTCCGAAAGCGGGCCTTCTCCGAAGCAGGTCGCGGTGCTTGTGTGGAGATGACGTTTCGCCTATCTAAGGAGATCGGCGATGACAGGCACGAAGACCCCCTTCACCCCCGAGACGGCCCCGTGCGGCAAGAAGTCCGGCGGCGAGCGCTTCGTCGACGACGACGGCTACGGCCTGGTGATCCGCGACCAGCTTTTCGACTGCGGTTGCCGCAGGATCCGCCACGAGTACCACGACGGCAGCATCCATCTCTCCGCCATCCGCCATGACGGCAAGCGGGTGAAGGACCCGATACAACCCGACCACGGGAGCTGATCGCACATGATCGACGTGCTCATCGTCGGAGGAGGCGGAGCGGGTCTGCGCGCGGCCATCGCGGTCGCCGAGACGGACCCCGAGCTCACGGTGGCGGTCGTGTCGAAGGTCTACCCGATGCGCAGCCACACGGTCTCCGCCGAAGGCGGCGCCGCCGCGGTGATCGGCGTCGGCGACACGCTCGACGAGCACTGCTACGACACGATCTCCGGCGGTGACTGGCTCTGCGACCAGGACGCGGTCGAGGCGTTCGTCGAGGAGGCGCCACGCGAGCTGATCCAACTGGAGCACTGGGGCTGCCCGTGGAGCCGCGAGGACGACGGCCGGGTGGCCGTCCGTCCGTTCGGCGGTATGAAGCGGATGCGCACCTGGTACGCGGCCGACAAAACCGGTTTCCACCTTCTCCACACCTTGTTCCAAACAACCCTGAAATATCGGGACATAGTGCGGTACGACGAGTGGTACGTCACCAAGCTCATCGTCGACGACGGCCGCGTCCACGGCGTCGTGGCCGTCGAGCTCAGGACCGGCCGCATCGAGACCATCGCCGCCAGGACCGTCATCCTGGCCACCGGCGGCTGCGGCCGGGTCTTCCCCTTCACCACGAACGCCGCGATCAAGACCGGCGACGGCATGGCCCTGGCCTACCGGGCGGGCGCGCCGCTGAAGGACATGGAGTTCGTCCAGTACCACCCGACCGGCCTGCCGTTCACCGGCATCCTCATCACCGAGGCGGCCAGGGCGGAGGGCGGCTGGCTGATCAACAAGGACGGCTACCGCTACCTTCAGGACTACGACCTGGGCAAGCCCACCCCGACGCCCAAGCTACGCAGCATGGAGCTCGGCCCGCGCGACCGCCTCTCCCAGGCGTTCGTGCACGAGCAGGAGCTGGGCCGCACGGTCGACACCCCCTACGGCCCGGTCGTGTACCTGGACCTGCGCCACCTCGGCGAGCGGAAGATCGACGCCCGCATCCCGTTCGTCCGCGAGCTGTGCAAGAGCTACCAGAACCTCGACCCGGCCACTGACCTCATCCCGGTCCGCCCGGTCGTGCACTACATGATGGGCGGCGTCCACACCGACCTCGACGGCGCCACTCCGGTCGCCGGGCTGTTCGCGGCCGGTGAGACGGCGTGCGTCAGCATCAACGGGGCCAACCGGCTCGGCTCGAACTCGCTCCCGGAGATCCTCGTCTTCGGCCGAAGGGCGGGCCTGGCCGCCGCGAGCTTCGCGAAAGAGCATCACGAGCGGAGCGAGCACCAGGCCGTACAGGCACAAGGTGATGACGAGCGGCGGCGGCTGGAACGCGTGCGGGACGGATCGGGCAAGGGCGAACGGATCGCCGACCTGCGTGAGGAGATGCAGCACACGCTGGAGGGCGCGGCCGGGATCTACCGGACGGGCGGCGTGCTCGCCGCGGCCGTCGACACCCTCGCCGACCTGCGCGAACGCGCGGAAGAGGCGCGCGTCGACGACTCCAGCACGACGTTCAACACCGAGCTGATCAACCTGCAGGAACTGCACACCATGCTCGACGTCGCGCAGACCATCATCGCCTGCGCGCTCAACCGGAAGGAGTCGCGCGGCGCGCACCAGCGCACCGACTTCTCCGTCAGGGACGACTCGGCCTATCTCGCGCACTCGCTGGTGCACCGCGCGCCCGACGGCACGCCGTCGGTCGGCCTGCTGCCCGTGACGATCACCCGCTGGCCTCCGGGGGAAAGGGTCTATGGACGTGACTGACACCGAAGAGTCCGTACGGCAGGCGGCGGTCACCCGCACGATCCGGCTGGAGATCGCCCGTTACCGGCCGGGGCAGGACGGCGAGCCGGTGTTCCAGGGCTACGACGTGCCGCTGACGACCGACTGGGCCGTGCTCGACGGCCTGAACTACGTCAAGGACCAGCTCGACGGCAGCCTGTCGTTCCGCTGGTCGTGCCGGATGGGCGTCTGCGGCTCGTGCGGCATGACCGTCAACGGCGAGCCCCGGCTGACCTGCGGGACCTTCCTCACCGAGTACGGCGACGGCCCGATCAGGATCGAGCCGCTCAAGGGCTTCCCGGTGATCAGGGACCTGGTCGTGGACATCGACGACTTCCTGGCCAAGCTGTCGTCGGTGCGGCCGTGGCTCATCAGGGAGGGCGAGGAACTGCCGCTGACCACGGAGTACGCGCAGACGCCCGAGCAGCTCGAGGCCTACAAGCAGTACAGCATGTGCATCAACTGCATGCTCTGCTACTCGGCGTGCCCGGTCTACGTGCTCAACCCCGACTTCCTCGGCCCGGCCGCGATCGCGCTGGCGCAGCGCTACAACCTCGACTCCCGGGACATGGGCGACCGGTTCGACGTGCTCAACCTGGAGGATGCGGTCTGGGGCTGCACGTTCGTCGGGGAGTGCACGCGGGCCTGCCCCAAGCACGTGGACCCGGCCGAGGCCATCCAGCGCTACAAGCTGACCGCGGCGCTGCGCTCGGTGCTGCCCTGGAGCAAACGATGACAAGACCGCCCTGGAGCCAGCGATGACGAGCACATATCGCCCGCCGCGGGACGCGTTCTGGTTCGCCCGTACCCGCAACTACACGATCTTCGTGCTGCGCGAGCTGACCAGCGTGCTGGTCGCGTGGACGATCGTCTTCCTGCTCCTGCTGGTCGGCGCCCTGCTGGGCGGCACCTTCCAGGACTTCACCGCCCTGGCCGCCCAGCCCTGGATGATCGCCGTCAACGTGGTCGCCCTGGTCGCGACCGCCTTCCATGCCATCACGTTCCTGAACCTCGCCCCGAAGGCCACGGTGGTGCGGCTCGACGGCTGGCGGGTGCCCGCCTGGATGATCCAGGGCGGCAACCATTCGGCGTGGCTGGCGCTGTCCGTCCTGATCGCCTACTTCATCATGAGGTCACCGTGAAGCGGACGATAGAGCCGTACCTGTGGCTGCTCTTCAGCGGCGGCGGAGTGGCCGCCGCGCTGGTGCTGCCCGTGCTGGTCCTGCTGTTCGGCGTGCTCATGCCGCTCGGCGTGATCGACTGGCCGACCGTCGGGCACCTGCGCGCGCTCCTGGACAACGTCCTGGTACGGCTGGCGCTGCTGGTGGTCATCGTGCTCTGCCTGTTCCACGCGGCGCACCGGATCCGCTTCACCAGTGAGGAGCTGTTCGGCATCGCCAGGTACGACTTGATCATCGCGGTGCTCTGCTATGGCGGGGCGATCGTGGGCGGCGTTACCGGCGCATTGCTTTTGTTCTAGTTTCATCACATTTCAACAGGGCTCTTTACGTTGGCTTTACTCACCCTCTAAATTCGCGCATTGCACCCTGTGGCAATGCGCCCGGCGATCCCGGGCAGAGAGGGTTATCAGTGCCCAGCAGAAAGCGCCTGTTAGCAGCATTCCCCGCGGTCGCCCTTCTCAGCGCCGCGCTGACCGGTCCCGCCGCCCCCGCCTCCGCCGCCAGGTACGAGCCGGGCGCGTCCGACTTCTACATCAACTACGCGCCGCCCAGCGTCGAGGAGACGCCCGACGAGCCCCTCCTGCCCAACCAGAAGGCCCGCTCGCTCAACCCGGCGCAGAAGACGGACCGGAAGTTCGTCAGCGGCAACCCGGCCGCCGCCCGTGTGCTGGCGGCCCGCGAGAACGAGGCGATCAAGACCGGCCGCAACCCCGCCGACTTCATCTTCAAGAAGTCCAAGCAGACCCGCGTGGCCAAGCTGCTGACCGTCCTGGTCGAGTTCAACGAGCAGGCCAACGACGACTTCTCCGGCTACAACCGCCTGCGCACGGTCAACGGCGCCCCCGACGACTGCGTGGTCGAGCCGGCGGGCACGGTCAAGAACGGGCCGCTGCACAACAACATCCCCAACCCCGCGACGTTGCCGCACAAGGACAACAACAGCTTCTGGGTCAAGGACTTCAGCACCTCGCACTTCAACACGATGCTCTACACCGACAAGGGCATCACCGAGCGCGTACGTCCCGACCTGAAGGACCCGCGCGACGGCCGCGCCGGCATCGACATCTCCGGCTTCACGATGAAGAAGATGTACGAGGAGATGTCCAAGGGCGCCTACTCGGTCACCGGCTCCGCGGTCGGCTGGATCAAGGCGCCCCACTCCGAGGCCTGGTACGGCGCGGCGGCCTGCGGCGGCGCGCCCCAGGACATGACCGGCCACCCGGACAACCCGCTCGGCGCGGGCCAGCTCGCCATCGACACGGTGGACGCGCTCGCCAAGAGCCAGCCGAACTTCCCGTGGGCCGACTACGACGTCGAAGACGTCTCCGACGCCGACGGCGACGGCAACTTCAGCGAGCCCGACGGCGTCATCGACCACCTGGTCCTGGTGCACGGAGGCAAGGACAAGTCCTCCGGCGGCGGCGCCGAGAGCACGTACGCGATCTGGGCGCACTCCAGCGCCGTGGCCGGCGGCTACAAGATCCCCGGCAGCGACAAGAAGATCTCCAACTACATCGTGCAGCCGGAGGACTCCGGCGTCGGCGTCTTCGCCCACGAGTACGGCCACGACCTCGGTCTGCCCGACCTGTACGACACCTCGGGCGCGGCCAGCTCCGCCGTCGACTTCTGGGACCTGATGTCGAGCGGCTCGCACTCCGGGCCGATCTTCCAGTCCATGCCGACCCACATGGGCCTGTGGGACAAGTGGGTGCTCGGCTGGGCGAACCCGAAGGTGTTCGAACCCGGCGACGCCGCCAAGCTGGTCACGGTCGGCCAGTCGTCGCGGACGCCCAAGCTCACCCAGGACGGCGTCCGGGTGAACCTGGCCTCCACGCCCCTGAAGATGGTCGACCCGCACAGCGGCGCCAACGCCTGGTGGACCGGGCTGGACCAGGAATGGGCCAACGTCCACCTGGCCCGTGACGTGGCCGTGCCCGCCGGGACCGACCTGCGGTTCTGGATGTGGAACAACTACGAGATCGAGCAGGACTGGGACTTCGGCTTCGTCGAGGTGTCGACCGACGGCGGCGAGACCTGGGCCCAGCAGAAGGTCTACGACGAGGCCGGCAACGAGGTCTCGACCCCCGACGGCTACCCGGACCCGAACAAGAACCTCAAGACGTTCGGCGACAAGAAGTACGGGCTCACCGGCAACACCGACGGCTGGCGGCACGACTACGTCAACCTGACCGCGTTCGCCGGTAAGACGGTCAAGCTGCGGCTCACGTACAACACCGACGCGGCCTTCACCCCGCGCGGCTGGCACGCCGACGACTTCCAGCTCACCAACGGCGGCACCGCCGTGTGGAGCGACGACGTCGAGGGCGGCGACAACGGCTGGAAGGCCACCGGCGGCACGTTCACCAACACGAGCGGCCAGGGCTGGACGATCAACAACGGCTCGCGCGAGGTGTCCCGGTTCTACCTGGCCGAGTGGCGCAACTTCGACGGCTTCGACAAGGGCCTGCAGTACGCCTACGACACCAACTACTCCCGTGACGGGGCGTGGAAGGTGGAGAAGGTCAAGTACAACGCCCCCGGCCTGCTGGTGTGGTACCGCGACTCGACGTTCACCAACAACTCGCTGGCGAACAACCTCAGCCTCCCGCCGAGCATCGGCTCGAAGGGCAGCCTGCTGATCGTGGACTCGCACTTCGATCCGCTGCGCCGCACCGGCGCCGCCGCGCAGAAGGACCCGTCGAGGCACAAGAACCTCGACGGCCGCACCCAGACGTCCAACGCGGCGTTCTCCTTCGGCAAGACCTATCCGCTCAAGGAGTGCCTGGAGGCGGCGGACGAGCCGTTCAGCGAGTACTGCACGGACATCCCGGCGCTGAAGGGCGTGCCGAACTTCACCGACGCCAAGACCTGGTACCCGGGCCTGGAGCTGCAGAACGGCAGCCTGTTCTACCGGGACTTCGACGCGTCGACGGTCGTGCCGTCCAAGGGCGACCAGCCCTACAGCACCCGCGTCGTGAACCTCGACGGCACCCCCGCCACCGAGCTGTACGGCACGGACCTGGGTGGCGGCCACGTGGCCGGCTCCGGCAACCCGGGTGACGAGGGCAAGGCGCTCGGCGTCCAGTTCAAGCTGGTCTCGCCGCTGCCCGGCAACCTGGGCGCCATCGTCCAGGTGATCCCGCCGAAGAAGTGAACCGAGGGGCCGCCGGTCCACCCGGCGGCCCTTTGGCCGACCACAGGTAGCGTCGTCTGCACCTAACATTGGTGACCATGAGCGAACTGCGTACCAAGGCCGCACACACGGAGGCGATCCGCCAGGACCGCCGGGTGGCGGTGGTGGTCAACACTCGCTCACGCCGGGGCCGCCGACACTACTTCGAGGTGATCGACCAGATCCACGCCCTCGGCTTCGAGCCGATGGCCGAGCTGTCGGTCTCCAATCCCAAGCGCCTGCGCAACCTGCTCGACCAGGCCCTCGAAACCCAGCCCGATCTGTTGATCGTCGGCGGCGGCGACGGCACTCTGTCATCGGCCGTCCGCCATGTCGCCCACCGCGACGTGGCGCTCGGCGTGCTGCCACTCGGCACCACCAACAACTTCGCCCGCAGCCTCGGCCTGCCGCTCGACCTGGCCGGGGCGATCGGGGTGTTCGCCACCGGCAAGGTGGCCGACATCGACCTCGGCATGGCCGGTGACCGGCCGTTCGCCAACCTGGCCAGCTTCGGCGTGTCCGTCGAGGTGGCGGGCACGGTCAAGCCGTGGCTCAAGCGCATCCTCGGCCGTCCCGCCTACCCGCTGACCGCCCTCCGCGTTCTGCCCGGCCACCGGCCGTTCCGCGCCTACATCACGGTCGACGGCAAGCGCCACGAGCTGTTCACCCACCAGCTCAACATCGCCAACGGCCGCTTCCACGGCGGCTGGCAGCTCGCCAAGGACGTCAGCATCGACAACGGCATGCTGGTCGCCTACCAGCTCGGCTCGGGCAAGAAGCTGCGGCTGCTCGGCGAGACGCTGGTGCGCGCCACGACCGGCCGCTGGCGCAGCCTGGCAGGCGGGCCGTTCGTGGTGGGCAGGGAGATGCTCCTGGAGACCGACCCGCCGATGGCGGCCGACGTCGACGGAGAGGTACGCCTGCTCACCCCGATCCGCCTCCGCGTGGTGCCGAACGGCGTCCGCGTCATGGTCCCCGGCGACTTCGACGACCGCTAGCCCCCAGCCAGCCCCGTTCTCCGCACGCCTCGCCCCATCACCGACACCACGAGCCATCGCCGCTCCCACTCCCCAGCAGGCCCCCAGCGCCCCCGCTCCTCAGAAGGACCCCAGCGCTCCCGCGAAGGACCCCAGCGCGCCCGCTCCCCAGAAGGACCCCAGCCGAAGTACGGCGGGGAGCGCGGAAACATGGGCCAGTCGTGATGACGTGCGGAAGCGCACCGACGCCGACGATCGCACGCCCCAGCGGAGCCGCGACCGTCACTCGCCGAGGCGGCGGTACGCGGCGCGCAGCGGGTCCGCCAGGTCGCGCGGCGGCGGGAAGACGCGCGGCAGGAGGTCGGACGCCACCGCGGCGGAACGGCGTTCGGGCCGATGAGCGGTGGCCCCCGGGGCGTAGAAGTCGGCCAGCCGGTCGGCGAACGGCACATCCCGCACCAGAACCGGCTCCGGCTCCGGCTCGGCCAAGGACCCGAGCAGCCGGTCGCGGCTGCGCCCGCGCCAGGCCAGCACCAGGAACGGATCGTCGTCGAACGACTCCGCCAGCAGGTACAGCACCGCCGACAGGTGCTTGCACGGCAGCCCCCAGTCGGGGCACGAGCACTCCATGTCCAGGTCGCGGGGGAACAGATCGATGCCCAGCGCGGCGAACAGTTCCTCGATCTCCGTCGGCATCTCCCCGGCCAGCAGCTTGGCCCGGTAGACGGCCTGCGCCGCGATCGCCTCCTCGATGGCGGTCCAGCGCTCCTCGTCGTACGCCTCAATCTCGATCGTGATCGAGTACGGCTTCCGCCGCGAGCCCTGAACGGCCGCCCTCACCACGCCGGAGGCGAGGTCGATCGACAGGACCTGGCCCGCGCGGGCGTAGGCGCGGCCCCGAGAGAGGCGGCCCTTGTCGCAGACGCGCTCCAGGATGTCGATGAACCGCCGCGACCACCAGGTGGAGCCGATCGAGCCGCGCTGCGTGCGCGCCCGCAGGCCGCCCTCGACCCTGATCGGCTTACCGGCCTCGAACCACGCCATTCAGCTCACCGCCTCGGCGGTCAGGCGGAACACCTCACGCAACTCACCGGTGGACAGGTCGGTCAGCCAGTCCTCGCCGGTGCCGACCACGCGTTCGGCCAGCGACTTCTTGCGTTCGATCATCTCGTCCACGCGTTCCTCCAGCGTGCCCGCGCAGATGAGCTTGCGCACCTGTACGTTCTTGCGCTGGCCGATGCGGAAGGCGCGGTCGGTGGCCTGGTCCTCGACGGCGGGGTTCCACCAGCGGTCCACGTGGATCACGTGGTTGGCCGCCGTCAGGTTGAGTCCGACGCCCGCGGCCTTGAGCGACAGCAGGAACAGCATCGGCTCGTCATCATGCTGGAACCGGTCGACCAGGCGGTCGCGCGTCTTCTTGGGCAGCCCGCCGTGCAGCCAGAGGACCGGCCGGTCGAGCCGCTGGGCAAGATAGGGCTGGAGCATCGTCCCGAACTCGGCGTATTGGGTGAACACCAGCGCCTTCTCACCCTCGGCCACGATCTCCTCCGCGAGCTGCTCCAGCCGGGCCAGCTTGCCCGACCTGCCCGACAGGAGCGAGCCGTCCTTGAGCAGGTGGGCGGGGTGGTTGCAGACCTGCTTGAGCTTGGCCATGGCCGCCAGCACCAGGCCGCGGCGCTCGATGCCCTCACTGTCGTCGATCTTGCCCAGCATGTCGTCGACGACGGCCTGATAGAGGCTGGCCTGCTCGGGCGTGAGCACGCACCACTCCTTGACCTCCATCTTCTCCGGCAGGTCGGAGATGATGGACTTGTCGGTCTTGACGCGCCGCAGTACGAACGGGCCGGTTGCCCGTTTGAGCGCATGCATGGCCTGCTCGTCCTGGCGGGCCTCGATCGGCTCCTGGAACCGGGTCCTGAACCTCGATCGCGACCCGAGCAGCCCCGGATTGGCGAACTCCATGATCGACCAGAGCTCGGCAAGATGGTTCTCGACCGGCGTGCCGGTCAGGGCCAGCCTCGTGCCCGTGGGGATCGCCCGAACCGCCTGGGACTGCAGGGTGCCACTGTTCTTGATCGCCTGAGCCTCGTCGCAGACGACCCGCCGCCACTCGACCCCGCGCAGCGTCTCCAGGTCCCGCTGGGCCGTGCCGTACGTGGTGATCACCAGGTCGGCCTCGCCGATCGCCTGGGCGTCGCGACCACTGCCATGGTGTACGTAAACCCGCAGCCCCGGCGCGAACCTGGCCGCCTCCCGCTGCCAGTTGCCCACCAGCGACATCGGGCACACCAGCAGCGTCGGCGTCTCGGACCGCTCGTGGACCAGCAGCGCCAGCGTGGTGACCGTCTTGCCCAGCCCCATGTCGTCGGCCAGCACCCCGCCCAGCCCCAGCTCCGACAGGAAGCTCAGCCAGGCCAGCCCGCGCTCCTGGTACGGCCGGAGCGTCGCGTCGAGGCCGGCAGGCGTGGCCATCGGCTGGAGCCGCCGTTCGGCCTGCCCGGACAGCAGGTCGCCGAGCACGCCGTCGGCGTCGACCTCCAGCAGCGGCAGCTCGTCGTCACCCTGGACCACGTGACGCAGCAGCTCGGCCGCGGGCAACTCGCCGCTGCGCTCGCCCCCGACGGCCTTCAGCGCGGCCTTCAACTGGCGGTCGTCGAGCTCCACCCACTGCCCGCGGACCCGCACCAGCGGCACCTTCAGCCGGGCCAGCTCGGCCAGCTCCTCCTCGCTGATCGTCTCCCCGCCCACCGCCAGGTCGATCCGGAAATCCACCAGTTCACGCAGCCCGAACCCCTGGGCGGTCGCCGCGCTCTGCGTCTTGGTGCGGGTGGTCAGCTTCAGCCCCAGCTTGGTACGGCCGGCCCAGCGCGGCAACTGCACCCCGAACCCGGCCGCCTGCAACAGCGGCGCCGCCTGCCGCAGGAACCCGAACGCGCCCGCCGTGTCGAGCTCCAGCCCGGTCGGCTCGGCAACACGAAGAGCCCGATCGAGGTCTGGGTACAGGCGCACGGCACGTCCCAGCCCGGCCAGCAGCTCACGCTCCGGCCTCCTGGGCAGCCCGGTCACCGGCTCGCCGCTCCACACCCGTTCGGCGGTCACGTAGAGGCTGGGGTCGTCGGCGGCCTGCAACGCGAGCTCAACCCGCCAGCCACGGCCGCTGCCGCCACTGCCGCCACTGTCGGCGCTCCCCGCGCTCCCCGCGCGGCCGGAGCGGTCAGCGCTGTCCGGGCTGTGAGCGTGGCCGGTGCGGTCAGTGCCGTCTGGGCCGTCATCGAGGTCAGTGCCGACGGGAAGGTCGGTGCCAGCGAGGGGGGTGTCAGCAAGATCGGTGCTGTCTGGGCGGGCGAGGTCGTCGATGGGTTCGAGCAGCCGGAAGCACACTCGGGCGGCCCCGTCTGCGGCGGCCACGGAAGCCCGCCACTCCTCCAGCTCGCGGCGCAGCTCCGGGCTGTCGGGGCAGGTGTCGTCGTCACCGGTCAACGCCGCCAGCCACCGCTCCTGGCCGGTGCGGGGGTTGGTGACGAGCGGCTCACTGAGCGCCGCCCTGACGAGCGCGTCGGTGAACGCGTCGAGCGCCGCCCCGAGCACCTCCACCGATGGGCGCTCGACCTCGGACGTACGGCAGGCGGGCGGCATGGCGAGAGCGAGGTCCCGGAAGTAGGCGGCATCAGCCCCGCTCAGCACCGCCCGCCACACCGCACGCCCACCGGCCACGGCCTGTACGGGTTGCTCGCCCCGGGAGATGAGCTGAGGGATGACGCGGCCCCGCCGAACCAGATCACGGGCGAACTCGGAGACCACGGCCCAGTGCCGGACGGTGGCAGCCCCGGAATGTTCGGCGAGCACCCGCAGCGCGTCACCGGTGGCAGGAACGACAGCGGGCACCTGCCACAGATGCAGACGCGGCCGGGCAACCCCGGACAGACGCCCAGCCTCAGGCGAGGCCAGAGGCTCCTTGACAGAGCCGGGCAACAGCAACCGCAGGTCACGCACAATGCCCTCGGAGAAGAGCGCGAGGCCACCGAGCGCGGCGGCGGAGGCAGGCGCGAGGTCGAGCAGGTCGATGAGCACGGCGACAGTAGCCGCGAACGGATGTGGGCGTGCGACTCCAGCACCCGTGCCGACGACCGGAGGGGTGATCGGGACTTCGGCAGGCTGCGGGGTGCCGTCGGTGTCCTCTGCCCAGAAGGCGAGTGCGTCTCCTGCCCAGACCCCGTGTACGACCAGCATCTCGGCAGAGTACCTCGCCTAGCGGAAGATCAGGTTGGTGTCGAGCGTGACCTCGAACGGCTCCGGTAGCAGCAGCGGCAGCCCGGCATTGACGACGATCGAGGCCCGGTATTCGCCCTCGGCGAGTCCGTAGAGCAACCTGACCGACGGAGGGGTGGAGAAGTCGTCGAGGACCAACATCATCGGGACGCCCGCCCGGGCATACTCGGCCGGCTTGACGTCCAGATCGTCGTCCCGGCTGTCGGACGACACCACTTCGACGGCCATCAGCGTGCCGTATCCGTAGGCCTGGTTGTCGTCGAACTCGGGGCTGTCCGGTGGTGTGATCAGCAGATCGGGCAGCCGTTTGTCGCCTCGATGGGGCGGGATGTGAACCGCCCAGGTCTGGTAGAACTCCCAGCCGTTCTTCCGCTTGACGTCGTAGAGCTGGTCCGACAAGCGGTCCACCAAGACGCAATGCCGCATTTTCGCCCGGGGACTTACATAGATCCGTCCACCGACGATCTCCGGCCTCAGGCCCTGACCGACGAGTTTCTCCCACACCTGTTCGCGATGGAGCTCGTCGTCCGTGGGTCCCAAAGCCCCCCATCCCGGCCCCCACGTGGGTGCGGCGGCCGCCGGGTGCTCGGGACCCAGGGCGGCGCCGTGCCCGGGCGTGATGCCGGTGGCCATAACGGTCATCCTTTCGCTCGCGTCATCGAATGCGTTTCCTGCTCAGGCCCGGCAGGGGGCCGCCTCGCCTAGAGGAAGATCGGGCCGGTGTCGAGGGCGATCCCGAACGGCTCCGGCAGCTTCACCTGCTCGCCCTCATCCACCTTGGTCATGCTGCGATATTCGCCGTCGCGCGGATCCGACAGCAGGGTGACTGTGCGAGGGTCGGAGAATTCGTCGACGATCAGCATGATGGGTACGCCCGCCCGGGCGTATTCGGCGGGCTTGACCTTCAGATCGTCGTCCCGGTTGTCGGAGGAGGTGATCTCGACGATCAGGAGTGTGCCGTCGCCGTAGGCCTGGTTGTCGTCGAACTCGGGGCTGTCCGGTGGCGCGATCAGCAGATCGGGTATCCGTTTGTCGCCTCGATGGGGTGGGATGTGAACGGCCCAGTTCTGATAGAACTCCCAGCCCTTGTCGATCGCGAACTCGAAGAGCTGCAGCTGAACGCGATGGACCAGCTGCGCATGGCGCCTCTTCGTCCAGGGGCTCACTAGAATCCTTCCACTGATGATCTCGGCTCTCCAACCCTCTTCGATGAGGGATTGCCAGAGCCGTTCGCGCTTGAGCTCGGTCTGGGTCGGTCCGGACTGTCCCCAGCCTGGACCCCATGGAGACGAAGGTCGGGGGTCGCATGTGGGCTCAGGCGCGGGTGCACGCCTACGTGACTTTCTGCGCGTCGTGCTGGTGGCCACGGCGGTCATCCTTTCGCTCGCGTCATCGAAAATACTACACTGCGTGACCGTTCATTGACTGTATGAAAGGGGCTCATGATGGGGTTCTCAGCAGGCGAGAAAAGGTGGCGGGAGCGGCTGGGCAGCCTGCGTGACGTGGTCAGACAGGAGCTGGTGAGCCGTCAGCTGGCGGCCCATCTCCCGCCTGCCCCGGCCGGCGTGCTGGACGTGGGCTGCGGGCAGGGCACCCAGGCGCTCAGGGTCGCCGCCCTAGGGCATCGCGTGACCGCGCTCGACGCCTCCGGCGATCTGCTCGGGCTGCTGAAAGACCAGGTCGAGCCGGGGATGGCCATCGAGGTCGTGCAAGCGCCCGCCGAGCGGCTGAGCGAGTTGTTCGAGCCGGGGAGCTTCGACGTGGTCCTCTGTCACGGCGTGCTCATGTACTTCGACGACCCCGACCCGCTCCTGGCGGCCATGGCGGGTCTGCTCGCGCCCGGGGGGCTGCTGTCACTGCTTGTGCGCAACGGCGACGCGCTGGCCATGCGGGCCGGGCTGATGGGGGACTGGGCGGCGGCCCGGGAGGCGTTCGACGGGAGCGGCTACACCAACCGCCTGGGCGTGGTGGCGCGGGCGGACCGGCTCGACGACCTGACGCGGCGCCTGGCCGTACAGGAGCTGGGGGTTCTGGAGTGGTACGGCGTGCGGGTGTTCACGGACCTCGCGGCCGACGACGCGCCTCTTCCCGATGACCTGGACCTGCTGCTGGAGTGTGAGGAGCGGGCTGGCGCGAGCGATCCCTATCGGCGGGTCGCTCCGTTGGCCCACATCATCGCGCAGGCCGGTCATGCCAGGGATGGCGGATAACTTGCCTCTGTGAGCGGACCCGATGGTAGGGAGACGCGCGTCAGCCCGTCGTCCAGTGACGGAGTTTCTCGGGGTTGCGTACTACCCAGATGTGCTTGATCCGGTCGTCCGCGACGTCGAACGCGAACACCGTCACGGTGACGCCGTCTTGCTGGGCCACCAGGCCGGGCCGGCCGTTGACCGTACGCTCCAGGAACGTCATGTCGCCGGGCCTCCGGAGGGCGATCTCGACCCAGGCGTGCGCGATCTGCTCGCCGCCTTCGATGGGGTGCAGGAAGGTGACGGCGAGGCCGCCGCCGTCGGCGATCGCCGTGGCGTCGGGGTCGAGCAGGCCGATCAGGGCATCGATGTCCTTGGCCTCCCACGCCGCTTTGAAGGCCCGGACGACGCCGGCCTGCTGGGCCACGGGAGTCGCGGGAGCCTGCGAGGCGTGGATGCGGCGGCGGGCGGAGGTTGCCAGCTGGCGGCAGGCCGCCGGGGTACGGCCGACGATGTCGGCCACTTCGGCGAAGGGGTAGCGGAAGACGTCGTGGAGGATGAACGCGACGCGCTCAGCCGGGGTCATCGATTCGAGCACGACCAGGAAGGCCAGGTTGACCGACTCATCCAGGGTGACCCGGTCGGCCGGGTCGACGGCCGTCCCGTCCGGTTGCCCGGTGACCCACTCCGTACGCTCGGGCAGCGGCTCGGGGATCCATTCGCCCACGTAGGTCTCTCGCCGGGCCCGTGCCGAGTTGAGCAAGTTGAGGCAGATACGGCTGGTGACCGTCGTCAGCCACGCGGCGGGAGACGCGATGGCGTCCCGCTGCTGGCAGGACATGGCGTACCAGCGAGCGTAGGTCTCCTGGACGACATCCTCGGCCTCGGCCAGCGAGCTGAGCAGCCGGTAGGCGAGATTGATCAGCCGCCGCCGCTCACTGATGATCATGCTCAGAGCTGGATCGGACCGGCCGTGTCCTGGCCTGGACTGGTTGGTCATGGGTGTTGCCGACCCTCCTCGATCTCATCTTCCCTCACCACTTCGACAAGACACCGCACCGGAATGTGAGGTCGGCGCCCCGCCTCACATTCCGCGGGGCGGTCTTGTCGTACCCGAAGAGACGAACACACCAGCCAGGAGACACCATGACGACTTCGGTTCCAGCGACATCACTCACTGACCCGGCGCCCGCGCAGACCTTGGAGCGGGTGGCCGCCGCGTTGAGGGAGAACAATTTCGCCGTCGAGATCCTCGATGACGCCGCCGCCGCGCGTACCCGCGTCAAAGAGCTGATTCCCGCGGGCGCCAGCGTGTTCACCGGGGCCAGCGAGACCCTCCGCCTGTCCGGCATCGATGAGGACATCAACCGCAGCGGGCGATACAAGTCCGTCAAGGCACGCAGCGTGACCATGGACCGCGCCACCCAAATGGCCGAGATCTGGCGGATGATCGCCTGCCCCGACGTCATTGTGGGCAGCGTCGCCGCGGTCACCGAGACCGGCTCCCTTGTGGCCGCCTCGGCCAGCGGAAGCCAGCTCGCCGGCTACGCGGGCGCCGCGGCCCGCGCGATCTGGGTCGTCGGAGCGCAGAAGGTGGTCCCTGACCTGAGCGCCGCGCTGCGCCGCATCGAAGACCATTGCCTCCCGCTGGAAAACGAGCGCGCCATGAAGGCCTATGGGGTGCCCAGTGCCCTCAACCGCATGCTCGTCCTCAACGCGGAACCCCACCCCGGACGCGGCACCGTCCTGCTGCTCCGCGAAGCCATCGGATTCTGACCCCACCCGTCGGGCAGCCGGCCCAGATGATCCTCGCGCCCACCAATCTGCGCGCGCTCCTAAGCCGTAGGTGAAGTTGTAGAGTAAAAATATGAATCCTCCCGGATCGTGGTGCGAGCGGCCTAAGCCGCAGGCTCCTTCGTGTGAGCTGCCCTCCCCGTGGAGCAAGTCGAAGAAGCCCGATAACTGGTGCGAGGTTCCTAAGTCTCCGGTTCTGTCGGTCGTCGACTTCCTGCTGCGGGCCGCCAAGCGGTGATAGAAAGCCAGTTCGCTGGGTAGTCGCCTCCTCGGCAGAGGAGGCGACGTGAACGACACCCACAAGCTGGTCAATGATCTCTCCGAGCAGGTCTCCCGGCTCGTCAGGGACGAATTGCGGCTGGCCCGGCTGGAGCTCACGCGGAAGAGCAAGCGGGCGGGATTCGGCGCGGGCCTGTTCGGGGCGGCGGGAATGGCCGCGTTCTTCGGTGGCGCAGCCCTGGTGGCCACCGTCATTCTGCTTCTCGCTCTGGTGATGCCCGCATGGGCGGCTGCCGCTCTCGTGGCGGGAGTTCTGTTCATCGTTGCCGCCCTTCTGGGTTTCCTCGGCAAAAACCAGGTGAAACAGGCCACGCCGCCATTGCCGGAAGAAGCGATCGCCAGCGTCAAGGCCGATATCGACGTGGTCAAGGAAAGGGCTCGGCGATGAGCGAGACGAACCCTGAATACAGAGACCAGGGATATAGCGAGCAGCACGCGGGGGACGTGGGCGCTCGCCGGACGACGGTCGGCATGCCGACGGACCACGAGTCCGTCAACGTGCCTCCCACCAGACCGGGCGCGGCGGAGAACGCGCTGAAGGCGGAGGCCGCCCGCCAGGAACACGAAACATTCATCCCCGAACCTCCCATGGCGGACGACCGGACCGAGGCGACGCAGGCCCGGGAAGGCGAGGCGGAGTCGCTGGGGGCGGGGTCGGGCAACGACGACGAGGAAGAGGACGACGTGCGAAAAAACATCAGGGACACCCGCGAGGAGCTCGGCAACACCGTGGCGGCTCTGGCCGACAAGACGGACGTGAAGGGACGGGCGAACGACGCGGCGGAGGCGGCGAAGGGCAAGGCCGCCGAAGTGGCCGAGGTCGCCAAGGACAGGGCGGTTGAAGTGGCCGAGCTGGCGAAGGACAAGGCCGCCGAAGTGGCCGAGGTCGCCAAGGACAAGGCCGCCGTGGTGGCGGATGTCGCGAAGGACAAGGCCGCCGTGGTGGTGGACGTCGCGAAGGACAAGGCCACCGAAGTGGCCGACAAGGTACGAGAGGTCACGCCCGACCAGGTCAAGGACGCCGCCGACAAGGTCGCCACGGAGGCCAGGAAGCGCCCCGTGCTGGCCATGGCCGCCGCGGCCGGCATCGTGGCCCTGCTCCTGCGCCGGATCATGAGGCGCAACAGGGCCAAGTGAGCCCCAGAGCCCGATAGCCTGCCTCAGTGATTCGTCGAACGGCCGCCACCGCCCTGCTCGCCCTGCTCATGATGGGGATCGGCACGAGCTGCGGCGCGGGGTCGGCCGTCAACGACTACGGCCAGATCTTCAAAGGCGCCAAGGGCTCGACCGTCAACGTGGAGGTCGGCACGGGCCAGCGGTTCTCGCTGGCCGTCGCCGACAACCCGTCCACCGGCGACCAGTGGCGCCTCCTGGCGGTGCCCGACGCCAAGGTGGCCTCGTTCATCAGCAAGGAGTACGTCAGCGAGGGCGGCGGGCCGGGCTCGGGCGGCACCAGCTACTTCGTGTTCAACGGCAAGCAGCCGGGCAGCACCGAGATCAGGCTGCACAACTGCTGGCGCTGTCCGAGTGCCACGCCGAGCCCCACTCCGGTCGACGCCCAGAGCAAGGCGCAGTCGGGCGAGGCGATATTCTCAGTGATCGTCAAATAGGGCACCCGCTGGGGAGAGCTGTGGAATTCATGCGAGTACGCGCCTCCACCGATGGCGCGGAGACGATCTCGTGGTGGACCGGCGACGTCTACGGCTGGCAGCAGGACGACGGCCCCCACCACCTGTTCGGCTTCGAGGGCGTCAACGTGGCCAGGGCGGTCGAGACCGACGGCGGCTGGCAGATGCTGACCAGGGAGGCGGCGGCCTACCTCGACCCCAAGTCGCGCGAGATCCTCACCACCTGGGACAACCCGTTCACCGGAGCGTCCGTCGAGGTCCAGCACGTCTTCAACGACCCGGTCAACCAGCGCTTCGGCGCCTACCCCGTGCCCACCACCAGGCTCGGCGACCAGGTCGTCTTCAACGCCGACATCCGGCTGGCCTACCCGTCGCCGCTCAAGGTCGCCGACTATCCCGACAACTCGGCCAGTGACACCTACCGGGCGCTGGAGCTGTTCCAGTTCTTCGCCTCGGCCAAGGATCTCGACTCCGATCTGCCGAGCGTGCCGTGCGTGTTCTCGTGGTGCCGGGTCTCGCCGTGGCTGCCGTGGATGGCCATGGGGCAGCGCCAGGGCGGCCTGGTGTACCACTGCCGGGGCCACAAGACGGCCGAGGTGCCCGACCGGCTCCGCGCGCACGTGGGCGAGCACTTCCTGCACGCACCCACGGAGTGGTCGGCGCCCAACGTGACGAGCTGGACCGCTTTCGCCGCGAAGGCCGCCCAATAGAGCGAAGAAGGCGGCCCGATAGGGTCGGCCGGTGAGCAACGACCTGTTCTGCGAGATCGTCGCGGGCGAGCGGCCCGCCCACATCGTCCACTCCGACGAGGTTGTGGTCGCCTTCCTTGACACCCGCCCGGTCTTCAAGGGCCACGTGCTGGTCGTACCGAGGCTCCATGTCGAGACGTTCGGCGACCTCGGCGACGTCGGCCCGTTCTTCGAGCGGGTCCAGTTGGTGACCCGCGCGGTCGAGGAGGGGCTGGAGGCGGCGGGCACGTTCGTCGCGATGAACAACCGGATCAGCCAGAGCGTGGCGCATCTGCATGTCCACGTGGTGCCGCGCAACCCGAAGGACGGGTTGCGCGGTTTCTTCTGGCCACGCACCAAGTACGCCTCGGAGGAGGAGGCCGGCTCCTACGCCGAGCTGATCTCTAAAGCGCTTCCTGCGGGATGACCTGCTCGGCCTTCGGCGGCCGGGTGACGAGCGGCAGCACGATGGCCACCAGCGCCATGATCCCGATCACGGTGAACGCCGTCGTGTAGTTGTCGCCCGAGATCAGCGTGGCCGCGAGCAGCGGCCCGACGATCCCGCCGACGCTCCACGCCACGATCATCAGCCCGTAGATGGCCCCCGCGTTGCGCAGGCCGAAGAAGTCGCCCGCGGTGGCGGGCATGGTGCCGAACCCGCCGCCGTAGCAGAGATAGACCACCGCCGACAGGATAGCGAACACGGCCACCTGCGAGGCGTGGCCGAGCAGCAGGAAGCAGACGCCCTGCAGGCCGAGCATTCCGGCGAAGGCGAGCATCCGCCCGGTCCGTTCCGAGAGCCAGCCCCAGAAGATCCGCCCGGCGCCGTTGAACAGCCCCATGACGCCGGTCAGCGTGGCCGCGGCGGCCGCCGTGTAGCCGGCGACGGACGTGGCGGCCGAGCTGATCACCGAGATGAGCGCGATGCCCGCCGTCACGTTGAGGCAGAGGATGGCGGCCAGCAGGTACCACTGCGGCGTACGCAGCGCCTCACCCTGCGTGTACTCGCGCCCGCTGGCGGCGATCCGCCCGGTCGCGGCGACCTGGTAATCGGCCGGCGGATTGCGGAAGAAGAACGAGCCCACCAGCGTCATCACCAGGTACGCGACACCCAGCGTGAGGAACGCCCTGGTCGGCACCGCCGCGTTGGCCTCGACCAGCCGCTGCGCGACGGGCGAGGTCACCACGGCGCCGAAGCCGAAGCCGCCCACCGCGATCCCGGTGATCAGGCCGCGCTTGTCCGGGAACCACTTCTGCAGCATGGCGATCGGCACGATGTAGCCGAGCCCGAGGCCGAAGCCCGCGATGACGCCGTAGCCGAGGATGAGCAGCCACAGCCGCGCGTGATCGGTGGCGAAGCCGGCCAGCAGGATGCCGATCGAGTAGAGCACGCCGCCCGCCATGGCCACCGGCCGCGGACCGCGTACGTCCTGGATCCGGCCGCCGATGTAGGTGCCCAGGAAGATCATGCCGATCGTCACCGAGAACGGCAGCGCGGCCTCGGCCTTGGTGAGGTCGAAGTCGCTCACCTTGGCCTGGAGCGCCTTGGAGAACACGCTCCAGGAGTAGACGGCGCCGAGCGCGAGCTGGAAGAGCACCGCGGCGCCCGCGAGTAACCAGCGATTCATTCGACCGTCACCACCGCGTTGTAGTCGGGGATGCCCGCCTGGGGCGAGCGCTTGTGCCGGTCGATGAGCACTTCGCCCTCCGGCCAGTGGACCTGCAGGTTGCCCGGTGCGACGGGGGCGTGCACGACGCGCCCGGTCAGCTCGCCGGTCTCGCTCCTCAGCCGTACGGGGTCGCCGTTCTTCAGGCCGAGCCGGTCGGCGTCGAGCGGGTTCATGAGCACGGCCTCGCGGGTGGCGCCGGTGAGGGCGTCGCGCTTCTCGTACACCATGGAGTTGAACTGCTTGCCCCTGCGGGTGGTGAGCAGGAACGAGCCGTCGGGGCGGGTCAGCGGTGGCACCTCGACCACCGAGAAGTGCGCCCGGCCGTCGGGGGTGGGGAACTTCCAGCCGACGCAGAGCAGTGGGCCGCCGTACTGGAGGTTGTCGCCCTTGGCCTTGAGGCCTTCGATGCCGGCGTAGGAGGGGACGGAGCGGGCGATGTCCTCGCGGATCTGCGGCGTGCCGGTATAGCGCACCTGTCCTGAAATTTCGGGACGTGTGCGGGCGGCCAGTTCGGTGGTGATCTTCCACTCCGGCCACGCTTCCGGGACGCGCGGGCCGGGGATCTCGGGGGAGAAGATGATCCGCCGCTCCGTGGAGGTGGCCGTGACCCCGCCGATCATCTCGTACCGGGTCTGGGCGGGCAGCAGGAGCACCGCGGCGCCGGGCTCCACCAGCATCTGGCTCGACAGGCAGATGTCGATGTGCACCCGCAGCGGGATCCGGGCCAGCGCCTGGCGGCAGGAGGCCGGGTCGGGCAGGACCTCCAGGAAGTTGCCGCCGCTGGAGATCAGCACGTCCAGGTCGGCCTCCAGCATCTCGGGCGCGGTACGGCCGGGCGACGAGGGCACCTCGAAGCCCCACAGTGCCGCGAACGTGGCGGCGTTCTCCGGGGTGACGGCCAAGCCGCCCGGCAGTGCCGTGCTGTAGGCGCCCATCTCGGCGCCGCCCTGCACGCCGCTGTGACCGCGAATCGGCATCAGCCCGGACTTCTCGCGGCCCACGAAGCCCTTGCTGAGCCCCAGGTTGATGATCGACCGGACGTTGTCCTCGCCGAACTCGTGCTGGGTGATGCCCATCGACCACACCAGCACGGCGGTCTTCGCCTCGAAGAGCATCCGGGCCAGCTCGCGCATGTCGTCTTCCGACGCCCCGGAGATCGCGCTCAGCTCCTCGAACGAGCGCTTGCTGAGAGACTCGGCCAGCTCCGGATAACCCGCGGTGTGCGAGTCGACGAACTCGTGGTCCACCCAGTTGTTCTCGATCATCATCTTGAGCACGCCGCTCAGGAACGCGATGTCGCCGCCCACGTTCACCAGGAAGAACCGGTCGGCGATCCTGGTGCCGAAGACGGCGCTCTCGATGTTCGACGGCACCCAGTACTTGTCCATGCCGGGCTCGCGATAGGTGTTGACCACCGCGACCTTCGTGCCCTCCTTCTTGGCGTGGTAGAGGTACTTCATCGCGACGGGCTGGTTGTTGGCCACGTTCGAGCCGATGAAGACGATCAGGTCGCTGCCGATCCAGTCCGTGTAGGAGCAGGTGGTGGCCGCCACGCCGAGCGACCCCTTCAGCGCCACGGTCGACGGCGAGTGGCAGACCCTGGCCGCGTTGTCGATCGAGTTGCCGCCCAGCGCGCGCACGGCCTTCTGCGCGGCGAAGTAGTTCTCGTTGGGTTCGCCGCGGCTGGTCATGTAGAGGCCGAACCTGTCCGGGCCGGCCTGCCGGAGCCGGTCGGCGGCCAGGTCCAGGGCCTCGTCCCAGCCGATCCGCCGGAACCCGGCCTCGCCGCTCTCCCGCAGCATCGGGTACGGCAGCCGGCCCAGGTCGCGTAACTCGGCGCTGCTCATGGCCGACAGCTTCGACACGTCGGACAGCAGCCCGCCGTCCAGCGGCGGCATCGTGTTGAGCCGCAGCAGCCGCAGGCGGATGTTGCACAGATGGACCTCGTCCATCGTCCAGTCGCGCATGCCGGTGGTGCCGAGCGCGCAGCCGTCACAGGCGCCGTCACGCAGGATCCGCCAGGCATACCGCCGTTGACCGCGGTTCTCGCGGACGGCCTTCCAGATCTCGAGGTAGTTGTTGGGCTTCTGCTCGCCGAGCCCGAACGGTTTCAGGCCGGCCCAGTTCTTCGGATCGAGGCCCATGACAGAACTCCTTGCCGTTTGTCGGAACGTAGATCCGGACTGTGAAAGCGTCAAGGTGCCCACTAAGCTCCGGCGGCGTGGAATACCTGGTCGGATTCGCCGTGGTGACCGTGCTCGTGGGCGTGCCCGCGATCGTGCTCTGGCGGGTCCTGCGCGGCCGGCGCGAGCTGGGCACCAGCCCGGCGGAGCGGGCCACGTTCGAGACCCTGCACACCGCGTCCCTGGCGGGGCCGCCGCTGCGCGCCGGGCTGACCGAGGAGGGCGCGCAGAAGGCCTCGCGGCACCTGCGTACGCTGCTCGGCTCGTCGGCGCTGGCGATCACCGACGGCGAGCGGCTGCTCGTCTACGACGGCGCGGGCGAGCACCACGCGAGGCAGGCGTTCGAGCACGCGGGAGCGACGCTGAAGGACGGCCGCATCCAGGTGCTCGCCATCGAGTGCGAGCTGCTCGAATGCCCGATCAGGAACGCCGTGGTCGTGCCGCTCAGCACCGACGACCGGGTCGTCGGCGCGCTGGCGGCCTACGGCCCGCACGCCTCGGCGGGGCTGGTCAAGGCCGCCCAGGAGGTGGCCGGCTGGGTGGACTCGCAGCTCGAGCTGGCCGAGCTGGACCGCTCCCGCACGCTCCTGATGGAGGCGGAGGTACGGGCGCTGCGGGCGCAGATCTCGCCGCACTTCATCTACAACTCGCTCACCACGATCGCGTCGTTCGTCCGCACCGACCCGGAACGCGCCCGCGAGCTGCTGCTGGAGTTCGCCGACTTCACCCGCTACTCCTTCCGCCGGCACGGTGAGTTCACCACGCTGGCCGAGGAGCTGCGCTCGATCGACCGCTACCTGATCCTCGAGCGCGCCCGCTTCGGCGACCAGCTCCAGGTGACGCTCCGCATCGCCCCCGAGGTGCTGCCCGTGGCGGTGCCGTTCCTCTGCCTGCAGCCGCTGGTGGAGAACGCCGTCCGCCACGGCCTGGAGAGCAAGAACGGCGTCGGCCGCATCACGATCGTCGCCGAGGACGCCGGAGCCGAGTGCCGCATCGGCGTCGAGGACGACGGCCTCGGCATGGAGCCCGACCGGCTGCGCCGCATCCTCGCAGGTGAGGTGGCCCCCACGGGCGGGGTGGGGCTGGCCAACGTGGACGAGCGGCTCCGCCAGGTGTACGGAGACGAGTACGGGCTGGTCGTCGAGACGGGCCCCGGCGCGGGCACGAAGGTCAACATCAGGTTGCCGAAATATCACCCCGGCGTCTCAGCCCGTTGACCTCGATCTTTGTTGTCTGTTTTATCACTGTCTATGGCACAACTCCGGGTCCTCGCCGTTGACGACGAGCTACCCGCTCTGGAAGACCTGTCGTACTTACTCCGCGCCGACCCCCGCATCGGGGAGGTGGCCACCGCCAGGGACGGTGCCGCGGCGCTGAGGCTGCTCGACCGTGCCATCGCCGACGGCCGGCCGATCGACGCCGTCTTCCTCGACATTCGGATGCGCGGGCTGGACGGGGTGGTGCTCGGGCGGCTGCTGTCGCAGTTCGCCAACCCGCCGCGGGTCGTGTTCGTCACCGCGTACGAGGAGCACGCGGTCGACGCCTTCGAGATCAAGGCCGAGGACTACCTCCTCAAACCGGTGCGCCCGGAACGGCTGGCCGAGGCGATCAGGCGGGTGGCCGTCTCGGTCGACGTGCCGGTCGAACTCGGCGAGTCCGACACGATCCCGGTCGAGCTGGGCGGGGTGACCCGGTTCGTGTCCAGCGCCGACGTCGTGTACGTCGAGGCGCACGGCGACTACGCCCGCCTGCACACCGCCACGGGCAACCACCTGGTACGCATCCCGCTGGCCACGCTGGAGGAGCGCTGGGCCTCGGCCGGGTTCGTCCGGGTGCACCGCAGCCATCTGGTCGCGGTCAAGCACATCGAGGAGCTGCACATCGACTCGGGCAAGTGCATGGTCCGGGTGGGCGACACCGAGATCCCGGTCAGCCGCCGCCACACCCGCGAGCTGCGCGACCTGCTCGTCCGCAGAGCCAAGAGAGGACGGCTGGAGTGAGCCCGGAACCCCGCCCCGCCCGCCGGGTGCCGCTCGCCCGCCACGACACGGCCCGCCGGGTCACGGTGACCAGCCCCAGAACCGCCGCCGCCCGCCGCCCGCGCTTCCCGGCCACTCGCGAGATCGACGAGCAGACGCATCTCGGCGAGGTGTACATGCGCTCGCTGCTGCGGACCCAGTTCCGCCTCGCGCTGTTCGTCTGCACCGTGCTGGGGTGCGTGGTGTGTGGCCTGCCGCTGCTGTTCCTGGCCATCCCGGAGCTGCGCGAGGTGGACCTGCTGGGCATCCCGTTCCCGTGGGCGGTGCTCGCCGGCCTCATCTATCCCGCCTTCGTCGTGGGCGCCTGGCTCTACGTACGGCAGGCCGAACGCAACGAGCGCCACTTCGCCGACCTGGTCGAACGCCCATGAGCCTGATCGCGGTCGTCGTCGTGGTGGTGGCGGCCGTGCTCATCGGGGCGTTCGGCATCCGGTTCTCCCGGACGACCTCCGACTTCTACGTCGCCTCCCGCTCGGTCAGCCCGTTGTGGAACGCCTCGGCGATCGGCGGCGAGTATCTGTCGGCGGCGTCGTTCCTCGGGGTGGCGGGGCTGATCCTGTCGTACGGCGCCGACATGCTGTGGCTGCCCGTCGGCTGGACCGGCGGCTACCTCGTGCTGCTCGTGCTGGTGTCCGCGCCGCTGCGCCGCTCGGGGGCGTACACGCTGCCCGACTTCGCCGAGGCCAGGCTGGAGTCGATGACCGTGCGCCGCACGGCCAGCGTGCTGGTGGTGCTCATCGGCTGGCTCTACCTGATGCCGCAGTTCCAGAGCGCGGGCCTGGTGCTGCGGACGGTCACGGGGGCGCCGGTGTGGGTGGGCGGGCTGCTGGTGGCGGTCGTGGTCGCGGTCAACGTGCTGTCGGGCGGCATGCGGTCGATCACGTTCGTGCAGGCCTTCCAGTACTGGCTCAAGCTGACGGCGCTGGCCGTGCCGCTGGTGTTCCTGCTCATGGCCTGGCACACCGACGGGCGGCCCGCGGTGAGCGTGGCCGACGCGGTGACCTGGCAGGTGCCGCTCGCCGGCGGCAAGGAGTACGGCCTGTACTCGACCTACTCGCTGATCCTGGCCACGTTCCTGGGCACGATGGGCCTGCCGCACGTGCTCGTCCGCTTCTACACCAACCCGGACGGCCGGGCCGCCCGCCGCACCACGCTCGTGGTGCTGTCGCTGCTCGGCGCCTTCTACCTGCTGCCCGCGCTGTACGGCTGGCTGGGCCGGATGTACGCGCCCGACCTGGTGCGGACCGACGCGGTCGTGCTGACCCTGCCGGGCCGGATGATCGGCGGCACCCTGGGCGATGTGCTGACCGCGCTGGTCACGGCGGGGGCGTTCGCGGCGTTCCTGTCCACCTCGTCGGGGCTGACCGTGTCGGTGGCCGGGGTGATCGCCCAGGACCTGCTGAAGGGCGGCGTCCGCTCGTTCAGGGCCGCGACGCTGATGGCGGTCGCCGTGCCGCTGGTCCTGGCGCTGTGGGCGCGAGCGCTGCCGGTGGCGGACGTGGTGGGGCTGGCGTTCGCGGTGGCGGCCTCGTCGTTCTGCCCGCTGCTCGTGCTCGGCATCTGGTGGCGCCGGCTCAGCACCACGGGCGCGCTGGCCGGACTGTTCGTGGGCGGCGGCCTGGCCAGCGCGGCGGTGCTGGCCACGATCACCGGCGGCCCGTACGACGGGATCGCCGGCGCGCTGCTGGCCCAGCCGGCCGCCTGGACGGTGCCGATCGCGTTCGCGGTGATGGTGTCGGTGTCGTTCCTGACGCCGCACCGGGTCCCGGCGGGCGTGGCGCGGACCATGGTCCGGCTGCACACGCCCGAGGACCTCGACCTCGACCGCGGCGACTGGCGGCCCCGCTCGGCCTAGGGGTTCGTTTCAAGGGGGCAGCTCGCCGGAGCCGCGGGCGACCAGCTCGACCGGGACCTCGACCCGCCGCGGTGTGTCCGAGCGGTCCAGGAGCAGGTCCACCGCGCTCCGCCCCAGCCGCGTCACGTCGTAGCGCACCACCGTCACCCCCGGGTTGAACACGTCCGCCAGGGCGAAGTCGTCGAACCCCACGTACGCGGGGCGTTCGGGCCGCTCGCGCAGCGCCTGGAGGATGCCGATCGCGGCCCGGTTGTTGGTGGCGAAGAACGCCGTCGGCGGGTCGGCCAGCGACAGCAGCCGGGTCACCTCCTGCCCGGCCCGCCATGGGTCGAACACCCCCCGCACCACCAGCGACTCGTCCACCGGCACCCCCGCCTCCCGCAGCGCCGCGCGGTAGCCGCAGGCGCGGTCGTGGACCGAGCTGAACGCTTCGTCGTCGGAGATCAGCCCGATGCGCCGGTGCCCGCGCGCCAGCAGGTGCTCTGTCGCGATCCGCCCGCCCCTGACGTCGTCCAGCAGCACCACGTCCGCCTGCTCCAGGCCGTGCGGCACCCGGTCCACGAACACCGTGGTGAGGCCGCCGTGCTCGGCGAGCCAGCCGTGGTCGGCGGCCGACGGCACGATGATCAGCGAGTCGACACCCCGGGCGTACATGGACTCCACGAGCATCCGCTCCCGCTCCGGCCGTTCCTCGTACGAGCCGAAGACCACCAGCGCCTCGTGCTCGGCCGCCGCCGCCTCCACCGCCTTGGCCAGGCGGGAGTAGAACTCGTTGGAGATGTTCTCCATGATCAGGCCGAGCGTCAGCATGGTGGCACGCCGGGCCAGGCGGCTGGCCGCCTCGTTGCGGCGGAAGCCGAGCGCGCTGATCGCCGCCTGCACCCGCTGCTGCACCGGGGCGCTCACGTGGGGCTCCTGGTTGACCACCCGCGAGACGGTCTTCAGGCTCACACCCGCGTGCCTGGCCACGTCTGCCATGGTCGGCAGGCGGCGGCTACGCTCCGTGCTTATGGCCTCACTTCGTGAGGCGGGCTCGGTCGCCTCACGCCGCCGCCTTCCCCCGTCGCTCTGGTCGCTACGCTCCCGGCGCTCCTCCTCCAGGCGACGGCGCTCCCTCGCTGCTGTCATATGGTGCCCCCATGGATGATGAATGGATCTGTGGCCGGCTGGGCGAGGACGAACCGTGGATGCTGGGCGCGGTCAACCCGCCGGTGTTCGAGAACTCCCTGTTCACCTTCGAGACGGCCGGTGAGCTGGGTGAGGCCATCAAGAACGAGGACGAGCGCTACGTCTACTGGCGGGGCACCAACCCGACGGTCGATCTGGCGCAGCGCAAGCTCGCCGCGCTGGAGCGGGGGGAGCGGGCCAAGTGCTTCGCCTCCGGCATGGGCGCGATCGCCGCGACGATCTCCTCGCTGGTCAAGGCCGGTGACCACGTGCTGGTGCTGGGCGCGGTCTATGGGCCCACCACGCAGTTTCTGCGTTACCTGGAGAAGTTCGGCGTCACGCATACGCACGTCGATGATCTCGAAGGCTGTGACAGCGCTATCAGGGCGAGCACCCGCCTACTCTACTTCGAGTCTCCCTCCTACATGGCCTACGCGGTCGTGGACATCGCCGAAGTGACCGCGTGGGCGCGCGAGCGCGGGCTGGTGAGCGTGATGGACAACACCTGGTCCACGCCGATCTTCCAGAAGCCGCTGACGCTCGGCGTGGACCTGGTCGTGCACTCACTGTCGAAGTACATCGGCGGCCATAGCGACCTGGTCGGCGGCGTGGTGGTCGGGCCGTCGCGGCTCATCAGGCCGCTGGCGCTGACCGAGTACCAGCTCTACGGGGCGGCCATGTCGCCGCACGACGCGGCCAAGGTGATCAAGGGGCTGCGGACGCTGCCGGTGCGGATGGCGGCGCACCAGGAGCGGGGGCTGGCGGTGGCCGGGTTCCTGGCGGAGCATCCGGCGGTGCGGACGGTCAACTATCCGGGGCTGCCCTCACATCCCGGCCACGCGCTGGCACTGCGCCAGATGTCCGGCTTCTCAAGCCTGTTCAGCCTGGAACTGGCCACCGAGTCCCGGCCGGTGGTCGCAGCATTCCTCGATTTGCTGCGATATTTCAGGATCGGGGTGTCTTGGGGAGGTTTTGAGAGTCTGGTCAACGCGCCCGCGCTCTCGACCGAGGAGAGCGTACGAGCGACCATGGGCATCCCGATCGGGCTGGTCCGCCTGTCGGTCGGGCTGGAGGCCGCCGACACGTTGATCAAGGACCTCGGTCTAGCGCTGGAGGGTGTCGGTCCCCTAGCGTGATTGACAGCGCTGTCTTTCCTCTCTGGAGGCTCAGATGAGAACCCCCCTGCTTGCGGTCTTCGCTGCCGCGACACTGATGCTCGCGGGCTGCGGCTCCGGGTCGTCCTCGGGAGAGGTACGGCTGCGCATGATCGAAAGCCTGACCAGTCCCGAGCGTACGAAGCTGATCAAGACCTTGATCGCGGACTTCGAGAAGGCGAACCCGAAGATCAAGGTGGAGCTGATCTCGCCGCCGCTCGACAGCGCCGACCAGAAGATCACCCAGATCCTGCAGACGAAGAAGGGTCTGGACGTGCTGGAGGTCCGCGACCACACGGTCAAGTCCTTCTCCAACAACGGCTGGCTGGCCGAGCTGCCGACCACGGACTGGGCGGGCTGGTCGGACCTGACGGAGCTGGCCCAGAAGAAGGCGGTCGAGGTCGGCGGCAAGCCGTACCTCATCCCGTACGGCTTCTATGAGCGCACGCTGTTCTACCGGACCGACTGGGGCATGGCCCAGCCGCCCACGACCTGGCAGGAGCTCTACGAGGCCGGCAAGAAGATGACCTCGGGCGACAGGTTCGGCTACTCCTTCAGGGGCGGCAAGGGCGGCGCCGACTACGTGGTCCAGATGATCAGCGCCTACAACGGCGAGGACCTGAACCCCGAGAAGTCCTTCTTCCTCAAGGACAAGCGGACGATCTTCTCGACCCCCGAGGCGGTCCAGGCCACGGACCTGTTCGTGAAGATCTTCAAGGAGGCGTCGCCGCCCGACTCGGTGTCGTGGGGCTACCCGGAGATGGTCCAGGGCTTCACCGCGGGCGTCACCGGCATGCTCATCCAGGACCCCGAGGTGATCAAGACGGTCGAGGAGAGCTCGGTCAAGGCCTGGTCCACGGCCCCGATACCCAAGGGCCCGTCGGGGTACGCCTTCCAGCCGGTCGGCTATGCCGGCTGGGGCGTGACGTCCTTCAGCGAGCACCCGAAGGAGGCGGTCAAGCTGGTGCAGTTCCTGTCGGAGGCCAAGCAGAGCATCGCCTTCGCCAAGGGCAACTCGCTCATCCCGATCTCCAAGCAGGCCCAGAGTGACCCGCAGTTCTCCCAGGGCGCCTGGAAGGCCTACCTCCAGGCGCAGCAGGACCCCAAGCAGGTGATCACGATCCGGCCGGTCGACTACCCGGGCTGGAGCCAGTTCCTGGTCGACTCCGACCGTGACGTGCAGGCGCTGATCACCGGAAAGAAGACCACGGCCGAGGTGCTCAAGTCGTGGGACGCGTTCTGGACGGACCAGGCGAAGAAGGTCTCGTGAGCCTGGGATCGGCCAGACCCGCGTTCTCCGTCCGCAAGGCCAGGTTCATCGCGCTGTGCCTGCTGCCCGGTGTGGTGTTCGTGGTGCTCTTCACGTACTACCCGATGATCCGCGGCGCGGTGATCGCCTTCCAGCAGTACAACCTGTTCGACCTGACCTCGACGCCGTTCGTGGGCCTGGCGAACTTCCGGGCGGTGCTGGCCGAGGACCGGTTCTGGATGGCGCTCCGCAACACCGGCACGTGGGTGGTCGTATCGCTGTTCTTCCAATTCGTCCTCGGCTTCGGGTTAGCGCTGTTGCTGCGGCGGCACTTCCGCGGCCGGGGGCTCTATCAGGCGTGGGTGTTCTTCCCCTGGGCGATGTCCGGGTTCCTGATCGGGCTGCTGTGGCGGTGGATGTTCAACGGGCAGTTCGGCGTGATCAACGACCTGCTGCTCAGGACCGGGATCATCGAGCACCGCATCGGCTTCCTCGCGACGCCCGGCTGGGCGATGACCTCGGTGATCGTCGCCAACGTCTGGTACGGCGTGACGTTCTTCGCCATCATGATCATGGCGGCGCTGCAGTCGGTGCCGCGTGAGCTCTACGAGGCGGCGGACGTGGACGGGGCGTCACGGATCCGGCAGTTCTGGCACGTGACGCTGCCGCACATCCGGCCGACGCTGGCGCTGATCGTGCTGCTGCGGATCATCTGGATCCTGAACTTCCCCGACCTGATCTACTCCATGACCGGCGGCGGGCCCGCGGGGAGCACCGACATCATCACCACGTTCCTCATCCAGCAGGTGATCGGCGGCGACTACGGCCGAGGGGGCGCGGTCGGCATGCTCATCCTCGGTCTGCTGCTCGCCTTCACCGTCTTCTACCTCAACGCCACCCGATTCGAGAAGGCCCGATGAGACGCCTGGCCAAAGCGATCGTGCTCGGCGTCTGGCTGCTGATCACGCTCTTCCCCCTCTACTGGATCGTCATCACCTCGCTCAAGCCCAAGGCCGAGATCTTCTCGTTGCCGATCAGGTACTGGCCGGGCAAGGTGACGTTCGAGCACTACGCGGACCTGTTCTCCTTCGCCGACTTCGGTGTGTACCTGCTCAACAGCCTGCTCGTCTCGCTGGTGGCCGCCGGGGCGGTGACCATGATCGGCGTGCTCGGCGGCTACACGCTGGCCCGCTTCACCTTTCCCGGGCGCGGAGCGCTCATGCTGGCGTTCCTGGTCACCCAGATGATCCCGCTGTTCATCGCGCTCGGCCCGCTCTATCTGCTGATGTCCGACCTCGACCTGCTCAACCGGCTCGCCGGGCTCATGCTGGTGTACGTCGCCATGCTGGTGCCGTTCGCCACGATCATCATGCGCGGCTTCTACGAGCGCATCCCCGTGGCGCTTGAGGAAGCCGCGCAGGTCGACGGCGCGTCCCGGCTGGTCGCCATGGTCCGGGTGGTGATCCCGGTCATGCTGCCGGGCATCGCCGCGACGTTCATCTTCGCGTTCGTGCAGTGCTGGAACGAGCTGTTCCTGGCGATCACGTTCATCGACAGCGAGGACGCCAAGACGATCCCGGTCGCCATGAACTCCTTCATCACCCAGTACGACATCGACTGGGGCTCGATGGCCGCCGCCACCGTGGTCTCGGTGCTGCCGACGCTCGTGCTGTTCGCCGCGATCCGCCGCTACATCGTAGAAGGGCTCACCGCGGGCGCAGTCAAGGGGTGACTAGCCGGTGAGCGCGGCCATGAGCTCGTCCCTGCCGCTCGCGCCGGTCTTGCGGAAGACCGCCTTCAGGTGGTCGTTGACCGTGTGCACCGACAGGTCCAGGCGGCGGGCGATCTGCTTGGGGGCCGCGCCGTCGTGCAGGAGCTCGACGACGCTCCGTTCGCGGGGCGTGATGCCGTACCAGTCGCAGAACGAAGGGATCAGCAGCGGGCCGGTGGCCGCCTGGATGACGATGGCCACGTCGCCGCTGCCGTCGGGGTCGAGGGGCTGGCCCTCGATCGCCGTCCAGCGGCCGAAGCTGGCCGGGGGCGCGCAGATGAGCGGCCGCCAGGACTGCGGGTCGCGGGCGTACGTCCGCGTGTCGAGCGACAGCCCGATCGACGACATGTCGGCCAGCCAGTCGGGCAGGGAGCACCGGCCGGGTCGCCACATCTGCGCCAGCCAGGCGCGGGCCTGCGGCGAGACGGCGCGGACGGTGTGGTCGGGGCCCACCACGATCAGTCCTGCGGGCAGCGCCGGGAACGACGGCGTCAGCGGCGCGCCGGTCACGTAGCGGCGCAGCGCGGCCAGCAGCGCCGGGCCGAGCCGTAGCGCCCGGTCGGCGTCCTCGAGGCCGAACGGCCGGCCGCCCTCCGAGCGGATCAGCCCGAGCAGGCCCCATACGCCGTGGGAGTCACGCAGCAGCAGCCGGAGCTCGCAGCCCGCACCGTGCGCCAGCAGCACCTCCCGGATCAGCCGGTCGCCGTGCAGGTCGCAGGGCCCGTCGCCGTGCTGCTTGCAGGGACTGCCGCGGTGTCCGGTGCCCACCAGGCCCACCGGCACCGGCTGGCGGGCGAGCGCGGCCGGGCGGCACGGATCGCCGTCGAGGTAGCGGTGCATCGCGAGCGCGCCGATGAGCGCTGGGTCGTAGCGGTGCCAGAAGCTGAAGGACCCGAGTCCCAGCCCGGTCGCTGGGCTGGTGCCCACCAGCCGCAGCGCGTCGTGGCTCACCCACTTCGAGATGGCGCGCGAGATCGCCTCGCCCAGTTCGTCCGGCTTTGCTCCCTGCTCCATCGCCGCGTAGAGCTCGCGGGCCAGCCGATCCTGCGATGGAATCACGCGGATCAGATCAGCATGCCGGAAGGTCTCACGACAATCGCCGCTCAGGGTAGTCATTTGAGTACGCAGAGTAAGGCGAGAATTTCCCGGTTCAGCGCAGCCCTGAACCGTTCATCGCGTGGAAAGGACCTTTCATCGCATCCCCGCCCCAACTAGGCGCTGAGCTGCGGCGGCTCGTCGAACCACACGTCCCCGGGCCTCCACGCGGGGTAGGTTGCGCTCCTATCTTGTGCGTGATCCGCATCACAGTGGAGGGCTCGTGACGACTAAAGAACATGACGCATCCGTCTATGAAGACATCCAAGCAAGCGCTGAGTTCCAGGACCTGAAGCGGCGCTTCCGGCGGTGGACGTTCCCGATGACCGCGGCCTTCCTGGCGTGGTACCTGCTCTATGTGGTGCTGTCCGGCTGGGCACGTGACTTCATGGGGATCAAGCTGTTCGGCAACATCAACGTGGCGCTGGTCTTCGGCCTGCTCCAGTTCGTGTCGACGTTCGCGATCGCGTGGGCCTACTCCAGGCACGCGGAGAAGCGGTTCGACCCGATCGCCGACAAGCTCCGCCACGAGGTCGAGGAGAAGATCAAGTGAAGTCGGAGACCCTGGCCACCATCCTGTTCCTGTCCTTCGTCGCGCTGACGCTGGGCATCACGTTCTGGGCCAGCAGGCAGACCAAGACGGCCGCCGACTACTACGCGGGCGGCCGGTCGTTCAGCGGCGTGCAGAACGGCTTGGCGATCGGCGGCGACTACATGTCGGCCGCGTCCTTCCTCGGCATCGCCGGCATCATCGCCCTGTCCGGCTACGACGGGTTCCTCTACTCCATCGGCTTCCTGGTGGCGTGGCTGGTCGCGCTGCTGCTGGTCGCTGAGCTGATGCGTAACTCCGGCAAGTTCACCATGGCCGACGTGCTGGCCTTCCGGATGAGCCCGCGCCCGGTCAGGACCGCCGCGGGCGTGTCCACGATCACGGTCAGCATCTTCTACCTGCTGGCCCAGATGGTCGGCGCGGGCGCGCTGGTCGGCCTGCTGCTCGGCATCACCAGCCCCTCGGGCAAGGCGTGGACGATCGTCGGGGTGGGCGCCCTGATGATCGTGTACGTGGTGTTCGGCGGCATGAAGGGCACCACCTGGGTGCAGATCGTCAAGGCCGTGCTGCTGATGACCGGCGCCGCCCTGATCACGATCCTGGTCCTGTCGCACTACGGCTTCAACCTGTCGTCCCTGCTGGGCGAAGCGGCGGCGAAGAGCGGCAAGGGCGCCAACTTCCTCATCCCCGGCCTCAAGTACGGCACGGCGGCACAGGGCCTGGCCGGCAAGATCGACCTGATCAGCCTCGGCCTCGCCCTGGTCCTCGGCACGGCGGGACTGCCGCACATCCTGATCCGCTTCTACACGGTCCCGACCGCCAAGGACGCCCGCAAGTCGGTGCTCTGGGGCATCGGCATCATCGGCGTGTTCTACCTGCTCACCCTGGTCCTCGGCTTCGGCGCGGCGGCCCTGGTCGGCGGCAAGGTGATCGCCGCCTCGGACAAGGCGGGCAACACGGCCGCACCGCTGCTGGCCAAGGCCGTCGGCGAGATCTTCCTCGGCTCGGCGGGCGGCACGATCCTGCTGGCGCTGATCGGCGCGGTGGCCTTCGCCACGATCCTGGCCGTGGTGGCCGGGCTCACGCTGGCCTCCTCCTCCAGCTTCGCGCACGACCTGTACGCGCACGTCTTTCGGCGCGGCAACGCCACCGAGCGCGAAGAGGTGCTGGTGGCCCGCATCTCGGCGTTCGTCATCGGCGCGGTGGCGATCGGCCTCGGCATCCTGGCCCAGGGGCAGAACGTCGCGTTCCTGGTGGCGCTGGCGTTCGCGGTGGCCGCCTCGGGCAACCTGCCGGCGATCCTCTACAGCCTGTTCTGGAAGAGGTTCAACACCGCGGGAGCGGTCAGCGCCATCTATGGCGGCCTGGTCTCCGCCCTCCTGCTGGTCATCTTCTCGCCGGTGGTGTCCGGGTCGGAGACTGCCCTGATCAAGGACGCCGCCTTCAACTGGTTCCCGCTGAGCAACCCGGGCATCATCTCGATCCCGTTGGGCTTCCTGTTCGGCTACCTCGGCACGATCATGAGCAAGGAGTACAACGCGGCCAAGTACGCCGAGATCGAGGTCCGCTCGCTCACCGGCGTCGGCGCTGAGCAGGCGACCAAGCACTGACACGCGCAGGTCGAGGGGCCCGGCTCAGGCCGGGCCCTTTTGCCTGCCACCCGCGCCGAGCAGGTACAGCAGGGCGCCCACCAGGAGCGAGGCCAGGGCGATGCCGCCCACCAGCCAGAACCACGTGCCGTAGGCGATCCTCGCCCCGAACAGGACGAACGAGCCGGCCTCGTTGGAGATCAGCGGCGTCCACGAGCCCGACAGCGTGGAGATCACCCCCACGAGCGAGGCCAGGGCGCCGATGATCGAGGCCACCCAGAAGACGGCGGGCGAGGCCAGCCGCCGCGCCTCGAACTGGGTCCGGTAGCGGCGCACGATGATGAGCACGTCGATGAAGAGCACCACGATCGACAGGCACCAGATGACCGTGACCGCCGCCTGCAGCACGTTGTAGACCTCGGTCTGCGCGTCGGCCGGTGCGGCCGCCGCGAAGGGCACCACGACGAACGCCACCACGGTGAAGAGCGCGGCCAGCACCGTCTGGATCCACACCGCCACGTCCGGCACCTTCTGCGCGTTGACGTGCGAGACGGCCTGGGGGAGCCGCCGGTCGAGGCCCGAGACGAAGATCAGGCGGGCGAAGGAGTAGTTGTAGACGACCGTGATGATGAAGAACATCGCCGCCAGCAGCAGCGCCACCAGCTTGCCCGCCCAGTCGCCCAGCCCGATGCCGACCGCGGCCGCCACCGAGGTGATCTGCGCGGACTTGTCCGCCGGGACCGAGACCATCACGCCCCAGGTGGCGGCGAGGTAGGCGATCATCACGGCGAGCGAGCCCCACAGCAGGTAGCGGGTGACCGCACGGTCCTGCCGGATCTCCACGCCCATGTTCAGCGGCACCTCGACGCCGAGCAGGGCCAGCACCGCCAGGCCGAAGAAGCTCCAGTTGGCGAAGTTGATCCCGTGCTCGGCCGACGGGCTCCAGGTCGCGAAGTCCCACGGGTTCGTCGCCGCCGCGTTCCCCTTCAGCAGGTGGGCGACTCCGGCCGCGAAGATCAGCAGGATGGCCAGGCCGTACGCGAGGAAGACGACGTTGACCACGTTCTGCGTCAGCCGGAACCGCAGCACGGCCAGCACGGCGGCCAGCACCAGGATCGCCACGATCAGCCCGCCCTGTGCCTGCACCGACAGGCCGCCCACGGCGGGGAAGACGAAGCCGAGGAACGAGATCGTCAGCGTGCCCGTGGCCACCATCACCAGCACGCCCGGCCACCACGCGCAGAACCCGGCGAAGAACCCCCAGAACGGTCCGAAAGCCTTGCTGGTCCATAGGTAGATCGAGCCCTCGCCGGGGAACATGGCGCCGAGCTGCCCGGTCACGATCGCGCACGGGATGAGGAACAGCGCGAACGCGATGATCCACCAGCCGAACGCGGCCGGACCGGCGCTCTGGATCACCGCGGCGTTCGTGATGAACAGCACGATCGCCACGAAGATGGCGACCATGTCGAACGTGGTGAGCACCTTCGGCAGGATCCCGCCCGCCACCCGCTCGGACAGCAGGTCGTCGCCGGACGTCGTCATGGGGCGCCCCCTCAGCAGCATCTACCTGCCAAGATCCGCCGCGCCCCGACCGGCGTCAAGGAGCCACGGGCTCCACGCGGAGTTTGGCGGAATGCTTTACCAGGGTGATCAGCACCTCCCTGCTCGAATCGCGCTTCCTGGCATCGCACAGGACGATCGGGATCGACGGGTTCAGCTGGAGAGCCAGCCGTACCTCGTCGAGCTCGAACGTCCGCGCGCCCTCGAAGCAGTTGACCGCCACCACGAACGGCGTGCCGCGGCGCTCGAAGTAGTCGATCGAAGGGAAGCAGTCGGCCAGGCGGCGGGTGTCGGCCAGGACGACCGCGCCCAGCGAGCCCTCGGCCAGCTCGTCCCAGACGAACCAGAACCGCTCCTGTCCCGGCGTGCCGAACAGGTACAGCACGTAGTCGCTGCCGAGCGTGATGCGGCCGAAGTCCATCGCCACGGTCGTCGTGCGCTTGGCCTCCACCGACGAGATGTCGTCGATGCCGACGCCGCGGTCGCTCAGGATCTCCTCGGTCCGCAGCGGACGGGTCTCGGAGACCGCGCCGACCAGCGTGGTCTTGCCCGCGCCGAAACCACCGGCCACCAGGATCTTGATCGCCGTAGGCAGGCGCGGGCGTTCAGAGCGATCGAAGGCCATCGAGCACCGCCCTGTACATGTTCATGTCGTGCATGTCCACCTCGGATTGCGGTTCCTGGGCCGAGACGAGTTCCCTGTCGAACAGGTCGCCGAGCAGCACCCGGATCGTGCCCGCGGGCAGATCCAGGTAGGCGGCGATCTCGGCGACGGACTTGGGCTCGCGGCAGAGCCGCAGGATCGACAGATGTTCGGGGTCGAGCCCGGCCTCGGGGCCGGGCGGCGGGCCGATGGCCAGGGCCATGGAGATCAGGTCGAACTTGCCGTGCGCGGGCTGGGTCCGCCCCCGCGTCACCACGTAGGGCCGGATGATCTCCGGATCGACCCAGTGCTCGTCCAAAGGCTCGCCCATGGGGTCGTGGTCAGGGGTGTTCACCGATCACCCCTGGCCACGCCCTCGGCGCGGACGCCCGTGGTGAGGTACTGGCCGACTCGGGCGACGAGCATGGCCATCTCGTACGCGATCAGGCCGATGTCCGCGTTCTGCGCGCACAGCACGGCCAGGCACGCCCGCTCACCCGCCACGGTCACGATGAGGAACCGCGAGCGCCACTCCACCACCGTCTGCTTGACCGGGCCGCCGCCCACGTGCTCGGACAGGCCCTTGGCCAGGCTCTGCAGCCCGGAGGCCACCGCCGACAGGTGCTCGCCGTCGGTCCGCTGCAACGCCGCGGACGAGCCCATCAGCAATCCGTCGGAGGACAGCACAATGGCGTGCTCGGCCTCCTTGACCCGGCCGATCAGATCGTCGAGCAGCCAGTTGAGATCCGTGCCGGAACCAGGTGTCACGTGTCGCCTCCCGGTTGCTCGCCCTTGAGCCCGTCCATGATTTTGGCCGCTTCGGTCCTGCCCAGATTGGTGCCCGACTGCAGAGATCCCATCATCGCGCGGATCTCCTCCGGCGAGCGTTCGTCATCGTCCTCCTCGGGGTTCGGCCGCGCGGCGGGCGCCTCGTCACGCAGGGCGGGGGCAAGGTTGGCCTGCGGCACCCGCAAGGGCAGGCCGGAAGGGGTGTACTCGGGGGCGGGCGCGGGCTCCGGGCGCGCGCGCCTTGGCTCCGGCAGGACGCGCTCGCGTTCCGGCGCCTGTTCGGCGGACCTGCGGGGCGGGGCCACGGTCAGCCGGCGCACGGTCGTCGACGCGGCCGGCCGCGTCGCCGTGGCGACGGCCTTCCTGCGGGGCAGCCGCGTCGGCTCATCACCCTCCTCCGGCTGGTCGCCGAGCTGGACGAGCTGCTGGGGGAGCAGGGCCACGACCGTGGTCCCTCCGTACGGCGAGGACTTGAGCACGACCTGGATCCCATGGCGCCCGGCCAGGCGGCTGACCACGTACAGGCCCAGGCGCGCGGTGCCGGTGATGCGGAACTCCGGGGGGTCGGCGATGCGCTCGTTGGCGGCCACCAGGTCCTCCGGCTTCATGCCGAGGCCGCGGTCCTCGATCTCGACCACGTAGCCGTTGGCCACCAGTTGCCCGCGGACCTCGACGGTGGTGTAGGGCGGGGAGAAGGAGACCGCGTTCTCGATCAGCTCGGCCAGCAGGTGGACGACGTCACCCACGGCGCGGCCCAGCAGCACGACGTCGCCCATCGGCATGAGCGTCACCCGGGTGTAGTCCTCCACCTCGGCCAGCGCGCCGCGCACCACGTCGACCATCGGCACCGAGCGCCGCCACGTGCGGGCGGGTGAGGAGCCGGAGAGCACGATGAGGTTCTCGGCGTTGCGCCGCATCCGGATGGCCAGGTGGTCCAGCCGGAAGAGCTCCTTCAGCTCCTCGGGATCGGTCTCACGCCGCTCCATCACGTCGAGCACGGTCAACTGCCGGTGCACCAGGCCCTGGGTCCTGCGGGCCAGGCTGAGCAGGATGTCGCGGATGCTGCGGCGCAGCTCGGCCTGCTCGGCGGCGACGCTGACCGCGGTGCGCTGCATGGTGTTGAACGCCTGGCCGACCTGCCCGATCTCGTCGTCGCCGAAGTCCAGCGACGGGGCCTCCCGCGCCAGGTCCACCTCCTCACCGTGACCGATCCGCTCCACCAGACGGGGCAGCCGCTCGTTGGACAGCTCGTGCGCGGCGTCCCGCAGCTTCTGCAACTGGGCGAGGAGCGTACGGGCCGTGGTGATGGACAGGACGATCGACGCGATGACCGCGATGAGCCCCAGGCCACCGGCCAGGAGCAGCCGTACGACCACGCCGACCGCGACCGGCACCGCGCGGTCCACGAGGCGGTCACCCGCGCTGAGCACGAGGGCGTTGAAGTCGGCGAGGGCACGTTCAGAGGCGGTCTTCCACTGGTCGGCGCCGAACGGGACGCTCTCCATGCTGGCGTCCTGCTCGACGAGCCGGGTTTCGAGCTCGCGCAGGCGGTTGAACGTGGTGCTCGCGGCCAGCTTGTCGTAGGCGGCCTTCTCGGAGTCGGGCAGTTCGGCCGCGGCCTGCTCGGCGAGGATGCGCCAGGCGCCCACGGTCTCGGCGAACTGCGTGTGTTCCGCGGCGGTCAGCCGGCCCTCGGCCAGGGCGCCGGCGAGCAGGGCGTCCTCCCGGGCGAGAACCTCGCGCGCCCTGCTCAGCGCGAGGAGCGTGCGGATGTCCTTGGCGACGATCTTGTCATCGAGGGTGGCCACCGAGCCGTAGAGCCGGTAGATGGAGTCGATGACGTCGGCGTAGGCATCGGTCGCCTGCACCCGGTTCATGCGGCCCGCGTCGACGGCCTGCCGGGTGGTCTTGAGCGTGTCGAGCCGCCGGAAGACGTCGGTGACCCGTTTGGCGCCGTCGTCGTCCGTCGCCCAGTCGACCACGCTCGAACTCGCCGCCTCCTCGAAGGTGGCGATCGCTCGGTCGGCCTGCTTGCGCTGGGCCTCCAGATCCTTGCGGGAGCGGAACGTCCCGTCGCCGAGCTGGATGATCGACAGCCGGCGTTCGCGTTGCAGCTCGACGAGCAGCGGCTCGCTCGGACTGACCACGGCGTTGTCGAGCTGCGAGACCCAGAGCAGGTTGACGCCCTCGCGGAGGGTCACCCAGGCGGCGAACACCCAAAGCGCCGCAAGGGAGAGCAGTAGAGCAATGATCTTGGTCCGCAGTCGTGAATTGCGGAAGCGCATCATACCTACCCTGTGAAAGTCATTTGAAATGGCTGACCACCAGGACATGCAGTGGCATACCGGCGCTGAAGACGTGGGCACCCTAGCAAAGAGAGCGATCTTGACTCAACCGGCCGTATTCATTTGCGGTGAAATATCCGTTTTTCTGACTCGATTAGTCAAATATCGTATTAATGGATATCCTCGGCGGGTGAGTGACCCGGGCGGCCGCGCGTACTTCGGCATCCGCAACGATCTCGCGGACCGGTTGCTCAAGGGATCGCATCAACTGGCGGGCGTGCCCGAGGGGGACCGGGGCGCCGTCCTGCGGGCCGCGCTCGATGCCGTTCCCGAAGCGGCCGGGCTGCTGCGCCCCTTTCCCGTCCTGTTCGCCGATGGCGAGAGCTCGGCGAGCCGGCTGGCCTTCAGTTGCCTGTCCGCCGCGGCCACGTTCCCGCTCGCGCGCCGGGACCAGATCGCCGAGCTCGGGGCGCTGACCGCGATCCTGTTCGGCCTCGACGACATCGCCGACGGCATCTCCGGAGAGTGGTCCGACCGCGACTTCACCGCCTTCATCGCCCGGCTCCGCGCCACGGTCACCGGCACGTCCTTCGCCGCCACGCCCGCTGCCGAAGGGCCGATCGAGCAGGTCCTGGGCGCCTGGCAGGCGTGGTGCGCCCGCTTCCACGGGCACGCAGGCGCGGCGGTCCACGCGCCGAACCTGGGGCGACGGCTGGAGCTGGCCGGCGCGGCCATGGTCCGCGAGCGCGCCTGGGCGGCGGGCCGGGCTCCCTGGCCGGAGTACGCGGACTACCTGGCGAACGGCCTGCTCACGATCCTCTACCCCACCTGGTGGGCCGCCGCCCTGGCGATCCGCGGTCCCGTCCCCGCCGAGGCCGCCCACTGGACGTCGATCGAGCCGGCCACCCATCTCGGCGCGGCCTGCATGCGGCTGGCCAACGACATCAGGACGTTCGAGCGGGAGAAGGCCGAGGGCAAGCCCAACTCCATCAGCATCCTGGAGAACGCGGGCACGGGCACGGCGCGGGCGCTCACGAAGGTCTCGGCGCACATCGGCGAGCTCGACACGGAGTTCGGCGCCGCGCTCGCCGACCTGCCCGCCGAACTGGCGGAGATCGCGGAGGGGCAGCGCAGGAGCGTGTCGTTCAACGGCCGCTGGTACCTGGCCAGGGACACGCACGCGTACACCGTTCAGGAACTGGCCGGAGATCTGGAGTCCCATGAGGGTTAGATCCGGCGGGCGAGATGCGACGAGGCGATGACGGCGGCGCGGACCACGGCGACCGGCGTGTAAAGGTCCTTGTCATGCCACAGGGGAGGATGCTCCTCGCCTGACGACCGGGTCAGATACGCGTGACCGCGGTCCACGGCCCGCTCGCATCGCGGGTCCGCCCGCCACCGGGTCAGCAGCAGGATCTGCATCGCGTAGGCGGTCTCCTCCGCGGTGCCCGCCCAGCGGCCCCACGATCCGTCCGGCCGCTGGGTCCCCAGCACCCAGCCGACGGCCGCGTCCACCGCGCCCGCCGACAGGTCGCCGCCGAACTCCTCCAGCGCCAGCGCGCAGGCCGCCGTGGCGTAGTAGCGCGAAGCATGCCATCTGTCGGTCCAGCTCCCGTCCGGCTCCTGCCGCTCGCGGATCCAGGCGGCCACCTCGGCGATGGTCTCGCGGTAGCGGACGGCGGCGGCGGGCAGGCAGGCGACGTACTGGCCGAGGGCGTCGAGCACGTGCGCGTTGACGCTGACCGAGGTGCCCTGCTCTCCCTGCCAGGTGGAGAAGCGCGTGCCGGAGCGGAAGGCCCATAGGCAATCCGGCTCGTACGGCATGCCGAGCAGCGCCAGGGCGTACAGCGCCACAGAGGTCGTGTCGGCGTCGGCGGGCAGCCCGGGGCCGGCGGGGGCGCCGGCGGGACCGATCGCCGCCCTGAGGTCGGCCACCATCTCCGGCGGCACCTCGACGGGCACGCCCGCGCGGATCAACCAGCTCAGCACCCAGCCCCGCTCGAACACCGTGATGGGCAGCCCGACGGGCACCGGACCGCCGTGGCGCCTGGCCACCGCCTCAAGGTGCCCGCGGGCCGGGTCGTGCACGTCGCGCGCGCCCCGCTCGCCGAGCCAGGCGGCGGTGGCCGCGGGTGAGGCCCCGACGGTGCCGATCGCCGTCGGCCGGCCCACGGGCGCCCCGTTGGCCGCCGGGCCGCCGATCTCCAGAGCGTGCAGCAGCTTCTCCGGCACCTCGGCCCCCGACTCGATCCACGATCTGACCCGGTCGAGCGCGTCGTAGCTCATCCCGTCGGGCAGTGACAGCGGGCCGTGGCCGGCCAGGCTCTCCAGGTGCCGATTGATCAGAGCGACCAGCGAGGGCACGATGTGCTCGATCGCCGGCATGTCGGGCAGTTCCAGGGGGCCGTCCAGCCAGCCGGCCAGCACGCGCAGGCCGTGCTCGGCGGCCTCCCCGAGGCTCTGCCCGTCGGTGCCGGACTCCCCGCGCAGCAGCGCGGACAGGATCGCCTCGGTGGCGCTCAGGGTCGGCACCAGCCCGTATCCGTCGGGCGCCCCCCAGGCGCCGTCCTGCCGCTGGGCGGCGACCAGGTAATCGATCCGCTCCTGGTGGCCGACCAGCCAGGGAACGAGCGTGACCAGCCGGCCCGTCTCGTAGACCGAGGACGAGACCTGACCCCAGGGCCGGAACATGAGATCCGTCAGCAACGCCGCCGCCTCCCCGCCGCTCACGCCTGACGGCTCCGCTCGATCGGCAGCAGGTTCAGCATGAGTTTCTCCTTCGGCCGTACCGACGCTCCCGGCACGGGGGTGAGCCGCTGCGGGTTGGCCAGCGTCAGCTGGTACCTGCTCAGCAGGTTGGCGATCACGAGCGGGGCCTTGAGAAAGAACAGGTGCCGGCCCAGGCACACGTGCGGGCCGGCGCCGAACGGGATCGAGGCGTAGCGATGCCGGCGCTCGGTCTGCTCGGGCGCCCAGCGCTCCGGGTCGAACGCCAGCGGCCGGTCCCAGAACTCCGCTAACCGATGGGTCGTGTACGGGCTGACCAGCACCTGCGAGCCGGCCTTGATCCGGACACCGCCGATCTCGGTGTCCGCCACGGCCTGGCGGGGGATGATCCAGCCCGGCGGGTACAAGCGCACCACCTCTTGCAGGACCATGCGGAGATACCTGAGCCTCGCCACGTGGGCCGGCCGGACCGGGCCGTCGCCGACCACCTGGCCGATCTCCTCCCGCAGCTTGGCGTACACGTCGGGATAGTCGTGCAGCACCGACCACAGCCAGGTCAGCGACACCGCCGTGGTCTCCGACGCCGCGCCGTAGACGCTGACCAGGTCGTCGCGGACCTGCCGCAGATCGGCCGTGCCCGTCTCCCGGATCCTGGCCCTGAGCAGCGCCGAGACCACTTCGTTGGTGTCGGTGCCCTCCTTGAGAGCCCGTTCGATCAAGGGGTGGACGATCTCGTCGATCTTCTTCGTGGCCGCCAGGAAGGCCCGGTCTCCCGGCACCCTGACGGAGTAGGGCACGAAGGGGAAGAGCAGCCGGAAGCCGATCGACGTGGCGCACGTGGCGAACTCGGGCAGCAGCCGCTCGGCGACATCCCGGGGGATCCGCCCGCCGAACAGCACCTTGATGACGCTCTCGTTGACGATCGCCGTCATCTGGTGCCCGGCGTCGATCGGCCGGCCGGTCCGCGCGTGCTCGTCCAGCTCGGCGACGCGGCCGGCGATGATGTCGGCCAGGTCCTCGCCCAGCGAAGCCGTGTACCTCGCGGTGAACAGCGGCTGGAGGACCTTCCTGCTGGACTCCCAGCCCGCGCCCTCACCCAGGATGCTCTGGCCGGTCACGCGCCGCAGCGGCCGCCAGAACATGCCTTCGCGTACGAAGGTGGACCAGTCGGTCTTGAGCACCTGCTGGACGTGGTCGGGATGGGAGACCAGGTAGGGCCGGAACGGGCCGATGTGCAGCCGGACGATCCGCCCGCCGGCGTCGGTGCCCATCTTGGCCAGCTCGGTGACCGGGTCTCGCAGCAGCCTGGGGAGGGCTTGGTGGAAGGGCAGGACTTGGGGTTCTTGTTCGTCGGTTGGAAGTCCGGGTGCCACGCGATCCTCCAACAGCCCGTCTCACCTGACGGACATTTCCTGACAAGAGTAAGAACTCTTGTGGAGTATCACATGATCTTTGGTAGGGATTCAAGATCGCACCTGGGTAGGAGCTCCCATTGGATCCCGCAGTTCTCCGTGGTCAGGGGCGGGAGGCCGTGTCCAGGAGGTGTAGTTCGTCGGCGGTCAGGGTGAGCGCGGCCGCCGTGAGGAGCGGCTGGAGCTGCCTGACGTCGCGGGCGCTGGCGATCGGCGCGGTGATCGTGGGCTGGGCGGCCAGCCAGGCCAGCGCCACCGCCGCCGGTTCGGCGTCGTGCTCCGCGGCCACCTTGGCGAGGGCCTCGATCGTCCGCGGCCCGTGCTCCGTCTCCAGGTATGAGGCCGCCTGCCCTGCCCGGGGGCTGTCGATCGTGGTCCCCGGGGTGTACTTGCCGGTCAGGAAGCCGCGGGCCAGCGAGAAGTACGGTGTGCTGGACAGCCCCTCCCTGGCCACCACGTCCCGCAGCTCACCCTCATAGGCGCGGTCGACCAGGTTGTACGGCTGCTGGAGCGCGACGTACCTGGGCAGGCCCTCGTCGTCGGCCACCCGCAACGCCTCCGCCAGCCGGTCGGCGCCGTAGTTGGAGGCGCCGATGTGGCGGATCTTGCCCTCCTCGACCAGCGCCCCGAACGTGGCCAGCGTGTCCGCGAGCGGGGTGTCGCGGTCGTCGACGTGCGCCCAGTAGAGGTCGATCCGGTCGGTACGCAGCCGGCGCAGAGAGTTCTCGACGGCGGTGCGGATGGTCGCGGGCGCCAGGCCCTCCAGACCCGCCAGCATGCCGACCTTGGTGGCCAGCACGAGCGAGTCGCGGTTGCCGCGCTCCGCCAGCCAGTCACCGATGATCATCTCGGAGGTGGACTCGCCGGTGGCCCAGTACGGGTAGACGTCGGCCGTGTCGATGAAGTTGCCGCCGCCCTCGACGTACGCGTCGAGCACCTCGAAGGACGCCGCCCTGTCGGCGGTCCAGCCGAAGACGTTGGTGCCAAGGCATATCGGGAACACGGTCAGATCCGTGGTGGCGATTGATCTCATCTTCGCTATTATCCGCGCATCGAAAAGGGAGGCTCTGGTGGCATCCCGATTAAGCGGCTGCCTGGTCGGCGCGGTCGTCGCCGGCGGCCTTTTCGCCTTGGGCACGACGGCCGTACTCCTGCTCCATCGTGACGGCGAGCCCGCCCCTCAGCCGGTTCCGTCGAGGAGCACGCGAGCGGCCGAGGTGGTCGAGGAGAAGCGGCTCGACGAGCGCAGGATGGAGCTGACGATCAGGTCGCGGGCGCTGGCCGGCACCACGAAGGTCCGCCTGCTGCTCCCCGCGGGCTGGGAGGCGCGCCGTGACTGGCCGGTGCTCTGGCTGCTGCACGGCGGCCTCGACGACTACGCCACGTGGACCGCCAAGACCGACGTCGACGCGCTCACCCGGGACTCCGGGCTGATGGTGGTGATGCCCGACGGCGGCAAGTGCGGCAGCTACTCCGACTGGTGGAACGGTGGCGACGGCGGCCCGCCACGCTGGGAGACGTACCACCTCAAGGAGCTGCTGCCGCTGCTCGAATCCCGCTACCGCGCCGGGCGGGAGCGGGCCGTCGCGGGCTATTCGATGGGCGGCCAGGGCGCCATGCTGTACGCCGCCAAGGGCTACTTCAAGGCGGCGGCCTCGTTCAGCGGAGCCGTGCACATCCTCGAACCCGGCGTGCCGCAGGCCGTGATGGCGGGCACCACGATCGGCTGCTTCGGCACCGACTGGAAGCGCGTCTGGGGAGATCCGGCCGAGCAGCGCGCCGTGTGGCGCGCCCACAACCCCTACGACCAGGCCGGGAGGCTCAAGGGGGTCGAGCTCTACGTGGCCGCGGGCGCAGGCGACCTGGTCGAGGACCTCGCCAACCGGGCCGCGCGGGCGTTCGCGGGGCGGCTCGCGGGGTTGGGGATTCCGGTACGTACGCACTTCCACCGCGGCGGGCACAACCACGCCTCCTGGCAGCGGGAGCTGCACCGGGCCTACCCCATGCTCACCCGGGCCATCGGCGTTCAATGAGATCCGCGCGTACGAGGCTCTCGCCTTCACGGCATTACCGGGGGGTTATGGGTGACGCTAGGGTGCGGCTGTGGAGGTCGGCGACGCGCGGACGCGCATCCTGGACGCGGCGGAGGAGCTCTTCGCCGGTGGCGGCTACGAGGCCACGCCGACCGCGCTCATCGCCAGGCTGGCCGCCGTGCCCAAAGGGCTCATCTTCCACTACTTCCCGCGCAAGATCGACGTCCTGGTCGCGCTGATTGACGAGCGCACACTGGTCGAAGAGGGGCACGAGGTCGACGCCGTGCCCGGAGACCCGGCGGGCACGCTGTCGCGGCTGGCCCGCAGGCTGCCGCTGCACGCCTCACCGGCGATGCGGCGCATCCTGTTCCGCGAGGCCGACACGCACGGCTCGGTCAAGGAGCGGCTCGGCCGCCTCAACGGCGAGCTGATCAGCCGGGCCAGGTTCGCGCTCGAACTGGCGCTGCCGGGCGCGCGGGGCGGCGCGGCCCGGCTGGAGGTGGCGGCGGCCACGTTCGCGGCCGTACTGCTCTACCAGGAGAACCTCTGCCAGCTAACCGGCCACCAGATCGATCCCGACGCGGTCGCGGAACTCATCGCCCACTCGCTCATCTGACAGCTCGTCGAGGGCCGACTGCAGGTGGGAGAGCAGCCCCCACACGTCGTCCATCCGCTCGGGGCAGGCCACCACGCCGAAGTCGAGCATGCCGTCGTAGGAGAAGCAGGTGATGTTCACGCCGCCGCTCAGGTCGGTCAGCACCGACAGCGGGTAGTACGACAGGATCCGTCCCCCGCACAGGTACAACGGGAACTGCGGTCCGGGCACGTTACTGATGATCAGGTTGATCGGCGGGAACGTCACCGACGCCAGCCGGAAGATCGCCGGGGTCGCCAGGCTGGTGATGGGAGCGGGCAGCAGTGAGCAGAGCTCGTTCAGCCAGGCGGGCGGCGCCAGCGCGAAGCGCCGCTTGGCGGTGCTCATGGTGGCGCCGACGGTCCGCAGCCGCTGCACCGGATCGGCGACGTTCGTGGGGATCGGGGTGATCATGGCGGAGATCTGGTTGCCCACCACCTCCCCGGCGCCGGACGTACGGACCGCGACGGGGACCGCGACGATCAGCGGCTCGTCGGGCAGCGCGTCACGCTCCTCCAGCCACGACCGCAGCGCCGACGTGCACAGCGCCATGACGATGTCGTTGACGCTCATCCCGTTGGCCTTGGCCACGCTCTTGACGTCCTTGAGCGAGACCGAACCGAACGACAGGTGCCGGCGCCCGCTGATCGGCCCGTTGAACGGCGTGCGCGGGACGGCCAGGCCGGGGAGTTCGGGGCGGCGCTGTTCGTCGCGGGCGACGAACCTGGCCGCCTTGGCGATCAGCCGCGAGCCGGGGATGGTGGCGGCCAGGGGGATCGCGTCGAGGTCACCGGCCGCCTTGACGGCCGAGCGGAGGGCGCGTACGGGGTGGGTGGCGGTCTGTACGGCGGCGCCCGCCAGCATGCTCACCAGGCTGGGGGCCTGGTCTTTCGCGGTCTGGCGGGCCTCGTCCTCCGGTGCCTTGACCTTGTTCGTCCGGCCCGTCTCGCCGATCCGGCTTATCTGGCTTGGTGTCTGACTCGACTTGCAGGTGGGCGGGAGCGCATGGCGGGTGTTGGGGGAGAGGTCGAGCAGCGTGGCGAGTGTCTCCGCGCCCGAGACGCCGTCGATGGCCGCGTGATGCACCTTGGTGTAGACACCGACCAGACCGTCGGCCAACCCGTTGATCAGGTGCATCTCCCACAGCGGATGAGCCCGGTCGAGCCGGCGGGCGTGGATGGCGGCCACCGCCTCGGCCAGTTGCCGGTCACCGCCGGGCGCGGGCAGCGTCATCTCGAACAGGTGGTTGCCGATCTCGAAATCGGGGTCGGGCACCCAGTAAGGCCGGTCGAGCCCGAGCGGCACCTCCGCCAGTCGCAGGCTGAGCGCGGGCGACAGGTGCAGCCGCTCCAGTAGCAGGGCCGCGAGGTTGTCGCGGGTCACGTAGCCGTCGGCGGGATCAAGGATCGCCAGGCCCGCCACGTGAGCGGCGGTGGTCGCGGACTCGACATTGAGGAACTGGGCGTCGAGGGCGGTGAGCTGGCGCATCTGCTCTCCCTTTCTCGGAATGTGGCTACCATCACACGCGAGGATTGCCGTGAAGTTTCCGCGAGAGTCTTTCAGATGAATTCAGGTGCGCCGTACAACCCTTTAGTCAATGCGCAGCTCACACCGGATCGGTGACAATTATCTATCCGTGGACAACGGAAATAGGGTGTCGCACGACGGCGCCGAAGTGATATCCGAACGGGTGGTGCGGCGTCGTCAGCGGCTGCGTCACCCCCGTCTCGTCGGTCGCCCGCGCCATCAGCTCGTACGCCCCCGCCGGCTTGGGCGCCCACTCGATGTGCCACGGCAACCAGGCGCTGACCAGGTGCCGGCCGTGGTGTTCGGCCTGGTGCCAGCTCCGCCCGCCGTCGCTGCTGACATCGACCCGGACGATCCGTCCCTGTCCCGACCACGACCTGCCGTGCAGGATGTACGGCCGCCCGGCCATCAGTCGCGCATTCCAGGCGAGCTCGAAAGCGCTCTTCACCGGCTGGGTCGTTACGTCGCGGTAAAAGACGGTGTTCCACGGTGAAGTGAGCTCGCGGGTTGCTACTTCGATGTCACCCAGCCATTTGATGGACGCTATTCCCACCCATCCCGGCACCACCAGGCGTGCCGGAAATCCGTGGTCGAGCGGGAGCGGCCGGCCGTTCATCTCGTAGGCGACGAGCACGTCGTCCATGGCCTTGCCGACGGGGAGCGGCCTGCGTACGTGCCCGTGGTCCTCGAACGGCGCGTCGAGGCCGCTCGGCAGCAGATCCACGGCGTCCCGCCGCAGGCCCGCGTGCTGGAGCAGGTAGCTGAGCGGCACCCCGCGCCACCGCGCGACCCCGATCCCGCCCAGTCCCCACTGCGTGCCCGGGGCCGGATTGTGCTGCTGCGTCCTGTACAGCCGACGCCCGTTTCCGGCGCACTCGATCGCGGCGTTGATGGTCCGTGACGGCATGGCACGAAGCTGGTCGTAGTCGTACTCGCCGGGACATCGCAGCCCGGGGCCGTGGAGCCGGAGCCGCCAGGTGGTGGGGTTGATGTTGGGAGTGTACGTATGATTTCGCACGAAAAATCGGTCTATTGGGGTGTGGTACCCCTGCCCAGCCATGGCTTCCCACCGCATCTCGGCGCTGCCGTCGTGGACCCTGAACAGGTGGGCGGGCAGCGGTTTGACGATCGTCGCCAGGGCTTGCTCCATGGGGCGTCACCTCCATAGTCCGTATTTCCTACAGGGAAACCATTTAATCGCGACTGGGGGCTTCTCTCCAGCTAGTCCCCGTGAGAACATGCCCGAGATTTGAGACGACGGCACATGACGACGGCGGCACATGACGGTGGGTCCATGGCGGCGGGGCCATGACAGGGAGGCGACGGACGGCGGGGCGGCGGCGCCATGACGGCGGGGCCATGACAGGGAGGCGACGGACGGCGGGGCGGCGGCGCCATGACGGCGGGTCCATGACAGGGGGCGGCGGGTCCATGACGGCGAGGCCATGACGGCGAGACAGCGGGGCCACGACAGCGGGGTCATGGAGGCATGTCGGCGAGGCCGTAAGAGGTGACTGGTCGGTGGGTGGCTCTTGAGTGGTCGGTAGGAAGGGGTGGCGGGTGGTGTCTGATTGCCATGGTCAAGGGGCGACAGCAAGTTTTGGACATGGCATGGGGCCCTGACATCTCGACCTTCACGGGCAGGCTCCTAGCGTGGTGCTGAGGTACACAGCGAGGGGGCCGCGATGTTCATCCAGGTCATTCAGGGACAGATCACGGACGCCGGCGAGATGCGGGCGGCGTTGGACCGTTGGCATGCCGAGCTCGCGCCGGGAGTGGATGGCTGGCTTGGCACGACCGCCGGTGTGACGGACGACGGCATGTTCGTGAACACGGCGCGGTTCGAGTCGCAAGAGGTCGCATGGCGCAACAGCGAGCGGCCCGAGCAGGGTCAGTGGTGGGCCGAGACTGCGAAGCTCTTCAGCGGTGAGGTGGCCTTTCACGACTGCACCGAGGTGTACACGTATCTGGAGGGCGGGTCGGATTCGGCGGGATTCGTCCAGGTGATGCAGGGGCGGATCCGGGATCCGGAGCGGATGCACGAGGTCATCGCCCGGGGCGAGCAGGGCCTGGCCGGGTTCCGGCCCGACCTCATCGGCGGGTTCGCCGCCCTGCACGGGGACGGCGGATACACCGAGGTCGCGTACTTCACCTCCGAGCAGGCGGCCAGAGAAGGCGAGGGCAAGCCGCTCCCGGCCGAGATGCGGGAGCTCTTCGAGGCGTGGAAGGGGCTGTTCGAGGGCGAGCCCGCCTACTTCGACCTGCGCGACCCGTGGTTGTACTCGCCTCGTCAGACCGCCTGAGGTTGAAGCCATCCTCTTGGTCGTGGACGAACCCGTCCCCGAAGTGACCCTGGCTTCATTCCGCCCCTCTCGGTCAGGCTTCGGTGGCCTCCGCCAGGTCGAGGAGGTCATGACGTTCGGCGAGCAGTTTCACGATGTACCGGATGTCTTCGTGGGGGCTGCGGCTGTAGGGGGACAGGAGTGCCCGGACCCGTTCGTCGGCCTCTTGTGGGGTGTTCGCGTCATTGTTGGCGACGACGTAGTACAGGCTTATCAGGGTGCTCGCGTCACCCTCTTCGATCCAGCCGCGCAATCTGTGCTCGGGCTGTAGCTGAATACCCAGCCCGGCGATGGCGCCGATCACGTCGAATGGCAGGTCGTCGGTCAGGAGGTCATTGTCCGGCCAGTGGTCGGAAAGGGAATCCAGGAGCGCGCGTACGGATTCCGTGTCCTCCTCCGGAGGATAATCGACCTCCAGGGTCAGATGGCAGCCTGCCGGGGAATAGCGGCAGTCAAGGGAGATCAACGACCGGGAGTAGATGGTTTCCATGGAGGTGTACGGGGTGGTGAACGGTTCGCCATCGTTGGTGGTGTAGTTGCCGCTGTGCAGCGTCCATTGGTAGGTGGTGAGGAAGCGGTTGAAGATCAGGCCGCGTTCGATCTCCACCACGTCGTCGATGGTCTCCTCGGGGTTGTCGGGGTCGTCGGCCGGGATCACGCCGAGCGGCAATTGCTTCGACCGTGTCTCCGTAGTCTTCGGCGAATCTGGCGTAGAGGAGGTTGGGTTCGGTCTTGCGGTGGATGAGACTTATTCCGTAATACGGTGCGGCGTCGGATCCGCCGATGTCGGCGATTCTTGATTCTGGTTGTTGGCGGGTTGTTATTTTTTGTCTGGCGAGAAAGCGAAATCCCAGATCTGCTAGTTCTTTCGAGGTGGATAGGTTCTCGAGCCAGTCAAGCATGCGCATATCCAACCACATCCAACGGTCTCTAGGATGTCTTTCTGGCGGAGAGGGGTTGGTGCTGCATACGGTCCTGGGCGACTGGTGCGACTAATTCGTTAGAGCTGGTGTGCTCGGTGATGACCAGCGGCAATACGTAGCTGGGACTGCGACTGGGGTCGGGGGCTAGGGGGGTCGCTGTCGTCGGTGCTGCCGTCGCGGGTGCGGTGATCATGCCCCGCTGGTCCGCACGAAGGCCGTGGATGTTCCTGTTGGTGTCCCGGGCTCCCCGGGCTCAGGCTCCCGATGCCCCGATGCCCCGATGCCCCGATGCCCCGATGCCCCGATGTCCTGATGTCCTGGTGTCGCGGACTCCCGGTGTGCGGCTCTGTGGCTGAGGTGTCAGTTCGCTGACAGTGCGGTCATGAGCGGGCGAAAGCCGAAGTGCGGGGTGCTGCGTGGGTGTCCGTGGCATGTAGAACACGCATTTGCTCGTTGACGGCGGGAAGTTCGCCCAGGTGGCTGGCAGCACGCGGCTGTCGGCTGATGGGTGAGGTCGAGGTGTGGGTGGAGGAGGGGGTGCTCGATTGGGGACGAGCGACGGGAGGCTCCTCGAGTTGCTGGAAGTCCTCCGTTGTGGGCGAAGGAGCCGGGGGTGCTCAGTTGGGGACGAGTGAGTCGAAGGGCTGGCCGGCGTTGAGGTGTTGGATGAGGGACTCCAAGCCCTGCCGGTGCCCGTTGGCACGGAGCCAGCGGTCTACTTGGCAGGCGGCCTTGGCATACGTGTCCGCCTCCTTGCTGGCCGTACTCAGCCACTCGTCCAAGGAGACCGGCAGTGGAGCGGTCGGTGGGACCAGGCAGCGGTCGCCGGTCGTTCGCGGGGCGAGGTAGCGGGAGTCGTCGGAGACGACTACGGCGAGGCCCTCGTCGAACCACTGCGGGACCTCCGCCCCGGAGGTGAGGCGGGTGTGGAGCTCGACGTGGGACATCTCGTGTGAAGCGATGACCGTGTCGAGGCCGCGGGGCGACAGCATCACCGAGCGGTCCAGAACGGCGATGCCACGCTCCTTGTGGCCGCCGATGTGCTGGTAGCACTCCTCGGTGGTGCAGATGAGCAGGCTGGGCGAGCTCTTTCTGCCGCCGTAGAAGGTGTCGACTCTCTTCGTGGCGGCGTCGACCGTCTGGCTGACGTGTGATCGTTGCTGGGGCGATAGGTCGTGCTCGATGTAGACGCCTGGGCGCAGCTCTGTCAGGCCATAGCAGCCGGGGCATGTCGTGGCGGCCACGGACGGGTAGGCCACCGCCACGCCGGCGACGGCGGCGACGAGCAGCACGGCCAGCGCTGCGAGAGCCCGGGTCCAGATCGTGCGGGCTCTCGATCGCTTGGGCGCCGGTGACATGATCGCCGTCCTTCCGTGGGGGTGGTGGCTGGGGATTACTTTCTCGTATTCCGCTGGCGGCCACATCAACCTGTGGGTGGTCATACTGGGGGATGACCACCCACCACCCGGTTCGGTGAGGAAGGGAAGGCCGCCTGGTAGGCCGCCTGGATCTCGGCGTACAGGGGTGGTCATCCCCAGGGATGATCTGCGGGTGGGTTGGGCCGGGGTGGCATGTCGTTCAGAGATCGCCTTCGGGGGGATCGCCGTCGTGGGTAGCTGGATGGGCCCTCGTGTGATGAGTTCTTAGGCGCCGGGCGGTCTTCATAGCCAGAGGGTGTGGGCGGCCGTTCAGGGTGGCGCGAGGATCGCCGGCGCGCCACCGGCTGGGTTCGCTGGCGCGCCAGGCGAAGGCTTCGCGTCCGGCGCGTGAGCCGGACGTACACGATCGGACAGAACGCGACCACGAGTGGTTGGAGGGGCTTGATGGGAAAGGTCATCTTCTCGATTTCGATGTCGCTCGACGGCTTCATCACCGCGCCGAACGACGAGCCTGGGTGGGGGCTCGGGGAGGGCGGGGAGGTTCTGCACGACTGGGTGCATGGTGGCGAGTGGGGCAGCTTCGGGGCGAAGGGGATCGACGCGGAGGTCCTGGGCGAGCTGGTCGCTGAGGTGGGGGCGATCATCGTGGGGCGGAGGACGTTCGAGGTGTCGGGGGCTTGGGGTGGTCATTCGCCGGGTGGGCTGCCCTGTTTCGTGATGACTCATCGGCCGCCGGAGGAGTGGGTCAGGGAGGGCTCGCCGTTCACGTTCGTCACCGACGGAGTTGAGAGCGCGTTGGCGCAGGCTCGGGCGGTGGCGGGAGATCGGGGCGTCGCGATCGGTGGCGGGGCCGATGTGGGGCGGCAGTTTCTCCGTGCCGGGCTCGTCGACGACCTGCAGATCCATCTGGCGCCCGTGCTGCTGGGGGCAGGGATCAGGTTGTTCGAGATCGGGAGTGAGCAGGTCCGGTTGCGGCGGACCCGGGTGCTGGAGTCGCCGTTCGCCACGCACCTGAGGTTTGAGGTGGCGAAGGATTGACGCGCTCCCCGGGATGAATCCCGGGAAGCGCGTCAATTCCGTGCGGGGCGATGGCCGCGCCTACCGGCCGAGGAATGCGAGCAGTCGCTCCAACGGCCAGGTGTTGATGACGTCCTCCGTGGTCAGCCACGCGCGCTGGGCGATCCCGACGCCGAACCGCTGGTTCGTCAGGTGGGGGATGGCGTGTGAATCGCTGTCGATCGAGAACTTCACCCCATGGTGCTTCGCCAGCCGTACCAGGTCGGCGGGCAGGTCCGATCTGTCTGGGAAGGAGTCGATCTCCATGGCCGTCCCGGTGCGGCCGGCCGCGCGGAAGACGGCTTCCCAGTCGGCGTCCACCTGCGGGCGTTTGCCGATCTTGCGGGTGGTCGGGTGGCCGATGATGTCGACGTAGGGGTTTTCGCAGGCAGCGATGAAGCGGCGGGTCATTTCATCCCGGGACATGCTGAAGTGCGAATGGACCGAGGCCACGCACACGTCGAACTCGCGGAGGATCTCGCCGGGCCAGTCGACGGAGCCGTCGGGGGCGATGTTGAGTTCGGTGCCGTGCAGGAGCCGCATGTCGGGATATTTCTGTTGCAGGTCCGCCACCTGCTGCCGCTGCTCCAGCGCCTTGTCCAGGGTCATCCGCTGCATGGCCAGATCAGGGGCGTGGTCGGTGACCGCATAGTAGACGTAGCCGCGGGCGTGGCCCGCCGCCACCATGTCCTCCAGCGAGGCGATGCCGTCCGTCAGGTTGGTGTGCGTGTGCAGGTCGCCCTTGAGGTCGGCGAGTTGTACGAGGGTCGGCAGCTCGCCGCGGAGCGCCGCCTTCACCTCGCCGCCGTCCTCGCGCATGGGCGGGGGTACGAACTGCATGCCGAGCGCGGCGTAGATGTCCTCCTCGGACTCCGAGGCGATCACCCTCTCGCCCTCGAACAGCCCGTATTCCGAGAGCTTCCACCCCTTCTTCACCGCCATCTCCCGGATGGCGACGTTGTGCTCCTTCGAGCCGGTGAAGTACTGCATCGCCGCGCCCCACGACTCGGCGGGCACCACGCGCAGGTCCACCTGGAGGCCGGACGTGGTGCGTATCGACGTCTTCTTGTCGCCCGCCGCGATGATCTCCGCGACATATGGCTGGGCGCGGAACTCCGTCATGATGGACTCGGGCGCCACGGCCAGGATGTCGATGTCGCCGATCGTGTCCTTCATCCGCCGCAGCGACCCGGCGTAGGCGATGCGCTCGGCCTTCAGCGACGTCATCACCTGCTCGGCCAGGGACATGGCGACGCCGATGTGCACCCTGCGGCCCGACTGTTCGAGCTGCTCGATGCCCTTGAGCAGGTTGGCGAGGGTTTTCGGGCCGAGCCCCTTGACGCCGTCGAGCCGCCCGGAGGTGATCGCCTCGCCGAGTGCGGCGGGGGAGTCGATGCCGTAGTCCTCGAACAGCATGATCGCCGTCTTCGGCCCCAAGGTGGGCACGCGGGTCAGCCGCCGCACCCCTTCGGGCACCCGGCCGCGCAGGTCGTCGAGCTGGCGGAAGCTCCCGCGCTGCAGGAACTCCTCCATCTTCTTGGCGATCGCCTCGCCCACGCCCGGCACACCGCGTACGTCGGCCACCGAGATGTCCTCGGGGAACCCGGCGATCGCCTTGGCGGCCTTCTGATAGCTCCGCACCCGGAAGGCGTCACCGCCGGTCAACGCGAACAGCTCCGCGTACTCGGTAAGCGCCGCCGCCGCATCATCGTTAGCCCTAGCCATGGGCTCAGCTTAGGGATCCACTCCGACAAACGGCGAGCTCGGGAGACAGCGCGAGGTCCCGGAGCCGTACAAGAAGTCCAAGCCTTCACCCTCTTCATGGCATTAGCGGCGATACGCGACAGTGACGGATCGGACGCGTACAGTGTCCAGTGAAGCCCATCGGAACCGGACGCTGGACCGACCGTCCAGGTGGCCACGAAGTGACCACCCAGATGGTCAAGAACACGCACGTAACGGCGCCCGGCCACCTCCACCGGAGGAGCGTTCCCCTGGAGAGACCCCAGCACCGGAGGGTGGGTGGGCCCTCCCGTGCCGGCCGTAAAGAAGACTCAAGCTGTTCACATACGCACTTCGCGCGGCCGATATGGGTCGGCGAGGGAGGCCAGGTTCTTGTCGGAGAGCGACACGGACAGCGCGGCGAGCGCGTCGTCCACGTGGCCCGGCTTGGTGGCCCCGACGATCGGAGCGGTGACGGTCGGCTGGCGCAGCACCCAGGCCAGCGCGATCTGGGCCGCCGGCAGCCCGTGCTCACGCGCGACCTCCGCCACCCGGTCCAGGATGAGCCCGTCGTTCTCGGGATCGTAGAGGGCGTCGATGCGCGCGTCGGAGCCCGCCCTCGTCGTCGACTCCGGCGCGCCCGCGCCGGTCGTCGACTTGGACGCGCCCGCGCGGGCCAGTACGCCGCGCGCCAGCGGGCTCCACGGGATCACGCCCACGCCCTGGTCCGCGCAGAGCGGGAGCATCTCCCGCTCCTCCTCGCGGTACAGCAGGTTGTAGTGGTTCTGCATGGACACGAACCTGGTCCACCCGTTGTCCCGCGCCACGTGCTGCGCCTTGGCGAACTGCCACGCCCACATGGACGAGGCGCCGATGTAGCGGGCTTTGCCCGATCTGACCACGTCGTGCAGTGCCTCCATCGTCTCCTCGATGGGCGTCTCGTCGTCCCAGCGATGGATCTGGTAGAGGTCCACATAGTCGGTGCCCAGCCGGCGCAGCGAGGCGTCGATCGAGTCGAGGATGTGCTTGCGCGACAGGCCCCGGTCGTTGGCTCCCCTGCTCATCGGGAAATAGACCTTGGTGGCCAGCACATAGTCCTCGCGCCTGGGGAAGATCTTGCGCAGGATGTTCCCCGTCACGACCTCACTCGCGCCGACGCTGTAGACGTCGGCCGTGTCGAAGAACGTGACACCGCCGTCGGCGGCCCGGCGGACGAGTGGCTCGGCCTCGTCCTCGGGCAGCGCCCATTCCTGCCTGGCCGGATCGCCGTAACTCATCATGCCCAGGCAGATGCGCGAGACCCGCAAGCCGGTGTCACCAAGTCGTCTGTAATCCATAGCGGTAACCCTAGGACCACGTTGCGCGGCCTAAGTCAGGCGGGGGCGGGCAGGGAGTGGTGCTCGATGTAGACAAGGAGCTTTACAGAATCCACGTGGGAAAAGAGAAGATGCTCGCGACGCAGCGTATCGGGGGACGAGTGAATGGATCAGGCAGTCAGCCGGTTCCCCGGCTGCGCTTACTCGGAATCGTTCCCTCGTCACCCCTGAACATGGCCTGGCTGGCCTTCACGGCCGGGCTCCTCGCCCTGACGGTTCCGGTGCAGTGGGGGTTGGCCGGTTCCGGGTTCTCGCTGACGGCCTCGGTGACATTGCTCGTCCTGCTGGCCGTCCACGCCCAGTTCGTGTTGGGGACTCTGGCGCGCGGGTCCGCGGGGTGGTGGCTGGTCGGTGTGCAGGCGTGGCTGACGTACCTGCCGCTGGCGTTGTTCGGCGCGGCGTGGACGCCGATGTGCGGGCTGCTGGCCGGCGCGCTGCTGCTGGTGGCCGAGCGGATCAGGTCGACGGCGCTGGTGGCGCTGGCCGTGTGCTGCGGGCCCGTCCTGCTCGCGGCTCCCCGCGAGGCGCTCACGGACAGGGGGTGGGCGCTGGCCGGTCCGGTGCTCGGCCTGATGGAGTTCGCGCTGGTGAGTCTGGCCGCGCGGGCGCAGCAACTGGCCGGCGCCAGGACCGACGCCATCCGTACGACCGTGGCGCTGGAACGACGCCGCTTCAGCAGGGACCTGCACGACCTGGTAGGCCACCGGCTCACCGCCCTGGTGCTGAAGACGCAGCTCATCGAGCGGCTGGTCGAGGAGGACAACGAGAAGGCGAAGCTGGAGGTGGGTGAGACGCTGGAACTGCTGCGCACCCTGGCCGGGGACGTGCGGGCCGTCGCCCACGGCGAGCGGCGCTCCTCGCTGGAACGGGAGATGAACTCGGCCCGCGCCCTGCTGGAGTCGGTCGGGGTCCGGTGCCAGATCCGGGTGACGTGCCGGGAGCTGCCCGGGGACGTCGCCGACACGCTCACCCACGCCCTGCGCGAAGGCGTGACCAACGTGCTGCGGCACGCGGAGGCGCGGCACTGCGCCATCCAGTTGCTCGAAGGCGACCAGCTCGTCCAGCTGTCGATCAAGAATGACGGCGTCCGCCCGGTACGCAGGGCGGGAGAGTCCGGCCAAGGGTTGATGAACCTCACCGAACGGGTGTCCGGCCTGGGCGGGTGGCTGGAGATCACCGCGGTCCGCAGCGACCAATTCACCTTTTCGGTTTATGTCCCGCAGATAAACAAATATGTAAAACTCACAAATGCGTATGAGATAAGCACGCCTCAGTAATGTTGTGTGTTACTAGACGCCTTCCTCGCTGGTTGTCATTCTCTAATTGACAACGCACGGGAGGTCGCGTCGGATGGACCAGTATGAGCTGTACTGCCTCGCGGACGGTCGTTTCTACGACACCCTCGAGCACAGCACCGCCGAGGACGCCGAATTTCCCATCGTGCGCCGGCCGGTTCCCGAAGGATGGCTGCACGAGGCGACCGAGACCTGGTGCTACTACGCACCGGGCGGAGTGGCGCCCCTGCCCTCCCAGGGCTGGAAGATCCACGTGTCGGCCCGTGTGGACGACGCCGAACGGGCCGTGGAGACCGTCTGGGACTATTGCATGCCACGCGGGATCGCGTTCAAGTTCCTGCGCGGTGTCCCGGTCCACGTCATGCTCAACTCCAAGGCGGCCTCGCGGGCGTCGAGCGGCAAACTGATCACGATCTACCCCCGCGACGAGGGCCAGCTCGAACTCGTCCTCAAAGAGCTGGACGAGCTGCTGCGCGACGTGCGCGGCCCGTACATCCTCAGCGACCTGCGCTACGGCGAGGGACCGCTGTTCGTCCGCTACGGCGGCTTCGCCGAGCGGCACTGTCTGTCCGGCGGCGGCGAGCGGGTGCTGGCCGTCGAGGACGGCGACGGGCAGCTCGTGCCCGACGTGCGGGGCGCCACGTTCTCGGTGCCGCCCTGGGCGACGCTGCCCGAGTTCCTGGAACCCCATCTCGCCGCGCGCAACGCCGTGACCACGACCGGCCTGCCGTACGAGATCGAGAAGGTGCTGCACTTCTCCAACGGCGGCGGCGTCTACCTCGGCCGTGACCAGCGGACCGGCGACCGGGTCGTGCTGAAGGAGGCCAGGCCGCACGCCGGGCTCGACACGGCGGGACGCGACGCGGTGGCGCGGCTGACGCACGAGCGCGACATACTGCACCGTCTGGCCGGGCTGCCCGCGGCGCCGGACCTGCTCGGCTACTTCACCCTCGGCGAGCATCACTTCCTGGTGCAGGAGTTCGTCGACGGGACCACGCTGCAACGGCGCCTGGTGCACAGGTACCCCATGACCCGGGCGACCTGCGCCCCGGACGACATCGCCGGCTACACGGACTGGGCCCTCGACACCCTGGACCGGGTCGAGCGGGCGCTCGGGTCGCTGCACGAGCGCGGCGTGGTCTTCGGCGACCTGCACCCCGACAACATCCTGCTGACCGACAGCGGCCGCGTCGTGCTCATCGACTATGAGGTCGCCACGCTCGCCGAGGAGGGCAGTCGCGCCGCGCTGGCCCACCCCGCGTACGTGGCGCCGGCCGACCGGCAGGGCGTCGACGTCGACAGGTACGCGATGGCCTGCCTGCGGCTTGGGCTGTTCGCCCCGCAGTGCACCATCATGCTGCCGTTACACCGGGCCAAGGTCCGGCACCTCGGCGAGATCGTGGGCGACACGTTCACCCCCGAGATCGCGCCGGCGGTGTCCACGATCGCGGGCGACGAGCGCGACGACGGCGAGATGCGCGCCCTGCCGTTGCCCGGGAGCGCCCCCTGGCCCGAACTGCGTGCCGCCATGTGGCGGGCCGTCCGGGCGTCCGCGACACCCGAACGCGACGACCGGCTCTTCCCCGGCGACGTGTCCCAGTTCCAGCCGGGCGGCGGACTGAACCTCGCCTACGGCGCCGCCGGCGTCCTGTACGCCCTGGAGACGACCGGAGCCGGCCGCTTACCCGAGTACGAGAACTGGCTGCTCTCGCGGGCCAAGCGGCCGGCGCCGGGCTCCGGCCTCGGCTTCTACGACGGCCTGCACGGCATCGCCCACGTACTCGACCTGCTCGGCCACCGGCAGGACGCGCTCGACGTGATCGAGATCAGCCTGCGCGAGAAGTGGGACCGCCTGGAATCGGCGCTCTTCTCCGGCCTGTCCGGCATCGGGCTGAACCTCTTCCACCTGAACGACCCCGAACTGGAACGGAGCGCCCTCCGGGCCGTCGACATCTGCGCGGACCGGCTCGGCGGCGTCGACGACGTCCCCGAGATCAGCGGCGGCACGAATCCACGGGCCGGGCTCATGTACGGCTCTTCCGGACCCGCCCTCCTGTTCCTGCACGCCTACGAACGCACCGGTGACACGGCGCTGCTCGACCTGGCCGCCGTCGCGCTCCGGCAGGACCTGCGCCGCTGCCGCGCGGCCGAGGACGGCTCACTCCAGGTGAACCAGGGCTGGCGGCTGCTGCCGTACCTGGACGAGGGGTCCGTCGGGATCGGCCTGGTGCTCGCCCGCTACCTGGCGCACCGGGAGGACGAGACGTTCGCGACCGCGCTACGCGATCTGCGGCTGGTCGCGCGTTCCGGGTTCTTCGTCCAGCCGGGGCTGTTCACCGGGCGCGCGGGCATCGTCGCCGCGCTCGGCTGCGGGCTTGGCGGCCCGGCCGACGCCCAGGTCAAGGGCATGCGCTGGCACGCGTTGCCGTACGGCGGCGGTCTGGCCTTCCCCGGCGACCAACTGCTCCGCTTCTCCATGGATTTCGCGACCGGAACGGCAGGCGTCCTGTTCGCCCTCGGCACAGTGATGGGCGAACAGCCGGGACGCCTGCCCTTCCTCGAGGCCGTCGCCGAACGGCGGCCTGTCTCCAACCAGTCCCAGAAGGAGGTGTAAAACATGGTACTTCTCGACCTGCAGGGTCTCGAGACCCCGGCCAGCAGCGACGTCGCCAGCGGCGGCAGCACCCTGACCGCTCTGACGTGTCAGTCAGGCCACCCGAGCAACCTCAGTGTCGCACTTTGTCACTGATCCACAGGTTGTCACTGATACAGAGGCGCCGATCCCCGCGCCGCCCACTGCGGCGCGGGGATCGCTTTGGCGGTCCAATGCGGTGTTTTTCATGTGGAGGGAGACCCTCGTGCGGGCCGGAGACCGGCTGGTGATGGACGCGGTACGCCGAAGCGGCCCGTGGCCCGCCGTTCTGGCGGTCACGGCGATCACGGGAGCGGCCGGAGAGCTGGCACTGCCCTACGCGGCCGGCCGGACCGTCGACGGCTTCGTCTCCGCGCGGCCCGAGGCCACGTCCTGGCTGGCGGCCTGCGCGGTGATCGTCGCCGGGATCATTCTCTGCGAGAGCGCCGGGGTCTGGGCACGCGGCGCGAGCAGCGCGTACGCGGCCGCCCGGCTGCGTCTGTCGGTCCTGCGCCACGTGCTGGGCGTCGGTCCCGCCGCGACCCGCCGCTTCCCCGAAGGCGAGCTGGTCACCCGCACCGGCCTGAACGCCGAGGAGGCCGGCCGGGCGCCCGAGTCCGTGACCGGCGCGCTGGCGCTGCTCGTCCCTACGGTGGGCGCGCTGGTGGCGCTCACGCTCATCGACCCCGCGCTGACCGCGACGCTGGTCGCCGGGATCGCGCTCATCCTGCTCGTGCTGCGGGCCTTCCTGCGTGCCACGACCACGATCGCGGGCGGCTACCAGGAGGTCCAGGGCGAGATCGCCGCCCGGCTGGTGGACGCGCTCGGCGGCGCCCGTACGATCGCCGCCGCCGGGACCGCCGACCGCGAGACGCGCCGGGTCCTGGGACCCTTGGACCGGTTGCGGGCCCACGGCATGGAGCTGTGGCGGGCGAACGCCTCCGCCGGCATCCAGGCGGGCCTCATCGTGCCGCTGGTGGAGGTGGCCGTACTCGCCGTGGGCGGGCTCCGGCTGGCCGCTGGCGACCTCACGATCGGCGAACTGTACGCGGCGGCGAGGTACGCGGTACTGGGCGCGGCGCTGAGCACCTCACTCGGCCACATCGGCGGCCTGGCCAGGGCACGCGCGGCAGCCGCCCGCGTCGCCGAACTCCTCGCCCTGCCCACCACCTACTACGGCACCCGCCACCTCCCGCCCTCCCACGCGGCCCCCGCCTCCCACGCAGCTCCGGCCCTCCATGCAACCTCAGCCCCCCACGCAGCTCCGGTCGCCGATGCGCGGCCAGGCGCTCTGGAGCTTCGGGGGGTCACGGCGGCCGGTCTGGTCGTGGATGAGCTGGTGATCGCCGGGGGCTCGGTCACTGCCGTGGTGGGGCGCTCCGGGTCCGGCAAGTCGCTGCTCGCCGCCCTAGCGGCGCGCCTGGCCGACCCCGTCGCGGGAACGGTGCTGCTGGACGGCGTACCGCTGCCGGAACTGGACCGCGCCGAGCTGCGGCGGGCCATCGGGTACGCCTTCGAACGGCCGGTCCTGGTCGGCGACACGGTCGGCAAGGCCATCGGACTCGGCACGGACGACCACGGGGCCGTGAGCGCGGCGGCGACGGCGGCGTGCGCGGACGGGTTCATCCGCCGCCTGCCCGGCGGATACGCGACCCCCATCGCGGACACCCCGCTTTCGGGCGGCGAACGGCAGCGGATCGGCCTGGCCAGGGCGTTCGCGCAAGGAGAACGCCTCCTGGTGCTCGACGACGCCACCTCCAGCCTCGACACCGTCACCGAACGCCAGGTCGGCAACGCCCTCACCGCTGAGTCCCGGGGACGTACCCGGCTCATCGTGGCCCACCGGCTGACCACGGCGTCCCGCGCCGACCGGGTCGTCTGGCTGGAGGACGGCACGGTGCTCGGCCACGCTCCGCATCACGAGCTGTGGCGGGACCCGCGCTACCGGGCCGTGTTCCAGGGAGACGTCTCATGAGGCCGCTGCTGTGGCGGGCGTTGCGGCGCCGGCCGTACGCGCTGGTGCGCATCTGTCTGTGGTCGGTGCTGGAGGCGGGGCCCGCGTTCCTCATCGGGCAAGCCATCGCCCGCGCCATCGAGGACGGCTTCGCGGTGGCCCGCCCCTCCGTGGGGCTGGCCTGGCTGGCGGCGCTCGGCTGTACGTGGCTGGTCGCCGCGGTCGCCGCCCGTCAGGTCATCCTCGCCGTGGCGGCGGTCGCCGAGCCGTTCCGGGACGATCTGCTCGCCCACGTCGTCGGCGGGGCCATGCGCCGCGCCGCCCACTCGATGTCCGGCCGCCCGGACACCGCCGCCGTCACCCGGGCCGGGCTCCAGGTCGAGCTGGCCAGGGACGCCTTCGCGGCGGTGGTCACCACCGTGCGGGGGTTCGCGTTCACGGTGGTGAGCGTGGTGCTGGGGCTGCTCACGCTGGCTCCGCAGGCGGCGCTGCTGGTGTTGCCGCCGTTCGCCGCCGGGCTGGGGCTGTTCCTGGTGTCACTGCCCGCTCTGGCGCGGCGGCAGCGGGCGTTCCTGATGGCCGACGAACGGCTCGCCGAGTCGATGACGGGCATGGCCGGCGGGCTGCGGGACATCGTGGCCTGCGGCGCCGAGGACCGCGTGGGCGCCGCGTTGGCCGACCGGGTCGAGGCGCAGGCGTCGGCGGCACGCGGCCTGGCCCGCGTGACCGCCGCGCGCACGATCGCGCTCGCCGTCGGCGCCTGGCTGCCCGTGGTGCTCGTCCTGGGCGGCACGCCCTGGCTGCTCAGCGGCGGCGCCGGCGCCGGGGTCGTGGTGGGCGCCCTGGCCTACGTCACGCAGTCCCTGGCCCCCGCCCTGAACGGCCTCGTCCAGGGCCTCGGCGTCAGCGGCGTCAGCCTGGTGGCCACCCTCCGCCGCATCACCACCTCCGGCCCTTCGGTCCCGAGAGCGGTCCTCTCGGCTGGCTCGGGGCGGTCGACTGAGGCCCGGACGGCGGGAGAGGGGTGGTCGGCTGCGGGCGGTGTGCGGTTGAGGGGGGTTACGTTCGCCTACGGACCGCACTCCGAGGCGGTGGTCGACGGTCTCGATCTTGACATCCCCGAGGGTGACCATCTGGCGGTCGTCGGGCCGAGCGGGGCCGGTAAGTCCACCCTGGCGGCCCTGATCAGCGGCCTTCTCCAGCCGGACACCGGTGACGTCCGCATCGGCGGAGTCCCCGCCGCCGACGTGTCTCCCGCCGCGCGGGTGCTGATCCCCCAGGAGGCGTACGTCTTCCGCGGCTCGCTGCACGAGAACCTCACGTACCTGAGCGACGCGCCACCACACCAGGTCGAGGCCGCCATCACCGCGCTCGGCGCCACCGGCCTGATGGCGGGCCCGGCGGAGCTCGACCCCGGCGCCCTGTCCGCCGGGCAGCGGCAGCTGATCGCCCTCGTGCGCGCCTACCTCGCCCCGGCGCGCCTGGTCATCCTGGACGAGGCCACCTGTCATCTCGACCCCGCGGCCGAGGCGCGGGTGGAGGCCGCGTTCGCGCGCCGAGGTGGCACGCTGATCGTCGTCGCCCACCGCCTCACCTCGGCCACGCGCGCCCGCCGCATCCTGCTCATGGACGCCGGCCAGGCCGTGGTCGGCACGCACGACGAGCTCGTCCGTCGCTCATCCACGTACGCCGACCTGTCCGGCCACTGGCAACCGGAGCCCGTGTCATGAAATATCCGGACGCAGCGCGTCTGTCGTTCGTCGAGGAGCTCCACGGCCACCTCGTCACCGACCCCTACCGCTGGCTGGAGGACGCCGCCGATCCCGCCACCCGTACCTGGCTGGCCGGACAGGACCGGCTCTGGCGGCACCACGCCACTCGCCTCCCCCTCCGCGAACACTTCCGGAAGCGCCTGACCGAGCTCAGCGTCACCGGAATGAGCACCCCGCCGGTGTGGCGCGGCGACAGGCGCTTCCACCTGTCCCAGTCCGCGGGGCAGGAGCACCCGGTGCTGTACTGCGACGACCGGCCCCTGCTCGATCCCATGGAGCTCGACGCCACCGGCCTCACCACGCTGGACGACTGGCAGCCCGACTGGGAGGGACGCCTGCTGGCGTACCAGTTGTCGAGGAGCGGGGACGAGCGGGCGGACCTGTACGTCATGGACGTCGCCACCCGCGAGATCGTCGACGGCCCGATCGGCGGCTGCCGCTACTCACCGGTCGCCTGGCTGCCCGGTGGCAGGGAGTTCTTCTACGTCCGCTTCCACCAGGGCGTACACCTGCGCGGGCCCGACGGCGACGTCCAGGTCTTCACCCGCGGCGCGCTCTCGTACGGCCTGCAGATCAGCGCGGACGGGCGCTGGCTGGTGATCTCGGCGGGCACCCCCGCCCGGAACGACCTCTACCTCGCCGACCTCTCCACCGGCCCGCCCGAGCACCTCGACCAGAAGGTGATCCAGGAAGGAGTGGCGGCGCGCAGCGCGGCGGCGGTGGGGCCGGACGACCGCCTGTACATCGTCACGGACCACGACGCGCCCCGGCGCCGGCTCTGCGTCGCCGACCCGGCCACGCCCGCCGCGTGGGAGGAGCTCGTTCCCGAGGATCCCGCGGCCGTGCTCGGGGCGTTCACGCTGCTCGACGGAGGCCGGCTGCTCGTCGCCAGGACCCGCCACGCGGTCGGCGAGATCGCGCTGCACGACGCCGCCACCGGCGAACGCCTGGGCACGGTCCCGCTGCCCGGCAGCGGCTCCATCGCCTCGCTGACCTCCCGCCCCGGCGGCGGTCACGAGGCGTGGTTCGCCTACACGGACGCGGCCACCCCGGTGGAGGTCTGGCGCTACGACGCCCGCGAGGGAACGACCACCCTCTGGTCATCGGCCGCCACCAGCGAGGCGCCGGTCGTGAGCGGTGTGGTGCGGAAGGGCTCTCGGATGGAGAGTCACCAGCTCGAGTACGACTCCGCCGACGGGACCCGGGTCCGCATGGTGGTCGTAGCGGGCCCGCACTCCGGCGGCCCCCGGCCCACGATCCTGACCGGTTACGGCGGTTTCGGGATGTCGCTCACCCCCGGGTACGCGGCCGACTCCCTCGCCTGGGTCGAGTCCGGCGGTGTGCTGGCCGTGGCCAACCTGCGCGGGGGCGGGGAGGAAGGCGAGGCGTGGCACCGCGACGGCATGCTGGACCGCAAGCAGAACGTCTTCCAGGACTTCATCGCCGCCGCCGAGAAGCTGATCGCCGACGGATGGACGACGCCCGGCCAACTGGCCGTCTGGGGCGAGTCGAACGGCGGGCTGCTCGTCGGGGCCGCCATGACGCAGCGGCCTGGGCTGTTCGCCGCCGTCGTGTGCTCCGCGGGGCTGCTGGACATGGTGCGGTACGAGAGATCCGGGCTCGGGGCGACCTGGGCCGGTGAGTACGGTTCCGCCGATCATCCCGGGGAGCTGGGCTGGCTGCTCGGCTACTCGCCCTATCACCACGTCCGCCAGGGGGTCGGCTACCCGGCGACGCTGTTCACCGTCTCCGGCGCCGACTCGCGGGTGGACCCGATGCACGCCCGCAAGATGTGCGCGGCCCTGCAGTGGGCGACGGCGGGAGAACGGCCGATCCTGCTGCGCCACGAGCGCGACGTCGGCCATGGCGCCAGGTCGGTCAGCAGGTCGATCAGCCTGGCCGCCGACGTGCTCGCCTTCGCCGCCACCCACACGGGCCTGAAACCAACGCGGTAAAGCCCCGGTCAGATCCAGCCGGACTCGCGGGCGATGCGGATCGCGTCGATCCGGCTGCGCGCCCCCAGCTTCGCCGTACTGCGGTAGAGGTAGTTTCGGACCGTTCCTTCCGCGAGGAACAGCGAAGCGGCGATCTCGGACACCGTGGCCCCCTCGGCCGCGGCCTCGATCACGTGCAGCTCGCGCTCCGTCAGCGGCGCCTCCGGCGGGCTCATCGCGGCGATCGCCAGCTCGGAGTCGATGACCCGCTCCCCGTCGGCCACCCTCCTGATGGCGTCGGCGAGCTGACCGGGCGGCGCGTCCTTGGCCATGAACCCCCGCACGTGCACGTCCAGGGCCCGCTTCAGCAGCCCGGGAGTGCCGACGCCGGTGAGGATGAGCACGCCGCACTCCGGCAGATTGTCGTGCAGTTCGCCGGCGGCCTCCAGCCCGTCCTTGCCGGGCAGCGCGATGTCGAGCACCGCCACGTCGGGCCGGACCGTCTTGGCGGTGCGGAGGATGTGATCACCCCGGTCGACCTCCGCGACGATCTCGATATCCTCCTCATAGGCCAGCAACGCCACGATCGCTCCTCGCACCAGATGCATGTCTTCAGCGAGCAAGGTTCGGATCACCGTTGTCCTCACGGTCAGCCAGCAAGCCTGTGAGTCACAAGTCTGACCTATCCGGCACTCGCTGCAAAGCGGCTGGCGACGTACCAAGCGGCCGGTCGGACGGGGATGCCGAAGCACGGCCGTCCCGCGCACCGCCTATAGGGCCTAGAGGGGGAAGCGGGGGGTGATCATCGTCACGCCGGGCACGGTGCCGATCGAGGCTAGGGCCTTGCCCGCGTCGGCGAGCCCGATGGTCCTGGTGATGAGCTGGTCGGGGTGCAGGATCCCGGCCCTGATCATCTCCATCATCGGCGCGTAGGCGTGCGCGGCCATGCCGTGGCTGCCGAGCAGCCGCAACTCGTACCCGATCACCCGGTCCATCGGCACCGGCGTCGCCCCGCCGGGCAGCAGTCCGACCTGTACGTGCCGGCCGCGGCGGCGCAGGCTCTCGACCGAGGCCACGCAGGTCTGGGCGCTGCCCAGCGCGTCGAGCGACAGGTGCGCCCCACCCCTGGTCAGCTCCCTGACCTGGGCGCCCGCGTCACCGGCCGAGCCGTCGACGAAGTGCGTGGCGCCCGCCTGCTCGGCGAGCTGGAGCGCGTCGGTGCTGATGTCGACGGCCACCACGCGCGCCCCGGCCGCGGTGGCGATCATGATGGCGGACAGGCCGACGCCGCCGCAGCCGTGCACGGCCACCCATTCGCCCGGTCGCACCGCGCCCACCTGCGTGACGGCCCGGAAGGCGGTGGCGAAGCGGCAGCCGAGACCGGCCGCGGTCACGTAGGCCATCTCCTCGGGGACCGGGATGAGGTTCACGTCGGCGTGGTCGATCGCCACGTATTCGGCGTAGGAGCCCCAGTGGGTGAAGCCGGGCTGGGTCTGCCGCTCGCATACCTGTTGCTCGCCGGCGGCGCAGGCCGTACAGGATCCGCAGGCGCAGACGAACGGGACGGTGATCCTGGCGCCGGGCAGCCAGTCGCGCACGTCGGCGCCGACCGCCTCCACGACGCCCGCGAGCTCGTGTCCGGGTACGTGGGGCAGGACGCGGATGTCGGGGTCGTGACCTTGCCAGCCGTGCCAGTCGCTGCGGCACAGGCCCGTCGCCTCGACCCTGATCACCGCCCCGTGCGGCGCCGGCGACGGGTCGGGCAGTTCGCGTAGGTCGAGTTCCCCACCGAACAGGTCAAACGCAACGGCTCGCATCTCATGAGCTTAGGGTGAACTGCCGCAACTCGCGCAAGGCCTGGTGGGCGGCGGAACCGGGTTCGGTCGTGTAGAGGATCAGCCGCAGGTCCTCGCGGTCGGGGATGGAGAGGACCTGGCAGGTCGTCTCGATGACGCCGACCGCGGGATGGGAGATGCGCTTGCGATGTTCCCTGCGGATCTGCACCTCGTGCTTGGCCCACAGGTCGGCGAACTCGGGGCTCAGCGCCAGCATCTCCGCGACCAGCGCCTGGATGCCCGGGTCGTCCGGGTAGCGGCCCGCCGCGACGCGCAGGTCGGCCACGGAGCCGCGGGCGAAACGGCCTCGCTCCTCATCGATGATGCGCTCGGCGATGTCGGGGTCGCGGAACAGCCAGCGGATGACGTTGAGGTCGTCGCGCGACCGCGAGTCGAGGTCGCCCAGGAGCAGGCCCGCGAGCGGGTTCCAGACCAGGATTTCGTATTTGACGTCGACCACATAGGCGGGCAGCTCCTCCAGGAAGGCGATCAGGTGCCGGACGCCGGCGGGCACGTCGCCCCTCGTCCGCGGCGTCTCCAGCGCCTGGCCCGCCAGGTTGAACAGGTGGACGCGTTCGTCGTGGCTGAGCATGAGGGCCCTGGCCAGCGCGTTCAGCACCTGACGTGACGGGTGCGGGCCGCGGCCCTGCTCCAGCCGGATGTAGTAGTCGATCGACATGCCCGCGAGCTGCGCGACCTCCTGCCTGCGCAGGCCCGGCGTACGGCGCTGACCGCCACTCGGCAGCGCGACGTCCTGCGGCGTGACGCGGGCGCGCCTGCTGCGAAGGTATTCGGCGAGTTCGGTGCGGTTCATATGTTCATCTTCCGTCAGGTTCCCGCATGCTCCGGGAGCCGTGGGTGGTACCGCCGATCCCAGGTTAGGGAGGTCTCTCACGTTCCGGCCCGGCCCGCGTGAGGGTTGAGGCATGACGACAACAGCCCTCATCACAGGTGCCAACAAGGGAATCGGCTTCGAGATCGCGCGGCTGCTCGGCGAGCGCGGCGTCACCGCCATCGTGGGAGCGCGCGACGAGGAGCGCGGCAAGGCCGCCGCCGAGAAGCTCGGTCAGCCGTACGTGCGGATCGACGTGACCGACGCCGACAGCGTGCAGGCCGCGGCCAAGTGGATCGAGCAGGAGTACGGCAAGCTCGACATCCTGGTCAACAACGCGGGGATCGTGATCTGGCAGGAGGACGGTCGCCCCAGCGCCACCGGGGCGGAGACGCTCAGGGAGGTGTACGAGACCAACGTGTTCGGCGTGGTCACCGTGACCAACGCGATGCTGCCCCTGCTGCGCCGGGCCGAGGCGGCCAGGATCGTGAACATGTCGAGCGAGCTCGGCTCCCTGTCCATGGCGATGGACCCGGACGGCCCCATGTGGCCGCACATCTACATGCCCTACAACTCCTCCAAAAGCGCCCTCAACATGGTCACCGTGTCCTACGCCAAGGAGCTCTGGGACACGCCCATCAAGGTGAACGCCGCCAACCCCGGCTACTGCGCCACCGACCTCAACGGCCACTCCGGCCACCGTACGGCCGAGCAGGGCGCGGCGATCGCCGTCCGGCTGGCCACCCTCGACGCCGACGGCCCGACCGGCGCCTACCTGGATGATGAAGGTCCGCTGAGCTGGTGAGGTGTGGACGGGGTGTCTCCGGTCAGTAGGGAGGCATGGGACAAGATCTGGACAAAGAGCGATTCTCTGAGGCGGAGTACACCCGCTTCGGAGAACGTCTCCATGAGCAACTCGGCGTGCTGCGCGAGCTGCTCGCTAGACCGGGCTTCGGTGAGGGGCCGACGACGATCGGCGCGGAGCTGGAGCTGTTCCTCGTCGACGAGGCGGGCCGCCCGCTGCCGCGCAACGCGGAGGTGCGCGAGGCGCTCGGCGACCCCCGCGTGGTGCTGGAGCTCGGTCGCTTCAACCTGGAGGTCAACCTGACCCCGCTGCCGCTGGCGGGGCGCCCGTTCGAGCGGCTGGCGGCGGAGGTGCAAGAGACCCTGACCAGCGTGGACCGGGCGGTCGAGGGCGGCGGCGCGGTGCCCATCGGCATCCTGCCCACGCTGAGCCCCGACGACTTCACCAAAGAGGCCATCAGCGACCAGAACCGCTACCGGGCGATGAGCAGGGGGCTCCGGCGGCTGCGGCTGGAGCCGTTCGTGGTCAAGATCGACGATCTGGAGCTGGCGGTCGAGGACGTCATCCTGGAGAGCGCCAACACCTCGTGGCAGGTGCACATCCGCACGCCGCCGGACCGGTTCGCCCGGCTGTTCAACGCGGCGCAGCTGGCCACCGGGCCCGTGCTGGCGGCCTGCGGCAACTCGCCGTTCTTCCTCGGCAGGCAGTTGCGGGAGGAGACCAGGATCGCGTTGATGGAGGAGGCGGCCGACGACCGGGACGTGGAACGGCGCTATCGGAAGGACGGCCGGGTCACCTTCGGGTCGGATTGGGTGCGCGAGGGGGCCTACGAGCTGTTCGAGCAGTACGTACGGGACTACGACCCGGTCCTGCCCGAGCTGACGGACAACACCGACCCGCTCGACGTGCCCGAGCTCCGGCTGCACCAGGGCACGGTCTGGCACTGGAACCGGCCCGTCTACGACCCGTCCGACGGCGGCCACCTGCGGATCGAGATGCGCGCCCTGCCGGCAGGTCCGTCGTCGGCGGACATGGCGGCCAACACGGCGTTCCTCATCGGGCTGACGCTGGCGCAGTCGGAGCGGGATCTCACCTCATACCGGTTCGGCGAGGCGTACCAGAACTTCTACCGCGCCGCCATGCACGGGCTCGACGCCAAGCTGTCCTGGCCGGGCAGGGACGGCGAGTTCGAGGCCGCCGACCTGGTGCTCGAGCTGCTGCCCGAGGCCAGGGAGGGGCTGCTCGGGGCCGGGGTGACGCCGTCCGACGCCGACAACGCGCTCGACATCATCCGGCAGCGAACCCGGCTGCGGCGTACCGGATCGGTCTGGCAACGTGAAACGCTGGCCAAGTTCGGTGGAGATAGGGAGAAACTCGTACAGCGCTATCGCGAGCTCGCCCTATCGGGGCAACCCGTTCATACCTGGAGTTAGCCAAACTTTCTCGCCCCCCTGTCCGTCGAACACACCACGTGTAGACGGAGAAGCGAGGAAGGTATGGCTGCAGCGGGGATGGTTCCGATCGACAAGACGCCCTTCACCTTACGCAGGGCCACGGGCACCTTAGCCGAGGGGGCGGCCAAGCTGGCCAGCGGCATCGGCGCCGTCTCCGTGGAGGCGGTGCTGGCCCAGGCCAACAGGACCGGGGTGCGCAAGGGGGCGTCGGGGGCGCTGGGCTCGATGAACCCCAAGCCGCTCGACTGGTACGCCTTCGACGCCAAGGACGAGGACACGACCGACTGGTATCCGCAGGGCCTGACCTGCGGCGAGGAGTCCGGCTCCGTGGGGGTGCCGGTGTTCGTGGCCACCTGGTACTTCAAGCCGGAGCCGCCCGTGGTCGAACGCGGGATCAGGGTGAGCTTCCTCAGCCCGCGGACGCTCAAGTACCAGCACGCGCTGCTCGTCGAGGCCAAGCCGGACGGGTCCTACGGGGCGATCAACATCCACGCGGGCGGGGTGGGCTGGCACGGCGACCTGCTCTACGTGGCCGACACGTCCAAGGGACTGCGGGTCTTCGACCTCAAGCACCTGCTCGACCTGCGCACCGCCCAGAACGACCTGGGTGATCCGAAGCGTATCGGCCGCCAGGGCGGCAAGTACCACGCGTTCGGCTACCGCTACGTCATCCCGCAGAGCGACTCGTGGCGGGTCGTCACGAGCGGGCCCACCTTCTCGTTCGTCTCCATCGACCGCGGCACCACCCCGCACACCCTCATCTCCGGCGAATACCGGGAGAACGACCCCAACGGCCGGGTGGCCCGATGGGACCTGGAGCTCAGCGGCGTGCCCAGGGACGCCTACGTCATGGGCCAGCCGAAGATCCAGGGCGCGGTCTCGGCCGGCGACACGTGGTACCTCAGCCAGGCGGCCGACGGCAACACCAACGGCAAGCTGCACGTCAGCACCCCGGGAAAGCTCGTCACCCGGCCCTATCCCATCGGGCCGGAGGACCTGACCATCCAGGGCGGCAGGCTGTGGAGCGTCACCGAGTTCAGGAACAAGCGGGTGATCTTCGCCGTCAGTCTGTGAGGTGCTGGTAGAGCAGTTCGCGGTAGCGGCGGTCGAAGTCGTCGTACCGGGCGCGGAGCCGGCCCCCCGGCCAGTCGCCGGGCAGCAGCTCCTGGGGCAGCAGCGGGTCGGCCAGCAGGTGGCGCACCACCGCCGCCGACAGCAGGAACCCCTCTCTCAGATCCCCGGCCCGGTCGAGCGCGCTCTCCAGCCGGCGCGCCTCGGCCGCCCAGCCGTCGAGGTCCCACAGCAGCGGCGTGGGGTCGCCGTGCGGGCGGCCGTCGATCAGCGTGCACTGCGCGGTCACGCTCTCCGGCCACTCCCGCAGCAGGTTGGCCGGGCGCAGCCAGCTGCCCTCGCGGAGCTCGGCCAGGCGCAGCGCGGTCATCGTGTGCCGGAACGCGGCCCGGTCGGCGGGGGCGCGGCGCTCGGCGGTGACGATGGCGATCTCCCAGGTGCCGTCCCACGGCCTGGTGTGCGGGTCGCGGCTCTCGTCCTGCCTGCCCTGGCGCTCGACGAGCCGCTCGGACAGCGTGTAGCGGCCGCTCGACTGGATCAGGTCGCCCGCCGCCACCATGCGCGACAGCGCCACCCGCACGGTGCCCTCGGCGATGCCGAACAGCGCGCCGATGCGCACCAGATGGCGGGCGGCCAGTTGCGGCGGATGGCTGCCGAGCAGCGCGCTCAGCACGGCCGACCGAGCACTGAGGTTGTTACGCTCTTCCATCGCGTGTCGAGTATATGTAATGTCCGAAGCATGGGGCGCTATCTCATCGAATCGTTCGACAGCAGTGACCGTTACGCGACCGAGCGCTATCAGGGCGCGGCGGGGCGTAACTGGTGGAGCTGCGATCCGACGCTGCACCTGCTCATGCGGCGCCACCTGGGCGACGGCTTCGCCTGGGCCACGCCGTACCTGGAGAAGCTGGGCGCGCTGATGGGCGGCACGGTCGCCGAATGCGCGGAGGCGACCGACCGCAACCCGCCGCGGCTGGAGAAGTACGACAAGTGGGGCAGGGACGTCAGCGAGGTCGTCATGCCCCCCTCCTTCCACACGGCCCGCGACGCGCTCATGGCGAACAACTTCACCTCCCCGGCCTTCGCCGACGAAGCCCGGGCGAACGGCGCGAACCCCGCCGCCCTCGCCGCGGCCTGGACGTACCTGCTCGACCAGGCCGACATCGGGATGGGCTGCGCGCTCGGCACCGGCGGCGACATGGTGGTCTCCCTGGCCGAGCGGCACGCGCCCGAGGACGTACGCGAACGGGTGCGGGCGATCTTCGCCAACGGTTATTACTCCGGCGAGGCCGCTCAGATGTTCACCGAGCGGACCGGCGGCTCCGACCTGGCCGCGCTGGAGGCGACGGCCGTGCCCGACGGCGACTCCTGGCTGGTGTCCGGGTTCAAGTGGTTCGCCTCGAACGCCAACGGCTCTGCCTTCGTGGTGCTCGCGCGGCTCCCCGACGGCGCCGTCGCGCCGCTGCTGGTCCTGTGGGAGCGCCGGGACGGCTCGCGCAACGGGGTGCGGATCAGGCGGCTGAAGGACAAGCTGGGCACCCGTTCTGTCGCGTCGGCCGAGGTGGAGTTCGCCGACGCGGAGGCGTTCCTGCTGGCCGGGAGCGGCTCCGGCTCGGGGCTCGGCACAATGATGAAGCTCACCAACTCCTCCCGGCTCGGCGTGGCGATGATGGGTGTCGGCGTGGCCAGACGCGCGCTGGTCGAGTCGCTCTGCTACGCCAGGGCCCGCGAGGCGTTCGGCCGGCCGCTCATCGAGCAGCCGCTGATGCGCCGCAAGCTGGCCGAGCTCATCGTCGAGGTCGAGGCGGCCCAGGCACTCGTCTTCGACGGCCTCGTCGGCCCGCGCCTGCGCATCGCACCCGCGCTGATCAAGCTACGGGCGGCCCGGCTCGGCGTCACGGCGGCCAGCGACGCGATCGAGGTGCACGGCGGCAACGGCTACATCGAGCAGTGGCCGGTGGCCAGGCTGCTGCGCGACGCCCAGGTCAACCCGATCTGGGAGGGTGGCGACAACATCCTCTGCCTCGACGTACGGCGGGCCATGCTGAAGGAGCAGGCCCACCTGCCCTTCCTCGACCGGCTCCGCGGGGTGGCCACGTCGGACCTGGTCGCGCGCGGCATCGACGACCTGGAGAAGGCCCTCGCCGCCTGGCAGGCGCTCGACCGGGAGACCGCGGAGGCGCGACTGTATCCGCTGGCCCAGTTCATGGCCGATGTCTACGCCGCGGCGCTGCTGGAGGAGCAGGCGTCGTGGGGGCTCGACGACGGACGCAAGTCGCTCGTCGCCCGGCTGTACGCCGAGGCGCACCTGGCCGACCATGGGCCGCTGCGCGGGATCGACGCCGCTCCGGGTGATCACTTCGACACGCTGCTGGCGGGCACGCTGGCGTGACCCCCGATGCCGCCGTACGCTCGCGGTGCGCCGACGACGCATCACGGAGGCAGACATGACCGTACGCATGGAGCGAGCAGGCCAGGTCACGACCGTCGTGCTGAGCAGGCCGGAGGTCCGCAACGCGGTTGACCGCAAGACCGCCGACGCCCTGATCGACGCGTTCAGGGCTTTCGAGGAGTCCGATGCCGCGGTGGCGGTGCTCTGGGGCGAGGGCGGCACGTTCTGTTCGGGCGCCGATCTCAAGACGCTCGACAACCACGTCGGCGAGGACGGCGACGGGCCGATGGGCCCGACCCGGCTGCGCCTGTCCAAGCCGGTCATCGCCGCCGTCGCCGGGCACGCCGTCGCGGGTGGGCTGGAGCTGGCGCTCTGGTGCGATCTGCGGGTGGCCGAGGAGGACGCGGTGTTCGGCGTGTTCTGCCGGCGCTGGGGCGTGCCGCTCATCGACGGCGGCACCGTGCGGCTGCCACGGCTCATCGGCGCCTCCCGGGCGATGGACATGATCCTCACCGGGCGTCCGGTCGGCGCCCGCGAGGCGTACGAGATGGGCCTGGCCAATCGCGTCGTCCCGACCGGTGCGGCCAGGCGGCAGGCCGAGGAACTGGCCGGCGACATCGCCCGCTTCCCGCAGACCTGCCTGCGCGGCGACCGGCTGTCGGCGCTGGAGCAGGACGGGCTGCCGGAGCGGGACGCGATCAGGAACGAGCTGCGCCACGGGCTGGTGTCGCTGCCCGACGCCGTCAGCGGCGCCGCCCGCTTCGCGGAGGGCGCGGGCCGGCACGGCGAGTTCTGACGGCCCGCGCCTTTTCATGCCAGCACGGGGAAGTTCGCGCGGATCACGCCCTGCGGGTCGCGGCTCCGCTTGAGGTCGCGGAGCCGGGCCAGCGTGCTCGCGGGGAAGGCCGACGCGGCCTGCTCGCCCTGGGCCAGCATCGTGTACGGCTTGCGCCCGCTCGTGTACGGCACCAGCGCCCTCGTCAGGCCCGCGATGCGCTCGGCCGTCTCCCGCGACGGCAATCCGAACATATAGACGGAGTACGGCTCGGCCAGCCACCCCGCGGCCCCGCCACCCTCGGCGGGCCGGGCCAGCGCCCCGCCCAGGTGCCTGACCTGGACGCTGATCAGCGGGTCGATCGGCGCGCCGAGCAGCACGTCCGCCACGCCGTCCAGCCCCGTGAGCAGCTCGAACCGCCCCATCCCCGCACTGGGATCGGTGGGCTCGGCGCAGATCGACCCCAGCTCGGCCACCGGCATCGGCCGCCGGGTGTCGCTGATCATCCCGCCGATCCGGTCGAAGCGGCGCAGCAGGTCGCCGGGGTGCTCGCCGAGGAAGGTGGAGTCGATGGCGACGTACCCCGGTCCGCCGGGGAACTTCAGCAGGTCGAACCAGACCGTCAACTCCTCCGGCGCCTCGGCGGTGGTCTCCACGAAGGCGCCGAACACCTCCGGGGCCCGCTCGACCGGCCACATCATCCGCCCGCCGTACAGAAAAGGGGCCGGACGCAGGTCGAACTCCACCGAGGTGACCAGCGCGAAGTCGCCGCCGCCGCCCCGCAGGCCCCAGAACAGCTCCGGGTCCGACTCCGCCGTCACCCTGACGCGGTCACCGGTGGCGTCGACCGCTTCGAAGGCCCGCACACTGTCGGCCGCGAAACCGTACTTACGCCCGAACCAGCTCAAACCGCCGCCGAGCGTGTAGCCGGTCACGCTCACCACCGGCGAACTGCCCGCCAGACCGGTGAGGCCGAGCTGGCTCGCGGCGGCCAGGACCTCGCCCCACTTCACGCCCGCGCCGGCCCTCGCGATCCCGTCCTCGACGGTCAGGTCGGCCATTCGTGCGGTCTTGAGGAGGATCGTCCCGTCGGTGTCGCCGGAGGCGCCGTGGCCGCTCGGCTGGGCGGTGACCGCCAGCCCGTTGAGCCGGGCGTAGCTCACCGCGGCGGCCACGTCGTCGGCGTCGGCGGCCTCGATCACCGCGCGTACCGGCTGGTCCACGGCCAGGTTCCAGGGCCTGCGGGCCTCGTCGAAGCCCGCGTCGCCGGGGAGAAGGACTTTGCCGTGCAACTTGGTGGTGTTCATGGGGTCAAGTGTGCGTTTTCCCATTTGAGGGGGAGTTGGGGTTGACTTGGGGTTTGTGGAAGTACGTCTGTTCGGTCGGCTTGAGGTTGACTCCGCCGATGGTGTTGGGCTCGATCTCGGCACACGCAAGCAGCGGGCCGTGCTCGCCGTGCTGGCTCTGTCGCCGGGGCGCGTGGTGCCGCTCGACCGGCTTATCGAGGAGCTGTGGGCCGGGGAGGCGCCGGCCAAGGCGACGGCGACCCTCCAGGCGTACGTCTCCCACCTGCGCCGGGTGCTGGAACCCGGCAGGAAGCCGCGCACGCCGCCCCGGCTGCTGCTCACCCGCGAGCCCGGTTACCTGCTCGACATCGTGCCGGGACAGGTCGACGCGGGCCGCTTCGCCGCGCTGGCCGAGGACGGGCGGCGGGTGCTGAAGGGCGGCAGGTACGCCGAGGCGCTGGAGGTGCTCGACCGGGGGCTCGGGCTGTGGCGGGGGGAGCTGCTGGGGGAGTTCGCCGACCTGGACTTCGCGCGGCGGGCCGTACACCGGCTGGAGGAGCTGCGGCTGGGGGCGGCCGAGGACCGGTTCGAGGCGCGGCTGGCGCTCGGCGAGGCCGGGCTGACGGACCTGGAGGCGCTGGTCGAGGCCTATCCCTACCGCGAGCGGGCGTGGGGGCTGCTGGTGCTGGCGCTCTATCGGGCGGGCCGGCAGGCGGACGCGCTCGGGGCGCTGCGCCGGGTACGGTCGCTGCTGGACGGCGAGCTGGGCATCGAGCCGGGGCCGGAGCTGAAGCGGCTGGAACAGGCGGTGTTCGACCAGTCGCCCGACCTGATGACTCTTACTGCACCCGGCCTCACCGCTCCGACCGCCTTCACCACCCCGGCACCCGACTCATGGGGCGCCGCCGCTCGAAGTGACACATCGGGCTCGGCACTCGCCGCCGCTCGAACCGGTACATCAGCGGATGGGTCGTTAGGCGGTCACGGTACGGGTGAGCGGCTCGTCGCGCGGGACGGTCAGTTGCGGCTGGTCGAGGAGCTGTTGTCCGCGGCCCGCCGGGGGAGCGGCGGCCTGCTGCTGGTGACCGGTGAGGCGGGCATCGGCAAGACGAGCCTGGCGCGGGCCGCCGCCGAGGTGGCCGCCGCGCGCGGCTTCCAGACCGCCTGGGGACGCTGCCTGGACGGCGAGACGGCCCCGTCCTTCTGGCCCTGGACCCAGGCGGGGCTGATCCCCGCGCAACCGCAGGCCGAGCTGTTCGACCTGTACGACGGCGTGGTGTCGCGGCTGCGCGGCGGCCCGCTCCTGCTGGTGCTGGAGGACGTGCACTGGGCCGACGTCTCGTCGCTGAAGCTGCTCGGCCACGTCGCCGGTGAGCTCGCCCGTACGTCCGCGCTCGTCGTCGTCACGCTCCGGCCCGAGCCGGGCGAACACCCCGAGCAACTGCGCGAGACGATGGGCGCGCTGGCCCGGGAGAGCCACCGGGTGCCGCTGGCCCCGTTCGACGCCGCCGAGGTGCGCGACTACCTGCGCCTGCGCCAGGTGAACGCGGATCCGCTGGCGATGCTCGACCGCTCGGGCGGTAACCCGTTCTACCTGACCGAGCTGCTCCGCCTGCCGGACAGCGAGCGCGACCTGGTCCCGGCCGGCGCCCGCGACGTCATCGACCGGCGGCTCGCCCGGCTGCCCGCCGCCACGCAGGACCTGCTCCGAGCCGCCGCGGTGGCGGGCAGGGAGGTGGCGCTGGACCTGCTGGCCGCGCTGACCGAGCGGCCGGTCGAGGAGGTCATGGTCCTGACCGAGCCCGCCCTGGCCGTCGGCCTGCTGACCGAAACCGGCCGGCTCGGCGACTACCGGTTCTCGCACGCCCTCGTACGGCAGGCGCTGGACGCGGGGCTCACCCAGCTGGCCAGGGCCAGGCTGCACCTGCGGGCCGGCACGTATCTGGAGACGGTTCCGGGCACCGACCCCGCCCTGCTCGCCGGCCATTTCGCCGCGGCCGCGAAGCTGGGCGGCGCGGACCGGGCGGCGGCCTACGCCGTCGCCGCGGCTCGGGAGGCGGTCGCCCGTCACGGCTACACCGAGTCGGTCACGTTCTGGGAGCTGGCGGTCGCGCACCTGCCGCCCGGCGACTCGGCCGACCGCTGCCACCTGCTGACCGAGCTCGGCCAGGCCCGCCGTACCGTGGGCGACGCCGACGGCGCCCTGCACGACCTGACGGAGGCGATCGCGGCGGCCAAGCGGCTCGGCGACCGCGACGCGCTGGTGACGGCGGTCTCGGCGTTCGGCGGGCTGGCGGTGTGGAACTGGCGGCCGTACGGCGTGGTGGATGAGGAGATGGTGTCCGTCCTGGAGGACCTGCTGGCGGGCCCGCTCGACGACCACGCCAGGGCCACGCTGCTGGGTACGCTCGGCGTCGAGCTCCACTACGGCCCCCGCCGCGCCGAGGGCGAGCTGCTCGCCGCGGACGCCGTGGAGCTGGCCCGCGCGCTGGGCGACCCGGCGCTGCTGGCCAGGACGCTGAACAACTACCTGATCGCCGGGTTCGTCATGAGCCGCAACCCCGAGCGGCTGCGTGCCGCCGACGAGATGCTGGCCATACCGGGGCTGACCAGGGAGGCCCGGCTGGTGGCAGGGGGGCTGCGGATGTCCTGCCTGCTCCGCGCGGGAGACCTGGCCGAGTGGGAGCGTGAGCTCGCCCGCTGCGAGCGGGTCCTGGAGGAGGCACGCCGCCCCGAGCTGGAAGCCATGATCCGGGTCGCGCAGACGGGCGGACACACCCTGCACGGCCGCTGGGCCGAGGCGGAGGCGCTGGTCGCCGACTTCCCCGACCTCAAGTACGGCGCCAGCCCGTGGGGCGCGGAGGCCCGCAGACTGACCACGCTCTACACCTGCAGACGCGGCCAGGGCCGGGTGGCCGAGATCGTCGACGACCTCATCGCCGCGAGCGACCTCCCGCAGATGCTCCCGATGCGGCCGCTCGCCATCCTGGCCGCCCTCGACGTGGGCAAGGAGGAACTGGCCAGGGCGCTGATCGCGCGCTGGGGCACGGAGCCGCGGGACGACTGGTCGGGGGGCTTCCTGTTCCCGATCTGGGGCCTCATCGCCGCCCGGCTCGGCACACCGGACCCGGAAGAGCTGTACGAGCGGCTGCTGCCGGTAGCCGACCAGTTCATCGTCATGGGCATGGGCAGCGGCGCCTGGGGCTCGGTCCGCGACGTCCTCGCGGCGCTGGCCGCCCGGCTGGGCCGTACCGGGGAGGCGGACGAGCACCGGCGGGTGGCGATCGCCACGTACCGGCGGCTCGGCCTGGCCTTTTGGGAGGCCAGGAGCCTCACGTGAAGTGTCGGAGGCCCCGCGTATCGTGACCTCATGCCTGATATCGAGGTCGCGGGGCGCGACGTGCGCATCACCAACCCTGACAAGGTGGTGTTCCCCGGCAGCGGGCACACCAAGCTCGACCTGATCCGCTATTACCAGGCGGTCGGCGCGGGCGCGCTGCGCGGCGTCCTCGGGCGGCCGATGGTGCTCAAGCGGTTCGTGCACGGCATCGAGGAGGAGGCGTTCTTCCAGAAGCGCGCCCCGGCCAAGCGACCCGACTGGATCGAGGTGGCCGAGCTCCGCTACCGCTCCGGGAGCAGCGCCGAGGAGGTCGTCGCGACCGAGCTGGCCCACGTCGTGTGGGCGGTCAACCTGGGGTGCGTCGACCTCAACCCGCACCCGGTGCGGGCCACCGACCTGGCCCACCCCGACGAGCTGCGCATCGACCTCGACCCGGTGCCGGGCGTGCGATGGGGCGACGTGCTGCGCACGGCGCAGGTCTCCCGCGAGGTGCTGGCCGACCACGGCCTGACCGCCTGGCCGAAGACGTCGGGATCACGGGGCTTCCATGTGTACGCCCGCATCGAGCCGCGCTGGACGTTCGCCGAGGTGCGCCGGGCGGCCGAGGCCGTGGCCCGCGAGGTCGAGCGGCGTGCCCCCGAGGTGGCCACCAGCCGGTGGTGGAAGGAGCAGCGGCACGGCGTTTTCGTCGACTACAACCAGAATGCCTATGACCGTACGGTCGCCTCCGCCTACTCGGTCAGGCCGGTCGCCGACGCGCGCGTCTCCACGCCGCTGACCTGGGACGAGGTGCCGGGCTGCCGGCCGGCCGACCATACGATCGACACGGTGCCCAAGCGGTTCGCCGAGCTCGGCGACCCGTGGGAGGACATGGACCTGCACGTGGGCGGCCTGGAGTCGCTGCTGGAGCTGGCCGAGTCGCAGGGGCCCGCCCCCGAGCGCGAAGACCTGCCCGTCGTCGAGATCGCCAGGGCGCAGCACAAGGAGGAGGCGCAGGCGGGGTTCGAGCGGTGGAAGGCCCGGCATCCCGAGGTGGCCGCCTGTCTCCAGCCCGCTGACGTGCTGGTCGACGGCATGCGCGGGCGCAGCAGTGTGTGGTACCGCATCCGGGTCAACCTTCAGCACGTCCCGGAGGCCCAGCGGCCCGGCCAGGAGCCGCTGGAGGTCGACTACGACCCCTGGACCTAGAGGCGGGTGGGGCGTTCGTAGCCCTCGTCGCCTCCGTACACGTGCGAGTTCGGGTCGAGGTCCGGCTGGGTGGCCGGGCTGGTCGGCGAGGCGGTGTGCTCGATGGCGAAGTCGTCCGACGGCTCGGGCGGGTCGGGGAAGAGGTGCTTGCGCCAGCTGATCCGCCCCAGCGGCGTGGCGTCCGTGGTGTGCCAGCCGGCCCGCTGGGCGGCCCACCTGCCGCCCGGATAACGCACCGGCAGCAGCATGCGGCGCAGGTGCCTGGCTTGCAGCCAGGGCTTGATCACGTCGTCCATGCCGATCACCTCGGGCCCCCCATACTCGAGCACGCCCCGCTCCGGACCCGCGGCGACCAGGTCGGTCAGGTACGCGGCGACCTCGGAGGTGCAGACCGGCTGCCAGGGGATGGAGCGGTCCACCGGGATCGCGGGGAAGGAGGCCAGTTCCTGGAGCAGCTCGTCGAGGTGCTGGTGGAACGTCGTGGAGCGGAGGATCGTCCAGCCGATCCCGCTCTCCCTGACCAGCCGCTCGGCTTCGAGCTTGTCCTCCAGGTATCCGGTCGCGGCCTGGTCGACGCCGACGATCGAGACGTACACGAGGTGCGGCACGCCGGCGTCCGCGGCCGCGTCGAGCAGCCACTGGGTGCCCGTGATGTCGACGGAATCAGTCCGGTGGCTCTTGCGGGCGAACGTGGCGAGGTGGATGATCGCATCGACGCCCCGCACGGCGCCGTGCACGCCTTTACCCCAGGCCAGGTCGCCCCACACCCATTCGACGTCCTGGCCTGGGTGCGATTCGCGGCTGAACGCGCGCACCGAGTGCCCTGTCCTGACGAGTGTGGGCACCACGGCTCTGCCCAGAGTGCCGGTCGCCCCCGTGACCAGAATGTGCATTCCCGGCCCATACCCTCAGCCTGGGCATTCTCCCGAATTGACAATGAAATTCATCGCATGCTTGGTCAAAGGGTCTGTCTCCGTCACCCTGTTCAAGAACCGGATTCAGCGGCTCGGCGACTGGCCAGGTGCTCCTCGATCCGCTCGGTGCCCCACCAGCCGGTCGCCAGCACGATCCGGTACCTGCGGGCGATCGTCTCGCCGCGCGCCAGCTCGAACTCCCGGTGGAACGCCCATGACGGGTTGACGGCCGCGAACGGGCCACTGCGCACGAACCAGTGCGACTCCGGCCCCGGCTCCGGCACGAACACCAGCGTGGAGGACCGGTCCACCTCGTCGTGCCGCCCCTGGAAGGCCAGCCAGCGGGCCCGCTGGCCCATCATCTCCTCGCCGCCGAGCCCATCGGGGCCGACCACCTCACCGCCGGTGAACGAGCGCGGGCCGCGCCAGAACAGGCCGCTGTAGCCGGCGAGGGGACGGCCGTGCGTGGTGGGGCTGCCGAAGCGCAGGGGTTCGTCACGCAGGCCGGTGAGCGTCGTGTGCCAGACCAGCTCCCAGGAGCCGTTCGCCGGATCGACCGCCTCGACGGTGAGCTCGCGCCGCTCCTCCACCCAGGGCTCGCCACGCGAGCTGCGCCAGGTCAGCTTCCCCGACAGGCCGTCGTGGCGGACGTCCAGGGTGTCGTGGCGCATCGTGCCGTTGTTGTCGAGGTCGATGTAGCGCTGCTCTTCGCGGACGTACGTGCCGCCGCCCCAGAAGTTCTGGCCGGACACGTGTGAGGCGGTCAGTTGCAGGCCCTTGTGCCAGCGGTGGTCGTGCGGCCGGTAGGAGGTCACCACGTCACCGGCCAGCGTACGCAGCGGGTGGATGTACGGCTTGGGCGCCTCGAACGGCTGCGGGTCGGGCTCGTGGACGTAGCGCATCAGCTCCACGCCGTGCGCCTCGAAGGTGATCGCGCTCATGAGGGGCTCCAGCCGGGGGTGTCGCCGTGCAGGCTGCGGTAGAAGGGATCGCCGGGGGCCACCTCGCCCGCGCGTACCGTGCCGCCGGTCAGCGCCGCCTTGTACATGGCGGTGATCAGCTCCAGCGACCGGCGCCCGTCCCGCCCGCTGGCCCGGGGCCGCCGGCCGGCCCGCCGGTCCGCGACCAGGTCGCGTAGCTGCTTCAGGTGCGAGGTGGGCACGTCCTCGGCGGGCGGCCAGTCGATCTCGCCGGCGTGCTCGGCCGGGGTGCAGGTCCAGTCGTCGTTGGCGTAGCCGTACAGGTGGGTCAGCTCCAGCGTGGCGTCGGCGAGGTCGATGCGCAGGTGGCTGACCTGCCGCGGCGACAGCACGCTGTTGACCACCGTGGCCAGGGCGCCCGACTCGAAGCGGACCAGCGCGGTCGTGACGTCGTCGGTCTCGACGTCCCGGGCCAGCCTGGCCGCCATGGCGCGTACCTCGCTCCACTCGCCGAGCAGCTCCAGCAGCAGGTCGATCTGGTGGATGCCGTGGCCCATGGCGGGTCCGCCGCCCTCGGTCTCCCAGCGGCCGCGCCAGGGCACGGCGTAGTAGGCGTCGTCGCGGAACCAGGTGGTCTGGCAGTGCGCGACGTACGGTGTGCCCAGCGCGCCCTTGGCGATCAGTTGCCGCAGGTGCTGCGCGCCGGAGCCGAAGCGCTGCTGGAACACGATCGCCGCGTACGGCCCGCCCTCCCGCTCGGCCGCGGTCATGGCGTCGTACTCGGCCAGCGACAGGCACGGCGGCTTCTCGCACCACACCCACGCGCCCGCGCGCAGCGCGGCCGCCACCTGGGCGGCGTGCAGCGAGGGCGGGCTGCAGACGGCGACCAGGTCGGGGCGTACCTCGGCGAGCATGCCTTCGAGATCGTCCGAGGCGTACGCCAGGCCGAACCGGTCGGCGAACGCCTGGGCCAGCTCGGCGGTCCCGTCCACGACGGCGACCACCTCGATCTCGTCAGGCAGCGCCTGGAACGCGGGCATGTGCGCGGAGCTCGCGATCGCGCCACCGCCGACGACGGCGACGCGGAGGGGGGACGGCACGGACTGCCTCCTTTGGAAAGCGCTTACCGGAGCACGTTATGGTGCGAGGCTACCCTTGGGCAAGGGCTACGCCGCCGCGGCGCAGGCCCTGCCGATCCCGTTCGCGGCGTTGAGCAGGGGCTCGACCAGCCGGGGGAGCTCGCGGGCGCGCCTCGCGGCCAGCACGATACCGAGTGCGGCGACGGCCCGGCCGCCGACCAGGATCGGGGCCGCGGCCGAGCAGGAGCCGAGGGTCATCTCCTCGTACGTCAGCGCGTACCCCTGAGCGCGTACGGTGGCCAGCTCGCGGGCCAGCCGTCCCGGCTCGGTGATCGTGTGCGGGGTCGGCCGTTCGAGCACGCGGTCCAGGTAGGAGCGGACGAACCAGTCCGGCTCGAAGGCGAGCAGGGCCTTGCCGACGCCCGTCGGATGCATGGGCAGCCGCCCGCCCGTCCTGGACACGATCGGCACGGCCCGCCGGCCGGCCACCTTGTCCACGTACAGGACCTCCAGGCCGTCGCGGACGGCCAGGTGGACGTTCTCGCCGGTGCTCGCGAACAGCTCCTGCAGCCAGGGATGGGCCAGGTCCTGGAGCTTGGCGGGGGCGAGCTGGCCGAGCTCCCACAGCCGCAGCCCGATGCGGAGCCGCCCGTCGGGCGCGCGGCTCAGCGCCTGCCACTCCTCCAGCTCGCCGACCAGCCGGTGCACCGTGCTCAGGGGCACGCCGCTGCGCCTGGCCAGGTCGGTCAGCGTGAGCTGCTGGTGCCCGGCGTCGAACGCGCCCAGGATGGCGAGCACCTTGGACGTCACCGTTCGTCCCGCCTCGCGGGATCCGCCTGCCATGCCGCAATCTTGCATAATTCTTCCGCTGAGTGGAAGGGATAGCTCGGATAATCGGCCGCCTAAGCAGGATGCTTCCGTCATGCGCACTCAGGTAGGGATCATCGGGGCGGGCCCCGCCGGCTTGCTCCTGTCCCATCTGCTCCATCTGCGCGGCATCTCCTCGGTGGTGCTGGAGAGACGCAGCCGCGCCTACGTGGAGCGCCGCGTGCGCGCCGGTGTGCTGGAGCAAGGGACGGTGGACACGCTGGTCGAGGCCGGCGTGGGTGCGAGGCTGCTGCGCGAGGGCCTGCCGCACCAGGGCATCGAGCTCAGGTACGACGGGCAGAGCCACCGCATCGCCTTCGAGAAGCTGGTGCCCGGCCGGTCCATCACCGTGTACGGCCAGCAGGAGGTGGTCAAGGACCTGATCGCCGCCAGGCTGGAGGCGGGCGGTGACGTGCGGTTCGAGATCGAGGACGTGGCCGCGCACTCGCTGGAGGCCGAGCCGTACCTGACGTTCGGCGGCGAACGGCTCGACTGCGACGTGATCGCCGGTTGCGACGGCTTCCACGGCGTGTCCAGGCCGTCGATCCCGCCGGGCGTGCTGCAGGTGTTCGAGCGGGATTATCCCTTCGCCTGGCTCGGCGTCCTGGCCAGGGTGGCGCCCTCGTCCGAGGAGCTCATCTACGCCAGGACCGAGCGCGGCTTCGCGCTGCACAGCATGCGCTCGCCCACGGTCAGCCGCTTCTACTTGCAGGTCCCGCCCGACGCCAGTGCGGACGAGTGGCCCGACGAGCGGATCTGGGCCGAGCTGAAGGCGCGGCTGGAGACCGTCCCCGGCTTCACGCTGGAGACCGGCGAGATCTTCGAGAAGGGCGTCACGCCGATGCGGGCCTTCGTCGCCGAGCCCATGCAGTACGGCCGCCTCTACCTCGCCGGCGACGCCGCCCACATCGTCCCGCCCACCGGAGCCAAAGGGCTGAACCTGGCCGTGGCCGACGTGCGCGTCCTGACCGAGGCGCTGGACCGGTTCTTCTCCACCGGCGCGGCCGACCTGCTCGACTCCTACTCCGAGTCCTGCCTGAAGCGGGTCTGGCGGGCTCAGCACTTCTCCTGGTGGATGACGACCCTGCTGCACACGTTCGACTCCGACGACGCGTACGGCAGGCGGCTGCAGCTGTCCTACCTGGACTACGTGACCTCCTCTGAGGCGGCCGCGACGACGCTGGCGGAGAACTACGTGGGACTGCAATGATCAACTTCGAAGGACGGCCATGACCCATCCTCCCTACCTGAGCCCCGGCTACCGCAGCACGGTCCTGCGCGCGCCCGCGCAGCCGCCGGTGGCGTTCAAGACCGATCCCGACGCGATCGAGCTGACCGGCCCGGTCTTCGGCCACCACGAGGTCGGCGCGCTCGACGCCGACCTGACCAGGCAGCACGCCGGGGAGCCGCTCGGCGAACGCATCTCCGTCACGGGCCGCATCCTGGACTCCTCCGGCAGGCCGATCCGCGACACGCTGGTGGAGCTCTGGCAGGCCAACGCCGCCGGCCGCTACGCCCACGAACGCGACCAGCACCCCGCCCCCCTCGACCCGAACTTCACCGGCGCCGGCCGCTGCCTCACCGACGAGGACGGCCGCTACCGGTTCGTCACGATCAAGCCCGGCGCCTACCCCTGGCGCAACCACCACAACGCGTGGCGGCCGGCGCACCTGCATTTCTCCGTGTTCGGGCGGGCGTTCACCGAGCGGCTCGTCACCCAGATGTACTTCCCCGGCGACCCGCTGATGCCCTTCGACCCGATCCTTCAGTCGGTCCCCAACGAGTCGGCCAGGCAACGGCTCGTCTCGGCCTTCTCCATGGAGCTGACCGAACCCGAATGGGCGCTGGGCTACTCCTTCGACATCGTGCTCGGCAGCACCCCGATGGAGTCATCATGAAGCTCACCCCCTCACAGACCGTGGGGCCGTTCTTCAGCCACGCGCTGCCGTACCCGCACGACTGGGAACTGGTTCCTCCCGGGCACCCGGGCGCGATCACGCTGACCGGGCGCGTCCTGGACGGCGCCGGCGAGCCGGTGCCGGACGCGCTGCTGGAGCTCTGGCTGGGGCGCGCCGGCGACCGCGGCGCGCTGCTGCGCGGCGACGGGCAGGTGTCCGGCTTCGGACGCTGCGCCACGGCTCCGGATGGTTCGTTTACCTTTCGTACGGTGCGGCCTGAGGGGGCTTACCTGTCGTTGCAGGTGTTCGCCCGGGGGTTGCTGCGGTCGTTGCTGACCCGCGTCTACCTGGAGGATCGGCCTGATCCGCTGCTGGACGGCTTGGAGCCGGCACGACGGGGGACACTGATCGCGACCGGGTCGGGGGAGCGGTACGAGTTCGACGTGCGGCTGCAGGGGGATGGGGAGACGGTGTTCCTTGACTTCTGACAGCGGGCTGCTGGCGCCGGTGCGGGCGGGCACCCGGGTGGAGGCGGCGACCTCGGACGCGGCCTGGCTGCGGGCCATGGTGGACGCCGAGGCGGCGCTGGCCCGCGCGCAGGGCCGCGCCGGGCTGATCCCCGGCGCGGCGGCCGCGCTGATCGACCGGGTGGCCTCGGGCTTCACCGCCGACCTACCGGACCTGGCCCAGCGCGCCCGGCAAGCCGCCAACCCCGTCGTCCCGCTGGTCGCCGACCTACGAAAGGCCGTCACCGCCGCCGCTCCCGGAGCCACCGCCGAATTCGTCCATCGTGGAGCCACCAGCCAGGACATCTTCGACACGGCGGCCATGCTGGTCGCCGCGCGTGCCGTCAGCCTGATCACCGCCGATCTGGACACGGTCATGGGCGTGCTGGCGGGGCTGGCGGAGCGGCATCGCGACACGCTGATGGCGGCTCGCACGCTGGGCCAGCAGGCGGTGCCGACGACGTTCGGGCTGAAGGCGGCCGGCTGGCTGTCCGGCCTCCTGCGGGCCCGCGACCGCCTGCGCGCCCTGCGACTCCCCGCCCAACTCGGCGGCGCGGCAGGCACTCTCGCCGCCCTCGTCGAAACCGCCCGCTCCACCGACGCCAAGCCCGCCGGATCGGTTGGGGGTGAGGTGGTTGTCGAGGGTGAGAGTGCGCAGGTGCGGGTGCTTCGGCTGGTCGAGTTGTATGCCGAGGAGCTCGGGCTGGTCGCCCCGCTCGTGCCGTGGCATGCCGAGCGGTCCGTGGTCGCCGAGCTGGGTGCGGCCCTGGCCGGTACGGCGGGTGCGCTCGGCAAGGTGGCGACCGACGTGATCCTCATGGCTCAGACCGAGGTCGGCGAGGTGGCCGAGTCGTCTCGAGGCAACTCCTCGGCCATGCCGCAGAAGCGCAACCCCGCCCTGTCGGTGCTGATCCGGTCGGCGGCGCTCCAGGTGCCCGCCTACGCCCAGCTCCTGGGACAGGCGGGGGAGCACGAGCGGGCGGCGGGCGCGTGGCAGGCGGAGTGGCTGCCGCTGCGCGAATGTCTCCGGCTGACCGGAGGCGCGGCGGAGACGGCGGCCGAGCTGGTCGCCGGGCTCCAGGTGTTCCCCGAGAGGATGCGGGACAACGCCGGCCTGACCGGCGGGCGCATCGTGTCGGAACGGCTCGCGGTCCACCTCGGCCGCGCCGCCCTCGACGAGGCGCTGAGCCGTCCGGGCCCGCTGGAGGGGCCGGACGAGCTCCTCGACCCCGAGGGTTATCTGGGCGCCGCGCCGGAACTCGTCGACCGCATCCTCGCCGACTACCGGAAGCGATCATGAGCATGAAGCTGCATCACCGCGTCGACGGTCCCGCCGGAGCGCCGCTGCTGGTGCTCGGGCCGTCGCTCGGCACCACGCTCGACATCTGGGAGCCGCAGCTGAGCGCGCTCACCGAGTCGTGGCGGGTGCTGCGGTACGACCTGCCGGGCCATGGTGGCTCGGCCCCCGCCGCCTCCGGGCTGACGATCGACGACCTGGCGCAGGCCGTACTCGATCTGGTGGACGACGACCCGATGGACGACGACGAGTTCGCGGTCGGCGGGATCTCGCTCGGCGGCGCGATCGCCACCGCAATCGCCGCAGGACAGCAAGGACAGCAAGCAGGACAGCAAGCAGGACAGCAAGCAGGACAGCAAGCAGGACAGCAGGCGGCGGGAGCGCGACGCCGGGTGCGCAGTCTGGTGCTGTGCTGTACGTCGGCCCGGTTCGGTGAGCCGGGGCCGTGGCTGGAGCGGGCGGCGCTGGTGCGTGCCTCCGGCGTGGCCCAGCTCGCCCCAGCTCTGGCGGCCCGCTGGTTCACCGCCGGCTACGACGGCCGCTGGGTGACGGACATGCTGGAAGGCGTGGACGCCGAGTCGTACGCCGCCTGCTGCGAGGCCATCGCGTCCTGCGACCTGACCGGACGCCTGCCCGCCATCACCGCCCCCACCCTGATCGTCGCCGGGGCCGACGACCCGGCCACCCCGCTCGACCAGGCTCTCACGCTGGCCCAAGGCATCCCGGGGGCGCTGCTGCGCGTGGTGCCCGGGGCGGCGCACCTGGCCAGCGTGGAGCGGGCCGACGCCGTCACGCCCGCGATCGTCCAGCACCTGGGCGGCGATTCGAGTCACGCGGCCGGGATGCGTACCCGGCGTGAGGTGCTCGGCGACGCCCACGTCGACCGCGCCGTCGCCGCCACCACCGGCTTCACCCGCGACTTCCAGCACCTCATCACCCGCTACGCCTGGGACGAGATCTGGAACCGGCCCGGCCTCGACCGCCGTACCCGTAGCTGCGTCACCCTCACCGCGCTGGTCGCCCGCGGCCAGCTCGACGAGCTGGCCATGCACGTACGCGCGGCTCTGCGCAACGGCCTGACGCCCGACGAGATCGGCGAGGTGCTGCTGCAGACGGCGATCTACTGTGGGGTCCCGGCCGCCAACGCCGCCTTCGCCGTCGCCCAGCGCGTCCTCTCCCAAGGCTGATCCCCGGCTGCAACGGATTTGCAATGCCGCTTGGCAGCATCTTGAGCGAATTGTCCGGCTCAAGAAAAGGATCGATCTCATGCCCAAACTGACCCAGGAACAGGCCGACCGGATCGTGGCCGGCTGGCGAAGCGGCACCGAGCTCGTCGAAGGCTGGGATAACCCGGCGGGCCCGCTGTTCGCCAGCGGTGAGTACGCGGAAGCGGACATCACCCTCGAATCCATCCTCGCCGCGTCGGGCTGCAACCCGCCTCCCCCTCCGCTCACCGAGGGCGGCTGCGGTACGGCGTGCAGCGCATCCGCCGGGCGTTTGTGCTGCTGACCTGACATGGGGGAGTACACCGTAAGCGACACCGTGCTGGACCGCCTGCTCGAACCATCCCTGGAGCGGCTGGCGGCCCGGCTCGGGTCAGTCGCGGGCCTGGCGGAGACGGAACGCCGGGCCGTGCACGCGGGCGCCGCCAAGGCGCTGCTGGACACCGTCCGCCTGAGGACCAACCGGGTGCTGCTCCTGGAGCTGAACGCGGCCAGGATCACCGGCAGGCTCACGGGCGACGACCCGGAGGCCAGGTGGCGGGACTGGGAGTCCCAGGCGGCGAACCAGGAGTTCTGGGAGTCGCTGGGCCGCCACTATCCGACCCTGCTCCCGCGTCTGCGCCGGCTGATCGGCAACAGGTGCGCCGCGGCGATGAGCCTGGCCCGCCGCTTCGCCGCCGACCGGCCGCTGCTCACGACACTGCTCCGGCCGTTCGAGGGGGATGAGCCGGGGGAGCTGGTGAGCGTCGAGTTCGGCGCGGGGGACAGCCATCGCGGCGGGCAGAGCGTGGCGATCCTGAGCTGCGCCGCGGGCAAGGTCGTCTACAAGCCGCGGTCCGTCGCCGTGGACCTGGCCGCGGCGCGGCTGCTGAACCGGCTGCTGGCCGACGAGCCCGCCGACACGCGGATCAGGGTCCCCGACGTGGTGAACGGCGACGGTTACGGCTGGACCGAGCACGTCGCCCACCGGTACTGCGCCGACGACGAGGAGATGCGCTGCTTCTACCGCAACCTGGGGCACTGGCTGGCCGTGATGCGGTTGGTCGGCGGCACCGACCTGCACGCCGAGAACCTGATCGCCGTGGGCCCGATCCCGACCGTCGTGGACTGCGAGACGCTGTTCACGCCCCAGCCGCCGACGCGCGTCTCCGGGTACGGGCTCGCGCCGGACCACGCGGGGGCGCTGATCGGCGGTTCGGTGCTGGGCACCGGGCTGCTGCCGGGCCGGGGGCTGGCGCTCGGCTGGCGCGGCGTCGACATGTCGGCCATCGGCTCGCTGCCCGGCCAGCAACCGGTCACGGAGCTGCCCGTCATCCTCGGCGTCGGCACCGACGAGGCGCGGATCGGCCTCGCGCCCGTACGCGTCCCGCTGGCGCTCAACCACCCGAGCCCGGAACCCGTGCTGAGCAAGCACTGGGACCTGGTGGTGGACGGGTTCGCGCAACTGACCGGGCGGCTCAGGAAGATCGACGAAGGCGGCGAGCTGGAGGGGCAGCTCGCGGAGTTCGCCGACCTGCCGATCCGGGTGGTGCTCAGGTCCACCGAGAGCTACGCCGAGCTGCAGCGGATGCTCTGGCACCCGCAGGCGCTGCACGACGAGCCCGCCGCCCGGAGGCGCGCGGCGGACCTGCTCGCCAAGCAGGCGGCCAACGCGCCCGGCCGGCCGGACGACTCCGTGGTGATCGAGGCGGAGGTCGAGGAGCTGCTGGACGGCGACGTGCCGTTCTTCGCCACCACGCCGCGCCGCGGCCGGCTCGCCGGGCCCCGCGGCACCCTGTGGGGCCCCGCCCAGGACCTGATCGCCGGGACGCTGCGCCGGTGGCGGTCGGCCGACCTCGCGCTGGAGCGGCAGGTGATCCAGTCCGCCCTGGTCAGCGCGTACCTGAACGAAGGCGGCGTACCCGACCAGCGGCGCCTGCTCCCGGCCCGCCTGGACACCGAGAACCTGGACCGCAGGCGGCGGGCGCTGGCGGCCGACATCATGCGCTCGCTGTCCGACGCCGCCGTACGCGCCGAGGACGGCACGGTCACGTGGATTGCGCCGGTGCTCAACCCGACCGGATGGGCCGTGATGCCGCTCGGCCTCGACATGTACGGCGGCGCGGCGGGCATCGCCGTGCTGCTGGCGGGCTACCTGCGCGAGATGGGGGCGGGCCGGGCCGACCCGGTGCCGGAGGCCGGGCCGCTGCTGGCCGACGTGCTGCGGACGATACGGATGGCTGAGGAGCAGTGGGCGAAGGACCGGGCGAAGATCCGGACGCGACGGCCCGCGCCCGCCGGCGGCTACCTCGGCCTCGCGTCGCGGATCTGGGGCTGGCTGCTGCTGGTCCGGCTCGGCGTGATCGAGCCGGCCGAGGCGTTCACGCGGTCGGCCGACCTGGTCCGCGAGCTGCCCGCGGCACTGGACTCCGACCCGTCACTCGACCTGGTACGCGGCATGGCCGGAGCGGTGGTGCCGCTGCTGCGGCTGCACGAGAGCGCGGGCGACGCCGACGCGGGGGAACTGGCCGGGAAGATCGGCCGCGAACTGGTGTCGGCGGCACGAGTACGCGGCGACACCGCGTGCTGGACGATCGACGGCTTCCCGGACGGGATCGGCGGCCTGGCGCACGGGGCGACCGGCATCGGCTGGGCGCTGGACCGGCTGGCAGCGGCCACCGGCGACACCGACTGCGCCACCGTCGCCGAGGCCGCCTTCGCCTACGAGGAGACCCTGTACGTCCCGGAGACCGGAAGCTGGCGCGACCTGCGCGGGCCGGACCAGATCGGGGCGGCGTGGTGCCACGGCTCCGTCGGGATCGCGGCCGTCGCGGCCGACCGGCTCATGGCGGGCCGCGGCGACCCCGAGTCGCTGCGTGACCTGCTGCGGCGCGCGGCGCAGGCCAGCCAGGCCGACGGCATCGGCTGGAACCACACCCTGTGCCACGGCGACTTCGGGGCCTGGGAGGTGCTGGACCTCGCCGTCACCGCCGGGCTCGGCGCGGGCGGGCTGGACCGGCCCCGGCTGGAGGCCCACCTGCTCGGCAGCGTCGAGGAGCACGGGCCGGTCAGCGGGTTCGCCCGGGACGCCTTCGTCCCGGGGCTGATGCCGGGCCTCGGCGGGGTCGCGTACCAGTTGCTCCGCATGAATCCCGAATGCACGCTGCCATCGGTGCTGCTGCCCGATCCCGGTCCGGTGAAAGCGTCTTGAGCGCATCCGCCGATGTCCAGATGGTGTCGCCGTACTGGCAGCTCGACGACGCCGGCGACATGGGCGTCTGGCGGATGTGCCGGCGGCTGCCGGCCACCAGCCGGGCGGTGCTCGCGATCGTGGCGCGGGCGGCGCCCCGGCAGGCCGTCACGGTCGTGCTGCTCCAGCTCGTGTCGGGCGCCGCCACGGCCTTCGGCCTGCTCGCCACCACGGGGGCGCTGGAACGGCTGCTCGCCGCCGGCCCCACCGTGGATGTGGTGGCGGCCGCGCTGCCCATGCTCGTGCTCGTCGCGGGCGCGTACGTGCTGCGGGGCGCGGTCGAGACGGCCATCGCGGCCGCATACGCCCGGCTGACGCCCGCGGTGCGCCGGATGGCGGAGGGTGAGCTGTTCGCGGCCGGACTCCGCGTGGAGCTGGCCGCCTACGACGACGCCGGTTTCTACGACCGGATGCAGCGGGCCCGCGACCGCGGCCTGTTCCATCTCGCGCGGGCCGTGGACAACCTGGTCGACCTCATCGGCGCGGCGCTGGCGTTCGCCGCCGCGTTCACCGGCCTGGCCGTCCTGCACGCCGCCCTGCTCCCGGTGCTGGTGCTGGGCGTGTTCCCGGCCGCCTGGACGGTGCAGCGCTCGGCCCGGCTGGCGTACGCGCACATGACCCGCACGGTGACCCTGAACCGCCGGGTCCAGATGATCACCGAGCTGGGCACGCAGCGCGAGCCCGCCCCGGAGATCCGCGCCTGCCAGGCCCAGGACTTCCTGCTGCGGGAGTACGCCGAGGTGGCCGACCCCCTGCGCGACCAGGAGGTACGCGTGCAGACCGGCCAGGTGCGCGTCGGCACCGTCGGCCGGGCGCTGACCGGGCTCATGGCCGGCATCACGTTCACCGTGCTCGGCCTGCTGCTCCAGGCGGGCTGGATCCCGCTGGCGGTGGCCGGCGGGGCGGTGATCGCCGTGCGGACCGCGAACGCCGCGCTCAGCCGGCTGGTCCACTCGGCGCACCAACTGCTGGAGCAGGGCATGTACGTGGCGGACTACCAGGAGTTCGTCGACGACGCCGCCTCCAGGAGCCCCGCGGCGACCACCCGGCCGGCGCCCGCCGCGCCGCAGGTGATCACGCTGAGCGGCGTCGAGTTCGGCTACCCGGGCGGCACCGGCGACGCGCTGCGCGGCATCGACCTCACCGTACGCGCGGGCCAGACCATCGCCCTGGTCGGCGAGAACGGCTCCGGCAAGACCACGCTCGCCAAGATCATGGCGGGCCTCTACGAGCCCACGGGCGGGCAGGTGAGCTGGGACGGCGTGGACATCCGCGAGCTGGACCCGCACAGCGTCGGCGACCGGATCATGATGGTGCTCCAGGACCCGATCCGCTGGCCGCACACCGCCCGCGCCAACGTCAGAGCCGGTCGGCACGACCGCGACGACCCCGGCGACCTGGCGCTGCGTGCCGCCGCCGAGCTGGCGGGCGCCGACACCGTGGTGGCGGACCTGCCCCACGGCTGGGAAACGCTGCTGTCGAAGTACTTCCGCGGCGGCCGGGAACTGTCGGGCGGGCAGTGGCAGCGGCTGGCCGTCGCCCGCGGCGTCTTCCGCGACGCGCCCGTGCTGATCTGGGACGAGCCGACCGCGCCGCTGGACGCCAAGGCCGAGTTCGCCGTGTACGAGTCGCTGCGCCGCCTGGCCACCGGCCGGATCGTCATCCTGATCACGCACCGGCTGGCCAGCGTGCGCAACTCCGACCGGATCTACCTCCTGCACGAAGGCGAGGTGGCGGAGCAGGGGACGCACGACGAGCTGATCGCCCGATCCGGCCGGTACGCCGAGCTGTACGAGCTGCAGGCCCGGATGTACGCCGACGAACTCCCCCTCAGCGCCGGTCGGGCTCGGGGCGGCGGCTCCGGCCGTTGAACGCCGGCCGAGCGCGCCCGCCGAGCAGCTCGGTGGCCCGGCGGCGGTAGACCAGCCGGGTCGGGGCGGGTGTGGCGGAGTACAGGGCCTCCCGCGTCAGCTCGTTGGCGAACTCGTACCTGCTGCCCACCACTACGAGCAGCCCCACCCTCAGCGCGCGCTCGCACTGCTCGGCCGCCACCTGCGGCGGGAGGCCGAGCAGTTCGCCCAGCAGCGCCGGATCGAAGGCGCAGTGGAGCACGGAGGCGGCCCGCAGCAGCCGCTCCACCAGCGGGCCCATCCGGCGGACCCGCGCGAGCACCGCCGCGCGCAGCGCCTCCGGCACCCCGCGCTCGCCCGCCGCCAGGCCGCGCAGCATCTCGACGACGAACAGCGGATGGCCGCGCGTCCGCTGGAAGACCTCGTCGGCCCAGCCACCCTGGCCGGCCTCCGCGGCCAGCCGCGCGACCGCCTGCGCGGGCAGCGGCCCCAGCTCCAGCCGGACGGCCGCGCGCCCGAGCGCGTCCATCGCCGCCGTGCCCTCCTCTGTGCCCTCCGCTGTGCCCTCTGTTGGGCGCGCCGTCGCGACGACCAGCAGGCGGGCGCCGGAGACCCGGCGGGCCAGGTAGTGCACGAGCTCGACGGTCGCCGTTCCGGCGAGATGCAGGTCCTCCAGCACCAGCAGGACTGGCTTACGGGCCGCCAGGGCCCGCAGGAACGCGACCACCGCCTCGTACGCGGACCGGCGCCCGGCCTCCCCGCCCGGCCCGTCGCGTCCCTGCCGCAGCGCCGGCGCCGCCTCCGGGATCAGCCTGGCCAGCGCCTCCGCCCCATCACCCACCATGTCGCGGAGCACCGGCCCGGCGAGCCGGGCGACCTGCGGCGCCAACGCGTCGGCGAACGGCTGGAGGAAGAGCGAACGCTCGATCTCGTGGCACTGCGCCCACAGGACGATCCCGCCGGTGGCCCGCGCGACCCGTACCGCCTCGTCGGCCAGCCGGGACTTGCCGATGCCCGCCTCGCCCACGATCAGCAGCACGGCGCTCCGCCCCGCCACGGACGCCGCCCAGGACCGGGAGATCCCGGCCACCTCCGCCGCCCGCCCCGGCAGCGTAGAGCCCCCTTCCCTCGCGGCCCCGTTCAGGGGAGCGACCGGCTGCTCGCGCAGGATCGCCAGGTGCACCGCCCGCGTCTCGGCCGCCGGATCCGTGCCCAGCTCGGCCGCCAGGATGTCGCGCAGCCGCTCGTAGGCCAGCAACGCCCGCGCGGGCTCGCCCGCCGTGGCATGCGCCCGCATCAGCAGGCGCTGCGCGGCCTCGTCGAACGGGTCCGCGGCCACCGCCGCCTCGGCCGCCCGCCGCGCCCGCCCCGGCTCGGCGATCCGGAGCGCCGCCGTGGCCGCCGCGTGGCGCGCCTGCCGGAGCAGCCCGGCCGCCTCGCCCCGCGCCGCCGCCGCCCAAGGCGCGTCGGATTCCCCATCCAGTACGGCACCGCCGTCGAGCAGTTCGATCGCCCGCGTCGCCGCGGCGACGGCCACGGCCGCCTCGTCCACCGCCAGCCGGCCCTCCGCCTCCGCGACCAGCGCGGTGGCCTCGTCGAGGTCCACGCTCACCGCCGGCGGATCGCCGAGCCGGTAGCACCGCCTGCCGCCCGTCACGGCCTCCGGGCCGAGTGTCCTGCGCAGCCGGCTCACCAGCGTGGCGACGTTCTCCACCGGCCGCTTCGGTGGGCGGTCGCCCCACAGCGCCTCCACGACGCGGTCGGTGGGCACGGCGTGGCCGCGCTCGACCGCGAGCAGTTTCAGCAGCGTCCTGGCCCGGCCGCCGACCGTCCCGCGCAGGCCATCCCGCTCAACCGCGAACGACCCCACCAGCCGGATCAGCACTCTGCTCTCGCGTCCGCCTGTCCCATCGATCATGGTGTTCCCGCCGCCTCCCGTCCCCCCACCTAGGAGGCGTGACAGGATGTTCCACGGCGTTCGCACCTCGATCGCCGTCAGCTACCGAGGCTTTGTGCCGCCAGTCTGGCGTGCGCGATCGCGGTGGCGGCTTCGACCGTGGTGATGTGCTCGCGGTCCGCCCGCTCGAAGACGTCGGCGACGATCTCTCCCACGCGTTCGACGCGCTCGCTCGAGCGGGCGTCGTCGTGGCCGAGGAGCCGGCCCTCCAGATACACCAGCCCTCCGGCGTTGGCGAGGAAGTCCGGCGCGTACAGGATGCCTCGCCTGGCGAGCGCGTCGGCGAGTCCCGGTTTGGCGAGCACGTTGTTCGCGCCCCCGGCGATCACGCGGCACCGCAGCCGGGGCAGCGTCTCCTCCGTCACCACCTCACCGAGAGCACAGGGCGCGAACACGTCACAGTGGGCCGAGACGATGTCCTGCGGTGACATCCGCCGCGCGCCGTACCGTTCGGCCACGTCGCGGGCGCGTTCGTCGACGAGGTCGGCGATCACCACCTCGGCCGACTCGGCACGCAGGAGGCGGGTCAGGTGGGATCCGACGTTGCCGGCTCCCTGTACGGCCACGGTCGCTCCCGCGAGCTCGCCGGAGCCTTGGGCGGCGCGCAGCCCGGCACGGATCGACGCGAGAACCCCCAGAGCCGTGTACGGAGAGGGGTCGCCTTTGTCACAGACGGGCGCGGTCTCGCGGCCGATGACCTCGATATCCGCCTGTACGGTTCCGACGTCGTTGACCGGGATGAACCGGCCGCCCAGCGTGGCGATGAACCGGCCGTGGGCGAGCAGGAGGGCTTCGGACTTGTCGCGTGCCGGATCGCCGATGACGATGGCGGCGCCGCCGCCGAGGCCGAGCCCCGCGGCCGCGGCCTTCAGCGTCATGGCCCGTGCCAGGCGCAGGCCGTCGGCGAGCGCCGCTGCCTCGCTCGCGTACGGCCACATCCGCACCCCGCCCAGTGCGGGCCCGAGCGTGGTGTCGTGGATGACGATGATCGAGCGCAGCCCGGTGGCCGGGTCACTCTCGAACACGACCTGTTCCGCCTCGTCCGTTGTCTTCGACATACGGCGACTCTAGGAGGCTTCGGCGGCCGTGCCCGCTGGAACGGCCGCTGGGCTGGGACGCGGCGGTCAGAGCGCCAGCGGCACGGGGTGGATCTCGTCGGCGGGGTGGCCCGACCGCTGGTGAATCCGCTGTACGGCCTCCGCGCTCGGCGCGTCGGACAGGCAGTAGATGACACCTTCGTCGGGATCCGCCCACGCCTGCACGAAGGACACCCCTTCCTCACCCTGGATCGCGAGGTCGGCCTCGTGCGCTTCACGGAACTGCTCGTCAGTGATGCCCACCATGTTGTGGTGAACGTCCATGAACCTCGTCATGGGGTCCTCCAGCTGTAGACGGCGAAATCCCTCCCAGCCTAAATCCGACATACGCCATTAATCACCCCAAGATTCATCAAATGGCATGTCAGGGAATGGTCGCTTACCCGGGTTTAGTGGCCTGCTTATCACCTTAAAACTGCGTCTTCCTCATCTTTCCGTCATATGATCATCAAGACTGTTTCCGACCTCGCGAGGAGTCCACTGTGACCGACAAGTCGGACTTGTGGGCAAACGGCATCGACACAACGCGGCCCAGCATCGCCCGGGCCTATGACGTCGTGCTCAACGGCAAGGACAACTTCGAGGTCGACCGCGCATTCGTCGCCGAGATCGTGAAGGTCGTCCCCGAGATCTACGATGTGGCCACGTACAACAGGCAGGTTCTCGGCCGGGGCGTGCGCTTTCTCGCCGAGCGTGGCATCACGCAGTTCATCGACCTCGGCTCCGGCCTGCCGACGGTGGAGAACACGCATCACGTCGCGCAGCGGGCGAACCCGGACTCGCACGTGGTGTACGTCGACAACGACCCGATGGTGCTGGCCCACGGCCGGGCGATCCTGGCCGAGAACGACCTGACCGGGGTGGTCACGTCCGACCTGCGTGACCCGGCGGCGATCCTGGCCGACGAGACGGTCAAGCGGCTCATCGACCTGGACCGGCCGGTGGGCCTGATGCTGGTCGGCATCCTGCACCACCTGCACGACAGCGAGGACCCCAAGGGCATCGTCGATGCCTACATGGCGGCGATCCCGTCGGGCAGCTACCTGTTCATCACCCATTTCTGCTCCGCCACCCAGGACGCGCGTGACGCGGAGAAGAAGTTCCTCGCGCTGCTCGGCACCGGCCGCTTCCGGACCCCCGAGGAGATCACCGGGTTCTTCGACGGGTTCGAACTGCTCGAGCCGGGGGTCGTCCCGCTGCCCCTGTGGCGTCCCGATGACACCGTCCCCGAGGTGCTCAGCGTTGGTCAGCGCCTCATGTACGGTGGCATCGCCAGGAAGCCCTGACCCGCTGCCGGGCCGACGGTAACGGGAATCGTGGGTAGCGCCAACGGATTGGCTAGACTTCCCGCATGGAGACAGCCCCCAGCCGCCTGCGCGGGAAAGCCAGTTGGCTGATCAACAAGACCTCGCTGCACGCGCACCGGCTGATCACCGAGGGGCTGAGCCCGATCGACGCCCGGGGCTACCACTTCGCGATACTCGCCGCGCTGGAGGAGTATGGTCCCGCGAGCCAGGCGAGCCTCAGCCAGCGCTGCGGGATCGACCGCAGCGACACCGTCGCGATGGTCAACGAACTCGCCGATCAGCAGCTGGTCGTACGCGCTCCCGATCCGGACGACCGGCGGCGCAACGTCATCACCATGACCCCGGAGGGTCGCCGGCGGCTCGATCAACTGGACGCCGTGCTGGGCGAGGTCCAGCGCGACCTGCTGGCCCCGCTGTCACCCGCCGACCGCGAGCGGCTGGTCGAGCTGCTGGGCCGCGTCCTGGACCACCACACCTCGTCGAGCAGGTGACCGGGCGCACCGGATCTTCTCGATAGGCTGTTCCAAAGTCCGGCATCACCTGCCGGGCGAGCCAGGCGTAGAAGGCGGTGAAGGCACTGGACGCCCTGGAGCGCCTGGGCCTGCTCTCGGAAGTGTCCAAGGCGATGAACAGCAGCCTGGACGCCGACACGGCCCTGCACCGCCTGGCCCGGCTCCTGGTGCCCCGGCTGGCCGACTGGTGCGCGGTCGACCTGGTCGAGAACGACACCGTCCGGCGGGTGAGCGTGGCCCATCGCGGCTCGCACGCGCAGGCCGCGGGCCTGCCGGACGTCCTCGGACCGCTGCCCCTGGACGTGGAGACGCCGCTGCTGCGCGCGCTGCGCAGCTCCGGCCCGCTGCTGATCAACTCCGCGTCGGCGGACAGCCCGGACGACGGCACGCTCCGCGAGGCCCGTGTGCTGCTCCACCGGCTGCTGGGCGCCGACTCCGCGTTCGTGGCCCCCATCCGCGTGCGCGGCAACGTGCTGGGCGCGCTGACCCTGGTACGCGTCCAGCCGGGCGCCGCCTTCACTCTCGACGACCTGCCGGTGGTCGAGGACCTGGCCCACCGCGCGGGGCTCGCCCTGGACAACGCGCGCCTGTACGGCCTGCAGCACGAGATGGCCTACCGGCTCCAGCATTCGCTCCTGCCCCAGTTGCCGGACGTCCACCCGCTGCGACTGGCCGCCCGCTACCTGCCGGCCCGCCAGTCCTCCCGGGTCGGCGGCGACTGGTACGACGCCTTCGTCCTTTCCGGCGGAGCGGTCACCCTGGTGATCGGCGACGTCGCCGGTCACGACATCGCCGCGGCCGCGCAGATGAGCGAGGTCCGCAACATGCTCCGCGCGCTGGCCTTCGACCGGCGCGAGCCGCCGAGCGGCATCGTGACCCGCCTGGACCGGGCGCTCACCGGCCTCGGCGGCGGCTTCATCGCGACCATGGTGCTGGCCCGGGTGGAAGGCCCGCCGGGCGGGCCCTGGCGAATGCGCTGGACCAACGCCGGCCATCCGGCGCCGCTGTTGATCACCCGTGAGGGCGGCACCCGCTTCCTCGAGGACGGCCGCGCGACCCTGCTCGGCGTCGACGCGGCCCTTCCCCGGCAGAACGCCGTCGAAGCGCTGCCGCCCCACTCGACCGTCGTGCTCTACACCGACGGGTTGATCGAACGCCGCACCGAGCCGTTGGAACGCGGCATGACCAGGCTGCGCAGGCGGGCCGCCGCGCTGGCCGGGGCCGAGGTCGAGACGTTCTGCGACGAGCTGCTGGCCGCGAACGGCACCGCCAACGAGGACGACATCGCCCTGCTGGCCGTCCGTCTGCCCGGCCGCTCATGAAGGCGGTCGCCGCGGTGGCCGCGTGTCGGCCCATCGACGGGGGGTACGTGCTATCCTGAACTCAGTTGCAGTTCTGGTACCCAATGAACTTTGTGTGCGCCTGACGGGACGTAGCCCTCGGGCGCATTTTGTTTGCCGGTCATTTCCGGATGGGTCATTTCGGCGACGTGGGGCCCGTGACGTGCGGGTTCTGACTACTGCGCCTATCCAAGAGGAGATCGACATGGCGACTGGCACCGTGAAGTGGTTCAACGCAGAAAAGGGTTTCGGCTTCATCGAGCAGGACGGCGGCGGCGCTGACGTCTTCGCCCACTACTCGAACATCGCCGCCCAGGGCTTCCGCGAGCTGCAGGAAGGCCAGAAGGTCAGCTTCGACATCACCCAGGGCCAGAAGGGCCCGCAGGCCGAGAACATCGTTCCCGCCTGACGTTACGCACAACGAGCCGGGGCTCGCACCTGAAGAGGTGCGGGCCCCGGCTCGTTCGCGTTGTGGGCCCGAGTCGCGGGCGCGGCGCCCCGTGAGGATTAATGTCGGCGAAACCGCACGTCACGTGGCCGCGAAACAGCCGGCTGCCATCCTGCCTCCATGAGCGATGCGAAAGATGTAGATCGGGCGCACACTCCTGAGCAGGCCACCGCCTCGTGGAAGCGTGAGGTCGTAGAGCTGGCGGTGCTGTTCGTCGCGGTCGGTCTTGCCCACCTGTTCGCCACTCTTATGGGGCACTCCGCCCCGGGCCCCGCGGTGCTGATCGCACTCGGTGCGGGGCTGATCGTCTGCGCCTTCGTCCACAAACGGCTCGGCGCGCGGCGCGGAACCCGGCGCCCCGCCGCCGAAGTGATCGATATCGAGGGAGGCCGGCCCATGAAGCTGTGGCGTATCCGCACTCGGGTGGTCGACCGTCCGGGCCGGCTGGCGGAACTGGCGGCGGCGTTCGCCAGGCTGGACTGCAACGTCCTGGCCCTGCACATCGCCGCGACGGGCAGCAGCGCGATCTCTCCGTCCGGCTGCGACGCGCTGGACGAGTTCGTGGTCGAGGCGCCCGCTGAGCTGAGCGAGAAGAACCTGCGGTCGGCGGTCGACAAGGCCGGCGGGCTCGACATCGTCATCGTCCGCGCGTACGTCAAAGATCTGGTAGATCTCGGTGTCCAGGCCCTCGTCCTGGCCCACGCCGTCAGCGAGGATCCCGAGCAGTTGCCCCACGCGATGGCGGAGCTCCTGCGCGCCACGGACGTCCAATGGCGACTGCCCGGAGACACCGTCGCCGACGGTGGCGAGTCCGGCACCACCATGGTGATCTCCGTCCATCCCGAACGGGCGCTCCTGGTCAGCCGCCCCGCATTGCCGTTCACGCCGGCGGAGGCGGCCCGAGCCGCCGCGCTGGCCGCCAGCGTGAGACAGCGGCGCTACTCCGACTGAACACCGACTCGCGACCACCCGGGCCCGGGCACCGCATACCATCTCTATGATGACTACATATAGTCATCTCATGATCGCAGAGGGTTGATGGATGGTTGCTCGGGCCGTTTCAGCCGGGTGATCGCGGAGCAGGATGAGATCACCCGGGAGCGCATCCAGACGGGACGCCGGGTTCTACGGAAGGAATCGGCAATGTTCAAGAGCTGTCTGCGCAACCGGCGCGCCGCGCTCGTCGCCACCTGGGTGGCGTCGGTGAACGCCTCGGCGGGAGGCTTCACGACGGGCGCCGGCACCCCCGCTGAGACCATTCCCAACACGGATGTTCTGTACTGGTCCGGCACCGCGACCGCCACCACCTTCGTCCCCGGCCAGGTCAACGCGGCGGCCGCGCAAGCGCTGAACGTATCGCGCATCGCCTTCAGCAAGACCACCGGCTCTGGTGACAACTCCGCCGTCTGGAATCCGACGATCGTCATCGATGTCCCCGCCCAAGCGGTGGAAGGCACCTGTACCGGCACGGTGAACCACTCCGTCGCCTAGTTCGTATGCCTATTTCGCTGTTGCGCAGGCCCGTCTCCGTGACGCTGACGGCGCTCCTGCTGCATGTGGTGATCAGCGCTCCCGCGGTCGCGGACTCGGGGAGCCGAGACGGGGCGAGTTCGAGCGGTAGGGACAGCATCGGCATCAAGCTGCTGGAGGTTCCCGCCAACTGGATGGACGACCCGCGTTCGCACGCCTTCATCGTCGACCATGTCAATCCCGGCACCACCTTCACCCGGAGCTTCGAGGTCTTCAGCACCTCACGCGAGCCTCAGCACGTGGAGTTGTACGCGGCCGCCGCCGGTATCAAGGACGGCCGCTACACCTTCGCGCCGGACCGCACCTCCAACGAGCTGAGCGAGTGGGTCAGGCTCAACCGTTCGTCCGTCGACCTGCCGGCGAACGGCAGGACGCGGGTGAAGGCGACCGTCGCCGTGCCGGAATGGGCCAGCAAAGGAGAGCGGTACGCCGTCGTATGGGCACAGGTCTCCTCGGACAGGCCTGGATCGAAGGGACACGTGAAGCTCGTCCATCGCGTCGGGATCCGTTCCTATCTCGACGTGGGTTTGGGCGGGGAGCCGCCCTCGGACTTCGAGATCGGCGAGGTGGTGCCAAGGCGGACCGAAGACGGACAGCCGCAGATCGTGGTGGACGTCTCCAACACCGGCGAACGCGCGCTCGACTTCGACGGAGAGCTGTCGCTGTCGGACGGGCCGAGCTTTCTGCGCGCCGGCCCCTTCCCGGTCAATCGTGACACCACCCTGGCGCCCGGGGGCCAGGGAAACGTCATCGCACTGATGGGCAAGGACCTCCCCGCCGGGCCGTGGAAGTTCCACCTCACCCTTCGCAGCGGCCGGGTCAGCCGCACGGCGAACGGAGCGCTTACCTTCCCCGAAAAGCCCGGAACGTGGGGCCTGCCGGGGTCGTTGGACTCCCCTTGGACGCTGGCCCTCGCGGCCGCCGGGCTGATAGCCCTCATCGCCGGGGTGATCCTCCTCGTCGCGTTCCGTCGCTTCCGCGCGCGCCGGCCGAGTCCGACATGAGATTTCGCACGATTATAGGGCCCGAATTGATTAGTGCCCGCGTTTCTTTTTCATTGACGCGGTGTCGAGCCCGACTAATCACATAGGTGGCTTATAGGAGAGATGTCCGATCGCTATAGTGTCGGATTGGTGATGATCCTCTGTCTATGAACGTTCTTGTGGCTACAGCGCCTGGCTCACGTTATCTTGTCACGGCGGATACTTCCGTGAACCGGTAGCTCAAGATCGGCAAAGGACGTCGGCTGATGAAAAGCAAGCGCACCTGGCAGGTCATGAGGAATTTCGCCGACAAGGCGCTCCTCAACCTTCCCGTCACGGCACTTCTTGGAATGGCGGTTCCGGGCCTTGGCGTCGCGGTGACACTTGTCGACGGGCAGGCTCATGATGCCGTTGTCTTGGCCTTATTGATGTGCGCGGCGCTCGGCGGACTTTCGATATGGCTGAGGCACACCAGCGATGCCGGCTACAAAGAGGTCGCTGCACGATTGGCCCGGACGCTCTCCGGCGGAGGTCTCCCGGTCATCGTCGCCCTTGGCCGGTTGTGCAGTAAGAACGACACAATCGAGGCGAAGGCCGCAGCCGATATTCTGATCCACCAGATCGTCGCCGCGGCCAGGCGTACCTGCAGTCATGCCAAGCAGCCGAGCTTGACGCGGGCTGCTTACTATAAGTTCGGGCCAGATGGGTATCTTCAACTGGTAAGCGCGCTTTGGGGGGTCGGCTCGCCGCGGACCAGGTTAGGTGTCGATGGTGATCACGATAGAGATCTTCTGCAATTCGCATCGAACCATCTAAGGGTGAAGCGCGTAGATGATATTAGCCTGGAGGATTCCTTCCTCGATGTCCTGGAGATGGGGAAACCCCGGTATAGGAGCTGTATCGCCAGCTCTGTCGGCGTCAAGGAGGCCGGTCTCAAAGAAGGGCTGCTTGTTGTGGTCTCGCCCGAGGCGAAAGCGTTCGAAGATTCGGATGTAGAGACGCTCAGACTGCTCGGCGGGGCGCTGGCCGCAGGTCTGGCGCATGTTCATGGTCTGTGAGACTTTGATGGCAGCGCATAGGAGGGGCAGTCAATGCAGGGAGGGAGCCTAAATGGAAAACGGACCTACGGTGAGTGACGAAGTCATCGAAAGAGCCGAGCAGGTCGCGGACGAGCGGCTCGATGTGGACGAGTATTACACGGACGTCGAACGACGCGCCGTCCTGCTGGTGGAGAACGAAGTCAAGAGGCGCCGCGCGAGACTCCGACTTCGCTGGCGGGCCACCGAAGCTTGATCGCTGGAAGTCCCCCGAGCGGCGGCGCCTGCGTTGCTGTCAACGGGTATGACTACGCAGCGCAGGCAGTTGCGGTCCCTACCCCTGAGGTTGGCTCGCGTTGTCCTTCGCCACCCGACTCAGCCGGACCGCTCGGCGGCGGTGGGCTTCAGCTGGATCGCACGGACCCTTTCGACATCGAGCTTCACCGACCGATCGAAGGTGTAGATGCCGTTCTGCTCTTGGAACACGTCGGTGAGCTGCGTATAGCAATAGCCAAACATGTCCGGATTGTCGAGTAATGCGCCGACGAGGCCGCCGAACCGCGCGTAGAACTCCTCTTCGCCGTTCGGACGGTTGCCGTATCCCCACGACCGATCGAGCGAATCACCGCCATCGTCGGCGCCCGGAACCCACCAGATCCCACCGAACTCGCTGACGAAGTACGGTTGCCCCCGATAGGCAGCGGACATCGGCTGCCCACCGTCCGGGCTCGTGTTCATGAACGGCCGCCCCGAGGCTAGGCCGGCATGGTTCGCGGCGAAGACCGCCGGCTCCTGCTCATAGTCGTGCGAGTCGACGACGTCGGTCTCCGGGACGCGGTGCGCGTAGCCCGACACGTCCAGCACGGGGCGCGTCGGATCGGCGAGCTTCGTCGCCAGCCACATCGCCCGCGTCACGTCGTCGAGCTGGGTGATCCGGTCTGTCAGGATCTGCGAGGTCTCGTTCAGCGGGCACCAGCCGACGATCGACGGGTGGCTCAGGTCGCGGCGCACGGCTTCGAGCCATTGCGTCACCATCGAGGCCGTCGGCTGCTGGTTGTCCCCGGCCGGTCCGAAGGTGTCGACCCCCCAGTCGCCGAACTCCCCCCAGACCAGATAGCCCAGCCGGTCGGCGTGATAGAGGTATCGCTCCTCGAACACCTTCTGGTGGAGCCGGGCCCCGTTGAAGCCCGCCGCGATGCCGAGCTCGATGTCGTGGGCGAGCGCGCGGTCGCTCGGGGCCGTCATCAGCGACTGCGGCCAATACCCTTGATCGAGTACGAGCCGCTGGAACACCGGCCGGCCGTTGAGCAGCAGCCGGTTGCCGTCGATCGAGACCGAACGCAGCCCGGCGTACGATCTGACCTCGTCGACCACGGCCCCACCGGCGTCGAGGATCTGGACGGTCAGGCCGTACAGGTGCGGGTCCGCCGGCGACCAGGTCCGTGCCGAGCCTTCCGGCAGCCGCAGGGTGAGCTGGGGGGAGAGGTCGAGATCCGCGCGCACCTCCGCCTCGGCCAGGACGGCGCCGGCTGGACTGTTCGTGTCGTGATCGTAGGTCTCGGTGAGCCGGAGCCGGATACGGTGACCGGGCCGGTTGGCCGGCAACAGGACGGTGACGTCGAAGCTGTCCGACGCCAGCCGGGGCACGACCCGCACCTCGCGGGCATGGACGCCGCCGACCGGCTCCAGCCACACGGTCTGCCAGATCCCCGTCGTCCTGGTGTACAGGCAGCCCGCGTTGGCGAACTGCCTTGACTGCTTGCCCCGCGCCTGCGGGCTGTGGCGGCTGTCCCGGGCCCGGACCACGATCACGGCCTGCTCGCCCGGCACGGCCACGCCGGTGACATCGGCCGTGAACGGGGTGAAGCCGCCCCGGTGCCGGACGACCTCGCGGCCGTTGACCCAGACGGTCGCGTCATGGTCGACGGCGCCGAAATGCAGCAGCACGGTGCGCCCGGACCACGCGGCGGGAACGCGGACCGTCCGCCGATACCAGACCGCCTCCATGAAGTCGACGTTCGCGACGCCGGACAGCTCGGTCTCCGGGGCGAAGGGCACGGTGATCCGGCCCGACAGCTCACGTTCGACCAGTCCGCGTTCGAGACCGGAGTCGGCGGCGTCGATCTCGAACTGCCAGTCGCCGTTCAGATTCAGCCAGTCCGTACGCATCAGGGAGGGCCGCGGATACTCCGGGCGTGGCAGGGTCGAAGGCATCGCTTCCGTCACGTCGAGTGGGGCCTTTCTCGAGATCGGCGACATACGTCCCGGATCACTCTTCCAGCAGGCCGCGGCGCGACGCCAGGCGGGCGCGGGACCCGACGGTCACGGTGGCTCCGTGCCGGGCTCGCGCTGACCGGCGTTCGCCGTGGCGGGTGCCTCCGGGCTGCGCAGGCCCGCGGCGGCGACGGCGATGAAGGCGCAGATCCCGAGCATGGTCGCCCAGACGCCGTGATAGGCGCCGATCACGCCGACGCGGTGCCCCGACAGGACCAGCACGAGCGCCGACACGCCGATGACCGCGCCGCAGGCCCGCGAGGTGACGGACAAGGCGGTGCCGGTGGCGAGCCGCGCGGGCGGGATCTCGGCGACGGCGGCCCCGCTGAGCGACGTGACCAGCACGGCGACGCCCACCCCGGTGACGACGACCGCGGGGAAGACCACCGTGAGGTACGCCTGGCCGCCTCCGGTCGCGACCGCCAGGTAGGCCGTGGCGAGCGACAGCAGCACGACACCGCACAGCGCCAGCCTGCGATGCCCGGCTTTCGCCGCCAGCCGTCCGGCGATCGGCGCGGTGAGGACCTGCGCGACCGCCCCGGGAGTGACGGCGAGCCCCGCCTGGGTCTCGGAATATCCCCAGATCCTGGTCAGGAACAGGATATTGGCCAGCGGCAGGGCGAACATCACCAGGCCGAGCAGGAACATCGCGAGGTTGGCCCGCTGAGTGCTCCGGGCCCGGAGGATTCTCAGGTCCACGATCGGAGCGGGGTGCGAGCGCGCCCGCCGGACGAACAGCACGCCGACGACGATGCCCGCGACGAGAGCGGTGATCGTACCCGGGCTGCCCGGCCCCCACGCGTCACTCTGCACGATGGCCAGTGAGGGCAGGCCGATCGCCGCCACCAGCAGGATCAGGCCGACGATGTCCGGCAGCCTGGACGGGGTGGACGGGGTGGACGGGGGCGTGCGGGCCAGGGTCCGCCACGCGCCGGCCAGCACGACGAGCCCGACCGGCAGGTGCAGGAAGAACACCGTGCGCCAGTCCCAGACGCCGACCAGCAGACCGCCGAGCGAGGGCCCGGAGGCGGTCGCCACCGACTGCGTCGCGCTCCACAGCCCGATCGCCGTGCCGCGCCGCTCCGGCGGGTAGTACGGCAGGATCAGGGCCAGGGTCAGCGGAGTGATCACGCCGCCGCCCACGCCCTGCACGACCCTGGCGGCGATCAGGATGCCGGCCGAGGGGGCGATCGCGCACAGGGCGGCGCCGATCACGAACACCGTCAGCCCGGCGAGGAAGACCCGGCGATAGCCGAACCGATCGGCCAGGCCGCCCGCCGGCAGCAGCGCCGCCGTGAACGTGATCGCGTAGCCGTTGAACACCCACGAGAGTTCCGGCAGCCCGCTGCTCGGAAAGCTCCGGAGCATGTCGGGGAAGGCGATGTTCGCCAGTTGTACGTCGATCGCACCGAGAAAGGCGCTCCCGCACAGCACCGCCAGCGGGAGCGCCCGGGATCCGCGCATCTCAGCTGGACGCCGCGCCGAACCGCTCGCGGAGCTCGACCTTCCGGATCTTGCCGGTGAGGGTCCGTGGCATCGCCTCGACGAGTTCGAGGCGCTCGGGCCAGAACCAGCTGTTCACCCCGGCGTCCTTCAGGTGGGTCCGCAGGTCCTCCAGCGTGGGCGGCTCACCCGACGGCGTCACGACGGCGCACACCAGCTCGACCAGCTTCGGATCCGGGATGCCGATGAGCGCGATGTCCCGGACGGCGGGGTGCCTGCCGAGCACCGCCTCGATGTCGCTGACCGGCAGCTTGAGACACATGTTCGCGATGATGACGTCCTTGGTCCGGCCGGAGATGCGCACGCCGCCGTAGCCGTCGTCGCGGGCGAGGTCGCCGGTGTCGAACCAGCCGTCCGGCGTGAGTGACTTGGCGTAGATCTCGTCGCGCCGGTAGTAGCCGAGGCATTGGGCCGCGCCGCGTACCTGCAACGCGCCGATCTCGCCGGCCGGGACCGGCTGGTTCTCCTCGTCGACGATGCGCGCCTGCATGCCGGCCACGACGGTGCCGTCGCTCTCTCCGGCCCGCTCCGGCGGGTCTTCGGGCCGGGTCATGGTGACGCCGCCGTTCTCGGTCATGCCCCACAGCGCGTACACCCGTACTCCGAGGATCTCGCTCACCTGCTCCACCAGGTGCGGCGGGACGGGCGCCGAGCCGGACACGAAGATCTGCAGAGTGGGGATCTTCCGCGGATTGGCCTTCTGCTCCTCGCTGATCTCCCGGGCGAAGGGCGGCGTGCCGTAATACATCGTGACGCCGTGCTCGGCCATGAGGTCGAGGTAGACGCCGGGGTTCCAGAGGTCGGCCGTGACCGCGGTGCCGCCCAGCATCAACGCCTGCAGGTACGTCATCACCAGGCCTACATAGTGCATGGAGGTCTGCGCCGTCATGATGACCAGGCTGTCGTCGAGGCCGTACGCGTCCCCGTAGCCGCGGATGGCGGCATGCAGGGTGTTCTGGCTGTGCAGCGCGCCTTTGGGCTCTCCGGTCGTCCCCGAGGTGAACAGGATGAGGAACGGATCGTCCGGACCCAGCGCGCGCCCGGCCAGCTCCGCGGGGTCACCGGGTTCGGGGTCGAGGAGGTGCTCCTCGAATCCGAGGGACCCGGGCGGGCCGTCACCGCCGAGGATGACGACGTGCTCCAGGGTCGGGATCTCGCTCGCGAGCGTCATCGCGGTTTCGGCGGTCGGCAGGTCACCGAGGCGGTTCACGGTGATGAAGACGCGCGCCTCGGTCAGCCGGATCATGAAGTCGAGCTCGCGATGCCGGTAGATGGGGAACTGCGGCGCGATACGCGCGCCGATTTTGACGCAGGCCAGCGTCAGGGGAAGCATTTCCCGGCGATTGGGTAATTGGATCGCGATATAGTCTCCCGGCCGTACGCCAAGACGGATCAGGCCGTGGGCGATTCGGTCGGTCAGCCGGTCCAGTTCCGCGTAGGTGACGACGTCGGTACGGCCGTCGGCGACCCGTCGGCTGATCAGCGCGGGCTTGCCGGGAAATGCCGCCACGTTATGCCGAAGGTCATCCAGGAAGGTCGCGCTCCGCCACCAGCCGTTGCGCCGATATTCCTCATGTGTGTCTGTCACGGCCGTCCGCCTTTCGTCAGGCGCCCCGCGGACGCCTTTGTCTCCTCATTGCCATGAAATTCAAAGTACGGCACATAGGGCGATTCATCGCCGGCCGTCTGATCAGGGTTTCTCCGCAGGAGTGACGAGGAAGAACAGCGTCGGGAGATGGACCGCGACTCCCTCCCAAACCTCCGCGCAGACGGCCACCCCCGGCCGGGCGAACGTGCCGGGCGGCGGCTCGGCCACGCGGATCACCGAGCGACGCCCGTCGAGCAGCCTGGCCGCCACGGAGATGTCACCGACGAGGGCGGACCCCGGGCTGATCCACCGGTTACGGCAGATCTTCATGCCGTTGCCCGTCGCCAGGTCCGCCAGCAAGCCGTTGCGGCCGACGAGCCAGTGGTAGTAGTCGTTCGGGTTGATGATCATCGCGTGCGGTGTGGCCCCCGACTGCTCGACCTCGTCACAGGCGGCCAGAATCCCGGCGACGTAGTCGGTGTCGTAGGGGAGCCGGGCGATCTCCGGGTGGTGGAGCAGGTGGTTGGTCAGCGCGAGGTTCTCCGCGGTGGCGAGCCGTACCAGTAATCGGTAGTCGAGGAAGGTGGCCAGCGCGGCCGGGTCGTCGGCCAGCCCGTCGGGGATCTGCACCCACGCCTGGATCGGGTGCACCCCGGCCTCGGCCATGCCGAACCTGAACGCCGCCTCGCGGCGGACGTCGGCGTCGCGTACCGCCTTCCGCTCCTCTTCGCTGGGCGGGGACTCCGTCCAGAACCGGGCGACGTCGTCGGCGGGGCGGACCTTGAGCAGGTTGCGCACGGTCAGCCGGGGCCGGTCCTTGGTCGGCTCGTGTGCCTCGGTGATGGTGTAGTCGAAGGTCACCTCCGCGTGGCGGGGATCGGCCGCGAACGCCCGCGCGAATGCCTCGCCCGGGGACTGCTTCACGGTCGGCGCGCCGGCTGGGGCTGTGTCCGTTGACATTGATGCTCCCGGTCAGAAGTCGTGCTGGATGAGCCGCTGGTAGAAGGGCAGATGGTGGTCGTAGAAGGCCTTGAGGGCGGGGTGGTTGTCGACGGTGTCCGGGTAGGTGTTCCGGCGGTCCTCGAAGCCGGCGCTGCTGCTCGCGTCGAGATGCCATCGGCGGGTCCGCCGCCACTCGGGCCGATCCCCGGAGTCCCACGTGAGCGCCCGGGGGAGGAACGGCAGGCCGGCGTACGCGCAGAAGACCTCGGCCACCTTCGCCGGCTCCCGCACCAACCGCTCCGTGCGGATGACGAGCGGCTCGCGCCCGGTGGCCGACCAGACCAGCTCGAACAGCCGGTACAGGCGCTCGTAGCCGATCTCCGCGCAGGTCACCGCCGGTTTGATCGCGTAGTGCGAGCTGATGGTCGGCTTGGGGTCGCGGACGATGAACGTGTGGACGATCCCGGCGAGCTCGTCGGGGTGGTCGAAGAGGTAGGGGTACTCGTAGTCGAGGACCTCCTTGACGAACGCCGGACGGACCCGGGCCAGCTCCTTGAGGCCGGTGAGGAGCTCCTTCTCGGAGCGTGCCGTTGCCTGGCCGCCGTCCGGCGACGGAAGCGGGACCGCTCCCTCCTCGGTCAGGGCGAGGAACGGCTCGTGCAGGACGGCCACGTCGCCGCGCTCGATCATCATGCGCTCGAACGCCGTCGAGGCGGAGCGGGAGTGCGCCCACATGATGATCACCGGGTTCACCCCGACCACCAGGCCGGGACGCGGTCCCAGCGGTGCCGGCGGAGCTCCTGGAGCAGCGGGTCATCGAGCGGCCGGCCATCGCTGACGGCGAGGTTCGCCCGTACATGTGCGGGTCGGCGCATGCCCGGGATGACCGTGCTGACCGCCGGATGATTGAGGATGAACCGGAGGGCGAGCTCGGGGAGCGACATGCCCTCGGGGACGGCCGCCTTGAGGCGCTCGGCCCGCTCGACGCTCGGCCGGAGATTCTCCGCGCAGAAGTAGGTGCTGCGCCAGTCCTCCTCCGGCCAGGTGCTGCCGGCGCTCAGCGTGCCGGTGAGCGTGCCCTCGTCGAACGGGACGCGGGCGATGATCCCGATGCCGTCGCGCAGCGCGCGGTCGAACAGCTCGTCCTCGGGCGCCTGGTCGAAGATGTTGTAGATCACCTGGATGACGTCGATGAGGCCGGTGTCGAGGGCGGCGAAGCAGTTGGCCGGTTCCCACCGGTTGACGCTGATGCCGACCGCGTCGATGACCCCCTCACGCTTGAGGTCGGTGACGGCCTCCTGCCAGCGCTCGTCGCCCGCCCACCGGTCCTCCCAGGTGTGGAACTGCATCAGGTCGATGCGCGGCACGCCAAGGTTCTCCAGGCTCTTGTGGGTGTACTCCTTGATGTGGTCCGCGGGGTAGGCGTCGTCGAGGGTGTCGTCCGGTCCCGGCGGCCATTCGCGGTTCTTCGGGGGGATCTTCGTGGCTACGTACAGCTTCCGGCCGGGATGTCGGCGGAGCAGCGCGCCGAGCAACTGTTCGCTGATCCCTCGCCCGTACACCCAGGCCGTGTCGAAGAAGGTGCAGCCCAGCGCGACGGCCTCGTCGAGGCAGCGCGGGGCGACGTCGTAGTCCCAGCCGGTGAAGTTGCCGGGGCCGCCGCCGATGCCCCACATGCCGTATCCGACCTCGCTGACTTCCCAGCCGAGGTTTCCCATCTTGCGGTGTCGCATCCCTTGAACCCTCTGTCTTGTCAGCCGGTAGGCACCTGTCGATGTCCTTTCACCGCGCGGCCGCTCGCCAGCCGGGCGTGGTACGCGGTGATCGAGCCGTCCAGGCTGCCGTCGTCGAGCTGCCACCGCTGCTCGAGCCGGCGGCACTCGTCTTTGCGGAACAGCGCGGGATTGTCGGTCAGCAGACCGGCGAACGCCCGCTTCAGTCCGTCCTCGTCCGTGCCCTGCGGGCTGGGCAGGAGTGACGCGAGCGTGGTCAGCTCGCGGTCAGAGCTCGCCCGGCCCGCCTCGCGCACCAGCGTCACGAAGTCCCCGCACGGGATCGGTGCGATGGCCGCGCCCGCGCGCAGCAGGACGTCGTCGAAGCAGACGCTCTCCGCGCGGAAGACGTGCAGGGTACGGCCCCAGGCGGCACGATCGCACACCGCCGCGGCCACGCGTGCCGCCACATAATCGACCGGGGTGTAGTCGGACCGCGTGGCGACGTCCGGCCGGACGCCCAGCCGCAGGAAGGCCGACAGCAGCAGATGGGTGAACGCCACCGGATTCGGATATCCGTTGTCCGCGCTCGGCATCACCTCGCCGAGCCTGAGCACGGTGACCAGCGCGCCCCGGCGCCGGGCCTCGGCGAGGTAACGTTCGGCGATCCACTTGGACCGGCTGTACCCGCCGGCGGGCGTCCTGGCGAGGGACGGTTCGTAGTCCTCGGGGAGGCGGTCGTCCTGCCGGAGCGCCTCGTCCTGGAGCGCCGCGAGCGTCGACACATAGTGCACCGGTACGGGCCGGTAGGCCATCCCGAGCCGGACCAGCTCGATGGTGCCCCGGACGTTGATCTGACGATGGGCGCGGTAGTCGAACAGGAAGTTGACCAGGGCGCCGTTGTGGAGCACCAGGTCGCAGGTGCGTGCCAGGTGTTCCCAGGTACGGGGGGCCAGCCCGAGGCCCGGTAACGCCAGGTCGCCCGCGTACCCCTCGAGCCGGTCGGCGAACCGCGGCTCCCACAGCCCCCGCTCGATGAGCGCCTCGACGACCCGCGCGGTCGCGCCGGTGTCGTCGGCGGCCCGGGCGAGGCAGCGTACCCGCAGGTCAGTGTGGGCCAACAGCTCATGGACCAGGCGGCTGCCGACGAAGCCGGTCGCCCCGGTGACCAGGACGGTCCGCAGCCTCCCCGACCGGTCGGCGGGCCGGATGGGCTCGCCCTCGGGCACCGTCGGGTCGCGGGCCATGAGCACGGACTCGTCCTCGATGGCCACGCCGTCGCGCCGCCGCCGTTCGATCAGGGGGGTCAGCTCGTCCGCTGTGGGGTGGTCGTACAGGTCCTTGACGTCGACCCGTACGCCGCACTCCGCGGTGATCATGTGCACCACGGACAAGGCCTGGATGGAGTCGCCGCCCGCCTCCGCGAAGTGCGCGTCGGCCGTGAGGCCAGGCCGGCCGAGCGCCGACCGCAGCGTCCGCAGGACCTGGTCGGCCAGGGTCGCCGTCGGCGCGCTCTCGGCCAGCCGGGCGGTGTCCTCGGCGAGCCGGCCGTCGAGGACCGCCTGGAGCCGCCCGCGGTCGACCTTGCCGTTGTCGTTCAGCGGCATCTCCGGCAGCAGGAAGAAGTAGCGGGGCATGCTGGTCCTGGGCAGGGTGCGGCGCAGGTGCTCGCTGAGCCCGGCCTCGGTCAGCCCGCTGCCGGAGGCGAACAACGCCAGCGCCTTCGTCCCTGCCTGCTCGGCCACCAGGACCTCGGCCTGCCGTACACCGGGGCACTTCTCGGCCGCCACCTCGATCTCGCCCAGCTCGATCCGGACACCGTGGATCTTGACCTGGAAGTCCTTGCGCCCGGAGAAGAACAACCGGCCCTCGTCATCCAGGTGACCGAGGTCGCCGGTGAGGTAGAGCCGGTCTCCAGGGATGTTCGCCGGAAACGGATTACGGACGAACGCCTTGGCGGTGGAAGTGGGGTCACCCAAGTACCCTTCACCGAGGCAGGCGCCACCGATGGCGATCTCGCCGGTGGCGCCGGGCGGCGCCGGACGCAGGTCGTCGTCGACCACCACGGCATAGCAGTTGTCGATCGGGCGGCCCAGCGGAATCGTGTCCCCATCGGCCGCGGACACGCGGTGGAAGACCATCCCGATGGACGCCTCCGTCGGCCCGTAGCCATTGGTCACCTGAAGGCCCGGCAGCAGCGTCATCAGCCGGTGCACCGCCCGCGAGTTGACCGCCTCGCTGCCGACGATGAGCCGCCGGAGCGACGCGAGCTTCCGCAGCGCCTGCTCGTCGCTGTCCACGATGGCCACCAGCGCGTTGAAGACGCTCGAGACGAAGTCCGCGGTCGTGATGCCGTACTCGGCGATCAGGTCGATGGTGTGCTGCAGGTTGAGGAACTCTCCCTGCACGGGCAGGACGGTGTGGCCGCCCGTGGTCAGCGGCCAGAACAACTGCCAGAGCGAGGAGTCGGAGGTGTGCCTGCTGTTCTGCAGGACCACGTCGTCACCGGTCGCGGCGAAGTACCGCGTCATGAAGCGAAACCGGTTGGTCAACCCCGCGTGCCGGTTCATCGCGCACTTCGGCGTGCCCGTGGTGCCCGAGGTGAAGTAGCCGTAGATCAGGTCATCGGGGCCCACCGCCACCCCCGCGCGCCGGGGCGTCGGGTCGATCCGGCCGACCTCGACGGTGACCGCGCGATGCCGTAACTCCCGCGGCAGCGCATCGGCATCGGCGCACAGGATCGGCCCGGGCGGCAGCACCCCGAAGGTGCTGCGGATCCGGTCCTCCGGCCACGACGGGTCGAGCGGTACGAACGCCGCCCCCAGCTTCATCAGCGCCAGGTAGGTGACGGGCAGTTCCAGAGAGTTGACCAGCAGGACCGCGACCACATCGCCCTTGCCCACATCGTGCTCGGCCAGCGTGACCGCCAGGCCGTTCACCAGCTCGTCCAGCCGCCGATAGGTGAGCATCCGGCCGTCGAACGACACCGCCGGGCGCTCGGGATGGCGGTCCACCTGCTCCTCGATCAGCGCCCAGATCGGTTGGAACGCACCGAAGTCAACTGCTTGGCCAGCAAAGCTCCGGAGTCCGGTCATCTCCACCTCTCCCCAAGGAATGCCCCCATGCCGGCCGGGCCCCTTCTGGACCTGAGCCGGTGCCACGCCCCTGGCGCCTTACTCATAGGCGTTCCATGCCGTTCCATGTGCGCTGGTCAAGCAGGGGGCGTTCCGGTGAGAGGTGGGCGTACGCGACATCCGGCGGCGTGCGCCGCGCCGCCGCGGCAGCGATCCGGCCGACGGCGGGTGCGGTCTGCACCCCGTAACCACTGAGCGCGGCCAGCCAGACGAAGCCCGGCGCGTCCGGTGCCTCGCCGACCACCGGCGTCTCGTCCGCCACCGCGCTACGCAGGCCGGCCCACGCGTGCCGGACACTGCGGATCTCCAACGTGGTGGCCTTGTGTAATCGCTCTACCGCGATCGCGACGTCAAGGTCCTCGGGACGGACGTCACCGGGCGGCATCGGCGTCGCGTCGGCCGGCGAGATGAGCAGCCGTCCCGACTCGGGCTTGAAGTAGAAGGTGTCCGCCACGTCGGTGACCATCGGCCAGCGGGTCGCGTCGAGTCCGCCGGGCAGATCGACGAGGAAGGCGGTGCGGCGCAGCGGCCGCAGTCCGACGGGCCGCACCCCCGCGAGCACGGCCACCTCGTCGGCCCACGCCCCGGCCGCGTTGACCAGGATCGGCGCGGCGAACTCGGCCGCGTCGGTGGCCGCCCGCCAGAGCCCGCCGCGCCGGGACAGACTCCGCACCCGCGCCGAGGTGATCACCTGGCCGCCGCGCGCCCGGATGCCGCGGAGAAAGCCCTGGTGGAGCGCGTCCACGTCGATGTCCATCGCCGCGGGTTTCAGCAGGGCGCGGCTGTACCATCCGGACCGCACGATCGGGCAGTGCCGACGCACCTCGTCCGGATCGAGCTCACGGACCGGGGTGGGGGCCGACAGCCCGTCGGCCAGCATCTCGGCGAACCGCTCCGCCGCGTCCACCGCGCCCGCCGGGCACAACGTCAGCACGCCACGCGGGGTCAGCAGCGGACCGTCCGCGAAGCCGGGCGGTGGTGTGGTGAGAAACGGGCGGCTCGCGGTGGTAAGCGCTCGTACGGCCTGATTGCCGAAATACTCGGAGAAGAGCGCGGCCGACCGTCCGGTCGCGTGGTAGCCGGGGGCGTGCTCCATCTCGAGCAGCGTCACACTGCCGGACTCAGCGAGGAAGTATCCCGCGCTGGCACCGGCCATCCCGCCGCCTACGACGAGAAAATCTCTCACGGTGGTAATCGATCATATTTCGGGCCGGATTCGCAAATATTTTCTACATTTCCTGACTATTCGTTGATTATCCGGCGGGGATCTTGCTGGCGCGGCCCGTGCGCGATAGGCGCAGGTAGCGGTTATGGTGCATGACATTAAGGGGAAGAAGATCTTCCGAAACCGATTATGGTCAAATTAGATAAACGGCTTGAAAGTGAGCTAGCTTTCCGTTTTCGGGATATGGACGTCTTTTAGTGGGTTTGGTGGATGCTGAATATTCTGGAGCGTTCCTGAGAGCTGTCGGCCGTCGGCCTTGCCTTTCAGACCGAAAACCTCCGCGGGCGTGACCGCGGAGGTTTTCGGCTGTGCGGAGGGTGGTTCGTGGCCGGGGCCGGCTTCCCGGCACCGTGCGGGGTGGTGGTCAGGCGGGGGTGGCCTCGCGGACCAGCCTCGAGGTCCAGGGGCAGAAGATGCAGCCGGGCAGGAAGGCGCCGCATGCCTCGTCGAGATGCTCCTCGACGTACGACACCGTCGCGTCACAGACCTCGATGGCCATCGCGAAGAAGTCGATCGAGTTCGGGTCGTAGTGGAAGCTCCAGTGCGGGTTGTACGGGGCCGGTCTCTTGACGATCCGGCCTACCACGTGCACCTCGTCCTTCTCCTCGCCCCTGAGGATCCGCCGGGCGTGCTCGATCTTGGTGGGGTCGGTGAGCTGGAAGACGAACGGCGCGTTCTCGATGGTGCGCATCTCGAAGTAGACCGGCGCGACCGCGGCGGCCCGCGACGCTGATGTGGCCTGCGCGCTCTGGAGGGACGCGGGCAGACACGAACGTGCCGTGGCGGCCTGAACCGGCGCGGCCGTAAGTGCGGTCGTGACTGAGACGAGCAACGCGGCGATGACGAGTGATGATGCCGCGCGGGTGGGGATGCGCATCGGCTGCCTTCCAGTCGGGAGAGGTCCTCTGCACCGATTCCCGGCGGCAAAACTACTTAACGTAACTGTTCGACTACATAAAGCTATCGAGTCGAGCGAAGGGTCAGTGATGCACGATCAGCCAGGTGGCGACGGCGGTGACGGTCTCCGAGCGGTTGCCGATGATGTGCGGCCGGCTGCACGGGAACGTGATCGAGTCGCCCTTGGCGAGGGTGACGACCTCCGACTCGAACTCGATCGTGAGCTCGCCGGCGGTGACGGTGCCGACCTCGTAGCCGTCGTGCTTCAGGAACTGGCCGTGGGCGGTGGAGACGGCCTGCGGCGGATAGGTCGACTCGAAGAACTCCACGTCGGGCGTCGGTACGGGGGAGAGCCGGCGGAAGGTCACACCTCCGCTGAGCTGGATGGCCGACACCTCCCACGAGCGGCGGATGGCGAACGCGCGGGCGTCCGCCGGCTCCTCCGGCTCGGCGGAGGCGGTGTCCGGCACGTCGAAGACGGCCGCGAGCGGCACGTCGATGGCCGAGACGTAGCCGATCAGCCTGCTCACCGACGGGCGCATCATGCCCCGCTCGATCTGGGAGACGGCGCTCGCCGAGATGCCCAGCTCGCGCGCCACCGCTCGCAGGGACTTCCCCGACTGGACGCGGAGGTCGCGAAGCCGCTGGCCGAGCAGCTCGTTGCTGACCGCTTCCATGCCCGTATCGCTGGCCATGACCTCCACACCAGTTGTCACAGGGGGTTAACGCGAACGCAATGGATTAAGGCATACGTTAACAGCAAGCGTTAAGCGCTGACTTAACACTTCGTGCGCACTCCCCAAACGGACCTTGATCCAGACCGCACACTACCCTCCAGGATGCCGCAATGACCGAATCCGGCGCCCCACCTCGGCCCAGTCCCGAAGCCCTGATCGAACCGGCGGGCACACCCGCCGAGTCCGGCTACGACCCTCGCCTGACGAACGAGGACCTGGCCCCGCTGAAGAACCAGAGCTGGACGTCGTACAACATCTTCGCCTTCTGGATGTCGGACGTGCACAGCATCGGCGGCTACGTCACCGCGGGCAGCCTGTTCGCCCTCGGCCTGGCGAGCTGGCAGGTGCTGTTCTCGCTCATCGCCGGCATCGTCATCGTCAACGTGTTCTGCAACCTGGTCGCCAAGCCCAGCCAGGCCACCGGCGTGCCGTACCCGGTGATCAACCGAGCCGTCTTCGGCGTGCTCGGCGCGAACATCCCCGCGATCGTCCGCGGCGCCATCGCCATCGCCTGGTACGGCGTGCAGACCTACCTCGCCTCGCAGTCGCTCATCATCATCTTCCTCAAGTTCTGGCCCGCCACGGCGGCGCTGAACGAGGGCGGCTTCCTCGGCCTGCCGCCGCTCGGCTACATCTGTTACGCCATCCTCTGGGTCGCGCAGGCGGCGGTGTTCTGGAAGGGGATGGAGGCGATCCGCCGGTTCATCGACTGGGCGGGGCCCGCCGTCTACGTCGTCATGGTCGTGCTCGCCATCTACTTGGTCAGCAAGGCCGGATGGGAGAACATCAGCCTGGACCTGTCCAAGGGCGAGAGTCTCGGCCTGGGCGAGTCCATCTCGGTCATGCTCGGCGCGATCGCGCTGGTGGTGTCGTACTTCTCCGGGCCGATGCTCAACTTCGGCGACTTCTCGCGGTACGGGCGCTCGTTCGCGGCGGTCAAGAAGGGCAACTTCCTCGGCCTGCCGATCAACTTCCTGTTCTTCTCGCTGCTGACCGTGATCACCGCGTCGGCCACCGTGCCCGTGTTCGGTGAGCTGATCACCGATCCGATCCACACGGTCCAGCGGATCGACACGCCGTTCGCGATCCTGCTCGGGGGCCTCACCTTCGTCCTCGCGACGGTGGGCATCAACATCGTGGCCAACTTCATCTCCCCGGCCTTCGACTTCTCCAACGTCAGCCCGCAACGCATCAGCTGGCGCACCGGGGGCATGATCGCGGCGGTGGGCTCGGTGCTGCTCACGCCCTGGAACTGGTACAGCAACCCGGACGCCATCCACTACACGCTGGGACTGCTCGGCGCGCTCATCGGCCCGCTGTTCGGGATCCTGATCGCCGGCTACTACGTCTGCGCCCGGCAGCGGGTATGGGTGGACGAGCTGTTCACCCTCGACACGGCCGGGCGCTACTGGTTCCGCAACGGCTACAACCCCAACGCGATCTGGGCGATCATCGCCAGCGGGCTGCCCGCCATCGCCTCCGTCCTCGTCCCGAAGATGCTGCTCGACCTCGGAGTCATGACGGTCGATCTGACGTGGATCGCCGACTACAGCTGGTTCATCGGCTGCGGGCTCGGGTTCGTCGCGCTGGTCGTGCTGGAGCGGCGCTCGCCCCGGATCGCCGCCGGTGATCAGGCGCTGGACGGAGCGGCCCAGGCGCGTTGATGACGCACATCAAGGTGATCAATCCCAACACCGCCCGAGCCATGACCGAGGCCATCGGCCTCTGCGCCCGGGCGGTCGCGGCACCCTCGACCACCATCACGGCGGTCAGCCCGAGCATGGGCCCCGCCTCCATCGAGAGCCACTACGACGAGGCGCTGGCCGTGCCGGGCCTGCTCGCCGAGATCGCGGCGGGCGAGCACGCCGGGGTCGATGGATACGTCATCGCCTGCTTCGGCGACCCGGGCCTGCCCGCCGCGCGGGAGCTGGCGTCCGGGCCCGTAGTGGGGATCGCCGAGGCGGCCATGCACGCCGCCACCCTCGTCGGCCGCGGCTTCAGCGTCGTGACGACCCTGTCCAGAACGGTCGGCCGCGCCTGGGACCTCGCCCATCAGTACGGCTTCGCCAACGCCTGCCGTGGCGTGCACGCCTGCGACATCCCGGTACTGGAACTGGACGATCCGGCCTCCGACGCGCGGCGCGTCGTCACCGAGCTGTGCGCCGCGGCCGCCGAGGCGGACGGGAGCGACTCGATCGTGCTGGGCTGCGCGGGCATGGCGGCGTTCTGCGCGGAGGTCTCACGTGAGGTGGGCTTCCCGGTGATCGACGGCGTCGCCGTCGCCACGAAGCTGGTGGAGGCGCTGGTCTCGCTCGGCCTGCGAACCAGCACGCGAGGTGAGTACGCCCCGCCGCGGCCCAAGGAGTACGCAGGTCTCCTGCGCGAGTTCACCGTCGAGTAGGTACCTACGTACTCGGAAATAGGTAGTGATATGGGGATTTATCACATCTCGTCATTGCGGGGCGTGAGAAAGGCTGGTGACCAATACCAGTTCCGCCCGGAAGTGAGGATCGAGGCTCCGCGCCATGTACAAGCACCAGCCCCCCAAGCCCGCCCCCCTACGTTCCCGACCGCGAGGCGCGATGCTTCGCCAGCTACTGCTTGGAGCAGGGATGGGGTCTGCGCTGTCTGGGGATGGTGTGCATGGCCGGCACAGGTTGGAGGATGACCGCCTCGCCGGAGCGCGACGGGCGGCCTCATGGAGGCTCCCGCACAAGCCTTGCTCCGTGCCCAAGGCGCGCCACCTGACCCGTGAACTGCTGAGCGACTGGGGATACACCGGCCAGGGCGAGGTCGCCGAACTGCTCGTCAGCGAGTTGGTCACCAACGCGCTGAAATACGTGCAGGGGACCGTCGACCTCAGCTTTTCCGCTGAGGACGGGCTGCTGCGTGTCGAGGTCGAGGACACCAATCCCGAACTGCCGCGCGTGCGCACACCCCGCCCGGACGACGAGAGAGGACACGGGCTCCGCCTGGTCGAGTTGCTGTCGTGCTGCTGGGGCACCGTCCGCACCGGCCGGGGAAAGGTCGTCTGGTTCGAATTGCCGGCCTGTGCCATCGCCGAAGGCTGAGCCCGCAAGCCCGCACTCCTGAAAGGCAACGAGAGAGAGTCCATGCGTCAGATCCGGGTCCGCAAGCGCCCCATCCGCACCACAGACGACCGGCCAGATCTGCGGACGCCGTCAGGACGGCGGCTGCCGTACTGATCTATGAACCATATTGAACCCCCTCAGAAGGAACGCCGGAGTCGATCGGGTCACCGCCGAGATCGGCCCGGCGTTCCCTTCTGATCTCGGGCAGCGGTCATTCGGTGTCGGACTGCTTGATCGCATAGGTGATCGCGCGCTCCACCCCGAGCCGCGACCCTTGGCGGAAGACCGCCGAGAACACCCGCCCACCCAGTTCTTCACGTGCCCGCGCCATGCACTGCTCGTGCCCGCGCACGTGCGGGAACAGCCGGGTCGGCGAGGCGCCCATCGCCCGCCACAGCGGGTGGGCGGCGCCGAGTATCCGGGCCGCGCGCTCATACCGGCCCTGCGCGCAGGCGGTCCAGGCCAGGACCTCCAGGCATTGCGTGAGGCCCCACCGGTCGTTGATCAAGCTCCGCGACTCGGTCGCCTCCCTCATCAGGGACTCGGTCCTGCGCCAGTCACCCTGGTTCCACGCGGCGATGCCCAAGGCGAACAGCGCGTACCCGCGTGACACCTGGGCCTGCCGCGCCTCGGACAGCGCGAGGAACCGCTCGCTCAGGCTGATGCCGAGCTCCGGCACCTCGGCCGAGCCATAGGCGGCGGCATAGAAGAGATTGATGCTGGCGGCGTCGATATCGCCGCCGGCCAGGTGTCCGGCGCGCGCCTCCTCCAGGAGCGCGAGACCTTGCTTGGGATCACCTGCCGAGAACGCGGCGATGCCCGATACCTGGGTGGCGAACGCGAGAGCCGACGTGTCACCCAGCCGCCGGGCCACATCATGACATTCCGCGAGCCGCGGCATGGCCGTCTTCAGGTCGCCCTGATGGAGGGCGAGCAGGCCGTCGACCCACAGGGCGTTGGCCCGCTCGGTGCTCGCCTCCGGCACGAGTCGCAGGCCACGCTCCAGCCAGTGCCGGCCCTCGGTGATGGAGCCGGCGATGATCCAGAAGATCCACAGCGCCGAGGCGATCTCCAGCCCCACAGCGGGCCGGCCGGCCCGGCCGAAGCACAGGTCGAGCGCGACGCGCACGTTGGGACTCTCCAGTTGCAACGTCCTGAGGCCCTCGAGCTGACGGGGGGAGAGCCGATCCAACCGGTGCCGCTCGACCACGCGCCGGTAGTGCTCGATGTAGCGGCTGCCCAGCACCTTCGTCTCGGCGGAGGTCAGCCGCTCACGGCCGTACGCGCGGATGCTCTCGAGCATGTGGTAGCGCACCCCGAGCTCTCGCTGCTGCGCGATGAGCACGGATTTGTCCACCAGACCGGTGATCAGGTCGATGACGTCCGGCTGGTCGATCTCCGCTCCCGAGCAGATCGCCTCCGCCGCCTCCAGCTCGATGCCACCGGCGAACATCGACAGCCGGCTCCACAACCGCTGCTCGGCCGCGGAACACAGCCCGAAACTCCAGTCCAGGGTCCCGCGCAGCGACTGGTGCCGTGGCAGCGGGGAGGGGGCGTTCGCGGCCGGCACCTCGAAGTGTTGGTCCAGTTCCCGCATCAGCTGCTCCACCGGCGTCGTACGCAGCCGTACCGCGGCCAGCTCGATCGCCAGCGGGATGCCCTCAAGGCGCTGGGACAGCCGGGCCACCGTCTCGGCGTTGGCCGTGTCGACGGCGAACTCGGGTTGTACCTGAGCCGCTCGCTCCGCGAACAGGCGGACCGCGTCGTGGCGGAGGATGTCGCGTATCGCGGCGCCGGGGTCCGGTACCGACAGTGGCGGCACGTTCAGCACCTGCTCGCCGTACACGCCGAGCGCCTGCCGGCTGGTCGCCAGGATCCGCAGCCGCGGGGCGCCGCGCAGCAGCGAGCCCGTCAGGTGGGCACACGCCTCCAGCAGGTGCTCGCAGTTGTCCAGCACCAGGAGCATCCGTCGGTCGGCCAGGTAGTTCACCAGCGTGGTCATGGAGGAGGGGGCCATCTCCCGCAAGCCGAGCGCGGCGGCGACGGTCGGCTCCAGAAGGTCGCTGTCCTCGAGAGAGGCCAGCTCGACCAGCTCCACCCCGTGCGCGAACGTCCGCCGCAGGGCCTTGGCCACCTGCATGGCCAGCCGGGTCTTGCCGACTCCGCCGGTGCCCGTCAGGGTCAGCAACCGGGTGCCGCCCAGCATGCGCCGCACCGCCGACATCTCGTGCCTGCGCCCGATGAGGCCGGGTATGTCTACCAATGGACTCGACATGGTCGGCTCTTGGTGCCTGTCACCACCACATTCACCCTGCGTCGTAGGCGGGTCACCTGATGCTTCGGTAACCGCGCCATCACCACCAGGTTATGTCCACACGTCCAGATTCACCACCGCGCCATCGGCCCTGTGCGTATGAATCGGCCTGGGCATAATCTGGATAGTGAGAGGCCCGGATACCGTGCAGCGGTGACCTGCTGACCGGGCCGACAAGAAGGCGTCGATGGCAACGGTGGTAGCGGGCAACTCCCGGCGGCAGCAGATCGGCTGGCTGCCGGCCGAGGTGACGAGTTTCGTCGGACGTCGGCACGAGGTGGCCGAGGTCAAACAGCTCCTGTCCACATCCCGTGCGGTGACCCTGCTCGGCGTGGGCGGGGTGGGCAAGACCCGGCTGGCCCTGCGCGTGGGGAACGAGGTGCGGCGGGCGTTCCGCGACGGCGTCTGGCTGGTCGAACTCGCCGCGCTGACGGATCCGGACCTGCTCGCCCAGGTCGTGGCCGAGGCCCTGGAGATTCGCGACCATACCGTCTGTTCGCCCATGCAGGTGCTCATCGGGCATCTGCGCGACAAGCAGACGCTGCTGATCCTCGACAACTGCGAGCACCTGGTCAACGAGTGCGCCGTGGTGGCCGAGACGCTCCTGCGTGCCGCCCCTGAGCTGCGGATCCTGGCGACCAGCCGACAGGCGTTGGGGATCACCGGCGAGCAGACGCTGCCCGTGCCGACGCTTCCGCTGCCGGTCTCCGACCATCCGGGGATGCCCATCGAGGCGCTCATGCAGTGCGACGCGCTGCAGCTGTTCACGGAGCGGGCCCGGGCCATCCTGCCGACGTTCGCCATCACCGAGGACAATCAGGACGCCGTGCTGCGGATCTGCCGCCGGTTGGACGGCCTGCCGCTGGCCATCGAGCTGGCGGCGGTCCGGCTGCGGGCGCTTTCGGTCGGGCAGCTACTCGACCGGCTGGACGACCGGTTCCGGCTGCTCACCGCGGGGTCGCGGGCGACGCTGCCCCGCCACCAGACGCTCCGCGCGATGATCGACTGGAGCTTCAGCCTGTGTTCGGAGCGGGAGCGGCTGCTGTGGGAGCGCGCGTCGGTGTTCGCCGGCAGCCTGGATCTGGAGGCGGCGGAGGCGGTCTGCTCCGGCGACGGCCTCAGCCGCGAGGACGTCATCGACCTGGTGATCGGCCTGGTCGACAAGTCCGTCTTCCTGCGGGAGGAGCACCGTCCCGGCGTGCGGTACCGGCTTCTGGACACGATCCGTGAGTACGGCCGCGAACGGCTCATCGCCTCGGGCCAGGAGATGGCGCTGCAACGGCGACACCGCGACTACTACCGGGCAGTGGCGGCCCGGGCGCGGGCCGAATTGTTCGGCCCGTCGCAGGTGACCTGGTTCACCCGGCTGCAGCTCGAACACGCCAACCTGCGTACCGCTCTCGAAAGCTACTACGGCGACTCGGAGGAGGTCAGGGCCGGCCTGGGCATGGCCGCCGACCTGCTCTATCACTGGATCACCAGCTACTACCTCGCCGAAGGCCGGCGTTGGCTGGGCCGGGGGCTGGTCCTGGACACCGAACCGGGCGAGGTACGCGCCAGGGCGCTGTGGGCCAACAGCTGGCTGGCCATCATCCAGGCCGACATCACCTCCGCCACGGCCATGCTGGACGAGTGCCGGGCTCTGGGGGAGCAGTTGGGGGACGAGCTGGTCCGCGGCTATGTCGCGCTCTATTCGGGCATGACCGCCATGTACCGCGGCGACACCGAATCGGCGATCAGCCTCTACGAAGAGGCGGTGGCGCGGCACCGCACCACCGAGGACCCGGTCGGTCTGGCCCTGGCCCTCATCCGGCTGTCCCTCGCGCACTCGTACCTGGGCGACTCGTCGCAGGCCATCGCCCTGGGCGAAGACTGCCTGGCCGTGTGCGACGCCTACGGGGAGGGCTGGCACAAGGCGTACACGATGATGGCGCTCGGCGTGGAGGTGTGGCGGCAGGGAGACCTCCACCGCGCGACCGAACTCGAGAAGCAGAGCCTGATCTTCAATCGCTCGCTCGACGATCCGCTGGGTGTCGGGGTCAATCTCGAGGTGCTGGCCTGGATCGCCGCGACGGAGAGGCATTACCCGCGGGCCGCCCGGCTGCTGGGGATCCTGGAGACCGTCTGGCGGTCGATCGGCGCGCCACTGTCCGGGTTCGGGCACCTGGTGCGCTATCACGACGAATGCGAGAGCCGTACGCGCCATGCTCTCGGAGACTCGGCCTTCGACGCCGCGGTCAAGCGAGGTGCCCGGCTCTCCTACGATGAGGCGCTCGGCTACGCGCTCCAGGAGGACACTCCCCCCGACGAGAAGGCGCAGGCGGACCCGGCGCGGCTCACCCGCCGCGAGAGGGAGATCGCCGCGCTGGTCGCCCAAGGGATGACCAACAAGCAGATCGCCGCGGCACTGGTGATCGCCCAGCGCACCGCCGAAGCGCACATCGAGCACATCCTCAACAAACTCGGTTTCAACTCACGCGCCCAGATCGCCGTGTGGGTCGGGGATCAGGCCCGAGCCGCGGATGAGGAGTCCGGGGACGCGCGCGGTTGACCGAATCCGGTTGGTTCATCGTCCCCTGGGGCTTTTCGGGCCACCTGTCTGCGGCGTAGCTTGCTGTCGTTGGGCATAATCGAAGAGCTATTCGACCTGTGGAGGATGCAACGCATGAGTGACGAGGCCCGGTGGTCCGCAGGTATCGATTCCAGCACACCAAACCTCGCTCGCATGCACGATTACTTCATCGGGGGCAAGGACAACTTCGCCGTCGACCGAGAGGCGGCGGAGGCGGTGCTGGCCACCGCGCCGGAAGTGCGCGTCATGGCACAAGAGCACCAGGCGTTCCACGTACGCGTGATCCGGTTTCTCGTGGAGCAGGGCCTCACCCAGTTCATCAACCTGGGCTCGGGGCTCCCCAGCGACCTCAACACGCACGAACTGGTCCGATCCCGCACCCCCGACGCCCGTGTGGTCTACGTCGACAACGACCCGGTGGTGCTCGCGCACGGCAGGGCGATCCTCGCCAAGGGGCCCAGGACCGCCGTCGTCAAGGGCGGCATCATGCACCCCGCCGCACTGCTCGCCGACCCCGACCTGCGCGAGGTGATCGACCTCGACCAGCCGGTGGCGGTGCTGCTGTTCGGCGTCCTGCAGTACATCCCCGACGGCAGCGACCCCTTCCGGCGCGTGGCCGAGCTGCGTGACGCGCTGCCGGTCGGCAGCCACATCGTCATCACGCATGTCGTCTTCGACTCCCGCCCGGAGGCCGCGGAGCCGATCGTCAGCATCTACCGGAAAATGCTGGGCCAGGCCGATGGCGGCGCCCGTACGCGCGAGACGGTGCTGCCCTTCTTCGACGGACTCGAACTGGTCGATCCCGGTCTGGTGTACGTCCGTGAGTGGCAGCCCGACAGCCCATTCCTGTCCGAGCGGCCGGACAAGGCGTGGGTGATCGTCGGCGTCGGCCGCAAGACCGGGCCGGCGCCTCGCCCCTAGCTCAGCGCCGGTCGAAGGTCAGGTGCAGCTCGGCAGGGCTGCCGAAGGGCACGCCGGCCTGACGCGGGATGTCGGCGCCCTCCTCAAGCCGGAAGTTCGTCGCCTGCTTGAGCAGTTCCTCGAAGGCGATCATCAGTTGAATCCGGGCGAAGTGCTGGCCGAGGCAGCGATGCACACCCGCCCCGAACGCCAGGTGCGGGTTGAGATGCCGGTCGAAGACCAGTTCGTCGGGGCGGTCGAAGCGCGCGGCATCGCGATTGCCCGAGTAGAACTGCACGACGACCCGATCTCCGGGTTTCAACGGGGTTCCGGCGAGTTCGGTGTCCTGAGTCACCGTACGGGCCATGAACGCCACGGTCGTCTCGAAGCGCAGGAACTCATCCAGCGGCCCGCGCCACCAGACCGGGGTCCGCAGGATCGGCTCGACATCCTCGCGGGTGGCCAGATGATAGGCGATGTTGACGATCGCGCCGCGCGTCGTGTCCAGGCCACCGAGCAGCAGCGTGGTGACGATCGCCACCTGTTCCCCGGCGGTCAGGGGCCGCCCGTCGATGCTCGCCCCGGCCAGGGCGCCGAGGACATTCCGGTCGGCCGCCGACCGGTCGCCGGCCTCGGCGATCGCCTCCATCGCCAGCAGGGCGACCGCTTCGAACGTCTCGGGCGTGCTCTCGATCGCGCACCGCTTGACCGCCGCCACCCCCCGGCTCATCAGCTCCACATTGTCGGTGGCGAAGACGACCCGGGCCAGTGACCCGGCGATGAAGGGCACCGAGTAGTCACGCGCCATCTCCAGGCGGCCGTCGCCGATGAAGCCCGCTATGGCGTCCCGGGCGATCTCGCGCAACTGATCCTCGTAGCGGAGCAGGGATGAGCGCGAGAAGTAGTGGTCGAGGAGCCTGCGGTACTGACGGTGCTCCGGCGGGTCGACATCCAGCGGGATCAGGCGGACCGGTACGCCGCGCAGCCCCGGCTGCGCCGAACTGAAGATCGCCGGTCGCAGGCAGACCGCGCGGACGTCCTCGTAGCGGGTGACCAGGTAGTAGCCACCGTCGCTGTGCGTGTGCACGACCGGGCATTCCTTGCGCGCGACGGCCAGCGCCGCGAGGAGATGTTCGCGCTGGTCGTCGGCGAATAAATCGATGTTCGCCAGGATGTCCACCGCCGATGCGGTCATCTTTCCTCCACAAGGCGCCAACGACCAAGCTCCGCGGCACCACTCCGCGAGAGCTCACACCCGTCATTAGACCGCGTAGCGCCCATTTGACCAAGCGCCCGCGGACAGTACGTGAATCGACAACCATGTACGGCCCGGCGGCATTCACATGGGCTTAGGGACGCTCTGGGCGGGAAGACCGGACGCACGGGGTTGACAATCAGTCACTGGAGTCGTCATGGTCACTTCGCGAGGCGTCTTCAGACGCAAACCGGTGGAACAGATCGCCACCGAACACGAGGGCGAACTGTCCAGGTCACTCGGTCTGTGGCAGCTCACCGCCATCGGCGTGGGCGGCATCATCGGGGCGGGGATCTTCGCCCTGGCCGGCGCGGTCGCCAACCAGACCGCCGGACCGGCCGTGCTCGTGTCGTTCCTCATCGCCGGGGTCGCCAGCGCCGCCGCGGCGCTCTCGTACGCCGAGTTCGCCGGAATGATCCCGAAGGCGGGGTCCGCCTACACCTACGGGTACGCGGTCCTGGGGGAGATCGTCGGCTGGTTCATCGGCTGGGACCTGCTGCTGGAGTACACCGCGATCGTCGCGGTGGTGGCCATCGGCATCTCCGGCTACTTCGGCTTCCTCGTTCAGGAGCTCGGGTTCCGGCTGCCCGCGTGGATGCTCGGCGCGCCCGGCACCGGCGCGGGACACGTGGTGGACCTGTTCGCGGTGCTCTTGTGCCTGCTCATCGCCTTCCTGCTGAACCTCGGCATCCGCGCCGCGGCCAGGTTCGAGACGATCGTGGTGAGCATCAAGGTCGCCGTCGTGCTGCTGGTGATCGTGGTCGGCTTCTTCCACATCAACACCGCCAACTACCACCCCTTCTTCCCGTTCGGGATCGGCGGGGCGATCACCGGGGCCGCCACCGTGTTCTTCGCGGTGTTCGGCTACGACGCGATGAGCACCGCGGCCGAGGAGTCGCGGGACGCGCGGCGGCACATGCCGAAGGCGATCATCTACTCGCTGGCCATCTCCATGGTGCTGTACGTGCTGGCCACGCTGGTGCTCACCGGCATGCAGAACTACCGTCAGATCGACCCGGAGAGCGGTTTCTCCTCGGCGTTCGCCTCGGTCGGGCTGTCCGGGCTGGCGTCCGTGATCGCGGTGGGGGCGATCGTGGGCATCCTCACGGTCATGTTCACCTTCATGCTCGGCGTCACCCGGGTCTGGTTCTCGATGAGCCGGGACGGGCTGCTGCCGCAGTGGTTCGCCAAGCTGCACCCGGTGCGGCGGGTGCCGTCGCGGGTCACCTGGATCGTGGGCGCCGCCTCGGCGGCGATCGCCGGGTTCCTGCCTATCCGGGAGGCGGCCGAGCTGACGAACATCGGGATCCTGCTGGCGTTCGTGGTCGTCTGCGTGGCGGTGATCGTGCTCCGCTATCGGCAGCCCGACCTGCCCCGCTCGTTCAGGACACCGGGAATGCCGGTGGTGCCGGCTGTCGGGGTGCTCTTCAGCCTCTGGCTGATCACTTTTCTGGACCCGGTCACGTGGCTGCGGTTCGTCGTCTGGTTCGTGCTCGGGCTGATCGTGTACTTCGCTTACGGCCGCCGGCACTCTGTGCTGGAGTCGCAATAGCTGTCCGGTATGACAACAGCCCCAGGCTCAGATGAGCTGGGGCTGTAGTGGTGGACGATACTGGGATTGAACCAGTGACCTCTTCCGTGTCAGGGAAGCGCTCTCCCGCTGAGCTAATCGTCCTTGTCGAGTTAGAGAAACTCCGAGCGGAAGACGGGATTCGAACCCGCGACCCTCACCTTGGCAAGGTGATGCTCTACCACTGAGCCACTTCCGCGTGGTGCTACACGTCAACTTTAGCGGACCCGCGAGGGTCCGCTGTCCGGCGACCGAGGTGGAGACGGGATTTGAACCCGTGTAGACGGCTTTGCAGGCCGCTGCCTCGCCTCTCGGCCACTCCACCAGGAGATTGCACTCCGAGCGGAAGACGGGATTCGAACCCGCGACCCTCACCTTGGCAAGGTGATGCTCTACCACTGAGCCACTTCCGCGTGTTTCCGGCGATGACCGGCCACGGGAAAACCATATCGCCTTCGGAGAGTGCACGTGTGCGGTGAGCGGGCGTGCGGGTGAGATTCAGTGGGTCACACGGACGTCCTTGGCCATGACGTACATGACCCGGTGGCCGAACTGGATCTGGTGGTAGCGGGCCTTGCCCTTGACCATGACGTGTCCGGCCGGGTTGAAGGAGCCCGCCGCTTGGTACGTGCCGTGCAGCGTGAGGCCGAGCGAGTAGTACTGGCCGGGCTGGATGACGTAATTGAGCGGGATCGGGGCCTGGTAGGTGACGCCCCTGCGGCGATACGCGGGTTGTCCGGGGTAGGCGAGGCCGTACACCTTGACGTGCTTCCTGAGCGGAGTGACCAGCGGGCCTCTCGCCGGGAGGGCGGTGGGGGCGGAGGCGGGGTTGTAGAACCAGGCCTTGCTGCCCAGGTACCAGATGGCCGTCCAGTCGCCCGCCCTGCCCGCCACGGCGTATCGCTGGCCGGTCGAGGCGCGGGCGCTGTGGTCGTAGACGCTGTACGTGCTGGGCTTGCCGACGCGTTTGCCGATGTCGTCGACGAGCGGGGCGTCTTCACGGGGCTCCGTGCGCAGCCACACCGTGGAGGCGCCGTGCGGGGGACAGGACTTGCCGGACTTGCCGGATTTGGCGGTGCAGCCGGTGAATTGCGGCTGATTGGCGTCGTAGTTGGGGTGGATGATGACTGACGTGCCCTTCTTGGCTGCTTTGAGGGGGTGGCCCAGCAGGTCGAAGTAGTGTGCCCAGTCCCAGTACGGGCCCGGGTCCTCGTGCATGGACGAGACGGTTGTCGGGTTCGAGCCCGGTACGTTGTCGTGGCCGAGGATGTGTGCGCGGTCGAGTGGAATGTGGTGTTTGGCGGCCAGATATTTCACGAGTTTGGCCGACGCGATGTACATGGCCTCGGTGTACCAGGTGCCGCCTTTGGCCAGGTAGCCCTCGTGTTCGATGCCGATGGAGCGGGCGTTGACGTCCCAGTTGCCGGAGTGCCAGGCGATGTCCTTTGTGCGTACGTGCTGGGCGACATGTCCGTCGCTGGAGCGGATCGTGTAGTGCCAGCTCACGTACTCCGGATCGTGCACCATCGACGGGACGCCCGCGTAGGTGCCCTCGGTGTCGTGGATCACGATGTAGTCGATGCGTCTGGGGTGGTTCAGGGTGTCGTGGTTGCCGTAGCCGCCCTTGTCGGTGCGTTTGTAGGCGGCGGGCATCCACTCGCAGGCCAGCTCGGCGGGGCATTCGATGTTCGGGTTTCTGGGCGGGGTGGGGGAACTCGCGTGGCCGTCACGTGCCGCCGGCCGGTCCGCGTCGGGTTCGGGGGGCGGCAGCGGGTCTCCCTGGGAGGAGAACTGCGTCAGACTGGCGGGTCGCCCTGAGCTGGCCGTGGGCCGCGTCTCGTCGGCCGTGGATCGCCCCAGGCTGGTCGTGGGCCGTGTCTGGTCGGTCGTAGTTCGCCCTGTGCTGGCTGTGGGCCGTGTCTGGTCGGTCGTGGGTCGCGCCGAGTCGGCTGCGGGTTGCGTCTGGTCGGTCATGGGCCGCCCTGGGCCGACTGCGGGTTGCGTCTCGTCCGCCGGGGGCCGCGCCGGGTTGCTTGCGGGCTGCGTCTGGTCGGAAGCGGGCAGCGCTGGGTGGTGCGCGTCGGTTTCGGGGGAAGCTGAGGGATCTCTATCGGTGTCGGGTGACGTTGGAGCGCTGGCCGCTACGTCGGCTGCCGAGTGGCTCGCGTCTGGGTCGAGCGGGCTGGGGTCGAGAAGGCTGGGACCGAGAGGGTGGGGGTCGAGAAGGCTGGGACCGAGAGGGTGGGGGTGGAGAGGGTTGGGGCGTGCGGGTGGGAAGAGGGCGGGGATGGCCGCCAGTCGTACCGGCTGCCCGTCGTCCGTGCGGCGGGCGGCTCCGGTGCGGATCACCGCGAACACCTCGTCGGCGAAGGCGCGAGCCGCCTGCGGGCCGGGTGCGCCCGAGTAGCGGGCGACCGCGTCGTACCAGTCGGCGGGGTTCGCGCTGGGCCGTCGCCGGTAGGAGGCGAGGACGGCGGCGCCGCCCCGGATGTTCGCGGCGGGATCGGTACGCAGTCGTGCGGGCGGCAGCCCGGTGAGCCGCTGCGCGAGCCGCAGCGGCGCCTCCACGAGATGCATCGGCCCGTAACCTCCGGCCACGCTGGGCGCCCCGGCGTTCGCGTCCCACTGGGACTCCAGGTACGACACGCCCAGCAGCACGCTCTCCGGCACCCTGAACTCCCGCGCCGCCGCCGCGAAGTCATCCTGACGCCTCAAGTCGGCCTGACGCTCCCCATCGGCCTGATGCCCTACGTCGGCCTGACGTCTCACGTCAGCCCGTTGCCCCACGTCAGCCTGAGGCCCCACGTCAGCCCGAGGCCCCCGACCGCCTTGGCTCGGCAGTCCGGGAACGGCGACGGCGGACGCGGTGAGACCGACGACGACCCACAGCAACATGGCGACCCCCACGGAAAGGCACAGCGACGCTACACACCGTAACCATTCCCTGATAGGGGTGTGTCAGACGGGGCGGATGATACGGACGAGGTCGGCGAGGTCGGCGGCGAATTCGGCGTCCAGGTCGGCGGGCGAGTCGAGATGGGCCAACAGCCGCTGATGCGCGGGAAAGTCGCCCCGGGCCCGGCGTGACCGGATGCCGTCACCGGACGCCGAGAACCGCCCATTGGCCTCGGACGTCGCGAAACCGAGCACGAACGTGGTGATCAGGCGCTCGATCCTCGGCACGTCGGCGTCGGGCACGCCCGCGTCGATCAGCGCCTGGTAGATCAAGTCCACCACCGCGACCGCGTCCGGCGTGACCGAGGGCCGGGCGAACAGCAGCGGGAAGACGCCGGGATGATCGCGGGCCAGCCGCCTGGTGGCCCAGGCGAACGCGCCGAGCCGCTGATCCCACGACTCACCCGGCAGAGCCTGCGGGAGGCTCGTCAGCAACCGCCCGACGAGCCCGTCCAGCAACTCATTCTTATTCCGGAAATATCCGTAAATGGCCATGGGTGTCACGCCGATGCGTTCGGCGACCGCTCGCATGGTCAGGGCGTCGAGCCCGTGCTCGTCGGCGATCGCGAGGGCGGCGTCGAGAATTTCCGGTTGCCGTTCGGTCTTGAGTTTCCGCACCGTGTCAGTCTACGCTGTAGAGCAGTCTACAACGTAGACCGGGGAGAGGTAGGGGACATGCTCAAGGCGACGGGACTCGTCAAGCGCTTCCAGGAGGTGACCGCGCTGGACGGCTTCTGCCTGGAAGTCGTGCCGGGGGAGATCGCGGGCCTGGTCGGCCACAACGGCGCGGGCAAGACGACCTTCTTCGAGATCGCCTCGGGTCTCATCAGCCCCGAGTCCGGAAATATCGTGATAAAGGGTCAGATGGGGGTGGCGCCGCAGCAGCTCGCGCTCTACCCGAGCGTCACCGTCCGCGAGACGCTGCGCTTCTTCGGCGGCCTGGCCGGGCTGCGCCGTACGGCGCTCAAGCGGGCCATCGACCGGATCGCCGAGGAGATGCTGCTGACGGGCGAGCTCGACCGGCGGGTGGGCATCCTGTCCGGCGGCCAGCAGCGCCGCACCCAGGCCGCCACCGCGCTGGTCGCCGCCCCCGCCGTCCTGCTGCTGGACGAGCCGACGGTCGGCGCCGACCCCGAGACACGAGCCGCCCTTCTGGCGGCCGTCCGCCGCCGGGCGAAGAACGGCGCCACGGTCGTCTACGCCACCCACTACCTGCCCGAACTGTCCGAGCTGGACGCCACGATCGCGGTCGCCAAGAGTGGCCGGGTGATCGCCAGAGGCACCGGCGAAGAGCTGCTCAAGGGCCTGCCGGGCGAGGTGCGGGTGACTCTCGACGGCGACGAGGAACTCGCCGTCACCACGGCCGACCCCACGGCCGCGCTCGCCGAACTGCTGCGCGGCCTCGACCGGCCGGTGCGCGCCATCGACATCCGCCAGCCGTCGCTCGACGACCTCTACAAGGAGCTGTCCCATGTCGCGTGACTCGCTCCACCGCATCGCGGTGCTGGTCAGACACAACGTGCTGCTCCGCAGGCGTGACCCGGCCCACCTGGTCAGCTACCTGGTGATGCCGATGGTGCTCATGCTGGTCTTCAAGTCGATGCTCGGCCGGCCCGCGCAGGTGGTCACCGGGATGCTGGTGATGTTCTCGGTGCTGTCGATGGCCGACGTGGCGATAGCCGTGCTGACCGAGCGCGTCTGGCACACCTGGGACCGGATCAGGGCGACCAGGGCGCGCGTGCCCGAGCTGATCATCGGCAAGACCCTGCCCGTCTTCGCCATCCTGGCCATCCAGCAGGTCGTCCTGCTCGGCTACGGGATCCTCGTGGTGGGCATGCGGCCCTCGGGGCCGCTATGGCCGCTCGGGCTGGCCGTCGCCGCGTGGTGCTTCGCCCTGCTCGGCGTGGGTACGGCACTGGCCGCGGTGGTACGCAGCCACGGCGAGCTCAGCACACTCTGCAACATCGGCGCGCTGTCGGTCAGCGCGCTGGGCGGGGCGCTGGTGCCGTTCGCGCTGATGCCGCCGTGGGCGCAGGCCATCGCGCCGTTCTCACCGGGCTACTGGGCGACGACCATGCTGCAGGCCGCGGTACGCGGCGACGTGTCCGGCACGGCGGGCCCCGCGGCCGTGCTCGTCGCCCTCGGCGCGGCGGCCGGAGCCTTCGCCTGCCGGCGCCTGGGCCGAGGATGGGGCCGTTCGGTCATGCGGTAAGAGCATATCCTGCCCGATTTCGGGCAGGATATTGGCATGTCGTATCCCGGCTGCGTAGTGTCCTCGTCTGTGTCCCCGGCACGGCATCCCTTCGAAGACCTCGTCGCCCATCTCGTCAGGACCAGCGGTCTCGGTCCCGGTGAGGCGGCGCGCGTGGTCGCCGACGTGCTGTCGTACTTCTCCGAGCCGGTCGAGGAGTTCGTCCGGCGGCGGCACGGCGAGCTGAAGTCCCGCGGCCTCACCAACGACGAGATCTTCCCCCGGGTCGCCGCGGAGCTGCGCGGGCGCCGGGTGGCACCGCCGGAGCTGTCGCTCCGGCAACTGCGCCGGATCGTGTACGGATAAAACGTACAAAACAGCAGAAAAGCTAGTATCAGCGGACAGAGGAGAGCGTCGGATGTGCGGAATCGTGGCTTATGTCGGTTCGAAGGACGCGGCGCCTATCCTGCTGGAGGGCCTGCAACGGTTGGAGTACCGAGGCTACGACTCGGCCGGCGTCGTCGTGTCCAACAAGGGGCTCAAGGTACGCAAGGTCAAGGGCAGGGTCGCCGACCTGGCGAAGGTCGTACCCCCGAGGTTCAAGGGCGGTCTCGGCATCGGCCATACGCGGTGGGCCACCCACGGCGTGCCCAGTGACGTCAACGCGCACCCGCACCTGTCGACCGACGAGCGGATCGCGGTCGTGCACAACGGCATCATCGAGAACGCCAACGAGCTGCGCGCCAAGCTGACCGCCGACGGGGCGGTGTTCGTCTCCGAGACCGACACCGAGGTGCTCGCGCACCTGATCGCCCGTACCGCCGAGGAGACCGACACGCTGGAGGAGGCCGTCAGGAAGGCGCTCAAGAGCATCGTCGGCACGTACGGCATCGCGGTGGTCGACAGCGAGCGGCCCGGCGAGGTGGTGGTGGCCCGCAACGGCAGCCCGATCGTGCTCGGCATCGGCGAGAAGGAGATGTTCGCCGCCTCCGACGTGGCCGCGCTCGTCCGCTACACCCGCCAGGTCGTGCACCTGGAGGACGGCGAGCTGGCCGTGCTCAAGGCCGACGGGTTCCACACCTTCGCAAGCGACGCGCGCGAGACCGCCAAGGAGCCGCTGACCGTCGACTGGGACGCCGGGCACTACGACACGGGCGGCTACGAGCACTACCTGCTCAAGGAGATCTCCGAGCAGCCCGACACAGTCTCGCGCACCATGAGCGGCCGCCTCGACGAGCGCTTCCACATCGCCCACCTGGGCGGCCTGAACATGGACGCCCGCGAGACCCGCTCCTTCCGCCGAGTGAAGATCATCGGCTGCGGTTCCGCCTACTACTCCGGCCAGATCGGTGCGCAGCTCATCGAGGAGCTGGCCCGCATCCCGGCCGACGCCGAGCCCGCCAGCGAGTTCCGCTACCGCAACCCGGTCGTCGACCCCGACACGCTCTACGTGGCGATCAGCCAGTCGGGCGAGACGTACGACACGCTCGCGGCCGTGCAGGAGCTCAAGCGCAAGGGCGGCCGGGTCATCGGCATCGTCAACGCCGTCGGCAGCGCCATCGCCCGCGAGGTCGACGGCGGCGTCTACCTGCACGCCGGGCCCGAGGTCTCGGTCGCCTCGACCAAGGCGTTCACCTCCACGTCACTGGCGTTCGCGCTGCTCGCGCTGCACTTCGGCCGGGTGCACGACCTCTCGCCCGCCGACGGCCGCCGCGTCTGCGAGGGCCTGCGCAGGCTGCCCGGCCAGATCGAGGAGATCCTGGCCCAGGGCGACAAGATCGCCGAGCTCGCGCGGAAGTACGCGAATTATCCGAGCATGATGTTCGTCGGCCGGGTCCGCGGTTATCCCGTGGCCCGCGAAGGCGCGCAGAAACTCAAGGAGATCTCGTACGTGCACGCCGAGGCTTATCCGGCCAGCGAGCTCAAGCACGGACCGCTCGCCCTTATCGGGCCGGAAATGCCGACGGTGGCGATCGTCCCCGACGACGAACTGCTCGACAAGAACCTCACCACGCTCGGCGAGATTCGCGCCCGCGGCGGAAAGGTGCTCATGGTGGGCCACCGCGAACCCGACGCCAAGCTGGCCGACGACGTCATCGTGGTGCCGAAGAACGAGATCGAGCTCGACCCGATCCTGCTCACGATCCCGCTGCAACTGCTGGCGTATCACGCCGCCGTGGCACTCGGCCGCGATGTAGATAAGCCACGCAATTTGGCTAAGAGCGTCACAGTCGAGTAACTGCTACGACACGGCGGCAACAATAGGCACATAGCCCGTGATAAGTGGACCGGCAGGACTTAAGATCGAAACTGTGCCCGAGTTCCATGCTCACACGCCAAATCTCGCACGAATGTACGATTACATGCTCGGTGGCACGGACAACTACGCCATCGATCGTGAGGCGATCGACCGGCTTGCGGCGCTGATCCCGCAAGCCGTCCCCCTCGCGCGGGCCAATCGGGCCTTCCTCCAGCGTGCGGTCCGTTACCTGGTGGACGCGGGCATCCGCCAGTTCCTCGACCTGGGCAGCGGGCTGCCGACCCAGGGCAACGTGCATGAGGTGGCGCCGGAGGCGAAAGTCGTCTACGTCGATCGTGACCCGGTCGTCGCCACGCACGCCAGAGCGCTGCTGGAGGAGGCGGGCCGGGCCGTCTTCGTCCAGGCCGACCTGCTCGACCCCGACGAGGTGCTGGCTCAGGCCGCCCGCTTCCTCGACATGAACGAGCCGGTGGGCGTGCTGCTGGTGTCAATCCTGCACTTCCTCCCCGACGTTCGCGACCCGGGCAAGATGGTGACCAGGCTGCGCGAGGCGGTGGCGCCCGGCAGCCATCTGGTGCTCACCCACGCGACCTCACGGGGGCGCTTCGGGGAGGGCGCGGCGGCGCTCCACCGGACCGCGTCGGCCGGGGCCGGCACCGACCGGACCCCGGGGGAGATCCGGGCGTTCTTCGGGGACTTCGACCTGGTCGAGCCGGGCCTGGTGCACGCCCCCGACTGGCGTCCCGACCGGCCCAGGCTGGTCAGCGAGCCCTCACTGCCCTCGTACCTGCTCGTCGGCGTCGGCAAGAAGCACTCCTAGCTTTTCGTGACTTTTCGTGATCTCCGGTAGTGAGTGCCCGATGTGTGACGATGAGTTAAGTGTCGGTGACGTGGGGTAGTTATTGGGGTGCGAGGGGAGGGACGCCATGCGCCGACGGGGGTTCTTCGCGCTCGGCCTCGGGATGATGGCCTGCGCGGCAGGATGTGGCACGGAGAGCAACCTCGGAAGCAGCGCCGTCAACGCGGCCCGCGTCTTGGGCCGGTTCGCGATCGTGCCCGGCGGCGGACGCTGGGCCCGCGTCGCCCGGGCGCTCGTCGAGGCCGCCCGCGGGGAGGGTTTCCCCGTCTCCGGCACCCCGCCCGCCACCAGGATCACCGTCACCGGGCTGCCCGCGCTGGCCGCGACCGAGCTCAACAACGGGCTGTCGCTGCTCGACACCGCCACCCCGCTGGCCAGGCTCACCGGGCAGATCGAGGTCGTGGTGGTGCCCGCCAATTCCAAGTTCGCCACCTTCGACCAGTTCGGCGCGCACCTGCTCGCCCACCCCGACCAGACGCCGCTGACGGGCGGGCCGCAGGGCGAGCCCGACCACCTGCTGTTCGGGCTGATCGCCAAGGGACTCGGCGCCGACACGCGGCAGGTCGACTACACCGGCTTCCCCGGCAGCGCGGAGGCCACGTCGGCGCTCCTCGGCGGCAAGGCCGCGGCGGCGACCGGCACGCTCGCGGACTGGCGCAAGGCCATCGACAAGGGCTGGGTGCGGGTGCTCGCCGTCTCCAGCGCGCGCCGGGTGGACGGTGTCGAGGCGCCGAGCCTGCTGGAGTGCGGGGTGCGGCTCGACTTCGCCGACTGGTGCGCGGCGGTCGGGCCCGAGGGGATGTCCGACGACAGAAAGGACTTCGCCATCCGGCTCTGCGACGAGGTCACGGAGTCCGCCGCCTGGCGGGCGGCCTGCCGTACGGAGGGATGGACCTCGATCCCGCTCAGCGGCGACGACTTCGAACAGTGGCTCGCCTCGGAGATCGGCAGGACCAGGGCCGTGCTCCGCGATCTCGGCATGCTCGATACGGCTGACACAACATGCTGGGGTAGTTGCGAGAAGGGCCACTAGATGTAGGATCCTGGTCGTCGCTGGTTCGCCCCTCGGGGCGGAGCAAAAGGGAACCCGGTGCGATTCCGGGGCTGCCCCGCAGCGGTGAGCGGGAACAACCGCCGTCACGAGCACTGGAGAGATCCGGGAAGCGACGGCCAGTAGGAGGCCCCATAGGGACCACGCCCGCGAGCCCGAAGACCTGCCGGTGACGTTGGGGGAGCCACCCGGCTCCGCCCATCGAAGTGTCCAGGGCCTCGAGGGAGGGCCGGGGGCGTCGCGGCCGGGGAACCCAGCGCCGCCGTGCTCTCGCGCGCACTCACGAGGATGAGCTCGCGAGGAGAGAGCACGTGACGCAGATCATTGAGGCCGACCGGCACCCGGCCACCGTGGACCAGCGGCCGGCCGCTGCCGACCGGCGGCTGGCCATCGAGGAGGCCGCCGCCCGGGTGATCACCGACCCGGCGAACTCCCGGGTCGCCGCCCGGCTCCTGGCCGAGGAGATCGCCGACGAGGCGGCCGGGCACGGCGTACGGACCTTCTCCGAGTCCATCGCCGCCAGCCACGCCGCCGGGCTGATCCAGGACTCGCTCGCCGCCTTCGTCGGCGCCCACGCCGCCGAGCTCGACGCGCTCGTCTCCGGCGAGGCGGACGAGCGCTTCGAGTACTTCGGCCTGCGTACGGTCTACGACCGCTACCTGCTGCGTCACCCGGAGTCGCGGGCAGTGCTCGAACGGCCCCAGCACTTCCTGCTGCGTGTGGCCTGCGGGCTGTCGGAGACGGTCGCCGAGGCCGCCGAGCTCTATGCCCTCATGTCCACGCTGTCGTACCTGCCGAGCTCGCCGACGCTGTTCAACTCGGGTTCGCGCCGGCCGCAGCTGTCGTCGTGCTTCCTGCTCGACTCGCCGCGCGACGAGCTGGAGTCGATCTACGACCGCTACGGGCAGGTGGCCAGGCTGTCGAAGTACGCCGGAGGCATCGGCATCGCGTGGACCCGGGTGCGCTCGCGCGGATCCCTTATCAGGGGCACCAACGGGCATTCCAACGGCATCGTGCCCTGGCTGCGCACGCTCGACTCCTCCGTCGCCGCGGTCAACCAGGGCGGCCGGCGCAAGGGCGCGGCCTGCGTCTACCTGGAGACCTGGCACGCCGACGTCGAGGAGTTCCTGGAGCTGCGCGACAACACGGGCGAGGACGCCCGCCGTACGCACAACCTGAACCTGGCCAACTGGGTGCCGGACGAGTTCATGCGCCGGGTGGAGGCCGACGAGGTCTGGTCGCTGTTCGACCCCAAGGAGGTCCCCGACCTCACCGACCTGTACGGCGAGGCGTTCACCCGCGCCTACCGCGCCTACGAGGCCGAGGGCCGCTACACCCGGCAACTGCCCGCCCGGACCCTCTACGGCCGGATGATGCGTACCCTCGCCCAGACCGGCAACGGCTGGATGACGTTCAAGGACGCCGCCAACCGCACCTCCAACCAGACGGCCAGGCCCGAGAACGTCATCCACCTGTCCAACCTGTGCACCGAGATCCTCGAGGTCACCAGCGACGGCGAGACGGCGGTGTGCAACCTCGGCTCGATCAACCTCGCCGCCCACCTGACCGCCGACGGCGTCGACTGGGCCCGGCTCCGCCAGACCGTCCGTACGGCCGTGCGCTTCCTGGACCGGACCATCGACCTGGGCTTCTACCCGACGCCCGAGGCCGAGGCGGCCAACAAGCGCTGGCGGCCGATCGGGCTCGGCGTGATGGGCCTGGCCGACGTGTTCTTCACGCTCAGGCTGCCGTTCGACTCGCCCGAGGCACTGGGCCTGTCCACGCGCGTCGCCGAGGAGATCGCCCTGGCCGCCTACGACACCTCCGCCGACCTGGCCGTCGAGCGCGGCCGGCACCCGTCGTACGCCGACACCAGGGCGGCGGCCGGCGTCCTGCACCCCGACCACTACGACGCCGCCGGGTCGCCGCGCTGGGACGCGCTGCGCGCGAAGATCGCCACGACCGGGCTGCGTAACTCGCTGATGGTCGCCATCGCGCCGACCGCGACGATCGCCTCCATCGCCGGTTGCTACGAGTGCATCGAGCCGCAGGTGTCCAACGTGTTCAAGCGCGAGACGCTGTCGGGTGAGTTTCTCCAGGTCAACCGCTATCTGGTGGCCGATCTGCAGGCTCGCGGGCTGTGGACGCAGCGGATGCGCGACGACCTCAAGCGGGCGGACGGCTCGATCCAGGACATCCCCGGCATCCCCAGTGACCTCAAGGTTCTCTACCGCACGGCCTGGGAGCTGCCGCAGAAGGCGCTCATCGACCTGGCCGCGGCCCGGCAGCCGTACATCGACCAGTCGCAGTCGCTCAACCTGTTCATGGCCAGCCCGACGATCGGGAAGCTGTCCTCGATGTACGCCTATGCCTGGAAGCAAGGCCTGAAGACGACCTACTACCTGCGCTCGCGCCCGGCCACCCGGATCGCCCAGACGACGGTCGCGGTCAACGCCGTCGCCTGCTCCTTGGAGAACCCGGAAACCTGCGAAGCCTGCCAGTAGCCCCCTCGAACGGAGACCTCCGCAATGCTGCTCGATCCCGGCATGGACCTGACCCTGCGTCCCATGCGCTATCCGGACTTCTATGAGCGCTACCGCGCCGCCATCCGCAACACCTGGACCGTCGAGGAGGTGGACCTGCACTCCGACCTCGCCGACCTGGCCAAGATGACGCCGCAGGAGCGCCACCTGATCCACCGGCTGGTCGCCTTCTTCGCCACCGGCGACTCCATCGTGGCCAACAACCTCGTGCTCAACCTCTATCAGCACGTCAACGCTCCCGAAGCCCGCCTGTATCTCAGCAGGCAGCTGTTCGAGGAGGCCGTGCACGTGCAGTTCTACCTGACGCTGCTCGACACGTACCTGCCCGACCTGGAGGAGCGGGTCAAGGCGTTCGGCGCCGTCGAGCACATTCCGTCCATCAGGGACAAGGCGGAGTTCTGCTTCCAGTGGATCGACTCGATCAACGGGCTCCGGCGGCTGGAGACCGCGGACGAGCGGCGGCAGTTCCTGCTCAACCTGATCTGCTTCGCCGCCTGCATCGAGGGGCTCTTCTTTTACGGCGCGTTCGCCTACGTATACTGGTTCCGGTCGAGGGGCCTGCTCAGCGGGCTGGCCACCGGCACCAACTGGGTTTTCCGCGACGAGTCCATGCACATGGAGTTCGCTTTCAGCGTGGTCGACACCGTGCGGGCCGAGGAGCCCGAGTTGTTCGATGACAAGCTGGGGGAGCAGGTCATCCGCATGATAGAGGAGGCCGTCGCCGCCGAGCTGGCCTTCGCCCGCGACCTGTGCGGCGATGGCATGCCCGGCATGAGCGTCGAGCAGATGCGCGAATACCTCCAATACGTCGCCGATCAGCGGCTGGCCCGGCTCGGGCTGCCCCAGAGGTACGGCACGGCCAACCCGTTCGGTTTCATGGAACTGCAGGACGTGCAGGAGCTGGCCAACTTCTTCGAACGGCGGGTGTCCGCATACCAAGTGGCTGTTGAGGGCAATGTGACCTTTGATGAGGCTTTCTAAGACATTGGGGGCATGAACGTGCAGTCGCCGACCGACTGGCTCATCCTCGCCATTTCAGTGGCGGGCGCCATTCTCGTGGTGGAGGTGGTCAGGCGGCTGCTGGTCAGGGTGGGCCGAAAATGGCGGCTCGCCCGGCACCTGGTGGAGCACTGCACCTGGCCGGCGTACGCGGTGGGGGTCGTGGTGGCGGCCAACCTGGTGTTCTCGCCGGGGATGCTCGGCGAGGCCGTCCGCCAACGCGAGCTCGGCGGCACGGTCGACCGGGTGCTCGGCCTGGTCACCATCGCCTGCGTCACCTGGCTGATCGTCCAGGCCAACTACGCCCTCACCGACGTCGTCCTGGACCGGCTGGTCCTCGTCCAAGGAGAGCGCAACCGCCGGGCACGGCGGATCATGACCCAGATCGGGCTGGTCCGCCGCGTCGCCGCCGTGACCATCGTCGTGCTGGCGGTCGGCGCCATGCTCTTCTCCTTCCCGCAGGTCCGGGCGCTGGGCGCCGGGCTGCTCGCCTCGGCGGGCATCGCGGGCGCCATCGTCGGCATCGCCGCCCAGCCGACCATCGGCAACATGCTGGCCGGGCTCCAGCTCGCCTTCAGCGACGCACTCCGTCTCGACGACGTGGTCGTGGTCAACGACGAGTGGGGCAGGATCGAGGAGCTCACGCTCACCTACGTCGTGGTGCGCCTGTGGGACGAGCGCCGCATGGTCCTGCCCGTCTCCTACTTCACCCAGAACCCGTTCGAGAACTGGACCAGGCACGGCAGCCGGGTCCTCGCCGTGGTGTTCCTGCGCGTCGACTGGTCGGTGCCGGTCGACAAGCTGCGCGAGGAGCTCTACCGCTACATCCAGGAAAACCCGCTGTGGGACCAGAAGGACTGGACGCTCCAGGTCACCGACGTGCTGCCGAACGGGCTGGTCGAGCTGCGGGCGCTGATGAGCGCCGCCGACTCGCCCTCCGCCTGGGACCTCAAGTGCGACGTACGCGAACATCTCGTGACGTACGTGAGAGAGAACTTCCCCGAGGCTCTGCCCCGCTTCCGCATCGAGACGCCGGAGACCCGCGCCGGGGTGCCGTGGACCGGCGCCAAGCCGTTCTGAGGACCGGCGCCGTGTGGGCCTGAGGCTCAGCGCCGGTTCGCCAGCAGCACTCCGGCGCCGCCGACCACCAGGCCCGCGACCGCCAGCGGGTGCAGCGACTGCCCGACGAACAGCCACGCCATCACCGCGGTGACCGACGGGGTGAGGAAGAACATCGTGCTCACCCGGCTCGCGGGCGCGTTCTTCAGCATGGTGTTGAGCAGCAGGAACGCGCCGATCGAGTTGACCAGCACCAGCCAGCCCACGGCGCCGGAGAACGCGCCCCAGTCCGTCACCCGCGGCGTCTCGAACACCAGCGAGGCCAGCCCCACCAGCGGCGCGCTGACGAGGAACTGCGTCGCGGTGCCCGTCCGCACGTCCATGTCCCCGGCGAACCGCTTCTGGTAAACCGTGCCCAGGCTCAACGCCAGCAGCCCGACCACACAGAACGCCACCCCGGCCAAGGAGAAGCTCAACCGATCCGCCACCGCCAGCCCCACCCCGGCCGCGCCGAGCCCGAAGCCCAGCCACTGGCGCGGGCTCACCCGCTCGCCCAGCAGCCGCCCCGCCACCAGCGCGATCAGCACCGGGTTCAGGCCCTGCACCAGCGCCACCACCGCGGCGGGCACGTGCAGGCCGATCGCCGAGTAGAACGCGCTGAACTGCACCGCCTGGACCAAGATCCCGGACCCCACCACGTGCGCCAGCCGCCGCCCACGCGGCCACGGCGCCCGTACGGCCAGCGCGAACCCGCCCAGCAACAGTCCCGCCAGCGCGAACCTGGCGAACGTCAGCAGCAGCGGCGGCGCCGACCCGACGCCGATCACCCCCGCGATGAAGGCGCTGCTCCACATCACCACGAACAGGGGCGGCATCACCGCCGACGACGTCTTGTCCCTGGTCTCCATCACGCTGATCGCCACGGCGAAGCCTCCATAACCCCTTAAAATGGTTATTTCACTGTTCCGTGCTTCGCATAACCTGTCAACGTGGTTACTATGAGAGTGTGACGGGTTTCACCTTCATCAGCGGCAATCTGGGCCTCGACCTGGCGGGCACCGTGCAGCACCGCCGCTCGGACCGGACCGACCTGCTGCGCGATCCGGCGGAGCTGGCGCGGTGGACGGTCGAGGCAGGCATCCTCGACGTACCGCCCGCGGTCGGCGACGCCGAGCTCGCGGCGGGGAAGACGGTGCGGGAGGCCATCTACCGGCTGGCCACCGGGGTGGTGCCGGGCGGGGCTCTGCCGTCGGAGGAGGATCGCCGGCTGGTCAACCGGATCGCCGCCGGGCCGCCCGCGTCCGTGCGGTTGAACGGCGCCGGGCGGGTCGAGCGTGACGGGGATCTCGACGCCGCCCTCTCGACGGTGGCCAGGGAGGCGGTCCAGTTGCTCGGCGGGCCGCGGGCCGTACAGATCAAGGAATGCGGGGGAGAGGTGTGCACCCGCCTGTACGTCGACGCCTCGCGCGGGTCGTCGCGGCGCTGGTGCGACATGCACGAGTGCGGCAACCGCGCCAAGGCGGCAGGCTTCCGCGCCCGCCGGCGCGCACCGCTTTAAGGGGCCGGTCCGTCAGCGGCGTCTGAGGCGCCACGCGGTGACGGCGGTCACCGTCAGCGCGGCGATCCCGACGACGAGCAGGTCGGGCAGTACGTCCTGGACGGACGCCGCGAGCTCCTCCAGCCGGGCTTCCCAGGAGTCGGGGATCGGCAGGGCCAGCCCGCGGGTGCCGTCGGAGAGCAGGAACAGCACCCCGAGCCCGCCGAAGACCAGTCCGGACAGCAGCGAGGTGGTGTGCAGCCGCAGCCGCCCCAGCCGTAACCCGCGACCGCGCAGCCAGCGCCGCCCGCCCAGGTCGTAGCGCTGCCACAGGCCCGCGAGCAGCAGCAGCGGGGCCGCCATGCCCGCCGCGTAGACGGCCAGCAGCACCGCCCCGCGCAGGCCGTCACCGGAGGCCGCCGCGACCGTGAGCACCGCGCCGAGCACCGGCCCCGCGCAGAACCCCGCCAGCCCGGACACCGCCCCCAGAACCAGGACGGCCCCCGCCGAATCCCCTCGAACGTGCCCCTTCAGCCGCTCCAGCGGCCCGATCGTCCAGCCCTGACCGGCCACCTGCAGCACACCCAGCCCGATCAGCGCCCAGCCCGCGACCGTGACCAGCAGCTCCTGCCGGCCGTAGAACAGGCGGCTGACCTGCGCCGACCCCATCCCCAACGGCACCAGCACCGCGCACAGCCCCACGTAGAACAGCAGCGTCCGGCCCACCAGCCGTCGCCGACCCGGGAACGCGTAGGCGAAGAACGCCGGGATCAGCAGTGCCCCGCACGGGCTGACCAGCGAGAACAGGCCGCCCAGGAACGCGGCGGCATAGCCGATGCCGCTCATCCGGCGCGGCGGGCCTTCTCGATCGCCTTCTCGAACGCGGCCAACGGCTGGGCGCCGAACAGCAGCTCACCGTTGATCAGGAACGCGGGGGTGCCGGACAGGCCGAGTTCGAGCGCGAACTCGAGGTCGCCGTCCACGACCTGCCGTACGGACTCGTCGCGCCGGTCGGCGTCGAACCTGCCCAGGTCGAGCCCGATCCGGGCGGCCACGGAGCGCAGGTTCGCGTCGGTGAGACGCGGCTGCTCGCCCGCGTAGAGGGCGTCGTGGAACTCCCAGAACCGGCCCTGCCGGGAGGCGGCGCGGGCGGCCACGGCGGCCCGTACGGAGTCGCGGCCCCTGATCGGGTAGTCGCGCCAGAACATCCGCACGATGCCGGTGTCGAGGTAGCGGCTCTTCAGCTCGGGCTCTATCCGCTGGGCGAAGCGGCGGCAGTTGGGACACTTGAAGTCACCGAACTCGACGATCGTGACCGGCGCCTGCGCCGAGCCCTTCGACAGGTTCGCGTCGACGGGCGGCGGGGGCGGCCCCTCCCAGACCTTCACCGAACTCGTCGGCGTTGGGGAGCCGGCCGGAGTCGCCGGAGTGGGGTCGGCCGGGCTGGTCGCGTTCGCGGGGGTGGAGCCGGTTGGGGTCGCCGGAGGGGGGTCGGTCACGTTCGCGGACGCACGCGGGTTCGCGGAGGCCGTCGTGCCCGGCGCGGCAGTCTCCGCAGCGGTCGCGGCGGCTTGTTCGGGGGTTTCGCCCTGGTTCAGCGCGGCGACCGCCAGCACGGCCACCACCGCGGCCCCGGCCAGCGAGCCGAGCAGCACCCGGCGCCGCGCCACCGGAGATTCCTTGGTCACCTTCGGCATCATCCCAGCCCGCCGCCGCCCACGCCGGTCGTTCCCCTATAGCTCCAGCCCCTTCATGTCGAAGATCGGCCGTACCTCCACCTCGTTGAAGGCCGCGTCGGGCACCTTGGCGGCCAGCTCCACCGCCCGCTCCATGCTGTCGCACTCGATCAGGTAGAACCCGGCCAGATGCTCCTTGACCTCGGCGAACGGCCCATCGCTTGTCATCGTCATGCCCTCGCGTACCGCGACCCGCTTGGCCGTCGACTGGTCGGCCAGCCCCTCCGACACGATCAGCTCGCCAGAGGCGGCCAGCTCTTCGGTGAAGGACAGATGGCCGCGCCCGAACTCCATGCGCTGCTCGTCGTTCAGCGTCTCCCAGACCGCCCGGCTCGTCGGGTTGCTGTAGATCAGAATGAGGTACTTCACCGGTGGCCTCCATACGGTCTCGACGATGCCGGTAACCAATATGTCGAAGCCGCCCTCGTGCCCTCGACATCCCCCTGCGGTAAATACGTGGCATTCGCCGCGATCATCCGGCTACCGTGGAGCACGTCCACCACGACAGGAAGGCAGTGCAGTGACCTACGCGAAGTCCCTCGAACTGCTTCCTGAGTTCCTCGGACCGGATTCCGGGTGATCCCTCGTAAAGAGACGACGCCGCCCGGAAACCTGCCGAGGCGGCTTTTTTCATCTCACGGACGACGGCCCATGGAACAAGGGGCCGCGGGCCTCGGTCTGGCCGACGGGAATGGCGCCCCCCAGCCGGATACAGCCCCAGCCCCGGGCTCGGCCCACGCCAGCCGAGCCCGGGGCTAACAAGCCGCTCTGGCCCAACTGGCAGAGGCGCCGCCCTCAGGAGGCGGAGGTTCAGGGTTCGAATCCCTGGGGCGGCACACAGAAGACCCTGAACTTTCAAGTGCTCCCTGCGCGGGACCCACTAGGGGACGCGTTGATGTGCCCTCTGAGCAGGGCCTTTTTTTGCAGGTCAGAGGTCAGTTCCGAGTCGGCAGGCGAAGACCGAGGCGGTCTGTCGGCTTCCGCAGCGGCGGTCTGGGGGGACTGTACGGTTTTCGGCTCTGGCCCGTAATCGGTGGTGGCGCTGAGTGATCACCTGCCAGGCTAGCCCGTGCTGAAGATCGACGATCTTATGGGTGTGGCGTTTGCGGGTCTGTCTGCCCTGGTCATCGAAGGAGTGAAGGACGAGGACGACCTCATTCCTGTCATGGCCCGTACTCGCGGTGCACCGATACCGTGCCCGGTGTGCGGGACGCTGACCGGTCGGGTGCACGGCTACTACAGCCGGACGGTGGCCGATGTCCTGGTCGATGGGCGGCGGGTGGTGGTGTCGGTACAGGTACGGCGTCTGCTCTGCCCGGCGTGGGGATGCTCTCGGCAGACGTTTCGTGAGCAGGTGCCCGGGCTGCTCGAGCGCTACCAGCGTCGAACCAGCAGGCTCACCGGCCAACAGGGGGCAGTGGTCAAAGAGCTGGCCGACCGGGCGGGGGCTCGGCTCTCGGTGGTCCTGGCCGTCGCGGTCTCAAGGTCCACGGCACTGCGCTTGCTCATGCGGCTACCGCTGCCAGCGTTATGAGTCCCGCGAGTGCTGGGTGTCGATGACTTCGCTCTCAAGCGCCGCCACCGGTATGCCACCATCCTCACCGACGCCGAGACTGGCGAGCGGATCGACGTCCTGGAGGCCTGGCTGCGATCCCACCCTGGGGTCGAGATCGTCTGCCGCGACGGGTCGGGCGCCTACGGCGAGGCGGTTCGACGTGCCCTGCCGGATGCTGTGCAGGTCGGCGACCGATGGCACCTGGGGGCGGATCCTCTGTGACAAGGTCCTCGCTGAGGTTCGTTCCCACAGCGCCTGCTGGGCCACGGTCAACCCGCCCCGGCCCGCCGGCGTGCGCGAACAGAGCACCCGCGAGCGTTGGCAGCAGATCCACGACCTGCTCAATAAGGGTGTCGGCCTCATGGAGTGCGCCCGCCGCCTGAACTTGTCCCTCAACACCGTCAAGCGCTACGCCCGCACCCGCGAACCCGAGGCCTTACGCCGCGCTCCGCGCTTCCGGCCCCAGCGGCCCGTCATCACCCCACGCCGCCTGGCCCGTCTCCTGCTCGCCCATCCCGACCGGCTGCGCGAAAGCGACACCCAACTGGTGCAGGACCTCACGGCCGCCTGCCCCGAACTGGCCGAACTCGCCCGCCATGTCCGCGACTTCGCCGAACTCCTCACCCCAACTGCAGGCAACGACACCAAGCTCACCACCTCGATCACCACCGTCCGAGCCGCTGACCTGCCCCACCTGCACGGCTTCGCCAACGGCCTCGAACTCGACCGCGACGCCGTGAACGCCGCCCTCACCCTTCAGCACCACCGCGCTCACCACTGCCCCTCAAGTACGTGACAAGACCGAAGGGGACATGATCACCCCCAACGGCTGATTCCACGTAACTTGTAAGAGGATCATGCGGCAGATGCACGGCCGCGCCGGGTTCGACCTCCTGCGCCACCGCATCCTGCTGCAATGAAGATCACTCAGCGCCCCCACCGATTACGGGCCAGAGCCATTTACTGGACACTCTCCTGAGGAGGGCGTTCCCGATATCTATTCTCCGTAATTTTACAGTCAAAGCCAAAACTCGATTGGGTGAGAGCAGGCCGGGCGGTGCCAAACCAGCCTTAGCAGGTTATGCGCCATCTTGGGCGACGCCTGTAGGGTTTGCGCAGTGTCGCCCGGTATCGCCTCGTTGAGATTGACCTGCCAGGCGTGATGATGCCTATCGAGAACCTGACTGGGAGGCGAAGCAAGTGAAGTGTCGGCCAGCATGCCATAGGAGTTTCGCCTGATCAGAAGCGTCGGATCCTTGACAGTGAGGCTCTTGGGGTCTGACTGGAGGGGAACTTGGCCTAGGGGGCAGCGGAGGGGTTCTACGATGCTCTATGAGACTCATGAGCCTCTTGGCGGCTAGTGTTGCTAAGGGGCCGGAACTTCTTGAGGGTCTGTGCCCGGGCCCTCGCTTGAATGAACGGAGCGTCCGAGCACCGTGTATCTCAGCAGCTTCTCGGTCAGCGGTTTCCGCTCGCTCGTGAACGTGACTGACATTCCCGTTAGCAGGCCAACGATCCTCGCGGGGCATAACGACGGTGGCAAGAGTGCCGTGCTCGCCTCTCTGCAATTCCTCGTCGGTAGTTACAGCCTGGACGGGGATGACCGTACGTACATGCCGACTGGTGGCGTGGACACCCAAGGCGAGGCCTCGCGTCGGTACGAACTGAGCGTGGTGGAGGGCGTCTTTACGCTTGACGAATGGGAGCAGGATACATTCCGCCTCCCACCTCAGCTCCGAATCAGGCGTTGTGCTGGAGAAGATCTGGTCGACTCCCTTGAGTGCTGGCTGCCGATCCCGGATGACGATCGACTGCGCGACTTGTCCATGTATCGGGTGCCGGAACTCAAGGAGCTGGCGAAGGAGTTGGGGATTTCCCCTGTTCCTCAGCGAAGGGCCGAGATCGAGGACCTTCTTCGGGCATACGCATCCGAACGCTCTGGGCCTCCCGGATGGGTCGCTGCCCCGGCCAGCCTCGCCGGGCGACTGCCTCAGGTGCTGGCGTTCGGCGGTCGCGCGTCAGCGATCGAAGACTCTATGAGGTCGGTCCTGCATGGCCGCTTCCAGGCGCATATGGCCGATGAAGTCCTGCAGGAGCGATTGCAGACAATCGAAGCCGATGTCAAGGAGCGGCTTCGCGCGGACGCCAAGTCTCTGTGCGATCACATTCGAAGTCGTTGCCCGGACTTCGCCGACGTGTTCGTTGAGCCTGAGATCTCCTTCACACAGGCATTTCGTGGAGCTCGCTTGCGGCTCGCTCGGACTTCGGGGGAGCACGTCGGGCTGGACCAGTCCGGTCAAGGCAGCACGCGGCGCATCGGGCTGGCCATCTGGGAATGGACGAGCCGACTTCTCTCTTCCGAGGAGGACGTGGAGCCCGAGGCTCCGCTGGAGGAAGGTGACGCGTTGCAGCCGACTCGGTGCCAGACGATCATTGTCTACGATGAGCCGGACACGCACCTTGACTACAGTCACCAGCGCAAGATCATGCAGCTCATCCGCGAGCAGTCGGCCATCTCGCACGTAAGCGTCATCGTCGCCACACACTCGATGAACCTCATCGATGGTGTCGATATCTCCGACGTGGTCAACCTGAAACTCTACGAGGGCCGTACCGTGATGGAGCGGCTCGGCGCGGAGGATCACGACAGTATCGACCTGCACCTGCAACAGCTTGCCGCCGCCTTGGGGCTTCGCAATTCTGTCTTGCTGCATGAGCGCTGTTTTCTTGCGGTGGAGGGGCCGTCGGAGCAGCGCGCGTTTCCGTTGTTGTTCCGGTTGTCCGAGGGGATGTCTCTCCAATCGGCTGGCATAGCTCTTTGGGCCTGCTGTAACAACGAAGGCGCGCTACATCTCGCTCGCTACCTGTTCGAGCACGGTCGTACCGTCGTGGTCGCGGTCGACGCTGACAGCCGAAACGCGGGCAAGGGCATGTTCAAGGAAGAGCGGTTGCGGCGCACATTCGGTGAAAAGACCCGCGAGATCGTAAAGATGATCGGTGAGCCAGAAGGCTTCAATGAGTTCGAAGAGCTGTTCGGCGACGATATGTGGGCCGTGGTGGCCAACAAGGTGTGGCCCAGAAACGATTCTCTATGGAGCGCGGAAGACTTCAAGGCGCTCCGGGGTGGTGGAAAATTCAGTTCGAGGGTGCAGAGCATGCTCCACGAGCAGAGTGAGCAGGGGCCAGGCGGCAAGCCCGAGATGATGTTTCAGCTGGCATTGGCCCTGACGCAACCCTCCGAGGTGCCGACTCAACTCCGGGAGATGTTCGCCGAGCTCAGGCAACGAGCGGCCTGAACTCTGTCAGACGGGCTTGTCCGCCGGTTTCTTGATTGCGTTGCCGGCGGGCGCGCATGCGTTCCTTGCGCTGCTCTGACGTCGGTGCCTCCCATTGATGCCAGCCCACTGGAGGTTTCCAACGCTGAAAATGGTTTCGCTCTTCGACGCCACACCACCGACATCCGTTGGGCGCAGGTATGTGCTGGTCAGAGCCATGGACATCCTGAGACATCGCCTCTCCTCTCTATGCTGATTCTGTCGGAGAGCCCCGACAATTCTTCTGATTCACCACAGGCTCGACAGGCAAACCTTAGGGAGCAAAGTGCGTACCGAGCGGCCGCTCAAGTGAAGGGTGGGAGTCCAAAAGGCGTGTTCACGTTGGGCGGGCGCACCAGCCTGTGAAGAGGCCGAACTGCTCAGAGACTGCGTGTACGGTCGACATGACCGTGCAGACGGGGGACCAATGCAGCGACGATCCGCCGAGGCGCCGAAGGATGTTGGGTCGCGAACCGGTCACGTTTTCGGAACCCACTGCCGTCACCATGCTTCTCGCTGACCGTGCAGGTGCTGCCACGTATTCCGCGATCATGGTGACCGGATCGGCCTGGGCGGGCAGGCTTGACGGTAGTCCTCTTCGGGGGCGTAGGACTCCCATTGCTCTGGAGTGAGGGAGCCGTCGGCGATGGGGCACACGCTGGCGAGGATGTGGTCATCCTCAGGCAATGCAACGTTCCACAGCCGCACCGTCTGATCCTTCGAGCCGCTTGCCAAGGTCTTGCCGTCCGAACTGAAGGCCACCGTGTAAACCACGTCCGTATGCCCGCGTAGCGGCTGTCCGATCGCTCTGCGTGTTCCCACATCCCATAGCCGCAGCGTCGTGTCCTGGCTGGCACTGGCGAGCAGCCTGCCATCCGCACTGAACGCCACCTGGGTAACGGGACCACTGTGCCCGGCGAGGGGAGCCCCCAGGGCGCGACGAGTCGCGGTGTCCCAGAGGCGGACCGTCTGGTCGTCGGAGGCGCTGGCCAGCAGTGTGCCATCGGGGCTGAACGCCACCGAGTTGACATAGCCATGATGATCGGTAAGGGCGTCGCCCACCTGCCGGTGCGTGGCCACATCCCACAGTCGGACCGTCCAGTCCCAGCTTCCAGAGACGAGCGTTTTGCCGTCTGGACTGAACGCGACCTGCTTAACCTCGGCAGTGTGGCCTTCGAGCACGGCGAGCGTGCGACCAGTCTGCACGTCCCACAGGCGGACGGTCTTGTCGTCTGAGGCGCTGGCCAGGACCGTCCCGTCAGAGCTCAGCGCCACTGAGTTGATCTTCCCCGTATGGCCTGACAGAGGTGGCCCCAGCGGACGGCGCGTGGCCGCGTCCCACAGTCGCACTGTACGATCCCAGCTTCCCGTCGCCATGATTCGCCCGTCGTGTGGGGCGAACACCACGCCCCTGACGTCGGCGGCGTGGTCGGTGATGGCATCGAGTTGCCGGTAGGTCGCCGTGTCCCAGACCCGGACCGTGTCATCGTCGCTGCCAGAGGCCATCATTGTGCTGTCCTTACGGAACGCCACGGAGCTGACCACGCCGGAATGACCGGTGAGAGTGCGAATAGGACGGTCAATCGTCATGTCCCACAACCGCACGGTGGCGTCGTCGCCTGTCGTGGCGAGAATGGCTCCGTCTGGGCTGAACGCCACGCCGTAGACCGGGCCCTTGTGCCCAGGAAGGGCACGGAGCGGGCGATGCGTCCGCATATCCCATATCCACACCGTGTTGTCGATTCCGGCCGTCGCCAGCAGCGTGCCGTCCGGGCTCGGCTCAAGGCCATAGACCGTGTTGGTGTGCGCGGTGAAGGGCACGCCCAATTGCTCGCCCGTCCGCACGTCCCATGCGCGCGCCAAGTGATCCCATCCGCCGGTGAGCAGGGTGCCATCGCGGTTAAAGGCCACCGGGTTGACAGCGCCCTTGTGGCCTCGAAGTGTCCGCAGCGGCCAGCCGGTACTCGTTGTCCATAGCCGCACCGTCCCGTCGTTGCTGGTGCTCGCCAGGGTCTTCCCGTCAGGGCTGAAGGCCACACCGACGACTGTCCCGGTATGTCCTTTAAGGGTGTGGAACAGGCGATGGCTGTTCACGCTCCACAGCCGCACGGTCCTGTCGTACCCGCCGGTGGCCAAGGTCTCGCCGTCCGGGCTGAACGCCACTCCGTAGACCGTCTCCTCGTGCCCCGTTAAGGGCTTCCCGATCTGCGTACGGGACGCCACGTCCCACAGACGCACAGTGCCATCCCGACCGGTGCTGGCCAGAGTGCCACCGTCGGAACTGAACGCCACGCGAAACACGATCCCTTGATGTCCCACGAGAGTGCCGAGCAGGCGGTGGTGAGCCGCATCCCACAGCCGGACGGTTCCGTCGGCGCCAGCAGCGGCCAAGACGCCATCTTTGTTGAACGCCACTCCGTAGATAGGACCCGTGTGAGCTGTGAGGCTGCTCCGGTAGGGAGAGCGCAATACGGCGAGCAAACTGTGGCGGGCCTCCGAGGTGTCGCCGGTGTGCCAGGCTGCGGCGGCCAGGCGAGCCGACGCGATCGGGTCACCATCCGCGGCGGCCTCGCTCTGCGCCCCAAACTGTCGGGACAACGCCATCGTGTGCTGGCTCGTCGCGTTGAAATTGGCAATCACGGCGGCCATGGACGCCGCGGCCAGCCCGGCGCATAGGGCCATCAACAGGGTGTTGCGTCGGCGCCGAGCTCGCGTACGTCTGTCCTGCGCGGCGCTGCTGGCCTCTAGGAACGCGCGTTCCACCTCGTTCAGCGGTGCGTGACGGGCGGGATCGGAGGTGACGCGGTGAGCCGCGGCGCCGGCGGTCTCCAGGAGACTTCCACCATAGAGGTAGGAGATGTCTTTCCCGTGTTCAGCCCATTCCCCAGCGCTGGCGGCTAGGCGAGTACGGACGATTCGGTCGGCGTGGGTTTCGGCGAGCCAGGTATCGCGCAGCAGCGGCCAGGCGGTGAGGAGCACCTCGTGGCTGATCTCCACCGTGTCCGCCGCAAGCATGATCAGCCGCTCGCCCGTGAACGCCTCCAGCACTCTTTCCGTATCCGCCTCCTCGCCTGCGCTCATCCCTGCCGTGAGAGCGCTCCGCGTCACCCGGGCGGCCGTGTCCATGCCATCGCTGCTGGTCGCCGTCAAGCGCATGAAGATCCGCCGGGCGGTGGCTTGCTGGGACAAGGACAAGCCGTCGTACGCCCGCTGCGCACTCGCCTCGACCGCGCCTTCGATGCCTCCCGTACGCTCGTAATCGGCCAGCGTCAGCGCTTCCTCGTCGGCGCGTCCCCGCCACGCCTGGTCCAGGGCGTGGGAGAACAGCGGAAGCACCCCCGCGCCGGACACAGCCGTGGACAGCGGACCGGCGGGTTGAACGACGTGGGAGTCGGCGTTCCGCAGCAGTTCCTCCACCAATTCAGGCTCGACCTGCGCTCGTGCCTTCTTGGCCGGTTCGGTGATGGCCAGCTGCAGCTGCCGTCGTGTCATCGATGTCACCAGATACCGGTCTTGCACCGCTTCCTCAAGCTCGGGCATGTCGGCCAGGCGCGCCTCGAAATCGGCGCGCACCAAGAGCACCGCCAACGCTCGCGGCACCTTTGCCTGCATGGTGGCGGCATGCAGAGCGGTGACGAACGCGCGTCGCTGCCACTCATCGCACTGCGTGAAGACCTGCTCGAACTGGTCGACGATGAGCAGAAGCCGCGCCCCGTCCCCATACGAGGCCGCCGCTTGGGAGGCCGTGAGTGCGAAGCCCGCCGGATCGTCGTCCAGCGCTCGCCGCACCGCACCGGCGTCGACGCCAGCCCGCAGTGCCACGCCCACGGCCAATTTGTCCAGCGGTGAACCGGTCGGCGTGAACACCACGCATGGCCAGTCCGCAGCTTCTCGCGCGCCCTCCAGGCCCATACCTCGAATACGAGGCAACACCCCAGCTCGCAAAAGCGACGATTTGCCTGCCCCCGACACCCCGGAGACCACCAGGATCCCCGAATGATCCGGCATTCGCGACATCCGCTCCAGCATGTGCGCGATCGCCTTGTCCCGTCCGAAGAAGAAAGGCGCGTCCACCTCCTCGAACGCGGCCAACCCTCGGTACGGCGAGTCCACCTCGCCTGACATATTCATCAAGGGCGGGGGCGCGACCTTGTCGCTCCAGGTCAGCCTGTTCTGGTAGACGAAGACGTATTGGACGTTGCCCGTCCCGACCTGAAGCCCCTGCGCTCCGGGCGCGACGACGTTGTAGCGGTCGCCTCCTGGTGTCGCGTCCTCGTCATTGTCCACTCGACGCCTCGCGGCCCCCACGTCCGGGGGGAGGGCCTGGGAAATGGTTCTCCTGGACGTTGCCGTTGCCGATCTGCGTCCCTTGGCTCCCCGGAGCGTAGACCGTGTACGTCTGACCATGGTGTGTTTGCCGTACCTCGGGAGCGCTTCTGGGCGGAACCTTCAGCTGCTTCACACCGTCATCCCGAGGGCTGGCCGCCCGCTGCTGACCCGCCCATCCAACGATGCCGAGCATCAGGGCGCCCAGCTCACAAAACGCCGCGACCAAGCTGGCGGGGCCGATCGCCTGGGCCGGGCCCGCCGTGACGAGGTATATCCCAAGCGCTACTGCCACGGCCGTCCCGAGAACAATCGCGCCCCAGATGACAAGTCTCCACCCCATGCCCACATCATGGCGCTGGGATCTGATCGACGGTCCAGAATGAGGGCTTTACTACTCTTTAGATATATCGGCTGGTCAGGTCGAAGCTGAGCGAGAGAAAGAACGGCGGTTGACCTCCAAGTCCGCCCAAGTCTGAGCTGTGGGACGAGTTACAGATCTACCGAGTCCTCGTCTTGTTCGAGCGGTGCGCCAGCTATTCAACGTCGGACCATGCAGATCGAACTGGGGATCGGCTGCTTATCCAGGATCCCGGAAGCTTCAGCACAGCCGCTTGATCAATACCGTTGTCCGTGACGCGTGCGGCTTCCGCAACCCGGAAACCAGCAGCTATGTGAAGTCGCCCGGTTCTGTAGACACGTCAAGGTTCAGCAGTGGGGCGACCAGTAGCGGTGGTCGGCGTAGACCCAGCCCTGGTGGTCTCGGTCGGTGATGACGTACCAAAGCTGGGTGCGTCCAGTGGGTGTGCCGCGTCGCGTCACTGTGGCGATCTCGCCGGTCTTGAGAACGTCCCCGGTACGGACGTTATCTTGATTGCGCAAGGACATGTCACGAGCGGTCACCTGGTAACGGTCGCAATGATCGGCGTCCGGTGTGGGCTCGACGCTATCCGGCGCACGACCGAGGGACGGAAGCGACGAGGCAACGGGTGGTGAGGACAAGTGAGCCGTGCCTGGAAAGCCGTCGTAGACGAGTCTGATGCAAGCGGCCACGACCATAGCCCCAGCTACGCTTGCCACCGCGACGACGACGACCATGCGTCGTCGTCGCGGTGGTGCGGGCTGGGCTGTAGGGGCAGGGGTGGGTGGACCGGGCATCGGATGAGAGTAGCCGTGCAGGGAAAATGGCTGTGCCGGGGATGCGCCGCAAGGGAGCGGTTCCGGATTGGGGAGCGCGGTTTTCATGAGTGGCTGCTCTTCCAAAGGGGTGCTGCTCACCGCATGGTGATTCAGGTCGGGAGCAGGTGGAGCCTGGACAATGGCGCTGTCCGGCTCGGCGAGCAGGGTAATCGCAGGACTTGCGGCTGCAGCTTTGAACACTTTCCAGTACGCCTGCTGCTCGGTGGTGGACAGGCGCGCGTTCTTGAGCAAGTCGCCGTAGTTAGACTCCTGCGGAAGATCTCCATTGATCCACCGGTGCAGTGTGCTCCTTGAGATACCAAGTGCGCTGGCTTGAGCTTCGATGCTGGGTTTTCCCGTGAGCCGTGCGAGAGTTTTGATCATTTCCATGAGCCGTCGGCGCTCAGGGGAGATCAACCGAATTGGTTTCGCTTCGGAACCGTGTCCCACAGTGGTCATCCCATCCCGTCTCATCGTCGCAAAACCGCATGTCACAGCGGTGCTTCGTCCCAATTGATTCCGCTGTCCCACTGCGGGTTGGGCGGCAAAGGCGGCCAGGGTTGAATCCTTACCGATCGACGTCTCCTGGGAGACGAAAACCCGAGAAATGGAACGGAGTTCTCGATGACTTATTTCTCCCGCCCGCGCGGGGTCGCTTCCCTCGCGGTGGGTATCGCGGTCTCGGCAACCCTGCTGGGCGGCGTGGCCGGCGAACCAGCTGTAGCCAACGCGGGCTGGCCAACTTCGGCCGCTCGCCCGTTGACTCCGGAGCAGGCGCGCAAGAGCGAGCCCGAGACCGTCAGGGTGTTGCAGTTGAAGTATCGAATCACCAAGGCCTGCACGATCTTCTACAACCATCCCTCACGGGCGAAGACCGGCAACAAGTCCTGGATTCTCACTCCGCGCCCGGGCAAGATCACCACGATCAAGTGGCGCTATAACGCAGACGCAGATTGGGCGGTGGTCTCGGTCGGCGGGGACGGCTACCCGCATTGGGGCTTCACCGATCGCCGTGAGGGCCACACCTGTCTGGGGACCTCGATCCGCCAGGCCGCCACGGTATACAAGGACTCAAAGAAACCGGCCACCTGGTATCCCGCCGGTGTCCCGGTCCCGAACAGAATTGGGCAGGGCCGCAGTAGGCGTATGGAGTGGCGCGCCGTCGATCAAGCCCCCCGCGCAGTGAAGATCACCCGACACGGGATTGTCACCGACGAGAATGCCACCCTGCGCGACAATGCCAACTTCGTCATCGGAAACGTTCCCAAGGGCTGGCACGTCGACCGTACGGACGATGTGCGTAAGGATGGCCACTGGACCAAGGTAAGGGTCGCCGCCCTCAACCTGTGGGGCTATGTCGAGACGCGTGCCCTGCCTGACAGGAACACCCCTCAGACGACAGCCGAGAAGGACGCCGCCCATGTCTCCGCAACGCCGACTGCCTCGACGCCGCCGACCGGGCAGGTCTGCCATTGGAAGGTGACCTGGCCTACGGCGGGGGTCTACCCCACCCCCGCTCGCACCACCCCGATCAAGACTAAGCACGCCGGGGACATTGTCGGCCAATCCTGCACCACGGTTCGCAACACCACCGAGAACGAAACCTACGTCCAGGTCACCCTCGGAACCGGCGGCGCAGGTTGGATGCGTCGCAACGCACTCAATCCTGCCTAAGCTTGCGGGCTTACCGGATCCCGTCCTGACTGCACGAGTCTGGGCGGGATCGCGGCGTTAGGGACCAGCTCAGGTGTGTACAGCACCGCGATCGGCTACCCACACGCTATTGCCCCGCCTAACACCACGGTGGGCGCGCTCGGTGCCTGCAGGATTCGGGCAGGCACCGTGCCCCGGATCATGGTCAGCCTCCGCTGGCTCGTCGGCAGATGGACTCCGGTTCCTCGGTTCTTACAACATGAGAAGGTTTCGCCTCGGCTCGTGGGCCCGTGATCCGAAGTCGAGTGCGGATAAGAATGTCTCAGCTTGCTGGCAAACCGGCGGTGGCCCTTCAGCATTTTCACGAGCGCGCTCTGCTCGGTGGCGCCTGGCGCCACGAGGGCGGCGCGAGCTTGACGACCTATTTCATGGGAGCATGCCTGCGTGTCTTCCCCAACGAATATCGCAAGTACCGCGCCTCCTGTAAGCGCTGGACACAGGCACACCTTTATGAGGCGCGTACCGTAGAGCCGGACGATCGTCCCCTTGTCGGCCCTGAGGCGATCGTCGTAGGCAACGCCCGCGTATGGGAGGACCTGCGGCGGACTGATGAGCGTACCCGGGCGATCATCGCCCTGATGATCGACGGTTATACCCAGGACAAGATTGCCGAGTTACTCCAAGAGCCTTCCGTACGCGCCGTCGAGGGCGTGATTTACCGCTGGCGGAGCAGGTATAAGCATCGGAAAGGAGGCTCTGATGACGAAGAGTTCTGACGACGCCTGGTTCGATGAATTGCTTGAGCGCTCTTCGCTTGGCGCCTCGGGCGCCTACAGTCTGCGGCGCGGTACGTCACCTGCGCACGCCGAAGTCGGCCGCAGGATTGCCGAGTTCCGCAACGCGCTAGCAGTGCGGTGCCCCGGAAGCCGCACCCGCCGCCAAGGCGCTTCTGCAGGCGTTGCATCAGCTTGGCGCTCAGGTAGCGGGGACGGCCGAATTCTCCTCCGCGAACGCCTTTGAGACGCTGACCCTGGAGGAGACGCAGGCGATCCTCCTTCTGCTGACCGGCGATCATCGGCTTGCCGACGATCTCAGCATCGACGACGCCATCGTGTTCGCGCTCAGGAAACAGGCGCTCCAGAGGCTGAGGGCGAAGCCGGCGCCCGCCACGGCGCTGAAGGTTCTGGTGGCAGGAGGGCTAGGGGTCGGTAAGTCGACGTTCATCAGCAACGTGTCGACGTCGGTTTCCCGGAACAGCCGTATCACGCCTCCCGACGTTCGCGAAAACGAAGAACCGCGGCCTTCAGCAGCCGCCCAGGTGCCGATGGACCGCGGCCAAGTGAACCTCCACACTGGGTTGACCCTTAATCTTCTCGCGCTACCGGATCCGAGCCGGTTCTTGTTTGTATGGGACGATGCGGTGCAGGGGGCTGGCGGCGCGATGGTGCTGGCGGACACTCGCCATTTGGCGGACTGCTTCCCCGCCCTACTTCGAGCAGCGGGGAGTGCCGTTCGTCGTGGTCATCAACGACCGAGACGAACGCCCTCAGTTCGATGACGACGAAATCCGGGTTGCGCTGGACCTGGATTCACGCGTCCCGTTGATGCGGGTGGATGCCCGTTCGAAGAACTTGGTCATGAACTCTTTGATCGAGCTGATCAAGTATGCGGCCGTGGACGTGGCCGGTTGCCTCGTGGGCTCCACACCTCTCGTCGAGCACGGCGGGCAAGAGTAAAGGCGGTTCATCCCACGACCGGGCCGACCCTGCAGGTGTCGAATATTCATTCGTGCAGGTCAAAGTGGAGCTGGCCCGGTTTAGCGAAGTACCCCGATGCGTTCGCGTACGCCTGCTCGTCGGTGCCGTTCACCGCCTTACCAGCGACGGTGATCGTGGGTCTCACGCCTCCAGCCTGAACCTCACCGACCCCGCTGAGGGGTATGCGCACTCCGTGCGCGCGGAGCTCGCCAGCGTACTTCCTGGGGTTGGCATCGCGTATGAATCTCCCTTCCGCCAACACGATCATGCTGACTTCAGGGTCTCCAACCAACTCGGACGGGTGCCGAGCGGACCGTGCGGTGGCATCCCGATGGTAGAAGGCTTTATCCATCCACGCCATTCACGATCCCTCGGTCGGTCTGTTTACCTGGGTGTTGGCTTTGCGTGGCTCCGCTGTTCCCCGGCTCCGACGTTGTTCTGTCAGAGGACACGGGAGGCGCGGTGACGGTGGAGAACGGGCGCGAGCACTGCGTGGTCTATAAGGCGGTGTGGGTGTAGCGACGAGATGAGCGGTAGGCGGCTGGGCGGTCGCTGTGGTCAGTTGGCTGAAGTGGGCATGGGAGCTGGTATTTCGCTGTCCAAGCCGTGGGAGCGTCGGGTCGATGGGAGCGGGTTCGGCGTGGTGGGTTCGCGAGTGCTGCGGCGGCGAGATCTGCGGGGCGTGAGTTGCTGGCGGCGGAGGCGGATGGGCCGCTCTCCGCTGGGTGCACGGCCGGGCAGTGGCTGCGGTATTGGTTGTCGGTGGTGGAGCCGCGGTTGCGGCCGACCACGCACCGGGCCTATCGGGATCACGTGGGGCTGTACCTGGTGCCGTACCTGGGCCGGATCAAGCTGACGGAGTTGTCTCGGCGGGATGTGACGCGCATGTTCGTCGCGCTAGGGCGGCGGCGGAACCGGTACGGCGAGGTGGCCGGGCTGCGCTGGGTGGACGTCGATCTGGAGCGGCGTGAGTCCACTGTGGCGCATCAGCTGGTGCATACCGACGATGGGCTGGTCTTGTGTGAGCCGAAGAGTACGGCCAGCCGGCGGACTGTGGCGCTCGATCCGGAGAGCGTGCGGCTGTTGCGTCGGTAGGAGCGTGCGCAGCGTCGGCTGCTGGGGGAGCGGTGGTCGCCGATCCGTCCGGTCTTCACCCTCGGGAACGGGGCGGCGGTGCAGCCGAGCTATCTCACCCACCGGTCCCACAGGCTGGTCGCCGATAGCGCGCTGCCGCCGATCCGGCTGCTCGATTTGCGCCATGGAGCAGCCACGATAGCGCTGGCGTCGGGGACGGAGTTGAAGGTGGTGCAGGGCACGCTGGGGCATGCCAGCATCGTGCTGACCGCCGACACCTATGTGTCGGTGCTGCCGCAGCTGTATTACGACAGCGCCCGGGCGACGGCCCGGCTGGTGCTCAAGGCGGTACGCGCGAGCAACCGGAGATCGGTAAGATGCGGGCGGGGGCGTGGCTCACATGTGGCTCACCATGACTCACGATCAGATGACACGACTACAGGTACGCGTAAAACCGCAGGTCGGCGTGGTAGGGCGGGTGAGACTTGAACCCACGGCCCACGGATTACGGGCGAAACCGGTTTTTCGAGCGGGACACGGGCACCGCGATGACGGTGACCCGGTTGCGCTGGACTGTGCGTTGAGTGGCGTCTGGCCTCGGGCGGCTTGGCGCCGCGTGCCCTGCCCCCAACCTTCGGTACTGCGGACCCGAGCAGACCACCTCGCTGCCGTCGGTCTGGTGTGACCGAGGTCAGGTCCGCGCGGGTTCCGGCCGGGCCTCCGCTCGCGCGATGCGCGCCTTGACGTCGCGGAAGTGCAGCCGCATCGCCTCCCGGGCGGCCTCGGGGTCCCGAGCGCGAAGCGCCGCCACGATCCGGCGGTGGTTGACGGCGATCTCAGCGGTCCGCTCCTCCGGCGGGCCGAGCGTCGGCTCAACCTCGTGGTAGACGTCCCAGAACAGGCCGATCAGCTGCAGCACCAGTTCGTTGCCGCACGAGTCGTACAGCAGCGCGTGGAACGCCCGATCGGCTTCCCGGTCCCGATCCATGCCATTGGCCAGGGCCTCCAACGCGGCGAGCCGAGGGGCGCTGGTGCTCTGAGCCACCTGGCCGATCAGCCCGGTCTCGAGCAGCTCGCGGACCTCGACCAGATCGTTCAGCGCGCGGATCCCGCCCGCCCCCGAACGCACCCGGAAGGCGAACGACGGGGTCAGCGCTTCGAGCGACGCGTGCCCGACGAACGTCCCATGACCGTGCCGGATCTCGACGATGCCCAACGCCTGCAGGGCCCGCACGGCCTCGCGGACGCTGTTGCGGCTTGTTCCGAGCAGCTCCATCAATTGCACTTCGGTCGGCATCGGTGACTCGGGGGCCAGTCCGCGCTCGTGAATCAGGGCGACGATGCGCTCCTGAAGCGACGCGCCGTCACGTGTAGGCATGTCACCCCCAAGCTCGTCGAAGACCTGACGTCAAACATCCCACCTCTACGTCCCGGAAGGCCAGCGAGGGCGAGAAAGTTTACGCCGACGACACAGATTGTCCGTCGGACGGCCATGGCCAGTTCGCGCACAGGTCTGGGACATACGGGGGCGCTTGGCTGCACGAGTATGACCGCGGTCAACGCGGCGAGGTGATGCGCTTCCTGGCCCGGGCACAGTTGCCCGAGCTCTTCCCCGGTGCGTAGCAGGGCATCCACAGGACGTAGGACGTCCTTCGCTGCCCGGTGATCCATGGCAGGCAGCAGATAGGCGCGGCGATGACGCCCCGGGGCCCGAGAGCGCCATCGCCAAGCGGCTCGTGTCGCCTTAGCCGACGTGATCGAACGGCAGCCGCAACCCAAGCCGGCCGCCGATCGGGAGGTTCCACTGTCGGATCAGGTCCAGCTCGGGGTCGGTCACGGCGCGCCGGTAGACGCGTACCTCGTCCAGCGTCCCACGGAAGCGGTCCACACCGTCCAACCGCTGTCCGACGTGGATTCCCGCGAGCCCGAACTCCTTGCCGAGGGTCACCGAACCGGCCGGCGCCGCCGCCGACGAGACCTGCACGCCGTCCACCAGGAGCCGGAGCTCGCCACGCACCCGCTGGAGCACCACGAAGTGCCACTGCCCGTCGTTGTACGCGCTCGGCGACTGTACGGTCACGTTGAACCGGTCGATGGAGAGGACCGCCCGGATGCGGTTGCTGGCCGGCTCGGCCCGCAGCCACAGCGCCGGCGGGTTGGTGCCCCGGTTCACCCGGTGGAACCAGAGGATCGTGTGCGCGCCGACCTGCTCCGAGTAGCGGATCCAGGAGGTCAGCGTGAAGTCCTTCGCGCCGAGGTCGATGGAGTCGTTGAACGCCACCTCCACCCGGTCGTCCACCCGGTCCAGGGCCAGCCCGTCGCCGAACCGCCCGTCGGTGGTCTGCGCATCACCGCGGACATACGCCTGGTTGCGGTAGGGCGACTTGTCCGGCGTCGTCGGGCCGGGCGCCGGGGGACCGGGGATGCCGGGCGGGGTGCCGTTCGGCGTCTCCAAGTACGCCTCGTTGAACCGCGCGAACCGGATCTGCTCGTACGGCGTGATGTTGCCGGCCTCGTACATCAGGGCCGCTTCGTCGCCGTCCAGACGCACCATGTCCGAGTACGCCGACGGCCCCCAGGAGAAGATCTTGCCCTCGTCCCAGGTCTCGAAGCGGCGCGCCTCGTCGTAGGACGACCGGATCCCCATCGCTTCCCGGGCGCCCGGGTGCATCGGCGAGGAGAAGAGGATGCGCCCGTCGCTGAACCGGAGCAGCGACGCCTGGATGTCGGTCGTCGCCAGCGCCGGCACGGTGCGGAACGGGGCGTCCCACGTCTCGCCGCTGTCGCTGCTGGTCGCGTACGCCCGGCTGCCCTCGTCGGTGCCGCGTTCGCGGGCCGAGGCGTAGATCCGCCCGTCGGTCAGCTCGACGACGGTGACCTCCTGGGCGATGACCGTGCCGTCGTCGCGGGAGGTCTCGGCGCCGATGTTCCAGGTCACCCCGCTGTCGTCGCTGTAGAGCAGGTGCGTGCCGTAGACGTGCTTGCCGACCCGGTCCCAGCTTTCGAAACTCGCCCCGACGACCAGCCGGCCGGCGTGCGGGCCGAGCTTGAGCTGGATGCCGTGCATCGGGCCGGTGGCGTACCAGAAGTTCCACTCCGGACGCTTGCCCTCGGTCATCTCCCTGGCGGCCGACCAGGTCGCCCCGTGGTCGTCACTGAACTGCACCCAGGGGTCGCGGTCACAGCCGTTCGGGCACGGCTCCCCACCGTTGTGGGTGCTCACCAGCACGACCCGCCCGGTGCGTTCGTCAACGATCGGCACCGGGTTGCCGTGGGTCGTGCCGTTGCCCTCCGAAATCACCTGCAGTGGTCCCCAGGTCCGCCCGGCGTCGGCGGAACGCCGCAGCACCAGGTCGATGTCCTCGTCGTCGCCGCAGTCCTTCACCCGTCCCTCGGCGAACGCCAGGAGCATGCCGTTCGTGGCCCGCACCACAGCGGGGATCCGGAAGCAGCCGTATCCGAAGTCGCCCTGTTTGTAGAGCACCTGCTCGTCCACGAAGGGAGCGGTGCCGGCGGTCGCGCCGGCCTCGAAGGTTTCCGCCGGCGCCGCGCTCGCCGGCACACCGAACGCGCTGACAAGTAAGCCCGCAAGCACCACTGCGGCGCCCGCCCGGCGGAGCCGGGAGCGAGGATGACCATCGTGCATGTCCTCGACCTTTCTGGCAGGAGAAGATCACGAGAGGACATCCTACGTCCAACGTCCTACGTTAAATAGATGGTGAACGTAGAATGTTCACCAGGGGGCGAGTGTGTCGCCCGGCTGGTAAAAGCGTGTCCGGTGCCACCCGCCGCCTCCGCTATGTCCTCGACCCGGACGTTGTCGAGGCCGCGCCCCAGCGCGAGCTGGACCGCGGCCTCGGACAGAGCGTCCCGGGTCTCCTGCTACTTGCGTTCGCGTAGCCCGGTCAGGCCTCCAGTTGGTCGCACTCCGCAAGAATCATCGTCCACGAGGCGGCGGGCAACCGCGCCGTCAGCCGGTCACCGTCAGCCTGTACGGTCAGCGGCCGCGGAAGGGCCTCCACCCGGTGCGGGTCGTCCCCGGCGGCGATCACCGAGGCCGACACCGGCCGGACCGCCGCCGGGAGCCGGACGGTGAGGTCGAGGTCCTGGTCGGGCGAGCGGTTGACGGCGAACAGCGCCACCTGGGACCCGTCGACGGTGGCCACCGCCGACAGCGCGGGCGCCTCGCCGTACCGTTCGGTCTCCAGGAGCGGCCCGGACGGCTCCACCCGCAGCACGGTGCCGCGCGCGTGCCGGGCCGTCAGCGCGAACGGGTGGAAGATCGTCTGACGCCAGGCCGGGCCGCCGGGCTCGGTCCTGATCGGCGCGATGATGTTGGCGAGCTGCGCCTGGCAGGCGATGCTCACCCGGTCGGCGTGCCGCAGCAGCGTGATCAGGAAGTCCCCCACCACCACGGCGTCGGCGGCGTTGAAGGTGTCCTCGATCAGCTCCGGCGCCTCCTGGAACGGCGAGCGCTCGCGTCCGGTGAACCGGCTCTGGTTCCAGACGTTCCACTCGTCGAAGGACAGGTTGATCTTCTTCTTGCGCCGGAGCTTCGCCCCGATGTGGTCGGCCGTGGCCACGATGGCCGAGATGTAGCGGTCCATGTCCACGGCGCTGCAGAGGAAGCCGGGCAGGTCGCCGTTCTCCTCGTAGTAGTTGTGCAGCGACAGGTAGTCGACCGCGTCGTAGGCGTGTTCGAGCACGGTGGCCTCCCACGCGCCGAACGTCGGCATCCCGCTGTTGGAGCTGCCGCACAGCACCAGCTCGATGTCGGGGTCGACGAGCCGCATGGCCTTGGCGGTCTCGTTCGCGAGCCGTCCGTACTCGTGCGCGGTCTTGTGGCCGATCTGCCAGGGTCCGTCCATCTCGTTGCCGAGACACCAGAGCTTGATCCCGTACGGGTTGGTCACTCCGTGTTTGACCCGCAGGTCCGACCACTGCGTACCCGAGGGGTGGTTGGTGTATTCGAGCAGGTCACAGGCCTCCTGGAGGCCCCGGGTGCCGAGGTTGACGGCCATCATCGGCTCCACCTCGGCGGCCCGGGTCCAGGTCATGAACTCGTTGAGCCCGAACGCGTTCGTCTCGATCTGCCGCCAGGCCAGGTCCAGCCGGGAGGGCCGGTCGGGGCCGACGCCGTCCTCCCAGCGGTAGCCGGAGACGAAGTTGCCTCCCGGGTAACGGACCACGCTCACGCCCATCTCGCGGGTCAGTTCCAGCACGTCGGTGCGGAAGCCGTTGTCGTCCGCCGCCGGGTGGCCCGGTTCGTAGATGCCGGTGTAGACGCACCGGCCCATGTGCTCGACGAACGAGCCGAACAGGCGCCGGTCGACGGGGGCGATGCGGAAAGAGGGGTCAAGGGTCAGGTGTGCTTGCGGCACAGGTCAGGCTCCTCGGTAGACGCGTACGTAGTCGAAGTCGGCGTTGACGGCCGGCTGGGCCCCTCCGTGGGCGACCAGGCCGATGCGCACGGCCGTGTCCTTGGGGAAGGTCCACACGCCGCCCCAGGTCCAGGTCTTGCCGTCGCGGCTGGATCCGGCGCGGAACTCGTGCTCCCCGTTGGCCGGGTCCACGTGGTGCGCCAGCCGCAGCCAGGTGGTCTTGGCGGGCGGGCCGACGATGTTTCCGCCGTAGGACAGGCGGCCGGCGAAGGTCAGCTCGCGGCCGTACTCGACCTGGCGGGTGTTCCAGATGGCGACCTGGGACAGGCGGGCGAAGTCGTCGTCGGAGGCGTAGGCGACCAGCCCGGCCTGCTGGTAGTTGCGGACGGCGTCCTCGCCCAGGTCGAGCGTGACCTTGGTCTCCACGACGTAGTCGCCCTTGGGGGCCTCGCGCAGCAGCACCGACGCCTTGTTGTCGGCCCCGACCAGGTCGGCGCCCTGGACGGGCCAGCGCAGCACGCCCTCCTCGATCTTGGCCGCGGCGTCCTGCCGCACCCAGGCCCAGCGGGAGCCGAGCGTTCCGTTGAACTCGTCGGCGTCCAGCAGCCTGCCCGTACGCGGCGTCGGCGCCGCCTTGGTGACGGCCTTGAACAGCGGGGCGGCGGAGACGTTGTCGAAGTCGGCGCCCCCGTCGGCGACCAGCCCGATCGGGCCGTTCGCGCTGCCCGTGACGGTGACGCTCGCCTGCGGGTCACGGAGCCGCGCTTCGGTCACCTCGGCGGTGATCGTCCGTCCCTTGACGGTGACGGCCAGGTTGTGCCAGGTCGCGGCCCCTCCGGGCAGCGCCACCGTACGGGACGAACCGCCCGAGGTCAGCGTCAACCCGTCGCGCGAAACGACCGCGGTCGTGCCGTCGATGCGAATCCCGGCGGACTTGTCCGTCTTGAGGTCGGTCTCGACGCGGACGTCCCCGCCGAGCGACGTGCGGCTGATGAGCGTGCCCTGGCCACGGACATATCCCTCCTGTACCGTCCAGCCGGCTGTGTTCCGCCAGCCCGACAGATCGCCCGCGAACCGATCGTCCACGACCCCGCGGGTCACCGGCGTCTCCCGCGACTGCTCGGAAGGTCCGGCCCCCGCACGCACGGCCGGCCAGCCGTCGATCCAGTCCAGCCGGTCCAGCAGCATGGGCCGCTCGTTGATCCCGTACGGCTCGTCCAGGAACGGGTCGCTTCGATCGATGGCGTGGTAGAGCATCCAGTCCTGACCGGAAAGGTCGGTGAGCTGGGCGTGGTGGCCGGTGCCGATGAAGCGGTTGCCGTTCTGGTCCAGGACAGGGGTGCCACCGGCGCGCGAGGCCAGCAGCGGCACGCCCTCGCGGTCGACGAACGGCCCGCGCGGGCTGGTCGAGCGCCCGGCCAGCACCGAGTAGCCGGTGGTCGGCCCGGCGCAGCAGTTCGCCGAGGAGCCGAGCAGGTAGTAGGAGCCGTCGTGGCGCACCACGTACGCGCCCTCGAACTTGTTGTCGATCGCGACCTGCTGCGGTTGCCCGGTGGCGTGCAGCCCGTCGGCGGACAGCTCGGTCACCCACAGGCCGCCGAAGAACCCGCCGAAGTACAGGTACTTGCGCCCGTCCACGTCGGTGAACTGCGAGGGGTCGATCGTGTTCCAGTACGAGTTGCCCGAGGGACGCGGAGCGACGACCGGGGCGTCGATGTGCGTCCACGGCCCGGTCGGCGTGGGTGCCGTGGCGGCGCCGATCGAGTAGTCCCAGTTGGCGGGCGTGGTGGCGGTGTCGGTGACGGTGAAGTACATGACGTACCGGCCGTCGAGGTAACGGATGTCCGGTGCCCAGAACAGACTGCCCGGCGCCGCGTACGACGGCAGGTTGTCCGGCCCGAACGCGTCGCCCACGTAGGTCCAGTTGACCAGGTCGCTGGAGCGGGCGATCGGCAGCCTGTGCAGGACCTTCTCGCCCTCGCGCAGCGGGTCCGACGTGCCGTAGGAGTACCAGTAGCCGTCCTGCCCGCGGATCACCGACGGGTCGGCGAAGGTGTCGGAGAAGGAGTTGGACACCGGATTGGTGAAGAGGGAGAGGATCAGCGTGGCGATGACAGCCAAGTGCATGGGTCAGCCTTTCAAGCCACTACGAGAGATGCCTTCGATGACGTACCGCTGGGTCAGACTGAAGAGGATCAGGACGGGGATGCTCGCCAGCACCGCGCCCGCCATGATCACCGGATAGTGGATCGTGTACGCGCCCTGCAGGATCGACAGGCCCGGCGGCAGCGTGAAGTACTCGGGACTGAAGATCACGTAGATCGGCCAGATGAAGTCGTTCCAGTTGGACAGGAAGCTCAGCACGGCCAGCGTGGCCAGCGCGGGCCGCGACAGCGGCAGCGTGATCCGCCAGAAGATGTGCCAGTGGTTGGCGCCCTCCATGAACGCGGCCTCGTCCAGCTCACGCGGCAGCCCGAGGAAGAACTGCCGCAGGAAGAACACCCCGAACGCGCCCGCCGCCCCCGGCACGATGAGCGCCGTCAGGCTGTCCAGCCAGCCGAGCTGGTCGACGATCAGGAACTGCGGGATGAGGAAGACGAACCCCGGCACCAGCAGCGTGCCGACGATCACCCCGAACATCAGCTTCTTGCCGCCGAACTCCAGCCTGGCCAGCGCGTACGCGGCCAGCGACGACACCACGAGCACCAGCAGCATGTGCCCTGTGGCGGCGATGAGACTGTTGGCGAACCAGCGCAGCACCGGTGTGTCCGTGGTGCCCTGGAAGACCGTCCCGTACGCGGACGTCGTCGGCTCGGCGGGCAGCAGCGTGGGCGGCACCCGGGTGGCCTCGGTCTGCGTCTTGAACGACACGCCCAGGGCCCACACCAGCGGCCCCACGAACAGCACGGCGAGGGCCAGCAGGCCCGTGTAGCGCTTCATGACCGGGTCCTGAACAGCCGGAAGTTGACCACGCTGACCAGGATCAGCAGCAGCGTGAGCAGGTAGCTCATGGCCGAGGCGCTGCCCATCTTGTACTCTCTGAGCCCCTGCTGGAGCATGTACATGATCGCGGTCCGCGTTTCCCCGCCCGGCGCTCCCTGGGTCAGCAGGTACGACTGCCCGAACATGTTCGCCGAGGCCAGGATCGTCGTCGTCACCACGAACAGCGCGACGGGCCGCAGCCCCGGCAGCGTGACGTGGACGAACGCGCCCCACCGCCCCGCGCCGTCCACCTTCGCCGCGTCGTACAGCTCGCGCGGGATGTCCTGCATCCCGGCCAGGTAGATCACCGCGTTGAACCCGAGCGTCCACCAGACCGTCACCCCGACCAGCGCGATCCAGGCCCACGGCGTCGCGGTGGTCCAGGGGATCGGCGTGCCGAGTATCCAGTCGACCAGGCCGAGGTTCGGGTCGAGCAGCAGCCGCCATATCAGGCACACCACCGCCACGCCCAGCACGAACGGCGCGAAGAACAGCCCCCGGAACAGCGTCCTGCCCCGGAAGGGCCGGTTGAGCAGCAACGCCACCCCGAGCGGCAGCACGACCAGGAACGGCACGCTGAACACGGTGAAGATCCCGGTCGCCCGCATCGACATCCAGAAGTCGCCGTAGACGGGCGACTGGTCGTCGAACAGCGCCGTGTAGTTGTCCAGGCCGACGAACGGCTTGCCCTCGAGCATGTAGTCCCAGTCGTGCAGACTCACCCAGATCCCGAACAGGGCCGGGGCCAGCACGAACACGGAGAACAGGATCAGGTACGGCGCCAGGAACAGGTACGGCGTCGCCTTGCCCGATCGGGGAACGCGCACGTCCCGCCCCGCCGCCTTCTTCGCCGAGATCGCGACCATCAGGCGCCGTACTTCTTCCGGTTGGCCTCAAGGATCTTGTCGGCCTTGGCGGCGGCCTCCGTGAGCGCGTCCTTGGGGCTCTTCTTGAGCAGGATCGCCGCGTTGATCGCCTGGTCGACGACCGCGGAGGCGTCCCCGATGCCCGCCACCGACGGCAGGAAGTACAGGTAGTCGATCTGGGTGCCGATCGTGGCCTGCTCCTTCAGCGCCGCGAACTCCGCGCTGTCGCGGATCGACTTGCGGGCCGGCACCTGGCCGCCCTTGGCCCACTCCAGCGAGTGGCCGCTGATCCAGTTGATGAACACCTTGGCCGCGGTCAGCTTGTTCTGGTCGGGCGTACGCTGCTTGAACACCACGAACTGGTGCGAGCCCGCCCACGCCGCCGGCTTCGCCCCGATCTGCGGGAGCGGCGCGACACCCCACTCCAGGTTCTTGATCTCCTTGAGCGTGTTGATGGACCAGATGCCGTTCCAGTTGAACGCGGCCTTGCCGTTCTGCAGGGCGATGAAGTCGGCGTCCTGGCCGACGTTCTTGGGGCTGTAGCCCTTGTTGACGAGGTCGACGAGCCAGGTCAGGGCATGCACGCCGGGGTCCTCGGCGAAGCGCGAGACGCCGGCGTCGTCGGCGAAGAGCTGGCCGCCGTTCTGGTAGAGCAGCGTCCCGAACTGCATGCTTCCGGTGAACGGGAACGGCGTGGCCCAGTGCCCCTGGATGCCCGCCTTCTTCAGCGCCTCCAGCGCCGTCATGTACTCCTCGCCGGTCTTGGGCGGCTGCTCCGGGTCGAGCCCGGCCTGCTTCATGACCGTCTTGTTGTAGAACATGCCGAGCGGGTGCACGTCGAGCGGGATCGAGTAGCGCGCGCCCTTGTAGGCGCCGGCCTTCCAGACCGGCGGGGAGAAGTCCGCCTCGGTGAGGCTGAGCGCGTTGGCCACGTCGTCGAGGGGCAGGACCACCTGCCGTGCGGCGTTGGTGGCGACGCTGTCGACGTGCATGATGCCGAGGTCAGGGCCTTGACCTGCGGAGACGGCCGCGGGAACCTTCGCGTAGTAGTCGGCCCACTGGTAGACGTTCATCGACACCTTGATGTTCTGGTGCTCGGCGTTGAACTGGTCCACCAGCTTCTTCATGACCGGGCCGTCGCCGCCGGTGAAGCCGTTCCAGAACTTCAGCGAGACCGAGGGACCGGTGTATTCGGTGGCCGCCGCCGTGGTGGCCGGCGCCTGTGCCTGCTTGGGGCCGCCGCCGCCTCCGCCGCAGCCCGCGGCGCCGATGACCAGCGCGCCGAGGCCCAGGCCCAGTGCGCGCCGCCTGGAGAGGTTGTCGAGGGACATGCCAGATCACTCCTGCCCATGAGGTTAGGGACGTTCTACATCGTTGGTTCCAACGTTGTAAACTGGCTGGCGTCAGTTCGTTACATCGTTGTAAAACAGGTAGGGTGCCGATGGCGAAGGGGGCATGGTGCGGCCGAGGTTGAAGGACGTCGCCGAGTTGGCCGGGGTGTCGATCAAGACCGTGTCCAACGTGGTCAACGACTATCCCCATGTCAGTGACGAGACACGCGCCCGGGTGGAGGCGGCGATAGCCGAGCTCTCCTACCGGCCGAACCTGTCGGCGCGCAGCCTGCGCGCGGGCCGCTCCGGCGTGGTCGCGCTGGCGGTGCCCGACCTGGACAACCCCTACTTCGCCGAACTGGCCACGAACGTCATCGAGGCGGCCGACCGGCGAGGCTGGACCGTGCTCATCGACCAGACCCAGGGCGACCGGGCCAAGGAACGCGTGGTGATCTCCGGGATCCGCGACCACCTCATCGACGGGCTGCTGTTCAGCCCGCTCGCGCTCACGGCCAAGGACCTGGCCGGGCGCGACGAGGGCACGCCGATGGTGCTGCTCGGAGAGCGCATCGGGACGGGCCGCTCGCCCTACGATCACGTCGGCATCGACAACGTGGCCGCCGCGCGGGCCGCCACCCTGCACCTGGCCGAGCGTGGCAGGCGCAGGATCGCCGCCATCGGCGTGCAGCGCACGGCCGTCGCCGTGACGGGCCGCCTGCGGCTGAAGGGCTACCAGCAGGCGCTCGCCGAGGCCGGCGTCCCCGCCGATCCGTCACTGGTCGCGCCGGTCGCACGCTGGGGGCGCGCCGACGGCGCCGAGGCCATGAGCCGCCTGCTCGACTCCGGCGCGCCGGACGCGGTCTTCTGCTTCAACGACGTGCTCGCCCTGGGCGCCCTGCGGACGCTGCTCAAGCGGGGGTACGAGGTGCCGGGCGACGTGATGGTGATGGGGTTCGACGACATCGAGGACGGCCGGTTCGCCACGCCCACACTGTCGACCGTGGCGCCCGACAAGGCGCTGATCGCGCAGTCGGCGGTGGACCTGCTGGCCGAGCGGCTGAGCGGCGGGACGGACAAGGCACACGAGGTGTGCGTGCCGCATCGACTGGCATTTCGGGAGAGTACGGATTTGCCGGGAAAGGGGCATTCCCGAACGCTCAACTAGAACAGCCCTCGATATTCACCACTACACAAGCCCCAGCTCACCTCTCCAGTCAGGAACGTAAAAGTTCCCACAAGAGAGACGCCCGTGACGGTGCGGTGCCGGGGTTTCGCGGGCGCGGGGCGTTGGCGCGGATCGCGTCATAACGGCTATGTCCGCCGGAAGGGCAAAACGACATTTTCGCGGCGCAAAGCCCGGCAGGGGAGCTACTCGGCATGGCTCCGGGTGGTAAAAATCCAGGTCACAAGCCCTCTTGAGGGGCAGGTTCGGGGAGCCCGAGGTGTTGTAGCGGGAGCGGGGTCAGCATCGGTCCCCGCTGAAGCCAGAATCCTAGGAGAGCACCATGTCAATTCTGTCCCTCTTCGGTCTGACCCGTCCGCCGATCCCTAAGCCTCCTGGGCTGTCTGGGGATACGAGCGATAGTGCGGCACTCGCGCGCCGTCGCCGCCGTCACCGCCACTGAGCTCGACACCTGACCCAGAAAGACGCTCGGCTGGGAAACCCCCCGCCGGGCGTCTCGTTGTGTTCCCCGCCGCCGGCGACTGAAGAGGAGCCTCTGCTCACGCCAGGTTCTCGGCGCATGTGGTGAGGAGGGTGGCCAGTTGGCGTACGTCGCCGGGCGGAAGGGTGATGAGCATGCGGCTCTCCACCTCCATCACGATCCTTTCCGCCTGGTCCAGCATGAGCCGGCCGGAGTCGGTGAGGGTGACCGGCAGGGCCCGGCCCGCCGACGGCTGTGCGGCGACGGAGGCCAGCCCGGCCTCCTTCAGCCCGGTGAGCACGTCCCGCAATGACTGGCGAGTGACGAACGTACGACGGGCGAGCTCGGCGGCCGGCGCCCCGGGCGCGTCGGCCAGCGCTCGGAGCACCGCGTACTGGGACATGGACAAGCCCACGCTGCGCAGTTGTTCCTCGCAGGCTCTGCGGAACGCCTGCTGGACCTGCTTGACCAAGTAGCCGATGCGTTCATCGAGTTGACTCATGACAGGAACCTTACACATAATGAGGAATGTAAGGATCCTGACATGAGGAGGAACTCCATGGCCACGACCATCACCCTGAACGCGCCGGTCGCCACGCTGATCAACGTCTTCACCGTCCAGAGCAGCCGGCAGCGCGAGCTCGTCGAGCTCCTGACCACCGCCACCGAAGAGGTGATGCGGCATCGGCCGGGATTCGTCGCCGCGAACATCCACGCCAGCACCGACGGCACCAGGGTGCTCAACTACGCCCAGTGGGGGAGCGCGGCGGACTTCGAGGCCATGCTGGCCGACCCGGAGGCCCAGGTGCACATGAGGCAGGCGGCCGCGATCGCCGACCACTACGACCCGCACCTGTACACCGTCGAGTCGGTGCACCACCAGTAAGGGACGGGCGGTTGGCCTCATGTGAGGCTGGAGGCTGTGGGGTGCACAGCCTCCTGAGGGCTGCCAGGCCTACCGTGGTCGCCATGACGTATCGGGTCGCGATGGACATTGGCGGCACCTTCACGGATGTGGTCTGCTACGACGAGCGGACCGGCGCGGTAGTCGCGTCGAAGGCGCCCAGCACGCCCGGGGATCTGGCTGAGGGGGTGTTCGCCGCGCTGGGATCGGTGGTGGCCGACCTCACTGAGATCTCCTTTTTCGTACACGGCACCACACAAGGGCTGAACGCGCTGCTGGAACGCAAGGGCGCCAAGGTGCTGCTGCTGGCCGGCCAGGGAGCCGGGCACGCCTACCACATCGCGCGTGGCAACCGCACGCGCATGTTCGACCTGCGGTATCGCAAGCCGGTGCCGCTGGTGCCGCGCGAGCACATCGTGGAGGTCGGCGGCCGGCTGGACTGGCGGGGCGGTGAGCTGACCGCGCTGGACGAGCAGGCGGTACGGGGGGCCGCGCGGCGGGCGTTGGCCGAGGGCTTCGACGCGGTGGCGGTGTGCCTGCTGTTCTCCTACGCCAACCCCGAGCACGAGGTGCGCGCGGCGGAGATCCTCCGCGAGGAGCTGGGTGAACGGGTGCTGGTAGTGCTCAGCCACGAGGCGGCCCGGGAATGGCGGGAGTACGAGCGGACCTCCAGCGCGGTGCTGGAGGCCTACACCGGTCCGGCGGTGCGCCGGTATCTGGCCGGCATCGAACGACGGTTCGCCGAGCGGGGACTTGGCGTGCCGGTGCACGTCATGCAGTCTTCCGGTGGGCTGGTCAACGCTTCGCACGCGATGCGCCGGCCGTTGCAGACGCTGCTGTCTGGGCCGGTCGGTGGCACGATGGGCGGGGTGGCGCTGGCCCGGCTGCTGGGTGGTCGCCGCAATGCGATCTGCGTGGACATGGGCGGCACCTCGTTCGACGTCTCCCTGGTGATGGACGGCCGGCCCGACATCACCAGCGAGGCCTCGATCGAGGGTTTCCCGGTGCTGATGCCGCTGGTGAACCTGCACACGATCGGCGCGGGCGGCGGATCGCTGGCCTATGCCGAGGCGGGGGCGCTGCGGGTAGGCCCGCAGTCAGCCGGCGCGGTGCCCGGCCCGGCCTGCTACGGGCGCGGCGGTACCCAGCCGACGGTGACCGACGCCAACGTGGTGCTGGGGCGGGTGGATCCGGAGTGGTTCGCCGGCGGGCTGATGAGCCTGGACGTGGAGGCGGCGCACCGGGCCGTGGCCGCGCTGGCCGGGCAACTGGGGATGGAGCCGGTGCGGCTGGCCGAGGGCATCTGCCAGGTGGCCAATGCCAAGATGGCGCAGGCGATCCGGACGATCACCGTGGACCACGGGATCGAGCCGCGCGAGTTCGCGCTGCTGGCCTTCGGCGGAGCGGGCGCGATGCACGCGGTGTTCATCGCGCGGGAGCTGGGCATCGGCGAGGTGGTCGTGCCACGCTTCCCCGGCGCGTTCTCCGCCTGGGGCATGCTGGAGGCCGACGTGCGGCGGGATCTGACCGAGCCGCATTTCCGCGGCCAGGAGTCGCTGGACGGACCGGCGATGGCGACGGCGCTCGCCGCGCTGGAGGCCTCCGCGCTGGCGGAACTGGCGGCCCAGGGGGTCCCGACGGCACGGCGGCGCGTGGAGCACGCCGTGGACATGCGGTACGAAGGTCAGGACTACACCCTCACCATCCCACTGGAAGGCGCCGACGAGTCCGCGGCGCCGGACTTTCTGCCGCGCGTCGCCGCGCGGTTCGCCCAGGCGCACACCGCCCGCTACGGGCATGCCACGCCGGAGGCGCCGGTGGAGGTCGTGATGCTGCGCTCGACGGGGCTGGGCACCTTTCCCCGCCTGGCGGCCGCGTCGCCAGAGGTGGAGGAGCGGGCGGCGGTGACGCGGCAGGTCGTTTTCGACGGGGTGACGCACGGGACGCCGGTGGTACGCCGGTCGGCGCTGGCCGGCGAGCTGGCGGGCCCGGCGATCGTGGTGGAGGAGACGGCCACCACGGTCATCCCGCCAGGCTGCGTGGCTTCGGTGGACGAGTTCGGATTCCTCATCATCAAGGTGGCGCCATGATCGACCCGGTCACGACAGAGATCATTCGCTGCGCGTTGCTGCAGGCGGCCGAGGACATGAACGCGACGTTGATCCGCTCGTCGTACACGCCGGTGATCTACGAGGCCAAGGACTGCGCGGTGGCGTTGCTGGACCGCGACCACAACGTGCTGGGCCAGTCGTCGGGGTTGCCGATCTTCCTGGGCAACCTGGAGGTGTGCACGCGCGAGACGGAGGCGCTGTACGGCAGGCAGGTGTGGCAGGAAGGAGACGTGTGGGTGCTCAACGACTCCTATATCGGCGGCACCCATCTCAACGACGTCACGGTGTACGGGCCGATCTTCGTTGACGGCGCGTTGGCGGGTTTCGCGGCGTCGCGGGCGCACTGGCTGGATGTGGGGTCGAAGGATCCGGGCGGGTCGATGGACTCCACCTCCATCTTCCAGGAGGGGCTCAGGCTGGGTCCGGTGAAGATCTACGCCGGTGGCCGGCCGTGCCGTGACCTGCACGAGGTGATCGCGCGTAACACGCGTTTCCCGCACGCCACGCTGGGCGACATGCGGGCGCAGGTGGCGTGCGCGATGACCGGGCAGCGGCGGCTGGCCGAGATCGTGTTGCGCTGGGGGCTGGAGACGGTCATGGCGGCGCGGGATGAGATCTTCGTGCAGACCGAGCGGCTGGAGCGGGAGGCCATCACCGCCATTCCCGACGGCGTCTACAGCGCCGGAGGATTCCTCGACAACGACGGCATTTCGCTGGATGTGCCGCTGCCGGTGAACGTCACGGTGACCGTCGCCGGGTCGGATATGTCGGTTGATCTGAGCGACTGTGCTGATCAGGCGGAGGGGCCGGTCAACTGCGGCGCTGCGCAGGCGGTGGCGGCCGCCCGCGTGGCCTTCAAGCTGCTGGTCTCCGGCGAGGTGCCGCTGAACGGCGGCTCCTTCCGTCCGCTGCGGGTGATCACCCGGCCGGGGTCGATGCTGGCCGCCCGGTCCCCGGCCGCCTGCCAGTACTACTACTCCCATCTGGGGCTGCTGATCGATCTGGTGGTCAAGGCCCTGGCCGGGGTGCTGCCGGGCAAGGCGGCCGCCGCCTCGTACGGCGACTCGATGATCGTGCAGTTCTCCGGCACCGACCCGCGTACCGGCAAGCTGTACGTCTCCCAGGAGGCCACCGTCGGTGGGTGGGGTGCCTGGGACGGTGGCGACGGCGAGAGCGCGCTGATCAACAGCGTCAACGGCGACCTGCGTGACATGCCGATCGAGGTGCTGGAGACGCTCTTCCCGGTGCGGGTGCACCGGTATGAGCTCCGCCCCGGCTCCGGCGGCGCCGGTCGCTGGCGTGGCGGCGACGGGGTGGTGCGCGAGTACGAGTTCCTCGGCCCGACCTCGCTGTCGTTGTGGTTCGAACGCTCGGTCACTCCGGCGTGGGGGCTGGCCGGTGGCCACGCGGGTGTGCCGCCACGGGTGACGTTGAACCCGGGTACGGCGGGCGAGCGGGAGGTACTGAAGGTCAACGCCCTGCCGGTGCGGGCCGGTGACGTGCTGCGGTGCGAGTCCGGGGGTGGCGGCGGGTACGGCATGCCTGGTTGAGTCCGGTCTCCGGGGCGCGGGACGGCCGCTTGATCAGGCGTGGGCGGCTCAGTGCCGCGCACCATAGGACCGCCCCCTTCCTGTTCGGCTGTGCACCGCGCATCGACGCGCGGTGCTGCCTGTGCACCACGCACTGGCCGTCAGTGTATGAGCAGATCAGAGGGTGTTTTCGCGGCAGTCCGCATCGCCTCGCCTACGGCAAGGGCGCCGGAAGCCGCGCGGGCCCGGGGTATCGACCGAGCCCGGCGGTAGGGGATGCAGGGTTCGCGCTTGCGTGAGCATTCACTGCTGCGGAAACACCCGAAATCCGGGATTGATGCGCACCGGGTTTTCGGGTTCTGGATACGTAGCGTCACGGTCCCTCAGCAGCCTCACCATCTGGCCATGAGTGTGTGTGGCTGGTGAGAAGATCGGGGGTGCTCCGAATGGCAAACGCAGTACTCGCGAGATTACCGGAACCGCTGCACGCGCTTGCGCTGAAGCACCGTGAACTGCTGAAGTTCGCGGTGGTGGGTGGAACAACGTTCTTAGTGGACAACACGGTGTTCTATGGGCTGAAGCTGACCATTTTGGAACCGAAGCCGGTGACCGCGAAGGTCATCGCGGTGCTCGTGGCGACGATCGTGTCCTACGTGTTGAATCGCGAATGGTCGTTCCGGACCAGGGGCGGCCGCGAGCGCCGTCACGAGGCGGCGCTGTTCTTCCTGGTCAGTGGCGTCGGTCTGGTGCTCAGCTCCGCGCCGCTATGGATCTCCCGGTACGCATTCCGCCTGGAGATCCCGGACGTGAGCCTGGTGGCCCAGGAGATCGCCGATTTCGTGAGCGCGCAGATCATCGGCACGCTGATCGCCATGGTCTTCCGCTTCTGGGCGCTCCGGAAGTGGGTCTTTCCCGATGAGAAGGCCCAGTCCGGCCGTGTGCGGCTGGCTCCCACTCCCGATCCCGCGGACGAGGCGGCTTGATGGCAGCGAATCCGCCCACTCTGGCTTGCTGACGCCTCCGGCCGTTCGCCAAGCGCCTCGCCCTGTCCTGCCGTATCCGGAGCGTACGGATCTACGGCATGTCCCACTCCACGGCTCGCAAAAGTCCCGTAAGTCCGACATCGCGGAACGTTATCAAAGCTCATGATCAGCCGCGCGGGCCCGGGGTATCGACCGAGCCCGGCGGTAGGGGAGGCGGCTATTGGTATGCGCTGGCTTGGAGGGTGTAGAGGTCGGCGTACAGGCCGTCCAAGGACATGAGGGTGGCGTGGTTGCCCTGCTCTGTCACCTTGCCGTGCTCCAGGACGTAGATGCGGTCGGCGTAGCGGACGCTGGCCAGCCGGTGGGTGATCAGCAGGACCGTGCGTCCGTCGGAGTGGCCGCGGATGCGTTCGAACAGGGCGTGTTCGGCGCGGGCGTCGAGGGCGGCCGTGGGTTCGTCGCAGATGAGCAGGGCCGCGTCGCGGTGGAAGCCACGGGCGACCGCGATGCGCTGCCACTGGCCGCCCGACAGCTCGTGGCCGTCCTTGAAGCGCCGGTCGAGCAGGGTGCGGTAGCCGAGCGGGAGGTCGGCGACGACCTCGTCGGCACCGGCCACCTCGGCGGCCGAGTGCAGGGCGGCATCGCCTTTGTCGGTGCCCATGGTGATGTTGTAGCGGGCGGTGAGCGGCCAGCGGGTGTGGTCCTGCGCGATGACCGCGGTGCGCAGGCGGAGGTCATCGGGGCTGACCTCTTTGAGGTTGGTCTCGTCCCAGGAGACGGTGCCGCTGTCGGGCTCGTACAGGCCGGCCAGGATCTTGGCGAGGGTGGTCTTGCCCGAGCCGTTCTCGCCGACGAAGGCGACGATCTCCCCGCGTTTGATCTCGATGGACACGTCGCAGAGGGCGGGCTCGTCGGCGCCCGGGTAGGTGAAGGTCACGGCGTCGGCGATGATGCGTTGGAAGGCTTCGGGGGCCGTGAGCGGGCGGGGGCCGGGGAGGCGGCGTTCGGCGTCGGCACAGAACTCCAGGAAGTCGGTGAAGTAGAGGCCCTGCTCGTAGAGGCGGTTGGTGGCGTACATCAGGTTGCTCAGGGACTGCTGGGCGGATCTGATCGCCAGGACGGCGGTGCCCGCCACGGCGAGCGGGATCGCGGCGATGGCCAGCAGGATGCCGAGCGCGACATAGACCAGGCCGGTGCCCAGGCCGCCGAAGGACTCGCCCACGAGCCGCGCCACCGTCTCCCGTCTTGCCAGCCGCAGCAGGACGTCCTGCTCGGCCTTGGCCACCGCGTCGTACATGCGCAGCAGGAAGCCGCGCATCGTGAACGAGCGGACCTCCGCGGCGGACTCGCGATCGGCCAGCAGCTCGGCGATGATCCACTTACGGCGGCGGGCCGGGATGAGCGCGTGCATCGTCATGTAGCGCATCCGCGCGCTACGGATCGCGGCCCAGGCGTCGGGCAGCACGGCCAGCAGGAGCAGCGGCAGCAGCACCGGGTGGAGTACGCCGAGGACGCCGGCCACGGCCGTGATGCCGACCGCGGCGGTCACCACGTCGATGGCCGAGGTCACCACCGAGTCGGCCACCGCCACGCCCCGCATGTTGGCGCGTTCGAGGGAGTCGTGGAAGTCGGGGTCGTCGTAGGCGACCAGGTCGACGCGGCTGGTCAGGCCGTAGAGCCGCTCCTCGGTGAGCCGGGAGATCTGGGGGGTGAGGCGGGATTGCGCCCAGCCGGCGCCTGCCTGCATGGCGGTGCGCAGCGCGGCGGCGGTGGCGACCAGGGCGAGGCTGGGCAGCGCGGCCGTCACGCGGTCGGGTGTGGGCCCCTGGCTGAACAGGGCGGCGAGCACGCCGGTGGTGGCCAGCAGCCCGAACGCGGTGAACACCCCGCCGAGCAGGTTGAGCGAGATGGTGGCCAGGGCGTCGCGCGGGCTGGCTCCCCACGCCATGCGCATCGCCTGGCGCACGAGCGAGGGCAGTCGGCGGGCGATGGTCAGGAAGCTGACCTCCGCCATCTTGTCGGTGTGGGCATGCCAGTCGGCGACGGAGATCTCGCCGAGTTCGAGAGGCTCATCAGACATACGCACAGTGTGCGCTCGGACACTGACAGTTTCCGTGCGCGAGGCGGCCTGGGGGAATCGGCGCAGTAGCAGGACTCCTAGTGGGGTGGTGGTTCCTCCGCCGGCGGCGACGGCTGCGGGCCGTGCCGACCACGAAGGCGAACATCAGCGACGAGGTGACGGTGACGATCACGCCGCGGACCCAGACCGTGTCGTTCACCATCCCGGGGTCGTCGCGCAGCAGGTAGGCGGCCACGAGGGTGAGCACGCTGAGGACGAAATAGCAGCCGACGAGGACCTTCATGCCGCGGAACGCCGTCAGGCTGCGCGGATGGTTCAGGTCCTCATCGGCTGTCGCGCGCGAAGGCGGGGAGTTCGTGGGATGGCGCATGCCTTCAGCGTCGCAACGCCCCGCCCGCCCGCGCATCGGCCGTTCTCATGACTCGACGGCTGAACCGCCCGATCAGCCGGACGGCTGAGCCGATCCACCGATCGGCTGAGGGCTGCCCGTCTCCGCCTCGGTGAAGACGTAGACGTAGGGGTGGTGCGGCCGTACCGATCCGTCGGCGGCGGCTCGGGCCAGGGCGAGCGCGCCATCGGCCGAGGTCCCTCGCGGTGGCCTGAAGCGAGCGTCGGGGAGCAGGGTCCGGACCGTGTTCTGGAAGGGCTCCATCAGCAGGTCCGCGGCGTCGAAGAGGCGGCCGCCCCAGGAGAAGACCGGTTCGAGTCCGGACGCGGCGGCCACCGCGGTCTGGCCGAGCTGCCGGCCGGCCTCGGTCCAGATCTGCCGGGCCACCGGGTCCCCGTCGCGTGCCGCCTCGCCGACGTACGGCGCGAACGAGGCGAAGTGGTGGGCCGCCGACCCCGAGGCGTAGACCAGCGCCACCAGCTCCGAGGGGTGCCCGAAGCGGGCCGTCAGGTGCTTGAGAAGAGCGGCCGATCCGCCGACCCGGCCGTCATGCGCGCGCAGCGCCGCGTGCAGGCCCCGCATTCCGATCCAGGCGCCGCCGCCGTGGTCGCCGAGCAGGTATCCCCACCCGTCGGACTGGTTCCAGACGCCGGCCAGGTCGGTGCCGAGGGTGATGACGCCCGTGCCCGCGGCGACGACGACTCCGGGCTGGAAGCCGAGCGCGCCGACGTGCGTGGTCACCATGTCGCCGGTGACCACGAGCGCGCCCAGGCCGAACCGATCGCGCAGCGCGTGCCAGAGCGTGCTCGGGTCCCGGACCAGGCCGGGCAGCCCGGTCGTGCCGATCGCCATGCCGGCGAACCGGTCGATCTCCAGGTCGCGTACGGCCTCCTCGATGACCCGGGTGATCCGTATCGCGAGCCGATCGAGGTCGACCCTGCCCTCCTCACGCGGTACCGGAGACGCGTCGTCCCCGGCCGCGCTCGACCCGCCGGCCTCGATCCGTACCCTGATCCCGCCACCGCCGACGTCGACGCCCGCGAAGCTCATCTAGCGCCCGCCCAGTGCGGCGACGGCCGCCCGGACGCCCGGGTGCTGTTCCAGCGCGGTCCGCGCCTGTTCGGGGGAGCAGCCGGTGAGCAGCCGTACGAGAGCCTGCGGGATGTTCCCGCCCGCGTCGGTCAGGACCGCGCGGCAGCTCGCCTCGTCCTCGCCTGTCGCCTCGACGAGCAGCCGCACCGCGCGCTCGCCGAGCTTGCCGTTGGTGGCGACCAGCCCGACCATGAGGTTCCCGTACGTCCGGCCGGCCTTGATCATGAGAGCCGTCGAGAACGAGTTGAGGATCACCTTCGTCGCCGTGCCCGCCTTGAGCCGGGTGGAGCCGGTCAGCGCCTCCGGCCCGGTGGCGGCGACGACGGTGATCTCGGCCAGCTCGCGGAGCGGGGCGTCCGGGTCGCAGGTGACCAGCACCGTGAGAGCGCCGGCGGACCGGGCCACGCGGAGCGCGCCGGCCACGTACGGAGTCGACCCGGACGCCGTGATCCCGATCGCCACGCTGGTCTCGTCGAGGATCGCGGCGTCGGCGGCGCCCAGCGCCTCGGAGTCCTCGCGATCGACGGACGAGTCGGCGACGGCGGCGGGCCCACCGGCGAAGTGGGCGGTGAACAGCTCACGCGCCACCCCGAAGGTCGGGGTGATCTCGGTGGCGTCCAGCACCGCCAGCCGCCCCGACGCGCCGGCGCCGAAGTAGTGCACCGTTCCGCCCCGGCTCAGGCGGAGATGTGCTTCGTCCACCGCCCGGGCGAGCGGGTCGATGGCCGCGCCGACGGCCTCGACCGCCCGGGCGTCCTCCTCCTGGAGCAGCCGGAGCACCTCACGGGACTCCAGGGTGTCGATGTCGGCGGTGCGTGGATTCCGGCGCTCGGTCGGCGGTACCACCTGGGGCATCGTTCTCCTCATCGATCGTTTTCTGAAGTCTGGGCCGCGTAGGCGGTGAACAGCCGGCGTGACTCGGTGGCGAGGTCGCCCAGGTCCGCCGGCGCGGGCGCCGGCCCTTCCCGCAGGAAGGTCTCGGCCCGTTCACGGAGCTGTTCCTGGAGATCCGCCTCGGGGGCGGCGCCGGGCGTGGCGAGCGCGCGGTCGAGGCCGCGCGCCCACAACTCCCAGCGATCGCGGTAGTAGCCGCCGACGAGCCCGCTCCAATGGCGTCCCGCGTAGTCGTCGAGCAGGGGACTGTCCGTGGAGCCCCACACCGTGATGATGCGGCGGGCGTTGTCCAGCAGGACGTCTCGGTCGGCCGGGTCGGCGGCCCACGACAGGGCCTTGGACTCCCAGTGCTGGAAGGTGTACTCGGGCCGGGTGGCCAGCATCCGGTCGAGGTCTTCGAAGACGCGCAGGAACCGGGCGATCTCCGGCAGGTCAGGCGTACCGCGCGACACCGACTGCTCCACGGCGTCGAGGTAGTAGCGGTCGGCGACCCTGGCCATGAACGCGATCCCCACCTCGGCGAGATCGTGCCCCAGCGGGCCGTCCGCCAGGTCGCGGTCGTGCTCGGCCACCTCGATCAGCCGTTCCCAGGCCTCCGCCAGCACGGCCGGCTCGTACCAGAGGGCCTGGGTGACGTCGGCGCGTGCCCGCTCCATCCCCGTGTAGGAGGGCTTGGCGGTGAGGATGCCGTTGAACTGCGCGGGGTAGATCCGCCGGCCTCGGGGGTCGTAGACGGAGTTCAGGAGCCCGTGCCAGGCGGTCCGCAGTGCGGCCGTGCCCCTGCCATAGCGCTGGGTCACGAAGGCGTCGAGCCAGGCGTCGAGGTCGGTGACCTGGTTCCAGATCTGGTCGGCCACCAGCTCGAAGAAGACGGGGTTGTTGCGGGTGGCCTCCATCGACAGGCCGAGGCCGGCGGGCGGGTTCGGCGCCGCCAGGGCGGTGTCGACCGAGGCCGGGACTCCGCGCAGGTCGGCGACCGGATCGGTGCGGCCGCCGAAGTTGAGCAGCGCGCACCAGAGCCAGGGCTTGCCGGCGAACTGCTCGAAGCGCTGCCACAGCGGGTCGTACTCCGCCCACAGGTCCGCGATGAGCATCCGGTCATCCGGAATCGCGTCGAGAAAGGCGGTGACGCGGTCGTCGGTCCAGAAGTCCCGCTGGTAGGAGAACGGCCAGGCCTGCATGACCCAGACCGCGTCCGGATCGGCGGCCCGCAGACCGGCCAGCGTCGCCGCCGCCACGGCTCCGGGGAAGGCCGGGTCGGCGTCGACCGGGATCATCTCGATGAACGGATCGGCGGCGTACCGGTGATCGGTGCCGAAGAACTTGATCTGCGTACGGGTGATCTCGGCGCTCAGCCGCTCGTAGAGCGGGTCGGCCGGGTCGAGGACCCAGGTCTCGAAGCCCTGCCAGTCGCGGCGGCTCGCTCGCGCCGACCCGGCGATCTCGGGCGGGACGTGCCCGGTGAAGGCCGGAAGGATGGGCGTCATGCCGAAGGCGCGCTCGCGGTCGAGGACGCGCGCCCCGAGCTCGCGATGGCGCTCGATCCAGGACGCGGAGAGCGGACCGGCGAAGCCGTCCAGGCAGCCCATGAACTGGAACGGCAGGTAGCCTGGGCCGCCCAGAAAGCCGCGGATGGTCTGGTCGTCGAGATCGAGCAGGGAGTAGGCGGCGTGCAGCACGGCCTCGTGGCCGGTGATGGCGAGCGGCATGGTGATGCCGTGCAGGGCCATCCAGTCGATCTCGCGCTCCCAGTCGGCCCAGTCCCAGTAGGGCATCGTGTAACTGAACGTGCAGAAATTGAAGTAGTAGCCGTCCTGGACCCGGGCCGCGCCCCGCCGGGGCGGGCTGTCCGTAAGGGACGTCAGCCTCAGCGGCAGCACGGTGTCCCAGCCCACGGACAGACCGCAGCGTTCCCGCAGATAGTGATGGAGAGCGACGGACGCGCTCACACCATCCGTCGCGGCGACGGTGAGCGCGCCGTCCCTCGCCTCGTACTCGTAGCCGCGCCCCGCGCCGTCGCGCGTGACGAACCGGATCGACTCGGCCACCGGTCCGAGAACACGATGAGCCAGGCCGCGGACGGTGTCCGCCCACGGTGGTGCCTGCTCGGGATCACCGGATGACATCGCAGGTCACGCCCCTCGACGAATTAGTTCCGTACGGTCCATAATTATTATGCTACCGTACCGGCAAGTCGACACCAGGGGAGAGTCATGGAGCAGGTGGTCGCGGTTGGCACGCAGTTCATGCGGGAGGTCAACGCCGGCGCCATCCTGCGGCGGCTGCGGACCGAGACCAGCATGAGCGTGTCCGCGCTGGCCAAGGCGGTAGGGCTGTCGCGGCAGGCGGTCACGCGCTCGCTCAACGCGCTGGTCGCGGAGGGTCTCGTCGAGTTCGGCTCGCTTGATCGCGACTCCAGCAGGGCGGGACGGCCCGCGCAGCTCGTACGGTTCCGGGCGGAGGCCGGCTACGTGCTCGGCCTCTCGATCAGCCCGCAGGACCTGCGGATGGCGGTGTCGGACCTCGCCGGTACGGTCATCGCGACCGACGCGGTGCAGCTCGGCGGCGGTTCGAGCGGCGAGCAGGTGGTTTCGAGCGGCGAGCAGGTGGTGGAGACACTCCTGTCCACGGTGGCGCGCACGCTCGACTCGGCGGGCATCACGACCGGCGACCTCTGGTTCGCCTCGGTGGGCACCCCCGGCATCGTCGACCCGGCGACCGGGATCATCAGGCTCATCCCGAGCATGCCCGGCCTGACCGGCGACATCCTCGCGCGCCGGATGAAGGACGCACTCGGCTGCCCGATCTACCTGGACAACGACGTCAAGCTGGCCACCCAGGGCGAGCGCTGGCGAGGCGCGGAGCGGCGCGAGGACTCACTGGTGATGGTCCACTGGGGCGAACGCGTCGGCGCCGGGATCGTGCTGAACGGCGAGCTCTATCGAGGCGCCTCCAACGACGCCGGCGACGTCGGCTTCCTGGACCTGTTCGCGGCCACCCCGCCCGAGCCCCGCCATCCGCACGGCCTCGGCCCGTTCGAGGACTGGGTGGGCGGCGAGGAGATCGTCCGCCTGGCCAGGGTGGCGGCCGAACGCGACGGCGACGACGCCTTCCGGGCCCGGATCGAGGCCGCGGGGGAGCGGGCGTTCGACGCCGTGCTGGACGCCGTCGTCGACGGCACACCGTCCGCCCTGGACGTGATCGACGTGGTCGCCCGCCGCTTCGCCAAAGGCGTCGCGGCGATCCGGGCGATCCTCGATCCACGGCTCGTGGTCATCGGCGGGCCCCTGGCCAGATGCGGCGAGACGCTGCTCGCCGCGGTCCGGCGGCACCTGTCCGAACAGCCTCTGGACCAACCGGCCCTGGAGGTCTCGACGCTCCAGGACGACGCCGTCGTCCATGGGGCCCTGCGCCACTCGCTGGACGAGCTCGAGCGCACCAGGTTCGACCTGGTGCGCAGCGGCCGTCAGGAGACTCGTTGAAGACCCCCCGGATATCGGCGACGCGGATATCAGAGATAGGCGAAAGGTCATGCACATGACAACACCAGGTCGGTGGCAGGCGCTCGTGGCGCTCGGCACCGCGGCGACACTCACCCTGACGGCCTGCGCGGGCACCGGCGGCACGACCGCTCCGGCCACCGCGAAGAAGGTCGACGTATCGACGACCGTCCCCAGCGACCCGGTCACGCTGACCCTGGCCTACAGCAATGATCCGCCCACCAAGACGCTGGTGGACGCCTTCACCAAGCTCCATCCGAACGTCACCATCAAGCCGCAGATGACGCCGTTCAACGACTACGTCAAGTCGATCAAGCTGTCGATGTCGTCCGACTCGGCGCCGGACATCGCGCAGTACAACCCCGGCGCGATGAACTCCCTGGTGCCGGCCGGGCTGATCCTGGACCTGGGCCCGTGGTCCAAGGCGTACGGCTGGGACGGCAAGTTCCCGCCGGCCAGCCTGGAGGTGCTCAGCTCGGACAAGGCGGCCAAGCGGTTCGGGACCGGCGGCCTGTACGCCGCGCCCGGCGCGCTGTCGGTGGTGGGCGTCTACTACAACAAGGAGATCCTCTCCAAGGCGGGTGTCAAGGACGTGCCGAAGACGCTCGGCGAGTTCGAGGCCGCGCTGGCGAAGGTGAAGGGCGCCGGGCAGACCCCGCTGAGCCTCGGCGCGCTCCAGGTGGGCGGGTTCCACCTGTGGAACGCGCTGCTCAACGTCACCGGTGACGTGAAGGCCTACCGGTCCTGGGTGTACGGCGAGCCGGGCGGGACGATCGAGAACCCGGGCGCGCAGAAGGCCACCAAGATGCTGATGGACTGGGCGGACAAGGGATACTTCCCCGAGTCGGCGAACGCCACGGCCGACGCCGACGCGCTGGCGAACTTCTCCAAGGGCAAGAGCGCGTTCCTGGTGACCGGCAACTGGGCAGCCACGACGCTGGAGACCGAAATGAAGGAGAACGTCGGCTTCTTCCTCATGCCCTCGGAGTCGACCACGCCGTTGAACGTCGCCTCGGGGGCGAGCGTGGCGTACGCCATCTCGGCCAAGTCGAAGTACCCGAACGTCGCCGCGGCGTTCCTGGACTTCCTGAGCTCGCCGGAGGCGGCGAAGATCGAGTTCGACGGCGGGTTCATGCCGGTCGACACCAAGGCCGAGCTGGGCGCGACGGGCCTGCGCGGCGACATCGCCAAGGCCTTCACGCCGGTGGCGCAGAACAACGGGATCGTCCCGTTCCCCGACTACGCCTCCCCCGGCATGATCGACAAGCTGACCCCTGGTGTCCAGGGCCTCATCAGCAAGAAGATGACCGCTGACGACTTCCTGCGCTCCTTGCAGGAGTCGTGGGACGGACACCATGGCTCGTGATCTGACCACGTCCATCTCCCCGCCGCGGGCCACCTCGGCCCGCGGCGGGGAGCGGGCGGCCGGCAGCAGGCGCGTCCGCCGCCCCCACTGGCGCGGCGGACGGGCCCGCGGCTGGCTCTACGTGTTTCCCGCGCTCGCCGTGTATCTGGGTTTCGCCATCTGGCCGGCGCTGAACACGTTGCGCCTGTCCTTCCTGAACTGGGACGGCATCCTGCCGGCGACCTCGGCGGGCCTGGACAACTACATCAAGATTTTTCGGGATTCGGCGCTGTACGAGGCCATTCTGCATAGCCTCGTGCTGATCGTCTTCTTTTCGTTCATCCCCATCTGCGTCGGGCTGTTCATGACGGCCCTGCTGATGGGCAAGGTGCGGCGCGGGATGACGTTCTTCCGGATCGTCTTCTTCCTTCCCCAGGTGCTGCCGCTGGTGGCCGTCGGCATCACCTGGCGCTGGCTCTACAGCGACACCGGCGTCGTCAACCAGCTCCTGGACCTGGTGGGGCTGGGCGGGATCACCCGGGCCTGGCTGGGCGACTACCAACTGGCGCTGGTCGCGCTCGGGTTCATCGGGACCTGGGCGATGAGCGGGCTGTGCATGATGCTCTTCCTGGCCGGCGCGCAGAAGATCGACCCGTCTCTGTACGAAGCGGCGACGCTCGACGGCGCGAACTCGTGGCGGCAGTTCCTCCACGTCACCCTGCCCGGGGTGCGCAAGGAGATCACGATCGCCGGCGTCATCACCACGATCGCCGCGCTGGCCAGCTTCGACCTCGTCTTCACCACGACGAACGGCGGCCCGGCGGGTCAGACCAACGTGCCCGCCCTGCTGGTCTACCGGCTGGCCTTCAACGAGGGCGACATCGGCGGCGCGAGCGCGCTGGCGGTCGTGCTGACCGTGCTGGTGATCGCCGTGGTCAGCGCCATCCGATACTTCACCAGGGATGAGAGTTGAGCATGCGCGGCGGGGTCAGCATCCGGTATGGCGTACTTGTCCTGTTGGCGGTCATGGTACTGCTGCCGTTCGCCGGCATCATCCTGGCCGCCCTGCATCCGCCGGGCGCGCAGCTCAACGGGCTGAGCATCCCTGAGCACTGGTCGTGGCAGACCCTGGCGCTGGCCTGGGAGCGCGGCAACTTCACCGCCCTCATGCGGTCGAGCGTGCTGATCTCGGTGTGCGTGGTGCCGCTCGCGCTGGTGCTGGCCACGCTGGCCGGATACGGGCTGACGGTCCTGAAGGTCTGGGGCCACAAGACGGTGACGGCCGGCTTCGTGCTGGGACTCACGCTGCCGATCGAGCTCATCGTCGTGGCGCTCTACTTCAACCTGCGTGAGGTCGGCCTCACCAACTCCTACCTCGGCATCATCCTCGCCGAGGTGGCGCTGTTCATGCCGTTCGGCGTGTACTGGATGCGCTCGCACTTCTCCAACATCCCCGACGAGCTCGTCGAGGCGGCGCGCATCGACGGCGCCCGGGACATCGTCGTGCTGGCGCGGGTGCTGCTGCCGATCTCGTGGCCGGCGATCACCACCCTGTCGGTCCTGTACTTCATGTGGTCGTGGAACCAGTTCCTGCTGGTGCTGGTCATGATGCAGGACCCGGAGCGGCGCACCGCCCCGGGCGGTCTGGGACTCTTCGTCGGCCAGTACTCGACCGACATCCCGTTGCTGTCGGCGGCCGGCCTGATCGTCATCACCCCGATCGTGGTCGTCTACCTCATCTTCCAGCGCAGCTTCGTCAACGGCATCACCCAGGGCGCGATCAAGGGCTAGATCAGACCCGCGCGGCGGCGGGGTGCGTGGTCGGTGTGGCGGAAGCCGGGCGCCGGCCGGGCAGGAAGGCCGCGAAGGCGAGAGCGACGAGCGCGGCGCCCGCGCCGATGGCCATGACCAGGCGGAAGCCGTTCTGGGACGGGAGGGTGACCGAGCCGAGCGTGATGGTCATCTGGGCCAGGACCACGCCGGAGACCGCGCTGGAGATCGAGGTGCCGATGGCCCGCATCAGCGTGTTGAGGCTGTTGGCGGCGGCCGTCTCCGACACGGGCACGGCCGCCATGACGAGCGCGGGCATGGCGCCGTACGCGAGTCCGATCCCGGCCCCGATCACCGCGGAGACGAGCACCAGGTGCCAGATGGCGGACATCAGCGCGATGCTCAGGCCATAGCCGGCGGCGACCACGAGCGCACCGCACATCAAGGTCACCTTGGGGCCCCTGGCCTTCGAGATCCGCGCGGACAGCGGGGCCATGGCCATCATCACCAGGCCGGAGGGGCCCATCACCAGGCCCACGGTCAGCATCGACTCTCCCAGCCCGTAGCCGGTGGCCTTCGGGATCTGCAGGAGTTGCGGGAGCACCAGGGACATCGCGAACATCGCGAAGCCGAACACGGCGGAGGCGAGGTTGGTGAGCAGCACCTGACGGCGCGCGGTGGTGCGCAGGTCCACCAGCGGCTGCCTGTTCCGGAGCTCCCACCAGCCCCACAGCGCCAGCGCGACGACCGCCGCGCCGAACAGGCCGATGGTCAGGGCGCTGGTCCAGCCCCAGCCGGCGCCCTGGGAGATCGCCAGCAGCAGGCACACCAGCGCGATCGACAGTCCCGCCGCGCCCACCAGGTCGAAGCGGCCTCCGGTACGCACGCTGGACTCCGGCACGAGAGTCAGCACGAGCACGGTGGCGAGGGCGCCGAGGGCCGCCGCCGTCCAGAACAGCACGTGCCAGTCGGTGCGTTCGGCCAGGAAGGCGGCCGCGGGCAGGCCGAGCGCGCCGCCCACGCCCAGCGAGGCGCTCATCAGCGCGGTCGCCGAGCCGAGGCGCTCGGCGGGTAGTTCGTCGCGCATGATGCTGATGCCGAGCGGAATGACACCGGCGGCCAGGCCCTGCAGCGTCCGTCCGACGACCATGGGCGTCAACGTGCCGGCGAGAGCGCAGACGACCGAGCCGGTCACCAGCAGGACCAGGCTGATCAGCAGCATGCGTCGCTTGCCGTACATGTCGCCCAGCCGTCCCACCGTCGGCGTCGCGACGGCGCCGGCGAGCAGCGTGGCGGTGATCGCCCAGGTTGTGTCAGCGGCCGGGGCGCTCAAGAGCCTCGGGAGCTGGGGGATCAGCGGGATCACCAGGGTCTGCATCAGCGAGACCACGATCCCGGCGAGGGCGAGCACCACCACGACGGTGTTCGCCTGCGGCGGGCCGGATGCCCGGGCGTGAGCGGGGACAGCGGGCATGGGTGAAGCCTCCGTCAGAAGAGTTGGGGACGACTCGACAGGACTTAAATCAGTCGCTTGACTTAATCTAACAGTACGGGTTTACTGACCACGAACTGACCGTCGGTTCGGAGGAGGTCGTGGTGAGCCAAGGTGACGGCGAGCAAGTCCTGATCTACCCGATTCCCAGTGACGCGGCGCTGGAGCCGCCGGCGGAATGGGCGCGGCTCCAGCAGAAGTGCCCCGTGGCGCGGGTGACGCTGCCCAGCGGCGACGAGGCGTCGCTGGTGACGCGCTACGAGGACGTCAAGCGGGTGCTGTCCGACCCGCGGTTCACCCGGCCGACGCACATGGACGACGCGGCCCGGATCTCCGACAGCGAGTCGGGTGGCGTCTTCAACAGCGAGATGGCGACGGCGATACCGCAGTCCGGTGAGGCGCACCAGCGCTGGCGGCGGATGATCAGCAAGTGGTTCACCGTCAAGCGCATGGCCGCGCTGCGGCCGGGGATGGAGGCGATGGCCGAGCGGCTCATCGACGACATGCTCGAGCGGGGTCAGCCGGCGGATCTCAAGGCGAGCCTGGGCTTCCCGCTGCCGGTGTGGGTGATCTGCGATCTGCTCGGGGTGCCGGACTCGGACCGCGACCAGTTCGCGTACTGGTCTGACACGCTGCTCAACTTGACCCGCTACACGCAGGCGCAGATCGACACGGCGCAGGCCGAGTTCGTCCAGTACATGGCCGCCCACATCATCGCCAAGCGCGCCGAACCGGGCGAGGACCTGCTCAGCGAGCTCATCACGAACACCGACGCCGACGGCGGGCGGCTGTCCGACGCGACCCTGGTGGCCACCGGCATGGGTCTGCTGGTCGCCGGGCACGAGACCACGGCGAACATGATCGGCAAGATGGTGGCGATGCTGCTGGCCGACCGGAGCCGCTGGGAGCGAGTGCTGGCGGACCGGTCGCTCGTGCGCACGGCGGTGGAAGAGGCGCTGCGGTTCGACGCCAACGCGGGGTTCGGCATGCCGCGCTACCTCGGTGAGGACATGGAGGTCGCCGGGACCGTGCTGCCGGGCGGGACGACCGTGGTGTGCAGCATGGCCGCGGCCAACCGCGACGAGAACGCGTTCGAGGGCGCCGACGACATGGACCTCGGCCGCAGCCCGAACCTCCACCTGGCCTTCGGCGCCGGGGCGCACTCGTGTCTGGGACAGGCGCTGGCCCGCACCGAGTTGCAGGCGGTGCTCGAGGTGCTGCTGCGCCGGCTCCCCTCCCTGGAACTCGCCGTCCCGGTGGCGGACCTGCGGCGGGTCGAAGGACTCGCCGTCGGCGGGTTGAGCGAAGTCCCGGTGCGGTGGTGAGCGTGGCCGGCCGGACCGTCCGGGCCGATCGGGCCGGCGCGACCCGGGAGTCGATCCTGACGGCGGCGGAGCGGCTGTTCGCCGAGCACGGGGTGATGGCGGTGTCCAACCGTCAGGTCAGCGAGGCCGCGGGGCAGGGGAACAACACCGCGGTCGGCTATCACTTCGGCACGAAGACCGATCTCGTCCGCGCCATCGTGCGCAAACACGCCGAGCGGATCGAGCGGGTGCGTACGCGGATGCTGGCCGAGATCGGCGACAGCTCGGACGTACGGGACTGGGTGGCCTGCCTGGTACGCCCGAGCGCCGAGCACCTGGCCGCCCTGGGCAACCCCACCTGGTTCGCCCGGTTCGGCGCCCAGGTGATGACCGACCCCGCCTTCCGCGAGATCATGATCGAGGAGGCTCTCAGCTCGCGCGCGCTGCTCCAGATCCTCGACGGGCTCAACCGGTGCCTGCCCGAGCTGCCGGTCGCCGTGCGGGTCGAGCGCCATGACATGGCCCGTCAGCTCATGGTGCACGTGTGCGCCGAGCGCGAGCGCGCCCTGGCCGAGGGCACCCCCACACCCCGATCGAGCTGGCACGACGCCGCGACCGGGTTGATCGACGCCATCGTCGGGCTGTGGCTGGCACCGGTCACGCCGTGAAGAGGAGGAAGTCTCGATGAAGGTCAACCGCGCACTCACGCCGGGCGAGACCGCGTGAACGCTCCCTCCAGCGTCCTGGTGGTCGGCGCCTCCGCCGCCGGGCTGGCCACCGCGGAGGCGTTGCGGCGCAAGGGGTACCAGGGCGGCCTGACCGTCCTCGGTGCCGAGCCGCACCTGCCCTACGATCGGCCACCGCTGTCCAAACAGGTCCTCTCCGGCGCCTGGGACCCCGAACGGGTTCAGCTACGGCCGCAGACGGCTCTGTCCACCTTGGACGCCGAGTTCATCCTCGCCGACCCGGCCGTCGGCCTGGACGCGGCCGGACGCACCGTCCACACCGCGTCCGGGCGTGCCCTGCGGGCCGACGCCGTCGTGGTGGCCACCGGACTGCGGCCCCGGACGTTCGCCGGGCAGGCGGAGCTGGCCGGGGTCCACGTGCTGCGTACGCTCGACGACGCGGTGGCGCTGCGGGCGGATCTGCTGGCCTCCTCGCGGCTCGTGGTCGTGGGGGAGGGCGTGCTCGGCGCCGAGATCGCCGCCACGGCGCACGGCATGGGCCTTGAGGTCACGATGGCCGGTCCCCGGCCGGCCCCACTGGCCGGCCAGATCGGGCCTTCGGTCGCGGGGATGCTCGCCGACCTGCACACCGAGCGCGGGGTCCGCCTGCGCCTCGGCGCCGGGGTCAGCGGGCTGACCGGCCACCAGGGGCGGGTCACGGGTGTGCGCCTGGACACCGGCGAAGTGCTGCCCGCCGACGTGGTCGTAGTGGCGATCGGGGCCGACCCGGCGACCGAATGGCTCACCGGCAGCGGCCTGCGGCTGGACAACGGGCTGGTGTGCGACTCCCGCTGCCGCGCCGCCGAGGGAATCTACGCGGTCGGCGACGTGGCCCGGTGGCACCACGACAAACTCGGCGCGCTGCTGCGGCTGGAGAACCGGACCAACGCCTCCGAACAGGCCGGCATCGTCGCGGCGAACGTCCTCGGCGATGACCAGCCCTACTGTCCCGTGCCCTACTTCTGGACCGACCAGTTCGACGCCAAGATCCAGGTACATGGAGTGCTGCCCGTCGACGCCGAGGTGACCGTGGTGGACGGCGACCAGGCGGCCCGCCGCTTCGTCGCGCTCTACCGCCGCGACGGCAGAGTCACCGGCGTACTGGGCTGGAACATGCCCAAACAGACCCGCCTGCGCCGGCAGGACGTCGTCGACGCGCTCTCCGACCTCGTACCGGCTCCCTGACTTTGGAGGAATTCATGACAAGTACCTTGAATCCGGCTGAGATTCCGGAGTATCCGATGGCCAGGGCGAAGGGTTGCCCCTTCGATCCGCCGCCGGCTCTGCAGGCCAAGCAGGCGGAGGGCCCGCTCTCCAAGGTCCGCCTGTGGGACGGCAGCACCCCGTGGGTGGTGACCCGTTATGCCGAGCAGCGGGCACTGCTGGCCGACCCGCGGGTCAGCTCCGACATCACCCGGCCCGGTTACCCGAGCCCGGCCCCTCTCAACGGCTCGTCGCCCATCAGCTTCATCCTGATGGACGATCCCGAGCATGCGCGGCTGCGGCGGATGGTGACGGCGCCGTTCACCATCAAGCGGGTGGAGGCGATGCGGCCGGCCGTACAGAAGATCGTGGACGACCTGATCGACGATCTGCTGGCCGGCCCGAAGCCGGTCGACCTGGTGACGGCGTTCGCCTTGCCGGTGCCCTCGCTGGTGATCTGCGAGCTGCTCGGTGTGCCGTACGCCGACCACGACTTCTTCCAGGAGAACAGCAAGACCATCATCAACCGGGAGGCGAGCACCGAGCAGCGGGCGGCCGCCCTCGGCCATCTGGGCGGCTACCTGCACAACCTGCTGGACGAGAAGCTCGCCAACCCCGGTGACGACCTGCTGTCCGGGCTGACCGAGCGGATCAAGACCGGGGAGCTGTCCCAGCGGGACGCGGCCGGGATCGGGGTGCTGCTGCTGATCGCCGGGCACGAGACCACCGCGAACATGATCGCGCTTGGCACGCTCGCCCTGCTGGAGAACCCCGGCCAACTGGCCCTCCTGCGTGACACCGAGGATCCGAAGCTGGTCTCCTCGGCGGTCGAGGAGCTGCTGCGCTACCTGCACATCACGCACAACGGGCGGCGCCGGCTGGCGCTGGAGGACATCGAGCTCGACGGGCAGATCATCCGCGCCGGCGACGGGCTGATCATGGCCAACGACATCGGCAACCGCGACCCCGACGCCTTCCCCGACCCCGACCGGCTGGACATCCAGCGCGATGCCCGCCACCACGTGGCGTTCGGCTTCGGCGTCCACCAGTGCCTGGGCCAGCCGCTGGCCCGGATGGAACTGCAGGTCGTCTACAGCACGCTCTACAAGCGCATCCCCACCCTGCGACTGGCCGCGGATCTGGAAGAGATCCCGTTCAAGCACGACGGGTCCGTGTACGGGGTCTACTCGCTCCCCGTGACCTGGTGACTTTCCCCCCACTACGACGACAGGCAAGAGGATCTCATGAAGGTGACCATCGACCAGGACAAGTGTGTCGCTTCCGGACAGTGTGTGGTCGCCGCCGCGGACGTGTTCGACCAGCGCGACGAGGACGGCATCGTGGTGCTGCTGAACCCCGACCCGCCGGCCGAGCAGGCCGCCGACGTCCGGCACGCCGCGGTGGTCTGCCCGGCGCTGGCCATCCACATCGAGGACTGACGTCCACCTGAGGCCACCTCGACCGACCGAGGTGGCCTCCCCTGACCAGCAGGTTTATCCGGTTCGCCGTTCGGTAGACGACCCTGTGAAGAACGGGGGCCGACTCGTCATGAACCAGCCAATCCTGCGCGCCGGGGCTCGAGGCGCGATCGGTGCCATGGCGATGTCCGGTCTCAGGCAGTTCTCCACCGCGCTCGGCCTGGTGGAGAAGGTGCCGCCGGAGGCCGTGCTGGAACGCACCACGCCCCGGCTGTTCCGCCGCGTCCCGCCCGATCGGCGCCCCGCGGTCGTCGAGCTCATGCACTGGTCGTACGGGGCGGCGGGCGGCGCGATCTTCGGGGCGCTGCCCGAGTCCGTACGCCGCCGGCGGTGGGCCGGGCCCGCCTACGGCCTGTTGTTCTGGGCGGTCTTCCAGGCCGCCATCGCGCCCATGCTCGGCCTGCCGCACAAGGACAGGGCCCGTCTCACCGAACGCCTGTGGCTGCTCGGCGACCACCTGCTGTACGGGATCGTGGTGGCCGCCTCTCCCTGGCCGCACCGCGACCACTGACCGCGCGCGAGCATCCGGACTACGGGGTCAGGCTCTCGGCCTTGAGCGGCTGCCACCAGGCGCGGTTGTCGCGGTACCAGGCGACGGTCTCGGCCAAACCGGTCTCGAAATCCTTGCGGGGCCGGTAGCCCAGCTCGGTGCGGATCTTGGTGCAGTCGACCGAGTAGCGCAGATCGTGGCCCTTGCGGTCCTCGACGTACGAGACCTGGTCCCAGCCGGCGGCACATGCCTTGAGGAGCAGGTCGGTGAGCTCCCGGTTGGTGAGTTCGGTGCCGCCGCCGATGTTGTAGATCTCACCGGGACGGCCGCCGGCGCGGACCAGTTCGATGCCTCGCACGTGGTCGTCGATATGCAGCCAATCGCGGCTGTTGCCGCCGTCGCCGTACAGGGGAACCGGCCGGCCGTCGAGGAGGTTGGTGACGAACAGGGGGATGATCTTCTCCGGAAAGTGATGGTGGCCGTAGTTGTTGGAGCAGCGGGTGACGCGTACGTCGAGCTCGTGGGTGCGGTGATAGGCGAGGGCGAGCAGGTCGGAGGCCGCCTTCGAGGCTGAGTAGGGGGAGCTGGGCCGTAGCGGATCGGACTCCAGCGAGGAGCCCTCCGGGATCGAGCCGTAGACCTCGTCGGTGGAGACGTGCACGAAGGTCCCCAGCCCGCTGCGGACCGCCGCGTCGAGCAGGGTCTGGGTGCCGGCCACATTGGTCCGCACGAACTCGGTCGCACCCATGATGGACCGGTCGACATGGGATTCGGCGGCGAAGTGGACCACCTGGTCGTGTTCGGCGACGAGCGGGTCGACCAGTCGCTCGTCGCATATGTCGCCTTGGACGAAGGCGAATCTGTCGCTCGTGCGCACCTGGTCCAGATTCGCGGGGTTGCCCGCGTAGGTGAGTTTGTCGAGGACGGTGATCCGTGTGTCGCCGTCGGTTTCGAGCAGGGTGCGCACGTAGTGGGAGCCGATGAATCCGGCGCCCCCCGTGACCAGAATCCTCATCGCAAGATCTCCTACCTGATCCCGAGCGGAGTCGCCGTGCGTCGCTTCACGATCTGCCTTTCGCCATGGAAACCATATCGCCGGTAAACCGTGCGCAACCGTTTAGCGGCCGACATAGGGGGGCACCGGGGGCGGGGTAGGGGGCAAATGAGGGTTGTCTTGGAGTCCATTCTGATGTGATCCGGTGTGATGCTCAGGGAACGAATATCGATTCTGGCTACCCGGTTTTCCCCTGAGGAAGGGTATTTCGTGAAAGGCATAATTCTGGCCGGCGGGCACGGCACGCGGCTGTACCCCATTACCCTCGCGGTCTCGAAACAGTTGCTGCCCGTGAACGACAAGCCGATGATCTATTATCCCTTGTCGGTGCTCATGCTCGCGAATATCAGAGAGATCCTGGTGATCTCCACCCCGGAGGACCTGCCGAATCTGGCGCGCCTGCTGCGCGACGGCTCACACCTCGGACTCGACATCACCTACGCCCGCCAGGACGAGCCCGTCGGACTGGCCGACGCCTTCATACTCGGCGCCGACCATATCGGCGACGATTCGGTGGCGCTGGTGCTCGGCGACAACATCTTCCACGGATATTCGTTCTACGACATCCTCCAGGAGAACACCGCCGACGTGGACGGCTGCGTGTTGTTCGGCCATCCGGTCAGCGATCCCGAGCGCTACGCCATCGCCGAGATGGACTCGCTCGGCAGGCTCGTCTCCATCGAGGAGAAACCCGCGCATCCGCGCTCCAACTGCGCCGTCGTCGGCCTTTATCTCTACGACAACGACGTGATCGACATCGCGAAGAATGTCCAGCCGTCCGCCCGTGGGGAACTCGAGATCACCGACGTCAACCGGGTCTATCTCGACCGGGGCAAGGCGAAATTCGTCGAACTCGGGCGAGGGTTCGCCTGGCTCGACGCGGGCACGCCCGACTCCATTCTGCAGGCCAGCCAGTACGTGCACATGCTGGAGGGGCGGCAGGGCGTACGCATCGCCTGCATCGAGGAGATCGCGCTGCGGATGAACTACATCGACGCCGAGGCCTGTCACCGCCTCGGCGAGGAGTTGCTCCCGTCCAGCTATGGCCGGTACGTCTGCGCCCTCGCCGCCGAATTCGGCCACGCGCCGCAACCGGCCGGCGCATTCTCCTAGAGATCGTCCATCAGAGATCGTCGACGGCCGGCCGCCGGCCACGATCATCGGAGGTACCCGACATGACCGTTCCCTCCTTCAACGGCTCCTCGTCCGCCGTGCCGCCTCGCTCCCGGCGCGAACCCGTGGAGGTCGCGCTCGAGGGTGGCCCCGCCGATGTTCCGCGAACCCTCCACGTCATGCACGACGTGGTCTCAGCGGGAAAGATAAAGATTCCGCGCAATGGTGGATACGAGCATTTCGAGCGGGTCAGCGTATCCGTGGATTCCGCCGACCCGCCGATCTTCCGGTGGACCACCCGCACCAAAGTGGCCGAATGAGTATGGCCGTGTCTCACAGCGCCTTTCGCAGATCCGGCTCCTGTCCAGCCCGGCCGGCCTTCTCCCTCTCCTCAACGTCCCCCTCCTCGATGAAGACGGCGACCCCGTCGAGCAGGCGGCGAATGCTGAACCAGAGCCATTCGTCGATGTGGGCCACTTCCTCCTGCCTCTCCACCAGGCTCGACAGCATGGGGAAGTGGCCGGATTCGAGAATCTCCGACAGCATCGGCATCTTGGCCGCGCGCCACTGCCGCGTGGTGACTCCGGTCCGCCGTTCGGCCTCCCATTCGCTGACACGAAGCAGGGCGGCCCCTTGTACCTGAGCGCTTACCGCGATGGTCACCCAGTGCATCATCACCGGATCGAGACCGAGACCGTCCAGGGCGTCCATGGCCCGTTCGAGGTCGGCCAGAACGTTCGGCCCGAGCGGCGGCTGCGGGGTCGCGATGACCTGCAGCACCCACGGATGCCGGGAATAGAGCCGCCACTCCCGCAGCGCGGACAGTTCGAGCCGGGACCGCCAGTCGGCCGGGGCGGGCGTCAGATTCTTGTCCTCGCCGTGTACGCGATCGACCATCAATTCGATCAGCGCGTCCTTGCTCGTCACGTATCGGTACAGGGACATCGTGCCCACGCCGAGCTCGGTCGCCACCCGGCGCATGGACAGCGTCTCCAGACCCTCGGTATCGGCGATCTCGATGCCGGTGCCCACGATCCGTTCCAACGTGAGCCCTTCGCGAGGTGCTCGCGGAGCGGGTTCGGGCTTGGGTGGCCGGTTGTCTTCTCTGACGGGCTCGGGGAGAGGCGCTTCGGAACAGGGCCGTGCGCGCGCGGCCACACGCGCTCTATATGCCCGAGCCTGGCACGACCGCGAACAATATCGCGGTCGTCGCCCCCGAGGTGCGGCACACAGCGGGCTGCCGCATTCTGCGCAGGTGAGCATCTGGCCTCACAGATTTTGTCACGCGCATCTTGATATCTGGTGAAATTCTATCACATGAGTTCGTGATGAAATTGACCGCTAAGCGTGATGGAACGCGCGGAGGCTCCGCCGAAAAGGCGTGATATATATCCGCCAATGCCGCTTTGCCGGAATTTATTGCCCGGTTCGTGTCCTAAGTCCGGCCGGAGGCGGAGATGAGTACGTCGTATGCACTCATACACGGTATCTGAGGAGTGTGGGATGGAAACGGAGTCAAAGATCGCCGGACGACGAGAGTGGATAGGACTGTCAGTTCTTGTCCTGCCCGTCCTGCTGATCTCCATCACCGTCACGGTCCTCTACTTCGCGCTGCCGTTCCTCAGCGCGGATCTCCAGCCGAGCGGGGCCGAGCAGCTCTGGATCGTCGACATCTACGCCTTCTGGCTGGCGGGGCTGCTGATCGTCATGGGCACGCTCGGCGACAGGATCGGCCGCCGGCGCCTGTTGCTCATCGGCGCCGCCGTCTTCGGGATCACGTCCGCCGCGGCCGCCTACGCGCCCAGCGCCGAGATGCTCATCGTCCTGCGTGCCCTGCAAGGGGCGGCGGCCGCGACCCTCATGCCGTCCACCCTGGCGTTGATCCGCAACATGTTCCACCAGCCTCGGCAGCGCCGGCTGGCCATCGCGATCTGGGCCGCCGGCTTCTCCGGGGGCAGCGTGCTCGGCCCGATCGTGGGCGGGTGGATGCTGGAGAGATTCTGGTGGGGCTCGGTGTTCCTGATCAACGTGCCGATCATGCTCCTGCTGTTGGTGCTCGGGCCGATCCTGCTGCCGGAATATCGCGATCCGCAGGCCGGCCGGCTCGACATGGTGAGCGCCGCACTGACGCTGGTAGCCGTGCTCCCGATCGTCTACGGAGTGAAGGACATCGCCGAACAGGGCCTGAGCTCGACCGCCGTGCTCGGCGTCGTCGTGGGCCTGGCCGCCGGCGCCTCGTTCGTCTGGAGGCAGCGCACGCTGACCGACCCGATGCTCGATCTGCGCCTGTTCGCGGACAAGGGGTTCGGCATCTCGCTGATCACCAGCACGCTCGCCATCTTCGCCCTCATGGGGCTGTTCTACTTCATCGCGCAATACCTGCAACTGGTGCTGGGGCTGCGCCCGTTCGTCGCGGGGATACTGACGTTGCCCGCCGCGGGCATGGCCCTCGTCGGATCGATGCTGGCTGTGGTGGTGGTGCGATGGGCGCGCCCCGGGTTCGTCATCGGCGGCGGCATGCTGCTCGCGGGTGCGGGGTTCGCGGTGCTCTCACAGCTCGAAGGGGAACCGGGCATCCAGATACTGGTGATCGGCCTGGGGCTGCTGGGCGCCGGACTCGGCGCCGTTCAGGCGGTGGCCTCCGATCTGGTCGTCACGGTGGCGCCGGAGGAGCGGGCCGGCTCGGCGTCGGCGGTGCTTGAGGCCGGTACCGAGTTCGGCGCCGCCCTCGGCGTCGCGGTCCTGGGCAGCCTCGGGCTGGCGATCTACCGCTGGTCGTTCGACGTTCCGGCCGGGCTGCCCCCTGAGGCCGCCCAGACGGCGCGCGAAACGCTCGGCGGGGCGGTCGAGGTGGCCGCCCAGCTTCCGGAACAGGCGCGGGCGGCCCTGCTCCATACAGCGCGTACGGCCTTCACCGAGGGCATGCGGGTGGCCGCGATCTCGGGTGCGGTCGTCCTGGTGGCCACGGCCGTCATGGCCGCGATCCAGCTCCGGCACGTGACCATCGAGGAGAACGCCGATCAGGCGAGCTGAGTCAGCGTAGTTCCACATAGGAGAACTGCGCGGGCAGGTCCCTTCGGCCACGGACGTTGAGCTTGCGGTAGATCCGGGTCAGATGCTGCTCGACGGTGCTGACCGTGATGTAGATCTTCCGGGAGATCTCCCGGTTGGTGTAGCCCAGCGCCGCGAGGGAGGCCACGCGCTGCTCGGCGTCGCTCAGCAGGCCCATGCTCTCGGTGTCCTCCGTCTCCTGCTCGGCCGGATCGTCCTGCCGTACCGCCCAGCGCAGCGGTTCCGCCTGGCACTCGTCGGCCACCCGGTCGGCCCAGTAGCCGATCATCCGGGCCTTGTGGAGCTCGCCGATCTCGTTGAAGGCATGGGTCAGGTCGACGAGCGCGTAGGCCATCTCCAGCCGGTCTCCGGCGCTCTGGAGCATGTCGACGGCCTCCCTGAGCAGAGCCGGCCGCTTCTTGAGGTCGCCGGTGCCGGCCAGCAGTCGGAGTGTGGCCCCCTTCGCTCTGAGCGAGTCGGCGCCGGGCAGGTCGTACGGTTCCTCGAGGAGGGCTCGCGCCTGGTTCGGCTGGCCCATCTGCATGAGCGCGGCGGCCGCGCCCTGGCGCCAGGGCGCCAGCACGGGTGTGTCGAGGTTCCAGGCGCGCATGAGCCTCCCGCAGCTCAGGAAGTCGTTGAGAGCCGCGTGCGAAAGGCCCGTCGCCAGGTGGAAATAGGCCCGTGCCTGGAGATAGTGCAACCCGAACCGGCTCTGATAGATCGCCGCGGGGATGGGATGTCTGAGCAGTTGGGTCGCGACATCGAACTTCCCCATTTCGGTGTTGGTGCGGATCAAGGCGGCCAACGGCAAGCCGATATGAATCCCCATACTCCGACTCGGTAATACATTCAGTGCGATAGAGGCATATTTATGGGCAATCGCTAGATCCCCCTGGCGAATGGCGATGTGCGCTCGGAGGCCGGCCAGCACGGCCCGCCAGGTGGGGGAGCGTCGCTGGACGGCTTCTTCGAGCAGGACATCACAGAGTGGGGCCGCTCGATCCGCCTGATCGGAGTAGAGCAGGGTGAAAATGGAGGATTCCACGGCTTCAAGATTCGCATCGTCCAGCGTGGCGGACTGGAGGACGCGTTCGGCGGTCGCAATCTTATGCTCGTCCTCCTCCGTTCTCAGAAAACCGGACAAAAGGGCGGCTCCTTGCAGCTGCCATACGCCGGCTGCCGGTTTGGCGGTGTCAATAGAGGTGTCCGCCGCATCGAGCAGAAGCGGGGGAAAGGCCGAAGCCAGCCACTGATGAGCGACGCCGAGCCGGAAGAGGGTCTCCTTCTCGCCGGATTCGGCGGCCATGGCGTTCAGCCGCCGCAGCGCCTCTGCGGCCTCCTCGAGCCGCCCGTGCCACAGGAAGAACCTCAGCAGCATGCGGACGTCTTCGAACCCGAGGTGGCCCTCTCGCGCCATCGCCATGAGCGGGTCGAGGTGCTGGGCGGTGGCCGCGGGATTGACCAGCCACTCAGTCCGCGCGAGCGAGGCCCGCAGGGCCGCCCGCCGCGCGTCGTCGTGACACAGGTCGATCGCCAGTCTCAGGCATTGGATGGCGAACTCGTGCTCGTCGTTGAGCAGCGTCTGGTCGGCGGCTTCGCGCAGCTCCATCATCGCCCAGGGCTCCAGGCCGTCGGCGGCGTGGATGAGGTGCTCGGCGACCGCGGTGCTGGCCGCTCCCTCCGTGTGGAGGAGCTGGGCGGCGCGCCGGTGCATGTCCTTGCGCTGCTCGGGGTCGAGGTCGTCGAGAACGGCCGACCGGGTCTCCGGATGGCAGAAGCTCGCTCCATCGACGATACCGACGGCGGCGAGATAGTTGAGAGTCTGCTGAACGGTCGCCGGCGGAAGTTCCAGCAATTCGGCCAGCAGGTTCGGAAAAGCGAGATCGCCGAGTACGGCGAGGCCGCGGGCGGTGCGCAGCGAGGTCGGGTCGGTGCGATGCAGGAGGGCGCGCACCGACCGGGAGAAGGCATCTCCAATGACCAGCGAATGCGATTCGCCCGACTCGTGCAGGTAGTCCTCGACCAGCGCCTCGACGAGCAGCGGATTGCCACCGCCGGCCTTGTGGAAATCCGGGCCGAGTTTCTCCGCCGTCTCCTGGTCCATGGACTTGCAGAGCATCTTGGTGACGCCCTCCCGGGAAAGCGTGCCCAGTCTCATGTGCCGGCAGTGCGGATGGCGCATCAGGTCTATCTCAATAAGCGGATCCATCCCCTGTGGATTCTCGGTCGCCGTCACCACGACGAATACATTGGCATTGTTGAGCCGTTGTACGAAATTAAGCAGGAGCTGCCATGACAATGCGTCCGAATATTCGACGTCGTCGACGGTGATGAGCACCGGCGAGCTGGTGGAGAGCTCCAGGACTATCGACCACAGCCCCTGTACGGTGTGCAGCCAATCGGGATTGTGCGGCGACTCGCCGATCGACTTCGCGCTGAAGGCGGCCTCCTCGATCAGCCGGGCCGCCTCCGAGGCGTGCTCGATCGGCAAGGCCGCGCTGTGGAAGCTCTGACTGGCCATCCCGAGCGGAAGTGTGCGGTCGGTCCGTGAGCAGGTGGCGCTCAGCCAGGTGATGCCGGCCGCGGCCGCGCGCTGGCTGAAGGTGTAGGCCAGTTCGGTCTTGCCGACCCCGGTGGGTCCCGTGATCACCATGACCCGGCCTTTGCCGTGAATGCAGTCCCTTAGCAGATCGTCCAGATCTGTGATTTCGTGGTCACGCTCGATGAGGGTCATCGTCTTTCTCGTTCGCCCCCTTACGCCAGTATGAGGGGTCGTGCTCGTCTCAGGCCCTGGCACGAACCCTTTCTTATCATTCTCGTACCGCCGCCACGCCGCCTGTCAATACATTCGGACAAAACTCGGGAGTTTCGCGGATTTCATCACGTCGGGGTCCGCTATTTCATCACTTCGTCACGGATGCGCCTGCGGAAACGAAACCCCCCTTGGCGCCCCTTACCCGACGGGCAAAACCTAGGGGTGTGGCCTAGCCTGCGCGTCCGGACTGAATGAGTTATTCTCCTGTTCATCGTAAAGATAGCAGGGTGGAATGTGCACGGCTGTTGGCGGTGGGTAAGGGATTTCACACGCCGGTTCGGCCAAGGTGAATCAGCGAGTTCCCGCGGATATAGTCCACAGCTTTTCTTGGTTTAACCCGGTCCGAAACGATCGAGAAAGGGATTGCCGTGAGTGACGCGGTAAACACTGATGAGGCCTGGATCCGGCGTTATCATCCTTCGCCCGAGGCGTCGTCCGTACTCGTCTGCCTGCCGCACGCCGGCGGCGCGGCCAGCTTCTATTTCCCGGTCTCGGGGATGACGCCGCCGTCGGTGGAGGTCCTGGCGGTCCAGCTCCCCGGCAGGCAGGACAGGCGCGGTGAGCCCGGCGTCGAGAGCATCGGAGAACTGGCCGATCGCGTCGTGGAGACGTTGCGGCCGTGGACCGGTCTGCCCGTGGCGCTGTTCGGGCACAGCATGGGCGCGACCGTCGCCTTCGAGGTGGCCCGCAGGCTTGACCGGAGTGACACGGCCCTGCTGCTGGGGCTGTTCGCGTCGGGGCGGCCCGCGCCATCGGTGCTCCGCCCCGCCGGTCCTCAGCGGCGGTCGGACGAATGGCTGCTGGGCGAGGTGCGCACGTTAGGCGGCACCCACGCGCAGGTGCTGGGCGACGACGAGTTCGTCCGCGCGATACTGCCCGCGCTGAGGAGCGACTACCGGGCGCTGGACACCTATCGCTACCTGCCCGGGCCGAGACTGTCCTGTCCCATCTTCGCTCTCAGAGGCGAGGAGGATCCCAAGGTCAGTGTCGATGAGGCCCGGGCATGGCGCGACCACACCGCGGCGGGATTCGAGCTGCGTACCTTCCCCGGCGATCACTTCTATCTCGTGGATCACGCGAGGGAGGTCATCGCCCTCGTCGTCGACCGGATGCGCGGGGCGCTGCGAGCCTTCGATCAGCGGGTCTAGGAATAGTCGTAGAACCCGCGGCCGGACTTCCTGCCCAGCAGCCCGCCCTCCACCATGCGCAGCAGGACCGGTGGCGGTGAGTAGCTCGGCTCCTTGAACTCGTCGTACAACGCGTCGGCGATGGAGGCCACCGTGTCGAGCCCGATCAGATCGGCCAGGCTCAGCGGGCCCATGGGATGGGAGCAGCCCAGCACCATGCCGCGGTCGACGACCTCCGCGGAGGCGAACCCGGACTCCACCATTCTCATGGCCGCCAGGAGATAGGGGATCAGCAGGGCGTTCACCACGAACCCCGCGCGGTCGGCTGACTGGATCACCTGCTTGCCGAGCGTCGCGGTGACGAACGACTCGGTCCGGACCTTCGTCTGATCCGTCGTCAGCAGCGACCCGGTCAGCTCCACCAGCGAGAGCACGGGCACGGGGTTGAAGAAATGCACACCGATGACCTGGCCGGGCCGGCCGGTCGCGCGCGCGAGCCTGATGATCGGAATGGACGAGGTGTTGGACGCCAGGATGGCGTCGGGGAGTTCCACGATCTTGTCCAGCGCGCCGAACAGGTCGAGCTTGGTCGACTCCTGCTCGGGGACGGCCTCGAAGACGAGCTGCCGATCGCCGAGATCGTTGAGGTTGGCGGTGAAGACGACGCGTGCCATCGCCGCGTCCCGCTCCTCCTCGGTGATCGTCCCTTTGCGCAGGCCGCGGTCGAGTGACTTGAGCAGGCGACGCCGTCCCGGGGGCACGGACGCCTCTGTGGAGACCGCGATCCGCACGTCGAGGCCCGCGCGGGCGCACACGTCGGCGAGGCCGGAGCCCATCACCCCGCAGCCCACGATGCCGATCCTGTCGAACTGGGTCATCTCGCCTCCTGTGGCGCTCTGGCCGTCCAGCGGAGCAGGCAGGCGCCGACCGACATGCCGCCGCCGAATCCGGCGAGCAAGACGAGATCGTCCTGTTTGAGGATGCCTGACCGATTGGCCACGTCGAGCGCCACGGCCACCGAGGCGCTGCCCATGTTGCCGTACCGCTCGACTATGCGTGGGGTGTGCGTGCCGGTGAGGCCGCAGCGCTCGACCAGCTCCGTCATCAGGCGACCGTTCGCCTGATGGGGGAAGAACGCATCGATCTCGTCCAGCCCGAACCCGGTGCGGTCCACCAGGCTTTTCATCGCGGGCGGCACGTGCTCCAGCACGAACTCCGTGACGCCGCGGCCGTCCATTCTGAAGTAGTGCTCGCCGTCCGCGACGGTCTGGTGGGATGCCGGGTGCCGGCTGCCGCCCGCCTTGATGCCGATGAGCCGGTGGGCGGCGCCGTGGCTCGACAGCTCGAAGTCGATGAACCCCGACGGCTCGGGCACCGCGCCGACGATGGCGACGCCGGATCCGTCCCCGAACAGGACGGAGGTGCGGCGGTCGGAGAAGTCGAGCTGCCTGGAGTACAGATCGGCGCCGACGACCAGGGCGTAGGTGTCCGGGCGGCGCGCGATGAGACCGTCGGCGATGGCGAGGCCGTACACGAATCCGCTGCAGACGACGTTGATGTCGAAACAGGCGGCGGAGTGCGCGCCCAGCGCGTCCTGCACGAGATAGGACGTGGGCGGCTGGGGGGAGTCGCCGGTGGAGGTCGCCACGATGATGTAGCCGATCCGGCCGATGTCGATGTCGCTCCGCTTCAACGCGTCCAGGCAGGCCTGTACGGCCAGGTCCGAGGTCGCCTCGTGCGGCGCGGCGCGACGGCGGGACTCGATCTGCGTCTTGCGGAGGATCCACTCCGCGTCGACGCCCGCCTGGCTCGCCAGGTCCTCGTTGGCGATCTCTTCCGCGGGGAGATACGAACCGGTCGCCAGGATCCCGGTCGAGTGTGCGGCCGCTGTCTGAGCCACTGTCAGATCCGCCTTTTCCTGGAAGCCACGCCTATGCCGGCGTCGAGGAGGTGGGGGTGGCGTCCACCAGGTGGCGCAGCGGGTTGAGGCGGTCCGCGCCGACCTCGGCGCGCCGCGCGGGATCGGTGACGCCCATTCCGGGCTCCGGCGCCATGCAGAGCACGCCGACCTTGCCGATGTGGCCGTTGGTCTGCACCAGCCGGGTGGCTTCCGCGACCTCCTCCAGCGGGTAGACGGTGGACAGGGTCGGCACCACCTGCCCGAGGTCGAACAGCCGCACGCACTCCCGCACCTCCTCCAGGTTCGCCCCGTGGCTGCCGATGATGCGCTTGAGGTGCATCCAGAGGTACCGGTTGTCGTAGTAGTGCTGGTAGCCGGTGCTGGAGCCGCAGGTGACGACCGCGCCGCCGCGACGGACCACGAACACCGAGATGCCGAACGTCGCCTTGCCCACGTAGTCCATGACGATGTGCGGATCCTCCCCGACCGCCGAGCGGATGGCCTTGCCCAGCCGCTTTCCCAGCGTGATCGTCTGCTCGGGCGTCATCTCGACGTCGTCGGTCATGCCTATCTCGTTGCGGTTGATGACGACGTCGCAGCCGAGACTTCTCAGGACCTCGGCCTTCGACTCCGAGCCGACGACTCCGACGGGTATGCCGCCGCCGTTCTTGACCATCTGCACGGCGTACGCGCCGAGACCGCCGGCCGCGCCCCAGATGAGGACGACGTCGCCCTGCTTCATGCGGGCACCTCGGGGGCTGACCAGCATGCGGTAGACCGTTCCCGCGCACAGCGTGACGCAGGCGGCCTCCTCCCAGGTCAGGTGGGCCGGCTTGGCCGCCAACTGGCTGGCCCGGGCCAGGGTGTAGTGCGCCAGGCCGCCGAAGTTGGTCTCGAAGCCCCAGACCCGCTGCTCGGCGCCGAGCATGCCGTCGGCGTGCGTGGCCGGCTCCTGGTCGTCGGCCTGGATCGGGCTGATCACGACGTGATCGCCGACGCGCCAGCGTCGCACGCCCGCGCCGACCGCGACGATGACCCCTGCCCCGTCGGAGCCCAGCACGTGGAACGGCTGGTCGTGACGCGCCGCGAACGCGCTCGTCCGGCCGAACCGCTTGAGGAAGCCGAACGTGGGCAACGGCTCGAACGTCGCCGACCAGACGGTGTTGTAGTTGATCGAGCTGGCCATGACCGCCACCACGACCTCGTCCGGCGCGAGTTCGGGCATGGGCACCATGCCGACGCGCAGCGATTTGCGGACGTCCTTGTCGTCCATGCCGGTGAACATCTCGGTGTCCTCCACCCGGAGGTAGGAGGCCGGATACTCCTTGGGCAGCGGGATCTTCGTCAGCTCGCCGGGTGTGGCTCCGCCCAGCAAGGCGTCGGCCATGGGATCCATGTCACTCCTTAGTCTTAAAGCGGGATGTTCCCGTGACGGCCACGGGTCGCCGACGCCGCGGCGAGCGCCATGGCGAGCTTGGGCCGGGTCTGCGCGGGGTCGATCACTTCGTCGACGACGCCCAGGTCTACGGCGCGGGCGACGCCTCCTGCCACGCGGGTGTGCTCGGCGACGAGTTGCCGCCGAAGTTCCGCGCGCTCGTCGTCGTGCGCGGCGGCGAGCCGCTTCCGGTGCAGGATGCCCACCGCCGCCTCCGCGCTCATCACCGCGATCCTCGCCTCCGGCCAGGCGAACACCGCGGACGCGCCGAGCGAGCGGGAGTTCATGGCGATGTACGCCCCGCCGTACGACTGGCGCGTGACCAGCGTGACGCGGGGGACCGCCGCCTCGGCGAAGGCGTGCAGCAACTTGGCGCCCCGCCGGACCACGCCACCCCATTCCTGGGTGACGCCGGGCAGGTAACCGGGAACGTCGACGATCACGATCAACGGAATGCCGAACGCATTACACATGCGGACGAATCGCGAGGCCTTCTCGGCGCTCAGCGAGTCGAGGCAGCCGCCCATGCGCAGCGGGTTGTTGGCGATCACGCCGACGCTCCCGCCGCCCAGGCGGCCGAGGCCGACGACGATGTTGGCGGCCCAGCGCGGCTGCAGCTCCACGAAGGGAGTGCCGTCGTCGAGGATCTCGCGTAACAGCGGGCGCACGTCGTAGGCCCGCCGCGCCCGCTCCGGCAGCAGCGATCGCAGGTCCTTTCCGCCCAGCGCGGCGCGGGGGTCGACGCGGGAGCGGTGGGCCAGCAGCAGGGTCACCCGCCGGGCGGACTCGTAGGCGTCGCTCTCGGAGTCGACCACGATGTGCGCCACGCCCGACTTGCGGCTGTGCGTCTCGGCTCCGCCCAGCGACTCCATGTCGATCTGCTCACCGGTGACGGACCGCACGACGTCGGGGCCGGTCACGAACATCCGGCCGGCCTTGGCCATGATCACCACGTCGGTGAGCGCCGGACCGTAGGCGGCGGCTCCCGCGGCGGGGCCGAGGATGACCGAGATCTGCGGCACCCGCCCGGAGGCGCGGGTCATCGCGGCGAACATCCGTCCGACGCCGTCCATCGACTCGACGCCGTCCGCCAGCCGGGCGCCGCCGGAATGCCACAGGCCGATCACCGGGCAGCCTTCGCGCACCGCCATGTCGATGGCGGCCACGATCTTCTCGCAGCCCGAGGAGCCGAGCGCGCCGCCCATGATGGCCGGGTCGGTGCAGTAGGTGACCACCTGGTGGCCCGCGATGCGGCCCATGACCGCGGACACGCCGCTGGCGTCGGGGTCATGCAGTGGCGTCACCGAGTCGGCGTCGAGCAGCCGGGCCAGCCGTACGGCCGGCGCGCGCTGGTCGAGCGGAAAGTGTTCCTGGGTGATCGGCGGGGTGGCGGTCAACGCGGTCTTCCGTTCGCATTCAGGGTGGAAAAGATTGTTTCCCGCATGTTTCCTACCTCCAGCGCCAACGCTGAGGACTTATCGTATGGATTCCAGCAGAACTGCTGGAAAATAGGCTTATCCATGCTCTATCTCCACACAACCCTTACGAGTCCCCCTATGTGCCCTATAGCCTTGCCGAGGGAGGCAGAACGCCGGCCTCCCGGTGCCGTTCCCGGTCGCCGCGCCGGCGGGCGGAGCCGCCGTCGCGGCGCTCGCGTCCGCACGTCAAGCCCCGTGCCGCTCCGTATCCGGGTCGTCCCACCGGAAGGCGCCGACCCTGCGCAGGGGGAGTGAGTCGGAAAAGAATGGCTTTATCGCATATTGCGCCATAGTTGCCGCTAGGGGGGCCGGTAGGGGTTGATTCGCGCGTCTCCAGCGGCCAATCATGGTGCCGTCATTTCGACGTACGGCACCATTTCCTATGCCTGAAAGGTCAGCACATGGAGATAGCCGAGCTTGGAGTCGAGAGCGCCTTTCTGATCACGCCGGACGTTCACTCTGACCACCGGGGGCTTTTCCTCGAAGTGTTCAGCCAGCCGGTGTTCGAGCGGGCGGTGGGTCATCGGCTGTCTGTCGCCCAGCTGAACTGCTCGGTGTCCCGGCGCGGGACCATCCGCGGCATGCACGCCATCGCGCTGCCGGGCCAGGCCCGTTATGTCACCTGCGCCCAGGGGGGCATCGTCGACATCGTGCTCGACATCCGGGTCGGCTCGCCGACGTACGGCGCTCACGTCGCGGTAGAGCTGACCGCCGCGAACCGGCGGGCCCTGTATCTGGCGGAGGGGCTCGCGCACGGGTTCGCGCCGCTGACCGACGACGCCACCGTCGTCTACCTGTGTTCGAGCACCTGGTCTCCGGGCGCGGAGGTCATCATCAACGCGCTGGACCCGGAGCTCGGCCTGCCCTGGCCCACGGAGCCTGGCCCGGTGCAGTCGGACAAGGACGCGGCGGCGCCGTCCCTGCGGGAGGCCAGGGAGCTCGGGCTGCTGCCCACTCTGGCCGAGTGCCAGGCGCGGTACGCCGAACTCGCCGATCTCACGTTGGCGAGGTGACGGTGATGATCCCACTGTTCCGGGTGGCGATGTCTCCTGAGGCGCCGGCCAGGGCCGCCGAGGTCCTCGGCAGCGGCAGCATCGGCCAGGGAGCCAAGGTCGAGGAGTTCGAACGGGCCCTCGCCGGCCGGGTCGGCCGGGACGAGGTGGTCACGGTCAACAGCGCCACGGCGGGCCTGCACCTCGCCCTGCACATGGTCGCCCGCCAGGATGACGACGACGACGGCGAGGTGCTGTCCACGCCGTTGACCATGGAGGCCACCAACTGGGCGATCCTGGCCAACCGGCTGCGCATCAAGTGGGTGGACGTCGACCCGGCCACCCTCAACGTCGATCTGGACGACCTCGCACGCAAGATCTCGCCGAAGACGCGAGCCATCATGATCGTGCATTTCGCCGGTTATCCGGTCGACCTCGACCGTCTCCGCGCGATCATCGACCTGGCCGAGGCCAGATTCGGGTTCCGGCCACCGGTGATCGAGGACTGCGCGCACGCGTGGGGCGCGACCTACGGCGGCGCGCCCATCGGCAGCCACGGCAATCTGTGCGTGTTCAGCTTCCAGGCCATCAAACACCTGACCTGCGGCGACGGGGGCGCCCTCGTCCTGCCGAGCGAGGAGCTCCGGCGGCGCGCCACGCGGCTGCGCTGGTTCGGCATCGACCGGACGGCCGACCGGCTCCGCAACGCCCCGGACGTCACGGAGTGGGGCTTCAAGTTCCACATGAACGACATCAACGCCTCGATCGGCCTGGCCAACCTGCCGTGGGCGGACGACGTGCTGGCCCGGCACCGGGACAACGCCGCCTTCTACGACCGGGAGCTCGCCGGCGTCCCCGGCCTGGAGCTGACCGAGCGGGCCGCCGATCGCCGGTCCTCCTTCTGGATCTATCCGATGAAGGTGGAGGACCGCGACGGCTTCATCAAGCGCATGGACGAGGCCGGGATCATGACCAGCAACGTGCACGAGCGGAACGACCTGCACACGGCCGTGCGCCCGTACTCCGCCCTGCTGCCCGGCCTCGACCGGGTCGCTCCCCGCGTCGTGTGCGTTCCCGTCGGCTGGTGGGTCACCGAGGAGCAGCGCACGCACATCGCGGACACCATCAGGCGGGGCTGGTGACCTCGCCCGCCGCTCTCCAAACCAAGGGCACGGTGCCGTTCGGGGAGCACAAGACCTGGTACCGGGTCACCGGCACGCTGGGCGCGGGCCGGCCGGCCGTCGTCGTCCTGCACGGCGGACCCGGCAGCACGCACGACTACCTGGTCGGCCTCGCCGCGCTCGCCCAGCACGGCTGGCCCGTCGTGCACTACGACCAGCTCGGCAACGGCGGCTCCACGCACCTGCCCGACAAGGGGGCCGAGTTCTGGACTCCGCAGCTGTTCCTCGACGAACTGGACAACCTGCTGCTCAGGCTCGACCTCCGCGACGACTACGTGCTGGTCGGGCAGTCGTGGGGCGGCATGCTGGCCGCCCTGCACGCCTCGGCCAGACCGGAAGGCCTGCGCGGCCTGGTGGTCGCCGACGCCCCCGCCTCCTACCGGCTGTGGCTGCGGGAGATGCGGGTGCTGCGCGGCCGGCTGCCCGACGGCGTCGACGAGACGTTGCGCCGCCACGAAGCCGCGGGCACGACCGATTCGCAGGAGTACTTCGACGCGATGATGGTCTTCTACAACAGGCACGTCTGCACGCTGGACCCGTGGCCGCGCGAGTTCGTCGCCACGTTCATGGAGATCTACAACGACCCGACGGTCTACTACGCGATGAACGGGCCGAGCGAGTTCCACGTGATCGGCTCGCTGCGTGACTGGGGCGTGGAGGACCGCGTCGCGGACATCGAGGTGCCCACCCTGCTGATCTCCGGGCGGCACGACGAGGCCACGCCCGCCACCGTGCGACCGTACTTCGACCTCATCCCCGACGTGCGGTGGGAGGTCTTCGAGGAGTCCAGCCACACGCCGCACCTGGAGGAGCCCGAGCGGTTCAGGCAGGTGCTGATCGAGTTCCTGAAAGGTCTGGGTTAGTGAAGTGGACATGCGGACCGCGATCGTCTTCCCCGGCATGGGACCTACCCGGTTCTCCGATGTCGCCTCGTTCATGCTCGGTAACCCCGCCGCGCGGCGCCTGGTCGCGCTCGCCGACGATGTGCTCGGCTACTCGCTGGCCGACCGCTTCCGCGATTCCGGCGCCGACTACTCCGAGGCGGCACAGGTGGCGTTCCTGGTGAACTGCCTGGCCCTGGCGGAGTGGGCCGAGCAGACGCTGGACGTCAACCCGCACCTGGTCGCGGGCCCGAGCTTCGGCGGCAAGGCGGCCGCCGCCTACTCGGGCGCGCTGTCGTTCTCCGACGCCGTGCGCATGACCGCGGGTCTGGCGCGCTGCGCGGACGACTACTTCGCGCACGAGCACCGGGACATCGTCACCTGCTCCTTCGTCCGCGTGCCCGAGGCCCGGCTGGCGGACCTGCTGGCGGAGCTGCGCGAGCGGGGCGAATGGCACGACGTCTCCTGCTACATAGATCACGACTTCTTCATGGTCTCGCTGCGGGAGCGGCAGGTGGAGTGGCTGGAAGGGCGGGTCCGGGCGATCGGCGGGCTGCCGCTGTACACGATGCGGCCGCCCATGCACTCGGCCGCCTTCGGGCCGCTGCGCAGGAGGGCCGAGGAGGAGGTGTTCGGTGAGCTGCGCTTCACCGACCCGCGGCTGCCGGTCGTCGACGATCACGACGGGACGCTGCTGACCGGCGCGGCGGGGGTGCGAGCCATGGTGCTCGACGGCTTCGTCCGGCCGCTGCGCTGGCCCGAGGTGGTGGCCACGCTGCGGCGGCTCGGTGTCACGAAGCTCTGCGTCAGCGGCCAGGACGCCATGTTCGGCCGGGTGCCGATCACCACGCGGAACTTCACCGTGGTCCCGGTGAACCCGAGGATGGCGGTGCCGCCGCGGCCGTCGGTGCCCTCGGCCTGACGAGGCCCGCCGGGCCTCGTCAGGCGCCGGCCGGTCAGGCCGCGGAGATCCCCGAAAGGACCGTCCAGAGCGTGCCAGGAGTCTCGAACGTCTCCTTCGTCAGCGCGTCGTCCTTGAATCGCACCCCGTACGCCTCCTCAAGGGTGGCCAGGAGTTCGACGATGCCCAGCGAATCGAGGCCGAGGCCCGGCAGATCCGCATTTTCGAGGAGCTTCTCGGTGGCGGGCAGAAACGGCAGATGCGGCCGCAGGAGTTCTTCGAAGCGTGCATCCCACATGACAGTTGATTTCCTTTCTCAGTTTACCGAGAAAAAGCCTACGGCGCTGACGTTATCCGGCAACAATGTGAATGTCCATAATGGTGGATCAGATGAATGCAGATTATCCGCGACCCCTCTATGCGCAATTCCTGCGCGGCCTGGCCATGGCCCCCGACCGGCCCGCCTTCCGGGTCGGCCCGGACACGGCGACCTACGCGGAGCTCCACCGGGCGGCCCTGCGCTGGGCGGGCTTCCTGCTGCGGTCGGCGCCGGGCCGGCCCGGCGCCGTGGGGGTCCTCGCGGACAAGGGGGGCACGGCGTACGCCGGCATCCTGGCCGGCCTCTACGCGGGAGCGGCGGTCGTGCCGCTCCAGCCGGACTTCCCGGCGTCCCGGACACGCCAGATGATCGAGGCCGCCGGGGTGTCGGCGCTGATCGTCGATGATCGCGGCCAGAAGCGGGCGGAGGACCTCCGCGCCCAGGGAGTGGACGTGCCGGTCCTTTCGCCCGACACGCTCGGTGGCGGGCGGGCCCTCGCCGCGCCGCGGCCGGTCGACGCCGCCGACGTCGCCTACGTGCTGTTCACCTCGGGGTCGACGGGCCGGCCCAAGGGGGTGCCCATCACGCACGGCAACACCGCGCACTACTTCCGGCTGCTGGCCGGACGCTACGACTTCACCCCCGATGACGTGTTCTCGCAGACCTTCGACCTGACCTTCGACTGCGCGATGTTCGACCTGTTCTGCGCCTGGGCCGCCGGGGCGACCGCAGTGGGGGTGCCGTCGCATGCGTACGGACACCTGCCGGAGTTCCTGGCCGAGCAGGGGATCACCGTGTGGTTCTCCACCCCCAGCGCGATCCCGCTGGTCCGCAGGACCGGTGGGCTGGCGCCGGGGGCGCTGCCGACCCTGCGCTGGAGCTTCTTCGCCGGAGAGGCGCTGAAGTGCGCGGACGCCGTCGACTGGCAGCGCGCGGCGAGCGACTCCGTCATGGAGAACCTCTACGGCCCGACCGAGCTGACGATCACGATCACCGGTCACCGCTGGTCCCCGGAGACCTCACCGGGCCGCTGCGTCAACGGCCTGTCCCCGATCGGCAGGGTGCATCCCGGCCACGGCCACCTCCTGGTCGACGACGCTGGCCGGCCCGTCCGCGACGAGGGCGAGCTGTGGATCACCGGGCCGCAGCTGACACCGGGATACCTCGATCCGGAAGACGACAAGGGCCGGTTCATCGAAGGGGACGGCCGTACCTGGTACAACACCGGCGACCGCGTCCGGGTCGCGGACAATGGCGAGCTCGTCTATCTCGGCCGCGCCGACGCCCAGGTGCAGGTGCACGGCTGGCGGGTGGAACTGGCCGAGATCGATCACGCCGTGCGCGGCGTGGCCGGCGTGGTGGACGCGGTGACGGTGAGCGCCGAGAACGACGGCACCGCCGTACCCGTCGTGTTCTACACCGGGAATCCGCTGGCGCCCACCGATTTCACCACCCGGCTCATCGAGACGCTGCCGGCCGGAATCGTGCCACGGCACTATCGCCATCTGGACGAGCTGCCGCTGAATCCCAACAGAAAAGTCGACCGGGCCGGTCTGCGCGCGCTCGCCGCGGGTCTGGTACAGAAACGCGGGCGCGCCCAGGAAGGGGGAGGGGCGCTTTAGGGGGGCGGTAGGGGTCTATTTGAAATAGGGATTCGAGATAACTTTTCAGTGATTCGATATTCGCTGATATTCCTTTCCCACATAGGCGGGAGGACGATATTGGACGGGACGCGGTTCCTTCGATCAGGCCTCATCCACGAGCTGCTCGACGAGGCCACCAACGCGAGACCGGAAGGGCTCGCGGTCCGCGACGCGCACGGTGCGTGGAGCTACCGGCGGGTCGACGAGCTCAGCCGCGCCGTCGTCGGCTGGCTGGCGGCCAACGGCGTCGGCCCGGGCGATCGGGTCATCGTTCAGCTGCCCAACCGGCGCGAGACGGTACCCATCGTCTACGGCCTCTCCCGGCTCGGCGCCGTCTTCGTGCCGCTGCACCCCGACATGAAGGCCTTCCATCTCCGCTCCGTGCTGGAAGACGCGGAGCCCAAGCTGATCATCGGTGGCGGCGAGACCATGCACGACCTCGCCACGGTGCCGGTGTACGACCTCGGCGACTTCTGGACCGAGGTCGAGGAGATGGCGGGGTGGCCGGACGCGTACGAGCCGGGCAAGATCCTGCCCTCGGACGTCGCCATCCTCATCTACACCTCGGGCAGCACCGCCGCCCCCAAGGGCGTGATGTGCCCGCACGCGCAGGTCACCTTCGCCGCCTCGGCCATCAACGCGGTGCTCGGATACGGCCAGGACGACGTGGTCTTCTGCCGGCTGCCCATGTCCTTCGACTACGGCCTCTATCAGATCTTCCTCGCCACGCTCGGCGGCGCCGAGCTGGTCCTGGCCGAGGAAGGAGCCGACCTGACCCTGCTCGGTCAGCTCCGCGAGTCCGGCGCGACCGTCGTGCCCGTCGTCCCCTCACTGGGCGGCATGATCGCGACTCTGGCCCGGCGGGCCAGCCAGGCCACGCCGAAGGTACGGATGTTCACCAACACCGGGGCCGCGCTGCCGGAGGCGACCATCCGAAGCCTCCGCTCCTGCTTCCCCGGGGCTCAGGTGGTGCGCATGTACGGCATCACCGAATGCAAGCGCGTCACGATCATGGAACCGGAGCTGGACCAGGAACGCCCCGGCGCGGTCGGCCGTCCGCTTCCCGGCACCCGGGTGGTGATCGCGGACCCCGAGGGCCGGTCACTGCCGGCCGGGGAGACCGGGGAGATCGTGGTGGCCGGTCCCCACGTGATGGCCGGCTACTGGCGCGACCCCGAGCTCAGCGCGCGCGCCTACCGCCCCGACAAGGCCACCGGTGAGATCCGCCTGCACACCGGCGACTACGGCCGGCTCGACCAGGACGGCTACCTGTACTTCGAAGGCCGCCGAGACGACATGTTCAAACGCAAGGGCACCCGGATGAGCACGGTCGAGATCGAGGCGGCCGCCATGGACATCCCGGGTGTACGCGCGGCCGTCGTGCTGCCCCCGGCCGAAGGACACGACCTCGTCGTGTTCGTCGAGGCCGACCTGACGCCCAATTCCGTGCTGCACGCGCTGAAGCAGCGGCTCGAACCCGCGAAGGTGCCCGCCGCCTGCCGCGTCCTGCCGCGCTTCCCGCTGACGCTCAACGGCAAGAACGAGCGGAAACAGATGGCCATGCTGCTCATTGGAGGCGACGCGTGAACTGGTACACCGAGCTCGTCGCCCGCTACGGCTCCCCGCTGTACGTCTACGACCTGGACCGCGTCACCGCCGCGCAGGCGGACCTGCGCCGCGCCCTGCCCGACGGGTTCTCGCTGTTCTACTCCTTCAAGGCCAACCCGCATCCGGAGATCGCGCGAGCGCTGCGCGACGGCGGAGCGCTCGCCGAGATCAGCTCGACCGGTGAGCTGAACGCGGCGTTCGCCGCCGGCTTCGACGGCTCCGAGGTGCTCCACACCGGACCGGGCAAGACCACCGAAGAGCTGGCGGTCGCCGTCGACGGCGGCGTCCGCATGTTCTCCGTCGAGTCACTCACCGACCTGTGGCACGTCGGCGAGGTCGCGACCAAGCGCGGCGTGATCGTGGACTGCCTGCTACGCGTCAACAGCGCCGAGCCCGGCGCCGCCACCAGCATCCGGATGACCGGCGCGCCCTCCCAGTTCGGCTTCGACGACGAGACGCTCCCCGGCCTGATGCCGCAGCTCCGGGCGGTGCCCGGCACGCGGCTGGCCGGAGCGCACCTGTTCTCGCTGAGCAACTCCAAGGACGAGGAGAGCCTCGTCGCCGAGTTCGCGCACACCATCTCGGTGGCCGCCCGCCTGAAGCGGGACACGGGCCTGCCGATCCGGTTGCTGGACATCGGCGGCGGATTCGCCGCCCCGTACCTCGCCTCGGGAGAGCGGCCCGTGTACGGCGGGCTCCGCGCCGGGCTGGAGACCGTCCTGGACGCGCGCTTCCCCGGCTGGCGGGCGGGCACGCCCGAGATCGCCTGCGAGTCCGGCCGCTACCTGGCCGGCGACTGCGGCCGGCTGGTCTGCACGGTGGTCAACGTCAAGGAGAGCCGCGGCCGCAGATTCGTCATCCTGGACGCCGGCATCAACACGCTCGGCGGCATGTCGGGCCTGGGCAGGCTGCTGCCGGTCTCGGTGGAGCTCGACGACGCCGCCTTCGACGGCGAGCGGCAGCCCGCGACCCTGGTCGGCCCGCTCTGCACCCCCGGCGACATCCTCGCCAGGAACGTGTCCCTGCCGCCGCTCGAACCCGGCGACGTCGTGTCCATTCCCAACGCGGGGGCCTACGGGATGACCGCGAGCCTGGTGATGTTCCTGGGCCACCCCGCGCCCATCGAGGTCGTCGCACGCGGTCACCAGGTGGTGTCCGTCTCCCGGATCGAATTCAACCGCAAGTACGAGTGAGCGGAGTGTGTCTTGAGCGAGCAGCGTCGCTTCCTCGCAGACCTGGTCAACGACCTGACGGTCGAGGTCCTGCGGACCGTGTTCCCCGATGCCCCCGACGCGGTGGACCCCCAGCGCGGCTTCAGGGAACTGGGACTCGACTCGCTGGCCGCCGTCGAGCTGCACGACCGTCTGGCCCAGGCGGTCGGCGCCGAACTGCCGATCACCATCGCCTTCGACCATCCCACCCCCGACGCGGTGGTCGACTACCTGTTCACCGAGGTGCTCGGGCTGGGCGACGCGGCGGCCGTAGAGGTCCACCCGGCCGTCGGCCGGGATGAGCCGATCGCCGTCATCGGCATCGGCTGCCGCTATCCGGGCGGAATCACCTCCCCGGAGGAGCTGTGGCGGCTCGTCGCCGAGAGCGGGGAGACCCTCACCGGGTTCCCCGTGGACCGGGGCTGGGACCTTGACCGGCTGTTCGACGACGATCCGGACGCGCCCAACTCCACCTATGTCCGGTCGGGGCACTTCCTGCACGACGCCGGTGAGTTCGACGCCGACTTCTTCGGCATCAACCCGCGTGAGGCCGTCGCCATGGACCCCCAGCAGCGCCTGGTGCTCGAGGCTTCCTGGGAGGCGTTCGAGCGGGCGGGCATCGATCCGCGCTCGCTGCGGGGCAGCCAGTCCGGCGTGTTCATCGGCGCCGAGCCGCAGGACTACGGTCCCCGGCTCGACAAGGCGCCGGAGGAGATCGAGGGCTACCTCGTGACGGGGAACGCCCCGAGCGTGGTGTCCGGCCGGATCGCCTACGCCCTCGGACTCGAAGGGCCCACGCTCACCGTCGACACCGCCTGCTCCGCCTCCCTGGTCGCCCTGCACCTGGCCTGCCAGGCGCTGCGCAACGGCGAGACCGACCTCGCGCTGGCCGGCGGCGTGACCGTGATGTCCACCCCCGGCACCTACACCGCGTTCAGCCGGCAGCGGGTGCTCGCCGCGGACGGCCGCTGCAAGGCGTTCGCCGCCTCCGCCGACGGCACCGGCTTCTCCGAGGGCGTCGGGATCCTCGCGATCGAGCGGCTGTCGGACGCGCGCCGCCGGGGCCACCCCGTGCTCGCGGTCATCCGGGGTTCGGCGATCAACCAGGACGGCGCGAGCAGCGGCCTGACCGCCCCGAACGGTCCCTCCCAGGAACGGGTGATCCGCCGGGCGCTGGCCGACGCGGGGCTGTCACCGGCCGAGATCGACGTGGTCGAGGCGCACGGCACCGGCACCAAGCTGGGGGACCCGATCGAGGCGCACGCGCTGATGGCCACGTACGGAAAGGACCGGGGCGAACGCGGGCCGCTGAGACTGGGCTCGATCAAGTCGAACATCGGGCACACCCAGGCGGCGGCCGGCGTGGCCGGTGTGATCAAGATGGCCATGGCCATGCGTCACGAGACGCTGCCCCGCACCCTGCACGTGGACGAGCCGTCGCCGTACGTCAACTGGTCGCTCGGCGCGGTCGAACTGCTCACCGAGAGCCGGCCCTGGCTCGCCAACGGTACGCCGCGGCGAGCCGGCGTCTCGTCCTTCGGCGTGAGCGGCACCAACGCGCACCTCATCCTCGAGGAGCCGCCAGTAGAAGCCACCCTGGACGGGGACGGCGGTCTGCCCCCGGCCGTCGTCCCCATGGTGCTGTCCGGGAAGGCGCCGGAGGCGCTGCGCGGGCAGGCCGCCCGGCTGGCCGCCCATCTGGCGGAACACGAGGACCTTGACCTGGCCGACGTCGCCCACTCGCTGGTGACCTCGCGCTCGACCTGGGAACACCGCGCGGTGGTCGTCGCCGGTGACCGGGCGGAACTGCTCGCCGGGCTGACCGCTCTGTCCGAAGGCGAGCCCGCCGCCGACGTGATCGAGGGCGAGGCCACCGCGGAGCGCCGCGCGGTCTTCATCTTCCCCGGCCAGGGCTCGCAGTGGGCGGGCATGGCCGTGGAGCTTCTGGACTCGTCCCCCGTCTTCGCGCGGCGCATGGACGAGTGCGCGGCGGAGATCGAGTCCTATGTCGACTGGCGGCTGCTCGATGTGCTGCGTGGCGAGCCGGGCGCCCCTTCGTTCGAACGGCTCGACGTCGTCCAGCCGGCGCTGTTCGCGGTGATGGTGTCGCTGGCCGCCCTCTGGGAGTCGCTGGGCGTGCGGCCGGCCGCCGTCGTGGGCCACTCGCAGGGCGAGGTCGCCGCCGCCTACGTGGCCGGCGGTCTGTCGCTGGCCGACGCCGTACGCGTGATCGTGCTGCGCAGCCGCCTGTTCGCCGAGCGCCTGATGGGCCGGGGCGGAATCGCCGCGATAGGCGCGTCGGCCGGTGCGGTGGAGGAGCGGTTGACCCGCTGGGAGGGACGGCTGTCCATCGGGGCGAAGAACGGCCCCTCGTCGTGCACCGCCGTGGGCGACGAAGCCGCCCTGGCCGAACTCGTCGCCCAGTGCGAGGCGGACGGCCTGCGGGCGCGCCTGCTGCCCACCACCGTCGCCTCCCACTGCGATCAGGTCGACCCGCTGCGCGAGCAACTGACCGAGATGCTCCGAACCGTGTCCCCGACCATGGGAGACGTGCCGTTCTACTCCACCGTCACCGGTGGTGTGCTGGACACCGAGGAGCTGACCGCCGACTACTGGTTCCACAACGCCCGTCAGCCGATCGAGTTCCAGGCCGTGATAGAGGGGCTGCTCGCGCGGGGACACGACGCGTTCCTGGAGATGAGCGCGCATCCGGTGCTCGTGATGAGCGTGCAGGACACGATCGAAGAGGCCGGGGCCGACGCGTTCGCCTCCGGCACGCTGCGCCGTGGCGAAGGCGATCTGCGGCGCGTGCTGGCCTCGGTCGCGCAGGCGCACGTACGCGGTGTGTCCGTCGACTGGGACAGCCTGCTCACCGGCGCGAAGCAGGTCGATCTGCCGACGTACGCCTTCCAGCGCAGGCACTACTGGCTGGAGAACCGGACCTCGGCCGGGGACGTCGCCTCGGCGGGACTGACCGCCCCCGGCCATCCGCTGCTGGGCGCGGCCGTGACGCTCGCCGAATCCGGCGGGGCGCTCCTCACCGGACGGCTCTCGCTCCAGCTCCACCCCTGGCTGGCCGACCACGCCGCCGCCGGCACGTTGCTGCTGCCCGGCACCGCCTTCGTCGAGCTCGCCATCCGGGCGGGCGACCAGGTCGGCTGCGGCCTGCTGGAGGAGCTGACGCTGGAGGCGCCGCTCGTCGTCCCCGAGCGCGGCGGCGTGTGGTTGCAGGTGTCCGTCGGAGCGCCAGAGGACGCGGGGCGCCGCCGGATCGGCGTGCACTCGCGGTCGGAGGACGCTCCGGCCGACGCGCCGTGGACCCGCCACGCGAGCGGGTACGTGGCCGTCGACGACGCGCCCGAGGTCTTCGACCTGGCCCAGTGGCCGCCGGACGGAGCCACCCCCGCGGACCTCGACGGCCTGTACGAACGGCTCGCCTCGGCCGGCTACGGCTACGGTCCGTTGTTCCAGGGGCTGAAGGCGGCTTGGCGGCGGGGTGACGAGGTCTTCGCCGAGGTCACGCTGCCCGAGCAGGCGCGGCGTGAGGCCGAGCTGTTCGGGCTGCACCCGGCGCTGCTCGACGCGGCGCTGCACGCGGGGTCGCTGCTGGACACCGCCGATGAGCGCCTGAGCCTGCCCTTCGCCTGGACCGGCGTGTCCCTCCGGGCCACCGGCGCCTCGGCCGTCCGAGTCCGGCTGTCTCCGGCGGGGCCCGACACCCTGTCGCTGTGGCTGGCCGACACCTCGGGCGTGCCCGTCGCCACCGTGCGCTCGCTGATCTCGCGCCCGGCCTCGGCACAGCAACTCTCCGCCGCTTCGGTCGCCCATGGCGACTCGCTGTTCCGCGTCGCATGGACCGCGGCGCCCGCGCTGCCGTCGGCGACAGCGGCCGGGGGTGCTGCGGTACTCGGGCCGGACCCGCACGGCTTGCGCCGGGCCGGCATCGCGAGCGCCGAGTTCGCCGACCTGACGGCGCTGACCACATCGGATCGGCTGCCCGACACGGTTTTCGTAACCTTCGGGTCGGACGGCTTCATGGAACAGGTGGGCGGCGACGTTCCGGACGGTGCGCGGGCGGCGACGCACCGGGCGCTGGGGCTCGTACAGGCTTGGCTGGCTGACGAGCGGCTGGCCTCGGTGCGGCTTGTCGTGGTGACCTGCGGCGCGGTGGCGGCGGGGACCGACGCGGAGGTGCGGGATCTGGCGAACGCGCCGGTGTGGGGCCTGTTGCGGTCCGCGCAGTCGGAGCACCCCGGCCGCTTCGTCCTGCTGGACCTCGACCACTCCGACGTACCGGTGCCCGCCGTGCTCGCGGCGCTCACCGAGCCGCAGCTCGCCCTGCGCGCCGGCGAGCTGCTGGTGCCCAGGCTGGCCCGCGCGGCCACCAACGACACGCTGACACCCCCCGCGGGCGCCCCGGAATGGCGCCTGGACGCGGCGATCAAGGGCAGCCTGGACGGCCTGTCACTGGTCCCGTGCCCGGAGGCGGCCCGCCCGCTCGGGCCGGACGAGGTGCGGGTGTCGGTACGCGCGGCCGGTCTCAACTTCCGGGACCTGGTCGTCACCCTCGGCATGGTGCCCGAACACGACGAGCCCATCGGCGGCGAGATCGCGGGTGTGGTGCTGGAGGTGGGAGCCGGGGTTGCCGATCTGGTGCCCGGTGATCGGGTGCTGGGGTTGCTGGATGGCGCGTTCGGTCCGGTGGGGGTGACGGATCGGCGGTTGCTGGCTCGTATGCCCGCCGGGTGGTCGTTCGCCGAGGCGGCATCGGTACCGGTGGCGTTCCTGACCGCCTACTACGGCCTGGTCGATCTGGCCGGGGTCCGGTCGGGCGACCGGGTGCTGATCCACGCGGCCGCCGGTGGGGTCGGGATGGCAGCGGTGCAACTCGCTCGCTGGCTCGGCGCGGAGGTCTTCGGCACGGCGAGCGAAGGCAAGTGGGGAGCGCTCGCGCTGGACGAAGACCATGTGGCCTCGTCGCGGACGCTGGAGTTCGCGGAGAAGTTCGGCCGGGTGGATGTGGTGCTCAACTCGCTGGCCGGCGAGTTCTTGGACGCCTCACTGGGACTGCTGTCCGAGGGCGGCCGGTTCCTGGAGATCGGCAAGACCGACGTCCGCGAGGCCGGCCAGGTCGCCGATGCCCACCCGGGCGTGCGGTACCTCCCGTACTCCCTGATGGAGGCCGGCCCCGACCGCCTGCGCGACCAGCTCGCCGAGGTGCTGGCGCTGTTCGAGAGGGGTGTGCTGGAGCTGCCGCCCGTCCGGGTCTGGGATGTGCGGCGGGCCGGGGAGGCGCTGCGGTTCATGTCGCTCGCCCGGCATACCGGGAAGATCGTGCTGTCGATGCCGCCCACGTTCGGCGGCGGCGGCGGGACGGTGCTCGTCACCGGCGGCACGGGCGGCCTGGGCGCGCTGGTGGCGCGCCATCTGGTGACGGTGCACGGGGTGCGGGACCTGCTGCTGGTGAGCCGGTCGGGGATGTCGGCCACGGGTGCGGCGGAACTGCTGCAGGAGCTGTCCGGACTGGGCGCGCGGGTACGCGTCGCGGCCTGCGACGTGGCGGACCGGGACGCGCTGGCCAAGGTGCTGGCAGAGGTCTCGGCACAGGCGCCGCTGCGCGGGGTGGTACATGCCGCCGGAGCGCTCGACGACGGGGTACTGGACTCGCTGACGCCGGAGCGCGTGGACGCCGTGCTGCGGCCGAAGGTCGCCGGGGCGTGGAACCTGCACGAGCTGACGCGGGAGCTGGATGTGTCGGCGTTCGTGCTGTTCTCCTCCGCGGCCGGTGTCCTGGGCGACGCCGGGCAGAGCAACTACGCGGCGGCGAACGTGTTCCTGGACGCCCTGGCGGCGCACCGGCGCGCGCACGGCCTCGCCGCGGTGTCGCTGGCCTGGGGCTTCTGGGAACAACGCAGCAACATGAGCGCCCACCTGCGCGAGGCCGACATAGCGCGGATGGAGCGGTCGGGCGCCCGTGGCCTCTCGTCCGAGGAGGGGTTGGCGCTCTTCGACGCCGCCCTGACGGTGGACGAGGCCCTGCTGGCGCCGATCCGCCTCGACCTCGCCGCGATGCGCCGCGAGTCCGCCTCGGTGCATCCGTTGCTCCGCGGCCTGGTCCACATGCCCGCGCAGCGGAACGTCGCCGCGAGCGCCGTACCCGCCGGTGCCGTCTCCGCTCTGGAGCGGCAACTGGCCGGGCTGCCCGAGACCGAACGCGACCAGGTGCTCGTCTCCCTGATCCGCGCGCAGGCCGCCACCGTGCTCGGCCACGCCGACGCCGCCTCGGTGGACGCCGGCCGGGCGTTCAAGGAGCTGGGCTTCGACTCGTTGACCGCCATCGAGCTGCGCAACCGGCTCAACGCCGCCACCGGGTTGCGGCTGTCGGCCACGCTGGTCTTCGACTATCCGACGCCCGCCGTACTCGCCCAGCACATCAAGGGCAAGCTGCTCGGCGCCGAGTCGCCGGCCGCGCCGGTCGCCGCGCCCGCCGCGCCGCTCGACGACGATCCGATCGCCATCGTCGGGATGAGCTGCCGCTATCCCGGTGGCGTCGACTCGCCGGAGGCCCTGTGGCGCATGCTGGTCGAGGGCCGGGACGCGATGGCGGAGTTCCCCGCCGACCGGGGCTGGGACCTGGAGCGGCTCTACGACCCCGACACCGAGAGCGCCGGCAGCAGTTATGCGCGGGTGGGCGGGTTCGTGTACGAGGCCGGAGAGTTCGACGCGGCCTTCTTCGGGATCTCGCCCCGCGAGGCCCTGGCCACGGACCCGCAGCAGCGGCTGCTGCTCGAAGCCTCCTGGGAGGCCCTCGAACGCGCGGGCATCGACCCCGGCGACCTCAGGGGCAGTCCGACAGGTGTGTTCGTCGGCGCTTCCGCCACCGGCTACGCCACCGGGCCCGCGCCGCTGCCCGAGGAGGTGGAGGGATACCTGATCACCGGCAATTCCAGCTCGGTGATGTCCGGCCGCGTCGCCTACGCGCTCGGCCTGGAGGGGCCCGCCATGACCTTGGACACGGCGTGCTCGTCGTCCCTGGTCGCCATGCATCTGGCCTGCGAGTCGCTGCGCCGCGGCGAAAGCACGCTGGCGCTGGCCGGCGGTGTGACCGTGCTGTCCACGCCCGAGATCTTCGTGGAGTTCAGCAGGCAGCGGGGGCTGGCGCGGGATGGGCGGTGTAAGGCTTTCGCCGAAGCGGCGGATGGTACGGCGTTCGCCGAGGGCGTGGGCCTGGTGCTGCTGGAGCGGTTGTCGGACGCGCGGCGCCTTGGCCATCAGGTGCTGGCGGTGGTGCGGGGCAGTGCGGTCAATCAGGACGGTGCGAGCAACGGGCTGACCGCGCCCAACGGCCCCTCCCAGCAGCGGGTGATCCGCCAGGCGGTGGCCAACGCCGGTCTCGGCCTGGCCGACATCGACGCGGTCGAGGGCCACGGCACGGGCACGACGCTCGGGGACCCGATCGAGGCGCAGGCGCTGCTGGCCACCTACGGACAGGATCGTCCGGAGGATCGGCCGCTGTGGCTGGGCACGGTCAAATCCAACATCGGCCACACCCAGTGCGCGGCGGGTGTCGCCGGTGTGATCAAGATGGTCATGGCGATGCGGCACGGCGTCCTGCCGAAGACGCTGCACGTCGACTCCCCGTCCTCGCACGTGGACTGGTCGGCCGGCGCGGTGTCGCTGGTGACCGAGCCGACCCCCTGGCCCGGCGGCGACCGTCCGCGCCGGGCGGGAGTGTCGTCGTTCGGGATCAGCGGGACCAACGCGCATGTGGTGATCGAGGGCGTTCCCGCCGAGGACCCGGTTCCGGATGACGCGCCGGCTCCCGCTGACGTGCCGGTGCCCGTGGTGGTCTCCGGTCGCGGTGAGGACGGCGTCCGGGCGCAGGCGGAGCGGCTGCGGGACTTCGTCGTGGGATCCGCGGCGGCCGGGCCGGCCGAGGTGGGTCATTCGCTGGTGCGAACGCGTTCACTGCTGAGCCATCGCGCCGTCGTGGTCGCGGCCGACCGGGAGCAACTGGTGGCGGGCCTGGCGCGGGTGGCCGCGGGGGCTGAGCCGGTCGACGTCGTGACCGGTCCGGAAGGACTCGGGGAGGGCTCCCGGGGCGGGCTGGGGTTCATGTTCACCGGTCAGGGAAGTCAGCGGACGGAGATGGGCCTGGAGCTGACCAGGGCGTTCCCCGCGTTCAAGGGACATCTGGAGGCGGTGGCCGCGGGCTTGGACCGCTACTTGGACGTGCCGCTGACCGAGGTGATGTGGGGGCGGCCGGAGCTCCTGGATCAGACGCTGTACGCCCAGACGGGGCTGTTCGCGGTAGAGGTGGCCCTCTATCGGCTGCTGGAGTCATGGGGCGTGGTGCCCGACTACCTGCTGGGTCACTCGGTGGGAGAGCTGACGGCCGCGCACGTGGCCGGGGTGCTGTCCCTGGAGGACGCGTGCGCGCTGGTGGCGGCCCGTGGCCAGTTGATGGGGAGCCTGCCCGCAGGCGGGGCGATGGTCGCGGTCGGAGCGGGAGAACGGACCGTGGCCGACCTGCTGTCCGAAATATCCGACCTGTCCGGGGTGGCGATCGCCTCGGTGAACGGGCCGGCTTCGGTCGTGGTCTCAGGCGACGAGCCCGCCGTGGAGCGGGTGGCGGAGGAGTTCGCCCGGCGCGGGGTGAGGTGCCGGCGGCTGCGGGTCAGCGACGGGTTCCACTCCCATCGCATGGAGCCGATCCTCGGCGCCTTCGGTGAGGTGGCCGGCGGGCTGGAGTACGGCGTCCCGGAGATCCCGGTGGTGTCGAACCTGACCGGCGAGCCGGTACGGGAGTTCTCGGCCGAGTACTGGGTGCGGCATTTGCGAGAGCCGGTGCGGTTCGCCGACAGCGTCGCCTTCCTGCGCGAACGGGGCGTGCGGACCCTTCTGGAGCTGGGTCCCGACGGCGTGCTGTCGGGGCTGGTGCAGGAGCAGGGGCCCGTGCCGGTGGCGCTGCCGGTGCTGCGGCGCGATCGGGACGAGGCCGGGCAACTGGTGACCGCCCTCGGCCGGGCGTACGCGCGCGGGACGGAAGTGAATTGGGAGGCGTTCTTCGACGGCGCCGGGCGGGCGGTGGACCTTCCCACCTACGCCTTCCAGCGTCGCCATTACTGGCTGCGGTCCTCCCACCACGGCGGTGATCCCGCCTCCCTCGGGCTGGAGGCCGCGGATCATCCTCTGCTGGGCGCCGCCGTCGAACTGCCCGACACCGGTGGATCGCTGTTCACCGGCAGGCTCTCGCTCGGCACCCACCCCTGGCTGGCCGATCATCGGATCCTCGACACCGTACTGGTGCCGGGCACGGCCTTCGTCGAGCTCGCCGTCGCGGCCGGCCACCAGGCAGGGTGCGACCTCGTAGAAGAGCTGACCCTGGAGACCCCCCTCGTGCTGGGGGAGCGGGACGCCGTCACGATCGAAGTGATCGTCTCCGGCGCGGACGACTCGGGCCGCCATACGCTGACCGTGTACTCGCGGGCCGCCGCGGGCGAGCGGCCCTGGATCCGGCACGCGACCGGGACTCTCGCAGTCGGAGCGCAACGGCCCGCCTTCGACCTGGCCGAATGGCCGCCACCCGGCGCCGAGCCCATCGACGTCGGCGGACTCTACGAGCGGCTGGCCGGCGAAGGCGTGGCGTACGGACCCGCCTTCCGGGGGCTGCGCGCGGCCTGGCAGCGCGACGGCGAGGTGTTCGCCGACGTCGAGCTGCCCGACGCCGTGGCCGCGGACGCCGGCCGCTTCGGTCTGCATCCGGCGCTGTTCGACGCCGTGCTGCACGCCATCGGGCTGGCCGAGCCGAGCGAGGACCAGCAGGTCGAGCTGCCCTTCACCTGGAGCGAGGTCAGCCTGTACGCGACCGGCGCCGCTGCCGCCCGCGTACGGGTATCCGCCGACGGCTCCGGCGCACCCCTGCTGACCGTGGCGGACGCCACAGGCGCGCCGCTGGCCACGGTGGGCTCGCTGGCCATGCGGCCGGTCTCCGGCGCCGGGCTCCGCGCCGGCCGGAACGGGACCGGCGCCTCGCCGTACCAGGTGACGTGGACACCGGTGACCACCGGCGCGCCCTGGGACGACTGGGCGGTGCTCGGCACCGAGGATGACGAGCTGCCCGGGGCCCTGCGTTCCGCGGGACTCCCCGTGCGCACCGCCGTGGGGCTGGCCGCGCTGAGCGTCACGCCGACGGTGGTGCTGGTCTCCGCCGGGTTCGCGTCCGCGTCGGCCGACCCTTCGGCGGCCGCCCGCGACGTGACCGGCCGAACGCTCGCCCTGCTGCAGGACTGGCTGGCCGACGACCGTTTCGCCGGCGCCAGGCTGGCGTTGGTGACCGGTGGCTCGGTGCGCGCCACCGCCGATGACGACGCCCCCGATCTCGTCCACGCGCCCGTCTGGGGTCTGGTACGCGCCGCGCAGGCCGAGAACCCCGGCCGGTTCCTGCTCATCGACGTGGACGGCACGGAGGCCTCCTACCGGGCGTTGCCTACCGTACTGGCCGGTCAGGAACCTGAGCTGGCCCTGCGCGAGGGCGAGGCCCGCGCGCCGCGGCTGACCAGGACCGACGACGACGGCCTGCTGAAGCCGCCGGCCGGTGCGGAGTCCTGGCGTCTGGAGATCACCGAGCCGGGCACGATCGACGCCCTGGAAGCGGCAGTCTGCGACGCGGCCCGACGGCCCCTGGGCGAGTTCGAGGTACGGGTGTCGGTGCGGGCTGGTGGACTGAACTTCCGCGATGTCCTGATGGCCCTCGGCATGTACCCCGGTGCGGCGTCCCTCGGGACCGAGGGCGCCGGCGTGATCGTCGAGGTCGGCTCCGGCGTCACCGCGTTCGCCCCGGGCGACAGGGTGCTCGGGCTGTTCGAGGAGAGTTTCGGGCCCTACACGACGACCGACCACCGGATGATCGCGCACATGCCGGCCGGCTGGTCCTTCGTGACCGCGGCCGCGATGCCGGCCGTGTTCGCGACCGCCTACTACGGCCTGGTCGATCTGGGCGGAGTGCGGTCGGGGGATCGGGTGCTGATTCACGCGGCTGCCGGTGGGGTGGGGATGGCGGCGGTGCAGCTCGCTCGCTGGCTGGGTGCGGAGGTGTTCGGCACGGCGAGTGTGGGCAAGTGGGGAGCATTGCCGCTGGATGCGGAGCATGTGGCCTCCT
>NZ_JAHFZZ010000012.1 GCF_018603905.1 Nonomuraea sp. NEAU-A123
CGTCATCAAGACCACCGCCCGCGACGCCTACGGCTTCCGCAACCCAGGAAACCAGCGACTACGCACCCGATGCGCCACCACCCGAAAAGGCCGCGGACACCTCAACCCCGCTTAACTTCGAAGAGCCCGCATGACGATGTCGAAGGCGCCGTGATCCGCGCAGTTGTTCTTGTTGCGCCGCTCGGCGAAGGCGAGCAGCACGCCGTTCTTGGTCTTGACGACCGCCGGAAGCCTGAAGCAGGTCGTCACCGCCGATCCGGTGGCCGGATCCGTCGTCGTGTACTGCTGCCACAAGGTCTGCTTGTGGAAGGTGTAGGTGGGCGCCTGCGCGGCCGCCGCGGGCGACGCGGTGATCGCCACAGCCATCACCGCCCCGATCGCAGCACCTGACGTGCGTAACGTACGCATGGCTACCTCCCCATTCGTGTCCGCGCCATCATGATCCAGCGCTCGCGCCATGATCAAGAGAAGATCGATCTTCTGGTCGCGGATGGGGTCCCGGTAGGCGGCGATCGTCCACAGGGCCGCTCGTGAAGTGGCCCTGTGGCGAGGACGGCTATTCGGCCTTCTTCGCGTCGCCCTTCCTGGCGGCCTCGGCCACCCGGCGGACGGCGCTCTTCGCGGTCTCACGGGGGGATCGCATCTCCCCGCCGGAAGGGGCGAACCTGTGCGAATCGCTGAGGTCCGGGTCCTGCTGAAGGATGCGCCGGTGGAGGTGCTCGATGTCCGGGCCCGGGTCGGCCCCGACCTCGTCGGCCAGCCGTTTCCGCAAGGCGGCGAAAGCGCCGAGGGCTTCGGCCGACCGGCCGGCGCGATGGCAGGCCAGCATGAGCAGGCCGGTCAGCTCCTCGTCGGGCGGCCCGGCACTGGCGAGGTCCAGGATCTCGGGTACGAGCTGCGCGTGGTGCCCGAGCCGTAGCTCGGCCTCCAGGCAGTCGATCACCGCGGCGCGGTGTTCCGCCTGCAACTTGGCGCGGGCGTTCGCCGCGGACTGACCGGTCAGGCCGCTGAGCGGTTCGCCGGCCCGCAGGCCGCGGGTGCCCCACTGCCGAAGAGCGTCGCGCAGGATCCGTACGGCCTGCTCGTCGTCCCGGCCGATCAGCGGCCGGGCGTCGTTCACCAGATCGCGGAACCGGTACACGTCGACCTGGTTCCGGTCGGCCAGCAGCCGGTAGCCGCCCTGGTACTTGGGCAGCATGTCACCCAACCCCGGCCCGCTGGAATGGCCCAGATGAGCACGCAGGTCACTCGCATAGTGCTGGATGACCTTGCGCGCGCTGTTTATCGGCTCCGCGCCCCAGATCTTGTCGATCAGCTCCTCCATGGTGACCGGCCGGGCACCCGCCAGCAGGAGTAAAGCCAGCATCAAACGTTGTTTTCGGTCACCGACATAAACCCGCACACCGTCTCGGTACGCCTCCACGCCGTTCAACAATCGAAACTGCATCGCTCCAACTCCTTCGTACCACGCGTATTGGATATGACTAAAAGCATTCATAGAATTCCACTGGCAGACCTACGGCGCGGCACTCTGCCGGATACCCAAGCCGACCGCACCACCGGGCGGCCCAAAGGCTCCCCGAAACGAACAGGAGAGAAATAATGGGTACTGCCAAGGAAAGCCGGTCGCAGCGCGCCGCATGGTTCAAGGCGACCTTCAGCGACAACGGCGGCGGCTGCGTCGAGGTCGCGCTGGGTGAAGACGGGGTGGCGGTTCGCGACTCCAAGGACCCCGAGGGTCCCGTCCTGTACTTCAGCGACGAGGAGTGGGGCGCGTTCCTCGCGGGGGTGTACGCGGGCGAATTCGACCTGAGGTGAGGCCGCGCGCATGGCGGGTCACCGGGCCGTGGCGCGGACGTCGGCGCTGACAGTGGCGAGGAACTCCCGCGCCGCGTCGTCGAAGATGGCCATCTCGCTCAGCAGGGACCACTGCCGCTGATAGACCGCGATGTCGTCGGCGTGTCCGGCGGTCAATCTCACATGCGCCGTCTCTATCTCCACAAAAGTATCCGCCGTGCTGCCGTCGCTCTCGTAGAGGGTGAAACCATGCGGTGGGCAGACAAGTGCTTCTGTGTTGTGCGGTATCAACCCGATGCTGACGTTCTCCAGAGTGCTGAGTGAGGCTATCCGGTCCAATTGGGCCAGCAGGAGTTTGGGCGGTCCCGGACGGCACCTCAGCGCCGCCTCCGTAATGAGGAATTCGAAACTCCGGCTTTCCTCATAGAGCGCGAGCTGCCGTTGCAGACGAGCCGAGACGGCCATGGACAGCGCGCTCTCGGAGTAGGGCGGATCGAACAGCGAGAAGACGCGCCGGGCGTACTCGGCGGTCTGCAACAGCCCCGGGACGAGGGTGGGCTGGAATCCGCGGACCAACCGCGCCTGGTCTTCCTGCTCCCGGATCTCGTCCTGCAGGTGCGCCTGCCGCTGTAGCGCGGCCCGCCAGGTGTGCATCTCGGTGAACGCCGCTTCGGTGAGATCGGTCAGCCATTCCCTGGTCTGCGTCGAGGCCTCCACCGCCTCACCCCATGCCGTCACCTCCGGCAGTGAGGGGATCACGGTCCCGGACTCGATGCGGGAAACCTTGGACTGGCTGATGCCGACCCGGTGCGCCAGGTCGCGCCCGGAGATCCCGGCCTGGTCACGCAGGCGCCGCAGCTCCGTCGCGAGACGCTCGCGCTTGGTGCGGTGTTCGGCGCCGTCACTTGCGACTGTGCTCATCCGCTCCGCATCCTCGACAGCATCCGGCGCACCCATTCCCTACGACCCAGTTTGATGCCAATTGATGATGCACTAAATCAGCTAATGTCGCATACGTCAAACCAGGGAGCACTGGCTACGTGGTCCTGGTCGTAACAGGGATCGCTGGTCCAGGCGGCGCCGCCGCAAGCCGGATGATTCAAAATGATTCACACCTGCGCGACGAGGTGGCCGTCAACGAAGGAGTACACGACACCACTGCGTCGTTCTGCGCGGAGAAGGACAGGCGAGTGACTCACAGTGATGCGGGGCCCGGAACACACATCACGAGGGGAAACACAGATGTTCAGCAGAAACGCTCTGCTCCGCGACACGGGCATGGCCCTGGGGTTCGTCACCGTCCTGTTCGCCGGCGCGACGGCGCTCGCCGGGCCGGCATCGGCGGCGACGGTCAACGCGCAGGTGGACGGGACCAGGATCCTCGTCAACGGGAGCGCCGTGGCGGACGGGATCGACGTCAGCCCGCTCGGCGGCTTCGTCACCATCGGCAACACGCTGGGATCGGTCGCCGCCGGCCCCGGCTGCCAGCAGTTGGGGGCCGGGGTGCGCTGCCCGACGAGCGGGATCACCCGCGTCGACGTGTTCGCGGGGGCCGGTAACGACGCGATCCGCAACAACACCACCCTGCCGAGCACGCTGTCCGGCGACAACGGCGCCGACACCGTCAACGGCGGCTCCAAGGCCGACCTGCTCGCCGGGGGCTTCGGCGACGACGTGATCAACGGCGGTGCGGGCGACGACCAGATCCGTGGTCTGGCCGGCAACGACCGTCTGAGCGGTGGCGCCGGGCTCGACCGGATCGACGGCGGTGGCGACACCGACAGTTGCAATGGCGAGAGCGAGATCAACTGCGAGCTTTAGGCTCCGGGCCCGGCCACCGCGTTCTGCGCGCCGCGGTGGCCGGGCAGCCAGAGATACGTGCGCGGACGATAACCGGTTCATGCCCAGTAGAACGCGCCCAAGGGGAACTGACCAGACCTCAAGCCATGCGGCTTAGCTCCCACGGGTCGTGCGCGGAGAACACCTCCACTCCGTGCACGTTCGCCAGGTCCCGCAGCCGGGCCTGGCTCGTCAGCCGCGACTCCTCGTCCACCTGCGCGTCGAGCTGCACGATGTCCATCAGCGGATGCGAGAGCGGCTCGTCGGGCGACAGCTCGCGGTGGTAGAAGTAGGCGTCACCGGCGTGCAGCAGCCATCGGTCGCCATCCCTGACCGCCACACCCGCGTGGCCCAGGGTGTGCCCGCCGAGCGGCACCATCAGGAAGTCCGTGGAGAACGTCGAAGGCCGCACACCCTCGACCCCGAACCAGGTGTCACCGGTGCCGGGATAGGTGACCCAGCGCGGGCCGTGCGCCCAGTGGCTGGGGCGGTAGCGGCGGTTCGGCGCCTCCGTGAGCGCCGCCTGCAGCTCGGCCGCCATGACGTGCACCTCGGCCTGCGGGAAGTCGGGCAGCCCGCCGCTGTGGTCGACGTCCAGGTGGGTCAGCAGGATGTGGCGTACGTCCGCCGGGTCGTGGCCGAGCGCGGCGATCTGCCGGACGGCGGTCTCCGCCGGCAGGAGCGCGGGCCCGACCAGCTCGACCCACTCGGTTTCGAGCGTGTCGCCGGGGCGTGTCACGTCGTCCAGCCCCAGCCCCGCCTCCACCAGCACGAGCCCCGAGTCGGGGGTCTCGACGAGCAGGGCGTGGCAGACGGCGGGCGCGGAGGGCAGGGACTCGGTCGAATCGATCTCGCGCATCGAGCCGAGGTTCAGGTGATGAATTTTCATGTGTCCTAGACTCCTACTTGAAGCGCGGTTCAAGTCAAGGAGCGAAGTTAAGGAGTGCGTTGTGGACGAGACGTTGCTCGACATCGGCGAGGTGGCGCGGCAGTCCGGCCTGGCGCCGTCGGCACTGCGGTTCTACGAGCGTAAGGGGCTCATCGAGGCCGTCGGGCGCAACGGCCTGCGCCGCACGTACCTGCCCGCGACGCTCGAACGGCTGGCGCTGGTCACCTGCGCGCGCGACGCCGGGTTCACCCTCGCCGAGATCGCCGCGTTCCTGCGCGCCGGGCCGTCCGACGCCGTGCTGCGCGAGGGGATGGCCGCCAAGGAGCGCGCGGTGGACGAGCGGATCGCGCAGCTCACCCGGCTGCGGGACAGCCTGCGCCACGCCGTGGTCTGCGACCATGACCCGCTCGTCGAATGCCCCGCCTTCAAGCAGGCCATCCGCCGCGTCAGCGTCCCTTAGGAACCAGGCGTCAGGCCGCGCTCACATACTGCCTCGGCCGCAGCGCGTGGGCGCGGAGCGCGGCCAGGGCCGCGAGCTGACCGGGCCGGGTCACCCGTACGGCGAGATCGTCGGCGAACGCCAGGCCGAGCGCGGTCAGCTGCCCGACCAGCTCGATGACCGGTGTGGCGATGTCCTCGAGGTTCGTCGCGGGATGCCAGCCCTCTCCGCCGACCACCTCCGCCACCCGCTCGCGCAACTGGGTGGGCGACATCAGCGTGCCGTCGGCGAGCAGCATGAGCGCGGCCTCACGCGCCGAGACCTCGAACTCGTGCTCGCCCCTGGCCAGGAGCAGCCGGGTGACCGCGTCCCACATGGCCTCGGGCGAGTCGAGCAGCCGCCGGCCGCGTTCGGTGATCGACAGCCTGGCGCCGTCGCGGCTGATCGCGCCCAGCTCTCGTTCGGCCAGCTCGCGCAGCCGGAGCGCCTCCGGCGACGGGGCCAGCCGCATGGGCAGGCTGCCTTCCGAGGCGGCCAGCGACAGCAGGCCGTGGAGCCCGGGTAGCGGCTGGACCGACACCGGAGCGTGCAGTCGCACCTCGAACGGCTGGGCCAGCTCGCGCCGGGCCGGGCCGCGGCCGAGCACCCAGCGGTTGAGCCGCTCGCCGTGCACGCGATGCAGCCAGCTGTCGCCGCCCAGCTCCGCCCGTGGCTCGGTCAGCCAGCGCTTGGTGAGCGCGCCGGGATCGACGCTCTCGCCCGAGACGATCGCCAGCTCCAGCGCCGCGGAGCAGGCGACGTGCGCGCCCAGCTCCTCGGGGCCCATGATCATGCTCCACTGCAGGTCGGGCACATCGGGCGGGAGCACGCCAGTGGCTTCGAGCGCCGCCTGGTAAGCGCTGGTGCCCGCGTCCTCGCCCTCGCGGGAGTAGGTGCGCAGGATCTGAGCCGTGGTCGTCGACTCACAGAGCCCGGCGTAGCGGTCGAGCCCGCCGAGCTGCAGCAGCCGGCCGAGGGAATGGGCCAGCCGCTCGTGGTCGCCGCCGACCTTGAGCGGCAACGTGTACCAGAGGAACTCGCAGACGTCGAGCTGAGTAACCGTCTCCAGGGGCTCCCCGCCTGTCAACCACTCCACGGCGGTCCTGGCCTCTTCGGCCAGATCCGGCTCGGAGCGCTCCAACTCGGCGAGCAGGGCGGTGACGTCTGGTGCACTCATGCCTCGAAGTTTGCCGTATCGACCCCGGGCCTGACGATGACCGAAACCGGTGCGTATTGGGTCTTGCACTGCGACTACCCTATGAAATTAGTAAATATGGAACTGTAACCGGGTCATATCCACCGCTTGTCGAAGAGCATCCTTGCCTTCCACTCGGTGTAGGGGATCAGCTCGGCGGACAAAACCGGATGCAGCCACCAGAAGTTGATCAGTGCGAGAAGTGCGAACGCGCCGACGGCCGCGGCCCCGAGCGTTCGCCTCAACGGTACAGCCCCACCCGCCGTCTTCGCTGAGGGGCCTATCAGCAAACCCGCGCACAGCGTGATTGCCAGCACCATGAACGGCACCATCGGCACCGCGTAGAACAGGAACATCGTGCGGTTCTGGGCGATGGCGAAGTAGAACCAGGGCAGCCAGCCCATCGCGTAGGCCAGCAGCACCGCGCCGGCCCGCCAGTCACGCGTGGCGACGTACCAGGCGATCAGGCCGATCAGCGCGGCCAGCGCGCCGAACCAGATCACCGGGGTGCCCACGCCGAGCACGGCCTCGGAGCAGTCCTTGGCGCCGCAGCCGGTCTGTTTGCCCTCGTAGTAGAAGGCGACCGGGCGCAGCAGCAGCGGCCACTGCCACGGATCCGACATGTACGGATGCGAGGTCGCCAGCCCGTTGTGGAAGGAGAAGACCTGCCACTGGTACTGGACCCATGACCGCATCGAGTCGAAGACGAAGTAGAGCGGGCCCGACGAGGTGGCCTGGTCCCAGTTGCGGCCGTAGCCGGTTGCGGTGGCGAACCAGCCGACCCAGGTGGCCATGTACGTCACGAACGGGACCAGTGCGAAGGCGGCCAGACCGGTCGGCACGTCCTTGGCGAAGGCGCCGGCATAGGGCTGGCGCAGGCCGACGGCCCGCCGCGCGCCGAAGTCCCACAGCAGCGACATGACGGCGAAGGCCACCGCGAAGAACAGGCCCGACCACTTGACCGCCATGGCGGCCCCGAGGCAGACGCCCGCGGCGATCCGCCACGGCCGCAGCCCCAGCCAGGGCCCCTGCGGTGACAGCGGCGACGTCTCGTACCAGTCGATCAGCCGCTCGCGCGCCCGGTCGCGGTCGACCACCAGACAGGCGAACCCGGCCAGCACCCAGAACATCAGGAAGATGTCCAGCAGCGCCGTACGCGAGAGCACGAAGTGCAGTCCGTCGAGGGCGAGCAGGAGCCCGGCGAAGCAGCCGAGCAGCGTCGAGCGGGTCATCCGGCGGGCCACGCGGGCCAGGACCAGGATCGACAGCGTCCCGACGACCGCGGCGGCGAACCGCCAGCCGTACGGGTTCATGCCGAACAGCCACTCGCCCGCGCCGATCATCCACTTGCCCAGCGGCGGGTGGACCACGTAGGAGGCGCACTTGTCGAGTGTCGCCTCGGTGCACTTCTGCCAGATGTCGGTGTTGCCGGCGATGAGCGCCTTGTCGGCGTCCTTGATCGTGACCCGTTCCACGAGCCACGTGATCAGCGAGAAGCCGTCCTTGGCGTAATAGGTCTCGTCGAAGACGACCGCGTTGGGGTGGCCGAGCCCCATGAAGCGCAGCACCCCGCCGAACAGGGTGACGAGCAGCGGCCCCAGCCAGCCCCACAACACGCTGCCGCGCATCGGCGGGACCAGGCGATCTCGGATGGATCGCGTCCCGGGACTGCTCTCGTCCGCCGCCGGTTGACCATCAGACTGGCCAAAGGTTTGGTACGGGAAATCGGTCACCGCCATTCGGACATCGTACGGGCCTCAAGCCAGTGCTTACCCAGGAAACAGGGTCTTATCGGCATGCCCTGCCACAATGGCCGGGTGACAGTAGAGGGCAAGTTGGTGCTGGCAGGGGCCCCCATCGGACAGGCGGGAGACGTTTCGCCACGGCTGCGTGAGGTGCTCGAGAAGGCGGACGTGGTGGCGGCGGAGGACACCAGACGGCTGCGGAGGCTGGCAGGCGAGCTCGGCGTGGAGATCGGCGGGCGGGTGGTCTCCTACTACGACGCCAACGAGGCCGGACGTGCGGCGGAGCTCATCGAGACGCTCAAGCAGGGGCAGACGGTGGTGGTCATCACCGACGCGGGCATGCCGGGCGTGTCGGACCCCGGATACCGCCTCACGCACCTGGCGGTCGAGGAGGGCATCACGGTCACCGCGCTGCCGGGCCCGAGCGCCGTCACCACCGCGCTGGCCGTCTCCGGCCTGGCGAGCGACCGGTTCTGCTTCGAGGGCTTCCCACCACGCAAACCGGGCGAGCGCGGCCGCCGCCTGGCGGCGCTGGCCAAGGAGGAGCGCACGATGGTGTTCTTCGAGGCGCCCCACCGGCTCCAGAGCTCGCTGGAGGCGATGGCGGAGGCGTTCGGTCAGGAGCGGAGTGCCGCCGTCTGCCGCGAGCTCACCAAGACCTACGAGGAGGTACGGCGCGGCGGCCTGGGCGAGCTGGCCGCCTGGGCGGCGGCGGGCGTCAAGGGCGAGATCACCGTGGTCGTCGCCGGTCACGTCATGGACGACACCGAGCCCGACATCGAGTCGCTGGTCGCGGAGGTGGACCGCCGGGTGGCCGACGGGGAGCAGCGCAAGGTGGCCGTCGCCGACGTGGCCAAGGAGGCGGGTCTGCCCAAGCGGGAGCTCTACGACGCGGTTCACAGGAGATCATCCACGCCATAGGGTGCACATCGTGAAGAATTGGGGGTCTTCCGCGCGCAGGCTGGTCCCGCCGATGCAGGGCACCGCCCTGTGGGGGTGGCTGGGCCCGATCGCGGTCGCCCTCTTCGGCGGGATTCTCCGGTTCGTCAGGCTGAGCGAGCCGCGGGCCGTCGTCTTCGACGAGACGTACTACCTCAAGGACGCCTACTCGCTGCTCAGGTTCGGGGTGGAGCGGGTCACGCTCGGCGATGCCAAGAACCCGGTGGCCGACCGCCGGCTGATGGCCGGCAACCTCGACATCTTCAAGCACTGCCCCAATACGACGGACTGCGCCTCGTTCGTCGCCCACCCGCCGCTGGGCAAGTGGATGATCGGGCTGGGGGAGTGGCTGTTCGGCATGAACTCGTACGGCTGGCGGTTCGCCGCCGCGGTCGTCGGGACGCTGTCGATCCTGGTCCTGGCCCGCGTGGCCCGCCGGATGACCCGCTCGACGCTGCTCGGCTGCCTGGGCGGGCTGCTGCTCTCGCTGGAGGGGCTGCACCTGGTGCTGTCGCGTACGGCGCTGCTGGACATCTTCCTGATGTTCTGGGTGCTGGCCGGGTTCGCCTGTCTGGTGGTCGACCGCGACTGGTCACGGCAGCGGCTGGCCGACTGGTACGACAGCTCCCCGCTCACCCCGGCCGGGCCGCGGCTGGGCCTGCGGCCGTGGCGGCTGGCCGCCGGGGTCTGCCTGGGCGCGGCCTGCGCGGTGAAGTGGTCGGGGCTGTTCTTCCTGGTCGCGTTCGCGGTCATGAGCCTGCTGTGGGACATGGGGGCCAGGCGGGCCGTCGGGTTGCGCCGGCCGTACCAGGGGGCCCTCTCGCTGGACGCGCCGTCGTGGCTGGCCGCGCTCGGTCTGGCGCCCGCGCTGACCTTCGTGGCCTCGTGGACGGGGTGGTTCGTCACCGCGGGCGGTTACGGGCGCAACTGGGAGCAGGCCACGTCGTCGGGACCGATGTTCTTCGTCGTCGACTCGGTGCGGTCGTGGCTGAAGTATCAGGTGCAGGTGCTCGGCTACCACACCGGCCTGCACGACTACCACCCGTACATGTCGGATCCGTGGACCTGGCCGATCCTGATGCGGCCGGTCTCCTTCTTCTACCCGACGGACCTGCCGCCCTCGGCGTGCGGGGCCGACAAGTGCTCGCAGGCCGTGGTGGGGGCGGGCACGCCGGTGCTCTGGTTCGCCGCCGCGCTGGCCCTGCTGGGACTCATCGCCTGGTACGTCGCCACGCGCGACTGGCGGGCCGGCGCGGTGCTGCTGGCCTACGCCGCCGGCTGGCTGCCCTGGTTCTACTACGCCATCGCCGACAAGCGGACGATGTACCTCTTCTACATGATCCCCGTGGTGCCGTTCATGGTGCTGGCGCTCGTCCTGGTCGCGGGGCTGGCGATCGGGAAGGAGAACGCCTCACCCGTACGGCGGGCGGTGGGGGCCGCGGCCGTGGGGGCGTTCACGCTGATCGTGCTGATCAACTTCTGGTGGCTCTATCCGGTGCTGGTGGCCGAGACGCTCACGCAGGCACAGTGGTGGGCTCGGATGCTGACGCGTTCTTGGGTCGTACCCGCTCCCAAGTGATGCCCCGGCGCAGGGTGATCGCCGCCGCGATGCAGGCCAGAGGGACCGCCGGCAGAACGTAGCGGTAGTCGAACTCCGCCGTCGCGGCGGGTGCGAGCAGCAGGCCGAACGCGCCGAGCCAGGGCAGGACCACCGGCCCGCCGAACCTGCGCCAGCGGACCACCGTGCCGTACAGGCCGATCAGCATCACGCCGCCCAGCACGATGCCGGGCAGGTAGACCACCTGCTGGTAGCCGCTCATGATCTGCGCCCAGGGCGCGACGATCCTCGTCTCGGGCGGGCCCTGCTCGTAGGTGTAGGCGTCGGTGTCGGTCCGGCCCTGGAAGGAGGGCCACTGGGGCAGACGCTTGGGATTGCCGCCGTCATCGAGCTCGTAGAACGGGATGAAGCGATACATGTTGTACGTCTTCTCATCGGGGAAGCGTGGCCTGCCCCAGTTGAAGGCGCGGAAGAAGTCGCGCGCGACCACCCGCAGGTAGTCGCCGGGCTGCGAGAGGATCGCCCGCTGGGCGAACGCGCTGGCGGCCTCGTTGGTGATGTCGGTGAACTTCTTGCCCGCGCCCCAGCGGTGCAGCACCTCGCCGGTGCCCTGGCCGTCGCCGTTGCCCTGGCCCCACAGATACCACTGCGCGTAGTCCTTGCGCTGGTTGACCGGGTCGTTGATGCACAGCAGGAGCATCTGGAGCTCCCTGTATTTGTCGATGTGCATCTTGTTGCAGTCGGCGAAGATCGCCGTGCGCATGTAGAGGATGAGCCCGTCGCTGTTGGTCATCGCGAATTTACCGAAATTTGTTGAGAACCAACCCATGTAGGCGAGGACCGGGACCGCGCAGGCCATGATCACGGCCACGATCGCCTTCCACCCGGTCCGCTTGATGAGCAGGTAGGCGACGACCAGGACGAGGATCGGCAGGCCGATCGAGCGGGTCAGCGCGGTCAGCGCGAGCAGCAGCCCGACGACCGCGCCCACCTTCCACGACATCCGCCTGTTCCACAGGACCATCGTGACCACGCCCACCACCAGCAGCGTGAACAGCGTGTCGGACATGATGAGCTGTTCGAGCTGGATCTGGTAGGCGTCGAACAGCACCGGGACGGCCGCCAGCGTCGCCCCCCATTTCGGCAGCCCGAATTTCCGGCGCAGCAACGCGTAGATGAGCACGCCCGTGGCCAGGCCCATCAGGTGCTGGGAGAGGGTCACCAGAGAGAAACTGTGGAACGGCTTGAGCAGCAGCAGCCAGAACCCGTAACCGTCGGGCCTGATGGGGTGTGGCCTGGGGTGCAGCGCGACGGAGACGTACTCATAGGAGTCGTTGAACCACATCGCCGGGCCGTACCCGAGCATGGTGACGAGCCGCAGCACCCCGCCCACGGCGAATGCGGCGGCGAACACCCGATGACGGCCCAGGAACGCCAGCGCGCGTGCTAGCCGGCCAGGGGCGGAGGGGTCCACAGGGGTAATCTCCGCAGCGCTCACCATGCTGTAAAGAATGCCAGTCGTTTTTAGGACTTGACCCGACCATCCTCGGGCACAGGGCATGATGGTGGGCTGGAAGAGCCTTAACTGAAGGGTTGAGACGTGGAACTGACGGTGGTCATGCCCTGCCTCAACGAGGCGGAGACCGTGGAAGTCTGTGTACGCAAGGCACTGGCGTGCATGGAAGAGCACGGCATCGAGGGCGAAGTCCTGATCGCCGACAATGGCAGCACGGACGGCTCGCAGCAGCTCGCCCGTGACGCCGGCGCTCGCGTCGTCCACGTCGATGAGAAGGGCTACGGCAACGCGCTCATGGGCGGCATCCGTGCCGCACGTGGCAAATACGTCATCATGGGCGATGCCGACGACTCCTACGACTTCACCTCGTTGCTCCCGTTCGTCGAGCAACTGCGCGACGGTGCCGATCTCGTGATGGGCAACCGGTTCAAGGGGGGCATCGCGCCTGGCGCCATGCCGCCGCTCCACCGCTACCTGGGCAACCCGGTGCTGTCGTTCGTCGGACGGCTGTTCTTCCCGTCGGCCATCGGCGACTTCCACTGCGGCCTGCGCGGGTTCAGGCGCGACTCGATCCTGCGGCTCCAACTGCAGACGGGCGGCATGGAGTTCGCCTCCGAGATGGTGGTCCGCTCCACGCTGTCGGGCCTCGACGTGCGCGAGGTGCCCACGACCCTGGCGCCCGACGGCCGCTCCCGGCCGCCGCACCTGCGCTCCTGGCGTGACGGCTGGCGCCACCTGCGCTTCCTCATGCTGTACAGCCCCAAGTGGCTGTTCTTCTACCCCGGCCTGCTGCTGATGGTCCTCGGGCTGGTCGTGGGCGGGGCGCTGACGTTCGGCCCCGTCGAGATCGGCGAGCTGGCCTTCGACGTCGACACCCTGGTCGGGGCGTCGGCGGCGGTGGTGATCGGCTTCCAGGCCGCGCTGTTCGCGCTGTTCACCAAGGTCTACGCGGCCGAGGAGGGCTTCCTGCCCGAGTCGCCACGCATCCGCAAGCTCATCGACATCGTCACGCTGGAGAAGGGCCTGGTGGTCGGCGGGTTGCTGGCCCTGGCCGGTCTCGTCGGCCTGGTCATGTCGCTGGTGCACTGGCAGGTCCGCAGCTTCGGCTCGCTCGACCCGCGTGAGTCGCTGCGCATCGTCGTGCCGTCGGCGACGGCACTCATCATGAGTTTCCAGACCATCTTCGCGGCGCTGTTCATCAGCATCCTGGGCATCCGCCGCACCCGCGAGAGCTCGATAGACGTCGCCGCCAAGGTGGCCGAGGAGGCGGCCGAGGCCGTGTCCCGCGAGGAGTCCACGACGCGTTGATCAATCGCCTCGTGCCGGGATTCGGTACGAGGCGACCGCGGTCGCACCGTAGGCTTGACCCATGTCCCAGCACATCTTGACCGCCGTAGCGTGGCCGTACGCTAATGGCCCTCGCCATATCGGGCACGTATCCGGATTCGGCGTGCCGTCCGACGTCTTCAGCCGCTACCAGCGGATGGCGGGCAACAAGGTGCTGATGGTGTCCGGCACCGACGAGCACGGCACGCCCATCCAGGTGCAGGCCGACAAGGAGGGCGTCACCGCCCGCGAGCTCGCCGACCGCTACAACCGGGTGATCGCCGAAGACCTGACCGGCCTGGGGCTGTCCTACGACCTGTTCACCCGCACGACGACGAAGAACCACTACGCCGTCGCGCAGGCGATCTTCAAGGGCCTCTACGACAACGGCTACATCTTCCCCAAGACCACGATGGGCGCGATCTCCCCGTCCACCGGACGCACCCTGCCCGACCGTTACGTCGAGGGCACCTGCCCCATCTGCGGCTACGACGGTGCCCGCGGCGACCAGTGCGACAACTGCGGCAACCAGCTCGACCCGATCCAGCTCATCAACCCCAAGAGCCGCATCAACGGCGAGACGCCGATCTTCACCGAGACCGAGCACTTCATGCTCGACCTGCCGGCCTTCGCCGAGGTGCTCGGCTCCTACCTGCAGTCCAAGCAGGGCGAGTGGCGGCCCAACGTGCTCAAGTTCGCCCTCAACCTGCTCGGCGACCTGCAGCCGAGGGCGATCAGCCGCGACCTCGACTGGGGCGTGCCGATCCCGCTCGACGGCTGGCGCGACCAGCCCAACAAGCGGCTCTACGTCTGGTTCGACGCCGTCATCGGCTACCTTTCCGCCTCCATCGAGTGGGCCAAACGCTCCGGCGACCCCGAGGCGTGGCGCCAGTGGTGGCAGAATCCCGACGCCCGTGGCTACTACTTCATGGGCAAGGACAACATCGTCTTCCACGCCGAGATCTGGCCCGCGATGCTGTTCGGCTACAACGGCCAGGGCGCCAGGGGCGGCTCGCCGGGGGCGCTGGGCGCGCTCAATGTGCCCTCCGAGGTGGTCTCCAGCGAGTTCCTGACCATGGAGGGCAAGAAGTTCTCCTCCTCACGGCAGGTCGTCATCTACGTCCGCGACTTCCTGGCCCGCTACGACGCCGACGCGCTGCGCTACTACATCTCCGTGGCCGGCCCGGAAAACCAGGACACCGACTTCACCTGGCAGGAGTTCGTCAACCGCAACAACGGCGAGCTCGTCGCGGCCTGGGGCAACCTGGTCAACCGGTCGATCTCCATGGCGGCCAAGAACTTCGGCTCGATCCCCGAGGCCGGTGAGCTGACCGACGCCGACCGGGCGCTGCTGGAGCGCTCGCGCAACGCCTTCGGGCCCGTGGGTGCGGAGCTCAACCGTTCGCGGTTCAAGAACGCCATCACCGAGGCGTTCGACGTGGTCCGCGACGCCAACCGCTACCTGGCCGAGCAGGAGCCGTGGAAGCTCAAGGACGACACGGAGCGGCAGAAGTCGATCCTGCACGTCGCCCTCCAGGTGGTCGACGACGCCAAGACCATGCTCACGCCGTTCCTGCCCGGCTCGTCCAACAAGGTCCACGCGATGCTCGGCGGCGAGGGCGTCTGGTCCGGCATGCCGGAGATGCACGACGTCGACGAGGACGGTGGCACCCCCTACCCGGTGATCACCGGCGACTACCAGGGCGCTGCCCAGTGGGAGCACCGGCAGATCAAGCCCGGCACCCCGCTCGCGCCGCCCGTGCCGCTGTTCAAGAAGCTCGACCCGAAGGTCGTGGACGAGGAGCTGGCCCGGCTGGTCGACTGATCTCATAGTCCTTGAGCCTGATGGCGGCGGCCGTCTTCCGTGCGTGCCGCGCCATCAGTCCCTTCCAGGGCAGGTACGGCAGCAGCTTGTAGTTCTGGTTCATGAACCACTGCATGAACCTGCTCTCCGGCACCATGAACTTACTGACCCCCTCGCCGGACTTCTGGCAGGTGAGCACGTAGTCGCGCATGGCCGCCTCGTACCCGGCGAAGGCGGCCTGGTGGTCGGGGGTCGCCGCCAGCTCGCCCGCCAGCACGTACGCGCCCACCATGGCGAGCCCGGTGCCCATGCCCGACAGCGGCGAAGGGCACCAGGCGGAGTCGCCGAGCAGCACGACCCGGCCGCGTGACCAGCGGTCCATCCGCACCTGGGCGATGGCGTCGAAGTAGAAGTCGCCGGCCCGCCGCATGTCGCGCAGCAGCCGGGGAGCCTGCCAGCCGACGCCCGCCATCGCCCGCTCCAGCAGGTCCTGCTGCTGGCGGGTGTCGCGGCGGTCATAGGTCAGCTCCGGCGAGCCGAACCAGAACATGGCCTTGGCCTCGGTGTTCTGCCTGGCGCTGTAGAGGGCGACCATCTTGCCCGGTGTGTTGTAGGCCTGGCCGCTGTAATCGAGGCCGAGGTAGTTCTCCGTCGTGAAGACCGCGCAGTACAGGCCCAGGTACGAGATGAACTGCCGTTCCGGGCCGAAGGCCAGCTCACGCACCTTCGAGTGCAGGCCGTCGGCGCCGACCACCAGGTCGAAGCGCCTGCTCGGACCCCGCTCGAACGTGACCGTGACCCCGTCGGCATCCTCGTCGAGCGCGGCGACGGAGTCGTCGAAGATGTACTCGGTGTGGTCCCTGGTGAGGTCGTAGAGGATCTCGGCGAGGTCGCCGCGCAGGATCTCGACGTCGCCGGCGAACAGGTCGGCCGGCAAGGCGCTCAGCTTCTTGCCCGCCTCGTTGACGTTCCACATGGCGCCCATGTGGGTCTGCCGTCGCTGGATTTCCTGGAATATGCCCATCTTGCGGAGCACGGTGAGGTGGACGTCGCCGCGGAAGTCGACCGAGTAGCCGCCGTCACGCAGGGAGGGCGCCCGTTCGACGATCGTGGTGGAGTGTCCGGAGCGGTTGAGCCAGTAGGCCAGGGCGGGGCCGGCGACGCTGGCGCCGGAGAGCAGAATGTCCATGCGGCCGAGTTTCGTTGGGCGCGCTCACCCCGGGCTCACCCCGAGCTCACCGGGCAGGGTGGCGATCATGCGCAGCGGTGAGGAGTCGATCGCCGCGTCGGGCACACCCGCCAGGAGGGCCGCCTGGGAGTAGGTGAGCGCCGCGCCTTCGTTCCAGGCCCGCTCGTACGCCTCATCGCCCAGGACGGCCCGCACCCGGGCGGAGACGTCCGCGGCTGTGGGCGTGTCGAGCCGGATCCCGCCGAGCATCACGGTGCCGGCCCCCAGCAACCTGGCGGCCGGCCAGGCACCGCCCTCTTCGATGAGCGCGAGCCGGGCGAGCGACTCGAACGCCCGGGCGCTCTCCGGCAGCGCACCTGTCACGACCGCCACCTCGACCGCCTGCCGGTGCGAGGTCCCGGCCGCGTGCGGGTCGCCGTCGGCCTCCGCGAGCCGTCCCAGGCCGACCAGGAGCCGGATCCTGCTGCCCGTGGTCCTGAGCCACCGGGGATCCGAGCGCCGCAGCGCCTCCTCGTACAGCTCCCGCGCCCTGGACAGGTCGCCCTCCTCCAGGGCCACGTCGCCGAGCCCGCGCAGCGCCGACGCCACGTTCGTCGGCACGCCCACCCGCCGGGCCAGTTCGGCGGCCCGCTCGTAGTCGGCCTTGGCGGCGGCGGGGTCGGCGTGCAGGCGGTGATCGCCCCGGTTGCACAGCAGATCGGCCAGGTCCTCGGTCGCGCCCAGCTCCTCGGCCAGCACGATCGCCTCGTCGGTGCGGGCCAGCGCGGTGGCCCGGTCGCCGTGGATGCCCGCCAGCCAGGCCAGCGCGTCGAGCGAGATCATCGACCCCCAGCGGTCGCCGAGCGCGCGCAGGGCGTCGAGCGCCGAAACCAGGTCAGCCCGCGCCCGGGGGTACTCGCCGCGGGCCATCAGCGAATAGGCCCACATCATCCGGGCCATGCCGCGCTCCCACGGGTCGGGACTCTTCGTGGCCCTGGTCATCACCGCGAGAGCCGGCTCGGGGGCGTGCATGGCCGCCGTGATCATCGGCCACAGGAACGTGAGAACCGGGTATTCCCGCGTCCCCTCTCCAGCCGACACGATCGCGATGGCCGCGGCGGAGTGGCGGGCCCACAGCCCGCCGGCCGCCTCGCCGCCGGCCACGGTCAGCAGGCAGAGCACGTAGGCGTCGCCGAGCTCCGGATCCGGCGCCGGCCCGGCCGCCTCCAGCAGGGCGACGGCCGAGGCCGTGGCGGTGCCGCGCATCCCGCGCATCCACAGGTAGGTGGACTGCGCCGCCAGCAGCCGTATGCCGAGCCGTACCTCGCCCGCCTCGGCCGTCCAGCGCAGGGCCGTACGGAGGTTGTCGTGCTCGGCGGACAGCGCCTCCAGCCAGTCGAGCTGCTCGGCCGCGCGCAGGTGCGGGTCGGCCTCCTGCGCCAGGCCGAGGAAGTACGTCGCATGCGCCCGCCGTACGGAGGCCTCGTCGGCGAGCTGCTCGGCGCAGAAGGCGCGGATGGTCTCCAGCATGCGGTAGCGGCCGTTCGTGACGGTCACCAGCGACTTGTCGGCGAGCGAGTCGAGCAGCTCCTCGGCGTCGGCCAGGCCGCAGACCTCGGCGGCGGCCGTCGCGGTGGCGCCGCCGGAGAAGACCGTGAGGCGGGCGGCCATCGCGCGTTCGGGCTCGGTGAGCAGCTCCCAGCTCCACGCGACGACCGCGCGGAGCGTCTGGTGCCGGGCGTCGGCGGTACGGCTGCCGCGTGACAGCAGCCGGAAGCGGTCGGTGCCGGCGAGGCGTTCGGCCAGCTCGGGGGCCTCGTGCGTACGCATGCGGGCGGCGGCCAGCTCGATCGCCAGCGGCAGGCCGTCCAGCGCGGAACAGATCCGCTCGACCGTCTCGTCCGGCGTGAAACCCGGGCGGACCGCCGTGGCCCGGTCGGTGAAGAGGCGGACGGCGTCGGCGGTGGCGAGCGGGCGTAGCGGCCAGAGGTGCTCGGCCGTGATGCCGAGCGGCTCGCGGCTGGTGGCCAGGATGCGCAGCCGGGGGCAGGCGGCGAGTAACCGCTCCGCGAGGGCGGCGGCGTCCTCGATCAGGTGCTCGCAGTTGTCGAGCACGAGCAGCAGCGGGCGCTCGGCCAGTGCGGCGATCAACCGCCACAGGGCCGCGGGCTCGGCCGAGGGCTCAACCGGGCTACCCAGCAGGCCGCCCTCACGCACGCCCAGCGCGCCGAGCACCGCCTGCGGCAGCCCGGCGCCCTCGGTCAGGGAGGCCAGCTCGGCCAGGCAGGTGTCGGGACGCTGCCCGGCGACCTCGACGGCCAGCCGCGTCTTGCCCGCGCCGCCCGGTCCCAGCAGCGTCACCAGCCGGGCCGAGTCGAGCAGCGCGCCGACCGCGGCCAGATCGTAGGCCCGGCCAACCAACGTGGTGAGCCGGATCGGCCTCCCCAACCTGCCGGAATCGCCGGACCCGACTGCGGCCGGGGCGGGTGCGGTCTGTTCGGCGGGTGATGGCAGGCGGGCGAGCTCGCCGCGTAACAGGCTCTGGTGCAGGCCGGACAGCTCGGGTGAGGGGTCGGCGCCCAGTTCGTCGGCCAGCAGCCGCCTGGCCTGCTCGTAGACGACCAGTGCCTCGGCCGGCCGGCCGTCCGCGCTGAGCGCCCGCATGAGCTGGCCGCGCAGCCGCTCGCGCAGCGGGTGGCGTTCGATCAGCCCGCCGAGCTCCGGGATGACCGCCCGGTGCGCGCCCCGCCGCAGGTCGGCCTCGATCCGGTCCTCCTGGGCGGCCACGTGCCGCTCCTCGAGGGGTACGGCATGCGCCGCGTCGAGGTCGGCGAGCGCGGCGCCGCGCCACAGGGACAGCGCCTCGCCCAGCAACGCGGCGGCCCGGTCCGGATCGGCGTCGAGAGCCTGCCGCCCGGCCTCGGCCAGCCGCAGGAACCGGTGCGCGTCGACGTCGCCGGGATCGACGGCCAGCCGGTAGCCCGTGGCCGCCCGCTCGACCATGATGCCGTCGCCGCGCAGCCTCGACACCTGGGAGTGCAGGGCGTGCTGGGCGTTCTTGGGCGGCTGCTCGCCGTACAGGACATCGATGAGCCTGTCGTAGGTGACGACCTCGCCGGGCCGGATGAGCAGGAGAGCCAGCAGGGCCCGCCGGGCCCGGCCGCCGAGTGGCACCTCGCCGCCGTCCGCGCGCCAGGCACGGGTGCTGCCGAGGATGCCGAAGCGCATGGAGGTTACTTTAGAGGGCGTGAGCAAGATTCCCAGCCCGCCGGAGCCGCTGTCCGCGCCGGTGTTCGACAGCCACTGCCATCTCGACATCATGGTCGGAAACCGGCAGGCGTCCTCGGGCGATCCGGTGGCTCAGGCCGCGCAGGCGGCGTCGGCGAGCGTACGGAGCATCCTCGACGACTCGCGCGCCGTCGGTGTGACCCGGCTCGTCACGATCGGCTACGACCTGCCCTCCTCCCGGTGGAACGCCGAGGCGGCGGCGGAGCACGAGGGGATCTACGCCGGCGTCGCGATCCATCCCAACGAGGCGCACGCGGCCACGCCCGAGACGCTGGCCGAGATCGAGGCGCTGGCCGGGCGCGACGAGGTGCGGGCGGTGGGGGAGACCGGGCTGGACTACTACCGTGACTGGGCGACCAAGGACGACCAGCACGCGAGCTTCCGGGCGCACATCGAGATCGCCAAGCGCACCGGCAAGGCGCTGGTCATCCACGACCGTGACGCGCACGACGACGTGCTGAAGGTGCTGGCCGCCGAGGGCGCGCCGCCGGTGGTGGTGTTCCACAGCTTCTCGGGCGACCCCGAAATGGCGAAAAAGTGCGCTGAAGCCGGATATTTCATGTCTTTTTCTGGGCCGGTTACCTACAAGAACGCCTCCTACCTGCGCGAGGCGGCCCAGGTCGCGCCGATGGAGCTCATGCTGGTCGAGACCGATGCTCCCTACCTGCCGCCCGTGCCATACCGGGGCAAGCCCAACGCGCCCTACCTCATCCCGCTCACCCTGCGCTGCCTGGCGGAGGTCAAGGGAGTCCATCCGGATGAGCTGTGCGAGGCCATCAGCGTCAACGGAGTCACGGTCTTCGGAGAGTGGTGACCATCTTTCCGTGAACCGGTGGAGGGGACGGCACGCGCGCCGCTAACGTCGTGCCGCCCGAAGCCGCTACCGGAGGTCGACCGTGCGAGGAAAGAGGCGCGCTCCACGCCCTCGGATTGCCTGGCGCTCGCCGTGGACACCGGTGTTCTGCCTGCTCGCGGTCATGGCCGTGGGCGGCATCGTGACCGTCGCGACGCTGGTCAAGAGCGTGGTGCTGGTCGTCGACGGCAAGCAGATCGCGCTGCGCAGCTTCGCCGGCTCGGTGCGGGAAGTCCTCGGCGAGGCCGGGGTGCCGGTGGGGTCCGGCGACTCCGTACGGCCGGCCGGGCAGGAGAAGCTCGTCGACGGGACGTGGATCGAGGTGCGCCACGCCCGTCCCATCACCCTGACCGTCGACGGGCGCACCACCCAGCACTTGGTGACCGCCACGAACGTCGGCGACGCGCTGGCCGAGCTCGACATCAGCCCCGCGGGCGGAAGGCTGTCGGTCCCGCCGGGCCGGAACGTGCCGCTGTCCGGCATGTCGCTCTCGATGTACACGCGGCGTGAGGTGTACGTCGAGACGGGCGGCGTCCGGATGGCGACCACGACCACCGGCCGTACCGTCCGCGAGGTGCTCAGGCAGCGCCGCATCCCGCTGCGCCGCGGCTACCGGGTACGGCCGCCGCTCGACAGCTTCCCGTCGCAGGGGACCGTCATCAGGGTCAGCCCGCCCCCGCCGCCGCACACCGTGGTCGTGCCGGCGGCCGTGGCGGGGCTCAACTGGGCGGCGCTGGCCCAGTGCATGTCGAACGGCAACCCGCTGGCGGTCAACCCCGCCGGGCCCTATTACGGGATGTACGGGTTCAGCGTGCCCATGTGGGCGGCCGTCGGCGGCACCGGACTGCCGCATACCTGGCCGGCGGAGGAGCAGACCTATCGGGCGCAGCTCCTCTACCAGTTGGTCGACGGCCGGTGGCAGGGCCAGTGGCGGGAGTGCGGGTCACGGCTGTTCGGCTAGCCGCTTTGACCAGGAGGAACACGGCCACCGCGGGCCGGCCCGGCAACAGGCTGACAACAAGGTGCCGAGCCCTCGCGCTCAATGCCCCAACAGCCTCATGGGACGGAATAGGCTCATTCGAGATGTCCGGCCGGCGCCGAGGTAAGGGGAACGGGTGAGCGAGTCTTTCGTGCATCTGCACGTGCACACCGAGTACAGCATGCTTGACGGGGCGGCCAAGATGAAGCCGCTGTTCAAGGAAGCCGAGCGGCTCCAGATGCCCGCCATCGCGATGTCCGACCACGGCAACATGTTCGGTGCGTACGAGTTCCAGAAGGTGGCGAAGGGCAGCCCGGTCAAGCCGATCGTGGGCATCGAAGCGTACGTGGCTCCCGAGAACCGGTTCGTGAAGAAGCCGGTCTTCTGGGGGCAGCGCGCTGAGACCGGTGTGGCGGACGGTGAGGGCGGCAAGGACGTCTCCGGCGGCGGCCGGTTCACCCACATGACCATGTGGGCCAAGAACGCGGACGGGCTGCGCAACCTGTTCCGGCTGTCCTCCTTGGCGTCGTTCGAGGGCTATTACTCCAAGCCCCGCATGGACCAGGACCTGATCTCCAAGCACGCGAACGGGATCATCGCCACCACCGGCTGCCCGTCCGGCGCGGTGCAGACCCGGATCCGGCTCGGCCAGTACGACGAAGCGGTCAGGGTCGCCGGCGAGTATCAGGAGATCTTCGGCAAGGAGAACTACTTCCTGGAGTTGATGGACCACGGCATCAGCATCGAGCGGGAAGTCCGCGCCGATCTGCTCCGGCTGGCCAAGCAGCTCAACATCCCGCTCCTGGTCACCAACGACTCCCACTACGTGACGGAGGACCAGGCCGACGCGCACGACAGCCTCCTGTGCGTCGGCGTGGGCAAGAACAAGGACGACCCCAACCGTTTCCGGTTCAACGGGTCGGGCTACTACCTCAAGACCGCCGACGAGATGCGCAAGCTGTTCGCCGAGCTGCCAGAAGGATGTGACAACACGCTGCTCGTGGCCGAGATGGTGAGCGACTACAGCGACGTGTTCCAGCACATCGACCGGATGCCGCAGTTCCCCGACGTGCCCGAGGGGGAGACGCAGGAATCCTGGCTGCGCCAGGAAGTGGAGCGCGGCCTGGAGCTGCGCTACGGCACACCCGTCCCCGCCGAGGTGATGGAGCGGTATGAGACCGAGATGAAGGTCATCGGTCCCATGGGGTTCTCCTCCTACTTCCTCGTGGTCGCCGACATCTGCAAGTACGCCCGTGACAACGGCATCGCCGTGGGTCCGGGCCGAGGAAGCGCCACCGGCTCGATCGTCGCCTACGCCACCCGCATCACCGAGCTCGACCCGCTGGAGCACGGCCTGCTGTTCGAGCGCTTCCTGAACCCCGAGCGCATCAACCCGCCGGACGTCGACCTCGACTTCGACGACCGTCAGCGGGACCGGATGGTCCAGTATGTGACGCAGAAGTACGGCAGCGAAGCGACCGCCCAGGTCAACACGTTCGGCACGATCAAGGCCAAGGCCGCCGTCAAGGACGCGAGCCGGATTCTCGGCTACCCGTTCGCCATGGGCGACAAGATCACCAAGGCGATGCCGCCGGACGTCATGGGCAAGGGCGTCCCGCTCGCCGACATCTTCAACGAGAACCACCCCCGCTACAACGAGGGTGGCGAGCTCCGCGCCCTGTACGAGAACGACTCGGACGTCCGCAAGGTCATCGACACCGGGCGTGGCATCGAGGGCCTGATCCGTGGCACCGGCGTACACGCCGCCGCGGTCATCCTGTCCTCGGAGCCCCTGCTGGACCTGATCCCCATGCACATGCGGGACAAGGACGGCGTGATCATCACCGGGTTCGACTACCCGTCCTGTGAAGACATGGGCCTGGTCAAGATGGACTTCCTGGGGCTGCGGAACCTGGGCATCATCGACCACGCCATCAAGATCATCGAGCAGAACCGGGGCGTCAAACTCGACACCCTCACCCTTCCGCTCGACGATGTGCCCACGTACAAGCTGCTGGCCCGCGGCGACACCCTGGGCGTGTTCCAGCTTGACGGCGGCCCGATGCGCCAGCTTCTGAAGCTGATGGAGCCGAGCCGATTCGAGGACATCGCCGCCGTGCTCGCCCTGTACCGGCCGGGCCCGATGGCGGCCAACGCGCACACCAACTACGCGCACCGCAAGAACGCCCGCCAGGACATCGAGCCCATCCACCCCGAACTGAAGGAAGCGCTCGAGCCGATTCTCGGCCCGACCTTCCACCTGCTCGTTTACCAAGAGCAGATCATGGCCGTCGCCCGCGAACTGGCCGGCTACACCCTGGGCGGCGCCGACCTGCTGCGTCGCGCCATGGGCAAGAAGAAGAAAGAGATCCTGGACGCCGAGTTCGCCAACTTCCAGGCCGGCATGCGCGGCAACGGCTACACCGCCGAGGCCACCCAGGCGCTGTGGGACGTCATGCTGCCGTTCTCCGGATACGCGTTCAACAAGTCCCACACCGCCGGCTACGGGCTGGTCGCCTACTGGACCGCCTACCTCAAGGCCAACTACCCCGCCGAGTACATGGCCGCCCTGCTGACCTCCGTGGGGGACGACAAGGACAAGGCCGCTGTTTATCTGGCCGAGTGCCGCAAGATGGGCATCCAGGTGCTCGCCCCCGACGTGAACGAATCCCAGCTCGACTTCGTCGCGGTCGGCGACGACAAGGTCAGGTTCGGTCTGGGCGCGGTCCGCAACGTCGGTGAGAACGTCGTCGAGGGCATCGTGAAAGCCCGCACCGAGAAGGGCCGCTACGAGAACTTCAACGACTTCCTCGGCAAGGTGCCGTTGACGGTCTGCAACAAGCGGGTCATCGAATCGCTGATCAAGGCGGGCGCCTTCGACTCGCTCGACCACCAGCGCAAGGCGCTGCTCATGGTGCACGAGCCGGCGGTCGACTCGGTCATCGACATCAAGAAGAACGAGGCCCACGGCCAGGACTCGCTGTTCGGCGGCCCGAGCGACGACGCGGGCACGGCGGCGTTCTCCGTACAGATTCCCGACATGGAGTGGGACAAGAAGACGCGACTGGACTTCGAGCGGGAGATGCTCGGCCTGTACGTGTCGGATCACCCCTTGGCGGGCACGGAGCGGCTCCTGGCCCGCCACCGGGACACCACCATCGCCGAACTGCTCGAAAGCGGCCGTGACGACCGCGGGGACGTCCGGGTGTGCGGCCTGATCACCAAGGTCGACAAGCGGGTCAACAAGGCCGGGAACGTGTGGTCGATCGTCACCGTCGAGGACATGGACGCGGCCATCGAGTGCCTGTTCTTCCCCAGGAGCTACGAGCTGTACGCGCCGGAGCTGCGTGGAGATGCCGTGGTGTCGGTCGGCGGCAAGGTCAACAACCGCGACGGCGCCATCAGCATCTTCGCGGAAGACCTCACCCCGCTCGATGTGTCCGGTATCACCAGCGATTCCGGACATCCCGTCACCATCCAGGTGCGCGAGGAACGTCTCACGCAGCAAGCAGTGGAGGAACTCCGTAACGTGCTGAAGCTGCACCAGGGCAACGTGCCGCTGCGGATCAATGTGCAGCGGCTGACCGGGAAGATCATGGTGTGTGCTCTGCCGGAGTTCTCCGTCAATGCCGAACCCAGCTTCGCCGCGGACGTCAAGCAGTTGTTCGGCCCGGAAGCGATCATGCTGTAAGTCCGCGGCCTGCTGGGTCAACCGGCGATCGAGGTACCGAAGTCGGCGCCGGCGGGTGGTTGGAGCGGACGCAGCTCGTCGGAGTTGCGGGCCAGTACCAGGACCTTGCCGGCCGGCACGGCGTCGGGCTGGCCGATGTAGAGCTTGTTGCCGCCGTAGGCCAGCGACCAGCCGAACAGGCCGTCCGACGTCGGGAGCCTCTTGTCCTCGGCCGCGTTCTTGAACGACAGCACCCGTACGCCTCCCTCATAGGGCGCGCCGACGGCCACCTTGCCGTCGGCCGAGGCGGCCATCGAGAACCCGAACCCCGCCCCCTGCCCCACCCGCCTCGTCGGGCGCATGCCCGGGTCGTAGAGCTGGACATAGCCGTGGCCCGGCGCGGTCACCGCGAACCCGGCCCCCTCGGCGTACGCCACCGCGTAGCCGTACCGGTCTCCGGCGGCCTTGGTGGGCGAGTCGAGCTTGACCCCCGAGAGCGTCGACGCCAGCACGTTGTCGATGCGGACCGCGGCCCCCGAGTCGGACTTGCCCGCGTCGACCTGGCGGCCGGCGCCGTCGTCGTTCTCGTACGGGACGCCGACGAGCAGGCTGTTGCCCGGCCCGACGGCCAGTGACCAGCCGAACTGGTCGCCGACCTCGCCGTTGCCCGGCACCTCCGCCGAGTCCTGATTTATCCTGATCAGCCGACCGGTGCCCTCGCGCACGTAGACGGAGCCCGCGTCGGCGATCTGGGCTTGGTCCTCGTACGGCGCGCCGATCGCCACCAGGCTGCCGCGAGATGCCAGGGACCAGCCGAAGTGGGCATCGCGCTGCGGCTCGGGAGCCACCAGGCGTTGCGGCGCCGGACTGCCCCCGCCGTACACGACATAGACCGCCCCCGCGTCCCTGACGCCGTTGACGTCCGTGTACGGCGCCCCCACCACCAGGTCGGCGCAGGCGTTGCCGGGATCGACCTTGGCCAGCGTCACCGACCAGCCGAGCGCGTCCCCCTGCTGGAGGCCGGGCACCGAAACCGGGATCACCTTGTCCCCGGAGAGGATGTGCACGGCGCCCTTGCCGCCGTCGGCGAACGGGTCGCCGACCGCCACGTCCTCCAGGCCGTCGCCGTCGAAGTCACTCGTACCCGAGCAGGCGGCCTTGCTCGTGGCGGCTGTCGCGGCGGTGCCGGTGGCGAGCGTGCCGCCCACGGCAAGGGCGAGCGCCAGGAGCGCCGCACCGATCGTCTTCACAGCCGGACCTCGATCTGGTTGCCGTTCTTGAGCCTGGTGGCGGACAGCTCTAGGGGTTTGCGGTACAGCGGCATATCGAACACGAACGCGTTGTCGATACGGGCACCCGCGGTGATCACCGCCGGGAACGCGGGCTCCACCGGATCGTGGCGCCCGCCCCTGTCGTCGAGCAGCGAGACGATCGGGTCGCCGATCTCCTGGCGTTCGCCTCCGGGGTTCAGCATCGTCCAGCGGACCACGCACAGCTGGCCCTGCGTCTGCGTCTTGCCCTCGAACTCCTTCAGCCCGCACTGCGGGGCCGCGACCACGATGAGCTGCGGGGCGTCGAAGGACTTGCCGAGGGCGAACCGGTGACCGAGGTCGTTGGGCCGCGCAGAGGCGGTCGCCGACTGGGTCTGCGTCCGGGCGGGCGGCGCGATGTTGCGGCTGGAGGTGACGATGAGGACGGCGACGGTGACGGCGATGGCCGCCACGGCCGCGGCGGCCGCGATGAGCCAGCGGGTGCTGAGGGAGCGGCCGGGGAGGGCGGCCTGGGTGTCGTCCGTGGACAGTTCCTCGGCCTGGCGCCCCGGGTCCGTCTGGCGCGCCTGCACGCTCAGCTCGTCATCGGCCTGAACAGCCTGAACGGTCTGAACGGCCTGTTCGGCTAAGCGGGCCTTTTTCGGCTTCTTGGGCGTCTTGGGAGTCGGCTGTTTGGGGATCGGCTTCTGGGGGGTCGGAACCTCCCAGCGCGCCAGCTCCTCGCGGGCCGCCTGCTCCTCCCGGCGGGCCAGCTCCTGCAGATCGGCCTGCTCCTGCTGCGGCTCCTGCTCTCTCTGGGGCCCCGGCTGGGACCCTTGTTGGGGTACGTCGGTCGCCACGGCCGGCCCCTTGGCCGTCGTGTCGCTGGGCGGCGGCGTGGCGAACGTGGCCGTGATGTCGGGTTCGTCCACCACGTTCTGCGGCGGCTCCCAGTCGTTGAGCAGCCCGGGCGCCACCAGGGTCGGCGGATCGACCACCGTCGTCGCCGCGGGCTTGGGCGCGGTGCCTCCGACCAGGGCGATCAGCAGGTCCTGGGCCGTGGGCCGCTGGGCGGGATCCATGTCGGTGGCCCGCCGTACCAACTCGTCGAGAGGCGCGGGCAGCGCGCCCAGGTCGGGCGGCGTGTTGAGGACGCGCGTCGCGAGCGTGATGGGGTCGCCGCGCCCGAACGGGTGGCGCCCATTACCGGCGTACGCGATCAGGCAGCCCCAAGCGAAGATGTCGGCGGCGGGAGTGACCGTGTGCCCCCGTACCTGTTCGGGCGCCCACCAGCCGGGACTGCCCAGCAGTTCGCCGGACATCGTGAACCCGGTCTCCCTGTCGAGCGCCCTGGCGATGCCGAAGTCGATCACCCGCGGCCCGGACAGCGACAATATGACATTGGCCGGCTTGAGATCCCGGTGCACCAGCCCGGCGACGTGGATCGCCGCCAGCGCCGCCGCGACTCCCAGCGCGACGCCGTGCAGCGGCCCCGGGTCCAGCGCGCCGTACTTGGCGATCTGGTCCGACAGCGGGGTGCCGCCGATGTACTCGGTCACCATGTACGGCCGGCCGTCGCCGGTGTTGCCGTTGTCGAGCACCTGCGCCGTACAGAACGACGCCACCCGCCGCGCGTTCTCCACCTCGGCGTGAAAGCGGTCCGCGAACCCTTGCTGGTTGGCGAACTCGGCCTTCACCACCTTGACCGCGACGAACCGCCCCGTCGGTGCCCTGGCCAGGAACACCGTCCCCATTCCACCCTCGCCGAGCCGGCCGAGCAGTCGGTATGGGCCGATTTCTCGCAGATCCGTCGGGCGGAGCGGCGCGGCGCCCGTTGGCTCCATCAAGGACGTCCCTTCCTGTTCCACGCCATCCTCCCCTGTGGTGCCCCCATCCGCCATCGCAGGTTCTTCGATGCGGGAGACTGGTTGGATGATGAGCCTGTTGGGCCCTACAGAAATACGTATTTTGGCGGATAAGCTAAATCTTCGTCCGACGAAAAAGCTAGGCCAAAACTTCGTGATCGACGCGGGAACCGTGCGGCGCATCGTCAGAGTCGCCGCACTCGCCCCAGAGGACGTGGTCATAGAGGTCGGGCCCGGCCTCGGCTCACTCACCCTCGCGCTGCTCCCCGCGGCCCAGCACGTGGTGGCCGTCGAGATCGACCCCGTACTGGCGGCCCAACTCCCGGTAACCGTCGCCGACCGCGGCCTCGACGACAAGCTCACGGTCGTGGAGGCCGACGCCATGCGCATCACCTCCGCCGACCTGCTGGGCCACACCCCCACCGCCCTGGTCGCGAACCTCCCCTACAACGTCGCCGTCCCGGTGGTCCTGCACCTGCTGCAGGTGCTGCCGTCCCTGCGCAAGGGCCTCGTGATGGTCCAGTCGGAGGTGGCCGACCGCCTCGCGGCGGGCCCCGGTTCCAAGGTGTACGGGGTGCCGTCGGTGAAGGCCGCCTGGTACGCGGACGTACGACGGGCCGGGCCGGTGGGGCGGACGGTGTTCTGGCCCGCCCCGAACGTGGACTCCGGCCTCGTCTCCATGGTCCGGCGGGACCCGCCTGAGACGTCCGCGTCGCGGGAGGAGGTCTTCGCGGTGATCGACGCCGCGTTCGCGCAGCGGCGCAAGACGTTGCGGGCCGCGCTGGCATCGTGGGCCGGCAGCCCCGCCCAGGCCGAGGCCGCGCTGCGGGCCGCTGGGGTGGATCCCTCGGAGCGGGGAGAACAACTCGACGTGACGGCCTTCGCCCGGATCGCCGAGGTCAAGCCCTAGATCGAGTTTGCTCTGGCACGTTTGCCGTAGGGGGTGGGACGGTCTGGGCGGTGCCTGACGACGTTGCGCTTGCCCGTCGGAGTGCATCGCAGTTGCGTTGCCCGGCACGCGCCTGCTGTCCACTGAAACCCGCCTTGCCCGGCTTCCGGGATGTCTGCAGTGCGGCTGTGCCCGGCGCGCCTGCTGTCCACTGAAACCCGCCTTGCCCGGCTTCCAGGATGGCTGCAGAGCCGCTTTGCCCGGCGCGCGCCTGCTATCCACCGAGAACCGCGTTCTCCGGAACCCCCTGGATATCCACAGACTCCGCCCCCCGCGCCCTGGCTATCCACAGAACCCCGCTCGGCTCCCCGCAGCCCAACCCGATCGCAAGATCCTGGGGCCTCCATTCCGCACGTCGCAGGAGGCCCGCCATGACACCCCGCCCCGCCTTGACCCCCCGCCCCGCCTTGGACACCCGCGCCGTCCTGGACACCGGCCCCGTCTTGGACGCCGCCCCAGTCCTGGCCACCCACCCCGCCCCGACCACTCGCTCTACCCCGACCACTCGCTCTACCCCGGCCATTTGCTCTGCCCTCACCTGGCTCGCGATCGGCGGCGGCACCCTCGCGGCCCTCATGGCATTCCCCACCGCGGTGGCCGCCGCGACCGTCACCTCACTCAAACCGCCGACCACCCCGTGTTTCCGCCTGATCGCTTTCCCCGCCAAACCCCCTGCAGCCAACGGCCAGGATACGAAGCACCCTCAGGACATCCCCGTCCCACCAGAGACGTTCTTCGCCCTACCTCCTGATGACGTAGCACTCGACAACCAGCCCATCTACGTCCTCGTCCCCCTGCCCCCAGAGTCCTGCCCCGCCCCCAACCCCCCAGCCAAGACCCCTCGAGACAATCCCCCCAAGCCGACCCCCACCACGCCCCTGCCCAAGGGCGACATCGCAACGGCAGCCGCCATCGACCAGCTAGGCACCCCGTTCTCGTGGGGCGGCGGCGCACCATCCGGCCCCACCACAGGCGTAGGCAGAGGAGCCCACACCAAGGGCTTCGACTGCAGCGGCCTCACCCTCTACGCCTGGTCCAAAGCCGGCATAAGGCTCGGCCACTACACAGGCACCCAGTTCCGCCAGGGCCGCAGAGTCACGCTCGGCGACCTACGCAAGGGCGACCTGGTCTTCTTCGGCGGCGGCACCGGTGACCCCACCCACGTCGGCCTCAACCTGGGCGGAGGCGTAATGATCCACGCCCCCAAAACCGGCGACGTAGTCAGAAGAACCCCGTTCCTGACCTCCACCTACTATCGCCCCCTCTACCGAGGCGCAGTACGCCCAGGCTGACCCACAGCCCGTAACAGGGCTCCTCATACCCGGACCGCACCCAACCCCCCATTCCCCTGGGTGCGGTCCGGCTACTCAAATACGGGCGCAGACTCTGACCAACCCGTCGACCAGAGGCACAAGCAGCTCCTGATCCTCCAGCCTGCCCGGCTCATACTCCACGATCCCCAGCCCTGCCACCTCGAACCGCTCCGCCAGCGCCCCGACCAACCCAAGCAGCTGTTCAGGAAGCAGCCCACCCGGCGCCGGCGTCCCGACACTCGCGAACACCTCCGGATCCAGCACATCAAGATCAATATGAATGTAAACGGCCTTCTCCTCGACCCCGCCCCCCTGCCTACGGCGGGACTTCTCGACCCCGAGCGCCAACCCACGATCGAACCCTTCAGCCCCAACCCTCAACCCAGGACCGGATCCTTCAGTCCCAACCCCCAACTCAGGACCGGACTCTTCAGCCCCAACTCCCAACCCAGGGTCGGGTTTCTCCGAGCGTCCACCCTGTCCCCGACCGAGGCCAGCCGAAGCAACTGCGTCGACCAGCGCCACGGAGTCCGTCACACCCAGGTGGCGCACCCCGCTCGCCTCAACGAACGCGACCTCGGCCTGATCGAGATCCCGCACCCCGGCAAGCACGATCTGCCACGGACGGACCGGCTCCTCGGGCACCAACCCCTCCGGCCCTTCACCGGTGAGGGCTCGCAGCACCATGCCGTGAAACGCCCCAGAAGGCGAACTGGCCAGCGTATTGAGATCCCCATGAGCATCGAACCAGAGGACCACCAGCCGATCCCCGTACTTCCGACGAGCCGCCGCCACCGACTCCAACTCAACTCCGCAATCACCCCCAGCAGTGACCACGAGCCCATCGCCCAGCTGCGACATGACCGCCCGCACCCGAGAAGCCGTGACGACCAGATCATCATCCACATCAACCCGCAGCCGCCGCCCCGCAGGCACCATCCCGGCCACCAGCCGAGCCCCCTCCCGCAGCCGCTCCGCCGTACCGGACCCAGACCCCCGCCACTGCGCCACCTCAACAACCGTCACTTCCGACAAAACACCCTCCTCATATCAAAGGCCCATATTTCCCCTGATACAGCGCCCTGCCCACATCCAGCCACTAGCCTCCGCACTCCGGCACTCCGGGCGGTCCGGCACTCCGGGCGGTCCGGCACTCCGGGCAGTACGGCACTCCGGGCAGTCCAGGGTTCGCAGTCCGGGCAGTACCGTCCGCCATGCAGGGTCCGTGGTCCTCATGGTCCGAGGGTCCGCAGTGCCTGTGAATTTGGGACCTGCAGTTCCAGTGGGTCAGGCGATCCGCTTGTTCCGTCCAGCCGTCCAGCCGTCCGTCCGTTTGGTCCGTCCAAGCGCCCTAATCCCTACCTATGTCACTGACCCCCAGGGGTACGGGCGTTGGCTCGGTCCCATGCAGGGCTTCACCACTTCTGCCGAGAATCGCGTGACCAGGAAGCGAGCCACTATAAGCTCATGAGTCCTCGACCCCGCCAAGCGACGAAAGTGACAGAAGATCGATGAGTTCGGTTACCGTACGGGTGCCCGCGAAGGTCAACGTGCAGCTATCCGTCGGACCGCTCCGCGAAGACGGCTATCACGACCTGGTCAACGTGTTCCACGCGGTATCGATCTTCGACGAAGTGGTCGCCAAGGAGTCCGAGTCGATCACCGTCACGGTGGGCGGAAACTGGGCGGACCGGGTCCCGCTCGATGACGAGAACCTCGCGATTCAGGCCGCAAGAGCTCTGGCCAAGCACGCGGGCCGCACTTATGGTGTGGCGCTGATCATCCATAAGGCCATTCCCGTGGCCGGTGGCATGGCCGGGGGGAGTGCCGACGCGGCGGGGGCTCTGGTGGCGTGCAACGAGCTGTGGGGGCTTGGCCTGCCGTTTGAAGATCTCATGGAGATCGCCGGCGATCTGGGTAGTGACGTGCCCTTCTCGATGCTCGGGGGCACGGCGGTGGGGATCGGCCGGGGCGAACAGCTCAGCGAGTTGCCGACCGGTGGTCAGTTCCACTGGGTGTTCGCGGTGGCGGAGGGTGGGCTGTCCACTGCCGCTGTCTACGCCGAATGCGATCGGCTCCGCGCCGCGACCAGTGCCGAGATCCCCTGGCCGCAGTTGAGCGACCCCCTGCTGGAGGCGCTCGGCGCCGGTGACGCCCGCAAGCTGGGCGCGTACCTGACGAACGACCTCCAGCCCGCTGCCTTGACGCTCCGCCCGCAGCTGGCCCGCACCCTCGAAGCCGGTCGTCAGTACGGCGCACTCGGCGCGATCGTCTCCGGTTCCGGTCCCACCTGCGCCTTCCTCGCGACGGATGCCGCCCACGCCGACCAACTGGCCACCGCCCTCTCCACCACCAACATCACCCGCACCGCCATCCCCGCCCACGGCCCTGTCCCGGGCGCGGTAGTGGTCTAACGCCGTCAGCGCACTACGCCCCTTCCCGGGTGACGGCCCCTCCAGGGTGCGGTGGAACTGTTCGGGGACGGATGCAAGCGCTTGGGGAGCAGGCAGCGCGGGGCCGCATGAATGCCACTTCCGCCCGCCCGCTCGCCCGCCTGGCCACTAGCTCGTTCGCCCGGCCATCCGCCTGCCCGCCTGCTCGCTCGCCCGCCTGGTCGGCTGCCGACTCGCTTGCCCGGCCGCCCGTTCGCTTGCCCAGCCGCTCGCCCGGCCGCCGGTTGGGGGGATGCTCTCGGGGTGGTGGCGGTTTGGAGCGGTGGGGCGTATGGCGGGTCCGCCGGTCTTAGGTGTGAGGGTTTAGTGCGGACGAGGCGTTGCGGCTGGGTTTGGGGGTGCCGGTGGCTTGGCGTCGTCACCACACCGTCGCGCGGGCCGATACCCTGGTAAGGCCATGAATCTGGTAAATCTCGAGTCTGTTTCCCATGCCTACGGGCCCAAACCGCTGCTCAGCGACGTCTCCCTCGGCGTCGAGGTCGGAGAGCGCATAGGTGTCGTCGGACGTAACGGCGGCGGTAAGACCACACTTCTGTCGGTGATCGCGGCGGATGTCCGGCCGGACAGCGGCCGGGTTACCCATACCCGGGGGCTGCGGGTGGGCATGCTGGCGCAGCATGACGCGCTCGATCCGGCGATGCCCATCCGGGAGATCGTGCTGGGTGAGAAGGCCGAGCACGAGTGGGCGGGGGATCAGGGCGTCCGCGAGATCCTCGGCAATCTCATCGGTGATCTCGATCTCGAGGCCAAGGCCGGGGATCTGTCCGGTGGTGAGCGGCGGCGCACCGCGCTGGCCCAGTTGCTCATCGAAGAGCACGACCTGATCATGCTCGACGAGCCCACGAACCATCTCGACATCGAGGCCATCGCCTGGCTCGCCGGTCATCTGGCCGGACGTAAGAGCGCGCTGGTGGTCGTGACGCACGACCGGTGGTTCCTCGACGCGGTCTCCACCAGGACGTGGGAGGTCGTGGACGGGCGAGTTGAGCGGTATGAGGGCGGTTACGCCGCGTACGTGCTCGCGAAGGCGGAGCGGGCGCGCATCGCCCAGGCCGCCGAAGAACGCCGCCAAAACCTCATGCGCAAGGAGATCGCCTGGCTGCGGCGCGGCCCGCCCGCGCGTACGTCGAAGCCCAAGTTCCGGGTGGAGGCCGCTCAGGCGCTGATCGCCGACGAGCCACCGGCTCGCGAGAGCGTGGAACTCCTGCGGTTCGCGGCGGTCCGGCTCGGCAAGACCGTGTACGACCTCGAAGACGTCACCCTGCACGCCGGTGGCCCCGGCAGCGGCCCGCTGGTGCTCGATGACTGCACGTGGCAGTTCGGGCCGGGCGACCGTGTCGGGCTGATCGGTGTCAACGGTTCCGGCAAGTCGTCCGTGCTCCGGCTGCTCGCCGACACGGTCCAGCCCGACTCGGGTCGGATGACCAGGGGCAAGACGGTACGGTTGGCGCACCTGTCGCAGGAGCTGGCCGAACTCGACCCCACCCGCCGGGTGCTGGAGACGGTCGAGGAGATCCGCAAGTACATCCAGGTGGGCAAGAAGGAGTGGTCCGCCTCCCAGCTGCTCGAACGCCTGGGCTTCAAGGGCGAGGCGCAGTGGAAGGTCGTCGGCGACCTGTCGGGTGGCGAGCGGCGGCGGCTGCAACTGCTCAGGCTGCTCATGGACGACCCCAACGTGCTGCTGCTCGACGAGCCGACCAACGATCTCGACATCGAGACGCTGAACGAGCTCGAAGACCTCCTCGACGGCTGGCCCGGCACGCTCATCCTGGTGAGCCACGACCGCTACTTCCTGGAGCGCGTCACAGACAAGTGCGTAGCCCTCCTGGGCAACGGCAAGTTCTCGTTCCTTCCGGGGGGCGTAGACGAATACCTGGCCCGCCGATCGCAGGGCACCGCCCTGACGGCGCGAACGACCTCACCCCAGCCCACTCCCGGACAGACCCAGCCCGCAGCCCCCCAAGAGGGCATGTCGGCCAAGGAAGAACGAGAGCTCCGCAAGGAACTGAACCGCCTCGAACGCCAACTCGACCGACTTGGCGACCAGGAAGCCAAGCTCCACGCCGCAATGGCGGACGCGGCCAGCGACTACGCCAAACTAGGTTCCCTGGACGCCCAGCTCAGAGACATCCTCGACCAAAAGGACACAGTCGAAGCCGAGTGGCTCGAACTCGCCGACCGCCTAAGCGACTGAGCGGCTGGGGCGCCTGACTCGAAAGAAGGCGCTCACGTACGCGCCGTAGCGGCGTGCGGGTGGCGTGCGGGTGTCTGGCTTCCGGAGCAGGCGCCCAAAGGCGGCCTACGGCTGACGGGCTTTCGAAGAAGGCGGCCAAGAACGAGTCGTTACGGGGAGCACTCCGTGAGCCTTCACGACCGGCGCTTGACGGTCGCGCGCCCACGACGGCGGCGCGGGCAACCCATGCGAAGCCGTACAAGAAAAGGAGCGTGCTCGGAGGAGAGCCGCTGAGCTCAGCGTGGCTTGGAGAGGTGCCGCTCGGCTCAGCGAAATGGGAGGAGAGTCGCTGAGCTCAGCATGGCTCGGAGAAGAGCGGCTGAGCGCAGCGAGACGTGCCCTGCGAAACGAGTTAGGAGTCGAAGGGGGCAAGGAGGGTGCGGAGCAGGGCGGATAGGGTGCGTTGGTCGTTGGGGGCCAAGGCGACCAGTAGGTCGTGCTCGCGTCGCAGCAGATCGGCGAACGCGGCATCCACCCGTGCCAACCCGCTCTCCGTGAGCGACACCAGCACCCCCCGCCGATCCTCCGGATCCGGTCGGCGCCGGACCAGGGACGCCTGGGCGAGGCGGTCGATGCGGTTCGTCATCGTGCCCGATGTGACCAGCGTGGCCCGGATCAGGGCCCCCGGGCTCAGCTCGTACGGCTTGCCCGCCCGCCGCAGCGCCGTCAGCACGTCGAACTCCCACGGCTCGAGATCGTGCTCGGCGAACGCGGCCCGCCTGGCCCGGTCGAGATGCTTGGCCAGCCGCGAAACCCGCGACAGCACCTGAAGCGGCTCGACGTCGAGGTCCGGGCGCTCCGTTCGCCAGGCCGCCACCAGCCGGTCGACCTCGTCCTGCGGCTCCTCGTTCACGACACCGCCTTGCCATGAGATCGCCAGATCGGGGGGAGCGCATCCTGCGTCATGCGTCAGATTGTACTGTCTTGACATCGAGATACATATCTCGATATCAATAATCTCTATGTCGAGAGATATCTGGGATCCCACAACGTACGCCAGGTACGCCGACGAGCGATCACGCCCGTTCTTCGAGCTGACCGCCAGAATCGGCGCCGACAGTCCCGATTATGTCGTGGACGCCGGCTGTGGCACCGGCGAACTCACCGTCGAACTCACCCGCCGCTGGCCCCAGGCTACCGTGGACGGCTTCGACGCCTCCCCAGCCATGATCACCGAGGCCCGCAAGTACAAGCAGATCAGGTCCACGGTCGCCGACGTCACCACGTGGCGCCCCGACCGGCCGGTGGACGTGCTGGTCTCCAACGCCGTCCTGCAATGGGTGCCTTCGCACCGCGACGTGCTGGAGCACTGGGTCGAGTCGCTGAGCCCGGGCGGCTGGCTGGCCTTCCAGGTGCCGGGCAACTTCGACGCGCCCAGCCACGTGGCGATCCGCGAGCTCTGCGCCACGCCCGCGTGGGCCGATCGGCTCGGCGACTTCGACCGGGGCCGCCCGGTCGACAACGCCGTCGACTACGTCGACTTCCTTAGTGGCTGCCGGGTCGACGCCTGGGAGACGACGTACGTCCACCTGCTCGAGGGCGACAACGCGGTGCTGAACTGGATCTCCGGCACCGCCCTGCGCCCGATCTTCGACCGGCTGGACGCCGACGAGCAGAAGAGGTTCACTGCCGAACTGGCGCAGCGGCTCGACGAGGTCTATCCGGCAAGGCCGTACGGCACCCCGTTCCCGTTCCGGCGCATCTTCGTGGTGGCGCAGAAATGATCAAGGGTCTGCACCACGTCCAGCTCGCCGCGCCCGCGGGGAGCGAGCCGGTGCTGAGGGAGTTCTACGGTGGGGTCCTCGGGCTCCAGGAGGTCCCCAAGCCGCCTGATTTGGCCAAACGTGGTGGCGTCTGGTTTCGTGGCGCGGGCGTGGAGGTGCATCTCGGCATCGAGGACGACTTCCGGCCCGCCAGGAAGGCGCACCCGGCGTTCCTGGTGGACGACCTCAACGCGTTCAGCGCGGAACCACCCGAGGACCTGCTCCCGGGCTACCGCCGGATCTATCTCTCGGACCCGGTCGGGAACAGAATCGAGCTTCTCCAAGAAGTGTGAAGTTCATCCAGCGGTGGCATGATTGTCCAAATCGGCCAAGGCTGTGAGGTGCTGTGGGCATCGAAATCGAGGACAAGTTCGACGTTCCCCCCGACTACGCGATACCCGACCTGAGCAAACTGGCGGAGATCTCGGGCCCGAAGAGCTATCAGCTCGTGGCGCTCTACTACGACACGCCCGATCTGCGGCTGGCGACCCGGGGCGTCACACTCCGCCGAAGACGCGGCGGTAACGACGCGGGCTGGCATCTGAAACTGCCCAAGGCCAAGGGCGTCCGCCAGGAGATCACCCACCCGCTCACCCGGAGCACCAAGGTCGTGCCCCCCGAACTGGCCGAACTCGTCCGCGCCTACACCCGCGGCACCGAGCTCCAGGTGGTGGCCGAGCTCGACACCCGCCGGACCGTCACGCTGCTGCACGACGGCCGGACCGGGCTCATCGAGATCGCCGACGACCGGGTCAAGGGCACAGTCTTCACCAACAAGCCGGACAGGCCGGACGCGCCAGACGACTCCAGGGTCGTGCGATGGCGTGAGGTGGAGGCGGAACTGCTCGAAGGCGACCAAGCCCTGCTCGCCAAGGTCGGCAAGCGGCTCATGAAAGCCGGCGCCACCCCCTCAGCGGCGGCCAGCAAACTCGCCAGACTCCTCGAACCCCCACCCCCCGCCCAGGTCGTGACAAAAGACGGCACAGCAGGCCAGATCCTCATGAACTACCTGGCAAGCCAGGTAACAGCCCTCCTCTCACAAGATCCCCGAGTGCGCAGAGCGGAAGAAGACGCCGTCCACCAGATGCGCGTCGCCGCCCGCAGGCTGCGCAGCGCGCTCAAGGCGTTCGACACCATCATCACCGGCACGAAGCCGGTCCAGGACGAGCTGCGCTGGCTGGGCACCACGCTCGGCGAGGCCCGCGACCTGGAGGTGATCAGAGCCAGGTTCGCCCGCGAGCTGGCGGCGCTGGCCCCCGAACTGGTCACCGGCCCCATCCTGACCAGGCTCGGCGAGGACCTGCTCGCCCGCGAGCACGAGGCGTACGAGCGCATCAAGGAGACCCTCAGCGGCGAGCGCTACTACACGCTGCTCAACGCCCTCGACACGTTGACGGCCACGCCGAGGCTGACCAAGGCTGCGGCGAAACCGGCAGAGGACAAGCTCAGTGACGTGGCCGCAGGTAGCTGGGACCGGGTGACCAAGGCCTACGACACCGCCCAGGCGATCTCCGACCTCGAGCGCCGCGAGATCGCCATGCATGACGTACGCAAGGCGGCCAAACGCGCCCGCTACACCGCCGAAGCCCTCCAGCCCACGCTCGGCAAGAGCATGGCCAAGCTGGCCAAGCACGCCGCGGCCGTGCAGGAGGTGCTCGGAACGCATCAGGACGGTGTGGTGGCGCAGGAGATGCTGGCCAAGGAGGCGGAGACCGCGCGGCAGGCAGGCGAGGACACCTTCACCTACGGTCTGCTCATCGGCCTCGAACGCGGCACGGCGGAGCGAGCACACGCGGACTTCCCCAGAGTCTGGGCCGAAACAGTGCAAGCCATCGGGAAACTGCTATGAGCGACTTACCAGTCATACCTTTCGAACGACAGGACGCGCTCGAGGTCCCCGCGGCCTATCGGGAGCTGCGGGCCGAGAAGGGCATCACCCGGGTACGGACCCGGGTGGGCGGTGAGGTCTGGCTCGTCAGCGGCTACGAGGATGCCCGCAGACTGTTCGCCGACTCCCGGCTCGGGCGCTCGCACCCCGAACCGGAGAAGGCCGCCCGCGTCTCCGGCTCCGCGCTGCTCGGCGGCCCCCAGGGCGAGAGCGCGACCGAGAAGGCCGACAACGAGCGGATGCGCAAGCTGTTCATGCCCTCGTTCTCCGCCCGCCGGATGAAGGCGCTCAGCGACCACGTGGGCGCCCTGGTCGACGAGCGGCTGGAGCACCTGGCCGGCCTGACGCCGCCCGCCGACCTGCACGCCGAGCTGTCCTTCCCGCTCCCCGTGCTGGTCATCTGCCAGTTGCTCGGTGTCCCCTTCGAGGACCGGATCTACTTCAGCGGCGTCTCCGCCCGGATGGGCGACGTCGCGGACGAGGCCAAGGGCATGGCGGCGCGCGAGGAGCTGAGCGCGTACATGGCCGGGCTCATCGAGCGCAAGCGGCACGATCCCGGCGAGGACGTCCTGTCGGACCTGGCCGGGGTGCTGGACGACGACGGCAGGGTCGCCCAGTTGGCCGGCGTGCTGCTGTTCGCCGGGCACGAGACCACGGTGAACCGCATCGACTACGGCGTGCTGTTCCTGGAGGCCAACCCCGACCAGCTCGCGCTGCTCAAGGCCGACCCCGGGCGGGCGCCCGCCGCCGTCGAGGAGATCCTCCGCATGGCCTCGCCCAGCCTGCACGGCCTGCCCCGCTACGCCCACGACGACATCGAGATCGGCGGCGTCACGATCCGCAGGGGCGAGGCCGTGCTGATCATGCCCGGTGCGGCCAACAGGGACGAGCGGATCTACCCCGACCCCGACACCTTCGACGTGGGCCGCACGTCCAGCGACCCGCACCTGAGCTTCGGGTACGGCCCGCGCTACTGCATCGGCGCCAGCCTGGCCAGGGTCGAGCTGGAGGCGGTGTTCAGCCGGCTCTACCGGCGCTTCCCCGACCTGCGGGTGGCCGTGCCGTTCGACGAGCTGCGGCGCAACGAGGGCCGGATCACCGAAGGGGTCGCCGAACTGCCCGTCATCTGGTGACCCGTCACGTCGGGTAACGCTCCACGCTGACGACCCGCTCGCCCAGCCGGTGCAGGACGGCGAACGCCCCCTTGCGCAGGGTCACGTCCTTGCCGCTGAGCGACTGGATCAGGTCGGGCAGCACCTTGCCGTGGCTGCACACGGCCGCCGCCGTCCTGAGCTCGCCGACCAGCGCGCTCGTCTTGTCCGGGTCGCGGTCCTCCTCGCTGAGCAACGGCTCGGTCCTGATGTCCGCGCCGTACGGCTGGAGCGTCTGAACGCACCTGAGGCTGGGCGAGCTCACCAGGACCTCGGGACGGTAGGCGGGCAGCACCCGGGCGATGGTCTCGGCCTGCGCCCTGCCGTCCGTGTCGAGGGGGCGCAGCGCGTCATCGCCCTCCCACGCCTGCCTGGAGCCCGCGGAACCATGGCGTACCAGGACGAGCGGGACGGTGTCCAGCGGCGCCGCCTCCAGTGAGTGGAGCAGGCCCGCGTCCCACTCCCAGGTCAGGAGCTCGCGGGCGCGGTCGAGCGGCAGCCAGCGCAGCTCGTCCACCTCGTCGCCGGGGGCGAACGCGTCGCTCTCGGGCGTGGCCTGGGCGGCCCAGTAGTCGACCCGCTTGAGCCGGTCCGTGATCAGGTAGTGGACGGGCGGCAGGGCGCGGCCGAGCTCCGTGACCAGGCCCGTCTCCTCGCGCACCTCGCGCAGCGCGGCGGTGATCACGTGCTCGCCGTGTTTCAGCTTGCCCTTGGGAAAGGTCCAGTCGTCGTAGGCGGGGCGGTGGATGACGGCCACCTCGGGGCGGCGCTCGTCACCACGCCACACCACGGCTCCGGCGGCACGGAGCGGGTCAGTCATCAACGGTCCTCCAGCGGCGGGTGCTGATCAGATGGCTCTGCAGGTCCTCGCCCGGGTGGCGCACCCAGGTTCCGTCGGAGTTGAGCTGCCATGCGCTTGTCGTGTCGGCGGTGGCGAAGTCCATCAGCTCGATGAGGTACGCCCTGTGCTGCTGGCTGGTCACCTTGACCAGGGACTCGACCCGGCGTTCGAGGTTGCGGCGCATCAGGTCGGCGCTGCCGATCCACACCTCGGGCCGCCGGCCCAGGCCGAACTCGTAGATCCGGGAGTGCTCCAGGAAGCGCCCGAGGATGGACCGTACGCGGATGTTCTCCGACAAATCCGGAATGCCTGGGCGGAGAGCGCAGATGCCCCGCACCCACAGGTCGACCTGCACGCCGGCCCGGGACGCTCGGTAGAGGGCGTCGATGAGGGGCTCGTCCACCAGCGAGTTCGTCTTGATCCGGATGCGCGCGGGACGGCCCGCCTCCTGGTGGGCGATCTCCCGCTCGATCCTGGCCATCAGGCCGCCGCGTAGCGAGTGGGGGGCGACGAGCAGCCTGCGGTAGGCCGAGTGGTTGGAGTAGCCGGTCAGGTGGATGAAAAGGTCTGTGACGTCCTCGCCGACCAGCGGGTCCGCGGTGAGCAGGCCGATGTCCTCGTAGTGCCTGGCCGTCTTGGGGTTGTAGTTGCCCGTTCCGATGTGGCAGTAGCGGCGCAGCTCGCCGGACGGCTCCTGTCGTACGACCAGAGCCAGCTTGCAGTGTGTCTTCAGCCCGACCACGCCGTAGACCACGTGGCAGCCGGCCTTCTCCAGCTTGCGCGCCCACTCGATGTTGGCGTGCTCGTCGAAGCGGGCCTTGATCTCCACCACCACGACGACCTGCTTGCCCGACTCGGCCGCGTCGATCAGCGCGTCGACGATGGGGGACTCGCCGCTGGTCCGGTAGAGGGTCTGCTTGATCGCCAGGACGTTCGGGTCCTCGGCCGCGGCCTCGATGAAGCGCTGCACGCTGGTGGCGAAGGAGTCGTAGGGGTGGTGCAGGAGCACGTCCCGCTCGCGCAGCGCCGCGAAGATGTCGTCATCCGCCAGAACCGCCTCCCTGGGGACGAACGGACGGTAGCTCAGCTCGGCCCGGTCCAGGTCGGCGAGGGCGTGCAGCCCCGTCAGGTCCAGCGGGCCGGCGAGCCGGTAGATCTCGTGCGGCGCGACTTCGAGCTCCTCGACCAGCAGATCGAGCACCTCGGGCGTGATGGTGTCCTCGACCTCCAGCCGTACGGCCGGGCCGAAGCGGCGGTTCTTCAGCTCCCGCTCCAGCGCCTGCATGAGGTTCTCGGTGATGTCCTCGTCCACGTCGAGGTCCTCGTTGCGGGTCACTCTGAAGGCGTGGTGCTGGACGATCTCCATGCCCTTGAACAGCTGCCCCAGATGTGCCGCGATGACATCTTCCAGGGGTACGAACCGATCCTTGGAGGCGGTGACAAACCTGGGCAGCTGCGAAGGAACCTTGACCCGAGCGAACACGGTGTGATCGTTCACCGGGTTCCTCACCAGGACCGCCAGATTCAGGCTGAGTCCCGAAATATACGGAAATGGGTGTGCGGGGTCGACGGCCAGCGGCGTCAGCACCGGCCGGATCCGCTCCCTGAACAGTTTGCGCAGCTCCGTACGCTCCTCGCGGCCCAGGTCGTCCCACCTGACGATCTCGATGCCCTCGGCTGCCAGCTGCGGGCAGACCTGCTGGTGGAAGACCGCCGCGTGCCGCTTGGCCAGCTCGTCGGAGATTGCCGCGATCCGGGCCAGCTCCTCGCGCGGTTTCAGCCCGCTCTTCGTCCTGAGGAGCAGCCCGGTGGCCATCCGCCGTTTCAGCCCGGCCACCCGTACCCGGAAGAACTCATCCAGGTTGCTGGCGAAGATCGCCAGGAAGCGCACGCGTTCGAGTAGGGGCAGAGAGGAGTCCTCAGCCAGCTCCAGCACCCGCAGGTTGAACTGCAGCCAGCTCTCCTCGCGGTTGAGGAACCTCTCTTGTGGCAGGGGGAGATCGCTCTCAGGACGAAGTGGTTCCGCGGACATATGAGAAATATGCCCCATTTGGTTGAACAGAACGTGAACTAACCGGCAACGGGTTATTCTGCCTGGTCAATCTGCTCCAGCCTGGCCGCGCGTTCGGCCAGGCGGGCCTCCCGCTGGCGCAGCTTCTCCTCGCGCTCGCGGGCCTTCTCGGCGTCCTTCAGCAGCTTCTCGCGCTCCTTGAGCTCGCGGACCCTGATCTTCTCGGCCTCCCTGAGCTCCCGCTGGCGGGCCTTCTCGGCCTCCTTGAGCTCTTTGTCGCGGGCCTTCTCCAGCTCGCGCAGCTCCTTCTCGCTGGCGCGCGGCACGACGACGGTCGGGTGGGCGCGCCCGCTTTCGGTGATGGCCGGCTGGGGGTTCAGTCCGGTCAGGCCGTTCCAGGCCAGGTTCACCACGTGGGCGGCGACCTCCTCGCGGCCCGGCTTGCGCACGTCGAGCCACCACTGACCGGTCAGCGCCACCATGCCGACGAGCATCTGCGCGTACATCGGCGCCAGCTTGGGATCGTAGTTGCGCGAGACGAACTCGTCGGCCAGGACGTCCTCGACCTGGCTGGCGATCTCGCTGATCAGGCTCGCGAACGTGCCCGTGCCCGAGGCGGCGTGGGAGTCGCGCACCAGGATGCGGAAGCCCTCACTGCTCTCCTCTATGTAGTGGAGCAGGGCCAGGGCCGCCCGCTCCAGCTTGATCAGCGAGTGGGAGGCGGCCAGCGCCTCGGTGATCATGCTGAGCAGCTTCTGCATCTCCCGGTCGACCACGACCGCGTAGACGCCTTCCTTGCCGCCGAAGTGTTCGTAGACCACCGGCTTCGAGACCTGGGCCGTTGCCGCTATCTCCTCGATGGAGGTCCCGTCGAACCCCTTCTCGGCGAAGAGCGTACGGCTGATCTGGATCAGCTGCTCTCTTCGTTCCCTGCCAGTCATGCGCCTGCGCGATCGGGGTTCGGTCACGGTTTCCATAATGGCGGTGCCCGATGATTGACCGGTCATCAAAGAGCCGGTCATCGAGGAACCGGGCTTATCCAATGCGCTTCGCCGCCAGGCGTTCGGGGGTCGGCCAACGTACGTCGTACACCCAGCCGAGCCGCTCGAAGATCCGGATGACTTCGGCGCTGAGGTCGATCTGGCCCTTCAGCGCGCCGTGCCTGGCGCAGGTGGGGTCGGAGTGGTGCAGGTTGTGCCACGACTCGCCGAACGAGGGGATGGCCAGCCACCACACGTTGCGCGACTTGTCGCGGACCTGGAAGTCCTCCTCGCCGAACACGTGGCAGATCGAGTTGATCGACCAGGTCACGTGGTGCAGCAGGCCGATGCGGATCAGCGAGCCCCAGAACAGCGCGGTCAGCGCGCCCTGCCAGGACCAGGTGAGCAGGCCGCCGAGGATGCCGGGCAGCAGCAGCGAGGTGAGGGCCAGCGGGCCGAACCACTTGTGCAGCTTGACGACGTCGTCGTCCTTGACCAGGTCGGGGGCGTACTTCTCGCGGTTGGTCCGGTCGGCGTCGAACATCCAGCCCATGTGCGCGTACAGCAGACCCTTGGACAGCGACTTGAAGCCGGGGCCGAAGCGCCACGGCGAGTGCGGGTCGCCCTCCTTGTCGGAGAACTTGTGGTGCTTGCGGTGGGTGGCCACCCAGTCGAGCACGGACATCTCCAGGGAGAGGCTGCCCGCGATGCCCAGCGCGATCTTCAGGGGGCGCTTGGCCTTGAACGAGCCGTGCGTGAAGTAGCGGTGCAGACCGACGGTGACGCCGAGGCCGGTCACGACATAGAAGACGAAGGCGATGACGATGTCGGTCCAGCCGAGCCCCCATCCCCACGCGAACGGCACCGCGGCCACGAGCGCGATGAGGGGGAGCCCCACGACGAGGGTGAAGGTGACGAGCTCGGCTTTGCTCCGGGGTTCGGGTTCGACGTCGGGCTTCGGTCCGGGGGACGTGCGCTCGGCGATAACGGTCATGGGCTACCTCTCACGACGCATATGCGAATGAATGTCCTGGCTACGCAACCGTAACCTACGCCATCGTAAGTTAGTAAGACCTAAGCCGCGAGTGTGGTGAAGGCGACTCTCTGCCCCAGAGAGGAGTAGGTTCTTTACCTTGCGGCTTTTCGGGCGGTCTGTTATGTGGCGCGCGCGTGGGCCAAGGATCGGTATCGTAGGAGTGCGTCGGGCGCTGCGGTGCCCGATTTAGTCCCGGATCGTCTAATCGGCAGGACAAGTGGTTTTGGTCCACTTTGTAGGGGTTCGAGTCCTCTTCCGGGAGCTTGGAGGCTCTCCCGCCGAGTAAGCGCGAGTGTCCGTTGGGTATCCTCACGGTGTCGGGAGGGTGGCGGTGCGAGAGCCGCTACCCTGAACCGCCCAGCCACAGGGAGCCCCAGTCCGTGAGTGTGCCGCGCCCGGCCGCAGTCATCGTCCTCGCCGCAGGCGAGGGCACCCGGATGAAGAGCCGAACCCCCAAAGTCCTGCATGAGATGTGCGGCCGCGCCTTGGTCGATCACATGCTCACCGCCGCTCGCGACCTAGGTCCCGAACGGCTCATCGTCGTCATCGGCCACGCCTCCGAACGGGTCGGCGCGCACCTGGCCGAGTCGAGCCCAGACGCGCGCGCCGTCGTCCAGCGGGAGCAGCGTGGCACCGGCCACGCCGTCCGCACCGTGCTCGAAGAGCTCGGCACGATCGCCGGCACCGTCCTCGTCACCTACGGAGACGTGCCGCTGCTGCGTACACAGACCCTCGCCGAGCTGCTCGAACGGCACGCGGGTGACGGCAACGCGGTCACCGTGCTGACGGCCGAGGTGCCCGACCCGACCGGCTACGGGCGCATCGTCCGCGACCCCGGCGGCGCCGTGCTGGAGATCGTCGAGGAGAAGGACGCCACGCCGGAGCAGCGTGCCATCAAGGAGATGAACTCCGGCATCTACGCCTTCGACGGGCTGCTGCTCGCCGACGCGGTCAAACGGGTCTCCACCGACAACGCCCAGGGCGAGGAATACCTCACCGACGTGCTGTCCATCCTGCGGGAGGAGGGCCACCGGGTCGGCGCGCACATCGCCGCCGACTTCGTCGAGGTCGAGGGCGTCAACGACCGCGTACAACTCGCCTCCGCCCGCAAGGTGCTCAACCAGCGATTGCTCGACGGCCACATGCGGGCCGGAGTCACGATCATCGACCCGGCCAGCACCTGGATCGACGTCGGCGTCGAGATCGAGCCCGACGTGGTCGTCCACCCCGGCACGCAGCTCCACGGGCACACCGTCATCGAGGCCGGAGCGGAGGTCGGGCCGGCCACCACGCTGACCGACACCAAGGTCGGCGCGGGCGCGGTCGTACGCAACGCGGTCTGCGACCATGCCGAGATCGGCCCGGAGGCGAGCGTCGGCCCCTACGCCTACCTGCGCCCCGGCACCGTGCTCGGGCACAAGTCCAAGGCGGGCACGTTCGTCGAGATGAAGAACACGCAGGTCGGCGAGCGGTCGAAGGTGCCACACCTGTCGTACGCGGGCGACGCCACGATCGGCGACGACGTCAACATCGGCGCAGCCGTGATCTTCGTCAACTACGACGGGGTCAACAAACATCGCAGCACGGTGGGCGACGGCGCGTTCGTCGGCTGCGACTCCATGCTCATCGCCCCGGTGACCGTGGGCGACGGCGCTTACACCGCGGCCGGTTCGGTCATCGACGGTGACGTCCCACCGGGCGCGATCGGCGTGGCCAGGGCGCGACAGCGCAACATCGAGAAATGGGTCTTGCGCAGGCGCGCGGGTACGAAATCGGCTGCGGCGGCCGAAAAGGCGCTGGCCAAGCAAGAACAGCAGGAGAGTGGCATATGACCGAGCTTGTCGAGGTCATCAGTAACAACCGCACCTTGGTCATGGGACCGACGAAGGAGGTCTCATGACCAGCATCAAGCAGCCGGGCGAGAAGAACCTCATGCTCTTCTCCGGCCGGGCCTACCCCGAGCTCGCCGAGGAGGTCGCCGAGCACGTCGGTGTCTCACTCACCCCCACCAAGCTGATCGACTTCGCCAACGGCGAGATCTACGCCCGCTACCTCGAATCCGTCCGCGGCTGCGACGCCTTCGTGATCCAGAGCCACACCTGGCCCATCAACCAGTGGATCATGGAACAGCTCATCATGGTCGACGCGCTGAAGCGGGCCTCCGCCAAGCGCATCACCGTGGTCATGCCGTTCTTCGGCTACGCCAGGCAGGACAAGAAGAGCCGCGGCCGCGAGCCGATCACGGCCAGGCTGATGGCCGACATGTTCAAGACCGCGGGCGCCGACCGGCTCATGTCGATAGACCTGCACACCTCGCAGATCCAGGGCTTCTTCAACGGCCCGGTCGACCATCTGTTCGCGATGCCGGTGCTCGAGAGCTACCTGAAGAACCGGCTCGACCTGGCGACCACCACGATCGTCTCGCCCGACACCGGCCGGGTCCGGCTGTCGGAGCGCTGGGCCGACACGCTCGGCACGCCGCTGGCCTTCATACACAAGCGCCGCGACCTCGACGTGGCCAACTCGGTGAAGGTCAGCGAGGTCGTCGGCAAGGTGCGGGGACGCACCTGCGTGCTGATCGACGACATGATCGACACCGCGGGCACCATCTGCAAGGCCGCCGACGCCCTCTACGAGCAGGGCGCCACCAACGTGATCACCGCCGCCACCCACGCGGTGTTCTCCGATCCCGCGGTCGACCGGCTGAAGAACTCCCGGATCTCCGAGGTCATCGTCACCAACACCCTGCCGTTGTCGCAGGCCAACAGGTTCGACAAGCTCACCGTTCTGTCGATAGCGCCGCTGATCGCCCGCGCGATCACCGAGGTGTTCACCGACGGCTCGGTGACCAGCTTGTTCGAGGGCGACACCTGAGCCGGTAGACTTGGACGGTTGCGTTCGTAACGCCTTCCGCTAGGGCGGGTGAGGGGGAGCGCAAAATCCTGAACTGCATCCCTAGGAGATGTCGTGTCTGAAGTTCGTATCGCCGCCGAGCCGCGCACCGTGTTCGGCAAGGGCGCCGCGCGCAAGATCCGCCGTGACAACAAGGTGCCCGCCGTTCTCTACGGCCACGGCACCGACACCAAGCACCTGACGCTGCCCGGCCACGAGGTGCTGCTCGCGCTCCGCACCGCCAACGTGCTGATCCACCTCAAGGGCGACGGCGTCGACGAGCTCGCGCTGCCCAAGGGCGTTCAGCGTGACCCGATCAAGGGCTTCGTCGAGCACGTCGACCTGCTCCTGGTCCGGCGCGGCGAGAAGGTCACGGTCGACATCCCGGTCACCACGGTCGGCGACGTCAACTCCGATGGCCTGCTCGACCAGCAGCTCGTCTCCGTCTCGGTCGAGGCCGAGGCCACCCACATCCCGACCGGCGTCGAGGTCGACGTCGAGGGCCTGACGATCGGCACGGTGATCACCGCCGCCGACCTCAAGCTGGCCAAGGGCACCACGCTGATCGCCGAGCCCGAGACCGTCATCCTCCAGGTCATCTCCAAGCCGGTCGAGGAGCCCACCGAGGCCGAGGCCGAGGAGGCCGCCGCGGCCGCCACGCTCAGCGCCGAAGGCGCCGAGTAACACGCCGCTGTTCAGCGACGGGGCAGCCGATGGCTGCCCCGTTTCGCGTGAGGGAGACACATGGACCGCTGGTTGATCGTCGGGCTGGGCAATCCAGGTTCCGAGTACGCCGGCAACAGGCACAATGCGGGCTTCATGGTGCTCGACGAGCTGGCCGCCAGGGCCGGCGGGCGGTTCAAGGCGCACCGGAGCCGGTCCGAGGTGCTGGAGTCCAGCCGGGCGGTGCTGGCCAAGCCGCTGACGTACATGAACCTGTCGGGCGGGCCGGTCAAAGCGCTGTCCGACTTCTACAAGCTCGCCCCCGACCGGCTGATCGTGGTCCACGACGAGCTCGACGTCCCGTACGGCGCGCTGCGCGCCAAGCTCGGCGGCGGCGACAACGGCCACAACGGGCTGAAGTCGATCACCAAGGTGCTCGGCACCCGCGACTACCTGCGGGTCCGCTTCGGCATCGGGCGCCCGCCCGGCCGGATGGACCCCGCCGCCTACGTTCTGAAGGACTTCGCCACGGTCGAGCGCAAGGACCTGGCCTTCCTGGTCGACCGGGCGGCCGACGTGGTGGAGTCGCTGATGGAGCGCGGCCTCGAAGTCACGCAGAACGAATTCCACCGCGCTGATCTGCACATTTCCGGCCCTCCTCGCTGACCATCGCATTGGGTCGTTCGTGGGTTCCCATGCCTCACCCGGCGCTACGATCTGGTGACTGTCTGTTGATCAACGGTCACGTGGAGGATTCGTGCGCGACGGCGAGGGGCTGATGACCCTAGTCCGGTCTGGCCACGCCAGGTCCAGGCGGGTCAGTCCCTACCTGCCTACCTGGATACGCGCTTATCGCATCCGTGCCATGCTCGGCGACTTCCTGTGCGCGGGCATGGCGTCCGGCTCCGCGTTCTACGTCAGGTTCGGCGGCTTCACCGCCTACTCCGCTCCCTACTTCGCGGTCAGCGTGGCGCTGCCGCTGCTGTGGATCTGCACGGTCGCGTTCAACCGGGCTTACGAGCCGCGCATGATCGGCATCGGCTCCGAGGAGTTCCGCCGCGTCGTGCAGTGCGGCGTCGCGCTGACCGCCGCGACGGCCATCGGCTCCTACGTGACCAAGACCGACGTCGCCCGCGGTTATGTGGTCCTCGCCCTGCCGCTTGTCACGCTCTTCACCCTTTTCTGCAGGTACAGCCTGCGCCGCTCGCTGCACCGGCGCCGGGCGGCGGGCTCGTGCATGCGCAAGGTGGTGGCCGTCGGGCACGCCTCGGCGATCGCCGAGCTGGTCCAGCTGTTCCGCAGGGAGCCCTACCACGGCATGGAGGTCGTGGCCGCCTGCCTGCCCGACGACGCGCCCGACGAGCGGATCGCGGACGTGCCCGTCGCAGGTGGCTTCAGCGACGTGTCGATCGTGGTCGACCAGTCCGGCGCCGACACCGTGGCCGTGCTGGCCTGCCCCGAGATGGACGGCCAGGCGCTGCGGCGGCTGGCCTGGCGGCTGGAGCGCACCCGGACCGACCTGGTGGTCGCCCCGGCGCTGATGGACGTGGCCGGGCCGCGCACGATGATCCGGCCGGCCGCCGGGCTGCCGCTGCTGCACGTCGAGCACCCCGAGCTGGCGGGGGTCAGGCAACTGGTCAAGAACGGCTTCGACCGGGTGGTGGCCGCCCTGCTGCTGGTGTGCCTGGCTCCGCTGCTGGGCGGGTTGGCGCTGGCCGTACGCGTGACCAGCCCCGGGGCGGCGCTGTTCCGGCAGATCAGGGTCGGCAAGGACGGCAAGCTGTTCATGATCGTGAAGTTCCGCACGATGCGGCGCGGCTCCGAGCAGCAGAAGATCACCCTCGTCAGCGATGGCGACGGCGTGCTGTTCAAGGTCCGCAACGATCCCCGGGTGACGCCGCTCGGCACGCTGATGCGGCGCCACTCGCTCGACGAGCTGCCGCAGCTCATCAACGTGGTGCTCGGGCACATGTCGCTGGTCGGACCGCGCCCGCCGCTACCGGAAGAGGTCGCCCGCTATGGCGACGACGTACGCAGAAGACTGCTGGTCCGGCCCGGACTGACCGGGCTGTGGCAGGTCAGTGGGAGATCCGACCTGTCCTGGGAGGAATCCGTCCGCCTCGACCTGCGTTACGTGGAGAACTGGTCTCTTATGTTGGATCTTCAGATCCTGTGGAAGACCTGGTCGGCCGTCGCCCGCGGGCAAGGAGCTTATTGATGACGATTCGGGACGACCATGCCCTCGCCGCCGACCTGGCGACGGAGGCGGGCGAGCGGTTGCTGGAGATCCGCAGACGCACCGGCTTCGGTGACGCGTCCGCGCTGCGGACCGAGGGTGACCGCGGCGCGCACGTCTTCCTGATGGAGTCGCTGGCCCGGCTGCGGCCGAGCGACTGCGTGCTCTCCGAGGAGGCCACTCGCGAGGAACGCCTGGACCCGCGCAGGCAGAGCGCCTCACGGGTGTGGATCGTCGACCCGCTCGACGGCACCCGCGAGTTCGCCGAGGAGGGCCGGGCCGACTGGGCCGTCCACGTGGCGCTCTGGGACCGTGGCGCGCTGGCCGCCGGCGCGGTGGCGTTGCCCGCGCAGGGCCGCACCCTCACCACCGCCGAGCCGCCCACGCTGCCCACCTACGACCCCGCCTTCAACAACGGCCGGTTCCGCATCGCGGTGAGCCGCACGAGGCCGCCCGAGTTCGTGCAGAAGCTGGCCTACCTGGTCGGCGCCGACCTCGTGCCGATCGGGTCGGCCGGGGCGAAGATCTCCGCCGTGCTCACCGGCGAGGTCGAGGCGTACGTGCACGCCGGAGGCCAGTTCGAGTGGGATTCAGCCGCGCCCGTCGCCGTCGCGCAGGCGGCCGGGGCCCATGCCAGCCGCATCGACGGCTCGCCGCTGACCTACAACCAAGTTGACCCCTCACTACCGGATATCCTTGTTTCCCTACCTGACTTGGCGTCTGCCCTGCTCGCCGGGATTCGGGATCTGCACCGCTGAAGGCCGGAGGAAGTCCCCATGCTCCAGCGCGACTATACGACGTCGCAGCTCGACGTACTCGAAGCCGAGGCCATTCACATCATGCGTGAAGTGGCGGCGGAGTTCGAGCGCCCTTGTCTGCTCTTCTCGGGCGGCAAGGACTCCATCGTCATGCTGCGGATCGCCGAGAAGGCGTTCTGGCCGGCCCCGATCCCGTTCCCGCTGATGCATGTCGACACGGGCCACAACTTCGAAGAGGTCATCGAGTTCCGTGACCGCCGTTCGGAGGAACTGGTCGCCCGCCTGATCGTGGCCAGCGTGCAGGACTCGATCGACGCCGGGCGCGTGGTCGAGGAGACCGGGCGGCGCGCCTCGCGCAACCGCCTGCAGACCACGACGCTGCTGGATGCGATCGAGGAGCACGAGTTCGACGCCGTCTTCGGCGGCGCCCGCCGCGATGAGGAGAAGGCCCGCGCCAAGGAGCGGGTCTTCTCCTTCCGCGACGACTTCGGCCAGTGGGACCCGAAGAACCAGCGCCCCGAGCTGTGGAACCTCTACAACGCGCGGATCCGCAAGGGCGAGCACATCCGGGTGTTCCCGCTGTCCAACTGGACCGAACTCGACGTCTGGGACTACATCCGGCGCGAGGGCATCGAGATCCCGTCCATCTACTTCTCCCACACCCGCAAGGTCTTCGAGCGCGACGGCATGCTGCTGCCCGACTCCGAGGTCGTCAAGCGGGGCGACGATGAGCCGCTGTTCGAGGCGGTGGTGCGCTATCGCACGGTGGGCGACATGACCTGCACCGGGGCCGTGCAGTCCGCGGCCGGCACGGTGGAGGAGATCATCGAGGAGATCGCGGTCACCCGGATCACCGAGCGCGGGGCCACCAGGGCCGACGACCGCGCCTCGGAGGCCGCCATGGAGGATCGCAAGCGGGAAGGCTACTTCTAAACCTATGGACATCCTGCGTTTCGCCACGGCCGGAAGCGTCGATGACGGCAAGTCCACCCTGATCGGCCGCCTGCTCTTCGACTCCAAGGCGATCTTCGAGGACCAGCTGGAAGCGGTCGAGCGCACCTCGCGCGACCGCGGCACCGAATACACCGACCTGTCGCTGCTCACCGACGGCCTGCGGGCCGAGCGGGAGCAGGGCATCACGATCGACGTGGCCTATCGCTACTTCGCGACGCCGCGCCGCAAGTTCATCATCGCGGACACGCCCGGGCACATCCAGTACACCCGCAACATGGTCACCGGCGCCTCCACCGCCGACCTGGCGATCATCCTCATCGACGCGCGCAAGGGCGTCCTGGAGCAGTCGAGGCGGCACGCCTTCCTGACCACGCTCCTGCGGGTGCCCCACCTGGTCCTGGCCGTGAACAAGATGGACCTGGTCGACTACTCCGAGGAACGCTTCGAGGAGATCCGCGAGGAGTTCACCGCCTTCGCCTCGAAGCTGAACGTGTCCGACCTGACGTTCATCCCCATCTCGGCGCTCAACGGCGACAACGTGGTCTCCAGGTCCGAGAACATGCCCTGGTACCACGGCTCGTCGCTGCTGCACCACCTGGAGAACGTCCACATCGCCTCCGACCGCAACCTGGTCGACGTGCGCTTCCCCGTCCAATACGTGATCCGCCCGCAGCGGGCCACCGACCACGCCTTCCACGACTACCGCGGCTACGCGGGCCAGGTAGCGGGCGGCGTGCTCAAGCCCGGCGACGAGGTCGTCCACCTGCCCTCGGGCCTGGTCACCCGGATCGCCTCGATCGACACCTTCGACGGGCCGGTGGAGGAGGCGTTCCCGCCGATGTCGGTGACGCTCCGCTTCGAGGACGACATCGACATCTCGCGCGGCGACCTGATCGCCCGGCCCAACAACCAGCCGCAGGTGGCGCAGGAGATCGACGCCATGGTCTGCTGGATGGCCGACACCGCCAAACTGGCGCCGCGCTCCAAGCTCATGATCAAGCACACGACGCGCACCGCTCGGGCGCTCGTTCGCGACCTGCACTATCGGCTCGACGTCAACACCCTGCATCGGGACGAGACGGCGACCTCGTTGTCGCTCAACGAGATCGGGCGGGTGTCGTTGCGGATCACCCAGCCGTTGTTCGTGGACGACTACTCGCGTAACCGGCTGACCGGTGGGTTCATCCTGGTGGACGAGGCCACGAACGGGACGGTGGGGGCCGGCATGATCATGGACGTGCGGTAGTCAAGTCGTTCGAAGCGGGCGTCCGGGGGATCGGGCGCCCGCTTTTGTGTGGCTTGGGACGGCGGCGGCGCTGACCAGGACCGCCGCCACGTCCTTGAACGGTCTTAGGTAGATCCTTTGCCGTTTCACGGATGGAATGATTACTCTCCGCGCTAGCCTCTCCACGTTCCGTATTCTTCGCGCGAAAGCCGTTCCCCCGTGACTCACCGTACGACCGCCTCCCGGGTGATCTACCTGGGCGGCCTCGGCCGTAGCGGCACCACGCTGCTCGAAAGACTGCTCGGCGAGATCCCCGGCGTGGCACCCCTGGGCGAGGTCGTCCACCTCTGGGCCAGAGGGGTGCTGGCCGGCGAGCCGTGCGGCTGTGGCGCCCCCTTCCCGGCCTGCCCGTTCTGGCGCGAAGTCGGCGAGACCGCGTTCGGCGGCTGGACACCGACGCTGGCCGAACGCGTCCTCACCCTGCGGCACCGCCTCGACCGCACCCGCAGGATCCCCCGCATCGGTCACCCGGATCTGGCCGAATACACCGGCATCTACCAGCGCCTCTACGACGCCGCGGCCGTCACCGCCGGCGCGTCGGTCGTCGTCGACTCCGGAAAGCACGCCTCCCTGGCCTTCTGCCTGGCGGCGGCCGGAGTGGACGTGCACGTGGTCCACGTGGTCAGAGACCCGCGGGCCGTCGCCCACTCCTGGCGCAAGACCGTCGAACGCCCCGAGGACGGCCGCCCGATGACCCGCTGGGGCCCCGCCCGCACAGCAGCCCACTGGACGGCCCAGAACCTCGCCCTGGACCTCCTCGCCGCTCGCGGTGTCCGGGTGACGAGGCTCCGCTACGAGGACCTCCTGGCCGACCCAGCGGCCGCCCTGGCGACATTGGCCGGCACCCTGGGCCTGGCCACGGCGCTGCCGTTCCTCACCGGCACGACCGCCCGGCTGACCACCGCCCACACCGCCTCGGGCAACCCCATGCGCTTCACCGTCGGGCCGGTCCAACTGCGGCGGGACGACTCATGGCGATCCGGCCTGTCGCGCCGCCACCGGCGGCTGGTCACCGCGCTCACCTGGCCGCTCAGGTTGAGGTACGGCTACGGGAAGGCGATGGCATGAACGCGCCTCGGACCTGTGACGCCGGGGTGCGGCCCGCACCCCGTGGACCGGTTGCCGACGCCGCGGCGTGGGCCGTACCTCTCGAAGTGGGTGCCGCATGAGCCCGTCCGTCGGCGTGGTGATCCCTACCCGGGGAGACCGGCCCGAACAACTGCGGGCGGCCACCCGAGCCGTCCTGGCGCAGGACTACCCCGGCCGGATCTCGCTGGCCATCGTCGTCGACGGCGGTGATCCCGCCGCCGTCGCCGAGCAGGTGGCCGAGGTGGCCGCCCAGAACAACGGCACGGGCGTCCACCACCGTGTGCTCGTCCTGCCCAACGTCCTCAGCACCGGTCTGCCGGGCGCGCGTAACACCGGGATCGCCGCTTGTCACACCGACTTGATCGCGTTCTGCGACGACGACGACGTGTGGCTGCCGGGCAAGCTCGCCGCGCAGGCGCGGGCCATCGAGGATGGCGCCGAGTTCGTGAGTTGCGGCATCGAGGTCGAGTACGGTCAGCGCCGGGTGCCGAGGCTTGCGGGCACCGACACGGTCACGGTGGCCGATCTGGTGCGTTCGCGCATGGTGATGGTGCACTCGTCGACGTTCCTGTTCAGGCGTGGAGTCGTGTGGGTGGACGAGAGCGCTCCGGCCGGTCAGAACGAGGACTGGGATCTGGCCCTGCGCGCGGCCAAGCGGCATCCGATCGCGAACGTTGATCGACCACTTGTACGTATCCGTTGGGGCAATTCCCACTATGTCGCCTGCTGGGCCGACCGCATCGCCGGGCTGGAGTGGATGCTCGCCCGTCACCCCGAACTGGCCGTGGATCCGCGAGGCGCAGCGCGGGTCTACGGTCAACTCGCCTTCCACCACGCCGCGTTGGGCCGGCGCCGTGAGGCCGGGCGCTGGGCCCTCCGTACGTTCGCCTCCCGCATCGGCGAACCCCGCGCGCCGATCGCCCTCGCCGTCGCGGCCGGCCTCATCTCCGCACGGGCAGTGCTCGCCCTGCTCCACGATCGGGGGCACGGCATTTGACCCACCCCAGACCTCCCTCCCACGGCCAGACCAAGCCGCCGGTGTCGCCGCCGTCTCGTGGCCAGGCCGAGCGCCCCGACGCGGCCGTGTCGTCAGCTCACTGTCAGAGCGGTCGGTCGTATCGAGGCGTGCTGCGCTCTCGCGTCCGGCCTGAGCGGTCGGGGCGAGGGCTGCCGTGGTCTCGCGTCTGGCGTGAGCGGCTGGGTCGAGGCATGGCGCGGTCCCACGAGTGGGCGGGTCGATGGGTGCGGCAATCAGAGGTCTGGCCTGACCGGCCGAATCGAGGTATGGCGCTCTTCCGCACTCCGGCGGGACCGCTTCATCCCGCCCCCGCCGCAAGGAGTCCTGATACGGGGATCGGCACGAGAGGGGCTCACGGTGGGAGAGGGGCGGAGGATGGCTGGGGAGAAGGAGAGGCCGGGGCGGGTGCTGGTCGGGGGCGTTGCCGTCGATCCGCTGACCGAGCGGCAGGTCGTCGAGCACGTGGACGGGGAGCTGGAGGCCGGGCGGGGCGGCCGGATCGTGACGCCGAACGTCGACATCTGCCGGGCTGTCGAAAAGGACGACAAACTGCGCCACCTCGTCAACTCCGCGGACCTCGTCGTGGCCGACGGGATGCCGCTGGTGTGGGCGGCGCGGCTGCTCGGCACGCCGATACCCGAGCGGGTCACCGGGGCCGACCTGATCTGGTCGTTGAGCAAGCTGGCCGCGCGCCGAGGGTGGCCGATCTATCTCCTGGGCGGCCCGCCGGGAGCGGCCGTGGCGGCCGCTCGTGAGCTCACCGCCTGCTATCCCAGGCTGCAGGTCTGCGGCGTGGACGCGCCGCCCTTCCGGTTCGAGAACGGGAACGGCGGGCGTGAGCGGGTGCGGCGGAGGGTCGTGGGAGCGGGGCCGAGACTGGTGTTCGTCGGGCTCGGGTTTCCGCGGCAGGACCGGCTGATCGCCCGGCTGAGCGAGGATCTGCCGGGGTCGTGGTTCGTGGGCTGCGGGTCGGCGATCGCGTTCGCCGCCGGGACGGTGCCCAGGGCGCCCGGCTGGATGCAGGGGGCGGGGCTGGAGTGGGCGTTCCGGCTGGCGACCGAGCCCGGACGGCTGGCCAGGCGCTATCTGATCGACGACCTGCCGTTCGCGGCCCGGCTGCTGGGTGACTGCCTGAGGAAAAGGGCCTCCTCCGGAAGCAGCAGGGCCACGGGCGGATAGGCCTTCTGCCGCCAGCTATCGGGCCCATAGGGTGTCGCAGTGAAATTACCTACCCGGACCCGGTTCGTCGGCCTGCTGATGCTCATCTACTGCGCTCTGCTGGTTCTGGTGGCCGTCCTCGCGATCGTGGGCCCGGCCGCGAGAACGTTCGCAGGGTTGCTCTCGATCCTCGCGTTCCCGGCCAGCCTGGTGATGTTCCTGCTGCCCATTCTCAGTTCCGAAGACCTGGTGGCCGTCGCTCTGCTGACCGGGCTCGGGCTGGTGCAGGCGGTGCCGTTGTGGTGGTTCAGCAGGGGCAGACCCCGTGCCGCCGGCGGCAGCGCGTGGGCCAGAGACGAGACGATCACCGAGTTCACCGGCCGGTACTCACGCGGCCGCCTGGCCTTCTGGGCGAGCACGGGCTATGGCCTGTTCTGTCTGGGGGCCATCGCGGCGGGGGTGTTCGACATGGCCGGAGACATGACAGGCGTGGTGAGCCCGGTGCTGATCTACGCGCTGCTGCCGCTGTCGATCCCCGCCCTGCTCGTGGCGAATCTCCTTCTCTACGTCTACGCGTTCGTGATCGCGGCGATCGTGCAGATCAGGCTGATGTGGGTGCTGCTGCGTGGCCGCGGGGTGGCCGTGGACCTGCCCATGCACCTCAGGCCGGAGAATCTGCGGAAGTGAGTGCTCGTACGCGAGAGGCTTCCGCGGGGGTCAGGCCGCGGGTGGCCGTTTCGAGGGCGCGGCGCGAGTTCATGGGGCGGAAGGCCGTGCGGGACAGGCCCGACCAGGCGAACGCGCTGCCACTGCCGGCGGGGGCCGTGCAGGCTCTGGTGATGCGGCGTTCGGCGGCGGGTGACCAGGCGAGGCCCGCGTAGGCGTACAGCTGACGGAAGCCCGGGACCGGCGCGGCGGCCAGGGCGTCGTAGGAGGTCAGCAGGATGTCCGGCGTGCGGGCGAGGATCGACCGGGTGACCCGCCACAGGGCCGCCGCCTTGGCGATGCGGTCCTGGGAGCCGACGAGGGCGCGTAGTTCGAGGAGTTCGGGGTGGTCGCGGATGAGCAGGGGCTGTTCGAGGAGTTCGTGGAAGTAGACGGTCCAGCCGAGTCGCTGCCAGCTTGCCACGAACGCCACCGGGTCACGGGTCAGCGCGATCACCTTGCAGCCCAGGCGTGTGGCGAACCAGCCCGCCGACAGCAGCGCGAAGGGGTCGTCGAGCAGCGCGCGCCGGCCCAGCAGGCGGCCCAGCGTGAAGGCCGTACCGTAGCGCGCCATGCGGGCGAGATCGTACGGCGAGCGGTTGGCGCGGAGTTCGGCCAGGTAGCGGTAGCGCAGCGCGACCGTGTCGCGGAAGGCGGGCAGCCAGTCGGCGGCGTTGTCGTCGCAGATGTACTGGAAGCGGTGGGTGACGTGCGCCCGCAGGATACCGGGGCAGCGGCCGGGCGGATGCTGGGGGTTCAGCGGCTCGTTGACGTAGACGAGATCGCCTCCGGCAGCCAGCATCTTGCCCGTCCAGCTCGTGCCGCTCCTGGGCAGGCCCGTCACCAGGATGGGACCGGTCATGCGGTGGCCCAGGAGCGGAAGCGGAGTGCCGGGAGGCTGTGGCGGCCGAAGGGGTGGAGGCCGTAGCGGTGGTGCAGTTGCCAGAGGGGGAGCAGGTTCTTCACGACCATCCCGCCCGCCCAGCCGAGCACCGCGCCGAAGGCGCCGTGGGCCGGGATGAGCGCCACGTCCAGCACGACCGTGCAGGCGATCGCGGTCACCAGGTTGAGCAGACTGGCCGTGGTGTGCCCGGCGGCGGTCAGGACGACGTCGACCATGCCGCACGCCGTCGCCAGCATCATCGTGCCCGCCAGGACCAACGCCACCGGTACGGCGGCGTCGTACCCCGCACCGAACAGGCGCAGCAGCCACGGCGCCAGCGCGGCGTAGCCGAGCCAGACCGGCCAGGTGAGCAGCACCAGCCAGACCGTCGCCGCCTGGTACAGCTCCCGCGCCCGCGCCAGCTCGCCGTCGGCCAGCGCCCTGACCAGCCGCGGTTGTACGGCCTGCGCCAGACCCTGGTTGGCGAGCTGGCCGACGACCTTGAACCGGGTGGCGGCGGTGTAGACGGCCGCCTGGACCGGCCCGCCGAGCACCGCGACGATCACGATGTCGAGCCGCTGGAACACCGCCTGGATGGCGCCCGCCACCGAGCGCGGCGCCGTGTAGCGCCACAGGTCGCGCCCGGTTCCCGGCAGGTACGGCGTACGCGGCAGGCGTTCGCGCAACTGGATCGCGGCGAGCAGCGCGACCGGCAGGTACGGCAGCGCCCACGCGAACGGCAGCCACTGCGGCCTGACGGCGACGGCCGCGGCGGCGACCAGCAGGAACTGGAGCGCGGGCAGCGCCATCCCGTCGAGCAGCACCGTGGGACGCATGGCGCCGAAGCCGCGGGTGGCGGCCAGCAGTATGTCGGCGACGACCATCACCGGCAGGGCCACGGCCAGGAGGCCGAGCCGCGGGTAGAGGACAGCCCCGAAGACGGTGGCGACCAGGACCGCCGGAACGAGTGCCGCCCGGATATATCCGGAAATGCCGTGGTAGTCGTAGGTCTTGGCGCGGGCGATGAAATAGATGAGGCCGTTGCCCGCGTCGAGCTTGGCCACCCCGGCGATCATGAGGGCCAGGGCGGTGGCGGTGAAGAAGGTGCCCGCCTGGTGCGCGGTGAAGGCCCTGGTGACGACCACGACCAGCAGGAACTGGGCCGCCGCGCTGATGGCGGCCCCGGTGACGCCCGCGATGCCGCCCTTGGCCACCTGCCCGAGCGGGCCCGCCAGACGTGAGGTCAGCGACGCCACGACGGGTCACCCCCCAGCCAGCGGGTGAGCCGCTTGTCGTACACCTCGAAGTGGTCCCTGAGCGTCCGCCTGACCGAGTCGGGCAGCGGCCGGGGCAGCGGCCGGCCGTTGTGCCGCTCGAACACCGGGTATCCCAGATGCGGCAGGCCGAGGAAGTCCAGCACCCGGTCGTACATGTGTTCCGGCTCGGTGAAGAAGTGGTGGCTGTCGAGCACCAGGATGCGTTCGCGGCCGAACAGCGGCTCCAGCCGGTCGAGTTGCTCGGCGTATCGCCCGCGCGCCAGGTAGGCGTGGTGGCGGTGCGAGTGGTGGATGGAGTAGGGCCGCGCCCGCAGGCTCTGCTCGGCTCCGGCCAGCCGTGGCACCTCCAGCTCCACGGCCTGCTCGAAGTCGGACTCGCTCTCGTACCCCCTGGCCAGCTCGTGGGCGTGCGCCGAGCACGCCCGCTCGACCGGGTCGCGGACCAGCACGACGAGCTTGACCCCGGGCAGGTCGGCGGCGATGCGCTCGCCGGCCAGCGGATGGAACAGGTAGTAGGGCGACGACTCGAACGCCAGCGGGTGCGTGCCGTGACGGCGGGCGAGCCGCCCGGCGGCCGCCCGGAGCGGAAAATGCCCCTGATACCAGGACAGGCTCTGCCCGTAGTTGGCGTCGAAGTAGTGGACGCCTTTGTGCAGCACCGGTTTGAGCAGCAGCGGGTGCCGTGCCAGCGCCCGGTAGAGCGACGTGGTGCCGCACCGCTGCGCCCCGGCGATCAGGAACGACGGCAGCATCCGCACACTCGACGTGAACTTCCCGGTGGTCCGGGAGACGGACAGCACCGACTGCTTCATGGTGTTCACGTCACTGACTCCTGCTGGTCGACGAGGGGGTTGAGCCAGGTGTCCGGCGGCCCGAGGGGTTCGTGGCCGTCGGCGGCGTGCCGGTCGGCCAGCGCGATGAGGTAGTGCAGGGCCGTCCGCCTGGCCTGCGCGGCCGACAGCCCGAGCGGCGCGAGGACCGGCAGGGCCTGCGCCAGGCAGGCCCGCGCGGCCGTGGGCGGGTTCATCCGCCGCAGCGCGCGCTGGAAGAAGTGGTGCACGGCGTCGAAGCCGTAGGGCACGCCGACCGCGTAGCGCTCCCAGTCCCAGACGAGCAGCCGCCCGTCGCCGGACGGGGCGATGTTCCACGGCGACAGGTCGCCGTGCCAGGCCGCTCCCTCGGCGCCGCCGGTGTCCGCGATCTCCCTGACGGCGTCGGCGAGCAGCGCGGCGGGGACCCGGCCGCGCCGGACCGGCAGCGGCGACAGGACCAGAACCGAGAACTCCCCCCACTGCCCGTGGTGGAGCACGGCCGGCACGATGACCGTCTTCAGCGCCAGGTCGCCCAGCTTCCTGAGCGCGGCGGCCTCGCCGTCGACCAGCTCGCGGGTGCGCGCGGTGTCGCCGACCTTCACGAACGCCAGGACGGAGCCCTCGCGGTGCGCTTCCAGGACGGGCTTGCGGTTGGCCCGTGCGGCCGGCCGTACGTGGAGGACGGTCTCGACGGGAACGCCGAGGACATCGCTCAGATAGGTCTCGATCGAGCCCTCGACGTGCACCATGACCCGGCGCCCCAGCAGCGCGTGCCATTGGCGCCGGGGGGCCAGGCGGCGCGGCAGCAGCCGGTGCGGCAGCACGCTGTAAGGGCGCGGGGAGCCGGGGCCGGGGTAGAGCGAACGCACCGTCTGATCGAGATAGCGCAGCCGCCGGTTCGCGTCGTTCACGAGGTCTCCCTGGTGTTGCGCCACAGGAGGGCGAACGAGATGAGATAGAGGCTGAGCGGCGTGACCAGGCCGTCATACACGAACATGTAGAGCAGCACGAGGATCATGACGAGCACGCCCGCGAGCCCGATCGGGCTGCGGTCGGGCCAGTGGCGCCGGATCGCGCCCAGGAAGAACGCCACGTAGAGCGCCGCCCCCACGAAGCCCTGGGTGATGATCAGCAGCCAGAGCTGCCCGTCGCTGCCCAGCGGCGGATGGCCGCAGCCGCCGCACCACTCGGTCTTGCCGGTGGTGATCGTGCGGTGGTTGCCCATGGCGTTGCGGGTGTTGCCGTAGCCGATGATCGGGGAGTGCGCGGCCGCCGCGATGGTCGCCGACACGGTGAAGGCCCTGATGTCGTTGGAGTGCGGGTTGTCCAGGCGCTGGCCGACCAGCGAGGCGAGCGGGCTGAGCGCGAACGCCAGTGTCGCCGCCACGGCCGTGGCGCACAGGGCCAGCCTGGTGCGTCCGCCGACCCGGACGATCAGGTAGAGCCCGGCCAGCCCGAGGCCGATCCAGAGGCCGCGGTTGAGTGAGTAGACGATCGGGATGGCGGCCACGGCGGTCAAGGCGATGGCCGCCGCCTTGCGCCCGCCTCCGCCGTACACCCACCAGCCGACCACGAACCAGATCAGCAGCACCGACACGTTGCTGCCCCACGCGTTGGCCCACTCGAACGGCGCCTCGGGGCGGGGTGAGGCGTAGCCCAGCACCTTCTGGGTCTGGGCGGCGGTGGGGTGGATGAGGTTCTGGACGAAGGCGTTGTCGCTGATCCAGCCCGGCAGCACCCGCTCCACCGGCGAGGTGAACTCCAGCCGGGGGAAGAACACCCCGAGCAGCCCGCCCACCACGGTCGTGACGAACAGCACGCCGAGCATCCGTACGAGCCTGAGCTGCGGCAGCTCCCGCTCGGTCAGGTTGCCCAGATAGAGAACCATGATCAACAGAGCCGCGTAGAGCGCGAACCGCATGAGATAGCCGATCACCCGCCCGGCGTTGAAGCCGCCGTACGTGTCGGGCGGCATGTCCGCCAGCATCAGCGCGCTCACCGTGTAACCGGCCAGGAGCAGCAGCCACAGACCGAACCCGCGCGGCACCAGGATCGGCCGGCGCCGCCACAGGATGACGGCCATGGGCGCCGCCAGGACGATCACCGACAGGCCACCGAAGCCGAGCGCCCACCACACGGGATAGCCGAGCAGGAGCGCGCCGATCGGCCACGCGGGGCCTCTCATGGCGAGGTGCCCGGTGGCTGGGGGAACGCCGTCATGGGACCCGTCTCAGCGGACAGACCGGACTCCAGCTCGCCGCTGGCGACCAGCTTGCCGAGCGAGGCGCCGGCCCGCGGATCGGGCCCCGGAGCCCGATCCGTCGTCGTCACCACACCGATGATCGGTACGTTGTGCCTGCCCAGATGGCGTACGGCGGCGTCGGCCTGCACCGAGGTGGCCCGGCCGAGCCCGACCAGCAGCAAGGCCGCGTCGGCCCGGGCCAGGTCGCCCACGTCGGAGCCGGTCAGCAGCGACAGCGGCGCGGTGCGGGCCAGCGGCCCGAGCACCGGCGTCGCGCCGAGCTCGGCCGGGATCGCCCTGATCAGCAGCCGCTTGCCCGGGCAGGCGGCGACCACGGCGGCGGCCAGGTCATGCGGCACGCCCCGGGCCAGCGGGTCCGACAGGTCGCCGAGGACGGGCAGCCCGGTCAGCCGCTCGACGTCGGCGGCGGTGCGCAGCCGGGTGTCGAGCCGGTCGCGGACGTAGGCGGTGGCCGTGCCGAGGAGCAGGCCGATCATGAGCCCGGTGCCGAGATAGAGCGGCAGGCTGGGCGAGCTCGGCACGGTCGGCGGCGTGGCCTGGCTGATGATCGAGCCGGGAGTGACGGCTACGGTCTTCAGCGCGTCGTACTTGAGCGTGAGGCTGTAGGCCTGCCGGTTGAGCACGCTCTGCCGGTGTGCGGCCATCGTGTGCTCGATGGTGCCCTTGCCCAGCCGGGCGAGCTCCTTGATCACGGTGTCGAGCGCGGTGTTGACCTGTCTGAGCTTGACCAGCATCGCCCGCTGCTGCGCGGTCATCGTCGCCTGCGCGCTCTCGGTGCGGTTGGCCAGGTAAGCCTGCGCGTACGCCCGCGACTGGGCCGCCGCGACGGCGGGGTCGGCGGCGGTGACGGAGATCCACAGCACGGCCGAGTTGGGCGGCACCGAGACCTCGACGGGCTCGGGCACGCTGGTCTTGAGCTCCTTCGCGGCCTTGGCCGCCACCACGGACGACTGCGCGATCTGCGCCTCGGTGTCGAGGTTGAGCGGCTCGCGCTGCCGGTTGGTCACCTGGTTGCTCTGGTCCTGGGCGCCCACGGGCGCGACCAGGACCTGGGTGGTGGCGGTGTAGGCGGGCGGCGTGACCCGCAGCAGCGCCAGCCCCGCCGTGCCGCCGGCCAGCAGAAGCCCCAGGAACGGCAGCCAGCGTCTGCGCAACAGTGAGAGATGCTCCGCCAGGTCGGTGCCGGGGCGGCGGCCCGGGTAGTCCGGCGACAGGCTCATTGGGGCGGATCTCCCTTGGAGTATGTGCGCGGTGTCGCCGATCGACGACTGTGCGTCACGAGTCGCGGGCATCCGCCCACTATAGGTGGAACCGCTTTTGCCCAGGACGAATCTTGGGAGATTTCTCTGGAGCGGCCAGCAATTCGCCCTTCAATAACCCGAAATAATGCGAAATTGGGGGCGGGCTAGGTGGCCGGTGACCTGGCGATACACCCGCTCCGGCTGAAGTTCTGGGAATGGCATGGCATGGTTCAGGTTTGATAGGACGGGGGTGCTTGGTTGAGGGGGTTGAACGGCCTTGGACCGGTGGGGAATTTCTCGTATAGCGGTAAATGTCGGCATTAAAGGTGTCGCGCTGTTGGTCGTCGCCATGCTCGCGGGCTGCTCGGGGCAGCCGGGAGGCTCGGAGAGCCCGGCGCGGGAGCCGAGCGTCAGGCCGAACGCGGAGAACTCGCCGTCCTGCGCCGTCACCGCCCGGCTCATCCCGTCGTGCGGTGCCTGGTGGGGGATCGCCCCAGAGGTCTTCACCGGTACGGGTGTCGAAAGGTCGCTGCAGAGCGCCGAGACCCGCATCGGCGGCACCGCCGACGTGCTGCACGTCTATCACCGGGGCAAGGAGGAGTTCCCCACCGAGGAGGAGGTCGGGCTGGCTCGCGACCCGGTCCGGCCCAGGCTGCTGCTCATCAACTGGAAGCCGTCGTTCGACCACACCTGGGCGCAGATCGCCGGCGGAGCCATCGACCGCAGGATCGACCGGCTGGCCGACTACATCAGACGCACCTTCCCCGAGCGGTTCTTCCTCACCCTGCACCACGAGCCGGAGAACGACGTCGACGCCACCCCCGGCTCGGGCATGCAGGCCACCGACTACGCCGCCATGTACCGCCATGTCGTGCTCAGGCTGCGCGAGGAGGGCGTCAAGAACGCGGTCACGGTCATGACCTACATGGGTGCCCCGAACTGGGCGGCCAAGCCCTGGTTCGAGCAGCTCTACCCGGGTGACGACGTGGTCGACTGGGTGGCCCTCGACCCCTATGCCGACCACCGGGTCAACGACTTCGACGGACTGGTCAACAAGACCCGGCCCGACTTCGGCCAGTGGCCGGGGTTCTACCGCTGGATGCAGTGGCGCTTTCCCGGCAAGCCGGTCATGGTCGCGGAGTGGGGCGTGTTCGAGCGGTCCGGCGACCGTACGGCCAAGCGCTCGTTCTTCGAGTCGGTGCGCACGCAGATCCAGCACTACCCGCAGATCAAGGCGTTGATCTACTTCGACTCAACGCACGCGCCGCGCGGCGACACCAGCTTCGACTCCGACCCCGCGGCCGGACGGGCGTTCAGCGAACTCGCGCGAGATCCGTACTTTCACTCGACGCCTGTGCCGCGGCCCTGACGCGCCAGCGCCAGCCCGCGACGGTCACGAGGGTGGCGCCCGCGAGCGCCCACAGCGTCAGCGTGTTGCTCGCGTCGAGCAGCTTGAGCGCGGAGGCGAGCAGGACGATCCCGAGCACCGCCCTGATGAGGCCGCCCGGCGCCCTGGAGGAGATCCGGGCACCGAGGTAGACGCCCGGGACGGAACCGATGAGCAGCGAGAGCGTCAGTTGGAGCTGGAAGTCGCCGAAGAGCAGATGGCCGAGCGCGGCCGAGGCGACCAGCGGCACCGCCTGCACCAGATCGGTGCCGACGAGCTGGTTGGCCTTGAGCGCCGGATAGAGGGCGAGCAGGGCCACGATGATCAGGGAACCCGAGCCGACCGAGGAGATCCCGACCACGAGACCGCCTACCGTACCGACCAGTACGGTCGGGATTGGGCGCACGACAATATCGTGGGCGCTCGACGTGCCGCCCTTCCCGGCCAGCCACGTCTTGACGGCCAGGCCCGCGACGGCGAGCAGCAGGGCCACGCCGAGCGCGTACTTCACCGCGTCGCCGACCGCGAACGCCCGCGCCACGAACACCCCGCAGAACGCCGCCGGCACCGACCCCGCGCAGAGCCAGCCCACCAGGCGCATGTTGACCGTGCCCCTGCGCAGGTGGACCGCGCTGCCGACCGGTTTCATCACGGCCGAGGCGACCAGGTCGCTGGAGACCGCGGCCAGCGGCGGAACGTTGAAGAACAGCATCATCATCGGCGTCATGAGCGCGCCGCCGCCCATGCCGGTGAGCCCGACGACGATGGCCACCACAAAGGATCCGGCGATCAGGGGGAAGTCGATCAACGAACCCAGCCTCCGCTGCGCAGCGCCCCCAGCACCTGGGCGACGGCCGACTCGATGGAAATGTGTGTCGTGTCGATGACCAGCTCGGCGTCGTCCGGCTCCTCGTAGGGATCGGAGATGCCGGTGAACTCGGGGATGAGCCCGGCGCGGGCCTTGGCGTACAGGCCCTTGCGGTCGCGCCGCTCGCACTCCTCCAGCGGGGTGGCCACGTGCACGAGCAGGAAGTCGGCGCCGACCGAGTCGACCATCTCGCGCACCTCCTCGCGGGTGTCCGCGTAGGGGGCGATGGGGGCGCAGATCGCCAGCCCGCCGTGGCGCGCGGCCTCGGCGGCGACGAAGCCGATGCGCCGGATGTTGAGGTCGCGGTCGTCCTTGGAGAACGTCAGCCCCTTGGACAGCAGGTGACGGACCACGTCGCCGTCGAGGTAGGTGACCGTGCGGCTGCCCAGCTCCAGCAGCGAGTCGCGCAGGCCGCGGGCGATCGTGGACTTGCCGGAGCCGGACAGGCCGGTGAAGAAGACCACGAGCCCGCGCCGGTGCGGCGGTCCGGGGATGCGCACCGGCTCGGGGCCGGCCAGGTGCTCGGTGGCGCCGTAGGCGGTGGCGACGTGCTCGCGCAGTTCCAGGTCGATCTCGGGCTCCGCGCGCGGCGCCAGCGGCACCGAGACCACCAGCGTGCCCTCGGGCAGTTGCTCCTTGGCGCGCAGTGCGGCTCGTACCACGGCCGGGCCCGTCTCGCCGAAGGAGAGGGGGAGCAGCACGATCACCGCGTCGAGCTCCTTGGCGGTGGCGACGATCTCGGTGAGGTCGTCGAGCGGTCCCCGCATGGTGACGGCGAGCGCCTCCCGCCCGTCGAGCTCGTCGCGTACCTGTGCCGGAGTACGGCGAAGCCGGGCGAACGGGCCGTGCTCCGGAGCGCCCAAGCTCTTCACCGGGCCGGAGGTCAGTCCGTCGGGCTCGCGCTCGGCGACGGTGAGCACGGCCAGCGGCACGCCCTCGGGGTCGAGCAGCGTGACCTCGTCGCCGGGGGCGGCCTCCGCGGGCAGGTGGAGCGTGACGGGCGCGGGCCACGGGGTGCCGTCGGCGAGCGTGCCGCGCTCGTGCACCGCGTGCAGGTCGTCGTGGCCGAGGTAGCCCCTCAACGGCTGGAACGCGCCGGAGAGCAGCAGCTCCAGATCGGCCAGCTCGTACGCGCCGGGGGTCCACTCCACGTTCTGCCATCCCAACTATTCCGATTGAATTGGTAGGAAAGGATTCTATCCTTTGCTACAAGTGTGTCGCTAGATGAGGCGTGCGAAGTGGTTCTGTGGCTTTCTGATGACCATGGCGATCTCGTCGTGTGAGGACGGGAAGCGGCCGCGGGTCAGCTTGGCCGTCATCGCGACGGCCGTGCGGCCGATGCGGCCCATGGCCGGGCCGCTGGTCGCCTCGTGGTCATCGGTGATCATGAGTCCGCGCGTCAGGCAGAAGGCGTGGATCCCGTCGCGCGAGGTCACCGGCCCGTAGACGGCCGGCAGCGGGCCCGGCGTGCCGGTGGCCACCAGGTGCCGCCAGAGCAGCAGCCGCAGCCAGGACGGGGTGGTCCGGTCGAGCAGGCCGTAGGCGGACTTCCGGTCGCGCATGCGCAGCAGGATCAGCCCGCCGGGGCGCAGCGCCTGGAGCAGCCGGTCGAAGACCAGCTCGGCGTGCTGGATGCGCTCCAGCAGGAACGAGAGCTGGATCACGTCCACGGACCTCGGGGGCAGGGGCACGCAGCGCAGGTCGCCCAGCGACCACCTGACGAGATCGGCTCGCTCGGCGACCGCCATCCTGATCGGGGGCAGGTCCTCGTCGACGCCGGTGATCCTGGTATCGATCCGATCCAGGACCAGTGGCTCGTCGTGCGCGCATCCGGCGACGAGCACGTCGAGCCGCCTGCCGAGCTGTCCGGCCCACTGTTCGCGGATCCGCTGACCAAAGAGATCGCCCCTCGGGGCTACCGACCGCACCTCAGACATGTCACCTAGAGTAATCAATCGACGCCAATTAGTAAGGCATTTCCCTGCTAGCGTCCTGCGCCGTGAGTGATCTCGTGTACGTGGGCAACGCGAACGTGGACGCCGCGATGGACCATGGCTGGCTCCTGGGTCATTTCAAACCCTACGGGGATCCGAGACACAGCAACGGAGTGGAAATCAAATGGGGCACCCACCTTCCGGGCGACGAGCGCGCCGAGTGGGTGAAAGGCGAAGAGCGTACGGCGCTGCTGATCCTCATCTCGGGCCGCTTCCGCGTCGAACTACCGGGGAGAAGCGTTCTGCTCGCCGAGCGAGGCGACTACGTGGTCTGGGGCAAGGGCGTGGACCACTCCTGGCGCGCGGAGGAGGAGTCGGTGGTCCTGACGGTCCGCTGGCCGTCCGTCCCGGGCTACAAGGTCGCGGAGCAGGACGGGGGCGTGGGGTAGATGCGAATAGAGTAGGGGAACCCCCACGCCCGCCGGCTGGGGGTAATCGTCGTGGGGCTGTCGAAAAATGAGTCTGTCCGGGCTGCTTGATCTTGTCATCACCGACCCCAAGCTGACCGCCGCTCTGGAAGAGGGCGGAGACATCTCGCTGGTGGCGCCGTCCGCGCTGCGGCCGTTCGGAGTGGCCGCGCTGGCCGGGCACGATCAGCGGGCCGTGCTGGCGATCACCGCCACCGGCCGCGAGGCGGAGGACCTGGCGAGCGCGCTCACCAGCTTGATCGAGCCCAGCTCCGTGGCCGTCTTCCCGGCCTGGGAGACGCTGCCGCACGAGCGGCTGTCCCCGCGCAGCGACACCGTGGGGCAGCGGCTGGCGGTGCTCAGGAGGCTCGCGCACCCGGTCAAGGACGACCAGTCGGCCGGGCCGCTCAGCGTGGTCGTGGCGCCGATCAGGGCGTTGCTCCAGCCGATCATGAAAGGTCTGGGCGACCTGGAGCCCACCCGCCTGCGCGCGGGCGACGACGCCGACCTCGACGAGGTCGTGCGGCGACTGGTCGAGAACGGCTACCACCGGGTCGACATGGTGGAGAAGCGGGGCGAGGTGGCGGTCCGCGGCGGGCTGCTCGACGTGTTCCCGCCGACCGAGGAGCACCCGCTGCGGCTGGAGTTCTGGGGCGACACGGTCGAGGAGATCCGCTGGTTCAAGGTGGCCGACCAGCGGTCGCTGGAGGCCGCGGACGGCGGGCTGTTCGCGCCGCCCTGCCGTGAGCTGCTGCTCAACGCTGAGGTCAGGCAGGCGGCGCGCGAGCTGGGCCGGGAGCACCCGGCGCTGATCGAGGTGCTCGACCAGCTCGCCGAGGGGACGCCGGTCGAGGGCATGGAGGCGTTCGCGCCCGTGCTGGCGGGGGAGATGGACCTGCTGCTCGACCACCTGCCCGCCAACGCCGCGGTGTTCGTCTGCGACCCCGAGCGGATCAGGAGCCGGGCCGAGGAGCTCGTCCGCACGTCGCAGGAGTTCCTGGAGGCGTCGTGGATCAACGCGGCGGCCGGGGGCGAGGCGCCGATCGATCTCGGCGCGGCGGCGTTCCGCTCGCTCGACGAGATCCGCCTGCACGCCGACGTGCTGGGGCAGCCGTGGTGGACGATGGCGCCGTTCGGGGCCGGGGTCGAGCTCGACGCGCAGGACTCCGAGGCGTACCGGGGCGACACCAGGAAGGCGCTCGACGACGTCAAGGGCTGGCTGGCCGAGGACAAGGCGGTCGTGCTGCTGAGCGAGGGGCACGGCCCGGCCGAGCGCATGGTCGAGGTCCTCAAGGGCGTGGACGTTCCCGCCCGGTTGGTGAAATATCTGGATAAATCGCCGGATCCGAAGGTTGTTCATGTCTCGACGGGGTTGATCGAGCACGGGTTCATCACCCCCAACCTCGCGGTGCTCACCCACCTCGACCTCGTCGGCCAGAAGGCGTCCACCAAGGACATGCGCCGCCTGCCGTCCCGCCGCCGCAACATGGTCGACCCGCTCCAGCTCAAGGTCGGCGACCACGTGGTGCACGAGCAGCACGGCGTCGGCCGCTACGTCGAGATGGTGCAGCGCACGGTCCAGGGCGCGACGCGCGAATACCTGGTCATCGAGTACGCCAAGGGCGACCGCCTGTACGTGCCGACGGACCAGTTGGACGAGGTCACCCGCTACGTCGGCGGCGAGGCCCCGACGCTCAACCGGATGGGCGGCGCCGACTGGGCCAAGGCCAAGTCCCGGGCGAAGAAGGCGGTCAAGGAGATCGCGGGCGAGCTCATCCGCCTCTACTCCGCCCGCATGGCCTCGCCCGGCCACGCCTTCGCCGCCGACTCCCCGTGGCAGCGTGAGATGGAGGACGCCTTCCCGTACGTCGAGACCGGCGACCAGTTGGAGGCCATCGACGAGGTCAAGCGCGACATGGAGCGCGGCGTCCCGATGGACCGGCTGATCTGCGGCGACGTCGGCTACGGCAAGACCGAGATCGCGGTGCGGGCGGCGTTCAAGGCGGTCCAGGACGGCAAGCAGGTGGCCGTGCTGGTGCCGACCACGCTGCTGGTGCAGCAGCACATGTCGACGTTCACCGAGCGGTTCTCCAGCTTTCCCATCTCGCTCAGGCCGGTCTCCCGCTTCCAGACCGACGGCGAGGTCAAGGGCACTCTGGAGGGGCTCCGCTCCGGCGCCGTGGACCTGGTGATCGGCACCCACCGGCTGCTCAGCCCCGAGGTCAGGTTCAAGGACCTGGGGCTGATCATCATCGACGAGGAGCAGCGGTTCGGTGTCGAGCACAAGGAGGCCATGAAGCACCTGCGCACCCAGGTCGACGTGCTGGCCATGTCGGCCACGCCGATCCCGCGCACGCTGGAGATGGGCCTGACCGGCATCAGGGAGATGTCGACCATCCTCACCCCGCCGGAGGAGCGGCACCCGATCCTCACCTTCGTCGGCCCGTACGACGAGAAGCAGATCGGGGCCGCCATCAGGCGCGAGCTGATGCGTGACGGCCAGATCTTCTTCGTGCACAACCGGGTCGCCTCGATCAACCGGGTCGCCGCCCGGATCAGGGAGCTGGTGCCCGAGGCGCGCATCGCGGTGGCGCACGGGCAGATGAACGAGCACCAGCTAGAAAAGATCATGGTCGGCTTCTGGGAACGCGAGTACGACCTGCTGGTCTGCACCACGATCGTGGAGTCCGGCCTCGACGTGCCCAACGCCAACACGCTGATCGTCGACCGGGCGGACAACTACGGCCTCTCGCAACTGCACCAGCTCAGGGGCCGGGTCGGGCGAGGCAGGGAGCGGGGTTACGCCTACTTCCTCTACCCGCCGGAGAAGCCGCTCACCGAGACCGCCCACGAGCGGCTGGCGACGATCTCGCAGCACACCGAGATGGGCGCGGGCATGTACGTCGCGATGAAGGACCTGGAGATCCGCGGCGCGGGCAACGTGCTCGGCGCCGAGCAGTCGGGCTTCATCGCGGGCGTCGGCTTCGACCTGTACGTCCGGCTCATGGCCGAGGCCGTACAGGAGCAGAAGGCCAAGCTGTCCGGCGTGGAGGTGGCAGAGGAGCACCACGACGTCAAGGTCGAGCTGCCGATCAACGCGCACATCCCGCACGACTACGTCACCTCCGAACGGCTGCGCCTGGAGGCGTACAAGCGGATCGCCGCGATCTCGGCCGACATCCACATCGACGAGGTCCGCGCCGAGCTGACGGACAGATACGGCAAGCCGCCCGTCGAGGTGGAGAACCTACTGGCCGTCGCCAGTTTCCGCATCCGGGCCCGCCAAGCCGGGCTCACCGATGTCACGCTGCAGGGCCAGAACATCAAGTTCGGCCCGGTCAGGCTCCGGGAGTCCCAGCAGGTGCGGCTCGACCGGCTGTACAAGAAGGCCATCTACAAGCAGGCGGCGGAGACGCTGCTGGTGCCCGCGCCGAAGACCAAGCCGCTGGGCGGGCAGCCGCTTCGCGACCTCGACCTGCTCAAATGGTGCGGAGACCTGGTCGAGGCGATGTTCCTGGAGCCGGCGAGGGTAAGCTAGCCGCGGTTTTGTCGGAAAGGACGCACGTGAAGTTGATTCGAGTGGCAGTGGCCGCTGCAGTGGTGGGTGTCGCGCTGACCGCCTGCTCCTCGCCCATGGAGGCCGGTGCCGCGGCCGTAGTGGGTCATGAGCGGATCTCGGCGCGCGACCTGAACAAGAACGTCCAGGAGTACGAGGCCGCGCTGCGGAAGGTCAACATCGACCCGTCGCAGCTCGGTGTGTCGGTCAACCAGTTCGTCCTGTCCAGGATGGCCGAGCAGAGCCGGCAGCAGCAGCTGGCCGACAAGTTCGGGGTGCAGGTCAGCGACACGGAGATCGACACCGCTGCCGCGGACAAGGGCGAGCAGCAGACGGCCGAGATGAACCTGCTGTCCAAGGGCGTCGCCCCGACCAACCCGCGCGGTTACCTGCGGGCGATGATCGGCGTCAACAAGGTGATCGAGAAGTTCGGCGGTTCACAGAACCAGCAGGCCGTGGAGAAGTTCAAGGTCGAGTACAACGGGCTCGCCCCGGTCTTCAGCCCGCGCTACGGCAAGATCGGGCAGCAGGGCTTCGTCGACGCCGGCCGCTTCGGCAAGCCGTCGGTGACCACCGAGCAGACCGACCAGGCCCAGCAGCAGCAGTCGCAGGGCTAGACGTGCCGCTGATCGTCGTCACCACCTCGCCGCGGGTCGCACCGGGTCTGCTGAGCCACCAGGCGTGGCAGGCCTTCGGTTCGGGCCCCGTGCTGACCGGGTCCGAGGATCATCCGCAGCTGCCCTACCTGGCCGAGGCCGGGGTCGAGGTGGCCGTCGTCACGCCCGACCCCGCCGCGCTGGCGCGGCGGGCGGTGACGGAGACGGTGGTCTGGCTGGCCGCCGCCGACTCCGAGGACTTCATGCGCTCGGTCGGCCACGCCGCCGTCGCGATGGCCGAGCCGCCGCTGATCGAGGTGGTGCCGGGCTCGTACGATCTGCCGGGCGCGCGGGTGCTCGACCTGGTCGCGGTGATGGACCGGCTGCGCACCGAGTGCCCGTGGGACCGCAAGCAGACGCACGAGACCTTGGTGCCGTACCTGCTCGAAGAGGCCTACGAGGTGCTGGAGACGATCGAGCAGGGCGACTACCCGGCGCTCCGCGAGGAGCTGGGCGACCTGCTGCTCCAGGTGGCCTTCCACGCGCGGGTGGCCGACGGGTTCGACATGGACGACGTGGCCGAGGGGATCGTCGAGAAGCTGGTGCGGCGCCATCCGCACGTGTTCGGCTCGGTGCGGGCGGAGACCGCCGACGAGGTGAACGACAACTGGGAGGCGATCAAGGCGGCCGAGCGCGCGTCGAAGGGTGATCGCCCGTCGGTGCTCGACGGGGTGCCGATGGGGCAACCCGCGCTGTCGCTGGCCGCCCAGCTCGTGCGCCGGGCCGAGCGCGCGGGCGCCCCAGAGGGGCTGACCGCCGCGATCTGGCAGGGGGTGGGGCGCGAGCTGTTCGACCTCGTCCGCCGCGCCCAGGACGCGGGCCTCGACGCCGAGACCGAGCTCCGCGCCGCCGCCCGCTCCTACCGCGACCGCGTGCTCCGCTGGGAGTCCGAGCGCGAGTCGTCGTAACCCCGCCGACGCGCGGGTTCTTGGCTGGTTCTCCGGGGATTTGGCGGAGTGTCATGCTTCCGGCTGCTGCCTGGTCCCGGCCGACCGATAGGCTCTGAAGGCATACTTGCCTTTCGATTTAGGAGCTCAACCCGTGGCTACCATCGAGGTCGTATACGCTCGCGAGATCCTCGACTCCCGGGGCAACCCGACCGTCGAGGTCGAGGTGATTCTCGACGACGGCGGCAGGGGACGCGCTGCGGTGCCCAGCGGCGCGTCGACCGGCCAGTTCGAGGCTGTGGAGCTGCGTGACGGAGACGAGCGTTACGGCGGCAAGGGCGTGGAGAAGGCCGTGCTCGCCGTCACCGACGAGATCTTCGAGGAGATCAACGGCATCGAGGCCGAAGACCAGCGCATCATCGACCAGATCATGATCGACCTCGACGCGACGCCCAACAAGTCCAAGCTGGGCGCCAACGCCATCCTGGGCGTCTCGCTGGCCGTGGCCAAGGCCGCCGCCGACAGCGCCGAGCTGCCGCTGTTCCGTTACCTGGGCGGCCCCAACGCCCATGTGCTGCCCGTGCCGATGATGAACATCCTCAACGGCGGCGCCCACGCCGACACCAACGTCGACATCCAGGAGTTCATGATCGCGCCGATCGGGGCGCCGACGTTCCGCGAGGCCGTGCGCATGGGCACCGAGGTCTACCACGCGCTCAAGGGCGTGCTGAAGGAGAAGGGCTACGCCACGGGGCTGGGCGACGAGGGCGGCTTCGCGCCCAACCTGCCGTCCAACCGCGACGCGCTCGACCTGATCCTGGTCGCGATCGAGCGGGCCGGCTACACCCCGGGCGAGGACGTCGCGCTGGCGCTCGACGTGGCCGCGTCCGAGTTCCACAAGGACGGCGTCTACACGATCGACGGCAAGGGCCTGTCGGCCCAGGAGCTCATCGCCTTCTACGCGGACCTGGTCGACAACTACCCGCTCGTGTCGATCGAGGACCCGCTCGACGAGGAGGACTGGGCCGGCTGGAAGGCCATCACCGACGCCATCGGCGACAAGGTCCAGCTCGTCGGCGACGACCTGTTCGTGACCAACCCGGAGCGGCTCGGGCGCGGCATCGCCGAAGGCACCGCCAACGCGCTGCTGGTCAAGGTCAACCAGATCGGCACTCTGTCCGAGACGCTCGACGCGGTCGACCTGGCCCACCGCAGCGGCTACCGCTGCATGATGAGCCACCGTTCCGGCGAGACCGAGGACACGACGATCGCCGACCTGGCCGTGGCGGTCAACTGCGGCCAGATCAAGACCGGCGCCCCCGCCCGCTCGGACCGGGTGGCCAAGTACAACCAGCTCCTTCGCATCGAAGAAATTCTCGACGACGCCGCTCGCTACGCGGGTCGCGCGGCTTTTCCGCGCTTCCAGCGCTAGTTTCGGGTACGGCTCGCGGCATGGCGGGTATGCCGCGAGCCGCTCAGAAACGGCAAACACGACTATCCGCCCAGGCCTGGGCCGGTCGCCACGCCGGGCCGGGCAGTGAGGGGGTATGGAGCGTTGGCGAAGAGGCCGCAGCTGACCGGTCGGGCCGCCATCCTCGCGATCGTGGTGTGCGCGATCGCCATGAGCCTGGCCTATCCTGTGCGCGAGTACATCGCCCAGCGCCGCGGCATCGCGGAGCTGCAGGCGGAGAAGGCGCGGGTCGAGGCCGACCGCCAAGCGCTGGCCGCGCAGGCGGAGCAGATCCGCGATCCCAACTGGATCAAGCGGACGGCCAAGGAGCGGCTGCACTACTGCGGGCCGGGCGAGAAGTGCTACGTGGTCATGGACGCCGAGCCGGACAAGACCGAGAAGACGGTCAAGCAGCCCGCGACGCGGCCGCCGTGGTACCAGACGCTGTGGGAATCGGTCGAGGCCGCCGACACGGGCCAGGGCCGCAAGGCCGGATAAGACGGGGAGAGCGTTGGACAGCAGTGACGTCGAAGCGGTGCAGCGGCAACTGGGGCGCCCGCCGAGAGGGCCGCGCGAGGTGGCGCACCGCTGCCCGTGCGGCAACCCCGACGTGGTGGAGACCGCGCCGAGGCTGCCCGACGGCTCGCCGTTCCCCACCCTCTACTACCTGACCTGCCCCAAGGCGGCCTCCGCGATCGGCACCCTGGAGGGCTCGGGGCTGATGCGCGAGATGCAGGCCAGGCTGGCCACCGACCCCGAGCTGGCCGCCGCCTACCAGGCCGCCCACGACGACTACGTGGCCAGGCGCGACAAGGCGGCCGAGGACCAGGGCCTGGAGCCGCTGCCGCGCGACATGCAGAGCACCGGCGGCATGCCGCTGCGGGTGAAATGCCTGCACGCGCTCGTCGCGCACGAGCTGGCCGTGCCCGGATCCAACCCGTTCGGCCGGGAGGCGCTGGATGCCCTCCCCGAGTGGTGGAGTGACGGACCATGCGTGTAGCCGCCGTTGACTGCGGCACCAACTCCGTACGCCTGCTGATCGCCGACCTCGGCGGCGACGAGGTCACCGACGGCACGCCGGCCCATGGCGGGGCGGCCGGTGGCGGGCCGGTCGACGTCGAGCGGCGGATGGAGATCGTCCGGCTGGGCGAGGGGGTCGACAAGACGGGGCGGCTGGCTCCCGAGGCGCTGGAGCGGACGTTCGCCGCGATGCGGATCTACCGCAAGCTCATCGACCAGCACGGCGCCACGGCGACCCGGGTGGTGGCGACCAGCGCGACGCGTGACGCCGCCAACAGGCAGGAGTTCGTCGACGGGGTGCGCGAGATCTTCGGGGTCGAGCCCGAGGTGGTGACGGGCGCGGAGGAGGCCGAGCTGTCGTTCGTCGGGGCGACCAGGGGGCTGGTCCGGTTGTCGCGCGAGACCGGGATGCCGCAGGGGCCGCTCCCTCCCTACCTGGTCGTCGACATCGGCGGCGGCTCGACCGAGTTCGTGGTCGGCTCCGAGCACGTCATCGGCGCTCTGTCGGTCGACATCGGCTGCGTGCGGCTGACGGAGCGCCACCTGCGCTCATCGGGCTCCGCGGGGGCCCCGGAAGAACCACCGTCGGTGCGGGCGCTGGAGGCCATGGTGGCCGACATCGAGGCCGCGCTCGATCGGGTGGCCGAGGTGGTGCCGGTCCAAGAGGCGCACACACTGGTCGGTCTGGCCGGCTCCGTCACGACGGTGGCGGGCATCGCGCTCGACCTTCCCGCGTACGTTCCGGAGCGGATCCATCACTCCCGGATCACCGCGCCACAGGTTCACGACGTCACCCGTCGACTGCTCGCGATGACCCATAGTGAGCGGGCCCGGATTCCGGTGATGCACCCCGGAAGAGTTGACGTGATTTGTGCCGGCGCGCTGATTCTGGACCGCATCGTGCGGCGTTTCGCGTTTCCGCAGGTAGTCGTGAGTGAACACGACATCCTTGATGGAATCGCATACTCCATAGCCTGATATCTCGGCGAAATCCGGACATACATGGTTTCCGGTTGTGTTGAGGGTGCAATCACTTTTGTGCTTAGGTAAGGGCAGCATTGCGGGGGCTTTGCCATATCGCCGGACACGGATGGTGTCGGCGTGGCAACCGTTCCCGAGCGCGTCTTTTCCCTAACGGAATGGAGCACTCTCAGATGAAGTCCTCTCCTTTAGCGCGTAAGGCGGCGGCGTTCGGCGCCTCCGCCGCCGTGCTGGGCGCCATGATCGCGGGGCTGGCAGCCGCTCCCGCGCAGGCGTCCACCCAGGCCACCGCGGGTAAGGCCGGCACCGCGGCCACCACCGCCAAGGCCAGGCCCAAGGTCTCGGTGTCCACGCCCAAGGCGTCGACCCGCGACTACGAGGGCGCCTGCCCGGTGAAGGTCGGCATCACCGCCAAGGTCAACGTCAAGCTCGACGGCAAGACCGACCTCGCCTACCGCTGGCTCCACGGCGATGGGTCCAAGGGCAAGGTCAAGGTGCTGAAGCTCAAGGGCCACGGCACCAAGTCGGTCAAGATCGGCCAGACGCTCTCCTTCGACGAGAGTGTCAAGGGCTGGGAGGCCGTGCAGGTCCTCAGCCCCCGCAAGGTGACCTCGAAGAAGGGCTACTTCTCGGTCAACTGCGCGGAAGAGGTCGTCGTCGAGAATGGTGACGACAAGAAGGTCTCGGTCAGCGCCTGGGCCGACCCGAGCTCGTACACCGGCCCCTGTACCCCCGGCGACAAGATCAACTTTGTTGGCCGGATCAAGGTCAGCGACCCGTCGTGGGTCAAGTACCGCTGGGTGCTGGACGGCCGCGTCGTCGACTACGGCAAGACCAAGGTGCGCCACTCGCGGACGGTCTCCTTCGGGTACTCACCGCGGGTCAGCGAGCGCGGCTACGCCGTGCTGCAGGTCGTCGGTGCCGGCGACTCCTCGTCCGACCGGGCCTACTACAGGGTCACCTGCAAGGACGAGACCCCGGCTCCCTCGGTGAAGGTCACGGCCACCAACCTGGTGACCGCCACCAACAACGACGGCTGCAAGGTCGGCGCGCACGCCACCATCAACTCGACCGGCCGCGCGCGGGTCGAGTACACGTGGTCGGTCAACGGCACGTCCGTCGACAAGGGCACGGTCCTGTTCGGCCGCGAGGGCTCGCGTACCGTCGAGCTGTCGGACCGCGTTCTGTCCGGTGACGCGACGAAGGGTGGAAAGGTCACCCTGTCCATCTCTGGACCGCGTAACAACGACTCGATCACGCAGTCCTACGCCGCGTGCGTGGCGCCGAAGCCGAAGATCACGGTTTCGAGCATCTCCGTCGGCCAGCGCAACAACTTCTGCGCCGACAAGCGCGGCCCGGGCGTCGACTTCAAGGCGACGATCTCCAGCTCCGCTCCGACCACCGTCAAGTACTACTGGGTGATCGACGGCAAGAAGGAGAACCCGGACCTTGAGCGTCAGGTCACCGGCAGTGTCGACGTGACCTGGGGCATCGCCGGCGCGCAGAGCGCCAGCGAGACCAAGGGCTCTGTCTCGCTCGTGGTCGTCAGCCCCGACGCCGCCTCTTCGGCCACCACCTTCTCGGTGGCTTGCCCGAAGACCGGTGTCTGATCGGTTGAACTGAACCGGGTGGCGCCCTCCGGCGCCACCCGGTTTTTCGTTGTCGCTACGGTTGCGACGTGAGCTTCGTACCTCCCGGCACCGGCTGGCCCGGCGACCCGGCGACCGCTGACACCCCGGTCGCCCACGACCCCGCTGACGTGCGCCGTCTGGCCGCCGCCGGCGACACTCTGGCGGAGCTCACCGCCGCGCAGTCCGTGTGCAGGGCCTGCCCGCGCCTGGTGGAATGGCGTGAGGACGTGGCCGAGGTGAAGCGGCGCGCGTTCGCCGACGAGACCTACTGGGGGCGGCCGGTCGCCGGGTGGGGCGAGGACGAGCCGCGCGTCCTGCTCGTCGGACTCGCCCCGGCCGCGCACGGGGGCAACAGGACCGGGCGGATCTTCACGGGTGACCGCAGCGGCGACTGGCTGTTCGCCTCGCTGTACCGCGTCGGCCTGGCCGTACAGGAGACGAGCACGCGCGCCGGTGACGGGCAGAAGCTGATCGGCGCCCGGATGCTGGCCTCGGTGCGGTGCGCGCCGCCCGCGAACAAGCCCACGCCCGAGGAGCGGGCCACCTGCCTGCCGTGGATGTCCCGTGAGCTCGCGCTGACCGCGCCGAGCGTGCGGGTGGTCGTGGCGCTGGGCGGGTTCGCCTGGCAGGCCATGTGGCCCGCGCTCAAGGAGGCCGGTTACTCGCTGCCGCGCGGCAGGCCGCCGTTCGGGCACGGCGTCGAGGTCCAGGTCTCCTACGGCCAGGCGCCGGTGACCCTGCTGGGCTGCTATCACCCCAGCCAGCAGAACACCTTCACCGGCAGGGTGACCGCCCAGATGCTCGACGACGTCTTCGCCCGAGCCAGGGCGCTGGGGGTGTGATGTGTCGCACGACCTGGGGATTGGCTTTTGGGGACGCTCTTGACGTAACCTTGTGAATAGTTTCACAAGCTTCCCCGCAAGGGATGGGACCTGAGGATGAACAAGCACATTCTGATCGTCGGCGGCGGTTACGTCGGCCTCTACACGGCATTGCGACTGCAGCACAAGCTCCGCAAGGAGCTGCGCGACGGCGAAGTGCGCATCACGATCATCGATCCCCACTCCTACATGACCTACCAGCCGTTCCTGCCTGAGGCGGCGGCCGGTAACCTCTCCCCGCGGCACGTGGTCGCCCCGCTGCGCCGGGTGCTGCCCAAGGTGCGCGTGCTCAACGGCACGGTCACCGCGGTGGACCACGAAGAACGGGCCGTCACCTTCCAGCCGGTCGAGGGCGAGTCCCGCCAGATCGCCTATGACGTGATCGTGATGGCCGCCGGCTCGATCTCGCGGACGCTGCCGATCCCGGGGCTGACCGACATCGGCATCGGGTTCAAGACCGTGGGCGAGGCCATCGCGCTGCGCAACCGGGTCCTGCACCTGCTCGATGTCGCCGAGTCGACCGACGACCTGGAGGCGCGCCGCCGGTCGCTCACGTTCGTCGTGGTCGGCGCGGGCTTCGCGGGCGTCGAGGCGCTGGCCGAGCTCGAGGACATGGCCAAGGACTCGACCCGCTACTACCGCAACATCACGCCCGCCGACATCCGCTGGGTGCTGGTGGAGGCCACGAACCGGGTGCTGCCCGAGGTCGGCCCCGAGATGGGCAAGTGGACGCTGGAGCAGCTGCGCGAGCGCGGCATCGAGGTGAAGCTCGACACGCGCCTGGAGTCGTGCGAGGGCGGCCACGTGGTGCTCTCCGACGGCACCGAGTTCGACGCCGAGACCCTCGTGTGGACCGCGGGCGTCAAGCCCAGCCCGGTGGTCAACGACGGCGGCCTGCCGCTCGACGAGCGCGGCCGGATCAAGACCACGACCAGGCTGACCGTCGCGGGCGTCACGGACGCCTTCGCCGCCGGTGACGCGGCGGGCGTGCCCGACGTGACGAACCCGGGCCAGTATTGCGCGCCCAACGCCCAGCACGCCGTACGCCAGGCCAAGGTGCTGGCCGACAACCTGGTCCGCCATCTGCGGGGGCAGGAACTGGTCGACTACCGACACAAGTATGTCGGATCGGTCGCCGGTCTCGGCCTGCATCAGGGCGTCGCGAACGTCTACGGCATCAAGCTTCGCGGATTCCCTGCGTGGTTCATGCACCGCACCTACCATCTGTCGCGGGTGCCGACGCTGAACCGCAAGGTCCGTGTCGTCGTCGACTGGACGCTGGCCTTGTTCTTCAAGCGGGAGACCATCTCACTGGGCGAGATGGAGCACCCACGCGACGGGTTCAGGGCCGCCGTGGCGACGACCCGCCGCTAGCCCGCGTACAGCAGCGCCCCGGTGCGTCGCATCGGGGCGTTTCGGCATCCTCGATCTCGATAGAGAGGGGATCCACGAGTGGGGCTCTCAGCGGTGACGGTGCTCGGCGTGGACCGGCCCGGCGTGATCGCCGCGGTCACCGGCTCGCTCGCCGACTGCGGGGCGAACATCCAGGACTCGACCATGACGCTGCTCGGCGGCCATGTCGCGATGATGCTGCTGGTCTCGGGCGACCTGAGCGCCGAGGAGCTCTGCAAGCACCTCTGCGCGCCGGAGCTGGTGGTCACCGCCTCGGCCGTCGAGGCCCGCCGCTACTTCGGCAGGCGGCCGACCGGTCTCGGCTACGTCCTGACCGTCCACGGCCCCGACCGGCCGGGCATCATCTCGGCCATCAGCGCCGTGCTCGCCTCGGTGGGCGGCAACATCACCGGCATGAGCACCCGGCTCACCGGCCGGCTCTACGTCCTCATCGCCGATGTCGAGCTGCCCGAGGAGGTCGACGTGGCCGGGCTGATGCGCCGGCTGGCCACGGTCGGCTCGGGTCTCGAGTCGGAGATCACCTTCCGCCCCGTTGAACCGGACCTGCTGTGACCTGGCCGGACGGGATCGTCCGCGGAGTGCTCGACGCTCCGCACCCGCTCCTGTCCGCCCGGGCCCAGCAGGTGGACCCCACAGACCCCCGCGTGGTGGCGGCGGCGGCCGACCTCCTCGCCACCCTGCGCAGCGAGCCGAGGACGGCGGGCCTGGCTGCCCCCCAGATCGGGCTGAGCTGGCGGCTGATCGCCTTTGACGCCGCCGGGCACCCGAAGGGCCGGTCCTGGGCCGGCGAGCTCGTGGTGGTCAATCCACGCCTCGCCGAGGCGTCTCGCTGGCGCGCGGGGCGCGAGGGTTGCGTCTCGATCGCTGATCTGACCGGTGACGTACGGCGAGCGACGCGTATCACAGTGTCCGGCAGCTTGCCTGACACGGGAGATCCCGTCACCATCGAGGCGGATGCATTCGAAGCTAGGTGCATTCAGCATCAACTGGACCATCTCGACGGCGTTCTGTTCCTGGACAGAGTGCCAGGAGCCCTATCACTTCACCGCAGACTTCACAGATGTGACGCCTGATACGAAGTTGTGCTCCTCGGAAGCATGGTCCGTTTCGTATGATTGCGGCGCCCCCGTAGCCCAAAGGCAGAGGCAAACCCCTTAAAAGGGTTGTAGTGCGGGTTCGAATCCCGCCGGGGGCACCCGCGTCTACCATAGGAAATGCCCCATTAAACAACCCTCAGTAACCGCGGGAACTCAGGAACGTATCCGTTCGTTGTCCACCTGCTGAAGTCTCGAAACCACATAGATCTGAGCGCCGGTTGACCTAGGCGACGCCGGGTCCAATAAGCTCGGCGCACAGGAGGCAGCGATGGAGAGCAAGAACCCCGTTTTCAACAGGTCCAGGCAGTCGGCAGGGTGGCAAGGCGCGACGCCGACGCCCGGCCACCTGCAGAACATGTACGACTCCCCGTCGTACGCCCCTTCGGCTCCGCCCGCCTACCGGGCGATGACGATCGACGACGTCGTGGTCCGCGGCTTCATGACCCTGGGCACGCTCGTCGTGACCGCGGCGGCGGCCTGGTATCTCAACGTCTCCCTGGGCGTGGCCATCGGCGCCGCCCTCGTCGCGCTCGTCCTGGGGCTGATCGCCTCCTTCAAGATGAGCACCAACCCGGCGTTGATCCTCGGTTACGCGGCGTTCGAAGGGGTCTTCCTCGGCGCGATCAGCAGCGCCTACGAGAACCTCTACAACGGGATCGTGCTCCAGGCGGTGCTCGGCACCGCGTTCGCTTTCGGCGGAGTCCTGACCGTCTACGCGTTGCGCGTCGTCAGGGTCACGCCGAAGTTCGTCCGGTTCGTGGTCGCCGCGGGCATCGCGGCCATCGGGCTGATGCTCGTCAACATGATCGCCGGTTTCTTCGTCGCGGGCGGCCTCGGCCTCCGCACCGACTCCCCGCTCGGCTGGATCTTCAGCATCGCGATGATCCTGCTCGGCTGCTTCTTCCTGCTGCTCGACTTCAACTCGATCGAGGAGGGCGTCCGGCAGGGCGCTCCGGAGAAGTTCGCCTGGCAGTGCGCCTTCGGGCTCACGCTCAGCCTCGTGTGGATCTACCTCGAGGTGCTCCGGTTCATCAGCATTTTCACTCGTAGCGACTGATCGTTCGCCTCCTGGACCCCGTCGATCCGGCGGGGTCCTTCGCTTTGCGCGACCGAAAATCTACCCGCCGTCACAAAATGGTCGGAGGTTGGGGCTTGTCATTCCGGGGGACGTGTTGCAGTGTCGAGCAAAGGACCTTAATCCGTGGAGGTGCCCATGTCCTTGAACCACTCACCGGAGACGCACACGAAGCTCATCGCCAGGGTCCCAACGATAACGGGACGCGAACTCCCCGAGTGGTTTCAAGCCATCGACAACGGCCCGTCCTTCCTGAGGTGTGACGAGCGGGCCAACTGGCTCGCCGACGAGCACGGGCTGACCCATGGCTACGCCGCCGCGATCGTGCACGAACACGAGCGGTTCCGCCATAACCGCACGGGCTTCCTGTAGCCCGCACTCCGATCCGCGCCCGTGCCTTTGGCACGGGCGCGTAATCATGTGTACATGGATCTAGACGAGGCACGCGACTTCCTGCGGCACAACCACCGCGCCATACTCCTCACCAGGCACGGCGACGGCCGTCCGCAGATGTCCCCGGTGACGGTGGGCGTGGACGACGAGGGCTACCTCGTCATCAGCACCAGGGAGACGGCCGCCAAGACCCGCAACATCCGCCGCGACAACAGGGTGGCGATCTGTGCCTTCACGGACGCCTTCTACGGGAACTGGATCCAGGTAGAGGGCGAGGCGGAGATCATCTCCCTCCCGGACGCCATGGATCATCTGATCGCCTACTACCGCGGCATTTCGGGCGAGCATCCGGACTGGCCGGACTACGAGGCGGCGATGATCCGCGACAAGAGGGTCATCGTCCGGGTGACTCCGGTCAAGGCCGGGCCGGACCGTCACGGGTAGGGAAGTCCGAAGAAGACGGCCGCGGACGCGCACGTCACGGCGGGCGGCTCGCATCGCCGGAGGAGCGTTTCCCTGGACGGGCGCCAACCCCTTATGGCGGTTGGCGCCCACCGGGCCGGCCGTAAAGACCGTGAAGCCGGTGAAAACTAGGAGAGGCGCTCCAGGACCATCGCCATGCCCTGCCCGCCGCCCACGCACATGGTCTCCAAGCCGATCGACTTGTCGTGGTGCCGGAGGCTGTTGATCAGCGTGGAGGTGATGCGCGCGCCCGTCATGCCGAACGGGTGACCGACGGCGATCGCGCCGCCGTTGACGTTGAGCCGGTCGAGGTCGATGCCCAGATCCCGGTAGGAAGGGATGACCTGCGCGGCGAACGCCTCGTTGATCTCCACCAGGTCGATGTCGTCGATCGCCATCCCCGCGCGGGCGAGCGCCTGCTTCGACGCCTCGACCGGGCCGAGGCCCATGATCTCGGGGGACAGGCCCGTGACGCCGGTGGAGACGATGCGCGCCAGCGGTGTGATGCCCAGCTCGGCCGCCCGCGTGTCGCTCATCACGATGACGGCGGCGGCGCCGTCGTTGAGCGGGCAGCAGTTGCCGGCCGTGACCGTGCCATCGGGGCGGAAGACCGGCTTCAGCCCCGACACCGCCTCGTACGTGGTCCCGGCCCGCGGGCCGTCGTCCTTGCTGACCACGGTGCCGTCGGGCAGCGTCGCCGGGGTGATGTCCTTCTGCCAGAAGCCGTCGGCCAGCGCCTTCTCGGCGAGGTTCTGGGAGCGTACGCCGAACTCGTCCTGGTCGTGACGGGTGACGCCCTTGATCTGGGCGAGGTTCTCGGCGGTCTGGCCCATCGCGATGTAGATGTCGGGGATCGTGTCGTCCTCGCGCGGGTCGTGCCAACTCCGCCCGCCCTCGCCGAACGCCTTGCTGCGCCCGATGGCGTCGTGGAAGATCGGGTTCTGGGTGTCGGGCAGCGAGTCGGAGTTGCCCTTGACGAACCGCGACACCATCTCCACGCCCGCGGACACGAACACGTCGCCCTCGCCCGCCTTGATCGCGTGGAACGCCATCCTGGTGGTCTGCAGCGACGACGAGCAGTAGCGGGTGACGGTGGTGCCCGGCACGCCGTCGAGGCCGAGCATCACCGAGACGACGCGGGCCATGTTGAAGCCCTGCTCGCCGCCGGGCAGGCCGCAGCCGAGCATGAGGTCGTCGATCGTCGTGGGGTCGAGCTGCGGGACCTTGGCCAGCGCGGCCTCGATCATCTGCACGGTGAGGTCGTCGGGACGGATGTCCTTCATCGAACCCTTGAACGCCCGCCCTATGGGTGAGCGCGCGGTAGCGACGATCACAGCTTCAGCCATCTTCATCCTCCTGTGTCGGCCTTTAGAACTATATTCCAGTCCTGGCGGCAGAGCACGATGGCCCCTGGGGGTGTGGCCCGGGTCGTCAGCCGTACATGCCCGGCGCCGTGGCCGTGCCGTCGTTGACGGCGTGGACGCCGCCCTTCTCGTCACGCCAGAGGCGCCAGCCGTTCTGGCTGCCGGTGAACCAGGGGGGCGGTGCGGCCGAGGTCGCGAGCCGTTTGCCGGTCGACAGGTCGTACTCGCAGATGGCGGCTATCGAGTAGAAGCCGGGGGCCTGGGCGCGGAGCGGGAGCGGCTTGGGGTCGGTGACGCAGAAGGACCAGCCGCGCTGGCTCTCGACCGGAACCGAGGCGCCCGTCGTCAGGTCGAAGGCGGCGCCCTTGGCGTCGTGCTTGAGGAAGCCCAGCTTCTCCATGCGGTCGGGGAAGGCCAGCCACCAGCCGGAGCCGGGCACCTCGGAGGCGGCGATCTGGCCGACGACCCGGCCGCTCTCCGAGTCGAGCCGGGCGAAGCCGCCGTAGGTGCCCTGCTGGTCGACCGGCCGCACGACGGGGGCGTATCCGGGGCTGCCGCTGGGGTAGACGCGGACGACCGAGGGGCGCATCCAGTTGATCGTGCCGTCGCCGATCTTGACGGAGAACAGGCCGAACGTGGAGACCTTCTTCGTCTGCGGGTTCGTGTAGGGGGCGACGTAGCCGATCAGGTTGTCGCTCGTCGAGCCGAAGGCCCACCCGCCCGACATGTCGATGCCGGGGCCGAGCGCCTGCTCGATCGGCTGCTGCCACTGCAGCTTGCCGGTCTTGAGCTCGTACGACTCGATCATGGGGTTGGAGGCCAGGCGGAGCAGCAGCACCCGGTCGGCGTCGGACCACTCGACCTCGGCGATGCCGGGCAGCTTCCACAGTTGCTTGCCGGTGGCCGGGTCGAGCACCACCACGCGGGCGCTGGAGAGCGCGGTGTGCTCCGACAGGCAGATGTAGGACCCGCAGCGCTGGGGGCCGAACGTCGAATGCACGGGCCGCGTCCACTTCTGCGTGCCGGTGCGCGCGTCGCGGGCGACGAGGGCGGCGTTCCAGCGGCCCTTCTTGATCGGGTCGATCGCCACGACCACGGCCTGGCCGGGGGCCGTCTCGACGATGGCGGGCGCGGAGACGCCCATGCCGGGCAATCTGCCCACCATGGTGGCCGGCTGGGCCCAGAGCTTGTTGCCGTGGGCGAGGTCGACGGCGACGGTCTCCAGCGTGCCGTCGGGCTTCATGGAGGTGGTCGTGACGACCCCGCCTGCGGCCGCCATCCGGCTGACCGCGTCGATCTCGGAGTTGTGCCAGGTCGGGAAGACCGCCGTGGCCGCGCCGCTGTCGGAACAGCCGGCCAGGGCCAGGATTCCGGCGAGTGTGAGGGCGGCGTTCGCGAGGGGCCGGAGCACGAGCAATCCACTCCAAAGGGGACGAGGAGTGACGGCTCCGGCTCGGAGGGTGACCGGGGTCAGGCGTCGTTGAGCGTCTCCCCCAGCCGGCGGCGGAACAACGTCACCCACTTGCCGTGGGGACCCGTCGCCCGCCCGGCGACCCGGGTCGCGGAGACCTCGGTGCCGGACTCCTCCGCGGCCGTAGCCGCCGCAAGGTAAATCGGTTGCAATCCTTCGCCGCGCGCGGGTCTCGGCTCAGGCCACAACCTCAACGCAGCGCATACAGAAGGTAGCACTGCGTAAGCTGCCTGCGCGTAACCTCGGGCAGATGGATGGAAACGATCCGGTCCGAACATTTCGCCGGGGTTTGTGGCGAATTCCGGCCCCAGGACGTCGGCGAACGCGACCGTACGCCCGCCCGCGTCGACCACCGCGACCGTCTGCGCCGCGGCCAGCTGGCGGCTCCAGCGCCGCGTCACCCAGCGCAGCGGCTGCGCGATGGGCCGTACCGTGCCGAGGTCGGGACAGGTGCCCACGACCACCTCGGCGCCCGCCTCGCGCAGCCGCCGCACGGCCTTGCTCAGGTGCCGTACGGCCGCCGCCGGCGGGGTCTGGGTGGTGACGTCGTTCGCGCCGACGAAGATGACGGCCAGGTCGGGCTCCGCTTTGAGTGCCCGGTCGACCTGGCCGCCGAGCTCGGCCGACGGGGCTCCCGACTTGCCGACCACGTGGAGGCGTACCGGGCGTTCGGCCACGGAGGCCAGGCCGTGCGCGAGCAGTACTCCGGGCGTCCTGGCCGGGTCGGTCATCCCCAGGCCGACGGAGAGGGAATCGCCCAGCAGGACCATGGTGATCGGGGTGCCGGAGAAGTCGCCGTAGACGCCGTCGGACGGCGGTCCCTCCATGCCGTGCGGCCGGCCGATCACCTTTCTGGCCAGCAGGCTCTCGGCGATCAGGAGGCCGTACGCGGTGGCCCCGAGAGCCGTCAGGCCGCCGCCTCCGAGTGCCGCCGCCGTCGCGATCTTGCGCGCCGCGCGCGCCGTGCCCGGTGCCCAGACCACGTACGTTGCTCCCTTCGACCGAACTCGGCGGTAGCGTTTGCTTGAAAACTAGCCGAGCGCTCGCCACCCCCACGGGATCTCGGCCTTCGGCAAGCTGACCAAGCTTTGGCAAAGAAGGTGAACACCTCGGTGCGCGTTTACGATTCCCTGGTCGAGCTGATGGGCAACACCCCGCTCGTCAGGATGCACAAGGTCTCCGCTGGCCTGCCCGCCCAGGTGCTCGCCAAAGTCGAGTACTTCAACCCGGGCGGCTCGGTCAAGGACCGCATCGCGGTCCGCATGATCGACGCGGCGGAGGCGTCGGGGGAGCTGCGGCCCGGTGGCGTGATCGTCGAGCCGACGTCCGGCAACACCGGCGTGGGCCTGGCTCTCGTGGCCCAGCAGCGGGGCTACAAATGCTTGTTCGTGGTGCCCGACAAGGTGGCCCAGGACAAGATCGCGGTGCTGCGCGCCTATGGCGCCGACGTCGTGGTCTGCCCGACCGCCGTGTCGCCCGATCACCCCGACTCCTACTACTCGGTTTCCGACCGGCTGGCCCGCGAGGTGCCCAACGCCTGGAAGCCCGACCAATACTCCAACGTCAACAACCCCGACTCCCACTACTACTCGACCGGTCCCGAGGTGTGGGAGCAGACCGAGGGCAGGATCACCCACTTCGTGGCGGGCATCGGCACCGGGGGCACGATCAGCGGCACCGGCCGCTACCTCAAAGAGGTCTCCCAGGGCCGCGTGAAGATCATCGGGGCTGACCCGGAGGGCTCCGTCTACTCGGGCGGTTCCGGCCGGCCGTATCTCGTGGAGGGCGTCGGCGAGGACATCTGGCCGGCCACCTACGACACGAAGATCTGCGACGAGATCATCGCGGTGTCCGACAAGGACTCGTTCAACATGACCCGACGGCTCGCCCGCGAAGAGGGCCTGCTGGTCGGCGGTTCGTGCGGGATGGCCGTGGTGGCGGCGCTGGAGGTGGCGGCCAAGGCGGGGCCCGACGACGTGGTGGTCGTCCTCCTGCCCGACGGCGGGCGCGGCTACCTGTCCAAGATCTTCAACGACGACTGGATGGCCGACTACGGCTTCCTGACCACCTCGTCCGAGGAGGGCCTGGTGCGTGACGTACTGGCTCGCAAGGGGGCGGGCCTGCCGGAGTTCGTGCACGTGCACCCGCACGAGTCGGTCGGCACGGCCATCGCCATCATGCGCGAATACTCCGTCTCGCAGCTCCCGGTGATGAAGGAGGAGCCGCCGGTCATGGCGGCCGAGGTGGTCGGCTCCATCGTCGAGCGCGACCTGCTCGAAGCCCTCTACCGCGGCCGGCTCTCCTCCGAGGACACGATCGCCGAGCACATGTCGTCGCCGCTGCCGATGATCGGCAGCGGCGAATCGGTGGCGCGCGCGGTGGAGGCGCTGGAGAAGGCGGACGCCGCCGTGGTGCTCGAAGACGGCAAGCCCGCCGGGCTACTGACCCGCCAGGATCTGCTCGCCTTCCTCGCCAACCACTAGGGCACCACTAGGGCTTCCTGATCGACTCGATCACGGTGCCGAGCCCCTCCAGGCCGCGCCCTTCGGCGTCGGCGCGCTCGAACAGTTCCTTGAGCGCGTTCGGCACCGTGATCTCCAGCCCGGCGTCCTTCAGCGCGTGGACGGCGTGGCCCAGGCCGACCGCCTGCATGTGCAGGGAGTTCAGCTCGCCCGGGTACACCCCGGCCTCGACCTCCTCGGCCAGGATCTTGGCGAACCCCATCGGCCCGTCGCCCCCGAGCTGCGTGAACGTCTCCCTGGCGAACGGCAGGAAGTCCCCGGGCGTCACCCCCGCCGTGCCGAGCAGCGCGAGCGCGTGCATGTAGCTGGTCAGGCTGGACCAGAAGATCAGCAACTGCGCCTGGTAGTACATCATCGCCAGGCCCTGGTCCTCGCCCACGTACGTGATCGTGGCCAGCGCCTTGAGCGTCTCCGCGTGCCGGTCGACGACGTCCTTGGGGCCGCTGTAGAAGGTGTACGCCATGGGCAGGCCGATGCCGGGCGGCGGCACCATGATCCCTCCGGTGACGAGCGTGCCGCCCCGCCCGGCCACCCACCGCGCCGCCGCGCGCAGCTCCTCCGGGGTGCCGGAGCTGAGATTGACCAGCACCTTCCCGTCCAGCCGCGCGTCGCCCAAGCTGTCGTACATGGCCTGGTAGCCGACCTGGCTGATGACCAGCAACTCGCCTTCGGCCGCTTCGGCCGCCCGCCGGGCGCCCCTGGTCACCAGGGGCTCTGTCTTGCTCGCCGTACGGTTCCACACGGTCACCTCGTGGCCCGCCGCGAGGAACGTCTCCGCCATCTTCGACCCCATCGGGCCCATTCCGATCACTGTCACTCGACTCATGACCCACACCTTCGGGTGTCCCCCTACGGAAATCCTTCCGCCTCGCTACGGGTTGTCCCTGACGTGGTGAGTTTCGGGGTACTCGGGCCGCTGGCGGTCTGGACGGACGACGGACGCCGGATCGAGGTGACGGAGCCCAGGATGCGGGCGTTGCTGGCCGACCTCCTGGCGCACGGGGGCGGCCCGGTCTCGATGGACCGGCTGATCGACGACCTGTGGGGGGACCGGCCCTCCCGCAACCCCGTCGGCACCCTCCAGGCCCGCGTCTCCCAACTCCGCCGCGTGCTCGGCGGCCCCGGCTCGATCGTCCACACCCCGGCCGGCTACCGCCTGGCGATCGTCGAGCCCCAGCCGGACCCCTCACCGGCTGAGCCGGACGCGGACCGTTTCCGAGGCGGGGGCGACGCGGACCGTTTCCGAGGCGGGGGCGACGCGGACCGTTTCCGAGACCGTTTCCGTGACCGAGGCGACGCGGACCCCTTTCACAGCGGGCCGGACTCTTTTCGGGACCGGTGGCGCGACGCGGACCGCTTCGAGGACCGGCACGTCCTGGGCCGCTTCGGGACGGGTGGTGACGCGGGCCGCTTTCGTATCGCGCTCGACGCGGACCGCTTCCTCAAGCTCGCCGGCCGCCGTTCTGCGGGCCCGCACGAGCGGGCCGCTCAGCTCCACGAGGCCCTGACGTTGTGGCGCGGCCCCGCGTACGCCGATCTCGCCGACGAGGAGTTCCTCCGCCCGGAGATCGCGCGCCTGGAGGAGGCACGCCTGTCCGCCCTCGAAGAGCAGGCGGAGGTACGGCTGGCACTGGGCGAGGACGTAGACCTGGCCGACCTGGTCGCCCAGCACCCGCTACGCGAACGCCTGCGCGCCCAGCACATGACAGCCCTGTACCGAGGCGGCCGCCAAGGCGAGGCCCTGGCCAGCTACGACGATCTACGCGAGCGGCTCGCGGGCGAACTGGGCCTGGACCCCACGCCCGAGCTGGCAGCACTCCAGGCGGCGATCCTCCGCCAGGACCCCTCACTCACCGCCCGGCCGGCCCACTCCAACCTGCCGTCCCCCCTCACGGAGCTGATCGGCAGAGACGCCGAACTCGCCCAGGTCCGCAACCTGCTGAACACCGCCCGCCTGGTGACCCTCACAGGCCCTGGCGGCGTCGGCAAGACCCGCCTCGCCCTGGAAACCGCCCGCTCTCTCCTCGACGAAAGCCCCGCCTTCCCCGACGGGGTGTGGCTGGTGGAGCTGGGCGGGCTCGCCGACGTGGCCGAGGCGGTCGCGGACGTCCTCGGCGTACGCGACGACGACACCGCGCCCCTGCCGCCGAGGCTGGCGACCGCCTTGGCGGCCAAGCGGGCGTTGCTCGTGATCGACAACTGCGAGCACCTGGTGGAGGAGGCGGCTGCGCTGGTCTCGGCGCTGCTGCGGGCCGCCCCAGGACTACGGGTCCTGGCAACCAGCCGGGAACCGCTCTGCGTCACCGGCGAACACGTCCACATGGTGCCGCCACTGACCGAGCCCGACGCCGTACGCCTCTTCATTGCCCGCGCGGACCTCAAACTGAACGAGCCGAACGCGACCACCACGCCTCAACCGACCACCGCGCTTGATGGACCCCCGACGCCCCACTTGATCGCTACTTCTGCCGGTCCCGGCGGACCTGATGCGATCACCGCGCCCGGCCTGACTCCCGGGCCCCACTCGACTGCCGCGTTCGACTCGAGCACCGAGGCCACCGCGACTAGTGAGGCCACCGCGACGATCGAGACCATCGAGACCGACCCGACCAGTTGGCCGAGCAGGCCGAACGAGTTGGACAACCGGGGCGAGGTGGGTGAGGCGGTCGCGATCATCTGCAGGCGGCTCGACGGCATCCCGCTGGCGTTGGAGCTGGCCGCTACTCGGGTGCGCGCGCTGGGCGTACGGGAAGTGGCCGAGCGGCTGGACGACAGGTTCCGCCTGCTCAGCTCCGGGATGCGTGATGCCCCGTCGAGGCAGCGGACGCTTCGGGCAGTGATCGACTGGAGCTGGGACCTGCTGTCCGGCCACGAGCGGGTCGTGCTGCGGCGGCTGGCCGCGCACGCGGACGGGTGCACGCTGGAGGCGGCCGAGGCGATCTGCGCCGAGCCCGGCGTGGACGTGGTGGACGTGCTGGCCCGGCTCGTCGACCGCTCGCTGGTGGTGGTGACCACTGGCCCCAGATACCGCCTGCTGGAATCGGTCGCCGCCTACTGCGCCGAACGCCTGGCGGAGGCGGGAGAGCACAGACAGATCGCCGCACGTCACGCCCGCTACTACACGTCGCTGGCCGAACGGGCGGACCTGCGCGGCCCAGGACAGAAGCAGTGGCTCGAACGCCTGGACACCGAGACCGCCAACCTGCGACTCGCCCTGTCGGGCCCGGAGCCGCTACGCCTGGTCAACGCGCTCGCCTGGTACTGGTTCCTACGCGGCCGCATGGGCGAGGCCCGCCGCTCGTTGTCCACCGCCCTATCCAGAACCACCCCAACGTCGGCCCCACGCCCGACGGACCGGCCCACCACGGACCGGCCCACCACGGGCGGCTCCGCGACCGACGGGTCCGCGACCCGCCTGCCTACGACCGGCCTGTCTGTCACCAGCGCGCCCGCTGCCAGTCCGCTCGCGGTGGATCGGCCCGTTACCGCCACGTCTGCGACCGATCTGTCCGTGACCGGTCCGCTTGTCAGCAGCGCCCCGGCCATTGGTCGTCCCGTCAGCGGGGTGGCTGCCGAGGCGGCGGTCGCGTCTGTGTGGTTGGCGGGGATGGCGTTGGCGGTTGGGGAGGTGGCGCCGCCGGTTTGGGAGGCGGAGCTCGACGTTGAGGGGCGGGCACTGGCCGACTGGTTTCTGACCCACGTGCGCTGGGCGTACGGCGATCAGGTCGCGCATGAGGCGGCGGCGAGTCGGGCGTTGGCTGTGTTCGAGGTGCTTGGCGATCGGTGGGGGATCGCCGCCGCGCTCAGTCTGCGGGCGAAGCTGGCGGTGGGCCGGGCGGATCTGACCGCGATGGAGCGGGACGGTCGGCGGAGTCTGGAGCTGTTCAGCCAGTTGGGGGACGGGTGGGGGCGGTTGGAGGCCATGGACGCGCTCGACCGGCTGGCTGAGATACGTGGTGACTATGCCGAGGCCGCCAGATTGCGCGTGGAGCAGTTGCGGCTGGCGGAGGAGCTCGGCTTCGAGGTCGCGTTCAAACTGGCCGGGTTGGGCCGTGTGGCGCTCCTGGCGGGCCAGTACGAGCGGGCCGACCACTACCACGAGCGGGCCAGGCGGCTGGCCGTGGAGCAGTCCTACAAGGCCGCGGAGGAGCATGCCGTGCTCGGGCTGGCACTGAGCGCCAGGCGGCAGGGCAGGTACGAGCGGGCGGAAGGGCTTCTGATGCCGTGGCTCGGCTGGTTGCGGGAGGTGCGGGGGACGCCCGGCATCGCGTTCCTCATGGCCGAACTGGGGTTCGCCGCCGAGCAGCGCGGCGACGCCGGGACGGCGCTCGCCAGGCAGCGGGATGGTTATGAGGCGGCCCAGACCACCGGGGACCCCAGAGCGATCGCGCTCGCACTGGAGGGCCTGGCAGGCGCACTGTCGCTCATGGCCGAGCAAAGCCAGCAGCGCGGGCAAGGCGAGCGCGGGGACCGTTTCGGGCAGTACCGGGAAGCGGCCGGGTTGCTTGGGGTGGCGGCGGCGCTCAGAGAGGCTGTAGGTGTGCCTTTGCCCGTTCCTGAGCGCGCCGATGTCGACCGGATCGCCGCCAGGTTGCACAAGGGGATGGGGGAGGAGGCGTTCGACGCGGCCCGCGCCTCAGGGCGCGGGAAACTCCGCGACCACTTCCCAGGCGCCGTCGGAGCCGGGCCCGGCGTAGAGGCGCCCGCCCAGGGCCTCCACCCGCTCGGCCATTCCGACCAGGCCGAACCCGCCTCCCAGACGGGAGAGCCGGGGGTCGGCGGCTGAGCCGAAGTTGCGGATGCGCAACAGCACGCGCTGGTCGAACCGTCGCAGCTCGGCCTCGACCCAACTGGCGCCCGGCGCGTGCTTGCGGATGTTGGTGAGCGCCTCCCGTAGCACCCGGTGGATCGTCGTCATGACCTCCGGCGGCAGGGTGCGGTCGTCGATGCCCGACCCGATCTCGAACGCGACGCGCGGCCCGTTCGCCGAGAACCGCTCCGTCAGCAGGCGCAGATCGGCCAGCGACGTGCCGGGCCGCCTGTCGGCCTCGTCCTCGGTCCTCAGTACGGTGACCAGGCGCCGCATCGAGGTGAGCGCCTCCGTGCCGGCGGTGGCGATGGCGTCGAGGGCGGGCAGTACGGCGTCGGGCTTCATGTCGGCGACCGTGCGGGCGGCCTGGGCCTGTACGACGATGCCGGTGATGTGGTGGGCGACCAGGTCGTGCAGCTCCCTGGCCAGCTCCAGGCGTTCGGCCCGCCGTACGGAATGGACGGCCTCCTTGCGGCGCTCCTGCTGGAAGCGGAGGTAGCCGCCGACGGCGGCGGTCATCGTCCAGGCGGTGAAGAGCATGAACGAGAAGACCAGCTCGTTGTGGGGATCGCGGGCGATGCCCTCCGCCATGAGGGCGACCAGCGCGGCGGCCCCGAACACGGCGGCCCGCTTGACCGGCTCGACGTGGCGGAGCACGCCGATGGTCAGGATGATCAGCGCGCCGGTCTCCGCGGAGCCGGGCACGCCGACGAACCCGGTCAAGCCGATCACCAACGAGACGACGAACGACAGGGCCGCCACGGCGATGAACGTCTCGACCCGGAAGCGGCGCCGCAGGATGACGGCCGCGATGCCCGCGACCCCGCAGATCGCCACCGTCCACTGGAGGCCGCCCCTGGTGCCGGCCACCACGAAGTCCACGAGAAGCATCATGGCCAGCCAGCCGATCGCGGCGATGTCGCTCAGCCGGCGGATCCAGTAGACGACGCGCTTGGATTCCCCCACTCCTGGAAGCCTAAGCCGGAAGTCGGACGGCGAGCATCGACCGTTCGGCCGATGAGGAGCGCCGAGGACCAGCCCTTCAGCGGAGGCGGTGGCGGGGGGCCGTCGACCATGCTGGGAGATGTCCGGAAGGGGGACGGGAAATGGTTCTCATTGGGTTCGTACTACTGGGTGTCGGGCTGGTCGTCGGGTTGTTGCTGGCGCTGGCCGACCCTGTGCTGCTCTCCCGCATCAACGGGGAGGACGCGGAGGGCGGCAGCGGCCGCCACATCGAGGTGCCCGCACCGAACGCCGGCGTGGTGCGCCTGACGCCACGAGCGGGCGGCGACAGGCACGAGCCCCAAGCGGCCTGAGCCCACTGATCCGACACACAGGCCTGGCACACAACAGACCTGGCTCGCGCGGGCATGGCGTGCGAGTCACGCGGGCGCGCTTTGGGGACGGCGCCCGCCTCGGCCCGCGATCCGTTGGGGAACGGATCGCGGGCCGCTTCCGTTACCGTGGGCTTATGACGAACGGTTTCGAAACTCTGGCGATCCACGCAGGTCAGGAGCCTGACCCGCTGACCGGCGCGGTCGTGCCGCCGATTTACGCGACGTCCACCTACAAGCAGGACGGCGTGGGGGGCCTGCGTTCCGGATACGAGTACAGTCGCTCGGCCAACCCCACCAGGACCGCGCTCGAAGAGGCGCTGGCCGCGGTCGAGGGCGGCGCGCGCGGGCTGGCGTTCGCGTCGGGCCTGGCGGCCGAGGACGCCCTGCTGCGTACCGTCTGCAGGCCGCAGGACCACGTCATCATCCCCAACGACGCGTACGGCGGCACGTACCGGCTGTTCGCGAAGGTCAACGAGCGCTGGGGCCTGCACTACGACCCGGTGCCGCTCGGCGACCTCGACGCCGTGGCCAAGGCAATGACGCAGAAGACGCGGATCGTCTGGGTGGAGACGCCGACGAACCCGCTGCTCGGCATCGCCGACATCGCCGCGCTCGCCCAGCTCGCCCACGACAACGGGGCGCTGCTGGTGGTCGACAACACCTTCGCCTCTCCATACCTGCAGCAGCCGCTCGCGCTGGGCGCGGACGTGGTCGTGCACTCCACCACCAAGTACGTCGGCGGCCATTCCGACGTCGTCGGCGGCGCGCTGATCGCGGCCGACCAGGCGGTCGGCGAGGAGCTGGCCTACCACCAGAACGCGATGGGCGCGGTGGCCGGGCCGTTCGACGCCTGGCTGACGCTGCGCGGGCTCAAGACGTTGGGTGTACGGATGGACCGCCACTGCGACAACGCCGAGCGGGTCGTCGATCTGCTGCTCGCGCACCCGCGCGTGACCCAGGTGCTCTACCCGGGGATGGGCGAGCACCCCGGGCACGAGGTGGCCGCCAAGCAGATGAAGCGGTTCGGTGGCATGGTGTCGTTCCGCGTCGCGGGCGGCGAGGAAGAGGCCGTGGCGGTGTGCAACCGGGCGAAGCTGTTCACGCTGGGCGAGTCGCTGGGCGGCGTCGAGTCGCTCATCGAGCATCCGGGCAGGATGACGCACGCCTCGGTGGCGGGCTCGCCGCTGGAGGTGCCGGGCGACCTGGTGCGGCTGTCGGTCGGCATCGAGACGGTCGACGACCTGCTCGCCGACCTCAAGCAGGCGCTCGGCTAACCGGGTATAACCATCAGGAACAGGATCACCAGCCAGATCACGGACAGCAGCCCGCTGATGGCGGCGATCCGGCCGTTCTGCACCTTGGCGTCGTCGTCCGGGTTCTCGGTCTCGAGGACCCGGACGGCTGCGCGCAGGTCGCGGTCGATGATGACGAGCAGCACGATGGCCACGACGAACAGGGTCATCGAGGCCGTCATGTACCACTTGCCGAGCACCCCGGCCCCGATGGACAGGCCCAGGGCCAGCCCGAAGATCAGCACACCCAGCGAACCGATGCTGTAGATCCGGGTGGTCCGCTGGATGTTCTGCAGGACGGGCACGTTCTTGGTGCGGATGGCTCGAGGCGCGGCCATGGTGACCGCGGTGAGCGGGCCCACCGTGAAGATCGCGAAGCCGATGTGCAGCCAGAGAAGCAGGGACGACATGCGAAGGAGACTAGTCCCCGACGATCTCGCCCGTTGACTCGACACTCTGTTTACCTTCCGAGGAGCAGCGCATGATCAGCTCGGTGGCCGCGATGGCGACCACCATCAGCACGATCAGAAGAATCATGGCAATCATGGGACACCCCTCCTTCCCCGTGTGGGACGTAAATATCGTCCGTAATGACTAGACGCTCTGGCAACGGAATAAGTTCAGCGCGGGTATGGTTGCTAACCGTCGCTTTTTCCTTACCTTCTGGGCACAAGGGGGTGCCGTCCGTGGCCGTCAGGCATGTCGAGCCGTATACCGACGAGTGGCTGCAGCAGCCGACCGGCTACGTGCAGCAGGTCGTCGACCTGCTCGGAGCCGAGGTCGCCGACTGGTGGGAGGGCCCCTGCGAGCCGCGTGACGCGACCGTCCGCCTGGCGGACGGCAGCGCGCTGGTGTGGGACGAGGAGAGCGGATGGCGGCTCGGGAGCTTCGTCTCCGGTGGCCGCGGCGAGCACACCCAGCTCGACGGCGTCCGTTATCTGGGCGGCGGGCTGCTGCCCCGGCCCGAGCGCGTGCCGTCGGCGCTGAGCGACGCCCGCGTGGGCGTGGGCGCCAGCTCCGCGTGGCGCCCCTGCTACCGCTCGCACCGCAACTGCCGCGACGGCTTCGACGTCGCGCTCGACTTCTACGCCCCCCTCATCGAGGCGTGACCGCCCAAAGGACCGCCTGACCGCCCGAAGGACCGCCTGGCCGCCCGAAGAACGCCGGGGGTTCGCGTTCAGCGGGACCGGCGCACCCGCAGGAAGTCGCTCACCACGTACTCGCCCAGCCGCTCCGCGCTGGGGGAGAACACGCGCCCGCCGTTCCGCCGCGCCACCTCGTCGACGAACTCCTTGAGCCGATCGTCACCCGCCAGCATGAAGATGTTCAGCGTCGCCCGCCGCCGCGTCATCTTGTCCACCTCGGCCAGCGTGAGCTCCAGCGTCTCGTTCGACGGCGGCCACTCGAAGGCCGACTGCCCGTTGCGCATCAGGTGGGCCGTCGGCTCGCCGTCGGTGACCACGAGCACGACCGGCTCGAAGTCGGGGTGGCGATCCAGGTGCCGGCCCGCGATGAGCAGCGCGTGGTGCAGGTTCGTCCCCTGGACCATGTCCCAGTCGAGACCGGCCAGCTCGTCGGGCTGCAGCACCCGCGCGTAGTTGGAGAACCCGATGATCTGCACGGCGTCCTGCGGGAACTTCGACGCGACCAGCGCCTGAAGGGCGAGCGCGGTCTGCTTGGCCGCCGCCCAGGTCCCGCGCAGGGCCATCGAGTACGACAGGTCGACCAGCAGGCAGACGGCCGCCGCGCTGCGCCGCTCGGTCTCGGCCACCTCGAAGTCGTCGACGGAGAGCCGGACCGCGCCCGATTCCGTCTGGACGCCGCCGTTGCGGACGCCGTTGACCAGCGTGCGGACCACGTCGATCGGCTGCTCGTCGCCGAACCGCCAAGGCCGCGACGAGCCGGTCAGCTCACCGGCCGAGCCCGCGTCGTGCTGGTCGTGGTCGCCGCGCCGGCCCGCGTCGAGCGAGGAGAACACCCGGCGCAGCGCCGTCTCGCCGAGCCGCCTGACGGCCTTGGGCGTGAGCTCCAGCTTGCCCCGGCGGCGCAGGAGGTAGCCCTGCTCCTCCAGCTCACGTTCGATCCGCTTGAGGGCCTCCAGGTCGTCGACCGCCGACCGGCCGAGCGCGCGGCGGACCGCGGACTCGTCGATGTCGTCGAGCCGGGCGCCCGGGTAGTCCTGCCGGAGCGAGGTCTCCAGTTGGGAGAGGTCGGCCAGCTCCTCCAGAGCGGTGACGGCGTCGCCCATGCCCAGCGGCTCCTCGCCGGTGAGCCGGTCAGGGGTGTCCCAGGCCAGGTCGGGACGGCGGGACTGGAGCGCCTCGCCGAGGCGGCGCATCTGGTCGGAGAGCCCGGCCTGGTCGAGCGTCTGGTTGATCAGGTTGGCCAGCTCCTCGCGCTGGCGCGGGGTCATCGAGGCGAGCATGCGCTGGGTCGCGGCGGCCCGCCGCGCCAGGACGTCGACGAGTTCCTCGAGGTTGCGCGGCTTCTCCGGGAAGAGGTCGCCGTAGTTCTTCATGAACGCCTCGAAGTCCGCCTGGGTGTGCTGACCCTTGGCGTCCTTGTCGAGCATGTCGTTGAGGTCCGACATCATCTGCCGGACGCGTTCCATGGCCTCCGGGTCCGGCTGGGCCAGCGCGTCGCGCATCCCTCTGAACTGGCTGTCGAGCACTTCGCGGCGCAGCAGGTCGCGCAGCTCCTCGAAGGTCTGCCGGGCGGCGGCGGAGCGCCACTCGTACGAGGTCAGCTGCTGGATCGCGCTGGCCGTGTCGTCGGGCAGCGAGTCGAGCTCGCTCTCGCGCAGCCGCGCGTCGTCGGACGGGTCGGGGAACAGCTCGGCCCGCTCCTGGCCGATGGCCTTGTCGAGGAGCGCCCGCGCCTTCTCCAGCGTGCCGTCGAGGCGGCCGCTCTCGCGCAGGTCCCGGCGGCGGCGGCGCACCTCTCTGAGCATGTCGTCGAGACCCCGCCGGTCCTGGGCGCCGGGCAGCCCGCGCTTGAGCAGGTCGCGCAGGGCGTGTACGGGGGTGGAGCCGGACAGGATGGCGTCGCCCATCTCGTCGAGCGCGGCGCGCACGTCGTACGGCGGGGCGAGGGGGTCGGGGCCATCGTTGAACTCGCCATAGCGGTAGGCCATCACGAACACACGCTAACCCGATATACGGGCCTACGCGTCCCCAAAGACCTCACGCACCCCGGAGAGTTCGTTGACCTGGGGCACGTAATCGACCTGGACGAGCACCGGGTGCCCGACCGACTTGAGGGCTTCGGTGAAGTCGCGGCTCTGGCACGGCTTCTTGCCGAGCCCGTGCCTGTTGGCGTTGACCGGCTTGCCGGCCAGCCAGCCGTCGCCGCAGCGCCTGGTGGTCCTGCCGAACGTCATCAGGTTGGTGTAGCCGAGCTTGAGCGTCCGGCCCGCCCCGGTGAACAGGACCGTGGTGTCGTCGATCCGCTTGACCGTGCCGCGGGTGGTGCGGGGATCGTCCCGGCGGGCCAGCACTTCGCTGATCTTGACGGCCTTGGTGCCGAGGTACTCGACACGGACCGCGCTGGGCCCGGCCGCCAGCTCGGCGGTCAGGTCGCGCGGCTCGCAGACGGTGGTGCCCAGGCCCCGGCGGTCGAGCGCCACCTGTCCTTCGGTCTCCTTGAGGTCGCAGGCGACGGTCACCCGCCGGAACGCGGCCTTGGCGTAGTCGAGCCGCAGCTCCCTGGCGCCGGGGATGGCCTTGAACGTGTGGAGCGGCCTGCGGTACGTGGCGGCCATGGGCGTGAGGCGGATCCCGGTCCCGCCGGTGGACCAGGCCCAGCCGTACACGGCCTTCGTGGCGGTGGCTTCAGCGGCCTCGGCGGGTACGGCGACAGCGCCCAAGCACAAGGCGATGGCGAAGACGAGCGGACGCATGGGCGGTCTCCCCTGACGGCGTGATTGATCAGCACGTTCGACGCGCGAGACCGCCCCTTTGTTCATGTCCGGTAGACGGTGACTCCGTCCAGGTCCTCCTTGGACAGGCGGCGCATGAGGTACAGGCCCTCCAGGGCGAACTCCAGCGCGGCCGCCGCGTGTCCCGGCGACTCCTCGCCCGCGCCCATGCTCAGCCGCGACATGACCTTCGCCAGTCCGCTGACTGGACCGATGCGGCGCAGCAGCTCGGCGGCCGGGATCAGCTCGCCGGACTCCACCTGGTTGCCCTCGGCGAACTTGTCCGTCAGCGCCGACAGGTCCATCCCGCCCAACCGGCTCCTGAACGTCTCGGCCGTGGCCCGGCGGAGCAGGTGGGAGAGGATCTCGGTCTCCCTGCCCTCCTCGCTGACCTCGAACTCCACCTTGCCGCGCAGGCTGTGGACGACGCTGGCCAGGTCGCAGACGCGGGCGACGGCCTGTTCCTCGCCGGCGATGGCCGCCCGGCGTACGGCGGAGGCCATGGCGGTCTCGGCGGCCGCGATCGAGAACCGCGCCGACACGCCCGAGCGGGCGTCGACCGCCGTGGACTCGCGGACCAGGCGGGTGAATCGGGCGATCACTTCGACCAGGTGCTCGGGGATGTCGGCCCCGATGTCCGGCATGGACTCCTGGCGGATGAGCACCAGCTCGTCCTCGACCGTCAGCGGGTAGTGGGTGCGGATCTCGGCGCCGAAGCGGTCCTTCAGCGGGGTGATGATCCGGCCCCTGTTGGTGTAGTCCTCGGGGTTGGCGCTGGCGATGAGCAGGATGTCGAGCGGCAGGCGCAGGTTGTAGCCGCGCACCTGGATGTCGCGCTCCTCCAGCACGTTGAGCAGCGACACCTGGATGCGCTCCGCCAGGTCGGGCAGCTCGTTGACGGAGAACACGCCCCGGTTGGTGCGTGGCACCAGCCCGTAGTGGACGGTCTCCGGGTCGCCGAGCGTCCGGCCCTCGGCGATCTTGATCGGGTCGACGTCGCCGATCAGGTCGCCGACGGAGGTGTCGGGCGTCGCGAGCTTCTCGCCGTAGCGCTCGTCGCGATGCTTCCACGCCACGGGCAGCTCGTCGCCCAGCTCCCGAGCGAGCGCGAGGCAGCGCGTACAGGCCGGCGCGTACGGATGGTCGTTGATCTCGCACCCGTCGACCACCGGAGTCCACTCGTCGAGCAGGCCGGTAACGGTGCGGATGAGTCGGGTCTTGCCCTGGCCCCGCTCACCGAGCAGGACGAGGTCGTGCCCGGCGAGTAGCGCCCGCTCCAAATGGGGCAGGACGGAGTCGTCGAAGCCCACGATGCCTGGAAAACGGGGCTCACCTGCTCGCAGCTTGGCCAGCAGATTTTCGCGGACCTCTGCTTTCACGGTGCGATGAACGTGACCGCTCTCTCGCAGCTCGCGGAGATTTAGAGGCTGATGCACGGGATCGAGACTACGTCCCCTGGGACCACTGCGGCAGACAGTTTCCCATCTGGCGGAGATTTCGGATCTTGACTATTGCGTGACGGTTCGTGCGCGTGCTTGTCCCTTTAATGGGGAGAATCCGTTCCTAGGGAACTTCGACCCGCCGAGGAGGCGAGATCCGTGGCTGTGATGACGAGCCGCTTCGCCGACGGCCTCGCCGTAGGTTCCGACCTGGTGGAGGCCGCGGAGCGTGCTGTCGGTCAGGCCCTGTCGAGGCTCAGCGGCGAGGCGGACCTGGTGTGCTTTTTCATCTGTGGCGACGACCCCGACGACGTCGCCAGGGCGGGGGAGCGCGCGATGAGACTGGCCCCCGAGGCCCACGTGATCGGATGCAGCGCCACCGGCGTGATCGGTGACGGGCAGGGGGTCGAGCTGACGTCCGCCGTGAGCGCGTGGGCGGCCACGCTGGACGGGGCCGAGCTGACGACGTTCGCGCTGGAGACGCTGACCGCCGAGGACCGATTCGTGGTGGTGGGGCTGCCCGAGCGGACGTCCGACGATCATGTGGCGATCCTGCTGGCGGACCCGTACACCTTCCCCACGGACGCGTTCGTGGAGCGTTCGGCGGACGTGCTGGGCAACCTGCCGTTGATCGGCGGGCTGGCCAACGGGATACGGGGCCGCGGCTCCGTCCGGCTCTTCGCCGACGGCGAGATCTACACCGAGGGCGCGATCGGCGTGCTGCTCAGCGGCTCCGTGCGGGTCAGCACGGTGGTCAGCCAGGGCTGCCGGCCGATCGGCCCGACCATGGTCGTCACCCGCTCCGAGGAGAACCTGCTGCTGGAGCTGGCCGGCCAGCCGGCCCTGGCCCGGCTGGAGGACATCGTCAGCGAGCTCGACGAGGACGACCGCGACTTGGTCGCCGCCGGCCTGCAGATCGGCGTGGCCATGGACGAGTACGCCGAACGGCACGAACGAGGCGACTTCCTCATCAGAGGCGTGATCGGCATCGACCCGGAACGCGAGGCCGTGGCCATCGGCGACGTCGTGGACGTCGGCAGGACCGTGCGCTTCCACGTGCGCGACGCGGCCACGGCCGACGAGGACCTCTACGACCTGCTCGACGCGCACCGGGAGGAGCTCGGCCGGATCGACGGCGCGCTGTTGTTCTCCTGCAACGGCCGGGGCTCGGCGATGTTCGGCACCGCCGACCACGATCCGGTGGCGCTGCGCGACACGCTCGGGCCGATCGGGGTCGCGGGCTTCTTCGCCGCGGGCGAGGTCGGCCCGGTCGGCGGCCAGAACCACGTGCACGGCTTCACGGCGTCCGTCCTGATCTTCTCCGCGCCCACGGGTGGGGCGGGCGGCCCGTGATCCTCGCGCTCGACGTCAGTTGGGCTTGGTCGCAGTGAAGAGCCAGGCGTTGAACAGCGACGTCAGATCCTTGCCCGAGAGCTTCTCCGCCAGCGCGATGAACTCCTCCGTGGTGACCGTGCCGTATTTGTGGTCGGCCGTCCATGTCTTCAGCAGCTTGAAGAAGGTCTCGTCGCCGATGGCCTTGCGCAGGGCGTGCAGGGTCATCCCGCCCCGGGTGTAGACCGAGTCGTTGAACAGGTCACGGGCCTGGGCGCGGCCGGGCGGATATTTCCATATCGGGTCGGTCGCGGGGCGGGAGCGGTAGGTCTGGAAGAGCCGGTCGGCGGTGTTGGTGCCCTTGTGCTCGGCCCAGAGCCACTCGGCATAGGTGGCGAAGCCTTCGTTGAGCCAGAGGTCCCGCCAGCGCTTGATGCTCAGGCTGTCGCCGAACCACTGGTGGGCCAGCTCGTGCGCGATGATGCTCTCGTCGGGGGCGAAGCCGCCGTAGAGGGGCTTGGTCTGGTTCTCCAGGGCGTAGCCGGCCGAGAAGTCGTCGATCATGCCGCCGGTGGAGGAGAACGGGTAAGGCCCGAAGATCTTGCTCCAGTAGTCGGTGACCTCGCCCGAGACGTTGAAGAGATTGTTGAGCGAGCCGCGGTGCTTGGGATCGGCCGCCGCGAAGTTGGGGATGCCGCCCGGCGTGTGGCCCTTGCGCAGCTCGAACTTGCCGATCGTGGCCGTGGCGAGATAGCTCACCATCGGATGCCGCTCGCGCCACCGGAACGTGGTCTTGCCGTCCGCGGTCGTGGGCTCGCCGACCTGCTCGCCGTTGGCCAGCGCGGTCACGCCCTGGGGCACGGTGATCGCGAAGTCGTAGGACGCCTTGTCGGCGGGGTGGTCGTTGGCTGGGTACCAGGTCTTGGCGCCGTCGGGCTCGCAGGCCACGAACGCGCCGTCGGGCGTCGGGATGAAGCCGAACGTGCCCAGGTTGGAGGAGTCCTTCACCGGTTGGGGCACCCCGGCGTAGGTCACCTTGACGGTGAACGCGGCTTTGTCGTCGAGCGGCGTCGCGGGCAGCACGCTCAGCTCGCTGCCGGTACGGGAGAAGACGGCCTTCTCCCCGTTGACCGTGACATCGCTCACCTCGAGACCGGACAGGTCGAGGTTGAAGCGTGAGAGCGGCTGCGTGGTCGTGGCGTTGATCGTCGTCACGCCGTCGAGCCGCTTGCTGCTCGGTGTGTAGCCGATCACGAGGCCGTAGTGGGAGACGTCGTAGCCGCCGTTGCCGTCGAGGGGGAAGTCGGGGTCGCCGATGCCGGGCGCGCCCATGCTCGCGTTCGGCTGCCGGCTGCCTGAGGCTGCCGGGACGATGGCCCCCTCGGACGGCGCGCAGGCGAGCATGCTCAGCAGCGCCACAAGCGAAGCGACCACGCGCTGGTCAAACCCCATAGGCTGCGCTCTCCCCTTCGCTCAGTGACCGGAATTCTACGCGGAGTCAGGCGTCGACCACGACGTCTTCGCGGCTTTGCCGGGCAAAGCCTGCTCGCCGGGGTCGAACAGAATCCAGCCTAGGTCGAGGAGACGCGTGTGGCGGCCAGAGCGAACTAAAGGTTGCCCCTGCGCTCCTGCTCCCGCTCGATCGCCTCGAACAGCGCCTTGAAGTTGCCCTTGCCGAACCCGAGCGAGCCGTGCCGCTCGATGAGCTCGAAGAAGACCGTGGGCCGGTCCTGCACCGGCTTGGTGAAGATCTGCAGCAGGTAACCGTCCTCGTCCCGGTCGACCAGGATCCCGCGCTTCTTCAGCTCCTCGATCGGCGCCCTGACCTGCCCGATGCGGGCCCGCAGCTCGGCGTCGTCGTAGTAGGAGTCGGGTGCGTCGAGGAAGCTCACGCCGGCCGCGCGCATGTGGTCGACCGTGGTCAGGATGTCGTTGGTGGCCAGCGCGACGTGCTGCACGCCCGGCCCGCGGTAGAACTCCAGATACTCGTCGATCTGCGACTTCCTGCGGCTAACGGCCGGCTCGTTCAGCGGGAACTTGACCTTGCGGGTCCCGTCGGCCACGACCTTGGACATCAGCGCCGAATACTCGGTGGCGATGTCGTCGCCGACGAACTCCGCCATGTTGGTGAAGCCCATCACGTTCTTGTAGAACTCCACCCACTCGTCCATCCGGCCCAGCTCGACGTTGCCCACACAGTGGTCGATGGCCTGGAACAGCCGCCCGGTCCTGGTCGCGGGCGGGGCGACGAGCGGCTCGGCGGGCACGTAGCCGGGCAGGTAGGCGCCGCTGTAGTTGGACCTGTCGACGAGCGTGTGCCGCGTCTCGCCGTAGGTGGCGATCGTCGCGAGCACCACCTTGCCCCGCTCGTCCTCCAGCGTGTACGGCTCCGCCAGCCCGAGGGCCCCCTGCTCGACGGCGTGCCGGTAGGCGCCCTCCACGTCCGGCACCTCGATGGCCAGGTCGATCACCCCGTCACCGTGCTCGGCGACGTGCCTGGCCAGGTCGGTCCCGGGCCGGACCGAGGCCCTGAACTCGAACCTGGCGCCTCCCGAGGTCAGCACGTAGCCCACCTCGTCGCGGCTGCCGTTCTCCGGCCCGCGATAGGCCACCAACCGCATGCCGAACGCGGTCGAGTAGTAGTGAGCCGCCTGCCTGGCGTTGCCCACGGCGAACACCACGGCGTCCATCCCGTTAACCGGAAAAACATCACTCATAGCACCAATACTCGAATTTTATAGACGAGTTGTGCAACAGCCGCTTTGTAGACTGGACAATCTGCATAGTCTTTACGGCGAATGATCGGGAGATCTGTACACCATGACGATCGACCAACTGGACGCCCGGCTGATCGCGCTGCTGGCCGCCGAGCCGCGCCTGGGCGTGTTGGAGTGCTCGCGCCGGCTCGGCGTGGCCCGCGGCACCGTGCAGGCCCGGCTCGACCGGCTGATCGACAGAGGGGTGATCACCGGGTTCGGGCCCGACGTGTCGCCCGAGGCGCTCGGCTATGACGTCACCGCGTTCGTGACGATGGAGATCAGGCAGGTCGCCGGGCACGACCCGGTGGCGCACCGGCTGGCCCACATTCCCGAGGTGCTGGAGGTCCACACGATCACGGGCGGCAGCGACCTGCTCTGCCGGGTGGTGGCCCGGACGAACGCCGATCTGCAGCGGGTGATCGATCGGATCGTCGAGGTTCAGGGTGTTCTCAGGACTTCGTCGATCATCGCCCTCGACACACCTGTTCCATACCGCGTATTGCCATTGGTGGCGAATGTTCCGCAGCGTGTTACGCGCTAGTCGTACTATCGCGGGAGGGGATGAGGCACCGGTATCGATCGCTTAGCCTTGACATTCTCCCAGCTAGCGGGGGTTTGGCCGGGCGTGATCGGGGGTTGTTGGTGCGGAGCGGTGGTGAAAAGGACATGGGGAAGCGGCGGATCCTTCGACGCCTTTTGATCGTCTTCGGCGCCGGGATCGTCTTGGCCATAGGCCTGTTCGCCGTCGCGTGGGCGATGACCCCGATCCCCGACAGCACGCAGAAAGAGGCCACGGCCCAGGGGTCGGTGATCTATTACCGCGACGGCAAGACCGTGCTCGCGAAGAAGGGCATCGACCGCAGGACCGTCCCGCTGGCCAAGGTGCCCCAGCACGTACGCGACGCGGTGATAGCGGCCGAGAACCGCTCGTTCTACGAGGACGGCGGCGTGTCCGTCAAGGGCACCGCGCGGGCCGTGTGGTCCACCGTCTCCGGGCAGCAGCTCCAGGGCGGCTCGACGATCACCCAGCAGCTGGTCCGCAACTACTACAGCGGCCTCAGCCAGGAGCGGTCCATCACCCGCAAGTTCAAGGAGATCATGATCTCCCTCAAGGTCGACCAGTCCAAGTCCAAGGACTGGGTCCTTGAGCAGTACCTCAACACGATCTACTTCGGCCGCGGCGCCAACGGTGCCCAGGCGGCCGCGCAGGCGTACTTCGGCAAGAACGTCGACAAGCTGAGCGTGGCCGAGGGCGCCTACCTGGCCGCGGTGATCCAGCAGCCCAGCCGCTTCGCCGACCCCAAGGGCGCCGACCTCGACGCCGCCAAGGCCCGCTGGCAGGCCGTGATCGACGCCATGCGCCAGACCGGCTCGCTCACCGCCGAGCAGGCCGCCGCCCAGACGTTCCCGGCGCTCAAGGCGCCGAAGCGGCCGTTCGAGCTCAAGGGCCAGGCCCAGTACATGCTCGACCAGGTCACCGCCGAGCTGAACCGGCGCGGCTACACCGACGAGGACATCAACGGCGGCGGGCTCAGGGTCGTCACGACGTTCGACAAGAAGCTCATGCAGGCGGCCGAGAGCGCGGTCAAGAGCGTGCTGCCCGAAGCGACGCCCAAGAAGGTGCGCACCGGGCTGGCCGCCGTCGATCCGGCCACCGGCGAGGTCGTCGCCTTCTACGGCGGCCGTCCCGACCGCTCCGAGTACGACAACGCCTTCTCGGCCAAGGTGATGGCCGGCTCCACCTTCAAGCCGTACACGCTGGCCGCCGCGCTCAACAACGGCTTCGACCTGTCCACCCGGGTCAACGGCAACTCGCCGATGCGCGTGGCCTCGGCCGCCACGCCCATCCCGAACGACAGCGACCGCTCGTACGGCGAGATCAACCTGATCAGCGCCACCCAGAACTCCGTCAACACCGCGTTCGTCGACCTCGGCCAGAAGGTCGGCCTGGACAAGGTGGCCGCCACCGCGGAGGCGGCCGGCATCCCGGAGGCGCAGCTCAAGCAGCACGAGTCGGCCGCCACGTTCCCGCTCGGCGTCGCCTCGGTGAGCGCCGTGCAGAACGCCTCCGGCTTCTCCACCTTCGCCAACGGCGGCGTCCACATGGAGGCGCACGTCGTGAAGTCGGTGACCCGCCCCAACCGCAAGAAGGACGTGGTCGATCCCACGTCGACCCAGGTGGTCAGCGAGCAGGCCGCCGCCGACACCACGTACGCCATGCAGCAGGTCGTCAAGTACGGCACGGGCACCGCGGCCAGGCTGTACGACCGCCCGGTGGCCGGCAAGACCGGCACCACGGACAGCTCCAAGGCGGTCTGGTTCAACGGCTTCACGCCGCAGCTCGCCGTCGCGGTCGACATGTTCCGCGACGACAACAAGCCGGTCGAGATCCCCGGCTACGGGGTGCAGTTCGGCGGGCAGTTGCCCGCCCAGGTCTGGCGGGCCTTCATGACCGAGGCCATGGCGAACAAGCCCGTCATGGAGTTCCCCGAGCCGTCCGACTACGGCTACGGCTCCGACTGGGGCCGTCCCGACCAGCAGCAGGACACGCCGCAGGAACCGCAGACGACCCAGCAACCCGACCCGTGGGCCACACCCACTCCCGACACCTCCGAGCCGTCGGTGACGGAGGCGCCCACCACGCAGGACCCCGGCACCCAGGATCCGCCGCAGCAGAACGACACCGGCCAGCCCACCGGCGACCCGGCCGTTCCCACGGCCGGGCCCGACCAGAACGACACCGGCAGCAGGTCACCGGTCGGCTAGCTCGGCCCGCAGCTCCTCAGGGGTGGTGACGGGCATCCGGCAGGTGAAGCCCCGGCACACGTACGCGGCAGGGGATCCGCCGACCGTCCCGCGGCCCTCCAGCAGCGCGGGGCCGCCCGGCGGCGTGCCCTCGCCGTCGCCCAGCGCGACGACCAGGCCGGGAACGTCCGCCAGCAGCGCCTCGCGGTGCAGCGCCCGCGTACGCGGGTCGGCCGGCGGCCCGACGACCGCCACCTCGACCGGACCGTCGAGCGCCGCCCGCGCCACGGCCAGCCCCCAGCCGGCGAACCTCGCGTGCCCGGTGGCCAGCACGGACACCGTGCCGAGCGCCGCGTAGGCGGCCTCACGGTGCCGCGCGGACCCGGTCAGCGCCGAGTAGGCGAGCAGCGCCCCGGCCGCCGCGTACTGGCCCGACGGGGTCGCGTTGTCGGTGGGATCCTGCGGTCGCTGGAACAGCCGTTCGGCGTCGTCGGCCGTGTCGTAGAACCCGCCCGCGTCGTCGCCGAACCGGTCGAGCACGGTGTCGATCAGCGAGCCCGCCAGCCGGTGCCAGCGCGTCTCGCCGGTCACGCCGTAGAGGGCGATCAGCCCCTCGGCCAGGTTCGCGTAGTCCTCCAGCACCCCGGCGTTGCGGCCGGCCCGCCCGTCGCGTGAGGTCCGCAGCAGCCTGCCGCCGTCCATGTGCACGTCGTCGAGCAGCTCCGCCGCCTGCCGGGCGGCGTCCACCAGGTCCGGCCGGTCGAACACCATGCCGGTCTCGGCCAGCGCGGCGATGGCCAGCCCGTTCCACGAGGCCACGACCTTGTCGTCACGTCCCGGGCGGACCCGCCGGGCCCGGTCGGCGAGCAGCCGGGCCCGGACGTCGTCGAACCGCGCGGCGTCGTCCGGGTCGGCGAGCAGCTGCAGCACCGACGTGCCGTGCTCGAACGTGCCCCGCACCTCGAAGAGCCGGGTGGCCCATTCCCCGTCGTCGTCGCCGAGCACCTCGCGTAGCTGTTCCGGTGTCCAGACGTAGAACCTGCCCTCCTCGCCCTCACTGTCGGCGTCGAGCGCCGAGGCGAAGCCGCCCTCCTCGGTGCGCATCTCGCGCTGCAGCCAGCCGGCCGTCTCCAGGGCGACCCGGCGGGCGAGGGGCTCCCGGCTCGCCTTCCACCAGTGCGTGTAGACGCGCAGCAGCAGCGCGTTGTCGTACAGCATCTTCTCGAAGTGCGGCACCACCCAGCCCGCGTCGACGCTGTAGCGGGCGAAACCGCCGCCGAGCTGGTCGTACATCCCGCCGCGCGCCATCGCGTCCAGCGTGCGGCCGCTCATCTCGCTCTCCCCGGAGCGCAGCAGGAACTCCAGCACCATCGACGGCGGGAACTTGGGCGCCCCGCCGAACCCGCCGCGCTCCTTGTCGAACGACTCGCGCAGATTCGCCACGGCCAGCGTCAGCGTCTCCTCTTCAGGCAGCGGCCCGCTGGGCAGCGTCGTGTGCGCGTTGAGCGCCTCGACCACCTTCGACCCCTGCTCCGTCACGGTCGCCCGGTCGCCGGTCCACGCGTCGTGCACGCCCCGGAGCAGCCGCTGGAACTGGGGCCGCGGGAAGTAGGTGCCGCAGTAGAACGGGTGACCCTCCGGCGTCGCGAACACCGTCATCGGCCAGCCGCCCTGGTGGATCATGGCCTGGGTGGCGGTCATGTAGACGGCGTCGACGTCGGGGCGTTCCTCGCGGTCCACCTTGATGTTGACGAAGTGCTCGTTCATCAGCCGCGCGGTGTCGGCGTCCTCGAAGCTCTCGTGCGCCATGACGTGACACCAGTGGCACGCCGAATAGCCCACGCTGATCAGCAGCGGCACATCGCGCCGCCGCGCCTCGGCGAAGGCCTCCTCGCCCCAAGGGTGCCAGTCGACGGGGTTGTCCGCGTGCTGCAGCAGATAGGGGCTTGTCGCATCCTTCAAGCGGTTCATCAGGTCCTCCCTTGTGCACTCTACGACCACGCCCGGCGGACACCGGGTGGGCGGCAACACGTGTGGTGGGGACGGCGGGGGCGTAGGTTACGGAGCGTGGATCTGGACTTCGTGTGCACGCATGCGGGGCGCCCCGCCGCCGCCCTCACCCGCAGGGACGTGGCACGCGCGCTGCTCGCCGTGCCCTCAGGGGTGGCGCTGGTGGCGCTGCCCGACCTGCGGCGCGCGTTGATGGCCGCGGGCAACCCGCTCTCGCTGGCGTTCTGGGAGTCGGCCCGGTCGACGCTCGGCATGATCGAGTCGGGCGCCGCCACGGTCGGCGACGTGCAGCGCTGGGTCGAGTCGACCGGCACCGAGCCGATGCTGATGACGCCCGGCTACTTCGTCTGGCCGGAGGAGGACGAGCGCGGGCCGGTGGCCGAGGAGATGTTCTCGCTGCTCGTGAGGTATCTGGAGGAACGCGTCAGCGCGGGCGAGATCGACCCCGACGCGCTGGTCGCGGGTGATCCGGGGGCCCGCAGGACGTACGAGGACCTGCAGGAACGCTGGCTGAGCACGCCGCAGCCCGACGGCCGGGTGCCCGGGTTCGCGGTCAGTGACGAGCAGGACGAGGAGCTGTTCGCCGCCTGGGACGAGGAGGAGGCGTTCGCGCTGGCCGAGCTGCGGCGGATCATCGCCGAGCTGCCCAAGCCGCCCGAGCTGCCCGCCGTCGAGCTGCGGCGGGCCGGGACACGGCTGCGCGAGTTGCTCGGCCTGCCCGGCTTTCCGGCCAACGTGCTGCGGGCCTGCGCCGGGCTCGACGACCGGCCGATGCCCGACGACGACGGTGAGCTCTGGCTGGCGGTGGCGGCCGGCATCGCCGGGCCCATCTCCGATCTGTCGGAGGCCGGAGACAGCCTGGAGGAGTTCGCGGACCTCGACGGCGACCTCAGCCACGAGGACTCCGTGCTGGCCAACCTCTGCGCCATCCAGCACGCCGACTGGCTGGCCGCGGTGGCGGCCCTGACCAGGCTCGGTCCCGGCGTGCTCGCCTCGCCCGAGCGGCTGGCCCGCCTCATCGCCGAGTCGGAGGACATCGACATCGACGACCAGGACGCCGACGACCTCGACGCCACCGAGCGCTTGTTCGTGCCGGTGGTGAGCCTGTGGGGCTACCTGGGCGTCGTCGACACCGACGACGTGCTCACCCCGCTGGGCTGGTGGGGGCTGCCGAAGGCGCTCGAACGCGCCTGGTCACCCTCCGACTGAATCGTCGACCAGGTCTTTGTACGGGGGATGGCGCTCGATGTACTTGGCGACGTAGGGGCACAGCGGCACCACTCGCAGGCCGGTGTCCCTGCTCGCGTCGAGCGCGTGCCCGACCAGCTTGCCCGCCAGGCCCTGGCCCTCGTATTCGGGCAGCACCTCGGTGTGCGTGAAGACGATCTTCGTGGGCAGCAACCGGTAGTCGGCGAACCCGGCGACCGTGCCGTCCACGAAGATCTCGAACCGGCTCTGCTCGGTGTTGTCGACTATTTCGACCGGCATCTATTCGGCCTTCTTGTCGTCGATGTCGGTCGCCCGGGGTACCTGGATCTTCGACATCTGCTTGTTCATCGATTTGATCAGGATGTACAGGGCGACCCCGATGAGGGCGACGACGATGAAGCCGAGCAGGCCCGGACTAACATCACCGGCTACGAGAACTGTCACCCTCCCAGTCTGCCACTGAGGGGTCATGGTCAGGTCAGTGGTGGGCGGGCTCTTCGGCGTGGATGCCCGCGAACAGATCGTCCTCCGGCAGCTCGGTGTCGACCAGCGAGCGCGCCAGGTGGTAGTCCTCGGTCGGCCAGATCTCGCGCTGGAGGTCGATCGGGCAGACGAACCAGAAGCCGTCGGGGTCCACCTGGGTGGCGTGCGCGAGCAGCGCCTCGTCCCGCAGCTCGAAGTAGTCGCCGCAGGGCACCCGGGTCGTCACCGGCCACTTGGCGGGCCGGTCCTCCCAGCGGGAGATCCAGTCGGAGTAGGGGGAGCCCATGCCGCGCGAGGTCATCGCCTCGTGCAGCGCCTCGAACCGCTCCTTGGTGAAGCCCATCTGGTAGTAAAGCTTCAGCGGCTGCCACGGGTCGCCCGTGCCCGGGTAGCGGTCGGGGTCGCCGGCCGCCTCGAACGCCTCCACGGAGACCTTGTTCGTCATGATGTGGTCGGGGTGCGGGTAGCCGCCGTCGTCGTCGTACGTCAGGATGACGTGCGGCCTGAACGCGCGCACCGCGGCGACAAGAGGCGCGGAGGCGTCTTCGAGCTTCTGCAGCGCGAAGCAGCCCTCGGGCAGCTCCTCCTCCTCGCTCTCCGGCAGCCCGGAGTCGACGAAGCCCATGAACTCCTGCCGGACGCCGAGGATCTCGCGCGCGCGGGCCATCTCGGCCCTGCGGACCTCGCCGATGTTGTCGACGATCTCCGGCCGGTCCATCTTGGGGTTGAGCACCGAGCCGCGTTCACCGCCGGTGAGCGTACAGACCAGGACTTCCACGCCTTCCCGGACGTAGCGCGCCATCGTGGCGGCGCCCTTGCTCGACTCGTCGTCAGGATGGGCGTGGACGGCCATCAGCCTCAACGGTGCACTCACGGGCTCGATGTCTCCTCAGTTGGACCGATCACTTGCCCAGACAGGTTAGGTTCTGCTGGGCGGTCGCGAGGGCGTGACCCCCGCGGGCGACAATTGTCTCGGATAACGCTGAGGGAGTGCAGGGAGATTCCACCATGGCCACCGAAGATGTCGAGAACCGTCCAGTTCTCGGCACACCCGACGACTTCCCCGACCGTCCCGAGCGACGGGGCCGTTTCGTCGTGCACGTCGTCATCGGCGTGCTGGTGGCCATCATCGCAGGTGGCTGGGGCTACGTGATGTGGTCGATGACCGGCGGCAACACCGGGGCCGTCCCCCAAGTGGTGTCGTTCGACGTCGGCCGTCCCAACGAGGCCGAGATCACCTTCGAGGTGAGCAAGCCGGACGACCGGGTGGCCATATGTCGTATCAGGGCCACCGATGTCAACCACGCAGAAGTGGGCAGCAGGGAAGTAAGAATTCCGGCTGGTGGGGGTAGTAAGCAGCTCAAAGAGCGCTTGGACACGAGTGCCCAGGCAGCATCCGTCCACATCCAGTACTGCAATCTCGTATAATGAGACGTTTGAGGAAGCGTTCGAGCTGTTGAGTTGTTAGCCTTTCGCAATTCAACCGTACGCAACCTCGAGTGATCTCAGGGCCCCCTAGGCAAGCAAGGAGAACCCGTGGCCGACTCTCGCGATGAGAACGTCACATGGCTGACGCAGGAGGCGTACGACCGTCTCAAGGCGGAGTACGAATACCTCTCGGGCCCAGGGCGCGTCGACATCGCCAAGAAGATCGAGGCCGCCCGTGAGGAAGGTGACCTGAAGGAGAACGGCGGCTATCACGCGGCCAAGGATGAGCAGGGCAAGATGGAGGCCCGCATCTTCCACCTCCGGCAGATCATCGACAGCGCCAAGGTGGGAGAGGCACCGAAGACCGAAGGGGTCGTCGGCCCCGGCATGACCGTGACGATCCGGTTCGTCCGTGACGACGACGAGGTGACCTTCCTGCTCGCGTCCCGGGAGGAGAGCGGCGCTCCGATCGACGTGTATTCGCCGAAATCGCCCCTTGGGGCGGCGATCAATGGTAAGAAGATCGGCGAGAAGGCGACCTATTCCATGCCCAACGGTCGCCAGAACACCGTCGAGATCCTCGAGGCCGTTCCGTACATCGGCAACTGACTTCAGAAGAGACGACCCGCCGGGCCAACGTCGGCCCGGCGGATTTTTCGCGTTCCTCCGGTATTCGGCAGGACCTCAGCTTCCTCGTGCGCTCCAGGAAGCGGCGTGACCACCACAAGCTGGTCCCGTTCATCGTGGTGTCGCTCGTCGCGGTGCTGACCGCCGACCTGATGCTGCTCGTGCAGGCGAGCGAACGGCAGACGGTCGGCCAGCAGCCCGCGGCCGCCGTACGCCAGCACCGCCCCGAGCCCCAGAAGACCCTGGCGGCCGAGGAGGGCAAGACCGCGCAGCCGGTGAAGCCGCTGGGCCAATTACACAAGCCCAACCTCTTCGTGGTCACCCGCAAACCGTTGACCAACGAGCTGCTGCGCAAGGTCGCGCGGGTGAGCGGGGTGACCGCGCTGGAGCTGGCCGACGCGGCCTCGATCACGCTCGACGGCAAGCGGGTGCAGACCCTGGCGGTCGACCCCTCGACCTTCCGCGCCTACACGCCCAAGGTGACGGCGGCCTCCGACGCGCTGTGGAACAACGTGGCGGCCGGTGACGTGGCAGTCTCGTTCGTGCTCGGCAGCGACGGCGGGCTGAGCCTGCACAGCCGGGTGAGCGGGCCCGCCGGACCGCTGCGCATCGGGGCCTACGCCACGACCGGCTTCGGGGCGGTCGACGCCGTCGTCTCCCGAGAGGTCGGGCGTAGGCTCGGCCTGCCGCGCGACAACGCGCTGATCGTGAGCGCGCCGAAGACGAACTCCGACAAGCTGCGCAAGGCCCTGCTCAAGGTGCTGGGCAAGGGCACGCAGGTGGCCATGGTCAACCCGGTGCTGCCCCCGGCGCAGGCCAAGGTCCGCACCTATGCGGCCGGCTCGTTCATGAGCGGCGAGCAGATCACCGTCGCGCTCAGGGCCGCCGCCTCCAAGCTGGGCAGGCCGTACGTGTGGGGCGCGGAAGGCCCTGACACCTTCGACTGCTCGGGCCTGGTCCAGTGGGCCTTCGCGCAGGCGGGGGTGCGCATGCCACGGGTGACGCACCAGCAGTGGCTGGCCGGGCCGCAGGTGCCGCTCTCCCAGATCCAGCCGGGTGACCTGCTGTTCTGGCGCATCGACCCGACCAATCCCGGCTACATCTCGCATGTGGCGATCTACTGGGGCGACGGCAAGATGGTGGTGGCCCCGCGCACCGGCGACGTGGTCAAGATCGCCCCCATCAGCACCCGGAACCTCGCCGGAATCGTCAGGGTCAGCCCGACGCTCGCCGCGCGCGTTCGCTGACAGCAGTTTCCTCGCGAAAGAGACGGTCCTTCGGCGCGTGCTTTTTCCGCGCAACCGTGTAATTGTGATTACATGGCAACTGATGAAGCAACGGCTCAGATCAAGGGCTGGTTCACCGGGCGGCTGCCCGAGGGATGGTTCACCGGGGCGCCGGAGATCGTCAGGGACCGCGAGGAGATCGCGGTGCTTGGCACGCTGCCGGAGCCTGATTTCGAGGGATCGGATACCGAGAAGGCGGCCCTGATCGAGGGGCTCATCGGGCGGTTCAGGGAAGAGACGCGCGAGCGCCGCATCGAGATCGCCAAGGAGGCCGAACGGCGATTCGGGCAGAAGATCTCCTGGGGCATCGTCTGCGGTGACGCGACTGTGATGTTCACCACTCTTTCCGTGCCCGTCATGACGCGTCTACGGCAGCAGGAACGCCAGGTGCTCGACACGCTCGTCGCCGCGGGCGTGGCCCGGAGCCGCAGCGACGCGCTGGCCTGGTGCGTACGACTCGTCGGAAAGAACACCGACACCTGGCTGTCCGAATTGCGAGACGCGTTGCAACACGTCGACCGAGTTCGCTCCGCGGGGCCGGACGTCAATTCCTGAGAGTACGCAGGAGAAACTCGGCAGCGAATGGACTAAACCTCTTGCGAAATTGGTTTAGACCAGCCGCATTGGCCGGGACGGTGGGCGAGTCGATTTCTTTTGAAACCGCTTCTCCGGGGTAGGCTCCCCCAATCATCGAGGCCGCAGCCTGCGGCGACGGCGGAATCCAGGCATAGGTCTATGCCAATTGGCTTTTCGCCGCCGTCGTCGTCAATGATGTTTGGGCCTGAAGAGTGGAGGAGCCGTAGCCGTGTCCGTTTCCGTGGAAGTACCCGCCCCGACGAGCAATGCCGAATTGGTCGCCTGGGTGAACCAGATCGCCGCATTGACCCAGCCCGACCGGATCGAGTGGTGCGATGGCTCGGAGGAGGAGTGGACGCGCCTGACCAACCTGCTCGTCGAGCAGGGCACGTTCACGCGCCTGGCCCAGCGGCCCAACAGCTTCTACGCCAAGTCCGACCCGAGCGACGTGGCCAGGGTCGAGGACCGTACGTTCATCTGCTCCGAGCGCGAAGAGGACGCCGGGCCGACGAACAACTGGGTCGCGCCCGCCGAGATGCGCCAGACGTTCGGCGAGCTGTTCAAGGGCAGCATGCGCGGCCGGACCATGTACGTCGTGCCGTTCTGCATGGGCCCGCTGGGCGGCGAGATCTCCCAGCTCGGCGTCGAGATCACCGACTCGGCGTACGTGGCCGTGTCGATGCGGGTCATGACGCGGATGGGGGAGCGGGCGCTGCGGCTGATCGAGGAGCGCGCCGAGTTCGTCAAGTGCGTCCACTCCGTCGGCGCGCCGCTGGCGGCCGGCCAGGACGACGTGCCGTGGCCGTGCAGCACGACCAAGTACATCAGCCACTTCCCGGAGACCCGCGAGATCTGGTCCTACGGGTCCGGCTACGGCGGCAACGCGCTGCTCGGCAAGAAGTGCTACGCCCTGCGCATCGCCAGCGTCATGGCCCGCGACGAGGGCTGGCTGGCCGAGCACATGCTCATCCTCAAGCTGACCCCGCCCTCCGGCGAGACCCGCTACATCGCGGCCGCCTTCCCGAGCGCCTGCGGCAAGACCAACCTGGCCATGCTCCAGCCGACGATCCCCGGCTGGAAGGTCGAGACGGTCGGCGACGACATCGCCTGGATGCGGTTCGGCGACGACGGCCGCCTCTACGCCATCAACCCCGAGGCCGGCTTCTTCGGCGTCGCGCCCGGCACCGGCGAGGTCACCAACGCCAACGCGGTCAAGACGCTCTGGGGCAACAGCATCTTCACCAACGTCGCGCTGACCGACAACGGCGACGTGTGGTGGGAGGGGCTCACCGCCGAGCCCCCCGCGCACCTGACCGACTGGAAGGGCCGCTCCTGGACGCCGGAGTCCGCTGAGCCCGCCGCCCATCCGAACGCGCGCTTCACCACACCCGCCGCCCAGTGCCCGACCATCGCCCCCGAATGGCAGGACCCCAAGGGCGTGCCCATTTCGGCGATCCTGTTCGGCGGCCGCCGCGCCACCGCGGTGCCGCTGGTCACCGAATCGCTGAGCTGGGAGCACGGCGTCTTCCTCGGAGCCAACGTCGCCTCCGAGAAGACCGCCGCAGCCGAGGGCAAGGTCGGCGAGCTGCGCTACGACCCGTTCGCGATGCTGCCGTTCTGCGGCTACAACATGGGCGACTACTTCGCCCACTGGCTGGAGATCGGCCGCCGCAAGAACGCCAAGCTGCCGCGCATCTACTACGTGAACTGGTTCCGCAAGAACGCCGACGGCAAGTTCATCTGGCCCGGCTTCGGCGAGAACAGCCGCGTGCTCAAGTGGATCGTGGACCGGCTCAACGGCGAGGCCAAGGCCGTGCCCACCCCGATCGGCCTGCTGCCGGACAGGCTCGACGTGGAGGGCCTGGACCTGCCGGAAGAGGACCTGCGCACGCTGCTCTCGGTCGACCGCGAGGTGTGGCGGGAGGAGGCGGCGCTGATCCCGGCCCACTTCGACACGTTCGGCTCGCACCTGCCCAAGGAGCTGTGGGAGGAGTACAACGATCTGCTCGACCGCCTGAGCTGATCCACCGGCACCGACCGCGCCGGCCGTCTTCGTGACGGTCGGCGCGACCTCTTGCTCTGGTGTATCCAAACATCCTAGGTTTTGTCGGATGATGGTTGATGCGCACCAGCATTTCTGGAATGTCGACACCGGCTGGTACACCTGGCTGACCCCCGACCTCGGCCCGCTCTACCGCACCTACGCACCCGACGACCTGCGGCCGGAGCTCGACGTCACCGGCATCGAGGCCACGGTCCTGGTCCAGGCCGCCGACAGCTACGACGACACCGACGCCATGCTGGCCCAGGCCGAGGCGCACGACTTCATCGCCGCCGTCGTCGGCTGGGTGCCGCTGGACCGGCCGGCGGAGGCGGCGGAGGCCATCGGCCGCTACCGCAGACATCCGAAGTTTGCCGGTGTCCGCCACCTCATCCACGACGAACCCGACCCCGACTGGGTGGTCCAAGACAGCGTGCTGGAGTCACTCGGGCTGCTGGCCGAGGCCGGGCTGACGCTCGACGTGCCGTCGCTGCTGCCGCGGCACCTCGACCACGTGGTCACGCTCGCCGAGCGCCACCCGAGCCTGAAGATCGTCATCGACCACCTGTCCAAGCCGCGGATCAAGGACCACGAGTGGGAGCCGTGGGCCGCCCAGCTCACCCGGGCCGCCGCCTGCCCCAACGTGTACGCCAAGGTCTCGGGGCTGGTCACCGAGGCCGACCACCGGGCCTGGACCGTGGAGGACCTCAGGCCGTACGTCGAGCACGCGGTCGAGACGTTCGGGCCCGAGCGGCTGATGTACGGCAGCGACTGGCCCGTCGCGCTGCTGGCGGCCGACTACCGGACGGTGTGGGAGGTGGCCACGGCCCTGCTCGGCGGTACCGACAAGGATCGGGTATTTGGTGACACAGCTAGGTATTTCTACGGGTTTGACCGAGTTTAGCGACGGATACTCTCTGGACATGGGAGGACTTCGCTGTGTCGATGGGTCATACCTGACCGTCACGCCCATTCCGTGCACGGACAGCGTCGGCACGCCGTACGAGATCACTCTGGAGCTCCGCCGCGACGGCACGCCGTACGGGATCGTCGGCGAGAGGTGCGGCTGGCTGCTGGCGCGGCTGGCGCTCGGGGTGAGCCGGGCGCGCGAGGGGCAGGGCCCGGCCGGACCCGGCGAAGCGGGCAAGTGGCCGGATCCCGACGACAGATTCCCCGTGGGCGAGGGCGGCAGCGAGCTGTTCTCGTTCCAATATCGCGCGAGGTCCGGCGCGATGACCGGCGGGGAGCTACGCTGCCAGCTCAGGACGATCCCCATCTGGCTTCCGAACAAGCGTGAGTGGCGGGTGACCCGCAGGGCCTTCGTGGAAGCCTGGGGCTCCAGCGGAGTCGGGATGCGGGCGGTTCTGACATCGTCCGAGCTGGCCGCGTTCGTGCACGGACTGGTCGACGAGGTGGAGGACTGCCTCGGCGGCGGGGAAGGGCCCGGGAATCCGGTTGAGGGAGCAGGCTGGGGTGAAACGCGGTGATAATTGCCTGTTGGGTCATTCGACCATAGGCACGGCACCGATGGGGAGGACTCCGTGGGCCTGCGCGATCTGGTCTACCGGCTGTACGAGCACCGGCTGGAGACCAAGCTGTCGAAGGACAGCGTCCCCCGGCACGTCGGGGTCATCATCGACGGTAACCGGCGGTGGGCCCGGGCCATGGGGATGCGCGACGTGGCCAGCGGTCACCGTAAGGGTGCCGACAAGATAGCCGAGCTGGTCACCTGGTGCCGCGAGACCGGCGTCGAGGTGGTCACCATCTGGATGCTGTCCAACGACAACCTCAACCGGCCCAGCGAAGAGCTGGAGCCGCTGCTGCGCATCATCGAGGACGTGACGCGGGAGCTGGTGGAGGCGGGCTGGCGGATCAGCCCGGTCGGAGCGCTGGACCTGCTGCCCGACAGGACGGCGAATGTCCTGAAAAATGCAAAAGAAGTCACATCACACCGTCCCGGCCTGATTGTGAACGTTGCAGTTGGGTATGGAGGAAGGCGTGAGATTGCCGATGCGGTGCGCTCACTCCTCCAGGAGCACGCCAGCAAGGGTGCGAGCATCGAGGACCTCGTTGAGGTACTCGATGTCGAGCACATCGCGGAGCATCTCTACACTCGCGGCCAACCCGACCCGGACCTCCTCATCCGGACTTCAGGCGAGCAGCGCCTGTCGGGCTTCATGCTGTGGCAGAGCGCTCACTCCGAGTTCTACTTCCATGAGGCCTACTGGCCCGACTTCCGCAGGGTGGATTTCCTGCGGGCGCTGCGCGACTATGCCGCGAGACATCGACGTTACGGTTCCTGACGGGACATCTGGGTATCCAGGACGTAACGTGAGAAGTGTCCGGTCACAGACCGGCCACTCCGGAGAGGGCCCGCCCTTGCACCACTATCTGCCGCGGGGGGCCGGAATCCGGCGCCACCGGCATGTCGTGGTCGGGGACGCGGTTCCGGTCCGGTTCCCACCTCGTCTGCAGGGTGCCCGCTCGTATGGGCGCCCGGGGGAGAACGTGTGGCAGTGTCCTCGAGCAACCCTTCGACCAACCCGGCCAAGCGCACGTACGTGCTGGACACATCTGTCCTGCTAGCGGACCCGGCGGCCACGACCCGGTTCGCGGAGCACGACGTGGTCCTCCCAATCGTGGTGATCACCGAACTGGAGGGCAAGCGACACCACCCCGAACTCGGCTACTTCGCCAGGAAAGCCCTGCGCTACCTCGACGATCTGCGAGTTCAGTACGGCCGGCTGGACGAGCCGATGCCAACGGGAGAAGGCACGATCAGGGTTGAGCTCAACCACAGTGATCCATCCATCCTGCCCGTCGGATTCCGACTAGGTGACAACGACACCCGCATCCTGACGGTGGCGCGCTCGCTCGCCGCCGAAGGCTGCGATGTCGTGCTGGTCTCCAAGGACCTGCCCATGCGGGTCAAGGCCGCCTCCATCGGTCTGGCAGCCGAGGAGTACCGCGCCGAGCTGGTCGTCGAGTCGGGCTGGACCGGGATGGCCGAGGTCCAGGTGACCACGGAAGACGTGGGGACGCTCTTCGAGCACGGCACGGCTGATCTGGCGGAGGCCAGAGACCTGCCGACGCACACCGGCCTGCGGATGCTGTCGGCCAAGGGCTCGGCCCTCGGCCGGGTGCTGCCGGACAAGTCGGTACGCCTGGTGCGTGGGGACCGGGAGGTGTTCGGCCTGCACGGCCGGTCCGCGGAGCAGCGCATCGCGCTCGACCTGCTGATGGACCCGGAGATCGGGATCGTCTCGCTGGGCGGGCGCGCGGGCACCGGCAAGTCGGCGCTGGCACTCTGCGCGGGCCTGGAGGCCGTGCTGGAGCGCCGCCAGCACCGCAAGGTGGTCGTCTTCCGCCCGCTGTACGCCGTGGGCGGCCAGGAGCTCGGCTACCTGCCCGGCTCCGAGGGCGAGAAGATGGGGCCGTGGGCGCAGGCGGTCTTCGACACCCTGGGGGCGATCAGCTCTCCCGAGGTGATCGAGGAGGTGCTCGACCGCGGCATGCTGGAGGTGCTGCCGCTCACGCACATCCGCGGCCGCTCGCTGCACGACGCGTTCGTGATCGTGGACGAGGCCCAGTCACTGGAACGCGGGGTGCTGCTGACCGTGCTGAGCAGGATCGGCGCCAACTCCCGGGTGGTGCTCACCCACGACATCGCCCAGCGTGACAACCTGCGGGTCGGCAGGCACGACGGCGTGGTGGCGGTGGTGGAGAAGCTGAAGGGCCATCCGCTGTTCGCGCACGTCACGCTGACCAGGTCGGAGCGCTCCCCGATCGCCGCGCTGGTGACGGAGATGCTGGAGGACATCACCCTCTAGCTCGACAGATCACTTCAGTTCGCCGCAGATGAACCGTCCCTCCGTCTTGGAGGGGCGGTTCTCTGGGTATACGTGGATGATCTTGACCTGCTCGAACGCCGCGTCCTGCTGGGCCGTACAGACGATCTGGGCCTTGGCCAGCCTGCTGAGCGTGCCCTCGCCCCTGACGAAGACGGTCAGCGTCGAGGTCCGCGGTAGCTGGACCTCGTCGCGCTGGATGGGGTTGAGCGAGTCCTCGATGCGCTCGAAGGTGAAGCCGCGCAGGGCGGTGTCCCGGTCGCCGAGCGGCATGGTGGAGGCGTCGAACAGGGCGGTGAGCAGGCTGCTGACCGTGTCGGAGTCGACGTCGGCCGGCTCCAGCGTCAGCTTGCCGTTCTTGAGCAGGTAGATCGTCTTCGAGGGCGGCGGCACCTCGATGACCGGCGGCGTGGCCCGTACCTCGACGTCTGTGGGGGAGATGCCGCAGGCGGACACCGCCAGGAGGGCGAGGAGGGCGGCGGCGAGGGCGCGACGGTCAGCCATGGGGAAGCCAGACCGTGAAGAGCGTGCCCGGATCCTGCCGGCGCACCGAGATCGTGCCGCCGTGCAGGTGCACGTTGGCCCGCGCGATGGCCAGGCCGAGACCGCTGCCCTGGCTGCGCGCCCGGCCCGCGCCGGCCTTGAAGAAGCGGTCGAACACGTGGGCCATCGCCTCGGCCGGGATGCCCTTGCCGTGGTCGCGTACCTTGACCTCCAGCCCGTTCTTCGTGGCCCTGGCGTTGACCACCACGGGGGGCAGCCCGTGCTTGAGCGCGTTGCCGACGAGGTTGGCCACGATGACGTCGAACCTCCTGGGGTCGAGGTTGACCGTCAGCATGTGGGAGGCGTGCACCTCCACCTGCTCGCCCCAGCCGCGTACCTCCAGGCAGTCGAAGATGGCGTCGGCCACGTTGACCGGTTCCAGGTTGAGCGTCGCGGTGCCGGCGTCGAAGCGGCTGATCTCGATGAGATGCTCGACCAGCCCGCGCAGCCGCTCGATCTCCCGCAGCACCAGCCGTACCGCCTCCGCGGGCGCGCTGGGCAGGCGCTCGGCCTCCTCGGAGAGCATGTCGGCCACGGCGGTCATCGCGGTGAGCGGGGTGCGCAGCTCATGCGAGACGTCGGCGACGAACCGGCGCGACAGCGCCTCCAGCGAGCGCAGCTCCGACACGCTGAGCTCCAGCGCCGCCGCCGCGTCGTTGAACCTGGAGGTGAGCTCGGCCAGCTCGTCCTGACCGTGCACGGGCAGGCGCGTGTCGAGGCGGCCCTGGCCGAGCGCCTGCGCGGCGGCGCTGAGCCGCCTGACGGGCAGCAGCACCTGCCTGGCCGACAGCAGGGCCACGACCAGGGCGATCAGCAGGATGACCACGCCGCCCTGGGTGAGCTTGCCCTTCAGCGTGGCCAGCTCGCGCTCGTCGTCGCGCAGCGGGAAGAACACGAAGGCCCGCAGACCGGTGGCCTCGGGTTCGGTGCCGGTCTCGCGGTAGACCTCGGCGCCGACGACGAGCCAGAGCTCGTCGTGGATGAGCTTGCGCTGGGTGACGACGTTCCGCTTGGCCCGGCCGTACAGCTCGTTGGGCACGTCGTTCATGTTGAGCGGGCCCTCGGCGTACGTCAGGTTCTTGTACTCGACTACGACGCTGCGGCCGGGTCCGTTGAGCGACTGGGCGACGTTCTCCAGGTTCTTGGTGGTGGGCGGGGCCTCGCCCTGCCTGAGCGTGCCTACCGGGAAGGTGATGCGGCCCAGTTCTCTGGTCACCAGGTCGATGGAGGTGTCCTCGGCCCGTTTGACGAGCGCCGACTTGGCCAGCTCGAAGCCGATCGTCGCGACGAGGAAGGAGGCGGTGACGGCGACCAGGGTGAACGTGATGACCAGGCGCGCGCGCAGCCCGGTGGGCAGCGGTCTCACGGAGGACTGAACCGGTAACCGAACCCGCGCACGGTGTGGATGAACACCGGCTCCGCCGGCTTCGGCTCGATCTTCGCGCGCACCCGCTGCACGCAGGCGTCGACCAGCCGCGAGTCGGCCACGTGCGTGTGGTCCCAGACGGCCCGCAGCAGGTAGCGGCGGTTGAGGACCTGGCCGGGATGCCGGACGAGCTCCAGCAGCAGCCGCAGCTCGGTCGGGGTCAGGTGGATCTCCTTGCTGGCCAGCGTGACCTTCAGCGCGCCCCGGTCGATCATGAGGTCGCCGAAGGAGATCCGGTCGGAGGCGGCGGACTCGGCCCGGCGCAGGATGGCGCGGATGCGCGCGTCCAGGACCCGCGGCTCGACCGGCTTGACCACATAGTCGTCGGCGCCCGCCTCCAGCCCGACCACCACGTCCAGGTCGTCGCCGCGCGCGGTGAGCAGGATGACCGGGAGCTGGTCGAGCCGGCGGATGCGCCGGCACACCTCGACCCCGTCGATGCCGGGCAGCATGACGTCGAGGATGGCGATCTCGGGACGGCGGGACCTGACGTGGTCGAGTGCTTCCTCGCCGGTCGCGTAAGACGTAACGGAGTGCCCCTGCCTGGTCAGCGCCAGCTCTAGAGCCATGCGGACGGAGGGATCGTCTTCGACGAGGAGGATGCCAGCCACGCGAACATTATTCTTCCATGCTGAGGGTCCTTGCGTTCCGTCATGAAACTGTGACATGGCGCGCACAGGACTACAAACAACACAGGGGACGCTTAAAGCGGCCCTCCCTTCGGTGACGGGCGCCCGAGGGGCGGGCCGAGGATGTGAGGAATATCACACGTTCGGGGAAATTGGCCGCCAACCAGCCCGTTAGTAAATGCGGCGCCAACCAGATGTCCCGTTTCGGTTGCGGACCACCCCCCATGACAGGGCAAGCTCATGGGTCGTGAGCCCTGGTCCGCAGTTGAGTGAGCGTCCCGCGTCGGAAACCTCCCCCTCGGCGCGCCGACCGGCCCGTTCGTCCGCGCAGAAGGCGAAGCGCGTGGCGGTCATCGGGTTGTCCGTCGTGATCGTCGGTGGTGGCGGTGCTTTCGTCGCCAACCGAGCGATCCAGAACGCCAACACGCCGCCCACGCCGATCTCGGCGGAGGACTTCGGCCGGATCGCCAGCGGCGACCTCTACGCGCCCGACCCCGAGAGTGACGCGCTCAAGGAGGCGGGGGTCAAGGCGTACCAGGCGAAGAAGCTCAAGGAAGGCCGCAAGGACACCAAGTCCGACCTCGACTGGGTCGAGGTCAAGAAGAAGGCTCCGGGCGGCGACGGGTTCCCGGCCGCCGACTTCCCGCCGGGCAGCAACCCCTCACCCGGCAGCAACAAGTCCGTCGCCAAGCAGATGATGTCCGGAGCCGGCTTCGGCGCCGACCAGTGGGGCTGCCTGGAGCGGCTCTGGCAGAAGGAGAGCGGCTGGAACGAGCGGGCGATGAACCGCTACTCCGGCGCCTACGGCATCCCGCAGTCCCTGCCCGGCAGCAAGATGGCCAGCGCGGGCGGCGACTGGCAGACCAACGCCGCCACCCAGATCAAATGGGGTCTCGGCTATATCAAGGGCCGCTACGGCACGCCCTGCGGCGCCTGGGGGCACTCGCAGGCCACGGGATGGTATTAACAGACCATCTTTCCCTCTGTAATCGGCAAGCCGCCACGCCCGATGAGAGGGCCCGGCGCACGCTGGCCGCATGGGTGTGAAGGTCAGCGTGATCGTCAGTGTCCACAACCCGGGAAGCCGTGCAGACTCGTGCATCCGCTCCGTCCTGGAGCAGAGCATGCCCGCGGACGACTATGAAGTGATCTTCGTGGACGACGGCTCCATGGACGGGATCGCCGAGCGGCTCGACACGGTCGCCGCCGTCCGCAGGAACGTCCGCGTGCTGCACCTTCCGCACACCGGCTCACCGATGCGGGGACGCAACGTCGGCATGGCCGCCGCCAAGGGCGACTACGTCTACCTGATGGAGCAGGGCGACCGGCTGGAGCGCGACGCGCTGCTCAGCATGTACGAACGGGCCGTCGAGACCGACGCCGACGTCCTGGTCGGCCGCCTGGTGCGGGACACGGGGCCGCCGGTGACCGCGTTCGTACGCAACCGGGGACGTGCCGACCTGCTGCGCGACCGGCTGCTCAGCCTGCTCACGCCGCACAAGCTCTACCGCCGCGCCTTCCTGGAGGAGCACGAGCTGGGCTTTCCCGTGCCCGGCGGGCAGGTGGCCGAGCAGGCGTTCTCGGTCCGGGCCTACTTGCAGGCCAAGGTCGTCGCCGTGCTGGCCGATCAGATCTGCTGTCACATCGGCGAGCGCGACGAGCCCGAGGAGGACCCGCGCGCCGCCGTGGCCGAGCTCCGGACGCTGCTCGCCGCCATCGACGCCTACGTGGGCGACGGCCGCCAGCGCGACCGCATGTATGGCCACTGGTTCCGCACCACCGTGCTCAAGCCGCTGCTGACCAGCCGGTTCGCCGCGTCGTCCGTGGACCGGGGCATGCACTTCAGGCTGATCAGGCAGCTCGTGCTCGACAGCTTCCCCGAGCGCCTCGACCAGTACCTGCCCGTCCAACTGCGGGTCGTGGCCGCCTTCGTCCGCGCCGGACGGCTGGATCAGCTCGTCGTCCTGGCCAACTCCTCCAAGCGGGCCGGGCTGCGCGCGGACCTGAGCGAGGTCCGCTGGGACGCGCAGGTGCTGGTGCTCGGGCTCTCCGTGGAGGTCCTGGGCGGCGACGGGGGGCCGGCCAGGTTCCGGACGAACGGCGAGCGCCTGCTGTGGCAGGCGCCCCGCTCGGTCGACGCCAAGCTGCTGCCCGACAGCGTCACGGACGTCACCGGCGCCGTCGAGCGCGCCCGCATCGAGGTGTACGTACGGCACAGCGAGACGGGCGTCATCCACTACCTGCCGGTCGCCTACCGGGTCGAACGGGTCCCGGACGGGCGCCGCCACGTCCGCATCCAGATCGTCGGCGAGGCCAGGGTCGACGTGACCGCGGCGGCGCTCGGCGAGCCGCTCAAGGCCGGCCAGTGGGAGGTGCACGTCCGCATGTTCGGCGGCGCGCACCAGGCCAGGAGCCGGGTCCGCCGCCCGGACGGCCCGCTCAACTGCCTCGGCGTGCTCGCCCAGCAGCCCAGGATGCGCCTGGTGGTGCCGTGCTGGACCGACGCGGGCGAGCTCGGGCTGGCCATCGAGCCGCGCTCGTTCTCGGAGTCGATCGCGCTGGTGTCGCCGGGCGTGACCATCAGGCGGCAGGAGGGGCACCTGTACGTCGTGCTGCCCGTGCCGTACGTGCCGCCGAGCGGCGGCCCCGCGCTGGAGCTGGTGCTGCGCAACACCTCGCGCCGGCCACGCGAGGTGTCCGCACCCGCGCTGGTCGAGCCGGGTGTGCCGGGCAAGATCGCCGGGCAGCTGGTGGCCAAGGTGCCGGTCAAACGGATGCTGCCGGGCAGGGACAGCCTCGGACCCGGCGCCTGGCTCTCCTCACTGCGCACCGCCGAGGACGAGACCGGCCTGCGGTTCGGGCTGGAGGTACGCAGGGGCAGGATCGAGGTGCGGCCGTCGGCGGCCATGGATCCCGAGCGGCGCTCACCGATGGGCGGGGACACGCTGCTGTACCGGCTCGGCCGCCGCCTGCCCGGCGCGCGGCACATGGTGCGTCTGGCGCGCGCGGGCAAGCATCGCTACCTCAGGGACTGACCCAGTCCTCCAGCTCGGTGAAGGACTCCCTGAAGACCGGCAAGAGGGGCTTCAGCTTGCCGGGGTAGACGTCCACCAGACCGTCGAGGTGGTTGCCGCCCTCGACCCGGTGGTAGCGGAACGGCCGGTGCGGGCCGACCATCTTGGCGTAGACGTCGGAGTCGCGTGAGATCGGCAGCAGCGAGTCGAGCGTGCCGTGGATGGTGATGAGCGGCTTGGTGATCCGGCCGGTCAGCGCGATCTTGGCGACGGCCGCGTACGGCTTGCGCGCGTCGTAGTCGTAGTCCGCCGGGGCGCCTTCGTAGGACGGGTCGAGCTCCTTCTGGTAGAGCTGCTGGGTGAGCTCCCAGTAGTACTGCCGGTGGAAGGGCCACAGGAACTCCGAGCCCGCGGCGAAGCCCGCCTGCTCCGGAGACCCCTTCAGCGCCTGGGGCAGGAAGTTGAGCAGGTTGTCGCCCTTGACCCGCCAGAGCGTGCCCTCCCAGTCGACGCCGCCGTCGTAGAGCCGGCCGCGGTTCTCCAACTGCCAGCGGACGAGGTAGCCGCCGTTGGAGATGCCGGCCATGAACGTGCGCCGGGGCGGCCGGCCGTACCGCTGCCTGACCACGGCCTTGGCGGCCACCGTGAGCTGGGTGACGCGTTCGTTCCACTCGGCGATCGCGTCCCCCGGCTGCCGGCCGTCGGTGTAGAACTGCGGGCCGGTGTTGCCCTTGTCCGTGGCGGCGAACGCGTAGCCCTTCGACAGCACCCAGTCGGAGATCGTGAAGTCGTTGGCGTACTGCTCCCTGTTGCCCGGCGTGCCGGTGACGACCAGGCCGCCGTTCCAGTTCTCGGGCAGCCTGATGACGAACTGGGAGTCGTGGTTCCAGCCGTGGTTGGTGTTGGTGGCGGAGGTGTCGGGGAAGTAGCCGTCGATCTGGACGCCGGGGACGCCGGTGGGGTTGACGGTGGCCGCCGAGTGCAGCCCGGCCCAGTCGGCCGGGTCGGTGTGACCCGTCGCGACGGTGCCCGCGGTGGTCAGGTCGTCCAGGCGGGCGCTGACCGTGTACTCGGCGCCGGGCACCGTGGGGTCCTGGCCGGGGGTCAGCAGGCTCGCCACCAGGGTTAACGCGACGATCATCAGGACTCCGCGAGATGGTCGGCCAGCAGGCGCTGGAAGTCGGCGGGTCGCTCCAGGTGCGGGCTGTGGCCGCACTCGTCGAGCACGGCCTCCCGGTAACGGCCGTAGCGGTCGAGCACGGCCCTGGTCTGGGTCACCATGGGCTGCGCGGTGGCGCCGGGCGAGCCGGGCACCACGCCCAGCGCGCCGAGGTGGGCGAGGTCGAACAGCGAGGTGTCGGAGACGATCACGTCGTCGGCGCCCCTGATCCACAGGATGGGCGGCTTGGGGGCGATCTCGTGCAGGTCGTCGATCCGGAAGTGGGTGGGGGCCATGGCGTTGAGCACGCCGTGCTTGCCCGGCGCCACGCCCGGCCACCGCGCCGACCCGACGGGGTCGCCCGGGTAGTTGGCCTCGCCGACCCGGGTGGTGAGCATGGAGCGGAGGTAGAAGTCCTCGTCGGGCACGGGGTTCTTCACGTACGTGGCCCGGAACACCGAGCGAGGGGACGTCGGGGATTCCTCCGACATGTCGCCCGCCTTCAGGCGGGACACGAAGTCCGGATTGGCGCCCCCGGCCCCCGCTCCCGTGCCGTCCGGGTGGGTGAGCCTGCCGTCCGCGCCCTCCGTGCCGCCGAAGCCGTACGGGGAGACGGGGTTCACCAGCGTGAGGCTGCCGACCATCGTGGGACGGTCGCGCAGCAGTTGCAGGACGATGCCGCCGCCCATGCTCCAGCCGACCAGGTGGACCCGCTCCAGGCCCAGCCGGCCGATCAGCTCGATCAGGTCGTCGGAGTAGTCGCGCAGGCCCCGCGTGGCGTCCACGGGCTCGGCGTCGGTCTCGCCGAACCCGCGCAGGTCCACCGCGAGCGGCCGGTACGCCTCCGGCAGGGCGGCCATGGTGTCCCGCCAGAACGCGCTCGACGAGACGTTGCCGTGGACGAACAGCACGGGCTCGCCGGTCTCCCTGCCTGCCACGGTCAGGACGTGCTGGGTGAGCCTCGGCGTGGTGACCTTCATACGTGCACCTTCTCGGCCAGGTCGCGGCCCTGGGTCTCCCTGGCGGCGAAGACCGCGACCAGGGTGAGGACGGCCGCCAGGCCGAGGTAGATGGAGATCGGCAGGCTGCTGCCGTAGCTCTTCAGCAGCGCGACCGCGATGATCGGGGCCAGTGCCCCGGCCACGATCGCCGACAACTGGGCGCCGATCGACACCCCGGTGTAGCGCATTCTGGTGCCGAACAGCTCGGCGAAGAAGGCCGCTTGCGGGCCGTACATCATGCCGTGGAAGAGCAGGCCCACGGTGATGGCGAGCGTGATGGCCAGGAAGTTGCCGGTGTTGATGAGCGGGAAGAACGCGAAGATCCACAGCCCGATGCCGGCGGCCCCGGCCAGGTACATCGGGCGGCGGCCGATCCGGTCCGACAGCGCGCCCCACATCGGGATCGTGACGAAGTGGATGGCCGAGGCGATCAGCACGGCGTTGAGCACGGTGGAGTTCTCGATCTTGTTGGCCTTCGCGTAGGTGATGACGAAGACCGTGAGGAGGTAGAAGGAGATGTTCTCCGCCAGCCGGGCGCCGATCGCGGTGAGGACGTCCCGCCAGTGGTGGCGCAGCACGCCGATGATCGGCGCCGTCTCCTCCGGCTCGGCCTGCTGGAACACCGGCGACTCGGTGATCGACAGCCGGATCCACAGGCCGATCAGCACCAGCACGCCCGACAGCAGGAACGGCACCCGCCAGCCCCACGCCAGGAACGCCTCGTCCGACTGCCAGGCGGCCAGGATCGCCAGCACGCCGGTGGCCAGCAGGTTGCCGCCCGGCGCGCCCGCCTGCGGCCAGGAGGCCCAGAAGCCGCGCCGCGCCGCGTCGCCGTGCTCGGAGACGATCAGCACCGCGCCGCCCCACTCGCCGCCCAGCGCGAAGCCCTGCACCAGCCGGAGCAGGGTCAGCAGCAGCGGCGCGGCGGCGCCCACGCCCGCGTACGTCGGCAGACAGCCGATCAGGAACGTGGCGGCGCCCATCAGCAGCAGGCTGACCACCAGCAGCCGCTTACGGCCGAGCCGGTCGCCGAAGTGGCCGAAGATCAGGCCGCCGAGCGGGCGGGCGACGAACCCGACGGCGTAGGTGAGGAACGCGAGGAGCGTCCCGGTCAGGGGGTCGGCGTTGGGGAAGAAGAGCTTGTTGAAGACGAGAGCGGCTGCCGAGCCGTACAGGAAGAAGTCGTACCACTCGATGGTGGTGCCGATCAGGCTCGCGGCGACGATCTTCTTGATGGAAGTGGCCATGCCGTCACGCTAGGGAGTGACCGGCGTCACTCATATGGCGTCGGGGCCCACAGTCTGTGGTGGGGATGTGTGGCCGAGCCGGTGCAGGCGGAGCGCGAGCTGGATCTCCAGCGCCCGCTCCGGCTCCAGCCAGCCCTCGCCCAGGAGCTTGCCGATGCGGTCGAGCCGCTGGGTGACGGTGTTGACGTGGATGTGCATGGCGTCGGCCGTACGGGAGGGCGAGCCGCCCGAGCCGAAGTAGGCGGCCAGCGTGTCGGCCAGCACGGTGCCCCTGCGGGCGTCGTACTCGACCACCGGCCCGAGCACCGAGCCGACGTAGCCGGGCACGTCGTGGACGTCGCCGATTAGCAGGCCGACGAAGCCGAGCTCACTCGCGCTCGCGCCGTCACCCGTCCGGCCCAGCGCGATGAGCGCCTCCGCGCAGCGCCGCGCCTCCTGGTAGGCCGCGGCGACGTCGCTCTTGCGCGACGCCCCGGCCGTGGCGGGGGTGTGCAGGGACGCGCTCAGCTCGGCCGCCACGCGCTGCGCGATGGCGCCCGCGTCGCCGCCGGGCAGCAGCAGGACGACCTCTCCGGCCCGCCCGGCCGCCAGCCCATGGCGTACGGCCGCCTGCGACGACGCCCAGAACGCGGCCCGCTCGCGCTGCCCCTCGTGCCGCACCACCACCATGACGTGCGGCGCGGCCAGGTCCACGCCCAGTCGGCGCGCCCGGTCGGCCAGCCCGGGAGAGCCGGGTCTGGAGATCAGGTCATCGAGCAGCTCGCCCCGCACCCGCCCCTCCGCCTCGGCGACGCTCCGGCGGAACAGCAGCAGCAGCGCGCAGACCAGCGCCGCTCGCTCCAGGATGCGCTCGTCGGCGTCGTCGCTGCGCAGGATCAGCGTGCAGAGCGGCTCGCCGCCGACGTCCACCGACGCGATCCGCAGATCCGCCCGGCGCACGGTACGGCCCAGCGCCCTGGACGCCTGCGCGGCCTCGAACACGCCCGGATCCAGCTCGCCGACGTCTCCGGTGATCGGCCGGCCCAGGTCGTCGAGTACGGCCAGCGAGCCGCCGAGCACATCGGTCACCACCGCGGCCACGTCCTCGATGCCGCCGCCCCGCAGCACCAGCGAGGTCATCCTGTCGTGGGCCAGCGCGGCGCGTTCGACGGCCTGGCCGTGCTCCCTGACCGTGCGGTGCGCGGCGGACAGCTCTTCGAGGGCGTTCCTGGTCTCCTGCAGCAGCCTGGCGTTGTCGATCGCGACGGCCGCGTGCGCCGCCAGGCTCGCCAGCAGCGAAACCTCCTCCTGGAGGAACGGCCTGGCGCTGCGGTTGGCCGCGAACAGCACGCCGATCACCCGCTGCCCCAGCCGCAGCGGCACGCCGAGGATCGCGACCAGCCCTTCCTCGGTGACGGCTTCGTCGATGTGATTCTTGTGGTGGAAGCGGGCGTCGGCGAAGTAGTCGGCGGTCGCGTACGGCGTGGCGCTCTGCGCGACCAGCCCGCCGAGCCCGGCCCCCATGGCCAGCCGGAGCGCCCGGAACTTGGCCGAGATCGAGCCGTCGGTCACCTGCATGTACGTGTCGCCGCGGGCGGGATCGTGCAGCGTGAGGTAGGCGGTGTCGGTCGCGAGCAGTTGCCTGGCGCGGTGCACGATCGCCTCCAGCACCGCGTCGAGGTCGCGCAGCGCGGCCAGGTCGTTGGCGGTGTCGTAGAGCGCCGACAGCTCGGCCTCGCGCCTGGCCCGGCGTTTGAGCAGCGCGCGCACCTTGAGCGCGTCGACCTTGGCCAGCTCCAGCTCCTCGACCGTCGCCGCGTCGGCGCCCGCGGCCCTGGCCTGAATGATCGGCCCCTCGAACTCGACCGCCGACGCCTCCCGTGCCAACAGTTCCAGAAAGCGCCTACTCATGGCCTCACTCCGTTCGGCGGCTCGGTCGCCCGAATGCCGCCGCCTTCCCCCGTCGCTCTGGTCGCTTCGCTCCCGGCGCTCCTCCTCCAGGCGACGGCGCTCCCTCGCGGGCCACTAGCGGGCCGTCCAGCCGCCGTCGACGGGGAGGGACACGCCGGTGATGAACGATCCGGCCGGGCCGCACAGGTAGGCGACCAGCTCGGCCACCTCCTCGGGCTCGATCAGCCGTTTGATCGCCGCGGGCTGGAGCATGATGTCCTCGACCACCTCGCCGGGGTCGATGCCGTGCGCCTTCGCCTGGTCGGCGATCTGGCTCTCGACCAGCCCGGTCCGTACGTACGCCGGGCACACGCAGGTGGAGGTCACCCCGTGGGCCGCCCCTTCGAGCGCGACGACCTTGGAGAACCCCTCCAGCCCATGCTTGGCCGTCGTGTACGCCGACTTGTACGGCGAAGCCCGCAGCCCGTGCACCGACGAGATGTTGACGAACCGCCCCCAGCCCCGCTCGTACATCCCCGGCAGCACCTGCCGCGCGATCAGGAACGGCGCCTCGACCATGACCCGCAGCATCGTGGCGAACACCGCGGGCGGAAACTCCTCGATCGGCGCCACGTGCTGGAACCCCGCGTTGTTGACCACGATGTCGACCGGCTCCTCCGGCAGGGCACCGATGAACTCCGGATCGCTCAGGTCCGCCACCACCGCCACCCCGCCGAGCTCGGCGGCCACCTTCTCCGCCGACTCCGCGCTCCGGTCGACGACCAGCACCCTCGCCCCACCGGCGGCCAGCCGTCTCGCGCAGGCGGCCCCGATCCCGGCCCCGCCCCCCGTGACCAGCGCCGTCCGCCCCGTCAGCTCCTTCGCCATGTCTCCGACCCTAAGCGCTCGCGGGGCGAGGGTGGCATGGGTGTCCACGACATAGATCGGCGCCGCCTTATGTGGTGTGTCTGGGAGGCCGCGGCGACCGCGTGCCTGATACGGTTTCCCCTATGCACGCGTATTCGTACTCCTGGTGGCCCGCCTTCTAGGCGGTCCTCCTAGCGCATACGCACCCCGGCCGCCTCGACGAGGCGGCCGTCGTCATGTCCGGACCCCCTTGTCGAGCACCCCAGACGAAAGGGCGTTCCGTGACAACCTGGCCAGCACTGCTCAGCACACTCCTCGACGGCACCTCGCTCACCTCCGGCCAGGCCGCCTGGGCCATGGACCAGATCATGTCGGGCGCCGCCACGGACGCCCAGATCGCCGCCTTCGCCATCGCCATGCGTGCCAAGGGCGAGACCGTGGCGGAGGTGTCCGGCCTGGCCGACGGCATGCTCGCCAGATCGGCGGCCATCAGGATCCCCGGCGACCCGGTCGACCTGGTCGGCACCGGCGGCGACCGGGCCAACACGGTCAACATCTCGACCATGGCGGCCATCGTGGCGGCGGCCGCCGGGGCCAAGGTCGTCAAGCACGGCGGCCGGGCCGCCTCCTCGAGCACCGGAGCCGCCGACCTGCTGGAGGAGCTCGGCCTGGTCATCGACCTGCCGCCGGCCGGCGTCGCCCGGGTCGTGGAGGAGGTCGGCATCACGTTCTGCTTCGCGCCCACCTTCCACCCGGCGTTGAAACGCACCTCCGGGGCGCGGCGGGAGCTGGGCGTGCCGACGGTCTTCAACTTCCTCGGCCCCCTCACCAACCCCGCCCTGCCGGCCGCGCAGGCGGTCGGCGTCTTCCACCGGGACCTGGCGCCGGTCATCGCGGGCGTCCTCGCGGAGCGCGGCGGCTCCTCGCTGGTCTTCCGCGGCGACGACGGCCTCGACGAGCTCACCACCTCCGGTCCCTCGGCCGTCTGGCTCGTACGCAGGGGCACGGTGACCCCGACCCGCTTCGACCCGGCGGACCTGTCGATCCCGCGAGCACACCCGTCCGACCTGGTCGGCGGCGACGCGGCGCACAACGCGGGGGTGGCCAGGGCGGTCCTCGCGGGCGAGCGGGGGCCGGTCCGCGACATCGTCCTCCTGAACGCGGCAGCCGCCCTGGTGGCGGCCGACGGCACACCCCCGGCCGACGGCCTCACCACCGCCCTCGCCCAGGCGTACAAGCGAGCGGGTGACGCCGTCGACTCAGGTGCGGCCGCAACCCTGCTCACCCGCTGGGCGCGCGCCACCCAGCGGGCGGTTTGAGGCTGTTCGGCACTGACTCTGCCCGCCCGCTGGGGCGCGCCACTCACCGGGGTGGTTCGAGGCTGTTCGTCACTCGGCGGGCCGGGTCATGGAGAGCACGTCCAGCAGGGCGTCGAGTTGCTCCTCCGTGAGCCGGCCGGCCGCCACGTGACCGCGTTCGATGACCACCTCGCGGATCGTCTTGCGCTCCGACAACGCCTGCTTGGCGATCTTCGCCGCCTCCTCATAGCCCACGTGCCGGTTCAGCGGCGTGACGATCGACGGTGACGACTCCGCGTACTCCCGCAGCCGCGGCACGTTCGCCGTGATCCCGGCCACGCACCGGTCGGCCAGCAGCCGCGAGACGTTCGCCAGCAGCCGGATCGACTCCAGGATGTTCCGTGCGATGACCGGCAGTTGCACGTTCAGCTCGAAGTTGCCCGACGCGCCCGCGAACGTGATCGCCGCGTCGTTGCCGATGACCTGCGCCGCGACCATGGCCGTGGCCTCGGGGATCACCGGGTTGACCTTGCCGGGCATGATGGACGACCCCGGTTGCAGGTCCGGCAGGTTGATCTCGCCGAGCCCGGCGCGCGGTCCGGAGCCCATCCACCGGAGATCGTTGGCGATCTTGTTGAGCGAGACCGCCACCACCTTCAGCTGCCCCGAGAGCTCGACGATGGAGTCCTGCGCGCTCTGCGCCTCGAAGTGGTTCATCGCCTCCCGGAACGGAATTCCGGTCGCCTCACGCAGCTTCTCGATCGCCATGTTCGCGAAGCCCGGCGGGGTGTTGATGCCGGTGCCCACCGCCGTGCCGCCCAGGGGCAGCTCGAGTACGTGCCCGAGCGCCGACCTCACCCGTACGGTGCCGTGCTCGATCTGCGTGGCGTAGCCGCCGAACTCCTGCCCCAGCGTCACGGGCGTGGCGTCCATGAGATGCGTCCGGCCCGACTTCACCACCTGGTCGAACTGGATCGCCTTGGCCCGCAGCGCCGCCGCCAGGTGTTCCAGCGAGGGCAGCAGGTGGTAGGTCACCTCCGTCGCCGCCGCCACGTGGATCGAGGTCGGGAACACGTCATTGGACGACTGCGAGGCGTTGACGTGGTCGTTCGGGTGTACGGGCCGGCCCAGCCGCTCCTGGGCCAGCGTCGCGATGACCTCGTTGGCGTTCATGTTGGACGAGGTGCCGGAACCGGTCTGGAAGACGTCGATCGGGAAGTGGTCGTCGTGCTCGTTCTCCGCGACGTCGGCCGCGGCCTGCGCGATGGCCTCGGACAGATCCTTTTCGAGCACGCCGAGCTCTCCGTTGACCTCGGCGGCGACCGCCTTGATCAGGCCGAGCGCGGCGATGTGCGACGGCTCCAGCGGCCGTCCGGACACCGGGAAGTTCTCCACCGCCCGCTGTGTCTGCGCGCGCCATTTGGCTCCGACCGGAACGCGCACCTCACCCATGGAGTCATGTTCAATGCGGAACTCGCTCATGCCTCCCAGTCTGGCTCACCCTTGCCGGATCAGCCCGAAAGGGGCGTCCGACAAAGCCGGGTCAGCTCGACAGGAGCGCCACGATGAGGACGGCGATCACTACGGCGGCGGCCGCGGCCACGGCCATCAGGACCAGCATGCCGTTGCGGTTGCCGGTGGGGCCTTGTTCGGGCTCCTTCGCGATGGCGAACAGATCCGTTCCCAGCCCCTGCCCGGCCTGGCGCTCCTGCCCTATCGGGGGTGGCGCCTGCTGCGGTCCCGGCTGCGGGCCTCGTGGTCCTGGTTGTGGGCCGCGCGGTCCTGGCTGGGGGTTCTGCTGGGGTGGGGGCAGTGGGTACACCTGCTGTCCCGGGGCCTGGTGGATGCGGGTGGTGACGGTGCTCTCCTCGTCGGAGCCACGTCGTGACGGGTCCTGCGGTATGGGGGCCTTCGGACGCGCCACGCTGATGGTCTGCTCGGGGTCGTACGCACCGCTGGGGCGAGGCCCGGTCGGACCGCCGCGCCCGGCACCGCGCGGACCACCACCCGGTCCCTGCGGTCCACCACCGGGACCCTGCGAACCACCACCTGGTCCCTGTGGTCCACCACCGGGGCCCTGCGGAGCGCCGACGGCACCGCGCGGAGTACCGGCGGGTCCCTGCGCAGCGCCGGCGGGGCCGGACGGGGCGCCCGAGGGTCCGTGCGGCTGAACTCCGCCCGTCGGCCTGGCGGTCCACACGTCGGAGGCCGCGCCTGCCCGTGCTGCCTGCGGCCCCGTCGCGGGGCCCTGAGGGGACGTGCTGGGCGCATTCGGACGCGACCCGGTCCCACGCCCCTGGGGCCCGCTTACCGGTCCCTGGGGCCCGCCCATCGGCCCCTGACCGCCCCTCGCCTGCCCGCCCTGAGCAGTCTGACCGCTCTGAGCCGCTTGCCAGCCTTGATCGGTTTGCCCGCCCGGACCCGCAGAGCCGCTCTGACCGGCTTGCCCGCCCGCCGCCGCAGAGCCGCTCTGAGCGGCCTGCCCGCCTCGGCCGGATTGCCCACCTCGACCAGCTTGCCCGCCTTGACTGGCCGGACCGCGTTGACCGGCCGGACCGCCTGCCCCGGCCAGCGCCGGCCCGGTCGGACCGCCTGCCCCGCTCGGGCCGCCTGCCGCGTGCGGAGCCTGCGCATCCCGGCCGGGCCCCGACGGCCCACCCTGGGCTCCACGGCCGGGTGCGGCGGGTGGAGTGCCCCACGGGGCGGCCGTTCTGGGGGCCTGTACGGCGGGTGACGTGTCGTTCGAGTCGGGCACGCCGGCCTCCTGGGCGATCAAAGCCTCGGCCGTGATCGCCGGCATCTCGTTCGTGGGCGTATCCGCGACCATCCTGAGCAGGGTCTCCGCCTTGGCCGCCGTCATGCGCCGCCTGTGGTCCTTGTCCAGCAGCCCGGTCAGCACCGGCCGCAGCGAACCGGCCTGGGTGGGCGGGTCGGCGTTCTCGCTCAGCAGCGCGGCGAGCGTCTCCGCGATCGTGGCCCGCTCGTACGCCGGACGCCCCTCGACCGCGAAGTACAGCGTCGCCCCGAGCGACCAGACGTCGGACTCGGGCCCGGTGTATTCGCCCCTGGCCCGCTCCGGCGCCGTATAGCCGGGAGAGCCGATGACCATGCCGGTCTTGGTGAGCCGGGAATCACCTTCGGCCTTGGCGATGCCGAAGTCGGTCAGCACCACCCGGCCGGTCTCGGTGATGAGCACGTTGCCCGGCTTGACGTCGCGATGCGTGATGCCCTGGGCGTGCGCCGCGCGCAGGGCGCCGAGCAGGTCGACGCCGATCTCCGCCACCAGCCGGGGCGGCAGCGGGCCCTCTTCGTCGATCACCTGCTCCAGGGAGCGGGCCTCGATGAGCTCCATGATGATCCACGGGCTGTTGTCGTGGATGAGCACGTCGTGGATGGCGGCGACGGACGGGTGGTTGATCCGGGCGGCGATACGCCCTTCGCGGACCATGCGCTCGCGCAGCTCGGCCCGCTGTTCCTCGGTGAGACCCGGGTCTTGGCGGATTTCCTTGACCGCCACCTCGCGCCCGAGCGCGCGATCACGGGCGCGCCACACCGTACCCATAGTCCCTCGACCGAGGGGTGCGATGAGCTCGTAGCGCTCCGCGAGCAGGCGTGTCTGCTGTTCCGGCATGAGAAGAAGATATCGATTCTCGCTTGGGAAGTGCTTTACCCTCGCTTGCGAAGTTCTCTTGGCCAGAACCGTCGAGGAAGGCACAACTTTATCACCGTCGCTTTGAAACGGGCATAAGCGGACGGATTAGGTCGAGGCTCGACTCTCTTCCGATGGACGCCTTCGCCCTGCCGGCGTTCTTGACGTGGTGGCGGCACGGCCAGGGCGGCGGCCGTGGCCTCCGCCCGGTGCAGCCCGCGGTGCGCGGGCCTGCGCGCGAAAGAGGGTGCGGTGATCACCGGCGTCGGCCGTCCCGATCCGGTGGGGGGCAGTGGCTCCTCCGCGGAGCCGCCCGCAGCCACCCTGGCCAGCATCAACGAGGCGCGTACGGAGTCGAGCCTGGTCTGCGGATCGATGCGGAGCAGCGCGTCGAGAACCGGCGCCAGCGGCCCGGCCTTCGTCATCGGGATCGGCTCGCCACTGGTGAGCGCGGCCAGCGCGGCGGCGGCCGTACGGCGCCCATGCAGGCCCCTGCCCTCGACGGCGGTGTAGAGGGTCGCGCCGAGCGACCACAGATCGCCGGCCGGACTGGCCTTCGATCCCAGCACCCGCTCTGGAGCGATGTATCCGGCTGAACCGAGCACGATGCCCGCCTGGGTGATGGAAACGTCACCTTCCAGTGCGGCCAGCCCGAAGTCCGTCAGGACCGCCCGGTCCTCCATCACCAGCACGTTGCTGGGCTTCACGTCGCGGTGCAGGATCCCCTTGGCGTGTACGGCCCGCAGCGCCCCGAGGATCTGCCGGCCGATCTCGGCGGCCTTGCGCGGATGGAGCGGTCCGCCCTCCAGGATGAGCTGTTCGAGGGACCTGGCCTGGAGCAGCTCCATGACGATCCACGGCCGGTCGTCCTCGGTGACCACGTCGAACACGGTGATGACCGACGGATGCGCGACCATCGCGGTCGCCCTGCCCTCGCGCTCGGTGCGGGCGCACAGCTCGGCCCGCAACTCCTCGTCGAGCACGGCCGGCAGCCGGACCTCCTTGACCGCCACGTCGCGGTCGAGCAGCTCGTCGTGCGCTCGCCAAACGGTACCCATGCCGCCGCGACCGACCGGTTCCAGAAGCCGGTAGCGCGCGGCGAGTAGGTAACCGGAGGGCGCACGCATGGCAGGCAGCTTACCTATTTGTGTAAACCGACCAGTAGAGGCGGGGCCGATAAAATGTTGCGAAGTTAAGTCAACTCGTCTGACTCGTGACGTCAGCAAACGTGTCGGCTACATCGGTCCCGTTGATCAGGCTTCACAGACATTGCGGTACCGCCCAAGCGTGGTGCTCCCATGATGCTGGCATATCGGCCCGATGACCAGTCTGCACCCGCTGGAACGTTTGACCATGCCGAGCTGCCCGGCCGCCGAACCTGCCTTCGTAGCGCGCCTCGGCCGGCCTGTCCAGGGTGCCGCCGGCGCCGCGGACGGCCCCGGTCTGGTTCGGCGACAAGGTCTCGCCGGTGACGGCGGGCTCGGGGTCCGGCGTACGGGCGGGGTGGCGGCGTCGCCCGCGCGAGCGGGTCTCAGGCCCCTGACCTGTGGATACGGCGCTCGGCCCAAGTTGGTCACCAGGAATGTGCGCGATGCCCGGCAAGCGGTTCGCAGGCGTCCGGCAGGGTTGCCAATAGGGGCCTGACGCAGCCGTCAGCGACTTGTAAGGGTGTCGTAAGGGGTCTGGGGCACAGTGAAGTTAAGGGGAACTCATGCACCCACCGGCGGCCGAACTGTCAGTGTCGGCGGTCACACTGGGAACATACGGCCCTGGTGCTTTACCGGAACGAATAGCCATGACGAGTTCGTTGAGGGACGTGATGAGGATGCGCCGCAGTCAGGTTCGTCGCCGACCGACGAAGAGGCCGATCGTGCCCGCGCTGGACCTTCGCACGCCGTCGGGGCGACAGCTGCCCTTTTGAAACCCCCACAACAGGAGCGTCTCCTGAGAGGTGCACGATGTGCAGTCACTACCCGCTCTGTCCCACCGCCGACTCACCCGACCGTGAGGCTTCCCACGTGATCTCGGCTCACCCTGACCAGGGTTGGAGCCTGTTGTGCAATGGCGTGGTGCTGTTCGAGGACACCGGGTTGCTCCTTCCCGACGGCTCCGTCGTCGCGCCCCACCGCGGTCTCGTGGCCGCCTGAGCGTCACCCGACCGGTGCCGAGCGGCCCGATACGGCCTACCCGGCACCCTTCGGCGACCGATTGACGAGACCGTCATCGGCGACCGGTTCGCGAGACCGTCAGCGGCGACCTATCGACAGGACCGGCCCGGTGCGATCGGTGAAGAAGTCGTCGCCCTTGTCGTCGACGACGATGAACGCGGGGAAGTCGACCACCTCGATCTTCCACACCGCCTCCATCCCCAGCTCCGGATATTCCAGGACCTCCACCTTCTTGATGCAGTCCTGGGCCAGCCTGGCCGCGGGCCCGCCGATGGAGCCCAGGTAGAAGCCTCCGTGCTCCCTGCAGGCGTCGGTCACCTGCTTCGACCGGTTGCCCTTGGCCAGCATCACCATCGAGCCGCCGGCGGCCTGGAAGCGCTCCACGTAGGAGTCCATCCGCCCCGCGGTCGTGGGGCCGAACGAGCCCGACGCGTAGCCCTCCGGCGTCTTGGCCGGACCCGCGTAGTAGACCGCGTGATCCTTCAGGTACTGCGGCATCTCGCCGCCCGCGTCGAGCAGGTCGGCGATCTTCGCGTGCGCGATGTCGCGGGCGACCACGAGCGGGCCGGTCAGCGAGAGCCGCGTCTTCACCGGATATTTCGACAGCTCGGCAAGGACATCCGGCATAGGTTGGTTGAGGTCGATACTGACGACGTCGTCCGAGAGGTGCTCGTCGGTGGTCTCCGGCAGGAAACGGGCCGGATCGGTCTCCAGCTTCTCCAGGAAGACGCCCTCCGGCGTGATCTTGGCCAGCGCCTGCCGGTCGGCCGAGCAGGACACGGCGATGGCCACCGGGCAGGAGGCGCCGTGCCGGGGCAGCCGGATGACGCGTACGTCGTGGCAGAAGTACTTGCCGCCGAACTGGGCGCCGATCCCGAGCTTCTGCGTCAGCTCGAAGACCTTGGCCTCCAGCTCCAGATCGCGGAAGCCGTGCGCGGAGGGGGAGCCCGAGGTGGGGATCGAGTCGAGGTAGCGGGCGCTGGCGTACTTGGCCGTCTTCAGCGCGTACTCGGCCGACGTGCCGCCGACCACGATCGCCAGATGGTACGGCGGGCAGGCCGCGGTGCCGAGCGAGCGGATCTTCTCCTCCAGGAAGGCCAGCATCCGCTTCTCGTTCAGCACGGCCTTGGTCTCCTGGTACAGGAACGACTTGTTGGCCGATCCGCCGCCCTTGGCCATGAACAGCAGTTTGTACTCGTCGGCGTGGCCGTAGGGGTCCTCGGCGTAGAGCTCGATCTGGGCGGGCAGGTTGCTGCCGGTGTTCTTCTCTTCCCACATGCTCAGCGGCGCCATCTGCGAGTAGCGCAGGTTGAGGCGCGTGTAGGCGTCGTAGACGCCGCGCGAGATGTGCTCGGCGTCGCGCCCGTCGGTGAGGACGTGGCGGCCACGCTTGCCCATGACGATGGCGGTGCCGGTGTCCTGGCACATGGGCAGCACGCCGCCGGCCGAGATGGAGGCGTTCTTCAGCAGGTCGAGCGCGACGAACCGGTCGTTGCCGCTGGACTCGGGGTCGTCGACGATCTTCCGTAGCTGGGCGAGGTGGGAGGGGCGCAGGAAGTGCGAGATGTCGTGGATCGCGGTCTCGGTGAGCAGCCGCAGCGCCTCGGGCTCCACCTCCAGGAAGCTGCGCCCGGCCGCCTCGACCCGCCGCACGCCGTCCGGCGTGATCAGCCGGTATTGGGTCTCGTCGGCGCCCAACGGGAGCAACTCGCTGTAATCGAACTCGCCCATGATCCTCCCCATTCGCCGCACAGAGCCTACCTTTTTTACCAGCCTTCTTTACGGCCGGCCCGGTGGGCCCCACCCGCCGTCCAAGCGCACCCCTGTCCAGGGGCACGCTCCTCCGGTGGAGGTGGCCGGCCGCCGTGACGTGCGTATTGCCGGCCGTCTGGGTGGTTTCAAAGGACGTGAGCCGGTTCCCGTTTCCTCGTGGTGGTCAGCCCGATCAGGATGCCCGCGATCACCAGCGACGCGCCGAGCAGGTCGAACACCGTTGGGGTGGCGATGCCCAAAACCAGGCCGGTGGTGATCGCCCCGACCGGGATGAGGCCGGCGAACAGGCCCGCGTGGCCGGGGCCGAGCTTGGGCAGCGCCGTATACCAGAGGAAGAAGGCCAGGACGGTCACCACGACCGCCAGGTACACGAAGCCGAGGGCCTGTGCCGGGGTCGGTGGCTGGAGCATGCCCGTGCCCTCCTTGACCAGGCCGATCGCGGCCAGCAGGGGGACGGCCAGCGCCGTCGAGTACGCCGACAGCCGGATCGCCCCCAGCTTCGGCAGCAGCGGGATGGCCAGCATCGAGAAGCTGACCTCGCCCACGAGCGCCCCCAGGCCCCACAGCAGGCCGGGCAGGTTACCGCTGCCCAGCCCGGTGGCCAGCGTCGCGCCGGCCACCACGACGACCGCGCCGGCCAGCAGCCGGGGCGCCGGACGGCCGCCGAGCAGCGCCAGGGCGAGCGGCACGGTGCCCAGCACGGTGCCGACCAGCGCGGGGCCCGCGGCGCGGGCCGACTCGATCACGCACATGTTGAACAACACCAGCCCGAGCAGCGTCAGCGCGACGAGCAGCAGCGTCTCGCGCCGGGTCAGCCGGACGAACCGCAGCCCGAGCACCCGGATCACGACCAGCCAGATCACCGCCGCGGCCAGGTAGCGCACCGCCTGCCCGCCGTACACCGGATAGTCCTGGATCAGGCCCGACACACCCGCCAGCGTCCCCACGAGGAACATGGCGGCGGCCGCCCCCGGGATTCCGTTTCTCATGGAAGGGAGGCTAGGGACAGAATGGCTCAGGTAAGGAGTCCAATGTCCCGCTAAAAGGATGGACCAATGTGGCTGACCTACACATCCTGATAAATCGTGATCAGGGGGGAATTGCTGGGCAGATCGCTTCGGAGCTCCGCGAGGCCATCCGGCATGGTCGCCTCACGCCGGGCACCCGGCTCCCGGCCAGCCGCGACCTGGCCACCGATCTCCAGGTCTCGCGCGGTGTCGTGGTCGAGGCCTACGAGCAACTGGTGGCCGAGGGCTTCCTGATCTCCCGCGTCGGCGCGGGCACCCAGGTGGCCCCCGCGCCGTCCCGCGGCTCGGTGGCGGCCGCCGCCCGCCCGGAGATCGCCGCGTGCGGTCCGCACTACGGTCACCGCCCTACCTCGCCCGACCTCGGGTGCTTCCCCCGGGAACGCTGGCTGGCCTCCGTACGCCATGTGCTCACCACGATGCACTCCGACGTGTTCGACTACGGCGACCCCGGCGGTGTCCTGGAGTTGCGCGACGAGCTGGCCGGCTACCTGAGGCGGGTGCGGGCCGCGGACGTGCACCCCGACAACCTGGTGATCGTCGGCGGCGTGGCCCAGGGCCTCAGCCTGGCGCTGCACGTGCTCACCCAGCGGATCGACGGCCTGCGCCTGGCCGTGGAGGACCCGAACAGCCACCGCCAGGTCCCCCTCCTGCGCCGGGCGGGCGCCGAGCTCGTCCCCGTCCCGGTGGACGACCAGGGCTTCGACGTGACGGCACTGCGGGCCCGTGGCGTCCACGCGGTCCTGGTCACGCCCGCCCACCAGTACCCCACCGGCGTGGTGCTCTCCCCGGCCCGGCGGGCCGCCCTCATGGAGTGGGCCGCCGAGAGTGACGGTGTCGTCCTGGAGGACGACTACGACGCCGAGTTCCGCTTCGACCGCGATCCCGTCGGCTGCCTGCAGGGCCTGGCCCCCGGCCGGGTGATCCTCGCCGGCAGTGTGAGCAAGGCGCTCGCCCCCGGGCTGCGGCTGGGCTGGGTGGCGGCCCCCGCCGACCTGGCCGAGTCCATCCGGCAGGCGCGAGGCGAGCTCGACCTGGGCTCCCCGGTCATCGACCAGTACGCCCTGGCCCACTTCCTGCGTACCGGCGGCTACGACAAGCACCTGCGCCGGATGCGCAGGGAGTACCGGCGCCGCAGGGACGCCCTGGTCAAGGCGGTGGCCGAGCACCTGCCCGAGGTGCGGGTCCGGGGCATCGAGGCGGGCCTGCACGCCTACCTGGACCTGCCGCCGGGCTGGGACGAGGACGCCTTCATCGGGCCGGCGCGGGAGCTGGGCCTGGCCGCCGACCCGGTCGGACCTACGCGACTGACTCCGGGCCCGCCCGCGGTCGTGGTCGGCTTCGCCCGCCTCCCCGCTCATCGGGCGGCGGAGGTCATCCAAGGCTTAAAGGTCAGAATGTCAGGACAAAAAATTGACTGATGGAGAAGGTCGCGCTTAGAAAGAAATCCCCGCCATATTGGAGGTGCCATGCGCGTGGGACTGCTGGGCTTGGGCCGGATCGGCGCGTTTCACGCGGCCACTGTCGCCGGACGGCGTGATCCGCGCGATCAACGTGGCCCAGGGACTCGGCGCCACCTCGGCACACCTGGCTGAAGGTCCCGGTCGTCGAGGACATGGAGCGGGTCATGCAGGCTACCACCCTGCCCACGCTGCTGCTCGGCGGCGATCCCGGCGACGCTGAGCCCCTGACCGGCCGTAGCTGACCGGCGGTGGTCAGGCGGCTTCCTTGACCCGCCGTGGCTCGAATCCCCTGGCCAGCACGATGATCACGGCGGACAGCACCAGCGGCGCGGCGAACGCCACCTGCATGTCGCTGGCGCTGGCGATGCCGCCGACCAGCGCCGCGCCCACGATGAACCCGACGTAGTTGAACAGGTTGACCCGCGCGATGGCCACCCCGGTCCCCGCCGGGTCGAGCCGTCCCGCCGCCGAGAACGACTGCGGCGCGACCACCGACAGCCCCACCCCGGTCAGGCCGAACGCCATGATGGCCAGCGGCTGGCTGGGCGCCAGGACGATGCCCAGGAAGCCGAGGGTGGCGATCGCGCCGCCGATCCTGACGATCGCCGCCGGCCCGTACTTCCTGACGGCGACGTCGCCGCCGAGCCTGATCAGCAGCGTGGTGGCCTGGTAGGCGGCGTAGGCCAGCGGGATGACGCTGGGGCTCGCGGCGAGGACCTGCTGCATGTAGACGGTGCTGAAGTTGGAGACCGAGGCGTCCCCGACGTACAGGAACGCCATCGCCAGGCAGAGCGGGATGATCGGCTTCCACGGGAACCCACCGGCGGCCTTCGCGGTGGTGTCCTCGACCTTCTCCTCCTCGATCGTGCACAGGAGCGGCCCGGCGTACAGGGAGCCCGCCACCGCCACGACCATCGGAATCGTCATCGTGACCACCAGCGGTAGCTCGGCCGCGGCCGACGCCCAGAGCGCCCCGGCCGTGCTGAACACGCTCCACATGCAGTGGAAGCCGTTGAGTACGGCCCGGCCGTACTTGCGCTCGACCGCCACGCCCTGCATGTTGATGCCCGCGTCGACCGCGCCGACCCCGAGCCCGAACAGCAGCAGCGCGGGCACCAACAGCGGCACGCTCGGCGCGAGGGCGACGAGCACCACGGCGAGGGCCACGACCGGCTGCGCGACGCGGAGCAGCGGCTTGCTGCCCCTGCGCGCGGCGAACGAGCCGGCCGCCACGCTGCCCAGTCCGGCGAAGACCGGCACGATGAGCAGCAGGATCGTCAGGGCGCCCTCGTCGAGCCGGTGTTTGGTCTGCAGGTTCGCGACCTGGGCGAGCAGCGTGATGAACGAGAGGCCCTGCACCGCATAGACCACGAACGTGGCTATGCGGGCCTGGCGATCACGAGGAGTCGGCACGGCGGCCTCCAGATGGGGGGAACATGAGGCGCGGTCAGGTTAGCCGCTTGGCCAGCTCTTTCGCCACCTCGTCGCCACCCTGTGATCTTGCGAGCGCAGGTGTGTGCGCGGCGGCCCAGACGCCCAGGGCGATCAGCGCGGCCACCTCGGTGACCGCCAGCACACGTTCGACCAGGCCGAGCGGCATGACCCGCCACCACGGCAGCCCGCTGTGCGCCCCGTACAGCGCCATCGCGCCCATGCCCGCCACCCACAGCACCGAGCCCAGCCCGAACGCGAACGCGGTCAGCGCGGCCCCCCGCCGCTCCGCGCGCCGCCAGGACCGCGCGATGACCACGGCCGCGATGGGCAGGCTGAGGAAGGCCACGAAGCTGCCGGCCCGGTGGAAGCCGCCGCTCCAGGTCGGCGCGAGGGACCAGTCCTGCTTGGGGAACCAGGCCGCGACGAAGAGCCCGGCGCTCCAGAGCGCCAGCGTCAGCGTGCCGACGATCCCGGCCAGCCGTCTGCGGGCCAGCGACACGCAGATGGCCGCGGACCCGGCCGCCAGCAGCGCGACGCCGAGCCCGAAGATCCAGCCCTCGGGTCCGAGGCCGTGCTGGCTGATGGTCCGCCGCAGCGGGTCGATCTCGCCGAGGCTGGTCACATCGAGGCCGACGATCACCGTGACGCCGGCCGCCACCGCGCCGAGTCCCCATCGTGCGGGTTGATGCACGAGCCCCCCTCTCCGCCGTCTTTGTCGAGACAACGGCGGGAAAAGGGAACGGATTCCTTGTGGATCAGCCCAGCGCCCGTCGTACGAGGTCATCGCTGAGCTCGCGCAGCCGCTTCCGCTCCGCGCGGTCGTACGCCTGGGCGTCGGCCCGGCTCTCCCGCTGCCCGTTGAAGTAGCGGCCGCTCACGCCGTCGAGCCCGTCGATCAGCCGCAGCGTCGCCGCCACGCCCTCCTCGACCGTGCTCATCACCGGCGCCCCCGCCTCGCGGACCATGGTGGTGTCCATGTACGTGGCCGGGTGCAGGGCGTTGACCGTCACACCCTGCCCGGCCAGCTCCTCGGCCAGGTCGAAGGTGAACATGATCTGCGCGAGCTTGCTCTGGCTGTAGGCGCGCTGCCGCCCGTAGCCGCGGGTCAGCATCGGGTCGGCGAAGTCGATCGCCTGCTGCCCGGCCGAGGCGACGTTCACCACCCGCGACGGCGCCGACTTGACGAGCAGCGGGATCAGCCGCCGGGTCAGGTGATATCCGGCCAGGTAGTTGACCGCGAAGCGGAGCTCGAGGCCGTCCCTGCTCTCCTCGCGACCGGAGCCCGGCGGGCCGCCACCCACCCCGGCGTTGTTGACCAGCACGTCGATCCGGTCGAACCGGTCGAGCACCTCGTCGGCCAGCCGGTCCACCTGGCGCAGATCGGCCAGGTCGGCCAGGACGCCCTCGGTGGTGCCGCCCGCTTCGGCCCGCGCCTGCCGTACTCGCTCAGGATCGCGGCCGTGCACGATGACGCGGTCGTCGGCGGCGAGCCGTCGCGCCAGCTCCCGCCCGAGCCCGTCCGTCGCGCCGGTGATCAGGATCGTCCTCATATCTTCAGCCTGCCTCCTCCGTCGACGGTCAGCACCGTTCCGGTGACGAACGAGTTGCCCACCACGTAGGCGATCGTCGCCGCCACGTCCTCCGGCCTGCCCACCCGGCCGACCGGCGAGCTTCCCGCCGCGTGGGCGAACACGGCCGCCCGCGCCTCGGAGGGAAGCCCGGACCACCACTCGGTGTCGATCACACCGGGGGAGACGGCGTTCACCCGGATCGGGCCGAGCTCGACAGCCAGGCCGGGCACCGCGGACTCGATCGCGCCGTTCACCGCCGCCAGCGCGGAGACGCCGGGGAAGGCCGAGCCCGCCGACGCCGCGGTCACGAACGTGATCGATCCCTCGGGGTCGAGTACGTCCAGGGCGGCCTGCGCGGTCAGCAGGTGCGGGATCAGCTTGTTCTGTACGGCCTCGACCAGCGCCTCCTGCGTCAGCGAGCGCAGCGGCCCGGCGGGGCCGCGGCCGGTCACGGTGACGATCAGATGGTCGACGACACCCGTCCGGCTGAAGAAGTCGCGCATCGCCTCGGTGTCGCGGGCGTCCACGGCCTCGCCGGAGGCCCGGTCGCCGAGCTGCTTCACCGCGGCCGCCACCCGCTCGGCGGACCGGCCGGTGATGATGACCTCGGCGCCGTCGTCCGCCAGCCGGGCCGCCGTCGCCAGCCCGATGCCCGTGGTGCCACCAATGATCACGACTCGCATCGTGTCCTCCTAATTCGATACATCCTGCCTCGAAACTATAAAACGAGGCACGCTGTCTTGTAAAGTGGCGGGCATGGTAGGCAGACCACGCAGCGAGGTGGCCAGGAAGGCGATCCTCAAGGCCGCCCTCGACCTGTGCGAGCGCGACGGATACCCGAATGTCACCCTCAAGGGCATCGCCGACGCGGCGGGTGTCGGCAGGCAGACCCTCTACCGCTGGTGGCAGTCCAAGGGTGAGGTGCTGATGGAGGCGATGACTGACCTGGTGGGCGCCGAGCTGCCGCTCCCGCCCGTCAGCGGCGACGCGGGCGCGGACCTGGTCGCGTTCCTGCGCGAGACCTTCGCGGTGGCCCACGGCGTGGCCGGGCAGGTGGTCGTGGGTCTCATGGCCGAGGCCCAGTCCGACCCCGCGTTCGGCGCTGAGCTGCGGGCCAGGCTCATCGGCCCGCGCCGACAGGCCCTGCGCTCGGTGCTGGAACGCGGTGCGCTCCCCGCCGGCGTGGACGTGGAGCTCGCGGTCGATCTGATCTTCGGCGCCATGTGGTACCGCTTGCTCAACCGCCACGCCGAAGTCGACGAGAGGCTCGCGGAGGAGATCGCGGCCCTGGTCGCGCGGATCGCCTGACTTTCGGCGCGCATCCGGCCGACTTTCGGCCAGGGCCGCGCTCGAGGCGCGAGCGGACAGCCCGGCTGCCGGATATCGTCAGAAGTGTGAATGAACGCCCGGGATCCTGGTTGCCACGCCTGCAAGAAGTCGGAGAACGGCTGGCTGAGGAATGGGTCTCGGCACGCCGTCCCAAAGAAGAGGAAAGCGCCCCGCGCCCGCACGAACTGCGGGCCTCCGACGACGATCGCGAGCGTTTCGTCCAGGTGCTGCAGGACGCCCACGCCGACGGCCGCCTCATGCTCGACGAGCTGGAGGAACGCCTCGGGGTCGTCTACTCGGCGCGGACGCTGGGCGAGCTCGCCGCGGTGACGGCCGACCTGCTGCCCGCGGAGCAGCAGCCACTGAACCTCGACGGCAGGCCGGTGTCGGCGTTCTTCAAGAAGGAGCAGCGCGGCGGACGCTGGGTGGTGCCCGCTGAGCTGACCGTCACGGCCATGTTCGGCACCACCAAGCTGGACCTCCGCGAAGCCATCCTGCAGAACCGGCGCATCGTGATCAACGCCACGCTGGTCTTCGGCGGCCTCGAGATCCACGTGCCCGAGGGTCTCGAGGTGATCCGCGTCGCGAAGGACAGCACGGTCCGGCTGACCAAACAGCCGACCGAGCCGGGAGCGCCGGTGGTCGAGGTGCGCACCACGAACTTCGCGGGCGACGTCAAGGTCAAGGAGCCACCCCGCCGCAAGCGCCGGCGCTGAGCCCGGTCCAGCCGCTATCCGGCCGTGTCGAAGTTGATCGCGCTGTAGGCGCGCAGCTTCGTGAGCTGGTGTTCGCTGTCCACCTTGCGGATGGTGCCGGAACGCCCGCGCATCACCAGTGAGTGCGTCAGCGCCACTCCGCCTCTGAACCGTACGCCCTGCATGAGTTCGCCCTGCGTGATGCCCGTCGCCGCGAAGAACACGTCCTCGGACCGCACCAGGTCGTTCGTGGTCAGCACCTGGCCGAGGTCGTGCCCGGCGTCGATCGCCTTCTGCCGCTCGGCGTCGTCGCGCGGCCACAGCTTGCCCTGGATCACGCCGCCCAGGCACTTGAGCGCGCACGCGGCCACGATGCCCTCGGGCGTGCCGCCGATGCCCAGCATCAGGTCGATGCCGGTGTCGGCGCGGGCCGCCATGATCGCGCCCGCCACGTCGCCGTCGACGATGAACTTGATCCGCGCCCCGGTCTCCCTGATCTCCTTGACCATCTGCTCGTGCCGCGGGCGGTCGAGTACGACGACCGTCACGTCAGAGGACGAAACACCCTTGGCTCTGGCGACAGCCTGGATGTTGGCGGACACCGGAGCCTCGATGTCGACCACGTCGGCGGCCTCGCAGCCGGTGACCAACTTCTCCATGTAGAACACGGCCGACGGGTCGTACATCGAGCCACGCTCGCTCACCGCGATCACCGACACCGCGTCGGGCATGCCCAGCGCCGTCAGCCGGGTGCCGTCGATCGGGTCGACGGCCACGTCGCAGTCGGCGCCGCTGCCGTCGCCGACGCGCTCGCCGTTGAACAGCATCGGGGCGTGGTCCTTCTCACCCTCCCCGATGACCACCACCCCGTTCATCGACACGGTGTTGATCAACTGGCGCATCGCGTTCACCGCCGCGCCGTCCGCGCCGTTCTTGTCCCCTCTGCCCACCCAGCGGGCCGCCGCCATCGCGGCCGCTTCGGTGACGCGTACGAGTTCCAGAGCCAGGTTGCGATCAGGGGCGCGCTCTCCCGTGGCCAGCGCTGGAGGTACGGACGACTGATCGGACATGATGAAGGCCCTCCTTGTGGACAAACTGTCTCGATGGTAGTTGTCCCTGTATCCCCGGTCAGCGGAGGATAATGTGCCTGCCATGAGCAGCGATGTGGAACAACCGGCGACAGCCCGCACCTCCGGGCGAGGTGCGGCCACGCGCAGTGCCCTACTCCAGGCCGCCCGGGACGTCTTCGTCTCCAAGGGCTTCGCCGAGGCCGGCGTGACCGACGTGGTGGCCAAGGCCGATGCCAGCGTCGGCAGCCTCTACCACCACTTCTCCGGCAAGGCCGACCTCTACCTCACGCTGTTCGAGGAGTGGCAGGCCAGGCAGGCCCAGCGGACCAAGCAGGCCGCCCGCGAGGCCCGCGGCGAGGGAGAGAACGACCCGATGCGGGTCTTCATCCGCACCGCCCGCGCCTACCTCGACGGCTGCATCGAGGAACGTGAGCTCGCCGCGCTGTTCCTGCGCGGCGACGGGCCGCCCGGCTTCGAGCTGGTCATGCGCGCCCGCCTGCGCAAGTGGGCCGAGCGCAACGCCGCGCTCTTCGAGGACGACGAGGGGGCCTTGGTCGTCGTCCTCACCGGCGCCCTCGCGGCCGCCGTCTCCGAGGTGGTGCTCTCGGACGACCCCAAGCTGGCCGCGGACGTGCTCGCCATCATCGGCCAGATCCGCCCGGCCGCTTCGGCAGGCGGCCCCACCAGCGGGTAATCTCGCCAGTTGTGCGACGGTTCACCGAAGGTATCTACGGCTACGCGGTAGCCCTGCTCGTCTGTCTCGTGGGGGTGGGGCTGTTCCTGCTGGTCACGCCGCAGAGCCGGGAGGAGCACATTCCCAAGCTCGACTACTCGATGACCGTCGCCAACTTCGGCCATGACGTGCCGTACCAGGTGTGGGCGCCCGTGAAGGACCCGGCGGGCTGGGTCCCCAACAGCAACAAGATCGCCAAGGGCTCCGGTGGGGCCCAGGTGCTCTACCTGGGCTACGCGACGGCCAAGAGGCAGCACGCCATGTTCGTGCAGAGCGACGAGAAGCCGGCCGCCGGGTTCGCCGACCGGATGGCCAACTCCAACCGGGCCGTGGGCACCCAGCAGGTGGCCGGGCAGCCGTGGGAGAAGCGCTTCCGCGAGGACAAGAACCAGCGCTCCCTGGTCCGGGTGCTGCCGGAGGTCACGCTGGTCGTCACCGGCACGGCCGACTGGGCCGAGCTGGGCGAGCTGGCCGCCGACCTGCGGCAGCGGCCGAAGGCTACGGGCTGACCCGTGGCACGGGTCTCCCCGGCGGGCCAGGGCGCGGATGTCGGTTCCTGACCCTAAGGTGGTGCGCGTGGCAGACGAGAAGGCACCCTCAGCAGACGAGAAGGCACCCTCATACGAGCAGGCTCGTGAGGAGCTGACCGAGGTGGTGCGCCGCCTGGAGACGGGCGGGCTCACCCTGGAGCAGTCGATCGAGCTGTGGGAGCGCGGCGAGAAGCTGGCCGCCATCTGCGAGGAGTGGCTGCAGGGCGCCAGGGTGAAGCTCGCCGCCGCCATGGCCCGCCGCGCTGATCCCACCGCCGCCCAGTCGGACGACGCGCCGTTCTAGCCGCCTGTCGCGTCAGGTATTCCAGCGCTCGTCGCGTCAGGCGGCGCGGCGGCGAAGGGCCACCACGGGGATGCGGCGGGTGGTCTTCGCCTGATACTCCGCGAAACCCGGGGCGATCTCCACCATGCGGGCATAGAGCTCGTCGCGCTCCTCGCCCTCCACGACCTCGGCCTCGACCTCGAACGTCTCCGTCCCGATCTCGGCGGTCACCTCCGGGTTGGCGCGCAGGTTGTGATACCACGCCGGGTTGTGGTCCGCGCCCGCGTACGACGCGATGACGATGTAGCGGTCGCCGTCCTCGAAATACATCACCGGGCTCGTCGTGCGATTGCCGCTCTTGGCGCCCGTGGTCGTGAGAAGCACCAGGTTGGCGCCCTCGAACATGCCGCCTACTTTGCCCTTGTTGGCGCGGAACTCGGCGATGATCTGGTCGTTGAATTCGTTGGCCATGCTCGGCTCCTTGAATCGGAAATCTCTCCGGTTAGCCCGCCAAGCCTAACCGGAGAGATTTCCGGTTACAACGGTTATGCTCGCTCTGTGTGTGAGCGCCGAATGCTGCCGATCGTCGGGCAGCCTCAGCCCGAACGGGCCGACGCGGCGCGCAACAGGCAGAAGATCATCGAGGTGGCCGCCAGGATGGTCGCCGACGGGTCCGTTGACCAGCTCTCCCTTGACGGGGTCGCCCGTGAGGCATGCGTGGGGGTGGGCACGGTCTACCGCCGATTCGGGGATCGGGCCGGGCTGGTGCTGGCGCTGATCGACGATCGGGAGCGGCGTTTCCAGGCGGCCTTCCTGAACGGCCCGCCGCCGGTCGGGCCGGGGGCGCCTCCTGCCGAGCGGATCAGGGCGTTCCTGCACGCGCTGATCGATCGGGTGGTCGAGCAGCTCGACCTGTTCCTGCTGCTGGAGCTCGGGCCGCCGGCCACTCGGCTCAGCGGGCCGTACAAGGTGCATCACACCCATTTGACCGGGCTGCTCGCCCAGGTGCGTCCAGAAGGCGCGGGCTTCCTGGCCGACGCGCTGCTGGCGCCGATCAACGCCCATCTGCTCCGCCACCAGCGGGACGAACGCGGCATGTCGGTCGAGGAGATCAAGGCCGGATTTGACGCCCTGACCCAGGCGATCAGGGCATGAGGCAGAGCAGGCTCCCCTCTAGCGGGTCGAACATGGCGATGTGCCGCAGGCCGCGCCCATCACGCTAGAAGGCTGTCGGGTTCAGCCGGTTTCGTCAGACGCCTTCTTGCGGGGTTTACGGGGTTTGGTGGTGGCTGGTGTCGTGTCGTCTTCCGTACGGACGGTCAGGCGGTCGTCAGTGAACCGGATCGTCAGCAGGGAGCCGGGGGCCACGTTCTTGGCCAGCCGGACGACCTCCCCGGAGGGATCCTGGACGATGGCGTAGCCGCGTTCCAGCGTGGCGGCGGGTGACATGGCGACGAGCCGGGCACGGAGATGCGACAGCGAGTCCTCCGCGCGGTCGAGCGATCCGTTCAGCGAGCGTCTGGCCCGGTCACGGAGCGCGTCGACCTGCTCGGCCCGGCGTTCGAGCTCGCGCACCGGGGCGGCCAGCGAAGGCCGGGAGCGTACCGACGTCAGCCAGGACATCTCCCGGTCGAGCCAGCCGCCGACCACCCTGCGCCCCCTGTCGCGCAACTGGCGCACCAGCGTGAGCTGTTCGCCCACGTCGGGCACCACCTTCTTGGCGGCGTCGGTCGGCGTCGAGGCCCGCACGTCGGCCACCAGGTCGAGCAGCGGGCTGTCCTGCTCGTGGCCGATCGCGCTCACCACAGGCGTGCGGCAGGCGGCCACGGACCGCACCAGCGTCTCGTCGGAGAACGGCAGCAGGTCCTCCAAGGAGCCGCCGCCACGGGCGATGACGATCACCTCGACCTCGGAGTCCGCGTCGAACTTACGCAGCGCCTCGGTGACCTCGCCCACGGCGTACGGACCCTGGACGGCCACCTCTTCGACCTTGAAGCGCACGGCCGGCCAGCGGCGCCGGGAGTTCTCCAGCACGTCGCGTTCCGCCGCCGAGTCACGGCCGCAGATCAGCCCCACCGTGCCGGGCAGGAATGGCAGCCGCCGCTTCCTGTCGGCGTTGAACAGGCCCTCGGCGGCCAGCAACTGGCGCAGCCGTTCGAGCCGCGCGAGCAGCTCGCCCACGCCGATCGGCCTGATCTCCAGCGCGGTGAAGGCGAACGAGCCTCTGTTGACCCAGAAGTCGGGCTTGACGTGCACCACGACCCTCGCGCCGTCGGCCGGGCGCGGCACGGCCGCCTCGTAGACGCCGCGCGGGGCGGTGACCCGGGCCGACACGTTGGCCACCGGGTCGCGCAGCGTCATGAACACCGTGCCGCCACGCGCGCTCAGGTCGGTGATCTGGCCCTCGACCCAGACCGTGCCCAGCTTGCCGATCCAGCCGCCCACCATCTGCAGGACGGTGCGGATCGGCAGCGGAGACTCGGGCGAGGTCTTCGAGGTCATGTCCGGAAGACTACGGGGCCAGGAGGACTTATTCCCCGGCCTGCAGCTTGGCCAGGCGGTTCTCGTACATCCGGACGACCTCGACCCGCGCGCTCGTGGCCTGCTCGTACGCGATGAGCTCGGTGATCTGCGCGGCCGACTTGCCGCGCATCCTGGCGCGCAGCGAGGCGACGGTCAGCTCGGAGTAGCCCGGCAGCGGCTCGGCCAGGCCGTTGGCGGCCGGCGCCTCGGCGGCGGTCGCTTCGGTGGCGGTCGCCTCCGTGGCGGGCGCCGGCTCCGTGGCGGGCTTGGCCTTGGCAGCGGCCCTCGGCTTGGCGGCGGTACGCGGCTTGGCGGCCCGCTTGGGCTTGACCTCGACGACCTCGGGCGCGGCAACCGGCTCCGGCGCGGCCACCGGCTCGGGGGCGACGGTGGGCTCGACGGCGGCAGCCTCGGGCTCGGGCGCGATGGCGGGCTCGACCACGGCGGTCTCAGGCTCAGGTGCGATGGCGGGCTTGACTACGGCGACCTCAGGCTCGGGGGCAGCCTCGGGCTCGGCGGCGACGGCGGGCTCGACGGTGGCGACCTCAGGCTCAGGTGCAACGGCAGGCTCGGGGACGACGACGGCAGCCTCAGGCTCAGGGGCGGCGGTCGGCTCGGGCGCGATGGCGGGCTCGACCGTGGCGGCCGCAGGCTCGGGGGCGGCCTTGGGCTCGGGCGCGGCGGCGGGTTCCGGAGCGACGGTCGGCTCGGGGGCGGTCACCGGTGCGGGCGCGGTGGCGGCTTCGGTGGCGGTGGCCTCGGGCTTCGGCTTGGCCGCCGGGCTGAAGATGACCGGGTCCGGCTTGGTCTTGGCGGAGCCGTTGGGCGCGGCGGCGTCCGACGGGGTGGGGCGCGGCGCGAAGATGACCGGCTCCTTGCGAGCGGGCTTCGCCGCCGCCTCCTCATCAGCCGTCGCGGGCGCGGCCACCTGGTCGGCGGCGGACGGGCGGGAGTCGTAGTCCGCCTCCTTGTTCTCCTTGCCGGCCAGTCCCTTGATCGAGTTCTTCATCCGATCGACGAGCAGCAGCGCCTGACCAGCCGCGCTCAGAGTGGTCTGGATCACGAGGAGCGGAAGGTCTTTGGCCTTCTCCTTCAGCTCGTCTTTGTTGGTGATGGTCTTCGTGATGTTGCGTATCACGTCGCTGAGGGACATGACGTCTCCCTGGGAGGTCTGTATTGGACGGCCAGTCTGGCAAACGGCGGGCAACCACGCACGCGCGGGCCTGTTGGCCGCTCCACGTAGCATAAGAAGTATGGAGCCCCAGACCCCCACTTCCCGCCGAGTCCTCGTAGCCAGGCCACGCGGCTACTGTGCCGGAGTCGATCGAGCCGTGGTGGCGGTCGAGAAAGCCCTGGAGCAATACGGAGCGCCTGTCTACGTGCGTAAGCAGATCGTGCACAACACGCATGTGGTCAAGACTCTGGAGGCCAGAGGCGCGATCTTCGTCGAGGAGACCGACGAGGTGCCTGAGGGCGAGATCGTGGTGTTCTCGGCCCACGGCGTCTCGCCCGCCGTACACGACGAGGCCAAGCAGCGCGGGTTGCGCACGATCGACGCTACCTGCCCACTGGTTACCAAGGTGCATAACGAGGCAAAGAGGTTCGCCGGCCAGGAATACGACATCCTGCTGATCGGCCATGAGGGGCACGAGGAGGTCGAAGGCACCGCCGGCGAGGCGCCCGACCACATCCAGCTTGTCGACGGTCTCGACTCCGTCGACCGGATCCAGGTGAAGGACCCGTCCAAGCTGGTCTGGCTGTCGCAGACCACGCTCTCGGTCGACGAGACCAACGAGACGGTGGCCAAGCTCAAGGAGCGCTTCCCCACGCTGATCGACCCGCCCAGCGACGACATCTGCTACGCGACCCAGAACCGCCAGGTCGCGGTGAAGGAGATCGCCGCCGAGTCGCAGCTGGTCATCGTGGTCGGGTCGGAAAACTCCTCCAACTCCAAGCGCCTGGTCGAGGTGGCCAAGGACTACGGCGCCGACGCGTCCTACCTGGTCGACAACGCCACCTTCATCCGCGACGAGTGGCTCGACGGCGTGACCACGGTCGGCGTGACCAGCGGCGCCTCGGTGCCGGAAGAGCTGGTCGCCGAGGTGCTCGCCCGGCTGGCCGCGCACGGGTTCGACGACGTCGCGGAGGTCGAGCCGGTCCACGAGAGCGTGCGCTTCGCGCTTCCCCACGAACTCCGCAAGGACCTACGAGTTTCCTGACCCCGACCGCGCGGCCGTGCCGGTCCCCGGGCGGTCGCGGTGCCTCGCGTGCCGTGCGGCCTGGCCAGCCTTCGACAGGCGGCCCGCCGTGCGGCCTGGCCGGTCCTCGGTAGGCGGCGCCGCACGGTGTGGCCGGTCCTCGGTAGGCAGCGCCGCACGGTGTGGCTGGTCCTCGGTAGGCAGTGCGCCGTGTGGCGTGGCCGGGCCTCGGTGGGCGGCCCGCCATGCGTTCTCGATGGTCAGCCCGCCGTGCGACGTGGCCGGTCCTGGGCAGTCAGCCCGCGGGTCAGTCCTCGGTGCGTGGTGTGCCGTACACCTTGGGCTCGAAGTAGCCCTCGGGCTCCGGTACGAACGACTGGCGCGGGCGCGGCGCCTCGGCGCCCGCCCGTAGCTCCTCGCGCAGCTCGCGTACGTTGTCGCGCAGCCCGCGGCGCCAGGCGACGACGAGCACGATCGCCGAGCCCGCGAACAGCCAGGGCGCCCCCTGCGACAACGAGCTGAACAGGCCGAGCAAGAGCGACTGTGTGATCGACACCGAGCCGAGCGCCCGGCCCAGCTCGACGAAGAGCGTCGCCACGAAGAACACCAGCGGCGGCGTGACCACCAGCGACAGCAGCTCGCGCGGGTTGACCAGGAGCACACCGAGCAGGCTCGCCACCACGAACACCGGCCCGACCACGATCGGCAGGTTGATCAGGGCGGCCACGACATAGGCCGCCAGCGTGGCGATCAGGGCGAGCGCGATGGCACCGCGAGCGGTCAGCCTGACAGCCGATCGCTTGCCTTTCTCACTCATTGCCCCCGCCCCCTTACTGCGACCCGTTGGCCAACTTACCGTTCGCGTGCGAGATCAGAGACGAGGTTTCCAGCAGTTCGGGCGAGGCCAGCGGCCTGGGCAGGCCCTCCAGCATCTCCGGAGAGTCGAGCTCGCGGTCGACGACGCCCAGATCGTGCAGCTTGCGCGCGCTGACGAGCACGCGGCTTTCGAGGGAACCCACAGTCTTGTTGTACGCCTCGACGGCCCGGGACAGGGACTTGCCCAGGGACTCGACATTCCTTCCCAACGACGAGAGCCGCTCGTACAGCTCCTTGCCCAGTTCGAACACCGCGCGCGCGTTCTCGCTCAGCGCGGCCTGCTGCCAGGCGTACTGGGCGGTGCGCAGCATTGTGATCAGCGTGGTCGGGGTGGCGATGTGCACGCGGCGCGTCATCGCGTACTCCAGCAGCGCCGGATCACGCTCCAGCGCGGGCGCCAGGAACGCCTCGCCGGGGATGAACAGCACCACGAACTCCGGCGACGGGTTGAACCCCTGCCAGTACGCCTTGGCGGCCAGCCGGTCGACGTGCTCGCGTACGTGCCTGGCGTGCGCGTCGAGCCGTACGGAGGCCAGTGAGTCGTCGGACGCCTCCGCGGCCTCCAGGTAGGCGGCCAGCGACACCTTGGAGTCGATCACGATGTTCTTGCCGCCGGCCAGCCGCACGATCATGTCGGGCCGCATGGCACCCTCGGTGACCTGCTCGTCGAAGTCGCAGTAGCGCTGCATCCCGGCGATCTCGGCGACCCTGCGCAGCTGCAGCTCGCCCCACCGGCCGCGGGCCTCGGGCCGTTGCAGCGCCCGGACCAGCGCCGTGGTCTGCGAACGCAGCTCCAGGTTGCTCTGCCGGACGAACTCCATCTGCTTGGCCAGCTCGGCCCGCCCGGCCCGCTGCCCCGACTCGGTGTCGCGCAGCTGCGCCTCGACCCGCGTGAGCGCGTCCTTCAGCGGCTCGACCAGATGCTCGACCGCCTGCCTGCGCTGGTCGAGGTCACCGGTCGCCTCGGCGCGGCTGGCGGCCAGCCTGGTCTCGGCCAGCTCCAGGAAGCGGATGTTGTTGACGTCGAGTGCCCGGGTGGACAGGGCCTGGAAGCGCTCGGCGAGCTGCTCCTCGACGTAGACGAGCTTGTCGGCGGTCGATCTGGCCCTGGCTTCCGACTCCGCCACCCGCACCGCCGCCCGGGTGCGGGCGATCATGAACCCGATGGTCAACCCAACGGCCAGGCCGATGAGAAGCGAGACGACATCCACTCCATCGCTATCCACTCCATTGATGATTGCAGGACATCGGTCGTGGATCTCTCCGACACGCTTGGGCGTTCCGCTTGTGCGGCTCCTCGATCGTCACTCACAGTACTTGTATGATTACCGGATCGCGGCGCGCGCTGCCGCTCGTGGCGGCGATCGCCGTGACGGCCGGCGTGCTCGTGCTGGCGGCGGTCGTCGTCCGCGCCGGCTCCGCGAGCCCCGTCGCCGCCCCGGCCGCCGGGCCGGGGTTGCGGTGGGAGCCCGGCGCGTGTGTGCGCGGTTCCGGGGAGCGCTACGACCTGACGCCGTGCAACGGCGGCGACTCCGAGGTGGTCGCCGTGACCGCCGATCCGCCGGGTCCCGGCGCCTGCCCCGACGACGTCGATGACGTCCTGCGCATCGACGGAGGGCGCGCGGCCTGCGTACGCAACTTCCTCGATCCGCACCCCGGCGCGCCCGGTGGTGGCGGGGGAGTGCTCAGGCCGGGCGACTGCGTCGCGCTCGACGGCCGCGAGCGGCCGTGTTCTGAGCCCGGCTGGTACGGCAGAGCCGTCGCGCTCGTCCGTACACCCTCGAACTGCCCCGCGACCACCCTCGACACGCTCACCTTCGACCACGCGGCACCCGGCACGCTGACCGGAGACGCCGTGATCTGCCTCGGCGCCGGCGGCAAGGTGCTCGACAAGGGAATGTGCGTGACCGAGCCGGGGCCCGGCGTGGTGACCAGGTCGGCGATCAACCGGGTCTCCTGCGCCTCACAGAGGGCCTGGGCCCGGGTGACCGGCTTCGCCGAGTCCGCCAAAAGCTGCCCGGACAGCTCCGAGCGCTACCTGGAGGCTCGGGGTGCCTACCGTCCCGTGACCTGTCTGCGTCTTGTGAGCAAGTAAACTCGGCGAACGTGAGTCTCTCCATTGGCATCGTCGGTCTGCCCAACGTCGGCAAGTCCACGCTCTTCAACGCGTTGACCAAGACCGGCAACGCCCTAGCCGCGAACTACCCGTTCGCCACCATCGAGCCCAACGTGGGCATCGTGGGCGTGCCAGACGACCGCCTGCCCAAGCTGGCCGAGATCTTCTCCTCGGCCAAGGTGCTGCCCGCCAAGGTGGAGTTCGTCGACATCGCGGGCCTGGTCAAGGGCGCCTCGGAGGGGCAGGGGCGGGGCAACCAGTTCCTCGCCAACATCCGCGACACCGACGCGATCTGCCAGGTGATCCGGGTCTTCACCGACCCCGACGTCACGCACGTCGACGGCGAGATCTCCCCCAAGCGCGACATCGAGACCATCAACACCGAGTTGATCATGGCCGACCTGCAGACGGTCGAGAAGGCCATCCCGCGCCTGCAGAAGGAGGCGCGCCACAACAAGGACAAGAAGGTCGCGCTGGAGGCCACCGAGGCCGCCCTGGCCGTGCTCGAGACCGGCAAGACCATCTTCGAGAGCGGACTCGACCGCGACGAGCTGCGCGAGCTCCACCTGCTGACGGCCAAGCCGTTCCTCTACGTGTTCAACCTCGACGCCGACGAGCTGATCGACTCCGCGCTCCGCGAGCAGCTCTCCACCCTCGTCGCCCCGGCCGAGGCGGTCTTCCTCGACGCCAAGATCGAGTCGGAGCTGGTGGAGCTCGACGACGAAGAGGCGCTGGAGCTGCTGCAGTCGGTGGGCCAGGAGGAGTCCGGCCTGTCGCAGCTGGCCAGGGTGGGCTTCGAGACGCTCGGTCTGCAGACCTACCTGACGGCCGGGCCCAAGGAGACCAGGGCCTGGACGATCCGCAAGGGCGCCACCGCTCCCGAGGCCGCCGGCGTGATCCACACCGACTTCCAGCGCGGCTTCATCAAGGCCGAGGTCGTGTCGTTCGACGACCTGGTCGAGGCGGGCTCCATCGCCAGCGCCCGCTCGGTGGGCAAGGCCCGCATCGAGGGCAAGGACTACGTCATGCGCGACGGCGACGTGGTGGAGTTCCGCTTTAACGTCTGATTCCCGGATAGGTGAGACGTCAACCACTTTGGGCCCCTACGCGTCGAATCGTCACAGCGTTTACGCTGACTCGGGAGGGCCCTCATGATCCGTCGCATCATCCGGAAACGACGTCCAGCACCTTCACTCGCGGGTATCAGCCTCGAAGAGGAGCTCGCCCTGTTGCGGGTCGAGCTCATGTACGGCCTGCGCGTCAATCGCGAGGCGTACTTGCGCAGAAAAGTGGACGAGCGCGAAGAGCTCGCCACCCGGATGCGTGACCAGGACGCCGCCACCATGCTCGAAGACCTCCGCGGCTCGCTGGAGCGGTCGGTACGGCCCACGGTGGTCGATCTGCGGAGCAGGAGACGGCACGACCCGGGACAGGACCCAGAGCCTGCCTGAGGGCGCGCCACGCACCAGGCCGCAGGCCCCTGAGGGGGTGTGCGGCCGTTCGCGTGTTATACCAATTCCGCAGGTCAAAGAGAGTCCATGGCTGCTTTGGACAGGAATCCATGGCCGCCGGGCTATGCCAATACCGGCCTCTGGCCTGGTCAAATGCCCATTTGGCAGGGCAAATTGCAAGGGTTGGCGCTCCAGCGTGTCATGTGCACCTGGTTTGCCCATGGACGGCGATGCCTGCAGCATGGGCGTGGCTTTCCTGGAACAATGGCGGAGGCAGGTAGTGTGACTGCTTTACCGCAGATGATGGGGATCGGCAACGGACGACACCGCGCCAGCCCGGGGGATCGGCGCGAGCGGAGGCGTGATGGCTCGTAGGTCAACCGTCCAGCAGGGTCCTCGGATCCCTGGCGACCCCGAGCTTTCGGCACGCCACGACATAGCCGATTTCGACGTGTCGCCTGCCCGCAGGCCGCGCCGTGGTGGCTGGTCGGGCGCCGGCGGGCGATGGTTGGTGTGGACCGGTCGCATCATTCTCTGGGCACTTATCGCGGTTATCGTGGTTAATGGGGTCCGTGCCCCATTTGAGAGGTTTACTCAGGGGAGCGCGGCGACGCCGAATGAGGCGCCCGTGGCCAATCACGGATTCCCGGTCGACCGTGGCATGGCGTTCGCCGCCCAGTTCGCCGGCGTCTATCTGAATTTCAGTCCGGCCGACGCGCAGAGCAGGGCGGGCAAGCTGGCCGCGTTCCTGGCCGACGGCATGGATCAGCAGATGGGCTGGGACGGCAACGGCAAGCTGGCCGCCGTCGCGATCCAGCCGTACGACATCGAGGCCAGCGACGCCAACGACGCGATCGTCACCGTGGCCTTCCAGACGGGCTCCCGCCGGATGATGCTGTCGGTCCCGATCTACTACTCGGCTGACGGCGCCGGCAAGTTCGTCGTCTCCGGCCGGCCCGCGATACTGCCCGCGCCAGGCCGGGCCGACCTGCCCCAGCTCGCCAAGCCCGAGAACGACGACGCCGTCGCCGCGGAGCTCAAACCGCAGATGGAAGACTTCTTCAAGAACTACGGCTCGGGCGACACGACGGGCTTGCAGCGCTATGTCGCCGCGGGCAAGAGCATCGCGAGTTTCGGCGGGGCCTTCACCTTCGCCGAGCTCAAGGAGATCGTGGTGCCTGTGGGGGGCGCCACTCGAGAGATCCAGGTGGTCGTGGTGTGGACCGTGCCCAGTGGCGCGGCCCCGTCAGCCGACCCGAGTAGCACCGACCCCAACGCGGCCGGTGCCCGCCTGGAGCAGGCATACCGCCTCACCGTCGAGAAGCAGGGCGACAAATGGTACGTCGATGACATCCGCGGCGCCGGTCGGGCCGTTGGGTAGACGCACTCACGCACTGCTGATCGGTAACCCCGGGAGGACAAAGAAGTGATCTTGAAAACGATAGTGCTCAACATGATGGAAATGGCGCCAACGCCCACCCCCACCGGGATCGACTCCGCGGGGCTCGCCAACTTCCTGCGGGCCTTCTTCGCCCCACTCTTCCTCGTCGTCGTCTCTGTGGTCGCCCTCTTTTTCCTCTTCACGCGGGAGATCACGAGGTTCGTCCAGTTCCTCATCCTGGCCATCGCCATCGGCGTGATCTTCTACGTTCCCAACATCATCGAGGTGACGGCGAAGGCGATCGCGGGAGCACTGGGCATCAAGTAAAGGGTTGAGACCGCTCAAGGGCGGTCATTGTACGAGCGGGTGGAGAGGAGGACCGCGTGGACCTGCCCACGTATACCAATATCTGGCGAATCGAGAAGCGGCTCTACAAGCTGTACGACCTACGGCTGCCGATGCCGCTCCCCATCGTGTGGATCGGCGTGTTCGTCGGCGTCCTGGCTCCATGGTCCCTGCTTCTCATGCTCGTGGGCATCCAATTTCACGCACCATGGCACGTGCTTTACCTGGTGCCGCCGGGCATCGTCACCTGGCTGTCCACCCGTCCGGTGATCGAGAACAAGCGCCTGACCGAGCTCCTGCAGTCGCAGCTGCGTTATGTGGGCGAGCCGCGAGCCTGGTGCCGGATGGCGCCGACGGCCGAGCCCGAGATGATCACCTTCGCGGGCCGCGTCTGGCGGGTCACGCCCAAGCGGGTCAAGGCGCCACGCAAGGCGCGCCAGCCCCAGCGCAAGCGTCGCGCCGAGCTCGCCATCGCCGCCGAGTCCGTCACCGGGGCCAGACTGTCTGTCGGCGGGACCAAGCCGGCTGTCGGCGCCGAGCCGGTGACCGGGCCGCGCCAGGTCCGCCCTGCGGTCGCGGCTGCCGCCGCGGCGGCGGCGCAGGCTCCGGTCACGGAGTCCAGGCCCGCCCGTCCCGGCTGGGGCTCGGCCCCGCGCCGCGGCACCGCCCCCGACCTGGCCGCGGTCGGGCAGACCGAACCAGGGCGTCAGTCTGAGACCCCGGACCGGACACTCGCGATGGGCTCCCGGTCGACGTCGGGGATGGGGTCGCGGGGAGGTACACGGTCGGAGGAGACGCCTCTGGTCGCCGCACAACTGGACGAGGGCGGACACGAGGTCTCTCGGGCGGACGAGCGGCGCCGGGGCGCCACGGGGCGGGGCGACGAGTCGTCCTCGGCCGTGCGCGGGAAGGGCGCGGCTCGGGAGGGCGTCGTCTCTGACGTCGCCCGTATGGTCGGGTTCGTGCCGGGCGCTGACGAGGCGCGGGCCGTTCAGGAAGCGCACGGCGTACGGGAAACGCGGGAAGTACGAGAAACGCCGGTTGAGTCGCAGTCGCCGGAGGGGGCTGCGGAGGGCCGTAACGCGTCACGTGAGGACCGGCCCGCTGCGGCCGGTAAGCCGATCGACACGGAGGCACTACGGCGGCTCCGCAAGCTCGCCGCGAGCGCCGACACCCCGTCGTCCAGCGAGGCGGCGCGCGCCGAAGTGGCGCGCGCTGAGGAGACCGGCTCGGAGGTGGCGCGCACTGAGGCGGACAGCTCGGAGGCGGTTGGCTCGGAGGCGGCGCGCGCTGAAACGGCCCGTTCGGAGACAGCGCGCTCGGAGGTGGCGCGCGCTGAGGTGCTGGGTGGTGGAGCGGGGGCTCGGGATGTTGCGGCTGGTGGAGTCATGGGGGAGGGGCAGCTAGCGGAGGCGGGCGGGTCTTCGGGTGTGGGCCGGGGTGAGGAAGCGCGGCAGGACGAGGGTGACGGTCCTGAAGAGGTTCGTGCGGTTGGGGCGGACGAAGTGGCGCGTGATCAGCACCGGAAGGGGCAGCCGCCCAGGCAGGGTCCGTCGCTGGTGCTGCCGGATGCGCAACGGCTCTGGCCGGTCAGTCCCGACGGCAAGCCGGTGCGGTTCATCCGGCCGGTGACGGGCGACGAGGAGGGTCAGGAGACGGAGACGGCTCCAGTTGGGCGCGACGAGCCCACGACCACCGCGTCCGTTCACGAAATCGGCCCTGCCAGAAGCGGGCGAGCTCGTCAAGACGGCGGCCCTGCCAGGAGCGGGCGGGCTGGTCAAGATGCCGACCCCGCCAGGAGCGGGCGGGCTGGTCAAGACGCTGGCGCTGCCAAGAACGAGCGGGTCCGTCAAGACGGCGGCCCCGCGAAGGGCGGGCGGGTCGAGCCGGACGCGGGCGAGCCTGGTAGCGCGGCAGCGGCCGGGGCCGAGCCATCGCGTAGCGGGACGTTCGAGAGTGGGGCGGTTGAGAGGGAGTCGGTCGGGCGGGTGCCTGCGGCCAGGCAGGTTGCGCCGGGGCCTAAGCCCGGCGAAAAGGTGCGGCGGGTCGAGTCCGTGGTGGGTCGTGACTCCGGTGGCTGGCGGCGGATCGCGCAGGTGGTCGTCGGCGGCGGCAATGTGCGGACCGACGGGTCGGAGATCGACGAGGCCAGGGCGCGGGCGGTGTTCAGCGGCAGTCGCCGGGTCGTGGTGCTCGGGTGCACCGGCGGCGCCGGGCAGAGCACGACCGCGCTGATGCTGGGCCACACCTTCGCCAAGTATCGCGACGACCGGGTCGTGGCCATCGACGCCAACACCGGCGGCAACACCCTGACCAGCAAGATCGAGCCGGAGACCCCCGAGACGCTGGCCTCGCTGCTGTCCGGGCTCGACCGGGTCAGCGGCTACCTGACCATGCGGGGCTACACCACACGCACCGCCTCGGGGCTCGAGGTGATCGGCGCCGACACCGACGCGGGCGCCGAGCAGCGGCTGTCCGACCGGACGCTGTTCTCCGACCATCGGCTGGGCCAGGTCATGCACCTGCTCGACCGGCACTACAAGCTGGCCGTCATGGATCCGGCCGCCGCACTCGCGGCCCGCGTACTCCCGTACGCCGACCAGCTGGTCCTGGTGGTCCCCGCGAGTGAGGAGGCGGCGGAGGCGGTGGCGATGACGTACGAGTGGCTCGACGGGCACGGCTGCGCGGACCTGCGCAGGCGGGCGGTCATGGTGGTCAACGGCGTGAGCAGGCGTTCGATGGCCGATGTCGAGCAGGCGGAGTCGGTGGCCAGCGGCAGGTGCCGGGCCATCGTCAGGGTCCCTTGGGAAGACGATCTGGCGCCGGGTGGCGACGGGGTCGTCGATCCCGGGCAGTTGCGCGCGGCCGGGCGGCGGGCCTATCTCGCCCTCGCCGGGGTCGTGGTCGCGGGCTTTGCGGCAAAGACGGTCCGTCCGAGCGAAGAGGAGTTGGCGAGTGACCCCCCGGGCACGAGAATCGGTGAGCGATAAGTGAACGTCCGAGCAGGTCTGACTTGTTCATGCGCCGAGGGGGCGGCATGAGCAGGGCGTCCCGAGCGCATCAGCGCCTGGCGGTCCGCTATTTCGACGACCGCATCCTGCTCACCAACACCTCCGCATGGGCGTATTTCCGCCTTCCGACGGTCAGTTATGAGTTCGTCACGCCCGAAGAGCGTGAGGCGCTGGCCACCAACATCACGATCGCGCTGGCCACGATCAGGATGCCCGACGCCGAGGTTCACCTGAGGGTCGCGCACCGCACCTATCCCGCGGCCGAATGGGCGATGGCGCTCAACGCCACCTCCGACGAGGGGCCGGGCTGGCGCGACTACCTGGAGGAGATGTACCGGCACGTCTGGGCCAAGGACTTCTGGTCCAAGGAGGTCTATATCGGCGTCCGCCTCGGTCCCCGGGGCAAGCAGATGGGCGCCGGCGCGCTGTCGCAGCTCTTCGGCTTCTATCAGCGTACGGAGAAGGTGCTCGGGATCGAGGACGACCATGTGCCGGACAGCGAGATCGGCAGATGGACCGAACAGGCCGAGCGGCTGGGCCGCGCACTCGCATCCAGCGCCCTCTACGCCCGGCACGCCACCTCCGTAGAGGTGGCGTGGCTGTTCCAGCACTCGGCCGCGGGCGCGCTCGGTGACCCGCCGCCGTCGGCGAGCCCGAAGCGGCGCTGGGGCAAGGGCGAGATCGAGTCGCTGGTCGAGGGTGAGATCCACAACGGCAGGTCGCTGCTGCGCATCGTGCAGCCGCAGGGCGACTCCTATGTCGCGCAGCTGTCGTTCGCCCGCTTCCCGGACATCATGCCGTTCCCGGACGGCGAGCCGTGGTTGCACTTCGCCGACCAGTTGCCCTTCCCCGTCGAGGTCTCGTCGCGGATGCGGCTCATCCCGCCGGTCAAGGCGTCGAAGGACGTCGCGCGCAAGCTCGCGCACGCGCGTGACATGGACATCCACATCCGCGAGGCCGGCGCGGAGGCGCCGCTCGCGCTGGCCGAGCAGATCGACGCGGCCCGCATGCTGGAGCACGGCATCACGAAGGAACGACTGCCCTTCGTGTACGGCTGGCACCGGCTGATCGTCTCGGCCCCGACCGAGGAGATGTGCGTCCAGCGGGTCGAAGCGGTCATCGAGCACTACCGTGACATGGGCATCGACGTGGTCAACTCGACCGGCGACCAGTTCTCGCTGTTCTGCGAGGCGCTGCCGGGGGAGAAGGTCAGGGTCAACGCCTACGCCCAGCGGCAGCCGCTGCGGACGATCGCCGGCGGCATGGCCACCGCGACCGTGGACCTGGGCGACCGGCTGGGCGACGGCAGCGAAGGCTGGCTCGGCCCGTACATCGGCGAGACCGTCGGCAGGGCCCGCAGCATCGTGCACTTCGACCCGCTCGTCGCGGCCACCCGCAACCGGCCGACGGCCATCGCGATCACCGGCGAGCCCGGCGGCGGCAAGACCACGCTCGCGCTGCTGATGATCTACCAGATGTCGTTGCGCGGCGTCACCGTCGCCGTGATCGACCCCAAGGGCGACGCCGAGTCGCTGGTCCAACTGCTGCAGAAGCGCGACCGCAAGGCCCGCGTCATCCCGCTCGGCTCGGCCGCGCCCGGCCTGCTCGACCCGTTCTCGTTCGGCGACGACATCGCGGCCAAGAAGACCATGGCCACGGAGACGCTGCGGCTGCTGCTGCCCCGGATGTCGGAGGAACGCGAATCGGCCATGATCCAGGCCGTCGCGGCCGTGTCCAACGGGGTGGATCCGTCGCTCGGCAAGGTGGTGGAGTTCCTGGAGCAGTCCGCGGACGCCGCCTCCAAGAACCTGGGCGCCGTACTCCGTTCCATGTCGGAGATGCGGCTGGCCAAGCTCTGCTTCGACCCCTCAGGTGGCGACCAGGTCGACACCGAGGGGTGGACGACCGTGTTCACGCTCGGCGGCCTGACGCTGCCCGACGTGGCGACGGGCCGTGATGACTACTCCTATGAGCAGCGGCTGTCGGTCGCGCTGCTCTACCTGGTCTCCCAGTTCGCCCGGCGGCTGATGAACAGCCTGGACCGCCGTGCGCCGAAGGCGATCTTCCTGGACGAGGCGTGGGCGATCACGTCCACGCCGGAGGGCGCGAAGCTGGTGCCGGAGGTCAGCCGCATGGGTCGTTCTCGCAACACCGCGCTGGTGCTCGTCTCTCAGAACGCCGGTGACCTGCTGAACGAACAGGTCACCAACTGTCTGTCCTCGGTCTTCGCGTTCAGGTCCACCGAGCGGGTGGAGGTCGATCACGTCATGTCCCTGCTCGGGGTGGAGGCGTCGGAAGAGCACAAGGCCGTACTGAGATCACTTGGCAACGGCGAATGCATTTTCCGCGATCTGGATGGCAGGGCGGGGCGCATCGGAGTAGACCTGATCTCCGATGACCTGCTTCGTTGGCTCGATACGAATCCGACACACGACAAACCCAGCGACAACGGGCATCATGATCGTCAAGGGGGAGTGGGCAGCAGAGCGCAGGAGGTGCGGTCATGAAGTTCCGGCTACCCAGACGTTTCGCGCTCGCTTTGGCGCTGCTCGTGAGCATCCTCGTGGTGCCGATCGTGGTGGGCGCGCTCTCACCCGCCAGTGCCGCGGCGCCCTGTGACCTGTCCGGCGCGCTCGCTCCCGAGGTGATCGGCAGCGGCTCCGACGGCATGATGATGCCGCCCGTGCCCGAGGGCGGCCCGGTCGCGCCGACCACCAACTACGCCCAGTTCGGCATGAGCGGCCAGTTCTGGCACACGTACGACCTGGGCTGCTCCGACTTCGCCGCGGTGCTCGGCAACACCTGGGCCAACACGATCTTCCTGTGGGCCAAGGCGATCGACCGGGTGACCATCACCACCTACCAGGCCGCCGCCACGGAAGGACCGCTCCAGTCCATCAAGGACGTGGTCGACGACATCGTGGTGAACCTGTCGAACGCCATGTACTGGCCGTTGCTCCGGCCTCTGGTCATCATCGGCGCCATCTGGCTGGCCTGGTACGGGCTGATCCGCAAGCGGGCCACCACCACCGCCGAAGGCGTGATCTGGATGGTGCTCGCGGTCACGGTCGCGACCTGGTTCTTCAGCAGGCCCGGCGACTTCACCGGCCTCGGCAAGATCGTCACGGACAAGACCGGCGAGGTGGTCAACTCCGCCTTCTCCGGCCTGCCCGGTGCGGGCGGCGCCTCCTGCCTGCCCGGCCCCGGCCAGACGAACCCGCAGGTCAAGGCAGGCGGCTACGGCCAGACCGGCACGCCCGGAGTCGACCAGAACGCCGAGGCGCTGTGGTCCACGCTGGTCTGCAAGCCGTGGCTGATGGGCCTGTTCGGCACGGCCGACCCCAACCAGCCGATCGTGCGCGACTTCGGCCGTACGATGCTGGAGACCCAGTCGATCCCGGCCGCGACGGTCAATCAACCGGCTCCAGACGTCGGCGCTCACCAGGCAAAATACGCTGAGATCGCGGAGAAACTCAAGAACGACTCGCGCTACATGATCTTCTCTGGCCGAGATTGGACCAGCAGGCTCGGCGTGGCCATCGGCGCGCTGATCGCCGCTCTGGTCGCCGGGGTGCTCATCTTCCTGGTCGCGGTCTCGCTGCTGGTGCTGAAGGTCGGCTTCCTGCTGCTGCTCATACTCGGGCCGGTGTTCCTGCTGATCGGCGTGCATCCGGGCAGCGGGCGGATCATCGCCATGCGGTGGGTGGAGATGCTGATCGGCACGCTGCTCCGGCAGGCCGTGCTCGCGCTCGTGCTCGGCGTGCTGGTGTACGGCTACGCGCTGATCATCTCGACCGCCATGCCGTGGGGGTTGCAGATCCTGTTCATGGCGTTGCTGACGATCGCGGTGTTCTTCTACCGGCGGCCGTTCCAGCACCTGTTCGCCTCGATGAACGGGCACACGCTGACCACCCGGATGCTCGGCGACGCCGCGAGCTCGTCCGTACTGGAGCGGTCGTCCTCGGCGCTGCCGCCGGTGGCGGCGGCCAGGATCGGCCGCTGGGGCGCGCGCAAGGCCGAGCCGCTCATCCAGGCGGCCGCGATGGGCGCTTCGGCGGGCACCGCGGCGGCCGCGTCCACGGTCGCCCAGGGCCGGGCCCGCGGGCAGGAGGGCGCGGAGGGCACGGCGGCGTCCGGCACCCGGGTGCCCGCCACGGCCGCGCCACTGAACACTGACCAGCAGGGCGGGAAGGCCGCGGGCAGGCAGGTGCCGGCGCCGCGTGCCGGGGCCGCGCCGCCGCTCAACCTGAGCGGCACGCCGACCCGTACCCGTGGCACTCCGGCGGCCGGCGGGGCACGGGCGTCGGGTGGCCCGTCGGGCGGCTCGTCAGGTGGTTCCGCTGCCGGCGCCGGGAGTGGCGCGAGCGGTGGAGGTGGCTGGTTCGGCGGGCGTTCCGGGGGCGGCTGGGCTGCACGCGGTGGCTCGGGCGGCTCCGGTGGCACCAGGTCGGGCGGCACCCGGTTCGGCGGATCAGGCGGGTCGGGCGGGTCTCGATCGGGCGGTTCCGGGTCGGGTGGGTCCTGGCTGGGCGGCTCAGGTCGTTCCGGGGGCTCGGGTGGTTCGGGTGGTTCCGGCAGTTCGGGCGGGGCTCGGCCGGCGAGTCGTGGTTCGTCGGGTGGCGGGATGTTCGGTGGCGGTGGTGGTTCGGGTTCGCGTCGCCCGGCCGACGAGCCGACGAGCCGCTCCTCCGAGGCGCCGCCGCTCTGGTTGCCGAGCGGTCGCCGCGGCAGCGGCTCCGGTGGTGACGAGCCGTCCGTGCCGTTCTGGCTCAAGCCCAGCAGCCCGGACAGGGACTGATCATGGCGCAGCCGGGTGACAAGCGGGGAGTCGCCTTCGCCGCCATCGTGGCGGTCATCGCCGCCGTCGGCATCTACCTGACGATGTGGCCGGACTCCGGTGACACGGACGCCGGGCAGCCGTCCGCCGGCCGCACCACGACCGTCTCACCGGCTGCGCCGAGCAAGCCGCTGGCCACCGCCAGCGGCAAGCCGTTCGACATCTACTCCTACCTGCCGATGACGAAGGAGCAACTCGCCGCGGCGGCCGACCTGGCCGAGCGGTTCACCGCCGCGTACGGGACGTTCCGCTACGACGAGGAGCCGTCGGCCTACGCGGATCGGGTCAAGGTGTTCACCACCGCCGACTTCGGCAACGTGCTGGCCAGGACGCGCACCTCACCCGGCACCGTCGACCATGACCGAGCCGACGAGGTCGTGGCCGCGGGGGCGGCCAAGATGAAGGAGATCAGGCAGGTCGAGAAGTCGTCCGTCGTCTTCGTGGTCACCGGGACGCAGCAGATCACCGCCAAGAGCGGCAACAAGCAGCTCGTGGACGACTACGCGGTCACGGTGAGTCAGATGGGCTCCGACTGGCGGGTCTTCGACCTGCAACCCGCCGGCGATGGCCAGGATGGGGACATTCAGGGGTGAACACCTCCCGCGCCCACGTCGCCCTGGCGGTCGGAGTCGCCGGGGTGCTGCTCCTGGCCGTCGTCATCATGTCGCCGATGCTCATGACCTCGATCCCGTCGTTCCTCGGCAGCGGAGGCACCGGCCGTACCGACTGCCTCGACGGCGGCACACCCGCGCAGGAGGTGTCCGACACCGGCGCCGCGGACATCCCGGTCGACTACCTGGAGCTCTACAAGAAGTTCGGCAAGAAGATCGGCGTCCAGTGGAACATCCTGGCCGCCGTCGGCAAACGCGAGACCGACCACGGCCGTTCGAACATGGCGGGCGTCAAGAGCGGCACCAACTATGCGGGCGCGGCCGGGCCGATGCAGTTCCTGATCAGCACGTGGGGCGGCAAGGCGCAGATCGCGATGTCGTCGAAGTTCAGTGGGTACGCCTCCGACGGCAACGGCGACGGCGTCGGTGACGTCTACAACCCCGCCGACGCCATCCTGGGCGCCGCGAAGATGCTCAAGCGCAACGGCGCTCCGGAGAAGGTACGGCAGGCGCTGTTCATCTACAACCGCGCCTGGTGGTACGTCGACCAGGTCGAGCAGATCGCCAAGGGCTACGCCAAGTCCGGTGACGTCGAGGTGCCGCCGCAGGCCGACGACGCCTGCGACGATCCGCTGGTCGAGGCCGCGCCGAGCGATGTGGTGGCCAAGATCCTGGAGTTCGCGCTGGCCCAGCGCGGCAAGCCGTACCTGTGGGGCGGGACCGGCCCCGACGCGTTCGACTGCTCGGGCATCATCTACGCCGCCTACAGGGCGGCGGGGCTGTTGATCCCGCGGACCACGTTCGGGCAGTGGCCGTTCGGCGTGAAGATCTCGCAGGGCGAAGAACAGGCGGGCGACCTGGTGTTCTTCAACGCCGGGCCGGGCACGGGACCCGACAGCCCCGGACACGTCGGGATGGTCGTGTCGAAGGGCAAAATGGTCGAGGCGCGCTGCACGCTGTGCGGGCCGATCAAGGTGACGAGCTACCAGGCGCGCGACAATATTGTGGGTTTCACCCGACCATTACAGAACCCAGATGTGCTCGAGCAGCTTAAGAAGCTGCAGAATGCCGCACTATGACAGTGATCGTGGTTGCGGCGGTGATCGTTTCGTCAGACGGGCGCGTGCTCGCCGCGCAGCGGGCCGAGCCGCCCGCGCTCGCCGGCGGGTGGGAGTTCCCGGGCGGCAAGGTGGATCCCGGCGAGGGTGAGGCCGCGGCGCTGATCCGGGAGTGCCGCGAGGAGCTCGGGGTGACCGTGTCCGTGGGCGCGCGGGTCGGCGGTGACTGGCCGCTGTCCGAGGGATACGTGATGCGGGCCTGGCTGGCCAGGGTGGTCTCGGGTGTGCCGGAGGCCAAGGAGCATCTGGCCCTGCGGTGGCTCGGGCCGGGTGAGTACTACGACGTGGCGTGGCTCCAGGCGGACCTGCCGCTCATGAAGGCCGTGGAAGTTCTGCTCCGGCAGGATTAACCGTCTCCCCTGAGTGACATAACGATTACCGAGAGTAATGTCACTCGACCGGGGGGAGGCGACGTGGTCAGACATGGCTGGATCGTGGCGGGGGCACTGGCCTTCGCCGGGGCGTCGGTTGTGGTGGGCATACAGTGCGAGCCCGTGGCGGCCGGGGTCTTCAGGGCCGCTGGAGCGGCTGGGATGGCGCTGGTGTTCGAGCGGCTGGGCGATCCGGCTGACTTCGGGAAGTGGGTACGGACCGGGGACGCGCTGCGGTTCCGGGTAAGTCTGGACGGGTTCGGGCGTGACGCCCGGCTCGCGGTGGCGACCAGCCCGGCGCGGGCCCTCACGTCGATGACGTGCCCCGGCTTGCCCGCTGCGACCCCGGGGGGATGGGGCGCGGGGCTCGGTGAAAGCGGGCTCCAGGCGGGCGGGCTTCAGACAGGCGGGGTTCAGGCAGGCGGGGTTCAGGCAGGCGGGCTTCAGGCAGGCGGGCTTCAGGTGGGCGGGCGGCCGGTGGGCGGCGAGCCGGCACCAGACGGCGCCCTGGCGGCCCGGACCTCGGCGGTGAACGCGCTCGCCGGTGAGGCGGCTGGCGGACAGGCGATTGACCAGGCGTCAACGGGTGGACAGGTTGACCGGGCGTCAACCGGTGGACAGGTGGTTGGCGGGGCGTCTACGGGTGGGCAGGCGACTGTTGGGGCGGCTGCGGGCGGGCAGGCGGCTGGACAGGGGTTCGGGCCGGTCGGCGCCGGGCCGGCATCGGTCGGTGTCCTGGCGTCTGGGCCATCGTCGAGGATGACCGCGTCGGTGGTCACCGCGCCGGCGGCGACCGCGCCGGGCGGGGTCGGGTCGGAGGTCGTTCCTCAGGCTCGGGTGTGCGCGCTGGGTGACGCGGCGGGGGATCGGTCCGTGGACGTGCTGCTCACCGTGCCGCAGGGGCCGAGGGAGGTCGTGCTCACGGCGGCTGCTCGGGCGCGTGAGGTGGCGGGCGGTGCTGCCACGACCGTCGTAGGCTCCACCGCGACGCCCGTCAAAGCGCCAGTGAGAGCGCCTGCCAAGGCGACCGGCAGGACGGGGGCATCTACCGAGACCCTTTCAAAGGGGGCGAGGGCATCTGTCGAGGGCCTCTCGAACAAGACGCCGACAACCGCTGAGGGCCTCTCGAAGAGAACGCGCGGTGAGGTCGCGGCCCGCGGGAAGTCCGCCGACGACCGCACGGGGACGTTCGTCGAGATCCCGCGCGGTGACCTCGCGCTGAACGGCCGGGCGGTGCGTGTCAGACCCGGGACCGACGATGCTCACCTGGCTGCTGCTGGAAGGCCGAGCCCCGTAAACGGCCATCCGGGCAAGTCCCATCTGCGGACCGTCTCGGCCGGTCGCGGGCACGCGTCTGGCGGAGCCCCGGCGACCGTACGGGCCCAGGTGCTCCCACCGGAGACGCACCGCGAGCCCGCACTGAGGCTGCCTCAGGTCGCTTCCCCCGTGACGCCCGGGACCGTCATCGGCGGCACCCCAGGGCTTGCCACTCCGGGGAGCGGCACCGCAGGGACTTCGGGACTCGGCACTGGCGGTACTCCGAGACCCGGCACCCCAAGGCTCGGCACCCAGGGACTTGGTACTCCCGGTTTCGGTGCCGGCGCGGCAACCGGGTGGGGCGCGATGACTTCGGCCGAAGAAGTTGGGGCGCCACTGCCCCTCGCCATTTCCGGCAACCGCTTTCACCCGGCCGAGCGGGTGAATCCCCTGGCAGGCGTACGAGGACTGCCGTGGGCCGCGGGCGGGATCGCGGTGCTGCTGGGAGGGCTGTGGCTGGTCGCCAGAGCACAACGCTCGCGATTGTGGCGAAAGGTGTTCTAATTCGGCCTTTACTGTGACTTTTACCCGGCTAGTATTCCCTTGACCATGGTTTCGGGACTGCGCGGAGGGCACAGGTGGCACGTACGCGAGCGACGGCCGTGTCCGCACTGATCCTGGCCTTGGGATTGACCGGTGCCGGCGTGGCCCCCTTCGTCATCCAGAGCGCGAGCGCCTCCGCGGTGGCCTACGACCCCGGCGTCGATCCTTGCGATGCCGGGGAAGTGTGCGACACCACGCCGGAGACCACCGTCACCATCACCACGACGATGGGCACTCCCACGCCGGACCCGGAAACGACGATCACCAGGACCGTCACCGCGCCCACGAAGACGACGACGAAGACGGCCACCGCGAAGCAGTCGAAGAAGCCGAGCGCGTCCAGCACCCCCAGCACCCCGAAGACCACGCCTTCGCCGCTGCAGCCGGTCCCGTCGCAGAGCGTGGACGTGCCGTCCGTGAGCGCCTCCGCCACGCCCGAGGACACGGCCCCGGCCGTCATCCTGCCCAGCGTGGCGCCCACCGAGACTCCCCCGACGACGCCATCGCTGACCTCGGCGGAGAGCCCGACGGACGAGTCGATCCCGCTCGAACTGCGTAACGCGGCTCCTGAGTACGACCAGCAGACGGTGGCCCGGCAGCTCAGCATCCCGGCGCTCATCCTGGTGCTGCTCGCGCTGTTCGCGGTGCTCATCTTCGAGGGGCGCCTGCGCCGGATGGCCCACGCGGCGGCCGTGCGCAAGGCGGGCCCGCAGAGCGGCCCGGGCCAGCCCGGCTTCCCGGGAGTCCCCGGTGGGCCGGGAGCCCCTGGTGGGCCGGGCCCGACGGGCTACCCGGCCGGTCCCGGCTATGCCACGGCGGCCTTCCCGGCGCCCGGTTATCCGGGTGGTACGGCGTACGCGCCGATCATCAGCTTTGTCCCCGTACAGACCTATCCGGGCGGACAGGTCCAGTACGGCGCCGTCTACCAGGACCCGAACATGTACGGGCAGCCCGGCTACGGCCCCGAGCAGCCGCCCATGGCGGCGGGCGAGCCTGTGGTGCTGCACCCGGACGAGTTCGACTCGTTCAGCCATGAGCCCGCCAAGCCCGACTTCGATGCCTTCAGCCGCCCCGAGGAGGAGCCGTACCGGGCTCCGTTCGAGGCTCTGGTCCCCGCTGAGCAGCCGCCGGCCGACATCCCTCCCGGAGGCTCCGGTCCGTACGAGGACTCGCCTGAGCGGCCCCTGGGCGCCGCCTCGGCCGCCGAGACCGGCGACGCCGAGCCGTGGGAGGCATTCGGCCCCGCCGTCCCGGTCGACGCGCCACCGGTCGAGGCGCCTCCGGTCGACGACGTGACCGCCATCCAGCCGCTTCCTCCGCAGGAGCCCAAGCGCCGCTGGGGCCGTAGCTCGTAACTCGGTCATACGAGTCCGAAGAAGGCGGCCAAGAACGAGTCGTTACGGCGAGTGCCCCGTGAGCGTTCACGACCGGCGCTGGAATGTCGCGCGCCGACGTCGGTGGTGCGGGTAACCCATGCGAAGCCGTACAGGATGAAAAAAACTAAACGCCTGCGCGAGATCGCCGAGAGCACCGAAGCATAAGTTGGTTATTCGGTCACGTCCGGGTGACGAGTTTGTCGAAGGCGCGGTCGGAGAGGAGCCGGTTGACCCGCAGGAGGAGTTTCGCCAGGTAGCCGACGGCGTAGCGCGGCTTCGGGGACCGGGACTCGATGGCGGCGCGGATGGCCTGGGCGACCACGGCGGGTTCCGAGGCCTTGTTCTTCCCGGCGAAGGCCTGCTCCGCGCGGTCCGCCATCGCTTTCGCCACGGCGGCGTAAGCCCCCTTGCCGGAGACCTCTCTCAGCTCGTGGGGCGTGCTCGACTCGAATTCCGTCTTGATGAGGCCGGGCTCGATGACCACCACATTGATGCCGAACCGGCCGACCTCCTGGCGGAGAGTGTCGGAATACCCTTCCAAGGCGTGTTTCGAGGCGTGATACCAGCCGCCGAGCGGGAGCGAGATCACCCCGGCGATCGAGGAGACGTTGACGATCGTGCCGGAGCCGCGCTCGCGCATCTGAGGCAGGACCAACTGGATCAGCCGGGCGGGCCCGAACAGATTGACCTCGAACTGCCGGCGCCCGCTGTCGATCGGCACGTCCTCGGCGGCGCCGTACACGCCGATGCCGGCGTTGTTCACCAGCACGTCGATGCCGGGCTGCTCGTCGAGGACGGTGTCGACGACGCGCCGCAGGTCCTCCTCCTTGGTGACGTCCATCGCGAGGGTGTGGCCACCGGCCTCGCGGATGTCCTCCATCCGGTCGACGCGCCGGGCCACGCCGTACACCGTGTGGCCAGCGCGCAGCAGTTCGAGCGCGGTAGCGCGGCCGATGCCGGCCGAAGCGCCTGTGACGAGGCAGATCATGAAACGACCTTTCCTTCAGGCATCACCCATGCGGTAGCGGAACAGCGACATGGCGTTCCGCATCCAGGCCATCCTCGTGAGGACCTGGAGGGTGACGCGGTAGTGCGGGGCGGCGATCTGTTCGAGGTCCGACAGGACGGGGACGTGGTCGAGCAGGGTGAGCCTGCCCGTCCAGCGCTCCGGCTCGTGCGGGTCGGCGAGTGACGAGAGCTTCCAGCCCAGCGTTCTGGAGAATGCGGCGAGCCAGGGGGCGATGGCGTCGAAGACGAGCTCGCCGTGCGGGATGCGTTCGGTCAGCCGGACGAGGAGTCGCCTGACGTCCGGCTCCATGAGGTACATCAGCAGTCCCTCGGCGATCACCAGCACGGGACGGTCGGCGTGGATCGACTCCAGCCAGCCGGGCTCCGTCACCGAGGAGGCGATCATCCGGTAGTGGTCGCGCTCGGGGTAGAGGCGCCCACGCAGGTCGATGACCTCGGGAAAGTCGACGTCGATCCACTCGACGCCGGCCGGCGGGTCGATGCGGAAGACCCGGCTGTCCAGGCCGCAGCCCAGGTGCAGGACGGCGGCGTCGGGATGATCGGCGAGGTACTGCCTGGTCCAGGTGTCGAGCCGCTTGGCACGCAGCAGGCCCAGGTAGCGGTCGCCGGTCGCCATCTTGATCTTGAAGCGGTTGTAGTCGAGGCGGTCGAGCGTGTCGGCGGCCCAGGGGTCGTCGAGGATCGGGTGCGCCGAGCGGCTGTCGAGTGCCCTGAAGTACAGCGTGTACAGGAGGGTCTCCTTCGCGCCGGTGAGTTCCACCTTCTCTGTGCGCATCGGTCAGTCCTGTCTGGTGGGGTGCACGCCGTAGAGCAACTCCCGGTAGGGCGGGATCAGGGTGCTGTAGAGGGCGATGATCTCCGCCGCGGCGGCGGCGATCACCTGCGGGCCCGGCGGCACGGCCGGTTCGTACGCGTGCCGGACGATATGCGCGAGCGCCTCGGCCTTGGCCTCCAGGCCCGGCTCGTCGGGCACCGGGGCCACGGTGTCGAGGAGGTAGAAGCCCGCCTGCATCGCGGTCAGGCCGTACCTCAGGTGCTCGACGTCGTCGCGGAACAGGCCGTAACGGAGCATCACCTCGTGGAAGCGCGCGGTGGCGAGCAGCTCGTTGCCGCGCATCGCGCTGTCCGCCATCCTGCCCTGGAGCAGCGGCAGGCTGCCGGTGAGGAGCGCGCGCAGCACCGGCCTGCGGCTGACGACCAGGAACAGCGTGCTGATCATGCGGTGCGGCAGCACCACGGACGGATCGCGGCGCAGCTCGTCGAGCAGCGTCTCGATGTAGATGACGGCCTCGCGCACGAACAGGGCCTCGAAGAGCTGCTGTTTGGTACGCCAGTGCAGGTAGACGGTGCCCTTGCCGATGTCGGCCCGCTGGGCGATGTCGTCGATCGTCACCTTGCGGGAGCCGAGGCGCACGGTCAGCTCGGCCGCCGCGTCGAGGATCCGGTCGGCGCGGTCGGCGGCCTCACTCGGTCTTCCTGGCATCCGGCCTCCCTGGTGACTTGTTGACCAGTTTAGCAAAATCAGTCAACAAGTCATATCCCCGCGACAAGAAAGGCCGGTGAGGGGAGCCCTCACCGGCCTTGGGTTCAGTACGCCGTTACTTGGCGCGCTTGAAGATCTTGTTGCCCAGCCACACGATCGGGTCGTACTTGCGATCCGCCACGCGCTCCTTCATCGGGATGAGCGCGTTGTCGGTGATCTTGATGTGCTCGGGGCAGACCTCGGTGCAGCACTTGGTGATGTTGCAGTAGCCCAGGCCGTGTTCCTCCTGGGCCGACTCCTGCCGGTCCGCCACGTCGTACGGGTGCATGTCGAGCTCCGCGATGCGCATGAGGAAGCGCGGCCCGGCGAAGGCGGGCTTGTTCTCCTCGTGGTCACGGATGACGTGGCAGATGTTGTTGCACATGAAGCACTCGATGCACTTGCGGAACTCCTGGGACCGCTCGACGTCGACCTGCTTCATCCGGTACTCGCCCGGCCGGACACCCGCCGGCGGGGTGAACGACGGGATTTCTCGCGCTTTTTCGTAGTTGAACGAGACGTCGGTGACGAGGTCCTTGATGACGGGGAAAGTCCGCATCGGGGTGACGGTGATCGTCTCGTCCTCGGTGAAGGTGGACATCCGCGTCATACAGCCCAGCCGCGGCTTCCCGTTGATCTCCATCGAGCAGGAGCCGCACTTGCCGGCCTTGCAGTTCCAGCGGACCGCCAGGTCGGGCGCCTGCGTGGCCTGCAGGCGGTGGATGATGTCGAGGACGACCTCGCCCTCGTTCACCTCGACGGTGAAGTCCTCGAGCTTGCCCTCACCGCCCTCACCGCGCCACACCTTGAACTTTGCCTTGTAGCTCATGACTTTGCGATCCCGTCGAACTCGGTCATCTCTTCGTCGGTGAGGTATTTCGTCAGCTCGTCCCGGTCGAACAGCTTGATCAGGTGGTCGGCCATCGAAGGCTGGACCTTCTCCTCGACCGTGACGGACGAGCCGTCCTCCGTCGAGCAGACGAGCAGCTTGCGGCGCCACACCGGGTTCATGCCGGGGAAGTCGTCACGGGTGTGCCCGCCGCGGCTCTCCTCGCGCAGCAGCGCGGCCCGCGCCACGCACTCCGAGACGAGGACCATGTTGCGCAGGTCGATCGCGAGGTGCCAGCCGGGGTTGTAGATGCGTGAGCCGGCCGCGCCGACCAGTTGCACCCGCTCCTTGAGCTTCTCCACGGCCTCCAGGGCCTCGGACACCTCTTCGGCCTTGCGGATGATGCCGACCAGCTCGTTCATCGTCCGCTGGAGCTCGTGGTGCACCTCGTAGGGGTTCTCGCCGGAGCGGCCCAGTGGCGCCAGGGCCTCGGTGTGCGCCTCTTCTACGAGTTCCTGGACCACCTTGGGCCTGGCCGGCAGGGAGTCGATGTACGCGGCGGCGCCGGCGCCCGCGCGGCGGCCGAAGACCAGCAGGTCGGACAGCGAGTTGCCGCCCAGGCGGTTGGAGCCGTGCATGCCGCCCGAGACCTCGCCCGCGGCGAAGAGCCCTGGCACGGCCGCCGCACCGGTGTCGGCGTCGACCTCGACGCCGCCCATGATGTAGTGGCAGGTCGGGCCCACCTGCATGGGCTCGGCGGTGATGTCGACGTCCGCCAGCTCCTTGAACTGGTGGTGCATCGACGGCAGCCGCCGCTTGATCTCCTCGGCCGGGAGCCGGGTGGACACGTCGAGGAAGACGCCGCCCTGGGGCGAGCCGCGTCCCGCCTTCACCTCGGCGTTGATCGCGCGGGCCACCTCGTCACGCGGCAGCAGCTCCGGAGGACGGCGGTTGTTGGCCTGGTCGGTGTACCAGCGGTCGCCCTCCTCCTCGGTGGTGGCGTACTTGTCCTTGAACACCTCGGGGATGTACTTGAACATGAAGCGCTCGCCGTCGGAGTTACGCAGCACGCCGCCGTCGCCGCGGACCGACTCGGTGACGAGGATGCCGCGCACGGACGGCGGCCAGACCATCCCGGTGGGGTGGAACTGGATGAACTCCATGTTGATCAGCTTCGCGCCGGCCAGCAGGGCCAGGGCGTGGCCGTCACCGGTGTACTCCCAGGAGTTGGAGGTCACCACGTAGGACTTGCCGATGCCGCCGGTCGCCAGCACGACCGCGGGCGCATCAAAGACCACGAAATTTCCGGACTCGCGCCAGTAGCCGAAGCCACCCGCGATGCGGTCGCCATCCTTGAGCAGGCGGGTGACCGTACATTCCGCGAAGACCTTGATGTAGGCCTCGTGATCGCCGTGTGTCTCGAAGTCCTCCTGCTGCAGCGCGACGACGCGCTGCTGCAGCGTGCGGATCAGCTCCAGCCCGGTGCGGTCGCCGACGTGGGCCAGCCGGGGGTACTCGTGCCCGCCGAAGTTGCGCTGGCTGATCTTGCCGTCCTTGGTGCGGTCGAACAGCGCACCCCACGCCTCCAGCTCCCAGACCCGATCGGGGGCCTCTTTGGCGTGGAGTTCGGCCATCCGCCAGTTGTTCAGGAACTTGCCGCCCCGCATGGTGTCACGGAAGTGCACCATCCAGTTGTCGTCCGGGTTGACGTTGCCCATCGCGGCGGCCGCGCCGCCCTCGGCCATGACCGTGTGGGCCTTGCCGAACAGCGACTTGCAGACGATCGCCGTCCGCTTGCCCTGCTGGCGGGCCTCGATCGCGGCCCGCAGTCCGGCGCCGCCCGCGCCGATGACGACGACGTCGTATTCGTGACGCTCGATTTCCACAGAATGTCCTAACAGAAGAGGCCTTACGCGTACGGGAAGGCGATGATGCCCTTGGCGACGAGGCGGACGTACAGGTCGGCGCCCATGACGGAGAACATCGAGGCCCACGCGAGGGGCTGGTGCTTGGCGTTGAGCTTGGAGACGAAGGTCCAGGCCCGGTAGCGAAGCGGGTGCCGGGAGAAGTGGTTGAGCCGGCCCGCGGTGATGTGCCGGCAGGAGTGGCACGACAGCGTGTAAGCGACGATCAGGACGGCGTTGGCGATCAGGACCCAGGAGCCGAGGCCCAGCGGCTTGTGGATGACCGCGAGGATCGCGTCGTAGCTCAGGATCGCGCCGATGACGATGGCCGCGTAGAAGAAGTACCGGTGGATGTTCTGCATGATCAGCGGGAAGCGCGTCTCACCGCTGTACTTGCCGTGCGGCTCCTGTACGGCGCACGCGGGCGGCGACAGCCAGAACGACCGGTAGTAGGACTTGCGGTAGTAGTAGCACGTCAGCCGGAACCCGCCGGGAAGGCCGAGAATCAGCAGGCCGGGCGGCAGCGTGTACCAGTCGCCGATCGGCGCCCAGCCGAACAGCCGCGCTCCCTCAGCACACGAGGTCGTGAGGCAGGGCGACGAGAACGGGGCGATGTACGGGTCGAAGTAGTAGCTGCCGTCGATGATCGCCCACACGCCGTAGACGAGGAAGGCGCTGAGCGCCAGGAACGTCAGCAGCGGGGCCAGCCACCATCTGTCGGTGCGCAGCGTACGCACCTTGATCTGCGCACGCTGCCTTCTGACAGGAGCATCGGGCGTCGTCTGGGTCATCGCGGACCTCTCCACCTCCCGCGGACCCTGCTCACAGGGAATCCGGGTCGTTCGGTTGGCGCGTACACGGCGGGGCGGTGCCTCCGCTCGCGGCGCGCGTTTGGTGGGGGATACGTTACGACGACCGCCTCGGGATTTGTGAGGAGGGTCACTCACTTTTTCGATGACTCGCTGTGATTCCTGTCACGTACCCCTGTCACGTGGGCTGCCCTTTGCTCGGCAGCTTAACCACAGTCACGAAAAAATCATCTATTTGCCGGACAACCCGGATAAATTGCTCAAAATCCACCGGCTTGGAGACATAAGCGTTGGCGTGCAGCCGGTAGCTGTGCAGGATGTCCTCTTCCGCCTCCGAGGTCGTCAGGATCACCACCGGGATCGTCCGCAGGTCGGCATCGGCCTTGACCTCGCTGAGCACCTCCAGGCCACCCATTCTGGGCAGGTTCAGGTCGAGCAGCATGAGGTCGGGCCTGGGGGCGTCGTGGTAGGCGTTCTCCCGGCGCAGGAAGGCCATCGCCTGCTCGCCGTCGTTGACCACGTGCAGGCGGTTGCGGACCTTGTTGAAGTCGAACGCCTCCTTGGTGAGGAGCACGTCACCCTGATCGTCCTCGACCAGGAGCACCTCGATCGGCCGCCAGTCAGTCATCATCTTCATCTCCAGCCGCGGGCAGGGTCCACCGGAACGTCGCGCCCGGCCCGTCGGCCTCGCCGTCGAGCCAGAGGTGTCCGCCGTGATATTCGACGATCTTGCGGCAGAGCGCGAGCCCGATGCCAGTCCCTGGATACACGTCTCTCGCATGCAGGCGCTGAAATATCAGGAAGATGCGGTCCGCGTACTTGGCCTCCACCCCGATCCCGTTGTCGGAGCAGCTGAACTCCCACATCGCCCCTGCCCGCTCGACACCGATGTGCACGCGCGGCGGGAGGTCCGAGCGGAACTTGACGGCGTTCTCGATCAGGTTCTGGAAGAGCTGGGTGAGCTGGCCCCGGTTGCCGACGACCTTGGGCATGTCGTCGCGGGTGACGACCGTCCCGGTGTCCTCGATCGCGGCCGAGAGGTTGTCCAGGGCCGTGGAGAGCGCGGCGCCCGTGTCGGTGGTCACCCGTTCGCCGGTGACCCGGCCGACCCTGGAGAAGTCGAGCAGGTCGTTGATGAGCAGCTGCATGCGCTTGGCGCCGTCGACCGCGTAGCGGATGTACTCCTTGGCCCGGTCGTCGAGCCGGTCTCCGTACCGCTGCTCCAGCATCTGCGTGAAGCTGGCGACCTTGCGGAGCGGCTCCTGCAGGTCGTGACTGGCGACGTAGGCGAACTGCTCCAGCTCTCCGTTGGACCTGCGCAGCTCGTCGGCCTGCTCCTCGGCCCGGCGCCAGGCCGTCACGACCCGCCTGCGCATGGAGTCGACGTGGCTCGACAGCTCGGCCAGCTCCGCCGGCCGCTCCACGCTCAGCTCATGGTCGAAGTCGCCCGCCGCGACCTTGCGCACCTGGTCGGTCAGCTGGGCGATGGGCTTCAGTACGGCGAAGCGGATGATGAACACCAGCCCGATCCCCGCCGCGGCCATCACGGCCAGCAGCACGATCAGCGCCAGGTTCAGCCGGTCGAGCTGGGCCGCGACGTTGGGCCGCGGCCCCTGCGCCCGTACGTCGGCGACCAGCATCATGATCAGCGCGGAGCCCATCACGAACGCCACGGCGGTCACCACGCCGATGGCGACGAACCAGCGGGCCATCGGCAGCCTGCCGAGGCCCGTCGCCGGTTTCGGCGGGGGCAGCGGATGGATCCTCACTCCGACCTCCTGCTGACGAGTACCACGGCGAGGTCGTCGCTGAGCGTGCCCACGTGCCTGATGAGCCGGTCGAGGTCGATCGAGCCGTGCTCGCGTACCAGGTCGACCAGTCCGTCCACGCCGAGGAGTTCCTTCTGCTCGCCGACCGCGGCCTCGATCAAGCCGTCGGTGTAGAGCATCATCGACCATTCGTCGCCCAGGGGCACGTCGAGGATGGTCCATTCGGCGTCGGAGAAGATGCCGAGCGGCGGCCCCGAGGGCGCGCCGTCGACCACGCTGACAGCGCCGTCGCGGACCAGGACCGGCGGTGGATGGCCGACCACCCGCATCCTGGCGTGGCGCAGGTCGGGCGTGATCGTCGCCATGCAGAGCGTGGTGAAGATCTCCGGGGCCTGGCGCTCCGCACGCAGCACGGCGTCCATCGTCCGCAGCATCCGCTCGCCGGTCTGCCCGGCCAGCACCAGCGTGCGCCAGGCGATGCGGAGCGCCACGCCGAGCGCGGCCTCGTCGGGGCCGTGCCCGCAGACGTCGCCGACCACGATGTGCACCGAACCGTCGGGCGTCTGCACGGTGTCGAGGAAGTCGCCGGCCAGCAGTGATCCCTGGCTGCCCGGCAGGTAGCGGGTGGTGTGGTCCAGCGCGTCGGTGTGCAGCAGGGCGACGGGGAGCAGGCCGCTCTCCAGCCGGGCGTTCTCCTTGGCGGTCAGCTCGGCCTCGACCAACCGGAGCTGCGCCAGATCGGCCCGCTTGCGTTCCATCGCGTAACGGATGGCCCTGGCCAGCAGCCGCGCGTCGACGTCCTGCTTGACCAGGTAGTCCTGCGCGCCGGCCTTGACCGCGGCGACCCCCACATGGGCGTCGCGCAGTCCGGTGAGCACCAGGACGGCCGCGTGCGGTGCCGCCGCCAGCACCTGCTCCAGCGCTTCCAGGCCGGTGGCGTCGGGGAGCGAGAGGTCGACGAGTACGCACTGGATCCGGGAGTCGAGCTTGGCCTTGCCCTCCTCCAGGCTGCGTACCCAGGTGATCCGCGGTGGGGCCTCTGCCTGCTTGAGGAGCTCCTCGACCAGGAACGCGTCACCGTCGTCGTCCTCGATGAGGAGGAGCGTCAGCGTTTCGTTGAGAGTTGCCGTCACACGCGCCTCTTCATAGAAGTTGGACCTGTTCTGGTTCATTCTGCGATGAGCTCGACCCCTTGTGGAAGCGTGCGCTCGTGACCGGCCTCGACGATGAAGGAGAGCAGCGTCGCCCGGAACGCCTGCGCCGCCCTCGTCGGCTCCACATCCTTGCGGTGGGCCAGCGCGATGGTCCGGCTCAGCCCCGGCGGCGCCAGCGGAGTGCCGGTCAGCCCCGGCCGTCCGTCGAGCACCATGGACGGCACCACGGCCAGCCCCAGCCCCGCCTCCACGAACCGCAGGACGGCGTCCATCTCCCCGCCCTCCACCGCGAACCTGGGCTCGAACCCGGCCTGGCGGCACGCCGCCAGCGTCGCCTCGCGCAGGTCGTAGCCGCGCCTGAACATCACCATCGCCCGGCCGCGCAGATCCTCCATACGCAGGTACGGCTTGCGTTCCGGCTGGTGGGACGGGGTCGCCACGACCAGGTTCTCGCGCAGGATCTCCTCGGTCACCAGGGACGGGTCGTCGCCCTGCAGCGGCGTGATGATGAGCGAAAGGTCGAGCTGCCCGCGGGCCAGCGCTCTGACCAGGTCACGCGAGCCGTCCTCCTCGACCAGCAGCTCGATGCCCGGGTAGGCGCGGTGGAAGCGGGCCAGGGCGTCGGCCAGCAGCCCGGCGCACAGGGACGGCGTGGCGCCCAGCCGTACCCTGCCTCTGCGCAGCCCGGCGAGCTCGGCCACCTCCTGCCTGGCGGTGCCGGCGTCGGCCAGCATCCGGCGGGCGAGCGGCAGCAGCGCCTCTCCCGCCGGGGTCAGCGTGACGTTGCCGCGCGCTCTGGAGAACAGCGGGGCGCCGAGGTCGCTCTCCAGGGCCTTGATCTGCTTGCTGAGTGACGGCTGGGCGACCCGCATCCGCTCGGCGGCCTGGGTGAAGTGCCTGGTCTCCGCAACGGCGACGAAGTAGGAGAGTTGCTGCAACTGCATGTGATTTTCCTCGCACCGGCTGACGGGATTTCCTTACGTCGGCCGTACAAACCAAGCATCATAGCCGAAAGCTATGGAAACCAGGCCCGTCATGACTTGGACGGATCATGGCTGGATATCTAGCGTCAGAAGGCGTGACAGCCACGATTGAGCGAGGCGCCGCTACCGCGCCAGTCTCGAAGCCCGCATCGAAGAAGCCAACGCCCGGAAAGCGCGGCGGGTTCCTGCGCTCGTCGAACGGCAAGAAGGTCATCATGGCCGTGACGGGCGCCGTGATGGTGCTCTTCCTGGTCCTCCACATGCTGGGCAACCTCAAGATCTTCCTGGGCAGGGACTCGTTCAACGAGTACGCCGAGGCGCTGCGCACGCTGCTGGAGCCGATCGCGCCGTACCGGACGGTGCTGACGATCCTGGAGGTCGGCCTCGTCGTGTCGGTGGTCCTGCACATGTGGGCGGCGATCTCGCTCGCTCGGCGGGCCCGCCACGCCCGGCCGGTGAAGTACGTGGCCAAGAAGTCGCAGGCCCAGGGCTACACCACACACATCATGCGGTGGGGCGGCGTCACGATCCTGCTCTTCGTGATCTGGCACCTGCTCGACCTGACCTTCGGCGTGGTGAACCCCAAGGGCTACGACTCCGCGCCGGCCGACCGGATGATCGCCGGGTTCGACCTGTCGCGCTGGTGGGTCACCCTCTTCTACATCGTGGCCGTCGCCATGGTCGGCCTGCACCTGCGGCACGGCATCTGGAGCATGTTCCAGACGCTCGGCTGGGCCACCCGTGTCAAGGCCCTTCGCCCGCTCGCGGCGCTGGTGTCCGCGGTCCTGGTCATCGGCTTTCTCGCGCCGCCGCTCGCCGTCACGTTCGGAGTGATCAAGTGAAGTACACCGAAGGCCCGGAGATCCAGGACACCAAGGCTCCCTCGGGTCCCATCGAGGACCGGTGGGAGAAGCGGAAGTTCGGCGCCAAGCTCGTCAACCCGGCCAACAAGCGCAAGCTCAACGTGATCGTGGTCGGCACCGGCCTGGCCGGCGGTTCGGCTGCGGCGACGCTGGGCGAGCTGGGCTACAACGTCAAGTCGTTCTGCTACCAGGACACGCCGCGCCGCGCGCACTCCATCGCCGCGCAGGGCGGGATCAACGCCGCGAAGAACTACCGCGGCGACGGTGACTCGATTTATCGCCTTTTCTACGACACGGTGAAGGGCGGGGACTTCCGGGCCCGCGAGTCGAACGTCTACCGCCTCGCCCAGGTCTCCGTGAACATCATCGACCAGGCGGTCGCCCAGGGCGTCCCGTTCGCCCGTGAGTACGGCGGGCTGCTGGACACCCGCTCCTTCGGCGGCGCGCAGGTCTCCCGCACCTTCTACGCGCGCGGCCAGACGGGTCAGCAGCTGCTGCTCGGCGCCTACCAGGCCCTGGAGCGGCAGATCGCGGCCGGGACCGTGGAGATGTTCACCCGGCACGAGATGCTCGACCTGATCGTCGCCGACGGGCGGGCGCGCGGGATCATCGTCCGCGACATGGTCACGGGCGAGATCGAGCGGCACGTGGCCGACGCGGTCGTGCTGGCCTCCGGCGGCTACGGGAACGTGTTCTTCCTGTCCACGAACGCCAAGGGGTGCAACACCACGGCGATCTGGCGGGCGCACGAGCGCGGCGCGTACTTCGCCAACCCCTGCTACACGCAGATCCACCCGACCTGCATTCCGGTGTCGGGCGAGTACCAGTCGAAGCTGACGCTGATGTCGGAGTCGCTGCGCAACGACGGCCGCGTCTGGGTGCCGAAGGTCGCGGGTGACTCGCGGCCCGCCGGGGAGATCCCGGAAGCCGACCGCGATTACTACCTGGAGCGGATTTATCCGGCTTTCGGGAACCTCGTCCCTCGGGACATCGCCTCCCGCGCCGCCAAGAACGTCTGCGACGAGGGACGCGGCGTCGGCCCCGGCGGGCTGGGCGTCTACCTGGACTTCGCCGACGCGATCAACCGCCTCGGGCGCGAGGCCGTGGAGAAGAAGTACGGCAACCTCTTCGAGATGTACGAGCGCATCACGGGCGAGAACCCCTATGAGACGCCGATGCGCATCTACCCAGCCGTCCACTACACGATGGGCGGCCTGTGGGTCGACTACGACCTGCAGTCCACGATCCCCGGCCTGTTCGTGATCGGCGAGGCCAACTTCTCCGACCACGGCGCCAACCGCCTCGGCGCCTCCGCGCTGATGCAGGGCCTGGCCGACGGTTACTTCGTGCTGCCCACCACACTCGGCGACTACCTGGCGGCCGGGCCGTTCGGGGAGGTCTCCGACGAGGCCGTGGCCGAGGCCGAGATCAAGGTGCGTACCAGGATCGACAGGCTGATGGCGGTCAACGGCACGCGCACCCCCGACTCCTTCCACCGGGAGCTGGGCAAGCTCATGTGGGACTACTGCGGCATGGAGCGCACCGAGGAGTCGCTGCGCAAGGCGCTGGAGCGCATTCCGGAGCTGCGCGAGGAGTTCTGGCGCGACGTGAAGGTGTCGGGGACCGCCGAGGAGCTGAACCAGGTCCTGGAGAAGGCCGGGCGGGTCGCGGACTTCTTCGACCTGGCCGAGCTCATGTGCCTCGACGCGCTGATCCGTACCGAGTCGTGCGGCGGCCACTTCCGCGCCGAGTCGCAGGACGCCGAGGGCGAGGCCCTGCGCGATGACGAGCACTTCGCCCACGTGTCGGCCTGGGAGTTCTCCGGGGACGGGCCGGTGCTGCACAAGGAATCGCTCGAGTACGAGTACGTCAAGATGACCCAGCGGAGCTACAAGTGAACCTGACCCTTCGCGTCTGGCGCCAGAGCGGCCCCTCGGCACCCGGAAAGATGGTGACTTATCGGGTTGAAGAGGTCTCGCCGGATATGTCGTTCCTGGAGATGCTCGACGTGCTGAACGAGCGCCTCATCCTCTCGGGCGACGACCCGGTGGCCTTCGACCACGACTGCCGCGAGGGCATCTGCGGCATGTGCGGCATGGTCATCAACGGCGTCGCCCACGGCGAGCAGCGCGCCACCACCACCTGCCAGCTCCACATGCGCCACTTCGAAGACGGCGCCACCATCACCATCGAACCGTGGCGCGCGGCGCCGTTCCCGGTGGTGAAGGACCTGGTGGTGGACCGGTCGGCGTTCGACCGCATCATCCAGGCCGGCGGCTTCGTCTCGGTCCCGGCGGGTTCGGCCCCTGACGCCCACAGCATCCCGGTCCGCAAGGAGGACGCCGACGACGCCTTCGACGCCGCCACCTGCATCGGGTGCGGCGCCTGCGTGGCGGCCTGCCCCAACGGGTCGGCGTCCCTCTTCACGGCCGCGAAGATCACCCACCTGTCACTCCTTCCCCAGGGCCAGCCGGAACGGCTGACGCGGGCCAAGGCGATGGTGGACCAGATGGACGCGGAGGGGTTCGGCGGGTGTACGAACACGGGTGAATGCACCGCCGTCTGCCCTAAGGGGATTCCGCTGGACACGATTGCCCAGATGAACAGCGACTACCTCAAGGCCAACTAGGCCGGTTTGTCGCGTGACCCTGGGGGCGGAGACCTCCGTCCCCAGGGCGTGGCGCCTTGGGGGGTGAGATCGCTCCCGTCCCGGCCGCATCCCGAACCACACTTCTGGACGGCGACGCTCGAGCCGCGTTCTGAGACCGGCAGAGACTCGCTCCACGACCTGGGCCGGCCTTCCTGGGCACCCGGATGCCCACCTTCACCGTCATGGACACTCCAGCACTCCACGACGCCCTGCGCCCCCTCGCCGACCGCTATGGGGCCGCTGCGGCTCGATGAGCGACGTCTCGCGACGCACGCGACCGATCACAGCGACGTGTGGTGAGCCCAGCAGACTTCGCGCGACCTCCTGCGCGCACTGCCTGCCGAGGTCCGCCACCGGCCCGGCTTCGGTCACCCGCCCAGTCCGGCCACCGGTTCGACCCGGCCCCGCCCGGCCCCGCCCGGCCCTCCGGCCCCTGTCGGGCCCCTGCCCAGTCTGGGAACCGATTCGGTCCGACCCCCGCTCGGTCCGACACCCGCCCCGCCCGATCCACCCGCCCGGTCCACCCGCCCGGTCCACCCGCCCGGTTAGGTCCGGCCACCCGTCCGGTCCGGGCACCGGTTCAGTCGCGGGGCAGAGTCGCCGCCGTCCCTGGGGTGTCGTTGGGGTGGGTGTCGGTGGAGCCGGGTGTCAAGGGCGGGCAGCGTCAAGGGGCGTCGGCCACCACCATGAACAGCGTGCAACTGACCACGAACGGTGCCGAGCCGATGTCGGCGGGGGCCAGGTAGCCCGCGTCCACCGCCCTGGAGAGGGTCCGGCGGAGGCCGAAGAGTTGTTCGGCCGTCTCCAGGTCCCGGATCACCGGGCTGAACACCACCGCGGTCCGCACCGTCAGCCCGGTCTGTTCGGCGAGGCGGACGAGGCTGCGGCCGATGGCCGGGTTCCGGATGACTTCGTGGTGATGTGCCGGACGAGGCCCTCGCTTGCCGGCGAGTCGATCAGCAGGCCGTGCCAGTCGGGTTCGGCCATGGCGATGACGGCGCCCGGTCGGGCCACGCGGCGGAACTCCGCCAGCACTCGCCCCGGATCTGGCACATGCTGCAGCATCCTATCCGTGCGAGCCCGGTCGACGCTGCCGTCGGCGAGCGGCATCCCTTGGGCGTCGCCGACGAGGATCTCGACGTTGGTACGGTCGGCGAGCCGTACCCGGGCCTGGTCCGCCATGACCGGATCATGGTCGAGGCCGATCACCGTACCGGAAGAGCCGACGCCGTCGGAGAGGCCGGCCAGGTCGGTGCCGGGCCCGCAACCGATGTCGAGCACGGTCTGGCCAGGCCGCAGGTCCATCATGGTCAGCAAATCCGCTTGTACGCGCGACCCGGGGCGCTGGCGGCAAGTTGGTCAAGATACGCGATGGTCGTCATGACCTGAGCCAAGCAGGTGAGTGTGCGGTTTCCGAGGAGAGAACGACAAGATCCAGCGCATTGTCGTACTGCCTAGTTGCAGACCTGCAAGACGTCAGGTGATTCCGAATGATGGACACCACGTCCGGTGAGCTCTGCTCCTCTGGGTCTCCTTACCTCCACGTCACAGGCGGCGGCCGATGGTGAGGACGACCGACCAGTGGCGGGTAAGTCGTCCGTCCGGGCGTGCGGCGAGGCGGCGGCGGATCTCCTGGTAGAGGTGTTCGTTCTTGGCCGGCTCCATGGCGATGTGGCCGGAGAACGTGTTGAGCAGGGCGATGTATTCGTCTGCCGTGTAGCGCAGAGCCCATACGTAGAGCCTCGTCCCGACCACCGTGAAATGCCCGGAGGCCTCGAACTCGGCGGCGATGGGGTTGGGCAGGTCCTCGGGCGGCGGCCCTGGCCACGGGCCGTCATGGCCTTCGCCGATCTCCTCGTAAACCTGCTGGATCTCGGTGAAGAACGGGTCGAAGTCGGCCGGCATCGCGTGGTCGGCGTTCCACACGGCCAAGTGCCCGCCCTGGGTGAGCAGCTTGGCGGCTTTCGCGTACTTGACCTCCGGGTCCACCCACTTCCACGCCGTGGCCGCGTAGGCGAGATCGAAGCGGACCCCTGTCGGCGGCTCCCAGTCTTCGAATGATGAGGTGATCACGGAAGCGTCGGCGAATTCGGCGAGGCGGTGCCGTGCCTCCGCCGCCAGGGCGGCACCGAGTTCGATCGCGGTGATCCGAAAGCCCATCCGTGCCAGTGGCAGCGTGGCTTTCCCCGGACCGCATCCGACTTCGAGCAGGTGCGCGGGCGGCGTGATCGCCGTGATGGCAAGCAGGTCGGAATACAGCTCGGCCGGGTAGTCGGGCCGTGCGTTTTGATAGGAGCTGGCCGCGCTGTCGAAGGTGGCTCGCAGCCGAAGATCGCGGGACATGTTCCGATCCTGACAGTGTGGCAACACCGCTGTCACCGGGCGCACCCTGCTCGGCTCTGATCGGACGCTCGGTTGGCAGCCTTGATCCGGACGCTGCGACCCGGCCGGCAGGGTGAGCCCGAAGTTCGCACGGTTCACCCGTACAGGACAGCATCATGGTTGTCAGACTCGTTGAGTACCATCCGCGGGATGGAGATACCTTTTGTCCGGCTTGAGCCCTGGTCGCAGGGTGACCTCGAGCTACTGCGCCGCCTCAACGACCCCGAGATGACCGAGCACCTGGGCGGTCCCGAAACCGAGGATCAGGTGGTCGCGCGGCACGAGCGCTATCTCAAGCTGGATGCTCCGGGTCTGGGTGCCATGTTCAGCGTGGTCGTGGAGCCTGAGCTGGAGTCGGCCGGGTCTATCGGCTACTGGGAGCGGGAATGGCAGGGCGAGACCGTGTATGAGACGGGCTGGGGGGTGTTGCCGGAGTTTCAGGGGCGGGGCATCGCGACGGCCGCCGCCGTCGCCGTGGCGGCCAAGGCTCGGGCGGAGGGTAGGAACAGGCATCTGCACGCCTACCCGTCTGTGGGGCATCCGGCGTCCAATGCGATCTGCCGCAAGGCCGGGTTCACGTTCGTCGGGGAGGTCGACTTCGAATACCCGGCCGGTCATCCGATCCGCTGCAACGACTGGCGACTGCAGTTGCTGCCCTGATCTCCTGGCTCGGGCCGGGTGTGTCAGGCGGTCCAGGAGGCGGTGATGTCGAGGCGCTCGCGCCACAGCTTCTCGCCGTCGCCGCCCGGCTCCCACCGGCCGGTGAAGTCGAGCAGGGCACGGCAGCGCGCCAGCATGGCGGCGTGACGGTCCGGCCAGGACGGCACCGGCCCACCGTACGCGTCGAAGAAGGACGGCAGGCGCGGTACGTGTTCCGGGTGGTGCATGCGCACGATCCACTCGCACCATGCGAGGTCCTCGATCGGCTCGCCCGGGTGCGCCCATTCCCAGTCGAGGATCGCCGCCGTCTCGAACGTGGCCGGGTCGAACAGCAGGTTCTGCGGCCCGTAGTCGCCGTGCACGATCCCCAGCTTGTGGATGCGGGCGAGCGTCTGCCCGCACCCGGCCAGGACCTCGATCACGCGGCCTTCGTCGAGCAGGTCCTGGCCGTGCGCGCCACGTACGTAGCGGGTGGTCACGCTCGTGAGGGTCACCTGATGTACGGCGGGCACAGGCAGCCGCCCGCGCAACCGGCGCAGGAACCTGCTCTCGGTCCTGAGACGGATCGCCGCGTCAGGACCCTCGTAACACTTGACGACCCATGTGTCGTCGCCGACCGTGCTGTTGGTGTACCCGTGCTTCACAGGGACCGATTCTGGCGCACCGCGGAGGTCCCCGGAATCACCTGAGCCGCCCTCGATACACGGTGTAAGACCGGGCCCTCCGTAGAACGGCGCGGAAACCGCAGGCACCGGGCGGCTGAACGGCGAAAGCACTACGAAGTGTCATCCCGATGCGAACATGCGCCCTGTAAAGCGCTTCGGCGTGTCCCGCGCCGCGGCATTTGATCGGAAGCCGTCCGAACGAGTGATCGGGTAGTAGATCACTTCGCCGGAACGCTCCGACCCCGGTGGAGGATGCCGGTCGGGCCGCTGGGGTGAGGCGGGTGGCGCTGCCGGCCGAGGCAGGATCACCGCTCTCGGCCGAGGCGGTGACGGGTGATCCGTGGTGGGGCCGAGGCGGGCGATTGGAGGTCGGGCGGGGGCGATCCGCCCGAAGCGGGGAGGGGCAATCCCGTTCGAAGCGGGCACGGGCGATCCCGCCCGAAACGGGAACGGGAACTGAACGGGGGGTCTCGGCCGGAGCGTTGGCGGGTGGTTTGGGGTGGGGCGGGTGATGGGTTGGAATGCTGCGATTGCGGGTGGAGGGGTGTCGACGCCTGAGCGGACCGGCGGTCTCGGATGGGCGTGGAGTTCACCGTGGTCAGGTCGTATGTGTGGAGGTTGGGTGTCAAGGGTGACGGGCTCCGGTGGGCCTGGTCGGTGGGCGTTGGCGTGGTCGTCAGTCGGAAAATGGTTTGCCGGGTAAGCAGGCGTCTTGTCAACCTTGTTGAGCTATGCGCTCCCTTCCTGAAGCCGATCCCGGCATGCCCGACATCCGCAGCCCGCTCCGGTACCTGTGGTGGAACGCGCGTATGCAAACGCCGGCACTGCTGACGGGCATCGGCTTCGCCACCGTCTGGTGGCTGGTGCAGGCGCTGGTCCCTGCCGTGCTCGGTAACGGCATCGACGCCGTCACGGCCAAGGACACCCGGGCGCTGCTGACCTGGTCGGCGATCATGTTCGGGCTCGGCCTGATCCAGGCGTACACCGGGATCATGCGGCACCGGATGGCGGTCTACAACTGGCTGGCCGCCGCCTACCGCACCGTACAGGTCACCACCAGGCAGGCCACCCGGCTCGGCGCCACGCTGCCCAAGCGGGTGTCGACCGGTGAGGTCGTCAGCGTCGGCAACTCCGACATCTCCCACATCGGCAACTCGATGGACATCCTGCTGCGTGGCACCGGCTCTGTCGTGGCGATCATCGCGGTCACCGTGATCCTCATCTCCACCTCGCTGCCGCTGGGCCTGCTGGTGATGTTCGGGGTGCCGCTGATGGCCGTCGCGGTCGGGCCCCTGCTCAGGCCGCTGCACAAGCGGCAGAAGATCCAGCGCGATCTGGCGGGCGACCTGTCCACCCGGTCGGCCGACATCGTGGCGGGCCTGCGGGTGCTGCGCGGTATCGGCGGCGAGCAGGTGTTCGCCGCGCGCTACCGCGAAGAGTCCCAGCGAGTACGGCACGCGGGCGTCAGTGTGTCGAAGGTCGAGTCGCTGCTCGAAGGCGCGCAGATCCTGCTGCCCGGAGTGCTCATCGCGGTCGTCACCGGGATCGGCGCGTCGTTCGCGATCGGCGGCGAGATCACCACTGGACAGCTCGTCGCCTTCTATGGCTACGCGGTCTTCCTGATCGGCCCGATGCGCACGCTCACCGAGGTCGCCGACAAGCTGACCAAGGGGCATGTCGCGGCCCGCCGGGTGGTGCGCATCCTGTCCATCGAGCCCGAGGTGTCGGGGGGCACCGGCACCAGCGAGGGTGGCGTGCTGCGCGACTCCTACAGCGGCGTCACCGTACAGCCGGGCGTCCTGACCGCGATCGCGGCCGGCGCGCCGGAGGACGCCATCGCCATCGCCGACCGGCTGGGCCGTTACTCCGACGGCGACGTCACCTTCGGCGGGGCCGACCTGGCGACGCTGCCGATGGCCGAGGTCCGTACGCGCATCCTGGTCGCCGACAACGGCGCCCGCCTGTTCGCCGGCAGGCTCCGCGACGAGCTTGACGTCCGTGGCGACTCCTCTCACGAGCGGGTACGGCAGGCGTTGTACGCCGCCTGCGCCGAGGACATCATCGAGGCCCTGCCCGATGGGCTGGACGCCGTGGTGGCCGAGGCGGGCCGGGAGTTCTCCGGCGGGCAGCAGCAACGCCTCCGGCTGGTCAGGGCACTGCTCGCCGATCCGGAGGTGCTCATCCTGGTCGAGCCGACCAGCGCCGTCGACGCGCACAGCGAAGCCCGCATCGGCGAGCGGTTGGCCAAGGCCCGCGCCGGCAAGACCACCCTGGTCTGCACGACCAGCCCGCTGGTGCTCGACCGCACCGACCATGTGATCTACGTCGAGAACGGCAGGGTGCTTGCCGAAGGCACGCACCGTGACCTGCTGGCGACCTCGCCGGAATACACCGCGACCGTGACGAGAGGGGAGGACTGACGATGGCCCGCGAGATCCTGCCGGTCGCCGACCAGAAACAGGTGCGCGCCTACGCCAGGCGGCTGACGCTCAAGTATCCGCGCCGGCTCGCCATCGTCCTGGCCCTGCACGGGCTCGCGGCGATCGTCGGGCTGGCCGTGCCCTGGCAGCTCGGCAAGCTGGTGCAGAACGTCCAGGACGGCAGCCACGTCAATGTGCTGCTCGTTGCCGTCGGCATCGGAGTGTTCCTGTTCGGGCAGAGCGCGCTGGTACGTTACGCGGTGCTCGCCTCGGCCAAGCTCGGCGAGAAGGTCCTCGCCGAACTGCGCGAGGACTTCGTCGACCGGGTGCTCGGCCTGCCGCTGTCGACGGTCGAGCGGGCCGGCTCGGGGGACCTGATCACCAGGACCTCCCGCGACGTCGACTCCCTTTCCCGGACCGTCCGGCACGCCGTACCCGAGACGCTGATCGCGATCGTCACCTTCGCGATCACCGTGGGCGCGGTGGTGCTGGTCAGCCCGCTGCTCATGCTGCCGATGCTGATCGCGGCGCCGCTGCTCTGGATCTCCACCCGCTGGTATCTCAACCGGGCCCGCGACGGCTACCTGCGCGAGAACGCCGCCTACGCGGAGATGACCGAGGGGCTCGCCGAGACCGTCGAGGGCGCCAGGGCCGTGGAGGCGCTCGGTCTCCAGCGGCGGCGCGAGGCGCGGACCGCGCGCGACATCGGCGGCTCGTGGGCCGCCGAACGCTACACGCTGGGGCTGCGCACCGTCTGGTTTCCCATGGTCGAGCTCGGCTACGTGATCCCGATCGTCTCGACGTTGCTGGTCGGCGGACTGTTCTACACCAATGGCTGGGTCTCGCTGGCCCAGGTCACCGCCGCCACCCTGTACGCGCAGCAGCTCATCGACCCGCTCGACCGGTTCCTCATGTGGATCGACGAGTTGCAGGTGGGCGGCGCCGCCATGGCCCGGCTGCTCGGCGTGGCGAACGTGCCCGACGACCGGACGGCCTCCACCGCGCAGCCCGCGGGCGAACTGCTGGAGGCCGACGACGTCCGTTACGCCTACCGCGAGGGTCGCGACGTGCTGCATGGCGTGTCGCTGACCGTCCGGCCGGGGGAGCGGCTGGCCATGGTCGGCCCCTCCGGCGCGGGCAAGTCGACGCTGGGCAGGCTGCTGGCCGGCATCCACGGCCCGCGCACCGGCTCGGTGTCGGTGGGTGGCGTGCCCCTGGTCGAGCTGCCCATCGACGATCTGCGCGGCCACGTCGCGCTGGTCACCCAGGAGCACCACATCTTCAAGGGCACGCTCCGCGACAACCTGCTGATCGCCCGCCCGGACGCCGACGACACCGCCGTGCGCACGGCGCTCACCGCGGTCGACTCGCTCGACTGGGTGCTCGCCCTGCCCGACGGGCTCGACACGGTCGTCGGGTCCGGTGGGCTGGCCGTCTCTCCCGCCCAGGCCCAGCAGTTGGCGCTGGCCCGCCTGGTGCTGGCGGACCCGCACACGCTCGTGCTGGACGAGGCCACCTCGCTCATCGACCCCCGCGCGGCCCGGAACCTGGAGCGGTCGCTGGCGGCAGTGCTCGACGGGCGTACGGTGATCGCCATCGCCCACCGCCTCTACACGGCGCACGACGCGGACCGGGTGGCAGTGGTGGAGGATGGGCGGATCAGCGAGCTGGGCTCGCATGAAGAACTGGTCGCCGAGGGCGGCTCGTACGCGGCCCTGTGGAGTAGCTGGCATGGCGTTCCGGCCGTCACTCGCTCCTGACCTCGTGAGGGGGAGGGTTGGTGGTGGGTGGTTAGTGTGCGGCCAGCGCTTCGGCTGGAGGTGAGGAGGCTTTCAGGGGTCAGCACTTCGTTGATTCGGATGGCAGGGTGCGGTCCGTGAAGTAGCGGATGATGTGGGTGCGGGCGCATTCGTTGGAGGCGTAGAGCGTGTGTCCTGGGCCGTCGTGGTGGATGGTGGCGCTGCCTGGGACTTGCGTGAGGATGCGGGCGACCGCGTCCGACTCGCGCCAGGCACCCGCGCCGAGCATCGGCGGCAGGCCCTTGGGGAGGGGTGCGGGCGGGTTGGTCACCGACACTGGCCAGCCGACGCAGCCGAGCGTGCCTGTCGCCAGTGTGTTGGCTGTGCCCGTGTTGGGGGCGATTTTGCGGAGGCGGGCGATCATCTTGTTGAGCTCGGCGCGGCTGGCTGGGCGCGGCCAGTCGGTGCATTCGGTGACGCCCGTTGACTGGTCGGGGTAGCGGGCGCCGCGGGCAGGGACGAAGCCGGAGGCGTCACCGTGTACGGCCTTGCGGATGGCGTCCGTCAGCTTGGGGTAGCCGTCGGCGCCCTGCTGGGCGATCCCCAGGGCGAGGGATTGCAGGTCGCGGCCTGTATAGGCGATGCCGGCCGACTTGGCGGGGATCGGGGAGCGGTCGGCCTTGGCGACCAGGCCGCGCCACTGGGCGGGCACTTCCTGGCACTTGCCGGCACCTGCGCACCAGGTGGAGAAGCGGGTGAAGGACGTCTCGTTGTCTTTGGCCATGTCGGCCGTGTCGGTGGTCCAGTCGGTGCCGCTGTGGCTGATCGTGCCGTCGAGCACCATGGTGCGCACCTGGCCGGGGAAGAGCCGGGCGTAGTCCTGTGCGTAGATCCCGGCGTAGGAGGCGCCGTAGAAGTTGAGTTTGGCCTCGCCCAGGGCCTTCCTGATGGCCTCCATGTCTCTGGCGTTGTCGGCCGAGCTCATGTTGGCGAACAGCTCGGGGTCCTTGTTGCGGCAGGCTTCGGCGTAGCCGCGGTTGGTGTCGGACAGCCGCCCGAAGTCGGCGTCGTCTTCAGGGAAGTCCGGCAGTGGGACGCGGGTCCAGGTGCAGGCCAGCCCGGTGCTGAGGCCGCCGAACTGCTCGCCGTAGCCGCGGGTGTCCCAGGTGACGACGTCCATTCGTTCGCGGAGCTTGGCCCAGAGGTTGGCGTAGGTCTGGGTCAAGGCGATGCCCGGACCGCCAGGGCCGCCGTAGGCGATCAGGACCGATCCTTCGGAGGACGTGCCGGTGGCCTTCAGTCGGCCCAGTTTGAGAGTGATCTTGCGGCCGTCGGGTTTCTGCCAGTCGGCGGGGACCTGGAGGTCGGCGCACGTCATCCCGACCTTGTCGTTTGGGCAAGTGGTCCAGGTGAGGGTGGGCGTTTGTTGTGCGGCGAGGGCAGGTGCCGCCTGCTGCGTTAGGAGGCCGGAGGTGAGGAGGGTGAGGGCGAGAGGGAAGACGATGGGCTTGAACATGGGCACGACGATCCCGCAGAGGGGGCTTCGGCCACATCGGACCACGGGCTGGTCTGCGGGGAGGCAGATCAGCCCGTGGCATGTCATGCCACGGGCTGATGACACCTACCGCCCGGGGAATCAGCTCACGGTCATCCTGCTGGGTCGGTGAGGGTCGCGCTCGCCTGTTTGCGGTTCGGGTGGTTCGTGGTGGGTGGGTGAGGTTTGCGTCGCTTGCCTGAGGATTCAGGTGGTCACCGGTCAGCGGATGGAAGTCGCTCCGAGGGTCCAAGGAGCCTCGTCGGCAGGTGAACCCGCGTCACCCGCCCAGGGACCGCTTCAAGAACTCGACCTGCAGCAGCAGCAGGTTCTCCGCCACCACCTCCTGCGGCGTCATATGGGTGACGCCGGACAACGGGAGCACGCTGTGCTGGCGCCCGGCCGCCAGGAGCGCGGACGACAGGCGCAGCGTGTGCGCGGCCACGACGTTGTCGTCAGCCAGCCCATGGATCAGCAACAACGGCCGCTCCAGTTTGGCCGCGTCACCGAAGAGCGAGGAGTTGTCGTACACATCGGGCTGCTCGTCCGGATGGCCCAGGTATCGCTCGGTGTAACACGTGTCGTACAACCGCCAGTCCGTAACGGGCGCCCCCGCCACCGCGGCGTGGAACACGTCGGGCCTGCGCAGCACGGCCAGCGCCGCCAGGAAGCCGCCGAACGACCAGCCCCTGATGGCCACCTTCGTCAGGTCGAGGTCGTTGGGATACTGCTCGGCCACCCCCTGCAGGGCGTCGATCTGGTCCTCCAGCGCGGGAGTGGCCAGGTCGTTCAGCACGGAACGTTCGAAGGCGGGCCCCCTGCCAGGGGTGCCGCGGCCGTCGGCCACGATGACGGCGAAGCCCTGCTCGGCGAACCACTGGCTCTCCAGGTAGCCGCCGCGACGGTTGAGCACCCGCTGCGCGTGCGGCCCGCCGTACGGATCCATCAGGACCGGGAGCTTCCGGGAGCCCTGCTCGTGCCAGGAGGGCAGCACCACGGCGGTGGCGAGCTCGCGGCGGCCGGAACGGCCGAGCGAGACCCGGAGGTCGAGGCCGGGGGGTTCGGCCATGGACGGGATCGGGATCGCCATGCCGTCGCGCCGTACAACCGTGGTGGACACGCCCTCGGCGTCGAGGCTCTGCTCGGTCAGTACGCCGACGCCGCCGGACATCCGCCCGGAGAACACGCCGGAACGGGTCGACACGGGCAGCAGCGAGTGGCCGTCCCAGGTCCACAACTGGATCTCGGTGGGGTCGCCGCTCGCGCTGAACAGCACGCTGTCGTGGTCGACGTCGAGCACCGCGCGTACCTGCAGCGTGGGCGGGGTGACGGCGCGGTCGCCCACGAACAGCCGGTGGCCGCCGTCGGCGGATGCCACCCAGACCAGCGAGCCGTCGTCGAGGTGCGCGGGCACGCCGGTGACGATGTCGACCCAGGCCGGATCGGTGTCCTCGCGGACCAGCGTGGACCGGCCGGTCGCCGGGTCGACCGAGTGCAGGCGCAACCTCTTCTGATCACGTGACATGGTGACGATCGACAGCGCGTGGGAGCTCCAGGCGGCCGTCGTGAGGTATTCGTCCTCGTACGGCACCGCCACCCGCGACCCGTCGAGGCCGAGCACGAACAACTGCGTCACCGCGTTGGGCGTGCCGGCGGCCGGATAGCGCTGAGCCGTCGGGGGCCGGTCCGGGTTGGCCGGGTCGGCGATGTGCCAGGTCTGGACCGGAGCCTCGTCGGCCCGCTCGACCAGGAGCGCGTCGCTCGACGGCGACCACCAGTGGCCGCGCATCCGGTCCATCTCCTCGGCGGCGATGAACTCGGCCAGGCCGTACGTGACGGTCTCCGACTCGGGCTCCGCGAGCGCGCGGTCGGCACCCGTCACGAGGTCGTGCACCCGCAGGGCGCCCGCGCTGACGTAGGCGACGTGCTGCCCGTCGGGGGAGATGCGGGGGTCGATGACCGAGCCCGGCGTCTCCAGCCGCCGCGTGTCGCCGCCGGGCAGGTCGGTGACGTACAGGCTGCCGGACAGCGCGAAGGCGGCCCTGGACGCGGTGGAGTCGGTGGTGTAGCCGACCACACCGCCCGCCTGCTCGCGGCTGCGTTCGCGCCGGGCGCGCTCCTCGGGCGGGAGGTCGCCGTCGTCGGCGTCGAGCGTGCGCGGGTCGACCACGAGGCGCTCGACATGCGTCTCGGTGTCGAGCTCCCACAGGCACGTCACCGGGTCGGTGCCGGACTTCGTCCGCAGGAACACGACCTTGCCGCCGTCGGGGGAGATCGTGAAGCCCCTGGGCACTCCGAGGGTGAACCGGCGGGTCCTGGCCGACAGGCGAGGGAAGCTCTCACTCATGGCCCTAATCCTGCCAGTACGCTCGAACTCATGACTGACCGACGGCTGCTGCTCGTGCACGCCCATCCCGACGACGAGTCGATCGGCACCGGCGCGACGATGGCCAAGTACGCGGCGGAAGGCGCGCACGTCACGCTCGTGACCTGCACACTCGGCGAGGAGGGGGAGGTCATCCCCCAGGAGCTCGCCCACCTGGCCGCCGACCGCGACGACACGCTGGGCCGACACCGCATCACCGAACTCACGGCGGCCTGCGAGGCGCTCGGCGTCGAGGACCACCGCTTCCTCGGCGTGCCGGGCCGTTGGCGCGATTCGGGCATGATGGGCGTCGCCTCCAACGACCGGTCCACCGCGTTCTGGCAGGCCGACCTCGACGAGGCGGCGGGCGAGCTGGTCAAGGTCATCCGCGAGGTACGGCCCCAGGTCCTCGTCACGTACGACGACAACGGCTTTTACGGGCATCCCGACCACATCCAGGCACACCGCGTTTCGCGGCGGGCGTACGAGCTCGCCTCCGACCCGCGCTTCGGCGAGGGGGAGCCGTGGCGGATCGCGAAGTTCTACCACACGGCCGTCGCCAGGTCGGTGATGCGCCGCGCGGCCGAGGCGCTGCGCGCGGCCGACGTCGACTTTCTCGTCGAGGACGTCGATGACATGCCGTTCGGCAGCCCCGACGACGTGATCACCACGGAGATCGACGCGCGGCCGTGGGTCGGCAACAAGCTGGACGCCATGCGCGCGCACGCCACGCAGATCAGCGTCGACGACCCCTGGTTCGCGCTGTCGAACAACATCGGCCAGGAGGCGCTGGGCGTCGAGCACTACATCCTGGCGATCGGGGTGCCCGGCCACGCGATGCCCGGCGCGCCGATCGAGTCGGGCGGCATAGGAGCCCCGCACCACCGCGAGAACGATCTCTTCGCGGGCATCCACTAACCTCGTGCTTCATGGAGCAACGCAGCCAGGCCGAGTCGGCGTTGGGTGGAGCCGCCTACGGCATGCTGTTCGTGCTGGGGCTGGTCATGGGCGTCGTGGGCGGGTTCACGCAGGCGTCGTGGCACGTCGGTCCTGTCGCGTTCGTCGGGGTGATTCCGGGCTCGGCGATCGGCTGGCTGCTCGCGCTCTTCGTCGTCTGCCTCGGGGCGGGCAAGCTCATGGGTTCGCGCCTCGGGGTGTCGGTGACGGCGCTCGGGTGGCTGCTGGTGTCGATGCCGTTCTCGGTCAAGCTTTCGCAGGGCGACCTGGTGATCTCCGGCAATCCCGCCGGGTACGTCTACCTCTACGGGGGCATGGCGGCGGTGATCGTGGCCTTCTTCCTGGCGCCCTCGTCGAGCGGCGGCTCGTGGTTGCTGCACGGCCAGCAGCCAGGGAACCCGACGTAGCGGCATAAAGTAGCGACCGTGCACCATGGTTCCACAGAACGGCATGTCGAGCGGAACGCCTACCGCGAGGTGGTCGGCCGGTTCGCCACCGGAGTCGCGATCGTCACGACCAGGCTCGACGGGATCGATCACGCGATGACCGTGAACTCGTTCACGTCGGTCTCACTGGAGCCGCTGCTCGTGCTGTTCTGCGCGGAGAAGGTGGCCCGGTTCCACGACGCCGTCCTGGAGGCGGGGGTGTGGGGGGTGTCGGTGCTGCCGGAGTCCATGGAGGACGCGTCGCGGTTCTTCGCGCATCGGGGGCGCGAGCTCGACGGGCAACTGGATCGGTGGGCGCACCATCGGGGCGAGTCGGGCGTGGCGCTCTTCACCGACGCCCTGGCGACCCTGGAGGCCCGTACGACCTCCGTCCATGAGGGCGGTGACCACTCGATCGTGGTGGGTGGGGTGACTGCCCTCGGCGGGCCGGCTGACGGCCGTCCGCTTCTCTACCATCAGGGCCGCTACAAAACCTTATAAGCAGTTTTACGGCCAGCCCACTCCCTTTTTTGATCTTGTACGGCCAGCCCAGTGGGCCCCACCCGCCATACGGAGCCGAGCTCTGTCCAGGGACACGCTCCTCCGGTGGAGATCGCTGGCCGCCGTGACGTGCGCGTTCTTGACCCCGGCCGTGGTCGTTCGCAGGCCGGTGCTTGTGGAGCCCGGGGAGACCGCCGACCCGGCGCCGGAGGGGAGCCAGGTCGGCGGAGCCATGGGTTACTGGGCCTCGGCAGTAGGGACCGTGACTGTCGGCGTCGGTGTTCCTGACGTCGTGGCGGTCTCCGGCGGCGTTTCAGACGGTGCCGGGCAGGTGGGCACCGAGGCCACGGAGGGCTCGGTCGGTGTCACTGTGTCCGCCGGCGTCTGAACGAGGGTGTCCGTCGGGGTCGTGGTCGGGGTGGGTTCCGGGATTTCCGAGGTCGATGGGATCGCGGTGGGAGCCACCGGTGCTTCGGTACTTGGTTGGCAGGTGAAGGTGGCTGTGGCGGTGACCGTCGCCGCCGGGGCCGTTTCGGTGACCGTGACCGTGGCCGCCTGGGTGACCGTGATGGTTGCCGTGGCCGTTTGGGTCACCGTCGCGGTTGCCGTATCGGTCGCCGAATCGGCAGGGTCAGCGGTGTCGGTAATCGTGGCCGTGGCCGTCGCCGTCGGGGAGGCTGTCACGGTGCGGGTGGGCCAGGGCAGGACTTTGACCTTGATGCTGGGTTTGCCCTTGACCTTGTAGCTGCCTTTGCCGATCTTCTTGCTGCTCTGGCCGGCGCCGGTGGTCACGGGGAGGTCGGTGGTCGTCGTCTTGCACGACTTGGTCTTGCAGACCTTCTGCTTCACGCTGAACCGGGCCGCGCCGTCGTACTTGATGGATACATCCAGATACGAGACGCCCTTCTTCTTGACGACCTTCGTCTTCGCGGTGTACTTCCCGACTTTAGGAGTGGGAGTCGTCGTCGGGGTGGTGGCTGGTAACGCCACTTCGACGCGGAGAGGAGGGCCAGTTGAGTTGAGGGGATCTGACGCTGACGTCTGGGTGATGGCGACGCCGCCGACTCCGGCCAAGGCCATGGTGCCGACCAGCGCACCCACGATGGTGAATCTCATAATCCTGCTCTTGGGGGAGATTTCAGGACGCGGATCATTATTCCGGCTTGTCAAGATTGGTCAAGGCTGACGCATGAACAAGCGCTACCGGTTCCGGCGGGTGGTGAACTACGTCAACCTCTCCACCCCGCTCGGTCTGCTGATCTCGGTCTTCGGCGGTGCCTCGAGGCAGCACGGGCCCAACGGCCTCGTCCTCGCGTTCGGCTACCGCTATCGCTTCCCCATCGCCGGGGCCTTCACCGTCGGGAACGTCGTGCTGACCAGTAGCGACTCGCTCGACGACCAGCTCATCCTGCACGAGGGCCGGCACGCCACCCAGTGGGCCTGGTGCGCGGGCCTGCCGATGCTGCCGCTCTACCTGGTGGCCATGCTCGTCTCCGTACTGGTCTGCGGGCACCAGGCCTCGTACAACGTCTTCGAGCGGCTGGCCGGGCTCGACGACGGCGGATACCCGCGCGCACCCCTGTGGTGGAGAAGGGGCGCAGGTCGCGATCGGTCCGGGTGACTGATCCGCTACTTAGGGCAGAGGGCGCGCATGACGCAGACGATCGACGTTCCGCACTGGCCGGACAGTTTCAAAGACCGCCTCACCGCGCCCCTTCCCGAGTTTCGCGAGCTGCTGAGCGTCACCTGGCACGGCGCGTTCCGTCCGGACATCGGTGACGCCGACCAGATCCCGGTGCTGCGCAACGGCGGTCTCCCTCAGGCCGCCACCGGCGAGACCATGGTCACCTGGGTGGGACACTCCACCTTCGTTCTGCAGATCAACGGCATGACGATCCTGACCGATCCGGTGTGGTCGCGCAGGATTCCCGGTGTGCGGCAGCGGCTGACGCCTCCGGGTGTCGCCTGGAGCGACCTGCCGAGGATCGACGCCGTGGTGATCAGCCACAACCACTACGACCACCTGGACGCGCCCACCATGCGCAAGCTGCCGAGGGACACGCCGATCCTCGTGCCCGCCCGGTTGAAGTCCTGGTTCGACCGGCGCGGCTTCACCCGGGTGACCGAGCTGGACTGGTGGGGGTCCACGTCGGTCGGGGACGTCACGTTCGACTTCGTGCCCGCCCACCACTGGAGCCGGCGGACGGTCTGGGACACCTGCAAGACGCTCTGGGGCGGGTGGGTGATCGACGGTTCGGTCTACTTCGCGGGTGACACCGGCTATGGGGACCGGCTGGCGCAGATCGGGGAGCGGTTTGGCGGGTTAGATCTGGCGCTCATGCCGGTGGGGGCGTACGAGCCGCACTGGTTCATGAAGGCGGCGCACGTCAACCCGGAGGAGGCGGTGCGGGGCTGCCTGGACGTGGGGGCGCGACGGATGGCCACCATGCACTGGGGCACGTTCGTGCTGTCGGGGGAGCCGCTGCTCGCACCGATCGAGACCGCACGATCGGCCTGGCGGGCCCAGGGACTGCCCCGAGAGGGCCTGTGGGACCTGGCGATCGGAGAGTCGCGCTCTTTCCTGCCCTGATATTTGGGGGTGCTGTGGGTCTACGGGTGCGCCTGCGAGCCCGTGAGGCCGTGGGGGCGTGCCGCTGCGTCCGGAGGTCTGTGCCGCTGGGTGCGGGGGAGGAGGGTGCCCAGGGTCAGGGCGCCGATGGCCAGGCCCGAGATCGCGCCCGCGCAGAGCACCGAGGCGGTGGACGGGCTGACGATGGTGATGCCGAAGAGGGCCAGGCCCGAGACGATCGCGGAGACGGTGATGTATATCCAGATCGCCAGCCGTACGACACGCAGGCGGGTCTGTTCGGATGGTTGGGTGCGGGAGAGGAGCCAGGCCAGGGCGGGCAGGAGCAGCACACCGTGCATGAGGATGGCGTGGGCGGGCTTGAGCGAGCCGGCGACCGTGTAGGCGAGCTGCTGGGAGCCGGTGATGACCTCGACCACCCCACGGGCGATCATGATGCCCCCGAAGGCCATCGCGGCCAGGAACGTACCGAACCCGGCCTGGACGGCCAGCCGCATGCTGGGCGGCCGAGCTGGGGTTGGCTCGGGACTCCGGCTGGTCGGCACGGTGGGGTCGCGGCGGAAGGCGGAGAGGGTCATGAAGACCGCTACGGCGATCAGGGCGAAGCCGCCGGCGGCCAGTGTCCTGGCGATGAGTGAGTCCACGTCGGTGGACATGTTGAAGTGCGAGGGCACGCCGCGCCAAGCCTGCACGGTGATGAGCGCGACCTCCACGACCGACGCCACGGCGAAGACGCCCAGCAGCACGTCGCGACCGCGTAGCCGGACGAACTGCGACACCCAGGTGAGCGAGAGCACGCTCAGCCCGAACGAGACCCCGAACGTGAACGGCTTGCGCCACGACACAGGGCCGTCCCACGGGCCGCCGTCGACCACGAACACGCCCAGATGGACGAGCCCGGAGACGACCAGGAGCAGCCCGATCAAGTACCAGAGGCGAGTCATGTCCGCCATGCTGACGGGGAAAGGGGACGTCCGCGTCAGCCCAGGGTCTTGAATCCAAGTACGGCCGTGGTCGTAGACAAAAAGGTCAGGGGGTGAGGCGCAGGGTGTGGACGGCGGCCTTCTGGACGGACGACGGCTTCGAGTACATCGGCAGCAGCTCCCCCTTCGCCCACAGCGGCGCCTGGTCCCAGTAGTTGTCGTGGAACGCGTGCCCCGAAGCCCCCGTCAGGTTGATCCACCCTGACTTGTCCAGATCCCCCAGATCGACGACCATCCGCATGGACGGCACCGACGTGACCGTGTAGTCGCGCTGCGCGTTCCAACCGGTGGCGTTCGGCGCGTCCTTGCTGCCCGGCACCTCGAACGGCCCCCGGTTGAACAGGGCCTCGATGGGCGCGATGCCCGACGTGCCGAGCGAGCCGTTGGTGAGCGTCAGTTGGTGCAGATCGCCCCAGCGCCAGGCCGTCAGGTCGGTGCCGAGCCGGTCGGCCACCTCCTGGTACGCCGCGGCCAGCGCCTGCTGGATGATGTCGTCGCGGGTCTCGGTACGGCCCTTGGTGGTGGTGTCGTCCCAGAACGGGTCGTCGGGGGCGTCAAGCAGGCGCTTGACCACCTCGTACCAACGGTCGCCGCCGTTCGGCCGGGCCCCGGCGGGCAGGTCGTCGTCGAACGTCAGCTTGAGCAGGTGCCGCCAGACCGCGTTGAAGTACGCCGCGGGAGTCGAGTTGGCGCCCTGCGAGCCGTCCCAGTCCTGCAACAGCTTCCTGGCCTGTACGGCGGGCCCGGCCAGAGGCACCCGCATCAGCGCCGGGACCACGTCCTTGGCCAGGCCGTTGTAGGTGTCCTGCTGGATCTTGGACATGGTCGCGGCGTCGACCTTGCCCTTCGCGATCTCCTGTTCGATCCGGTCGATGATGCGCTGGGAACGGTAGCCGTACGCCCAGTCCTTGGTCAGGAGCGGCCGGTAGCGCTTGGGGTCGATGACGGCGTTGTTCGCCGTCACGATGTAGCCGTCGGCGGGGTCCTCCACGGAGGGCAACTGGTCGTAGGGGATGGGGGCGGTGCGCCAGTCGTACTCGCCCGTCCAGCCGGGCACCGGCCACGTGCCGTCGCCCTTCTCGCGTACGGGGATCCGGCCGGGCGCCTGGTAGCCGATGTGGCCCTCGGTGTCGGCGTACACCAGGTTCTGCGCGGGCACGTCGAAGAGCGAGGCCGCGGCGCGGAACTCCGGCCAGTCGGTGGCCGCGTTCATCGCGAAGATCGCGTCGACGGTGGTGCCGGGGGTCAGGGCGGTCCACTGGAGGGCCACCGCGTTGGCGCCGTCGCTCGGTTTGACGTCGCCTATCACCTCGTTGATCAGCGGGCCGTGCCGGGTGCTCCTGACGTTCAGGGTGACCGTGCCGCTCCCGGCCACCTTGATCTTTTCCTGCCGGGTCTCCAGCTTCACCGACTCGCCCTTGTACAGGTACGTGTCGCCTTCCACCCGCTCCAGGAACAGGTCGGCCACGTCGGGCCCCAGGTTGGTGAAGCCCCAGGCGATCTTGTTCGTATGGCCGATGATCACGCCGGGCAGGCCGGAGAAGCTGAACCCGGTCACGTCATAGGAGCAGGCTTCGGTGATCTTCCGGCAGTGCAGCCCGACCTGGTACCAGACGGACGGCATCTGCGCCGACAGGTGCGGGTCGTTCGCCAGCAGCGGCTTGCCGCCGGCCGTGTGCTCACCCGAGACCACCCACGAGTTCGACCCGATGCCCTCGCGGTCCTCGGCGCCCATCGTGCTGGGCACCGCGTCGAGCGTCTTCGCGGCCTGGGCGAGCGCTCCGGTGGTGCCCTGGCCGCGGGTCGTGGTGCCGCGTGCGCCCAGCCGGGCGCGTTCGTCGAAGCGGTCGTCGGCGATCGTGCCCCGTGTGACGATCGGCGCGTGGCTGTCGTACGGGTACTCCGGGTACAGCTGCTCGACCCGCTCGCGGGGCAGTTTGGTGAGCGCCAGGGCGCGGTCGATCTCGTCTTCCATGTTGGAACGCAGGTCCCACGCCATGGCCTTGAGCCAGGCCACCGAGTCGAGTGCGGTCCACGGCTCGGGCCGGTAGGCGCCGTTCTGCACCTTGAGCACCGAGTATTCGAGGCTCCGGTCGGAGGCGTTGGGGTTGGCCTGGAGCCAGGCGTTCACGCCCTTGGCGTACGAGTCGAGGTAGCGGCGCGTACGGTCGCTCAGCTCGGGCAGCTCCTGCTCGGCCACCTTGCGCCAGCCCATGGTCCTGATGGCCTTGTCGTTGTCGAGCGTCGCCTTGCCGAACAGCTCCGACAGCCGCCCGGAGGTCACATGCCGCCGGAAGTCCATCTCCCAGAACCGGTCCTGCGCGTGAACGAACCCCTGCGCCATGAACAGGTCCTCGGAGCTGTCAGCGTAGATCTGCGCGATTCCCGCTTTATCACGATAAATCTCCACATTCCCGGCTAAACCGGGCAGGCGGACCGTTCCGTCCACCTGGGGAAACGACCGCCGGACGGTGTAGACGAGCACACCGGCGAGCACCAGCGCGAGCACGAGGACCACGGTCAATATCCGAGCCACCCACCGAAACGGCCAGGGCAACCAGGCATAGGGCCGCAACCTCACAAATACCTCCTTCTCTCGCGCAGCCCCTCAAGTCTGACAGCCCACGATCACTACTCCCGCCCCACGAACCCCACCGGAAACCCCGCCGCACACGGCATTCCAGCACGCCAGGAGGCGGCCGACCGACCGGGAAAGAAAGATCACCTGTGTCGTGAAAAGCCCGGAGAAAGCGACTACCCCCACACCTGACCGGAAGGGGAGTCGGACACCCGGACCCCCATGGCGGCGAGCGACTCGCGCAGCCGATCCGACGCCGCCCAGTCCCCGGCCTCCCGAGCCCGCGCCCGTTCGGACAGCAGCTCCGCCGCCCCCGGCGGCAGCGCCGTCCCCCGAGACCGCCCGATCTCGATGGCCAGATCCAGCCCCAGCACCTGATCCAGATGCAGGAACGACTCGAACTTCGCCCCCGGTGCCACCGACTCGTCCCGCTCCAGCTCGCGCAGCACCCGCAGCGCGGCCGGCGTGTCGAGGTCGTCGTCGAAGGCCGACTCCACCCGCCGTACGTGGTCGGCCGCCATCGGCGCGCTGGGCGACTCCGACCACTCCGCCACCCGGGCCCGCCACCGCCGTAGGGTCCGGTCGGCGGCGTGCAGGGTGTCCCAGGTGAGGTTGAGCTGCTGCCGGTAGCGATGTTCAAGGAACGCCAGCCGCACGGCCAGCGGATCCAGGCCCGCCTCGGTCACGTCCGACAGCAGGACCGCGTTCCCGGTGGACTTGGCCATCTTCCGCCCGTCGAACAGCAGGTGCTCCCCATGCACCCAGTGACGCACCACCTCGTGGCCGGCCGCCGAGTCGGACTGGGCGCGTTCGTCCTCGTGGTGGGGGAAGCGCAGGTCGATGCCGGCGGTGTGGAGGTCGATGCGGTCGCCGAGGTAATGCAGCGACATGGCCGAGCACTCGATGTGCCAGCCGGGGAAGCCGCGGCCCCAGGGGGCGTCCCAGGACAGTTCGCCGTCGGAGGGCTTCCACAGGGCCCAGTCGGCGTGGAAGTGCTTGCGGGGGTCGGTGGTGTCGGGGCGGAGGGCATCGAGCCGGTTGCCGGAGATCTCGCCGTACGTCGGGAAGGAGGTGGCGTCGAAGTAGACCGCCCCGTCCGGCAGCGCGTACGCGTGTCCCCGCTCGATCAGCTTGGCGATCAGCTCGATCATCAGCTCGATCGACTCGCTCGCGCGGGGCATGTGCTCCGGCGGGCGCAGGTTCAGGGCGGCGGTGTCCTGCTTGAAGGCGTCCTCGTAATAGCGGGCCAGGTCTCGCGCCGAGCGTCCCTCGGCCCGCGCCCGCATGAGCACCTTGTCCTCGCCGGCCTCCGAGTCGTCGGCCAGGTGGCCCACGTCGGTGATGTTCTGGCAGACCACCATGCGGACCCGCTGCCGCTCCAGCACCCGCCGGATCAGGTCGGACAGTAGCTGAGAGCGCAGGTTGCCGACGTGCGCGTGGCGATAGACCGTCGGCCCGCAGGTGTACATGCGCATCGCGCGGGCGGGGGCGATCTGCTCGACCTGCCTGGCGCGCGTGTCGTAGATCCGCAACATCCCCCGAGCCTAGCCCCCGGACTCCGGGAAGCCCGAAAGCGGCGAAGAGCCCAAGGGAACGGTCAGCCGCCCAGGAAGCCGATGATGTCCCGGTCGCCGCGCTCCCGCAGCCGCGCCAGCACCTCTTCGCGGATCGCCGTGTCCGGCAGCCCGATGCGCGCCCCGATCAGCCGCAGCCCCTCGATCTCCGAGGTGACCGGAGCGGTGTAGCCGATCAGGTAGAGCGCCCGGTTCAGCGGCGGCATCCCCGGCGCGGCCGCGGGGAGGTAGCGGGTCAGCAGCTCGCCCCCGTCGGACACGGTGAGGAAGACGTGGTCGCCCTCCCCGGCCTTGAAGTCCGCCAGCACGTTCCTGATCGACCCCATCGTCGGCTGGTTGTGCCAGCTGACCACCACGTCTCCGGACGGCGTCGAGGCCGTGAGCTGCCCGCCGGGCGCCATCCCCAGGTACGCCGCGAAGCCCGTCGGCAGCGGCGACCCCGACCCGCGCAGGTGCTCGGCGTTGACGTCGACGCGGTGCCACCACCGGCCGTCGCGGCTGCGGAAGCTGCGCCGGGTCTCCGACACGTCCTTGCGCGGCTGGTACGGCTCGGCCTCCCCGGTCGGCGAGGTGCCCGCCACCCGGATCCAGCCCCGCTGTGTCCGCTCGAACCCGGGACCGCCCGAGTAGGCGCGGACCGAGCTCTCACTGACGTCGTAGCGGGAGGTGAGGCTCGAGACGATCGTGCTGACCGACGCCTCGCCGCCGGCCCGTTCGATCTCCCTGGCGATCATCTCCCTGATCCCCAGGTACTCGTCGCCGCCCCATCGGGTCAGCCCGTACTTGTTCCGGTCCACGCGGCGGAACCGCTCGTCGGCGGTGAGCTGGTTGCGGATGCCGACCAGGCTGTAGTCCTCGCCGATGCGCTCCTGGATCTCCTCCGGCGTCAACGGCCGCTCGGCCACCGCCAGGACCGCCTCCGCCTTCTCGTTGATGCTGCGCGGCCACGGCACCACGTACTGGTCCAGCACGCGTAGCTGCGGCACGGCCAGGATCCACCGCTCGGCCACGTCCTCGCGGATGCCAAGCTGCGTGACCATGCCGACGGCCTCGGCGAGCGGCCGCGGCCCGTCGGTGAACAACTGGCGCGTCTTCTCCCTCAGCTCATCCGCGCCGCCCGCGATCAGCCAACCGTCGGCCTGCTCGTACCCGGTCAGCAGCGTGCGCACGAACCGCCAGGCGGGGATGCCCAGCGTGCGCAGCTCGCCGCGGTGCCACGGCACCGCCGCGGCCAGATCGTCGGCGGGTACGGCCGAGCCCAGCCGGCCGCGCAGCCAGGTGACGTGCGCGACGAGCGCGACCGCCTCCGGACCGCCCAGCCAGGCTTCCACATGGTCGCGCAGATCGCGCTCGATCTGCCTGATCCGCTCCCGGGTCACCGAGAAGCGCTGCGCAAGCTCGTCGAGCGTGGCCCGCTGCGAGGCGTACAGCCGGTCGCGGGCGATCGCCCGCTGCCGCTCGTCCAACGCCGCGAACAGGCCGTCGATCAATTCGGGCAGTGGCTTGTCCGGCCGCGCGACGGGCGCGGGGAGCGTCTCAGAGGGAGGTTCGAGCAGCCGCTCGAACACCCCGCTGAACAGCTTCTGCACCACGTCCTTGCCGAGCATCTCCGGCGTCCGCTCGGCCTCGGCCGGGTCGGAGAAGCGCAGCAGCGGCAGGATGTCGCCGACCAGCAGGTGACCCCAGCAGGTCACGGCGAGATCGGCGAGATGGCCCGCCACGGTCTGCGTGGTGATCACGGCGCATGCGCGGTCAAGAGGGATCGCCTGCCACCACGCCTCGGGCAGCTGGGACTCCTCCAAGATCGGCGCGATCTGCACAGGAGAAGTCCAGCGCAGCGGTGGCGCTAGGTCGCTCAGGCTGAGGTTCATTGGGGTCCAACCGGCAAAGGGAAGATATCCGCAGTTCAGACTATGTGATCAGAGCGACAGAAAGGGGCTACCTCTTCCGGAATGGGAGATATAGAGCATAGATCGGGCCCGTGTGCAAGCCACGAACAGCATGCTCCGTTCCCGCTGCAGAGCTCTCGCCCGAGCGCCCGGATCGTCGGGCGGCGGTTCGGGCACCACGCCCTCCGCCACGCCGATGAGCGCGACCCGCTCGAACTCCAGCCCTTTCAGATTCTGGAACGCCGCCACCCGTACGTCTGCCCGCCCGAGCGCCTTTCGTGCCTCACGGACCAATTTGGTGGTACGCGCGCCGACGGCGATCTCGCCGGCCGGGACACCGTCCTCCAGCCAGGCGGCGATCGTGGCCACCAGCCCGGCCAGCTCCGCCTCCGGCGAGTCGTACATCCTGACGATCGGCCGCTCTCCGTTGCGCATCGCGCGGTACCCGTACAGCGGGGACATGCCCTTGACCAGCCCGTCGACGGGCCCGCCGCCGCGCAGCCGGACCGCGAACGACAGCAGCTCCTGCGGCAGCCGGTAGGACACCTTGAGCGTGTGCTGCAGGGCCGGGATGCCCACCGAGCTGAGCGTCACGCGCGTGTCGGTGATCCGCTGGTGCGGGTCGCCGACGATGAACATGTCGTCGTGCGCCCTGGGCGCCACCGCGCGCAGCAGCCGCCACTGCGCCGGGCTGATGTCCTGCGCCTCGTCCACCACGACGTGCCGGTACGGCTTGCGCCCCGGCTCGATGTCGTCGAGCAGGTCGCCCGTGGTCCTCGACAGCAGCCGGAGCGCCTCGTCGGTCAGCTCGGCCAGTGTGCGCGCGCCGGGGCCCATCAGCGCGGGGCGCTGGCCCTCCGCGCTGGCCACGATGCGCATGGCCAGCCGCTCGGCGTTGTCCACGTCGACCCGCTTGCGCGTCACGCCGTCGTCGATCAGCTGGTCGAGCCGGGCGGACAGGTCGTCGCCCAGCCCCTGCGAGTACGTCACCAGCAGCACCGGGCCGCTCCCGTGCGCGGCCAGATGAGCCGCCCGGTGCAGCGCGATGATCGTCTTGCCGGTGCCCGCCCCGCCGATCAGCAGCACCGGGTGCTCGTAGCGCGTGGCGCGGGCCAGCCGGTGTTGTTCGGGGCGCGGGAACGCGCACCACTCCGGCGCCGCCAGCACCCGTTCCAGCTCCACCTTGTCGGCGGCGAACACCGCCCGGTCCGGGCTGCGCCGCAGCGCCGCGTGGAGATCGTCCACGTCGATCCGGTCGATGGCCTCGTCGGAGGCGCGGCAGGCGTCCAGCTCCCGCCAGGCTTCGGACAGCGAGCCGCCCCGGGCCAGCACCGCGAGCGGCAGGTGCTGGGTCGGGGGGAGCAAGGGTCCGAGCGCCTCCACGTCGGCCTCGTTGCTGATGAGCCGCACCAGCGGCAGGGCACGCACGTCGATGCCCAGCGCGAGCAGATCACCATCGCACACCGGGTCGAACAGCCCCGTGGCGCCCGCCGATCGGCGTAATGCGGGCTCGACCCGTTCGAGGGCCTCGGCGTCCCACTCCTCGACGACGCCGATCACCGGGTTGATGCCGTACCTGTACCGCTGCGCGTACGACCACGCCTCGGGATTCGGGAGCACGGTACGCAGCCAGTACACGTCCCGCTGACGCACCACCACGCCCCGGTGGCCCGGAGTGAGGCGGAGCGTCGCGACCCGGGTGTCCCTGGCGCCCCTGACCCGCTCGGGGTGCGGTGCGCCGGAGACGTTCAGCAGCAGGCGGCGGAGCGCGACCACGGCGTCCCTGCGCACCGGCTGTGCCAGTGCGCTGAGGTCCCTGGGGAAGTCAGGGGCGATCGCGAGCCGCGGCACGGCTCAGTCCAGGAGTTGCAGCAGATCGCGGTCCCCGCGTTCGCGGAGCCTGGTGAGCAGGTCGGGCAGTCCGACAGGTCCGGTCATCCCGATCCTGGTGGCGATCACCCTGGCGGCCTGGTCGCGGGTCCCGCCGGGGGCGGTGTAACCGACCAGGCGGAGCGCCTTGGTGATCTTCTCGGCCCCCTGCGCGGCCACCGGCAGGTGCCTGGCCCGCAACACGCCCTCGTCCGACAGCGTGAGGAACAGGTGCCCGCCTTCCTTGGCGCCGACGTCCGCCAGCAGCCGTTCGACGGATTCGAGCACCGGTCTGCCGTGCCAGGTCATGGTCAGCTCGCCGGCCGCGCTCCGCACGGTCCTGCTCTCCCCGGGCGACAGGCCCAGGTACGTGGCGAACCCCGTGGGCAGCGCGCACTCGCCTCCGGTGAGCTGCTCGGCCGTCACGTCGATCCGCAGCCACCACCGGCCGTCCGGCTGACGGAAGCAGCGCCTGGTCTGCGAGACGTCCTTCAGCGGCTGGTACGGCTTGGGGTGCTCGCCCGACGCCCCGTTGCCCTCGCCCGCGATGACCTCGACGGCCGGGGCGAACGCCTGGAACTGCGGCGTCCCGGGCGGCGGCGACGGGATCGGCGGCACCTGGGCGAACGCGGACACGGGCCGCTCGACGGCCTCCACGACCTGCGGCTCCGGAGCGGGCGGCGCCGCGGCCGGTGGCTCCGACGGCAGCGTGGCCAGCACGAACTGCCAGGCGGGGACCTCCAGCGCGCGGATCTCCCGGGCATGCCAGTCGGCCGCGCCGATCAGCCGCTCCTTGGGGGCGGCCGGGCCTATCGTCCGGCGGAGTTCGTCGAGATGCGCCCGGTACGGGGCGGCCTCCTCGCTGGCCAGCCATTGGCCGAGGCGGGCCCGGAACTCGGTCTCGGTGGCGGAGATCTCGGCGGCGGGCACCGCGAACAGCTTGGCGAGCTGGTCCACGGCGGACGGCTGGTCGGTGAAGACCCGGTTCTGGGCGACGGCCCAGCTCTTGTCGTCCAGACCGGCGAACGCGGCCTCGATGAGCTCAGGCAGCTCGTGGCCGCCGCGCTCGTCCGGCTGCTGCTCCGGCGCGGCCCCGGACTCCTGGTCTTCGGATTCGGCTGCCTCGAAGTCCGCCGGTGTGTCGTATCTGGGCTTCGCGTCCTCGGCGACGGGCTCGGATTCCGGTACGGCTTCGACAGCCTCCGGTTCGGGAGCCGCTTCCGGCTCCGCGCCCTCGGCTTCGAGGGCGGCGGCCTCTTCGGCGGCGGGCTCCGGCGCGGGCTCGTCGGCGGCGTCCAGGACGGGCTCGGGCTCCGGCTCGGCGGCCTCCTCGACGACCGGCTCGGCGTCGGCGTCCAGCACCGGCTCGTCGGCCGCCGCAGCCTCCTCGCCGGCCGCGACCTCCTCCGCCGCCTCCTCGGTCTCCGGCACTTCCTCAGCGGGCGGAGCCTCCCCACCCGCCGACGCCTCCACCGGCGGGGCCTGCTCGGCAAAGGGGGCACGCTCGGCAACCGGGGCCTCTGCGGCGACCGGGACCTGCTCGGCGACCGGCGCCTCTGCGGCGACCGGGGCCTGGCCGGCGACCGGAGCAGCTGCGGCGAACGCGGCGAACGGGGTGAGCTCGGCGAACGGGGCCGGGCGTTGGAGCTGGGGTGCGAGCCGTACCAGGACCGCGGAGAACAGCGTGTTGAGCACCGGACGCGCCTGGATGAACGGCTGGTCCACCAGCTCCCTGCCGGTCAGCGCGAGCAGCCCCGTCCACGACCCGGCGCGGTCGAGCGCGATCGCCACCTGCGGCTCGTCGGCCTCGTCCGGGTCCAGTACGTGCAGCGCCGGCAGCACATCACCCACGGCGGCGGCCGGCCAGTGCTCAAGCGCGATCTCCGTGAGCAGCTCCCCGAGCGACTCGGGGCCGATGGCCGCGAGCACGCGCGGCATGGGCAGGCTGCGCCACCAGGCGTCCGGAAGCTCCGGCTGCCCGGTGAGCAGCGTGATCGTGGACGCGTCGCTCCACCTCAACGGTGGTACGAGGTCGCTCAGGCAGAAATTCATCCCGTTCCGTTCACCAGCCCCTCACGCCGCCGTGTCGTCGCAAGGCTCCTCAACTTCGTCAGCGGTGCAGCCTTACTCTCTCCGCCCCCCACGGAACAGACCATAGTCCGGCAAAACTCCCCTACGCATCATCCCCTACGGATCAGCGCCGGACAGCGGCGAAGCGTAGACGGACGTAGTCGGCCATCCAGCCGGTCTCCCTGCGCAGAGCGGGCGCGGCGAGCTCGTTGACCCGCTGGAGCAGCGGCTCGACGATGTCCGGCGGCAACCCTTCGACCACCGAGGAGGCGAACATACGTACCCAGTCGGCGGCCCCCTGCGGACATTCGGCGAGGGGGGTCGGCCGGTCGAAGTACTCGAGCAGCCGGACCACGAAGCCCTCCTGCTCCAGTCGCCGGGCGTACTCGGCCGGGGTGGGGAAGTACCAGGGCAGGTCGGGCTCGCGCAGGCCGTACTCGCGCCAGGCGGTCAGCATGGCGGCGGTGAGCTCCGCGCAGTTGCCCGCGCCGCCCATCTCGGCCACGAACCGGCCACCGGGCGCGAGCGCCTCGTGCACGTTGGCGATGACGGAGACGGGGTCGCGGGTCATCCAGTGCAGCGCGGCGTTGGAGAAGACGGCGTCATAGGCCAGCGCCACGCTGAAGTCGTGCCCGTCGCCCACGATGAAGTCGACACCCGGATGCTCGGCGAGGGCCTTCTCGATCATCGCGGGTGAGCCGTCGATCCCGAGGACGTCGGCGCCCCGCGAGGCGATCTGGGCGGTCAGCACTCCGGTGCCGCAGCCGAGGTCGAGCACGCGCTCTCCCGGCCGCGGATCGAGCAGGTCCACCAGAGGTGCGCCCTGCGTCGAGACGTAGCCGAAACTGCCGTCGTAGGCGCGACTGCTCCACCGGTCCAAGCTCGGTGTGTCGTATCGCAAGACGATCAGCTCTCATTCGTCAGACATCGGGCCCCCTGCGGCCGTGCTGTCTGTTCACTTTAGAGGCTGAATGTCTCCGCGACATATCAAGTCACAATGGTCTCATCGCATACTTTGCGTCCATCGCTTCTTCAGATAGGACTTTGCTGCGTCTGTCTGCGGAATCGTGAGCAATACCGGCGGTCCGGGCGCCACGGGGAGCTTGGCGGCCTGCTCCTTGTCGAGCGTGCCCCGCATCAGCATCGCCTCCTCGCGGGCGGGGCGGGCCCAGCCCTTCTGCAGCAGGTTCTGGCCCTCGTCGGAGAGCAGGAACTCCTCCCAGAGGCGGGCCGCCGCGGGATGCGGCGCGTCCTTGCTGATCGCCTGCACGTGATAGTCGCCGAGCGGCGCGTCACGCGGGATCGTCACCTTCCACGCCTCTGGGTCGTGGGCGCTGCGGGCGGCGTTGAGGTGGTCCCAGTCCACGATCGCGTTGGCCTTGGCGGGATCGGTGAGCCGGCCCGTCTGCTTGAGCTTGGCGAACAACTCGACGCCACGCTGCGGCTGCGGCGCGCCCGAGACCAGCGAGGCGGCCATGACGCCGCCGAAGGCCGCCGCCGAGTGCAGCGGATCGCCGTCGAGCGCGACCAGGTAGCCGGGCTTGGCGGCCAGATCGGCGAAGGAGGTGGGGGCGGGGACCTTGCGCGGGTCGTACCCGATCGACATGTAGCCGCCGTAGACGCCGTACCAGGCGCCGGTGGGGTCCTTGATGTGATCGGGCAGGTCCTGCCAGCCCTGCACCTTGTACGGCGCGAACTTGCCGGCCTGGGCCACCGCCACGTCGAGGGTGAGGTCGAACACGTCGGGTTTGAGCTGGGCGGCGCTGTCGATCTCGCGCCGGCTGCTGGCGCCGGGTTCGAGCTCGTTGACCTTGATGTCGTACTTGTCGGTGAAGGTGTCGATGATCTCGCCGTAGTTCACCCAGTCCCGGGGAAGCGCGATCACGGTGAGCGCGCCTTCCCCCTTGGCTGACTCGACGAGGCGGTCCAGGGTCGTGAAGCCCTGTTTCATGGAGGCGCCCTTGACGTTCACCGGCGGAAGCGGCTTGGCGGCCGGAGGCGGCGACGCGCCGCATCCGGCGCTGGCGAGAAGGACGGCTGCGGCGGCGCAGGTACGTACGGTCACAGAACGAATACTTACCGTTACTTCGGTCCAGGTCGAGGAGGCGCGGCCGGAACGACCTTGGCCGCCACCAGCATCTCTTCGGCGATCTCCACCAGGGTGCCGTCCCTCTTGCGGACCCGCAGCACGCCGCCGTCCCAGGATTCGAGGATCCCGACGGCGTCCCGGAAGCCCTCCGGGTCTCGTCTGCGGGTGGTGATCCGGGCGCCGATGTCCGCGGTTGTGATCGCGATTACCAGGCGAGCCGCCACGAGTTTGCCACCCTCCGTTCCGGCCAGTTGGCAAGCACGGCAATACTAGGGCTAGCAGACCGCGGTCAGAGTCATGCCATGGTGCGGAGAAGAAGGAGCTCGAGGTGACCTACGTCATCGCGCAGCCTTGCGTGGACGTCCTGGACAAGGCGTGCATCGAGGAGTGCCCCGTTGATTGCATCTACGAGGGCGAGCGCATGCTTTACATCCACCCCGACGAGTGCGTGGACTGCGGCGCGTGCGAGCCAGTGTGCCCCGTCGAGGCCATTTTCTATGAGGACGACCTTCCGGAGCAGTGGAAGGACTACTACAAGGCGAACGTCGACTTCTTCGAGGACCTGGGCTCGCCGGGCGGCGCCTCGAAGGTGGGCAAGATCGACAAGGATCACCCCCTCATCGCCGCGCTGCCGCCCCAGGCCGAGGAACACTAGGTCGCATCCCGCAGCCGGGGCGCCCCATTGGCGCGCCCCGCTGCCGGGTGTACGGCGCGCCCGACCGATACCTGGAGAACCGTGAACAACCTGCCCGACTTCCCCTGGGACCGGCTGGAGCCGTACAAGGCGCGTGCCATGGCACACCCCGACGGCATCGTCGATCTCTCGGTCGGCACGCCCGTCGACCCGGTGCCGTCGCTCGTCCAGAGCGCGCTCGTCGAGGCCGCCAACAGCCCCGGCTACCCGCTCACCCACGGGACGGCGGCGCTGCGCGAGGCCGCAGCCGGCTGGCTGCGCCGCAGGCACGAGGTCACCGTCGATCCGCGTGACGTGCTGCCGCTGATCGGTTCGAAGGAGTTCGTCGCCTGGCTGCCCACCTATCTGGGCGCCAAGACGGTCGTCTTCCCCGAGCTGGCCTATCCCACCTACGACGTGGGCGCCCGGCTGGCCGGCGCGGCGGCGACGGCCTCCGACGGCCTGCTCGCGCTGGGGCCCCAGCAGGTGGACCTCGTCTGGGTCAACTCGCCGGGCAATCCCACGGGCCGGGTGCTGCCCGTCGAGCACCTGCGCAAGGTGGTGGCCTGGGCGCGCGAGCGCGGCACGGTCGTCGCCTCCGACGAGTGCTACATCGAGCTGGGCTGGGAGGAGCAACCTGTCTCCATCCTGCATCCCGACGTCTGCGGGGGCTCCCACGAGGGGCTGCTGGCGGTCCACTCGCTGTCCAAGCGCTCCAACCTGGCCGGCTACCGCGCCGGGTTCGTGACCGGCGATCGGGCTCTGGTCAAGCGGCTCCTGGAGATCCGCAAGCACGCGGGGATGCTCATGCCGGCTCCCGTACAGGCCGCGATGACGGCCGCGCTGGGCGACGACGCGCACGCCGACGAGCAGCGCGAACGCTATGCCGCGCGGCGCGCCGAGCTGCGGCCGGTGCTGGAGAAGTCGGGCTGGCGCATCGAGCACTCGACCGCGGGCCTGTATTTCTGGGCGACGGACGGGACCAGTTCTTGGGAACAGGTCAGTAAACTCTCCGAAATCGGTATTTTGGTGGCCCCCGGGGAATTCTACGGATCGGCTGGTGGGCGGTATATCCGCATCGCCCTGACCGCCACTGATGAACGCATCAGTGCGGCAGTGCGCCGCCTCCAGTAGGATCCCCGCGAAGCAGGGCACGCATAAGTTGATAACGGCGTTTGCTGAGGCAGACCGCGAGTGGAGCGAGCTGATCGATGAGCATGACCTCCGTGGTCGTACTCGGGCTGAGCGTCGCCACCGTCCTCCTGCTGCTGGGTGCCTTCCTGGCGACCATGCGCCAGGACCGGAAGGGCCGCACGACCGCGCAGCCGGTCGAAGTCGCGTCCATCGAGGCCCCGCTGCCGGCACCGGTGAGCATGCCCGGGTACGCCGGATCCGACTACGCCGATCCCCGCACCATCAAGGTCGGTGACCGGATAGAGGTGCACGGATCGCCCGCGCGGGTGCTGGGCGCCATGTACATCTCGTGGCAGGGCATGCAGTGGACCGAATTCCGGCTGCGCGACGGCTCCCGCCGCCTGCAGTGGCTGTCGGTGGAGGTGCTTCAGGGCACGGCCGAGGGCGAGCCGTCGCACCTGGAGGTGCTGGTCTGGACCGAGGTGCCCACCGAGGGCATGATCCCGGCCAAGAGCATGCTGATCATGGAGGGCGTCGAGTTCTTCCCGCTGGAGCGTGGCACGGCCGCCTTCCGGTCGGAAGGCAACACCGGCTATCCCGAGCGGGGGCTGCTCGACTTCGCCGACTACCGCGCCTCCGACGGGCGGCTGCTCTCCTTCGAACGAGTCCAGGGCAGCAGGTGGACGGCCAGCTACGCCAGGCCGCTGCCGCCCGGCTCGATCAGCATCGTCAGCCGCGCCGCGCCTTAGACCCGTCAGACCCGCTCAGGAGATGTCCACCTCGCTGTCGGACGCTTTGCCGCCCGACTGCCAGCCGTCCACCCGCATATCGTTGGTCCAGATGGCGCCGTTGAACCCGACGTGCTTCAGGCCGTACTTCTGCGCGTGGGCGACCGACCAGGCGGCGACCAGCCAGCCGCGCTTCCGCGTGGAGATGGCCGGGTCGCCGAGCGCCCGCGCGAGCTGGCGCCGCGCCTCGGCGGTCTTGGCCTGCGGCGCGGGCGTGCTCGCCTTGGGGGGTGGGTACCAGCAGTGCACGGATTTCGGGACCCGGCCGGTGAACGCCGAGGCGAGGAGCTTGGCGTCCTCCTCGTGCTGGGCGTAGGCGTAGCCGCCCGCCGACCGTTGCACGGCCTGGGCGGCGTCCGCCAGTGCGATCTTCCGGTAGTTCTTCACCTTGACCAGCGCGGCGAAGAACCTGTTGCTCGCGTAGACGGGGTCGAGGAGTTGCTTGCGCTTGCCCCACCCCTGCGACTCGCGCTGCTGGAACACGCCGACGGAGTCGCGGTCGCCGTAGGCGAGGTTCTGCAGCTTGGACTCCTGCAGCGCGGTCGCGTAGGCGATCACCACCGCCCGTTCGGGCAGCTTGCGGCGCTCCGCGACGGCCGCGATGGTGGCTGATATCTGGGCCTGCTCGATGTCGAGAGCCAGCTCTCCTTTGGTGGTCTTGACGCTGCAGTAGGCCTCGGGGATGGCCAGCGGCTGCGTCTTTTTCAGCAGTTGGTAGAGACCTACGGAGATTGCCACCGCGAGTAGAAGAACTATGACCGCGATGGTGATGACTCCGCGAGAGAAGCGCAGGCGCACGCTGAAAAACCTACCCGGCCAGATAAGCTCCCTGGCCATGAAGCACGTGAGCAGTCTGTCACCGATCGACTCCGAGGTGGACGAGCTGTGGGAGCGGCGCGGGGAGTTGTCACCCCGCGACCTCGACGCGCGCAACGTGGTGGTGAGCGCGATCGACCTGCTCGACAGGGGACAGGCGCGGGCCGCCCGGTTGTCGGACGGCGAGGTGGTCGTGGACGAGCGGGCCAAGCGGGCGATCCTGCTCAGCTTCCAGGTGCTCGGCATGGCCAGGTCGCAGGTGGGCGATTTCCAGCACCATGACCGGCATCCGCTGAAGACCACGTTCGACGGGGTGCGGGTGGTTCCGGGAGCGATCGCGCGCTGGGGCTCCTACCTGGCGCCCGGTGTGGTGCTGATGCCGTCGTTCACGAACGTCGGCGCGTACGTCGACGAGGGCACGATGGTCGACACCTGGGCCACGGTCGGCTCTTGCGCCCAGATCGGGAAGAACGTTCATCTGTCGGGTGGCGTGGGCATCGGCGGCGTGCTGGAGCCGCCCAATGCCGTGCCGGTGGTGGTGGAGGACGACGCGCTCATCGGCAGCCGTACGATGCTCGTCGAAGGCGCCCGGGTGGGGCGCGGCGCCGTCGTCGGGGCGGGCACGATCCTGTCGGCCTCCATCCCGGTGATCGATGTGCGGACCGGCGAGGAGCTGGCCCGCGGCCGCGTCCCCGACTGGTGCGTCGCCGTCGGCGGCACCCGCCAGAAGGAGTTCCCCGGCGGCACGTTCGGGCTGCCCTGCGTGCTGGTGATCAAGCGCCTGGAGCCGGGGCAGCGCCATGACAAGGCAGCGCTCAACGAGGTGCTGCGCGAACACGGAGTGAACACCTGATGCTGGACCTGACACAGGACGTGCGGACGCTGACCGCCGCCATCGTGGACATCGAGTCGGTGAGCGGGAACGAGCGGGCGCTGGCCGACCTGGTCGAGCAGGCGCTGGGGGCGTTGCCGCACCTCAAGGTCGACAGATCCGGCGAGACGCTCGTCGCGCGTACGGAGCTGGGGCGCGGCGAGCGGGTGCTGATCGCCGGGCACCTCGACACGGTGCCGGTCGCCGCCAACCTGCCCAGCCGCGTCGAAGGCGACCTGCTCTTCGGCTGCGGCACCACCGACATGAAGGCGGGGGTGGCGGTCGCGCTCAAGCTGGCCGCCACCGTGCCCGCACCGAACCGCGACGTCACCTACGTCTTCTACGACTGCGAGGAGATCGAGGCCGAGCGCAACGGGCTGACCAGGGTGGCGCGCGAGCACCCCGACTGGCTGGCGGCCGACTTCGCGGTGCTCATGGAGCCCACCGACGGCGTGATCGAGGGCGGCTGCCAGGGCACCCTGCGGGCCGAGATCACGGTGGCCGGCAAGCGCGCGCACAGTGCAAGGTCGTGGTTCGGGGTCAACGCCATCCACGGCATCGAGCCGGTCCTGGCCCGGCTCAACGCCTACGAGGCCCGGCAGCCGGTGGTCGACGGCCTCGCCTACCACGAGGGGCTCAACGCGGTCGGCGTACGCGGCGGCGTGGCCGGGAACGTGATCCCGGACGAGTGCGTGGTCACGGTCAACTACCGGTTCGCGCCCGACCTGTCGATCGAAGAGGCGCAGGAGCACGTACGCGAGGTGTTCGACGGGTTCGAGGTCCTGTTCACCGACGGCGCCCCGGCCGCGCGGCCCGGCCTCACCCATCCGGTGGCGGCGGCCTTCACCGCCGCGGTCGGCGGCACGCCGCGGGCCAAGCTGGGGTGGACGGATGTCGCGCGCTTCTCCACACTGGGGGTTCCGGCCGTGAACTACGGTCCCGGTGACCCGAACCTGGCGCATCAGCAGGGAGAATACGTGTCGCTCACGAAGATCGTGGAGAGCGAGCGGGCCCTGCTGGACTGGCTGACAAAGTGAAAGTGGCTTTCCTCGCCGGCCATTTGGCGGGGAAAGCCACTTTCAGTCCCGAGCAGCACCCTCGGCAGTTAGACGCAGAGAGGTCGAAATCTGGTTCCTGCTTCTTACAAGATTTTTTACTCGGCTTCTTCGGGGCATCTACCAGGGCTTTTGCCGCGAAGACCGTCTGACGGGTGACTGGCTCTCGGTGCGCGCAGGGGCGAGTGGCGTTCGCTAGCGTGACCGGCATGAAACAGAAGCGCCCGGAACGCCGTCAGGGGCAGGCCGTGATCCGCGGCAGCCTCGCGCCCAGCACCACCCATGATCAACGCCTGCTCGACCGCCAGGGCCCCGCCGACTGGGTGCACATGGACCCGTGGCGGGTGCTGCGCATCCAGGCCGAGTTCGTGGAGGGGTTCGGGCAACTGGCCGAGCTGCCCCGGGCGGTCACCGTCTTCGGCTCCGCACGCACCCGCGAGGACTCCCCGGACTACGGCATGGGCCGCGAGCTCGGCCGGTCGCTGGCCCGCGCCGGCTACGCGGTGATCACCGGCGGCGGCCCCGGGATCATGGAGGCGGCCAACCGGGGGGCCGTCGACGTCGACGGCGCGGTGTCGGTGGGGCTCGGCATCGAGCTGCCCTTCGAGCAGAAGATGAACGACTACGTGGACCTCGGCATCGAGTTCCGCTACTTCTTCGTGCGCAAGACGATGTTCGTCAAATACTCGTGCGGGTTCATCGCGCTGCCCGGCGGGTTCGGCACGCTCGACGAGCTGTTCGAGGCGCTCACGCTGGTGCAGACGCAGAAGGTCACGTCCTTCCCCGTCGTGCTGATGGGTTCGGAGTTCTGGGGCGGACTGCTCGACTGGATCAAGAACGCGCTGCTCGGCACCGGCAAGATCGCCGAGCAGGATCTCGACCTCATCACCGTGACCGACGACGTGGAAGAGGCCGTACGCATCATCGCCGACGCGGACCTCGCGCGGTCCAAGCAGCTCCAGGAGGAGCATGAGGCCGCCGCCGTCCAGACCGCCGAGCCCCAATAGGCTCCAATGCGTGAATATCTGCGTCTTTTGCGCCTCAAGTCTGAAAATTGAGGATAAATACCTGGAGCTCGCCACAGAGGTCGGCGCCGAGCTCGCCCAGCGTGGGCACACGCTGGTGAGCGGAGGCGCCACCGTCTCGTGCATGGGCGCCGTCAGCACCGCCACCCGCGCCTCCGGCGGCCGGACCATCGGCGTGATCCCGCAGGTCCTGGTGGACATCGAGATCGCCGACACGGAGTCGGACGAGCTGATCGTCACCAGCGGCATGCGCGAGCGCAAGGCCGTCATGGACGAACGCTCCGACGCCTTCCTCGTGCTGCCCGGCGGCATCGGCACGCTGGAGGAGCTCTTCGAGATCTGGACCGCCCGCGTGCTCGGCATCCACGACCGCCCCCTGGTGATCCTCGACCCATGGGGTCTGTACGCGCCGCTGCGGCAGCTTGTTGAGAACATGTACGAGGCGGGCTTTACCCGCGCCAACGTCTTCGACGCCATCTCCTGGACCAGCACGGTCGAGGAGGCGTTCGCGCACCTAGAGGCCACGGCCAAGCATGTGCGGCCCAGCGTCGAGGAGCTCGGGGAGTCCACCGGCTGACCCGCCGTGGAGAGTCCCAAGAGGTAACAGGCGCGGCAAGTGCGAGACTCGTGCCTCGATCGTATGAGTACGATGCCAATGTGCTGGTCGTACTCGCCATTGCCGCGCTCGCCATTCTGGCCTGCGTGGTCCTGGTCTCCCTCGGAAGGGGCGGGGAGCTGACCGAGTTCCCGCCGGACGTCCCGCCTCTCGATCTGCCCGAGCCTGGGCAGCTCACGGCGGTCGACTTCATGGCGCTGCAGCTGCCGGTGAACCTGGTCGGCTATCACACGCAGAGCGTCGACGAGACCCTGCGAAGGGCGGCGACCGCGATCAGTGCGCGTGACACCAGGATCGCGGTTCTCGAACAGCGGGTCTCCGAGCTGCTGTCGAGCCGGTTGCACGCCCGCCAGGAGGTCTACGCGGCTCCGGGCGGCGCGCTACGCACCGACCACGAGCCGCCGGCCGCGCCCCGGGACCTCTCCCAGAAGGGGGACTCGGCCGCCGAATCGCACGAGCTGGGAGACCAGCACGCCTGGCCGTACGTGTACGGGCCTCAGGACGCGGACAGACCTGAGGACGCGGACGGGCCTCAGGACGCGGCGGTAGAGCCGGACGCGGCGGCAGAGCCGAGCGTGGCAGTAGAGCCGGAAGGCGACGCCACGCCAGTCGGCGCCCAGCCCCATGCCGAGGTCCACGCCCAGCCCGGCTCCCAGCCTGACGCCGAACCCGACGCCCACCCCGGCTTCCATCTCGGCGGGGCAGACGTGCGGGTGGAGGCTCACCCCGATGCGACGGCCGCGTTCGACGTCGCGGCCGACGAGGACGGGCGCGAGGCGGAGCCGGTGCAGGCCCGGCCGACTGAGAACAGGCAGGAGCGCGACGCTGAGCCGGTCCGGGTTCTGGCCGGTGAGGACGCGGAGAAGCGCGAGAGTGAGCCGGTGCGGGTCCTGTCTGGGGAAGACGGGGAGCACGGTGCGGAGCCGGTGCGGGTCGCGCCGGGCGAGGACGGGGACGAGCGCAAGTGACGGAAGTGATCCGCTGCTCCTGGGCGGGCATGGCGGACCCGCTCTACATCACCTACCACGACGAGGAATGGGGCCGCCCGGTCCGCGGCGACGACGGCGTCTTCGAGCGGGTCGCCCTGGAAGCCTTCCAGTCGGGCCTGTCGTGGCTGACGATCCTGCGCAAGCGGGAGAACTTCCGCGCGGCCTTCGACCAGTTCTCCATCCCCAAGGTCGCCGCCTACACCGAGCAGGACGTGACCCGGCTCCTGGGCGACCCCGGCATCGTGCGTAACCGCGCCAAGGTGGCGGCGACCATCAACAACGCGCGGGCCGCGCTCGACCTCCCCGGCGGCCTGTCCGACCTGGTCTGGCAGTACGCCGACGCCGAGGCCCCGATCCCCAGGTCGATGGCCGACGTCCCGGCCATCACCCCGGCCTCCAAGGCACTGGCCAAGGAGCTCAAGAAGCACGGTTTCAGCTTCGTCGGCCCGACCACCGCGTACGCCCTCATGCAGGCCATCGGCCTGGTCAACGACCACATCGAGGGCTGCGTCGCCCGGCAGGCATAAACCAAGGGTCAGCGGCCGTGGAACGACGGCTGCTCCTTGACCAGGAAGGCCCGGGTGGCGTCGAGATGGTCCTGGGTGCCCACGCACGCGTCCTGCAGGTCGGCCTCCAAGGCCAGGGTCTCGGGCAGCGAGTGCGTCGTGGCGTAGGCCAGCGCTTGTTTCGTGGCCGCGAACGCCATGGTCGGCCCCGCCGCCAGCCGTACGGCCAGCTCCTGGGCGGTCTTGAGCACGTCGTCGGCGGGCACCACCCGCGTGACCACGCCCAGTTCGAGCGCGCGGGCCGCGCCGAGCGGCTCGCCGAGCAGCAGGAGCTCGCTCGCCCGCCCCAGGCCGACCAGACGGGCCAGTGTCCACGACGCGCCCGAGTCGGGCGCCAGGCCGATCCCGGTGAACGCCATCGCGAACTTGGCCTTCTCCGAGGCCACCCGCAGGTCGCAGGCGAAGGCCAGCGAGGCGCCCGCCCCGGCGGCCACGCCGTTGACCGCGGCCACGACCGGCTTGGCCATCGTGGTGATCAGCTCCACGATCGGGTTGTAGTGCTCGCGGACCGTGTCGGCCAGGCCGCGGCCCGCCTCCAGGTTGTCGGCGTGCTCACGCAGGTCCTGGCCCGCACAGAAGGCCCGCCCCGAGCCGGTGAGCAGCACCGCGCGGACCTCGGGGTCGGCGGCGGCGCGGTGCAGCGCGTCGAGCAAAGCCGTCTTCAGCTCGGCGGTCAGAGAGTTCATCGCGTCGGGCCGGTCGAGTGTGATGGTGGCGACGGCATCGGTCACGTCATAGCGGATCAAGGTAGCTCCCTGTCGACGAACGCGGCGGCCGCGGGCAGCAGGCGGCCCGCCTCCTGCTCGAAGTAGGCCCTGGCCTTCTCGCCCGGCCAGCCGGGTGGCAGGAGTTCCGGCGGGAGGCCGGGATCCTGGAACAGGAAGTTGCGCCATCCGTGCACGAGCCTGCTCCTGGTCGCGAACACCTGATCACCCGGGGCGCCGCCGGGCAGCGCGCCGACCAGATTGGCAGCTTCCGACAGCCAGTGCTCGTACGCCGCGCCGATGGCGGTCAGATCCCAGGCGCGGGCCACCAGTTCGCGCGGGTCGCCCTCAAGCGCCGCGTCGAATCGGTCGGCGTGCACGCTCTCAGTCTCCAGCAGATTGTCCAGTTCGATCGACGAACGCGGACCGATCCAGGTCGTCTCCGACAGCGCGGCGTAACCCAGGAACGTCAGGTCGGCGCGGATCCGCTCCCTGCGCGGACGGTCCTTGACCGGCCCCAAAACGATCACGTGCCACCGGCCACGCCAGCTCAGAGTTCCGGCTCGGTAAATTCTCAACGCCGCCTCGTCCAGGCGTCTGACGCACTTCGGCGTAAGTCCGTAACCAGCGCCTTGGGGCAGCCTGACGGGCTGCAGCCAGCCTTGCCGCACCATGCGGGAAACAGCGGTCCGTACGGCTGGAGCGGCGATTTCCAAGGGCTTCATGAGCCGTACCAGCGCGGCCACGGACGCCTGTCCACCGCGCGAGCGCAGGTGGTCTCCATAGAGGTCGAACAGAGCGGCGCGAGCGTGCACGAAGTCCAGTTTGGACGCCTTCGCCAGCCGGGACAACGCATTCTGGGAGGAGATCGTTACCCATGAGCGCTCTCGATGCGGGAGAATAGGACATCACAGATGACGTGAATGCGTCGGCCATCCTCACGGGCGGTCGAAATCGCGGGCCGCGGGAGCCCAAGGCAGGAAGGGATGCACGCATGGCGGCGATGAAGCCGCGGACCGGCGATGGTCCGCTGGAGGTCACCAAGGAAGGGCGCGGCATTGTTATGCGGGTCCCCCTGGAGGGTGGCGGCCGGCTCGTCGTGGAGATTTCCGCCGACGAGGCGAAGGCGCTCGGCGAGGCGTTGAAGAACGTCGTCGGCTGAGAGTTTCCCGAGACACAGGTCGTTTCCCGGCCCTGGCGTGCATCCGCGCCAGGGCCGCCGACGTTTGAGGTGGAGTTCCGTGCCCATTGAGACCACGGCATCGGTGGTGGCCGACGTCCCAGCGGACGTCGAGCTGCTGGCGGTGCCTTTTGACGCCGATCTCGTTCCCGCCGTCGAGCTCGACCTGCACGTGCCGGTGGCCGCCCTGCTGGCGCACTACGACGCCAAGGGCGAGGCGGGTGAGGTGATCGAGGTCCCGGTGGCGCGGGAGGGCGGTGTCGGCCGGGTGCTCCTGTACGGGGTCGGCGACGGCTCGCCGCGCGCGCTGCGCAAGGCGGCGGCGGCGCTCACCCGCAAGGCCAAGGGCAAGCAGGCGCTGGCCGTGGTGCCGCCGCAGGGCGACGTGACGGCCTTCGCCGAGGCGGCGCTGCTGGCGGCGTACACCTTCAAGATCGGCGCGCCGGGCAAGCTGCCCGTGCGCGCGCTGACGTTCGTGGGCGCCGACGAGGGCTCGGTGCGGCGGGGCGAGACCGTGGCCCAGGCGGTGGCGCTGGCCCGCGACCTGACCAACACGCCCGCGTCGGTCAAGAACCCGGCCTGGCTGGCCGAACGCGCGGCCGAGCACGACGTGCCGGTACGCGTCTGGGACGAGGAGCAGCTCCAGGCGGGCGGCTTCGGCGGCATCGTGGCCGTCGGCCAGGGCTCGGCCAACCCGCCCCGCCTCATCCAGCTCTCCTACACCCCGGCCGAGCCGAGCGACCGGCATGTCGTGCTGGTGGGCAAGGGCATCACGTTCGACTCGGGCGGCCTGTCGCTCAAGCCGAACGAGAACATGAAGACCCAGAAGACCGACATGGCGGGCGGCGCCGTGGTGATCGCCGTGATCTCCGCGCTCGCCCGGCTCGGCGCGCCGATGCGGGTCACCGGCCTGATCGCGTCGGCCGAGAACATGCCTTCGGGTACGGCCCAGCGGCCCAGCGACGTCATCAAGCACTACGGCGGACGCACGGTCGAGGTGCTCAACACCGACGCGGAGGGCCGGCTGGTGCTGGCCGACGCGCTCGCCTACGCCGACGCCGAGCTCGACCCCGACGCGGTCGTCGACATCGCCACGCTCACCGGGGCGATCACCGTCGCGCTGGGCCGCGGCTACGGCGCCGTCTACGCCACCGACGACGACCTCGCCCGGCGGCTGGTCGACGCGGGGCAGGTCAGTGACGACCGGCTGTGGCGGATGCCGCTGATCGACGACTACGCGCCGGCGCTGGACTCGCCCATCGCGGATCTGGCCAACGTCGAGAGCGGTTCCACCTATGGGGCCGGGTCGATCACGGCGGCGTTGTTCCTGAGGGAGTTCGCGGGCAAGCGGCCGTGGGCGCACCTCGACATCGCGGGCGTCGGGCGCAGCACCGTGGACGACGGTGTGCTGACCAAGGGCGCGACCGGGTTCGGCGTGCGCGTGTTGCTGGAGTGGCTGACGCGCTAGGCGTGCGCGGGTTACCGGAGTGGCCGACCCGCTATGAGGCGGTCTTGACGGCGGCGAGCAGTCCGTCGCCCAGGGGCATCAACAGCGCGCGCAGGCGGTCGTCGGACTGCACGAGCTTGCCCAGCTCGCGCAGCGCGACCGTGTCGGGGTCGCGCTGCGTCGGGTCGGCCACACGGTTGTGCCAGAGGACGTTGTCGAAGGCGACGATGCCGCCCACGCGCAGCAGCCGGACGGCCTCGGCCAGGTAGTCGGCGTACTCCTGCTTGGCGCCGTCGGCGAAGACCATGTCGTAGCCGCCGTCGGAGAGCCGGGGCAGCACGTCGAGCGCCCGGCCGGCGATCAGCCGCACCCGCCCGCCGGAGAACCCGGCCTCCGCGAACGCCTGCCTGGCCAGCCGCTGATGCTCCTGCTCCACGTCGACGCTGGTCAGCGTGCCGTCGGGGCGCATGCCGCGCAGCAGCCAGAGACCTGAGACGCCGCAGCCGGTGCCGATCTCGACGACCGACTTGGCGTTGACGGCCGTGGCGAGGAAGCAGAGCGCCGCTCCGCCCCCGGGAAGGATGGGTGTGGCACCCATCTCCAGGCCGCGCAGCCGCGCCGCGTGCAGGATCTCATCTTCATGATGGAACTGCTCCGCATAGGCCAGAGTGGCCTCTACCGGACTGGTCATCGGCCTCCTCCCCCCACTTTCGTGCGATTGGTCACCGATCGCAGCCTAGGGGAGACACGCCGGGACGGGAACTCAAGACGGCCTCGAGGCGTTGCAGGTTTAAACGGGCTTTGCCGGTCCGGAAGGCAGGCAGTACGCACGAAGGGACGAAACCAGGCACTATGGCGGTAGCGGTGGTCCCAATGAGAGGAGTTCTGGTGGACGAAAGTGACCACCAGGCCGATACTCCCGTGTCTGACTGGACTCCTCCCACCTGGGAGGAAGTGGTGCGGACTCACTCCGCACGCGTATACCGGCTGGCGTATCGCCTGACCGGCAACGTCCACGATGCCGAAGACCTGACCCAAGAGGTCTTCGTGCGGGTCTTCAGGTCCCTATCGAGTTACACCCCCGGAACGTTCGAGGGCTGGCTGCACCGGATCACGACGAACCTGTTCCTCGACATGGCGCGGCGCAAGCAGCGCATCCGGTTCGAGGGGCTCGCCGACGACGCGGCCGAACGGCTGCGCGGGCGCGAGCCGTCACCGGCGCAGGCGTTCGATGACGCTCACCTTGAGCCGGACATCCAGGCCGCGCTCGACGCGCTCGCACCGGAGTTCCGGGCCGCGATCGTGCTGTGTGACATCGAAGGTCTGTCGTACGAGGAGATCGCGGCCACGCTCGGCGTCAAGCTGGGTACGGTCCGAAGCCGTATTCACCGTGGCCGGGCGCAGTTGCGGGAGGCGCTCGATCACCGGGCCCCCCGTAATTCCCAACTCCCCCCGCCATCATTCCCATCGGGAACCCGTGGGGAGGAAGTCTGATATGTCGCATCTTGGAGAACGTGTTTCCGCGCTCGTGGACGGTGAGCTGAATCACACCGAACGCGACCGCGCTCTAGCTCATCTGACCTTTTGTGGCGACTGCCGGAGAGAGGTCGAGTCGATGCGGGCGCTGAAGTCGCGCCTGCGCTCGCTCGACGGCCCGGTGATGCCGGCCGATCTCACCATGTCGCTGCTGCGGATGTCCGAGCCCGGCGGCCCGATGCCGCCCAGGGAGCGGCCTTTCCCTACCCGGACGTTCGGCGGGGTCCCGATCCCTGGGCCGTACAGCATCGCCCCGCTGGACAACCGCCCGCGCAGGGACGCGACCGGTGGCGCTTCGGGTCCTGGCCGCGGGGCTAGGCGGCGCAGCACCTATGTGGCGGTCGGCGTGGTCTCCGCGGCCGTCGCGCTCGGCACCTTCTTCGCCGTCTCCGGCGTCGGCCAGAGCGCCCAGGCTCCGCCGGCCGAGATGTTCGAGCAGGCTCGGCACACCCCCACGTCGTCGCCGACCACTACTCTGCCCACCGCCACGCCCTGATCCTGAGGTCCGCTCCCAGGAATGCCTGGGATACTCGGTGTGGCGTAGTCGAGGGTGTCAGGGGCATACGATCTGAGTTCGGGAATCTGTCAGGTGTCCACATATGTTCCAGGATTGCCTGACAATTGCTTTACAACTCTCGTATGCCGTTCACACCATGATTGCGGTGTCCGAGGCAAGGAGTGGTGAGATCTAGATGACCGACGAGTCGCGCCCACCTGAAGGACGCATGCCGTCGGACTTCCCTGACCCACAGGGGCGGCCGGAGTTCCTGCCCGCCGATGATCAGGCGGAGCAGTCTGGATGGCGGTCCGAGACCGCCTCGTTCGAGAGCGGCCGGTGGGGTGACCCGTCAGGCCGTCCCGCGGACACCGCGTCCTATGGCTCCCCGCCCTACGGCACCCCGTCCTACCCGGCCCCGGGCCAGGCGCGGGCCGAGGAGACGCCGCACAACAGCACGCGCGCCTACGAGAGCCCCTACTTCGGCAACCCGGCGGGGGCGCCGCCCTACGGCGGCGACAAGCGCCCGCCGCCACCGCCCAGCGCGCTCGGCATGGGCGCGGGCTGGGCGCCACCGCCCACCGGTCCGCAGGGTGGCTTCGCGGGGGCGCCGGGCAGGCGTGGTCCCGGCACCGGCGTCCTGATCGTGCTGGCCGTCGTCATCGCCCTGGTCGCCTCGGGGCTGGGCAGCGTCGGCACCTACCTGATGACCAGGTCGAGCAGCGGCGGCACCGACCCTTCCTACAGCCTCGGCCCGATCCCGAGCGCCGCCACGAACCGGGCCCCCGACTCCGTCGCCGGCGTGGCCTCGCGAGTGCTGCCCAGCGTCGTCTCGCTGGAGGTCAACGCCAGCAGCGCCGAGGGCGTGTCGGGCTCCGGCTTCCTGATCAAGGACGGCTACGTGGTCACCAACAACCACGTGGTGGCCCCGGCCGCCAAGGGCGGCGACATCCAGATCATGTTCAACAACCGCAAGACCACGAAGGGTCGCATCGTCGGCCGTGACCCGGGCTCCGACCTGGCCGTGGTCAAGCCGGAAGAGACGTTCGGCACGCCTGAGATCAACCTCGGCAACTCCGACCAGGTGGTCGTGGGCGACCCGGTCATCGCGATCGGCTCCCCGCTCGGCCTCACCGGCACGGTGACCACCGGCATCGTCAGCTCACTGAACCGCCCGGTCATCGCGGGCGACGAGAGCGGCACCAGCACCGAGGAACCCGCCTACATCAGCGCGATCCAGACCGACGCCGCGATCAACCCCGGCAACTCGGGCGGCCCGCTGGTCAACGGCAAGGGCGAGGTCGTGGGCGTCAACTCCGCGATCGCCACCCTGAGCCGCTCCATGAGCAGCCAGGGCGGCAGCATCGGCCTCGGCTTCGCCATCCCGGTCAACCAGGCGCGGCGCGTCGCCGAGGAGATCATCACGACCGGCAAGGCCAAGCGCCCGAAGATCGGCATCGTCCTGGACAAGGACTACAAGGGCCAGGGCGTCCGCATCGCCTCGGACCGCGTCGAAGGCCGCGCGCCGGTGGACGAGAACGGCCCCGCCGCGAAGGCGGGCCTCAAGGCGGGCGACGTGATCCTGGAGATCGACGGGCTGACGCTGCAGGACGGCAACGAGCTGATCGCCCTGATCCGCAGCAAGGCTCCCGGCTCCCAGATCACCATCAAGTACCAACGCGCCGGCCAGCAACGCACCGCCAAACTAACGGTCACCGCTGACGACAGCCCCGCGCCGACGCCGTCCTGATCGGTCGAAGACCTTTTTACGGCAGTTTTACGGCAAGCACGGTGGGCCCCACCCACCGTGCGGGGCTGGGCTCTGTCCAGGGGGACGCTCCTCCGGTGGAGGTGGCCAGGCGCCGTGACGAGACGGTGAGACCGCCCGCGTGGTCTGCGGTTGACCGGCGTGTTCTCGGTTTTCCCGGGATGTTGCGGTTTTGAGGTTGTTTGGTCAGGGGCTGGCGGCCAGGGTGAGGGCGATTGCCCTTAGTCTGGAGGGGTCGGGATTGTCCCCGGTCTGGTTGGACTGCGGTAGGAGCTCACGGTGTTCGGACTCGGGTGGTTGGAGGTCGGAGCGCTGATCGTCATCGCGCTGCTCGTCTTCGGTCCCGACAAGCTGCCTCAGGCGGCCTCGCAGGCCGGTAAGACGCTGCGTAACCTGCGCCGGATGGCCAACAACGCGCGAGACGACCTGCGGGCGGGCCTGGGCCCGGAGTTCCAGAACTTCGACCCCAGCGACCTCAACCCCAAGAACTTCGTCCGCAAGCACCTGCTGGAAGACGAAGACGACTGGACCAACAAGTCCCCGCAGCTCGAACCGGCCACCGCTCCTTACACCGCGGAGCCGGTCGACGAGCTGGGCTATGGCGAGCTGCCTCCCTATGACGCGGAAGCCACCTGAGGCGCGCATTCCACGCGGGCGGTCTCACCGTCTCGTCACGGCGCCCCGCCACCTCCACCGGAGGAGCGTCCCCCTGGACAGAGCCCGGCCCCGCGCGGCGGGTGGGGCTCACCGGGCCTGCCGTAAAACAAAGGGCTTGAAAGATTGTAGGGCCCGCTCTGGGAGCGGGCCCTAGCTGCGTCAGCGCCCGCTCTGGGAGCGGGCCCTAACTAGCATCAGCGGTTTGGAGAGAGCCCCAACTGGAGCCCCTTGAGGCTGCTGGAGCGCTTGCTCAGGCCGGCGGCGATGGTGCGGAGCTCGGCCGCGGCCGGAGAGTCGGGGTCCGTCAGCACGAGCGGCTTGCCCTCGTCGGCGCCCTCGCGGAGGCGCAGGTCGATCGGGATCTGGCCCAGAAGGGGGACGCGGGCGCCCAGAATCTGGGTCAGGGCGTCGGCCACGGTCTGGCCGCCGCCCTCGCCGAACACCGAGATGCGCTCGTCGCAGTGCGGGCACGGCAGCCAGGACATGTTCTCGATGACACCGGCGATCTGCTGGTGCGTCTGCGCGGCGATCGAGCCCGCCCGCTCGGCCACCTCGGCGGCGGCCATCTGCGGGGTGGTGACGACGAGGATCTCCGCCGACGGCAGCCGCTGCGCCACCGAGATGGCGATGTCGCCGGTGCCCGGCGGCAGGTCGAGCAGCAGGACGTCGAGGTCGCCCCAGTAGACGTCGGCGAGGAACTGGTGGAGCGCGCGGTCGAGCATCGGCCCGCGCCAGACCACCGCGCTGTTGCCCTCGGGCTTGAACATGCCCACCGAGATGACCTTGATGTCATGCGCCATCGGCGGCATGATCATGTCTTCGACCTTGGTGGGGCGCTCCGAGGCGCCGAGCATGCGCGGCACGCTGTGGCCGTAGATGTCGGCGTCGACGATGCCGACCTTGAGGCCGCTGGCGGCCATGGCGGCGGCCAGGTTGACGGTGACGGACGACTTGCCCACCCCGCCCTTGCCGCTGGCGACCGCGAAGACCCGGGTCAGCGAGCCCGGCTGGTTGAAGGGGATCTCCTTCTCGGGCCCCCGGTTGCCACGCAGCTTGGTCTGGAGCGTCTTGCGTTGCTCGGTGCTCATCACGTCGAGTTCGATCTCGACGCCCGTGACACCGTCCAGTTTGGTGATCGAGGTGGCGACGTCGCGCCGGATGGTGTCCTTCATCGGACATCCGGACACGGTGAGATAGACACCCACGCGCACGACACCGTCGGCACCGATGTCGATGCTTTTGACCATGCCGAGATCGGTGATCGGACGACGGATCTCGGGGTCGATGACGGTGGCGAGAGCTGCCGTCACCTGTTCCTGTGTTGGTGCCATCGAAGTCTCGGCACGAGGGAGTGCCGTCCCTCCTTAGTCGTATATGTGTGACCGGGCGCTGCACGCCGGCGAGGATGCCCCTCCATCGTATGAACCAGGGACCCCGTGCGGATAATCCGAACTGTTTAGGTGTCCGTGCAACGTTCTAAGGTTACTCCGTGACTCTTCAGCGCGACGAGGGCCTGACCACCGAGGAGCTGACGGTCTGGCGGATGCTGCAGCGGGCCCAGGTGCACATCACCCGCCATCTGGAGGCCGAGTTGCTCGTGGCCCACGGCCTGCCGCTGGCCTCCTATGACGTGCTGACCCAGTTGTCGGAGGCGCCGGGGCGGCGGCTGCGGATGAACGACCTGGCCGGCCGAGTGCTGCTCTCGCGCAGCGGCCTGACCAGGCTCATCGACCGGCTCCAGCGCGACGGGCTGGTGGCGCGCGAGGCGTGCGCGAGTGACGCGCGGGGGTTGTTCGCGGTGCTGACGGACCGGGGCGCGGCCCGGCTGGCCGAGGCCACCCCCACCTACCTGCGCGGGATCAGGTCGGAGTTCCTCGACCGGCTGGGGCCCGGTGAGATCCGCCTGGTCCGCGAGATGCTCGCCAAGCTGGCCATCACCGCCGCTCCCTGAGTTCCTCCGTCAGCCGCTGCAGCTCCGAGCGCAGGTAGTCGCGGGTGGCCACCTCACCGATCGCCAGCCGGAGCCCGGCGATCTCGCGGGTCAGGTATTCGACGTCGGCCTGGTTGCGGTCGGCCGCCGCGCGGTCCTGCTCGTACTGGACGCGGTCCCTGTCGTCCTGCCGGTTCTGGGCCAGCAGGATCAGCGGCGCGGCGTAGGAAGCCTGCAGGGACAGGATGAGCGTGAGGAAGATGAACGGGTAGGAGTCGAACTGCAGGTTCGGTGGGGCGGCGATGTTCCAGGTCACCCAGATCGCGACGAACACCGTCATGTAGACGATGAACCGGGCCGTGCCGAGGAAGCGGGCGATCTGCTCCGACAGGCGGCCGAAGGCCTCCGGGTCGTAGTGCGGGCGCAGCGAGCGGCGCAGCGCGCGTGGCTGGTCGAGGCGTTCACTCGTCACGATGGGCCCTTTCTCGCCAGTCCTCGGGAAGCATGTGGTCGAGTACGTCGTCGACTGTCACCGCGCCGACGAGCCTGCCCAGCTCGTTCACGACCGGGGCCGCCAGGAGATTGTAGTTCGCCAGGTAGGAGGCGACCTCGTGCACGGTCAGCTCCGGCCTGATCGGGTCGATCGAGGGATCGATGACCGAGCCGAGCAGCGTGGACGGTGGGTCGCGCAGCAGCCGCTGGAAGTGGGCCACCCCCAGATAGGCGCCCGTCGGCGTCTCGGTCGGCGGCCTGGTCACGTAGACCTGGGCCGCGACGGCGGGCGTCAGGTCCTTCTGCCGCATGCTGGCCAGCGCCTCGGCGACCGTGGCGGTGGGCGGCAGGATGATCGGTTCGCTGGTCATCATGCCGCCCGCGGTGTCGTCGGCGTAGGTGAGCAGCCGCCGCACGGGCGCCGCCTCCTGGGGCTCCATGAGCGCGAGCAACTGGGTCGCCTGTTCGTCGGGCAGGTCGTGCAGCAGGTCGGCGGCGTCGTCGGGGTCCATCGCCTCCAGGACGTCGGCGGCGCGCTCCACCTCCAGCGCGCCCACGATGGCGATCTGGTCGCTGGGCGGCAGCTCCTCCAGGATGTCGGCGAGCCGGTCGTCGTCCAGGGCGCGGGCGATCTCGTTCCGGCGCTTGTCCGGCAGGTCGTGCAGGGCGCTGGCCAGGTCGGCGGCCCGCATCGACTCGAAGGCGGCGATCAGCCCGGCGGCCCCCTGGTCCTTCTGCAGGACGCCGAACCCCGTCACCTCGCCCCAGTCGACGATCCGCGTCTCGCGCCGCCGCTTGCCCCGGTAGACGGCCACCTTGGTGATCTGCCAGAACGACGGCTTGGTCTCCTCCATCGCCACGTCGTAGACGGTCACCGGTTCGCCGTCGAGCCGCACGGTGAGGTCGAGCATCTGGCCGATGACCAGCGTCTCGGTGTCGCGCTGTTCGAATCTGCGCATGTTCAGCCGGCCCGTGAAGATCACGGAGCCCGCCTCGATGCCGCGCACCCTGGTGATGGGCAGGAACACCCGGCGCCGCGGCTGGATCTCGACCACCATGCCGTGCACGCTCGGCGGATTGCCGTCGTGCGGGCCGACCACGACGTCTCGGATGCGGCCGATCTGATCGCCTGCGGGATCGAAGATCGGGGTCCCCGCCAGGCGGGCCACGAAGATCTTCACGTCAGCAGGCTAACAGTGCGGGTGCGTTGCGCTTCAGACACCTGGCATGACAGTATCAAAAGTCGCTTACGGTGATTACTGAGTTGAGGTTTGGTCGTGAAGTACTCAGGGCTTGCGCTGGCTTTCGTGTCCTCGTGCTGTTTCGCCTTCTCCGGGCCGATGGCCAAGTACCTGATCGCCGCCGGGCTGGCTCCGATCGAGGCCGTCTGGGTGCGTATGGCGGGCGCGGGGCTGCTCCTGGTGGCCGTGCTGGCCGTGGTGAAGCCGCGCGCGCTGCGGATCCCGCGGTCCCGGCTGCCGTTCTTCGCCCTGTACGCGTTGGTGGCGGTGGCCGCGGTCCAGTCGCTCTACTTCGTGGCCATCACGCGGCTGCCGGTGGGGATCGCGCTGCTGCTGGAGTTCATGGCGCCGGTGATGGTGGTGCTCTGGGTACGTTTTGTGCGCCGGGTACGGCTGCACCGCGCGGCCTTCGTCGGCGCCGTGACCGCGGTGGTGGGCCTCGCCATCGTCGTGGAGGCCTGGCAGGGCCTGCGACTCGACGCCCTGGGCCTGCTGCTCGCCCTGCTCGCCGGAGCCTGCTGCGCGGGCTACTTCCTGATGAGCGACAGCTTCGGCGACGACATCGACCCCCTCGGGCTGATCGGCTGGGGCCTGGTCGGCTCGGCCGTGATCCTGGTGCCCTTCTCCCGGCCGTGGGACATCCCGTGGGACGCCTTCACCCGCACCGCCGCCCCCGAGGGCGGCCACACGCTGCCGGTGCTCGGGGCGTACCTGTGGATGGTGCTGATCGCCACCATCGCCGCGTACATCCTGAGCGTGAACGCGGTACGGCGGCTGACGGCGGCGGTGGGCGCCACGGTGGCCTCGCTGGAGGTGATCGGCGGCGCGGTGGTGGCGTGGGCGCTGGTGGGGGAGACGCTGGGTGTGTTCCAGATCGTGGGCGGCCTGATCGTCCTCACGGGCGCCCTCCTCGCCCAGACCGCCACCGCCCACCGGCCGGAGCCGAGCCCGCTGCTTGTCAGCCCGGAGCTCCCCAAGGACGAGCTCGAGCGGCCGGTCAGCGCGGTGTGACTCTTGGAGCAGTTGGTCGGCGCGGCGTGGGTCTTCGCGCCGGTCAGCGGGGCGTGAGTCGCAGTACGGTTGACTCGCGCGCCCAGCGGTCCGTCAGGTGTTCGCTGTCGGGGGCGTTGAGCCGGCCCTTGGCCAGCGCCGCGATGGCCTCGGGCGCCGCCGCCTGGTCGACCACCCGGACCTCGGCCTCGAAGTCGGCCAGCCTGGCGCCGTTGTCCTTGCTGCGCAGGATGACCTGGACGGTGTCGAGCCCCACGAGACCCGGCAACTGCTGCTCGCCGCCCCCGGTGACGAGGTAGATGGCACCCTCGTGCCAGGCGTGCCAGGCCAGGCGCGGGCGATCGAGGGTGAGCCAGAGGACGTCGGACTTCTTCGCGCCCTCTTCGATGGCCGCGGCTATGTCGCTCACGCCTCGACTGTACCCGGGCGGCCCGGCGAGACTTCCGTGGTTAGAGCCAGAACATGGAACGACGGCGCAGCCCGGAAACCTGACCGCGCCGCCCCTGTCCGCCGGGAACTATTTCCGGTCTGGTCCCCCATCACACCCGGGACAGCAGGCCGGCGACCATGAAGCGCTCGGCCGGACCGCGGTCGCCGATGGTCGCGCGCATCTGTTCGGCGTAGTAGTCGGCGAGCGTCTTGTACGGCAGTGTCCGCGTGAGACACATGCCGCCATGGTGATCCCCGGTCGTCCATGTTCGTTGCCACAGTGCCGCTGTTTCCGCGCTCAACCAAGGGTGCCTGCCACCAGGGCTTCCCCCAATGGTGTGAGCATGTGCAGCACGGTGTTGGCGATCCTGCGGGTCGTGATGAGGCCTGAGTTCCGCAAGACCCTGGTGTGCTGGCTCGCCGCGGCCGGTGAGATGCCGAGGCGGACGGCCAGGTCGGTGGTTCCGCAGGCGTCGTCGGCCAGCACCCGCAGCATCCTGCTCCTGGTGCGGCCGAGGAGTTCGGCCTGCGAGTCCCGCGGGTCGGCGGGATCGCCGCCGGCCCACAATCCGATGACGCTCTCCCCGGACCGCGACGCCGGATAGACGAGCCGCAGGGGGCACTCAGGATCGCCCGGAGTGAAGCTGAGCATGGGTTCAGGCCCGACGAAAACCGAGGGAACCAGGGTCAGCCCACGCCCGTTCAGGTACTCGTCGGCCATCGAGCCTCCCTTGGTCCTGACCTCCAGCACCGGCGGGTCCCACCGGACGGTCGGCGGATGGAGAGTGGTGAGCAACCGGTCGAGCCCGCCCTCCAGGAGGACGCGGCCCCGCATGGCCCGGTCCGCCTCCAGGTGCGAGCGCAGGCGCGTCCACTCGGGCGCGATGGCGACCTGGTGGAACTCACGCAACGCCGTGACCACCGGGGTCCTGTCCTCAGCCAGCAGGCTCCGCACCCACACGGGAGGGCTGTGTGTCATGCGCGCGAGGAGGGGGCCGATCTCGGTGCGCAGCGCCGCCCGAGGCACAGCGTGCAATCGCTCCAGGCCCTCCTCGACCGTGGGGGCCTGCCCCAGCAGTGCGAAAAGGTCGAGTCCGTGGTGCGTGTCCTGATACAGCGACCCCAGGAGCCGCAGATGGGGAGGCCGGTTCTGGCGGACCCGCCGGAACCACGTCCGGAACATCACGCCCGGCGAGGGATGGCGGAGCAACATCAGTGCGGCGGACGTCTCCGCCAGCGGGCCGAACGTCGGGGCGACATGCGTCTTCCTCAGATCCTCCGCGCTGAAGTGAATCCGCATCGGCTCTCACCCTATTTGTGCCCTGACCAGCGTTATTAAGCGCACGATTCAGGACCGTTGTGTCCTGACAGGCGGCGATTGATGATCAAAGTGTCTCAGAGATCCTGAGATGTGAAAGCCGTTCGGAGACCACCATGCTGAAGATCGCACGTCGTTACGCCCGCTACGCGGCCAGCACGATGACCGCTGTCATGTTCACCACCGGCTGACCGTTCCCGGTGATCGGGGGGTGGCCGCCTGGGCGGCCACCCCAGTGATGGAGGTGACGTGTTCGGCACGATGGTCCGGCAGATCAGGTACGGCATGGCGTTGCTGAGGGGCGGGCGACTCGACCCGGCGGGGCTGCGTGCCACGGTCGCCGATCTGCGGGCGACGATCGAGGAATTCGGCGAGCCAGGCGAAGAAGCGGGAGCGTTGCTTCCCGGTGGCGTCGACCCGGATCTGGAGATCCGCCGGACGATGGCCGACCGCCGGTTGCGCAAGACGGTACGGCAGGCCGCGGCGCACGTGCCGTACTATCGCCGTTGGTTCCGCGAGAACGGCGTCGACCCCGGCGATGTCACGCTCGACACCCTGGACAAGCTCCCGCCGACGACCAAGGCCGCGCTCCGGGGAGCCTCCGCCGACTTCGTGTCCGACGACGCCGAGCCTGTTCTGCTGGCGCAGACGACGGGGACCACGGGCGCGCCGACCAGTGTCTGGTTCTCGCGCTACGAGCTGGAGTTGGCCGCCGCGCTGTCGGCGATGTCGTTCATGATGGTCAACGGCTGCCGCGAACGGCACGTCGTGATGTCGACGATCAGCTCCCGCGCGACGCTGGCCAAGCTCACCGTGCAGCAGGCGCTGGCGATGGTCGGGGCGGGCTTCGCCGCGCTGGGCACGGTCGATCCTCGGATCGCGCTCGACCGGCTCACCGAACATCGATCGCTGCCGGGCAAGGAGCCGCAGGTCACCCATCTGATCACGACGGCCTCCTACCTCGGATGCCTGGTCCAGCTGGTCGAGCGGGGCCGGTGGCGGCCTGCCGACTTCGGGTTGCTGCAGGTGCTGGTGGGCGGTGAGGTGCTCAGCGACCCGCTGCGCCGCAGAGCCGAGCAGGCGTTCGGGGCGCAGATCACCGACACCTACTCGATGACGGAGACGATGCCCACGGCCGGGCTCGTCTGCGAGGCGGAGCACCTGCACCTCGCCCCCGAGCAGGCGCACATCGAGGTTCTCGACCCGGTCACCGGCCTGCCGGCCGCACCGGGCGAGATCGGGACGCTGGTGGTCACGCCGTACACGCAGTACCGCGACACCACGCTGCTGCTCAGGTACGCCACAGGCGACCTGGTGCGCCGCCTGCCGGCCGGCGAGCCGGTGGAGTGCTCGCTGCTGGGGATGCCCGCCACGTCCCGGCTGCTGGGGCGGACGAGCGGCGCGCGTCCGGAGCTCACCACGCGGGCGATGCTCGACCTGCTGCAGGCCGTACCCGACGTGCCGCTCCCTACCCGCTACGCCCTGGACGGGACGGTCCTGCACGTGGTGGCGGGCAAAGCGTCCAGGCCGCAGCTGGAAGACCGTGTCGGCGCGCTGCCTCTGACCGGGCTCGTCCTGGTCGAGGATGCGGTGGACCTGCCCGAACCGTGTCGCGTACGGGCCGACCTGACCGAGGACAGCTTCGAACTCCACCCGGAGACATGACATGCAGGGACTCACGCTGGTAGGCATGGTCGCCGCGATCATCGGGGCGTCCGCCGTGTACCTCCGCCTGGTGGTCATGCCACGGCCGCCGGTCGGGCGGTTCGTCGGATCGGACATCCTCATCATGGCGGCGTTCCTGATCGTGCTGCCCATGGCGTACCAGAACCTGCCGAAATGGCTGGTCGCGCTGCTGTTCGGCCTGGTGTTCACCGTCGCGGCCGCCGCGGCGCTCGGAGGGAGGGCAGGGACTCTGATCGCCTTGGCCCTCGGCGGGTTCGTCCTGGTGGCCCATTACGCCGGTTGGGACGCCGCCAGGGTGATCTCCGGCGACCTGCTGCTCGCCATCGCCGTGGTCGGGGTGACCAACATGTGGGCGCAGACGGGGATGACCGCCGCCCAGGTCACCGCCCTGGCCGCGATCCTGGCCCCCTACGACCTGGTGGCGACCGGGCTGACCTCGGTCACGGCCGACCTGCTGCGGCACCTGGCGGACGCGCCCTTCACGCCCATGCTCGCCGTCAGCACCGGCGACTCCCCGATCGCGGCCGGGCTCGGGGACTGCCTGATCCTCGCGTTGTGGCCGCTGGTGACGACCAAGGCGTACGGCAGGGCCGCCGGGTGGGCCGGCGCGGCCATTGGCCTGGCGGTCGTGGCGGTCGTGATCACCGGGGTGAGCCTCGGCTGGACGCACGGTGGCGTGCCGTTGATGACCCTGCTCGGACCGTGCATCATCGCGCAGTACTTCTTCTGGCGAGCCAGGCTCGGGGGCGAACGCCGCACGTGGGAGTGGCGCAACGGTGTCCGGCCCGGTGCGCGACGTCAACGGGTAGAACCAGCCGTCGCCCGGTCCTTGAGTAACGTGTAACCAGTGGGCTCTCCGTATCAGGAGCGGAACCGCGCACAACGTACGGTGCGACTTCCGCAAGATCCTCGACGGTGCCGATCTGGGTGGTAGGGACAGTACGGCCGTGTAGGCAATCAACTGGCAGCAGCGTGAGGCATCACCAGTAGGTACGGCCCCCGCCACGGAGCGCGGTACAGATCCGTTGGGTGCTTATCACTCACGCATCATCCGGCAGAACGCCCACGCACTCACCGGCAGAACGCCCACGCACTGGTCGGCAGAATGCCCACGCAACCCAGTTGACCTGCGATAATGTCGCAGGTGTGACGGGGCCATCTCTATTCTCGCGACGCGCCGAGGCAATGACACTCGATTTTCGCGCATGGCGCTGATGTCGCCATGCGTCCCTGTCCGCTCCGTAAGCGTGACTACGTGGACCGGGCGCTGCGCGGCGGTTACCCGGAGGCGGTTCGGCGGGATCCCGGACGCAGGCGCAACAGGTTCTTCGACTCCTACGTCACCGATCTGATCACCCGTGATGTGCGCCAGATCTCCGACATCGAACGTCCAGCAGAGATGCGCAGGCTGCTCAGCGTCATCGCGGCCCGGATGGGCGGCTTGGCCGTGGTCCAGTCGATCGCCGGCGACGTAGGACTCCCCAGGATGACGCTTTCGCGCTATCTGGACCTCCTGGAACTGATCTTCGTCATCAAGCGCATCCCGGCCTGGTCGTCGAATCTCACCCGCCGCGCCATCTCCACCCCCAAACTGATCGTCACGGACAGCGGGCTCGGCGGTCGGCTCATCGGAATGTCACCTGATCGCGCCAGGGATGTGACGGCGCCCATCGGCCCACTGCTTGAGAATTTCGCGATTGGCGAGGTAGCACGTCAGCTCACCTGGGCCAACGAATCCGTCCAGCTGTTCCCCTACCGTGACCGCGACAAGATCGAGGTGGACGTCGTTCTGGAGCACGCTTCCGGCGAAGTGATCGGCCTGGAGATCAAAGCCGCGGAAACCGTCCGCGGTGACGACTTCCGCGGACTGCGCCACTTGGCTGACCGGCTTGGAGCAAGGTTTCGGGCGGGGTTCGTCCTGTACACCGGCGAACAGATCCTGCCTTTCGGCGAGAAACTGAGGGCACTACCCATGGCATCTCTGTGGATGCTCGGCACCGCCACCCAATCGTGAATGCTCAGACCAGCTCACTGAAGCCCCTCATGGATGCCAGCCCCGTCACGGTCTGGGAGCCGAGCCGCGACCGTTGTCACCGCCGGCTGTTTCCGGCAAAACGGCAGTGAACGTGAATCCGTGAATGGACGCCGCCGCATGGCCTGGGTGCCCGACGTCGCTACGCCTCCTGGCCGCAGTGCCTTTCGAAGGATGCGGCCGGCCCCGGAAGGCGCGTGGGCGGAGCCCGCGCTTGGGGAGGGCGTCCGAGCGGAGCGAGGGCCTGTGGGGGTGGGGTGGGTCCAGGGCGGCGGTCCTACCCGTGCCCGAAGGCGGTCTTCCGGGTTATCCGAGGTCGCGACGGTGGAGCGCGGCCAGTCCGACAGCGGTGAGCCCGGTGGCGATGACGGCCAGCAGGATCAGCGGTGTCACAGTGAGTTCGGCGACCGGAAGCCCAGGCGTCTGCGCGAACGGCGACACTTTCAAGATCGACGGATCGGCGTGCAGCAGTTCCACCGCGAACTCGAGCACGAGGCACAGAGCGAGCGCCGTATAAGCGATGATCGCGGCGAGTCGGGGCAGCAGGCCGTACACCAGCGCCGAGATGGCGGCCAGCACCAGGACCGAAGGCAGCCGTGTCAGGCTCGCACCCAAGAGCTGTGAGATCTCGCCGCCCAGATCTCCCGTGGAGAGCCCGTGCACCAGACCCATCCCGAGACCGAGCCCGGCGAGCACGATCCCCGACCCGGCCGCGACGATGGCCAGGTGACCGCCTGCCCAGCGCAGCCTGCCGACCGGGCCGGTCAGGATGATCTCGGCACGGCCGGAGGTCTCTTCCGCCCGCAGTCGCAGGGTGGCCTGAATCGCGTAGACCGTGATGACCTGGCTCATCAGGTAGATGACGAAGGCGAAGAAGCCGTCGGCGGGACGGCCACCGCCACCCATCCGCTCGATCAGGCCTCTGAGGGCCTCGCTCGCGTTCAGCTGTTCGGCGGCGCTCCGCGCCACGCCTCCCAGGCCGGCGCCGAACGCGGTGAACGCGACGGTCCAGGCGAGCAGCGTGCCCCGCTGCAGTCGCCATGCCAGGGCGAGCGAGGTGCGCAAGCCCGGCGCCGCGTCGGCGGGACCGAGCCGGGGCGGGAGGATTCCGGCCCCCAGGTCCCGGCGTGCGGATATCCGGTAGGCGCCGGCCACCAGCAGCGAAATCAGGCCGATGACCGGCAGTAGCGGCCAGAGGTGGTCGCCGGCGAAGGGGCGCATGTGCTGGGTCCAGCCGAACGGCGACAGCCAGGCCACCCAGGAGCTCTTCTCGACGTCCGCGGTCGCGCGCACCGCGTACAGGACTCCCATCGCCGTGGCGGCGATGCCGGCGGCGGTACGAGAGCTGTCGGTCAGCTGGGCCGTCAGGCCCGCGAGCGCGGCGAAGACCCAACCGGCGGCGGCGACCGACAGTCCCATCACCAGGGAGCCCCGCGCAGGCAGCCCCTGGCCCATGAGCCCCAGTGCCACGACAAGGGCGGTGACCAGGTTGGCGGCGAACGCCACGGTCAGCGCGGCCGTCAGTGCCGCGTGCCTGCCGACCACGGTCGAGCCCAGCAGCTCGCTACGGCCCGCCTCCTCCTCCGCGCGGGTGCTGCGGATCACCAGGAACAGGCTCGCCAGCGCGATGAGCAGGGCGGCCTGCCCGCGTACTCGCCACACGGCGAGCCCTGCGGCGGACGAGTCATAGATCGGGCCGATCATCATGAGCTGTGTCGGGTCGCCGTTGGTCGTGTGGAGGACCGCCAGGCGCGCCTCTTCGGTGGGATAGGCGCCGGCCACCGAGCTCGCGATGCCGATCACGAGCATCGCCACCAGTCCGAACCAGACCGGTATCCTCACCCGGTCGCGTCGCAGGATGAGCCGGATCAGTCCGCCGGTGCCGGTGAGCGTGGTCATCGCTGCACCGCCGCGTGCTTGCCGGTCGCGCCCGTACCGGACGGATCGTCTTCGTAGTGGCGCAGGAACATCTCCTCCAGCGTCGGCGGCTGGCTGACCAGGCTCCGCACGCCGACCTTCACGAGCTCGCGCAGCAGCGTGTCCAGCGCGTCTCCGTCGACCCGGCAGCGCAGCCGATTGCCCTGCGTCCACAGGTCGTGCACGCCGGCTGATCCGGCGAGCTGGGGTACGGGGCCGGCGAGCTCGGCCGTGATCGAGGTGCTGGTGAGGTGGCGCAGCTCGGTGAGCGTGCCCGTCTCCACCGTGCGGCCGTGCCGGATGATGCTCACCCTGTCGCACAGGGCCTCGACCTCGGCGAGGATGTGGCTGGACAGCAGCACCGTACGTCCCTTGCGCCGCTCTTCCTGGATGCTCTCCTGGAAGACCGCCTCCATGAGCGGGTCGAGGCCGGAGGTGGGCTCGTCCAGGATGAGCAGGTCGGCATCCGAGGACAGCGCCGCGACCAGGGCCACTTTCTGCCGGTTGCCCTTGGAGTAGGTCCGCCCCTTCTTGCGTGGATCCAGCTCGAAGCGGTCAAGCAGTTCGGCTCGGCGCTGGGGGGCGAGCCCGCCGCGCATCCTGCCGAGCAGGTCGATCGCCTCGCCACCGGACAGCGTCGGCCACAGGGTCACGTCGCCGGGCACGTACGCGAGTCGGCGATGCAGTGTGGTCGCGTCTCGCCATGGATCGCCGTCCAGCAGCCGAGCCGTGCCCGAGTCCTGGCGCAGCAGGCCGAGCAGAACTCGGATGGTAGTGGACTTGCCGGCCCCGTTCGGGCCGAGGAATCCGTGCACCTCACCGGCCCGGACCGTCAGGTCCAGACCGTCGAGTGCCCGTGTCCGGCCGAAGGTCTTGATCAGGCCGGACACGGAGATCATGTTTGACATGCTTTGCAGCTTACATGAATTTCACGAAATTCATGAAGTATGGATAACCCTGTAGCCTAGGGCCCATCAGAGACGACGCGCAGGGGTGTGGATGACCGCGAGACCAGGCGACGAGAGCGGCATGATCGAGAGAAGCGGCAACGCGCCCACAGCCGACGCGCTGCGGTTCCTCGAACGCTTCGCCGTGATCATGTCCAACTCGGGTTATCCGCGCATGGCCGCACGCGTGCTCGCGGCGCTCCTCATCGCCGACGACGGCCGGCGTAGCGCCGCTGAGCTCGCCGACGTGCTGCAGGTCGGTCCGTCGGCCGTCTCGGGTGCGGTGAAGTACCTGATGCGGGTCGGGATGGTGACCCGTGAGCGGGACCCCGGAGAGCGCCGTGATCACTACCGCGTCGACCAGACGGCCTGGTACAAAGCGGCAGCGTCGAGTGACGAGGTGTTCCGTCGCTTCGAGGAGGGCGCGCGCGACGGGGTCGAGGTATTCGGTACGGACACGCCCGCGGGCGCCCGGATGGACGAGACCCGGCGCTTCTTCGCGTTCCTCCGCAGCGAGGTCCCCCAGCTTCTGCACAAGTGGAACGAGTTGAACACTCGATCCGCCGGGTGCGACGAGCCAGGGGCAGGGCATTAGCGTGTGCGCATGCGCTCACGTCGATCTGTTCTCGCTGTCCCAGGTAGTAGCCCGAGGTTCCTGGAGAAGGCTCAGACCTTGGCTGTTGACGAGGTGTTCCTCGATCTGGAGGATTCCGTCGCGGCCCTGGCCAAGGACGAGGCTCGCAAGAACGTCGTGACCGCGCTGCGTGAGGGTGACTGGACAGGGAAGACGCGGGTCGTACGCGTGAATGATCTGTCGACGCAGTGGACCTACCGTGACGTGATCGAGGTGGTGGAGGGTGCGGGGGACAAGCTCGACTGCCTGATCCTGCCCAAGGTGCAGGACTCGACCGAGGTCGTCTGGCTCGACACGCTGCTCACCCAGATCGAGAAGACGATGGGGCTGCGGGTGGGGCGGATCGGGATCGAGGCGCAGATCGAGAACGCGCGCGGGCTGGTCAACGTGGACGCCATCGCGGGGGCGTCCAGGCGGCTGGAGGCGCTGGTGTTCGGGCCGGCCGACTTCATGGCGTCGGTGAACATGCGCACGATGGTCGTGGGGGAGCAGCCGCCGGGCTACACCGAGGGCGACGCGTACCACTACATCCTGATGCGCCTGCTCATGGCCGCGCGGATGCATGATCTACAGGTGATCGACGGGCCGTACCTGCAGATCAGGGACGTCGAGGGCTTCAAGCGGGTGGCCAGGCGGGCCGCGGCGCTCGGGTTCGACGGGAAGTGGGTGCTCCATCCGTCGCAGGTGGAGGCGGCCAATGAGGTGTTCTCGCCGTCGCAGCAGGACTATGACCACGCCGAGCTCATCCTGGAGGCGTACGAGTACTACACGACGGTGGAGAAGCGCGGCGCGGTCATGTTGGGGGACGAGATGATCGACGAGGCCTCGCGCAAGATGGCGCTCGTCGTGGCGGCCAAGGGGCGGGCTGCCGGGCTGAGCCGTACGAAGACGTTCAGCCCGGAGAGTTAAGGCCTTCAAGCCGTCAAGGGTCTTCAAGCCGTCAGATCTTGAAGCCGATCGTGGTGAAGAACCAGAACGACGACGTGAGCCAGAGTCCGACCAGCGCGGTGAACGCGAGCCCGCCGATCACGGGCAGCGTCCAGCCGGGCATGCCCCGCCTGGGCAGGGCCAGCATCTTGGCCGTGAACAGCCCGTAGAAGAAACAACCGAGCAGTGAGTGGGCGAGCACCCTGGGCACGTCGTACTGCAGGCCCAGGGCGTACAGGCAGTGGAAGGCGACGGGGATGGTCAGCAGGAAGGCCAGCCGGCCCGACCAGCGATGTACCGCCGGCGGGATGGAGACCCCGAGCCTGCCCCACATGGACAGGGCGGAGATGACCTGGACGGCGGCGAGCACGAACGCGCCCGTCGTCAGCCACACCTTCATCGGCAACGCGGCGGAGAAGCCGGCCGGGCCGACCGCGAAGCCGGTGGGGGTGTGCATGCGCCCGTAGACGCCGAGGGCGATCGCCACCAGGCCGCCGACCAGCAGCGGGCCAAGCAGGGGGGTGATGCTGGTCGGCCTGTTCGCGGTGGCGGTCATTGCATCTCCTGGATGAAGCCGTCGACATCCTTCGGGTAGAGGGTGGTGTCGCCGTCGAGCGGCACCGGGGCGGTTGGCTGATAGGAGTTCAGCTCGGGGATCTGCAACTGCTTCTCGTCGGAGAACGCGGCGCCGACCTGCCTGAAGCCGCCCTGCGGTTGCTTCAGTACGATCCAGCCGGCGCGGATCTTGGCGCCTCTTACCTGCGCGGTCGCGCGGTAGAGGCCAGAGGGTTTGACGACCTTGGCCGCGGAGAAGGTCCACTTCTTGCCGCCGACCTTCATCCAGCCGGTGGCCTTGCCGCCGCCCAGGGTGCCGCCGACAGCCGCGGCGCCGAAGCCCTTCAGGGTGATCTTTCCGTCTTTCTCGTTGCCCTTGAACCAGGCCTCGGTCTTGCCGTCACAGAAATATCCGATGGTCTTGCCGTCGCGCGTGGAGATGGCGATCAGGCCGCCGTTGCCCCGGACGTAGCCTCCGTAGTCCGCCTTGTCGATGGTCTTCGCGGCGGTTTGGGTGGGTTCAGGGGTAGCGGCGGCAGCGGAGGGTTCCGCCGAAGGTTCAGCGGAAGGCTCAGCCGCGGCGGCGGTCTCGGTCGCGGGGGGTTCGTTGGAGGTGGCGGCGGCCGTTGTGTTGGCCGCCGGTGTCGCGGTGATGCTGGCGACACCCAGCCCGACAGCGAGCGCGCCGCCCGCTATCAGGGTGATGACAGGTCCCAGCCTTGACATGAACTGCTCCCAGGGTCGAAATGCTTACTCCACCGAGCATCCGCTCAAACTAACGGATCGTCTGTGAACTAATGCTCATCTCCCGGACAGAATGTAGAGATGCAGGAAAATCCTGGACCCCAGCTTCCGTACGGAACGCAGCCGCCGGGCCGACCGGCATACCCCTACCAGCCGCCGCCCGTGCCCGCTCGGGAGCCCTGGTTCCTGCCGATGCCCCAGGGCGCGCGGTACGACCACCTGGCCAGAGTGAGTGACCGCGGGCCATGGCGGGAGATCGTCGGGACGATCGTGGTGGCCATCGCGTTCGTCGTCATCGGAGCGGTGGTGCTGTTCTTCGGCGCGGTGCTGGCGACGATCTTCGGCATCCCCGCGCCGCTGAGGCCCGACCAGCTGTTCGGCGATCCGGTGTTCGGGCTGGTCGTGGTGTTGCTCTCGATCGCGGCCGTGCTTCCCTCGGTGTTCGGTACGGTCGCGCTCGTCCAGCGGCGGCGGCCCGGGTCGCTCTCCTCGGTCGCCGGGCGGTTGCGGTGGCCGTGGCTGCTGCGCTGCCTGGTGCTGGCGGTCATCGCCCTGGTGCTCGGGCAGGCCGCCCAGGCCGTCGCGACGATGGTGACCGGGGAGCAGGTCACGGACCTCTTCGGCTGGGCCGGGTGGAACGCGTTCCTGCCCTCGCTGATCGCGATCGCGCTGCTCGTGCCGTTCCAGGCCGCCGCCGAGGAGTACATCTTCCGCGGCTGGATCCTGCAGGCGTTCGGGGCCCATCTGCGGAACCCGATCTGGGGGATCCTGCTGGGTTCGGCGCTGTTCGCGGCCCTGCACGGGTACACGTGGGCCGGGCTCGTCGACGTGTTCAGCTTCGGCGCCCTCATGGGGTGGCTGGCGGTGCGGACCGGAGGGCTGGAGGCGCCGATCGCGCTGCACGTGACGAACAACATCCTCGCGTTCGGGCTCAGCGCGGCCGCGGGGCAACTGGACAAGGCGCTGCAGCAGGGGGAGGTGCCCTGGCAGGCGCTGGCGGGGACCGTGGTGCAGTTGAGTGCGTTCGCGGTTGGGGTGATGTATCTAGCTAAAAAGCGGTCAGTTAGCACTGTTTCGGGATAAATAGATAGCTGGTGCCAGGAATCTCGCTAGAGAGGTCTCGCCATTCGGGCTCAGTCGTGTTGCTCTGGATCCTGTGAGTGGGCGAGGATTCTGGAGGTGATCATCTCGGCGAGGCCGGCCTGGAACGATCCGGCATACCTCTACCGGGCTCGTTCGCTCAGTTCGATCAGTACGTACTAGGAGGTGCGAAGAGTGGCCTCCGGCCCCAGCGACCCGCCACGGCGACCGCCGGGTGACGACGACCCCCGGCCTGAGCAACCCGCCGACCCGCAGGCCGCGAGCGAACCCCGGATCCGGCACTCCCCGCCGGGTCCCAGCGATGATCGGACTCGGGGCTTACCCGTGTCCTCCCCCTGGGGTATGCCGCCCTTCTCCTCCCCCGTCCCCGAGGACGAGCCTTCGGACCCGCCCAAGGGGCGCCGGCCGTACAGCTCCCCGACGGCGGAACCCGAGACGGAGCCGCGCCGCCGCCCCCGCCGGGTCGTGAACCATCCCGACAAGCTGGTGGCCAGTGGCCCGCCCCGTCCCGAGGCCGAGCCCCAGGACGAGGACGTACCCCGATCCTGGTTCGAGACGGAGGACCAGCCCCAGCGCAAGGCCCCGTACAGCACGCCGGACCCCGAAGACCTTGACGAGCCGGAGCCCGAGGCACCTCTGGAGGAGGCCGAGGAGGAGGGCGAGGTGCGGCGCGTCGGCCGCCCGCCCGCCGGGCGGCCCACGAGGCCGGACCTGCTCGTCGCCTCGGGCCCGCCGCGGCCCGGCGGCTCCAGCGGCCGGCACCATCGTGGCCCCGCTCCGTCGGCGATCCGCAGGGCGAGTCCGGTACGTCGGCGCAGCCTGGCCGCGCCGGCGGCCGTTCTCCTGGCGCTGGTCCTGCTCGTGACCGGGGGCGTGCTCGTGTGGCAGTGGCGCTCGTCCGACCAGCCGGGACTGGCGCTGTCCGACGGCACGGAACGCTCGGGTGACGAGCTGTTCACGGTGCCCTCGGCGGGTGACGGCTCCGACCAGAAGCTCAACGACATGACCTCCGTGGGCCGCGCCGTGGTGGCCGTCGGCAGCGACACGACGAACCCGACGCCGCGGCCGCTGTTCCTGTTCTCGCCGGACAGCGGCAAGACCTGGCAGCTCGGCCAGGTCAGCGGATCGAGCACCCCGACGGTCCAGCGGGTCGTGGGCGGCGCCGGCCGCTGGCTGGCCAGCGGCGGCGACGGGGTGGGCGGCGAGCGCGGCCTGTGGACGAGTACCGACGGGTTCAGTTGGTCGGCCGTGGAGCAGAGCGGCCTGTCGGCGTTCAGGAACGGTGACCTGATCTCCGGCATCGCCAGGACGTCGTCGGGGTTCGTCGCGGTCGGCCGTACGACGCTCGGAAACGGCGGAAGCGGACCCGCGGCCTGGCAGTCGCCGGACGGGCGCGCATGGGAGCGGGTGGACACGAGCGGTCTGGGCGTACGCGAGCTCAGGGCGGTCGTGGCCAAGGGCAACACCGTCGTGGCCATCGCCGAGTCCGGCCAGGGCGACGGCTCGCGGGTCGTCAGGTCGAGCGACGGCGGCGCCACCTACCAGGCCACCGCGTTCCAGTTGCCCGAGGCCACGACCGGGTCGTCGGTGGCCGTCCTGCCCAAGCAGTTCGTCCTCGTGCCCACCAGAAAGCGGACGATCACCGGCGACGTGCGCGTCTACTGCTCGCCGACCGGCGCGCAGTGGGCGCAGTGCGGCTCGATCCGCGGCCTGAGCGGTACGAGCCCCGGCATCGATTCGCTGATCAGCTACCCGTCCGGCATCGCCGCGGTCAGCCAGGCGAACCTCGGCAAATACTCCATCCTGACCAGCTCCGACGGGCGTGGCTGGGCCAAGCGGACCGACCTCGGGAACCTGCCGGGCGCCACGCTGCGCGGCTTCACGATCTCCGACTCGGGCACCCTGTTCGCGGGCGGCGACCAGGCGACGGCGGACGTCGAGAACCAGCTCGTCCTCATGACCGCGCCCCCGCGCGGCGACGCGACGCGCATCCGGCTCGCCGGCGTCGACGGCCTGTCGAGGATCGCCCGCCAGACCACCCGCCTGGCCGGTCACGACGGCCGGTACGTCGCGGTCGGCTCGGCCTCCGGCGACGCGGGCATCTGGACCAGCCTGAACTGGCAGTCCTGGACCTCCATGAGCCTCGGCGGGACGAACCAGCAGATACTCGACGATGTCGCGTACGGCCGCCGCGGCTGGCTGGCCGTCGGCAGCACCCAGGCGGACACGTCGGTCACCGACCCGCTCCTCGTGTCCTCCGAGGACGGCCGCACCTGGAAGCGGGTGGCCGCCTCCGGCGACCTGGCACGGACCCAGGACCATCCGTACCTGGGCCTGCACGTCGTAGCCGCGGGCGAGGCGGGCTACGTGCTGGCCGGCGAGGACAGGAACGCGGCGGGCACGCCGGGCGCCGCGCTCTGGTTCACGCCTGACCTGCGCAAGTTCACCCGGTCGAAGAAGCTGCCGCAGGGCGGCTCCGGCGTGCGCGTGTACGACGTGGCCGCCACGCCGTCCGGATATGTCGCCATCGGCGGCTCGGGCGGTGGCGACCAGGAGAGCGCCGTGGTCTGGTTCTCGGAGGACGGCGTCAACTGGAAGTCCCGCGACCGCGTCTCGCCCCCGGAGGCGAGTTCCGCCGGACTGCGGCAGGTAGTGGCGTACCAGGACAAGATCATCGCGATCGGGACGGCCCAGACCCCCGGCTCGCGCCGCGCCTTCGCCGCGGTCTCAGAAGACGACGGTACGACCTGGCGTACGGCGTGGCTGCCGGCGGACCAGGCGGCGGCCGTGTACGACCTCGCGGCGGCGGACCAGGGGCTGGTGGCGGTCGGCTGGCACGGCACGCCGGGGGAAGGCGACAGCGCGGTCTGGCTGTCTGAGGATGGTTTGACGTGGAACCGGGTGGATCTGACGAAGGGACGGCTGGCGGGGCAGGGGATGCAGTGGCTGGCGGCGGTGACGGTGATGGGGTCGGAGGTGGTGGCTTTGGGGCGTTCTACGACCTACAACGCCGACCACATGATTCTTTGGACGTCGTCCCTGTCCTCTGACCGCTGACCCCAAAAGAATTTCGCCTGGGGTCGCAAAAGGGGCCTCGCTGTGCTCCCAGGAAGCCCCGTAGGCGCCCCTGACGGAGGCGCTGCCGAGCGGCGACCGCCTGCCTTGAGGAGATCATGCGACCCCTCCCCGCGGCGTCTTCAGGCCGCCCTGCAGCCCTTATGGATACCCCCTCTGACGTGGGCAAACGCAACGTAAAGCCGGTAAAATTCGAGGGTCCGGCCGCGTGGGCGGCTGTGGTCTGAGGAGGCTATGCGTGATCCGCGATATCCGTACGGCGGACGACGTTCTCAGCATGCTGGACCGGCTTTTCGCCGCGGATGCCGACCGATGGACTCCGAACGCCGCCACTTGGTGGGACAGGTTCTACTCTGACCGCTCCACGCAGATCCCCTTCTTCGTGGCCAAGCCGGACGAGAGCCTGGTGTCCTACCTCGAGCGCGGCCTGCTCGCCCCGGGCCGAGCCCTGGATCTCGGCTGCGGGCCAGGGCGCAATGCCATCCATCTCGCCTCACTCGGGTTCGAGGTGGACGCCGTCGATCTGTCCCCGGCCGCCGTCACCTGGGGCGAGGAGCGGGCCCGCGAGGCCGGCGTCGAGGTCCGCTTCCACCGCGGCGACATCTTCTCCGTCGCACTGCCGCCCGGCCAGTACGACCTGGTCTATGACTCCGGCTGCCTCCACCATCTGCCGCCGCATCGCCGGGTGAGTTACCTGAGCCTGCTGGACCGGCTCCTCGTGCCCGGCGGTCAGCTCGCCCTCACCTGCTTCGCCGCCGGAGCCATGGGATCCGAGCTGTCCGACGAGGAGTTCTATCGCCAGGGTCGCCTGGACGGCGGGCTGGCCTATACGCCTGAGGCGCTGCGCTGGATCTTCTCGGACTTCACGGAGGTCGAGTCGCGGCCCATGAAGGAGCAGTCGCCCGACGCGCCGGTCTTCGGCGTTCCCTTCCTGCTTGCGGCGTTGTTCCGGCGCCCGGAGACCTCTTCGGCCGCGCGCACCGAGCCGTGACCGCTCGACGTGCGCGGACACCTTTACGGCCAGCCGGCGCCGGGCACCTCGACCTCAGTCGAGAGCACCTGGCCGGTGCCGGGCGGCACCATCTCGGGCATGCCCCGCCACTCCGCCGCCACGATGAAGAGCGTCGTCCGGTCCTCGCCGCCGAGTTCGCAGGCGAAGGCGCCGCGGTCGAGGTCGATGGTCCGCACCTTCTCGCCGCCCTCGCGGACGCGCACGCACTGCCGGTTGGGCACGTCGGCGTACCAGACGGCGTCCTCGGCATCGACGCAGATCCCGTCCGGGACGCCGTCCCCGAGGTCGGCCCATACCCGGCCGTTCGAGAGGCCGCCGTCGACGCCGATGTCGTACCCCATGAGTCTTTTGCCGTACGAGTCGGCCACGATCAGCGTTGAGTTGTCCCGCGTCACGGCCATCCCGTTGGGAAAGGAGATGCCGTCGGCCACGTCACGTGCCAAGCCGTCGGGGCCGACGTGTGTGACGGCCCCGGGAGCGAACGCCCCACCGCTGAGCATGTCGAAGCCCGCCCGGTCGACATAGGTGTTGCCGCGGCCGTCGATGACGATGTCGTTCCAGCCGGCCCCGATGGCGGTCAGATCGGCGTGGGTCGCCAGCGATCCGTCAGGTTCCAGGCGCAGCAGCAGTCCCCGCGCGGAGTCGACGATCACCATCCGCCCATCAGGCTGCCAGGCCGTGCAGAGGGGTATCGAGTCCACCCGGGCCACGACTTCGTGCTTGCCGTCGAGGTCGAGCGCGATCACCTCGCGCGCGGTCCAGTCGGAGAAGTAGAGGCGGCCGTCGTGCCAACGTGGCGACTCGAGCAGCCCGAGATCGGTGAGCCAGGTACGCAGTTCAGACATGAAGACTCCCTTCGCGACGTCCATGATCCTGACGTCTATGAGGACGTGGAGAGCGCGAGCAGTGCACGTTTGCTGGCATTTGTAAGTGACGTAGAAGCCGAACGGCTCGTTTCGACATCCGCGGCGGGACAAAACTTCGGTCTTCTGCTCAGCCCCCGTCCCCGGGGCGCAACGGTTTGCCCGAACCGCCCGTATGTTGCTAATGTCGCGCCAGCGCGAGAGGCGCGTGATCGCCGTGTGACGAGGGAGGTTGATGAATATGGCTGCCAGCAGCCGTCATCAGCATGCCCTTGTCCGGCCCGCGCGAAGCTAGCGCGGTCCGGGTCGTACCAAAACGACCAGGAGTCACACGTGTCATCTTCCCCTTCACCGACCCACACCGATCTGACCACGGCCCGCCTCATCCTGCGGACGTGGACCGACGGTGAGGTCGCCGCCGTCCTGGACGGCACCCGCCCGGCGCACTGGGCCGCGGACTTCCCCGCCGAAGGCGATCACGTCATCGCCGGCCTCTTCGCCGAGCACCCCGCGTGGCTGGGCGAATATGGCCACCGTCAGGTCATCGAGCGCGAAAGCGGCCTGGTGGTCGGCTCGATCGGCCTGTTCTGGCCGCCCAGCGACGGCATCCTCGAGATCGGGTACGGCATCGTGGCCTCCCGGCGAGGCCGCGGCTACGCCCCCGAGGCCACCCGGGCCATGGTGGCGTTCGCCCTCACCGCGCCAGGCGTGCACACGGTGTGCGCCGATGTGGAACTGTCGAACCCGCCCTCGATCCGGGTCCTGGAGAAGGCTGGTTTCCAGCAGTGGAGCGCTGAGGAACAGACCATCCGGTTTCGTGTCATAACCGCTGATCTGTCCCAAAGGTGACATTAGCCGCGCCGAGTGCCCAAGCGGCGGCCGACGGGCTGCGGCTCCGGCGCTCGGCGCGGCACAGCCATCCGCTCGCTGCGGACAAAAATAACAGTTGATCATGGAAAAAATTCCCGCATGAATCCAGGGACGATTGAGCCGCACGCGGGTCGTGGCGGCCGCGACGTAGGAGAGCAGCGTCCAGGTGTCCAGGAACGCCGGTTGGTATGGATGGTCCTGGAAGGTGACCAGGTCGGCGCCCGCCCGCTCAGCGGCCTGTACGAGCCGTACGACGGCGCCGGGATCCTGGGCGGCGGGCGTGATGTTGGCGGCGAACAGCAGGTCGTGGCCATAGTCAGCCATCGACGCCTCCTTCGATGTCGCGGGCGCGATAGGTGTCCTCGATCGTCCGGCCGTCTTCCAGACCCCAGCTGACGATCCGCGCCGGGTACAGCAGGATCCGCGCCTGGGCACCCGGGAAGGCCTCGGCGCGACCCCGTACCTCCACCCCGCGCGGCCGCCAGGGCGGCAGGACGTCGTCGACGACCAGCGCCGCCCGGCCGGTGCGCACCACGTCCCGGAACTTCTTGGACCGGCCGAAATTACGCCCGCCGATCTCGATGACCGTGCCGGTGCCGTTCAGGGACCAGCCGACCGGCATGACATGCGGCATGCCGTCGGGGCCGACGGTGGCCAGGCGTCCCAGTCGCCGTTCGCCTCGCAGGTAGGCCAGTTCGAGCTCGCTGAAGACGCTCATGCGCGTACCGGGGTGCGCCGAACGGCGAGAGGGGAGATCGCGGCTCCCATGACCGCTGTCGCGGCACCCAGCCAGAACAGGGTGGTGAAAGCGGAATCGGGCACTCCTGAGGCGCTGCTGGAGGTATTGGAGGCGATCAACGCGGCGGCGAGCTGGCTGCCGACGACGCCGCCGACGGTGCGGGCGATGTTGTTGATGCCGTTGGCGGTGCCGGTCCGGGTCAGCGGCACGATGTCGGCGATCAGCTTGGGCAGCGAGCCCATGACGAGCCCAGAGCCCGCTCCGATGACCGCGTAGAACGCCAGGTGCTGCCACTCGGCGGTGTGGCCGAGGGCGAGCAGCGCCGACCCCGCGACGAACAGCAGGAACCCGCCCGCCAGCGGCCAGCGCGGCCCGAGCGCCGCGGAGATCCGGCCGATGGCCATGCCCGCCGGGATGATGGCCAGCATGCCCGGCAGCATCAGCAGCCCGGCGACGGTGATGGACGCCCCGAAGCCGACCCCGCCCCGCTGCTGGGCGAACAGCGGCATCGCCACGTAGAAGAAGTACGACCCCGCGCCGAACAGCAGCGCGGCGACATGCGTCGCGAGCATCGGCCGGTCGGCCAGTTCGCCGACGTCGACGAGCGCGTCGCTCCTGGCCCGCTCCACAGCCAGGAGCGCGGCCAGCAGCAGCACGCCAAGCACGAACAGCCCGAGCACCTGCCCCGAGGTCCAGCCCCATGCGGGCCCCCGCGTGAGGCCGAGCAGCACCGCGACCAGGCTGAGGCCGAGCAGTGCCGCACCGGGCAGATCGAGGCCGCCGGTCGCCCTGTGGAGGCTTTCCGGCACCCATCGCGACACCATCAGCAGGCTCGTCAGCGCCAACAGCGCGCCCAGGACGAACAGGTAGCGCCAGGACAGATGATCGGCAAGCAGTCCGCCGACCACCAACCCGGCACCCGCGCCGGCACCGACGATCCCGGAGACCAACCCCATCGCGAACGGCAGCCGTTCGCGGGCCAGCGTTTCACGCAGGATCGCCATCGACAGCGGCACCACCGCCAGTGCCGCGCCCTGAACGACGCGGGCGGCGATGAGCTGGCCGATGTCCTGAGCCAGCGCCGCCCCGGCCATCCCGACCGCGTACGCGACGAGCACGCCGATCATCACCCGCCGCTTGCCGTGCAGGTCACCAAGCCGACCCAGCAGCGGGGTCAGTACGGCGCTGGACAGCAGGAACGCGCTGAGAATCCAGGCCGACCACGTCGGGGTCGTGCCCAGCTCCCGGGTCAGCAACGCGAGGGCGGGGACCACCACCGTCTGCATGAGCGAATAGCCGAAGACGGTCGTGGCGAGCGCAACCAGGACTCGATTGGGGTTCGGGGCGGCCATACAGGAGCCCTCCAGTTCGTACAACGAATTGTTGGTAGTACGAACTAGATTAGTTGGGAGTACGAACCATCGTCAACTACACTCGAACCATGACCACCACGACGGGCCTGGGGTTCGCTGCCGCACTGGTGCGTATGTCGCATCTGGTGCAGCGCGAATTCGCCGACGTCAGCCGCCAGCACGACCTCACCCCGCAACAGACCCAGCTGTTGTGCATGCTGATCGGCGGCCCGGTCGGCATGACGGAGCTCAGCAAGCTCCTGCACCTGGAGAAGTCCAGCCTCACCGGACTCGTGGATCGGGTGGAGCGACGCGGGCTGGTCGCCCGGGTGGCCGACCCGCGCGACCGCCGCGCCTGTCAGATCGAGCTGACCCCACAGGGCACGCAGCTGGCCAACGACTCGCACGGGGAGATCACCAGAAGGCTCGACGCAGTGGCCGAGGTGCTGTCGCAGGACGACCGGGATCGGCTTCCCGTGGTCGTCGCGCAGCTTCTCACGCAGCGCGATCTCTGAGGGGCAGCTTCTTCGCCATCACCAGCTCCCGCAGTCCGTTCGGCAGCTCGTCGCCGATCTGGTCCGTGTCCTCGAACCCGTTCCGCCGATACAGCGCGATCGCCTTCTCGTTGAACGGTGCGACCGCCAGTTCCAGGATCTCGGCGCCCACCTCCACGGCCCACGACTCCACGGCTCCGATCAGGCGGTCGCCGACTCCGTGCCCCCGCGCCGCCGGGCCGACCCACATCGAGATCAGTTCGGTCACGCCTTCGCGGTCGCCCGGGATGCCGCTGGCCATCCCGGCGGGCTTGCCGTCGAGCAGGGCGATCAGGTTCCGTGAGCCGGGGATGCTCAGGCGGGCCCGCCAGCGCTCCTCGCGGTCGCCGTCGCCCTGCCAGTCCGCGAGCGGGACCCCGAACGCGTACGGCGCCTCCTCCAGCGCGACGAGTCGAAGCTCTCGCCAAAGGGGCCAGTCGTCAGCCGATAGCTCCTGCAATTCGATCATCCAGGCAGGTTGCTGCCCCGAACGTCCTGATCGCAACCGGATTAAGCGGCAGTTGAAGGTAATTGACACACTTCTTGACATCTATGAAGCTTGTCGTCATTCCGGATAGCCGAAAGGGCACCAGATGACGGCGACGGCCCGTGACCCCCAGCACATCGACCCCGCCCGCTCCCGCCGGGCCCTGATCGCCGGTTCGATCGGCAACTTCATCGAGTGGTACGAGTTCGGCGTCTACGGCTATTTCGCCACCATCATCGCCGCCAACTTCTTCACCCCCGCAGGCGCGAGCGACGCGGAAGCGCTGGTCAAGACCTACGCCTCGTTCGCCCTGGCGTTCTTCTTCCGGCCGCTCGGTGCCGCGCTCTTCGGCAGGCTCGGCGACCGGATCGGCCGCAAACCCCTGCTCATCCTGGTGGTCCTGCTCATGTCGGGCGCCACTGCACTGATCGGGGTGCTCCCGACGTACGCCACTCTGGGCGCGGCGGCTCCGTGGCTGCTGACGCTCGTCCGGATCGTGCAGGGGCTGTCGGCCGGAGGGGAGTTCGGCGGGGCGGTTTCGGTCATGACGGAGTTCGCGCCGCGCGGCAGGCGCGGGTTGTACGGGTCGTGGCAGTCGTTCACCGTGGCGCTGGGGCTGCTCGGGGGAGCGGGCGCGGCGGCCGTGCTCGCGACCGCGCTGCCGCAGCAGGACCTGGCCGACTGGGGATGGCGGGTGCCGTTCCTGCTGGCCCTGCCGCTCGGCCTCGCGGCGCTCTGGCTGCGGCTGCGGCTGGAGGAGACGCCGTCGTTCCAGCGGGTGAGTACGGCGGGACCGCTCACGAAGCCGACCGCCGGTGAGATGACCAAGGCGATCGTGCTCGGCATCGGGCGGCTCATGGGCTGGTCGGCCGCCGGGTACACCTTCCTGGTCGTCATGCCCTCCTACCTCCAGACCACGCTGAACGCCACCTTCCAGCAGGCGCTGATCGCCACGGTGCTGGCCAACCTGGGGTTCGCGCTGGCGATCATCCCGGCGGGCGTGCTGAGCGACCGGATCGGCAGGCGGCCGGTCATGCTGGCGGGGGCGATCTCGGTCATCGTGCTCGCCTTCCCCCTGCTGAACCTGCTCCAGGACCCCGGCGCCCCGAGCTGGGCCAAGGGACTGGCCGTGCTGGTGGCCGGGGTCGCGGTCGGTCTGATGGCGGGGCCGGGGCCGGCGATGCTGGCGGAGATGTTCCCGACCACGGTCCGCTACACGGGCCTGGGGCTGGCGTACTCGCTGTCGAACGCGGTGTTCTCCGGGTCGGCGGGTCTGATCATCACCGAGCTGATCAAGACGACCAAGGACGTCGACATCCCCGCCTATTACGTGGTGGCGGCCTGTGTCGTCAGCGCCGTGGCACTGCTGAGCCTCCGGGGCGGCGACCATCGTGCGGACCTGCGCTCCTGAGGCGGGTCTGGGGCGGGCCTCAGGCGGGCGTCATGCCGGTAGCGCGTCCCATGCGGTCAGCGCCTCCATCAGGCCGTCCGTGAGGACGAGCCGTGCCAGGTCCTCCCGGGAACACCAGCGGGCGTCGGCGGCGTCGTCGCCCGCGGTGAGCGTGCCGTCGGTGACGGTGGCGCGGTAGTCGCGGATCGCGTACGTCACGCCGTCCGGCCCGGGGCGGTCCACGGTGCCCACGAGGGGGCCGACCGTGACGAGCAGGCCGGTCTCCTCCAGGATCTCGCGTCGCAGGGCGTCGGCGTCCGTCTCGGCGGGCTCCACCCGGCCGCCCGGGATCGACCACAGGCCCGCGCCCGGCGGGTGACCGCGCTTGATCAGCAGGAGCCGGTCCGAGGCGTCGACGATGATCGCGCCCACGCAATTTACGCGCACAGAGTCAAGATTACGACCAGACACAGGATGCGGCCTTGACGTGGCGGTACCCGAGGACGCAGCGTGAGTAGCTGTGAGAGCGGTTCCAACCTGCCCACGGTGTTTTGGCCCGCTTCACGGGCCGAGTGCCTGGTCGAGTGCGTGGCGATGCGATGCGCACGGTGATGTCCTGCCCTACCAGCCGCCCTGGCCGCCGTCCGACAGGGCGGTCGAGGTGCTGCGGAAGAGTTCGATGGTGCCCGTGTGGCTGCCATGGCCGTTGCCGCCCGGCTGGCTCGTCACCGGCTTCGCGGAAGCGGGCGACGAACGTACCGGGGGCCGGGCCAGCGTGGTCGCTCTCAGCGGGCCTTCGCTGACCCAGGGGCCCGCCGACCTGCTGATCATCGCCGAGGAACCCGGCGTCGGGCTGGGCGCCGCGTTCGCCGGACTGGGCGGGCCCGATCCCGGAGAGGGGTTCGACTCCGGGCCGCCGAACGCGAAGATCGAGGTGCTCGGGCACCCGGCGGCGCTGTGGTGCGTGAGCGCGGGAGCCGACCGGGCCGTCTACGCCGGCGAGGCGAGGGGCAACTGGCTGTGGACGATCGCCTGGCCCGCCGAGGCCGGATGCCTCATCGCGCTGGCCGAACTGAGCCTCCACGACCTGCGCGATCTCGAGCTCGACCTGCCTTTCGGCGCCTTCTCCCCGAGGCTGGAACAGTAGGTACGAGCCCGGCACCGGACGAGTCACCGCCAACGCGATTCGCGTCGTCACTCAGACGGACTAGAGTTCGGAGACGTGACAGCGCGTATCGAGCGAGTGGTGAGCGAGGGTGTCGTCGACGTCGACGGCACCGAGCACAAGGTCGAGAACAACATCTGGATCGTCGGCGACGACGAAGAGGTGATTGTGATCGACCCGGCGCGTGACGCCGACAAGATCCTGGAGAAGGTCGGCGAGCGAGAGGTGCTCGCCGTGATCTGCACCCACGGTCTGCCCGACCATGTCGGCGCCGCCATCGAGGTGGCCAGCAGGGACGAGGCGGTGATCGCCCTCCACCCCAAGGACAAGCCGCTCTGGCGGGAGACCTGGACCGAGACCTGGCCCGACATCGACATGGAGGACGACGGCATCTTCGCCGTGGCCGACGTGCGGCTCGATGTCATGGAGACGCCCGGCGTCTCGCCCGGCGGGGTCTCGCTCTACTGCGAGGGTCTCGGGGTGGTGTTCACCGGTGAGACGCTGCAGGCCGACGGGCCCGGCAAGATCGGTGGCGAATACCCCGACCTCAACTACCAGCTCAACGCGATCGGCGCGCGGCTGTTCACGCTGCCCGCCGAGACGCGGGTGCTGGCCGCCCACGGCGACGAGGTGACGATCGGCGACCTGGAGCCGCACTTCGGCGACTGGCAGCACAGCGAGTCGGCCGACACGGACGAGGGCCCGCTCACCGACGGCACCAAGGCCGCCGGGATCAGGCTCGATCCGGGTGACGGCCGGAGTGTATGACCAGCTTCCGCTGGAAGGGATGCCGCGACGGCTCTATTCGTGCACGCCGTCGCGGCTGAACGCCTGGCTCGACTGCCGCCGCCGCTACCGGTTCACCTACCTGGACCGGCCGCAGCCGTCCAAGGGGCCGGGGTGGGCGCACAACAGCGTCGGGGCCAGCGTGCACAACGCGCTGGCGGCCTGGTGGCGTGAGCCGTACGAACGGCGGACACCGCTGACGGCGGCCATCCTGCTGACCAACGGGTGGATCACCGAGGGGTTCAGGGACGCGGACCAGTCGGCGCAGTGGCTCGGGCGCGCCCGCGACCTCGTGTCCGGATATGTCGGCACACTGGATCCGTCGGATGATCCGGTCGGCGTCGAACGTACGGTGGCCACGCGCACCAAGATCATCGCGGTGTCCGGCCGCATCGACCGGCTCGACCGGCGGGGTGACGAGCTGGTGGTGGTCGACTACAAGACCGGGCGCCGGCCCCTCACCCAGGACGACGCGCGGTCCTCGCTCGCGCTGGCCATCTACGCGATCGCGGCCTCCAGGATGATGCGTACGCCGTGCCACGCGGTCGAGCTGCACCACCTGCCGACCGGCGAGATCATCGAGTGGCGCCACACCGATGAGTCCCTCGCGCGCCATCTGGGACGCGCGGAGGAGGTCGGGGTCGAGGCCGCCACCGCCGACGAACGCTACCGCGAGGTGATGGGCGCACCGGGCCCCGTACGCGCCCGCTCCTCCGGCGCGGCGAGCAGCCGGACATCCAGTACGACGTCCGCCCCGGCCCTCGGCACGACCGGAAGCGGCGGCCCGGCGACCGGCGGCTCTGGTGGGCCCGGTGGTTCTGCTGGGGAGCGCCCGCACGTCGGGCCCCCGGCCGTGTCGTCCGAGCTGGACGCGGTGTTCGCCCCCAACCCCGGCCCGATCTGCGGCTGGTGCGACTTCCGGCGGCACTGCCCCGAAGGCATGGCCGCCGCCCCCGAGCGCCGCCCCTGGGACGGCCTGGCCGAATAACGACGGCAACCCGACCATGACCATGGTTGGACATATCCGGTTATGGTCGGGTTGTGGGTCGGGTGGGGCGCTTGCCGGTGGCGGTGGCGCTCGGTGCGTTGTTCAACCCACTGAACTCCTCCATGATCGCCATAGCCCTGGCCCGCATCGAGACCGAGTTCCACGTCGGCGTCGTCGCCGTCACCTGGCTGGCCGCGGGCTTCTACCTGACCGCCGTCGCCGTGCCGCCGGTCATGGGCGCGCTGGCCGACAGGTTCGGTCCCCGGCGGGTGTTCTGCGTCGGGCTGATCATGGTGGGACTGACCGGTGCCCTCGCCGCCGTGGCCCCCTCCTATCCCGTCCTGGTGGCGGCCCGGCTGCTGCAGGCGTTCGGGAGCTGCGCGACGCTCCCGGCCGGGATGGCGATCATCACGGCGACGGCGGAGCAGGGGCGGCCGCCGCCCCGCGTCATCGCGATGATCTCGATGGTGCTCACGGCCAGCGCGGCCGCGGGGCCGGTGCTGGCGGGGTTCCTGGTCAGCTTATGGGGGTGGCGGGCCATCTTCCTGGTCAACGTCCCGCTCGCGGCTGTGGCGCTCATTCCGGCGTTGCGCTGGCTGCCCAAGGTGGCTCCGGTTCGGCGGCGGCGGGCGTGGTTGCCCAGGCCGCGGCCCGCGCTGCTGGCCACCTATGGGCTGTTCGCGCTGGTCAATGTGGTGTTCTATCTGGCGTTCATCATGGTGCCGCTCTGGGCGCAGCGCTCGGGCGGGCTGCCGCCACATCTCGCGGGGCTGCTGGTGCTGCCCATGGCCGTGTCGGCGATCGTCATGACGCCCGTGGCGGTGGCGCTGGCCGCGCGGGCGGGGCTGCGGGCCGTGCTGCTGGCGAGCGCGGCGCTGCTGCTGGCCGGGTCGTGCGCGATGTTCTGGGCCGGGCCCATCGGTCTGGTGCTGGTGACCACGTCGTTGATCGGTCTGGCGTCCGCGTTCAGCCAGTTCGGCCTGAACTCGCTGGTGTTCGTACACGCCGACCGGAACGAGACCGGCATGGCCGTGGGCCTCTTCCAGGCGTCGCGCTACATCGGAGCCGCCACGGCGGCCTCGATCACCGGCGTGCTGTTCGACCCCGCGGGCATGGGCCCCAGCGGCTGGGTCATGGTCACGGCCTCGACACTCATCCTGCTCGCCGGATTGGTCATCCCCGTCGAGACATCGGATGAAGAATCCCGTCAAAACCATTAAGACCCGGCTTTAAGGCGAAATTTCCCGGCATAGATCCGATCTAAGCCATTGACGGCGAGCGCCATGAGCGGTCATATCGGGTGTAACCCCCTACTGAAAGGCAGGTGCGCATGTCCCAGCCGAAGGAGCAGGGCAAGCAACCACCCAGGATCCACGCGAAGAAGGTCAGGGCCCGCGGCGAGGAGACGACCTGGCACAAGCCCGACTACCAGGTCGTCGAGGCATCGATGGAGATGACCGCGTACTTCCTGGCCACCAGGTAACCGGGCACCGCCATGCGACTGCAGGTGCTCGGCACCGCGGCCGGTGGCGGCGTGCCCCAGTGGAACTGCGCGTGCCCTGGCTGCTCCGGGGCACGCGCTCATCCGGGCCGCCGCAGGCGCCACGCCAGCCTGGCCGTACAACTGGACGACGGTTGTTACGTCGTCAACGCCACGCCCGACATCGCCGACCAGATCGAGGCGTGCGCGTGGCTGCGGCCGGGACCGGGGCCGCGCGAGTCGCCGCTGAAGGGCGTCATCCTCACCGACGCCGAGCTCGACCACACGATCGGCCTGCTCAGGCTCCGGGAGGCGGACGAGCTGGAGGTCCGCTGCACCCCGGTGGTACGGCAGGCGCTGCGGCCCTTCGCCGACATCCTCCGCCCCTACCTGCGGCTCTCCTGGGCCGACGCCGATCTCATCCCGATATCGGCCAAGCGACCCCGGTACGCCGGCTCCCCGGACGCCCCAGACTGGGTGTCCGCCCTGCGCCTCATAGGGGGAGCGGTGGTCTACGCGCCCGCCATGGGCGTGTGGCCCGACGAGCTGGACGAAGCCGAATGCGCCATCATCGACGGCACGTTCTGGGACGACGAGGAGCCCCGTCGTACCGGAATCTCGGAGAAGACCGCCACCCAGATGGGCCACCTGCCGATCGAGGCGACCATGGAGCGCCTCTCCCGGCTGCCGGGCCGCCGCCTGTACACCCACCTCAACAACACCAACCCCCTCGTGGACCCGGCGGCCGAGCAGCACAAGGTGCTCGCCGAGCTGGGGATCGAGGTGGCCGCCGACGGGATGGTGATCGACCTGTGAACGGCTTCGAGGCCGAGCTGCGTGCCGTACCGGAGAAGCGCTACCACCACCTGCACCCCTTCAACCAGCGCATGCACGCCGGCGAGCTGACCCGTGACGAGCTGCGGGGCTGGATACTCAACCGCTTCCACTACCAGCGGCACATCCCGATCAAGGACGCGTTCATCCTCAGCAAGCTGGAGACGCCCGAACTGCGCAGGACGTGGCTGCGCCGGATCCAGGACCACGACGGCACCGCGCCGGGCGAGGGCGGCATCGAGCGGTGGCTGCGCCTCGGCGAGGCCGCCGGGCTGGAGCGGGCCCTGCTGCTGTCGGGCGAGGGCGTGCTGCCGGGTGTGCGGCTGGCCGTCGACGGCTACGTGAACCTGTGCCGCCACGGCTCCGCGCTCGAAGCCGTGGCCGCCTCGCTGACGGAGCTGTTCGCACCGGACCTGATGCGCACCAGGATCGCCGCCTTCGAGCGGCATTACCCGTGGATCGACCCCGAGGGGCTGCGTTACTTCCGCGTACGCGTCTCTCAGGGCCGCCAGGACAGCGGCGAAGCCCTCGCCCTAGTCCTAGAGTGGGCACAGACCCGCACAGACCAGGAGAGGGCCATCACGGCCCTCGGCTACAAGTGCGACGTGCTGTGGGCGCTGCTCGACGCGGTGGACAAGGCCTACCGATGACCTGGCGCCCGGCACTGTCCCGCGCGGCCATGCTCCGCCACGATCCGGTACGGCAGACCGACCTGCTGATCGTGCCCGAGCGGATCGTCGTGCTGAACGAGGAGGCGGCGGCCATCGTCGGCCTCTGCGACGGCGAACGGACCGTGGCCGACATCGTCGCGGAGCTCCCCGAGGGCGCGGAGGCGGATGTGGTGGAGTTCCTCGACCGGGTGCGCGCGGAGGGGTGGCTGCGGTGAGCGCGCCCTGGGCCATGCTGGCCGAGCTCACGCACGCGTGCCCGCTGCGCTGCCCGTACTGCTCCAACCCGGTCGAACTGGCGGCCAGGTCGAGCGAGCTGAGCACCGGCGAATGGCAGCGGATACTCGCCGAGTCGGCGGCGCTCGGCGTGGTGCACGCGCACCTGTCCGGCGGTGAGCCGCTGCTCAGGCCGGATCTGGCGCCGATCGTGGCGGCGGCCGAGGGGGAGGGCGTCTACACCCAGCTCGTCACCAGCGGCGTCGGGCTCACGGAGCGACGGCTCGGCGAACTCGCCGAAGCGGGGCTGCGGAGCGTGCAGCTCTCGGTCCAGTCGGCGACCGGCGCCGAGTCGGACCGGATCGCCGGAGTCGCCTCGTTCGCGCGGAAGGAGCGGGCCGCCGCCGTCGTGGCGGCGAGCGGGCTGCCGTTCGGGCTCAACGTGGTGCTGCACCGGGAGAACCTCGACGCCGTCGGCGAGATCATCGAGCTGGGACTGTCGTGGGGCGTGGCGCGCATCGAGCTGGCCAACACGCAGTTCTACGGGTGGGGGCTGCTCAACAGGACCGCGCTGCTGCCCACCAGGGAGCAACTCGCCCGCGCCGAGGCAACAGTCAAGAATTATCGGGAAAAAACGGATGTCGAGCTGATCTGGGTGATCCCCGATTACTTCGACGGGGTGCCGAAGCCCTGCATGGGCGGCTGGGGCGCGATCTCGATCACCGTCGCGCCCGACGGCCGGGTGCTGCCCTGCCCGGCGGCCTACGACCTGCCGCTGGAGCTGCCGAACGCCCGTGACCACTCGATCGGCTGGATCTGGGAGCACTCGCCCGCGTTCAACGCCTACCGGGGCACCGGCTGGATGCGCGAGCCCTGCGCGAGCTGCCCGCGCAAGGAGCTCGACTTCGGCGGCTGCCGCTGCCAGGCGTACGCGCTCACCGGCGACGCCGGCCGCACCGACCCGGCCTGCGGGCTGTCACCCGACCACCATCTCCTCGACGAGCTGGCCGGCGGCGGCACGTGGACCTTCAGGCGGCCAGCGCCTTCGGCCAGCGGCGCGGATCGGTCAGCCCCCTGAGCCCCTTGCCGGTGTCGTAGCCGGCGGCACCGAGCCGCTCGCGGGCGGCCCGCAGCATCTCCCTGGTCGACGGCATGAACGCGTGGTCGTGCAGCGGCTCGGGCAGTGAGTTCATGGCGAGCCGGAACGCCTTCAGCCCGGCGGTCACCGTGGCCCGCGGCACCTCCGGCAGCACGCCGTACATCCGCCTGGCCCAGTCCGGCAGCGTGTAGTAGCACAGCGCGCCGAACGGGAAGTAGGCCGGTTTGCCCGGCGTGAGTGCCCGCAGCTCCTGCGGCAGCCTCGGCCAGAGCAGGAACCGCACGGTCGAGGCGGCCTCCTCGGTGACGCGCAGGGCGGGGCGTACCTGCTTGAAGTAGGCGTCCATCTCCGCGCACGAGCCGGGCACGTCCTCGGGGTGCAGGCCGACGTAGGAGGCGCTCCTGCGCTGTTCCCGCAGGTAGGAGTCGGCCTGACGCTCGGTGAGCCCCAGCCCGCCGCGCCTGGCCACCTCCAGGTAGGACGAGACCTCCGCGCAGTGCACCCAGAGCAGCAGTTCGGGATCGTCGACCCGGTGCGTCCTGCCGGTGTCGGGGTCGCTGACGCGCAGGCTCTTGTGGATGCCGCGCACCCGTCGGCCGATCTCGTCGGCCTCGGCCGGACTGCCAAACGTCGTGCGGCCCACGAAGTCGGCGGTGCGGCGCAGCCGGCCGAACGGGTCCTGCTGGAAATTGGAGTTCTGCCAGACGCCGCGCATCGCGATGGGGTGCAGCGCCTGGAGCATCAGGCCGCGCACGCCGCCGACCCACATGGTGCGGTCGAGGTGCACCAGCCAGGTCGCGCTGTGCGGCGGCTGGACGACGATGTCTTCGCTACTCGTCATAGTAAGTAGATAATTACACGGCATTGGACCATGTGTCCAAGTGTGGGCTCTCGGTGGCGTTCCAGAACCGGATCAGCGCCGCGGCCGTGGTCTCCGGAGCCTCCACGGCCGGCGAGTGGGCCGCGCCGGGCAGGACCACGCACTCGGCCTCCAGCCTGGCCGCCATCTCCGACTGCAGCTCGGCCGGCCAGCCGTCGTCGTGCTCGCCGTACAGGACGAGTGTGGGCACCTCGATCTGCCTGAGCTCGTCGGTACGGTCGGGCGCGCTCAGCGTCTGCTCGGCCATCCGCGACAGGGCGGTCGGCGAGTTGGCGAGCAGGCGCTTGCGCAGAAAGGCGATGATCTCGTCGGGGACGCCGTTGGCCAGCGCCTCGGGCTCCATCTTGCTGGCCCAGACGTGCTCGAGCCCCAGGATCGGGACCTCCTTCAGGAGGGCCCGGCCGTTGCGCGCCCGCGCCCCCACGATGCCGGAAGGACCCGAGCTCATCAGGGTGAGTGAGGCGAACTTCGTCCGGCCGTCGATGACCGCCTCGCGCGCGACGAGCCCGCCAAAGGAGTGTCCGACCAGGTGCATCGGCTCGTCGCCGCCGCCGGTGAGCAACTGGGCCAGCAGGTCGACGTCGGCGCCGAGCGCGGCGCACGTGTAGGCGCCGGGGTCGTCGGGACCCGGCGTCTCATACTGCCCGCGCAGGTCGACGGCCACCACCCGGCGGCCCGACTGGGCCAGCGTCTGCAGGACCGCGATGAAGTCTTCCTTGCTGCCGGTCAGCCCGGGGATCAGGAGGGCGGGCCAGCGCTCCACCACACCGCTGACCGGAAGCGCCTCAAGGGCCGCGAACGTGCCCTGGGCCGTTTCGATCTTGTGCGGTGCAACGCCAGGAGGCAGGTCGAGGAATCGCGGCGTACTCACGTGAGGCAACAATACCCAGAGGTCAGGGCCTCGACACCGGCATACCCGGTACGCTGGTGCGAGTTCGCGGAAAGTTGTCCAGGTATGGGGTGGAAACGAGGCAGGCGCGCACCGCGGGATGCGGTGCACGCCTGCTTTTGTCAGCCTTCAGTCCCTGCGTCTGCCAGGTGTCTAGCCGACGCGGCGGCGGTTGCCACCGCCGTTGTTGTTGCTACCGCCGCCACGCGGCTGGCGGCGCGCCTGCTTGCGCTCGGTGGCCGCCGACGGGGCGATGTCGTCGTCGTCCGTGGCCAGGTCGGGTGACTGGAAGATCACCATGAACGGGCTCGCGGGGACGATGCGGTCCGCGTCCTGGCGCACCGGGGGCGGCGGCGTGGAGAAGCTCGTCTCGGCGATCGGTGCCCGTTCCATGACCCGCTCTTCCACGACCTGCTCCTCCATGATCCGCTCCCCTGCGGGAGCCTGCTCGGCGACCTGCCTGCGCTCGGCGGCGGGCTTGCGCTCCCTGACGGGCTTCCGCTCGGCTGCCGGCTTGCGCTCGGCCACGGGCTGCTGTTCAGCCACGGGCTTCTGCTCGGCCTGCTGCTCGACAACCGGCTCGCGGTCGGTGAGCGGGGCCTCCGGGGCGGCGGCGAGGGCGTTCTCGATGGCGGCCGATGCGGCCCCCCTGCGAGTGCGACCACGCCGCGGCTCGGTGGCCGCCTCGATCTCGTCAGCTGAAATGATGGCTGGTGTCTCCTCCGTCTTTCTGGCGGCCGCCTTGCTGGAGCGACTGGGCACGGGCTCGACCTCCGGCGTCTCGACGGGTGCGGTGCCCTCTTCTGCGGGCATTCCGCCGCGGGTGCGGCGGCGCTGACGCGGCGTGCGCGGCGGACGCTCCTCGCGTTCGTCACGGCGGCGACCGCCGTTGCGGGTGCGCGTCCTGCCGGTCTCGCCGAGATCCTCGATGCGCTCCGCCGACAGGCCCGCCCGCGAACGGCTGGCATGCGGCAGGACGCCCTTGGTGCCCTTGGGGATGTTGAGCTCGGTGAAGACGTGCGGCGAGGTGGAGTAGGTCTCCTCGGGTTCGGCGAAGTCGAGCCCGAGCATCTGGTTGATCATCTTCCAGCGGGTCATCTCCTCCCACTCCACGAACGTGACCGCGATGCCCGTGCGCCCGGCCCGGCCGGTGCGGCCGGTGCGGTGCACGTAGGTCTTGTCGTCGGTGGGGCAGTCGTAGTTGACCACGTGGGTGACGTCGTCGATGTCGATGCCGCGGGCCGCCACGTCGGTGGCGACCAGCACGTCGATCTTGCCGCTGCGGAACGCGCGCAGGGCCTGCTCGCGCTGGCCCTGGCCGAGGTCGCCGTGGACGGCCGCGACCGCGAAGCCGCGGGTCTCCAACTGCTCCGCGACCATGTCGCAGGCCCGCTTGGTCTCACAGAAGACCATGGTGAGCCCGCGGCCCTCGGCCTGGAGCAGCCGGGCGACGATCTCGATCTTGTCCATCCGGTGGGCGCGCCAGACGATCTGGCGAACCTGCGGATGCGGGATGCCCTCGCCGCCCTCGCCGTTCTCGTGCTCGGCCCGCACATGCGTGGGCCGGTTGAGGTACTTGCGCGACAGCGCGACGATCTCGCCGGGCATGGTCGCCGAGAACAGCATGGTCTGCCGCTCGTCGGGGATCAGCTTGAAGATCCGCTCGATGTCGGGCAGGAACCCCAGATCGAGCATGCGGTCGGCCTCGTCGAGCACCAGCGAGGTGATCTGGCTGAGGTCGAGGTGTTTCTGCTTGACCAGGTCGAGCAGGCGCCCAGGGGTGCCGACGATGACGTCGACGCCCGCCTTGAGCGCTTCGACCTGCGGCTCGTACGCCCGGCCTCCGTAGACGGTCAGGACCCGCGAGCCGAGCTTGCCGGCGGCGGTGACCAGGTCTTCGCTGACCTGTACGGCCAGCTCGCGGGTGGGCACGACGACCAGCCCGCGTGGCTTCTTACGGTTCTTACGCGGTTTGCCGATGCCCTGGAGCATCGCGATGCCGAACGCGTAGGTCTTTCCCGTGCCTGTGCGTGCCTGACCGATCAGGTCCTGGCCGCTCAGCGCGAGCGGGAGTGCCATCTCTTGGATGGGGAACGGTGTGGTGATGCCCTCTGTCTCGAGGGCATCAGCGATCTCAGGTGTGACTCCGAGGTCTCGGAAAGTCGTCAGCGTGGCCTGCCTCAGTCTCAAATGAAGGCGGGCCTGCCGGGACCGACGGGCGGAAAACAAACCCCGTGCCTGGGTCCTCGCGGTAGAGCCAGCCCTCTCGCGTCATCGCGACCGCAGACCCGGGAGTGGGGGGTTAACGGGGAATTCCCCCGAATTAACACAGTGCGGTCGCACTTTCACAGAGCAGTGTACTCGATACCACAACGTTGGCCGAGTTTCAGAATGTTCCCGAAGTACGCTGCCTTCCATGAACGAGTCTCCAGGAGTCGTCGATCTGCTCGGTGTGCTGGCTTATGCCGAGCTCAGCGCCTTCGCGCGGATGACCGAGGACGCGGCGTCCCTCGCCCCTTCCTTGGCCGATCAGGTCGCGCTCAGCGAACTGGCCGTGGCCGAATACGCCCACTTCCGCCTCTTGCACGACCGGCTGACCGAGCTCGGCGCCGATCCCGAACAGGCGATGTCGCCGTTCGTCGAGGCGCTGGAGGCCTGGCACACCCAGACGGCCCCGGCCGACTGGCTGCAGGCACTGGTCAAAGCGTACGTAGGTGTGGGCATCGCACTCGACTTCTACCGGGAGGCGGCCAGGCACCTCGACCCGTCGATCGCGAAGCTGGTCGATGAGGTGCTCGTGGACGAGGGCCGCTCGGAGTTCGCGGTGGAGCGGGTCAGGGCCGGGCTGGTGGCCGACCCGACGGCGAGCGGCCGGCTGGCGCTGTGGGCGCGACGGCTGGTCGGCGAGGCGCTCAGCCAGGGGCAGCGGGTCGCGGCGGCCCGGCCGGAGCTGGCACTGCTGCTGGTCGAGCCGGCCTCCGACGACCAGGCGCAGATCTCCCGGTTGTTCGCCAAGCTGACCGAGGAACACGGCAAGCGGATGGCCGCCCTGGGCATCTGAGTGTCTGGACCGCTCCGCTCAAGCGAGGGTACGGCGCTTGCCGCCGCACCCCGCTCGAGCCGCTAGAGGGTGCCTCCGAAGCCGACGGGCCTCGACTCGTCCTCGCCGATCTCGATGAAGCCGATCGACGCGACCGGCACGATCACGCGCCGCCCCTTCGCGTCAGTGATGGAGAACACGCCACGATCGGCGGCGAGCGCGTTTCTGATCTCCTCTTCGACCTGCTCGGAGGATAGTTCGGTCTCGACGACGAGTTCGCGGTGTACGGAGCGTACGCCGATCTTGACTTCCATCATGCTCCCTTTCGACGGGACAGGCTCATCCCATCGTCGCCGCTGATCGGCCCCGAAGAGCGGTTGATCGCGCCCAGCGAACGGGTTTAAGCCGTACGCGGAAAACCGCTGATGCCGCGCCAGGCCAGCCGGGCCATGAGCTGCTCGGCGGCGTCCTTCGGAATGGAGCCGTGCGTGGTCACCCAGTAACGGGCGCTCACCTCGGCCATGCCGACCAACCCGACACCGAGCAGGTGCGCCTCGTCGCTGGTGCAGCCGGTGTCCTCCTGGATCACCGCGCTGACCATTTCCGCGCATTCCTGCAGCGAGCGCTCCACGCGCTGGCGCACCGGCGCCACGTTGCGCAGGTCCGACTCGAAGACGAGCCGGAACGCCTCGCCCTGGGTGGAGACGAAGGAGTAGAACGCGCTGAACGTGGCCTGCACGCGGAGTTTGTTCTCGTGCGTGGACGCCAGCGCCTCGCGGCAGCGGTTGACCATGTCGTCGACGTGCAGGTCGAGCAGCGCGAGGTAGAGCTCCAGCTTGCCGGGGAAATGCTGGTACAGGACGGGTTTGCTCACCCCTGCCCGGTCAGCGATCTCGTCCATGGCGGCCGCGTGATAGCCGTTCTCCACGAACACTTCCTGCGCGGCGCTGAGTAGCTGCCTGCGGCGGGCCAGTCGGGGCAGCCGAGTGCCCCGGGGCTTGGCGTCCGGGGTTGCGGTCACGCTGGTCTCCATGGGTCTCTGAGTCGGCTGTTCGGACATCCTACGTGCGGCTCAGCGGCTGATCAGCGATAGTCGTCATCATCGAGGTCCACCTCGCGGGCCTGCTCGGCAGCGTCGGCGGGATCGACCTCCAGCGGCGTCTCCCGGAGCATCCCGCCTCCGGCGCCGCGAATCAGGAGGTGCTGTTCGGCGGCGTCGGCCTCGGGAGCCTCGACCGGGAGTTCTTCCAACTCGTCGAAGGGGCGGTCGTCCCCACGTACGTCCATCTCCGACATTGCAGTCCCCTTCTAGGTGCGGACGGAACCAGACTACGCCTGACCGAAAAGGTCGCCGAGTTCCTCGACTCTGGCCAGCACGTCGTGTGTCGCGAACACCAGGTCCTCCGGATGCTCGCAGCCTTCGACCTCCTTCCACAGCAGCGGCGTCGAGACCGTGGGCCGCTCCCCGGCCCGCAGCGAGTAGGGGGCCACGGTGGTCTTGGCCGGGTTGTTCTGGCTCCAGTCGATGAACACCTTGCCGGGGCGGGCCTTCCTGGCCATCACGCTGACCACCTGCTCGCCGTGCGCCTTCTCCAGCATCTGGGCCAGCCTCTTGGCGTACGCCGAGGGCTCCTCGCGGCCGTCCCAGTCCGCGTACAGCTGCATGCCCTTGTTGCCGCTGGTCTTCGGCCGGGCGGTGAGGCCGTCGGCGCGCAGCACCTCGCGCAGCATGAGGGCCACCCGGCAGCACTCCACGATGGTCGCCGGAGCGCCCGGGTCGAGGTCGAACACGAGCGTGTCGGGCGGCAGCGCCTCGCCGTCGGCGGACACCCGCCACTGGGGCACGTGCAGCTCCAGGGCCGCCAGGTTGGCGTAGTAGACGAGCGCGGGCAGGTCCTCGATGACGGCGAAGTCGATGGTCTCGCGGTTCTTGGTGCTGCCCGGCACCGGCAGCGTGACTCTCCTGATCCAGTCCGGGGTGTGCTCGGGCGCGTTCTTCTCGAAGAAGGACTGGCCGGTCACGCCGTTCGGGTAGCGCTTGACGGTGAGCGGCCGGCCTTCGAGGTGCGGCAGGAGCGCGGGGGCGACGCGGCTGTAGTAGTCGATCACCTCGGCCTTGGCGAATCCGGCCTCGGGATAGAGCACCTTGTCCAGGTTGCTCAGCGTCAGCTGCCGTCCGCCGACCTTCACCGGCACCTTCTGGGGGCTCACAACCTCACCTCCGAAGGGAGTTTGTCCGGGCGCAGCCCACGCCACACGGGGTGGCGCAGTCGCAGGTCGTCGGTCCACATCGTGTAGGCCACCTCCCCGACGAGCTCGGGTCTAATCCATCGGTTGCGCCACGGGACGACGTTCTGGAAGGGACTGTGCGGGATCTCCAGCGGTCGCAGGAACGCGTCGAGCTGGTCGAGCACGTCCTCGGTGAAGCCGGTGCCGACGTGCCCGACGTACGTCAGGCCGTGCTCGGTGAACACGCCCATGATCAGTGAGCCGACCCCGCCCGACCTGCGGCCCTTGCCGGGTTTCCAGCCGCCGATCACGACCTCCCGCGTGCTGAGGTGCTTCACCTTGATCCACCATGGCGAGCGTGTGCCCGGCCGGTACGGCGCGTCGAGCCGCTTGGCGACCACGCCTTCGAGCCCCTGCTCCTTGGTGGCGGCGAGCAGGTCGGACTCTCCGGGGAAGTACGGCGGGGCGCCGACGTCCAGCTCGTCGAGGAGGCTGCGCCGGTCGCGGTACGGCAGGTCCAGCAGCGTGGTGCCGTCGAGGTAGAGCAGGTCGAAGGGCAGGTACGTGACCGGGTACAGCTTCAGCATCGTCTCTTCCGGGTCGGTGAGATGCATGCGGTGCTGCAGTCGTACGAAGCTGGGGCGGCCACGCGGGTCGAGCGCGACGACCTCGCCGTCGATCACCGCATTCTTCACTCCGAACCCCGAAATTTCGGGATACCGGCGGGTGTAGTCGGCTCCGTGCCTTCCCGTCACCTTCAGGGCCCCGTTCCGGTGGAGGATGGCGCGGATGCCATCCCATTTGACCTCCAGGCCATACCGCTCGCGATCCTGAGGTAGTTGCCCAGGTACAGCGAGCATTGGTTCGATTGGGTATGGCATTGGTTGCCCCATGGGGGGTATGTGCCCATATGGCGAGCCCGCTAGAGCTGAGGAGTGCCCATGCGCAGCATCTGGAAAGGGGCGATCTCCTTCGGCCTCGTCACGATTCCCGTCAAGCTCTATTCGGCGACCGACCAGAAGGACGTCACCTTCCACCAGGTGCACCGCGAGGACGGCGGCAGGATCCGCTACAAGCGCGTGTGCACGCTCGACGGCGAGGAGGTCCCCTACTCCGACATCGCCAAGGGTTATGAGCTGGCCACCGGCGAGATAGTGGTGCTGACGGACGAGGACTTCGAGGACCTGCCGCTCAGCACGTCACGCAGGATCGACGTCCTCCAGTTCGCGCCGGCCGAACAGATCGACCCGATCTACTTCGCCAAGTCGTACTACCTCGAACCGGACGCGCAGGGCGCCAAGCCGTACGTGCTGTTGCGCAACGCCCTGGAGAGCTCGGGGCAGGTCGCGGTCGTCAAGGTGGCACTGCGGCAGCGGGAGTCGCTGGCCACGCTCAGGGTGCGTGACGGGGTGTTCGTGCTGGAGACCATGTACTGGCCGGACGAGATCCGCGTGCCCGACTTCGGGTTCCTCGAAGAGGACATCGAAGTGCGGGCCCAGGAGCTCAAGATGGCCGAGTCGCTCATCACCACGATGGAGGCGGACTTCGACGCGACCGAGTACCACGACGCCTACCGCGAGGCACTGCAGCAGGTGATCGAGGCGAAGGTGGAGGGCAAGGAGGTCGTCGCGCCGCCGGTGGGCGAGGAGGAGGCGGGTCCCGCCGTCGACCTCATGGCCGCGTTGCGGGCGAGCGTCGACGCGGCCAAGCGCGAGCGTTCCGGCGCGGCCGCCAAGCCCAAGAAGACCGCCAAGGAGTCCAAGGACGCGGGGGAGAAGGCCGCCCCCAAGCGCAAGGCCCGCAAATCCGCCTGATCGGGCGGTGCGCCCGGAAAAGGCAAGGCGCCTTCGGCTTGACCGCCGAAGGCGCCTTTATGTTCACGCATCCAGGAGAGAAGCGACTTTATCGGAAGAGTTCCGGTTCGCCGCTCCCCTCAATGCCATGGGAATGAATTCCCGCCGAGTACGGACGCGTGGTTGTGGCGACTTTCCTGAGTGCCTGTGTTCTTTTATGAGAACACGGGCACTCAGCACGCGTCCGGAACTCACCTCAACCGGAGAACCGGTTGCATGGCTACCTCTTCGGACCCTATCCGGCGACGCTTATCCCCGGATGGGCCGTCTCTGCGTTGTTACTGAACCGCGCGCTCGGCCAGGGCGCGCTCGCGCTCGTCCTCGCGGTCGAAGTTGAAGTTGCGAGCGTGCGCGTCCGCGTCAGAGTCGCCGCGGACGTTGTTGGTGTTGCTGTTGTGCAGGTGGATGTGGACCTTGACGTGGCCGCCGCGGTGGTGCCTACGGCCCCAGCCGCCGCCCCAGCCGCCGCCCCAGCCGCCCCAGCCGCCACAGCGCCGGTGGCAGCCGCCGCCCCAGCCGGCGACGACACCCGCGTCGGTGGCGGCGGAGGCCGTGGCGTTGGCGGACGATGCGGTGGTCAGCGCGCCCAGGCCGATGACGCCACCGGACATTGCCGTGCTGATCGCGAGCCCTGCGAGGACACTCTTGAACTTGGGCATTGAATTCCCCCCTAAAGGATCGGTTGCCCCGTTCCAGATATTTACCGGACTGAACGGTAAATATCTTGGATGGCGACTAATGCGTCATCCGTGCTGATTTATTTCCGTCGCCCCAGCGGATAAACGGCCCTTGTTGTGTTTTGCTATACGCTAACTCTCTCATTGCTCTTATTAAGCATTTATGAAATGAAATGAAATGATTTGTCCGTTTTGGGGGCGGCGGCTCCGCGTGCCTCTGTGTGAATGGCGTGCGCATAAATGCTAATAAAGGAGCATTTGTCCGAAATGTAAGCTGGAGGGCGAGGACGGCTATCGTTGAGTGAGCGAGGAGGACGCATGGCAGCAGCGCCGATCCCGCACTGGCCAGGACGCATGTTCGGCTCGGTGCACGTACGAGCGACCCCGGAAGGCGCCGCCGAGAAGGCGGTCTTCGTCCACGGCCTGGCCGGTGCGGCCACCAACTGGACCGACCTGATGGACGAGCTGAAAGACCTCGTCACCGGCTACGCCATCGACCTGCCCGGAGCGGGGTTCTCGCCCGAGCCGGCCGACGGCGACTACACCATCGCCGGGCACGCCCGCGCGGTGATCGGCCTGCTGCAGGAGACCGGTCCCGCGCATCTGTTCGGCAACTCGCTGGGCGGCGCGGTCGCCGTCAGGGTGGCCGCCACCCGCCCCGACCTGGTCCGCTCGCTCGTCCTCATCTCGCCGGCACTGCCCGACCTGCGGCCCAGGTACGGCCCGATACGCGTCGCCGCCGCGGCGCTGCCCAGGCTGGGCGAGTGGGTGGCCGGCAAGCTCCGGCTGATCCCCGCCGAGCAGCGGATCAAGGCCTCCTTCGCCATGGTCTGGGCGGATGTCGCCGCGGTCCATCCGGTACGCCTCCGCGACGCGGTCGAGGAGCAGCGCAGGCGCGACGCGCTGGCCTACGCCGCCGCCGCCATGATCGGCTCGGCCCGGGGCATCGTGGCCGAGTACTTCCGCCGCGGCGAGGAGAACCTGTGGCGTCAGGCCGCCCTCATCGAGGCGCCCACCCTGATCGTCCACGGCAGGCACGACCGGCTGGTGCGTCCCGCCATGGCCGCCAAGGCAGCCCGTACGTTCCGGCAGGTCAGACTGGTGCTGTTGCCGCGCGCCGGGCACGTGGCGATGATGGAGACGCCCCGTGTGGTGGCCGCGGAGGCACGCCGTCTGATCGGTGAGACGCGGTTGGGGAATGCCCGACTCGCCAACTAGGTTTCACAGGGGGATAGGTCCCCCTGGAACGGGAGCGTAGAAAGTGTCGTTGCCACCACTGGTCGAGCCGGCCGCAGAGCTGACCGTCGACGAAGTGCGCCGCTACTCACGTCACCTGATCATTCCCGACGTGGGGATGGCCGGGCAGAAGCGGCTGAAGAACGCCAAGGTGCTCTGTGTGGGCGCCGGTGGCCTGGGGTCGCCCGCGCTGATGTACCTCGCCGCGGCGGGTGTGGGCACGCTGGGCGTCATCGACTTCGACGTCGTCGACGAGTCCAACCTGCAGCGCCAGATCATCCACGGCCAGTCCGACGTGGGCAAGCCGAAGGCCGAGAGCGCCGCGGCCACGGTCCGCGAGATCAACCCGCTGGTCGACGTCATCATCCACAACACGGCGCTGACCAACGACAACGTGATGGAGATCTTCTCCGGCTACGACCTCATCGTCGACGGCACCGACAACTTCGCCACGCGCTACATGGTGAACGACGCCGCGGTGCTGCTCGGCAAGCCGTACGTCTGGGGCTCGATCTACCGCTTCGACGGCCAGGCGAGCGTGTTCTGGGCCGAGCACGGCCCCTGCTACCGCTGCCTCTACCCCGAGCCCCCGCCTCCCGGCATGGTGCCGTCGTGCGCCGAGGGCGGCGTGCTGGGCGTGCTGTGCGCCTCGATCGGCTCCATTCAGGTCAACGAGGCGATCAAGCTGCTCACCGGCATCGGCGACCCGCTGGTCGGCCGGCTGATGATCTACGACGCCCTGGAGATGAAGTACCGCGACGTCAAGGTCCGCAAGGACCCCGAGTGCGTGCTCTGCGGCAAGAACCCGACGGTCACCCAGCTCCTCGACGACTACGAGGCGTTCTGCGGCGCGATCTCCGACGAGGCCGCCGAGGCCGCGACGGGCTCGACGATCACCGCCCGCGAGCTCAAGGCCATGCAGGACAACGGCGACGAGATCTTCCTCGTCGACGTCCGCGAGATCAACGAGTACGAGATCGTCTCCATCCCCGGCGCCACGCTGATCCCCAAGGGTGAGTTCCTCAACGGCTCGGCCCTGGAGAAGCTGCCGCAGGACAAGCGGATCGTGCTCCACTGCAAGTCGGGCGCGCGCTCGGCGGAGGCGCTGGCGATCGTCAAGAACGCCGGTTTCTCCGACGCGGTGCACGTCGGCGGCGGGGTGCTCAGCTGGGTCAAGACCGTGGACCCCAGCCTGCCCTCCTACTGAGCCCGGTCCCCGAGGTCCTTTCCCTGAGGGTCCGGTTTCTGCGGATGGCGGCTGGTCGCCCGCATTAAGGTCGATGGCGTGAACGACGCTCGCCCCTGGCCCGCTCTCGTGGTGGCCTCCGTGCTGACGATGGTCTGCGCGGTGGCCGCCGGAGTCTCGGCCAGTGCGGCGGGCTCGGAGCTGTCACGCGGCCCGAGCACCGCCGAGCTGCACGCGGCGGCCAAGCGGGAGGTCGCCGAACGCTGGCGTACCTGGGCGACCGGGCGCATCTTCCCGGCCAGCCTGCCCTACTCCGCCGAGCAGGGCGGCCAGGAGCGGGCCAGCCGGGTCGGCATCTCACCGGGTTTCGCCTGCGCCGGCTCCGTCGACTCGAAAGCCGCCAAAGCCCTGCGCAAGGCGGGCTGCCGGGGGGTGCTGCGCGCCACCTACATCGACGCGCTGCAAGGCGTGCTCGTCACGATCGGCGTCGTGGCCCTGCCCGACGAGTTCGAGGCCGCGCACGCCAAGACCGCCTTCTCCGCCGCCGGCGCTCCCGTGCCCGGCCTGCGGCCGCTGGCCTTCAAAGGCACGGTCTCCAACCGTTTCACCCCTTCCGTACGCCAGGCCGGCTCCGTACGTCAGGCCGGCCCGTACCTCGTGCTGACCACGGCGGGCCAGGTCGACGGCCGGCCGGCGCGCTCCGTCGGCGAGCAGCGGCCGGCCATCTTCGCGTTCGCCAGTGAGATCTCCGAGCGGGTCCTGGCCGACCTGAGCACGCCCCGGATGCCCGACTGCGCCTCCCAGGAGTGGCGGTGCTGACCCGTGCGGCCGTGTTCATCGCGGCGGTGGTGCTCTTCAGCGCGGGGTCCGCGCTGGGCGTCTTGGGCGCCGGGTCCGCGCTGGGCGTCTTGGGCGCCGGGTCCGCGCCGGGCGTTTTGGGCGCCGGGTCCGCGCCGGGCCTCCTGGGTGCCGAGGCGGCCCTGGCCGACGACGTGCGCGGCGGCCAGCAGCCGGTGATCAGCACGCTGGAGCTGAACAAGGCGTGGCGGGTCAGCAAGGGCGCGGGCGTCACCGTGGCCGTGCTCGACTCGGGCGTCGATCCCCGCCACCGCGACCTGGCCGGCTCCGTGACCGTGGGCCGGGACTTCACCGAAGGCGCCAACCCGCCGGGGGTGCCGCCGCGTCGCCTGCACGGCACGTACATGGCCTCGCTGATCGCCGGCCACGGCCACGGACGCCAGAACAAGCTCGGCGTGATCGGCGTGGCTCCCAAAGCGCGGCTGCTGTCGGTCCGGGTGATACTGGAGGACGAGGAACCGGGGTTCAGGGAGTTCAACACCGCCGCGCGCTTCGAGAACGTGGTGGCCAGGGGCATCCGCTACGCGGTCGATCGGGGGGCGCGCGTGATCAACATGTCGATCTCCAAGGAGCTGGCGACCCAGGAGGAGCGGGCGGCCGTACGCTACGCGATCTCCAAGGGCGTCGTGCTGGTGGCCGCCGCGGGCAATGACGGCGCGGGCGAGCCCGACGAGACGGGATTCGCCCCCTATTCGTACCCGGCCGCCTTCCCCGGCGTCGTGTCCGTGGGCGCGACGGACCGGCGGCTGCGCCGGGCGACGTTCTCCAACTGGAACTCCTCGGTGCTGGTGGCCGCACCCGGCGTCGACATCATGGGCGCGGGCCCCGGCGACGAGTACTGGGTCGGCAGGGGCACCTCCCAGGCCACCGCGCTGGTCTCCGGAGTTGCCGCCCTCATTAAGGCCAAATATCCGGAAATGTCGCCGCCGCTGGTCGCGCAGGCCATGACCGCGAGCGCGACCGACCGGCCCCCGGGCGGCTACGACACCGGCACCGGCTTCGGCGTGGTCAACGCCGCCAAGGCGCTGGCCGAGGCGGGCCGGCTGGCCAAGTACACCGAGACGGCCGCGGGGGCGCAGGCACAGGACCCCGCCCGGCCGCTCGGCGGCGGCTCGGCGGGGCGGATCGAGGTCGTCAGCAGGGACCAAGCGCGGGTCAAGGTCTATGGGACGATCGCCTTGGCGGCCGCCCTCGGCGCGCTCTCCTCCATGGGGGCGATATTCGCCCTGGTCAGGCGCGTGCGCCGCGCTCAGAGCGGCCAAGACGCATGATCCGTCCGCTTAGGGGGACGAAATAGACACGAACCGAGCCTGGGAACGAGGCGGTGGTGAAGGCACGTAGGTCCACCTCAGGGTTGCCGCGCGCCGGGGGAGCCACATCGGGACGGAAGAACCCGCTCGGTGCTCCAGCCGGCCGCCGATCCCGCGTGCGCGCGTGGCCGGCGGCCAAGGGCCGCGCCAGGGCGGCGTCCAGGGAGCGCGTGGAGCAGGCCGTGCTCCAGCAGGGTGTGCGTTTTCGCCGCCTGTTCGTGATGCTCGTCGGCATCGTCGTGGTCATGTCGGCCGTCCTCGTGCTCCTCGGCACGATCGGGCTGCTCGAGGAGACCAGGTCGCGCCCGCTGACCGCGGCAGAGCAGAACCAGTACAAACAGGAGGAGATCGCCAGGCGCTGGCAGGCGTGGCCCGCGACCGGCGTCTTCCCGGAAGAGGTGAAGTACGTCGGGCTCGACAAGGCCCAGCAGTACGCCCGGCGCGTCGGCATCGCACCCCAGACCGAGTGCGGCAGGGCCGTCGACCCCTCCGTGGCGGGCATCCTCGACGACCATGGATGCGTGACCATGCTCCGCGCCACCTACGTCGACCAGACGGCCACGTTCGTCTTCACGGTCGGCGTGGCCGTACTGAAGGACGAGGAGTCCAGGCTCTCGGCGACCGAGCAGCTCACCCAGGACGACCGGGTCGGCGTGCTGCCCGTGGCCTTCCCCGGCACGGTGACCGAGCGGTTCGGGGTGGATCAGCGCCAGCGCACCGGCTGGGTGGGCGCCGGGCCGTACATCGTGTTCTCGACCGCGGGCTACGCGGACGGCAGGACCCGGGCGGCCATCCCGCCGGAGGAGATCCTGCACAGCGAGTTGTGGCCGGCGGCCAAGTCGATCGGCAACCAGATCGCCTACTTCCTGGCGGACCCCCCGAAGGTCCCGCCCTGCACCCAGGGGAACGTGTGCTGACCGTTGTACGCGCGCTGACCGCCGCCCTGGTCATGCTGCACGCTCCGGCGGCCCCGCCCGTCAGGGACCAGCAACAGTGGGTGCTCGACGCGCTCAACGTCGAGCAGGCGTGGACGGTCACCAAAGGCAAGGGCGTCACCGTGGCCGTGGTCGACAGCGGCGTCGACGGCACGCTCAAGGAGCTGCGCGGCCGCGTGACCGCCGGTCCCGACATGGCCGCGGCCACCGTCGAACGTTCGGCCAAGCCCGGCAAGCACGGCACCGCGATGGCCGCGCTCATCGCCGGGTCCGGGGCCGACGGCGGGCTGATCGGCGTGGCGCCCGAGTCGGGCATCCTCTCCCTGGCCCTGGCCCTCGACGACGACCCCACCGGCGACGTCATCGACCCCAAGCAGCAGGAGCGGACCTCGCTGGAGAGCCCGCTGGCCCGTGCCATCCGCTACGCCGCCAACCACGGCGCCAAGGTCATCAGCATGTCGATCGGCACGTACGGGCCGCTCAAGTCCGAGCGCGAGGCCGTCTCCTACGCGCTCGACAAGGGCGCCGTGCTGGTCGCCGCCGTCGGCAACGACGGGCAGACCCAGTACGCAAAGGACAACGGCACCTCGTTCTGGAGCTTCCCCGCGGGCTATTCGGGGGTCATCGGTGTGGCGGCCGTCGACAAGCAGGGCAAGGGCGCGACGTTCAGCAGCGACAACCTGTCCGTCCTCGTCTCCGCGCCGGGCGTGGGCGTGCCCATCGCCAAGCGCAAGGGCGGCTACGAGCTTTCGGAGGGCACCAGCGCGGCGAGCGCGCTCGTGGCCGGGGTGGCCGCGCTGGTCAAGTCGCGCTATCCCGCCATGCCGCCCGAGCAGGTCGCGCAGGCCCTGGCCGCGAGCGCCAGGGGACGGCCCGCTGCCGGATACGACGACAAGACCGGGTTCGGCGTGGTCGACGCCGGTGCCGCGCTCAACGCGGCCGAACGGCTGGCGGGGGAGCAGCGCAACGTCGTCGTGCCCGAGGACCAGCACTTCGGCGTCGGCGAGGACTCACCCGTGCCGTCGCGGCCGGGGCCCGATCCGTGGCGGCTGTGGCTCTACGGAGGGGGCGTCCTGGTGGCCTTGATCATGTTCTGCGGAGCCATCATCGTCCTCAATCAGCGCAGAGAGTAAAGATCCGCTATGGTCGCGCGTCATGGGATACGAGCTGCGCGTAGTTCGTGAAGCGCCCCTGGCGTTCGCCGAGCTCGCGAAGGCGATCGCGCCGGCCGGTTTCGGGCTGCGCGGGTCGGACGAAATCGTCGCCGGACACGCCGGTGACACGCACGTCGTAGGGCACTGGCGCGATCAGGTGATCGGCGAGCCGGGCTCCGACTGGCAAGTGGCGCAGCTCATCCGGCTGGCGGCCGCGCTCGGCGCCAGGCTCGTCGGCGAAGACGGCGAGCGCTACACCGTGCGCGACGGCATCGTGGAACTGGTGGCCGGCGGTACGGTAGTCGAAATCGGTAAATACCACGAGATCATCGAGGCGGGGCCCAACGCATGGAGTCCGTGAACCCGTTCGCCGAACGGGTCCTCGAGGTGGTGGAGTCCATCCCGCCGGGCATGGTGATGTCCTACGGCGACATCGCCGAATATCTCGGCGAGGGCGGCCCGCGTCAAGTCGGGCAGGTCATGTCGACCTGGGGCGGCGGCGTGCCGTGGTGGCGCGTGGTGCACTCCGACGGCACCGGCGCGGCCCCTGACCATGTGCGACGCTGCCTGGAGCACTGGCGCGACGAGGGCACCCCGTTGCGCGGCGAGCGGGTCGACATGCGGCAGGCCCGCTGGGACGGGCGTTCAGCCGATTCTAAGAAACGAGTTTGACCTGCGGATTCGCTCGTTAAGCGAATCCGTTGCACGTTAGTCCCCTTACGATGGCATGAACCAGTGATGGCGGTTCGAAAGGCGGTGCCTTACCGATGGCAACCGGCGTCACAGCCCTGAGTCAGGGCGGCGATCAGATCGCCGATCGCCTGAAGGCTGTCCAGGATCTCTGTGACCGGGGTGAGCCGCTCGACGCGGTCATGCGGGCCGTCGGATCGGGTGGCCAAGACTCGGCGTTCGACGCCGAGGTGCTCAGCGGACCGCTGGGCGCCCGGATGGACCTGGCGGTCAAGCGTGGCGCGGCCCGCAGGCGCGAGCTCGTCACTTTGCTGCGCCCCTACCTGGCGGCCGTGGACACGGGGGTCAAGCGTGACCTGCCCGTCGCCCGGCGCCTGATCTGTCACCTCATCGAGCACCGCCCGGACGACGAGCTGGTCGACGGCGAGACGCTCACCAAGGTCGTGGCGGCGGCGAGCGAGCCGTCCAAGCGGATCCGCGAGGGCCTGCGCTGGTACGCCGACCTGCCGTTCCGTGACGAGCTCCCGTCCAGCCTCTACCGGCTGCGGCGCGCCGACATGGTGCCCGTGACCCACATCGACGACATCGTGTGGGTCAACGGCAAGCTGCGCGTAACCGGCTTCGCCTACCTGGCGGGCCTGTCCGTGCGCAGCCGCCGGTTCAACTGGGCGACCGTGGTGCTGCGCGGGCCGCGCTGGCTGCCTCCGGTGCGCATGCGCACCCGCCGGGTGCTGGCCCCCGAGGCCACGCACGGCGCGCGCGAGCCGGGCTGCAACTACGACTGGTCCGGGTTCACCGCCGAGCTCAGCCCCTGGTCCCTGCGCTGGCGCGGAGCCGTGCGCGACATCGTGCACGCCGTACGCAGGCGGCTGCGCCACCGGCCCGCCGTGCACGACACCACGACGTGGCGGGCCGAGATCGTCTTCTACAGCCGCGGCGCGCGGGCCACCGGCCTGCTGCGCGGCGCGTCCCCCGGCCGCACCGAACGTCCCGCCGGCCTCAAGCTCCAACCGGGTCTGTGGGTCAGACCGGTGTGGACCTCCGACCGGGCGCTCCAGGTCGTCCTCCAGCCCAACCGCGCCGAGCTCGCCGGGGTCTCCGTCGAGGGTGAGCGCCTGGAGCTGAAGATCTTCCTGCCCGGCCGTACGGTGACCAAGGGTCATGCCCGGCTGGGCGGGCACCGCATGGCCGCCGAGTTCACGCCGGTGGCCAACGGCACCGAGGTCCTGGTCAGCCTGGCCGTGCCCGCTCTGTTGCAGGAGAAGGACGGGCGGCGGCTCTGGGTCGAGCCGAAGGGCGACCCCGCCGCGTCCGTCATGCTCGCCGACCTGGTGGAGACCAGGGCGCCCGCCGGAGACCGCGAGATCACCGTGCTGGGCGACCGGCGCGACCGCGTGCTCGTCTCCGCGCACCGCATCCGCCCGGTGATCACCTCGGCGGTCTGGGAGGGGCCCGCGCTGGTGCTGCGCGGCGACTACCCCGACGCGGCCGGGCCGCGCGTGCTGACGCTGCGCCACCGGTCGGGGCTGTCCTACCACCTGCCGATGGTCCGTACGGGCGACCAGTTCTCCGTACGTCTCGAGCCCGCGTCGATGGACCGCTTCGGCGAGGTCGTGCCGCTGTCGTCCGGCACCTGGAACATGTCGGTCCGGCACCCGTCGGGGGAGATCGTCCCCCTCCGCGTGGACCACGCGGCGCTGCCCGACCTCGACGAGGACCCGCGCGCGTCCGAGGGGCGGTCCTTCCGGATGCTCTCGACGCGTTTCGACGTGCCGGTGGTGGCGGTCGAAGAGGAACGGCCGGCCGACGAGAAGGGCGTCGCGGGCACCCACGTGCTGCGGCGGGTCTTCTACCCGGCGCAGCGCACCGAGCCGCTGACCGACGCGACCGTCTACGTGGTCAACGACGGGCGCCTCTACGCGGACAGCGTCCGGGCCATCTACGAGGAGCGGGTGCGGCGGGGCGACGACCGCGAGCACATCTGGATCGTCAAGGACGGGGCGTTCACCCCGCCTCCGGGCACGACGTCGGTGCGGGCCGGCAGCCGTGAGCACCACGCTGCGCTCGCCCGGTCCCGATTTATCGTGACAAATGCGTTTTTGCCAGTTTGGTTCCGCTCCCGCGAGGACCAGGTCGTCCTGCAGACCTGGAACGGCACTCCGGTCAAGCGCATCGGCAACGACCAGCCCCACATGGCCCGCGACCCCCGGCCGCCGATCTGGCACCGGCAGGCGACCGAGGTGCGTGGCTGGGACGTGCTGCTGTCGCAGTCGCCGTGGGCCACGCCGGTGCTGCGGCGGGCGTTCGGCTACCAGGGCGAGATCCTGGAGAGCGGGCTGCCGCGCAACGACGTGCTCAGCTCGCCGGACAGAGACTCGCTGGCGGCCGCGGTGCGGGCGCGGCTGGGCCTGGTCGAGGGCAAGCGCGTGGTGCTGTACGCACCGACGTGGCGCGACTACGACCGCAAGAACGCCATGGTCAAATTCGACCTGGCCAAGGCCCGCGAGGCGCTGGGCGCGGACCACGAACTCCTGGTCAGAGCCCACCCCATGCAAGCCATGCCCGCCGTCCCCGACATCGCCCACGACGTCACGACTTATCCCGATATAGCGGATTTGCTGCTCGTGGCGGACGTGCTGGTCACGGACTACTCCTCGGTCATGTTCGACTTCGCGGCCACCGGTCGGCCGATGGTCTTCTACGGGTACGACCTGGCGAAATACTCGTCGAAGCGAGGCCTGTACATTGACCTCCCGGAGCAGGCGCCGGGACCGGTGCTGTCGACGTCGGCTGAGGTGATCGACGCCCTGCGCTCGATCGACTCGGTAGCAGCGGCCCACGCGGACCGCTACGACGCCTTCCGCGCCACCTTCGCCCCCAGGGACGACGGCAAAGCCGCGGCCCGAGTCGTAGACCGCCTGTTCTCCTGACGCCCCAGGGCACTTCGCCCTGGGGCCTCAGACCCGTCACCAAAGGGCTTCGCAGGGGCGCTTCGCAAAGCCTGACCGGCTGTCCCTGGCCCGGATTCTGGCCGCCGCCGACTTCGCCGATCACTTCTCCTGCATCGAGACGTTCCGCCGAGCGCGAAGATCGCTAGATGCTGCTAGCGTCACGGATTTGATCAGCTCATTTCGGCTCTGGACATCAACATCCGGGCCGAGGACAAGGACAATCCATGCCGCTGTTGGCTCGCATGCTCTCCGCGCCCCTGTTCGTCGACGTCCGGGCCGGTGCGGTCGCCAGCGTCGGCACGCTGCTGACTGACCTGCAGATCGCCCGGCAGGGCCGGGCGGCCGTCGCCGTCGGTCCCAGCCAAGGCGACGGGATCTGCGAGGAGTTGCGGATCGATGGGGCCGAGGTGTTCCGAGTTCCCGACGGCAGCCTCGCCGCCGCTGTCGAGCTCGGGCAGCAGTTGCGGGGCGGCCAGTTCGAAGCGATCGCGGGCATCGGCGGCGGTAAGACCATCGACGTGGCCAAGTTCGCCGCGCACATGGCGGGCATCCCGATGGTGGCGGTGACCACGAGCCTGGGCCACGACGGCATCGCCTCACCGGTCAGCACGCTGCGACACGAGTCGGGCACGGGTTCCTACGGCGTCGTGATGCCGGCGGCCGTCCTGGTGGATCTCGATCGCGTCCTGTCCGCCCCGGCGTCGCTGTCCACGGCCGGGATCGGCGATGCGATCAGCGACCTGTCCGCGGTGGCCGACTGGGAACTGGCCGCCGCCGAGGTCGGCGAGCACACCGACGGGCTGGCGGTGGCGATGGCCAGGTCAGCGGCGCTGGTGGTCCTGCATCAGCCGGGGCAGGCCCGGACCGACGAGTTCCTCACCGTGCTGGCCGAGTCGCTGATCCTGTCCGGGATGGCGATGGGGGTGGCCGGGTCGAGCCGGCCGGCCAGCGGCGGCGACCACGAGATCATGCATGCCGTCAACGAGCTCCACCCTGGCACGGCCAGCCACGGCGAACTCGCCGGAGTCGGTGCTTTGTTCTGCACCTACCTGCGTCAGGACGAAGACAAGGTCGAGCTGATCTCCGCCTGCCTGGAACGGCACGGGCTGCCGCGCACTCCCGGCGATCTCGGCTTGTCGGACGCCGACTTCGCCAAGGCCGTGGCGTACGCGCCGCGGACCCGTCCGGGCCGGTACACCATCCTCGAGCACCTCGACCTGTCCGAGGCTCAGCTCGCCGATCACGTGGAAGCCTACGTCAAGGCCGTCGCGGGCTGATTCTTATCGCGGCAGGTCGATCTGGTACTTGATGAAGCCACGGTTCTCGGCCACCTTGTCGTACAGGTGCCGTGCGGTGGTGTTCGACTCGTGGGTGTTCCAGTACACGCGGCCGCACCCACAGTCCTTGGCCCAGTCGGCCACGGCCGCGATCAACGCGCGCGCCACGCCCTTGCCCCGTACGTCCTCAGCGGTGAACAGGTCCTGCAGGTAACAGACGTCGGTATCAGGCGCCGACGTGCTGGGGTGGGGGAAGAAATGCGTGATGCCCACGAGCCGTCCATCCAGCGTCGCTCCGAGGGCGTGTAGGCGCGTGTCCGCCTGGAACTCCTGCCAGGCCCTCTCGTACATCTCGTCCGGCTCGACGCGCTGGTAGAAGTCGATGTAGGCCCGGAACAGGCCCTCCCAGGCGATCCGGTCGGACGGGAGGAGCTTGCGGATGATGATCATGTTGCTCCCCCTGGGATGACCGGTCGCGGCACGCCACAGGTTAGGGGCAAGTGGTCTGCTGTGTTACGGCCACTCTTGGGGGAAAGCCAAGGGCCACTTCACACCGTCGTCAGTTCGGCGAGCAGGTCCTTGACCCCGTCGAAGGCGATCGCGCCGTCGAGAGGGTTGGAGTAGCTGCGGCACCAGGCGATCAGCCCGTCACGGACGCGGGCGACCATGATGATGGAGAAGGCGAACCGCTTTCCGGTGGACAGGACGGTGCCGTGGAGCTGGTACTCGGCGATGACGACCTCCGGATCGGCCGTCTCGTGGATGTGGACGCCCTCCACGGAGTCGAACCTCTGGATCTGGGCGCCCTCCCTGAGGTGGTGCCGGAAGGGCTCGCGGCCGACCTCGGGGTGCGGAACACCCGGCGGCAGGAACGGCAGCTCGAAGACGGCGTCCTCGGTGAACAGATCGGCCGTCTCCGGCACCGGGCCCTTGGCGTAAAGGGCGAGAAGACGCTCGATGACCTCGCAGGGTGCGGCAGTCGACATGGCATACTCCTTCGGAGAGAATAAGCGGGGCGTCCGCACCGGTTAATATACGGGGCGCCCGCCCCGTTTGTCTACGAAGAGGTTGGGATGGGTGACGTGAGCGGCGAGCGGCCACTGCGGGCTGATGCACGGCGGAACAGGGAACGGGTCCTCGAGGCGGCCCGAGCGGCCTTCAGTGCCGAGGGCAGCGGTGTGTCGCTGGACGAGATCGCCCGCCGGGCGGGGGTGGGTCCGGGCACGGTCCACCGCCATTTCCCGACCAAGGAGGTGCTCTTCGAGGCCGTCGTCGTCGACCATCTCCGGCAACTGGCCGACGAGGCCGAGGCCGCGCTACAGGCCGAGGACATCGGCGCGGTCTTCTTCACTTTCCTGCTGCGGATGATCCGCGAGGCGGGCGTCAAGAAGGACCTCACGGACGTGCTCTCCGGCGCCGGGGTCAAGCTGAGCGACACCACCCGGAAGGTGGCCGCCGACCTGCGGGAGACCTTCGCGAAACTGCTCGCCCGCGCTCAGCGGGCCGACGCCGTACGGACCGACGTGGACGCCGGGGAGGTGCAGGCGATCGTCCTGGCCGCACTCACCGCTGAACAGGCCGGCGTCGCGCACCCCGGTCGCATGGCAGCCCTCGTATGTGACTGCCTGCGTCCCCGGTCGGGGTCACTTGTTCAATTCGATGTCCAGTGAGAGGGGTGTCTCCTGGATGTCGAACGTTCTGAAGTCCGTGTGGGAGATGAGGGCCGCGAACTGCCTCTTGTCGTACGCCTGCCTGGGCAGGACCGACCGCAGGATGTAGCGGGTGATCGCCCGGTTCATCGGGCCGAGGCGCATGTGGGCGACGTCCGCGTCGACTGCCTCCTTGGAGACGTCGCGGCGCAGGTCGTTGATGTAGGCGCGGCCGCCGGGGCGGAGTACGCGGTGCATCTCGCGTAAGGCGCCGACGGGGTCGGAGAAGTTCTTGAAGGCGGCGCAGCAGACGATGAAGTCGAAGCTCGCGTCTTCGAACGGCATGGCCGAGACGTTTCCGTGGTGGAAGTCGATCTGGACGCCCGCCTCCGCGGCTTTCTGCCGGGCGATCTGGACGAAGGACGCGCTGACGTCGAGGCCGGTGACCGTGTAGTCGCCGGTTCTGGCCAGTTCGATGGCGAGGTAGCCGGGGCCGGGGGCCACCTCCAGGACGTCGGCGCCTGCCGGGACGCGTGCCACCACGGCTCGGGTCTGTTCGGCGAACCTCGACAGGTTCTTGCCGGTGTTGTTCGCGTACCAGCGGGCGACCGTTCCTTCCATGCCGATGCCCTTGTAGCCCTTGTCGGTTCGAGTCATGACCTCTCCAGGGTGCTGGGATGTTAGTGCGCTACAAGTCACGATATATCGCATTAGCCGTCAGTCAAGATATGTCGCGAGATTGGCGCCGAGGCTGCGGCGTGTCGGCGAGTGCCGCGACTTTTCCGCCGGTAGCGTTGGCCGATCGCGTGGTAGAGAGGTCAACTCGGCACGATCTACCCCTGTGGTCTGGTGGAATCTAGTGTTGTGAGTGCTCAGACCTGGCGGTTGGTGCGGCGTGGGCGCGGGGGACCCGTGGCGGCCCCTGTGCTCGATGAGCACCAGCGTGCCGTGGTTCAGCACCGAGGCGGACCGCTGCTCGTCCTGGCCGGTCCCGGCACCGGGAAGACCACCACGATCGTCGAGAGCGTGGTCGACCGGATCGAGCGACGCGGGATGGATCCCGAACGCGTACTCATCCTGACATACAGCCGCAAGGCGGCCGGTGAGCTGCGTGAACGGGTCACCGGGCGGCTGCGCCGCACGACCAGGACTCCGCTGGCACTCACCTTCCACAGTTACGCCTACGCGCTGCTGCGGCGGGAGGCGGTGCTGGCCGGTGAGGCGCCGCCGCGGCTGCTCACCGGGCCCGAGCAGCTCCTGGAGATCCGGCGGCTGCTGCACGGCGAGCTGGAGGACGGCGCCCGGGAGTGGCCGGTCGCGTTGCGCGAGCCGCTCAAGACGCGCGGGTTCGCCGAGGAACTCCGCGACTTTCTGTCACGCGCGGGCGAGCGCGGGCTGAGCGGCGAACGGCTGCAGGAGCTCGGCAGGCAGTACGGCAAGGCGGACTGGGTGGCGGTCGGCCGGTTCCTGGAGCGGTACGAGGTGCGGTTCGACCTCGATCCCGAGCCGGCGCTCGACTACGCCGAGTTGATCAGGGCGGCGGCGGGCGTGCTCGCCGATCCGGAGGTGCGCCGGCGGGAACGGGCGGCGCACGATGTGGTCTTCGTGGACGAATACCAGGACACCGATCCCGCGCAGGAGTTCCTGCTGCGGCAACTGGCTGGTGACGGGCGCGACCTGATCGCGGTCGGTGACCCGGACCAGTCGATCTACGGGTTCCGGGGGGCCGATGTGCGGGGGATCCTGGGGTTCCCGCAGCGGTTCCCGACCCGTGACGGGCGGGACGCGCCGGTGGTGGCCCTGCGGGTGTGCCGCCGGAGCGGAGCCGATCTCCTGACGGCGTCCAGACGGGTGGCCGACCGGCTACCCGCGGCCCCGACCCCCGACGCCGTCACGGCCGAGGTGCCGACATCCGAGAAGTCGGCGTCCGATGCCGTCCGGGTTGGGGAGCGGCGCTCGCGCGGGCATCGGGAGTTGCTGTCGCTGCCCGAGATGGAGGCCGGCGAGGTACGGGTGCTGCTGGCCGACAGCACCAGCCAGGAGGCGGCCGTCGTCGCCGACACGCTGCGCCGGGCCCACCTGATCGACGGAGTGCCGTGGCATCGGATGGCGGTGCTCGTCCGGTCGGCGGCCCGTCAGGTGCCGTTGCTGCGGCGCGCCCTGGTCAGCGCGGGCGTGCCGACGATGGTGGCCGGTGACGAGGTGCCGATCGCGCAGGAGCCCGGGGTACGCCCGCTGCTGACGATGCTCAGGATCGCCATCGACGCGGCCGAACTCGACGAGGGAGTGGCCGAGGAACTGCTGACCGGCCCCCTCGGCGGCACCGACATGATCGGCGTACGACGCCTGCGGCGCGCCCTGAAGATCGCCGAGAACGAGGCGATGGCCGCACTGGGAGACGAGACGACGGCCGCGGACACGGAGGCGACGGACGACGCCGCACCGCCGCCGTACCCTTCCCTCCAAGCGCGCACGTCCGGAGAGCTGCTGGTCGCGGCCGTGAAGGACCCGCGGGAGCTGACCCGGATAGAGCCCCACATAGCCGTCCCCGCCGAACGCGTCGCCAAGCTGCTCGCCGTGGCCCGCCAGGCCGTACGCGACCAGAGCGGCGCCGAGGAGGTCCTGTGGGCCGTCTGGCACGAGAGCGGCCTGGCCGAGAAGTGGACCGAGCTGAGCCTGTCGGGCGGGGCCAGAGGAGCGCAGGCCGACCGGGACCTCGACGCCGTGGTCGCCCTGTTCGACCATGCCGCCAGGTTCGTGGACCGGATGCCCAAGGCGGGGCCCGAGGTGTTCCTGGACGATCTGGCCGCGCAGGAGATCCCCGGTGACACGCTGGCCGAGCGGGCGCCCGACGGCGACGCCGTCCGGGTGCTGACCGCCCACCGGTCCAAGGGCCTGGAGTGGGACGTGGTGGTGGTCGCGGGCGTGCAGGAGGGCGTGTGGCCCGATCTGCGGCTGCGCGGCTCGATGCTGGGCGTGGAGGACCTCGTCGAGCTGGTCGAGGGCGGGCAGCCGAACGCCGCGTCGCTGGCCTCCAAGCTGCTGGCCGAGGAGCGGCGGCTGTTCTATGTGGCGGCCACCCGCGCCCGTCGCCGGCTGGTCGTCACGGCCGTCGGCGGGGAGGACACCGACGAGCGGCCGTCCAGGTTCCTCAGCGAGCTCATGCCGGGCGCCGTCGAGGCCGCCACGGTGGACGACAGGGCGCGGTGGCTGAACATGTCCGCGCTCGTGGCGGACCTCCGCAGCGCAGTGACCGATCCCACTAAATCGGCAAAAATCCGGAGCAAGGCCGCCCACCACCTCGCCCGCCTGGCCGCGGCCGGAGTCCAGGGCGCTCATCCCAACGACTGGTACGCCCTCACCCCCATGACCGACGACCGCCCCTTGAGCTGGCCCGACGACATCGTCAGGATCTCGCCGTCAGCGGTCGAGAGCTTCACCAAGTGCGGCCTGAGATGGCTGCTGGAGACGGCCGTCGGCGCGGCGGGCACCAGTTCGGCCCAGGGCCTCGGCACCGTCATCCACGCGCTGGCCGTGCTCGCCGCCACCGACCTGCCCAGCGAGGACCTGCTCGGCAAGCGCCTGGACGAGATCTGGAACGAGCTCGACTTCGGCGGCGTCTGGTTCAACCGCAAGCAGCGCCAGGTGGCCGAACAGATGATCACCAAGTTCTGGCGCTGGCACCAGGAGAACCCACGCGAGCTCGTTGCGCTCGAAGACGCGTTCACCGCCACGGTCTCCGACGGCGTGCAGATCAAGGGCCGGGTGGACCGCGTCGAACGTGACTCGGAGAACCGCGCGGTGATCATCGACCTCAAGACCGGCAGCGCGAAGCCCAAGGCGGGCGAGCTCGACCGCCACCCGCAGCTCGGCGTCTACCAGCTCGCCGCGCTGCTCGGCGCGTTCGCCAGGCACGGCATGACGGAGCCGGGAGGCGCCGCGCTGGTCCAGGTCGGCAAGGCGGCGGGCAAGCACGACGCGCTGGAGCAGGCGCAGGGCGCGCTGGCCGACGACAAGAACCCCGGCTGGGCCAAGGACCTGGTCGACACCGTGGCGATCGGCATGTCGGGCCCGTTCTTCCAGGCCAAGGTGAACGACGGCTGCCGCACCTGCGCGGCCAGATCCAGTTGCCCCGTCAACGACAACGGGGGACAGGTGTGCTGAACCCGGTCGAGCTGGCCGAGAAGCTCGGCATCCTGCCACCCACCCCCGAACAGTCCCGCGTCATAGAGGCCCCGCTCGAACCCATGGTCGTCATGGCCGGAGCGGGCTCGGGCAAGAGCGAGACCATGGCCGGCCGGGTGGTCTGGCTGGTGGCCAACGGCCTGGTCAGGCCCGAGAACGTGCTCGGCCTGACGTTCACCCGCAAGGCCGCCGCCGAGCTGGCCACCCGGGTCCGCGAACGGCTCAACGGCCTGGCCGAGGCGGGCCTGGTCGAACCCGGACTGCTCGACAACGAGCCGACCGTCTCCACCTACCACGCCTACGCCGCGCGCCTGGTCACCGACCACGCCCTGCGCGAGGCCCTCGAACCCACTATGCGCCTGGTCACGCCCGCCGTCTCGTGGCAGCTCGCGTCCAGGGTGGTGGCGATGTACGACGGGCCGATGGACAAGATCGAGCTCGGCCCGCCGTCGGTCACGGCCGCCGTCCTGGAGCTCGCGGGCGAGCTGTCCGAGCACCTGCGCACCGCCTCCGACGTGCGGCGGGTGGGCGAGTGGCTCGATGAGAGATACGCCGGCCTGAGCGGCCGGACGACGCTGGCCCAGCGCAAGCCGATCACCGTCCAGGCCGCCAGGAGGCAGCTCCTGCCCCTGGTCGAGGCGTACGAGCGGCTCAAGCGCGCCCGTGAGGTCATCGACTACGGCGACCAGATGTCGTTGGCCGCCAGGATCGCCGCCCGCCACAAGGAGGTCGGCGAGATCGAGCGGTCCCGCTTCTCGGTGGTGCTGCTCGACGAGTACCAGGACACCAGCCACGCCCAGCTCGTGCTGCTCAGATCCCTGTACGCGGGCGGCCACCCGGTCACCGCCGTGGGCGATCCCTGCCAGTCCATCTACGGCTGGCGCGGCGCGTCGGCGGGCAACCTGCGACGGTTCGCCCAGGACTTCCGGACCGGCTCCGGCGACCTGGCCCCGGTACGGCAGCTCAGCGTCAGCTTCCGCAACGGCGACCGCGTCCTCGACGTCGCCGCCCGCGTCCAGTTGCCCCTCCGCATGGAGGCTCGCGAGGTGCCGGTCCTCGTCCCCGGCGCCAACCGCGTCGACCGGGGGCGCGTCACCTGCGCCTTCCACGAGACAGCGGAGGACGAGGCGAAGTGGATCGCCGACGGCATCCACAAGATCCTCGGCCAGGAGGTCGCACCCGACGGCCTGCCCTGGGGCGAGAAGGAACGCAAGAAGACGCTCGCCGTACAACCCCAGGATGTGGCGATTCTCGCGCGTAAGCGGTCGCAGTTCCCCGCGCTGCGCAGAGCGCTCGAAGAACGCGACATCCCGGTCGAAGTGGTCGGGCTCGGCGGGCTGCTGACCGTGCCCGAGGTCAACGACATCGTCGCCACGCTCCGGGTCCTCTACGATCCGACCGCCGGTGACGCCCTGGCCAGGCTGCTGGCCGGGCCGCGCTGGCGGATCGGGCCCGCCGACCTGCGGGTGCTCGGCGAGTACGCCAGGGAGCTGAACCGCGAGGCCCGCGAGTCGCGCCGCGAGCGGGACCCGCTCGAGCAGGTGGTCGCCGACCTGGCGGAGGAGCGCGGCAGCCTGGTCGACGCGCTCGACGAGCTGCCCGACCGGGAGGCGTGGCTGGAGTCGTTCTCGCCGCTGGCCAGGACCAGGCTTGTCGCGCTGGCGTACGAGCTGCGGCAGCTCAGAGCGCACACCGCCCAGCCGCTCCCCGACCTGATCACCGAGGTCGAACGGCGGCTGGGCCTCGACATCGAGGTGGCGGCCCGGGGCGGCACGGTCAGCGCCTTCGCCGCCAGGGCCGACCTCGACGCGTTCCAGGACGCGGCCTCCCGGTTCGCCGGCGACGCGGAGGATCCGACGCTCGGCGCGTTCCTGGCCTACCTGCAGGCGGCCGAGAGCGAGGAGTTCGGGCTGGAGGCCGGGCGGGTCGGCGAGAGCAACAGTGTCAAACTGATGACCGTGCACGCCTCCAAGGGCCTGGAGTGGCCGATCGTGGTCGTCCCCGGACTGTCGCAACTGGTCAGCTCGAAGGGGACGATCGCGACCGGCAGCATGTTCCCCGCGACGCCGGTCATGAACAGCCGCTGGACCGACAACCCGCGCAAACTCCCCTACCCGCTCCGCGGCGACGTCGCCGACCTGCCGCGCCTGACCGGGCTCACCAAGGAGGAGCTGGCCGCGTTCGACGAGAGCTGCCGCGACCGCGACCTGATGGAGGAGCGGCGGCTGGCCTATGTGGCCGTCACCCGGGCCCACTACCACCTGATCGCCTCCGGCTACCGCTGGGGGACCGCCTCCAAGCCGCTGGAGCCGTCGGACTTCCTGCTGGAGATCCGCGACACCAGCGACCGGGTCGCGTTCTGGGCGCCGGAGCTCGCGGCCGGGGTGACCAACCCGCTGCTTGCCGAGCCCGCCGAGGCCGTGTGGCCGGTCACGCCGGAGGGCCTGCGCTACGAGTCGGTGCTGGACGGCGCGCGGCTGGTCGAGGACGCGCTGGCAGGCACGCTCGCTCCGGCCGAAGACGAGACGCTGCGCGCCTTCGAGGAGGAACGCGTCCGCGCCTGGGAACGCGACACCGACCTGCTGCTCCGCGAACGCGAGCTGCACCGCAGACGCGCCTCCACCACCGTCGAGCTGCCCTCGAAGCTGACCGTGTCGTCGCTGGTCACGCTGGCGGCCGACGCGCGCGAGCTGGCCCGCAGGATCCGCCGTCCCGTCCCGGTCAAGCCCGCGCCGCTGGCCCGCCGCGGCACGTCGTTCCACAAGTGGCTGGAGACGCGCTGGGACCAGCAGCGCCTGCTCGACGACTTCGACCTCGACCTGGTGGACGAGCTGGAAGAGGCCGATGTGCGGCTGGCGGAGCTGCAGGAACGCTTCGAGGAGAGCGAATGGGCCGGACGCCGGCCGTTCGACCTGGAAGTGCCGTTCGAGACCATGATCGCCGACCGGCTGGTGCGCGGCCGGATGGACGCCGTCTTCGAGCTGCCCGACGGGCGCTACGAGGTCGTCGACTGGAAGACCGGCGCGCCGCCGAGCGGCAAGGCCGCCCGCGCCGCCTCGGTGCAGCTCGCCGCCTACCGGCTGGCCTGGTCCCATCTGGCGGCGGTGCCGCTGGAGCGGGTGGGAGCGGCCTTCCACTATGTCCGGGCGAACCAGACCGTACGCCCGGTGGACCTGCTCGACGCCGACGGCCTGGTCGCCCTCATCGAGGCGGTCCCCGTCTCCTCCTAGTCCCGCAGGTAGTGGAAGCCCGGCTTGGGGTGCATGAGGAAGTCGTGGTGGGAGATGTTCCAGGCATAGGCCCCGGCCATCTCGAACACCACCGTGTCCCCCACCCGCACCGAAGTCCTGATTTTTCGGGCGAAAACGTCTTTCGGGGTGCACAGTTGGCCGACCACGGTCACCGGCTCGTCCGTCAGGGCGGGGCCGTCGCCGGTGGGCAGCACGGTGAAGGGCTGGTCGTGGCTCTTGGTGACAGGAGTGCGCAGGTGATGCGTGCCGCCCAGCACGATCGCGTACGCCTCGCCGCGTACCCGCTTCACGTCCACGACCTTCGTGACGTAGTAGCCGCAGTACGCGGTCAGCGCCCGGCCCGGCTCGACCCGTACCCGCTGCCCGGCCCGGCGCAGCGCCGCCAGACCGGCGCCGTAGGCCCGCCAGTCGAACCGGGACTCCGGCGCGGCGTAGGAGACGGCCATGCCGCCGCCCAGGTTGACCTCGTCGTGCTCGGTGTCCAGCAGCGTCCCGGCCAGCCGCAGCAGTTGCGGCGCGTCCAGGCCACTGGCCAGGTGGCTGTGCAGGCCGCGCAGTCGTACGCGGTCGGTGAAGAGCGGGAGGCACTCGCGTACGCCCGCCTCGTCCATGCCGAACGGCCCGCTCATCGTCAGCGCCGCGCCCTCGACCGGCAGGTCCGGGTTGAGCCGGAGCAGGACGTCGGCCTCGCGGCCGGCGGCGAGCAGCCGGCGCAGCTCGTTGGGCGACTCGACGTGCAGGCGGTGGCAGGGCAGGCGCAGCTCGGCGTCGGTCTTGCCGGGGCCGCCGAGGGCCAGCGGCTTGCCGGGTAAGAGGGCCGACACGTGGGCGTGCTCGCCCCCGGACGACACCTCGAAGCCGTCCACGTGCCCGGCCAGCGTCTGGAGCAGCTCGGCGGCCGGATTGGCCTTGACGGCGTAGTACAGCTCGACGCCGGGCAGCGCCTGACGTACCCCTGAGGCGTGCTCGTGCAGCGCGGGCAGGTCGTAGACGTAGGCGGGCACGTCACCGAGCCGCAGGGCGGCTTCGCGGATTCTCGGCGTGATCACGCGAGCGGGTTCGCGATCGGGACGTATCCGGCGGTCCGGTCGGCGGCCCTGGCCCAGCGGACCGTCAGGTTCGCCTTGGCCGGGAGCGGCGCGCCGGCCAGCAGATCGGACAGCGGGAGCGGCCAGCCGAGCGCCCCGGCGTGACGGGAGAGCACGTCCCGGGCGATCCGCCACAGCTCGCGCAGCAGCTCGTCGTCGTCGCCCGCCAGCGTGGCGGCGATCTCGGTGAGGTGGTTGACCAGCAGGCAGTAGACGACGCGGGCCCAGCCGCGCTCCGCGTCGTAGCTCAGGGCCTGCGCCACCTTCGCGGGCACCCCGTCGAGCGCGTGGCGGCCGGAGACGAGCTTGGTGCCTTCCAGGTCGCGGAAGAGCGCTTCCACGGGCAGCCCCGAAGCGTCCAGGCCGACGAGGACGTTCTGCAGGTGCGGTTCGAGGATCACGCCGTGCGTGAAGTACAGCTCCAGCACCGGTGGCGCCACCACCGAGACATAGGCGGTCCACCAGGCGAGCGGATCACCCGCGGGCGCCTCGAGCGCGAGGGCGCCGGACAGGACCGGAGTGACGCCGGGGGAGCACACGGCCCACGGGCTGGCCCGGACGATCACGCCGAGCCCTTCGAGCAGGCGGGTGCCGAGCGCGGCGGAGCGGTAGCCCGGCTCGGGCAGCCAGCGGGTGCCCGGATGCGCGGCCGAGACCGCGTCGAACACCGGCGCCAGGCGCGAGGTCAGCTCCACCGCGCCGGCCAGCTCGTACCAGGCGTTCTTGCGCACGCAGTTGGTGATGCGGACATCGAGGCTGAACTTCAGGCACGACTCCGCCGCGGGCGCGTAGACGGTCCGCACCGACGAGGTGGGCACGACCACCGGGCCGGGACCCAGATCGATCAGCTCGCCGCCGAAGACCGGGCGCAGCAGGTCGAGCTGCCACGGGTGGGCTGGCAGCAGCCGGTAGCCGGCCGGCGCCTCGCCCAGCAGGTCGAGGGCCGACGCGTCGCCTTCCTCCGCGACCACGTCCGCGCGGACGCCGAGCAGCCGGACGGGGAACTCGGCGTGCGCCTCGGGCGCGTACCGCAGCCAATCGGCGCCGCCGCGCGACTTGGGGCTCGGGTGGAACGGATGCCCGTAAACCAGCGCCTGCTCGGACGCCAGCCACGGGTCGGCGGGCGCCATGGCCTCGGGCCGGGCCGCCAGGATCGCGGCGACCGCGTCCCTGCTCGCGGCCACCTGCCCGGCGAACTCCCCATTGGTCTCGGGAGCCGCGTGCCCGGTCAGGTCGGCCTCCGCCAGTCGTACCAGCTCGTCGGTCGCGAGCGGGTGCCAGACGCCGCCGTCCAGACGCTCGGGCGGTCCGGCGAACCGCAGCGCGGCCCCGCCGTGCGTACGGACCCGCAGCAGCGTGCCCCCGACCCGCAGCAGCAGGTACGGCGGCGCGGGCCAGACCAGGCCACGCGGCCCGGCCACCTCCCGCACGCAGCACCGCAGCAGGGCGCCCAGCGTCGCCTCCTCGGCCAGTGACGCCGGCGACGCCGGCGAGACCGGCGAGTCGAGGACCAGACCGTGCATTCAAGCTCTCCTCAGATAGTTGGGCCCGCTGGTGCCGTAGAACTTGTTGATGTCCCGCGCCCCGGAACGTTCCTTGGCCACGAGAGTCCCCGCGGTGATCATCGACTTGCCGGTGAGCCGGGCCGCGTCGAGCGTCCTGGCCCGCAGCAGCCTGGCCATGGGGTCGTCGCCGTACTCGTCGAGCGCCTCGGCCAGCGTGTCGCGCAGCAGCGCGGACGCCTGGGCGGGCGGCAGGGCCCCGAACACGATCGCGGCCGCCGCCAGGTGCAGCGTGATGGTCACGAACACGTCGGCCAGGGCATGCGGATCGTCGGTGAGCATCCGCTCGTCGCGGAACGCGGGCACCTCGATGCCCGCCGCGGCCAGCCTCGCGGGAGACGCCAGCAGCCCGTCGTTGTCCTTGACCAGCAGCTTCATCCGCCCGTCCCGGAACACCAGCGACAGGTTCTGCTGATGGGCCTCCAGCGCGACGCCGTACCGGACGAAGAGCCGGACGTTCCAGCGCAGCAGCAGGCGCAGATAGCCGGGCAGCACGTCGCCCACCTCCTGGAGCACCCCGGGAGCGTTGAGCGCGGCGACGGGCACCATCCGGCCCTCCGGCAGCCTCCGGACCATCCAGGCGAGATACTCGTGCCCGGCGTGCGCGTGGGTCTGCTCGTCGGCGACCAGCACATCGGGATCGGCCAGGCGGCGCAGCAGCAGCTCGGCCAGGGCGCCGTCGTGGAGGGTGCCGGGCTTGATCGACCGTCGGTTCCGCGCCCCCAGCGTGCTGGCGGGCAGCGGCAGCTTGAGGTGGGTGCGGGCGTCGAGCTCCACGGTCCGCATCGACAGCGTGGGCCGTACGGTCAGCCACGGCTCGTCGAACAGCCGTACCCCGTCGACCTTCCGCACCTCGCCGACGGCGAGCGGATGAACCGGGAACAGCGCCTCGTCGGCCGCCACCTCATGGACCGCGTGCGGCGGGCGCACCGCGGAGCCCGGCGCCAGCAGCCGGCGCGGCACCGCCGCCCAGCGCAGCTCGAACGACGGCGCGAACTCGGGCGCGTACGCGGGCAGCGCGGAAGCAGGCACCCCCAGCCGCGCCCGCGAGGTCGGATACACCGGATGGTCGACGAAAGCCGCCAGCGACTCGTAGGACGGCCCCCTGCCGAGTACCTCGGCTCTGTGCGCGTCGTGCAGCTCCAGCGCGGCCAGCGCCTGCGCGCACTCCTCGGCGAACGCCGCCACCCCCTGCGCGTCGGCCGGATCGGCCACCTCGGCCAGCGTGCCGAGCACCTCCGCCAGCCCCAGCCGCTCGCCGGGACCGACCACGAAGTCCTGGAACAGCAGCCCCGGCACCAGCCGCACCCGGCGCCCGCCGGCCAGCTCCAGCTCCACGCCGTCACGGCTCCTGGCCACCCGCGCGGACAGCCCGCCGTAGTCCTCGCGCAGCAGCGCGTCCAGCACCCGCGAGGCCAGGTACGCCTCCCGCGAGCTCATCCCACGACCCACGGCCTGGCCGCCCGGAAGCCCTCGATGGCCGCGTCCACCCGCGCCCGGTCCGGGCCGACGGCCCTGATGACGCCGAGGTAGTCGCGGTTCGTGTGGGTCTGTTCGACGATGTCGCCGATCGCCCGCAGCGGCCGGTGCCACAGCCTGACGCCTTGGGAGACCAGCTCCTCCGCGCCGGGCGCCGACGTGATGGTCCCCGACCGGTCGGCGACCAGGCTGACCGCACTGCCGAACCTGGACGTATCCGGCACGGCAGGCACCGTCTCACCCAGATGCACCCGCAGGATCCACTCGAACACCGGCACCCCCAGCACATCGGCCAGCAGGAAGTCGCAGTGGTCGCCGATCACCCGATAGTTCACCTCGACGATGCGCGGCCCGGCCGGGGTGACGACGTACTCGGTGTGGCACGCGCCGAACCCCACCCCGAGCGCCGCCAACGCGGCCAGAACATGCTCACGAGGCCCGTCCGGCGCCCAGTCCAGCCGTTCCTCGACGAAGTACGGCAACGGCCCGAGCGTCGTCCCGAACCCGCCGAGCACCCGCACCCCGTCGGCGTCCCCGAGCGTCTCCAGCGTGCGCAGCGGCCCCTCGAGGTACTCCTCCACGACCAGCGCCTCGCCGGGCCGCCGCTTCCTGACCGTCGCCACCGCGCCGGCCAGGTCCCGCTCGACCAGCAGCACGTCCTCGCTCGCGACCCCCTCGCGCGGCTTGACGACCAGCGGGTACGGCAGGCCGTCGGGCACGGGGTCGCCGGGAGCCAGCCGTACCGACGAGACCCGTTCGACCCCGGCCTCGGCGAGCCGGCGGCGCATCAGGAACTTGTTCTTGGCCGCCAGGCAGGCCCGCCAGTCCTTGCCGGGCAGCCCGAAGTAGGCCGCCGCCAGCGCGGTCTCCACCTGGAGGTGGTCGGAGTTGGAGAAGATCGCGTCCGGCCGGCCGAGCTGCTCGATCGCGTCGATCACCGCCCGCGGGTCGCGCACGTCGCACGCGAGGGCGCCCGGATGCCGCTCCGGCCGGTCAGTGAGAATCGTCACACTACAGCCCAGCGCCTCGGCGGCGGGCAGGAACCCGTCGGTCACCGAATCGGTCGGTTTGAGCGCGGTCAGGTAGAGCCGCAACGCGAAGGCACCCCCGAGGATCAGGTAAGGCTAACCTAACCAGCCGATCCTAGCCGTTGGGAGATCATCCCGGATACCAGACCCCGCATTCGGTGGCGGTCATAGGATGACATGGGATTTGGGAAGGGTGGGGCCTGTGGAGACGCGAGCGGAAGAGCAACTCATCGGACCGCTGCTCCTCGCACGCGGCACCATCGACAGATCGTCCGCGCTGCGGGCGAACGCCGGTTGGCTGGAGCGCGCTTGGACCGATCCGACGACCAGGGTGCTGGTGATCGACGACGGCCAGACTCTGGTCAAGCGCGCCGGTGACGAGGTGCACGCGGTCCTTTACAGCACGGCCGAGGCGCCACCGGGCGAACGGTATCTGCTGGGGGTCGAGGACGAAGTCGCCTACTTCGCGGTCGCCGCGCCGCTGCCCGGCTCGCGGACCGGCGACACCAACGGCCGCGTCACGATGCCGATGAGCCTGCGCGACGCGGGCGAGGGCGAACTGGTGGTCGCGGGCCTGCGCCAGGTGGGCGGCCTGCTGGGCGACCGCGACGCGGGCCTGCTGGTCTACGCGGTGGCGCTGGAGGCCTGGCACTCGACACACGAGTTCTGCCCGCGCTGCGGCAGCCGTACGGACGTGCAGGCGGGCGGCCACATCCGGGTCTGCCCGCGCGACGCCAGCCAGCACTTCCCGCGCGTCGACCCAGCGGTGATCATGCTCATCCGAGACGAGGACGACCGCTGCCTGCTGGCCCGCGGCCCGCAGTGGCCGGAGGGCCGGCTGTCGATCCTGGCCGGGTTCGTGGAGCCGGGGGAGTCACTGGAGCACGCCGTCATCCGCGAGGTGGCCGAGGAGGTGGGCGTCACCGTCGTCGACCCGCGCTACCTCGGCAGCCAACCATGGCCCTTCCCCCGCAGCCTGATGCTCGGCTTCTTCGCCCGCGCCACCACGACCACCCTCACCCCCGACACCGAAGAGATCGCCGAGGCCCACTGGTTCTCCCGCGAACAACTGGTGGAAGCCCTGCAATCAGGCGAACTCCGCCTCCCCCCACCGGTCTCGATCGCCCGCCGCCTCATCGAGACCTGGTACGGGGGACCGCTGTCCGGAGACTGGTAAGCCACGGTCACTTAGCGTAAATTCGAAGACGCCTTCGGTAGCGAAAGGCTAAGCTCATGCCCATGGAAGAGACTCACATCCAGCAGCTCCTGGACCTCGAACGGCAGAAGCTGGCCATCCAAATCGCCGCCACGGAGGTGTGGATAGACGACAAGGTCAAGGCCTCGGAGGGCCGCATCATCGCAGCGGTCACGGGCGCCATCACCAACGCGGTGGTGGAGCTCAAGGGCGACATCATGGACGTGCGATCCGAGCTCAGGGGGACACGCGCCGAACTCAAGGCCGAGATCCATGATGTCCGGACCGAGCTCAAGGCCGAAATGGTGCGCCTGGAGCACAAGATCGACAACCATCTGAACTAAAGGGGACCTGGGTGAAACTAGCACCCAGGTCCTCGTGGCCATGTTAACCACTTTCTCGGGCTCCAGTCTCTCGCTGGAGCCCGAGCCCGTTAAAAAACCTCAGGCCGCCTGGAGGAGCGCCTTCACTTCGCGGGCCGACGGATTGGTGCGGACAATCCGCCCGGCGGGCGTCTCGATCACCACGGTGGGCACTACTTGGTTGCCGTTGTTGACGCTCATCACGAACTCGGCGGCATCGGGATTCCGCTCGATGTCGATCTCGTCGAAGCTGATCCCTTCGCGGGTGAGCTGCGACTTGAGTCGCTTACAGGGACCGCACCAGGTGGTGCTGTAGACCGTGAGCGCCATGTGGACATCCCTTCGAGGCGAAAACCGGCGATCCGTGCAACAACCTGGAAGGCTCCGGTAATCCCTATCCGATGCGCTCGGCGATCCACTGCTGCACGCGCTCGGCGACGCCCATCTCGCGATAGAGGGGCGCGCTGTGCGCGACACCGGGCGCGGTGAAGATCGTCACCGGCACCCCCACCTGGCCAAGCATCTCCTTGAGCAGCTGACTCTGCGACGGCGGCACGAACTCGTCCGTGGAGTGCACGGTCAGCACCGGCGCGTCGTTGTGGCTGGCGTGCCAGGCCACCTCCATGCTGGCCCAGACGCGCGAACACTTGCCCCTGGGCAGACAGCCGCCGGCGAGCTGGATCGCCGAGTTACGCAATTTGCGCTTGTACGGGTCCGGGGAGTTGGCGCCGTCGGCGTAGGCGCGCAGCGGCGAGATGATCGGCGAGAGCCCGACCACTCCCTTGAGCCCGCGCTGCCCGTCGCCGTACGTGCCGATCGACGCGGCGATGTGCCCGCCCGCCGAGAAGCCCACCACGACGTACTTGTTCGGGTCGAACGACCAGCGCTCGGCGTGCTTGCGCGCCAGGGCGATCGAGGCCAGCGCGTCGATCCGCTGCGCGGGCCACGCCGCCTCGCCAGAGAGCCGGTAGTTGATGTTGAAGACCGTGTAGCCGAGGTCGGCGTAACTCCGGGCGATCTCGGTCATCTGCTTCTTGTCGCCGCTGGACCACCAGCCGCCGTGGATCAGGAAGACGCCGGGGCGCTTGGTGCCGTCCGGGGTCCACCAGATGTCCATGTCCTGGCGGCGGCGCGCGCCGTACGAGATGGTCTCGGTGGATAAACCGCTCAGCCCGTACGGGTCGGGAGATGTGGTCGACACGGGGCCCGGGGTGGGATCCTTCGTCGCCTGCGCCGTCATCGGCGTCAACACGACGGCAGCGAGCGCGCAAACGCTCACGAAAACCGCTGTTCGCACGGCCTGCCCTTTCCCCCATGCAGTTGGTCGGGCCCCATTGTGGGGGAAGATACCCGTTCTTCGCATCTCGGCGACGATTCGGACGACGGGCGGCATGTTGCCAGAATGGAGCCCTTCACCGCCACTGGCTGGGAGGATTGACAGGTGACCAACGTGGACGATGTCCTGTCCGGCCTCGACCCGGAGCAGCGCGAGGTGGCCGAGGCCGTGCGTGGGCCGGTGTGCGTCCTCGCAGGTGCGGGCACGGGTAAGACCCGGGCGATCACCCACCGGATCGCCCACGCCGTGCGCAGCGGGATCGTCGACGCGCCGAGCGTGCTGGCGGTGACGTTCACCACACGGGCGGCGGGGGAGCTCAGGCAGCGGCTGCGGGCGCTGGGGGCGCCGGGGGTGCAGGCGCGTACGTTCCACGCCGCGGCGTTGCGGCAGCTCACCTACTTCTGGCCACGGGTCATCGGCGGCGAGGCCCCGTCGGTGATCGAATCCAAGCTGCCGATCCTGATCGAAGCCTGCCGCCAGATCCGGAAAAATCCGGATCGGTCCGAGTTGCGGGACATCGCGGCGGAGGTCGAGTGGGCCAAGGTCACCCAGGTCGGTCCCGAGGACTACGCCGCGGCCGCCGCCAAGTCCGCAAGGACGCCCCCGGTGCCCGCCGAGGAGGTGTCCCGGCTCTATGAGGCGTACGAGCGGATCAGGCGCGAGAGGCACCTGGTCGACTTCGAGACGATCCTGGAGCTGACGGCCGCGGTGATGACCGAGCACCAGGAGGTCGCCGCGCAGATCCGCCAGCAATACCGCTACTTCGTCGTCGACGAATACCAGGACGTCAACCCGCTGCAGAAGCTCCTGCTCGACACCTGGCTCGGCGGACGCGACGACCTGTGCGTGGTCGGCGACCCCAACCAGACCATCTACTCCTTCACCGGCGCCTCGCCGCGCTACCTCACGGGCTTCGCCGTCGAACACCCCAAGGCCGCCGTCATCAAGCTGGTCCGCGACTACCGTTCCACCCCCCAGGTGGTCAACCTGGCCAACCTGGTCATCGCCAAGGGCCGCTCCGCGCACCGCCTCGACCTCGTCGCCCAGCGGCCCGACGGCCCCCGACCGGTCTTCGCCGACTACGACGACGAGCCCGCCGAGGCCGCCGGCGTCGCCAGAGCGATCAGGAAGCTGCTCGACCAGGGCGTCAAGTCCCGCGAGATCGCCGTGCTGTTCCGCGTCAACTCCCAGTCGGCGGCCTACGAGGAGGCCCTGTCCAAGGCCGAGCTCCCCTACGTCCTGCGCGGCGCCGAGCGCTTCTTCGAACGTCCCGAGGTACGCCACGCGGTCGTGCTGATGCGCGGCGCGGCCAGGTCCGCCTCCGAAGAGCCGCTGGCCACGGAGGTCCACCACATCCTGGCGGGCATCGGCCTGACGCCCACGGTGCCGGGCGGCGGCAAGGCGCGCGAGAAGTGGGAGTCCCTCAAGGCGCTGGCCGACCTCGCCGAGGACATGGCCGCCGATGGCGCCGACCTCGCCGCCTACGTCGCGGAGCTGGAGCGGCGCGCCTCCGAGCAGCACGCCCCGCCCGTCGAAGGGGTGACCCTGGCCTCCCTGCACGCCGCCAAGGGGCTGGAGTGGGACGCGGTCTTCCTCGTGGGGGTCACGGACGGGATGCTGCCCATCGTGTACGCGGAGACGCCGGAGCAGATCGAGGAGGAGCGGCGGCTGCTCTATGTGGGGGTGACGCGGGCGCGCGAGCACCTGTCGATCTCGTGGGCCCTGGCGCGCGCGCCCGGCGGTCGCAAGGGCCGCCGCCCGTCGCGCTTCCTCGACGGCCTCACCGGCCGTCCAGCGCGTGCCGGCGCCGTCTCCGGCACTGTTTCCGGCTCTCCTTCACGGGAGCGTCGCGCGGTCGCCGTTCCGGTCAGTTGCCGGGTCTGCGCCAAGACGCTGGTCACGGCCACGGAACAGAAGCTGGGGCGGTGCGCCACCTGCCCAGCCGATTATGACGAGGGGCTGCTGGAGCGACTCAAGGCGTGGCGCGCCACGACGGCCAAGGAGGCCAAGCTGCCGCCGTACGTGGTGTTCACCGACGTGACACTGCAGGCCATCGCCGAGCGCGCGCCGGTCACCGAACAGGACCTCCTGTCCATTACGGGCATCGGCCGCGTCAAACTCGACCGCTATGGGGATGCCGTCCTCGCACTGTGCCGCTCCTGAAACCCTTCCTCCAGCGCGCCATCGACGCCACACGGGCCTCGTACAACGTCGGTCGGACGGAGATGTCGGCCAGGCGGAGGTGTCGGTCAGACGGAGACGTTGGCCAGGCGGAGACGTCGATCAAGCGGAGATGCCGCCCTACGCCGCGGAGGCCGACCTGACCAAGGTCGAGACCAACGGGGACGCCTCGGTGTCCGGTGCCCGGCTGCCGGCGACACCTCGGCGTCTGGCGTCCGCCTGCTCGACCCGGCGCCGGTCTCCGCTCTTTCTTGTACGGCAGGCACGGGAGGGCGCCAACCGCAGTCCGTGGCTGAGGGCCTTCCAGGGATACGGTTACCAGCTTCCCCGGCCGGCCGCCGTCACGTCGCGTCGATTGGCCATGTCCGTGGGTTCTCTGCCCGGTCGCTTCGTCCCCTCAGCCGGTTGCCCCTTCGCGTCGGGTGCCGACCCCGGCCCCTAGGGAGATCCGCTGTCCCGGCGTGCCTCACCCCAGGGAGCCGGAGCGGTGGTGGGGTACCGGGTTGGTGGGAGGTTGGGGGGCACGCCAGACTTGGGGCCAATGGTTGTTGTTTGGGGGAATCGTGAACGAGGCGTTGAAGGAGCTGCTCGATCTGCTGGACCTGGAGCAGATCGAGCTCGACATCTTTCGCGGGCGTAGCCCGGAGGAGCGTATCCAGCGTGTCTTCGGTGGTCAGGTGGCCGCGCAGGCGCTCGTCGCCGCCGGGCGTACCGTGCCGTCCGACCGGAACGTGCACTCGCTGCACGCCTACTTCATCCGCCCCGGCGACCCGTCCATCCCGATCGTCTACAACGTCGAGCGGCTGCGTGACGGGCGGTCGTTCACCACGCGCAGGGTCCAGGCGATCCAGCATGGCAAGGCCATTTTCACCATGTCCGCGTCGTTCCACATCTTCGAGGAGGGCGTCGAGCATCAGGCGTCCGTGAAGCCGGCCGTACCCGATCCCGAGACGCTTCCGACCTTTCAGGAACGGATGACGGAGATCGTCGGCGTCAACGCCGAATACAAGGAATGGCTGAGCCGGCCGCGGCCGGTCGACGCGCGTTATGCCTCGCCCCTGACATGGGAGGCGTTCCAGAACCCCGAGCTGCGCAGCGCCGAGACCAACGTATGGTTCCGCTATGACGCGGAGCTCGGCGACGATCCGCTGCTGCACGTGGTGCTGGCCGCCTACGCGTCCGACTTCACGCTGGTCGACACGATCCTGCTCGCGCACGGCATGGCGTGGGGCGCGTCCGATGTCGTGGGGGCCTCGCTGGATCACGCGATGTGGTTCCACCGGCCGTTCAGGGCGGACGACTGGTTGCTCTATGCACATGAGTCACCCTGGTCTGGGGGAGCGAGGGGGCTCGCGCGGGGTGAGATGTTCACTGCGTCCGGTGACCTCGTCGTGTCGGTCGTTCAGGAGGCCATGATCCGTGTGAAAAAGTAACAACATCGCAGGTAGAAAATATGTTGCCGGTTCTCCGGTTCCCGGTTTAGGGTCATGGTCAAGCGAGTCGGACAGGTCCTGTCCGACGATCTCATGAGTGGAGGTGAGTCCCAGTGATCAGCATCAAGATGTCGGCCACGCAGTGGCTCGCCTTCGCATGCCGTGACCTGGTGAGGCTCGTTGATGGGCCGGCCAAGCTACGGCACCAGAAGTCTGCCCGTCGCCAGGAGCCCGCCGCGTTCACGCACGCCCACTATGGCGTGGCCGCCCCGAGCGCTCCCGTCTACGTCGCAGGCAGTGAATTGCCGACCCAGCAGAACACCAAGGGTGGACTGCGCGGTCCGCATCCCTGGAGGGATGTACCGGTCATAACCTGACCGGTAAATAGCCTCCAGGCCGCGGATCCGCAGACAGGATCCGCGGCCTCTTTGTTTGTCCGTGATCCCCCAACCACCCACGAGGTGCCCGACCAAGATCAAAAAGATCGATCAAAAGGAGAACGTGATGGGGGCGAAGACGATCATGGACCTGATCGACGAAGCCAAGATCCCCTGTCGTACCGACCCTGACCTGTGGTTCGCAGAGTCGCCGGAGGACGTGGAGTTCGCGAAGGCGCTCTGCGGCGGCTGCCCGATCCAGAAGGCCTGCTTGGCTCGCGCGCTCGAGCGCGAGGAGCCGTGGGGCGTTTGGGGCGGCGAACTGATCCTCCGGGGGACCGTTGTTCCCCGCAAGCGGCCCCGCGGCCGTCCGCGGAAGCACCCGGTCGCTGCCTAACCCCTGATCCCCCCAACCCCCAACCCCCCAACCGCTACGAGCAGAAAGCAGACAGACAGATGAATCCGTTCTCCGCAGGGAGCCTCAAAGTGCCGTATCTTTCCCATGAACTGGTAAACGACCGAATACAAACGCTCCACCGCGAGGCCGAGGAGCAACGTCTCGCCACGCGAATCCGTCGTGTGCAGCGTGCACGTCGCAGCGTCGAGCGGGCGAATGAGCGCCTCACCCGGGCTCTGAGCCAGGAGGTCTGAGACGGAAGATCCTGCCGCCGGCGCAGGATCTCCCGTTGATTCGCACCGTGTGAGTGACGGTCTGAGTAAGTGAGCGGCCGGGCGCATCCAGCGCCCGGCCGCTTTAGCGTTCGAGACGGAGGCAAGCCGCGACGAGAACGTCCGCCGACCGTGGGGCAATCAGCGGCGAAATGGCCATTCGTACAGGCAATAACCGTACGGCCCGCGGCCCATGGCCCATGGTTCACGGCCTGCGGCTCATTTCACGGCCCACTGCCCACGTCTGAACGGGACGTCCAGCGTTTGCTGTACAGTCCGGCCGCGATCGGATCGACCGCTTCGGTACGCCGGTGACATTTGGGGTCATCGCGTGAGGGCTATTGGCAATGACGTGTGCTTTTGGTGACGTCAACCTCACGAGACAGAACGACTAGCCGGGCTCGGCTTCGAGGTAGGCCAGGACCGCCATCACCCGGCGGTTGTGGTCGTCGGACGGGGGCAGCCCCAGCTTGGCGAAGATGTTGTTGGTGTGTTTGCCGATCGCTTTGTCGGTGACGAACAGGCGGGCCGCGATCGCGGCGTTGGACATGCCCTCGGCCATCATCGCGAGCACTTCGCGCTCTTTCGGGGTCAGCTCGCCGAGCGGCTCGTCCCGCTCCCGGCGGACGAGGAGCTGAGAGATCACCTCAGCGTCCATCGCGGTGCCACCAGCCGCCACCCGGCGCACCGACTCGACGAACTGCTCCACATCGCCGATCCGGTCCTTCAACAGGTAGCCCACCCCGCCGGAGTGGTCGGACAGCAGCTCACGGGCATAGAGCTGCTCGACGTACTGCGAAAGGATCAGAACCGGCAACCCCGGCAGCCTCTTGCGAGCCTCAAGAGCGACCCGCAGCCCCTCGTCCGTCAGCGTCGGCGGCAGCCGTACGTCGATCACCGCCACGTCCGGCTGATGCCGGATCAGCGCGTCGAGCAGCATCGGCGCGTTGTCGACGGCCTCGACCACCTCGAAGCCGTGTGCCGACAGCAAGCGGACCAAGCCGTCTCTCAGGAGTGCGAGATCTTCGGCGATGACAACGCGCACGGTAACTCCATGATGAGTTGGCTTGGGCCGCCGGGGGGACTGGATATGGCGAGTGTTCCGTCGAAGGCTGACAAGCGACGTCGGATGCCATCGAGGCCGGTGCCGGCCGCCGGGTGGGCGCCGCCGCGTCCATCATCGCCCACGGTCAGCCGCAAGACGCCTGCTTGGTGGCACAGCCGTACCCACGCCCTGGTGGCGCGGCTGTGCTTGGTCACGTTGGTCAGGGCTTCGGCGGCCGCGAAGTAAACCGCGGACTCGACGGGGGCTTGCGGGCGGGCAGGCAGGTCGATGTCGATCTGCACCGGGATCGGGCAGAGCAGTGCGGCGGCCTGGATCGCCCCGGCGAGCCCTCGGTCGGCGAGCACCGGCGGGTGGATGCCGCGCACCAGGTCGCGCAGGTCGTTGAGGGCTTGCCCGACGGATTCCCACGCCTCTCCTACCAGCTCGCGGACTTGATCGGGGTCGTTTGTGCTCTTGGCCAGCCCGAGGTTCATCCGTACTGCGATCAGCCTGGCCTGCGCGCCGTCGTGCAGGTCGCGCTCGATCCGGCGTATCTCGGCGGCCTGCGCGTCGATGGCCGCCGCCCTGGACTCGGTCAGCTCCCTGACCCGCCGGGCCAAGGAGGGGGCCGGGCGTAGCAGGAGCTCCGCCAGGCGGGCCTGCAGCGTGTGCAGCAGCGGGATCGCCGCCACCGCGATCGCCAAGAAGGCCAGGATCGCCAGCGAAAGAGTGATCGTCTGCCACCGGCTGTTCTCCAGCGGGCGCAGGTTGAGGATCACGCCGACGAAGGACAGCAACGTTCCGATGGTGATCACGCAGGACGGCCCGACGAGGGCGTGGACGGCCAGCCAGGTCAGGTCGCGCCCGGTCCGGCCGCGCCGGTGCGGTTCGGGGATCTCGTGGCCGAGCGCGCGTGCCGCCCAGGCGCGCTGAAAGCGGGTCAGGGCCCGGACCGGGGTCAGCGCCCGGGTCAGCAGAGGAAAACCGAGGCCGCCCACCGGGATCAGCGCCGCACAGCCTGCCAGCAGGGCGAGCAGCAGCCAGGCCGCCACGCCTGTGGCGGCGTTCAGCAGCAGCCCAGCGGCTGGTTGGAGGAGGTGGCGAAGCCTGGTCACGCCAGCATTCTGCCCGCTCGGCGGCGCGAGGACGGTAGGTCCAGCCCTACCACGGCGGGGGCGAAATCCCACCTTCGAGGGTGGGCGCAGACCGATGGAGGAATGCGAACCACACCTCGAAGCTGGATGCCGGCACCCGACGACGAGGGGGATCTCATGATCGAAGTAACTGGCCTGACAATGCGGTACGGCGAAGCGCTCGCAGTCGATGACCTGACCTTCGTGGTGAAACCGGGCTTGGTGACCGGTTTCCTCGGCGTCAACGGCGCGGGCAAGTCCACCACGATGCGGGTGATCCTCGGGCTGGAGGCGCCCGACAGCGGGACCGCCCTCGTAGGCGGCCGGCCGTATGGCTCGTTGAAGGAGCCGATGCGGGAGGTGGGCGCGTTGCTGGATGCGGGCGCGGTGCACGGCGGGCGGACCGCCGCCGCGCATCTGTGGTGTCTGGCCCGCAGTAACGGCATCGGTCGCGGGCGGGTGGGCGAGGTGCTGGAGCAGGTGGGGCTGGCCGAGGTCGCCGGACGGCGGATCGCCGGGTTCTCGCTGGGCATGCGCCAGCGGCTCGGCGTCGCCGCCGCGCTGCTGGGCGATCCCGGGGTGCTGATGTTCGACGAGCCGGTCAACGGGCTGGATCCCGAGGGCATCCGCTGGATCCGCGAGCTGATGCGCCTGCTGGCGGGCGAGGGCCGCACCGTCCTGGTCTCCAGCCACCTGATGGGCGAGATGGCGCTCACCGCCGACCACGTCGTGGTCATCGGACGCGGCCGGTTGATCGCCGACACCACCATGTCCGAGATGCTCGAACGGTTCCAGCGCGGCGTGCTGGTCCGCGCGGCCGCCCAGCGGACGCTGGCCGACGTCCTGCGGGTGGACGGCGCGAGCGTGTGCGAGGAGGACGGTGGGCTGTCGGTGAGCGGCCTTTCCGCCACGCGGATCGGCGAGCTGGCCCTGTCGCGTGGGATCGCGCTGAGCGAGCTGACCCCGCGCAGCGCCTCGCTGGAGGAGGCGTTCATGGAGCTGACCGAGGAAAGCGTCGAGTTCGGCGCGGGGAGGGCCGCCTGATGATCGACGCCATCGTCTCCGAGTGGCTGAAGTTGCGCTCGCTGAGATCCAATCTGTACCTCCTGGCCTTTTCGGTGCTGGCCGTGCTGCTCTGCGCCGGGCTGGCGTTCATGGTCTCCCGCAGCTTCGACAATCAGGCAGGCGACGAGAGGCTGGTCTTCACCAGCATCGGCGCGGGGCTGGGCGCCGGGCTGCCGGTCGCCTACTTCGTGATGGCCGCGCTCGGCGCCCTGTCGATCACCTCCGAGCATGCCACCGGCCTGATCCGCACGAGCCTGGTGGCTGTGCCGAGGCGGCAGCTGTTCCTGTTCGCCAAGATCCCGGCGCTGGCGGCCGTCACGCTGGTCGCGGGCGAGGTGCTGGTGTTCGCCATGCACGTGGCCGCGCAGGCCGTGCTGGGAGATCGTGCGGGGCAGGTCCTGCTCGACGGCCGGACGCTGGGCGTCTCCCTCACGGATCCGGGAGTGGCGGCCGAGCTGCTGGTCGCCGGGGCGGTCATGCCGCTGGTCGCCATGGTCGGGCTTGGCCTGGGGGCGGTGATCCGCTCCACGGCGGGTTCGCTGGTCGCGCTGATCATGGTCCTGTTCGTGCTGCCGGTGGTGGCGCAGACGCTGCCATCGCCGTGGAGATCGCGGATCGGCTCCTTCATGGTGGAGAACCTGCCGAATCAGATCGTGGCCGGGGACGGACCGGGCATCCTCCCTCCTCTCGCGGCCCTCGCCCTGCTGCTCGCCTACCCGGTCGTGGCGCTCACCGCGGGAGCGGTGGCGATCGCCGTCCGAGGGCGCGGAATCCGGCCGCTGGTCGTGGGCGGGCTGCTGGCCGCCTTGCTGGCCGCGGTGACGGCGATTCCGTCCAGCGCCGCGGCGTCCGCGCTGTCGTGGAAAGCGTGCGGCGGCGACCTGGAGTGCGCCTCGGTCCAGGTGCCCGTGAACTGGTCGAAACCGTCGGGCCGGAAGATCTCCATCCGGATCGCCCGCCTGCCGGCCACCGGGACGCATCGCAGGATCGGCGCGGTGTTCACCGTCCCAGGCGGGCCCGGCGGTTCGGGCATCGACGATCTGAAGAAGTCCGGCGGCAACTTCACCCAGTTGCGACAGCAATTCGACGTGATCACCCTTGAGCCTCGCAATACCACCGACCTGGGCGTCATCCCGTTCGACTGCTTCGCCACCGGTGCCTGGATCACCGTGCCCGACAATCGTCCCGAATACGACAGGCTTGCCGCGAAGAACCGGCAATACGCTGAGCAGTGCCGCAAGGCCGACCCTGAATACTTCGACAACCTCGACTCGGGCTCCGTCGCCAGAGACATCGAGGCGATCCGGGTGGCGCTGGGCGAAGAAAAGCTGAGCTTCCTGGCCACCTCCTACGGCGGGGTTGTCGCCACGACCTATGCCCGGCTGTTCCCCGGCGCCGTCCGCGCGGTCTACGTCGACGGCGGCGTCGACCACCTCGCCGACCATGCCACGGACCTGCGGATGAGGTACGCGGCGATCGAGGGCCAGTTCACCCGGCTCAGCGCCTGGTGCGCGTCCAGCGATGCCTGCGCTCTGCGGGGGCGTGACGTAGGCGCCGTCTGGCGTGACCTCACCGCGGCCGCGGACCGTTCGCCTGTTCCGGTGAAGGAGACACAGGTCGCCTACAGCGGGTTCGACTTCAAGGTCGCCGCCGCTCCCGATGTGATCAGCCCCGGCCCCGCGCCCGACTTCCCCAACTGGCAACGGTTCGCCAGGGTCGTCGACCAAGCCGTGAAGGGAGACGCCTCGGGCTTCGCCGACTACGTTGAGCAGGCCACGAAGAGCAAGAAGGTTCCCTCGTTCAGGGGCATGGACGCGACTCACTGCACGGATGGGCTGGGCTTCGCCAGTTACGAGGAGTTCCAGCAGGTGAAGGCGCTCGATCAGCAGCTCTCACCGAACTTCGCCGGAAACGAGCTCTGGCATCCGCTCGGCTGCGTGGGCTGGCCGGCCCCGGTCACCAATCCCGCCAAGCCGCTGCCCGCCGACCGACTACCGCCATTCCTCGGGGCCGGCACCTGGACCGACCACGCGGACGTCGCCGACACCGTGAGCCGAGTGCCCGGCTCGTCCACGGTCCGTTACAACGGATCTGGACACGGCCTCTACCTCACCGGCAACCAGTGCACCATCTCCTACGCCAACCGGTACCTCACGTTCCTCCGCCTTCCGGCAAAGGGGACCGTCTGCGAGCCACCGACCATCAAGTGACTGGTTTCAGACGGTTTTGTGGTGACACGGGAGCCTAATCGATCTCCGGCCTGCTGGAGGGCCGGGCCGGCGCGTTCCTACGGGCCGACTGGCGTCAGCTAGGAGAGCAAGCGCCGCTCCCGCTCGGGACCGTAGAACTGTTTCACGACGCTCCAACGGGGATGTGCGAGCGACGCTTGGGGGTTGCGGTGTTCGCTCGGCAGGCGCAGGCGCAGGCGCAGGCGCAGGCGCAGGCGCAGGCGCGGCTGCGGGGCCGGGTCTGCGGGGCCGGGTCTGCGGGGTCTGCGGGGCGGGGTTGCGGGGCCGGGTTAACGGGTGCGGGTCTACGGGGGCCGGGCGGATGGGGCGCAGGTGGTGGAACTGCTGGCGGCGTGCGTGATCGGGGCGATCCTGGTCTTCGACGAAGGTTCGGTACGGCCGTGTGACCTCGCGCCTGGCGGATTGACGTGGTCGGAGCGGCGGCCGATCAATCGTCGGGGCCTGTGGCGTGGTTTGGTGCGTTCCGGTGGTGTGGTCGCGTATTTCGTGGCGGTTGTGCACTGCTGGCGGTGGCTGATCAACTGTCGGGGCCCGTGGCGCGGTTCGGTGCGTCCTGACACGTGGCCGCGTTTTCCGCAACGGTCGTGCACCGCGAAGCTCCCGAGGTGCCCGAACGGCGCCTCGGGAATCGCGTCGACAGTGACGTCGGTGCTGGTGAGCTAAGCGGTCACTTGTCGTCGGGTGGGAAGGGGTGCGGCTTTCTCCTGGGCCGACCAGAGGCGGGCCGACATCCAGGCGATCCCAGCCGCCGCCAGCGCCAGGCCGATCAGGTAGACGGGGAGCGGGACCATGTTCCGCAGTGCGCCGGGGATCATGCCGACTGCGTAGAAGATGACCCCAAGGGGTGGCAGGGTGCCCGTGCGCAGGGCCGCCGCGCTGAAGGTTACAACCCCGGCCAGTAACACGACCGAAGTAATGAGGAACGCCCGCCCGGTGCCTCCGGCCAGCAGTTCGGTTACCTTGGCGCCGTCCAGGAGCGGGAAGACGTAGTGCAGGGTGTACTCGATTGCGTAGGCCCCGGCCAGCCCGGCGGCGTTGAGCAGGTAGCCGATCAGGCCGAGGGTGCCGGACGTACCGCGAATGAGCAGGTAGAGGCCGGTGATCGCGAGTAGGCCGGTCAGTGCCGCGAAGGGGGCTATGGCGTGGGTGAGGGTGGTTTCCGGCAGCAGGCCCGCGCGGCGGAAGACGTTGATCACCAGCAGCACCGCGGAGGCGAAGCCGGCCGTGGCGGTGGCCCGGTAGAGAGCCGATGAACGCATGTCGGAGTCCCTTTCTCGGAGGGGATAACGCTCGTTATCATGCGCGTTATGAGCCAATAGGGTGAGAGGGTGCCGAGAGATGTAAGCACCTCGAAAGAAGTTGGCGAGCTGCGCGGAGACCTGCTGGAGGCAGCCGTTCGCGTTCTCCGTGAGCAAGGGGCGCCGCACCTCACGCTCCGGCGCGTCGCCGAGGAGGCGCGGACGTCCACGATGGGCATCTACACGTGCTTCGGCGGTCGGGCGGGGCTGCTGGAGGCGGTCTATCGGTACGGGTTCGACGTGCTGCGAGAGATGCTGCTGGGCTCGCTTCACGGTCATGCGGAGCCGCGTGATCGGATCATGGCGGTGGCCTATGGATACCGGGAGTTCGCGCTGGCCGATCCGGCGCTCTACGCGTTGATGTTCGAGCGGCCGCTGCCCGACTTCGATCCCTCGCCCGAGCTGCGGCAGGACGCGCTCGGGCGGACGTTCAGCCTGCTGACGGAGGCCATCGGGGCGACGGGATCGGAAGATCCCACGCGGATGGCCTATCTGGTGTGGACCACGATCCACGGCCTCGTCAGCATCGAGCTCACCTGCTCGGGGCGCAGCCCGCTACCCGGCTGGTTCTTGGACTCACGGGAGGAGGGTGGCCGCGTGCTCGCCGACGGGGTGAGCGCCCTGCTCAGAGGCCTGCGCCAACCGGGCGAGCCCGCCGGTTCCGGCTAGCTCTCCAGGCGGCTGGCGGTTCGGTCGGTCTAGCTGTCCGGGCGGCTGGCGGTTCGGTCGGTCTAGCTCTCCAGGCCGCCGGCGGCTTTTACTCGGTCGACGAAGCAGCTCATGTGGTCGCGCAGCAGGGCGGCGGCCTCGGGGGCGGAGCCGGATTGGGCGGCCTGGAGGATCTGGCGGTGTTCTTCGGCCTCCGATTCCCAGGTCGGTACCCGGACCCAGGCCGCCGCGGAGATCAGGGCGGTCTGGTCGCGGAGGGCGTCCAGGGTGCTGACGAGCAGGGGGTTGCCGCAGCCCGCGTACAACGCGCGGTGGAAATCGCGGTTGGCCAGGCTGCGATCGGCCCGGTCGGCGGCCTCGTCGGCGCGGCGCAGCGCCTCGGCGGCGGGGGTGAGATCGGTTCCGCGCTGGACCGTGCGGGACAGCGCCTCCGGCTCCAGCAGGAGGCGCAGGTCGTAGACCGATTCCATCAGGGCGGTGTCGACCTGGCGCACCGACGCGCCCTTGTACTCGCTCATGGTGACCAGCCCGGCGCCCGCGAGGGTCTTGAGCGCCTCGCGCACGGGGGTTTTGGACACGCCGAGCTGCTGGGCCAGCTCGGTCTCGACCAGAGCCTGGCCGGGCTGGAGCGCGCCGGTCAGTATCGCGTGCTTGATCACCTCCAGGGCGACCGTGCCCCGCGAGGACATGGATCTGGCCTGTCCGACGAAGATCGGAGATGCGACGACCTCACTCATAACGCCAAAGATATCTTACATCGCATCTCGTATATGACCGGAATCTAGGTTACAGTCGCGTGAATTAGGACTTCAGGGACTTCCCCGTACCGAGAAGGGAGATCGTGACGGGGTCGTCCGGTGTGGCCCGAGGACACGGACCACACCGGCACAACGGCTCCGCTTCCTTGAACACACACCGGACCGCACGGACCCCGGGAACGCCGTTGGCGCGGCGTGGCCGGGAACGCATTCCGGCCGGTCCGGCGTGGCCACTGCACTGACCTGCAGCATGGAGCTTGAATGCAGTCTAACTCCGCCATGCCCGCCCCGACCGTCCCCGCGACAGCGCGGCCCGCACGGTCTCGACTTCGCTGGACCATCGTCGCGCTCTCGGGCGCCGGTCTCGCGATCGCCTACCTCGACCGGTCCAGCCTCAGCGTCGCCAGCACGTACATGCAGCGAGACCTGGGCTTCGACCAGACCATGAAAGGGATCCTGCTCTCCTCGTTCTTCTGGACGTACGCGATCTTCCAGCTGCCCTCCGGCTGGCTGCTCGACCGTTTCGGCCCGCGGGTGATCTATCCGATCGCCGTCGTGTGGTGGTCGCTGTGGACGGCCGCCACCGCCCTGGCCCACGGGTTCGGCACGCTGATCATCTGCCGGCTCGGCCTCGGCATGGGCGAGGCCCCGGTGCAACCCTCCAACATCAAGGTGGTCTCCGCCTGGTTCCCGCGCAGGGAACGCGCGCTGGCCTCCAGCCTGTTCGACACCGGGCAACAGGTCGGCGTCGCCCTGTCCGTCCCGGTGGTCACGGGGCTCATCGCCGCCTTCGGATGGCGCGCGGCCTTCGTCGTGATCGGGTTGACCGGCATGGTGTGGGTCATCGGCTGGCTGATGATCTACCGCTCGCCGCAGGAACATCCGAAGATCTCCCAGGCGGAGCTCGACTACATCGAGGGCGGCGACGCGGCCGTGCCCGAGACCGGCCCGCCGATGCGCTGGCTGTCCCTGCTGCGTTACCCCACGGTGTGGGGGCTGGTGTTCGGCTACATCTGCCGCTCGGCCACCGGCGCGTTCTTCCTCACCTGGTATCCGAGCTACCTGGTGGAGGATCGGGGCTTCACCATCCTCCAGCTCGGGGTGTTCGGCTCCATCCCGGCCGTGCTCGGGATAGGCGCCACGATCGCGGGCGGCGCCTTCTCCGACTGGCTGGTACGGCGCGGCGTCCCCATCGCCCGGGCCCGCAAGATCCCGATCATCAGCGGAATGCTGCTCGCGTCCACGATCGCGCTGACGACGTTCGTCCCCGGAAACGTGGCCGTCATGGTCCTGCTGTCCGTCAGCAACTGCGCCCATTCCTTCGCCGGCGCGGCCATCCTCAGCCTGCCGGCCGAGGTGGCCCCGTCATCCTCGGTGGTCGGCTCGGTCGCCGGCTTCCAGAACTTCGGCTCGCAGATCGGCAACATCATCAGCCCGATCCTCATCGGCGTCTTCCTGACGTTCAGCGGCAACTCCTACACCGGGCCGATGCTCTTCGCGGGCGCGATGGCGATCCTGGGCACGCTGATCTACGGGTTCGTCGTGAAGATCCGGCCGCTCAACGAGGGTGTGGTTCCGGTTGGGCCAGCAGAGAGCAGGGGTTGATCGATGCTTGACCTGACCGAGAAGCTGGCCGACGTCGTGGCCGTCACCGTGACGCCGTTCGACGCGGACGGCGCCGTCGACCTCGACACGAACGCCAAACTGATACGGAGGATCGTCGAGGCGGGCGTCAACGTGGTCACGCCCAACGGCAACACCGGCGAGTTCTACGCCCTCACCCCGGACGAGCGCCGCCGGGTGCTGGAGTCCACCGTGGCCGCCGTCGGGGAGGACGCCGCCGTGCTCGCCGGGGTCGGCCTCGACGTCGGGAGTGCCATCGAGGCCGCGCGGCACGCCCGCGACCACGGCGTGCGCATGGTGATGGTGCACCAGCCCGTCCACCCGTACCTGTCGGCGGAAGGCTGGGTGGACTACCACCGCGAGATCGCGAACGCGCTCCCCGACATGGGCGTCGTCCCCTACATCCGCAGCCCGCGCGTCGCCGGGGCGCAGGTGGCGCGCCTCGGCGAGGCGTGTCCGAACGTGATCGGCGTCAAGTACGCCGTCCCCGACCCGGTGCGCTTCGCCTCGGTCGCGCGTGATGGTGGACTGGACCGGTTCGCCTGGTTGTGCGGGCTGGCCGAGCCGTACACACCGGCGTACTGGGCGGTCGGCGCGCGCGGCTTCACCTCCGGCCTGGTCACCGCGGCACCGGAGCTGACGCTGCGGATGCGCGACGCGCTGCGCGCGGGCGATTTCCCGGCCGCGATGGAGGTATGGGACCTGATCAGGCGGTTCGAGGAACTGCGCGGCGCGAACGCCTCGGCCGACAACGTGTCGGTCGTCAAGGAGGCGCTGGCGCAGCTCGGCCTGTGCCGCCGCGATGTGCGCCCGCCGAGCCGCCTGCTGCCGCCCGACGTACGGGAGGAAGTGGCCTCGGTGCTGGCGACTTGGGGAGGGCAGAAATGAAGATCACCGCATTGAAGACCTACATGCAGCGGGTCGGAGAGCGCCCGCGCCTGCTTGTGAAGATCGATACCGACGAGGGGGTGTCCGGCTGGGGCGAGGCGTACAACCACGGCCCCGACCACGCGCTGATCCCGGTGCTGGAGTACATGTTCCAGCAGATCGAGGGCGTCGATCCGCGGCGGGTCGAGTACGTGGTGCGCAGGCTGATCCAGGAGGCCCGGTTCCCGCCGGGCGCGATCGGGCTGGCCGCGATCGCGGCCATCGACCAGGCGTTGTGGGACATCTCCGGCAAGGCCGCTGGGCTGCCGGTGTATATGCTGCTCGGCGGGCAGGTACGCGACCGCGTCCCGGTCTACTGCGGCGTCTACACCGCCCCCGACCCGCCGGCCTGCCGTGACCTGACCCAATCGCTGAACGAGCGGTACGGCTTCACCGCCTTCAAACTCAGCCCGTACCGCCGCGACCTGTACGCCGGGCGCTGGGGCAACGTCTGCCGGGAGGCGGCGGACTACTTCGCCGAGATCCGCTCGACCAGTCCGCCCGAGTGGGAGTTCGCCTTCGAGGGGCACGCCCGGATCTTCGAGCCGCGCCAGGCGATCCAGCTCGGGAACGCGCTGGCCCCCTACGACCCGCTGTGGTTCGAGGAGCCCATCCGGCCGGAGTACATCCCCGCCTGGGGTCACTTGCGCTCCCAGCTCGACGTGCCGCTGGCCACCGGCGAGTCGCTGTTCCTGCCGCAGGACTTCCTCGCCCTGCTGACGGCGGGCGGCGCCGACATCGTCCAGCCGGACATCTGCGTGGTCGGCGGCCTCGCGCAGATGCGCAGGATCGCGGCCATCGCCGAGGCGCATTTCGTGAGCGTGGCCCCGCACAACCCGATGGGCCCGCTGGCGACCGCGGTGAACGTGCACTTCGCCGCCACGCATCACGGGCTCAAGATGCTGGAGTACAAACCCGACGAGACGACCTGGTGCCCGGACCCGTACCTGCCCGTGGACGGGTACCTGGAACTGCGCCCGGATCGGCCCGGCTGGGGAGTGGAGATCGACGAGTCAGCGCTGAAGGCGGATGACTACGTCCATTGGGGGCGCGTCCTGCCCATCCGCCCCGACGGCTCGACCGGCTACGTGTGACCGGCAGCCCGCCGTCGTGGAAGTGGATCACGACGGCGGGCCCGCGCCCAGCTCAGCTGACCGGCAGAGCCTCGTCCTCGGGGTCGTCGGCGAAGCCCGGAACCCAGCGGATCGCCTCGTCGCGAAAGCGGGCCGTGGTGCCCAGCTGGCAGAGGACGCCGACCCCCGCCGCATGGACGCGGTGGATGAGCACGTATGAGACCGGCAGGTTGAGCTGGCGGACCACGTTCGTGGGGCGGAGGTCGGTGACGCTGGCCGCCTGGGCCTGGAACCATTCGCGGCTGAAGGTGAACTCCTCGACCGCCGTCGGCTCGACGTAGGGGGAGAGGAACGAGCGCAGGGCGTCGCCGTCCACCTCGATGTCGGGGCGGATGAAGCCCTCGGCGCGCAGGCCCGCGACCACGCTGTCCATGTCGCCCTGGTTGAAGATGCGGGTCAGCTGGCCGAAGGACCTGGGATAGCCGTCAGGCAGGCGGTTGACGGCGCCGAAGTCGAGGACGCCCAGCTTGCCGTTGTCGAGCATGCGGAAGTTGCCGGGGTGCGGGTCGGCGTGGAGCATGCCGACCCGGGCCGGTGAGCAGAACAGGAAGCGGACGAAGAGCAGGCCCGCGTGGTCGCGCTGCTCCTTGGTGCCGTCGGTGATGACGCGGGACAGGGGAGTGCCGTCCATCCATTCCGTGACCAGCACCATCTCGTTGGCGGCGACCACGTCGGGGACGTGGAAGTCGGGGTCGTCCTTGAAACCGAGCGCGAAGGCGTGCTGGGCCTCGGCCTCGCGCAGGTAGTCGAGCTCCTCGGCGATGCGCTCACGGAGCTCGGCCAGCACCGCCTTGATGTCGAGGCCGGGCAGCACCACACCGAAGAGCTTGCCCAGCCGCGCCAACTGGGTGAAGTCACCGAGCAGGGCCTTGCCCGCACCCGGGTATTGGATCTTCACCGCCACGTCGCGGCCGTCGTGCCAGACCGCTCTGTGCACCTGTCCGATCGAGGCGGCGGCGGTCGGCCGGTCGTCGAACGACTCGAAGTAGTCTCGCCAGCCGTCACCGAGCTGCTCGGTGAGCACCTTGTGGACCGTGGCGACCGGCAGCGGCGGGGCTGATTCCTGCAGCTTGGTGAGCGTGGCGCGATAGGGCCCGACGATCTCCTGAGGCAGGGCCGCCTCGAAGATGGACAGCGCCTGCCCGACCTTCATCGCGCCGCCCTTGAGCTCCCCGAGGACCTTGAAGATCTGCTCGGCGGTGCGCTGCTGGATCTCCTGGGCGACGATCTCGGCGGGCTTGCCGCCGATCCGCTTGCCGAGCCCCAGGGCGGCACGGCCGGCGAAGCCGAGTGGAAGGGTGGCAAGCTTGGCGGAACGCGTAACGGCGCGGCGCGGCAGATCGCTCACACTGATGCGCGGCATCCTGGCTGAGACACCGCTTCCCCCCTTCGAGGTTCCCCGGACCCATCGTCAGCCCATTGCTGGTGACTGACATGACCATTCTGGGCGATAGGGATGGTTTCGCATACAACGACATTGTGGTTGCTGTATCCATGACCTGGTTTTCCATCGCCAATCAGGCATGATGTCCAATGTGCCGTTGGTCACAACGGGGTCGCGTCCGTCGATGTGAGCGAGCGCGTGACCCGTGGCCGAGGCCGCCACCAGCGTGGCCATGGTTGTGTCGCAGGCGATCTCGCCGGGCGGATAGCCGCCCAGCCGCGCGGTGACGATGGGCCACGCGGGGTCGGCATCGCGCCGGGCCAGGTCGAGGCAGTGCAGGCAGGCGGTCTCGCCCGGAAGGACGAGCGGCCCCACGCAACCGTGTCCCTCGAAGGCGGCCACGAGCAGGTGGGGGATGCCGAGAGCGGTCAACTCGTTGACCAGCACGCCGTCCAGCGGGGCGACCGGTGCCAGGACCACCAGATCGGGACGGTCGTAGCCATCGCCCAGGTAAGGGCCACCGGCCTGCGCGTTCGTCGCCGGCATCGAGGGCGTCCCGGGAATCTCGGAGTCGCCGGCCGGAGCCACCGTGTCCGGGGGCAGCGGGCCGCCGGAGGTGAGGCGTCGGGCGAGCGCCGCCGCCCCGTCCTGGCGGCTCATCCCCAGCTCCGACCACGTCAGCCCGCCAGGCGCGAGGTCGCACGGCCGTACCGGACCTTCGTCGAAGACCCGGATCGCCCCGATCCCGGATGCCGCCAGCAGCCCCACCACCTGCGCTCCCACCCGCCCGGCCCCGTAGACCCGCACCCGCGCCCGCCGCCGCCGCGCGAACACCGCCGCCCCGTCACCGGCCAGATCGAGGACATCCAGATCGGGAGCCAGACGATCACGCTCACCGAGCGAAAGCCGAACGGGCGGGACCGCCGCGTCGTCCAGCACCCCCTGCGCGGCGAGCCGATCCAGCAGCGCCCGGCAGGCCGCCTCGCCCAGTCCCGAGGCGGCGCCGTCACGCAGAACCTGCCCCAGATCGCGGGTGCCGTCGAGCTCCGCCACCCACTGGTGCTCCGAGCCCGTCACCAGGACGGAACGCAGGGGATGCGCCCCCAGTTGCAAGGTCTGCTCGTCACGGACGATCCGCCGGAGCGCGGGTTTCACACGTGGCCTCATGGCGCGCAAGACTGCCACCCCGATCCAAGATCCCGAGTGCCTTACGAGCCGCCTGTGGATAACTCTCCGCCGTTACGCTCCCTCCATGAACGAACTCCTGGTGGACCGCAGAGACGACGGGACCGTACTGATCACCCTCAACCGCCCCGACAGGCGCAACGCCATGACGGACGGCATGACCGGCGAGTGGCGCGAGACCATGGCCGCCCTGGCCACCGACACCGGCATCCGCTGCGTGATCGTCACGGGCGCCGGCACCGCGTTCTCCTCCGGCGGCGACCTGTCCTGGCTGGGCGAACGCGGCGCGGAGACCGTGCCGAAGCTGCGCGACCGGATGCTCGCCTTCTACCGCACCTGGCTGGCCATCACCGAGTTGGAGGTGCCGACCATCGCCGCCGTCAACGGCCCGGCGGTGGGGGCGGGCCTGTGCGTGGCGCTGGCCTGCGATCTCGTGTACGTCGCCGACGACGCCAAGCTGCTGGTCCCGTTCACGAAGCTCGGTCTGCATCCCGGGATGGCGGCCACGTACCTGCTGCCGAAGCGGGCGGGCGCCCTCGGCAGGGAGATGCTGCTGACCGGCCGCACGGTCACGGGACAGGAAGCCGCGGTTAAAGGTCTGGTAAATCAATCTTTCCCGAAACATGACCTTATGGCGGAAGTAGAGGCCCTCGCCCAGGCCATCGCGCAGAACGCCCCGATTGCCACAAGACTCACCAAGGTCGCCCTGAACCAGGACCATCCACACCTGGAAGCCGCACTGCGCTGGGAGTCCCTCGCCCAGCCGGTGACCATGGCATCCGCCGACATGATCGAGGGGCTGGTCGCGCATCGGGAAAGGCGCATGCCCAAATTCACCGGGTCTTAATCATCTGACCAGCAGAAACAACGACTCCCCCTCTGTGGAATTTCGCCAGTCTCGGCTACCGTGCATATGTGCCCCCCGAGACAGTCGAGGTCCGTCGCAGTTCTCGTCGCCGGCGTACGGTCTCCGCCTACCGCGACGGCGACAAGACGATCGTGCTCCTGCCTGCCTGGCTGAGCGGCGAAGACGCTGATGAATGGGTGAGCCGGATGCTCGATCGGCTCGCGGCCAAGGAGAGCCGGCGAAGACCGACCGACGAAGCCCTCCTGGAGCGAGCCAAGGAGTTGTCGGCGAAGTATCTCAACGGCAGGGCCATGCCGGACAGCGTGCGCTGGGTGGACAATCAGCAGCATCGATGGGGATCATGCACCCCGGAGAACGGCACGATCCGGATCTCGACCCGCCTCAAGGGTCTCCCTGAGTGGGTCATCAACTACGTGATCATCCACGAGCTCGTACATCTGCTCGTTCCCAGCCACGGCGCCAGGTTCTGGGCGCTGGTCGAACAGTATCCCAAAGCAGAACGGGCGCGCGGGTTCCTCGAAGGATTCTCCGCCGCCGCCCATACGGCACCGGAGGAGTGTTGACGCGCATCGCCGCGGTTCTCGTACGGCAGAGCATGGCGCAGGCGGCCCCCGAGGGCGTGGACCCGGACGAGTTCCTGGAGGCCATGGCCGAGGACACCTACGAGATGGTCGCCGGCCTCGAACTCGTCACGCCCGTCCTGGTCACCAGCGTCCCCGGCCTCGACGAGATCGTCTGGCCCGGCACCGAAGTGATCATGATCGACGAGGATGAGCCGCTCAAGGCCGTCATGGGCCGGTTCGCCGGCGACCAGGCCGTGGTGATCGGCGCCGACGCGCCCGACCTGCCGCCCCTGCTGGTCGGCAAGCTCTTCCGCGAGCTCGGCCGGGCCCAGATCACGCTCTGTCCAGCCGAGGACGGCGGAGCCGTGGCCCTGGCCTGCGGCCTGCCCATGCCCGGATGGGCCGGTCCCGATCTCGACGACCCCGACCCGGTGACGACCCTGCGCGCCCAGGCGCCCGGTCGCCGCATGGTGGCCACCGGCCCCGGCTGGCACCGCCTGCGCACCCCCGAAGACGTCACCCGCCTCGACCCCGGGCTGGAGGGCTGGGACAACCTCAGGGCCCTGCTCAAGGCACGCTGAGCTCCGCGAACACCGCCCGATGGTCGGTGTCGGGCACGGTGTGCACGCTGACCTCCTTCACGCCCACCCGCTGGTCCACCAGCACATGGTCGATCGTGATGATCGGCGGCACCCGCTTGTTGGCCGGCCAGGTCGGGATGAGCCCGGCCCCGACCTGATCGGCGGCGTCCTTGTAGCCGCGCGACAGCAACCGGCGCATGGGCGTGTGGTCGAGCGTGGCGTTGAAGTCGCCCGCCAGGATCCGCACCGTGTCACCCGAAGCGGCGGGGAGGTCGTCCAGGGCCTCGACCCAGTTCGTCACCTGGGGACCGAGCGGCGGAAAGGGATGCACGTCCACGAACTCGACCGGCTTGCCACCGGGCAGCGAGACCATCGCCGCGGGCATGTTGTGCCCGATCGGCGGTATCAGGTGGTAGATCGGCTTGAGCGGATGCTTGGAGTAGAGCCCGCTGCCGCTCGCGGACCACTCATCCTGCAGCACCCGGTGCGGCATCAGACTGGACAGCCCGGCCGCGTCGAGCGCCTCGACGCCCGAGGGCGTGAGCTCCTGAGTGCTCAGCACGTCCGGGTCGAACCGGCGCACCAGGCCGATGATCGTCTCCGGGTCGGCCCTGCCGAACAGCATGTTGATGGTGAGCACCCGGAACGGCCGGCCCGCCGTGGCGTCCGCCGTACCCAGAGCCCGGGGGAGGACGACGAAGCCGAAAGCGGCCGTCGTGAGCAGCGCCACCGCGGCCGCGGCGCGCTTGCGGGTGAGCGCGGCGATCATCAGGGGGACCACCGAGCCCGCGGCGGCGTACGGCGTGGCGGTCATGAGCTGGGTGGCCAGCGAGCCGCGTTCGAGCCCCGCCACTCTGGTCGCCGCCCAGGCCGCGAACGGCGTCACGGCCAGCCAGGTCAGCGTGGTGCCGGGGAATTTGCGCCGTTTCCGAGGGGGCGTAACGATCGTGCCGCCGACCGAGTTTTCGGCTGAGGTGTGCACATTGCCCCCTTGGAACGGTACAAGCCCAGGCGGACTCTAACCGAGCGCGCGGGTATTTGCCGTAAGCGCCACGCGGCCACGTGCCGCCAACCGGCGGGTCGCCTCATCGGAGAGCTCCGGGATCTCGTCGAGCGGGAACCAGCGCAGGTCGAGAGACTCCTCGCTGATCACCGCCTCGGCGTCCGCGGGCGCCACGGCCGCGTACTCCACGTCGAGATGCCAGCTGTGCGGGGGGTGGCACCAGACCTGGTGCTTGTCGACGGCCAGCGGGCCGGGCAACAGCTCCAGGTTGGAAATGCCCGACTCCTCCACCGCCTCGCGCAACGCGGCAGCCGCAAGGGAGGTGTCGGAGATTTCGCAGTGACCACCCATCGGCAGCCACATGCCAGCCTTGGGGTGCAGCGTCAGCAATACCCGCGCGCCGTCGTGCGACAGCACCGCGGTCGTCGCGGTGAGATGCCCCGGCACGCACTCGCGCAGCATCGCGTCGTCGTGCGTGCGCAGGTGATCGAGGAACTCGGCGCGCAGTGACTCCTCGCCGGGCGTGGGCGCGGCCCAGCCGGAGAGCACGGCCACCGCGTCGTGGCGCAGGCTCAACTCTGATCGTCCTCGTCGGGCTTGGCGTCCAACTGGGAGATGTCCCAGGCGGCCTCGCCGCGGACGAACGCGTCGGGGTCGTCGAGGTCGTCGGCCTGCGGCAGCAGGTCGGGGTGGCCCCACAGCGCGTCGCGCCCGTCGATGCCGCGCTCCTCCTTCAGCGCCCGCCACAGCGTCGCCGCCTCGCGCAGCCGCCTGGGCCGCAGCTCCAGCCCGACGAGCGTGCCGAAGGTCAACTCGGCCGGGCCCCCGGTCGCGCGGCGCCGGCGTACGGTCTCGGCCAGGGCGACGGCCGAGGGCAGCTTGCCGTCCGCGGCGTCGTCCACCACGGTGGCCACCCAGCCCTCGACCAGGGCGAGCATGGTCTCCAGGCGGGCCAGCGCGGCCTTCTGCCGCTCGGTCTCCTCGGGCTTGAGCAGCGCGCCGCCGCTCAACGCCTCCTGGATGGCCTCGGGGTTGTTGATGTCGAGCCCGCGGATCTGCTCTTCGAGCGCCGAGGTGTCGACCGTGATGCCCCTGGCGTACTCCTCGACGGCGCCGAGCAGGTTGGCGCGCAGCCACGGCACGTGCTGGAACAACCGGTGGTGCGCGGCCTCGCGCAGCGCCAGATAAAGCCTGATCTCGTCGGCGGGATGCTCCAGGCCCTCGCTGAACGACGCGATGCCGCCGGGCAGCAGCGCGGCGGTGTCGGACAGCGGCAGGCCGATGTCGGTGGTGCCGATCACCTCGCGGGCGAGCGAGCCGAGGGCCTGGCCGATCTGCTGGCCGACCATCATGCCGCCCATCTGCTTGAGCATGCCCATCAGCGGCCCGGCCATCTGCTGGGCCTCCGGAGGCAGGCCCGCGCCGCCGAGCGCGCCGCCCATGGTCTCGACCATGCGTGCGGCGATCGGCTCGCAGAGCGTGCGCCACACGGGCACGGTGTTCTCGATCCACTCGGACCGGCTCCACGCCTGCGGGTTGGACACACCGCTGGGCAGTGTCGTCGCCTCGTTCAGCCACAGGTCGGCCAGGCGCAGCGCCTCCACGATCTGGCGGCGCTCGCCTTCCATGACGCTCGGATCGCTCTCGGCGACCACGGCGTGGCGGGCGATGTTCTTGGCCATGTCCCAGTTGACAGGGCCGGAGCCCTGGGGCGCCGACAGCATGTCGGCGAACTGGCGCATCGCCTGAGCCATCTGCTCAGGGTTGCCGAACATGGCGAACGGGTTCTCGTTGGGGTCGTTTTCGCGACCTGGCAGGTCAGTCACCGCTCTACCTCGTGCAGGATGGAGGAGTCCACATCCGCCACGTTAGTCGTCCTACGGCGGATCAGTGCAAAGTGAGGACCTGGTGCCTACCTCGAAACGCCCGCGCCACCCCGTCGTCGCCGTCACCGGGGCCGCCTCAGGCATAGGCCGGGAGCTGCTCGCAAAGCTCGTGTCCTCCGCGGATTTCCGCAGGGTGGTGGCCATTGACGAGGAGCGCGGTGACGTCCAGGAAGCCACCTGGAGAGTGATCGACGTGCGGGATCCGCTCTTGGCGAACCGCATCTCCGACATCGACGTCCTGGTCCACCTGGCCGGTGACTACGCCGTCGACGCGAACCCCGCCGAGCGGCGCGCGTACAATCTGCGAGCTGCGCAAACGGTGCTCACCGCGAGCGCCGCCGCGCGCGTCCGGCGCGTCGTGCTCGTCACGAGCGCGATGGTGTACGGCGCCGCGCCCGAGAACGACGTGCCCCTGCCCGAGGTGGCCCCGGTCGCGGCCGAACCCGACACGGGGGTCGTGGGCGACTATCTGGAGATCGAGGCGCTCGTACGCAGATCGTCGCGGACCCACCCCGGCCTGGAGGTGACCGTCCTGAGGCCGGCGGCCGTGGTCGGTCCCGGCATCGACACGGTCATCACCCGCCATTTCGAGTCGCCCAGGCTGCTCACGGTCAAGGGCTGTTCGCCGCGCTGGCAGTTCTGCCACGTCGACGACCTGGTCTCGGCGCTGGAGCTGGCCGCGCGCGGTGTGGTGACCGGCGTGGCCGCCGTCGGCTCCGACGGGTGGCTGGAGCAGGAGCAGGTCGAGGAGCTGTCCGGATTGCGGCGCTTCGAGCTGCCCGCGGGCCTCACCTTCGGTACGGCGCAGCGCCTGCACCGGCTGGGCATCACCCCGGCCCCCGCGACGGACCTGCACTACGTCGTCTACCCGTGGGTCGTCGACGCCACAGCGCTGCGTGAGGCGGGCTGGAAGCCCGTCTGGACCAACGAGGCCGCGTTCGAGCAGCTTCTTGAGCTGCGCGAGAAGAGGACCACCGTGGTCGGCAGGCGGCTGCCGGTCAAGGAGGCCACGCTCACGGCCGCCGGCGCCACGGTCGCGGTCATCGGCACCGCCGCCATCGTCCGCCAGGTGCGCAAGAAGCGCCGTCTGTGAATATGTAGGCTCTTTCCGTGGACGTCATCCGGTTGCTCGGGATTCGCGAGACCTCGCTCTCCGTCGACGAGGTGCTGGCCGCCGTTGGGGACCACGCGGCAGGAGGCACCACGCTCTTCGTCGGCACCGTGCGAGAGCAGGACCACGGCAAGCCCGTGACCAGGCTCTCCTACTCGGCGCACCCCTCGGCCCTCGACGCGCTGCGCCAGGTGGCGGAGAAGGTGGCCGCCGACTTCCCGGTCACCGCGCTCGCCGCCGTCCACCGGGTCGGCGATCTGGAGCTCGGCGACATCGCCGTGATCGTCGCGGTCGCCTGCCCCCACCGGGGCGAGGCTTTCGAGGCGTCGCGCAGGCTGATCGACGACCTCAAGTCGCAGGTCCCGATCTGGAAACACCAGATCTTCGCCGATGGGTCGGCCGAGTGGGTCGGTGCCTGCCAATAAGCTCGTCCTCATGTCGCGACGCGCCTTGACCCTCCTGGTTGCGGGCTTCCTCGTGCTGGCGCTCGGTGTCGCAGGGGCTTTCCTGCCCGTCCCGTACGTCGTACTGAGTCCTGGACCGACCGAGAACACCATCGGCGAGGTCGAGAAGAAGCCCGTGATCACGATCAGCGGGCATCAGACCTATCCGACGGACGGTGCGCTGAGGCTGGTCACGGTGGCTTACCAGGGCGGCCCGAGCAGCAGGATCGATCTGCTGACCGCGTTGCGCGGCTGGGTCGATCCGACGGTCGCGGTCGTCCCCGAGGAGACCATCTTCCCCAAGTCCCGCTCGCCCAAAGAGGTCGAGGAGGAGAACACGGTCGAGATGACCAACTCCCAGGACTTCGCCACCGCGGCCGCGCTGACCGAGCTCAAGATCCCCTTCGGCATGATCGTCACGGTCGCGTCCACGGAGAAGGGCAAGCCGGCCGACGGCAAGCTGCGGAAGGGCGACGAGATCAGCGCCGTCGACGGCAAACCGGTCGCGGACGTCAAGACCATCAGCGACGCCGTCAAGGCGCACAAACCTGGCGAAAGCGTGGCCTTCGCCGTCACCAGGGGCAAGGACAAGACCGACATCAGCCTGCCGACCGTGGTGGGTCCCTCGGGCCAGGCCGTCGTGGGTGTGGTCATGCAGGAGAGCTACAAGTTCCCGTTCAAGGTCGACATCAACGTGGGTGACGTCGGCGGGCCGAGCGCCGGGCTGATGTTCTCGCTCGGCATCCTCGACAAGCTGACCCCCGGCGAGATCACTGGTGGCAAGGACATCGCCGGCACCGGCACGATCCAGGCATCGGGCGAGGTCGGGCCCATCGGCGGCATCGCCCAGAAGATGGTCGGCGCCCGCAAGTCCGGCGCGACCGTGTTCCTGACCCCGGCCGACAACTGCGCCGAGGCCATGAAGGCCGTCCCCGACGGGCTCCGCCTGGTGAAGGCCGAGACGCTGCACGCGGCGGTCGGCGCGCTCGACGCGCTACGCACGGGTAAAGGCGATGTGCCCGCTTGCGCTGCCGGATGAAACTTCTGGCGATCGCCATGCGTTAGCCGTACGGCTGGCACAGCGGTGTAGGTTGCCAGACACGGACCGTTTGTTCAACACGACGAGGGGTTGGCCTTGAGCTTCCGGACCCCAGGAGCCGGCGGCAGGGCAATGCGCTTGCCCCGCCGACCGCGACTGCTTCTTCCGGTCGCGATCGCACTCGTGGCGATTGTGGCGCTATTTTTCCTATTTTCCGGTATTTATACCGATTTTTTGTGGTTCGACACGGTCGACCCTTCCGTCGACTACACGTCCGTCTTTTCGGGCGTCCTGCTGACCGAGATCGTGCTGTTCCTGGTCGGAGCGGTGCTGATGGTCGGCATCGCCGGCGGCAACATGCTGCTGGCCTTCCGGATGCGGCCGATGTTCGGCCCCGCCATGTTCGGCGGCGGCAGCGGCGCGGACCGTTACCGGATGGCGCTCGACCCCCACCGTAAGCTGATCTTCATCGTCGGCATGGGCCTGCTCGCGCTCTTCGCGGGCTCGTCGTTCGCCGGGCAGTGGCAGACCTGGATGGAGTTCATCAACGGGGTGCCCTTCGGCAAGACGGAGCCCCTGTTCGGGATGGACATCTCGTTCTTCATGTTCGACTACCCGTTCATTCGGATGGTCCTGAACTTCCTGTTCACCGCCGTGATCATCTCGATCATCCTGGCGGGGATCACGCACTACCTCTACGGCGGCTTCCGGCTGCAGTCACCGGGCGTGCACGCCTCGCGCGCGGCGCGTGCCCACCTGTCGGTGCTGCTCGGCGTGTTCGTGCTGCTCAAGGCCATCGCCTACTGGATCGACCGATTCGGGCTGGTCTTCTCCGACCGCGGCTTCGTGCACGGCGCCTCCTATACGGACGTCAACGCGGTGCTCCCGGCGAAGACCATCCTGGCGATCATCGCGTTGATCTGCGCCGCGCTGTTCTTCGCCGGTGTCATTCGGCCCGGCGGCATGCTGCCCGGCGTCTCCTTCGGCCTGCTCGTGCTCTCGGCCATCCTGATCGGCGGCGTCTATCCGGCGCTGGTCGAGCAGTTCCAGGTCAAGCCGAACCAGCAGCTCAAGGAGACGGCCTACATCCAGCGCAACATCGACGCGACACGGGCCTCGTACAACGTCGACCAGACGGAGATACTGCCCTACACCGCGGAGGCCGACCCGACCAAGGTCGAGAGCAACGGCGACGCCTCGGTGTCCGGTGTCAGGCTGCTCGACCCGGCGCTGGTCTCCGCGACGTACGAGCAGACCCAGCGCATCCGCGGCTTCTACGGCTTCTCCGACCAGCTCGACGTCGACCGCTACCCCGATGCCTCGGGCAAGCAGGTCGACCACGTCGTCGGCGTACGCGAGCTGCTCGGGGTGCCCGAGGGCCAGAACAACTGGATCAACAACGCCCTCGTCTACACCCACGGTTACGGCATCGTGGCGGCGCCCGGCAACGAGGTCGACCCGGGCGGCCTGCCCGACTACGACGCCAAGGACATGCCGGTCATGGGCCCGCTGGTCAACACGACCAAGCTGAAGGAGTCGCGGGTCTACTTCGGCGAGAGCCCGGCGTCCTCCGAATACGTCATCGCCGGCGGCAACCCGAAGAACCCGCAGGAGCTCGACTACCCGGAAACGGGTGGCACCGGCCAGAAGAACACCACATACACCGGCAAGGGCGGCGTCCCGGTCGGCTCGTTCCTCAACCGGCTCGTCTACGCGGCCAAGTACGGCGAGAAGAACATCCTGCTCTCGGGTGACGTCAACGACAATTCCAAGATCCTGTACGTGCGTAACCCGCGCGAACGGGTCGAGAAGGTCGCACCGTTCCTGACCCTCGACGGCAACCCCTACCCGTCGATCGTCGACGGGCGGATCACCTGGATCATCGACGGTTACACGACCTCCAACGAATACCCGTACGCGCAGAGCGAGAGCCTGGGCGACATGACCAGCGACACGACCACCGGCCGCCGCGTGGTCGCCCAGCAGCCGCAAGACAAGATCAACTACATCCGCAACTCGGTCAAGGCCACCGTCGACGCCTACGACGGCACGGTCACCCTGTACGGCTGGGACGAGAACGACCCGGTGCTCAAGACGTGGAGCAAGGCCTTCCCCGGCATCATCCAGCCGCAGTCGAAGATGAGCGCCGACCTCAGGGCCCACGTGCGTTACCCGGAAGACCTGTTCAAGGTGCAGCGCTACACCCTGTCGCGCTACCACATCACCAACCCCGCCGCCTTCTACAGCGGCCAGGACTTCTGGAACATCCCGAGCGACCCGTCACAGGGCGAGAACACCAAGCAGCCGCCCTACTACGTGACGACGACGATGCCCGTCCAGAACCAGGCGCCGACGTTCTCGCTGACGACGACGTTCGTCCCGAAACAGGGACCCAACCTGGCGGCCTTCATGGCGGTCGACTCGGTGGCCGGCCCCAACTACGGCAAGCTACGCATCCTGCGAATGCCGTCCAACACCCCCATCCCGGGCCCCGGCCAGGCACAGAACGCCTTCCAGAGCCGATTCGCCGGCGAACTGAACCTGCTGGGCGTCGGCGCCTCCTCGGTCCGTTACGGAAATCTGCTGACCCTGCCCTATGCGGGCGGGCTGGTGTACATCGAGCCGGTGTACATCCAGGTCGCCGCCGGTGGCGGGCAGGAGCCGTACCCGATCCTGCAGCGCGTCCTTGTGTCGTTCGGCAGCAAGATCGGTGTTGCCCGGACCCTTCCGGAAGCTCTGAAACAGGTCTTCGGCGACGGACAACAGCAGCAGACGCCACCCAACAACGAGCAGGTGAAACCCAACCAGAACACCACGGCTCTGAAGGCGGCGATCGACAACGCCCAGAACGCCTACAACGAGGCCCAGAAGGCGCTGCAGTCAAGTCCGCCCAACTGGGACGCCTACGGTAAGGCCCAGAAGCAGCTGGAAGAGGCACTGAAGGCTCTGGAAGGGCTGGGTGCTCTGCCGAGCACCACCGCCACCCCGACGCCGTCACCGTCGGCCTCTCCGTCGTCCGCACCGTCGTCGTCACCCTCGGTGTCGCCGTCGGCGTCCGGCTCTCCGACGGCGACACCGACGGCCAGCCCGTAGGTTCCTCGATTTGCGTCCACCCCGCGCCACCTATAGTCTTTAGACACACACCGACGCGGGGTGGAGCAGTTCGGTAGCTCGCTGGGCTCATAACCCAGAGGTCGCAGGTTCAAATCCTGCCCCCGCTACCAAGTCGAAAAGGCCCTTCAGGATAATCCTGAAGGGCCTTTTCGCATGCCCTGTCACAAAGGGCTTCGTACGGGGTGCATGGCAGCCTATTGTGGCTGCTCACGAACTTTGCTGAGTCGGTCGCCTTTCCATCCACCGTGACTCGACCTTTTAGCGGTACGTCGCGATTACCGAGGCCGGTCGCGAGTATGTGCGCTTGCACGAGCGGCTTGATCACGTCAGGCAGGACGGCGCCGCGTCTGACCGGGAGCGCCGCGGCGGGACCACGTCGGCGCAGTACGCGGTTCGGTGACCAAACGGGTCGAGGCTAACCGGCCGACCCGCCCCCATGGGCAAGGACGGCACAGTGTCCGAGACCCGCGAGACCGCACATCGTCAGCTCGACCACTACTCCGGTCAAGACCCACTGAGGCCAGGTCTGGACCGGCCCATCGCCGTCGGACACCCAGAGTACGAAGATCAAGTTGGCGAGTCCGCAGAGCAGGAGTCCAGCGCTCAGGCGGATGTATGCACGGCGGGGGATCGACCGCCCTAATCGCCACAGGAGCATTGGTAGGGAGAACATGGCGAAAGTGCGCATCGCGCCGCCCGCGAAGGTGCCCATGAGGTGACCAAGAGGCGCTTGGAAGTAACCGTGGTCGGCCCAGTCGTACTTCTTGGCCAGCCATGAGCCGGTTGCCCACATCAGCGTGAGAATCACCAAAATGACAAGGAACTCGCTGATGGACTCAGGGAACGAAGCGCTTCGTTTTCGATCTTCGGTGGAAGGCGTGTCGCTCATGGTGCCCTTCGGAGAGATGCCCGGCGCAAGTCTCGCCGAGCTGGCCCGGTACTCAGATCGGACCAATCTTCCCGAATTGTTCTCATGAGGATCAAGGACGGCCGCGTGGCCCGAGCTTACGGGCCACGCGGCGGGCGTGCGGTCTGAGGTCTTGCCCCCCGTCCCCGCCACTCGGGCCACGCCTCACCATCGACAGGGCTGTTCGCGCCCGCCCCCGTCAGGGAATCCTGGACAGATCGATCACATACCTGCCGCGTTCCGTCCGGTACGTCATCATCCGTCCGGCCCGGTCGGCGACCGGGACCTCGCCCTGACTGGCTTCATCCCCGATGCCCAGGTCAGCCAACGTCCCGGTCTTCAGGTCGTAGAGCCCTAGACCCGGGGCGTCGCTTCTGAGGTTGCGCACGTAGAAGCGACTCTGGCCGGGCGGCTCCGGGATCTGGTAGCCGGTCGGCACCTCCTGCTGTTCCGAGCCGTCCCGCGCCCGGGTGAACGCCCTGCTGCCGTTGCCCATCGTCGAGAGGCAAGACCGCACACCGCAGGCGAGCAACTTCTCTCCCCTGCGGGCAGGGGCCGCGTCGCTGGTCTGCCCGGTCTCCAGGTTGACCAGGTGCGTGAACGGGGCTCCGTCCTTGGGGCTCCACGAGCCCGGCGAGCCTGCCCATGGCCAGGACAGCAGGTGTAAATCGGTCCCGCGGTCGATCGGCGTCACCTGGCCCCCGTCCAGGGGAACGCTGAACACCCCGCCCTTCATCACGGAGAACACGATCGTGCCCTTCGCCACGGCGAGGCTGTCGATCAGATTGTCTCTGGTCTTGTGCTCGGCCACCTGTCTGGGCTCTCCGCCGGTCAGCGGCGCGGTCCACAGGCGTACGGAGGTCTTCGTCGAGGTCCACCACGCCACCACGCCTTCACCCATGCTGAAGTTCGAGGCGACCCCGGCCTTCTTCGACGTGGGTATGTCCGCGATCTTCCGCAGATCCCCTCCGGCCAGGTCGTAGAGATAGAGCGCCTCGGGCTCCTCGACCTCGCGCCATGCCTTGACCAGCAGCGTCCCGTCGTCGGTCAGTGCGACGGGGTGTAGTTCCCTGCCCTGAGAGTCGTTGACGGGCATCTTCCATACAGCCTGCGGCCACAGCTTCTCGATGGGTTTCGCGGTGGTGGCAGCGCTGATCATCGCGGACGGTACTTCCGACGGGCCGACCGCGGGCAGTGCCTTCCCGTCGCCGACCGTCTGCAGGCCCACGGCGACCCCGCCGGCGAGCACCACCACGGCCGCCGCCGCGAGCAGCGCCTGGGACCTGTGCCTGCGCTGTCGGTAGCCGGTCTCCAGCCGTTCCGCCGCCGGGGCGGCCAGGCGCGGCGCCCGTTCGGCCGCGTGTCCCAGGGTCCTGCTCAACCGCTCCTCGATACCGCTCATCGCCGCTCCCCGCGATCCGACCCGACGCCTGACTCGATGTGCTCGCCCACGGCGGAACGGAGCTTGCCGAGCGCCCGTGACGCCTGACTCCGCACGGTTCCACGAGAGATCCCCAGGGTCGCCGCGATCTCCTCGTCGCTCAGCCCCTCGTAGTAGCGCAGCACCAGCACCACCCGCTGCTTGCGGGGCAACCCGGCCAGCGCCTCCCACATCGCCTGCTCGTCTTCGCTGGGCAGTGCGTCGTGGTAGCCGTGCTCTGGTGGGTCCCAGGCGAGCAGCTCGCGCCGCCGCAACCGCCAGGCCGCCGTGTGCAGCCTGGCCATGGTGGTGCGCACATAACTTTCCGGATTGTCCTTGGCGCGCAGTCTCGGCCAGGAGGCGCGTAACTTCAGCAGCGCCTCCTGCACCAGGTCGGCCGCGTCGTGCGGGTTCCCAGCCAGGACGTAGCCATAACGCAACAGCGCATCGCCACGTTCGGCGGCGAACCCGGCGAACCGGGGATCTGCTTCCAACAGCCTTCGCCTTTCGTCGTCCGTGTCACCTCCCAGATGGACTTGCGTGGCGAACTGTTGCATCGGAGGCTGAGGGACTTCACCCCTCGTCGAGTCTGGCCAGTTCCTCGGCGTCGATGGGGTGGAACGTGTCCAATACGGCGATCAGCTCTTTCACGGACATCGTTGGGCTTTCGATCCGCACCAAGGCGTTGCTGTGCGTTGTGAAGATGATCTTCCCGTGCTCACCGCTACGGAGCCATATGCCGGGTGACGCCTGGCGGCACTCCGTGTGCTCCAGGACGCCGTCCCGCGGATCGGGATTTCTGCAGGCAGCCCTGGGGCTCGCCGTGCTCCTTGGCCTGACGGTGACGCCAACGCGGGAGTCACCATCCTGACCCTCGTACCAGAGCTCGAGCCACTCATCCACATAGAGCACATCCGAGAGCCGATGGTCCGGCAGGGTGGGTGCGATGAGCGGAACCTTGGCGCGGGCCGGCTGGTTGGCCGGAGTCGGGTCGGCGATGACGTTCGATGCCGACCATACGGCCAGGTACACCACGGCGACGCCGGCGATCAGCAGGCCGCGAAGTCCCGAGTGCACCGGCATGAATATGCCGCCCGCGGCCAGGTAGGCGGTCGCACCCAGGGCCATGAGGCGCAGGGCCGTTTGCCAGTCGCCCAGATCCGTGATCTCGGGTATGCGCAGGGCGAAAATGTTGGCGATGAGGAACGCCGCGGTGATGGCCGGGCCCGCCGTGGCCACCCCCCACCAGCGCGGTAACCTGCCCCACCAGGACAGGAAGAACCCCAGTCCATAGGGCAGGACGATCAGCGCCAAGGCGTCGAGGGACCCCAGGTCGTCTCCCCGCCAGTAGAAGATGACGAACTGGGCCAGTCCGACCACCGCCCCGACGAGCGCCGCCCGCGCCGCTGCGTTCATATTCCGATCATGTCTAAAGAAATGCGCCCATAGTGGAAATCGGGAGATTATCCGGGAGGGCATTTCTTAAGAAGGTGGCTAATGAGTGGTACGGATGGTCACGTACGTCTTGCGGATCGTCTCGTGCACGTCCCATGTCCCTCGCCACCCGTCCGGCAGCACGACCGTCGAGCCCGGCGCCAGCTCAACGGTCTGCCCGTCCTCACCCGTCAACGTCGCCCGCCCCGCCAGGATCTGACAGATCTCGTGAAAGCCGTCCCTGACCGCCGTGAACGAACCGGGCCCGCACTCTCAGACACCCGTCTCCGCGAGAGAGCCGGCCCACACCTCCAGCGTGGACTCCGACTGGCCGGTCAAGCTGGTCGGCTTGGGCTCGGCAGCGGGCAGGGAGACCGACGGGGCGTGCTCCAGGTGGGAGAGCTGGATCAAGAGTCGTCCTAACAGAAGAAGTAACGGCGTCAGCGGCCGGAGATGAGGTTGGCGAGGCGGGCGTACGGCGAGGTGGTGGTGCCCCGGTCGTTCTCGTGCCGGTCGGCGGCCCTGAAGAGCGCGTAGATGAGCTGCACCCCGGCCCACCGCAGCGGCTCCGGCTCCCACTGCCGCACCTGGCGGCCCACCCAGGGCAGCGCCGTCAGCTCGGTGTCGTGGCGCAGCATCAGGTCGCGCAGCGTGCGGCCGGCCAGGTTCGTGGTCGTGACGCCGCTGCCCACGTAACCGCCCGCCCAGCCGAGCCCGGTCGTGTGGTCGAGGTGCACGGTCGAGCACCAGTCGCGCGGCACGCCGAGCACCCCGCACCACGAGTGCTGGACATGGGCATCGGCCGTGGCGGGGAACAGCTTGACCAGCATCCGCCAGAGCAGCGCCACCGTCTGCGCCTGCGTCGCGCCCCGGTCGTCGGTCCGCGAGCGGTACCGGTACGGCACGCCGCGTCCGCCGATCGCGATCCGGTCGTCCGCGGTGCGCTGGGCGTAGATGTAGGCGTGCGCCTCGTCGCCGAGCAGCTCGTTGCCCGACCACCCGATGTGCTTCCACACCTCGGCGGGCAGCGGCTCAGTGACGATCATGGAGCTGTTCATCGGCAGCCACTGCCGGTGCTGCCCGGCGAGGCTGGCGGTGAAGCCCTCGGTGGCGCGGATGACGTACTCGGCCGAGACGACGCCGCGCGTGGTAACTGCCGAGGCCTGCCCTCCGACAGAGCGGGGGCGGATCTCGGTCACCGTGGTGTTCTCGAAGATGTCCACGCCCAGCGAGGCGACCACTGACGCGAGCCCGACGGCCAGCTTCGCGGGCTGGATGCGCGCGCAGTGCGGCGAGTACGTGGCCTCCAAGGTCCCCGCCACCTGTACGCGTTCCCGCTGCTCGTCCCGGGACATCAGCCTGAGGTCGTCCTCCCCGTACCCCCAGGTACGCAGCTCGGACAGCTCCTCGCGCAGGCGGCGGCGCTGGGCGGGGTTGGTCGCGACGTGGATCAGCCCGCCCTTGTGGACGTCGGCCTCGATGCCCTCTTCCCGGGTCACGCGGATGACCTCGTCAACGGACCGGAACATGGCATGCTGCAGGGAGATCATCGCCTCACGCCCACGAGCCGCCGCGTACCGCTTCCGCGACCCCGCGAACTCGGCCGACAGCCAGCCGCCGTTGCGCCCGGACGCGCCGAACCCGGCGAACTCCCGCTCCAGGATCGCGATCCGCAGATCGGGCTGCTCCTTCTTCAGGTAGTACGCGGTCCACAGGCCCGTGTAGCCGCCGCCGACGATCACCACGTCATACGAGCGGGGGCCGGGCAGCGCGGCCCGGCGGTCCGGCACGCCGATCTGCCGGTACCAGAACGAGACGCCGCCGTTGGCGAAGTCTCCGGTCAGCGGGATGCCCTTCATCTGAATTGTGGCGCGGAGACCCGGTCCTTCAGGGCCGGGAGGAAGCGCCACCCCTCCTTTCGAAAACAGTATGGAAAGACTCGGTCACGTTCGGTAATATGCGTGGTGGGTGATGGCTCTGTGACAGGAGGTGCGCGATGGCGATCAGCCGCTCCGCCACCAAACGCCACGGCCTGCCCACGGTCGTGCAACTGCGGCTCACACCCACCCTGGCTCAGGCCGAGGCTCTGGCTGCGGCGGTGCTGTTGTGCAATCAGGCGGCCACCGTCGTGTCCCGGCTGGCCTGGCAGCACCGCACCTTTGCTGTGGTGGAGTTGCACCGGCTGGCCTACTACGAGGTGCGCGGGCAGGTAGCCGGGCTCGGCGCGCAAGCGGCCGTGCGGGCGATCGCCCGGGTCTCCGGCGCGTATGCCAACCGGCGCGCCACCAAGAAACGCGCCCACATCTTCCGCCCGCACGGCGCCATCCCCTACGACGCCCGGCTGATGAGCTGGAATCGTGACGCCCGCACCGTGTCGCTGTGGACCCCCACCGGCCGCGTCGCCGTCCCCTACGCGGGTCGGCCGGAAGACCTCAAAGCCGTGGACGTGCTGCCGGTGGGGGAGGCCGATCTGATCTGCCGGCGCGGCGTGTGGCTGTTGCAGGTCTCCCTGACCATGCCCAAGCCCCGAACGCGTGAGCCGGTCGGTGGCTTTGTGGGGGTGGATCAAGGGGTGGCGAATCTGGCGGTCACCTGCGACGGCGCGGTGCTGCCCGGCCCCGCCTTGGCTGGGCCGATCGGTGGCAACGGCCACGTCCGCGCGCTGCGCGAGCGGCGCCACCGCCAACGCCGCAGGCTCCAGAAGAAGGGGACCTCGGCGGCGCGGCGGGTGCTGCGCCGCCTTGCCGGGCGTGAGCACCGGATAATGACCGACCTCAACCACCAGATCTCGAAATATGTGGTGCGTGAAGCCGAACGCACCGGCCGCGGCATCGCCCTGGAGGATCTGCAGGGCATCCGCGGCCGGGTCAGGGCTCACCGGCTCCAGCGACGCACCCTGCACAACTGGGCCTTCGCCCAGCAGACCACCTTCACCCGCTACAAAGCCGCCCGCGCCGGAGTCGCCTTCATCCTGGTCGACACCGCGTATACCTCGTAGGCCTGTCCGGAGTGCGGGTGTGTGACCAGGGCGAACCGGCCGGCACGGGGCCGGTTCGTCTGCACCCGGTGCGGCCTCGCTGGGCACGCCGACCACATCGCAGCCCGCAACATCGCCACACGCGGCGTCACGGGCTGGGCTGCCATCAACCAGCCACACGCTACCGGCCTCCCTTCAGCCAGACGGGACCGTGAGAGCAAACCACCAGCTTCAGCCAGTGGTAGTTGATCAGCCAGGAGTACGGAGTCGGACACGCGCCAGATGAGCGGGACCTCGTCGCCGCGGCGGGCGTCGCTGAGGCTGCCCGCCTGTTCGCGGACCAGCGCCGGTTGAACCCCCTAGATAAGGGTGGGTGTAAGTCAGGCGGGCGTAGGCGGGCTGATCGTCCAGAGCACCTCGGCCGTCTCGTCGCCGTCGTTGACGACGCGGTGGGGCATCGACGTGCGGTATTCCACGCTGTCGCCCGGCCCGAGGACGTGCGGGGCGGCCGAATCGGTGGGGCCGAGCCAGAGGGTGACCTGGCCGCGCAGGATGAGGAAGATCTCCTGGGAGTCGCCGTGGGTGTACGGCTCCTCCCCGGTGGACGCGCCCGGGTCTAACTCCCCGGCGTACATCTCCAGGTTCTGCAGGGGGCGTTGGGAGATCAGGTACTTGCGGGTGCCGGGTTCTGTCGGCAGTTCCGGACGTTCGGCGCGGCGTACCACGCGGTGTCCGACCTCCTCCTGTTCGTTGAACAGGTCGGCCACCGTGATCCCGAGAGCTTCGGCGATCCGCCGCAGCATCCCGATGCTCGCGCTGGTCTGCCCTCGCTCCAACTGGCTGATGAAGCTGGCGCTCGCCTTGGCCTGGCCGGCGAGTCCGCGCACGGTCATGTGGCGCATGTTCCGGTAGGCCCGGATGCGTACACCCAGGTGTGCGGTCTCCGACTCCGTCATCGAACCCCTTGATCGGATGCACTGAACATCTTGTTAAGTGGCAATGAAAGGACCGTACATATCACAAGAAATCCCAGCAAGGGGCGTCGTGTAACAAATGGGTTACCGAGCGTGGCGGGGTCACCTCAACCGCCTCTGCGACACCGTCATACCTTCCGCGGAATTGCCGGACCGCGGCTCTTCTCCCAAGCTGCTCAAGGTCAGACGCGTACCAAGGAGAAGCAGTGACCGATACTCGTACGCAGGACCTCGCCCGCCCGCGGCTGGGAGTCCTGCTCCCCACCAACCAGAGCCAGTGGAACGACGCCCGGCGGCTGGTCGACTTCGCCGTCCGGGCGGAGCGGCTCGGGTACGACTCCCTCTGGGCCAACGACACCCTTCTCGGCGCGCGGATCGAGCCGCTGGCCATGCTCGCCGCCCTCGCCCCCGCCACCGAACGCGTCACGCTCGGCACCGCCGCCCTGCTGCCGGCCTTCCGCCGTCCGGTCACAGCCGCGCAGGAGCTGGCCTCCATCGACCACCTCTCGGCCGGCCGGCTCGTCGTGGCCGTGGGCGCGGGCTTCCCCGGCCGGTCCGAGCCCGAGTACGCGGTATCGGAGGTGCCGTGGGAGCGACGGTTCCGGCGGCTGGACGACACGGTCTCGCTGTGGCGGGCGCTGTGGGCGGGCGAGCGCGCGTTCCATGGCGAGGTGTTGCGCCACGACGACCTGCCGGAGTCCACGCCGTCCTACCGGCCGGGCGGCCCGCCGATCTGGCTCGCCGGGGGGAGCCCGTCGGCGCGTGAGCGCACTGGCCGGCTCTACGACGGGTGGCTGCCTTACCCGCCGGACGTCGCCGACTACCGTACGGGCCTTCAGGAGGTAAGACGGGTGGCGGAGTCCGCGGGCCGTCTCGCCGGCGCGATCACCCCGGCGCTGTTCGTCACGGTGCTGATCACCGGCGACGCGGAACGGGGGGAGCAGGAGCTCGACGCCTACTGCCGGGTTGTGTACGGCCTTCCGTACGAGATCGTACGGAAGAACCAGGTGATGGTCGCGGGTCCGGCCGAACAGGTGGCCGAGACGCTCGCCCGCTACGCGGAGGCGGGCACGCGGCACGTCGTCTGCCGTATCGCGGCCCTCACCCTCGACGCGCAGCTTGACCAGCTTGAGCTGATCGCCGCCGCGCTCAGCCTGGGGAAGGACATCAGCCGGGCAACCATGTCATCCTGAAGGCGCTTTCCCCCACCCCCGCCAGGACAAGAAACGAGAAAAGCAGTGAAAGCATGGATCTTCCTCGTCCTCGGTGTTCTCCTGATCCTGGTCGGCGGCCTGTGGACGCTTCAAGGGCTGGGCATCGTCGGCGGTAGCGTGATGAGCGGCGTCACCATGTGGGCCATCATCGGCCCTGTCGTCCTCATCATCGGCCTGGTGATCGCGTTCCTCGGAATACGCGCGCGACGAGACCCGCGCGGTTAATAACCGTCGAAAGCGGGATATTGATGGATCATGACCGCGCGCTATGACGGCCAGGCCGAGTGGTACGACGAGTTCAACACCCCCTGCGCCGCCGCGAACCAGCCGGACGTGGCCGAGCTGCTGGGGCCGGGCGACGGACCGTGCCTGGACCTGGGCTGCGGCACCGGCCTCTACCTCGACGCGATCCGCGCCACCGGCCGGACCGTCGTGGGGCTCGACCGGTCCGGCGACCAGTTGCGCATCGCCCGCCGCAGGGACCACGCGCCGCTGCTCCAAGGTGACGGTACGGCGCTGCCGTTCGCCGCAGGGGTGTTCGGCACCGTCGCCGCGTTCTGGGTGTCGACCGACATCGGCGACTTTCCCGGACTGCTCAAGGAGGCGGCCCGGGTGCTGCGCCCCGGCGGCCTGCTGCTGTTCTACGGGGCGCACCCGTGTTTCAACGGCCCGCACATCGAGAACCGCGAGGACGGCGCGCTGATCATCCACCCCACGTACCGGATCAAGGGCTGGCACCGGCGCGGACCATGGTGGCGTAAGGGCGGGGTCCGGGACCGGGTGGGGATGAGCCAGCTTCCGCTCCCAGGCCTGATCAACGCGTTCATCGACGCGGAACTCGACATCGAGCGGATGTACGAACCGGGCGAGGACCCCATTCCCAACGTCCTGGCCGTCAGGGCGTACGCGCGCTGAGCCTTACCGGAAGTCGTCGGCGTGGTCCTGGGCCCACTGGGCGAAGGTGTGCGCGGGATGGCCGGTGACCTCCTCGACGACCGTCGAGGTCGCGGCGGGGCGGTCGGTGCTGGCTGCCAGCATGCGCATGATGGTCTCCACCCCGATCGGGGGCATGGACTTGGCCAGATCCGACCGGGCCTCCTCGACGGAGATCACGTCAAGCGTGATCTTGCGGCCGATGGCCTCGCCGATGTGCTCGACCTGCTGCCTGATGGTGAGCGACTCGGGGCCGTAGAGCGTGTAGGCCCGCTGAGCGTGGCCGGGCTCGGTCAGAGCGGTGACGGCGAGCGCGGCCATGTCCTTCTCATGGATGGGGGCGATCTGCGCGTCCGGGTACGCCGTACGGACGGTGTTGTCGGTCTTGATCGACTGGGCCCACCACCACAGGGTGTTCGTGGCGAACATCCCCGGCCGGACGAACGTCCAGTCGATGCCGGAGCCCTCGATGGCCGCTTCGACGACACGATGCAGCTGGGCGATCGGGTTGTGTTCGGCGTCGGGGATGACGACGGACGCCGATGACAGCAGCACCACGTGTCGTACGCCGGCGGATCGCGCCGCCTTCACGAACCCGTCGATGCCATCCGGCTTGGTGTACAGGAAGACCTTCTCGGCACCCTCCAGGGCGGCGGGCAGCGTCTCGGGCGAGTCGAGATCGGCTGCTACGACCGGTGTGTCCGGCGGGAACCCAGGCGCGTGCGGATCCCGCCCCGTCGCACGGATCGGTATGCCCGCCGCGCGCAGTCCGGCGGCGACATGGCGGCCTACATTGCCCCGGGCGCCGAAGACGACAGTGACCATTAAGAGGACCTCCCGAGAAGTTTGATCAGTTGGTTGCGGAGTTCGGTACGGGTTTCAGGTGACAAGGGGTCGTCACCGAAGAGGGCCCGGACGAAGTGCGGCATCGTGATCGGGGCGAAGACCACCGCGTAGGCGGTCAGGAGCGCGAACCTGGCGTCCACCTCATCGGTGACCTCGCCGTTCTCCTGCCGTTGGCGGATCTTCTCCACCGAATCCGCCATTTTGGCCCGTTGGCGATCCAGGTACTGTCGCCCGTCCGCCTCATCGGTGAACGGGCAGTCGCCAAGGGCCTGCCAGACGGTCAGCCGGGCCCAGTCGGGATTGTCGAGCGTCGCGTCCAGGTGCGCGCCGATCGAGTCCGCGAACGACGTGTCCGGCGTGACCAGGCCGGCCTCGACCTCCTGCCAGCGCCGGCGCAGCTCGTCCAGCAGCCCCTGCTTGCCGCCGAAGTAGTAAGAGATCAGCTGCTGGTTGACGCCGGCGCGGGCGGCGATGCCGGCCGTGCGGGCACCCGCGTAGCCCTTCGCCCCGAACTCGGCCACGGCGGCGGTCAGGATCCGCTCCCGTGTCTGTTCCGCCGCTTGGCCGCGATCCTCTGGGCGCGGTGCCCGCCGTGCTCCCATGCCTGGAGAGCGTAGTTCTTCAATCGTTTGGATGACAACTGTCATTCGAACGATTGAAGAGTGCTCAGATAGGGGAACAGGTGGGGGAGGGCGCGGTGTTGGTGCCGTTCCAGGAGGCCAGGAAGCCGAAGGTGGCCGTGGCTCCGGCGGCCAGGGTGCCGTTCCAACTGACGTTCCGCACGCTGACGGCGGCCCCGTTCGCGGTGAGCGTGCCGCCCCAGATCTGAGTGATCTGCTGGCCGTTGGCGAACGTCCAGCCGACCGTCCAGGCGTTCGTCGTCGCGGTCCCGGTGTTCTTGACCGTGACCTCGCCCTGGAAGCCGCCCGTCCACTGCCCGACGTTCTTGAACATCGCCGTGCAACCGCCCACTGGCGTGACGGTGGGAGTGGGCGTCGGCGTGGACCCGCCCGGGGTGAGGAAGTTCACCAGCGCCGGGTACCAGCGGTCGGACATCTTCTGGTCGCCCGAGGCGTTCGGGTGCACTCCGTCGTACGTGTCCGCGCTCGTGCTGAACCCCGTCCACTGGTCGACGACGACGATCGGCGACTGCTGGGTGGAGGTGGCGGCGGCCCATGCGGGGATCGCGTTGTTGAAGTTGACGGCGCGCTGCCCGCAGTCGGCGCAGGTGGACGGGTTCATCGGGATGATCTTCGCGACCAGGATCTTCATCGCGGGGTTGCTGGCCCGCATCTGGTTCACCAGCGTGGTGAACGCGCTGAGGATCGTCGCGGGTGCGATGTTGCTCCACACGTCGTTGGTGCCGAAGTGCATCACCACGATGTCGGGCTTGGTGGCCGCCAGCCAGCCGGGGAGCTGGTTCTGGCCGGCCACGTTCGTCGCGAGGAAGCCACCGTGGCCCTCGTTGTCGCCGTCGTACGACACCGAACAGCCCTGCGGCGGCAGCGTGCCGACGAAGTCGATGTCGGTGTAGCCCGTGCTCTGGAGCCTGTTCCACAGCAGGGCCCGCCAGCAGCCGGGCGAGCCGGTGATCGAGTCGCCGAGAGGCATGATCCTGGTGGCGGCCGCGCCGGCCGGTGTCGTGGTCAGGAAGAGTACCGTTCCGATCAGGGTCAGCATCGCCACCACTAAGGCGCTCATCCGCGACATCGTCAGCTCCCTGATCGTGGGTCTGCCGAGAGCGTAGGAGCGCCTGGTGGCGGCGGAAAGGCGGCCGGTCCGGGTGGCTCTTTCGACCTGCGGCGTTACCCGGAACAGCGTGTAACTTTCAGAACTTGCCGCCCAACCCCGCACCTGATTACATGATTACATGGATAATGAGGCAGTGCCGACCTTGTACGAATGGGCGGGCGGGGCAGAGGCGCTGGAGCGGCTCACCGAAGCGTTCTACCAGCATGTGCGGAAGGACGACCTGATCGGGCCGCTGTTCGCGCACATGGACCCCGGCCATCCGCGCTATGTGGCGATGTGGCTCGGTGAAGTGTTCGGCGGCCCCGACCACTACACCAAGGAGCGGGGCGGCTACCCGCACATGCTCTCCCAGCACCTCGGCAAGGGCATCACCGAGCCACAGCGGCGCAGATGGGTGAACCTGCTGATGGACGCCGCCGACGAAGTGGGACTGCCCGACGACCCCGAGTTCCGGGCCGCCTTCGCCGGCTACATCGAGTGGGGCACCCGGCTGGCCGTGCACAACTCGCAGCCCGGCGCGACGCCCCCGACCAAGGCTCCGGTGCCGCACTGGGGCTGGGGCGTCGCCCCGCCGTACCAGCCGTAGGACGTCGCGTTCCTGGTCGTAGCCTGGAGGTCACCGAGACAACCACCAGGAGCGGGGCATGACACGTGGGCGGCGGATCGCCGGCTGGGCGATGGCGCTGCTCGGGCTGCCGCTGCTCACGGCCGTCATGCTGGCGTTCGCCGAGCGGCTCACGCTGCCGAGCGAGATCCTGTTCTTCCTGCTGCTGGTGGTCGCCGTCGCCCTGGTGGGCGGCAGGTGGCCGGCGCTCACCGCGGCGGTGCTCGGCTTCGCGCTGCTCAACTGGTTCTTCACGCCGCCGCTCCACACGCTGACGATCTCCGCGCCGGAGAACCTGGTCGCGCTGACCACCTTCGTCCTGGTCGCCGCGATGGTCAGCACGGTCGTCGACCAGGCGGCCCGCCGCAGCAGGGAGGCCACCCGAGCGCGCGCCGACGCCGAGGTGCTGTCCACGCTCGCCGGCCACGTCCTGCGTGGCGACGCGGCGCTGCCGTCCCTGCTGGCCAGGCTCAAGGAGGTGTACGAGCTGGCGTCCGTCACGCTGCTCGAGCGCGACGGCGACTCCTGGCGCGTCGTGGCCACGGCTGGAGGGCCGCCGTCCACCTCGCCGGGCCATGCCGACACCGACGTGCCCATCGACGACGACCTGGTGCTGGCCGTACGGGGAAGGCAGCTCGACGTGGCGGACCGGCAGGTGCTCGAGGCGTTCGCGGCCGAATCGGCGGTGGCGCTGCGACAGGAACGCCTGCGCGAGGAGGCCGAGCGGGCCAAGCCGCTGGCCGAGGCCGACAAGATGCGTACCGCGTTGCTCGCCGCCGTCAGCCACGACCTGCGCAACCCGCTCGCCGCGGCCAGGGCGGCGGTCGACAGCCTGCGCGGCACAGAGGTCGACTGGACCCCCGAGGACCGCGCGGAACTGCTGGCCACCGCGGGAGAGTCGCTCATCAAGCTCGACCGGCTGGTGTCGAACCTCCTCGACATGAGCCGCCTGCAGGCCGGCGTGCTCGGCGTCACGCTGGAGCCGCTGGCGGTCGAGGACGTCGTCCCCCAGGCGATCGCCGATCTCGGGCCGCTGCGCGACCGCGTGCACGACGGGTTCAGCGGGGAGGTTCCGGAGTTCATGGCCGACGCGGCGCTGCTGGAGCGGGTGCTGGTCAACCTGATGTCCAACGCCGTCCGCTTCAACCCGCCCGATCGCAAGGTCGTGATCTCCGCGAGCTCGTACGGCGAACACGTCGAGTTCCGCGTCATCGACCGGGGACCCGGCATTCCGGCGGAGGCCCAGGAGCGGGTGTTCATGCCGTTCCAGCGCCTGGGCGATCGGCAAGGTGTGGGGCTGGGCCTCGGGTTGGCGCTGTCTCGAGGGCTGACGGAGGCCATGGGCGGGACGCTCACGCCGGAGCGGACACCTGGAGGGGGCTTGACCATGACCGTCTCGCTGCGGAGGGCTCCTTGACCCGCGTGCTCGTGGTGGACGACGAACCGCAGATCCTGCGGGCGTTGCGCATCAACCTGGCCGCCAGAAGCTATGAGGTGGCCGTCGCGCCGGACGGCACGGCCGCGCTGCGCCAGGCCGCCGACTGGCATCCCGACCTGATCATCCTCGACCTCGGACTGCCGGACCTGGACGGAGTGGACGTCATCCACGGGCTGCGCGGCTGGACGAGCGTGCCGATCATCGTCCTCTCGGGCCGGGCGGGCAGCCCCGACAAAGTGGACGCGCTCGACGCGGGAGCCGACGACTACGTGACCAAGCCGTTCGGGATCGACGAACTCCTCGCGCGCATCCGCGCGGTGACGCGCCGCATGGGTGCGGCGCCCGACGACCCCGCGACCGTGCGGGTGGGCGAGCACCTGGTCGACCTCGCCAGGAAAACGGTGTCAGGCGGGGTACGTCTGACGCCCACGGAGTGGCATTTCCTGGAGCTGCTGGTACGCAACCCCGGCAAGCTGATCAGCCAGCGCCAGTTGCTGAGAGAGGTGTGGGGGACTTCGTATGTGAAGGAGACCCACTACCTGCGGCAGTACATGGCCCAGCTACGCCGCAAGCTGGAGCGCGATCCAGGGCATCCCGTACACCTGTTGACAGAGCCGGGAATGGGCTACCGCTTCCAGCCGTAGCCGCTACTCCGGTGGGAAGTACGTGTCCTCCAGCGGGTCCGCGAAGGCGTCGGACTCGCGGCCGTCCTCCTCGTTCACCCATCGGGAGATGCTTCGCGCGGCCTCGTCATCGATCTCGAGGATTCTGTGCCGTTGCGGGAGCCTGTCCATGTACATGGCGGTGGCGGACAGCTGTACGTCATCGCCCATGTCGTGACTGATTTCGTAAAGTTGATCGCTCATGGGACTCACGCCTTGGTGATCATCAGAGTTGTCTTGCGTACGGTCCATGCGGCCAGCGCGACACCGAAGGCCAGCTGGAAGGCACGCATCCAGAAGGTGGAGGTGTCATTCACATAAATCACGACACCTAGCCACACGAGGCTGAAACCGCCGACTAGGACGATTGCTGCCCAGTTGAACCATCGCTGCCACATATGCGCAGTCTTACAGCCAGTCGACCAAGGCTGGGTAAGCGAGTGGTCGTCTTCTGGTCACCTGGGCACACCGTGCGTGCGGCCGGCCGCACGCACGGTCGCCGCTCCCTACTCGGTGGGTTTGGTGCCGATGACGACGGTGGCGTACAGCTCATCGGAGCGGGCCACGCGCGGGGTCAGCCCGCCCGCGGCCATGGTGTCGGCCGTCTGCGCCGCCTGGCCCTCGCTGGTCTCGACCAGCAGATGACCGCCCGGTGCCAGCCACGGCGGCGCCTCCGCGATCATCCGCCGCACGACGTCGAGCCCGTCCGCGCCACCGTCGAGCGCCACCAGCGGCTCGTGGACGCGGGCCTCCGAGGGCAACAGCCGGATCGCCTCGGTGGGTACGTACGGTGGGCTGGCGATCAGGATGTCGACGCGACCCCGCAGCGTTGCGGGCAACGGCTCGTAGAGGTCGCCCTCGTACACCTGGCCACCGATGGCAGCCAGATTGCGGCGCGCGCACTGGACGGCGGCGGGGTGCAGGTCGGCGGCGTGCAACTCGACCCCGTCCAGGACCGCCGCCAGCGCGGCGCCCATCGCGCCCGTCCCGCAGCACAGATCGACGACGACGGTGGCCGACCGGTCGCCCAGCGCGGCGGCCTGGCTGATGAGGAACTCCGTACGGCGGCGCGGCACGAACACCTCGGGATCCACCGCGATCCGCAGCCCGCAGAACTCCGCCCAGCCAAGAACGTGCTCAAGGGGGAGACCGGCGACCCGCTGATCGACCATGGTGGCGAGATCCTCCGGCGTCCTCGCCGTGGAGATGAGCAACTCCGCCTCGTCCTCGGCGAAGACACAGCCGGCGGCCCGGAGCCTGATGACGATGGCGGATTGGTGGACAGATGACGGAAAAACCGACATGAGCGCCTTTCGGAAAGCCAATGAGCGCTCCCTGGCCACCTACGTCAGGTGGACCACACAACCATTAGGCGGGAGCACCCAGCCTGCTAGAGCGGTAATGGGTCTCACCTCCTCGGTCGGGTCCATCGCTGGAGACGGCAACATTACCTGACGTCCTGTTCCGCACGCCAATGGCCGGTCTCGCCCGCCTCGCCCGTCTTCTTGCCTTCGTAGAGGAACGCGTTCAGTGAGGCAGCGTACGGGCGGAGCCGACGCAGCGGCGCAGTCGCATGCCTCTCGCCGGCCGCACCTGAGCCGGCTGCTCCAGGCAGGCCAGCAGGGCGGCCGCCGCGCGGGCGTCGGCCAGGATGCGCTGCACGGCCTCACCGCTCTCGGGAAGCTGACCGCGTTCGGCGAGCTCGTGCTTGAGGAAGGCCAGCGGGTCGGGCGCGTCCACCGCCTCGGCCGCCACCGTGGCCCGGGCGGCGGTGAGCAGACGCAAGTAGTACGTCCGCAGGACGGCCTCACGCATGCGCGCGTGCTCCAGGTCGTCGATCAGCGTCCGGGCGACTCGGAGGAGGTCTCCAGCGTGAGTCGCGTCGTCGGCAAGGAAGGCGCGGATGTCATCGAACTCCGAGCGGGTCATTGCGGACACCTCCGGGGACGCAGATTGCTCGTAGCTACTTCGTACACAGAGGCGATTGCGGATGACTTGCTTTCGGCTTGTCTCCGCCATGTCGGCCGCCCGCCCCGGCCTCGGTCCGAGATCGACAGGTTTGAGCATCTTGAGGCCAGGGAAGGACACCATGATTACCTGTACGGCACGAAGCAGCCGTGGACGGCTGCTAGAGTTGCTCAGGCAGGGCGGCGCAGGGGTTCACGGAACTCCGGACGATGCCCAGCACATCCCACTTTCTCCTGGTTCATCCAGATGGTTCGCACCATCCGGATGGGCTGGTAAGTTAGAGGGGTTGTCCCGGAAACGGGGCGGTGTTTATTCCAGAAGGTCGATGCGAGTCGGGTCAATTTGACACCGGGTCGGGCGGCTGAAAAGATAAAGACACAACGAAGACGAAATGAGCGCCTCTCGCAGGTTGGGGAGTACGCGTCCGTTTCTTGAGAACTCAACAGTGTGTTAAAAGCCAGTGCATGATGCACAACCCCGTCATGTTCATGCTTTCGGGTGTGGATGACGGATTCCTTTTTTGGTTGGGATTTCTTTCCCTTC
>NZ_JAHFZZ010000013.1 GCF_018603905.1 Nonomuraea sp. NEAU-A123
GAGGAGATCTTCGGGCCGGTGCTGTCGGTGCTGACCTTCCGCACCCCGGCCGAGGCCGTCGAGAAGGCCAACAACACGCCGTACGGGCTGTCGGCCGGGGTGTGGACCGAGAAGGGGTCGCGCATCCTGTGGATGGCCGACAAGCTCAGGGCCGGCGTGGTCTGGGCCAACACGTTCAACCGGTTCGACCCGACCGCCCCGTTCGGCGGGTACAAGGAGTCCGGGTACGGCCGCGAAGGCGGCCTCCTCGGGTTGGAGGCCTACCTCGATGTCTGATCAGCGACTGGCCATCCGCAAGACCTACAAGTTGTTCATCGGGGGCGCCTTCCCCCGTTCCGAGTCCGGCAGGTCCTACGTCGTGACCGATGCGAAGGGCGACTTCCTCGCCAACGCCGCCCGCGCCTCGCGCAAGGACGCCCGCGAAGCGGTGGTGGCCGCGCGCAAGGCGTTCCCCGGCTGGTCCGGCGCGACCGCCTACAACCGCGGCCAGATTCTCTACCGCGTCGCCGAGCTGCTGGAGGGCCGGCGTGACCAGTTCGTCGCCGACCTCAGGGCCACCGGCCTGTCCAAGGCAGCGGCCACGGCCGAGGTGGACGCCACCATCGACCGATGGGTCTGGTACGCGGGCTGGTCCGACAAGATCGCCTCGGTACGCGGCACGGCCAACCCGGTGGCGGGGCCGTACTTCAACCTCTCCAGCCCGGAACCGGCCGGAGTCGTCGGCGTGCTGGCCCCCGGGTCCGCGCTGCTCGGGCTGGTCTCAGTGGTCGCCTCGGTGATCGTCACCGGCAACACCTGCGTGGTTGTCGCACCGGAGACCGCGCCACTGTCCTCGATCACCCTGGCCGAGGTGCTGGCCACCTCCGACCTGCCGGGCGGGGTGGTCAACATCCTGACCGGGCGGCAAGCGGAGCTGGCGCCCTGGCTGGCGTCCCACATGGACGTCAACGGCCTGGACCTGACCGGCGTGTCCGACCCCGACCTGGCCCTGAGCTGCGAGCAGGCGGCCGCCGACAACCTCAAGCGCGTGCTGCGGCCCGCGGACACCGACTGGTCCGCGAGCCCGGGCACCGGCCGGATGACCGTCTTCCTGGAGACCAAGACCGTCTGGCACCCCCTCGGGGGCTGACCTCTAACCCAACCGCACAACCCCCAGAGCACGGCGCAGCGCCGTGATCTCAGCACACTCATGCCGAAATCGGGAGGATCGCGATGGAACCGACTGGTGTTCTCGTCGTCGGGAGCATCACCGCGGACGTCACAGCGTTCAGCCAGCGGCTGCCGCACCGCGGGGAAACAGTGCTCGGCGACGACTTCACTCTCGTCCTCGGGGGGAAGGGCGCCAACCAGGCCGTGTCCGCCGCCCGAGCGGGGGCGCCGACGTGGATGGTCGGCTGCGTGGGCCAGGACCCCTTCCGTGACATCGTGCTGTCGGGCCTGGGCTCCCACGGGGTCGAGCTGACGGAGGTCCGCACGGTCGAGGGCCGCACCGGCGTGGCGCACATCCGGGTGGACGCCTCCGGCGAGAACGACATCGTCATCACGCCGCTCGCGAACGCCTCCCTCGACGTCGAGATGGTCGACGCCAGCATCCGGGCGGTCGGCGACGCGGCCGGCGTACTCCTGCTCCAGTTGGAGATCCCCGCGCACGTCACCTGCCACGCGGCCGAGGCCGGAGCCGCCGCGGGGCTGACGGTCGTCCTCGACCCGGCCCCTGCGCAGACCCTGCCCGAGAGCGCGTGGCGGCACATCGACGTGGTGACCCCGAACGAGAGCGAGGCCGCCGCCCTGACCGGGGTGCCGGTCATCGACCTCGACTCCGCCGGACGGGCGGCGTCCTGGTTCCTCGAGCGCGGGGTCAAGCACGCGCTCATCACGCTCGGTTCGGCGGGTGCTCTGTCGGTGACCGCCGAGCGGACCCGCCACTTCCCCGCCTACCCGGTGACGCCCGTGGACACCACGGCAGCGGGCGACGCCTTCACCGGCTCCTTCGGCGCGGCCCTCGCCGCCCGGCTGGACGTCGACGCCGCGATCCAGCGCGGGATGGCCGCGGGCGCGCTCGCGACCACCCGGGCCGGGGCCAGCCCCTCGCTGCCCGACCGCACCACCGTGGACACCCTGATCAGCACCTCACCCTTGGAAGGAGCTTCCCGATGAGGCGCAACAACGGAACGCTCAACGCCCAGCTCGCTCGTGTGATCTCCGAGGTCGGCCACACCGACCAGCTCATCGTCACCGACGCGGGCCTGCCCATCCCGCCTGGGGTGGAGCGGGTCGACCTCGCCATCAGGGAGAACCTGCCGCGCTTTCTGGACGTGCTCGACGCCGTCCTGGACGAGGTGCAGGTGGAGGGTGTCCTGCTGGCCGAGGAGATCCGGCAGCACAGTCCCGCGATGCTCGAGGAGATCCAGGAGCGGTTCGCGCGGCTGAACATCCCTCTGCGGTTCGTCCCGCACACCGAGTTCAAGCAGGCCACCGCCTCGGCGCGGGCGGCCGTCCGCTCCGGCGAGTTCACCCCGTACGCCAACGTCCTGCTCACCGCGGGCGTCGTGTACTGATCGGGAGGCAGGCATGCACCTTCAACTCGTCGACGTTCACAAGTCCTTCGGCGACAACAGCGTGCTCAGGGGAGTCAGCTTCGAGGTCTCCCCCGGCGAGGTCGTCGCGCTCGTCGGGGAGAACGGCGCCGGCAAGTCGACGCTCACCCGCGTCATCTCCGGAGCCCACCAGCCCGACGCCGGCCGGCTCCTGATCGACGGCGTCCCGGCGGCCTTCAAGGACCCGCAGTCGGCCATGGCCCGCGGCATCGAGGTCATCTACCAGGAGTTCCAGCAGAACCTGTTCCCGCACCTCACCGTCGCGGAGAACATGTACGTGCTCGACCGCGAACGCCGCTTCGGGAACCTGTTCGTCTCCAAGCAGCGGATGGCCGAGGCGGCGGGGACGGCACTGCGGCGGCTGGGCATGGAGATCGACGTCCACCGGCCCGTCGGAGATCTCGGCGTCGCCGAGCGCCAGATGGTCGAGATCGCCAAGGCCATGACGCACGACCTCAGCCTCCTGATCCTCGACGAACCCACCGCGGCCCTCGACGAGCGGGAGTCCGAGCAGCTGTTCGCCCAGGTCCGCGGGCTGCGCGCGGCCGGCGTGTCGGTGATCTACATCAGCCACCGGCTGGACGAGGTCTTCCAGCTGGCCGACCGGATCGTCGTGCTGCGCGACGGCCGCGTCACCCTGGACGCGCCGCGCGGCGAGCTCGACCCGGACAGGGTGGTCACGGCCATGGTGGGCGACACCGTGGACGACTTCTACCCGAAGGAGCGCAACGCCACCAACCAGGTCGTGCTGGAGGTCCGGGGCGCCCGCCACGCCGACTTCCACGATGTCGACCTGCGCGTCCACGCCGGTGAGGTGCTCGGCATCGGCGGGGTCGTCGGCTGCGGGCGCAGTTCCCTGCTGCGGGCGCTGTTCGGCCTGCGACCGCTGGCCGGCGGGTCCGTGAGCGTCGCCGGTACGCCGGTACGCGTCCGCGACGTACGAGACGCGATCGACAGCCGGATCGCCTACCTGTCACCGGACCGGCAGGCCGAAGGGCTGTGCATGAGCCTTTCGGTGGAGGCGAACGTGTCCCTCGCCTCGCTACGGGACTACAGCCCGGCCGGCAACGTCGTCCGGCGGGCCAAGGAGCGCGCGGCGACCGGCCAGGTGATCTCCGACCTGCGGGTCCGCACCGCCTCCCCGGCTGCCGCCGTCGGGTCGCTGTCCGGCGGGAACCAGCAGAAGGCGCTGTTCGCCAAGTGGGTGATGACCCGGCCGCGGGTGCTGCTCATGGACGAGCCGACCCGCGGCGTCGACGTAGGAGCCAAGACCGAGATCTACCGCATCATCAACAAGCTCACCGCGGACGGCGTCGCCGTCGTGCTCGTCAGCTCAGATCTGCCGGAACTCGTCGCCATGTCCGACCGCGTGGTCGTCATGCGCGAGGGGCGGCTCGTCGCCGAACTCGCCGGTGACCGCCTCGACGAGCAGTCCATCCTCAAGCACGCCCTGGTAGGTGCCGTATGACCTCGAAGCTCAAATCCGCCGCGAGCCAGTTGCGTGCGGTATGGATGCTGCTGCTGGTCGGAATCGTCCTCTCGGTGGCCTCACCGGTCTTCCTCACCCCGACGAACCTGCTCAACGTCGGGCTGGCCACCTCAGTCGCCGCGCTGCTGGCCGCGGGCCAGACCTACGTCATCATCCTGGCCGAGATCGACCTGTCCGTGGGCGCGGCGCTGGGCTTCTCCTCGGTCATCACCGCGATGACCCTGCGCGACCACGGCCTGCTGCCCGCGCTCGCCGCGGGGCTCGCCGTCGGCGCGGTCATCGGCCTGGTCAACGGCCTGCTGGTGACGAAGACCCGGATGCCGTCGTTCATCGCGACCCTGGCCACGATGTCGGTCCTGGCCGGGCTCACCCTGCAGATCACCGCGGGCAACCCGATCGCCGTCACGGACTACGACTTCCAGGGCATCGGGCAGGCGCGTTTCGCCGGAATCCCGGTACCCGTGTGGATCATGCTGGTGGTGTTCGGGCTGTTCGGGTTCGTCCTTGCGCGTACCCGCTTCGGCCGGTTCGTCTACGCGACCGGCGACAACGCCGAGGCCGCCAGGCTCTCCGGCATCCGCACCCACCGGATCAAGATCCTCGCGTTCGTTATCAGCGGCGTGCTCGCCGCGACGGCCGGGTTCATCATCACGGCGCGGCTGTCGACGGCCCAGCCGACCGCGGGCAGCGGCCTCGAACTGGCCGCGATCGCCGCAGTGATCATCGGAGGCACCAGCCTCGCCGGCGGACGCGGCAGCCTGCTCGGAACCCTCGTCGGCGCCCTCGTCCTCGGCGTCATCGACAACGGGATGAACCTGCTCGACGTGTCGCCGTTCCTGCAGAACGTCGTCAAGGGCCTGGTCATCCTGCTCGCCGTCTTCCTCGACCGCAACATCGACTCCCTTCGCGCGCTCGTGACGCGCCGCGACGGGGCCGGCGCGCCGCCCGCGCCCACGCCCGTCGCATCCGAACTAGCCCAACGCTGAACACCCCGAACTCGCCCAACGCTGAACACCCCCGCAAAGGAAATCCCATGCGCACAACCCGCCTCGCCGTCGTCCTGACAGCCGTCGCCGCCCTCTCCCTGTCCGCGTGCAGCCGCGGCGGTGACGCCACCACCGCCTCCCCCGCCGCCGTGTCCGGCAAGAAGGACGCCACCATCATCATGAGCACGCTGAACAACCCGTTCTTCGTCAGCGTCAAAGACGGCGCCCAGGCCCAGGCCACCAAGTCCGGCATCAAGCTGACCGTCCAGAACGCCGACAACTCCGACGCCACCTTCCTCAACCAGGCGACCACCGCCATCTCCAAGCAGACCGGAGTCCTCATCCTCGACCCGGTGGGCAGCCAGTCGGCGACCAGCTCCGTCACCCAGGCGAACGCGGGGAACGTTCCCGTGATGGCCTTCGACAGGAAGCCGACCGGCGGCAACCTCGCCTCCTTCGTCGGCTACGACGCCGTCCAGGCGGGGAAGAACGCCGCTGACGCGCTGGCCAAGGCGATCAACGGCAAGGGCAAGGTCGTCGAGATCCAGGGCATCCTCGGCACCAACGTCGCCCAGGACCGCAGCAAGGGCTTCGAGCAGCAGATCGCCACCTACAAGGACATCACCGTCGTCGCCAAGCAGGCGGCCAACTTCGACCGCTCGAAGGCGCTCGACGTGATGACCAACGTCCTCCAGGCCAACCCCGACATCGACGGCGTGTACGCCGCCAACGACGAGATGGCCATGGGCGTGCTCTCCGCGTTGAAGGCCCGCAGCCTCGTCGGAAAGGTGCAGCTGGTCGGCAACGACGGCATCGCGGACGCCCTCGCCGCCGTCGAGAGCGGAGAGATGTACGCCACGAACGCCGAGTCGCCCTACGCACTGGGTCAGAAGGTGGTCTCACTCGCCGGTGACATCCTCGCCGGGAAGAAGGTGCAGGCCGACGAGGTGCTCGAAGGCAAGCTGGTCACCAAGGACTCGGTCAAGGACTACGCGAAGTACCTCCTCGAGCTCGGCGACACGTCCGGCGTCCCGTCCTCGCTCCGCTGAATCAGTGGCTTGTCGCCCCTGGGTGGTGCCATGGCAGGATCACGGGTTCGGCCGGGACGTCGCCGTCGAGTAGGCGCGCCAGCAGGGCGGCCACGTCGAGGGGGATGACGCGTTCGGTGGTGGTTCGCAGCTCGGGCAGAGTCCACCGAGCGGAACAGGACATCATCGTCCCGAACCCAGTGACCCGAGCTGACGGCCACAACCGGTCCGACAGCGTCAGGACTCACCTGATGCCCAGTCTCCTCGCGCAGCTCACGGGCGGCGGCCGTGGCCAGCGCCTCGCCCGGCTCGACACCGCCGCCTGGAGTGAACCACGCGTGATCGGGCTTCTTCGTCAGCCCCTGGCCGTAGTACAGCAAGAGGCGGTCGCGATCGTCGACGAGCAGGATGCGGGCGGAGGGGCGCAGGATCGCTTCGGGCATGATCGCGAGAATAGGCGGACGTCGTGCGGATTCGGTACGAGAACGCCACGACCCCGAAGCCGACTGATCAGGAGGGTCCCGCAGCCGTTCTCCGAGCCCCGGCCCATCCCGGCAAAGACGGCGGCCCGCCGCATCGCCAAGACGGCCACCCCGATTCCGTTTCAAGCACGCCACGCTGACGGCTACCGATCCCCGGCGAGCCGGGGATCGGTAGGGGGACTACTTGAGCCAGAGCATGTAGCCGGTGGGCACGTCGGTGCACTTGTACGCGTTGAAGTTCTCACGCACATACTGCTGACCGGCGTCCACACACGCGTAGCGACTGCCGTAGACCCCGTAGGGCTGCCAACTGGCAGCCTGGGCGGGCACGCCGAGCCCGATGACCGCCAGGGTGGCGATTCCAGCGCCCGCGAGCGCAGTCCGTACACGCATATTTGACTCCCCTTCACCACTTGGGACAATGCACGAAGATCATCGCAGGGTGGGACGAGCCGGGGACTGGATAGATTTATCAAGTGATCTAATCAATATCGTCAGCTCTCGCCCTTGCGGATGACCTCTCGCGCATGACAAAAAGGAGGGTGCAGCGCGTCACGCTGGCGGATCGTTCCAACGGCCAGGCGTTGACGATCCGCTCCGCCGAACCGGCCCGCGCTCCTAGATCACCAGGCGGATCTACGCCCTCGCCGACCTCACCGAGGACGACAAGCAGGCACTCACGGATTCCGCTCATACGGCAGACGACGAGCCGGCTGTCACCGAACCGTCGCCTGGTCGAGGCGGAGCAACGACAGACCTGGCTGGAACTAGTCTTGGCTCAACGAGGAGTAGGCGGCGACGTTTCGGCTCGTTTCCGGCAGGGCGCCCAGCTTGTTGACCTCGTTCGCCAGTCCTTCGAGAACCGCGCGCAACTGGACCTGTGTGACCTCCGCGAAAGTACGCAAGTAGGCGATACGGCGTTCCAGTTCCTCGGCTTCGACCGAATGGACCTCGCCGCTGGAGCGATAGACGTTGACCGCCTGGCTGGCGGCCTCCTCCGCGCGCTGCTGCGACTCCTGGAGTATCTGCTCGTACTGCTGACGCGCTTGACCTACCAGTCGGCGGGCGTAGTCCTCCGCCTCGGCTATCTGGGCGTCTGCCGTCTGCTGAGCGCGGGAGAGGAGGTTGACCGCGTCGACGTTGAGCCTGGCCTGCTGCGTGGCGCCCGGGTTGGTGGTGTCGGTGCCGTGGTCCTTGTACCAGTTCTTCAGGCGGTCCACCTCAGCGCGCAGCTCGGCCTTCTCCATGTCACTGGCCGTCATGTCCTCGGCCATGCGATACAGGAAGTTACGTACCTCATCTACGTTGAAGCCGCGGCTTCCGAGCTTGGCGCGTGAGAAGTCCTTGTTCCGTACCCGATCCGGTGTGAGTGGCTGGCGGGCGTTCGACGGGCTCTGTGCCCAGGGCGTCTCTCCCATCACTGCTCCCTACCTACGGCACTGGTGAACTCGTCGAAGCGGATTTGCTGGGGCGGCACGCCGGCGTCCAGAAGCCGTGCGACCGTGCTCTGAACCATCTCTTCGGAGCCGCATACGAAGACATCCTGCCCGCGCCAGGCTTTCAACGCGACGTCCACCACATAGCCGTGCTCACCCCGGTAGCGGTTGTCATGGGACACGACGGGCACCACACTCAGCCATGGGTTCTCGGCGTCCATCTTGGAAAGCGCCTCGATGTCGTACAGCTCGCGAGATGTCCGGGCACCCATGAAGAGCCGGACGTTGCAGCGCGACCCTTCGTAGGCCACCTGCTCCACCAGCGCCTTGAGGGGAGCGAGGCCCGTGCCACCGGCGATCAGGAGGAGATCCCTGGGCTGGGTCGTGTCGAGCGTCAGCTGATCGCCCATCGGCGCGCCTACCCGCAGGATGTCGCCGCGTTGCGTGCCGTGCACCAGAGTCGTGCTGACCGCGCCTCCATCGACCACGCGTACGTGCAGGTCGATGGTGTTGTCCCGGCGTGGCGCGTTGCCGAAGGAGTAGAAACGCCACGTTCTCTGTCGCTGCGCGAACGAGATCGACGCGGACTGCCCCGAGCGGAAGGGGTACGGGTAGTTCAGGCGGGCCCGGATCACCGCGATGCCAGGGGCGCGCAGCTCATGAAGGATGATCTCGCCCTCCCACCAGGGCGGTGAGGTGGTTGCCGACTCTTCGGCCGCCTCGACCATCACCTTCGAGACCAGGCCATACGCCTGGGTCCAGTCGTGCGCCAGGGCGGGAGTCCAGCGATCGCCGAGGAAGTGCTGCAGGGTGGCGAGCAGCGCCTGCCCGACAGCGGGATAGTGCTGCGCGACCACGGAGAACTTACGGTGGTCACGGCCGAGCTGCTGGAGGAACGGAACCACGTCCTCCACTCGGTCGACGTTGCTGACGACGCGCCCCAGCGCGCTGACGAGCCGGTCTCGCTGAGTGGCCATGGACACCGGGAACAGGCCGCGCGTCTCGGGATACATCAGGAAAAGGGCTGAGTAGAAGAACAGCGGCACTTGATCACCCGACCGAGCGACCAGGTGCCAGCTGTCCTTTAAAGCTTGCGTGTCCACTTACTGGGCTGCCTCTGCGGGCTTCTCCACGATGGACCCTCGCACCTGGCCTAAGACCGTCAGGACGTGCTGCACGACCTCCTCATCGGCACCGTACTCGTCCCGGAGCACCATGATGAGCAGGCCGCCGACCTTCTCATAGTGCTCCCCGGTGACGCCCATGCCCTGGTGCGCGTCGGCCAGGTCATGGCCTTCGTACACCTCCGGGCCACCGAGGACGGAGCACAGCAGCATGACCATGTGCCGCTTGAGCCGCGCCATGTCGACGTCGGCGAAGTACGGCTTGAGGTCGGGATCGTCCAGCACGAGCGTGTAGAAGCGGTCGACCACGTCGCGGACGGTCGGAGCGCCACCGATCTTCTCATAGTGCGAAACCATAAGTACTACAAATCCTCCCAAATCGGACACGCAGTAGCGCGCCACTTCCGGCGCAACGGCGTGTGTTGCGGGAAGTCAATTTCTTGGTCCTGTGCTGTTGCGGCGCCCTATCCAGCGAGGCGACCGTCAGTCGTTCGCCTGGGTGTCCCCCTCGATGGAGGTCACGACCTCGACGTCCATACGGGCCATCGACCAGGTCTGCGCGCTCAGGACACGGCAGGGGCCGGCGGGCCCACCGAAGGCGACGGCCGCAGGCGTCTCGCCCACCCGCGCGGGCCACACGGAACTCTCCATCGCCGATGGACGAGCCGACCGGTGGGGAGCCGATCGGTGGGGAGCCGATCGGTGGGGAGCCGGCAGAAGCAGGCCGATGAGCACAGGCCGCGGGACGACGCCGTATCCCGTTACCGTCGCCACCACCTCAGCCAACGCTTCGGGCGGTCTGAGCGCCATTCATGCCCCCATAGAGCGGGTCCCCCGTGCAGGCCGTATACCTGTACCGGCCCTAGCCCCTTCAGGCTTCCGCGCACGTGATCATGTCTCAGGCACACTAGGGGGTGATCAAGGCGCTCGCAACTTGTCCCACGCGGAAAGTGTTCCGTTTTGGACAATCGGTCCGCATTTAATGTCCGTTTTAGACAGCCAATGCGTATTAAATGCCCACCCTACCTGGCATAACCGATATCTCCGGCGGCCTTCCCCGCCGCATCTTGGATCAGACCGGCGCCAAGTGGCCGGTGATCGACAGCGAACCTGCCACCTCGCGGCTAGAGGCTCTGGAGGGCGGCGACGAAGTCCGACTGGAGGGAGTCCAGGCGGGCGCGGGCCTCGGCCGGATCCATGGACAGGGGGGCGGCGTGATCGATGCCCACCGCGCTTACCTGCTCCTCCATCTGCTCGCGAACAGACATCTGGGCCGCGCGAAGCGCCGTCACGATGGCCTCGGCCAGTTCGTCGATGGCCATCGTCCGCAGCACGCGCGGGTCGAGCCGGAGGTCGCGAACCAGGCCGTCGGCCTCCACGGTCGCCTTGATCTTCCCGTCTGCCGCCGTGGCCTCACCGGTGACGTCACGAAGCCCGCGCATCGCCTCGCCCAGCTTCGCCATCGCCTCGTCGGCCTGCCTACTGATCTTTTCGAGCTCTTCGGGCGTGACGTCGAACATGGCCTCGAGTTGATCAAGGTTGGCTTAACCGGCCCCCAGCGAACGGTGGCATTCCGCCGAACATTGGGTGAACCACGACGATCAAGGTCTGCCGAGTCGCAAAGATGACCTTGACGTACCACATCAAGGGGAGCCGCATGTCTTCGCAGGAAGAAGCACGTTTCATCACCTCAAAAACGATCTACGCGATGAGCGAGCACTACGGCGACATCTGGGATGACTTCCTGCTCAGCAAGAAACGCGTCTGGCTTGAGGCAGACCTCGAAGACGCCACCTTCGGCGTGACCCTGTCGAAGATCTTCAAGTCGGCGTACGACAAGGCGTATGAAGGCTGCATTGACGCGCTGGACGACGGCCGCGAGGTGGCCGGGGACATGTCCAACGCACTGTCCATCTGTGCCCGCAACTGGCAGAGGGCCGAGCAGGCGAGCACGGTGAAGTACCAGTGATCGCGCCCAGGGCGACCCTTCTCGCGATCCGGCGGCTCAGCGTCTTCGCGGGCGTGCCCCTGGTGGGACTCTCCTTGCTGGAGAACCTGAACGTGGACGTGGACAAGATCGAGAAGGCCGCCAAGCTCTGGAGAAATGCGGCCAGAGCCCTCGACCGCCCCGTCGAGACGTTGGACGGGCTCCCCGCTGCGGCGCGGAAGGGCTGGATCGCCGACGATCAACGCGAGTTCTCCCGGGTGACGGGCCACATGCACACGTCCACCGAAGAGCTGCGGGACGCGCTCGACAAAATGGGGGAAATCCTCGAGACCACGGTCTTCGCGTTCCGGGTGTTCGGGAAGGCGATGGCCGGTTTGGGCGTCACGATCTCAGCCGCCTCCGTGTACGCGCTCACCATGATGTTGACGTCGCCCTACACCGCTCGCGTGTACCTGAGGTATCTGGCGAGCGCCGCGGACAAGGTGCTGACCGGGATGTGCGCCGTGCTCATCACCTACGTCATGGGGCAGGCGACCGTTCTTGCCGTCGTCGCCAGCGAGGCCCAGCAAATGGGCGGCATGGCGAAAACGTTCCTCGATCCGAATGGCTTTTCGAGGGCGGAGCTGCGCGAGGTGGACTTCTCCTCTGTGAAGATCGATACCAAGAAGTTCCCCACCTTCACGAACTTGGAGTCCGATCAGAAGGTGCCTGATGACTTCTGGGTCGCCCCCAAGCCCAAGACGTCGTCTTAGCCGGTTCCGCACGGACCGGCTTCGTCGCGGGTCGGTCACTGAGGATCTCCGCCCCCTCGCGTGGATGCCCCACCGCGCTGTGGGATCGCTCCGCAGTGAATCTCTTGACGGAGTCGCTGATGCGGACACGGGCATAAAGCGCCATCACGCCCATCACCCGTTCCATGCCCTCAACCACGATCCCTGCCAAGTGCGAGATCAGGCCCTCAACACATCCCGGGATGCACTCAACTACCGGATGGCCCCGCGTCACAAGATCAGCGACAGAGCCCGTCGATCCGTACCTGGCTCTGCACATGAGTCCGTACGCCGACACCGCGGGCGCCTTGCGTCCCGGATCCGGCGCTGTCCATCACGAGGGTGCCCTAGCGAGCGACCTGCTGGTCGATGAGAGCGTCCCGGTCGAGGCCTTCGGCGACGTTCCTCCAGGGTGATGAGTGACCCCCAAGGTAAAGCACCAGGTCAGGCCTCCTGCAGTTAGCCTGCGTAATGCCATTTTTGCAGCGCCCCGCCGGTAGTGCAGATGCGCAGGTCAGAGGAATAGCACATTCCTGGATCTCCTGCCGCAAGACCCATTTCAGGATCACTCCGGCCAGCGCGCTCGACAATCGATCGACCTGCAAGAAATGCTTCTAGGCTCGGACACAGCCGTCCTTGGCGACAGCGCGAGGGCGCAGCCCTCGCCCTCGGGCAAAGCGCCCGAGCGAAGCGAGGACCACGCCCTTGTGGGGGTGTGGGGGGCGCTGAGCCCCCACAAAACACAGCCCGAGCCAGTAGCGCGAAGCGCCACTAACGAGGACCTCGCCTGTAGCCCAAAAAGAAACAGCCCGAGCGTAGCGAGGCCCTTTGACTACGCCTTTGGTTAGGCCTTGAGCCAGCTCATCATCGGGCGCAGCTTGGCGCCGGTCTTCTCGATCGGGTTCTCGGCCAGCTCCTCGCGGTAACGCGTGAACTCCTTCTGGCCGCCGTCGAACTCTTCCACCAGCTGGCGAGCGAACGTCCCGTCCTGGATCTCGCCCAGGATGCGGCGCATCTCCGCGCGCGTCTCGTCCGTGATGATGCGCGGCCCGCGCGTGTAGCCGCCGTACTCGGCGGTGTCCGACACCGACCAGTACATCTTCGAGATGCCGCCCTCGTACATGAGGTCGACGATGAGCTTCATCTCGTGCAGGCACTCGAAGTACGCGACCTCGGGCTGGTAGCCGGCCTCGATGAGGGTCTCGAAGCCCGCCTTGATGAGCTCCGACACGCCGCCGCACAGGACGGCCTGCTCGCCGAAGAGGTCGGTCTCGGTCTCCTCGGTGAAGGTGGTGCGCAGCGCGCCGGCGCGGGTGCCGCCGATGCCCTTCGCGTACGAGAGAGCGAGGTCGAGGGCCTTGCCCGAGGCGTCCTTCTCGACCGCCACGAGAACCGGCACGCCGCGCCCGGCCTCGAACTGCCGCCGCACCAGGTGGCCCGGACCCTTGGGGGCGACCATGCAGACGTCGACGCCCTCGGGCGCCTCGATGAGGCCGTAGCGGATGTTCAGGCCGTGGCCGAAGAACAGGGCGTCGCCCTCGACGAGGTTCGGCGCGACGTGGTCGGCGTACAGGTGGCGCTGGATGTGGTCCGGCGCCAGGATCATCGTGAGGTTCGCCTCCTCGACCGCCTCCGAGGGCGTGAGGACGCGCAGGCCGTCGTTCTCGGCCTTCTCCCGGCTCTTGGAGCCCTCAGGGAGGCCGACCCGCACGTCGACGCCCGAGTCACGCAGGGAGAGCGCGTGGGCGTGGCCCTGGCTGCCGTACCCCAGCACGGCCACGTGACGCCCCTGGATGATCGAGAGGTCGGCCTGGTCGTCGTAGTAAATCTCGGTCACTTGCATAAACCTTTCAGGCGGTACGGTCCAGTGCTCTGAGGGACCGGTCGGTAATGGAACGGGCGCCGCGGCCGATGGCCACCATGCCCGATTGGACGAGCTCTTTGATCCCGAACGGTTCGAGCACCTTGACGAAGGCCTCGAGCTTGTCGGGGGTGCCGGTGACCTCGATGGTCACGGCGTCGGCCGCCACGTCGATGCAGCGGGCGCGGAAGAGCTGGACGAGCTCCAGCACGTGCGAGCGGCTGTCGGCGTCGGCCTTGACCTTGATCAGCATGAGCTCGCGCTGCACGGACTGGGTCGGGTCGAGCTCCACGATCTTGAGCACGTTCACCAGCTTGTTGAGCTGCTTGGTGACCTGCTCCAGCGGCAGCTCCTCGACGCTGACGACGATGGTCATGCGCGAGATGTCGTCGTGCTCGGTCGGGCCCACGGCCAGCGAGTCGATGTTGAAGCCGCGCCTGCTGAACAGCGCGGACACACGCGCCAGTACGCCCGGCTTGTTCTCCACAAGCACCGAAAGCGTATGCCTACTCATCTTCGCTCTCCCACCTTGGCGCCATGTCCCGGGCGATCTTGATGCTGTCGTTGCTCGTGCCCGCCGCGACCATCGGCCAGACCATCGCGTCCTGGTGGACCACGAAGTCGACCACGACGGGCACGTCGTTGATCTCCATGGCCTTCTTGATGGTCGCGTCGACGTCTTCCGGTCGCTCGCACCGCAGCCCGACACAACCATAGGCCTCCGCCAGTTTGACGAAGTCGGGGATCCGGCGTGACGTCTGGAGGTTGGTGTTGGAGTAGCGCTGGTCGTAGAAGAGCGTCTGCCATTGGCGGACCATGCCGAGGTTACCGTTGTTGATGATCGCGACCTTGATCGGCACGCCCTCAAGGGCACAGGTGGCGAGTTCCTGGTTGGTCATCTGGAAGCAGCCGTCGCCGTCGATGGCCCACACGGTGCTGTCCGGCCGGCCCATCTTGGCGCCCATCGCGGCCGGCACGGCGAAGCCCATCGTGCCGAGGCCGCCGGAGTTGATGAACGTGCCCGGGTTCTCGTAGTCGATGAACTGCGAGGCCCACATCTGGTGCTGCCCCACGCCCGCCACGTAGTAGGTGTCGGGCCCGGCGATGGCGCTGAGCCGCTCCATGACGTACTGGGGGGCCAGCGACCCGTCCTCGAACTCCTCGTAGCCGAGCGGGTAGGTCTCCTTCATGCCGTTGAGCAGCTTCCACCAGTCGGCGTAGTCACCCTCCAGCCCGGCGGTCTCGAAGGCGGCGAGCAGGTCGGTGATGACCTCCTTGCAGTCGCCCACGATCGGCACGTCGGCGTGACGGTTCTTGGAGATCTCCGCCGGGTCGATGTCGGCGTGGACGACCTTCGCGTTCGGCGCGAACGTCGAGAGCTGGCCGGTCACCCGGTCGTCGAAGCGCACGCCCAGGCCGATGAGCAGGTCGGACTTCTGCAGTGCGCCGACGGCCGTGACGCTGCCGTGCATGCCCGGCATGCCCATGTGCTGGGGATGGCTGTCGGGGAACGTGCCACGTGCCATCAGCGTGGTGACGACCGGGATGTTGGTCAGCTCGGCCAGCCGGAGCAGCTCGGGTGCGGCGCCCGCCTTGTGCACGCCGCCGCCCACGTAGAGCACCGGGCGCCGGGCCTCGGCGATCAGCTTCGCGGCCTCGCGGATCTGCTTGGAGTGCGGCCGGGTCACCGGGCGGTAGCCGGGCAGCTGCATGGTCGGCGGCCAGGTGAACGTCGTGTCGGCCTGCAACGCGTCCTTGGAGATGTCGACCAGCACCGGACCGGGACGGCCCGTGGAGGCGATGTGGAACGCCTCCACGATCGTGCGGGGGATGTCCAGCGCATTGGTGATCAGGAAGTTGTGCTTGGTGATCGGCATGGTGATGCCGGAGATGTCGGCTTCCTGGAAGGCGTCCGTGCCGATCGCCGCGCTGGCCACCTGGCCGGTGATCGCCACGATCGGCACCGAGTCCATGTAGGCGTCGGCGATGGGCGTGACCAGGTTCGTCGCGCCGGGGCCGCTGGTCGCCATGCACACCCCGACCTTGCCGGTGGCCTGCGCGTACCCCTCGGCCGCGTGACCCGCGCCCTGCTCGTGCCGTACAAGCACGTGCCGGACCTTGGTCGAGTCGTACAGGGGATCGTAGGCGGGCAGGATGGCGCCGCCGGGGATCCCGAACACAGTGTCGACTCCCACGTGCTCCAACGCCCTGACCAGGGCCTGTGCACCTGTCATCCGTTCGGTCATCGGCTCGTTCCTTGTGTGGCTACACCTTAAGGACATAAAAAATGCCCCATCCACCGGAGGTGGTACTGGGGCGGCGCGCAGGCTGTAGTGCTTCGCTATCGGCCCGCGCGCCGGCGAAGTACTACGAGAATCTCACTGCGAAGCATGGCCACACCTTAGCCCCACCGGAGGGCCTGGTGTCAACTTCGTGGACACATGTCTCAAACCGTGAGACTGGTCCGCATCAGCGAGTCCACTCCGCGAGCCGCCATCGGCCGCGCCACCAGGAAGCCCTGGCCTCTGGTGCAGCCCATCTCCCGCAGGAGTTCGAGCTGCTCGGGGCGCTCGATGCCCTCGGCCACCACGATGAGGCCCAGGTCGTGGCCGAGCCGGACGATCGTGCGGGTGAGCAGGGTCAGCGTCTCGTCCCGGGCCAGTCCGGACACGAACGACGGATCGATCTTGATCATGTCGACCGGGAGCTGCCTGAGGAAGGCCAGCGAGGCGTAGCCGGTGCCGAAGTCGTCGATGGCCAGCCGTACGCCCAGGGCGCGCAGCTCTGACAGCCGCTTGACCGTCTCCTCGGCGTCCTCGACGAGCATCTCCTCGATCACTTCGAGGGTGAGGGCGGAGGCGGGCAGCCCGCTCTCGGCCAGCGCCTCCTCGACCGTCTCGACGAAGCGCGGCGCGGTGATCTGGCGGGCCGACAGGTTGAGCGACAGTCCGATGTCCCAGGAGGAGGCCCGCCAGGCGGCCACCTCGCGGCACGCCTCGTGCAGGATCCACTCGCCCAGCGGCACGATCAGGCCGGTGTCCTCGGCGGGGCCGAGGAACTGGTCGGGCGGCACGAACTCCGAGCCGCGCCACCACCGCACCAGCGCCTCCACCGCGGTCACCCGGGAGGTGGCCAGGTCGACGACCGGCTGGTATTCGATGGCGAACTGGTGCTCGATCAGCGCCCGCTGCAGGTCGGCCGCCAGCTCCAGCCTGCGTACCACGTCAGCGTGCATCTGCGCGGCGAACACCTCCACCCGGCGCCCGCCCAGCTCCTTGGCCCTGGCCATGGCCACGTCGGCGTTGCGGATGAGGTCGCCGGAGGGCATGTCGTCCTCGGCGAAGGCCACGCCCACGCTCGCGGTGAGCGCCACATCGCGGTCGGCCACCCGGAACGGCTCCTGCGAGACCGCCCTGACCAGGCGTTCGGCCAGGTCGACCGCTATTTGCGCCTCGCCGCCTGTCTCCAGGAGCACCGCGAACTCGTCGCCGCCCCACCGGGCGAGCGTGTCGTCGGGGCGTACGGCACCGCGCAGCCGGCGCGCGGCCTGCCCGAGCAGGTAGTCGCCGCTGGCGTGGCCGACGGAGTCGTTGACCGAGGTGAACCCGTCGAGGTCGAGGAAGATGACCGCTACGTTGCCGGACATCCTGCCGGACAGCACCTCGCGCGTGCGCTCCTCGAAGTAGGAGCGGTTGGGCAGCCCGGTGACGCCGTCGTGGAAGGTCAGGTGGGCGACCTGGTTGCGCAGGGCCTCCTCGTCGCTCACGTCCCTGGTGGTCACCAGGAGCTGGTCCTCGCCGCCCACGTGGCGGGTGGCGACGGACTCGGTGGGCCGCCAGGTGCCGTCGGCCGCGCGTACGCGGCAGGCGATCAGGCAGGCCCCGGAGGTGGCGCCCTCGTCGTCGAGGCCCATCGCGCGCAGCGCGGCCTGGATGCCGGGTACGTCCTCCGGGTGGATGTAGTCGAAGATCGTCCCGCCGACGAGCTGCTCGGGGCGGTAGCCGTACGTCACCTCGACCCCGGCACCGATCTCGGACACCACGCCCTCGTAGTCGCAGATCAGCACCACGTCGCCGGTGCTCTCGGCCAGCTCCCTGAGCTGCCGGTCGCCGAGCGAGACCTGCCTGCGCAGCCGCACGTTGGCCGCGGCGAGCACGAACAACCGGAGGACCAGGAGCAGGACCACCGAGGCGATGAGCACGACGACGCCGGTGACCGGCGTCTGCGCCTGCCCGCCCGCCAGGTGCACGAGCAGCGTGCAGGTCGCGACGGCGACCAGGGCCATCGGCACCACCGCGATCAGGTTGCCGATGGCGCTACGGTCCGGGCGGGCGTCCGGGTCGGCCGGGAGCCGCCCCCAGGGCACGGCGGCCAGGAGCAGGTACGCCACAGGCGCGATCATGATGCACCACGTCGGCGGGACCCCGCCGGTGAGACGCGCGATCGCGGCGGCCACCCCGGCGACCGTGGTGGTGGCGAGCACGCCGATGCCCGCGAGGCCGATCGGCCAGGCCGCGCTCCTGCTCGTGATGACAGAGGGGATCACGGCGCAGGTCACCAGCAGGGTGATCATCGGCGGCAGCATGGCGAAGGTGAACATCGCCGGGTCGGCGGCGTCGGCGTAGACCTGCCGCAGCAGCACCACCCAGGCGATCACGAAGACCGAGGCGGCGCACAGGTAGGCGCCGGTGACGTGCCGCAGCACCACCGTGGCGGGCAGTCTGCGCCGGGCCGCGATGAGCACCCCGCCCGCCGTGAGCACCCCGCCGAGCAGCACGAGCAGGTCCGCGAAACTCACCGCGACGCTGGAACTGTCGGCGATCGGGCGTACCCCGACCCCGGCGGCCCAGACGATGGCTCCGCTGCCCATCCAGCGGGCGCCCATCGCGGTCGAGCGGTGCTCGCCCAGCTTGACCGAGGCGACCAGGAGTGAGGCGGCGGCGAGCAGCGCCGCGAGCAGTCCGGCGATCGCGCCGGTGAGCAGAGCCGGGCCGCCCGCAAGGAGCGCAGCCGCGAACCCCGCCGCACCGAACGCCGCCGCGGCGGCCAGTGGTGCCCGTGGATCACGCCAGCGGATCACAGTCGTTAGCCCATCCCGTCTCGAACACTGTCTCAGTGATCGCCGAAGTCCGGTCGATCACATCGCCAGTGTGTGCGTTTGCGGGTGTGCGGGTGGTGACAACGACGATGTCGTCACCGATCTGATAACCACACAGACCAATTGCCCCGAAGATTCACTTGACAGCGAGTCAGGAAGCCTCAGTTAGAGGCAACCGTACGCACCGAAGGTCACGGACCAGCCACGTTCCGGAATCCTCTCAATATGCGTCGGTGATGATGTTGTTCAGCTGCTCACCGGACAGATAGCGGAGGAGTTGCGAGCGCATCAGGCGCAGCATGCGCCGCCCTGACGCGGGGGTGCTGCCCGCGACGTGCGGGGTGATCAGCAGGCCGGGCGCGCTCCACAGTGGGTGGCCCGCCGGCAGCGGTTCGGGGGCGGTCACGTCGAGCGCCGCGCGCAGCCTGCCGGTCTTCAGCTCCGAGACCAAGGCATCGGTGTCGACGACGCCGCCGCGCGCCGCGTTGACCAGCACGGCGCCGTCCTTCATCCGGGCCAGGAACCCGGCGTCGGCCATTCCGGCGGTCTCCGGCGTGGCGGGTACGAGCAGCACCACGACGTCGGCGTCCGGCAGCAGCGCGGGCAGCTCGTCGAGGGGGTGCACGCCGTCGCGCGCGCTCCTGGCCACCCGGACGATCTCGACCTCGAAGCCGTCGAGCCGCCGCTCCAGCGCCGCGCCGATGGAGCCGTAGCCGACGATCAGCACCGTCGAGTCGGCCAGCACGTCCGTGTGGTGGTAGGTCCACTCCCCCTGGCGCTGCGCGTCGACGAAGCCCGGGAACTCCCGCAGCACCGCGATCATCGCGCCGACCGCCCACTCGGCGGTGCCGGCGTCGTGCACGCCGCGCGCGTTGCACAGCACCGCGCCTTCGGGCATGTGGGGCCGGTACGGTTCCACGCCCGCGGTGACGGTCTGTACGAGGCGCAGCGAGGTCATCGCGGCCAGCACGTCCTGCACATCCGCGACCGTGACCAGCGGCGGGATCCACACCTCCACGTCGCCTATGCCATCAGGAATTGGCCCCGTACCGTCATAAACGTCGCATTCCACCCCTGGCAGATCGGTCAGAACATCGGCAACAGCACCAGAAGGGACCCAGATCTTCATGCCGAGAACCTTACGACTAGGGAGGAAGTATGGAACACATGAGAACGCTCATGACCGTCTTGCTGTTCACCCTGCTGACCGCCTGCTCCAGCGCCGGTGGCGCGGTGTCGACGGTCCCCGCCGCGCCACCGCCCGGCGAGCCGAAGACCGTGGCGAGGGATCTGGCCGTGCCGTGGGAGATCGCGTTCCTGCCCGGTGGCGACGCGCTGGTGACCGAGCGTGACACGGCCAGGCTGCTGCGCGTGACCCGGGCGGGCAAGGTCACCGAGCTGGGCCGGATCCACGGGGTCACCCCCGACGGCGAGGGCGGGCTGATGGGCGTGGCGGTCAAGGGGGACCAGCTCTTCGTGTACTTCACCGCGGCCGACGACAACCGGATCGTCCGTTACCGGTTCACCGGCGACACGGTGTCCGACCCGAAGGTGATCGTACGGGGCATCCCGAAAGGCGGCATTCACAACGGCGGCCGACTGGCGTTCGGCCCCGACGGCTTCCTGTACGCCACCACGGGCGAGACGGGCGACCGGCAGCTCGCCCAGCGGCGCGACTCCCTCGGCGGCAAGATCCTGCGCATGACGGTGGACGGCGCCCCCGCGCCCGGCAACCCGTTCGGCACGCTCGTCTACAGCCTCGGCCACCGCAACGTGCAGGGCCTGGCCTGGGATCCGGCGGGCCGGCTGTACGCCTCGGAGTTCGGCCAGAACCGCCACGACGAGGTCAACCTCATCAAGCCGGGCGCCAACTACGGCTGGCCCGAGGTGGAGGGCAAGGGCGACGACCCGGAGTTCGTCAACCCGATCATCACCTGGCCCCCCTCGGAGGCCTCACCTTCCGGCGCGGCCTACGCCGACGGCTCGCTCTGGGTGGCCGCGCTGCGCGGCGAGCGCCTGTGGCAGATCCCGCTCGGCCAGGACGGCTCGCCCGGCACGCCGGTCGCGCACTTCACCGGCACGTACGGCCGGCTCCGCGGCCTGGCCACGGCCCCCGACGGCACGCTGTGGATGTCCACCAGCAACAAGGACGGCCGGGGCGACCCCAGGGACGGCGACGACCGGATCCTGTCCGTCAGCCCGCGCCGTTCCTAGTTACTGGTCGCGCACGTCGTCTGGGCCTGCGGCCGGTACTTCGTGGTCAGCTTCTTGTCCCGCTTGACTTCCTTGCCGTCCTTGAAGAACACGCGGGTGACGTCGATCGTGAAGCCCTGCTCGCCGACCGTGGCCATGCAGCCAGGGGCGGAGCTGGTCTCGCGGCGGAACGGGGTGAGGTTTCGCTTCTCCGACTCGACGGCCTCGATCTTGTCGTAGCGCCTGGTGCTCCACAGCTGCACGGTGACCGAGGTGTCGGTCGACGCCGTCTTGATCAGCACGCCGTAGTCGGAGTCGTTGCGCCACTTGAGGTCCATGTCCGGGTAGAGCAGGGCGGCGTCGCGACCGGCCGGGTAGCGGGCGGCGTGGTAGTCCATCGGCAGGTGGTAGACGTCGTCGAACCCGCCGAAGAAGGCCGCGTTGTACATCGTGGTGGCGAACTGCGAGGCGCCGCCGCCGATCATGGGCACCATCCGGCCGCCGACGATCTGCCCCGCCTGGACGTAGCCGCCCTCGACGGTCCGCTCGCCCACGATGTCGTTGATCGAGAACGTCTCCCCTGGCTTCACCAGGTAGCCGTCGAGCTGGGCCGCCATCCGCTGGATGTTCGTCACGCGGGGCAGGCAGCAGTCGTAGGTCGTGGTGAACTCGGCGATGTTCTCCTTGATGCCGAGCCCGCTCACCTCTTCGGTGCCCACCTTCGGGGGGACCACGGCGAGCGACACGGGGATGACGCGCGCGCCACTGCCGCTGACCACCTTGGCCACGTCGCGGGCCAGTTGCTTGGCGTCGACACCCCTGCCGCGATGGGCGGGGACCAGCACCGGCTTGCCGTTGACGATCTGGTAGGTGGCGTCACGCGGCGCCTGCGCCGCGTCGACGAGCTTGCTCTCCACCGAGGTGAGCGCCGCTTCGGCATTGAACTGGGGGGTCAGCGCGCCGCTGTCGTCGGAGACGAAGGTCAGGTTGGCGGCGATCGCGGCCGGGGGCAACTGGGCCTGCTTGGCGCCCAGCTTCAACGTCAGGGGAGCGGAGACCGCCCGCTTGGCGGCGGTCTCGGCCTGCTTGACGGCGGTGGCCGTGGTGTCGGGCTTGGCGGGCCTGAGCGCGAGGAAGACGGATTCGCGGCCGGTGAGGAAGGCGTCGGTGATCACACGGACGGCGTCGCTCTTGTCGAGCACCACGCCGTCGTGCGGCTCCGAGGTGACGGGCTGCCCGTTCTTGAAGGCCACCCGGCCGTCACGCGGCTTCTTGTCGTAGGTCTCCGCCAGCCCCTCGATGGTCCTGGCCAGCTGGGAGGAGTCGATCGTCATCTTCGGCTGGAGCTCGGTGGTGCCGGTCAGCCCGCGCCATACCTCGACCGGGCTGGGGAAGCCGCTGGGCGCCTGCCCGATCGTGCTGACCACGTCGAGCTCAAGACCGGCCTCGTCGGCCTGGATGGTCTCCTTGCGACCGCCGATGTCGGCCACGACGGGCTTGTTCAGCTTGGTCGAGAGTGCGGTGCGGAGCTTGTCGGCCGCCTGCGTCACGGTGAGTCCGCCGATGTCCACACCGGCCACGCGCGTACCACGCAGTACGGACCCCGACATGAGCACGGCCGGCACCAGGTACGCCAGCACCAGCAGGACCACGACGAGCAGGACCAGCGCGGGCAGGAGGCGACGGCGGCGGGACGGCTCCGGATCGAGGAAGGCGGGCAGCCGCTCGGAGGCGCCCGGCAGGCCGAACACGGGGGCGGGCGGCGCGGGCGGATCCTGCCAGCGCCCCTCGTTCACCGGCCACGGCTGGGGCGGAGGTGCCACCGGAGGCAGAGCGCCGCCGCCGTTCGGGCCATTCTGGCCACTCGGGCCGTTCGGCACGCTGGGAGTCGGTGGTCGTGGCTCCGGCTGACCGGGCGGCCCGAAGATGTCACGAGACACTCCCGGGGGCAGCCCTTCGACCCGAGGCTTCTTACTGCCGCCTGACATGGGCAAAGGCACTGAAGCGAAAGGGTCGGTCGGCGATTCGATCGGTCCGGCGTTACGCACGCCTCAATCTCCTCCCGCTCCGCAGCCACATCCTCAGGCAACAGTAAGGCACGAGCATTGGGATATGTCACGAGAAATGACTACGGAAGTGTGTCAACCTAGCCACCGGTAGCGATGTTCGGGGCGTCCGGCCGTACCGTACCGGGGCCTGAGTTCGGCATGCCCGGCGACGCACAGGTATTCGAGGTATCGGCGGGCGCTGACGCGGGACAGGCCCGCGAGCGAGGCGGCCTCGGCCGCCGACAGGTCGCGGCCCGACTCCCGGAGCGTGTCGGCGACCAGCGCGCACGTCGCCGACGACAGGCCCTTGGGCAGCGGCGCCGCGATGGGCTGCGTGCCGAACAGCCGGTCGACGTCGTCCTGACGGGCCTCCGCGCCGATGGCGGTGAGCCGCTTGCGGGTGTCGGCGTACTGCTGGAGCCGCTCGGTCAGCGCGGCGGCGGTGAACGGCTTGATCAGGTAGTTGACCGCGCCGCCGCGCATCGCCTCCCTGACCGTGGACACGTCGCGGGCGGCGCTGATCATGAGGACGTCCACGTCGTGCAGCGCCTTGAGCACCTCAAGTCCCGACATATCGGGTAGGTAGATGTCGAGCAGCACGAGGTCGGGCCGGTGCTCGGCGGCCATGGCGAGCGCGGCGGCCCCGGTGTGCGCGGCGGCCACCACCCGGAAGCCGGGCATCCGCGCCACGTAGCCGCTGTGAATGCGCGCCACCATGAAGTCGTCGTCCACGACCAGCACCCGGATCTCGTTCATCGCACCGGTTCCCGGACCGGTGCGGGCAGCAGGGCGGTGAAGACGGCGCCGTCCGCGTTGCCTACCTTCACCCAGCCGCCCCTGCGCAGGCACGCCTGCCGGGTCAGCGCCAGGCCGAGCCCGCGCGGCCCCGAATGGGCGGCCTTGGTGGTGAACCCCTCCCTGAACACCTCTTCGACCAGGTCAGGAGCGATGCCGGGGCCCGAGTCGCCGACCCGCACGTGCAGGCCCTCGGCGTCGGCCAGCACCGACACCTCGATCGTGCCCGTGGCCCCGTCGAGCGCGTCGATCGCGTTGGCCACCAGGTTGCCGACCACCAGGACCGCGTCCTGCGGGTCGCCGAGCAGGCCCTCCTCCACGGCGGAGTCCTCGGACAGGACGAGCTGGACGCCGCGCTCGGCCGCCTCCGCCGACTTGGCGAGCAGCAGCGCGGCCAGCGTCGGGTCCTGGACGCGATCGCGCAGGCCGGTGGCGTACGTGCCGCGGGTGGTGCGGGTGATGAAGCTGATCGCGGCGTCGTGCTCGCCCAGTTCGAGCAGGCCGACGACGGTGTGCATGCGGTTGGCGAACTCGTGCGCCTGGGCCCTGAGGGCCTCGGTGGCGCTGCTGGTGTCGTCGAGCTCGCGGGCCAGGCGTACGAGCTCGGTGCGGTCTCTGAGGGTGACCACCCAGCCGCGGTGCTGGCCGCGTACGGAGACCGGCGTGCGGTTGAGGACCAGCACCCGCTCGCCGTGCAGCACGATCCGGTCCTCCCCCGGGTCGGCCCCGCCCAGCACGTCGCGCATCCGCTCGGAGACCGGCATCTGGGTGAGGTCCTCGCCCACCTCGCCGAGCAGCTCGCGGGCGGAGTCGTTGACGAGCGTCACGCGGCCTGCGAGGTCGAGCGCGAGCACGCCTTCCTTGACCCCGTGCAACACGCCCTCGCGCTGTTCCAGCAGCCCGGCGATCTCGCGCGGCTCCAGGCCGAACGTCTGCCGGCGCACCCGCGCGGTGATCAGCGCCGCCGCCGCGAGGCCGGAGAGCAGCACGGCCAGCGCGGTCCACACCAGCGGCGGCAGCGCGCCCGCGAGCTGACCGGTGACCGTGGTCTGGAGCACGCCGACGGAGACCAGGCCGATGACGTTGCCGTACTCGTCGAAGATCGGTGCCTTGCCCCTGACCGTGGTGCCTATCGTGCCGGTCTCGGTGCCGACCCAGCTCTTGCCGGTGTTCAGCACCGTGTTGCCGTCGGTGGACAGCCGCTTGCCGATCAGCGCGGCGTTGGGGTGGGCGTACCGCGTCTGCTCGCGGTTGGCGATGACCACGTAGTCGGCGCCGGTCGTCTGCTGGACGCTCAGCGCGAGCGGCTGCAGCACGGTCTGCGGATCCTTGATGTCGAACGCGTCCCTGACCTGAGGCAGCCCCGCCACGGACTGGGCGATCGCCAGCGCCCGCTGCTCGTACAGCGAGTCCAGTTGAGCGCGCGTGTGATTGGCCCACACGCCTCCTGTGCCTCCGACGGCCAGCAGCACGATGACCATCTGGAGCACGAACAGCTGGGTTCCGAGGGAGGCGTCACGTACCCGTCTCACCTGGCCCATGGAAACATGCCGAGGTCACGGGGGGGTTGCGACCAATACGACCTATACGACGGCTATCGTAAAAAGGTCGACTCCATCGGCAGCGGACTTCACCATCCAGTATCTCGTAACGTGAAATCCCCCCTTTGGAGTGATCATGCGTCTCCGCATACTCGCCGCCGTCGCGGCGCTCTCCGTCGCCGCGGTGTCCGGCTGCGGCGCCGGCTCCGGTTCCGGCTCTGACGGCGGGGGGACCGGCGCTCTGCGCATCATGGCTCCCGCCTCACCGGGTGGCGGCTGGGACCAGACATCCCGTACGGCCGAGCAGGCGCTCAAGGCCGTCGACCCGAAGCGCCGGGTCGAGGTGTACAACGTCCCCGGCGCGGGCGGCACCATCGGCCTGGCCCAATTGGCCGGCGAGAAGGGCAACGGCAACCTGCTGATGACCATGGGCCTGGTGATGGTCGGCGCGATCGAGCAGAACAAGTCCAAGGTCACACTGGCCCAGACCACGCCGATCGCCAAGCTGACCGAGGAGTACGAGATCATCGTGGTCCCGGCGGCCTCCCCGTTCAAGTCGGTGGCCGACCTGGTCGCCGCCTGGAAGGCCGACCCGAAGAAGGTGTCCATCTCCGGCGGCTCGGCCGGCGGCACCGACCACATCGCGGCCGGGCTGATGGCCAAGGCCGCCGGCGTAGACCCGAAGCAGGTCAACTACATCGCCCACTCGGGCGGCGGCGAGGCGCTGAACGAGCTGCTCGGCAACAAGGTGAGCGTGGGCATCTCGGGCGTCGGCGAGTTCGCCGAGCACGTGAAGTCCGGCAAGCTCCGCGCGCTGGCCGTGACCTCGGGCCAGCGGCTGCCCGACCTCGACGCGCCCACGCTCAAGGAGGCCGGGCTGAACGTCGAGCTGACCAACTGGCGCGGCTTCGTGGCGCCCCCCGGGCTCGACGACGCCGCCAAGAAGTCGCTGACCGACCTGGTGACCAAGATGCACGACTCGCAGCCGTGGAAGGACGCGGTGGCCAAGAACGGCTGGATCGACTCCTTCCAGACCGGGCAGCAGTTCGCCGACTACCTCAACGCCGAGCAGGCCAAGGTCAAGACCATCATCGCCGAGCTGGGCGTCGTCTCCTGATGTCCGAGACCACGGCCGGTCGTACCGGCCCCGGTGACGGCGAGAAGCGGCGTTGGCGGTGGCGTCCCGAACTGGGGCTGGCTCTCATCGTGCTCGCGCTCGGCGTGTTCGTCGTGATCGGCACGCTCGACGTGTCCGCCGCCGCCTCGCAGCTCGGCATCGGGCCGCGGTTCTTCCCGATGCTGGTGGGCGGCTCCATGATCGTCGTCGGCCTGTTCTATGTGGCCGACGTGCTCAGGGGCGGGCGCGGCGACCCCGAGGAGAGCGAGGACGTCGACGTGGACGCGCCCGCCGACTGGCGCAGCGTCGGGCTGGTGAGCGGGATCTTCCTGGCCTTCACCGCGGTGCTGAACCTGCTCGGCTGGATCATCGCCGCGAGCCTGCTGTTCTTCGGCCTGTCGCTGGTGCTCGGCGCGGAGCACAAGCTGCGCGCGGCGGGCGTCGGGGTGGTCCTGGGGATCGCCACCTACCTGCTGTTCGTCAAGGGCCTGGGCGTGTCGCTGCCGGGCGGGCTGCTGCAGGGGGTGATCTAGGTGAATTCGTTCCAGCTCCTGCTCGACGGTTTCGCCGGGGCGCTGACGCCGATCAACCTCATGTACGCGCTCATCGGCGTCACCCTCGGCACCCTCGTCGGCGTCCTGCCCGGCATCGGGCCCGCCATGACGGTGGCGCTGCTCCTGCCCATCACCTTCACCGTGCCGCCGACCAGCGCGTTCATCATGTTCGCCGGGATCTACTACGGCGGCATGTACGGCGGCTCGACCACCTCCATCCTGCTCAACACCCCCGGCGAGTCGTCCTCGATGATCACCGCGCTGGAGGGCAACAAGATGGCCCGGCGCGGCCGGGCGGCGCAGGCGCTGGCCACCGCGGCCATCGGCTCGTTCGTGGCGGGCACGATCGCGACCGCGCTGCTGGTCGTGGCGGCGCCCGCGGTGGTGAGCTTCGCCATCGCGTTCGGCCCCGAGGACTACTTCGCGCTGGCGATCCTGGCCTTCACCGCGGTGTCGTCGGTGCTGTCCCGCTCGGTCGTGCGCGGATTGGCCTCGCTCGGGTTCGGCCTGGTGATCGGGCTGATCGGCATCGACCAGCAGACCGGGCAGGCGCGGCTCACGCTCGGCATGGACCAGTTGCTCGACGGCGTGGACGTGGTGGTCGTGGCCGTCGGGCTGTTCGCGCTGGGCGAGGCCCTGTACGTGGCCTCGCGGCTGCGCCACTCACTGCCCGAAGTGGTGCCGGTGGGCCGGGCCTGGATGGGCCGTACCGACTGGCGCCGGTCGTGGCTGCCCTGGCTGCGCGGCACCGCGCTCGGCTTCCCGTTCGGCGCGCTGCCCGGCGGCGGCGCCGAGATCCCGACCTTCCTGTCGTACGCGGCCGAGAAGCGGCTGGCCCGCGGCGTCGCCAAGGAGGAGTTCGGCAAGGGCGCCATCGAAGGCGTCGCCGGGCCCGAGGCGGCCAACAACGCCTCGGCCGCCGGGACCCTGGTGCCGCTGCTGACGCTGGGCCTGCCCACGTCCGCGACGGCCGCGATCCTGCTCGCCGCCTTCCAGCAGTACGGCCTGCAGCCCGGGCCGCAGCTGTTCGACCACAACCCGGCCCTGGTGTGGGGCATGATCGCGTCGCTGTTCATCGGCAACACGATGCTCCTCGTGCTGAACCTGCCCCTGGCGCCGCTCTGGGCGCGCGTGCTGCGCATCCCCCGGCCGTACCTGTACGCGGGCATCGTGCTGTTCGCCGCGCTCGGCGTGTACGCCCTGAACGGCTCGGTGGTGGACCTGGTCGCGCTGTTCCTGCTGGGCCTGCTCGGGTACGCGATGCGGCGCTTCGGGCTGCCGGTCGCCCCGGCGGTGATCGGCCTGATCCTGGGGCCGATGGCGGAGATCCAGCTACGCCGGGCCCTGGCCATCGGGGCGGGCGACGTGACCGTGCTGGTGCGCAGCCCCATCGCGGTGATCCTGCTGGTGCTCTCCCTGCTCGCGCTGCTCGCGCCGCTGTTCAGGAAGCTGATGGAACGGCGCCACGTCGAACCGGCCTTGCCGACGTCACGGGAGGACTGACGGCCTCCCGGTCGTTTTCTGTCGTACCGGCTGGGCAGCATGGCGGCCATGGCCGTGAAAGTACAGGTGACCTTCGACTGCGCCGACCCCGAGAAGCTGGCCAGGTTCTGGGCCGAGGCGCTCCGCTACCGGCTGGAGGAGCCCCCGCAGGGCTTCGCCACCTGGCAGGACTACTGGCGCGCCCGGGGGCTGCCCGAGGAGGAGCTGACCGGTGACGGCGGCTACGACTCGGTCGTCGATCCGGCCGGGGTGGGGCCGCGGCTGTGGTTCCAGAAGGTGCCCGAGGGCAAGGTGGTCAAAAACCGCCTCCACCTCGACCTGTCGATCACGTCCGGGCACGACCGGCCGGTGGAGGTCCGCAAGGCCCAGCTCGACGCCGAGGCCGAGCGGCTGATCGGGCTGGGGGCGACGCTGTCGAAGGTGCTCCTGGTGGAGGGCCTGCCCGACTACTACGCGATCACCCTGCTCGACCCGGAGGGCAACGAGTTCTGCATCAGCTGAGCGTTTTACGGCATCTGTACGGCGCAGGCCCCGCCGGCTCGCTTCCTCAGCGAGTGGCGGGGCCTTCGGCGACGAGCCGCACATCGGCGGGTTACCCGTCTCGCGAGTAACCCGCCGACGGGCTTACTCGGAGACGCCCAGCTTCTCCAGGATCAGCTCGCGGGCCCGGGCGGCGTCGGCCTTGCCGCGGCTGGCCTTCATCACGCCGCCCACCAGCGCACCGGCCGCGGCGATCTTCCCGGAGCGGACCTTGTCGGCCGCGTCGGCGTTGCCGGCGATGACCTGGTCGACGATCGCCGACAGCTCGCCCTCGTCGTTGACGATCCGCAGCCCGCGCCGCTCGACCACCTCGTCGGGCGAACCCTCCCCGGCCAGCACTCCTTCGAGTACCTCGCGGGCCAGCTTGTCGTTGAGCGCGCCGGAGGCCACCAGCTCGGTGACGCGGGCGATCTGCGCGGGCGTGATGGGCAGGCCGGCCAGGGCCACCCCGGACTCGTTGGCCCGCCGCGCCAGCTCACCCATCCACCACTTACGCGCGTCGGCGGCCGGCGCGCCCGCCGCGACCGTCGCCTCGACCAGGTCGAACGCGTCGGCGTTGTGCATGGCCTGCATGTCGAGGTCGGACACCCCCCACTCGGCCTGCAGCCGCTTGCGCCTGACCGACGGCAGCTCGGGCAGCGCTTCCTTGAGCGTGGCCACCCAGGCCGGGTCGGGCGCGATCGGCACCAGGTCCGGCTCGGGGAAGTAGCGGTAGTCCTGCGCCTCCTCCTTGGACCTGCCGGGCGTGGTGACGCCGGTGTCCTCGTGGAAGTGCCTGGTCTCCTGGATGATCCGGCCGCCGTCGGCGAGGATCGCCGCCTGCCGCTCGATCTCGCTGCGCACGGCGCGCTCGACGCTGCGCAGCGAGTTGACGTTCTTGGTCTCCGTACGGGTGCCCCACTCGGACGCGCCGCGCGGCATGAGCGAGACGTTGACGTCGCAGCGCAGCGAGCCCTCTTCCATGCGCACGTCGGAGACGCCCAGCGAGCGCAGGGTCTCGCGCAGCTCGGTCACGTACGCCTTGGCCACGTCGGGCGCCAGGCTCTCGGTGCCCTCGACCGGCTTGGTGACGATCTCCACCAGCGGGATGCCGGCCCGGTTGTAGTCGACGATCGAGTAGTCGGCGCCCTGGATGCGGCCGGTCGCGCCACCCACGTGGGTGGACTTGCCGGTGTCCTCCTCCAGGTGCACCCGCTCGATCTCGACCCGCACGGTCCGGCCGTCGACCTCGACATCGAGGTAGCCGTCGAAGCAGAGCGGCTCGTCGTACTGGGAGATCTGGTAGTTCTTCGGCATGTCCGGATAGAAGTAGTTCTTCCGGGCAAAGCGGCACCACTCGGCGATCGAGCAGTTCAGCGCCAGGCCGATGCGGATCGTCGACTCGATCGCGACGGCGTTGGCCGTCGGCAGCGAGCCGGGAAACGCCAGGCAGGTCGGGCAGACCTGCGTGTTGGGCGGGGCGCCGAAGGTCGTCTTGCACCCGCAGAACATCTTCGACGCGGTGCCGAGCTCGACGTGCGTCTCCAGCCCGAGCACCGGCTCGAACCGGGCGAGCGCCTCGTCGTACGGCATGTGCGTATCGACAGTCATGGTGGAGTCCTTAGTTCAGATCGTCGCATTTCACGCCGCCAACCACGGCGAGGAACGGCGGCACGTCGATCTCGATGTGCGTCAGCACGCCGCCGTCCCCCCTTTCGACACGTTCCTACAGAGCCGGAGCCTTGGACAGCAGACTGCCGCCCCAGCGGCTTTCGAGGGCCTGCTCCACAGCGGCGCCGACGCGGTAGCAGCGGTCGTCGCCCAGCACCGGGGCCATGATCTGCAGGCCGACCGGCAGCCCGTCCTCGTCGGCCAGGCCGCACGGGACCGAGATGGCCGCGTTGCCCGACAGGTTGGACGGGATCGTGCACAGGTCGGCGAGGTACATGGCGATCGGGTCGTCCGCGCGCTCGCCGATCGGGAACGCCGTCGTCGGCGTGGTCGGCGACACCAGCACGTCCACCTGGTGGAAGGCGGCCTCGAACTCGCGCGAGATGACCGTGCGCACCTTCTGCGCCTGACCGTAGTAGGCGTCGTAGTAGCCGCTCGACAGCGCGTAGGTGCCGAGCATGATGCGCCGCTTGACCTCAGGGCCGAACCCGGCGGCCCTGGTCATCGCCATGACCTCCTCGGCGCTGCGGGTGCCGTCGTCGCCGACGCGCAGGCCGTAGCGCATGGCGTCGAAGCGCGCCAGGTTGGAGGAGCACTCCGACGGCGCGATCAGGTAGTAGGCGGGCAGCGCGGTCGAGAACGACGGGCAGGAGACCTCGACGACCTTGGCGCCGAGCGATTCGAGCAGCTCGACGGCCTCGTGGAAGCGGGCCAGCACGCCGGCCTGGTAGCCCTCGCCGCCGAACTCCTTGACCACGCCGACGCGCATGCCGGAGATGTCGGCGTTGCGAGCGGCCTCGACCACGGACGGCACGGGCGCGTCGACCGAGGTGGAGTCCATCGGGTCGTGCCCGGAGAACGCCTCGTGCAGCAGCGCCGCGTCGAGCACGTTGCGGGCGAACGGGCCGGGCGTGTCGAGCGAGCTGGCGAACGCGATCAGGCCGTAACGCGACGAACCGCCATAGGTCGGCTTCATGCCTACGATGCCGGTCACCGCGGCGGGCTGCCGGATCGAGCCGCCGGTGTCGGTGCCGGTGGACAGCGGCGCCTCGTACGCGGCGACGGCGGCGCTGGAACCACCGGACGACCCGCCGGGGATCCTGGTCAGGTCCCACGGGTTGTGCGTCGTGCCATAGGCGGAGTTCTCGGTGGAGGAGCCCATGGCGAACTCATCCAGGTTCGTCTTGCCGAGGATCACCAGCCCGGCCGCGCGCAGGCGGCTCGTGACGGTCGCGTCGTACGGCGGACGCCAGCCTTCGAGGATCTTGGACGCGGCCGTGGTCGGCATGTCGGCGGTCGCGAAGATGTCCTTGTGCGCGATCGGCACCCCGGCCAGCGGGCCGAGCCGCTCACCGGCGCCCAGCCGGGCGTCGACGGCCCTGGCCTGCTCGACGGTGGTCTCGCGATCGATGTGCAGGAACGCGTTGATCTTGGGCTCGACCTCGGCCATGCGGTCGAGATGCGCCTCGGCCACCTCGACGGCGGTCACCTCGCCACCGGCGATCAGCGCGCCCAGCTCTGCGGCGGTCTTGTGGATCAGACTCATGCCTCCTCCCCCAGGATGCGCGGGACCCGGAAGCGGTTGTCCTCGACGGCCGGCGCGCCGGACAGCGCTTGCTCGGGCGTCAGTGACGGTCGCACCTCGTCGGCGCGGAAGACATTGGTCAGCGGAAGCGCGTGCGACGAAGGCGGAACGTCCTCGGCGGCGACCTCGGCCACCTTCGCGACCGACTCGATGATGGCATCGAGCTGGGTGGCGTAGTGGGCGAGTTCGTCATCGGTGAGGGCCAGCCTGGACAACCGGGCCAGGTGTGCGACCTCGTCGCGGGTTATGGCGGACATGAGTCGTTTAACCCGTTTCGTGGATGGAGTTGGGACACTGTCATCCTAGGGGCCTTGACGGAGCGAGACCGAACCGTTAAGCGGTCTGAGTGACCTCGGAGCGGTAGCCGTACTCGATCTCGGGCGGGCTCTCGAAGTTCTCGCGCAGCCAGACCGTGGCCTCGGCGGGCGGCATGGGCTCGTTGAACAGCCAGCCCTGGCCCATCTCGCAGCCCATCTCGGTGAGCCGGATCGCCACGTCGTCCGACTCCACACCCTCGGCGACCGAGTGCAGGCCGAGCGAGCGGACCAGGTCGACGATGGAGCGCACGATCCGGTAGTCGTCGTCGGATTCGGCGATGCGTTTGACGAACGACGCGTCGATCTTCACCTCGGACACCGCCAGCCGCTGCAGCCTGATCAGCGAGGAGTAGCCGGTGCCGAAGTCGTCGAGGGACAGCGGCACGCCGAGCACGGCCAGCGCTTTGATCGTCTCGTGCGTGTAGGCCTGGTCGCCCATCAGGATGCGCTCGGTGACCTCGAGCTGGATCGCCGAGGGCGGCAGCCGGAGCTTGGCCAGCCCCGCCTCCAGTTGCTCGGGCAGCGCCGAGTCGAGCAGGTCGCGGGCGGAGATGTTGACCGAGACCTGCACCCGCAGGCCGCTGTGCCACCAGCGGGCGGCCTGCTCCAGGGCGGCCTCGATGACGTATTCGGTGAGCTGGCGCATGAGGTAGGACTGCTCGGCCAGCGGGATGAACTCCGACGGCGGGATCTGGCCGTGCACCGCGTGGTTCCAGCGCAGCAGGGCCTCCATGCCGTGCACGGCACCGGTGCCCAGGCCGACCTTGGGCTGGTAGTGCAACCTGAGCTCGCGATTGTCGACGGCGCGCCGCAGATCACCGAGGAGGTTGAGGCGTTCGGGCGAGTTGCGGTCCTTGTCCGGCTGGTAGAGCTCCACGCCGGTGCGCCCCTCCTTGGCCAGGTACATGGCCACGTCGGCGCGCTGGAGCAGCAGCTCGAAGTCGGGGGCGTGGTCAGGGTAGAGCGCGATGCCGACGGATCCGTCGAGGTCGAACGACATGCCCTCCAGCCGTACCGGCTCTCTGAGCGCCGCCCGCAGCCTGGCCGCCACCTCGCGGGCCGCGTGGGCGTCCCTGATCGAGGGCAGCAGGACGGCGAACTCGTCACCGCCCAGCCGGGCCACGACGTCGCCGGGCCGTACGGAATGGGTGAGCCGGTGGGCGACCATCTGCAGCAGCCGGTCACCGACCGGGTGGCCCATCGTGTCGTTGACCTCCTTGAACCGGTCGAGGTCGAGCAGGAACAGGCCGACCCGCTCGTCCTGGCGGGCCTCGGCGAGCGCCTCCTCGGTGCTCACGATCAGCATCTTTCGGTTGGGCAGGGCGGTCAGCTCGTCATGCATGGCCTGGTGGTCGCGACGCATGGACAGCGTGGCGGTGAAGTAGACCGCCGCCAGGGGCGCCACGAACAGCGGCACGAGGGAGGGCGCGTGGGTCATCACGACGACGACCAGGGGCGCCAGGCCGAGCAGCGCGGCGTAGACGAGGCTCTGCGGGCCGAGGCTCGCCCTCAGCACGCGGGTGATCGACCGGCGCTCGTGCAGTGCCACGGCACCGCTCACCAGCGCGGCCCTGACGGCGAAGTAGGCGATGCCGGCCAGCGTGATCGCCAGCAGGTCGGAGCCCGTGGGCACCCACGGCGCGGCCGGGCGCGGCACGATGCCGAACAGGCCGAGCACCACGGCGGCGGCGGTCAGCGCGAGCGTCGACTGGGCGATGTTGAACATCACCCGGTGCCACGCCTTGCGGGTGACGATGCCGTTCATCGTCACGGCCACCGCCTGCATCAGCACCGCCACGGGCAGGCCGAAGTGCAGGAGCACGGCGAAGGTGAACATGGTGGAGGGGTACGTGCCGCCGACGGCGGTCGCCGAGGACACCATGACGGGCCTGAGCTCGCCCAGCACGGCGAGGACGGTCAGCACCCAGAACAAGGGCGTGCGGGCGAGCTCCGCCAGGCCGGCCGGGTCGAGTCGGAGCATGGCCACGGCCAGCGCGGTGAAGCCGATCACGGTGATGCCGGCGAGGAACGCCCACAGAGGCGTCCCGGCGCGTGGCCCTGTGTCGCGGGTGTCGGTTGGGTCAGCCATCAGTAACAGAACCCCCATTAGGTCACTATGGGAGGGTACGACCTTTACCCCACTTCGCGAAACCAACCGCGTACGTTCCGTCACTTATCCTTCGGACATATACCCCAAAACCACTCTTCGTATGCTACCCGCGACGATCCGTATATGACCTATGGCTCCGGAGTGACAGCCACTTGTGCGGCCGCCTCCGGCCCATCGGTCAGGAGCACCTCGAAGCCCGCCCCGTCGAGGATCGGCACGCCCAGACTGACGGCCTTGTCGTACTTGGACCCGGCGTTGTCGCCCGCCACCAGGAACGAGGTCTTCTTCGACACCGAGCTCGCGACCTTGCCGCCCTGATCGCTGAGCGCCTTGGCGGCGGAGTCGCGGGTGAAGCCCGACAGCGTGCCCGTCACCACGAAGGTCAGCCCCTCCAGCGTCTGCGGCCCCTTCTCGGGAGCGGGCTCGTCCTCCATGCGGACGCCCGCGGTCCGCCAGCGGGTGATGATCTCGCGATGCCAGTCGACCTCGAACCAGGCGCGGATGGTGGCCGCCACCTTGGACCCGATGCCCTTGATCGCAGCGAGCTCCTCCTCCGAGGCGGCCATGACGGCGTCGATCGAGCGCAGGGCGACCGCCAGATCGCGGGCCGTGGGCGGCCCGACGTGGCGGATGGACAGCGCGACCAGCACGTTGGCCAGCGGCGCCTGCTTCGCCCGCTCGAGCTCCTCGATGAGCTTGTGGGCGTTCTGGCTGGCCTCGCCGTTGATGTTGGAGAAGAACGAGACGACCTTCTGCTCGCCCGTCTTCGGATCGATCTTGGGCAGGCCGCTGTCCTTGTCTCGGACCACGGACCTGATCGGGATCAACCGCTCCAGCGTCAGGTCGAACAGGTCGGCCTCGGTGCGCACGACCGGCTCCTGCGGCGGCAGCGGCTGGCTGAGCGCAGTCGCCGCGACGTAGCCGAGCCCGTCGATGTCGAACGCGTCGCGCCGGGCCGCGAAGAACAGCCGCTCGCGGATCTGCGCGGGGCAGCCGCGGGCGTTGGGGCAGCGCAGGTCGGCGTCGCCCTCCTGCTCGTAGGCCAGCTCCGTGCCGCACTCGGGGCAGTGGGTGGGCATGACGAACGGGCGCTCGGACCCGTCACGCAGGTCGGTGACCGGGCTGAGGATCTCGGGGATGACGTCGCCCGCCTTGCGCAGCACGACGGTGTCGCCGATGAGCACGCCCTTGGCGACCACCACCGCGGCGTTGTGCAGCGTGGCGCGCTCGACCGTGGAACCGGCCACGCTGATCGGCTCCATCACGGCGAACGGCGTGACCCGGCCGGTGCGGCCGACGCCCACCTGGATGTCGAGCAGCTTGGTGTTGACCTCTTCCGGCGGGTATTTGAAGGCGATCGCCCAGCGCGGCGCCCGCGAGGTGGAGCCGAGCTCGCGCTGGGTGCGGAAGTCGTCGACCTTGACCACCACGCCGTCGATCTCATACGGCGGGTCGTGGCGGTGCACGCGGTAGTGCTCGATGAAGGCGTCGATCTCGGCGAGGTCGCCGACCACCCGGTAGAGGTCGCTGACCGGCAGGCCGAACTCCCGCAGCCGCTCGTAGACCTCGGACTGCGTCTTGGGCTCGGCCGCGCCCTCCCAGACGCCGACCCCGTGCACGATCATGCGCAGCGGGCGCTGCGCGGAAATCCGCGGGTCCTTCTGGCGCAGCGAGCCGGCCGAGGCGTTGCGCGGGTTGGCGAAGGGCGCGATCCCCTGCTCGACGAGCTGCTCGTTGAGCCGGCCGAACTCCTTGACGGGCATGTAGACCTCGCCCCGGACCTCGATGAGGCTGGGCACGTCGGCGCCCTTCAGCCGGTGGGGCACACCCTCGATGGTGCGGACGTTGGGCGTCACGTCGTCGCCCGTCCTGCCGTCGCCCCTGGTCGCGCCGCGCTCCAGCCGGCCGTCACGGTAGACGAGCGCGATCGCCAGCCCGTCGATCTTGAGCTCGCAGAGATAGGGCCCGGGATCGCCCTCGGCCAGCCGCTCGGCCCGCGCCTGCCACGCGGCCATCCCGGCCGGGTCGAAGGCGTTGTCGAGGCTCTCCATCGGCGCCAGGTGATCGACCTTGGCGAAGTCACCGGCGACCGGCGCGCCCACCTTCTGCGTCGGCGAGTCGGGCGTCTGCAGGCCCGGATGCGCCGCCTCCAGCGCGAGCAGTTCGTTGAACCACTCGTCGAACTGACCGTCGCTGACCGTGGGCCGGTCGAGCACGTAATAGCGATAGCGGGCTTCCTCCACCAGCTCGCTCACCTCGGCGTGCCGCTCACGCGCGGCCACAGGCACGCCATCGACGCTTGGCTCGCTCACCAGGGTCTCCTTCCGTCCAACACCCTGAGCAAACGCTATCGCCGAGCACCGGCAACAGGCACCTTCCGCGGTGCCCGGTCGCGGCGTGAACGGGGTCAGCCGCCCTGGGCCCAGACGCCGTCCCAGGACGAGCACTTGCCGGTGACCTTCGTGGCCGTGCCGCGGCAGACCCGGCCCTCGATCGAGAGCATGTAGCCGGTGGGCAGAGAGAACGTCAGCGGCTTGGTCTTGGAACAGTTGTGGTACGTCTTGGCGCCCTTGCCGCTGTCCTCCTTGACCCACCGGAACTTCAGCCACGAGCACCCGCTCCGGCCGGGGAGGTTGTAGAGCTTGCCGTTCACCACGAAGCCCGGCCGGTCGAGGACGACCTTGCCCTTGGCCGTGCCCGCCCGGTCGGACGAGGAGATAGGGCCCCACTTCCATATCTCGGGGTTGGCGGCGGCCGCGGCCGGCGCGGCGATCGACGCGGAGGAGATCAGGAGCGTGACGCCGACCGCCACAGTACGAAAGATCATAAAAGTGAGGCTACTCACCCGGGTTGCAACCCGCTTGCCGGATCGTCGCGCAGCACCTGAGCGGCCTTGCGGCAGGCGGCGAGTGCGGCCCGCGCGTAGCCGGGAGAGGCACCGGCTAGGCCGCAGGCCGGGGTCAGCACGACCTGCCCGGCCAGCTTTTCGGGTGGGAAGCCGAGCCGCCGCCACAGGTCCAGCGCGGGCCTGGCGACCACAGCGGCATCGGCCAGCCGCGCGTCGGTGCCCGGCACCACGCCGAGGAACAGCAGCAGCCCCGCCTCCAGGGCCTCCCCGAGCGCGTCGTCGTCGCGGCGGCTGAGCAGGGACGCGTCCAGCGAGATGCCGCGGACGCCGGCCGTACGGAGGAGGCGGAGGGGCACCGACGGCGCGCAGCAGTGCACGACCAGGTCGCCGAACAGGCGCAGCGACTCCGCCACCCGCCAGCCCTCCACAGGGGCCAGCCGCCCGAAGCCCGAGGCGGTCGGCACGGTGCCCGCGAGCACGCCGGGCAGACCCGGCTCGTCAAGTTGCAGGACGATCTCGGTGATCCCGGGCACGCGCCGCCGCACCTCCGCGACGTGGTCCTCGACGCCCTGGGCGAGCGAGGCGATCAGGTCGCGTACGGCTCCGGCATCGGAGAGCATCTTGTCGCCGTACTTGAGCTCGATGGTGCCCGCCAGCGTCCACGGCCCGCAGACCTGCAGCTTGAGCGGCCCCGTGTAGTCGTGCCCGACCTCCTCCAGGCCGTCGATATCGCGTCTGAGATGGTCGACGGCCCGCTGGTGGTCGCGTCCCGGCCGGTCGGCCAGCCGCCATCCCGACGGCTGCACCTCCACCGCCAGGTCGACGAGCAGCCCCGCCGTCCGCCCCACCAGGTCGGCGCCTACGCCACGGGCCGGCAACTCAGGTAGGTACGGCAGGCTCGGCAATTCGCCGAACACCATCCGAAGCGCCTCGAAATGATCCTCACCCGGATGCGACCCAACCCCGGTGGCTTCCAACGTCGACATGGCACCAGCGTAGGCTCTGGAAATATGAAGCTGACCAAGCACGGCCACGCGTGCGTACGACTGGAGAAGGACGGCAACGTCCTCGTCGTAGACCCCGGCACCTTCACCGAGGGCCCCGTGCTCGACGGTGCCGGCGCGGTGCTCATCACCCACGAGCACATGGACCACGTCGACGTCGAGCGGCTCAAGGCCGCCTCTCCCGACCTGGAGATCTGGACCTGCGAGGCGGTCGCCGCCGAGCTGGCGGAGGTGCCGGCGAAGGTGCAGGTCGTACGGCATGGCGACGACTTCACGGCGGCGGGTTTCGCGGTGAAGGTGTTCGGCGAGTGGCATGCAAAGAACCACCCTGATGTGCCGATTGTGCAGAATGTCGGCTTCATGGTGGACGATGAGGTCTTCTACCCGGGTGACGCGCTGACCGTGCCGGGGGTCGAGGTGCCCACCCTCCTGGTGCCCACGCACGCTCCCTGGATGAAGCTGCTGGAGACGGTCGACTACCTGCGCGCGATCCGGCCGGCCAGGGCGTTCTCCACCCATGACGGGCTGCTCAACGACATCGGCCTCAGCCTGGTCGACAACTACCTGAAGCTGGAGTCCGACAAGCAGCACGCCGACATGCGGCGACTCAAGGTCGGCGAGTCGGTCGAGCTGCCCTGAGGTCGGGCCGCCCCGAGGTCGGGCCGTCCCGAAGCTCAGCCGCTCTGGGGCGTCAGACGGCCGCGGCGATGGTGGCCGAGCCGATGACGGTCTCGCCTGAGTACAGCACCGCCGCCTGCCCCGCCGCGACCCCCGTGGCGGGGCGGTCGAGGGTGATCAGCAGCCCCTCGGCGGTCTCCTCGAAGCGGCACCCGTAGACCTCGCCGTGGGCCCGCAGCTGCACCTTCAGCTCGTCCGGCGCGACAAGCCCGCCCGGCGCCGCTGGCTCTGTCAGGCCGGTCGGCTCCGTGGGCCCGTTCCAGACCGGCCGGACGCAGGTGATCGAGGTGACCTCCAGCGCTGCCCGCGGCCCCACCGTGACCGTGTTGGACACGGGCTCGATCGACAGCACGTAGCGCGGCCTGCCGTCGGCGGCGGGCCGGTCGATGTGCAGCCCCTTGCGCTGGCCGATCGTGAAGCCGTGGGCGCCGTGGTGGTTGCCGACGACCTCGCCCTCCTGGTCGACGATCGGCCCTTCGGCCGCGCCGAGCCGCTTGGCCAGGAAGCCCCGCGTGTCGCCGTCGGCGATGAAGCAGATGTCGTGGCTGTCGGGCTTGTCGGCGACCGTCAGGCCCCGCCTGGCGGCCTCCTCGCGTACCTCGGCCTTGGTCGAGTCGCCCAGCGGGAAGATCGCGTGGCCGAGCTGCTCGCGGGTGAGCACGCCCAGCACGTAGGACTGGTCCTTGCCCTGGTCGGCGCTCCTCGACAGCACGCCGTCCACCAACCTGGCGTGGTGACCGGTGGCGACCGCGTCGAAGCCCAGCGCCAGCGCCCGGTCGAGCACCGCCGAGAACTTGATCTTCTCGTTGCACCGCAGGCACGGATTGGGCGTGCGGCCCGCGGCGTACTCGGCCACGAAGTCATCGACCACGTCGCGTTGGAAGCGCTCGGCCATGTCCCAGATGTAGAACGGGATGCCGATCACGTCGGCGGCGCGCCGCGCGTCGCGGGAGTCCTCGACCGTGCAGCAGCCTCTGGCTCCCGTGCGGTGTGATTGAGGGTTGGCCGACAGGGCCAGATGCACGCCAGTGACGTCGTGACCGGCCTCGGCGATCCGGGCTGCGGCCACGGCGGAGTCGACGCCGCCCGACATGGCGGCAAGTACACGCAATCCCATGACCATTCCAGCGTACTGTCCCGCCAAGGGTGCCCGGCCATCTGCACAAGCGGGGCCCGCGTCTGGGAGTATTCAGGCCATGCGACTGTTCGGGCGCAAGGACGACGAAGAAGAGCCCACCGAGCCGAGTGACGGCATCGCGCCGTTCTGGGCGTGGTGGGAGGAGACCAGGCCGCGGCTCGACTCGCTGGTGGCCGCCGGTGAGGCCGAGGGGCTCTCGGAATGGATCGCCCCGGCCGTGGCCGCGGTGCATCCCGACCTGGTCTGGGAGGTGGCCCCCGGCAGGAACGCGGCGCACGCGCTGGTCGTGACCGCCGCCGGCGACCCCGAGCTGCGCTCGCTGGCGCACCGCTGGGTCAAGGGCGCGCCGCCCGCCGACCTGCTGTGGGAGTTCCATCCGTCACGCCAGGTCAACCCCCAGGCGCTGGAGCTCACGCTCGACGTGGGCGGCTTCGAGTTCGCGCTGGACAAGCTGATGCTGGGGCTGCGGGTGCCGCCCAACTCACCGCGCGTGGACGTGGCCGCCTATCACCCGATCTTCGGCCAGCTCGACGAGGACACCCGGCTGGAGGCCACGCTGCTGGCCCTCGACTGGCTGCTCGGCGAGGACGACGTGGCGCGCTGGGTGGGCGAGATCACCCCGGCCACGTTCCAGCCGATCGACTCGGTCGCCGCCGTGCACCTGCCCGCCGTGGTGGCCGACCTGGCCTCCGGCTACGAAGAGGAGCAGTGGGCGCTGCTGGAGGGCCAGACGGCGGCGGGCGCGCCGCTGATCGCCACCGCCCGCTATCCGCTGCGGCCGGTCGACTATCCGCTCTTCGACCAGCACATCGCGATCACGCTGCCGTACGCGCATCGCGACGAGAACGGGCTGCCCGTCGGCGAGTCGCTGACGGCGCTGCGCGACTTCGAGGAACGGCTGGCGGCCCGGCTGCTCAAGCTCCACGACGACGCGGTGCTGGCCGCACACCTGAGCGCGGAGAGCCATCGGGTCATCCACATCTACGCCGACCCGACCGGCGACGCGGCGATCCACGCCAAGGAGCTGATCGTGAGCTGGGAGGAAGGGGAGCCGCGGGTCGACGTGGCGACCGACCCCGCGTGGACCGCGGTGGTGGCCTTCATCAACTAGCCGGGCATCGATCAGCCGGGTCAGCTCAGGCCGGCGCGGCGGGCGCGTTCGACCGCCGCGGGCAGCACCTCGATCAGGCGGTCGACGTCGTCCTGGGTCGAGGTGTGCCCGAGCGAGAACCTGAGCGAGCCCCTGGCCGCCGCCGCGTCGGCGCCCATCGCCAGCAGCACGTGGGAGGGCTGGGCCACCCCGGCCGAGCAGGCCGACCCGGTCGAGCACTCCACGCCCTTGGCGTCGAGCAGCATGAGCAGGGCGTCGCCCTCGCAGCCGGGGAAGGAGAAGTGGGCGTTTCCCGGCAGCCGGTCGGCCGGGTCGCCGTTGAGCACCACGTCGGGGACCGCCTGACGTACGCGCTGGATGAGGTCCTCCCGCAGCTCGGTCAGGCGGCGGCTCAGCGCCTGCTGTTCTTTGACCGCGACGCGGACCGCGGCGGCGAGACCGGCGATGGCGGGCCCGTCGAGCGTGCCGGAGCGCACGTCACGCTCCTGACCGCCGCCGTGCATGACCGAGACCGGCGTCTGCCCTCGGGCCAGCAGCAGCGCGCCGACGCCCAGCGGGCCGCCGACCTTGTGCCCGGTCACCGTCAGCGCGTCGGCGCCCGAGTCGGCGAACGACACCGGCAGCTGCCCGACCGCCTGCACGGCGTCGGTGTGGAACGGGATGCCGCTGTCGTGCGCGATGGCGGCCAGGAGGTGCACGGGCTGGACCGTGCCCACCTCGTTGTTGGCCCACATGACGCTGATCATGGCGACGTCGTCGGGGTCGCGGGCGATGGCGGCGCGCAGCGTGTCGGGATGCACCCGGCCGAGCTCGTCGACCTCCAGCAGCTCGACCTGCGCGCCCTGGCTGTCGGCCAGCCAATGGGCCGGGTCGAGCGCCGCGTGGTGCTCGATCGAGCTGATCAGCAGTCGCTTCCTCGGCCGGCGCGCCCAGTAGAGGCCCTTGACGGCAAGGTTGTCGGCCTCGGTGCCGCCCGAGGTGAACACCACCTCGCTCGGCCTGGCGCCCAGCGTGTCGGCGATGGTCTCACGGGATTCCTCGACCACCCTGCGCACTCGGCGGCCGGTCGCGTGCAGCGATGACGCGTTTCCGACCAGGCCGAGTTGCTCCGTCATGGCCTCGATCGCCTCGGGAAGCATGGGCGTGGTCGCCGCGTGATCAAGGTAGGCCGACGGTCTGCTCACCAGGAAAGCGTATCCCCTTTGCCACTGTACCGTCCGGACGGTACAGTAGAGGCATGAGAAGGGACGAGCTCTTGGATGCGGCAGAGGATCTCCTCTGCGACCAGGGCTCGACCGCGCTGACCCTGTCCGCGGTGGCCGATCGGGCCGGCGTGAGCAAGGGCGGCCTCCTCTACCACTTCTCCTCCAAAGAAGCCCTGATCAAGGGCATGGTCGAGCGGCTGATCGACGACTTCGACCAGTTGATGGCCGCCCAGAGCGACCCCACCTACACCGAGCGCTACCTGGCGGCGACGCTGGAGGCCGTGCGCTCCAACCGGCTGCGACGATGGGCCGTGGTCACCGGGGCGTCGGGCAACCTGTTCCTGCTGGCGCCGATGCGCGAGGCCATGGCCCGCTGGCACCGCGAGGGGCTGGACGACGAGCCCGACCGGGTGGCGTCCCAGATCGTCCGGCTGGCCTGCGAGGGGCTCTGGGACGTGGCGAGCCACGATCCCGACCTCAACGCCGAGAGCGACCTGCGCGCCCTTGAGGCCCGCTGCCGCGCCCTGCTCAAACCCTAAGACCCCCTTTCCTTCCTTCGCCGCCCGGGCTCGCGTCATGAGCTCCGGGCCGCGTCGCATGCCAACTGATGAGTGATTTGCGAGGTATGTTCCAATGATCCGCGACTTGAGGATTGCCCGCTATGGGGCAGTTCTTACTTTTGTTCTGGCCGGACTGCTGGTGGGCACGATGACCGTGCGCATCCCGGCGCTGACCGACAAGCTCGGCCTGTCCGAGTCGGCGGTCGGCGTGGTCCTGCTCGCGTGGGGCGTGGGCGCCTTGATCACCATGCAGTCCATGCGCCGGATCATGGCCCGCGCGGGCAGCAAGACGATCCTGCGGATCGGCGGCCCGCTCACGGCGCTCGGCCTGGTGGGCGTGGCCTTCGCGCCGAACCTCCCGCTGCTGCTGGCCGCGTCCGCGTTCTTCGGCATGGCGTTCGGCATGGTGGACATCGCGATGAACGCGCAGGGATCCGCCGTCGAGCGGGCCTACGGGCGCCCGCTGCTGAACGGCATGCACGCGGGCTGGTGCGTGGGCGCGATCTCGGCGGGCGCCATGGGCAGCCTGTCGATCGCCCTTGGCCTGTCGTTCACCGCCAACGTGGCGCTGGTCGGCCTGGTCTCGCTGCCGGTGGCGGTCCTGCTGGGCCGCACCTACCTGCCTGAGCCCCCGGCCGCGCGGACCACCGCCAAGGCGGCACGCCGCCTGCCCCCGGTCGTCTACCTGCTCGGCGCCATCATGTTCTTCGCGTTCATGGTGGAGGGCACGGTCGCCGACTGGAACGGGTTGTTCATGCGCGACACCCTGGGCGCGCCGGAGGCGCTGGCCGCGCTCGGCTACCCCGTCTTCGAGGTGGGCATGCTGGTCGCCAGGCTCACCGGCGACAGGCTGGGGTCCAGGTTCGGGGTGCGCGGCATCATGACCGCCTCCGGCGTGGCCACCGCGGGGTTCTTCGCCGTCGTGCTGGTCGCGCCCGCGCCGCTGGTGGCGGTGGTGACGATGTTCTTCGTCGGCCTCGGCGTGGCCACGATCTCGCCGATGACGCTCTCGCTGGCCGGCACTGCCACCGACAACCCCGGTCCGGCGATCGCCCAGGCCGGTGCCATGGGCTACGCGGGACTGCTGCTCGGCCCCGTGGTGATCGGCTTCCTGACGGACGTCACGTCACTGCGTGCCGCGCTGGGGATCGCCGTCGTGCTGGGTGTGGCGATCGCGGTGGCCGCCCGCTTCCTGCCGCGTCAGGAGCCCACGTCGGTCACGGTCTGGCCGGCCGTCGAGGATGCGGCCAGGGAGCCCGCCCACGCCTGACACCGGGACATTTGTCCTGGTTCAGTGGCTGACATTCTGCACTGCCCCGATCCGCAGATCAGTGCCAGGCTGAGCCCATGGTCAAACCGATCGCCACCGCCGCGGTGCTCGTCGTCACCGCCGTGCCGAGTGTGCTCCAGTTCTTCCTCCCCGGACTGGAGCCCGCACTCATGCGCGACCCGGCGGCCATCGGCGCCGGGGAATGGTGGCGGCCCGCGACCTCCCTCGTCGTCCAGGACGGCGGCGTGCTCGGCACGCTGGTCAACCTGGCGTTCCTGGCGGTGCTCGGCTACCTCACCGAGCGCTCGCTCGGGCCCGCCCGCTGGCTCATCCTGTACGGCGCGGGCGCCGTGGCCGGGCAGACGGCCGGATACCTGTTCAACGACCCGGGAGCCGGGAACTCGATCGCCCTGTGCGGCCTGGCCGCGGGCCTGGCCCTGGCCTGCGAGGGAACGCTGGAGCGCTCCGTGGGCGCCTTCTACGCGGTGACACTGGCCGCGTACGCCCTCGCGCCGTCCGGCGGCACCTGGGGCTGGGTGGTGACGGTGGCGCTCACCGTGGCCGGGTTCCAGTTGGTGGTCCACCGCGAGCGACTGCCCGTGCGGCTCTTCCCCGTCGTCCTCACGGTCGTCGGCGTCACGCTCACCGCCCTCGCCGACCTCCACGGCGTGGCCCTGCTGGGTGGCATGATCGCGGCATGGGCCCTGACCGCAAAGTCCCGTTCGACCTCACGGCCTACGTCGCTCGCGTGAAGAACGGGCAGCGCTTCATCTGCGCCCTCGCGGCGCGGATCCGGGAGGCGCTCGGCGGGGTGTGATCTGGAAGTTCTCTGTGGATTTCGGCTGGGCCTCGCGGTGATCCGCTGCTCGGGGGATCGGGCTCACAGAAACCTCACAGATCTCCTCAGAAGCCCTCCATCCCGGCGTACGACGCTGGCCGCATGATCCAGCTCAACGGACTGACGAAACGCTACGGCGAGGTGCTCGCCGTGGACGACCTCACCTTCACCGTACGACCCGGCCTGGTCACCGGCTTCCTCGGCCCGAACGGTGCCGGCAAATCCACCACGATGCGGATGATCCTCGGCCTCGACCTGCCCACCTCGGGCTCGGTCACCGTCAACGGGCGCGCGTACCGCGACCTGCCCCAGCCGCTGCGGGAGGTGGGGGCGCTGCTGGAGGCGCAGGCCGTGCACCCGCACCGCAGCGCCTACAACCACCTGCGCTACCTGGCGCAGACCAACGGGATCCATGACCGGCGCGTGGCCGAGGTGCTCGACCTGGTCGGGCTCACGGACGCGGCCGGGCGGCGGGCGGGGGCGTTCTCCCTGGGCATGAGCCAGCGGCTCGGCATCGCGGCCGCCCTGCTCGGCGATCCGCCGGTGCTGCTGTTCGACGAGCCGGTGAACGGGCTGGACCCCGAGGGCGTCCTGTGGATCCGCACGCTGATGCGCGGGCTGGCCGCCGAAGGGCGCACGGTGCTGGTCTCCAGCCACCTGATGGGCGAGATGGCGCTGACGGCCGACCGGCTGGTGGTCATCGGCAAGGGCAGGCTCATCGCCGACGCGGAGACCGCCACGTTCACCGACACCGGCGAAGGGGTGCTCGTCCGGACACATGAGTCCGCCATGTTCACCCGGCTGCTGGAGCTGGCCGGAGCCCGGGTGCGGGCGGGCATCGACGGCGAGCTGATCGTGACCGGCCTGACCGCGCCCGACATCGGGCGGCTGGCCGCCACCGAGGCCGTGCCCCTGTTCGAGCTCGCCCCGCGCCGTACCAGCCTGGAGGAGGCCTTCATGGAGCTCACCCGTGACAGCGTCGAGTACGGAGTGTCCCGATGACCGCCGCGGGCGTGCTGCGCGCCGAATGGACCAAGTTCGCCACCATCCGCTCCACGACGATCCTCTCCGTGGCGATCGTCGCGCTCTCGACCATGTTCGGCTGGCTGTTCGGCACCGCGAGCGCCCATCAGTACGCCGCCGGCTCGGCACAAGACCGGCTGGACTTCGACCCGATGACCCCGGCCGCCCGGGGCCTGTTCATCGTGCAGTTGCTGGTCGCGGGGCTGGGCGCGCTGGTGGCCTCGTCCGAGTACGGCTCGGGCACGATCCGCGCGAGCGCGGCGGCCGTGGGCCGGCGGCGCCTGCTGACCGCCAAGGCCGGGATGACCGTGCTGGCCGCACTGCCGGTGAGCGTGGCGGCCGTGTGGCTGATGGTCCTGACCTGCATGGCGACGCTTTCGGCTCGCGGGGCGCCGGCCGTCTGGTTCGGCGACGCCACCGTCATTCGCATCCTGACGCTCGGCCCGCTCGTGCCCACGTTGCTGGCGCTCTTCGGTCTGGCGCTCGGCTTCCTGATGCGGGCCACGGCCGCCGCCGTGAACGTCAGCACCGGCACGAACGCCGAGGCGGCGCTGGCCCGCATCGAGAGCGAGTCCGGGCGCCTGGCCCGGCTGGTGGACGACCTGCTGCTGCTCGCCTTCCTCGATGAACCCGAGAGGCTCGATCTGACGCCCATGGACCTGCGTACGCTGGCCGCCGACGCGCGGCACGACTTCGCCGCGCTGGACCCGTCCAGGCCGATCGCGTTCACCGGGCCCGGCGACGGACCCGCGGCGAGCGCTCCGGTGCTGGGCGACGAGGCCAGGCTGCGTCAGGTGGTCAGCAACCTCGTCGGCAACGCCGTCACCCACACGCCCGCGGGCTCCCCGGTCAGGATCGGCGTCGGCACCGTGGGCGAGCAGGCGGTGCTGGTCATCGAGGACGAGGGGCCGGGGCTCAGCGCCGAGGAGTCGGCCCGCGTCTTCGACCGCTTCTACCGCGCCGACGGCTCCAGAGCCAGGTCCACCGGTGGGGCGGGACTCGGCCTGGCCATCGTGCGCTCCATCGTCGCCGCCCACGGGGGGCGCGTGGAGGTCCGCTCCGCGCCGGGGCGGGGAGCGGCCTTCCAGGTCCTGCTCCCCGCCATCGACACATGAGACCTACTTGCGCTTGACGACCTCTTCGGTGAGCTGCGGTACGACCTGGTGCAGGTCGCCCACGACGCCATAGTCGGCGAGCTCGAAGATCGGCGCCTCCGGGTCCTTGTTGATCGCGACGATGGTCTTCGCGGTCTGCATCCCGGCCCGGTGCTGGATCGCACCGGAGATGCCGGCCGCGATGTAGAGCTGCGGCGACACCGTCTTGCCCGTCTGGCCCACCTGGAACTGGTGCGGGTACCAGCCGGCGTCCGTGGCGGCGCGCGAGGCGCCCACGGCCGCGCCCAGGGCGTCGGCCAGGCCCTCGATGACCGAGAAGTTCTCGGCCGAGCCGACGCCACGGCCGCCGGAGACCACGATCGCGGCCTCGGTCAGCTCGGGGCGCGCGCCCTTCTCCTGCTTCACCCGCTCGAGGACGCGGGCGGCCCTGGCGGACGCGGTCAGCGTGACCGACACCTGCTCCTCGGTGCCCGCCCCCGCGGCGGCCACGGGGGCCGTCGAGTTCGGGCGGACGGCGATGATCGGCGTGCCCTTGCTCACCTTCGAGCGGACGTTGACGCCGCCGCCGAAGATGGACTGGTCGGCCACGAAGCCCTCGCCCAGGCCCACGGCGTCGGTGATGACGCCCGAGCCGGTCTTGACCGCGAGCCGGCCGGCGACCTCCTTGCCCTCGGTCGTGGCGGCCACCAGCACGGCGGCGGGCGACTTGTCGGCCACCAGGTGGGCGAGCAGCTCGGCCTTGGGCGCGACGACGTAGTCCACGATCTCGTCGGCACCGGCGACGTAGATCTTGTCAGCACCGTATTCGGCGAGCCTGGCCTTGGCGTCGTCGGTGATGCCGGGGCCGGCCCAGACGGCGGCCGGCGTGCCGAGCGAGCGGGCCAGAGTCAGCAGTTCGAGCGTGACCTTCTTGACCTCTCCGTCGACGTGCTCGACGAGAACGAGAATCTCCGACATATCAGTTGTTCTCTCCCGGGCTCAGATGAACTTCTTGGACGCGAGGAAGTCGGCGGCCTTGGAGCCCCCGTCGCCCTCGTCCTTGACGATCGTGCCGGCCGCGCGCGGCGGGGCCGCGGCGAAGTCGACGACCTCGGACCAGGCCGCGCCCAGGCCGACCTGGTCGGCCGCGATCTCCGCGTCGGCGATGGCCAGCGTCTGGACCGGCTTCTTCTTGGCCGCCATGATGCCCTTGAAGGACGGGTAACGCGGGTCGTTGATCTTCTCCACCACGGACACGACGGCGGGCAGCTCGGCCGCGACCTTGTCGAACCCATAGTCGGTGATCCGCTCGATCACAATCTGAGAGCCCTCGACCTCGACCTTCTTGGCGAGCGTGAGCTGCGGCGCGTCCAGGCGCTCGGCCAGCATCGCGGCCAGCACGCCCGTACGCGCGTCGGTCGACTCCGAGCCCAGGATGACCAGGTCGAACCCGATCTTCTTGAGCACCTGCGCCATCGCGTAGGAGGTCGACAGGGCGTCGGAGCCGTGCAGCGCGTCGTCCGTCAGGTGGACGGCCTTGTCGGCGCCCATGGCCAGGGCCTTGCGGATGGTCTCGGCGGCCCGGCTCGGCCCCATGGTGAGAACGGTCACCTCACCGCCGTGGGCTTCCTTGAGCTTCAGGGCCTCCTCGACCGCATACTCGTCAAGCTCGTTCACCACGCCGTCGACGGCGTCACGGTCGAGCGTCTTGTCATCGGACCGGAGCTTGCGCTCGGTCGCCGTGTCGGGGACCTGCTTCACGCAGACGACGATGTTCATGGCCGGTGGACGACCTCCCGTGTTCGCGTACGCCGTCGCTCGGTGCGACCGGCGCCTGATGCATGCTGACAGACTGCCAGGTGCCCCATGGGGGCGGCGACAGGGGGTGGACTCCCCCCGCCTGCCGCCATGTTACCCATGAGTAGCTTAGGTGCAAGCGCGGGGCCCATACCAAAGCATCCACCACCCTACCGAACTTTATTCCGTTACCCGGGTTCAGGCCGACAGCAGGAAGACGACCCCGACCACCAGCGCCGTCCCGGCGAACAGCGCGAGCGTGAACGTGCTGAAGAACGTGCTCAGCCCCACACAGAGCCCCGCGGCCCCGAGCATCGCCGCGAAATCGTAAATGATCCGGCTCGTCCTGAGGAGGCGGCGCGATAACAGCGCCACCCCCGCGTCGATCACGGCCACCAGCGTGTAGGCGGCCAGCAGGAACAGCGCCACCTCCGGCAGCGGCTCCCGCGCGGCGGCGGACAGCAGCGCCACGAACAGCCCGGAGCCGATCAGCCAGCGCCTGCGTACCTTCTCCCGGTGCCTGGCCCTGGACTCCTCGACCGGCGGACGGCGCCGCTCCTGGCCCGGCCGCCATTCGCGGGTCTCCAGGTCGTTCGTCTCGCCCGGCCGGGAGCGCAGGGCGGTGGCGGTGGGCGGGCGGACGGCGTGGTGGGCGCGAGGGACGACCTCGACGCCCAGCCGGGCGCAGATCTGCGCGGCCGTCGGCCGCGCGACCGGGTCGGCGGCCAGGCACTCATGCAGCAGCGGGGCCAGCCAGTCCGGCGCCCCCTCCAGGTCGGCGTCGTGGTGCACGACACGGTAGGCGACCGCCGACGCCGGCCCCTGCCCGTACGGCTGGCGTCCCGTGGCCGCGTAGGCCAGCGTGGCCCCGAACGAGAACACGTCGGCCGCCATCCCCGACTCCTTGCCCTCCAGCACCTCGGGCGCCAGATAGCCGGGCGTGCCCACCACGGCTCCCGAGGCCGTCACCGAGAGCGAGTCGAGCGCGCTGGCGATGCCGAAGTCGATGACGACCGGCTCGCCCTCGGCCATCATCACGTTGGCCGGCTTCAGATCCCGGTGCACGACGCCCGCCTCGTGCATGGCCAGCAGCGCGTCGGCCAGCCCGGAAGCCAGCAGCCGCAGCTCGGCCACCGGCGTGGGGACCGCGCTGAGCGGCCTGCCCTGGACGTAGCGGGTCACCAGATAGGGCTCGGCCACGTCGAGTGAGGCGTCGAGCACCTCGGCCACGTGCGGCCCGCCCACCAGCCGCATGGTCTCCACCTCGCGGGCCAGCCGGGCCAGCGCGCCGCTGTCGGCTGTCACGTGCGGGTGCAGGACCTTGACCGCGACCGTACGGCCCTCGGGGTCGAGCGCCAGGTGCACCACGCCGAACCCGCCCGCTCCGAGCCGGGAGAGTAACTGATACGGGCCCAGCTTCTGGCTCATACCCCTTTTCTCCCCCCGGAGCGGGCCAAGACACTTACGACCAGGGTGACAGGAATCCCATTCCCACGCCGTCGAGCAGACTGTCGATCAGGCCGGTGATCAACCCCATCGTGCTGTGCCGTGCCTGGCTGGTCAGCTGGTCGATCACCGTCTCCGGAGCCTGCCAGGGCGCCCACGTCGGGTTCTGGCCCATCGCGAACATCACCGCGAGCAGCGCGGCCGTACCGACGATCAGGGCGGCGACCAGGGCCGCGCCGGGAGTGCGCAGGATGCCGGTGAGCGAGCGCGTGACCGCCTTGCGCGGCGCGCCGCCACCCGGCAGCACGAACAGCCCGGCCGAGAAGGCGCCCGCGCCGTAGGCGGCGGCGTCGTTGACGCTCATCCCGCCACCCCAGCGCAGCACGCCCCAGACGCAGACACCGAACATCAGCGACAGCGGCACGTGGACCAGCGTCACGAGCGCGGCCTTGACCAGCGCCCACGGCGTGCCGACCAGGACGAGCAGCGGGTCGGCCGCGCTGCTCCCGCGCACCTGCCGGCGCTTGACCATGTCGCCGAAGAGGTATTCGCCGACCCGCAGCACCAGTGCCAGCGCGACGGCCACCGCGCTCACCGCGACGGGCAGCATGACCGCCAGCGCGGTCAGCGTGACCAGCAGCAGCAGACCGACGAACTGGCTGCCGACCAGATAACGCTTGCGCTCGGCCGGCGGCGAGTAAGGGGGCGGCTGCTCCCGCCGACCCGCCTGGGTGGGCTGGTAGGCGGGCGGATGGGTGGGCGGCGCCGGGTAACCGGCGACCCGCTGGTCGACGCGCGGGGCCGGGTGCCTGTCCGGCATCGGCGCCGGGACGTAGGGCGGCGGCTTCACCTCGCGCGGCGGCGCGGGCGACGGCGCGGGCGGGCTGCCGTAGGTGACCGGCGGCAGCACGTCGGCGTAGTTGTCCATGACCCGCGTCCGGTTGCCCATCCGCTTGGTGCCGGTCGGCCCGTCGGACGGCGTCTCGTGGAATGAGGTCACCGTCGGGTCCAGCGACCTGGCCATCCGCAGGAGTTCCTGGGCGCTGGGCCGGGTGCCGGGCTCGACGCGCAGTGCGCGGCTCAGCCAGCCGCGCAGCCAGGCGGGCGCCTTGTCGATCTGCGCGCGCCCTTCCATGATGTTGAAGCAGACCGCCTCGAACGTGCCCGTGCCGAACGGCGGCGCGCCCGTCGCGGCGAAGAACACCGTGGAGGCCAGCGCGTGCACGTCGGCCGCCTGGGTGATCTCCGAGTCGCGGATGATCTCGGGCGCCAGGTAACCGGGCGTGCCGACGAACATCCCCGTCTGGGTCAGCCTGGTGGCGTTGACCAGGTGCGCGATGCCGAAGTCGATGACCAGCGGCTCGCCGTTGACCAACATGACGTTGGACGGCTTGAAGTCGCGGTGGATCACCTCGGCCGCGTGGATGGCCACCAGCGCCTGGCACAGGCCCTGGGTCAGCCTGATGATCTGCCGCGCCTCCAGCGCGCCCTCCGCCAGCACGGTCTCCTCGAGCGTGCGGCCGGGCGCGAAGCGGGTCACGACGTACGGCTGACCGCCGACGAGCTCGGCGTCGACCACTTCGGCCACGTACGGGCTGCGTACCCGGCGCATGGTCTCGACCTCGCGCGTCAGCCGGTCCCGAGCCTTCAGGTCGGCCGCCACGTGCGGGTGCAGCACCTTGATGGCCACCTCGCGGCCCTCAGAGTCGAGGCCCAGGTGGACCACGCCCATGCCACCCTCGCCGATCTTCCTGACCAGCCGATAGGGGCCGAGACGTTCCGGCGCCTGGGTGCTCATCGCCACCGTCCCAGCATCATCCCCCTGGGTTCCCCTTCAGTCCGTTGAGCTGGGTCACCACAGGTCCGACGTCCAGCGGAGCCCATACGGCCCTCCTCGCATTGTCGAACGTGCCGTAAGCGAGGATCAGGGAGAGCGCGGCCCCCGCCGCGAGAACTCCCACCATCACCATCGCCGCTGTTCTCGAGGGTACGAGCGATGAGAGGGTTCTGCGCATCTGCCTTCCAGGTCCCTCTACTCCCGGGCCCGAACAGACGGTCCACAGGGCGATCGCCGTCCCCCAGGCCAGAGCGTTGAAAGGGTTCATCTTGACTACCACGGCGAGCAGCAACGTCACCGGGAGTCCCAGGATAAGCGCGTAGAAGGTCAGCGCGAAGGTGATGCCCACCGACTTGACCAGCGCTTTGGGGAAGGCGAACACCCGCACCACGTCGAGCGCCGCCGATCCGGTGGACCTGCGCGCGATGAGCTCCGGCTGGGCCAGGTCGGCCGCGCGCAGCAGCACCACGACCGGGATCGCCACCAGGGCCACCAGCACCGGCGCCACCACGGCCGCCACGATCATCAGGATCAGCAGCATCGCGCTCGCCAGGCCATAGGCCCTGGAGCGCTGGAGCGCCTGCCCCGGCCGGGCGGCCGGGATGAACGGCTCGCGCTTGGTCCGCAGGTCGGGCTGCTGGTAGGAGTCGCGCGCGCCCTGCTGGTCCGGCGGGAGGTACGGCTCGCGCTTCGCCTGCGGATCGGGCGGGAACTGGCCCTGGACCGGGATGTAGGGCGGCGGCTGGACCGGGTTGCCCCTGCCGTAGTCGGGCGCGTCGGGGCGTACCCGGCGCGTGGGGATGTCGGGCGGGTCCGTCGGGCGTACGCGCCGGGTCGGCACGTCGGCCTCGGCCGGCGGCGTGTGGCTGTTGTTCTGGGCGGAGACCTGCCACGGCTGCGGGGTGGCCTCGCGCTGCATCTTGCGCAGCTCCTCCGGGGTCACCCTGCGGGTCGGCCACGGGTCGCCCTGCTGCTCGGGGAGCAGCGAGACGTACTGCTGGTCCTGCGGCGGCTGCTGGGGCGGCTGGCCCTGGGGCGGCCGGTTCTGGCCGGGCCCCTGCTGCGGCTGTCCCGGCTGCTGGCGCAGTTGGCCGTCGACGAACTTCCGCGGCGTCATGGGCGGCGTCGAGACGTCGTAGGACGGCTTGTCGGCCAGCGGCTGCGGCGTCGGCAGCTCGATCGACGGGTTGGAGCGGTCGGACCGCGGCACGGTCGAGATCTCGTCGGGCACGTTGCCCGGCGGCCTGGGCAGCATCCTGGCGGTCTGCTCGGCCAGCTCGGCGGCCTTGGGCCGCTTGGCGGGGTTGCGCTGGAAGGCGGCCTTGAGCAGCGGCTGCAGCTCCGCCGGGGCCGCGCTCACGTCGGCCTTGCCCGCGGTGATGTTGTAGAAGATCATCTCCAGCGTGCCCTTGCCGAAGGGCGGCTGGCCGGTGCCCGCGTACAGCAGCGTGCCCGCCCAGGCGTGGACGTCGACCTCGGGGCCGGCCTCCTGCCCCTCGATGATCTCGGGGGCGAGGTATCCGGGCGTGCCGATGAACATCCCCGTCTGCGTCAGCCGGGTCGCGTCGACCGCCTGGGCGATGCCGAAGTCGATCAGGACCGGCTCGCCGTCGATGATCAGCACGTTGCCCGGCTTGAGGTCGCGGTGGATCACGCCGACCGCGTGCACGGCGGCCAGCGCGGTGGCGACCCCGTGCGCGATCTTGACCAGCGCGGGCAGGCCGAGCGGGCCGTCGTCCTTGACGATCTCGTCGAGCGGTCGTCCGGGGACGTAACGCGTGACGATGTACGGCCGATGACCGGTCACATCGGCGTCGAGCACCTCGGCGATGTACTTGCTGCGCGCCCGGCGCATGGTCTCGACCTCGCGCGAGAGCCGCCGCCTGGCGACCTCGTCGCCGGCGACTTCGGCGCGTAGGACCTTGACCGCCACCTGTCGCCCCTGTGGGTCGACAGCGAGGTGGACAACGCCCATTCCGCCTTCACCGAGCCGCCTGAGCAGCCGGTAAGGGCCGAGTCGGTCATCGTTCATGGCATGAAGCACCATACCGGCTTAATCCCCGCCCACGAGATGAACCATGAGGCCACATTCCCACTCGTACAACGTCCGGAAGGGGCCCATCGGTTTCCAGTTCAACGGTCTCGAATTGGCTTCAGTTCGCCAGAGGGAGGACCTCTGCACCCTTAAGTCCGGCAAGTGCGGTTCCGGCGATGGCCAACTTGGACCGCCGCACACCGCTTCCGATCACCACTTTGTGGTGCTCCGCCACCTTCGTGTCCACCAGGATCGGCCAGTCTGCGGGCAGGCCCAGCGGGGTGATGCCGCCGTACTCCATCCCGGTGAGCTCGACCGCCTCCGCCATCGGGGCGAAGCTCGCCTTGCGCGCGTCGAGATGCTTGCGTACGACGCCGTTCACGTCGACCCGCATCGTCGCGAGCACCATGCACGCCGCGTAACGCGTCTCACCGCCGCGCTTTGCCGCGACGACCACGCAGTTGGCCGACTCGTCGAGGGTCACGCCGTAGCGCTCGCAGAACGCCGCCGTATCGGCCAGCTCGGGGTCGATCTCGGCCACTTCGACGCCGCCGAGTCCCTGCACGGCACGTGCCACCGGCTCGGCCAGCAGGTCGGTCCGGTCGGTCGCGGGCACCCAGTCCAACGTCATCCCATCTCCTCGATCGCTCTCTCAGGACCTTACGCCGGTCCCCGGAGTCGCGCGCGACGTCACGGTGACTGCAATACCCGTTGGTGCAGCTGGGTGACGGCGCCGCGGGCCGACTCCATCGCGCCCGCCTGCCACGCGATCAGGTAGGTGAGCCAGTCACCCGCGAAGTAGACCCTTCCGCTGGGGCGTTGCAGAAGAGTGAACGACGAATCAATGGCGGGCCAGCGCACCCAGCCGCCCTGAATGTGCTCCTGACGGTCCCAGGCGATGGAGACGCTGGAGAGCAGGTCCTTGCCGTACTTGTCGCCGTGGATCTTCCTGCCCTGGGTGAGGGCGCGGCGCCTGCGGTCCTCCGGGGTGAGCGCGCCGTAGAGCTCGGCGTTCTGCTCGGTGTTGTAGTAGCCGACGAGCACGCCGCGCTCGGAGTGGAAGCCGGACGACGGGTACCAGATGTGGGTGATGTCCAGGTCCGTCTCGGTCACGCCGCCGTAGATGCGGTCTTCGAGCTCCCACCAGCGCCGGCTGTACTCCAGCCCGATCTTGCCGCTCGCGACCGGGATGGGCGTCTTGAGAGCGGCCGTGACGGGGGCGCCGAGGTTGTGCGGGATCTTCGCGAGCAGGTGGGGCGGGAGGGTGGCGATGCAGTAGTCGGCCTTGAGCGAGCCGCCGTCCCAGGTGACCTCGACGCCGTCGGCCAGGTTGGTGATCTTGTTGACCTTGACGCCGGTCCTGATCCGGTCCTCGCCGACCGCCGCCGTGAGCTTGGTGACGATGGCGTCCATGCCGCCGATCGGCTGCAACATGGGGGTGGACTGCTCGTAGCCGAAGTCGTTGGTGATCGAACGGCCGGTGCCGGCGGCGAGGACGGCGTGCAGGGTGCCGGGGGCCGGGATGGGAGTGCCGCCGTCCAGCGCCGGATATTTGACGAAACCGCGGCGGTCGGAGCCTTCGTAGCCGAGCTTGGGGCCCAGGTCGCCGAACCTGCGGAGGAACTCCAGCAGGCGTTCCTGGTCGTCCTTGCTGATCTGTTTGTCGAGCGCGCCGACATTCGTCGCTTTGGCCAGCAGCTCCGCGACATATCCGTACATATCAGCACGAGCGGCTCTTGCCCGGGCCGTCTGCCCGTTCGTGTGGACGAACGCCTGCCCGTTGTTGTTGATGAACGTCTCGATCGGGATGCCCAGCTCGCGGCAGTAGTCGAGGGTGACCATCCACGGCGCGATCCGCCCCGGGCCCGCGTTGAAGTAGACGCCCTCGCCGAACGTCACGTCCTGGGCGGGGCCGTTCATCTCGGCCAGCCGATCGCCGCCGCGCAGCGTGAGGTTCCGGCCGCCGGCCCGGTCCCTGGCCTCCAGCAGCGTGCAGTCGTAGCCGGCCTTGCCCAGCTCGTACGCGGCGGTCAGCCCGGCGACGCCCGCCCCGATGATCACTACCTTGGCCGCCGCCTTGCCGCGCAGCGAGAAGTCACCCTGCCGGGGGGAGGCGAAGTCCTTGTCCTGCCCGGACGGCGCCAGACCCAGCGCGCCCATGGCGGCGTACATCGCTCCCGCGCCGCCCACCGCCCCGATGCCGACGAGCAAGCTCCGCCGGGTCAGCGCCGCGCCCTCCATGCCCCTGCTCCCCACTGTGCGGGCCTACCATCCGCGGACTCACCTTTGCGCGCCCGCCCATGCGGGCCCGCTCTCGCGCGCCCTCTTTCACTTTTCGCGGCCCATCTTCGCGGGTCCGACCGCCGCGCGTCTCGTCTATCGGATGTCGCCGTACGACCTCACTTATCGGGCGTCGTCGTACGGCCTCACTCCCCTGGCGAGCGCTCAGCCGTACGGACCGCTGCCGCAGGCGATCTGGCCGCCGATCGAGGCGAAGATACCGAACAACGCCATGATCTGTGTGAAGTCATCGGTGGTGAACTCGGTGTGCCGCGCCCCGACCGACTTCACGCCGGGCACCAGCCCCACAGCGGCCGCGATGGCAGTGGAGTTCCACTCCACCCCGAGCGTGTACGGCGCCGCCACCCGGTAAGGCGTGAAGTCGCTCAACCGCCCCAACGCCCTTGCCGTCGCCTCACGGATCCGAGCCTGGGCGACGCTCGGCGGCAGCAGTTCGGCCGAGAACTTGTCGATCCCCTTCTTGACCGCCACCGTCTCCACATCGCCGAGCAACTCGCGCGCCTCTTCACCGACGGCCTCGTCCCCGGTCACCACCACGACCGGAACACCGTGGAACCCGGCGCACGCCGCCACCAGCCGCGTCTCGCCGCACACCTCGCCGTTGAGATAGACGTTCTGGATCTCCTTGCCCATCCAGGTGTGGTTGAGCACGCCGTGGGGCACCCCCGCGCGAGCGTGGTAGCCCACGAAACAGGCGGCCTGGAACGACCCGTCGAGCCCCTGCGCCATCCGCTGCGCCTTACCCGGTCCCCGGATGAGGGTGGCACGCGGGTCCAGCAGGTCGATCCGCAGGTTCTTGGTGGACCCGTGCGCGTCGTTCACCAGCACTGTGGTGGCCCCCGCCTCGAACGCCCCCTCGACGGCGGCGTTGGCGTCGGCGGTCATGAGCTCGCATCCCCGCTCGTAACCACGCTTACCGGCGTGCATCTCCTCGGGGTCGGTGAGCCCGGTCACGCCCTCCATGTCGACCGACAGATACACCTTCACAACCGCACTCCTCACCTGTCCCAGCTCAGGGACGCCAACATCTCACGTGCCCCATGTCTCCACCCGGCGGACCTCGGCCTCGGTCATGAGCCCGACCTTGGACGTCATGAACTCGGCCGCCTGGTCACGCCACTGGGCGGGGATCTCGTCGAGCGCCGGCGGGTAGCAGTGGTCGAGCCAGCTCGTCGACTCCTCGGTGGCGTCGAAGTAGTCGAGCGCCTTCCCGAACAGCGTGTCCTGGATGCCGGGCACCCGCGCCAGGCCGTACTCGACCATCTCCTGTCCCCCGTACGGCGGCGGCTGGAGCCACTTGCGCACCCGGGGGTCGTCGGCGGTGAAGGGCGTGTCGAGCGGCCGCCGCTCGACGGCGGCCTGGATGAGCTCCTTGTACAGGCACTTGCCGCAGGTACGGCACGGGCCGTCGGTGCCCTGCAGACACCATCGGACGTGCTCCTTGAGCTCCGAGTTCACGGCCAGCCGCATGGTGACCGCCTCACTCACCCCGCCCACGGGAAGCACGATGTGCACCCCCGCCGCCGCGAACAACCGCCCCCACGCCCCGTGCGGCGCCCACATCAGGTTGTCGGGCGTGTACCGCAGCAAGTAGCGATCCCCGCCGAGCCACCGTGAACCCAGTTCATACCCGAACGCCAGTCCCCCGAGATCCATCCGGTCGGCGTGCAGCAACGCCCCGACCGCGACCGCGTGGTGCTCCGGGTATCCGGGCCGGGGCTCGGACAGCGTGAACTCCAGGTCGGAGTCCACGATGGTGAGATCCCGTCCGGTCCGCCGGGCCAGCCTGGCCAGGACGTCGGAGCGGTAATGCGGCCACCGATTCGGCACGCGAGGATGCGGCACCCGCCGGAAGTGCACGAACGGCGCCTCGGGATAGATGGCCGCCGCCGCCACGGAGTCCGCGCCACCGCTGTAGGAGATCGCTAAGTTCGTCCCGGTGTGACGGACCTCCGCACCTACCGGCCCCGCTTCGACGCCCCACCCGTCGTGCAGCGCGGCGGCCACCTCAGGAGAGATGGCCCGGTCGAACACGATCTCCTTGCGCGTCCACGGCGCCACCACGGTCCACGCGGCGACGGCGAAGAGATCGGGGTGCGCATCCTCGGGGACACCGGCGACCGTGCAGGAGTTGGTGGCCAGCTTGACCGGATGCTCGTCGGCGGCCTTGCCGGTGATCTCGTCAGCGGCCCCGAGCCGGAACGTCAGCTCGCCTCCGGCCCAGCTCACGCGCATGACTGATCCTCCGCCCGAACGCCATCACCGGGACCCGGCGTCCGCGACTTGAGATCGTCGATCGCCTGCCAGAGCAGAACCTCGTTCTGCAGCACGCCGTCCAGCGCCTTGGCCGTCTCCCGGGCAAGGCGGTGGGTGTCGTCGAGCCTGGCCTTGTCGGTGGTGGCCGCGGTGGCGGGTCTGGCGTTCCTGAGGCGCTCGACCTCGTCCTGCAAGCTCGCCATCTCCCGGCGCAGGGTTTGAACCTCCCAGAGGGCGTCCCTGATGTCCTGACGGTGATCGCCGATGGAGATATAGCGGGAATCGAACCACGTCCGCACGGCTTTGCGCAGGCGGGCGGGGACCAGGACGCGCATCATGAAACGCCACGATAGTGGCAAATCTTCGACCTTCAGGACGCCGTTTCCGAATGGCAACCAAGCCATATAACTGGTGTCAACACCACTTGTCGCGACCGGCCACAGCGGGGAAGCCGAGCCGCGGCTGTGTACAGGTTCCTCAACCCCGCGGTCACGAGTCCAGCGCGTCGCGGATGACGGTGATCAGGGTTTGCTGCAAGGAGGACAGGCGTTTGTCCGCGCGCCAGACGACGAAGACCGGCAGGCGCGGGCGGGCGTCGGCGAGCTGGATTTCCTGAAGCGAACCTGTGGCCAGGTCGGCGGCGACCGAGGCGCGGAAGAGCATCGCGACGCCGAGCCCGGCCCGGACGGCGTGCTTGATCGCTTCGGGGTGGCCGAACTCGATGATCACCTTGCGGTCGGTGATGCCGAGTTCGGCGAACGCCATGTCCTCGATGTCTCGCCGGATGGACGTACGCGGGGTGGAGACGAAAGGCAGCCGGGCCAGCTCGCTCACCGGGATGCGACCGTCGCCGACGTCCACCGCGTTCGGCGCGCAGGTGAGCACGAGATCCTGGTGGCCGACGAGTTCGCCGGTGAGGCCGCGGCCATAGGGGATTCGCGGGGCGATGGGCACGGCCAGGTCGCACAGTCCCGAGGTGACCGCCTCCCAGATCTGGTTCGGGTCGAACACGTGTGCCGCGATCCGCGCGCCGGGATTGGCCAGGACGAAGTCGGTGAGAATGGGCGGTAGCAAGTAGCTGCCTACGGTCATGCTGGTGGCCACGGCCACGGCTCCCGTGGTGCCGCCGGTGATGCCGGCGAGCTCGCGCTCAAGCTCGTTGCCACTGTGCAGGGTGTCGCGAGACCACTGATAAGCGGCGCGGCCGGCGTCGGTGAGCTCCATGCGCTGACCGACGCGATAGAAGAGCTCAACACCCAGCCGCTCCTCCAGTGAGCGGATGTGTCCACTCACCACGGGCTGCGAGACGAAGAGGTGGGCGGCGGCGCGGCCCACGCCTCCCTGTTCGACGACAGCGCAGAAGACCTCGAGTTTGTGCAGGGAGATGCGGTTGTCCATAGCCATTTGGCTATGAGTATCGCAGCAGATTCGTCTTTGCCGCTAGCTCACATGCCCTTCTACCCTGACATACAGGCAATTTCGATTGACGTATGGGATGCCCATCGATGGCGGCCCGCCCGCAGAAAGGATCGTCGCGATGAGCGAGTTCACCTACAAAGGCGGAGACGGCTGCTCGTTGTACGCCATCACGGTCGGCGCGGGCGGGCCGCCACTCGTCCTTCTGCACGGCGGCGGCCCAGACCACCACAGCCTGCTGCCGCTGGCTCGCCACCTCGCCGACCTGCACACGGTGATCCTTCCTGACGTGCGAGGCTACGGCCGATCGGTCTGCATCGATCCGGGCAGGCATACCTGGACGCAGTACACCTCCGACGTCATCGCTCTGTTGGATCACCTGGGCACCCGCGACGCCGCGCTGGGCGGTACGGGCCTGGGTGCCACGGTGACCCTCCGCACCGCACTGGCCCACCCGGACCGGGTACGCGCCGCCATCCTGATCAGTGTCGAGAACATCGAGGACGACCAGGACAAGCAGGCCGAGATCGCGTTCCTCGACACCGTCATCGTGGACGGCCGGGTGCTGATACAAGGCGGTCAGGTTACCCACGTGGCGGAATCCGCCGTGCGAGAGCGGTTCATCGATGCCGCCGTCCAGGTCGCCGGGCGCCTGTTCGATGTCGACCGCGAGACGTTGACCCGCTTCACCGCCAGGTTCAGCGAGCGCACCCGGCAGCGGTGAACCCGCCGGGGCCGGGGCGCGTCGTGGACCACAAACCAACCTGATCGGTGCGCTCGATGCCCAGAGCCTGCGGACCCCCCAAGCGGTCCATACTTGTTCGCGTGAACCTCGTCCCCCAGATCTTCGCGGTGCTCACCCGCCGGTCGTCCTTGCTGTCCACGGGAGTCTGACCGTGGTCGAGGAGCTGGTCGCGTACGTGCGGGAGGCGTTCGGGTGGGATGAGGACGTCGTGGCGACCCCGGGGCCGCGGGGTGCGCTGGGGCAGATCTGGCGGCTGGACGTCGGCGCGGCACGCTACGCGCTCAAAGAGATCTTCGCCGAGCCGCCGTCGGAGGCGTTGATCGAGGCGGAGCTGGCGTTCGCGCGGCGGGCGGCCGAGGCGGGCGTGCGGCTGCCCGCGAGCCACCCCGACCGCGCAGGGCGCCACCTGCTCGCGCCGCCCGGCGGGTCGTGGCTGCGCCTGTACGACTGGCTCGACCTGCGGCCGATCGAGCTGACGGCCCCGGCCACGCCGCGAGAACTCGGGGCGCTGTTCGCACGCCTGCACCAGTGCGCACCAGCCGCGACGGTCGAGCCGGGTGGCGGACCGCCCGATCCCTGGTACGACCGCGTCCCCACAGCGCATGAGTGGGCGGAAGCGTCCGCCGGGTGGGCGGAAGCGTCCGCGCCGGGCGTGGTGTGGGCCGCGCGATTGGCCGACCTGCTGACCACGCTGCCCGAGCTGTGCGCGGCGGTCGCGCCCGCCGATCCCGCCCGGCTGATCGTCTGCCATCGCGACCTGCACCCGGAGAACGTCCTCGCCGACCCCACCGGCGCACTGGTGGTCGTCGACTGGGACAACCTCGGTCCGGCCGAGCCGGGCCGGGAACTGGCCCGGGCGCTGTTCGACTGGTTCTGCGACAACTCGATCGCCGACCTCGACACCATGCGCGGCATGTACGAGGCGTACGTGCGTGAGGGCGGCCCGGGCCGCATCACCGAACCGGCGGACTTCTCGATGCTCCTTGCCTCCCGCCTGAACTTCCTGCGGGTCCAGGCACGCGTCGCGCTCGACCCGCGCGCCGAGCCGCGGCACCGCGAGTGGGCGGAACGCGAGATCGACGAGGGACTGCGCATCCTGCCGACCCCACGGCAGTTGGCCGACGTGCTGGAGCTGACACGCACCCACGGGACGTGCTGGAGCTGACACGACCGCGGCAGTCAGCCGATATGACGGCCCGTCCGCGCGGTGGATGCCGAGCGCCGGCATCGGTCAGCGACGGGGCCACATCGCGTTGAGCCGATCCGCCGTGGCCTGGTACGCCCCCTCCTCCACCGGGGTGAGGACGACATCGGCACCGGGCCCGGCAGCGCCCAGGCGCTCACGCAACAGGATGGACTCGGCGGTGTCGGCCAGATCCAGCAGGCCGCTGATACCTGCCGCCACAGCGGCAAGCCCGTAGCCGGACAGATCCGCGCAACCGGCCTCCAATGCCTCCCGCACCGCCCCTACGCCGACGCCGAGCATGACGGCGGCCGCCGACAAGGTCGCCACATCAATCGGGTCGACGTCGACCAACCGCAGCGGGACAAGCTCCACCCGGCCGCTGGAGGCGTACAACCATCCTGGCAGCCACGCGGCGGTCGCGCGCCGCCCCTGGGTGGGCGCCACCGCCCGCCAAAACCGCCTCAATGCGGCCAGCGCGGCCCCGCCCGCCAGAGCCCCCGGCAGCACCGCCCCGTCGTCCTCGGCGGCCCGCAGGGTCAGCAGCAACGCCTCCAGCTCTCCCACCGCACGGGCCAGGTCCTCGCCCAGATCAGGCACCAGGACCACGCGCGGCCCGAGATAATCGCTCATACCCAGCTCCCGGTACGCAGCCGGCCAGTGGACATCTCCAGCCCTTCGTACGGGCCCGCGCCGATCTCGAGCCCGGCGGCGAAGCGCGTACGGACTTCGGCGACAGTGCCGACCGAGTCGCGGCCCGGTAGCGTCGGAGACGACGACACAACCGTGACGGTACGCCGCCCTACGGCTGGCAGCTCGCCAGGCGCCGCCGTAGACTAACCGCGCATGATCGACCTGGACGAGCAGGGACGCCCGGAACCTCCTCTTGCGGCCGACGAGGTCGGCACGCTCCTGGGCTTCCTGGAGTACCAGCGCGCGACCCTGGCGTGGAAGTGCGCGGGACTGGACGCGGCCGGCCTGAGCGCGACCGTCGCCGCCTCGCCGATGACTCTGGGCGGGATGCTCAAGCACCTGGCCTGCGTCGAGAGCGACTGGATCTCGACGTGGCTGCACGGGCGAGACCCGGAACCCCCGTGGGACACGGTGGACTGGCAGGCCGACCCCGACTGGGACTGGCACTCGGCCGCCGAGGACGCCCCGGAACAACTCCATGCACTCTGGCAGGACACCGTGGCCCGGTCCCGCGTCCTGGTCGCGGAGGCGATGGCCGACGGCGGCCTGGAGCGGCTGGCCCGGCGCACCTGGCCCGACGGCCGGGCGCCCAGCCTGCGATGGATCCTGTTCCATCTGGTCGAGGAGTACGCGCGGCATAACGGGCATGCCGACCTCATCCGGGAGTCGGTGGACGGGCTGACCGGCGAGTAACCGCCCCGTGGGGCCCTACGCTTCCTCACCCTTCAGGTGTTCGGGCAGGCCGGTATTGGGGATGCCGAACTTCTGCGCGTACTGATCGTTGAGTTCGGACCAGCCGAAGTCGACGGCTGCCGCGCCGCGGATCGGCGGGATCGGATGCCCCTCGAGCAGTTTCTCGGCCACGTCGAGGCAGAGGTGCCAGCCGGCCGCGACCTTCGGGAGCCAGTCGCGGTCCTGGACGGTGTGCCGCAGGGTCAGCCGGGAACCGGTGTCGGTGGCCGCCAGTTCCCAGCGCAGCAGGTCGGTGCCGAGGGTGTACTCCAGCAGCGTCGGTGGTTCGGCGCGCACCACCTCGGCCGCCATGTCCTGGGGCTTCTCGTCGTCGATCATCGTGATCGTGGCGTGGCCCGCCTGGGAGAGATCGCGGTCGGCGGTGTAGGGGGCCCACGCGGCGAGTTGTTCGGGCTCGGTCAGCGCGGCCCACACTTTCTCGGGCGGATGGCGCAGGTCGCGGGTGAAGACCAGCGTCCAGCGGTCTTCCGTCGCCTCGCAGCCGACCTGGGCCGGCAGGCTCGGGTGGTATGCGTCGGAGGTCATGATTACTCCAGATTGTTGAGGTGGCGCTCGAGAGCGTCGAGGTGCCGGTCCCACAGGGCACGATACGGCTGAAGCCAGTCGTCGAGTGCCTGGAAGGGACCCGCCTGAATGCGGTAGATCCGCCGCTGCGCCTCCGTACGACAGGTGACGAAACCGGCTTCCCTGAGCACCTTCAACTGCTTGGAGACCGTGGGCTGGCTGACGTCGAGCGCGTCGACCAGATCGTTCACGCTGCTCTCGGCTTCCAGGAGCCGGCCGAGAATCCGGCGCCGGGTCGGTTCGGAGAGCACGGAGAACGTATCGACGGACATGCCTCCTATATTCCCTGCCAAGTATATGCCCGTCAAGGTATACATGTCTCACACGCCATGAATTATGGCCTTATATTCGCCTTTTGTGGTGTTTTGGGTGCTTTCGGTATCGTGGTGAGAGAGATACCGAAAGAACCGAGGCGGGCACATGTCCGACCGTGCAGCGAAGCAACCCCGTCGGTACCGATACCGGAGCCCGCGTGAACAGCCGAATGGGCAGCTCGGAACCGACGCCCAGGAGCTGGAGCACGACGAGATCGCGTTGGGCGAGAGGGCTGTGAGCGACGAGCCGGATGTGTTCCTCGACGTTCCCCTGCTCAAGGTGGACGAGATCCACCTCGAGGTGGACGATCTCCGGGCACGGGTGTCACTGAGCGCCGAAGTCCTCGACCTGCTCCGGCTCAGCGTGGGAGCGGATGTGGGGCTCGGCCGGGTGGCGCTGGACATCAAGGGCGTCGAGGCCCAGGCGCTGCTCAAGGTACGACTCGACAACGTCGCGCTGATCCTTGACAGGGTGCTGCGGACCATCGATCAGAATCCGCAGATCCTCGAGAACCTGACGCGCGGCCTGGAGTCGACTCTTCGTGACGTCGGAACCGGCGCCGGCCATGCCGTCGGCGAACTCGGCCGGGGAACAGGAAGAGCCGTGGAAGACGTCGGGCGCGGAGCCGGGGAAGCCGTGGAAGAAGTCGGCCGCGGAACCGGCGGAGCCGTCCATGAGGTCGGCCGCGGAACCGGGGAAGTCTTGGAAGACCTCGGCGGGGGCACCAGCGCAGCCGTCGAGGAAGTCGGCCGGGGAGCCGGTAAGACGGCCGAATCCGTGGGCGGCACGGTCAAAGGCGGAGGCGAGGGGGACGACGAGCCCGTACGTGACCGCGACCGGGTGCCGAAGCGGACCGCAAAGCGCGCCGTACGGGAAGGCAAGCCCGTCCGACGTCACCCCCCGGAGGAGACCGAGCGCGAGCGCCCCAGGCCGGTCCGGCGACCGGAGAGGCCCTCATGAACGCCGATGGCGGGCAGCCGCTCCCCCATGAGCCGGACATCGTTCTCACCGCCACGGTGAAGGCGGACGAGCTCCGCTTCGACGAGGCGCCGCAGACGCACGTCGAGTTCTCCGGCCGCCCCGGTCACGAGTCAGGCTCCGGCAGCGATCGGTCCAACCTGCCGGATCGCGTGGAGGAGAACATCACCTACCGGCACGTCCAGGTTGATTACGTCCTCGCCTCCACGCTCACCATTCGCGGCTAAGCGACAGAACCGTAAGAGGGTTTGCCCGCCCACTCGTAGGTGGTGTACACGACGCCGGCGTCGGTGACGGTCGACCCGGTGACCTTCAGCCCAGCCGGAGTGGTCCCTTCGGCGAAGAGCCGCTTTCCCTGGCCGAGGATGACCGGGAAGACCAGCAGGCGGTACTCGTCGATCAGTTCGGCCTGCTGCAGCGTACGCATGAGGTCGCTGCTGCCCTGGACGAGGATCTCGCCGTCGGTGCGCTGCTTGAGCTCGGCGACCGTCTGAGCGGCCTCGCCCACCAGGACCTGGGTGTTGCGCCACTCGGCGTTCATCGGCGTCCGCGTGGCGACGTACTTCGCCATGCCGTTGATCTTGGCGCCGCCCTCCTCGTCGGGCACGTCGGGCCAGTGCGAGGCGAGGATCTCGTACGACCTGCGACCCAGAAGCATGCCGTCCGCGCGCTCGAACTGCTCGCTCATGATGCGGCCGAACCCCTCATCCACGTGCGGGGGCAGCCATCCGCCATGCGGGAAGTCATTGGAGTCGTCCTCACCGACCCCGCCGGGCCCCTGCATGACACCGTCCAGCGACACGAAGGTCGAAACCACCAGCCTGCTCGCCATCTGCCCACTCTTCTCACTCGTGGTGCGGAAAGCGGGCCCGTCCGGCCCGCCGTTTTCCTGTGCCTTCAGCTTGCCGAAACCCATTTACGGAATCCTTAAGGCCTCCGTACGCCTTGAACAGCCCTAGAAGTGGGTGGCGATACCGAATGCCTCGCGCAGTTGGGCCATGTCGTGACGGTCACGGTCGCTGGGTTCGTAGCCCTGGTGGAATGCCACCTGCTGGGCGGCTGACAGGCAGCCCACCGCAGCGCTCTCGATCAGGCCCGTGGTGAAGGCGTCCGCCGGATAGACAAAGACGCCTCCGTGATCGTCGGCTTGCTGGACGGCGGAGCCGTCCGCCTCGAACCGCAGCGGATGCAGGTCCAGCTCGTGTCCATGCTGGTCCATCATGACGAAGCGGACGGGCCGGCCCGGCGAGGCATCGGGCTGCTCGGCGAACCCGGCGGCCTCCAGCGTCTCGATCAGCAGCGGCTCCTGCTCGACGCGGTGCAACAGGTCAAGGTCGCGGTGCTCGCGGGTGACCTTGCCGATCAGGGCGTCGATGCCCCATCCACCGGCAACCCATACCTCGCACCGCACGTCGCGCAGGAGCGTCAACACCCGCAGCAGCACACTCGCATCCATCATGCGGGGCATTCTGCCCCGTCCTGCGGTGGACGGCAGATACCGGCTGAGGACCCACCCGATCATGGCCCTGTACTTGGGATGCGACACGAAGATCAATACACACGGCAACTCGCCGATACGCTGAGTGATCCGTGTTACTACGGACCTGCTGATCTTTCGAGAGCGTCTCAGGAGGTTCGATGACACTCATTCATGCTGGTCAAGCCGTAGCTATCGCGGCTGCCCTGCTCGCCGGTCCGTTCACCACGGCGTCAGCGGCGAACGCCGTCACCGCCGGCGCCCCGGAACGGCTGCTCCCCAAGTTCTCGGCGACCCTGGTGGCCCGTCACAGTGGCAAGTGCCTGGACGTCGCCGGCGTCAGCACGGCCGACGGAGCCAACGTCCACCAGTGGACCTGCATCAACGGCCAGGCCAACCAGGAGTGGAACTTCGTGGCGACCAGCGATGGTTACTACACCCTCCGCGCCACGCACAGCGGCAAGTGCCTGGACGTCTCGGGCGTCAGCACCGCCGACGGAGCCAACGTCCACCAGTGGACCTGCCTGTTCGCCCAGCGCAACCAGGAATGGCGGCTCGTCCAGAAGGACAACGGCTACTTCACCGTCGTCGCTCGGCACAGCGGCAAGTGCCTGGACGTGGCGGGTGTCAGCATCTCCGAGGGGGCCAACGTTCACCAGTGGACCTGCCTGCCCGGGCAGCGCAACCAGGAGTGGCGACTCGCCTGAGCGACACGATCGGGCTCGCCGGGCCGCGTTCCCGCGGCCGTAGCCTGGCGTGAACAGCCGGACACAACGAAAGAGGCCTTCACCGCCTTTGGCTGGTGAAGCGCCTCTTTCTGCTGGTTACGGCAGGACCTCGCGAGAGGTCATGCGTCGCCGCCCTCGTTGAGGCGTCGCAGCAGATCGAGCAGGGTCGCGCGGTCCCCTGGCGACAGGGTCGAATAGCAGGTGGCCAGGACTTCGTCGGCGACCTGGTGCCCCGCGTCGAGCACCTGCTCGCCGGCGGGCGTCAGATGGTGCTCGATACGTCGCCCATGGCCCGGCCTGCGCTCGATCAGGCCCTGCGTCACCAGCCGGTTGGCGAGCGTGCCGAACGCCTGCTCGCTCTGGAACGTCGCCGTGGCCAGAGCACGGGCGGATGCCCCAGGCGTACGGCTGATCGCGCGCAGGGCATCCCACTGGGCCAGCGTGGTGCCAACGGTGGCGAGCCGGCTGTCCAGCGCCCGGTGTTGCCGGTACTGGGCTTGCTTGACCGCTCTTCCAAGGACTTGCAGTTCACCGGGCATGGAACCAGTCTAGCTCTTACTCAACTAGCTTATATCAACAAGTTTAGTTATGGTGAGGCCATGCCTACACCCCGCACCATCGCGCTCTACCCGGACCTGCCGCTCACCCTGTCCGAGGCCGGAACCGGCCGGCCCGTCCTGGTCCTGCACGGCGGTGGCGGCCCCGCCACCGTCGCCGGGCTCGCCGACCATCTCGCGCGGACCACCCACACCATCGCCCCCACCCATCCCGGCTGGGACGGCACCCCCCGCCCTGACTGGTTCACCGGCATCGACGACCTCGCCCTTGCCTACCTGCACTACCTGCGTGACCATCAGCTGTCCGACGTGCTCGTCATCGGCTCCTCGCTCGGCGGCTGGACCGCCGCCGAGATGGCCGTGCTCGACAACGCGGGGATCATCACCGGGCTCGTGCTGATCGACCCCGTCGGCGTAGACGTCCCCACCGAACCGATCAGAGACTTCTTCGCCCTCGACGCCCGCGGCGTCGCCGAGTACTCCTGGCACGACTCGGCCCGCTTCTACGTCGACCCCGCCGACATTCCCACCGAGCAGCTCGCCCTCCGGCAGTCGAACATGGCCACCATGCGCATCCTGGCCGGCGACCCCTACATGCACGACCCCAAACTCGCGCACCGCCTGGCCCGCGTCGACCTGCCTACCCTGCTGCTCTGGGGAGAGAGCGACCGCATCGTCACCCCCGCCTACGGCACGGCGTACGCGGCCGCCTTCGGCAACGCCCGGCTAGAGATCATCCCCGAGGCCGGCCACCTGCCACAGATCGAACAACCGCGCGCCACGCACGCGTTGATCGACGCCTACCTGCACCAGATGAGCACCGCTCCCATCAATGCTCAGTGACCACGAGCGAACCGCACACCACCGATGATGGTCACGGCTTGGCCAGCGGGATGATCCTGCGGTACTTGCCGCCCGGCGCCCGCTGCGGCGGCTCCTCGGCGCGTTCGAGCGTGACGTCACCGGCCTTGTGCTCGGTGAGCAGGTGGGTGATCTCGCCGCGTACCGCCTCCCACACGCGGTCGGCGTCGGCGCCGTCCTCGGGCTGCAGGCGCACGCGCAGCGTGGTGGGCGCGGTCTGGACGATCTGGAACTGTTCGATGCCGGGGGCGCGGTCCAGCAGGGTGCCGAAGGCCATGGGCGAGATGCTGACGTTCTCGCCGCGACCGGTGGGGAAGGTGAGCATGTCGGCGGCGCGGCCCCGCACCTGGATGGCGGGCAGCGGGTTGCCGCACGGGCAGGGATCGGGGCGGAGCAGGACGCTGTCACCGAGGTCGTAGCGCAGGATCGGCTGAACGCGGTTGACGAGGTTGCTGACCAGGACCGTGTGCGACAACTCACCCGGCGCGACAGGCCGGTGATCGGCGTCGACCGGCTCGAGCACGGCCCAGTCGCTGTTGACGTGGTACCAGCCGTGCCGGCAGCCGATGCTGAGGAAGCTGCACTCGGTGGCGGCGTAGGCGACGCGCACCTTGGCCCGGAAGGCGGTGGCGAGCCGCTCCAGGTCGCCCGCCGTCGACGTCTCACCGCCGACGATGATCAGCACCGGGTGGATGCGCAGGCGACCGGCTTCCTGCTCGCCGGCCAGCAGCGTGAGCGTGCTCAAGAAGCCGACCAGGATCGCGGGGTTGTACCGGTTGAGCTCGGCGGTGAGTTCCGGCATTGGCTGGTGTATCGAGAAGGTCCGCATCGCCCGGCCGAGCAGCGGGCTGTCCCGGCGGAACCGGGCCGTCGAGGCGGCGCTGAGAAAATGGCCGCCGGGTGCGGACATGATGGCGCTACGGCCGGCGCGCGCGAGGGTGCGGAGGACGTCGCCGACTCCCACACCGGCGCTGGCGCGTGACCCGAGGGAGGTCTCCACGGTCATGCTCCGCTCATCCATCAGGAAGATGCCGCGCACCCCACTGGTGCCGGTGGTCGTGGCCACCAGATACCGGCCGCAGAACCGCTCCCCCACGAGGGTGGGGTCGGCCACGAACGCCTGGACGCGCTCGAGGGTCACCTCGCGGTCGGTGACCCAGTCGTCGAAGCGGCCCATCAGTGTCTTCTTGTCGGTGACCGGCAGCAGCGTGGGGTCGTCGACCTGCTCCGGCAGGTCTCGGTACAGCTCGCGGTAGTACGGCGAGTTGGCGCGGGCATAGGCCACCATCTCGGCCAGGTGCGCACGCTGCCGCCGCGCGATCGCCGCGGGTCCTTCGCGCATGGCGCGGCGCGCGTCGCGAGCGAGTTGCCGGGCGCTCTCTTCCATGATCAGTTGGTCCTTTCCCCGGTGGGCGGCCGCACCGAAAGCAGGCCGGACAGGGCGATGTCGAGGGCACGCTGGGTGGCCTCCCACAGTTCCTCCTGCGACCGGCCGAGCTGGACGCTCGCCAGGCCCGCCTGCTGAATGGCGCCCAGCAGGGATCCGATCATCGCCGCCGCCGTGATCGGGTCCAGTTGACCGGGGAACGCCTTCAGCAGCTCATCGGCGAGCCGTTGCTGCAGCTCCAACAGCAGGTACAGGCTTTTCGCCTGGAGCGCCGGCGAGGTCAGGACCAGCCGGGCCGTTGCCGACAGCTCCTCGGGTTCCCTGCGGGGAACCTTGGGCCGTCGGTGGGCTCGGTACTCCTGGACCATCCTGCCCAGCACCTCGCCCGGGCTCTCTTGCGGCCGGCGCTCCGCGATCGCTTCGAACATCACGTCGTAGTCCCGCCCGACGTCGACGAAGAGCACCTCGTCCTTGCTGCGGAAGTAGTTGGAGAACGTCTTGGGGTCGACATCCGCCGCCGCGGCGATCTGCGCCATCGTGGTCTGCTCATAGCCCTGCTCCTCGAACAGCCTGATGGCCGCCATGACGATCCGCTGTCTGGTCAGCCGCTTCTTCCGTTCGCGCCGCGTCTCCTCCATGACCCCAAATATACGCCTACCAGAACTTTCCTATCAACCGGAATATTGCGCGCTCCGCAGGTTAGTGCGAAAGGCGTGCTCGTGCTCGGCCGCCCACGAGCGGAACGTGCGCGCCGCACCCCCGGTGACCTGCTCCACGGTGGCGGTGACCGGCGCCGGGCCGTTGGCCATGTCGGCCTGGGCGCGCAGGATGCCGTCCACGGCCTCGGGCGGCCAGCCGCGGGCCAGCAGCTGCCGCCGGGCATCCTGCGGGGAGGTCTCCTCCCAGCGCACCGGGCGGCCGATCGCCTCACCGATGACGCGCGCCTGCTCGGCCTGGGTCAGCGAGTCCGGCCCGGTCAGCTCGTACACGGCGCCGTCGTGTCCGTCCCGGGTCAGTGCCCGCACCGCGACCGCCGCGATGTCCCGCTCGTGCACCAGGGACATCGCGGCCTGCCCGTACGGCGCGCGCACCACGCCCTCCGCGCGGATCTGTTCGGCCCAGCGCAGGGTGTTGGCCGCGAAGGCGTGCGGGCGCAGGATCGTCCACTCCAGCCCGGACCGTTCGATCAGCCGCTCGGCCTGCCGTTCATGCTCACGAACCGCCGCCGATGACAGATAGACCACCCGGCGGGCATGCTCGGCCGCCACCGCCAGCACCGCCTCCAGCCCCTCAGCCGAGGCGAACGGCCAGACCAGGAACACCGCCTCGACGCCCTCGACAGCGGTGTACAGGGAATCGAGCACCGACAGATCACCGCGCACACTCTCGACGGAGGGCGGGAGATCGGCCGGTCCCCGGGTCAGCGCGCGGACCTCGGCCCCGGCCTCCAGCAGTTGCGCTACCACCTGGCGACCGACTGTGCCGGTCGCTCCGGTGACCAAAATTCGTTGTGGCATCCGATGCCTCCCCTTGAAGGATCAACTGATGCTCAAACGTAGAGAGGCCAGAGAGGATGACCAATGCTTTAAAGTACGGGATTCATACGCGATCGTCTACATCCACGCCCGAGCATCGTCAGGCCGCCCTCTCCAGGTCGTCATAGGTCACCCGATGCGCCAGCGGCAGCCCGGTAGCCAGCCGTTCCAACTCGTCCAGCACCGCGGCGCCCATCCGGGACAACTCATTGCCATGCGAGCCGGCGATGTGCGGGGTGAGGAAGACGTTGGGCAGGTCGAAGAGCTGCGAGTGCGGCGGGAGCGGCTCCGGCTCGGTGACGTCGAGGATCGCCGACAGCCGCCCCGACTTCAGCTCGGTCACCAGCGCGTCGGTGTCCACCAGGCTGCCCCGGGCCGTGTTGATCAGCACCGCGCCGTCCGGCATCAGCTCCAGGCGTTCGCGGTCCAGCATGTGCCTGGTCTCCGGGGTGGCCGGGGCGTGCAGGCTGACGATGTCGCTGCGGCTGAGCAGCTCTTCGAGTGATGCCTGCCGTATCCCCTCGACGCTGGTGTAGGGGTCGTACAGGCACAGGTCCAGGTCGTAGGGCGCGAGCAGGTCGATCACCTTGCGGCCGATCCGGGAGGCGCCGACGATGCCCACCCGCCTGCCGTAGTTACCGACCGAGCGCTGGATCTGGGCGAGGGTGAAGGCGCGCTCGCGCCGGTAGCGCTCGCTCAGGGTGAAGACGCCCTTGCCGGCCAGCAGGATCGCGCCGACGGTGTATTCGGCCACGGGCACCGCGTTGGCGTCGGCCGCCGAGGAGATCAGCAGATCGCGCTCCCAGCAGGCAGGGGAGACCAGGTTCTTCACCGAGCCGGCCGCGTGCAGCACGGCCCGCAGCCTGGGGGCGGCGGTCAGCAGTTCCTCGTCCAGCGGGGGGCAGCCCCAGCCGGTGATCAGGATCTCGGTGTCGGCGAGGGACAGGCGGGGATCGTCGAACCGCTCGGCGACCAGCGTCACGTCGATGTCCGCGATCGTGTCCAGACGCCGCAGCAGGGGCGCGGGGAAGAGCAGCGCGAGATGTTCCTCGTGCATGGCGAACAGCGCCTTGGGGCGGGTGGACACGGAGTAGCCCTCCACTTCGTAGATATCGGTTTCTACGGTAGAACCACGGCCGCTAAATGGTCAACGCTTCCCCGGAAGCCAACATTTGCGCTGGTAGCTGCATCTCTCTTGATCAAAGAGTAGTCTATTGTAACGTATCCGTAACGCATTCTTGTGGGACGAGCCGTGCAGTCGTAGCGTTCGCAGAGACCGGTTTCTATCGCCGGACAGCTCCGCCAACCATCGCGGCGGATGTCAGAGCGCAGAACTGCCGTGATGCCCGATCTGGAGGAATGTCATGAACGGCACCCGATGCCACCGGCCGAGTGCGGCGAGAGAGCAGTCTTGGCGATGAGCAGGGTACAGACCAGGCGGGAAACGCAGCCGAGACCGCCGTCAGAGCCGCCCAAGACCAAGCGTCGCGTCCGGTCCAGGAGGGCGCGGGTGAGCCTGGCGGCCGGGCTGCTCGCGCTGCCGGCGGTCATCTACTTCGTGGTCTTCAACTACCTGCCCATGGCCGGTCTGGTGGTCGCGTTCAAGGCCTTCGACGTCTCTCAGGGCATCTTCGACAGCCCGTGGAACGGTCTGGAGAACTTCAGGTACTTCCTGGATTCCGGGGACGCGGCGCGGATCCTGTTCAACACGGTCTTCCTCAACGCGCTGTTCCTGGCCACGACCCTCGCCGCAGGGGTCACTCTGGCGATCATGCTGAACGAGATCCGGAGCACGCTTTTCAAACGGGTCTCCCAGTCCGTGGTCTTCTTCCCCTACTTCGTCTCTCCTGTAGTGATCAGCATCATGTTGCAGGTCTTCCTCGCGGGCGCCTCCGGCGGGGGCGGGGCCGTCAACGACATGCTGAACGTGTTCTCCCTGCCCACGTTGGACTGGTACACCGAGCCGGGACCGTGGCCGTGGATCCTCACCGTGGTGAAGGTCTGGCAGCTCGGCGGGTACATGAGCGTCATCTTCCTGGCCGCGATCACCGGGATCCCCGAGGAGGTCTACGAGGCCGGGATGATCGATGGCGCGTCGAGGGCGCAGATGGCCTGGCGGATCACCCTTCCGCTGCTGCGGCCCACCGCCGGGGTCCTGACGGTGCTGGGTGTCGGCCGCATCTTCTACGGCGACTTCGGCACCATCTACGCGATCGTCGGTGACAACGGCACCCTCTTCGACACGACGGACGTCATCGACACGTACGTCTTCCGCGCCCTGCGTCAGCTCGGCGACTTCGGCACCACCGCCGCGGTGGGCCTGTTCCAGTCGGTGGTCGGGTTCATTTTCGTGGTGATCGCGGTCATGATCCAGCGCAAGTACGCCAAGGAGACCAGCGTCCTATGAGCCGTAGAAAGCTGGAGCCCTTCACGATCATCAGCATCGTCGGCGTCGGATTCGCCGTGCTGGCCTGCGCCATCCCGTTCTGGCTGATCATCTCGGGGTCCTTCACCAGCGAGGTGGACCTTGCGGTGACCGGGTACAGCGTCTTCCCCTCGGCCTTCGACCTCACCGCGTACAAGATGATCTTCACCGGTCCGGCGGTGCTCGACGCCTACATCGCCAGTGTCTTCATCACCGTGGTCGGCACCGCCCTGTCCCTGGCCGTGACCTCGGGGGTGAGCTGGGTCATCGCCCGGCGCCTGCCGTACATCAGCCGGCCGCTGACCGTCTTCGCCTACCTGCCGATGCTGTTCACCGGAGGGCTCGTACCGCTGTACCTGCTGGTCACGCAGTACCTGCACCTGCAGAACAGCTATTTCGCCGTGATCCTGCCGCTGCTGGTCGCGCCGTTCCTGGTCTTCATCCAGGTGAGCGCCTTCCGCCAGCTCCCCGCGTCGATCTTCGAGTCGGCCAAGGTGGACGGCGCTGGCGAGCTGCGGATCTTCTTCCAGATCGCGCTGCCGCTGTCCAAACCGATCCTCGCCGTCGTGGGCCTGTTCTACGCCGTGCACTACTGGAACGAGTGGTTCACCGCGCTGCTGTTCATCGACGACGTCCACAAGTTCCCGCTCCCCCTGGTCCTGCAGAACCTGATCTCCAACATCTCGTTCACTCAGATGCTGCCGCAGCTCGCCGAGCAGGCGACTCCGGTCTACCAGCTCCGGCTGGCCCTCACGGCCGTCACGATCGGCCCGATCCTGCTGGCCTACCCCTTCGCCCAGCGCTACTTCGTCAAAGGCATCACCCTTGGCGCCACCAAGGGCTGACCTCGCTCCCCCCAACAAGGAGACACCGTGTCTGATCAGAACTTGTCTCGGCGCGGCCTGCTGAGCGTCGGAGGTGGCCTCACCCTCGCCGCGCTCTTCGCCGGTGCCGGCTGCTCCTCGTCGCAGCGGTCGGCGGGAAGCCAGAGCAGCGCGCCCGGCAAGGCGCTCACGCTCAGCCTGCTGCTCCCCGGCGACGTGCCGGCCGGCTGGGACGCCGTCCTGGCCGAGGTCAACAAGAAGCTCCAGGCCGAGCAGGGCTTCACCATCAAGCCGCAGTTCATCCCGTGGGCCAACTACGGCCAGCAGGCGCTGCTGAAGTTCACCGCCGGGGAGGGCTTCGACACCGCGCTGCAGGCCCGCTGGCTCAACATGACCCAGCTCGCCGCCAGCGGCTCGATCGTGGAGCTGAGCTCCCTGCTCGGCAGCGGCAAGTACCCCAACCTGACCGCCACCCTGGACCCCAAGATCGTCGAGCTGAACCGGTGGAGCGGCAAGCTGTACGGCCTGCCGCAGATCAACTCGGTCGCTCGCTTCCACCACTTCGCCATCCGCCAGGATCTGGCCGACAAGTACGGCATGAGCGAGATCGCCGACTTCGCCGGCCTGGAGAAGTTCTGGTACGACGTCAAGCAGAAGGAAAAGGACATCACCCCGATCGGGGTCAACTCCCGCATGCCCAAACTGCTGGTCGCGTGGAACCCGGTCGGCTGGCTCAACCCCTACATGTGGGAGAACCCCCGCACGAGCATCGCGTCCTTCACCGGCGAATCGCTCGCCTTCGTCCTCGCCGCCGACGGCAAGCAGACCGGCTCCGCCAACCCGGTGCCGTTCTGGGAGGCGCCGGGCATGCTGGACGCGCTCCGCCTGGTACGCAAGTACTACCAGGACGGTCTGATCAACAAGAACGCGCTCACCGTGGACTCCAAGGCGCTCGAGTCCCAGTTCAAGGCCGGCCGCTTCGCCACGGCCTGGGCCATGACCGATGGCCTGACCTCGCAGATGCTGCCCGAGCTGACCAAGAACGTCCCCGGTGCGATGCTGTCCAACGTGGTCCCGCTCAAGGGCGGCAAGGACGCCAAGCCGTACCAGACCTTCCAGGCCGACAACTTCCTCGTGCTCAACGCCAAGGGGCAGAGCAACGAGAAGGCCATGCAACTGGAGGACTGGCTGTCGATCAAGGAGAACCACGACCTGATCACGTACGGCATCCAGGGCAAGGACTGGAACCCCATCGGCGACGACAAGTACGAGATGCTGTCCACCTACACCTTCCCGGGCTTCGCGCTCTCCTGGCGGGCCAAGCTGGAGCGCCGGATCAAGGACATGACCGCGTCCGAGGCGGCCTGGTTCGACTGGGCGCAGAAGGCCGACAACTTCACCATCGACCCGTACGCCAGCTTCACCCCAGACCCCGAGCCGGTGAAGCGGGAGAACACCCAGGTCACCGCCGCCCTGACGCAGTTCGCCAATCCGTTGTTCATCGGCGCGGTCGACGTCGACCAGGGGCTGGACAAGCTGAAGAAGGCCCTCGACCGGGCCGGCCTGGCCAAGCTGCAGGCCGAGATGGCCAAGCAGGCCGACGCTTACCTCAAGGGGCAGTGACCACCACACGGCACACCAGGCCCTCCCGGATCCTCCGGGAGGGCCCGCCTGATGCGACTGCGCCGTCCGCCGTTCCACGACCTGTACCTCGGCGGGTCAGCGTGGTGGTGCACGGGTCACCAGGCGCGGTGCCCGCGAAATGCCGTGGGGCGCCTCAGGACTCGGGATGGGCCAAGCGGGCGAGCAGGGTGACCGCGTCGTTGAGGACCACCGGCTTGAAGAAGCGCGCGTCGACCTGTTCGACGGCGGCGATCGCGCGGGGCGCCAGCTCGGCGCCGACAGCGGTGACCCGCAACCGCTTGGCGCGGGTGTCGGCGGGATCGACCTCCCGCTCAACCAGTCCTTTGGTCTCCAGAGCACGCAGGACCTGCGAGGTCATCTTGACGTCGGTGCCGGCCTGGCGGGCGAGAGCCAGCTGGTTGGGGTGCTCCCCGTGGGTGTTGAGCCACCAGGTGCAGGCCAGCAGCACGAACTGGACGTGCGTGAGGCCGAGGGGGATCAGGGCGGCGGCGATGTCGCGCTGCCAACGCAGCGTGGCGTGCCAGAGCAGGAAACCCGGGCTTTCGCCAGGGCTGAGCGCCATCAGCCGCCCGCCCGCTCGACGAGGGTGGCCATGGTGGCAGGCCAGTCGGCGGTGACCGCCGGGCCGATCTGCGGCCCGAGTTCGTCGGCCGCGGCACCCGTGATCTCCATCCGGTACACCATCCGAGTGCGGAGTCGCTCGCCCCGGTCAAGCCGGTGAACAGTGCGCAGGACCAGGCCGTCGATACGAGCCTCGTCCACGAACAGCTCGTCGACGGTTGCCTCGGCGACGCGCAGGCGCACCGGGTCCTGTCCGGCCGGAGTCATCACGATCTCAGCACCCGCCGCGAACGGGCCACTGATCTGGATGCTCTCGATGTCGGCGTTCCAGGCTCCCCAGCTCTCAACATCAGCCCACAGGCGCCAGATCGCCTCGGGCATGGCATCGGTCTCGATGCTGTGCTCGTACGTCCACATCAGGGGTCCTCCCCGCTCTCGACAGACAATCAATGCGAAGACTATCTACGCGAAGACTATCTGTCCACGTGGAACCTCCAACCTCCGGGCGCATACCGATTCCCGCCCCGACCAGCGGCCTCGCGGACAAGGTAAATGTGCTGAACGACACTGCCTGTCCGGGGTGCGTCGACTTTCCACAATTTATGAGTACAAGTCCCATCAACATCCCGCACAAGCCATGATCAATGCTGGCCGCACGCTCGTAAAACGGGGGGCGTGCAGGCCGACCAAGATTGGAGCAACGTGCGAAGAAGGACAAACCTGCTCGCTACCGCATTCCTCGCACTGGCGGCACTTTTACCTGTTCCCGCGGCCGGCGCGGCGACCGAGCCAGAAGCCGGCACCACCACGGCCACACGACAGAGCAGCATCACCTGGGCGCCCTGTGAGGAGGAACCCAGTGCCGAGTGCGGCAAGCTGACCGTCCCCATCGACTGGTCCAAGCCGAACGGCGAGACCATCGACCTGGCCATCGCCCGGCGCAAGGCCACCGACCCGACGGCTCGTGTCGGCTCCCTGGTGATCAACCCTGGCGGCCCGGGCGGATCGGGCGTGGAGGCCGTGTACGGCGCTCCCGGCTCCTACACCGAGGAGCTGCAGAAGCGCTTCGACATCGTCGGCTTCGACCCCCGGGGCGTGGGCCGCAGCCACCCGGTGATCTGCTCGGCCTCGGTGTACAACCAGATGCCGCACACCGTCATGTCGAGCCAGGCCGACTACAACGCCTGGGACGCCTTCACCAAAAAGCTGCACCAGGACTGCCGGGCACGCACCGGCCCCCTGTACGACCACGTCGACTCACGCAACGTCGCGCGCGACATGGACGCCCTCCGCTCCGCCCTCGGCGAGGAGAAGCTGACCTACTACGGCATCTCCTACGGGACGCTGATGGGCCAGATGTACGCCGAGATGTTCCCGAACCGGATCCGGGCCCTCGCTCTCGACAGCAACATGGACCACAGCCTCGGCGTCGCGGGCTTCCTCAGCACCGAGGCGATCGCCATCGAGGACTCCTTCGACGAGTTCGTGGGATGGTGCGAGGCCGACACCAGCTGCGTCCTGCACGGGCGTGACGTCCGTCAGATGTGGCGGGATCTGCGGGCCAAGGCCCGGCGTGGCGAACTGCGCTACCCGACCGCCCCGGACCGCCCGATGACCGAGCTGCAGGTCATCTACAACGCGGCGCTCGGCACCGAGGGGCCCGACTGGCGCCTGCTGAGTGAGGTCATCAACTGGCTGAGCGGCGGGCCCGAGCCGTCGTGGGTGCCGCCGCTGGAGGGCCGGGGGCCCGTGGAGGGCGACACCGCCCAGCTGCCCACCCGGATCCTCTGCCAGGACTACAACCTCCGGGTGCGGAACTACGCCGAATACGCCTTCTACATGGGCGTTTCCAAGCGCCTCGCGCCCGACGTGGGGTATCACCCGTACCCGATCGACGACATGCCCATCTGCCTCAACTCCACGACGACCAACCCACCGCACCAGCTCAAGTACACGGGCGACACACCGATCCTGCTGGGAAACTCGCTGCATGATCCCGCCACGCCGTACATGTGGTCCGCCAACGCCGCGCGGCAACTCGGCCCGAAGGCCGTGCTGCTCACCTATGAGGGCTGGGGGCACCGCATCTACGGCAAGGACAAGTGCCAGACGGACATCATCGACCAGTACCTGATCGCTCTGACCGTGCCCCCGCCCGGCACCCGCTGCGCCGTGGGCACGCCTGAGGAAAGCATGCTCAAGCAGCAACAGCAGAAGACGTGGCCAACGGACAAGCAGCACTGGGCCGCCATGGCCGGTAGGTAACCAGAGCCCCCGGACCGCGGCACACCGCGGTCCGGCGGTCTTCTCATACGGCTGGGACCTCTGCTGCAGGTAACAAGCCCGGCGGCCTTGGCGGTGCTGAGGGAATCGGGGCGGTATCGAGCGAACTCCAGTGCGTCGTTTTCAGATTGACTTCAGGACGCGGATGCGGTCGGCGATCGCGCGTCGGGAGACGTCCGCGTTGAAGGCGATGGAGTCGAATTCGTGCGGGACTCCGGGGTGGAGGTGAAACTCGACCGGGACGCCAGCGCGGCTGAGCGTGATGGCGTAGGCGCTGGCTTCGTCGCGGAAGGCGGCGATCTGCCCGATTTCGAGGTAGGCCGGCGGCAGGTCGGTCGCGTTCTCGAGGCGAGCCGGGGTGGCGGTGGCCGGGACGCCAGGCCCGCCGGCCGCGTCGCCGAGGAGTGCGGGCCAGGCGGTGCGGCTGTCGTCGTAGGTCCACACGGCGAGAGGTGCGATGTGCGGGTCCGGGGTGGTGTTCCGGTCGTCGAGCATCGGCATCAGGAGGATCTGCCGGGCGATCTGCGGGCCGCGGCGGTCGCGGCTGAGGATCGAGAGTGCGGCCGCCATACCCCCACCGGCGCTGCGGATGAGCGGGTCAGGCGGTCGGCGCAAGGACGACGACCTTGCCGGACACGGCAGCGGCGGCGACTTCCGCATGGAAGGCCGGGAGGTCCTTGAGCTGGATACGGCGGCTGATGTCGATGTGAAGTTCGCCTCGGTCGATCGCCGCCACGAGGCCGGCGAGCTGCTTGGAGTCACTCCGGACGAAGACGTTGAGCCCGCGCACATGGCGCGTTTCGTCGCTCGGCGCCTGCATCCACACCGTGGTGTTGACCACGGCCCCGCCGGACCGCACGAGAGCGGCCTGGTCGGCGAGCTGCGAGGGCTCGATCGGTGCGAGGTTGAGCAAGAGGTCGACCGGCTGGGTCACCGCATCCACCACGTCGGTCGCGGTGTGGTCGAGGACCTCGTCGGCACCGGCGGCCCGGACCCGGTCCGCGCTGCGCGGGCTCGCCGTGGCGATGACGTGCGCGCCGACGTTCTTTGCCAGCTGCACCGCGTAGGCACCGACAGCGCCTCCGGCGCCGGTGATGAGCACGCGTTGCCCGGCGGTGAGCTCGCCGAGTTCGAACAGTGCCTGCCATGCGGTCAGGCCCACCAGTGGCAGGGCCGCCGCGTCAGCGAGCGGCACGCTCGAAGGCGCGGCCGCCAGGACCTCGGCGGGCGCGATGACGTACTCAGCAGCTGCGCCGTCGCCGATCATCGGGAGGAATCCGACGACCTCGTCACCGACCGCCACCGCGTCGACGCCGTCACCGAGCGCGTCGACCGTTCCGGCGACGTCGATGCCAGGCGTGTGCGGGAGCGTCACCGGGAACGGGCCCTGGAGACCACCGCCGCGAATACCGGCGTCGACCGGGTTGAACGACGTCGCCGCGACCCGGACGCGAACCTCACCAGCGCTGGGGACGGGCAGCGCCACGTCCTCGTAGCGCAGGACATCAGCATCGCCGTACTCGTGGAATCGCACTGCCTTCATGACGAACTTCTTTCTTCGAGGGAGTCAATATGCTTCGGATTCGAAGCACTTCCGTGAAACGAAGCTAGCACTGCTTCGAATTCGAAGCAAGTGCGATTGCGGCTTGGCCGAAGAACGGCAGCCGGCGCATGACCGAGCTGGCAGACGGGGTTGTGTACAGCCGCAGCGGCCTGACTCACCAGGTGGGCCTGCTGGAGAAGGCCGGACTCGTCGCCCGCGGCGGAGCCTGATCGCGCCCCGGCCCCATCGCTGGGTCAACGAGCGCCGCGGAATCATCCGAGCAGGCGCGAGCGGCGGATTCGGGCGTCCGGGTCTACAGCGTCGGCGATCGCCGCGGACCGCTTCCGGACATCCGCCGGCAGCGCATCCGGCACGCTGGCCGCGCCCTCGACCCACGAGCCCGGCGTCGAGCCGGCGTCGGCAATCGACCAGACAGATCGTGCCCGAGCGAACCCTGCTTCGATCCGTTCACGGGGGAACAGGTTGAGCGGCGCAACCGCGTGGTAGATGAAGTCGCCCGGCGGGGCCACAACGGCCCCGATGCGCCTGACCGGTGCGCCCGCCACGTGGCGGATCTCCATCATCACGATCGGGGCGTCGTCTGCCGCGGCTGTCGAGAGGAGCGCTTCGGCGATGACAGGGGTCGATGCGTCGAGCCACCGCGCGTCGCCGATGGCCGGGGTTGCCGTAGGTGGATCGAGGTGGATCCGCGCAAGTCCCGCCGCGTCGGTTGGGCTCCAGCTGTCGGAGACAGGCTCCGCTGCCGCCCGCATCGCGTCGAGCAGCGGAGTTGCCGCTACGGGCCCGTCAGGATCGGCGATCGCGAGGTGAACTGCGACTCTCCCGTGCAGTTCCTCCGGGAACGGGGGCAGAGGCGGCACGTGGAGCACCGCGATGCTGGAGGAAACGCTGCTACCGACTGTTCCGATGGTGCTCGACCATGCTGCGACGAGTTTCGGTAGCGCGTCGGCATGCCACAGCAGTGCTCCGGCATGGAGGTCCGCCGCTGGGACGAGGTCGAACTCCAGCGTGTGAGCGATCCCGACTCCCCCCGCTCCGCGGAAGGCCCAAATCGCCGCTCGATCGACCTCGTCGGTGGCATCGTCCGCAGCGGTGCGGGAACGACCGCTGCCGTCGACATAGTGGACGGCACGAAGTGCTCCACTGGCAAGTCCATCCCGTCGGACAAGCCAACCGATGCCGCCGCCGAAGGTGTAACCGGACACGGACACACTCGGGGCTGAGCCGGCTAATCCGAGCAAGCCATGCTGTTCGGCGGCGGCGTTCATCGCAGACCAGGTTGCGCCGGCCCCAACCACGGCGACGCGCGACTCGGGATCGATCGCCGCGGTGTGACCGTCGCGGGTGCCGCAGCACGCGCGGGCGTGCCGCACGTCGTGTACTCGTCGGTCGGCGGGGCAGAGCGAGCGACAGGGATCCCGCACTTCGAGAGCAAGCACCGGGTCGAACAGCGGCTTAGCAAGGTGGTGCCGACGAAGTTCGTCCGCCCGACGTTCTTCATGGAAAACCTGGCGCCGCAGCTCGCCGACGGCGGGAGTGGGGAGCTGGTGCTTCGCCTGCCGGTTGCGGGTGACGTTCCGCTCCAGATGATCGCCGTTCGCGACATCGGCGCCGCCGCCGCGCGTCTCTTGATCGTCCCTGATGCAATCGATGGTGATGCGGTCGAACTCGCCGGCGATGAGCTCACCATGGCTCAGGTGGCCGACCGGATCGCAGCCAAGCTCGGCCGACCGACGCGGTACGAAGGGCTGCCGATCGATGTGCTCGGTAATGACGAGGACATGCGAGCGATGTTCCAGTGGTTCACCACCGTCCCCGCCTACCAGGCCGACTTCGACGTCACGCGCCACCTCGTCCCCGACGTGCGCGACTTCGCAGCATGGGTATCGGACCAGGGTCCCGCGCGCGCCGGAACTGACGCGTCGAACTAACCGCGATCGGGTGCGATGCCGCGCAGGAACACCGCGCGCAGCTCGGCGGCCGCCTCTGCCCAGCCGGGCACGTTCGACATCGGCTGCGCGAGCATCGCCCCGAAACGCACCACGGTCCCCGCATTCACATCCGTGCGGACCGAACCGTCCTGATGGCCGCGCTCGAGGATGGCGCCCATGGTCTGCTGCATGCGCGCGCGCAGCTCCGCGGACTCGGTGCCCTCGGTCATGGGCGCTCCGTGGAGCGGAAGCACCAGTTCGTCGCGATGAGCGAAGGTTTGATGGAGGAACCGGCTGATCGAGTCATGACCGGTATCGCCGGACGTCAGCGCGTCCTCGGCCTCGGCCAGGATCAGACGATAGGCGCGGACCGCCATCGCCTCAAGCAGCGCCTCCCGGTTCGGGTAGCGACGGTAGAGCGTCCCGATCCCGACTCCCGCCTCAGCAGCGATCTGCTCCAGCGGAACGAACTTACCCTCGGCCAGCCCCGCACGCACAGCTGCAGCAATCAGCCGCTCAGTGTTCTCCGCCGCATCCTTCCGGGGCTTGCGCGTTCGCGTGGAGGTCATGAACAACACACCCTACGCGAGCGTTGCTGCCGCAGATGACAGTGACGACGTGACGGCCGACGAAACGGTCACGGTCTTCCAGAACGGCAGCGACGCCTAGGGCAGCTGACGGCTCGACGACCAGACCCGTGTGCTCCAGAAGCAGCTGCATGCCCGCGATGATCGACGACTCGCGGACAAGGACGGCGTCGTCAGCCACCGTGAGGAGGTCGTCCAGGAAACGTGGATTCCTCGCCCGCCAACTCAAGGCCGATCGTGCTTGGCAACGGGGGCCCGCCGCGATGCCACGACCGTCACATCGAGGCCACGGCGGCGGCCTGACCAACTGAGCGCCTGGCCGAGGTTGCCGGCACTGGCGCACACCACTGCGGTCCGGCCCTGCTCGGTCAGCAGGCTCGCGACAAGCTCGGTACCCCGGGCCTTGAAGCTGCGGACCGGGTTCGCCGTTTCCAGTTTGATACTCACTGTGCAGCCAAGTCGGCGTCCCAGTGCATCGCATTGGTACATCGGCGTATGCAGAAATATGGGGTCGATCACGCGGCGGGCCGCGTGGATCCGGTCAAGATCAAGCCGCGTCTTGAGCACGCCGAGACGATACACCCGAGGATGCCGCCTTGACCGTCAACGCCATGGACCCGGCCGACCCATGGCAGTTGACTGGCGTGGTCCGCTACTACTGCGGTCTGGTGGAACTGAGAGGTCCGAACACCCGCACCCCACACTGCCGGAGAGCGCACCTTTCATGAATCGCTACGTTTCAGGTGCGCTGCCGCAGTGTGCCGGTGTACTGCCCGACGTCCAGCCCTTTCCCGGCGGCCCACCTGTCGTCGTGACAGGTCGCCAGATGTCGATCGGCCGCGTCGCCGATCAGCGCCACCACCGTGCCGGTCTCGCTCCTGGCCCGCATGCGCTCGACCAGTTCCAGCGCCGCCCACAACGCGGTGCCCGACGAGGCGCCAACCGGCAGCCCGGTGACCTCGCGGATGCGCCGGGCCGCCGCCACGCTGGCCGCGTCGGGCACGGGGACGATCAGGTCCACGAGGTCGGGCCGGAAGCCGGGCTCGACGCGTGGCCGTCCGATGCCTTCGATCCGCGACGGCATCCCGGTGCCGTAGTCGGGCGCGTCGAGGGTCCATCCCGGAAAATAGGCCGAATTCTCGGGATCCGCCACCGCGACCCGACAGCTCTCACCGTGGGACCGGATCCACTGGCCGAGGGTGGCCGAGGTCGCTCCGGTGCTCGCTCCCGTCACCACCCATTCCGGCCGCACCTGCCCGAACAACTCCTCCGCCAGGTCATGCGGCGCGGCTCGCCCGAACTGGTCCAGGAAATGCCCGTCGATCTCCCGTGCAGCGTTGTAGATCGCCAGCGGCGGTGTCACGAACCGGCACTCCCCGCCCAGTTCCTCCACCGGCCGCGCCCGCGCCTGGCTGCGCTCGCCCGGCATGACGACGATGTACGGCAGCCCGAGCCGCCGCGCGAACCAGGCCTGTGCCACGGCCGCGTTGCCGCCGGTCGCCTCCACCACGGTCACGCCCTCGGCGATCGACCCGTCGAGCACGGCCCGGCGGAACAGTGCTCTGGCGTGCCGGTGCCGCAGGCTCCCGGTCGGCTGCGCGGACTCGTTCTTCAGCAGCAGCCTGATCCCGGGTGCCGATACCGGGAAGTCGATCAGCGGGGTGGGGTCGCCCAGCGCCAGCACGTCGAGCGCTCGCGTGTTCCAGTTCACCGTTCCACCATGTCAGGTGCGGTCCGAAAGACCGCGCCCGTTCGCCATGAGCGAGGCGGTCAAGAATCCACCCGCGTTTCCCTGAAATGACGTTGCGGTTGCCGGATCGGCCCAAGTGCAGATAAGCACCAGCCCAACGGCTCGACCGCCCGGAGCCCGCGGACTCGTGGCAGAACCTCTCTATCTCTTGTGCTGACGGCGCACCATCTCGGCGATCCAGACGGGCGCGAACGGAGACGTGCAGTTCGGCGGAGTCGGGTAATCCTTGAGCACTTCCAGGCGCTCGCCGATGTCGATCGCACGGGCGCGGTGCTCGGCGTGCTGAATCCCGATCTGCGCCAGGCAGTGGTTCATCGCCCACTGCAGACGATCCGGGGCGTCCTTCATCTCCGCCTCGATGACATCGAGCAATCCCGCGAGGTCGAGGCCCTCGGGCTTCTTCGCGACCCGCTCGGTGGTCAGCGCCCAGCCAGCACTCGCGACCACTGAATCCGGATCCGTACACCAGGCGAGGCGCAGCTCTTCGGAGTACGGGCTCTTCTTCACCACGTAGTTCACGAGCCAGTCGTGCACCTTGGGGGCGCGCGTCTCGCGCAGCATGGTGTCCAGCTCATCGCGCTCGAATGCCTTCGGACGGCAGATCAGGATCGCCAGGAGCTTCGCCCCGGTGTCATCCGTCTTCCAGAGCTCGCGCGCGAGATCCTGCTGCGTCTTGAGCTGCTTCGCGAGCGCGCGTAGCTTGCCGAGGTTCACACCGTGATCGTCACCGTGCTTCTCATTCACCTCGCGCATCCTCGGGTCCTCAAGCACGGCCAACTCAGCCATGACCTGCGCCACCGTCGTCTCGGTCACCTCAGCCTCCTGTCCGTCGCGCATGAAACCTAGCCCACGGCCGATGGTGTCCGGTATGCCTTGGCGACCCCAAGCCCGGATCGTCCGCGAGGGTCAGCGCCAGGGCGCATCGGGAAAAGTTCGCGTACGGTCTGTCGAATTCGCGTCGCCCGTCCGACGTGGAGGCGTACCGACCAGACACACAGCCAAGGAGACCCACTCATGGCCCAGTACGCGATCCTCATCTTCGACAACGCCGCAGCCGGCGACTACACCCCGAGCAGCAGGCGGCGAGCCAGCGGCACGCCGACGACCTCGTCGACTCCGGCGCCATGATCGCAGCGTACGCGCTGCAGCCTGCCGACACCGCCACCTCGTTGCGCGGCGACGTGGTCACTGACGGGCCCTTCATCGACTCCAAGGAAGTCATCGCCGGCGTCTGCATCATCGAGGCTCCCGACCTGGACGCCGCCCTGGACCTGGCGCGTCGTAACCCCGCCGTCCAGTGGGGTCGCGGCGGTGTGGAGGTGCGTCCCGTCGCGGGCGGCATCGCGCCCATCGCCCGATGACGGCTGCGGCGGACGCGGGACGGGCGGTCGCCGACGCGCATCGGGGCGAGTGGGCTTTCGTGCTCGCCGTGACGGTGCGCGTCGCGCAGGATCTGGACCTGGCGGAGGAGTGTGTTCAGGAGGCGTATGCCGTGGCGCTCTCGCCCTGGGAACGCGATGGGATCCCCGGACCGGCGCTGACGGTCGGCTGCTGCGGCTTCAGGAGCAGGACCGTTCGCAGTGGACCGTACCGCGCTGGCCGAGGCTCACGGTGCGACAAAAGTCTCCAAGTAAGACAAATACAATAGAATTACTAGCAGAGGCCGTCCGGTTCTGGCCTGATTCTGGCGCAGGATGGCTTTTTCCGAGAGGCATGTTTCTGTCTTGCCGACCGCCTCGTCCATTGGACGCCCCACGCGCTCTTCATGGAACTGCGGAATCCCCTATGCGTGGTTCTGCCGGTTTTCCCACCGCGATCACCCGGTTGACGAGCAAGTGCCAGCCAGGATCCGATCTCTCCGGCGCCTTGTCCCCTTTGCCGGGTTCGATGCCCGACGGCGGGACGTTGGCATTCGGCGTCCTTAGAGAAGGTGTTGCATCCATTGACGGTCTGTTGTCAGTTGGTCACGCTTTGATGCATTCCGCAATGAAGGGACCGCTCCCCATGCTTTGCTTGGCGTGATGGTCCCATCGGTATAGAGGTGACTGATGCAGGCACAGATCCAGCTCACAGGTGGCGATGAGATAGCGGAGTTCACCGGGTTGTGGCAATGGTTGACCAGCGAGCGGGCGCTGACCGGGACGGTAAGGGTCGTGCGGAGGCCGACGGCGGAGGACGAGCTGGGCGGGGCCTTGGACACGCTCGTCTTGGCACTCAGTTCAGCAGGCGCGGTCGCGGCCCTGTCACGGGCGCTGACCGTCTGGCTGGCCACCCGCCGGGCGGACGTCACCATCACCGTCAAAGCCTCCGGCGAGGTGAAACTAGACGCCCGGCGGGTCAAAGACCAGGACATCGCGCCGCTGCTGCGCCAAGTACTGCGAGCGCCCGATGAGCACTGAGACGCCCCGCTCGCCGGACTATGCCCGCTCCCGGGCAATCCTGATCGGTGTCTCGGCTTACGCCGACAAGGCGTTCCGACCCCTACTCGCTGCGGCCAACAGCCTTGACGGACTGCATCAAGTCCTGATGGACCCCGCCCTGTGCGGCTGGCCAGCGGAGCAGATCACCCTCATCCCCAACCCTGCCGACGTGGCCGGCCTCGTGCGGACCTTGCGGCGTCTGGCCCGCGACACAGCAGATGTGTTGCTGGTGTACTTCGTCGGACACGGGATCATCCTGCAGAACGGGCATCTGTGCCTGCCCCTGACCGGCACGGACGAGGGTGATCCCGACGTCACCGGCCTGGAGTACGAACGCCTACGTCAAGCGCTGCTGGACAGCCCCGCACGGGTCAAAGTGGTGATCCTGGACTGCTGCTACTCCGGCCGTGCCGTCCAGGCGCTGTCCGCCGAGGGCGTCGCCGACAGCGCGGGCATCCGTGGCGCCTACACGCTGACCGCCAGCGACCACACCGCTCATGTTCCTCCGCTGGGCCGGCAGGCCAACGCCTGCACCTCCTTCACCGGCGAACTTCTGAACCTGGTCCGCACCGGCCTGCCCGACGGGCCAAAGTGGCTCACCTTGGACCTGCTCTACCCGCATCTGCGCCACCGTCTCCACAGCCGGGGCCTGCCTGAGCCCAACCAGCGTGGCACCGACACCGCCGGCCGTCTTGTCTTCACCCGCAACCCGGCTTCCCAAAGCCAGGCGTCCTCTTCAAGCCGACCCGCCGACCCACCCCCCGGTGAGTCCAGTCGCGCCGCCCTTACGTCACGGGCCCGGACCGGATGGAGAACCGCGGTGACCGCCACCGCGACCTTTGCCGTCATCACCGCCGGCCTGCTGCTGTGGTGGCTGCTGGCTTCACGAGGGCCGCAAACGGCCGGCTCCGCCGGCGGCACGCCTACTGCGCCCAGCGCTTCCACCGCACCGATCCACGCGATCGGCTGGACCTACACCACCGGCGATTTCATCATCTCCAGCCCGACAGTGGCCGACGGGATCGTGTACATCGGCAGCAGCGACGACAAGGTGCATGCGCTGGACGCGGCCACCGGCCGGGTGAGCTGGACCTACACCACCGGCGGCCACGTCTACTCCAGTCCGGCGGTGGCCGACGGAATGGTGTATGTCGGCAGTCGCGACAAGAAGGTGCATGCGCTGGACGCGGCCACCGGCCGGGTGCGCTGGACCCATGCGACCAGGGGCGAGGTCAACTCCAATCTGGCGGTGGCCGGGGGAATGGTGTACGTCGGCAGTCGCGACGGCAAGGTGTATGCCCTGGACGGTGCGACCGGCCGAGTGCGCTGGACCCGCCCCACCGGCGGCGCCGTCGACTCCGGTCCTGCGGTGGCCGACGGAATCGTGTACATCGGCAGCAACGACGACAAGGTGTACGCACTGGACGCGGCCACCGGCCGGGTGCGCTGGACCCGCCCCACCGGCGGCGCCGTCAACTCCAGCCCTACGGTGGCCAAGGGAGTGGTGTACGTCGGCAGCGGCGACGGCAAGGTGTACGCACTGAACGCGGCCACCGGCCAGGTGTACTGGACCCGCCCCACCGGCGGCGCCGTCCTTTCCAGCCCTGCGGTGACCGAGGGAGTGGTGTACGTCGGCGGCGGCGATGGCAAGGTGTACGCGCTGGACGCGGCCACCGCCCGGGTGCGCTGGACCTACGCCACCGGCGACAAGATCGACTCCCGTCCGGCGGTGGCCAACGGAATGGTGTACATCGGCGGCCACGATGACAAGCTTCATGCGCTGGACGCGACCACCGGCAAGGTGCGCTGGAGCCGTACCACCCTCGGCGACATCAGTTGGTCCAGTCCCGTGGTGGTCGATGGGCTTGTGTACTTCGGCAGCACCGATGGCAAGGTGTACGCACTGGACGCTGCGACGGGCCGCCTCTGACCCCCGCAATCAGGACGCCTACTCCAGCCGCATTCAGCAGGTGCCGACCTTGACCGTCTGGCAGCCCTCAAGGCGGCCGGCTGCAAGGTCCAGGTCGGCCAGGTGCATCGGGGCAAGGTCGTCGCCGTCGTCCTGGAGAACACCCAGCTGCGGGTGCTGTTCGAGGGCAAGCTGTTGTCGGCGCACTCCCGCACCACCGTCAAGGAGGTCAATGGGCTGCGAGTCAGCGGCCACATCGACTACGAGATCCAGGCACGGTGTAAAGCATCAGCCGATGCCAAACCGTCAAACATCAACTGAACGTTGACACCAGGCTCAACACCAGATCATGCCCGTCTGAGATGGACTTCCAGCAACCGGTTCGGGCTAATCCTCGCTACTCTCGTCGGGGTCGTCGTTGCTCCCATCAGGATGGCCGAGAGGCTGCTGTACGCCTTCTTCGCGGCGATGGCCGGGACCGAACGGGAGAACGTCCGCGAAGCCACCCTGGAGGGACTCGACGTTCGGCTTCTGAGAAGCGCGCCGGCGCCACGGCCAGAGCGGAGACGGGTAAGAGGTGAGGCATGACCTCCGATTCAGGTGAGCGCTGGGCCGCTGTCCCGAGGGCAACACCGGCCGCGCCACCGTCGGTCTGACTCAACCCATGCCCATTCCCGAGGACCTGGCCGCCGCGCTGTCAGCGGCCTAGCCGGCACGGGCTGGCATGGCTGACCCCGTATCTCGACCGAGGCGATGCTTCGCTGATGGCAGGGCCCGATGTTCAATCCCCGAATCCCCTCGAAAGCCCAGAGTTCCGGCGAACCTAAGGGCTGTCTATGACCAGTTGGTCCTGGAGCGGCACCGGGCAGTGCCTAGGACGCAACAGCGTCCGGTCTGGCCCGGCGAACGGCTGGGGCGCCCAAGCCGGTGCATGGAGCCGATGCCGTCCTCGAACGCATCGGCAGCCAACGAGCTATGGGGACGCCTCCTGAGCGGTCAAGCGCGGTGACCTCATCCGGACGGGCCTTCGAGCTGGAGCCACCTTCGGGATTCGAGCCCGAGACTCTTAGGCACGGGTCAAGTGGTCGTTCTCACATCCGGTCACAAGCCACCGGATGGCCGGAGCTATCTGTGGCGAAGCCCGCGCTCAGGAGGGCGTCCGAGCGGAGCGAGGTCCTTCAGGGGTCGGGCCCTTGGCCCGACTAGAAGAAACGTCTGAGCCGCGAGTGCGAAGCGCCCAAAGCGAAGCCCGTTGTGGCCGGAGGCGCCCCAGAAGAACGGCCGGAGCGAAGCGGAGGCCCTTGCAGTGCGCGAAGCGCCGATTGCGAGCCTTTCTACGTCTGAGGCTGGGCGTTCTTCACCCGGTCGCGTACCACCGCGGTGCCCAGCCAGCGGTCATGAAGAACACGGCCCTCCGGGTCGAGGAGCATCCACAACCCGTCCGCGAAGAGGCACAGCAGCCCTACGCCAGGGATGAAAGCGATCAGGGGGAAGGCCATCGTGCGAAGAGCCGCCCTGCCCGCGCCCACCCGTCCGCCCGTCCCTGCGGCGACGACACGCATGCCCAGGAGCCTCTTGCCCAGCGTCCGCCCCCACAGGGCGTACGGCACCCAGAAGTAGAGGAACAGCCCGGACGGGATGGCCAGGTCAGCGGGCCTCACGCTGCTCTGAAACACGCCGACATGCTCCAGAAGTCCGTCCCCCACGTGAGACCCGGGGCCGAGGCCGACCACAGACCAGAGCGGCCCCACGACGACGCCCAGGACCCCAGTTACGATCAGGTAGTCGACCAGAGCCGCCGCTGCTCGGCGCCATGCCATCCCGGTCTCTGACGGGACCGGTTCTTCTCCGCTGGAAGGACGTATCGCCCGCGACGCTGCGAGCACCAGCACCGCAGCTATCAGCAGACACAGTTGGGTGATCCCCCAAGCGCCGGCCACAGCCCTGAACCAAGCGGTGCTGAGCAGCGGGATCGTCTCAGGGCAAATCGAGTCGCGGTACGGCGAAACGAGGGGCCCGGTCACCGAGATCAGGACGAGGAGTCCCGCCACCCGCCGAGCTGTTACCCCGCCATCCCTGCGGGCGAGACACGCGAGGAGACCGAGGAGGACCACGAGAGCCGGAAGCGCCCCCTCCGCCGTGATCTCCATGACCGTATCGAGATCACGGCGCAGAGGGGCAAGCGGGGACAGCGTCGGTCCACCGCTGAATTGGCACACGTACCCATAAATTCGGTCGGGCTCCTCATGGGTCCGGGCGAACTCCTCACTGGCGAGTCGCTCGCGCCACCGTTCCCATGTTGGGAACGCGGCGACGACCACAGCCGCCGTCCATGCCGACAGCGCCAACCACGATAATCGGGAAACCTGCGGCAAGATGATCCTTTCGCCTTGGGAGCAACACCTTACCGATCGCTCCTCCAGCGAAGCGGCAGAGATGCTCTCGGATGAAAGCACGCCACAGGGCGTCCGACGCTAATGCTCGGGCGTCCTTTGTGACTGGCGAAAGTTGATCTACAGGAGTCCCAGATCGTGACCACATTCAGCACCATGGCCTCCGTTCGTGACCACCGGATGACGGTTCGGATCAGTACGGCGGCGTGGTCCTCTTGCGGATCAAGCTTCTGGTCGAAGGGCCAGAACTAGTTGCCAAGCATTAGTTGAAGGGTTCCTTAGAAAGTCTTCTCCAGTCGGATCGAGTTGGCGAGCTCTTAGGCAGGCCGCATCCAACCCATGGAGGAAATCGGAAAATCGAGTATTCCCTTCACTCCAGCCTGGTGCCACAAATTTCAGCTTGCGCTTCGCCTCGTTCGCCGACAGAAAGGGGCGGGTGCAGTCTGTATGATGCATAATCAACCAGACCTCGAAACATGGCGTCGACAGGCAGAGGTCGATCGAACCACGTTTTGCCTCACTTATCAGCGCCGACGTAAGGGCCTCGTCCAACTCCGTGTCCAATACGCACCAGACGGCATCGTACTCGTCCGATCGTCTGGCGACAGCCTGCCGGATTATGGAAAGATGATCGACTTTGGGGGCGTCAACATCAATATGAGGACCCTGTCGCGACCGCATCCCTACGAAGTAATCCTTTTCAGTCTTTCCTTCGCAGAGGATTAGGAAGCTCGCACGCTCTTGCCGCGTCCCCTTCTTCTTGTGCTCAAGATCGGTATCTGTCCGGATGCCCCCCCTTTCCCGTCTTAGATGTTCGAGGGGACATCGTCCGCCTCTCGACGTTCAGCTAGTGCGGCAGCGAAGAGTTCATCACTGACGATCGGAACGGCACCGTAGCGACCAGCCAGGTATCGGCGTTCACGGTTGTCTTCACGACGCGGCTTGAAGTCCGAAAGCGAAAACAGTTCGGTAACGCCACATTCATTCTTTTCGGTGAACCAGACGTGGTCGCGTTGTAGCACTTCTTCGCCTTGGATCCGTCCGAGAAGTGTAGCGTCATGACTGCTGAAAATCAGCTGAGCGCCGTGTATATTAACATTCTGATCGCGGAACAATCTTACGAGCTGTGCAGTCAAGTAAGGATGCAGGCTCGAATCTAGCTCGTCTACGATGAGCACCGATCCAGTGTCTAGCGATCTGAAAACACCGAGCCCAAGATCATACAGCGTTTGCGTCCCCAAAGACTGGTCTCTCAGATTTAGTGGAAACGTTCCGCTTTCACCTCGATGTCTGAAGAGTACATCCTTTCGCCGTGTTGGCGAATGGCTGCCAATCCCCTTAGTACGTGCGGACCTTTGGGCCAGCTCTGCATCACTTTCCTCCACGATCTCCGCAGATTCGATACCGGTATCTGCGGCCTGAAGTAGAGATGCCATTCTTTCCAGATAGCCGAAACGCTCTAGAGATTCGACAAGTGTGCTCAGGCGCGAAAATCGAAGAATTTGGGGGTTGCGATAGATTACTTCGGTAAACCAATCATAGACCGGCCGAACCAAATCCTGTTTTGAGCGCGCTGCGACGGAGAGGAATAGCACGTTCGACTCTGTGATCGCTGCCACCTGGTGCATGGAAGCAGGGGATTGGTCGCCGATCGAATAATCGTCGCCACGCCTATGGAAGATCTCTCTCTTCTTCTTTTTTGGATAGCTGAACATCCACTCTTCGACCACTTGCGAGTCGTCAACCGCGAAGCCGTAAGTGTATCGAATTCCTTCAAGGAGAATATCAGCAACATACGTGGATGGTTCATCGCGCATTGCTGGATCCAATGCGAATGAATGGCGCGAAATCCCGGTTCCAGGTTCGCTCTCTCGGAGGGAACCGCGCACCATATTGCGCATATATGCCAAAGCATCCAGCACATTGGACTTGCCGGAAGCGTTGGCGCCGAAAAGCGCCGCGACAGGGACCGCTTCCCAACCGTCTCCAGGATCATCTTCCCCGTATGTTGGGGTTAGTAGTAGCTGTTGCTCGTCGCGAAGCGAGCGATGATTACTGACGCGAAAACTCAGCAGCATTGCCCGGCTGCCCTCCTCATCACGGGGCACAAACCCCCTCTCGCGCGGAAGAACCGCACGCCAGGATGGGAGCAACTCTACGTGACCAGGCGGCTTGGTGTCTCGTTGGGTCCTGCATGAGTGGCTCGGCCAGCCGCCGAAACTGCGATGCAGCCGGGACAGGGGAAAACATCATCGCCGAGTTGATGGACGATGCCTGTTCCTCTGTCCTGTGACAGTTGATCTTCCTCTTGCCCAGTGAATCTTGCTCAAGCTCGGGTTCCTGCCACTACGCCCCTACGATGATCCGATCCGCCAGGCCGACCCGAAGCCCTACTGGAACACCAACGTCGCCCGGCATCCGGGCATCCTCCGCGCCGTCCCCGGGGGTGCGGCGATGCGCTGGACGTCGGCTGCGGGGACGGCCTGCTCGCGCGGAAGCTGACCGAGCGGGCAAAGCACGTCACCGGCATCGACAACTCGCCACAGATGATCGCCCGCGCCCGTGAACTCGCCGCTGGCCGCCCGGATCTCACCTTCGTCGAGGGTGACTTCCTTACCGCCGACCTGGCCACCGCGGGCTACGACTTCATCTGCTCGGTATCTGCGATCCATCACATGGACTTCGAGGCGGCGCTCGCCCGCATGCGCCAGATGCTGCGCCCCGGCGGCACGTTGGTGGTGGTCGGCCTGGCCCACGCGGCGACCCCGGCGGAGTGGGCAGTGACGATCGCGGCTGCCCCCGTCGTGCGGATCATCAAGGTGCTCCGCCGCGCGCACGGCCCGGAGGGGATGCCGGTCGCCGCCCCGCCGATGAGCTACGGGCAGGTGCGAGCCGCGGCGCGGCGACTGCTGCCCGGCATGCGCTATCGCCGGCACGTGCTCCGCCGGTACTCGCTGACCTGGGAAAAACCCGGCCGCTAGCTGTGCTGTTGGGAAACGCATCGGCACCTACGACAAACAAGATTGAGCAAGATCCACTGGCGAAACCCTCGGCTTCTTGAGCAGCCAAACGCCTCTGAGTTCCATCAGTTCGCCACTCAAGATTCCTCACACCACGGCAGAGCCCAGTGCTGAGGACGATCTCCTGTCACAGGACATCTTCTCGGCAGACCCGGCTAACCAGTGGCGAAGCGTGCGCGGGCGGAGCCCGCGCTTGGGAGGGCGTCCGAGCGGAGCGAGGGCCTTCAGGGGTCGGGCCCTTGGCGCGACTGGAAGAAACGTCTGAGTCCCGAGCGCGAAGCGCCCATTGCGAAGCCCCGTTGTGCGCCGGAGGCGCTTCCGGAAGAACGGCCGGAGCGAAGCGGAGGGCCTTTTGTGGACGGGCGGGTGGGTGGCTCCGGGGTTCGGGCGAGAGGTTGACGAAGGGCTCGTGCGTGTTTACGTTTCCGGGAGCGAAATTATCGCGGTGGTTCCGAAAATTTCGGAGGCGGTATGTTACGAGGCGTTGTCGCGGTCACCCTGCTCGGTCTGCCCATCGTGCAGGCGCCGTACCAGGTGGATCCTCCCGCGATCACCGTGCGCGACCGCGTCCGGCACCAGGAGATCGACGGGTTCGGGATCTCTCAGGCGTTCCGTCGTAACGAGTTGGTTCGGGCGCTCGGCGAAGGGCAGCAGCGGGAGATTCTCGACCTGTGGTTCAACCGCGACAAGGGTGCCGGGCTCAGTATCCTGCGGCTCGGCATCGGCTCCGCTCCCGTGGGCAGCCCGTACGACCAGATGGTCTCGATCCAGCCCGTAGACCCGGGCGGGCCGGACGCCCCGCCCCAGTACGTCTGGGACGGCGAGGACAACAGCCAGGTCTGGGTGGCGAAGGCGGCCAAAGGGTACGGGGTCCAGCGGTTCTTCGCCGACGCCTGGAGCGCGCCCGCGTACATGAAGGACAACGGCGACGACAAGAACGGCGGCACGCTGAAGCCGGAGTGGCAGCAGGCCTACGCCCGTTACCTGGTGCAATACGCGAAGTTCTATGCCCGGGAAGGCATCAGGATCACCGACCTCGGCTTCACCAACGAGCCCGACTGGACGGCGACGTACGCCTCGATGCGGTTCACCCCGCAGCAGGCCGCCGAGTTCGTCAAGGTGCTCGGCCCGATCGCCAAGGACGTCAAGGGTCTCAAGGTGGCCTGCTGCGACTCGTTCGGCTGGACCGAGGCGAAGGCGTACACCGCCGCAATCGAGGCCGACCCCCAGGCTCGCTGCTGGGTCAAGACGCACACCGGCCACACGTACGCCAGCCCGGTGGACGGCCCGCTGCCGACCAGCGGAAATACCTGGATGTCGGAGTGGAATCCCAACGGCTCCACCTGGAACGAGAGCTGGGACGACGGCAGCGGCTACGACGGGTTCACGATCGCGCAGGCCGTTCATGACGCCCTTACGCTCGGCAACGTCAGCGGTTACATCTACTGGCTGGGCGCCTCGCGCGGCGCCACCCGGGCGCTGCTTCAGATCGACGAGGCCGCGGGTACGTATCACGTCTCCAAGCGGCTGTGGGCGTTGGCGGCGTACAGCAGGTTCATCCGGCCGGGCGCGGTGCGGGTGGACGCGGTGGCGGGCGATCCGGCGCTGAAAGTTTCAGCGTTTCGCAACGCCGATGGCTCTCAGGTGGTCGAGGTGCTCAACACCGGCACCGCCGCCGTGACGTGGAAGGGTGTGTACGGGCGGGCCACCGCGTACGTGACGGACAACGCCAACTCCCTCGCCGCGAGCCCGGTCACCGGCGGGACAGTGATCCTGCAGCCTCGAGCGCTCACGACCGTCGTCATCAGGGCACACTGATGACGGCGCTGGACATCCTGGGCGCGGGGTGAAAGCGCCGGTCACCCCGAGCGTGGGCTGACCGGCGCTGGTCTTCTACCGCGGGGGCGTGCAGTGAATTCGACGTCCGGCGCGAGTCGCCCGTCAGCGCCCCGTGAACTTCGGCTGGGCCTTGTCCGTGAACGCCGTCATCCCGATCTTTGCGTCATCCGTGGCGAAAAGCCCGGAGAACTGCAGCCGCTCGATCTCCAACCCCGTATCCAGGTCAACCTCCAACCCCCGATCCACCGCCTGCTTGGCAGCCCGCAGCGCCACAGCCGGCCCACCCGTGAAGGTCCCCGCCCAGGCCAGCGCCGCCGCATACACCTCGGCGTCAGGCACCACCCGATCCACCAGCCCCAGCGCCAGCGCCTCCTCGGCGGACACATGCCGACCGGAGTAGATCAGGTCCTTGGCCCGGGCGGGCCCGATCAGGCGGGGCAGGCGCTGGCTGCCGCCCGCACCGGGGATAAGGCCGAGCTGGATCTCCGGCTGCCCCAGCTTGGCCGACTCCCCCGCCACCCGGAAGTCGGCGCACAGGGCCAGCTCGCAGCCGCCGCCCAGGGCGTAACCGGTGACGGCGGCGATGACGGGCTTGCCGATGGCGGCCACCGAGGTGAAGCAGCCCTGGAGCGCGCGGGAGTGGGCGGCCATGTCGGCATAGGACATGACGACCATCTCCTTGATGTCGACCCCGGCCGCGAACACCCGCTCGCCGCCATAGACGACGACGGCGTGCGCTTCGGGGTCGGCGTCGACGGCTCGGGCCGCTTCACCGAGCTCTCGCTGCATCTGGCCGTTGAGGGCGTTCATCTTGGGACGGTCAAGCCTGATCGTGGCGATCTGGTCGGCCACTTCTACGTGTACGAACTCACCCATGCTCAGGACACTACAAGCTGCTGGCGGCGGACCAAGTCCAGCAGATCGGTACGCGGGGTCCAGCCGAGCAGCGAGTGGAGGCGGCGGGTGTCGGCCAGCGAGTCGCCGGGCTCGTCAGGCGGGGCGGGTACGACGTCGAAGGCCAGTGAGGCTCCGGTCACCGTGGCCACCGCCTCCGCCATGCCCCGGAGGGTCTGGCCGTGGCCCGTGCCGAGGTTCACGATGCCGGGGACGCCGATGAGCTCGATCATCGCGCGGGCGGCCTGCCGTACGTCGGTGATGTCGCGGGTACGGTCGAGCGAGCCGAGCACGCGCAGCGGGCGGCCCTCCTCGGCGGCCCGCAGCCATACCGACAGCGCCATGTCGGGCCGTTGCCCCTCCCCGGCGACGGTGAACGGCCGGACGATCGTGACGTCGGGACGGTCGAGGCAGAGCCGTTCCAGCGCGACCTTGCTCGTGGCATAGCCGCCAACAGGACGAACCGGGTCAGACTCCACGCTGGGACGGACCGGGCCAGACTCCCCGCTGAAACGGCCGCGTGCCGCGCCGCCGTACACGGAACTGGACGAGGTGACCAGGAGCGGGACGCCGGGCGGCGTGAGGGCCAGCACCCGCGCGCCCGCCAGCACATTGTCCCGATGACGCCGCCAGGCGATCCCAGGAGCGGCGTCCCGCACGCCCGCACATCCGGCCAGGTGATAGACCTCGTCGGCGGCGGAAAAGGCGGTGGAAAAAGCATCGGAAGAACCGTCGAAGACATCCAAGAGGTCAGCCGTGATCACGGTGAGCCCAGGCCGCTCCTCGATGGGCCGGCGGTCGATGGCGACGACCGGCGAGCCGGACGACAGCAGGACCGACGTCAGCGCGCGGCCGATGAATCCGGCCGCACCGGTCACGATCGACGTCACCCGCCCCACCATAGGGCGTTAACTGCTGAAAAATATCTTCGCAAAGCTCTCGCCAGAGAAGGAAATTGTTGAAACGCTGACTCCGTCATTCCCCCAGTCGAGGAGCAGTAGATGCGCAGAGCGCTGGCGATCGCGGTGGTCGCCCTCCTGCCATTAGTCAACATGACAGCGGCGGCCGGCACCACTGCCGAGGAACCCCCGGACCGGCAGGCGGCGTTCGCCGCGGCGGCCAAGGAGTTCCAGGTTCCGGAGAGCGTGCTGCTCGGTGTCTCCTATCTTGAGTCGCGCTGGGACGCCCATGCCGGGCAGCCCAGCAACGACGCCGGGTTCGGCCCCATGCACCTGACCGACGCCACCGCCTTCACCGGCTCCAACCACCACGCCGAGGGCGAGGAGGACGCGCGCGGCGACGAGAGCAGGCCGCTGGCCCCGACCGCGACGACGGTCGCGCCCGCGGAGATCCCGGCCTCGCTCAAGACCATGGACAAGGCCGCCGAGCTGACCGGCCAGAGCCACGAGGCGCTGCGGACGGACGCCGCCGCGAACATCAGGGGCGGCGCGGCGCTGCTGGCCGACTACCAGAAGTCGATCGGCGCGCCGCTGAGCGCCGACCCGGGCGAGTGGTACGGCGCGGTCGCCAAGTACTCCGGCGCCGACGAGTCCGAGGCGGCCAAGGTCTTCGCCGACGAGGTCTACAGCACGATCGAGGACGGCGCCGAGCGGGTCACCGACGACGGGCAGAAGGTCGAGCTCACGCCGATCCCCGGCCTGGAGCGGATCGAGAAGTGGCTGGAGAAGCTCGGCCTCAGGCCGCCGCGCCGCGACGGCGTCGAGTGCCCGAGGACGATCTCCTGTGAGTGGATCCCGTCGGCCTACGCGCAGAAGCCGAACGGCGACTACGGGCACTACGACCTGGCGACCCGGCCGGTCAGCCAGAAGATCAAGTACATCATCATCCATGACATGGAGGGCTACTTCGGCCCGTCGATCGGGCTGAACCAGAACGTCAACTACGGCGCGAGCTGGCAGTACTCGGTGCGCTCCGCCGACGGCCACATCGCCCAGCACATCAAGGGCAAGGACGTCGCCTGGCAGGCCGGCAACTGGTACATCAACGCCAAGTCCATCGGCATCGAGCACGAGGGCTTCCTGGCCGAGGGCAGCACCTGGTACACCGAGGCGATGTACCGCTCGTCCGCCAAGCTCGTCCGATACCTGGCGCTCAGGTACGACATCCCGCTCGACCGGGCGCACATCCTGGGCCACGACAACGTGCCGGGCACGCTGCCGACCACGGTGCGGGGCATGCACGAGGACCCGGGCCCGTTCTGGGACTGGAAGCACTACTTCGACCTGATCGGCGCGCCGCTGCATGGTTTCGGCGGCCCCAAGGCGGGCTCGGTCATGATCAGGCCCGACTTCGCCACCAACAAGCCGTACTTCTACGGCTGCGACCGCAAGAACCCCGAGAACGCCTGCCCGCCCCTCAGCGCCGGCACCGTGTGGCTGCGTACCGAGCCGCGCGACGACGCACCGCTGATCAAGGACATCGGCAAGCACCCGACCGGCACCAACGACTCGCTCTACAGCGTGTACGACCACAGCGCCAGGGCGAGCACCGGCCAGCGGTTCGCCGTGGCCGAACGACAGGGCGACTGGACCGCGATCTGGTACCTCGGCCAGAAGGGCTGGTTCTACAACCCGGCCGCGAAGCCGACCGCCGTCCCGTCCGCGGGCCTGGTGGTCACGCCCAAGCCGGGTCTGGCGACCGTCCCGGTGTACGGCAGGGCGTACCCGGAGCAGGAGGCCTACCCGGCCGACATCCCGTACCAGGCGGTCACCCCGCTGCAGTACACGTTCTCGGCCGGTGAGAAGTACACGCTGGCCGGAACGGCGGCCACCGAGTACTACCGGGCGGTCACCTTCGACGAGGCGAGCCACAAGGTGGTCAAGGGCAAGACGAAGTACCTGCAGATCCAGTTCGGGCACCGGGTGATGTTCGTCAAGGCTGACGACGTACGGGTGTCGCTCGCCTGGTGAACTCCTTGACGGCGCGCCTGGTGCTCTGCAACGCCTCCTGAGAGGAGTCGAAGGTGCGCTGGGCGACGCCGACGAACACGCAGTCGACGACGAGGAGCTGGCTGATCCGGCTGGCCAGGGCGCCGGGACGGAACTCCGTCTCGCGCCCGGCCGAGATCAGCACGTGTTCGGCCAGCTCCGCGATCGACGAGCGCGGGTTGTTGGTGATGGCGACGGTCGTCGCGCCGGCCTCCCGCGCTCGCGACAGCGGTTCGAGCACGTCGGGCGTCTCGCCCGACGTGCTGATGCCGATCGCCACGTCGCCGGGCTTGAGCAGCACGGCGCTGACCAGCGCCAGGTGGACGTCCTGGAAGGCGTGGCTGGACAGCCCGATGCGCAGCAGTTTCTGGGCCACGTCCTCGGCCACCAGCCCGGAGGCGCTCACGCCGTAGGCGTCGATCCGCCTGGCGCCGACGATGGCGTCGACGACCAGGCCGAGGCGCTCCGAGGTGAGCTGGGCGACCGTGTCGTTGATCGCCTCCGACTCGGCCCTGGCCACCTTCTGGATGACCTCCGACAGCGGGTCGTCGGGCGCCAGGTCGCCGGGCACCAGCCGGTCGGGCTGGGCGGCCGCCGCCGCCAGGGCGAGGCGGAGTTGCGGGTAGCCGGCGAAGCCCAGGAGCCTGGCCGTGCGGACGATCGTCGCCTCGCTGGTGCCCGAGGCGGCGGACAGCTCGGTGATCGTGCTCCGAGCCACCGTCGCCGGGTCTTCCAGGATGAGCCGGGCGACCGTCTGCGCAGCCGGGGTCAAGGACGGAAGCACACCTCGGACCGTCGCCACCAGAGTGTCTGCCCGCAGGCCGTTCCCGCTGTCGTCCACGGTCCCGATTATGACGCTCCTTGAGTGTTTTCCCTATTGTGCGGCCCAGCCGGGCCTTGGTGCGGCCCGGCCGGACCGTTTCACCGGAGCACGCCGTTCGTCATGCCGGCGGGTTCCTCGGGAACGGCGATGAGCCCGAGTTCGGCGCGGGAGGCGGCCAGCGCGTGGTGCGGGACCACGCGGACCGTGTAGCCGAACGGGCCGGTGCGATCCAGCGGGATCACGCCCGCGTAGTGGGCCCGGCCGTCGTCGTCGACGCCGTCGGTCCGCAGCTCCATGTACGCGGGGTGGACCAGCTCGTCGTGCGGCCCGACCCGGCCGTAGGCGGCCTCGACCAGGACGTCGCCCGGCTCCAGGTCGCCGAGCGCGACGGTGGCGTGCAGTTCGAGCGCCGCGCCGACCTCCGGGGTGTCTCCGACGCCCGAGGCCTCCACGTGTTCGACCCGGACTCCCGGCCAGGCCCGCGTGACGCGCACCCGCCAGGCGGCGAACCCCTTGGCCGCGGCGTAGGAGTCGCCCGACAGCGCGCGGGCCGACAGCGCGGCGGGGAGGTACAGACCGACCACGTAGTCGCGGAGCATCCGGCCGGCGAGCACCTTGGGGCCGAGGGAGGTGAGCGTGTGCTTGACCATCTCCAGCCAGCGGCGCGGCAGCCCGTCACCGGCCCGGTCGTAGAAGCGGTCGGCCACCTCGTGCTCGATCAGGTCGTAGAGGGCGGCGGCCTCCAGCTCGTCGCGCCGGTCCTGGTCGGTCACCCCGTCCGCGGTGGGGATGGCCCAGCCGTTGGTGCCGTCGTACCACTCGTCCCACCAGCCGTCGCGGATCGACAGGTTGAGCCCGCCGTTCAGCGCCGACTTCATGCCCGAGGTGCCGGACGCCTCCAGCGGCCGGAGCGGGTTGTTCAGCCACACGTCGCAGCCCTGGACGAGCAGCTGGCCGAGCGCCATGTCGTAGTCGGGCAGGAACACGATGCGGTGACGCACGTCGGCCCGGTCGGCGAACTTGACGATCTGCTGGATCAGCTTCTTGCCGCCCTCGTCGGCGGGGTGTGCCTTGCCCGCGATCAGGATCTGGACCGGCTTGTCGCTGTCGAGCAGCAGGTCCGTCAGCCGCTCGGCGTCGCGCAGCATGAGCGTGAGCCGCTTGTAGGACGGCACCCGCCTGGCGAACCCGATCGTCAGCACGTCGGGGTCGAGCGCGTCGTCGATCCAGCCGAGTTCGGCGTCGGAGGCGCCGCGGTCGCGCCACGCCTTGCGCAGCCTGACCCTGGCCCCTTCGACGAGGCGCCGCCGGAGCGTGCCTCTGATGTCCCAGAGGTCGGTGTCGGGGACCTTCTGGACGCCCTCCCAGCCGCGCGACCGCTCGATCAGCGAGGGCAGCTCACGGCCGGCCAGCTCCATGAGCTCGCGGCCGACCCAGGTGGGCGCGTGGACGCCGTTGGTGATGGAGCCGATCGGCACCTCGTCGAGGTCGAAGCCGGGCCACAGTCCCTTGAACATCTCGCGGCTGACCGCGCCGTGCAGCACGGAGACGCCGTTGACGCGCTGGGCCAGCCGCATGCCCATGATCGCCATGTTGAACCGGCCGGGCTGGTCCTCGGCGCCGAGCGCCAGGATGCGCTCGACGGGCACGGTCGGCCAGGCGTTGTCGCCGCCGAACTGGCGCTCGATCATGTCGACCGGGAACCTGTCGATGCCCGCGGGCACCGGCGTGTGCGTGGTGAAGACCGTGCCCGCGCGTACGGCCTCCAGCGCCTCGTCGAAGGACAGGCGGGACTCGGTCAGCTCGCGGATGCGTTCGAGGCCGAGGAAGCCGGCGTGGCCCTCGTTGGTGTGGAACACCTCGGGTTCGGCGTGCCCGGTGATGCGGCAGTACGCGCGGATCGCCCGTACGCCGCCGACGCCCAGGAGCAGCTCCTGCATGAGCCGATGGTCGGTGCCGCCGCCGTAGAGGCGGTCGGTGACGTCGCGGGCGGCGATGTCGTTGTCGGCCACGTCGGAGTCGAGCAGCAGCAGCGGCACCCGGCCCACCTGCGCCACCCAGAGCTGCGCGTGCAGCACCCGCTCATCGGGCAGGGAGATGCGGATCTTGACAGGGGTGCCGTCCTCCTCCTTCAGGAGGGTCAGCGGCAGGCCGCCCGCGTCGAGCGACGGATAGTGCTCCAACTGCCAGCCCTCTGGCGAGAGGGACTGAGTGAAGTAGCCGTGGCGGTACAGCAGGCCGACCGCGAGGATCGGCACCCCGAGGTCGCTGGCGGTCTTGAGGTGGTCTCCGGCCAGGATGCCCAGGCCACCCGAATACTGCGGGAGCGCGGCGGCTATGCCGTACTCGGGGGAGAAGTAGGCGATGGCGTGCGCGGCGTCGGGCAGTGTCTGGTACCAGCGCGGCGCGGTCATGTATTCGCGCAGGTCGTCGGCGGCGTCGGCGAGACGCCGTAGGAAGCGGCGGTCAGCGGCCAGCTCGGCAAGCCTGGCGTGGTCGACGGCGCCCAGCAGGGCGACCGGGTCGTGCCCTACCTGCTCCCAGAGGCGGGGGTCGACCTCGGCGAAGAGGTCGGTCGTCTCTGGATGCCATGACCAACGCAGATTGTGCACGAGCTCGCCGAGGGAGGCCAGCTCCGTGGGCAGGACGGTGCGGACGGTGAACCGGCGGATTGCTCTCACGTTTTCGAACCCTATGGGCTAGGAGGGACCTGTGAGTCCCTCACCTCCAGCAAGGCCGTTCAAACCCCTTCCGGGAAGAAGCATGAAGAGGGACTTTTTGGGCAACTTCCCCCCAATGTTGGTTCTCCTGGGGACACTCGGGAGGTCCTCCACTGCTGCCCACAATTTACATGCAAGGATCGTTCCTACCACGGAAGCCTCCGGCGGTACCGAGCGTGCCGTCGCAACCTTGAAATGCGATGATCGGACGAATTCCCATCACGGACATCTCCCCCGTCGTCGACTGCGGGCAGTGGCCCGCCAAGGCGGTCGCCGGCGAGACCTTCCAGGTCTCGGCGACCGTGTTCCGAGAAGGCCACGACGCCGTGGCCGCGGGCGTGGTGCTCACCGCGCCCGATGGGCAGCGCGGTCGCCTCAGACCGATGCGCGAGCTAGCGCCGGGCACCGACAGGTGGGGCATCAGTGTGTGCCTGCCGACGGAGGGTGACTGGCTGTTCCGGGTGGAGGCGTGGAGCGACCCCATCGCCACATGGCTGCACGACGCGGAGATCAAGATCCCGCGCGGCATGGACACCGACCTCATGTGCGAGGAGGGCGCCCGGCTGTTCGACCGGGCGGCCAGGGCCGTACGGCAGGCCGAGTGCCCCGCCCCCGGCAACGGGAACGGTGACAGCACGTGCGGGCACCGCGCCGCGCTGCTGGGCATCGCCGCCACACTCCGCGACGAGCAGCTCGACCCGCGGGCCCGGCTGTCCATCGCGCAACTGCCGGAGACGGCGGCGCTGCTGGAGGCGCATCCGTTGCGCGCCCTGGTGACCAGGGCGCGGCCGCGGAAGATCAGGGTGGACCGGCGCAGGGCCCTGTACGGCTCCTGGTACGAGTTCTTCCCCAGGTCCGAGGGCGCGGTCGTCAGCGAGTCGGGCATCTCCAAGTCCGGAAATTTCCAGACCGCGACCAAGCGCTTGCCCGCGATCGCCAAGATGGGCTTCGACGTCGTCTACCTGCCGCCGATCCACCCGATCGGCCACACGTTCCGCAAGGGGCGCAACAACACGCTGAGCCCCGAGCCCGACGAGCCGGGCTCGCCCTGGGCGATCGGCTCCGAGGACGGCGGCCACGACGCGATCCACCCCGATCTGGGGACGATCGAGGACTTCGACGAGTTCACCGCCCGCACCCGTGAGCTGGGCATGGAGGTCGCGCTCGACTTCGCCCTGCAGTGCTCCCCCGACCATCCGTGGGTCAAGGAGCATCCGGAGTGGTTCACGATCCGGGCCGACGGCACGATCGCCTACGCCGAGAACCCGCCGAAGAAGTACCAGGACATCTACCCGGTCAACTTCGACAAGGACCCCGTCGGCATCTATACCGAGGTGAAGCGGGTCCTGCGCCACTGGATGGACCACGGGGTGCGGATCTTCCGGGTGGACAACCCGCACACCAAGCCGGTGGGGTTCTGGGAGCGGCTGCTGGCCGACATCCACACGACCGATCCTGACGTGATCTTCCTGGCCGAGGCGTTCACCCGGCCGGCGATGCTGCAGACGCTGGCCAAGGTGGGCTACCACCAGTCCTACACGTACTTCACGTGGAAGAACTCCAAGCACGACGTGGAGACGTACCTCTCCGAGCTGTCCGGGGAGACCTCGCACTTCCTGCGGCCCAATGTGTTCGTCAACACTCCGGACATTCTTCACGAATACCTACAGCACGGCGGTAACCCGGCTTTCCGCATCCGGGCCGCGCTGGCCGCGCTCGCCTCGCCCACCTGGGGCGTCTACTCGGGGTACGAGCTGGGGGAGAATGTCCCTGTTCGTCCGGGTAGTGAAGAATACCTAGATAGTGAGAAATATCAGTACCGACCTCGCGACTGGGCGGCGGCGGAGCGGGCAGGGTGGAGCCTTGCGCCCTTCATCACCCACCTGAATTTGTTCCGAAGAGCCCATCCGGCACTGCAGGAGTTGCGTAATCTACGGTTCCACCAGGTCGACCAACCGGACATCGTGTGCTTCTCCAAGCGGCTGCCGGGCGCCTACGACCCGGCCACACGACGGCACGGGCTGGGCGACGTCGTTCTGGCGGTCATCAATCTCGACCCACACCACACCCACGAGGCCACGGTCGAACTGGACATGCCGGCGATCGGTCTCGACTGGAATGCCGAGTTCGTCGTGGACGACGAGCTATCGGGCGAGTCGTATCGTTGGCGGCAGAACAACTACGTACGCCTCGACCCCCACATCCAGCCTGTCCACATCTTCACCGTACGAGCCGCGCCACGGTAGAACAGAATTCAGCGGGGAGTCTTCAACGTGTGTGAAAGCGCCTCCTTCATGAGCACGAGGGAGTGCTCATGAGCTCCACACCCATTCCCAATCCCTTCGACGAGGAGAAGCCGCGCGATCCCTACTGGTACAAGCGCGCGGTCTTCTACGAGGTCCTGATCCGGGGCTTCGCCGACTCCAACGGCGATGGCACCGGTGACATCAAGGGCTTGATCAGCAAGCTCGACTATCTCCAGTGGCTCGGCGTCGACTGCCTGTGGCTGTTGCCGCTGTACGAGTCACCGCTGCGCGACGGCGGCTACGACATCGCCGACTTCATGAAGATCCTGCCGGAGTTCGGCGACCTGGGAGACTTCGTGAAGCTGGTCGACGAGGCCCACAAACGTGGCATGCGCGTCATCGCCGACCTGGTGATGAACCACACCAGCGACGCCCATCCCTGGTTCCAGGCCGCCCGCCACGATCCGGAAGGGCCGTTCGGCGACTTCTACGTCTGGTCGGACAACGACAACGCCTACCCCGACGCGCGGATCATCTTCATCGACACCGAGACGTCCAACTGGACCTATGACCAGGTCCGCGGCCAGTACTACTGGCACCGCTTCTTCCACCACCAGCCGGACCTCAACTACGAGAACCCGGACGTGCAGGACGCGATGCTGGAGGTGCTCCGCTTCTGGCTCGACCTGGGCATCGACGGGTTCCGCCTGGACGCCGTGCCGTACCTCTTCGAGGAGGAGGGCACCAACTGCGAGAACCTGCCGCGCACGCACCAGTACCTCAAGCGGATCCGCAAGGAGGTCGACCGGCTCTACAACGACCGGGTGCTGCTCGCCGAGGCCAACCAGTGGCCGTCCGACGTGGTCGAGTACTTCGGCGATCCGGTGGGCGGCGGCGACGAGTGTCACATGGCCTTCCACTTCCCGCTGATGCCGCGCATCTTCATGGCCGTACGCCGGGAATCGCGCTACCCCATTTCCGAAATCTTGGCCCAAACGCCGAAGATTCCGGAACATTGCCAGTGGGGGATCTTCCTCCGCAACCATGATGAGCTGACGCTCGAGATGGTCACGGACGAGGAACGCGACTACATGTACACCGAGTACGCCAAGGACCCGCGGATGCGGGCCAACGTCGGCATCCGGCGGCGCCTGGCGCCCCTGCTGGAGAACGACCGCAACCAGATCGAGCTGTTCACTGCGCTGCTCCTGTCGCTGCCCGGCTCGCCGGTGCTCTACTACGGCGACGAGATCGGCATGGGCGACAACATCTGGCTCGGCGACCGCGACGGCGTACGCACGCCCATGCAGTGGGACCCCGACCGCAACGCCGGATTCTCCGACTGCGACCCGGGGCGGCTGTACCTGCCGGTCATCATGGACCCGATCTACGGCTACCAGGGACTCAACGTCGAGGCGCACCAGAAGAACAACGGTTCGCTACTGCACTGGACCAAGCGCATGATCGAGATCCGCAAGCGGCACCCGGTGTTCGGCCTGGGCGAGTTCATCGAGCTCAACTCCTCCAACCCGAGCGTGCTCGCGTTCGTACGAGAGCTGGGCGACGACCGGATGCTCTGCGTCAACAACCTCTCGCGCTTCCCCCAGCCGGTCGAGCTTGACCTGCGCAGATTCGTCGGCGTCTCACCCGTTGAGACAATGGGTGGGGTACCATTTCCGGCAATTGGCGAACTTCCGTATCTTTTGACGCTTCCCGGGCATGGTTTCTACTGGTTCACACTCCCACCGGCAATCACCCAGGAGGAGTAAGACGTGCTTGACGAGCTCCTTGCCGCATGGATCAGTCGCCAACGATGGTTCGGCGGCAAGGGGCGCGCGATCGACTCCCTGTCGATCGAGTCGGACGTAGTGATCTACGCCGACGACCCGGGACTACGCCACCTGATCGTGTCGGTGTGGCAGGGCGCCTCGAGAGACCGCTACCAGATCATGCTCGGTATGCGCACCGAGCTGCCCGACCGGCTGAAACACGCGCTGATCGGCACGCACGGCCACTACGCCTTCGACGGTGGCCCCGAACATCATGAGTGGTACGTCTACGACGCCGTCCACGACCAAGCCCTGACCCACTGGGTGCTGGAGTGCATGGCCCAGGGCACCGGCTGGGAAACCGTCCGCTTCCGCCACCTGCCCGGCGTCACGATCGACACCTCACCACGCAGCCTGGTGCTCGGCGCCGAGCAGTCCAACACCTCGCTCGTGTACGGGGACGCCTACATCTGCAAGTTCTTCCGCCGCCTGATCCCCGGCGTGAACCCGGAGCTGGAGATCATCACCGCGCTGGCCGTCCGCGAATCCCCGCACATCGCCAAGCCGTACGGCTGGATCGAGACCGACCTCGACGGCACGCCCACGACGCTCGCCATCATGCAGGAGTACCTGTCCACCGCCAACGACGGCTGGGACCTGGCTCTGGCCAGCGTGCGCGACCTGTACGGCTCGATGCCCGAGCTCTCGGCGGCCGACGCCGGGGGCGACTTCGCCGCCGAGGCGCACCGGCTCGGCGTGGCCACCGCCAACGTCCACCGGGAGCTGGCCGGCGCCTTCCCCACGGACGTGGTCGAGGTGCACGAGGTCAAGCGGATGGCCGAGGGCTTCCGGCGGCGGCTGGGCCGGGCCGTGGGCGAGGTGCCGGAGCTGCGCGAGCACGTCAACGCGCTGGAGGACGCCTACCACCAGGTGGAGGAGCTGACCGTCGAGGTGCCCGTACAACGGGTGCACGGCGACTACCACCTCGGCCAGGTGATGCGTACCCCGATCGGCTGGGTGGTGCTCGACTTCGAGGGCGAGCCGGGCCAGCCTCTGGCCGAACGCCGGGCGCTGTCGTCCCCGCTGCGTGACGTGGCCGGGATGCTCCGCTCGTTCGACTACGCGGCCAGGCACCTGCTGGCCGACCACTCAGAGCCCGAGTCGCTGGAGCCACGGGCCGCCGAGTGGGCCGACCGCAACAGGCAGGCCTTCCTGGAAGGCTACGCCGAGGGCGGCGGGGTGATCACCCCGGCGGACGCGGCCCTGCTGCGCGCGTTCGAGCTGTCGAAGGCGGTGTACGAGGTGGTGTACGAGGCCCGCAACCGGCCCTCGTGGATCCGCATCCCGCTGGCCGCCTTCCGCCGCTAACGCAGCTCTTCGATCAGGCCCGACAGACCCTGGGCGCCGTGGCCGGCCGCCACCCGCCGGTCTAGGAGATCCCTCATGGGGAGCAGCAGGTCCGGCTTCACCCCCTGGTCCTCGAAGGCGCGGAGCAGGTTGACCATGCCGACCCTGTTGACCTCCAGGTTGGAGACGTCGGTCGCGTAGTCGCCCGCCTCGATGTCCACCGCCCATCGGGGTTGCTGCGCGGCCATCGCGGTCAGCCACGGCACCAGCAGCTCCGTGGTGAACTCCGTCACCGGCCGCTTCTCCGAGGCGATCAGCGCCGCCGCCTCCAGGAAACCGGCGATCTGGCCGTACATACCGGTGAGCATGGCCAGGTCGTACAGGGGCGCGAGCCCCGCGTCCGCACCCAGATAGCGCGGCCTGGCCAGCGCGCCCAGCGCCTCCTCGTACCGCTCGAAGGCGGGCTGCGAGCCGCTGTAGAGGACCAGCGCGCCGGGCGTGCCGATCATCTGGGGCACGGCCATGATGCCGCCGTCCAGGTAGTCGCCGCCGCGCGCGGCCACCCACTCCGCCAGCTCCCTGGCCTCGGCGGGCCTGCCGTTGGTCAGGTTCAGCAGGACGCGGTCGGCCAACTGGACCGAGCCGAGGACCTCCCGTACGGCCGCGTAGTCGAGCACGCAGACGATCACCAGCGGGCTGGCCTCGACCGCCTCCGCCGCGGTCGCCACGCTGGTGGCGCCCGAACCGGCTGCCTTGCCTTCCGTACGGTTCCACACGGTGACGCTGTGACCGGCCTGCACCAGGGTCCGGGCCAATGCCTGGCCCATGAGCCCCAGGCCGAGGATAGAGATACGCATGCTGAGCAGTCCTTTCGGTTGACGGCTCCCACACTGCTGGCCGGGGGTTATGGTCGGATTCGGACTGGCTTACGGGGGGCTGATGAGATTCGGGGTGCTGGGCCCCCTCTCGGTGTGGACGCCGGACGGGCAGCCGGTCCAGGTGCCCGAAGCCAAGGTCCGCGCGCTGCTCGCCGACCTGCTGGCGCACCGCGGCCGGCCGGTCTCCACCGACCGGCTCATCGACGACCTGTGGGGCGACCGCCCGCCCGGCAACCCGTCGGCCGCGCTCCGGGTCAAGGTCTCCCAACTGCGCCGGGCGCTCGGCGACCGCTCGCTGGTGGCCTTTCGGCCGCCGGGGTACCTGCTCGCGGTGGACGCGGAGGCGGTGGACGCGGGCCTGTTCCAGTCCCTCCTCGCCCGCGCCGGGCGGAGCGACGATCCGCTGGTACGGCAGGCGCTGCTGACCGAGGCGCTGGGCCTGTGGCGGGGGGCTCCGTACGCCGAGTTCGGCGACTTCGCGCAGGCGGCCGCGGCCCGGCTGGAGGAACAGCGCCTGGTGGCACTGGAGGAGCTGGCCGAGACCCGGCTCGACCTGGGCGACCACGGAGCCCTGGCGGCCGAACTGGCCGGCCTGGTGGCCGCGCACCCGCTGCGCGAACGCCTGCGGGCCGCGCACCTGCGAGCGCTGTACCGGGCGGGGCGGCAGAGCGAGGCGCTGGCCGAATACGGGCAGCTACGCGAGCTGCTGGCGGACGAACTGGGCATCGACCCCGCACCCGAACTGACGGCCCTACACGCGGCAATCCTCCGCCAGGACCCCACCCTCGCCCCACCCCGCCCCGTCCCGACACGCCCCGATCCCCCACGCCTCGATCCCCCACGCCTCGATCCCCCACGCCTCGGCCCGGCCGCGCCGGACACGGGTCTGCCGCACTCCGATCCACCCGCGCCACTTGCGGGCCCGCCACGCTCCGACCCGGCCGCACCTCTCGTGGACCCGCCGCACATCGGCGTGGCCGGGTCGGTTGTCGGGCCGCCGGGGACGAATCTGCCTGCGCCGCTTACCGGGCTGATCGGGCGGGGCGCCGAGGTGGCTGAGGTGCGGTCGCTGGTGCGGGACGGGCGGCTTGTCACGCTGACCGGGCCGGGTGGGGTGGGCAAGACCCGGCTCGCTCTGGAGGCCGCGGCCGAGCCGGGCCGAGCGTTTCCCGGAGGTGTGTGGCTGGTCGAGCTGGCCTCGATCACATCGCCCGCTGAGCCGGGCATGGTGGCGGGGGCAGTGGCGTCGGTGTTGGGGGTCAGGGATGACCGGCCAGGGTCGGCGGTCGACCGGCTCGCCGCCGCGCTGCGTACCCGCGCGACGCTGCTCGTCCTCGACAACTGCGAGCACGTGGTCGAACAGGTCGCCGAGCTGGCCGAGCGGCTGTTGCGGGCCGCGCCCGAGCTGCGCGTGCTGGCGACCAGCCAGGAGTCGCTGCGCGTCCCCGGTGAGGTGCTGTGGAGTGTGCCGCCGCTCGGGCCGGCGGCCGCCGCGGAGCTGCTCGCGGCGCGGGCGGGCGTCGGGGCGGGTGACGACGGCGTGGCGGAGATCTGTGCGCGGCTCGACGGGATCCCGCTCGCGCTGGAGCTGGCCGCCACCCGGCTGCGCGCGCTCACTCCGCGTCAGCTCGCGGCCCGGCTCGACGACCGGTTCCGGGTGCTCGCCACGGGGCATCGGGGAGCGCCCGCGAGGCAGCGGACGCTTCGGGCGATGATCGACTGGAGCTGGGAGCTGCTGACCGGTGGCGAGCGGCTGGTGCTGCGGCGGCTGGCCGTCCACGCCGACGGGTGCACGCTCGAAGCCGCCGAGGCGGTCTGCGCCGAACCCGGCCTGGACGTGCTCGACCTGCTGGCCAGGTTGGTGGACAGGTCGCTGGTGGTACGGGTGCCGGGCGGCAGGTACCGGCTGCTGGAGTCGGTCGCCGCGTACTGCCTGGAACGGCTGTCCGAGGCGGACGAGACGGTGGCGGTCCGGCTGCGGCACGCCCGCCACTACGCCGACCTGGCGGAACGCGCCGAGCCCGGCCTACGCGGACCCGACCAACCGCGGTGGCTCGCCCTCCTCGACGCCGACGCCGCCAACCTGCGCACCGCGATCGAGACCTCACTCCGCCTCGCCGCCCCGCACGACACGGTCCGGCTGGTGAATGCGCTGGCCTGGTATTGGGTGCTGCGGGGCAGGCTCGGCGAGGGGCAGCGGGCGCTTGAGGCGGTGCTGGCCGTCGTCGACGACGCGGAGGCCCGTGTCTGGCTGGCCGGGCTGCGGATGCTGGCGGGGCAGGGGCGGGCCCCCGACCTGGAACGACTGGCCGATATCGCGGACCCGGCGCGCCGCGCCAGGGCGCAGTGGTTCCTGGCCTTCACGCTCTACGGCTACGACGACCCGGCGGCCACCGACGCGTACCTGGACAGCGCCATGGAGTCCTTTCTCGCCGCGGACGACCGGTGGGGCACGGCGGCGGCGCTGAGTCTGCGGGCCAGGCGGGCGCTGCTGCGCGGTGATCTGGCGGCGCTGCGGCGTGACGGAGAGCGGGGGCTGGAGCTGTTCCGCGAGGTGGGCGACCGGTGGGGCGAGATGCGGGCCGCCGAGAACCTCGGCACGCTGGCCGAGATCACCGGCGACTACGAGCAGGCCGCGGAGCTGCGCCGCGACGGGCTGCGCATCGCCGAGGAGCTCGGATTGTGGAGCGAGGTGTCGGGCGCGCTGTCCAGGCTGGGCCGGGTGGCGCTGCTGACCGGTGACCTCGACGGGGCTCGGGAGCTGCACGAGCGGGCCAGGCGGCTGGCCGTCGCCAGGTCGGATGTGCCGTTGGAGGAGTTCGCCGAGGTCGGGCTGGCCTTGGTGGCCCGGCGGCAGGGACGGCTCGACGAGGCGGAAGGGTTGCTGCGCCGCTGGTTGCGCTGGGTGCGTCAGGTGGCGGGCGAGCCGGGGGCGGCGCTGATCCTGGCCGAGCTGGGGTTCGTCGCCGAGCGGCGCGGGGACACGGCGGCCGCGCTGGAGTGGCAGCGGGAGGGGCTGGCGGTGGCGCGGCGGGTGGGCGATCCACGCGCGATCGCGCTCGCGATGGAGGGCCTGGCGGGGGCCCAGGCGCTCGGCGGCCGGCCCGAGGAGGCTGCCCGGCTGCTGGGCACGGCCGGCGCGCTCAGGGCGTCGGTGGGCGCGCCGCTGCCCGAGGCGGAACGCGGCGACGTCGATCGGATCGCGGCCGCGGTGCGGGTGGCGCTCGACCGGCGACCGCCGCGGGCCGCCACGGCGGACCATTCCTGACCTGCAAATATCCGGGTTTGGCAGCCAAGGTAATGATTCGCCATTACTCTACGTGGGCGTTCCCGTACACACAGGAGTGATGGTGTTCCTCCAACTCGCGCTCGCTCTGTTCGTCGCCGTCGCCGGGCACGCAGGCGCGGCCCGCGCAGATCATCCAATACCCAGCGCAAAGCGGCATTTCTACCTGGCGTCTTCTCTCGATAAACCCAAGATTCTGCACTTTCGGTGATTGTCTACGTGATTGCGGGCAGTGCCATGGGTTGGAGGGCTGACGTAGGGCAAGGTGGGAGCATGCCGATGAGGACAGAGCTCGACCGACTCGCGGGCGGAGCGCATCACGATCCGCATTCCGTGCTGGGAGCGCATCCCGTCGAGGGCGGTATCACGTTCCGTACGCTGCGCCCGCTCGCCGAGCGGGTGCGCGTGGTGATGGACGACGGAACGGCCCACGATCTGAAACACCAGGCCCATGGGGTGTTCGAGGTCACGGTCAAGGGGCTCGACAAGGTGCCCTCCTACACCTTCAGCGTCGAGTACGCCGGCGCCGAGCCCTACCAGGCGCGTGACCCCTACCGTCACTGGCCCACGCTGGGCGAGGTGGACCTGCACCTGATCGGCGAGGGACGCCACGAACGGCTGTGGGAGGTGCTCGGCTCGCGGGTGATGCGGCATGAGGACGTCGACGGCACCGCGTTCGCCGTCTGGGCGCCGAACGCGCGCGGTGTCAGGGTCGTCGGCGACTTCAACCACTGGGACGGCACCGCCTTCCCGATGCGGTCGCTGGGCCGTTCCGGGGTGTGGGAGCTGTTCATCCCCGAGGTGGGGCAGGGCGAGCGGTACAAGTTCCACATTCTCGGCGCCGACGGGGTGTGGCGGGACAAGGCCGACCCGATGGCCAGGCGGACCGAGGTGCCGCCGCAGACCGCCTCCGTGGTCGAGCAGTCGGCCTACACCTGGGACGACACCGCGTGGATGGCCGAGCGCGCCGAGAAGGACGCGCAGCGGGGCCCCGCGAGCGTCTACGAGGTGCACCTGGGGTCGTGGCGGCCCGGCCTGTCCTACCTGGAGCTGGCCGAGCAGCTCGTCGACTACGTCCAGGACATGGGCTTCACGCATGTGGAGCTGCTGCCGGTGGCCGAGCACCCGTTCGGCGGGTCGTGGGGCTACCAGGTGACCTCCTACTACGCGCCGACTTCCCGGTTCGGGTCGCCCGACGAGTTCCGCCACCTGGTGGACCGGATGCACCAGGCCGGGATCGGGGTGCTGCTCGACTGGGTGCCCGCGCACTTCCCGATGGACGAGTGGGCGCTGGCCCGCTTCGACGGCACCCCGCTGTACGAGCACGCCGACCCGGCCCGCGGCGAGCACCCCGACTGGGGGACCTACGTCTTCGACTTCGGCCGCCGCGAGGTCCGTAACTTCCTGGTCGCCAACGCGCTCTACTGGATGAAGGAGTTCCACATCGACGGGCTGCGGGTCGACGCGGTCGCCTCGATGCTCTATCTCGACTACTCGCGGCGCGAGGGCGAGTGGACGCCGAACATCTACGGCGGCAGGGAGAATCTCGACGCGGTGGAGTTCCTCAAGGAGATGAACGCCGTCTGCTACCGAGAGGCTCCGGGCATCACCACCGTGGCGGAGGAGTCGACGGCATGGCCGGGCGTTTCGCGGCCCGTGCACCTGGGCGGCCTCGGATTCGGCTTCAAGTGGAACATGGGCTGGATGCACGACACGCTCAGCTATCTCCGACATGAGCCGGTATTTCGCCAGTACCACCACCATCAGATGACTTTTTCGCTCATGTACGCCTACTCCGAGAACTTCGTGCTGCCGCTGTCCCACGACGAGGTCGTGCACGGCAAGGGCTCGTTGCTGGGCAAGATGCCGGGCGACGAATGGCAGCGGTTCGCCCAGCTCAGGGCCCTGCTCGCGTTCATGTGGGCGCATCCGGGCAAGCAGTTGCTGTTCATGGGCGGTGAGTTCGGCCAGGGCTCGGAGTGGTCGGAGGAGCGCGGGCTCGACTGGTGGGTGCTGGAGTTCGACGGGCATGCGGGCGTACAACGGCTGGTACGCGACCTGAACCGGCTCTATCGCGAGAACCCGGCCCTGTGGGAGCAGGACGCGTCCCCCGAGGGCTTCCGCTGGATCGACGCCGACGACGCGCGGGGTAACACGTTCTCGTTCGTCCGCTATGCGACCGACGGGTCCGCGGTGGCGTGCGTGGCCAACTTCAGCGGCGGGCCGTACGAGAACTACCAGCTCGGCCTGCCGTACGGCGGGCAGTGGGCGGAGACCGTCAACACCGACGCCTACGAATACTGGGGCAGCGGGGTCGGCAACATGGGCTCGGTCCAGGCCGTCGAGGAGCCCTGGCATGGCCTGCCGTACTCCGCCACGCTGCGGGTTCCGCCGCTGGGCGCCGTGTGGCTGCGTCACGACGGGCTGGGAAGTTCATGACAGTTCGCTGAGAAAGGGGCCGGCGCCCCTGTGCGCGCCGGATAAATCACCCTAAACTCCGAGATCGTGCGACTTCGCCCCTTGATCGTGTGCGCGATCGTGCTGGCCTTGGTGCCGGCTGCTCCGGCCTTCGCCGACGACCCGACGCCTACTGCGACTCCCTCGCCGAGCGCGTCCCAGGAGAAGCTCGAAGACGGTCTGGCTCTCGATGGCGGCACCGTGCGCGCCATCGTCGAGCTGGCCGACCCGGGGCAGAACGCGCCCGTCGCCAGCCAGGCGGCGGCCGACAGCGTGGACGTCGTCCTGCGGCCGGAGAGCCAGCCGTTCATCGTGGTTCAGGGCACCGCCGAGGAGCTCGCCGCGCTCGCCGAGGACTCGCGCATCACCTCGATCCACCGCGATCGCGCCTATCCCCCGACGGCGGCCGGCAACCTCACCCAGATCGGCGCCGACCAAGCCCACGCCCAGGGCTTCACCGGCACCGGTCAGGCGGTGGCCGTGCTCGACACCGGCATCGACGAGGACCACCCGAACTTCGGCAGCCGGATCGTGGACGAGGCGTGCTTCTCCGCGGTGGACACGGACGCGGAGTCGCTGTGTCCGAACGGCCAGACCTCGCAGACCGGAAAGGGCGCGGCCAACGCCATGACGGCCAAGTGCCTGGCGGACGGCGTGAACCTGTGCGAGCACGGCACCCACGTCGCCGGCATCGCGGCGGGCGACAGCGGCGTCGCGCCCGGCGCGGGGATCGTCGCGGTGCAGGTGTTCAGCCGGGTCAACGACGCGTCGATCTGCGGCGAGTCGTCGTGCCTGCTGGCCTACGAGTCGTCGCTGCGGCTAGCCCTGGACTACGTGGCCGGCTCGACCCAGCCGATCGCCGCGGTGAACCTGAGTCTGGGCGGCGGGCTGTCCGAGACCTCGTGCGACGACAGCGAGGAGGGCGCGATCTTCAAGCCGAAGATCGACGCCCTGCTGGCCAAGGGCATCGCGACCGTGGTCGCGGCCGGCAACGAGTACTTCGAGGGCACCTCGTTCCCCGCCTGCATCACCTCCGCGGTGGCCGTGGGCGCGAACGACGACAGCGACGAGATCGCCGACTTCTCCAACCGGGGAGCCGGGGTGGACCTGTTCGCGCCGGGCGTGGACATCGAGTCGTCGGTGCCCGACAACCAGACAGCCGTCTACAGCGGCACCTCGATGGCGACGCCGCACGTGGCGGGCGCGCTGGCGCTGCTGAAGGCGCAGTCTCCGCAGACCCCGATGCCCGACCTGATCGCCAAGCTCAAGTCGGCCGGGCGGCCGTACGTCTATCAGGTCGGCGACACCGAGGTCACCACGCCGCGCCTGGACGTGCTCGCCGCGCTGACCGGCAGCACCCCGCAGCCGCCCATCACGCAGACGCCGGCGCCGGCCCCCGAAGACCCCGACCCGTCCGACCCCGAGCCCGACCCGTCGGACAGCAGCGGCCCCTCGCCGTCGCCCGAGCCGTCGGAGACGAGCACGACAACACCGGTCCCGCTGCCGACCCTCACCGTGACCGTGACGGTGACCGTCACCCCCACGGCTCCCGCCACGGTCTGTACGCGCGGTACGACCGGCACCCGCATGACGGCCAAGAAGTGGGCCGTGGAGGTGCACCGGAGCAGCGGCAAGCTCTCCGACGCCACGCTCACCTGCTACCTGAAGCTGGCGCAGAAGGCCAGCACGGTCTTCCCCGAGCTGACCAAGGCGTCATCCCTGGGCACCGCGTACCGGGTGCTGAAGGCCGCCAAGACGAACAGGGAGAAGCTGGACGCCGCCCTGCTGACGGGCTGGCTGAACTGGGCCAACGGCACCAACGGGACCGCGACCTTGAAGTCCGCCGAGAAGGTCCGGCTTTCCGCGAAGTCCGCGACCACCGCGCTGAAGAAGGCGGCCAAGAGCGTCCTGCCGAAGTAGCGAAAAGGTTTCACTGACTTACCTGCGCCGCGTCACGAGCGCTGACCACGTCCGGCCATCGGCAGGAGTTGGGTAACCCATGACCGACTCCTGCCGCTTAGGGTGGCTTTTATGGACGCAGGCAAGGCGATCTTGGACACGGTTGACAGGTATCGCCAGCGGCGCACCGCCCCGCTGGTGCTGGAGCTCGATCTCACCGAAGGGCTCACTGAAGGACCGCCGGCGGACCCGCTCTCCGCCGTGCTGTCCATGCGCAAGACGCGACTGTCCGATGTGCTGTCGGGGCTCAAGCGGGCCAGGCAGGACTCCAGGGTCAAGGCACTGGTCGTGAAGATCGGCGGCAATCCGCTCGGCCTGGCGATGGTGCAGGAGCTGCGCCAGGCGGTGGCGCAGTTCCGCGCCTCGGGCAAGCTGACCGTCGCGTTCGCCGAGACGTTCGGCGAGTTCGGCAACGCCACCGTGCCCTACTACCTGGCCACCGCCTTCGAGCGGATCTACCTGCAGCCCAGCGGCGACGTGGGGCTGACGGGCGTGGCGCTGGAGCAGCGGTTCGTCAAGGGCAGCCTGACCAAGCTGGGCATCGGCTACGAGGGCGGCCAGCGCCACGAGTACAAGACCGCGGCCAACATGTTCACCCAGGACCACATGACCGAGCCGCACCGCGAGTCGATGACCCGCATCGTCGAGTCGGTCATCGAGCAGGTCACCGCGGGCATCGCCGACGGCCGCCGGCTCGACCCGGCCAAGGTGCGCGAGCTCGTCGACCGCGGGCCCTTCATCGGCGCCGAGGCGCTGGAGGCCGGTCTGGTCGACGGCCTGGCCTACCGCGACGAGGTGTACGACGAGGTCAGGCAGGCCGCGGGCAGTGACCCGCACCTGCAGTACATCTCCCGATACGCCAGAGCCGCGGCCGTGCGCAAGCTGCCGCACCCGACGGCCGACGGCATCGCGCTCATCCACGGCAACGGGCAGATCAGGTCCGGCCGCAGCGGGCGCAGCCCGCTCGGCGGCGGTGGCGCGATGGGCTCCGACACGGTCAGCGCCGCGCTGCGGGCCGCCCGGCGCGACGAGCACGTCAAGGCGATCGTGTTCCGGGTGGACAGCCCCGGCGGCTCGTACGTCGCCTCGGACACGGTCTGGCGCGAGGTGGTGCTGGCGCGCAAGGTCAAGCCGGTGATCGTGTCGATGGGCGACGTGGCCGCGTCCGGCGGCTACTTCGTCTCGATGGCCGCCGACGTGATCGTCGCCCAGCCCGGCACACTGACCGGCTCCATCGGGGTGTTCGCCGGCAAGCCGGTGATGCGCGAGCTGCTGGAGAAGGTCGGCGTCAACTCCGAGCTGGTGGCCGAGGGCACCAACGCCGGCATGTTCTCCGCGACGCGGGCCTGGTCGCCCGAGCAGTGGGAGCGGGTCAACGCCTGGCTCGACCGTATCTACGATGACTTCGTGGGCAAGGTCGCCGAGGGTCGCGGCCTGACCCGCGACCGCGCCCACGAGCTGGCCCGCGGCCGGGTCTGGACCGGTTCCGACGCGCGGTCCTGCGGCCTGGTGGACGAGCTGGGCGGCCTCGAGGACGCGCTCGGCATGGCCAGGAAGCGCGCGGGCCTGGGCGCGGAGGCGCCCGTACGCGTCTATCCGCGGCTCAACCCGCTGGAGCGGCTGCGCGGCCCGGAGTCGAGCGAGGACAAGGCCGCCGCGCTGACCCGTGTCCGCCTGGAAGCCTGGGGGCCGTTCGCCCGGCTCTCCGCCGAGCTGGGCTTCCCGGCCGCCGGGCCGCTGTCCCTCCCCGCGTGGTACCGGATCCAGTGAGCCTGCCGTACGCGCTGGGGGTCAGGAGCCCATCGGGCGGTAGCGGCCGCGGAGGCGTACCAGCGGCTGGAGAGAGGGCGTGACGTACGGCACCGCGAGCACGCGCGCGATGAACAGCGTGTGATCCCCGGCGGGGACCACCTGGGTGGTCTCCGCCTCCAGGGCCGCGACGCCGTTCTCGACGACGATCGCCTCCGAGTGGCTGCCGCGGTGGTGCGCGGTGCCCGCCACCAGGTGGCGGGCGCTGGGCCGGCCGACGGCGGCGAAGCGGCTGGCGATCGCGGCCTGCCCGGCCGACAGGAGCGAGGCCGCCCAGCGGTCCTGGCGCAGCAGCACCTCGCAGAGGTAGCCGTCGCTGCGCAGGCTCACCAGCACCAGCGGCGGCTCCAGCGAGACGGACATCAGCGCCGAGACCGTGGTGCCCAGGTCATCGCGGTCGTCGCGGACGGTGACCACCGCCACGCCCGCCGCGAGCTGGGCCATCGCCTCGGTGAACTCGCTCACGGCGAGAGCCCCCGGAGTCCGGGGACCCTCGCCGGGCGGGTCAGCCGAGGCCGTTGGAGGTCAGCCATTCCTTGGCCACCGTGGCGGGCTCGTCCTTGTTGACGGCGATCTTCTGCATCATGTCGAGCAGCGACTGCGTCGTGAGCTTGGCCGAGATGGCGTTGAGCGTGGTGGTGATGGTGTCGTTCATGGCCGCCTTGTTGACCAGCGGCGTCACGTTCTGGGCGGCGAAGAGGTTCTTCGTGTCCTGGAGCGAGACGAGGTTGTTCGCGGCGATCTTCGGGTCCGTGCTGAACACGTTGCCGACCTGGACCGTGCCGTCCTTGATGGCGTCGGCCGTGGTGGCGCCGGTGGCCTTCCAGTCCTTGAACTCGATCCCGTAGACCGACTTCAGCTCCGCCTCCCAGCGCTGCTTGAACTCGGGCGGAGCGCCAATGACCCAGGTCTTGGACACCTTGGCCAGGTCTTCCATGGAGTTGAGCGAGCCCTTGGACTGCTCGTCCTTGGTGATCGTCAGGGTGTCCTTGTCCTCGGCGGGCGAGGAGTCGAGGACCTCCAGCTCGGGCGGCAGCTTCGTCTTGAGCTCCGCGTTGACCTCCTCGGTGGTCTTCGCCTTGGTCGCCTTGTCGACGAAGGCCAGCAAGTTGCCGTTGTACTCGGGCACTATGGTCAGCCCGCCACTCTTGACCTGGTCGTAGATGACCTCACGAGTGCCGATGCCGGGCTTCTCCTCGACCTGGACGCCCTTGGCCTCCAATGCCTGGGCGTAAAGGGAGGCGAGCAACGTGTTCTCGTCGAAGTTGGCGGAACCGATGATCACCTTGCCCCCGCCACTGGCGGACGCCGAGCCGCTGGGCGCCGCGCTCGTGGTGTTGAGCGGGTTGCCCCCACCGCCGCCGCCTCCACACGCGGCCAACGCGAGCGTCGCCGACAGCAGCACCGCCGCAGTGCTGAACATGCGTTTCATCTTATTTCCTTCCTAAGCGGCAGGTAATAGAGAGATTAGCGGACCTTGACCCGCTGACTCACCCCTGGAGAGACCGTCACCCACCGAACGACGGTGAACAGGACCTGCACGACGAGCGCGAACAACACAATCAGTACTGAACCCCCGACCACGCTCGCGTAATCCTGCGTGGCGAATCCGTCGATCACGAATCGGCCGAGCCCGCCCAGCCCGGTGTAGGCCGCGATCGTGGTGGTGGCCACCACCTGGATGGCCGACAGCCGGAGCCCCAGCAGGATCAGCGGCAGCGCCACGGGCACCAGCACCCGGCCGAGCACCTGCCCGCCGCGCAGCCCCATCCCGTAGGCGGCGTCGCGGAGCTCCGGGTCCACGCCTCTGATGCCCTCGAACGTGTTGACCAGGATCGGCGGTATGGCCAGCAGCACCAGCGGGATGATCACCGGCAGGATCGACGCGGTGCCGAGCAGCAGCACGAACAGCACCAGCAGCCCCAGCGTCGGCAGCGCCCTGGCCAGGTTGGCCGTGACGACCACGCCGAGGCCGCCCTTGCCGGTGTGCCCGATCAGCAGGCCGAGCGGGATCGCGATCAGCACGGCCAGGACCAGCGCCATGACCGAGAATTCCAGGTGTTCGAGCAGCCGCGCGGGGATGCTCGCGGGTCCCGACCAGTTCTCCGCCTTGCCGAAGAACTCCAGCAGCCAGTTCACGCGGACCTCCTAGCCCTGACCCAGGGGGTCAGCAGCCGCTGCGCGAGCACCAGGAGGCCGTCGGCGACCAGAGCCAGCAGCACGATCAGCACGATGCCGACGAGCGCGGGCGGCACGAACGGGTTCTGGTAGGCCCGGGTGAACAGCATCCCCAGACCGCCCTGCCCGATCAGCGCGCCGACACTCACGAGGCTGATGCTGGAGACGGCGACGACTCGGAGCCCGGCGAGCACGACGGGCGTGGCGATCGGCAGCTCGACCTGCACCAGGCGGCGCAGCGGGGTGAACCCCATCGCCACCGCCGACTGCCGCACGTGCTCGGGCACCGCGCCGAGCCCGTCCACCACGGACGGGATGAGCACGGCGCACGCGTAGAGGGTCAGCGGCACGATCACGGTCGTCTTCGACAGGCCGGTGAACTGGATGAGCAGCATGAAGACCGGCAGCGATGGGAGCGCGTAGAAGATGTTCATCACGCCGGACGTCGGCTGGTAGAGCCAGCGCCACCGTACGCAGGCCAGCCCCAGCGGCAGCGCCAGGACCAGCGCGACGACGATCGGCACCAGGGACATGATCAGGTGATCGCCGAGCAGGTTCTTGATGCTGTCGACCCGTCCGGTGTCCCAGTTGCGGGCGATCCACTCCCATACGGAAGGAGGGCCGTCAGCCATCGGCCGCCTCCGCCAGAGCCTCGTCGAGCGCCTCTCTGGTGGCCACGCCGACGACCTTGCCGTCCTCGTCCACGGCCACCGCGCAGCCCGACGGCGACAGCAGCGCCGCGTCGAGGGTCGAGCGCATCGAGTCGCGGCCGAGCACGAAAGTCCCGTACGACTCCAGCTCGTCGGGCCGCTCGCGCGAGATCCAGCCGACCGGCCGGTCATCGGCGGTGACGACGAGCAGCCACGGCTCGTCCGTCGGGCCCTCGAACCCTTCGGGCACGGTCAGGTCGGAGCGCAGGCGCAGGCCCTTCGTCGAGATGAACTGCAGACGCCTGATGCCCCGGTCATGGCCGAGGAACTCGCGGACGAAGTCGTCGGCGGGCTCCGACAGCAGCGTCTTGGGATCGGCCAGCTGCGCCAGCTTGCCGCCCACGCGCAGGACGGCGACCCGGTCGCCGAGCTTGATGGCCTCGTCGATGTCGTGGGTGACGAAGACGATGGTCTTGTTCAGCTCCGACTGCAGTCTGAGCAGTTCCTCCTGGAGGCTGGTGCGCACGATCGGGTCGACCGCGCTGAACGGCTCGTCCATGAGCAGCACCGGCGGGTCCGCCGCGAGTGCCCTGGCCACGCCGACACGCTGCTGCTGACCGCCGGAGAGCTGGAACGGGTAACGCTCGCCCATGACCGGGTCGAGCCCCACACGTTCGAGCAGCTCCATGGCCCGGTTCCGGGCCTTCTTGCGGTCCCAGCCGAGCAAATAGGGGACGGTGGCGATATTGTCGACGATCTTCCGGTGCGGGAAGAGTCCCGCCTGCTGGATGACGTACCCGATCCCGCGCCGCAACGTCGGCGGATCGATGCCCTGTACAGGCACGCCGTCAAGGAGGATCTGCCCCTCTGAGGCATCGATCATCCGGTTGATCATTCGAAGGGATGTCGTCTTCCCGCAACCCGAAGGGCCGACGAACACCGTGATCTCACCTGTGGGCGCCTCAAGGCTCAGGTGATCCACGGCGACTGTGCCGTCCGGATAGCGTTTGGTGACGTCGTCAAATGTGATCACGCGCGACCTCTCGCGTTCGTGGCGGGGGCCGCAGTTCCCCCTGCTACAGCCGCCGCATGATCTCTCAGAGCGACAAGACTACGGTGATCCTGACTACTCTGTCCCCTCAGTCCCATCTGAAACGCTTCAGGTAGCTGCAAGTTTCATGCGAAATGCGGTGCTGGTAGTGCGCTTTACCTGGGTAAGTTGGCATGATTACTACCACAGACATCGACGCCGCACCCCCCACCCTCAAGCGTCCGTATTTCAGCAAGAGGATCCGGCCCCGTGACACACTCGCTCACCGATCACCCCTCCCGGGCGGAATTGATCGCGGAGCTCTACGACCGTTACGCCGCCGGGCTGTTCGCGTACTGCGCTGACCAGCTCGGGGACCACGGTTCCGCAGCCGACGCCCTGGTGTCCGTCCTCTCGAGCGTCCCGGCGGCGCCGCCTCCGCGCGCCGCTCTGTTCGCGTTCGCCCGCCGCGAGATCCACCGCCGCGACGTCGTCTACGCGCCTTCGGTGGTCGACCCGCTGATCGACCCGGCGTCCGCGCTGGTGGAGCGGGCGCTGCGGGAGTTACGCCCGCACCAGCGCGAGGTGCTCGTGCTGGGCGAGGTGTGCGGGCTGGATCTCGCCGAGCTGGCCTGGGTGCTCGACGTGGCGCCCGACACGGCGGAGGAGCTGGTCACCAACGCCGCGCACCGCTACCGGCAGGCGCTCGACACCGCCCTGGCCTATGTCGGTCCCCGCGTGTCCAAGCCGGTGGCCGACGTCTACGGGGCGCTCGGCGTCGCGCCGCTGCGCGACGTGCTGGGGCGGCTGCCGTGGCCGCCGCCGCCCGAGTCTCTTCGCCAGCGCTTCGCGCCCCGGGGCATGCCCGGTCGTACGGTGGCGCCGATGTTCGTCAAGCCGCTATGGCCGGGGCCGCCGACGTGGCCGCTGCCGTTGGGCGAGGCGGATCCGGCGACCAGCACGGGGATCTTCCCGACGGAGCTGCTGACGCCGCCGTCGCCGTCACGGGTGCCGGAGCACGAGGCGCCCACGGCGCCGATGCCGAAACTCCGCGACCCGTTCGGGCCCGACCACACGCTTTCCGGGCTCGGAGGGCGGCTGGAGGGGCCTGGTCGTGTTCCCTCCGGTCCCGACCAGGCTCCTGCGGGGCAGCGGTTCTTCACGCCCCGGCCGTCGGGCGCGCGGTCGTCCTGGGATGCCCTTTTCGGCGCGCGCCCGCCCGAAGACGCGTCCTCTGGCGCGAAGCCGGTGCGTGATGGGCTGTTCCGTCTGCCGCAGGCCGGCGTGCCGGGCTTCGACAAGCCGGTCGGCGAGCCCGTGACGAAGCTGCCCTTCCCGCTCTCGGCGTCCATTCCGGGGGACGTGCTGGACGACGACGCGGCGACCCAGGAGTTGCCCGCCATCGGCGACATCCTCGTGCACAAGGGCCAGGCCAGGGAGCCTGGCTCCTTCTTCGTCCCGAGGACCGCCGCCAAGGAGCCCGTCTACCGGATGCCGGCCCCGCTGCTGTTCCCGCCCACCGTGGACGACCTGCCCATCGTGGACGACCTGCCCGCCGACGACTTCCCCGACATGCCAGACGTACCGGAGACCCGGGTACGGCCCAGCCGGGACAAGCACTACGACTGGGCGTGGGAGCTGATCGGGTTCCTGGTCTGCGTCGCCATCGCGATGATCGTCTTCTTCGCTGTCCCGATCATCATCGGCCCGTGACCTCCGAGCCGGCGGGTCAGTCGGCCGAGAGGATCAGGCCACTGGTCGGGACGCCGGTGCCGGCCGTGACCAGGACGTTGCGCACTCCGCTCACCTGATTGGCGGAGGTGCCTCTGACCTGGCGTACGGCCTCGGCGATGCCGTTCATGCCGTGGATGTAGGCCTCGCCGAGCTGGCCGCCGTTCGGGTTGACGGGCAGGCGGCCGCCGAGCTCGATGCCGCCGTCCTGGAGGTAGCCGGGGGCCTCGCCCCGGCCGCAGAATCCGAGCTCCTCCAGTTGGGCCAGGACGAACGGGGTGAAGTGGTCGTACAGGATGGCTGTCTGGATGTCCTCCGGGCTCAGGCCGGACATTTCCCACAAGCGTCGCCCGACGACTCCCATCTCGGGCAGGCCGCTCATGTCATCGCGGTAGTAGCTGGTCATCATCATCTGCCCCACGCCCGCGCCCTGCGCGACGGCCGTGATCACGGCCGGGGAGCGGCGCAGGTCCCGGGCCCGTTCGGCGGTCGTGACCACCAGGGCCACGGCCCCGTCGCTCTCCTGGCAGCAGTCGAGCAGGTGCAGCGGCTCCACGATCCACTTGGACGCCTGGTGCTCCGCCAGCGTGATGGGCCGGCCGTGGAACCAGGCGGCGGGGTTCGTGGAGGCGTGCCTGCGCATGGCGACGGCCACCCGGCCGAAGTCCTCTGAGGTGGCGCCGTAGGTGTGCATGTACCGCTGGGCGAACATGGCCACCCACCCGGCGGGCGTCATCAGCCCGAACGGCACGTGCCAGCTCATCTCCAGCCCCTGCGAGGTCGGCTGGCCGCCCAGGCGGGCGTCGGGCTGCCCGAACCTGCGGCCGGAGCGCTCGTTGAACGCCCGGTAGCAGACCACGGTGGTCGCCGCTCCGGTCGCGACGGCCATGGCGGCCTGCGCCACCGTGCCGCACGCCGCGCCGCCGCCGTACTCGACCCGCGAGAAGTAGGTGAGCTCACCGGCGCCGATCTCGCGGGCCACGGCGATCTCCTGGTTGGTGTCCTGGGTGAAGGTCACCATCCCGTCCACGTCACCCGGCGCCACCCCGGCGTCGTCGAGCGCGGCGAACACGGCCTCGGCGGCCAGCCGCAACTCCGACCGGCCGGACCGCTTGCTGAACTCGGTGGCGCCGATGCCCGCGATGGCGGCTTGGGACTTGAGCACTTACCGCTCCTTCATTGAGGTGATCAGGTCTCGTGCCGCCGTCGCGTCGGCGGGACCGCCCGCGAGGTCAGGGGGCCGAGGGGAGGCTGAGGGTGATCGTGCCGGTGGCGTGGTCGCCGAGGCTGACCTTGCCCCGCACCTCGACCGTGAACTCCTCCGCCTCCCGCGAGACGACCGTGCCGTTGAAGCTCAGCCGGTCGCCCGCGTACGCCGGGACGCCGAGCTTGACCTTGATGCGCCTGATGATCGCCTCAGGACCCGCCCAGTCCGTGACGTACCGTTCCACCAGCCCCATCGTGGTCAGGATGTTGAGGAAGATGTCCTTGGAGCCCTGCGCGCGGGCGCCCTCGACGTCGTGGTGAACCGGGGTGAAGTCCATGGTGGCGAGGGCGGTGGAGACGACCACCGTGGGCGTGAGGTCGATCGACAGCTCGGGAAGCACCGAACCGATCTCGACTTGATCTTCGGTCAGCGTCCGCATCACGACTCCCATGGCGCCCACATAGGAAGAACAAGTTCGTCGTCCATAGCACGATATGTCGTACGCAATGCCATCCCGATACCCACGGCGTCGGGTGGGCAGTCCACGATGTTCCCCACGATCCTCACCCCTTCCGGCAGCTCCACCACTGCCACCACAAACGGCGTCTCTCGTCCCGGGACCGGGGGGTGGTGGTGCACGACATAGCTGTAGACGGTGCCCTCGCCGCTTGCCACGGTGTGGGTGCGGTTGGTGGAGCGGCAGGCGGGACATATCGGGCCTGGCGGGTGGCGTAGCTCGCCGCAGTCGGCGCAGCGCTGGATGCGCAGCTCGCCCTGCTGGACGCCTTCCCAGAAGAAGGCCGTGTCGTCGTTGACGGCGGGCCGCAGCGGGTACGGCTTGCGGCTCGCCTCTGGGGAGGGTGCGGCGGCCGGTGGAGCTTGTGCGGTGGTGCGTGGGCGAAATTTCAGGATTCGGAACATCATCTCGGCCACTGGGTCGTCCGTGTCGCCGTACCAGGTGACGTTCCAGGTGGCGAAGTAGCCCTCGCCGAGTGCCGTCCGCTTCGGGCCCACGAGGCTGGTGAAGCGGGTCGACGGGGTCAGACGCTCGCCCAGCCGGGCGTACCGGTGATAGGTCTGCTCGCAGTTCGTCGCCACCACGCCCGTGTAGCCGTGCGTGTTCAGGGCGGCGATCATGTCGTCGACCGGTGAGCGGTCCTTGGTGCCCCGGCGGAGGCCCTGCATGGTCCAGACCTGGATCATCGCGGGTGGGGCGAGACCTTTGTCGAGGTAGGCCGGGTTCGTGTCGCCCATGGCGTCCAGCCAGTGCCTGATCATGGGGGCGTTCACCGGGTCCGGCGCGGCGGCGCCGCGTACCTCCCCGAGGGCGGCCTGCTTGTCCGCCAGCTCACGCAGCTCCCTGTCCGCGCTCGGGGCTCCGATCGGCTGGGGGGCCGTCGTCGGGGCGTCGGTTGGCTGGGCGTCCGTCGGCTGGGGGGCCGTCATCGGGGCGGCCTCGGGAGGCTCAGGCCGAGCATCGCGATCAGCTCGCGTTGCACCTCGTTCACCCCGCCGCCGAACGTCAGCACCACCGCGCCCTTCACCCCGTGGTCGAAGCGCTCCAGGAGCTCGGCCGTCTCCGGGTCCGACGGATCCGCGTAGCGGGCCAGGATGTCGCCGATGAGCCGGCCGACCTCCTGCACCCGCTCCGAGGCGTAGATCTTGGTGGCCGACGCGTCGGGCGCGCCCAGCCAGCCGAGGTCCATGTTCGCCGCGACCTGCCAGTTGAGCAGCTCGTTCGTCCGGAAGTAGGCCCGCACCCGGCCGAGCGCCCGGCGTACGTCCGGCTGGTCCACCAGCCCGGTACGGCGCGCCCAGGCCAGGAAGCGGTCGTAGGTCTGGCCGAGGTTCCCGGCGGGGCCGAGCGTGACGCGTTCGTGGTTGAGCTGGTTGACGATCAGGTCCCAGCCCTTGTCCACCTCGCCCACGACCATGTTCGCCGGGACGCGGACGTCGGCGTAGTAGGTGGAGTTCGTGTGGTGGCGGCCGTCCATGGTGACGATCGGCGTCCAGGAGAAGCCCGGGTCGTCGGTCGAGGCGATCATCATCGTGATGCCCTTGTGCTTCTTGGCATCGGGGTTGGTGCGGGTGGCCAGCCAGATGTACTGGGCGTAGTGGGCGCCGCTGGTGAAGATCTTCTGGCCGTTGACGACGTAGTGGTCGCCGTCGAGCACCGCCGTGGTCCGGAGCGAGGCCAGGTCCGTGCCGGCCTCGGGCTCGCTGTAGCCGATCGCGAAGTGGCACTCCCCCGCCAGGATGCTCGGCAGGAACTTCTCCTTCTGCTCCTGCGTGCCGTACTGCATCAGCGTCGGCCCGACCGTCTGCAGCGTGATGAGCGGATACGGCACGCCGGCCCGGGCGATCTCGTTGGCGAAGATCTGCTGTTCGAGGGGGCCGAAACCGCCGCCGCCGTACTCCTTCGGCCAGCCGAGACCGAGCTTGCGGTCGCGGCCGAGCCTGCGGCAGTGCTCCATGTAGGCGGTGCCGAAGGGGTCCTCGGCGATCTTGCGGCGGTCCTCCTGGGTGAGGCAGTTCTGGAAGTACTCGCGCAGCTCGTCGCGGAGCCTGCGCTGGTCGGGGGTCAGGTCGATCAGCATCAGACGAGCGCTCCGATCAGGTCGAGCTGGGCGTCGGCGCCGCCGAGCAGGTGCGTCAGGTGCTTGGCGTGCGCGAAGTAGCGGTGCAGCGGGTACGTCACGTCGAGGCCCAGACCGCCGTGCAGGTGCTGGCAGGTGTAGAGCGCCGTGAACGCCTCGCTGACGTGGAACGCGGCCACGGCCAGGTCCTCCTCGGCCGGGAGGTCGTTGGCGAGCAGCCAGGCGCCCGACCACACGGCCACGTCGAGCGCCCGCGTGGCGATGTAGACGTCGGCGATCTGCACGGTGACCGCCTGGAACTCGGCCAGGGCCCGGCCGAACTGCTTCCTGGTCCTGATGTACTCGGTGGTCAGTTTGAGCGCGCCGGCCAGCACGCCACTGGCCTGGGCCGCGACGGCCGCCGTGAAGATCTGCCGCAGACCGGCGACCGCCTCCGGACCGGCCAGCCGCTCGGCCGGCGTCCGGTCGAACACGACGCTGGCCAGCGGCTCGCCGTTGGCGGCGAACTCCGGGTGCGCCGTCCACGAGCCGGTGGCCAGGAACACGCCCTCGTCGGCGGTGACCAGCACATACGCGGCCTCATTCCCGTACGGGACCCCGACCTTGCGCCCGGTCAGCACCCAGCCGTCGCCAACCTGCTCGGCGGTGGTCAGGGGCGGGTCCGCCGGCGCCCTGCCGGGTTCACGCAGCGCCACCGTGCCGACGCTGTCAGCGGGCTGCTGCCGCGTGTGTGCGGGTGTTCCGTACCGGGCCAGCGCCAGCGTGCTCACCAGCGTCGCCAGCGCGGGGACCGGCGCGGCCCGCGCGCCGACCTCGCGGAGCACCACGGCCAGTTCGACGGGCCCGAGCCCGGCGCCGCCCGCGTCCTCCGGCACGCACACGCTCATCAGCTCCGCCTGGCACAGCGCCTGCCAGAGCCGCTCGTCGTACGGCAGGCCGCTCTTCTCGTGCGCCTCCAGCCGCTCCGAGGTCGCCTCCTTGGCCAGGAGGTCGGCGGTCAGGGTGCGCAGGTCCTGTTGAGTGTCGTCCAGGTTGAAATCCACTATTTCTCCAAAAGGTGTTGCCGGCCGTGCCGGGCGAACTCCCGCTCGATCGCCGCGACGTCCTCACCGCCCAGTAATCGGATCTCCGCGCCGCTGGGACGCCACCAGACCGGGTCGGCCGTCCACCAGCCCTCCTTCACCAGGACCCGCTTGACGACCTTGTGCGAGGAGGTTTGGGGCAGGCCCTCGGAGATGCGTACGTACCGGGGGAACGACTTGGCCCCCAGGTCGCGGCGAGAGGTGAGGAAGCCGGCGAACGCGGCGGGGTCGAACGACGCTTCCAGGACGAGCGCCGCCATGACCTGGTCTCCGGCCGCCGCGTCCGGCACGGGGTAGACGGCCGCCTCGATCACGCCCGGGAACTCCCGCAGGACCGCCTCGATCGGGGCCACCGCCAGGTTCTCGCCGTCCACGCGGAGCCGCTCGGTGCCCCGCCCGGCGAAGAACACGTAGCCGTCGGCGTCCGCGTACGCCAGGTCGCCCGACCAGAACGCGCCCTCCCGCATCCGCTCGGCGTCGGCGTCCGGGTCGTTGTAGTAGCCGTCGAACAGGCCGAGGCCGCCGGTGTTCACCAGCTCGCCGATCGCCTCGTCGGGGTTGAGCAGCCGCCCGTCCTCGACGCGGCCCGGCGGGCACGGCAGGCCGGTCAGCGGGCTGCGGATCTCGATGCCCAGCGGCAGCCTGCCGAGACAGCCGGGCGGGCCCGTCGGATCCGGGCTGAGCGAGATGGCCGTCTCCGTCGACCCGAACGCGTCGATCACATGGCAGCCGAACCGCTCCCCGAACTTCCTGGTCGCCGTGGCGCTCCCCTCGTTGCCGAAGGCGAGCCTCAGAGGGTTGTCCGCGTCCTCCGGGCGTCGTGGGGTGGCCAGGACATAGGAGAGCGCTTTTCCAACGTAGTGGAGGTACGTACAGCCGTAGCGTCTGATGTCCGGCAGCAGGCCCGACGCGGAGAACCTCCGCCGCAGCACCAGCGCCGCCCCCGACGCCACGGCCGGCGCGTAGGCCGCCATGACGGCGCCGGAGTGGAAGAGCGGCATCGCGCAGTAGACGGCGTCGGTGGGGCTGAGCATCGCGGCGAGCGAGACGCCGGGGACGGCGATCTTCCGATGCGTGATCCGCACCGCCCGCGGCCGGCCGGACGTGCCGGAGGTGAAGATCAGCATGACCAGCGCGCCAGGATCCGGCGCGTGCGTGTCCAGGTCCGGATCCAGATCGCGTACGTCCGGGGCCGGGTCGCGTACGTCCGGGGCCGTTGTGAGCGCTGAGCCCCAGTCCGGGATGGGCGCCGATGCCACTCCCAGGGCGTCGGCCACGGAGTGTGCCACCGCCTCGTAAGGCCCGTCCCACAGCAGCAGGCCGACGTCGGTGGCGCGGGCGTCGCGGGTCAGCTCTTCCACCGAGCGGGTCGGGTTCAGCGCCACCAGGACCCGCCCCGAGAGCGCGGCCCCGCCCAGCAGGAACACCATCTCCGGCACGTTGTCGCAGAGCACCCCCACGTGCGGCGGTCCGTCGAAGGCGCGGGTGTTCAGCCAGGCGGCGGCGGTGCGGCAGGCGGCCACGTGCGCGCGCCACGACCACACGCGATCCTCGAATACCAGCCCCGGACGATCGTCACCGGCCCGGGCCAGCAACAGAGCGGCGAGCGTGTCCGCGGCCATCGACCCTCCCAGCAAGCGCTCGGTCAACAGTTCCGCAAACTAGAACAGATTCTAATCTCTGTCCATAGGCGACACATCACAACAACTCCGGATATATGCCTGTAGCGGCCCAGACATGCGCCTATACGGGTTCTTTGTGACTCGTGGGTAACAAGCCGAGTTATCGAGAAATCAGATAACGTGTTCTCATGCGCACCCCGCAGGCGTCGTCCGCCGCGCCCCCCAGCGACACCGAGGGGATCATGGAGAGCCATTCCACGTCCGGCGGTCACAGCGTCCGTACGCGTAGCCAGCACCAGCGCCGCAAGCGCATCGTCCAGGCCGCCGCCGCCCTCGCCTCGCGCGGCGGCGTCGAGGCGATGCAGATGCGCACGGTCGCCGAGCGGGCGGGCGTCGCGCTCGGCACCCTCTACCGCTACTTCCCGTCGAAGATGGACCTGGTCGTGGCGGTCGTCGGCGAAGAGATCGACCTGCTGGAGAGCAGCATCGAACGCCGTCCGCCGAGCGCCTCCACCCCGGCGGGCCGCGCGGTCGACGTGCTGATGCGGGCCACCCGTGGCCTCATGCGCGAGCCCGAGCTGGCCGACGCGCTGATCCGGTCACTGATCATGGCCGAGGTGGAGACCCCGTTCGGCGATCGGATGACGGGGCTGCTGCTGCGCGTCTCGGCCGGCCTCACGCGGGATCGGGCCAGTGAGGTGCAGCTCGACCTGGCGGGGTCGCTGTCCAGCGTGTGGGTGCAGGAGCTGCTGGAGATGCTCCGTGGTCGCCGCACATATGAGCAGATCCAGCGCCGCATCGAAATCGCCGCCGCCCGGCTGGTAAACGACCTCTCCACGGCGTAATACTGCTCAAAACCACCTCTATTTTTTACGGCACCGCCTGGCCGGCGCCACCCACCGCACGTGGCTGAGGACCTCCAGGGGGACGGCTTCTGACCCGCACAGGGCTGGGCGCCGTGACGGCGTGTTCTTGGCCGGTGGCGTGGTCGGCCGACAGCCCGCGGCGGTGACTTCGCCCACCGATCTGCGACGCACGGCGGTGACTCCGGCTCACCGGTCTGCGACGCACGGCGTTGGCCTCGCCTCACCGGTCTGCGACGCACGGCGTTGGGCTTGCCTCACCGATTGGCGACGCGCGGTGTTGGCCTTGGCTCACCGATTGGCGGCGTCGACCACAGTCCTGAAGGTGCGGCGATACGTGTGTGGGGACACTCCCAGCGACGCGTGCAGGTGTTGCCTCATTGAGGCTGCTGTGCCGAAGCCCGACTGCTCCGCCACCCGGTCCACCGGCAAATCTGTGGTTTCCAGGAGGTGTCTGGCCAGTTCGATGCGTTGCTGAGTCAGCCATTGGCCGGGGCTCTGGCCTACCTCGTGGCGGAAGTGCCGGGTGAAGGTGCGTCTGCTCATGCCCGCGTGTTCGGCCAGGTCGGCCAGTTGAAGGGGGGTGGACAGGTGTTGGAGGGCCCATGCCCTGGTGGGGGCGGTGCCCGAGGCCGATGGCTCGGGGACCGGGCGTTCGATGTACTGGGCTTGGCCGCCGTCCCGCCACGGGGGGACGATGCAGAGGCGGGCCACCTGGTTGGCGATCTCGCTGCCGTGGTCACGCCGTACCAGGTGCAGGCAGAGGTCCACGCCCGCCGACGCGCCCGCCGAGGTGAGTACGTCGCCGTCGTCCACGAACAGCACATCGGAGTCCATCCGCACCCCCGGGAAGAGGCGGGCGAAGCGCTCGGCGTGCCGCCAGTGGGTGGTGGCCGGGCGGCCGTCGAGGAGGCCCGCGGCGGCCAGGACGAAGGTGGCGATGCAGATCGACACGACCCGGGTGCCCGGACGTACCAAGGAGAGGGCGTCGGGCAGTCCGGGAGGCAGCGACTCCGGGCGGGTGATGTCTGCGAAGCCCTCTGCGGCGGGGATGACGACGGTGTCGGCGGTGGCCAGCGCGCCCGCGTCATGTTCGACGGCGATCGCGTAGTCGGCGGCCGTGGCGACGGGGCCGCCGTCGAGCGTGCAGGTGATCACCTCGTAGAGCGGCTCGTCTCCCGGACCGCGCGCCGCACAGAAGATCCTGGACGGCACGCTCAGCTCGAAAGGGATGACGTTCGGCAGCGCCAGTACGACCACACGATGCATGGCCCGATCTTTACACATCTTGGCCACTGGGCCACTCGCAGACCACTACCCCGGCACAGCAGGCTTGGCGGTATGAAGATGCGCGCAATCAGCCAGGACGCCCTGGGCGGACCAGAAGTGCTGAAGACAGTCGAGGTGGACAGGCCCACGCCGGGGCCGACCGAGGTGCTCGTGCGGGTGCACGCGGCCGGGGTCAACCCCACGGACTGGAAGACCCGGACCAGTGGCGGCCTGAACCGGATGGAACCGCCGTTCGTGCTCGGCTGGGACGTCTCCGGCGTCGTCGAGCAGGTCGGCCTGGGCACGACCATCTACCAGCCCGGCGACGAGGTCTTCGGCATGCTCCGTTACCCGCAGGGCAACGGCGCCTACGCCGAGTACGTGAGCGCCCCAGCCCGGCATTTCGCTCCCAAGCCCCCGAACCTCGACCACACCCAGGCCGCCGCGATCCCGCTCGCCGCGCTGACCGCCTGGCAGGCGCTGGTGGACACCGCGGGGCTGAAGGAGGGCCAGCGGGTGCTCGTGCACGCCGCGGCGGGCGGTGTGGGGCACTTCGCCGTGCAGATCGCCAAGGCACGTGGCGCGTACGTCATCGGCACGGCCAGCGCGGCCAAGCACGAGTTGCTCCGCGACCTCGGCGCCGACGAACTGGTCGACTACCGGAGCGAGGACTTCGCCGAGGTCGTCCGCGACGTCGACGTGGTGGTCGAGACCATCGGCGGCGACTACGGCCAGCGCTCGCTGCGTACCCTGCGCGAGGGCGGCACGATCGTCTCGCTGGCTCTCGGGCTCATGGACGCGGGCCTGCACGCGCGGGCCGCGGAGCGGGGCATCCGGTCGGCGGCCATGCTCGTCGAGCCCGACCACGCCGCGATGAAGGCGCTGGCCGCACTCGCGAAGGCCGGGAAGCTGCGGGCCGTGCTGGCGGCCGTGCTGCCGCTGGCGGACGCGGCCAAGGCACACGAGCTGGGCGAGTCCGACCGTACGACGGGGAAGATCGTCCTCTCCGTACGACAGTAGCCGGTCTTCAGGGACTCATCGGTCTGTCGGTGGCGGAAGCTATACAGGGGGTATGACAGAGAGGCCGTCAAACGAGGATTTCCTCCGGCAGGCTGACGCGCTGCGGCGTGAGTTGCTTGCGCACTGCTACCGCATGCTGGGGTCGGTGCACGACGCCGAGGACCTCGTCCAGGAGACCTACCTGCGCGCGTGGCGCGCCTACGACGGGTTCGAGGGGCGTTCGTCGCTGCGCACCTGGCTCTACCGCATCGCCACGACGGCCTGCCTGACGGCGCTCGACAGCCGGAGCAGGAGGCCGCTGCCGACCGGGCTCGGCGCGCCTGCGTCCGAGGCGACCGGCCCCCTGGTCGAGGGGGACGAGGTGCCGTGGCTGGAGCCCATACCCGACGGGATGGTCGGCGCCGGGGCCGACGATCCCGCCGCCATCGTCACCTCGCGCGACAGCATCCGGCTCGCGCTCATCGCCGCGCTGCAGCACCTGCCGCCCCGGCAGCGGGCGGTGCTGGTCCTGCGCGACGTGCTCAAGTGGCGGGCCGCCGAGGTGGCCGAGGTGCTCGACACCACGACCGTCGCCGTCAACAGCACCCTGCAACGCGCCCGTGCCCAGCTCGACGAGGTGTCGCCGAGCCTCGACGACCCGGTCGAGCCGTTGACGGCCGAGCAGCGGGCCCAGCTCGACCGCTATGTGGCGGCGTTCCAGAATTACGACGTGGCGGGCATCGTGGAGCTGTTCACGAAGGACGCGATCTGGGAGATGCCGCCGTTCACCGGCTGGTATCAGGGTGCCGACAACATCGGCCGGCTCATCGCGACCAACTGCCCCGCGAAGCAGCCCGGCGATCTGCGACTGGTGCCGATCGAGGCGAACGGGCAGCCGGCGTTCGGGATGTACTTCCGGCGCGGCGACGTCTATGAGGCGTTCGGGCTGCCGGTGCTCACGTTCACCGGCTCGCGGGTCAGCCATGTCGCGATGTTCTTCGACCTCGGCCTCTTCGACACCTTCGGGCTGCCCCGCACACTGAGCGGGACTTCCACCGGAAACTAGAACGCGTTACAGTCACGACCAGAGCATCGTTCTGGAGGCGACTGTGGGCACACCGGTGATCGTCGAGGCCGTCCGCACCCCCATCGGCAAGCGCGGCGGCTGGCTGTCCGAACTCAAACCGCAACAGGTGCTGGCCACCGCGCTCAACGGCCTGATCGAGCGGTCCGGGATCGACCCGGCGATCGTCGAGCAGGTCTTCGCCGGGTGCGTGACCCAGGCGGGCGAGCAGGGCGGGCATGTGGGGCGGCACTCCTGGCTGTACGCGGGCCTGCCGTACCAGGCCGGGGTGACCACGGTCGACGCGCAGTGCGGATCGTCGCAGCAGGCCGTGCACCTGGCGGCGGCGATGATCCGGGCCGGCGTGATCGACGTGGGCATCGGGTGCGGTGTCGAGGTGATGAGCCGGGCGCCGCTCGGCAGCAACGTCCTGCCCGCCAAGCCGAAGCCCGACGACTGGAGCATCGACCTGCCCGACCAGTTCACCGCGGCCGAGCGGATCGCGGAGCGGCGCGGGCTGACCCGCGAGCGGCTCGACTGGTTCGGGGCGCGCTCGCAGCAACTGGCCGCCAAGGCGTGGGCTGACGGGCGGTTCGAACGGGAGATCGTGCCCGTCGGGCAGGTACGCAGGGACCAGGGCTTACGCGAGACCACCGTCGACGGGCTCGCCGGGCTCAAGCCGGTGCTGGGCGAGAACGGCAGGCACACCGCGGGCACCTCGTCGCAGATCTCCGACGGCGCCGCCGCGGTGCTGGTGATGGGCGAGGAGACGGCCTCGCGGTACGGCCTGCGGCCCCGGGCACGGATCCTGGCCCAGGCCCTCGTCGGCGCCGAGCCGTACTACCACCTCGACGGGCCGGTGGACGCGACGGCAAAGGTGCTCGCGACGGCCGGGATGGCGATCGGCGACATCGACAGGTTCGAGGTGAACGAGGCGTTCGCGTCGGTCGTGCTGTCGTGGGCGAGCGTGCACGAGCCCGACTTCGACCGCGTCAACGTGAACGGCGGCGCGATCGCGCTCGGCCACCCCGTCGGCGCCACGGGGGCACGGCTGCTCACGACGGCGCTGCACGAGCTCGAGCGCTCCGACTCGACGACCGCGCTGGTCACGATGTGCGCGGGCGGCGCGCTGGCCACGGCCACGATCCTCGAGCGCATCACGTGACACACCCCGCGCGACCGCCCCGCGATCACCCGGCGCACCGTCCACGTCCGCCCCGCGATCACCCGGCGCATCACGCGCGTCCGCTCCACGGTCCTCACGCGTGTCGGGTACGACCGCACCCCGGGAAATCCGGTACCAATCTCACGTTCTTTTCCCGCACACTCGACCGAAGACCAGCAAGCTCAACGGGGGACAGTGGATGAAGACGACCCGGCGCAGGCCGTACGCCGAGCAGCGCCCGCAGGACCTCGGCGGCGGGGTGTGGAGCGTGCCCGTGCCGATCCCCGGTAACCCACTCGGTTACACGCTCGTCTACGCCGTCGACTCCCCCCAGGGCCCCGTGCTGGTGGACGCCGGCTGGAACCACCCGGACGCCTGGGCGGCCCTCAGCGGTGGCCTGCGAACGCTCGGCCTCGACGTGACCGCGGTCAGAGGCGTGGTCGTCACCCACTTCCACCCCGACCACGCCGGGCTGGCCGGACAGGTCAGGGCGGAGTCCGGCGCCTGGATCGCGATGCACGAAGCGGACGCCGCGCTGGTCAGGCTCATGCACAGCTTCGCCGACGGCGAGCACCGCGACTTCCAGGCCGAGATGCTCCGGCGGGCGGGCGCCGGGCAGGAGGACGTGGCGGTCGCGACGGCCGGTCGCCCCGACACGCCCGCACTGCCCGACCGTGAGCTGCGCGACGGTGACCTGGTGGACCTGCCGGGCCGCAAGCTGCGGGCCGTGCACACACCGGGCCACACCCCCGGCCACATCTGCCTGCACCTGGAGGACGCCGACCGCCTCTTCACCGGCGACCACGTCCTCCCCGACATCACCCCCCACGTCGGGATTTATCCCTACGACAGGGACGATGTCGATCCTTTGGGTGATTTCCTGGAGTCCCTGGACCGCGTCGGCGAGTTGGGCCTGCTGGACGCACTGCCCGCCCATGAGTGGATATTTCCAGATGTAGCCGCGCGCGCCGCCGAGATCCGCCACCATCACGAGGAGAAGCTCCAGCGGCTCGGCGCCCTCCTGTCCGAGCGCGCGGAACCGCTGACCATCTGGGAGACCGCCGCGATGATGACCTGGAACCGGCCCTGGGACGACCTGTCCCCCGTACTTCGCGGCATGGCCGCGGGCGAGGCCGCGGCGCATCTGCGCACGCTGGAGGCGCGTGGCGAGATTCGCCGCGTCCCCGGAGTCGATACGGTGCGCTTCCAGGCCCTAGAATCCTAGACATCCGATGTCTAGGGAGAAAAGTGTGGCGGTCACCGACGCAGCCATCGACAAGATCAAGCAGATGATCCTCTCGGGCGAGCTCACGCCCGGCGACCGGCTGCCGAAAGAGGCCGACCTGGCCGAACGCCTCGGCCTGTCGCGCAACTCGCTCCGTGAGGCCGTACGCGCGCTGGCGCTGATCAACGTCCTCGACGTACGGCAGGGTGACGGCACCTATGTCACCAGCCTCGAGCCGCGCCTGCTGCTCGACACCATGTCGTTCGTGCTCGACCTGCACCGTGACGACACGGTGATCCAGTTCTTCGAGGTACGCCGCATCCTGGAGCCCGCGGCGACGGCGATGGCGACCGAGCAGATGACCGACGCGGAGATCGACGAGCTCCGGGTGATCCTGGAGTCGCTGCCCGCCGCGCCCACGGTGGAGGAGTTGGTGGCCAACGACCTCGACTTCCACCACCGGATCGCGCGGGGTTCGGGCAACAGCGTGCTCTGCTCGTTCATCGAGAGCCTGTCCGGGCCGACGACCCGGGCGCGGATCTGGCGCGGGCTGACCCAGGAGGGCGCGATGGAGAAGACGCGGGAGCAGCACACCGCGATCTACGAGGCCATCGCCACCCGCCAGCCCGACGTGGCCCGCTCCTGGGCCACGGTGCACATCGCGGGAGTGGAATCCTGGCTGCGCAAGGCCCTCGACTAGGGGTAGAAACCCTGCGTGCCCGACAAACTGGAGAAATATCGCAGTAAACGCGACGCCAGCCGTACCCCCGAGCCCGTCCCCGGCGCGGCCCCCGAGCCGGGCGACGGCGCGGCGTTCGTGATCCAGGAGCACCACGCCCGCTCCCTGCACTGGGACCTGCGGCTGGAGCGCGACGGCGTGCTCGTCTCGTGGGCGGTCCCCAAGGGGCTGCCCGCCGATCCGAGCACCAACCACCTGGCCGTGCACACCGAGGACCACCCGATGGAGTACCTCGACTTCCACGGCGAGATCCCCAAGGGCGAGTACGGCGGCGGCACGATGACGGTCTGGGACCGCGGCACGTACGAGACGGAGAAGTGGTCCGACCGCGAGGTCAAGGTCGTGCTGCGGGGCTCGCGAGCCTCGGGGCGGTTCGTGCTGTTCCAGACGAACGGCAAGAACTGGATGATCCACCGCATGGACCCGCCCTCCCGCGACCCCCTGCCCCCGCTCGACCCGATGCTCCCGGTCGAACGGACCCGGCTGCCGCGCGACGCGGACGGCCACGCGTTCGAGTTCGCCTGGGGCGGGGAACGCGTGCTGGTGCCGATCGACGGCGGGCGTACTGAGGTGGCGCGGCGCTATCCATGGCTGCGCCCGCTCGCGGCGTCGTTCGGCAGCCGCGCGGCGGTGCTGGACGGTGAGGTGGTCACGCTGTCGGGCGCGGAGGTCCTGGTCTGCTACGACCTCCTCTACGACGACGGCCACTCGCTGGTCGCACTGCCGTACACGGCCCGCCGGGCGGCCCTCGAAGCGCTCGGGCTGGCGTCCGCCCGCTGGCAGACCGCCCCCTCGTGGCCGGGCCAGGCCAAGCCGGTACGGCAGGCGGCTCGCGAACAGGGGTTGCCCGGCGTGCTCGCCAAGCGCCTGGACTCCCCTTACGAGCCGGGCGAGTCGAAGTCCTGGATCTTCGTCCCCACCTAGCGCCGACCGGCGATCTTCATTCCTGCCTGACGCCGACCAGCGATCTTCACCCCCGTAGGGCGCCGACCGGTTCGTCGGGCCTGAAGTGCAGGGCGGGCACGGCGTCCGGCGTGAAGACGTCGTCCAGGCGCCAGCTCGCGTAGCGGTGCTCGCACGGCGGGCCGGACGCGATGGACAGGACGCGCTCGTCGAGGTCCATCACGATCGAGTACACCGTGGTGGACAGGTCGGCCTCCGCGACGTCCGGATCGCGGTGGCGGCAGATCCCGTCGGGGAAGGAGAAATGATCGCGCAGCGCGGCCACGATGTCCTCGACGGTCAGCGCCCGTACCCGGGCCGCGTCCTCCAGCAGGTGGCGGACCCGCGCGGGCCGCAGCAGTGTCAACGCCGAGGCCGCCACCTTCTCATCGTGCAGCGGGAGCGGGCACTGGAAGTGGTTGGAGTGCGCCAGCAGGCCGTCCTCCGGCAACAGGTGCCCGAACACGCCCGGAGCCACCTCCAGATCGATCGCCTCACCTCCGGCGTCGGCGATGAGCACGTTCCCCGAGGAGACGCGGGTGACGTTCAGCGTCCTGCGCAGCGCGGTGCTCATCCGCGGCGCGTTCAGCACCCCGCGCAGCAGATAGTGGTACGGCACGCCCTCGCCCCCGGTGTCCCGGTCGGAGACGAGCAGGTTGGCGCAGACGCCGATGCCCGCGGAGTTCAGACCGCTCTTGGCCAGCATGCCCGCCTCGGCCAGCGTGAGCACCGAGAACCCCTCGGTGTCGCGGGTCGCCAGCAGGAACGTGACGGGTCCCTGCTCGGGGTGCCAGTCCCAGTTCTGCGCGAGCAGGGTGTGGTCGTCGCGCGTGTACTGCGGCAGCACCGCCAGCGAGGTGCAGCCCTCGTCGTGGTAGCCGGTGCCGTAGAGCAGCTCGGTGCGCGCGTTGAGCGCCGTGATGTGCTCGACGCGCCTGCCCGCGCCCTCGGCCAGGCCCTCCAGCATCTCCGCGATCGTCCGGTCGTATTCGCGCGCCACTCTGAGATAGGTGGCGCCCCAGCGCAGCACGTCCGCGTCCGACAGCCCCGCGTCGTCGCGGAACCTGCGCAGGTACGTCGCCAGGCTCCGCTCGACGAGGTCTCTGGTCCTGCGGCCGATCTCGGCCCCCATCTCACGGGGCGTCCCTTCGACGGCGACGAGCGGCGGGCCCGCCGCCGGGTTGGGCTGACCGAACTCGATCATGTTTCCTCCAGTCGTCGGAACACGCTCCGCACCTAGAAGCTGCCCTGGTTGAGCGACCCCATTACCGGACGGTTCAGAATCCGGAATTGGCCAGGGATATGGACGGCAACCGATTGCGTTGTAGGCGGGCGGGCGGCCACTGGCCGTTTCGGGGCTTGCCCTGTTTCCTCGGCGGCAGCCTTGTGGCAGGACGCCCGATCAGGCGAGAGAGCGTGCCGTCGTTCACCAGTTGCGTACGGCCGGAGCGTATCCGGCCGGCTTGTCCCCGACCTTGGCGCCAGGGCTGATCAGCCAGCTCTGATAGTCCGGCGTGAACATCTGGTAGACCGACCGGGGCGGCACCGCGCTCGCCTCGTCGAGCTTCGCGCGCAGCTCGTCCGGCAGCTCGAAGTCGAGGGCGGCCAGGTTCGCGGTCAGCTGACCGGTGCCGCTCGCCCCGGCGATCGCGGCGGCGATCCCGGGCTGGGTGGCGACCCAGTTGACGGCTACCTGTGCCATCGTCACGCCGAGCTCGCCTGCGACACTTTCGAGGGTGGCCAGCAGCCGCCATTCGCGGTCCGTCCGCGAGCCTCCGGCCGCGCCTGCGTCGCCGCTGAGCCGGCCCTCCCCGACCAGGCCCTGGTCGCCGTTCCGGTACTTTCCCGTGAGGAAGCCGCCGCCGAGCGGGCTCCACGCGGTGATGCCCAGGCCGAGGCTCTGCCCCATGGCCACGTGCTCCGTCTCGATCGTCCGGTCGATGAGGGAGTAGGGCAGTTGCAGGGCGACCATCGGCGCCAGGGAGTGGGCCTCGGCGTAGGTCTGGGCGCGGGCCGCGTACCAGCTGGGCACGTCCGACAGGCCGGCGTACCGGATCTTCCCGGCCCGGGTGAGATCGTCGAGGGTCCGTACGACCTCCTCGACCGGGGTGATCCGGTCCCAGGTGTGCATCATGAACAGGTCGATGTAGTCGGTGCGCAGGCGGCGCAGCGACGCCTCGACGGCTCTGATCATGTGTTTGCGGCCGTTGCCGCCCGCGTTCGGATCGCCGGGGTCGACGCTGTTGGTGAACTTGGTCGTGATCACCACCCTGTCGCGTACTTTCGCCTCCGCGACGAGGCCGCCGAGAATCGTCTCGCTCTCGCCGGCGGTGTAGAAGTCGGCGGTGTCGATGAGGTTGCCGCCCGCTTCGAGGTAGCGGCGGAAGATGGGCCGGGCCTCCTCCTCGGTCTTGCCGTAGGAGGCATGAAAACCGCTGGTGCCGAAGTTCATCGTGCCGAGCGCCAGCCGGCTGACGCGCAGCCCGGAGCGTCCCAGCAGGTAGTAGTGGTCCATGGACATGGGGTGTCACTCCGTTCGTGAGCAGCGGGGACGCGCCTTGCGCGCCGCGCCGGTCATCAGCCTGCGAAATCAAAAATGGACTGTCAAGTCCAGAAACCGGAGGCGCCACGCCGAAGCTAGTATGGACTGGTTGGTCCAGTTTCTGGAGGGAGCACATGCGCACGCTGACCCGCAAGGGAGCCGCGACCCGGCAGCGCATCCTTGAAGGCGCGGCCGCGCACATCCGCGAGTACGGCGTGGCCGCCACGACCCTCGACGACGTGCTGGCCAGGACCGCGACGAGCAAGAGCCAGCTGTTCCACTACTTCCCCGGGGGCCGGGAGGAGCTACTGCTCGCCGTGGCCCGCCTCGAAGCCGACCACGTATTGGAGGACCAGCGGCCTCAGCTCGGCGAGCTCACCTCCTGGCCCGCCTGGCGGTCGTGGCGGGACAAGGTCGTCGACCGCTACCGGCGGCAGGGCCGTCTGTGCCCGCTCAACGCGGTCATGTCGCAATTGGGCGGCGCCACACCGGGCGCGCAGGCCGTGGTCACCGAGCTGATGCGGCGCTGGCAGGCCGAGATCGCCACCGGCGTGCGGCACATGCAGGACGCCGGCGAGATCGACCCGGCCCTCGACCCTGACCGGGCCGCGGCCGCCCTGCTCGCCGGCATCCAGGGCGGCGTCCTGATCCAGATGTCGACGGGCGAGACCACTCACCTGGAGGCCGCCCTGGACATGGGCATCGCCCACCTCCGCGCCGGCGCCTGACCGCCTTGGTCAAGACGGGGACGCCGGGCGTACACGTTGTCACCGCCAACCACCGAGCCCGGCGCTTCTACGACCGGCTCGGGTTCCAGCCACTCAACGTTGCCGACGCCGGCCCCCTCACATATCTCGGCCTACCGACTCCCGGCATCCAGAGTCACGACATGCTGCCAAACCGCGGCCAGTGCGTCACGATCAATACGGCCAGCGCGCCATCAGCCTGGCGACCAACGCGCTATGACCTTTGCGACTAAAACGCCATGACTCCTGCGACCAGAACGCCATGATCATGGCGACTATCGCGCCATGATCCGCTCTTCGTGAGATGCTTTAGCCGTGGTCAGCAATGCACTGAACAGGGTCGTTCCTCGTCATGCCGAACGTGCTGTGACCGAGGCTCTGGCGGACACTCGAGTCGTCCTCCTCAACGGAGCTCGCCAGTCCGGCAAGAGCACGTTGGTACGAGTGGTCGCCAAAGACAGAACCGCCGAATGGCGGGACCTCGACACCGCTATCGACCGGCAGGCGGCCACAACAGATCCCGACGGATTCGTGGCGTTCCCGGACCTGATGGTCATCGACGAGATCCAGCGCGTACCCGACCTGCTACTCGCCATCAAGGTCCAAGTCGACCAGGATCCAAGGCCGGGCCGCTATCTCTTGACCGGCTCGTCCCGCGTGCTCGGTCTCCGAGGACTGCCCGACACGCTTCCCGGACGGATGGAGACCATCGAGCTCTGGCCCTTCTCTCAGGGAGAGATCGACGGCACGCCGGACGGTTTCGTGGACGCTATCTTCGCCGAAGGTGCCGAGCTGCATCACACGTCCAAGGTCTCGCGAGGCGACTACGCCGAACGACTCGTCAGGGGCGGTTTCCCCGAGGCTGTCGCTCGGCCGACCGCCAAGCGTAGGCAGCACTTCTTCGACTCATACGTGGGCGACCTGATCGCCCGCGATGTGACCCAACTGGCCGAGATCGAGCGGACTGACGATATGCGGGCTCTGGTTCGCCTAGTTGCGGCCCGCTCCGGTCAGCTCCTGGTCGGCACCGGTCTGAGCAACGAACTCGGCATCTCGGCCAACACCGTCCGCCGCCACCTCGCCCTGTTGGAAGAGGTGTTCCTGATCAAGCGCATCCCCGCGTGGTCGAGGAACATCAGCAGCCGGGCCGTCGGAACGCCCAAAGTCGCCTGTGTCGACTCCGGCATAGCCGCGAACCTGATCGGCGCCGACCCGCGCGGCCTGGTCCGACCAGGCAGCCTGTTCGGCCCCTTGCTGGAGGGGTTTGTCCTGATGGAGCTCGCTCGCCAGCTGACGTGGTCTGCGGAAAGAGTGGAGCTGTTCCACTTCAGGACCAAGGACAAGGTCGAGGTCGACGCGGTTCTCCAGAACCGGCAGGGACGCGTGGTCGGGATCGAGGTGAAGGCCTCGTCAACCGTACGTAGTGAGGATTTCAAGGGATTGAGGCATCTGGCCGACAGGCTCGGTGACGACTTCGTCGCGGGTCTCGTGCTCTACACCGGCGATCGGACCTACTCGTTCGGTGACCGGATGCGAGCGATGCCGGTGAGTGCGTTGTGGGAGATCGGTTAGGGGATAATCCGGGGATGCGTATTTCCGGAATATCACCTGATGGTGAGTCGGTGGGGCCTCGGTTGCTGGCCGTTCAGCATGCCGCTTACGCGATCGAGGCGAAGATCATCGGTGATGATCGCATTCCTCCGTTGAGTGAGACGCTCGAGGAGTTGCGGGCGCAGCCGTTGCGGTGGGCGGGGGCGTTCGATGAGGGTGAGCTGTTGGTGGGGGCCGTCGCCTGGGAGGAGACGGTGGATGAGGTGGACATCAACCGGCTGGTGGTCGATCCCGGGGCGCATCGGCGGGGGGTGGGCCGGGCGCTGGTCGAGGAGGTCATGAACAGGGCGGATGGCCGCAGGATCGTGGTGTCGACCGGCCGGGACAATGCTCCGGCACGGACGTTGTACGAGCGGCTGGGGTTCGTGGGCCTCGACGAGGTGGAGGTGATCCCGGGGCTGTGGATCGCCAACTACGCCTACGGCGGCTGAGCCGACCACCTCGATGGCGACTCAGCCGACGCCGGCTAGCTCGATCGCGGGAGAAGGTCTTCGGCCTCCAGTTCCGACCACAGGTTGTCGGGGACCGGACGATCCCAGAGCGCGGCGTTGGTCGCGACCTCCTCCGGTGAGCGGGCACCGATGACGATGGACGCGACCGCCGAGTGCCGGAGCGGGAAGGCCATGGCCGCCTGCGGGAGCGCCACGTCATACCTCTCGCAGATCTTGGCGATCCGTCTGGCGCGGCCGAGCACCTCGGCGGGGGCGGGCTCGTAGTCGTAGGTGCCCGCGGGGGTGGAGGTGGCCAGCAGGCCGCTGTTGAAGACGCCCGCCGCCAGCACCCGTACGCCCCGGGCGGCGCAGGCGTCGAGCAGCGGGAGCCCCGACTGGTCGAGCAGCGTGTAGCGGCCGGCCAGCATGACCATGTCGATGTCGGTCTCCTGGACGAACCGCAGCGGCACCTTCCACTGGTTCATGCCGATGCCGACCGCGCCGATCACGCCCTGCGAGCGGAGTTCGGCCAGTGCCGGGTACGCCTCGGTGAGCGCCTGGTCGACGTGGTCGTCCGGGTCGTGGATCAGGGCGATGTCGACGCGGTCCAGGCCGAGCCGTTTGAGAGACTCCTCCAGCGATCTCCGTACGCCGTCGCGCGAGAAGTCCCAGACGCGCTCGAACGCAGCCGGTACGTCGAAGCCCTGCTCGTCCCGGCCGCCCCCGCCGGAGGGGACGAGCAGGCGGCCGACCTTGGTCGAGAGCACATAGCCCTGGCGACCGGCGAGCGCGGCGCCGAGGCGGCGTTCCGACAGGCCGACCCCGTAGTGCGGGGCCGTGTCGAACAAGCGCACGCCATGAGCCCAGGCGGCGTCCACGGTCGCGCGCGCCTGCTCGTCGCTGACCGCCTGGTAGAGCCCGGCGATCGGAGCCGCCCCGAAGCCGTGGCGGGGCAACTCGATCACGCCATCACCACCAGCGGCTATCACGTCATCTCCCAGACCAGCGCGAGTCCGCCCGCGCCCTTGTCGAAGTCGCCGTCGAGCAGCCGGTTCATCTGCACCTGCCACGCCTGGTCGGCGGGATCGTCCTTGAGCGCCGCCTGCAGCGCGGCGTAGTCGTCGACCTCGACGAAGTGGAACAGGTCGAGTCCGTCGCGGAAGATGCGCCAGGAGTGCACGCCGTTCGCCCGCATGACCGCTTCCAGGTCGGCGGGGATGCTCGCGTGCTCCCGGTCGTATGTTGCCTCGTAACCCGGTTTGAGCCGGGTACGCAGTGCGATCCGTTCCATCAGTCCTGCGCCTTTCCGCCGGCGATGCGGCTGATGATGAGCGCGATCAGAATGATGCACCCGTAGACAACCGGCTGCCAGAAGCCGGAGACACCTTTGAGCGTGAGGATGTTCTGGACCAGGCCGATCACCAGCACGCCGGTGAGCGCGCCGAGGATCGTGCCCTTGCCGCCGTCCATGCTGACGCCGCCGATGACGGCCGCGGCGAACACCATGAAGATCCAGCCCACGCCCTGGTTGGAGCCGATGGCGCCGAGCCGCCCGGTCTCCAGGACACCGGCCAGCGCCGCCAGCGTGCCACCGAGGATGAAAACGCCCCAGAGCACCCGGTCCACCCGGATGCCCGCCGCCCGCGCCGCGTCGGCGTTGCCGCCGATCGCGTAGAGCGCGCGCCCGAGCCGGAAGTAGGCGAGCCCGGCGATGCCCGCCGCGAACAGCACGGCCGCGATCCAGATCGCCGCGGGTAGGCCGAACCAGGTGGCGCTGCCCAGGTAGAGAATGGATTCGGGCAGCTCGAACAGCGTCTTGCCCTCGGTGGGGCCCAGTTGCAGGCCGTGCACGATGATCAGCATGGCCAGCGTGACGATGAACGCCGACAGCTGAAACTTGATGATCAGGAACCCGTTGAACACCCCGATCGCCGCCCCGACCAGCAGGCAGAGCGGGATCACCAACGGCCCGGGCAGGCCGAGCCCGAACCCGCCGGCCGACGCCGGGATCACCAGCATCACCGCGATCGCCGGGGCCATGCCGACCGTCGACTCCAGCGACAGGTCGAACTTACCGGCGATCAGGATCAGCGCCTCGGCCAGCACCAGCAGCGAGATCGACGCCTGCTGCTGGAGCACGTTCGTCAGGTTGCCGACCGATAAGAAGATCGGGTCAAGGAACGCGCCCACGACGAGCAGGATCAGGATCACCGGCACCAGCGTCAGGTCCCGGAACCTGGCGAGGCGCACCCGAGGGGGCGGCGCGGTCAATGTGGTCACTCTTCGATGCCTTCCATCACGGCCACGAGCTCGTGGTCGGTCCACCCACGCGGCACGTCCTTCACGACCCGGCCGTGGAACATCACCAGCACCCGGTCGCAGATACGCAGGTCGTCGAGCTCGTCGGAGACCAGCACGGCCCCCGCTCCCCGCTCGACCGCGTCCTCGACCGCGCCGAGCAGGGCCTGTTTGGCCTTGACGTCGACGCCCGCGGTCGGGTTGATCACCACCAGCGCGGCCGGGTTGTCGACCAGTGCCCGCGCGAACACCACCTTCTGCGCGTTTCCTCCTGACAGGTCGCCGACGGGCTGGTCGGGCCCCTCGGTCTTGATGTCGAGCTCCTTGATCAGCTGTACGGCCTTGCTCCTGCGTCTCGCCGGTGAGATGACGCCGTACCTGCCGAGCTTGCGGGCGATCGGGAGCGTGCCGTTCTCCCCGACCGACAGCAGGGGGACGAAACCCTCACGGTTGCGGTCCTCGGGCACGAAGCCGAGGCCCGCGCCGAGGGCCGCCGGGACGTCGCCCGGTCTGACCCGGGTGCCGTTGACCGTGACCGTGCCCGAGTCGGGTTTGTGCAGGCCGACCAGGGTCTCGGCCAGACCGACCTTGCCGCTGCTGCCGGACCCGGCCAGGCCGACCACCTCGCCTGTCCTGACGGCCAGATCCACCGCCTGGAAGCGGCCGGCCAGCGACAGGCTCTCTGCCGACAGGACCACGGTGCCGTTCGCCGCGCCGCGGGTCCTGGCCTCGTACACCGTCGTGGCCTCGCCCGTCATCGCCGAGACCAGCTCGTCGTGCGGCAGTGCGGCGACCGGTCTGGTCATGACATGCCGGGCATCGCGGAAGACCGTGACGCTCTGGCAGATCTCGTACACCTCATCGAGGTGGTGGGAAATGTACATCATCGTCACGCCCTGCTCGCGCAGCGCCCGCATGCGGGCGAACAACCGCTCGATGGCCAGGCCGTCCAGCCGGGCGGTCGGTTCGTCGAGGATGATGAACCGCGCGCCGAACGACAGCGCGCGGGCGATCTCCACGAGCTGGCGCTGTTCGACGTTGAGGTCACTCGCGAGTGCCGCCGCATCCACGTCCACCTCGTACGTGCTGAGCAGTTCGCGGGCCTTCGCCCGGAGCGCCCGCCAGTTGATCGGCCCGCCGGTGGTCTGGCGGTTGAGGAACAGGTTCTCGGCCACGGTCAGCGCCGGGATGATCGTCGACTTCTGGTACACACAGGCGACCCGCTGCCGCCAGGCGTCGCGATCGGCGAGGGCGGGCGCCGTCTCTCCCGAGAACAGCACCTCGCCCTCGTCCGGCCGCTGGAGCCCGGTGAGGATCGACACCAGGGTGGACTTTCCCGCGCCGTTCCTGCCGACGAGCGCGTGGGTCTCCCCCTCGGCGATCGTGATGCCCGCGCCGTTCAGCGCGACGGTCGGGCCGAAGCGCTTCACGATATTTCGGGCTTCAATGTGATTTTTCATCACTTGACCTGGTTGCCCCAAAGGCTCTTGTCGTCCACATTGTCCTTCGTGACGAGCGGGGCGGGAAGCTGGTCCTCCAGGCCGTTCGGCAGCTGGATGATCGTGCTGTCGTGGTCGGTCGGTCCAGGCTTGAAGGTCTTGCCGTCGATCGCCGCTTTCGCGTAGTAGAGGGCGTACTTCGCGTACAGGTCGGCGGGCTGTGACACCGTGGCGTCGATCTCGCCCTTGCGGATCGCCTCGAACTCCTGCGGGATGCCGTCGTTCGACACCACGAACACGTGCTTGGCGTCGCCCGGCGGGACGAGCAGGCCCTTCTGCTTCAGCACCTGCAGCGTCGGGGCCAGGTGCACGCCACCGGCATGCATGTAGATCCCCTTGATGTCAGGGTTCTGCTCCAGCCTGGTCTGCAGCATGGACGCGGCCTTGCTGCCCTCCCACTCGGTCGGCTCCTCGAAGACCGTGATCCCGGGGAACTTGCTCTTCATGCACTCGCGGAACGCCTCGGCCCGGTCGCGCCCGTTGATCGAGCTCAGGGAGCCCATCAGTTGAACGACCTTGCCCTTGCCGCCGAGCTTCTCGCCGAGAAACTCGCAGGCCTTCGTCCCGTACGCCCGGTTGTCGGCGCGTACGACCATGTAGACCTGACCCTTGTCCGGCCTGGTGTCGACGGTCACGACGGGGATCTTCTTGTTCGCCAGCGTCTGGAGGGTCGTGGCGATCGCGCCGGTGTCCTGGGGAGCCATGACGATCGCCTTGGCCCCCTGGCCGATCAGCGCCTGAACGTTGTTGACCAGCTTGGTCACGTCGTTCTGCGAGTTGGTGGCGGGCATCAGGTCGACCTTGAGCTCGCTCGCCATCTGCGGGACGTACTTGATGTAGGAGTTCCAGAAGTCGGAGTCGGCGCGCGGGTGGTCGATGCCGATCTTCCCGCCCGCGCCGCCGCCTCCACCTCCCGTCTGACCTCCGGAACCGCACGCGGTGATGACCGCGAGGAGGGCCGCACCTGCGGCTAAAGGACCGAACTTCATGGTGGGGGGTTACCTTCCTCGAATGCCTTGCCTGACCGGCCGTCGAATGCCCTAGTTGACCGGCCGCAGCCGGAGCCCCTGCATGCCGCCGTCGACCGCGAGCGAGGTCCCGGTCGTGGCCCCGGCCTCGGGCCCGGCCAGGTAGGCGATCGCCGCGGCGACCTCCTCCGCGCTGACCAGCCGGCCCATCGGCTGCCTGGCGTTGAGCGCCTCCCGCTCCGCCACCGGGTCGTCGGCCGAGTCGAGCAGCCTGCCGACCCACGGGGTGTCCGCGGTGCCCGGGTTGACGCAGTTGACGCGGATGCCTTCCCGTACGTGATCCGCCGCCATCGCCAGCGTCAGCGACAGGACCGCACCCTTGGTGGCGCTGTAGAGCGCCCGGTTCGGCAGGCCCGCGGTGGCCGCGATCGAGCACGTGTTGACCACCGCCGCGTGCTCCGACTGCCTGAGGTACGGCAAGGCCGCCCGGGTCACGCGGACCATGCCGAAGACGTTGACGTCGAACGCCTTCTGCCACTCGCTGTCCGAGTTGTCCTCGACGGTGCCCTGTGCCCCGATGCCCGCGTTGTTGACCACCACGTCGATGCCGCCGAGCCGCGCGGCCGCCTCGGCCACAGCCGCGCGTACGCCGGCGTCGTCCGTGACGTCCACCTTGATGCCGATGAACGGGTCGCCGGGCGGGTTCAGGTCGAGACAGGCGACCTTCATGCCGCGCTCGGCCAATAACGTGGCGGTTGCCAGGCCGATTCCGGAGCCGCCGCCGGTGACGATCGCTTTGAGACTCATGCGTCCCTCCAGACCTCGCCGCCGGGAAAGCTGTGGGCGGCGATCGATTCGGGGTGCATCGCCGCGCTGAAGCCCGGCGAGCTGGGGGCGGCGTAGCGGCCGTCCTCGATGACCACGGGGTCGACGAAGTGCTCGTGCAGGTGGTCGACGTACTCGATCACCCGGTTCTCCATCGTGCCGCTCACCGCCACGTAGTCGAACATCGACAGGTGCTGCACCAGCTCGCACAGCCCGACGCCGCCGGCGTGCGGGCAGACCGGGATGCCGAACCTGGCCGCGAGCAGCAGGATCGCGATGTTCTCGTTAACACCGCCGACCCGGGCCGAGTCCAGTTGCAGGTACGAGATCGCCTCGGCCTGCAGGAGCTGCTTGAACACGATCCGGTTCTGCACGTGCTCGCCGGTGGCCACCGGGATGGGCTTGATGCCCGCGGCGATGGCGGCGTGGCCCAGCACGTCGTCGGGGCTGGTCGGCTCCTCCACCCAGTGCGGGTTGAACTGCTTGAGAGCGTTCACCCAGTCGATGGCGGCGGGCACGTCCCAGCGCTGGTTGGCGTCGATCGCGATCGGGAAGTCGGCCCCGCACACCTCGCGGGCCACCCGGAAACGTCGGATGTCGTCGTCGAGGTCGGCGCCCACCTTGAGCTTGATCTGGCCGAAGCCCGCGTCGAGCGCCTCTTTGCACAGCCTGCGCAGCTTGTCGTCGTCGTACCCGAGCCAACCCGGAGAGGTGGTGTAGGCGGGGTACCCCGCACGCTTGAGGTGTTCGACCCGCTCCCCCTTCCCCTTTTCAGCCTTTTTCAGGATTTCTAGGGCTTGTTCGGGCGTCAGGACGTCGCTCAGGTAGCGGAAGTCGATGAGATCGATGATCTGCTCGGACGTCATCTCGGACAGCAGCAGCCAGAGCGGCTTGCCCGCCCGCTTCGCTTTCAGATCCCACAGCGCGTTGACCACGGCGGAGATCGCCATGTGCATGACGCCCTTCTCGGGGCCCAGCCAGCGCAGCTGCGAGTCGTAGACCATCTCCTTGTAGAGGGCGCCCAGGTCCTCGACGTCCCGGCCGATCACGTAGGACTCGAGGGCGCTGATCGCCGCGGTCTGCACGTCGTTGCCGCGCCCGATGGTGAACGCGAACCCGTGCCCCGCGTAGCCGTCGTCGGTCTTGAGGACCACGTAGGCGGCGGAGTAGTCGGGGTCGGGGTTCATGGCGTCGGAGCCGTCCAGCTCGCGGGACGTGGGGAAACGGATGTCGTGCGTCTCCAACTCCACGATCCGGTAGCTGTTTCGTTCCTCGGGAGTCGTCATGCCTGGCCCACCGTCTGGCGCTGACGGCCGAGCCCCTCGATCTCCAGCTCCATCACGTCACCCGCCCGCAGGTACGGCTGGCCGGGCATCCCCATGGCCACCCCGGCCGGAGTGCCGGTGTTGATCACGTCACCCGGATCGAGCACCATGAACTGGCTCAGGTACCGGACGATCTCCGCCACGTCGAAGATCATGTTCTTCGTGACGCCGTCCTGACGCACCTCACCGTTCACCGACAGCCGCATGGCCAGGTTCTGCGGGTCGGGTACCTCGTCGGCGGTCACCAGCCACGGCCCGAGCGGATTGAACGTCTCGCACGACTTGCCCTTGTCCCACTGACCGCCCCGCTCCAGCTGGAACTCGCGTTCAGAGACATCGTTGGCCACCGCGTACCCCGCGATGACCTCGCGCGCCTCCTCCCGGCTGCCCAGGTAGCGGGCCTGCTTACCGATGATGACGGCCAGCTCCACCTCCCAGTCTGTCTTCAGGCTGCCCCGCGGCACGAGCACCTCGTCGTACGGGCCGACCATGGTGTTGGTGGCCTTCATGAACACGACCGGCTCCGCCGGGACCTCCGCGCCGGACTCGGCCGCGTGGTCGCTGTAGTTCAGGCCAATACAGACGATCTTGCCTGGCCGCGCGACCGGGGCGCCGACACGGAGCCCTTCGGCCGCGACGACGGGCAGCACATCGCGCTCGAGCGCGTCCCGGACGCGCGCCACTCCCCCGGAAGCGAGGAAAGCCCCATCGATCTCGGGCTCTCCGATGTCGCGCAGGTTACCGGCGCCATCCATCACCACCGGGCGCTCCTGGCCGACAGGTCCTACTCGCAGCAGCTTCACACCGCATCCTTAGGTTATACATCCGATGTATCTAGCCCGATGCTGGTCGGCCTGGGTATGGCCTGTCAAGTCTTCCTGCGCCGATACATCGGATCCGTGAGATCGGGCTGACCAATGAAGCCGCACTACAAACGGTTGCAATGTCCCGCGAAGGTCGGCCCTCACGGACAGGTTAGCGCCATGCTGGCCACAGACATCGGATGGCACCCGGTCCACATGCCGGACTCCTTTCACCTGCACAACGGATACATCCTCGGAGGTCTAGCGCAAACCGCTAGGCGGAGCTGAGGCCGACCCACCCCGCAGCCTTCCCCATCCACCTCCACCACAAGCCTCACTTAACGGGTAAACCTCCCTCAAATACCACCAAACACCCGATGAATCCGCCACTCCCAAGAACGGGCCGCACACTACGGGGCCGGAGCGGGCGCGGGGGCCCGGGCGAGTGGACGGGCGGGCGGGTTGGCATGATCATGGATTAAGTACACAAGGTGAGGCGGGCTCAGGCGCAGCAGAACGCGCGTAGGGTCGTCGTGAGCCGAGTAATGGGGGACCGGGATGATGGCGGGGCGGGCGGTTGACTGAGGCGACGGCGCGTAATAGAACACGTTTCAATAAGGTGCTTAACCAAGCGCTTGATCGTTCCATCGGCCTGAGGTGAGTCCGAGTGCATATTGACCTTGTTGACCAGGACCACTACGCGACCTCCGGCCCGCCACACGAGCAGTTGCGCTGGCTGCGCGCCAACAACCCCGTATACCGGCACGAGGACGAGCCCGACTTCTGGGCGGTCACCCGGTATGAGGACGTCGTACATGTGTCCCGGCACTCGGACCTGTTCTCCTCCGCCAAGAAGCTGGCGCTCTTCAACGAGGTCACCGAGGAGCAGCGGGCGCTGCAGCGGCTGATGATGCTCAACCAGGACCCGCCGGAGCACACAAGGCGGCGGTCGCTGGTCAACCGGGGGTTCACACCGCGCACGATTGGAGCGCTCGAACAGCACATCCGGGACATCTGCGACGACCTTCTCGACAAGTGCTCGGGCGAGGCGGACTTCGTCACCGAGGTGGCGGCCCCGTTGCCGCTCTACGTGATCTGCGAACTGCTCGGCGCCCCGGTCACCGACCGGGACAAGATCTTCAACTGGTCGAACCGCATGATCGGCGCGCAGGACCCCGACTACGCCTCCTCCCCGGACGAGGGCGGCGCGGCGGCCATGGAGGTGTACGCGTACGCCAACCAACTGGCCGCCCAGCGCAGGGCGAACCCGCGCGACGACATCGTCACCAAGCTCATCCAGCCCGACGAGAAGAGCGGCGAGACGCTCGGGGAGGATGAGTTCGACCTGTTCGTCCTCTTGCTGGTGGTCGCCGGGAACGAGACCACCCGCAACGCGGCCTCCGGCGGGATGCTCGCGCTCTTCGAGCATCCCGAGCAGTGGCAGCGGCTCGTGGCGGACCCGGGACTGGCGGGGACGGCGTCCGACGAGATCGTCCGGTGGGTGTCACCGGTGAACCTGTTCCGGCGTACGGCCACGGCGGACACGGTGCTGGGCGGGCAGCAGATCGCCGAGGGCGACAAGGTCGTGGTGTTCTACTCGTCGGCGAACCGGGACACCTCCGTCTTCCCGGATGCCGAGGTGTTCGACATCGGCCGCGACCCGAACCCGCACATCGGGTTCGGGGGCGGCGGGGCGCACTTCTGCCTGGGCAATCACCTGGCGAAGCTGGAGTTGCGGGTGCTGTTCGAGCAACTGGCCCGGCGGTATCCACGGCTGCGGCAGACGGGCGAGGCGCGCCGGTTGCGGTCGAACTTCATCAACGGCATCAAGGAACTGCCGGTCGTCATGGGCTGACCGCCGGCCAGACGTTCGGACCGGGTTTGTGGCTGCGGGGCCGCACTGAACCGGTCCGCCCGGCCTCCGGACTCAGCGGTCGCACATGGCGGCGACGAAGGCGTCGATCAGGTGCTGCCGTTTGCCGGGCACGCCAGTCACGTAGACGGTGGCGGCGCGCCCGGCCTGATCCCGGCCGCTGAACACCGCGGCCCCCGGCATGTCGCCGGCGGCGAAGTAGACGTAGCCGCAGCTCGACTTCATCCGGGCCACGCCGTAGCCGTAGCGGGCGCCCGCGGGCCAGCCTTCCTGCTCGACCTTCACTGACCGGGACATCAACTTACTCAACGGGGCCTTACGCCAGAACCGGTTGAGGTCGTCGGGAGTGGAGACCAGGCCGCCGCTGGGACCGAACTCGTAGGTGGGCAACTGGTCGGTCAGGTCCACCTCACCGCCCCGCGGCTGGCCGGGGTGCACTCCGTAGGTGTGGGCGTGCGGCCCGCGGATGCCGTAGTCGCCCTTGGCCGGCCAGTACGTGTCCAGCATCCCGTACGGCTTGAGGACCAGGTCCCGGCTCGCCTGGCGGAAGTCCTTACCGGTCACCGCGGTCACGATCATGCCGAGGACCAGGTAGTTGGTGTTGGCATAGGCGAAGGAGCCGCGGGGCGTGGGCTTGAGCGTCAGCGCCACCTTCAGGAAGTCCGGGAAGGGTTCCTTCCACTTGATCGCGTTGAGGAACTCGGGCAGGCCGCTGGTCTGCTGCAGCAGCATCCGTACGGTGATCTCTCGACCGTCGATCTCGGCCCCGTCGCCGGTGCCACGCAGCACCCCGGGCAGGTAACGCTCCACCCTCGCGTCCAAGTCGATCTCCCTCTGATCGACCAGCCGCAGCACCGTGGCGGCAATGATCGGCTTGCTCCCGCTGGCAATCCTGAACCGACCCTGGGGGCCGATCATCGCCTTCCCGGTGCCCCGCTCCGCGGTGCCGGAACGCCGGGTCACGCTCGCGCCGCCCGGACTCCGCATCTGGCTCAACGCGCCCGCCATACCGTCCTCGGTGGTGAGCAGGTCAAGGCGGGACTGCGGCGAGGGCGTTGCGGCGGCGAAAGCGGGAGCGACAGGGGCGAGAACCAGACAACTGGCGACCGCAGCAGCGAGCAATTTCTTCATGCCTCCAATGTCGCGGGAAGATCACTCAGGATCAGTCACGCCCGCCTGCCTGTTGGGGTGGGGCCTTCCCTACCATCGAGGCGACCGCCAAGCCGCAACCGGCCGAGATCATCAGACGAAACTCCCGCGATCAAGCACTCACTCGAGATTCGGTACGTGGACCCGCTGTGCCGGGGTCGTGTTCGGCCGGGGACGCTCGGGTGTAGCGGGCAGCCAAGCCAGGGCGAGGATGAGGCCAAGGAGGCCGAGGCCGCCGCTGGTGGCCAGGACGAGGTCCAGGCCATGGACGAAGGCAGAGCGGACCGTATCTTCCGAGGCTGCGGAGCCGGCAGATCGTGCGGCGGCCAGTCCCGCGAAGACGCTCTCGCGTGCTTCCTCCGGCACTGCGGCGCGATAGGCGGACGTCAAGATCGAGCCCAGCACCGCCGCGCCGAAGCTGCCGCCCAGGGTACGGATGGACTGATTCACCGCGGCGCCGACGCCGGCGTTGCCGGGCGACAGAGCGCCCAGCGCCGCGTCCATGACCGTGGGCAGGACGCAGCCGAGCCCGAGGCCGTACATGGCCGTCCACGCGGCCGCCCACACGGTGCCGCTGCCCGTACCGGTGGTGGCCCCCCAGAACAGGCCCCCGCTGAGCAGAACGAACCCCAGGCCGACCGCGAGCTTGGGACTGATCATCCTGCTCAGCCTGCCTGCCGCCGTCATCCCGATGAGCATCCCGGCGATGAGCGGCAACAGGCGCAAGCTGCTGCCCATCGCGTCCGTGCCCAGGTTCGCCCGGAAGTACTGCGGCAGCGCGAACAGAACGCCGAACATGGTGAAGTTGGCGAGCGTGGCCAGCGCGGTGCCGACGGTGAAGCGCGCATTGGCGAACAGCGCAAAGTCCACCAGCGGCTCGCCGGCCCGTCGTTCCCAGAGCACGAACAGCACCAACGCGGCCATTCCTGCGAGGATCGGTCCGAGCACGGCGGCGTCGGTCCAGCCTCGCTCACCGATTTCGATGAGGCCGTAGGTCAACGCCGTCAGCGCCGCGCTCGACAGCACCATGCCGCCCACGTCGATCCGCCTGCCGCGCTCCCGCTGCGATTCGGACAGGCAGGCTGCGACCGCGAGGAACGCCAGGACGACCACAGGGATATTGATCAGGAAGACCGAGCCCCACCAGAAGTGGTCCAGCAGCCAGCCGCCCAGGAGCGGGCCGATGGGAAAGGCCAGCATCGAGGCGCCCGCCAGCGTTCCGATCGCCTTCGGCCGCTCCTTGGCGGTGAACATCGTCGGGATCAGCGCCAGCATCGTGGGCATGATGAGCGCCGCTCCCAGGCCGAGCATGGCCCGCGCCGCGATGAAGATACCGGTCGAGGGCGCGTAGGCGGCGGCCAGCGAGCTGACGCCGAAGATGACCAGCGCCAGCAGAAGCGTCCTCTTGCGGCCGAAGCGGTCGCCGAGCGCTCCCGCCGGGATCATGCCGGCGGCGAGCACCAGCGTGTAGACGGTGACGAACCACTGCAGTTGGGCGCTGTCGGCGTGCAGGCTCTCGGCCATGCTCGGCAGCGCCAGATTCAGGATGGTCACGTCGAAACCCACGGCCAGCGAGGTGAGCACGAGCGCGGTGAGCGCCCACCATCTGCGTGGGTCGGGTTGGTGCGACATGGCGGGGGCCTACTTCGCGGCATTCATGACGAGCTTGTCGAATTCGCGGTCCGGCAGTGTCCTGTTGAGTTCCAGGAGCTTGTCGGCCGTCCAGCCGACCGCGTAGCGCGTCTCGGGCTTGCCGGCTTCGATGGCCTGCCGGATGGTGGTGGCGACGACGCTGGGGTCGCTGCCCTGGGAGTTCTCGCCGAGCTGCGTCTCGGCGCGTGTGGCCATGGCTTCGGCCATCTCCCCGTACGCGGTCGTGCCGGAGATCTCACGGAGGTCTTGTGCCGTGCGGTCTTCGAACTCGGTCTTGATGATGCCGGGCTGGATGATCACGACGTCGATGCCGAACGGCTCCACCTCCATGCGCAGGGAGTCGGAGTAGGCCTCCAGCGCGTGCTTGCTCGCGTAGTACCAGCAGCCGAGCGGGAGCGCGATCTCGCCTCCGATGGAGGAGACGTTGATGATCGTGCCGGAGGCCTGCTCGCGCATGTACGGAAGGACGAGCTGCGTCAGCCGGGCCGGTGCGAAGAGGTTGACCTCAAACTGGTCGCGCGCCAGGTCGATGGGGATGTCCTCGGCAGCGCCGTGCAGAACGGTGCCGGCATTGTTGATCAGTACGTCGATGCGACCCTGCTCCTCGACGACGGCGCCGATGACGCGTTCCAGGTCCTCCGGCCGGCGTGCGTCCAGCGCCAGGACGTGTCCCCCGGCGTCGCGGATGTCGTCCATCTTGGGTACGCGCCGCGCGGCGCCGTAGACGGTGTGGCCGGCGCGGATGAGTTCGAGGGCGGTGGCCTTGCCGATGCCGGCGGAGGCGCCCGTGACGAGAACGACCTTTTCCATGATGAATCTCCTCTTCGGTCTGGGTGAACGCTAGGCTTGTGTTCCGAGATGAGACAACTCGCCAAACTCATATGCGCAGGTAGTGGGCCATATATCGGTGCAATGAGCTTGTAGCTGAGTGCAACCGTGTTGCCGGCACCGCGTTCGTCATGGGCCGGTGAGCGCTCAACCCGGGGAGAGGATGCCATGCCAGGAGAGCGGTTGACCGCCGAGGATCGTCGCCGCATCGCCGAAGGGCTGGCGGCCGGTTTGACGTACGCGGAGATCGCCCGTCGGCTGGGACGGTCCACGTCCACCGTCACCCGCGAGATCGCCAGGAACGGCGGCCCGCACGGCTACCGGGCGGCCCGCGCGCAGCACGCGACGAGCTGGCGCGCCCGCCGCCGCAAGCGCGCCCCCCACGCCGACGTTCCGCACACCACCGACAACCGTGACGTCCATACGGCCCGGGAGTTCGAAGAACAGTTCGTCGCCATGATGGTCGTGGGCGGGATGGCACCCATGACCGCCAGGGTGTTCGCCGCGCTGTTCCTCAGCGAGGGCGGCAGCTTGACCGCCACGGAACTCGTCCAGCAACTCCACGTCAGTCCGGCGACGATCTCCCATGCCATCAAGTGGCTCGAGCAGAGAGGGATGGTCGCCCGGGAGCGCGAGGCGCGCCGGATGCGGTACTTCGTCGACGTCGACGTCTGGTACCACACCTGGGCGGCCAGTGCCAGGTCGATAGCGATATGGGCCGACACCGCCCGACACGGCGTGGAAATCTTCGGCACCGACACACCCACCGGCGACCGGCTCCGCACCACCAGCCAGTTCTTCGAACTCCTCGGCCACGACATGGGCCAGGCGGCCGAGCATTGGCGACAGGCCCTCTCCATGCAACGCCCGAGTCGGTGAAGTGAGGTCTGACTGCGGCGTGCTGGGCCACAACATGGTCCTGGTGTGGTGGCGATCGCGTCCTACGTCCGTGCCGGCTCTGCGGGGGACTGATCGAGTGTGATGAAGACGAACGCGCGATTGGGCGGCACACAGTCGACCGGCAAGCTGAGGTGATCGAAGGCGTCGGTGGTTCGGGCGACGTAGGCGTCGCCGTACACCCGGTCGCCTTCGAGGATCGAACCCGCACCAGGGACGGCGACGCCATGTTTGCCGTGCTCGATCACCGGCTTGCTTCCTGCGGGCCACACGGGGGCGACAACCTGCCCATGCCCGCCGGTCAAGGTCATGTGCAGGCACTTGCTCTTGGCGTCGTAGCCGAGGACACCCGGGATGTTCATCTCCAGGCTGATGTCTCTTTCGGCATCGACGATGACCCGCGGGTCCGCACCCACGAACGTGCTCTGATCCACGCCGCCGCAGCCTGTGGCGGCCAAGACGACGAGGCACAAGCCAAGCGCGCCCTTCATCTCGCCTCCCGCTCCGGGTGGGGAGCTAACGCTGATAGACAAACGCGCCGAGGGCGCGCAGGAAATGGACGGGGGTGAACATCCCCCAATTGTGTGGCGGATTGAGCGCGCCACCGTGGTGGATGCCGTACGCGGTATTGCCGAAGTACCAAGGGCCGCCGCTGTCTCCCTTGGCGCTCATCTCCGACGGCCCTTCGACGATGACCTGATGTTCGTAGGTCACGCGGCGTTCCCCGTTGTAGTGCGAGAAGTCGGGGACGTGAACAGCGGGTAATCGTTGATGGCGTCGCATCGGACCTCCTCGGGTGATGCCGCCTCCAGCCCACAAGGCCACAGGCGGCCGGATCGCGAGGAGTACGCGCCAGGCAAGTCCGCGGATTCAAGCCCGGACAGCTGGTGTGGGCGCCATACCGACCCGGTCTCAACCAGCATTCCTCCGTGCTGCATTCGGGTCAGGCAGTTTCCAGCCTTCGTGTTCACCTCTGAGCCATGTACGCGCCATGTCGCACCGCCACACGTACGCCAGGATCGGAGCGGCACGGCGGAGCGGCGGACTCGGGGAGAAGGACTGTGACGACCGAGCAGGAGCACCACAATCTCGGCAGCGGTCGAATCCTGCGGGAATTCATCAGGTCGCCCATGCAGACGGCTTCGGTGCTGCCGAGTTCGGCGCGGCTGGCGGCACAAATGGTGGTGGGTATCCCGGAGCGCGGCGAGCCGGTGGTGGTCGAACTCGGCGCGGGGACGGGCGCCTTCACCTCTGCCATCCAACAACGGCTGGGCGGCCGTGGCAGGCACATCGTGGTGGAACTCAACGGCAGGTTCGCCGCGGAGATCGCGCGGGCGTACCCGTCGGTCGAGGTGGTGTGCGAGGACGCCGTGCGCCTGCCCGACCTGCTCGCCGAGCTCCGCGTCGGACCGGTGGACGTCGTGGTCAGCGGGCTGCCCTGGGTCGCCTACGCCGGCCGGCCTCCTCTGATCGAGTCCGTCGCCCGCGTACTCTCCCCCGCCGGGGTCTACACGCAGTTCGCCTACAACTGGACGCGCTGGGCCGCTCCGGCGCGCCGGCTGCTCGGTGGCCTGCGGACAGAGTTCGAAGAGGTCGTGACGACCATGACGGTCTGGCGCAACCTGCCGCCCGCCGTGGTCTATGTATCCCGCCGTCCCCGGGTGGTGCGGGCCGTCGGTGACGGCGACCAAGCGCGCTAGCGTCTCAGGCCGGACACCCGAGTGGCGGGAACTCCGCCATTGGGGCATGCGTGGTCGAGATGTCACGCTCCAGGTGGCCATCCGTGGACAGGCAGGCCCCGCCCATACCGAGTAACCGTCGGCGACGGCGGGCGGCTCTGATGCGGGCGAGGATGCGGGTCGTCTGACGGGTGCCTGGTTGCCAGCCCTGCTGGATGAGGGTGTCCGCCACCTGGTGAAGGAGGTCGGCGATCTGGCCGGGGAACACGTCTCGGCGGACAGCGATGATCCGCCAGCCGAGGCTACGTAGCTCCGCGCGGCGTCGCTCGTCGTGGAGTTGGTCGGCGGACGACGTGTGGTGTTGCTGACCGTCGTATTCGACCGCCACCTGGAACTCCGGCCAGCCGAGGTCGAGGTAGGCGACGCGGTCGTCCGCCAGGGGTACGCGGATCTGGGTGGTGGGTCTGGGGAGGCCGCCGTCCACGAGGATCACGCGTAGCCAGCTTTCCCGGGGTGAGCCGGCGCCCCGGTCGGCGAGGCTGAGTGTGTCGCGTAGGTGCCACGAGGTGGACTGGTGCCAGAGGGCCTCCAGGTCCACTCCGCGACGGAGGAACTGGTCCACGGCGGCCACAGCCTCCAGACGGGGAAGCCAGCGGACGCAGTCGAGGGCCGTGCGCTCCTGGGTGGTGAGGCGGACGCCTTTGTGCTCCGTGATGTCTTCGGCAGGGAGGGTGGTCACGTGGGTGACGCAGCCGGGGATCGCCAAGTGGCCGGGGGCGATGAGTTCTACCGGCCAGTCGTCTTCGGTGGTGTCGACGCTCAGTACGTGCAGGCCCCAGATATGGGCGGCCGTCCGGCGGCACGCGACCGCCTGCGGGACCGACCTTGTGACGCGCCGCGTGCGTTCCGCCAGAGAGGGCAGCGGGGAGGGCCTGGCCGACGGGGAGGATTCCGGGAGGGGTTGGTTCACGCTGTCCAGGATGGGTGAGAACCCGGGCGATTTTCGGCGCAGAATCGGGTTCTGTGGATGGTCGGACACCTGTCCGCAGCGGCTGTGTACAGATAGACAACCGCCTGTGGACAACCACTCGACCACAGCCGCACATGCCGGAAGGAAATACTCGACACGGCCGTCTGGATACTCTGACCAGGCAAGATAGGTGACCGGCATGCCGGATGGCTTGCCCGGGCGACGCTTCGCACCGCCCTTCGTCTTGGCGGGCTTGGCCTTCGGCTGCGGCTTGCCGGGCAGATCATCCCCGGACGACGGCATCCCCGAGTTTCCGCTGTTGCGCGAGATCAACCGCTCCAACCGCGCGACCCGCTCACGCAGTTCGCCGTTCTCCTTCTCCAGCGCGATAACCCGCCCGGCCAGAGCACGCGCGAGAGCGATCAGCTTCTCCCGCGACAACTCCGCCAGGCCAGACATCCAACGATCCCACCCCGCCCGACCCAAATGATCAAAAGCACACCCTGTGACGAGACCAGAACGCCCATCACTTACCGCGCACAGGCTGAATGTCTACTGCCACGGGCCGAAATCACGCTTACTCCATTGGGGGCCGATCTCGCAGGCTATTCACCAAGAATATTGCCAGCTCTACCAAGAGTACGATTAATGCGTATACGGCAAGCGCAATTACCAAAACGGTTGGACTTGGATCACTACGCATCACGGCAAAGGTGAGACCGAAGGCAAAGAAGAGCCAGATCGAACCTCTTTTAGCTACTCGCTTCATTAAAACCTTTCCGGGAGTCTTTAGTAGTGCAAAATTTTCTTAACCGTTGGACTGGGACAACAATGCCTAGGCATAATCCCGCATTCCTGTGTCTCGCAGCGCGCGGGACCCACAGCAATGGGGTCCCGCGCGCCACGAGGGGCAAGATGGCTTAGTGGCGGCTTGCCCTAGCGGCTAGAGCAAGCTGCAATCACCACACCACATTGGTAGATCGTGTAGAACTCCAGGAATGGGATACGTCCCACACGAGGATCCACGGTTGAGACGGCATACCCACACTGACAGTTGGGTTACGGACAAGCCTCCCGGTAACCTTAAAGACGAGCGATGCACCTGGTTGGTACTCGTCAGAGACGATGGAGGACACGTAGCCTGCGACGGCCCCTACTGCTCCGAGACAGCCCAGTTTCCCATATGAGCTTTTCACTTTCGTGCACGCGGCTTCGGCGATCATGCCTGCGGTACCCCATACACCGGCTTGAGCGATAGCCCGTACGGCACGTGGCGATAGCCTGATATAGAAGCTGCCTCCAATGAATTTGACTCTTACGTCGGACGCCGTGAGTGTTGGAACCTTTTTCTTCTTCTTGGTTCCGGCTAGGTCCACATTATTGATGGGATCCTGTGCGGCGTATTCATAGGGATTATCGCTTCCGCCGGGGATCGGGTCGACCTGGAGGAACCGTCCGGTGGCCGGGTTGTAGAGGCGGGAACCCATCAAGATGATGCCGCCGGTACCGTCGCCGGTGGAGCGTTGGTGGCTTCCGAGCCAGCCGTAGCGGCCTGGGTCATCACTTCCGGGCCGATGCTCTCCGTATTCGGTGGTGTCGTAGTAGGCGGTGATCGCTCCGTTCGATGTGTTGTCGCAGCTGGCAATGATGTCGCCGTGCAGGTTGGTCAGTTTCACCTGGGAGGTGCCGTCGCTGCGTTCCATCGCGGCTATCCCGTCGAACCCAGTGATGTTCCGTGTCCAGGAGCCGTCCGCTTCGGCGATCCACGACGGATTGTCGCTGTCGTCGGCGTAGTGGTTGACGATGGTTCCGGGGGATCCGCCCTGCGTGGTCGTGGTGATGGTGCGGACTCGGCTGGCCGGGTCGAGGCCGTAGGTCTTGGTAGTGCTGTTCTGCGTGAGTGAGGCGGCCATGTCGTTGACGTGGTAGGTGACGGTCAGGTTGGCGCCGCCAGCCACGTCAGCCGCGGGGACGGTGGTGGTACGGCCGAGCGCGTCGTAGGCGTATCCACTGTTGGTGATGCGGTCGGCGCCGTCGAAGGTGCTGGCCTTGGTGACCGGGCTTGTGCTGGTGGAGCATGCGCCACTGGCGTCGGCCGGAAAGGTGTCCAGGTTGGTGCGGTTGCTGTTGGGGTCGAGGGTGTACTGGCGGGTGGTGCAAGTACCCGAGTCGATGTCAGTGGTCTTGACCAGCCGCCCGGCAGCGTCGTAGCTGTAGCGCTGGCCGGCGCCTCGGGTGTCGCCGGATTGGACGACCCGGCCGGTAACGTCGCTGACGTTGTGGAAGACCAGCCAGGGTGTGCCCGCCTTGGCATAGGACAGGCCGGTTTGGAAGCCAGCGTTGTCGTAGTTGCTGGTTGCGGTCAGGCTGTTTGGGTAGGTCTGGACGGCCAGCTGTCCGTCGGCGGTATAGGCCGCGGTGAACGTGCCGGTTTTGCCGGAGGTAATCGCGGTGGGGAGGCCTCGGCGTTCGGTGCGTCCGGCGGCGTCGGTGCCGTCGTATGTGTAGGTGGTGTTCCCCTTGGCGTCACTGAGCGAAGCCAACTGTCCGTCGATGGTGTAGCTGACGGTGGTGGTGTTGCCGTCAGCGTCCTTGGTCGAGGCGCGCCTACCGAAGCTGTCGTAGGTATTGGTCAGCGTGTTGGTCCCATCGGTCAGGCTGGCGCGCAGTCCGGTGGCTGGGTCATAGCTGACGGTGGTCTCAGGCAACGGTGTGCCCCCGTCCGCGGCCGGACTTGCGATGATCTTGCTCTTGAAGGGGCGACCCGCCACGTCGTAGGTCGAGGTGGTGGTGCGCACTGTCGACCCCGCCGTATCCACGCTGCTGGTCGGCCCGCCGTAGTAGCCGTAGGTCACGAGCGTTACCGGCAGCGGCTTGCCGGTCGGCTGGCTGAGCGGCGCCCGCTGGCAGGCCAACCCCGCCCATTGCGGCTTGTTCCCACATGCCGCCAAGCTGGGGTGTGCGCCAGCGGTGAAGTAGGTGGTGGCAGTGGTTCCGGCGTCGCTGCCGTTGGAGGCGGGTTGACGTCGTTCGATCTCACGACCCGACGCGTCGTAACGGGCCTTCCTGACGATGTCCGTCGCTCCAGACATGACGGTCACCGAGTTGGTGGGCTGACGCAGGTCCCAGCCGGAGGCGTCACCTGACTTGATCGGGTCGTATCCCGTTTTGGTAGTCTTAGTGTCGGCCGTGGCTGGTGATGCGGTGCCATCCAGTACGACCGGTTCCACCTTGGTCGTGGTGGCCAGGTGATAGTTGATGGCGTTGGATGGCTTGCCTTCATCATAGACAGTGGAGGTGTGGCGGCGTGCGGACACCAGCGTGCCGTCCGCGAGCTGCGCCTGCAGCGCCGGGGCGTCCACCGTCAGCGGGTCGCTATCGGAATTGTAGGTGCTGATCGTGGCCAGCAGGTTGGCCCGCTCGGCCGAGTCCCTTCGGGCTGCCACGTACGGGTCGGTGTCCGCGCTGGGCGTGAGCGCCTGGGCGCGGTTACCCGGCGTCAGCTTCCACACCGTGTTGCCCTTGTCGTCGTAGCGGGCAGTGCCGATTTGCCAGGCACCGGCGCCATAGGAGGTGTTGTTGACAGCGCGGCCGTTGACGTCGGTGTGGGTGATGTCGGCGTACTCCCAATCCGCTGCCGCAGGATTGTAGGAGCCATCAGACCCGCGCGCCGGCACGTGTGAAGCGGGGAAGGTCGCGGTGCCTACGATGGGCAGATCGGTCGCCTGACCCCACTTGGCGGTCTGGGCAGCGGTCAGGTCAATGGGTGCACCGGTCCCGCCGATCGGCACGTCGTAGGCGACGGCTTGGGTGGGGTCGATGTCACCGCCCTCTCGTTGCACGTTGGCCAGGCGTCCCTTGGCGTCGTACTCGAACCGCCAGGGAGCCAGGCCGGGTGGGGTGAGCTGAGAGGCGCGGCCCTCTCCGTTGTAGTAGTAGATGGTGGCCAGGGTGGTGCGCGGGTCGGTGACCTGGCGTAGGTGGCCGGTCGTGTCGTAGGCGTATGAGGCGAGCACCGTGGTCTTCATCGCGTTCGAGTCGGGGTCGAAGGCGGTGAGGGACACGCTCTTGACTTGGTCCTTGAAGTCACCCCAGCCGGAGGCCACGCCCGTGGCGGTGGTGGTGGGGGCGTAGGACAGCTCGAGGGCCCGGCAGCCCGCGACCAGGGTCGGCCCGCAGGTGAGCCCGGTCGGTGTTGGGGCGAGGATGCGGGTGATGCGGCCCTGGGTATCGCGCAGGTAGGTGACCGTAGACTCGGCGGCCGCGGTTTGGGTGCGGGAGACCACCCAGGTGTTGTTGGCCTTGGTGTAGGTGGTTTTGGACCCGGCGGGTGTGGTGACGGTCAGCTCTTCGCTGGTGGCGGTGACGATGGAGCCGTCGGCGGTGTCCCCGACCCCGGAGAAGCCGGTTCCGTTCTTGACGTAGGACAGCGTGGTGCCGTCGGCTCCGACCAGTTGCAGCGAGCCCGACTCTCCGGCGCTGGTCGGGACGAAGTCGGCGATATCCGATGGGGCTGAGGGGAAGCCGGCTCGCCAGCCAGGCCCGAACACTTTGTTCTCGGCCAGTTGTTCGTCGAGGCGGTCAGGACCGGGGGTCAGCGAGGCGTGGGTGCGAGCCACGGTGATGCCGAACAGGTCGGCATCGGTTGCGGTGATGGAGTAGTCGCCGCTTTGCAGTGCCACCGTGCCGGGGCCGACGTCGGTGGTGGCGTAGGAGCCGCCGAAGGCGGACTGGTCGAGGGTGGTCTTGACCGGTTCGGCGCAGGTCTCGCCGGCACTTGCGGGCAGGCATGCCCGGACCTCTATCGCGCCGTCGGCGATCTGGGCGTCGCGCAGGGTTTTGGCCAGGTCCCAGGCCAGTTCGGGGAAGTTCTTGCTGGTGTCGGTGCGGGTTTGTGGCCAGGCGGCGATCGGCTGGCCGGAGCCTGGCACGGTGACATCGGTGGTCGGGATGACGGTGAAGGAGGCGCTTGATCCGGCCTTGCGATACTCGTAGCGGGCCTGGGTGCGGTCCGGTGCGGCGGCGGTGATCAGCGCCAGCCATCGCTGGGTGCGGTCGCCTACTGCGGATTTGACCAGGCCGCCGGCGCCGATGCCGAAGCTGTAGCCGGTCAGAGTGGAGGTGTTGGAGGCCACGTCGACGGTGCGCACGTACAGGGTGTGCCAGCCGTCGGTGGGGTCGATCTTGATGGGGCGGCCGTTGGGGTAGTAGATCGTGCCGTCCTTGAGCGGCGCCTCATTGGGGGTGGCCGGGTCGTCCAGTCCCCAGCGGAATGCGCGCCGATCGTCAGAGGTGCTGGACAGGTCGCACTCGGTGGGATCGCCGAGGGGGCGGCGCCGGGCGGTCCAGGTGTCGTTGTCGTATTCCGGGCACCAGGTGGTGGGAGCGGCCGGTGCGGTGGCGTCGATGGTCAGCAGTTGCCATGACGACCACGCCGAATAGTCGATGCCGTCGAACGCGCGAGCGTGCCAGCGGACCTTCGATCCGTCGGTCAGCTTGCCCGCGGGCACGGCGATCTTCGCGTTGTCTCCCGCAGTGATCCCATCCACGGCCCCGGCCCACAGCTGGCCTGTGCTGCCGGAGGCCGGGTCCTTCTCCACCTCGAACTCCGCCCGCAGCAGGCCGCCGTCGGGGTCCTTGACCCCGGTGAACAGGGTCGGGGTGGTGGAGGAGGTGTAGACGATGCCTTCGTTGGCCACGATCGGCGCGGCGCGCAGCTGCTCAACCGAGGGGGTGGAACCGTAGGTGATGATCAGTTTGGCCGGGGTGCCGCCGCTGCCCGCCGATTCTTCGGCCTGCCAGGAGCGCTCGTACTGGTCCTTGTACGGGGTGGGGTCTTCGGTCACCAGGCGCAGGGCGATGCCGTTGCCGGGGGCGCCGCTTGCCCAGTCCTTGGCCATGTCGGTGACCGGCCAGGTCCAGGTGCCAGCGGGGATGGCGGAGTTGCTGGTGCACTTGCCCGGCTCGGTGGCGGGCTTTTCGTCTTCGGTGGTGGTGGTCGGCTGGTTGCTCCAGTAGGTGGTGCGGGGGTCCCAGGTCGAGGTGATGCGTTGCGCCTTGACGCTCTGCCCGGTCAAGCAGCCCCAGTCGAAACTGCCGCCGCTTTGCAGCTCCAGCCGTGCGTCGGTGACCGACTTGCCGGCGATGGCGGAGGTGTTGAAGGCCAGCATGGTGCGCATGAAGTTACGCTGGTTGCTGGAGTCACTGTTGCCGACCGAGATCGTGGTGCTGCCCGACTGCCCGTTGGGCGAGACCACGGTGACATCGCCGAGCGTGGTCAGCGAGCTGACTGGATCCACCGTTACCGGATAGGTGGTGGCGGGATCGGCCAGGAATTTCGTATCCGGCCGCAGCACCAACATCGGGCGGCCGTCCTGCTCGATCACCTGGGTGTCGATGGCGCCTGTCGGCGCCGCCTGCCTGGTGTCGGATGCTGCCCGGCCGGACTGCGCGTTTTCGGGGGTGGCCCCGTACATGACCGGCTGCGGAGCGGCGGCCACCGTCTTGCCCTTGCCATCGGTGAGCTTGAGCCCGCCCTGCTTGGCCTCGGCGAGCGTGAGCCCCTTGACCTCGATGGGAATCTTGTACTCCACCGAGCCGGTGGGCCGCTCGCGCAGCACGATGTCGTGGCCGAAGCCGCTCGGCAGGGCGGTGACGACCAGATCGGCGCCGGGACCGGCAGCATCGGGATAGGTGGCCTTGTTGCCTTCCACCTTCGGTGCGGGCAGCGGGGTGGGCCAGGTCAGAGCGTAGAACTCGCTATCGGAACGTTCCAGCTTGGCCAGCGGCTTGTCCGCGCCACCAGCAGAGAAGGTCGCCTTCGCCAGCGACGCCTTCGGCCGCAGCACCCCGTCGACCGCCACCAGCGTGGTATCGATCGGCGTCCACGCATCGCCCTGCTTGACCCGGACCGGCCCACCGGACGCCTCCAGCGTGACCGTGCCATCCGGATTGACATATGTGAGCGTCGACTCGGTCGTCTCTCCGGACACCAGAACTCGGCCGCCTTGCAGCCGGGCCGACAGGGCGGCCGAGACGCGATCAGGGCGTTGGGCGACCGGCTGCACTTTGGCGGGCGTGAAGGCATGGGTGGGAGTTGCGGATATTGGGATGGCGGCTTCAGCTGCATGGCCGGTTGTCAAGAGCAGCGCGGTTACCAAGCCTGTGGTGAGGACTACTCGGGATCTTACCCGCCCTGTTTTGGGCATGGCAAGGCCAACCTTGTGGGGGATGTGCACCCGACCTCCGAAAGTAAAGATCAGAAAGACAGTCGGATGCTAGATCAGCAGGCAAAGATGCGATAGGGGCCAATTTGTCGCGAATGCCTTACGGAGAGCAATATTCCACGATCATCGGCCAAACCGTTTCGGAATGAGATATGCCGAGTACGAGGTCACCCCATGGCAGATGGCCGTAGACGGCGGCGATTCATGCCGAGCCTCGAGTCATGTTTGCCATGACCCCTACCGGGGGATTGATCACCGATGACATGGTAACGCCTATGGGTGCGCAACTTCCTACGGAGCGCGAGCGCTGCGAAGGAAGGCCAAGGTTCTTGAATGTACTGGCGGCGCCGACCGTAGGTGTTTTCCCTGCAAGCCATCCGAGAACTGCGGCGTCAGAAATACGCGATCGGATATCGCCGCCCTCAGGGCGGAGTAGCGCAATAGAACGACGTGCGCGGGAGAGTGCCTTTTGGCCGTGCGCCGAGTACAGGAGGAGCGTCATCGTCCAGAAGTCGGAAACGGTGCACCAAAATCCGGCCTATGAAGAGAACGCCCGCAACACGGGAAGGACGTCGGTGGCCAGCCGTTCCATCTGCCCACGGAAGTCCGCCCCCACAGGCATCAGGTTCAACGAGGTGAACCCCAGCCGCATCAACCTCATCAACCCCTCCACCACCTCCTCAGCCGACCCCGCCACCGTCGAAGGCGAGTCCGAGCTCCCACCAACCAAAACCGACACGTTGTACACACACTCCACCTCCCGCCCCACCCGACCAGCCGACGCCAGCACCCGCGCACGCATCTCCCCCGCCACCGCAGGCGGCGCGAACCCCAGCGACGGGATCCACCCGTCCGCCAGCTCCCCCGTGGCCGCCAGCGCCCGGTTGCCGTACGTGCCCAGCCAGATGGGGATCGGGCTGACGGGCTTGGGCGAAAGCGCGGCGTCCAACGTGTGATAGCGATTGCCCTGGTAGCTGAACGACGGCGACGACCACAGCCCGCGGATGATGTGGATCGCCTCCACCATGCCGTCGACCTTCTCCCTCGGCGTCGGCACACCCAGCCCGAAGGCCCGGAACTCCTCATCCGAATAGCCGCCACCAAGGCCCAAAATCAGCCGCCCCCCGGAGAGCCGGTGCAGGGACTCCGCCATCTTGGCCACCATCGCCGGCGGCCGGTACGGCACCCCGAGGACCCGCGTGGCGACGCGGATCCGCGAGGTGGCGGCGGCGATCCAGGTCAACAGCGTCCAGATCTCGTACGTCGGCGACGTGCCACACGGATGGTCGGACGTCGACACGAAGTCGAACCCCAACTCCTCGGCCAACCGCGCGTCCCCGACCGGATCGGCGCCCGGAGCCGCCGAAGCCGAGATACCCACACCGAACATGTGCGCCCGCCTCCCAGATTTGGTTTACATGGAACCTAAATCCAAAGTTGGTTACACGTCAACTAATCTGGGCGGCATGGGTGACCCACGCTGGTTGGATGACGCCGAGTTCCGGGCCTGGCTCGGCTACCGCCGGATGCGGCTGCTCCTGGACGCCCGGGTGAGCCGTGATCTGCTGCGGGATTCGGGGCTGTCGGCCCCCGACTACGACGTACTGTCGTCCTTGTCGTCGACCGAGGGGCATCGGTGGCGGCTCACCAAGCTGGCCGAGCGGATGCTGTGGTCGAAGAGCCGGCTGTCGCGGCACATCTCACGGATGGAGCAGCGCGGCCTGGTGACCCGGGAAGAATGCGAGACGGACGGCCGCGGCGCCGTGATCGTGCTGACCGAGCAGGGGCTGCGGGCCATCGAGGCGGCGGCCCCCGATCATGTGGAGTCGGTACGCCGCCACTTCATCGGCCTGCTGACTCCGGAGCAGATCGAGGTCATGGGGTCCGTCGCGGAGACCGTGCTGACCCACCTGGCGGAGGAGGACGGCTAGGACACCCAGATGGGGCTCCAGTCGGCCACCTCGTGGAAGCGGCGCAGCTCGGAGAGCCCGGACAGGATGCCGCACCAGCCCGCGTACGGCGACCGGTCGAAGCCGCTCTGCACCAACGTCAGCCGCGTCTTGCCGCCGGACTCCGCCAGCTCCCAGGTGCCGATCCCGACGCCGCCCCAGTCGACGGACAGCCTGCGCCCCGGCTCCAGCTCGACGATCTTCGCCGGGTCGGGGTTGTTCGCCAGCCCGCCCATGGCATAGCGGCCGCCGACCCGTGGCTCGATCTCGATGGGGAACCCGAACCAGGCGGTCACCGACTCCGAGTCGATCAGCGAGTCGAAGACCTTCTCCGCGGAAGCGGCGATGAGCACCTCCGCCCGCAGGTCGGAGGAGGTGAAGTCGGCCTTCGGGGTAAGCGGGCGGCCCTCGAGGTGCTCGGCCAGGTTCGCCAGCATGAGGCACCAGTACGTCTGGATCACCCCGCGGATCGTCGTCTCGCTGAGCGCCTCCTGGAAGTCGAAGTGGGTCTGCGACACCGACACGATGGTCGTCTCGGGACTGTCCTCCTCCAGGCCGAACTCGACCGTGGTGTCCACGCCGTCCAGCAACCAGGAGAACCGCACCGTGTGGTCGTCGACGTGCAGCGGGCGCTGGTGCGGCGCGTCGCCCTCGGGGGTGTGGCGCCCCCAGAACGCGTAGCGGTCCGGCAGGTCCACCTCGGCGTGCTCGGCCAGCCAGAGCCGCATCGTCGCGGCGTCGGTCAGCGCGTGGTGGACCTCCTTCACCGGTGCCTGGACACGGGCGCGGACGGTCATCGGCTCACTCATGTTCGTCTCCCTTGGGGTAGCAGGCGACGGCGAGCTTGAAGGCGTCACCTTCCGCTCCGCCGTACCTCGTGAACAGGTCTTGCAGCATCCCCTGCAGCTCGTGCAGGAACTCCTGACGGTCCTCTGGGCGCACGTGGATCTCCCCCGACAGTCCGATCGACGGCAGCTCCGTCGCGGTCCTGTCGAGCCCCGCGATGTCCGCCTGAACCTCTTCCATCAGGTCCAGCAGGTAACCCAGGCTCAGCTCGTCCTGCGCCTTGCGCAGGCCGATCCGGCCGACCAGGCGGGGTGACAGCCAGTACGAACGCGCGCCCGCCTGGTAGATGCCCTCATGGACACCGCGCACCTTCCGCTCCGACACCAGGTCGACCAAGCCCGCCTCCACCAGCCGTTTGACGTGGTAGTAGACGCGCTGTGGCGTCTGGCCGAGCCGGGCCGCCACCTCGGTGCAGGTGCCCGGCTCGGCCAGTTGCCGCAGCACCTCGACGCGCTGCGGCTTGAGCAGCGCCTCGGCCTGCTCGATCTGTTCCAGGTACAGGACATCTTTCATCGCAAAAATCATCCTTTACGTAAAACAGTATTTTGTCAATAGGGCATGCTCGAAGGAGCACCGGCGATCGGGGTCTATCAGGGCCAGGAACTGTCCTGGTCGGGGTCGCCGCCGTTCGACAGCAGGCGGAGGTCGGACTCGACCATCGTCGCCACCAGTTCGTCGAACGGCATCGTCGGCTCCCAGCCGAGCTGCACCCGGGCCTTCTTCGGGTCGGCGCACAGCAGGTCGACCTCCGCGGGCCGATGCAGGGCCTGGTCGGTGACGACGTACTGCTCCCAGTCCAGGGAGGCCGCCGTGAAGGCGGCCTCGACCAGCTCGCGGACCGACTTCATGCGCCCGGTGCCGATCACGTAGTCCTCGGGCGTGCCGGCCTGGAGCATCAGGTGCATGGCCCGTACGTAGTCGCCCGCGAAACCCCAGTCCCGCCGGGCCTCCAGGTTGCCGAGCCGGAGCTCATTGTCGAGGCCGAGCTTGATGCGCGCCACGCCGAGCGAGACCTTGCGGGTGACGAACTCGGCGCCACGCCGGGGCGACTCGTGGTTGAACAGGATGCCGGAGACCGCGTACATGCCGTAGGACTCGCGGTAGTTCTGCGTGAGGAAGTGCCCGTACGCCTTGGCCACGCCGTACGGCGAGCGCGGGTGGAAGGCGGTGCGCTCCGTCTGGGGCGTCTCGCTGACCTGGCCGAACATCTCCGAGGACGAAGCCTGATAAAAGCGCATCTGGCCGGAGCCGGAGGCGGCGCCGCCACGCGACACGCCCGAACACACCCGGATGGCCTCCAGCATGCGCAGCACGCCCATTCCCGTCACCTCGGCCGTGAGCTCCGCCTGCTCCCACGACATGGGCACGAACGAGATGGCGCCCAGGTTGTAGACCTCGTCGGGCTGAACCCGTTCCACCGCCGAGATCAGCGACCCCTGGTCGAGCAGGTCGCCGCGGACCACCTGGACCTCGGTCAGCAGCTTGCGCATCCGCGACACGCGCGGGTTCGCCTGGCCGCGAGCCAGCCCCCACACCTCGTACCCCTGACCGAGCAGGTACTCCGCCAAATAGGAACCGTCCTGGCCGGTGATGCCGGTGATCAGAGCGCGCCTGGCCAAGGGGTCCTCCCACTATCACGACCGCGTCCGTTTGGACGGGAATGTACAGCTAAGCGCCTCGATACAGCGCCCAAGACTCCTAGAACACGTTCCACCGAACCACGCTCGGTCATGCCAACATCGCAGTTCGCACGGCCTTTGGCGGCAGTTGTGAACAATTCCAGATGACCTACCGAATGGTAGCCTTCTCGGACTAAGGTCATCTTCACGGTACACGCCCATCTCTGGGTGCTTACCGGGCGAGAAAGGGGTGTCCGTGAGCGACACGCTGCGGATCGCACTGCTGTCCTACCGCAGCAAGCCGACCTGTGGCGGTCAGGGGGTCTACCTCCGCCACCTGAGCCGCGAGCTGGTCGCCCTGGGGCATCACGTCGAGGTGTTCTCCGGCCAGCCGTACCCGGAGCTGGACGAGGGCGTGATCCTCCAGAAGGTGCCGAGCCTCGACCTCTACCGCGACGAGGACCCGTTCAGGACGCCCAAGCTGCACGAGTACCGCGACTGGATCGACTGGCTGGAAGTCGGCACCATGTGGACCGCCGGGTTCCCCGAGCCGCTGACGTTCACGCTGCGGGCGCATCGCGCGCTGAAGAAGCGGGTCGGCGACTTCGACGTCGTCCAGGACAACCAGACCCTCGGCTACGGCCTGCTCGGCATCCAGAAGCTGTTCCCGGTGGTCGGCACCATCCACCACCCGATCAGCGTGGACCGGCGCATCGAGCTGGAGGCCGCCACCGGCGCCAAGAAGCTGACCATGCGCCGCTGGTACGCGTTCGTGAAGATGCAGGCCAAGGTCGCGCCCCGGCTGAGCCCGATCCTGACCGTCAGCGAGTCGTCGCTGGCCGACATCCACCGCGACTTCAACGTCCCGCAGGCGAACATGCGCCTGATCCCGCTCGGCGTCGACACCCGCTATTTCCACCCCCGTCCCGAGAAGCCGAAGAAAAAGGGCTCGATCGTGGCGGTGGCCAGCGCCGACTCCCCCATGAAGGGCGTCTCCACGCTGCTGCGGGCCGTGGCCAAGCTGGCCACCGAGCGCGACGTCAGCCTCACCGTGGTCAGCAAGCCGACCCCCGGCGGGCCCACCGAGCAGCTCGTGCAGGAGCTGTCACTGCAGGACCGGGTCCGCTTTGTGCACGGCATCTCCGACGACGAGCTGGGCGAGCTCATCGCCACCTCGGAGGTCTCTGTGGTGCCGTCGCTGTACGAGGGGTTCTCGCTGCCGGCCGTGGAGCACATGGCCTGCGGCACGCCGCTGGTCGCCAGCCGTACGGGTGCGCTGCCCGAGGTGGTGGGGGACGCCGCGATCCAGGTGGCGCCCGGCGACGCCGAGGAGCTGGCCGCGGTGCTGCGCCGCCTGCACGACTCCCCGGAGGAGCGTGAGCGGGTGGGCAAGGCCGGATACGAGCGGGTCATGGAGCGTTACACCTGGCGCGTCGTCGCCAAGAAGACCGTCGAGGCGTACCGCGAGGCCATCGCGGCCCGTCGTACCCGCTGACAGAGCTTTCGAGCGCCCGACCGAATTCAAGGAGATCGATAAGTGCTGACCGTGGACTTCGCCCGGCTGCCGGTCGGGCCCGGCGTGCGCGTGCTCGACCTGGGTTGTGGCGGTGGCCGGCATGCGTTCGAGGTGCTCCGCCGGGGCGCGGACGTGGTCGCCTTCGACATGGACCAGTCCGAGCTGGACAGCGTGGCGGCCATGTTCGTGGCAATGGACAAGGCGGGCGAGGTGCCGCCAGAGGCCAGTGGCGAGACCGTTCAGGGGACGGCGCTGGACATGCCGTTCGAGGACGGCTCCTTCGACCGGGTCATCGCGGCCGAGGTGCTGGAGCACATCCCCGACGACATGGCCGCGATGCGGGAGATCTTCCGGGTGCTCAAGCCCGGCGGCACGGCCGCGATCACCGTGCCGAGCTTCCTGCCCGAGCGGATCTGCTGGGCGCTGGACGAGGACTACCACACGGCCCCCGGCGGACATATCCGGATTTATACGCTGGCTGAGCTGTCGGCCAAGCTGAAGTCCACCGGCTTCCGCATCGGCCCCCACCACCACGCCCACGGGCTGCACGCGCCGTACTGGTGGATCAAGTGCGCGGTCGGCGTCAACAACGACGACCATCCCCTCGCCAAGGCGTACCACGAGCTGCTGGTCTGGGACATCATGAAGCGCCCGCCGCTCACCCGGCTGGCCGAATCCCTGCTCAACCCGCTCATCGGCAAGAGCGTGGTGCTCTACGTCAGGAAGCCCGCCGCGTGATCTCACGCGAGGAGGCCGTTCAGACGGCCTTGAGCATCTCGGCGATCCAGCAGGACGACGGCGGCGTGCCCTGGCCGGAAGGCCACGTGGACGCGTGGAACCACGTCGAGTGCCTGATGGCGATGACCGTGGCCGGCCTGCGCGACCCCGTCACGCGGGGCTACGACTGGCTGGCCCGGCACCAGCGCGACGACGGCTCGTGGGCGATGAAGCTGGTCGACGGCGTCGCCACCGAGCCGGGCGGCGAGTCGAACCACGCCGCCTACGTCGCGGCCGGCGTCTGGCACCACCACCTGGTGACGGGCGACCAGCGGTTCACCGAGCTCAGGTGGCCGATGGTCAAGAGGGCGCTCGACTACGTCGTGGGGCTGCAGACCGAACGCGGCGAGATCGTCTGGGAGCGCGACGCCCAGGGCCGGGCATCCTCCTACGCGCTGCTCACCGGCTGCTCGTCGATCCACCAGGGCCTGCGCTGCGGCGTCCTGCTCGCCGACCACCTCGGCGACCCGCAGCCGCACTGGGAGCTGGCCGCCGACCGCCTGGCCCATGTGCTGGCCGCGCACCCGGAGGCGTTCGCCGACAAGAGCCGCTACTCCATGGACTGGTACTACCCGGTGCTCGGCGGCGCCGTCCGGGGACCGGCGGCGGAAGAGCTGCTGGAGCGGGAGTGGAGCACGTTCGTGGTGCCGGGGCTGGGCATCCGATGCGTCTCGGACCAGCCGTGGGTGACGGGCGCGGAGACGTGCGAGCTGGCGCTGGCCCTCGACGCGCTGGGCGACCGCGAGCGCGCCGCCCGGCTGTTCGCCGACATGCAGCACCTGCGCCATGAGGACGGCTCGTACTGGACGGGGTGGCAGTTCGCCAACGACCGCCATTTCCCGCACGAGCGGAGCGGATATACGGCCGCGGCGGCGGTGCTCGCGGGGGACGCGTTGTTCGCCTTCTCCTCGGGAGCGGGGATCTTCCGCGACGTCAGCGCCGCCTCCGTCTCCCCCGCCGAGCCGCATCTGTGTGGTTGCACGCCCGCTCGTGCGTGATCTTGTACGCGCAAGGGCTTTTGCGGGTTCTTTGCCGGGAAATGCGGAGCGGCACCGCCGAACGCCCCATTGCGGTTACTAGCTTCGTGAGTGGCCGTACGAGGCGTCTTCGGGGGAAGCGTGGGCGACACGGGCACAACAGCGTTCTTGGAGCAGGACAGGACTGAGCCGACGCTTTCGCCGGTTCACGGACTACGCAAGCTGCTGCTGAGGGAGCAGTCCGAAGCCGATCTGGCCCGGCGGAGGTTCCGGCTACGGCAGGGACATTCCCGGGTGGTCGTCGAAGGGGCCGAGCGGTCATATCTTTTCGGCTTCAACGCCGCTGTTTCGCGTGAAGCCTGCAAAATCGATGAAATGTCTCCTGAGCAGCGGAGCTTCGCCTATGAGGGGGCCGGTGCCGCCTGCACCGTGCTCGATCTGCTCACCATGACCCGGGGCCGGCGCCTTCACGAGCTACTGGCCGGCCCCGCCCAATTCCACCCGTACGCCGTGCACGTGGGTGCCGGGCGCGGCTACGCGCTGCTGCGCCTGCGGCCCATGCGGGGCACCCGGCAGACGCACCCGCTGTTCCGCTGGCTGGCCGTGGACGGGTTCGGGTTCCAGTGGAGCCTGGGGCGGGCCGACCGGATGGTCGGCGAGCGGACCATGCCCGATCTGCTCACCAGGGCCCACTGCGCGATCTTCGACCAGGGTCTGGGCCGCCTGCTCTGGTACCACGAGTGCGCCTCGCCGGACGACGTGGCCGCCAGGATCGCCGCCTTCCCGGCGGGCCGGCGGGGCGATCTGTGGAGCGGTGTCGGGTTCGCGGCCACGCACACCGGTGGCGCCAATGCCGACGAGCTGTGGTGGCTGGCCGATCACGCGGGGGCCGACGGGTTCCGTGCCCATCTGGCCCAGGGGTGCGCGTTCGCCGTGTCCGCCGGGCTCCAGGCGGGGCCGCTGCCGGATCACGTGGCGCAGGCCGTACCGATCCTGGCGGGCGCGGAGCCCGACGAGGCCGGCGCGTGGGCCGAAGGGGCGCTCATCGAGCTCGGCCACGACCCGCACAGCCATGAGGACTTCCAGTCCTGGCGTGCCCACACCCGCAGAGCATGGGCACGCGGGAAGCGGCACTAGATCCCCGGAGCGACCCGTTCCAGAACGCGTAGCGAGCCCTCGGCCGAGGCCTCGGCGAACGCGCCCGAGGCGAGCGCCCGCAGGTAGGTCCGGTAGGGAGCCTGGCCGCCCGCGGCCGGGTCCGGATAGATGTCGTGGAAGACCAGCGCGCCGCCCGCCATGACGTGCGGAGCCCAGCCTTCGTAGTCGCGTGTCACCGGATCGTCGGAATGGCCGCCGTCGATGAACAGCATCCCCAAAGGCGTGTTCCAGAGCCGGGCCACCTGCTCCGAGCGGCCCACCACGGCGATCACCTCGTCCTCCAGCCCGGCGGCGGCGATCGTCTGGCGGAACGTCGGCAGCGAGTCCATCTTGCCGAACCGCGGATCGACCAGCGTCGGGTCGTGGTGGGCCCAGCCCGGCTGGATCTCCTCCGAGCCGCGATGGTGGTCCACGGTGACGACCACGGACCCGGCCAGCCTGGCCGCCGCCCCGAGGTAGACGGCCGACTTGCCGCAGTAGGTGCCGATCTCACAGATCGGCCCGAGTTTGCCGTACTGGCAAGCCGCCTCGAACAGGGCCAGGCCCTCCCCTTCCGGCATGAATCCCTTGGCATGCTTGGCTGCGTATCGCAGTTCAGGCGGCATCGTCATAGGGATGCACCCTAGTAGAACCGAACAACATTCCAGCGCCCCCTTGCCCGGCATTCTGCAACCTGTTCTACTTGGCAACGTGAATCAGCGCGCTCGCGTCGCGATGTCCGGAGACGAGGTCACGGCCTTCCTGGAAGGTGCCCGCAAGCTCCAGCTCGCGACCATCAACCCGGACGGCACGCCGCATCTGGTGACCATGTTCTATGGGCTCGACGAGGGGCGGATCGCCTTCTGGAGCTACGCCAAGGCGCAGAAGGTCCGCAACCTGGAGCGCGACCCGCGGGTGAGCTGCCTGGTCGAGACGGGCGAGGACTACAACGAGCTGCGCGGCGTCCTGCTGTACGGCGAGGCCAAGCGAGTGGACGAGCCCGAGCAGGTCCTGGCCGTCGGCTTGCTGGTCGCACGCAGGATGACCCCGGGCGTGGCGGACGATCTCCTGCTGCCCTATGTCGAACAGACCGGACGAAAGCGGGTTGCATACGTCGTCGAGCGCACCAAAGTGGTCTCATGGGACCACAGGAGGCTCACATGAAGATCAAGCTCGATGAAATGGTGTGCGAAGCCAATGCCGTATGCATGGGGCTCGCACCCGAGGTGTTCGACGTGGACGACGACGACCAGCTGCACATCCTGCTCCCGGAACCGCCGCCCGAACTCCTGGACCGCGTCCGTCACGCGGTCCGGTCCTGCCCCAAAGCCGCTCTTTCCCTTGAGGAATAGCCGGAGGAGGAACCCCCCATGCGCGCCGCCCTTCTGCATGCCGTAGGCGACGACAAGCTCGACATCCGCGACGATGTCACCCTCACCCCCGTCGGACCGACCGACGTACGGGTGCGGATCAAGGCTACGGGCGTCTGCCATTCGGACCTGTCGGCCATGTCCGGCGTGCTGCCGCAGCCCGTGCCGCTCGTCCCGGGTCACGAGGGCGCGGGCGAAGTGGTCGAGGTGGGCGAGCATGTCAGCTCGGTCCAGCCGGGCGATCACGTGATCATCAACTGGCGTCCGTCCTGCCAGGACTGCGACCTGTGCCTGGGCGGCCAGCCGTACCTCTGCATGAAGTACGTGATCGAGGCGTTCACCAAGGGCAACTTCCGCTTCGGCGGCGACCAGACGGCGTTCGGCATGGCCGGGTGCGGCACGTGGGCCGAAGAGATCGTCATCCCCTGGCAGGGCGCGATCAAGGTCGACACGGACATCTCGTGGGAGGCGGCCGCGCTGATCGGCTGCGGCATCACCACCGGCGTGGGCGCCGCCATCAACACCGCCAAGGTACGGCCCGGCTCGACCGTCGCCGTCATCGGCTGCGGCGGCGTCGGCCTGTCCGTCATCCAGGGCGCGCGCATCTCCGGCGCCCGGACGATCCTGGCGATCGACCCCCTTGCGTCCAAGCACGAGCTGGCCAAGAAGGTCGGCGCCACCCACGCCGTCACCCCCGAGCAGGTCCCCGAGACACTGAACCAGCTGACCGGCGGCAGCGGCTTCGACTACGGCTTCGAGGTGGTCGGCAAGGCCGCCACCATCCAGAGCGCGTGGCAGGTCACCCGCGCGGGCGGCGAGGTCATCGTGGTCGGCGCTGGCGCGGTGGACGACATGGTGTCGATCTCCGCGTTCAGCCTGCTGTTCGAGGGCAAGAACCTGCTCTCCAGCCTGTACGGCGAAGCGGACGTACGGCACTACTTCCCCTACTTCGCCAAGCTCTACAAGGCCGGCCAGCTCGACCTGGAGTCGATGATCAGCGCCCGGATCCGCCTGGCCGACCTGAACGACGCCGTGGCCGCGCTCAAGGGCGGCGAGGTGCTGCGCCAGATCGTCCTCATGGACTAATGCTTGGTGGGCGCCCAGAGATCGTGGAGCAGGGCGATCTCGGCGCCGTGGTGAATGGCCTCCCTGTTGAGGTGCGGGATCAGGTCTGACATCGGGTGTTCGGCGAACGGGCCCTCGGCCGGGCCGCACGGCTTGGCCATGCCCTCCTCGCCGAGCGCCCGCACGCCCGACGACCACACCGCGTACGCCCGGTCGAGCTGGTCCAGCGCCTGCTCGGCCGTGCTCTCCAGGCCGGACAGGGGTCATTCCGGAGAGCGGCTCGATTTCACGCGCACCGCCGCCGCCAGGTCCCCCAGACGCTGGGCGTCGAGCTGACCGGCCCGGCTCGTCCTGGCATATGTGGCGTAACTCGCGCCCGGCCGCAACAGCGTGACCTCGGTGTCCGTCCGTACGGCAGGCACCCCGCCCACATTCGTGTTGGGCTTCGCCGCACTGGCGGCGTTCTCCACTCCGACCTCCACCCACTCGCGCTCGTCGCCATAGCGGAGCCCGACCCGGGCGCGAGCCGCCGCGCGGCGGTCGGCTCGGTGATCACCAGGTGACGGGGAGCGAGACCGGACCGCGGATGACCATGCCGGTCTTCCAGCTCAGCTCCTCGTCCGCCACGGCCAGCCGCAGGTCCGGCAGGCGGCGCAGCAGCGCGGCCAGCGCCACCTGAAGCTCCATCCGCGCCAGCGGCGCCCCGGGACAGAAGTGCGGGCCGTGGCCGAAGGCGAAGTTCGGCTGCGGCTTGCGGGTGAGGTCGAGCCGCTCTGGGTCCTCGAACACCTGGGGGTCGCGGTTGGCGGTGTAGTAGGCGGCGAACACCGGCTCGTTCGCGCGCACGGTGCCGCCTTCGAGCTCCACGTCCTCGGTGGCGTACCGCGGGATGAACGTGGCGGAGATCGCCGTCACCGGGACGTGCCGGAGTAACTCCTCGACCGCGTCCGCCAGGTCCACCTGCCCCGCGCGCAGCAGGGCGAGTTGGTCGGGGTGGGTCAGCAGCGCGTAGGTGAAGTTGGCGATCTGGGTGGCCGTGGTCTCGTATCCGGCGGCCAGCAGGGTCATCAGGAAGCCGATCAGCTCCTCCTCCGACATGCTGTCCTGCTCGTCCCGCGCCTGCACCAGCGCGCCGATCAGGTCGTCGGTCGGGGACTCGCGCCGCCGCGTCACCAGCCGGGCCAGGTAGCCGCCGAGCGCGCCCAGCCGCGCCATCTTCTGCTCCAGCGGTATCGCGGTCGTCGTCATGTACGCGTCGGCCCAGGACTGGAACGTCTCCCGATCCTCGTACGGCACGCCGAGCAGCTCGCAGATCATGGTCGCGGGCAGTGGCACGGCATAGCCCTCCACCAGGTCGGCGGGCGGTCCCTGGGCCGTCAGCCGATCCAGGAGGTCCTCGACGATCTCCTCGGCGCGGGGCCGCAGCAGCTCCACCCGGCGCGCGGTGAACGCCTTGCCGACCAGCCGCCGCATCCGCGTGTGCTCCGGCGGGTCGAGGTCGGAGAGCCCGCCCGGCACCGGCTCCGGGTACATGCGCGGCACGTCCCGGCCGGCCGCGGCCGCCCGGCCGAAGCGCGGGTCGGCGAAGACCGTGCGGACATCGTCGTAGCGGGTCACCAGCCAGGCCGGCTCGCCGTACGGCATCTTGATCCGGGCCAGCGGCTCGTGCTCGCGCAGCCAGCCGTACGTGTCGTCCAGCTCCAGCCGGTACGGTGCGCCGAGCGGGTAGTCCCTCATACGCCCACCTCTCACAGCAGACGCTTTCATCCACCGCCCGGGCTGTCCACCACTGGTTCAGCTCAGCTCTTCAGCCGGTCGAAGCCGTCCAGCATCGCGGTGAGGCCGAGGCCGAAGTGCTGGTCGATGTCTACGGCGTCGGCGCTCTCGGCGAGCAGGTTGTAGCCGGGCGCCCCGGGCTCGGGCTTGCGGCTGCGCCGCCGCGCGCCCAACTGGACGGCGGCCAGGCCCATCGCGTGGCCGATGGTGTAGTCGCGCAGGGAGCGCGTCATCTGCAGGGCGACCTCGGGCGCGAATCCGGCCTCCCGCAGGGAAGCGAGCGTCTGGTTGCCCGTGGCGATGGCCTTGGCCGACCGGATCGGCCGGGACGCGAACACCGGCACGGCATGCGGGTGCGCGGCCAGCGTGTCCCGCATGCGCCCGTAGGACTGTTCGAGCAGCGCGCGCCACGTGCCCCGCCAGGGCAGCGAGTCGACGTCGAACTCCTCGAACAGCAGCTCGGCGACGGCGTCGAACAGGGCCTCCTGATCGTCGAAGTAGTAATAGACCGCCATCGGGTCGACGCCGATCTCGGCACCGAGCTTGCGCATGGAGAACTTGCCGAGCCCCATCGAGTCGATCACCGCCAACGCGACACCCGCGATGTACTCCTGGCTCAGGGTGGGCTTGGTCGGACGCGCGGGCTTGCTCATGAGGCGAACTTATCCAGGATCCATGTGAAGACGAATCAGGGCGCAGGGTCGGAGCTTGACCTTTCTAGACCGGCGGGTTGAAGCGGTGGTACCCCGGGTTCGTCCAGCCCGCCGAGACCGAGCCCGCGACGTGCGCCCATTCCGCCAGCTCGAACCGCACCAGCCGCTGCGCCCCCGGCACGTCCCCCGGATCCCAGTCCACCAGGGCCCGGCCGGTCAGGTGCAGCGTCTCCCCGCGCTCCCAGTCCACGAACAGCAGCCCGGCCGCCGGGTTGACCTCCAGGTTCCCCAGCGTCATGTACATCGAGTTGCCGGCGTAATCCGGGAACACCAGCGACCCCGGCCCCGTGACCTTCACGAACCCTGGATTGCCGCCCCGGTGTGAGACGTCCGCGCCGAGCTTCTCGGCGCCCGTCGCGATGAAGAACGTATCCGCCGCGCCGATCCACGCCTGATGGCGCGCTGTCAGCGTGGTCCCTGTACCGAGACTGGCCGGGATGCCGCCCGGGGCGGTCGTGGGCTCGCGGGTCTGGATGTACTTGGGGCAGTTCGAGTAGACCTGCTCCGTCCACACCACCAGCGCCTCGCCCGCCTGCACGGCCGTGCCGTTCACGCGCATCCTGCGCCGCGTGTGGGGCTCGATGGCGAGCAGTCCGAGGTCGCGTTCCCCGGCGAACAGCCCGTGCAGAGGATCGGGCGCGCCGGGCAGCGCGCGTACGACGATCGTGCGGTCGTCCTCGGGGGAGGCGAAACCGGCGGGGCCGGTCAGCACGCTCGCCCAGAGCCGGCCCAGGTCGTCGGCCGCGCCGGCGACGAGCAACCGCTGCTGCCGCAGGAACGCGGCCGCCACCTCCGGGATCTCCGGGCGGGTGCGCGAGCTGCCGAGCTCCCCGCCCCGCACTCCCGCCCGCCGCTGGACGGCGACCTCGCCCGGATGCGACCCCATTAGCCGCTGGACGGCGGCCTCGTCCGAATACGACACCATTAGAAGAACCCGCAGGTCGGCGCGCCAGAGGTGGGCGCGGGGCGGTCGCCGCCGCCGTCCGGGGCGAAGATCTCCAGGCGGATGCCGTCGGGGTCCTCGAAGAACACGCCTCCCGAGGACGCGCCTTCACCGTGCGGCACGACGCCGTCGTGGTGCAGGGTGGCCCCGATCTCCCTGATGACCGCCTCGGCCCTCCGCACCGCCGCGAGGTCGGCGACCCGGAACGACAGGTGATGCAGCCCCGGCCGCGCGGTGGCGAAGCGGCCCTCGCTCTGCTGCCAGAGGGTCAGCACGAGCGTGCCGTCCTGGGCCAGGAACGCGTAGCGGCGCCCCTCGTGCTGTGACTCGCCCGCCGAGGTGAAGCCGAAGACGCGCTGGTAGAAGTCCATGGACTTGGTGAGGTCGGTGACGTTGAGCCCGATGTGCCCGGTCTGGAACGACGACATTCCGCACTCCCCCATCATCTAACGCATGAACGACCGATTGGCCGTTAGAAAGAACTATATAACGGCAAATCGGCTTCGCATGCGTTAGATGTGGCTCACTTCTTGTGCTCCCGGTAGTGCCTGGCCGCTCTGGCGCGGTTGCCGCAGGGGGTCGAGCACCACTCCTGACGTGGGTGTTCCTTCACGAAATAGAGCACGCAGCGTGGGGCCTGGCAGGTACGCAACTGCGCCCGTTCAGGCCCCGCCAGGAACTCGACGGCCGCCGTCCCGAGCGCGGCCCGGACCCGTGCCGACGGCTCGGCCGGCACGGCGGGCACGACGACGAGGGCCGGCTCCCCGCTCCAGGACAGTTGCGGGGCTCGCGGAGCGGCCAGGGCGGCGGCGTTGACCAGGGCCAGCGATTCCGCGAAGCCGGGCAGGGCCGCCGCGTCCGCCCGGCTCGGCGACTCCGGGGCCACGGCCCTGGCGAACAGCGCGCGTACGGCCTGGCGCAGGCGTACGGTCTCCTCGCGTAGTCCCTCCGTGGCGGTGAAGCCGGGATCGACGTCGAAGTCGGCCGCGTGTGCGCGCACCCAGGCGGTCAGGCCTTCGACGTCGGACAGGCGGTCGATCAATCCGGACCGCTCCGCCCTGATCGTGCTGACGAAATCGAGGGTCAGGGACATCTCCTCAATCTAACGCCCGCAGGCACTGTCAGCCGTGAGAGTCTCGGGGTAGGGCGAATTCGCCGCCAACTCCCCGCCCGGTCCCGTGAGCCGCGGGCCTGGGCTCGCACCTGGAAATGGGTGCGCCGCCGGGCCCCTTTTCGAGGGGCCCGGCGGCGCGGTCTTAGGCGACGGAGACGCTACCGCCCGCGATGCCCGCCTACCGAAGTGGCGGACGGGCGGACGGAACTACTACTCCCATTGGCAGGGACCCCGCTTGGCGGAGAGAGCGTCGAAGCCGAAGTCTGCCACCGTCTCGTTGCGCGCGACCTCCCGGCGCCCGTCGCCCTGGTAGCCCGGCGCGTTGTAGAAACACCAGGGTTCCGGGGTCTGGTTCTGTGCACTGCGCACGGGCGGGACGATGTAGGGCGTATCGTCCCACAGCAGCCTTAGATCGCCCTGGCCGCCCGGCTCGGTCCAGGTGCAGACCGCTTGGACCCGGGGGCACGGGTAGGACTCGGCCGCGTGCGCGGTGGTGGTCGGCAGCGCGAGCCCGGTGGCGGACGCCAGGACGGCCACGACCACCGCCGTGCGGCGGGAGAGGTCCTTCATGACTACTCCTTGTTCTCGGGGAGTCTGCGGATGACAGACACTTAGTAGCTAACAGTGAGTAGTCATTTGATGACAGAAAGTAAACAAGCATGTAGCTTCCCAGACACCTCGCGTAGCGCACCCCCGGCCTGTACGAGGCGATGATCACGCCGCTCTTCATGACCTTGGTGTCGACCAGATCGAACGACGCCTTGAAGTCCTTGAGCGGCGTCGTCACGCTGTCGGCGCCTTCCAGGACCGGGTGGATCCAGAACCGGACCTCGTCCAGCAGACCCGCCCTGATGAGCTGCGTGGTGACCGAGCCGAAGCCGTACTGCAGTGCGGATCACCGCGTCAGTTCCTGCAGCTGCCAGCCCCACCTGATTCCGCCGAAGATGTTGACGACATCCTTCCCGGCCGCATTCTTGGTCCCGGTGTCCTGCACGAGGAACGCCTCTGCCATGAATCGCACATCGGGTTCGGGTCCCCCGAGCCCGACCGAGGGCGCGTCGTAGAAACTGAAGACCTTCTCGCCGTTGACCGAGGTGAGTCCCCCGGCGAGATAGAACGGGTTGGCCCGCCAGAGGTTGTCGAGAGCGGGGCCCACCGACTTGACGACCTGGATCCAGAGCAGATTGTCATTGGCGGCGGGATCTCCCTTGCGAGAGTCCGGGCGGTAGACGACATGCAGGTCGGCCCCGCAGTCCAGGCCGGGCACGTTTCCCGACGGCTTGCTGACGTACACGCTGTGCGACTGGACATGGAACTCGTTCCGGCCCCGGAAACCACCCACGTACTTGAACGAGTAGTGGGCCCCGAACGCCTCGGCGAGATTCTGCTTGAACCCGATGGCCGGATCGGCCGGAACATCCTCGTAGACCAGATACGGGTTATCGCCCGACTGGCTGAACGGGAGCAGGGCGACCCGGTACGACTTTCCGTTGTACTCGAAGTCCTTGGACGTGACGTGCCCGCCGACCGTGGACCCCTGATACCACCCGTGCGGCCGGCTGGACCGGTAATCCAGCACGAGGTGTGCGGCTGTCTCCGAGAACCGGGTCCGGGATACGGCTGCGGCGGACATCGGCCCGGCGACGAGCGCGGACAGGCCGAGGAGGCTTCCTCCTTGCAGCAGAGACCTTCGTGTTACGCGTGGGTCTGTGACATGGATTGGACGCATAAGATTGATCAACCTCGAAATCGTCGTGGCCGGTTTACGCGCTGGGTGCCGTTTCACGGCCTTCTTTCCTGCACCTGCCAGCCGTATTTGATGCCGCCGAAGATATTGACGACGGCCTTCCCGCCCGCGCCCCTGGTCCCGGTGTCCCGCACGAGGAATGCTTCGGCCATGAACTGGACGTCCGACAGGACGGACGCCATATCGGGCAGGACGCCGCAGGTGAAATTGAACACCTGGTCGCCGTAGACCGAGGTACGCCCCCCATATTTATAGAAGGGGTTGGGCCGTCCGATGTTGTCGACCTGACTCTCGGACGATCCGGTGGTCCCGATCCGCCTGACGACCTGGATCCATCGCAGGGTGCCCTGGCGGAGGTCCGGGTCGCAGGCGATGTACAGATCGGCACCGTAGCTCAGGTCGGGCGAGCCGTCCTGGTCGGCGTACACGCTGTACGACTGGACCTCGAACTCGTGCCCGCCGCGGAAACCGCCCGCATAGTTGAACGAGTAGTAGGTGCCGAACGCCTTGGCGAGGGTCCGCTTGAAATCGATGGCCGGGTCGGCCGGAACATCCTCGTAAATCGGATGGGGGGAATCACCCGTCTGGCCGAACGGAAGCAGGCTGATCCGGTAGGACTTTTCGTTGTACGCGAAGTCCTTGGCCGCGGTGTGCCCGCCGAGGGTCGCGCCGACCTCCTGCCCCGGCTTCGCCGGCCAGCCGTGGGGCTGGCTTTTCTGGTAATTCAGAATGAGATGCTTTGGGTCCGCTGCTTTCTGCATGAAGATTCCTCTCGATGTGGGTAAAAGTTCTACGGCGTCGCGGCGCCGTCGCAGCCCTTGGCGATTCGGCCCGTGGTGAAGTACGACACCAGGCCGGCGGGGCACTCCCGCAGAACGGACCCGTGCATGTCGTCCTTGACGGTGAACACCTTGCCGCCGATGGCCGACCGCATCTGCGTCGTCCACTCGTACGGGGAAATGGCTTCGTAGCGGTGTCCGGACAGCACCAGCGAACCTGCGGTGCGGTGCACCCGCACCTTTTGCGCCGGGAGCGGCCAGCCGGCGCAGCCGGCGGAGAAGCGGCCGGCCCTGCCGGTCACCGGGTTCTGCTCAAGGCGCCGCTGGTACGCGGTCCAGGCCTTGGAGAAGCCGAGGCGGCTGGGGTCCTCGTTGCAGAAGACCACTTGGCTCGTTGTCATGTTGAGCTGCTCGGGAGCGTCGGCCGGCGGCGGCTGCTGCGGACCTCCGCTGAGGAATTCCTTGACGGTGGGCGGGGCGGTGGTGCCGGTGTCCTCGCGCAGTTCCTTGAGCGCCTTGGCGGCTCGCGGCCAGCCCAGTGAGCCCTGGGAGGCCAGCATGGCGACCAGCCCGCCATCGGCGGGTATCGCCACGTCGGTGTACCGCTTCGGGGTCTCGTCGTAGGCGCGGCCGAGCGCCAGAATCGCGGTCCGCACCTTCTTCGCGGTGGTACCGAAGCCGTAGGTGTCGTGGTGCCGCGCGATCCAGGCCGCCATGCGGGAGAAATCGCGCTCGGCCGCCGCGGCGCGGCCGTCCTCGAAATCGTCCAGCCGGAACCGCGGCAGCGCCACGCTGTCCAGGAACATGCGGCCCACGTTGCCGGGGAAGGTACTGCGGTACACCGCACCGAGCCAGGTGCCCCAGGACACGCCGAAGAAGTCAAGCTTCCGCTCACCCAGCGCCGCCCGTACCCGATCAAGGTCGCGCGCCATGTTCACGGTGGTGAGCCGGCCGAGGAAGCCGGGATCGGAGCGCCCGCAGGCTTTGTTCGTGGCCACTTCGCTGTCATAGATGCTCTTGGCCGCCTCCTTGGTCAGCGGGCCCGGTGCCGGGGGCTTTCCGCCGGGGGGCGGACAGTTGACCTTGGTGCTGAAGCCGACTCCGCGAGGATCGATGCCGATCAGGTCGTACCGGTCGTTGAGCTGTGCGTTCGTCGCGTTCATCAGGATGATCTCGATGGGCATGACGTACCCGCTGCCACCTGGCCCGCCCGGGTTGAGCGCCAGGCTGCCCAGTCGGTGCGCGCGATCCACGGCCTTGAGCCGGGTGATCGCGATGGTGATCTGCCGGCCGCGCGGCTTGCGGTAGTCCAGCGGAACGCTGACCTTTCCACACTCCATACGGCTCAGCAGGACGCGGAACTTCGGTATCTGTGCGTCGGAGAAGCCGCGGGCCCGGATCACCTCGTCGGAGTAGGCGGGGCAGGAGCCCCACTTGACCGCCGGCTGGGACTGTCCTGCCGCGTTGGGCGTACCTGCGAGCAGGAACGCCAGCGCTATGGCGGCGGCTGTCGGAACTGGGAACATGGATATGCCTCACTTTTCGTCATGTGGAACTCAGGTGGTGGCCAGGGCGATCGTCGGGGACAGGCGGGCGGCGCGCATGGCGGGATAGAGGCCGGCGATCGTGCCGATGACGAGCGTGGCGCCGACCGCCCCGCCGATCGCCCACGGCGGCACGACGGGTGGCCAGCCCCGCGACACCGCGTAGCCGGCCGTGGCCAGGGCGCCCAGCACCGACCCGACGACGCCGCCGAGCGCGGAGAGCAGCAGGGACTCCGACAGGAACTGGATGCGCACCTGCCCCCGGGTGGCTCCCAGGGAGCGCCGCAGACCGATCTCCTTGCGCCGTTCCAGCACCGAGATCACCATCGTGTTCGCCACGCCGACCCCGCCGACGAGCAGTGCCACCGCGCCGAGCCCGAGCAGCAGGTTGGTGAACGCGTCCGCGGCGGCGGCCCGCGCCGCCAGCGCGTCCGATGGTCTGCTGACCTCGACCTGCTCCGGGTTCTCCGGGTTGACGGTACGCGGCAGTACCGCCCTGACGGCCTCCACTGCCTCCTCGCCCGAACGCTCGTAGATCGTCGTGGGGTGCCCGTCGAAACCCAGGTACGTCTCTGCGGCGGGGAACCCGAGGAGCACCGAGCGTTCGATCTCCGGGGCGAGCGGCATCGGCCCCAGGATGCCGATGACGGTGAACCACTGGTTGCCCATCCACGCCCGCACGCCGATCCTGCCGAGGCCGAGGCGTTTGGCGGCCTCCGAGCCGAGCACGACCGCGGGGGCCCGTTCGGTGGCGGCGTTCAGCCATACCCCTTTGGTGACGCCGCCCTCCAGCGTGGTCAGCAGCTCGGTGCTCGCCGCCTGGACGGAGATGCCGCCGGTCACGGCCTCAGGGATGTAGTCGGTACGCCGTACGGTGGTATCGATCGTTCCGGTGGCCGAGGCCGTGTTGACGGGACCGATGCGCTTGACCACGCTGAGCGCCGAGGTGGGCAGCTTGGCCTTGTCGCCGAACAGGGTACGGCCGGGCGAGACGGTGAGCAGGTTCGTACCGAGCCGGTCGAGCTGGCGCAGCAGCTGCTCCCGTGACGAGGACGAGATGCCGATCACCGCGATCATGGTGGCGATGCCGATGGCGATGCCGAGCGCGGACAGGATGACCCGGGTGGGGCGGGCCTGTAGCCCGGCCGCCCCGACCCGCAGCACGTCGACGGCGCTGAGCCTGGCAGGTGACAGTCTCGCGCGCGTCATGGGCGGGCTCCCTTCGCGATCTCCGCAGGAGGGTGGCGGATGTCGCCGGGGCCGTCGTCGGCGATGATCTGGCCGTCGCGTACCCGGACCCGCCGCGGGCACCACTCGGCGATCTCGGTGTCATGGGTGATGATCGCGATCGTGGTCCCGGCGGCGTGCAGGTCGCTCAGCACGCGCAGCACCTCGGCCCCCGAGTGCGAGTCGAGGTTGCCGGTCGGCTCGTCGGCCAGCAGCAGCGGCGGATCACCCACCACGGCCCGGGCAACCGCGACCCGCTGCTGCTCGCCGCCCGACATCTGGTTCGGCTTGTGCCCCAGCCGGTGGCCCAGTCCGACCCGGGTCAGGGCGGCCTCGGCCCGCTCGCGGCGCTCGCGCAGCGCGGTGCCGGTGTAGAGCAGGCCGTCGGCCACGTTGTCCAGCGCGCTCACGCCGACGGCCAGATGGAACTGCTGGAACACGAATCCCAGGTGGCGGGCGCGCAGCGCCGACAGCTCCCGGTCCGACAGTTCGGCCACGTCGTAGCCGGCGATGCGCACGGTCCCTGCCGTCGGCCGGTCCAGAGTTCCGATCAGCTGGAGCATGGTCGACTTACCGGAGCCGGAGGGGCCGACGATGGCCAGCAGCTCGCCGTACTCGACCGTCAGGTCCACACCGCGAAGCGCCTCGACCTGTCCTCCGTAGACCTTGGTCACGCCCTGCAGTTCGACGATGCACATCTCGCGAAAGCTCATGGGGCGGGCACCCCTACCTTCATGCCCTCCGCGAGGCCCGTACCGCTGATCTCCACCTTGCCGCTGCCGAACGCGCCGACCTGCACCGGCACGATCCTGGTGGCGGAGCCTTCGACCACCTCGACGCCGAACCCGCCCTCGCGCAGTGCCAGCAGCGCCTCGACCGGCACGGCGAGCACGCCCTTGTGGCGTTCACTCTCCAGCTCGACGTCGACCGGGGCCTGATCCAGCTTGGTGCGTGGCGTCTTGTTCAGGGTGATATCGACATCGACGGTCGTCTCGCCGTTGTCCTGCCCCTGTCCAGACTGGGCGGACTTGGCGACCGTACCCACCGAGGTGATCTTCCCGGCGATCCGCTCGCCGCCCGGCAGCTTGACGCTGACCTTGGCACCCTTCCTGGCCAGCGCCTGGTAGTCGGTGTTGAGATCCACGTGGACCAGCCGCCGGATGCCGCTGACCGTGAGCACCCCTTGACCCGGGCCGGTACGCCCGCCGACCTCGACCTTCGCTGCGGTCACCCGGACCGCGGCGGGCACGAACACGACCTGCGCCGCGTCCACCCGCCCCGTCCTCTGCAGACCTACGTCGTCCTGCCACTGCCTGACGGCCAGGTAGGTCGCGTAGCTGAAGCTCTCGTTCACGGTCAGGTAGTCGCCGTAGCCGAGCGCCTTCAGATTGCGCTCCAGCTGCTCGACGTCCGGGCCGTCGCTAACGCCCTGCTCCAGCTGCCGGTAGAGGGGCAGCTTGCCATACATCAGGACGAGCGGCTTCCGGTCGATCTTGAGCAGCGGGTGGCCGCGGCGGATCACTGTGCCCTCCGCGGCCACCCACGTCACCGTGCCCGCGGCACCGCTCGTCAGGAGGCGCTCACCGGAGTAGGTGAGCGCCCCGTCCACGGTCTTCGTGTCCACCAGGTCCTGCCTGGCGATTGCCGCGGTGGCCGGGACCGTGACCTTGCTCGGCGAGGCCGTGCCGGTGCCGCCACCGTCGAGCAGGGCCAACACCGCCCAGGCCGCCGCCGCGAGGAGGGCGGCGCCGCTGAACGCGAGGCCCTTCTTCACCGCGGGAGCGGGAGGTCGCCGGCGAACTGCTTGCACGCCGTCTGTGCTTCCTTGACCTTCTCCTCCGGGGTTCCCTCCTTGATATTGATCTCGATCCGCCCGTCGGCGGCCGGGTCCGGCATGTCGATGCCGTGCTGGCGCATGCACTGGGCGAACTTGACCAACAGGTCCTGCTTCTGCGGATCGAGCCCCTTCCCCTTCTCGCCTACCGCGGCCTGCATGAACTGCTTGCACGCTTCCTGGGCCTTCTGCACTTTCTGCTCGTCTCCCGGGCGTTGCTGAATGGCGACCGGGCCGTTGGGCTCGGGGTCGGGCATGTCCACGCCGTGCTCGCGCATGCACTGGGCGAACTTGAGCCCCGCCGCCCGCCTGTCGGTGGACGCCGAGGCCGACGCCGCGGGACTGGTTGTGCTGCCGCTCGCGCTGGCGACGTCCCCCTCCCCGGCCTTCGCGCCACACGCTGTGAGGGCCAGGGCCAGTACGGGTACGGCTAGCAGCAGACGGATGCTCATATCTCTCCTTGTTGGGTGGTTTTTGGGCATGAGGTATCCACCGGCCGCGCGGTTGGCGGGGCCGGCAGGTGCAGGATGAGGTGAGTGACGCGGAGCCCGGTGGACCCGATTTACGGCTTACGGGTGGCGGTGCTCGGGCCGGGACTGTCGTCCGTACCGCTGCGCTCGATGTCGCTGGTGGGACCGTCGTCTTGCGTGTTCTCGTCGCCGGACGGATCGCCGGGGAGGCGCAGAGGGGTCACCACGCAACTCGCGGCCGCCCCCTTGACCACCTGCAGCGAGGTGGCAACGGGTGGCCGGTCCGCGCCGGCCCGGTCCATGGAGATCGCCAGAACCAGCGTCTCACCTACCCCGATCCGCCCCTTGCTGATCTTGAACGCGATCCCCTTGCCGTCCTTGCCGATGCCGACCCGCATCCTTCCCCCGGCGGTCCCCTGCTCGCCCCGGGGCTCCCGGCAGGTCCGGTCCGCGGGCAGATAGTCGACCACCGCCGTGATCCCCACCGCGGCGAGCTTGGCCTCCAGTTCGTCGGAGTCGTGGAACTCGTTGATCCACACCTCGACCGATCCGTCCGCGCCCTTGACCACCGCGTAGGCCGGTGTGCCGGCTCCCCCGGACGCGGTGAGCGCCACGCTGGCGGTCGCCGCGGCCCCCGCCAGCGCGCCGGACAACGCCAGGAAACGCCGACTTGGACCGCGCCGCCGCACCGGTGTCGGCCTCCTTGTGGTGATCTCTTCCTTCAGCGCACCGAGCAGGCGCTCTTCGAAGATGGTGTTCATGCGCGTCCCTCCACGTACCCAGCCGATCTCCCCTACGCCTGTACTTGGACCGAGCGAAGCGAAGCGTTTCAACGCCCGGAAACGCGAAAGGAGCCCTCGGGGGAACGGTCCTCCCAACAGGACCGTTCACTACCCGAGGACTCCGCGAAGGGCCCGCGCTATCTGCTCGCGATATAGAAGTTCATGTCCGCATAGTCGAAGGTGATGGCGTAGGACTTGAAGAACTCATGGGTGAAGTTGGCGATCGTCTCGAACCCGAAAAGCTCGAGCCACGGCCATCCGCCGACGACACCGGGAATGTTCCGGCCGACCTTGCGGCCGAGGCTTATCCTGGCCGGAGTGATCGGGTAGCTCGTCATCCCGCCGCCTGTCGTCGGGTGTTCGTAGTCGATCTCGATACCGGCTCGTTTCGCGTTCTCCTCGGTCGTCATGATGCCCATGCCCATGCCTCCCGTGTCGAGGGAGGCCACCCGTGGCCCGTAGTCGTTGAGACTGCCCAGCGTGCAGGGGACGTGATCGCCTGCCAGCCACAACGGCAGGCGATCGGCCCCGGTACGCCGGGCCTCCGCCTGGAGGTCCCGCACTTGCGTTCCCGTTTTCCGCCGCAGGACAAGCGCCTGCTTCGCGTAATCCATCGTGGCCAGGAAGTGATAAAGCAGCGTGGTCCCGATAACGCCCGACGGCTGAGATCCGTCCGGCAGGTCCGGCATTCTCAGGTCGTACCAGACGACCGGAACATTACGCAGCACGATGTCACCCAGCCGGAACGACTCCATGACGCCGTGATATGTCGTGAGAGTCTGCCCGGCGGGATGGCTCGTGCTGGTGGAAACCGCGCGAAGACCGGCCCGCTCCGCCATTTCCCTCGAGAAGGCCAGCGTCGCCCCCGTGTCGATTAAGAAGTTCTTCTGCTCACCCCCATTCACCGCGCCTTTGACACAGGGCAGAGGATCGACGCACACGAAGGGGACGCGCGTCTTCTGCGCGCCCCGCAGCTCGTACGGCGTGCCGGACACGCTGGCGTACTGGGTGGCGAATGCCGCGTCACTCGGATCGCCGGTGCCCCGCAGCAGCGGAACCGCGCGAGCGACCTTGTCCTGCCGGACGAAGCATTCCGCCAGTTGCCGCTTCGAGAAGTTGTCGCCAGGGGCCAGCTCGATGGCCTTGGCCAGGAACCTCTCGGCGTCGTCGAACTTGTTGGACAGCAGCGCGATGCGTCCGCGCTGTGCCACGGCGTGCGCGTTGCCGGGCTCCTTGCGCAGGAGGTAGGCATAGCCCCGATCGGCCTGCTTGAATTCGCCGTTCTTGAAAAGCTGGTCGGGGTCGATACTCAATGTCGCGGAACTCAGGGCCACGGAGAGCGGCGCGCTCGTCCGGGGCGCCCCCAGTTGCGGAAGCAGCACGCCGGCGCCGACGGCCAGACCGGCCCGCCGCAGGAACTTACGTCGATCCATGCTCTCGTCGCCGAACCATGTCGACGCTGATCGGTGTCCAGTCATGGGAGGCATTGAAGCCAGCAGCGTGTTTCTTCCCCGTTTCCGGCCTCGTGGGCCTCACTGATGCTCAAAGCCAGGTACCCGCCCTCGCCGATGAACCAGCCGAAAGTACGCTCTTGGCCGCCGTGAACCCTGCTTTCGACCGACGCCGTCCTCCGGGCGACCTTGCAGGATGAGGCCCCATGCCACGCGAAGATCTCCCCCCACAGTCGCGCCCCAAGGGTCCGGCTGCGCCGTTCTCCGGTCGATCCCGGATCATCGCGCTCGACGTGCTGCGCGGGCTCACGCTGTGCGAGATCCTGCTCGCCAACATCCAGCTGATAGCCAACCACGGCACCGCGGTCGTGACGAAGCCCATGGGCGACTGGGACCCCTGGCTCGGGCTCCCGACCTTCTCCCTGCTCTTCGGTATCGGGTTCTCACTGCTGCTGGACTCCGCCGCGAACCGAGTCCCCCGCCCACGGCTGGTCCTGCTGCGCCGCCTTGTGACACTGCTCGCCATCGGCCTCGTGCACATGCTGCTGTGGCCGGGCGAAATTCTGACCAAGTACGCCATCGTCGGCATACTGGTGCTGCTGCCCTCGACCTGGCTGCCGCGATGGGCCGTGACCGGCCTCGCCGCCGCACTCATGTCGGCGGCGCTGATCTTCGGCGGGGGCGGGCCCCTGCTGATCGCAGGGTTGTTCCTGCTGGGCTCGGCACTGGTCCGCTACGGGGTCATCGAAAAGATCGAGCGCTCCGGCCGAGGGCCGCTTGTGCTGGGCCTGGGCTTCGCGGCAGCGGTGGCCTGTGTCCTGTGGGTACAGGCCACCATACGCACCGGGACGGACACGTCGCAGCCGTCCTTCACCTCCAGCCTGGCCGATCTGCTGCTCATCGGCGTGTACGCATGTGCCCTGCTGGTCCTGCTCCGAACGCCGCTGCGACCGGCGCTGCAGGCCCTCTTCGCGCCACTGGGCCGGATGGCACTGACCAACTATCTGACCGCCACACTCCTCGTCCTGGCGGCCAGTCACCTCCTCGGCCTGCCGATCGGCCAGTCCTCGCAGGCAGCGTTCCTGACCGCGGGAGCCATCCTCACTGCCCAGTGGCTTGTGTCCACCCTCTGGCTGCGCCGCTACCGCCAGGGCCCCATCGAGTGGCTCTGGCGCTGGGCGACCTGGGCACACCGCCCGCCCCTCAGCCGGGCCCGTTCCTTGAGCGACTAGAAGTCGAACTCTCCTCTTTTGGCGCCGTCCATGAACGCTGCCCAAACCGACGCGCTCACCACGTACGGCTGCATGTCGGGTTGCTCGGTGTCGCGGATGCCCACGCGGCCGGCCGACAGCGGGGCGACCTCCAGGCAGTCTCCGTTGTCGCCCGAGAACGAGGATTTCCGCCAGTCAGCAGTCCTGAGTTCCTCGCTTAGCTTCAGGTCCATTTCTGCTCCAACCTCTCTTCGATCTTCTTGACCGACACGCTCTGGGGAAGGGCTTCCGCACGACACATCTGATAGCGGAGGCCGAGGACCTCGATCTCAGCCGCTCCGTCCCATACCTTCCCCGAAACCGGGCTATCTACGAAGGCGGCCCTTGGTCCACCTGTCGTATGCGCGATCACGAAGCCTCCGAGCAGTCCAGCCGTGACACGGGCACTGAGCGGGAGGATCTGGATCGTGATACAGGGACTATGAGCCGCCTCAACGAGGTATGACAGTTGGTCACGGGTGACACTTTCACTCCCGATCGGACGGTAAAGGATCGACTCATCGAGAACCGCCCAGAGTGTGGGCGGATTGTCGCCGCCGAAGATGCTCTTCCGCGCCATCCGCGACTTGACCGCCTCCTCAATCTGGGCTTTGGTGACGCCCGGCTTTCCCTCCACGATGGCCCGGGTGTAATCCTGCGTTTGCAGGAGCCCAGGAACAATGGTCGGCGCCCAGGTCCAGAGTTCCCGAGCTGTCGCCTCGATGTCGAGCCAAGGGGCGAGCGTCTTGAAGATGGACTCCCGCTTGCCGACAGGCAAGAAGTCGACCAGACGGCCCGGCTCCAGCCTCAGTCTCTCCTCGCAGCGTTTGGCGAGCACCTCGGTCGGTGTGCGTACGGCTCGTTCGACCGAACCGACAAGATTGGCGGAAAACCCGATTTTGTGGCCGAGTTGCCCTTGGGTCAGTCCTGCTTCAAGACGAAGCTGACGTAGTTCGTACCCAAAACGGGCCTCTGCGCTGGCGTCTGGATTCAACTCTTTGGCAGGACGCATAGGGGGCTGCTCCTGGTCCGATCCCACAGGATCACACAACATTCCCACCGGTGGGACTCATATCCGTGTGGCACGAGCCCTTGCGGTTGTCCCAGAAATTACCCGCTGGATGGCACGCTTACCAGTGTTTCGGGCCAACAATTCCCCGTGCTACACACGAATTCTCGATATCGCGTGTTATAACGGCACGGAAATTAGGACAGGTCAGGTGATTTCCATGTCAATGCGAACAGAAGACGTAAGCCTTATCGGAGCCACCAGGCTGCGCCGCGGCCGCATGGCGCCGAAACAAGCGCGCGCGGCTGTCGCCTGGTGGCTCGCGGACGACCAGCCGACGCTGCCCGATGTGCAACAGGTGGTCTCCGAGCTGGTCGCGAACGCCTGCGAACACGTGGAAGACGGCCCGCACCGCGAGTGGGTCACAGTGAACGTGGGCCGCGGGGACGGCTTCTTTCGCATCGAGGTAACCGATCCCGGCGCATTTGGAGCCGAGCCGCATATGGCCGAGCCCGCTTCCGAGGCCGAATCGGGACGCGGTATTCGCATTGTCGCCGATCTGTCCAACGGATGCTGGGGGACATTTGTCACCGAAGCCGAGCACCGCATCGTGTGGGCCGACGTACAGATCCAGACGGTAAGGCCGAATACCGAATCCACACCTCCGGAAGACCACCATTCAGCCACCGACCTGAGTGCGGCGCCATTTCCAGGTGACGAACATCGCCGTGGAGCCAGAGCGCCGGACCGGCTGCCGGTATTCGACCAGGAGCTGGGGATCACCCGGCCGACGTGATCACTGGCTTCAGCGCGGCGGGCGAATCGGCCAGGTGGGGGCTTGGTCAGGGCGACTCGGGCCAGCCGGATACGAGCAGGTCGAAGATGGCGTTCAGCGCGGCCAGGGAATCGGGTTCCGCGCCCGCGAGCTCGGGGATCTCCAGGACATAGCGGGCCAGAGCGCGGACAGTCATGTCGGAGGGGTCGCGGCCGCTCTCGGCGGCGATCGCCTCAGCCAGGGCTCCCTCGCTGGCTATCCAGAGCTTGCGTGAGTATTCCCGCAGGGCGGGTGTGTTGACGATCAGGTCGCGCTTGCGCCGAAGTTCGGGCGGGAGGTCGTCGGCGAAGGGCCCCCGGGCTGCCATGCAACGGCGCAGGGCGTCCAGCACTGACTGGCCGGGGGGCCGGTCGCGGACCGCGGCGACCAGCCAGACGCGTCGTTCGGCGCCGTCGTCGAAGATCAGCGCTTCCTTGCCGTCCGGCACGTGCGCGAACACGGTGGCGATGGAGACGTCCGCCTCGTCGGCGATCTGAGCGACGGTGACGCCGTCGTACCCGTGCTCGCAGAACAGCCGCAACGCGGCGTCCGACAACGCCTGGCGGATCTGGGCCTTCTTGCGCTCGCGGCGCCCCATCGTCGTTGGCATGTCCCCATCGTAGCTGAAGCTAGAATGCTTCTGAATCTATAGTGGTTATAGTTTCTTAGTCAGTTCAGATTTCTTGTGAACGGAGATGCGTCATGGCAACCCCCGTAACCGTCGGCCCGCCGACGACCGCGTCCACTCGGCGCATGTGGGCGATCTTGGGGTTGGTGCTCCTCGCCGACGCCCTCGACATGATCGACGCCACAGTCACCAACATCGCCGCGCCCACGATCACCGCCGAACTGCACGGCGGCGAGGGCCTGATCAAGTGGCTCGGGTCGGCCTACATGCTCGCCATGGGCGTCCTGCTCGTGGTCGGCGGGCGATTGGGCGACAAGTACGGCCAGCGCAGGCTGTTCCTCGTCGGCATGAGCGGCTTCACGATCGCCTCGGCCGTAGCGGGACTCTCGCCCAGCCCCGCTCTGCTGATCCTCGCCCGCGGCGCACAGGGCGCGTTCGGCGCGCTCTTGATCCCGCAAGGCATCGCGATCATGACAAAGGCGTTCTCGCGTGACATGCTCACCAAGGCGTTCGCGTTGTTCGGCCCCATGCTGGGGGCCGCCTCGGTCGGCGGCCCGATCGTGGCCGGGTTCGTCATCGACGCCGACATCGCCGGGCTGTCGTGGCGCCCGATCTTCCTGGTCAACCTGGTGCTCGGCGGCCTCGGCCTGGTCTTGGCCGTCCGGCTGCTGCCGCACGACGACGGCGACGCGTCCGTCAGCGTGGACGGGGTGGGCGCAGGGCTGCTCGCCGCCACCATGTTCGGCCTGCTCTTCGGGCTGGTCGAGGGGTCGAACAACGGCTGGACCGCCATCCCGATCCTCTCCATCGCCGCCGGCCTGGCGTTCCTCGCCGCCTTCGCCCGCCGCCAGAGCACCGCCGCCGACCCGCTGCTCAAGCCATCCCTGCTGCGCAACCCCGGCTTCAGATCCGGGCTGCTCGTCGGACTGATCGTCTTCGCCGCCACCACCGGGCTGGTCTACGTCCTCTCCCTGTTCATGCAGCAAGGGCTGCACGCCTCGGCGCGGGACGCCGCCCTGGGTCTCCTGCCGATGACCGTCGGCATCATCGTGGCCTCGGCAGCATGCATGGCGCTGATCAAAAAGCTGGGCCGCACCCTCATCTTCCTCGGCCTGGCCGTCATCCTGGTCGGCTGCGGCTGGCTGCTCGTCCTGGTCGCGGCCTCCGGCACGGACCTGAGCCTGTGGGCCCTCGCACCAGCCGTCTTCCTCACCGGTCTGGGGATGGGCGCCTGCTACGCGACGATCTTCGACGTCGCGATCGGCGACATCGATCCCGACGAGGCCGGCAGCGCCAGCGGCTCCCTGTCGGCGATCCAGCAACTGGCGGCCGGTATCGGCTCGGCCGCCGTCGCCTCGGTCTTCTTCCAGTGGACCGGCTCCGGCTTCGGCCCCGCCATGACGACCAGCCTCATCGTCGTCGTAGCCCTCACCGCCATCACCGTCCCGGCCGTGACCCTGATGCCCAGACGAGCACCAGAAGAACTCCAGCACTGACGCAGACCCGACCAGCTATCAACGCAAGGAGCCAAACCATGTCCTCCCTCCACAGCCCAGCCCCCTGGGACGTACGACGCCTGCCGCGCGCCGAGGGCAAGACCTTCCTCGTTACCGGCGGCAACGCGGGCATCGGATACTTCGTCGCCGAACAACTCGCCGGCACCGGCGCCACCGTCATCCTCGCCTGCCGCGACACCGCCAAAGCCGAAGCCGCGCAGGTCTCGATCCGCGCCCGCGTCCCCGGCGCACACGTCCGGCATATCCGCCTGGATCTCGCCGACCCCTCCTCACTCAAAGCCTCCGCGGACGCCCTGCGACTGGACAGACTGGACGCGGTCGTCTGCAACGCCGGGGTGCTGCTCGACCAGCCGCCACGGCGCGAGACCAAGGACGGCCACGAGCTGATGTTCGCCACCAACCATCTGGGGCATTTCGCGCTGATCTCGTGGCTCACACCCCTGCTGACAGCCACACCCGCGAGCCGCGTCGTCACCACCGGCAGCTTCACGGCAAAGTCCGAGACCCTGGACCTAGACGATCTCCAGAGCACACGCGACTACCGGCCGAAACTCACCTACGTACGATCAAAACTCGCGCAGATGCTCTTCGGCTTCGAACTCGACCGCCGCCTGCGCGCCGCCGGCAGCACGACGCTGAGCGTGATCACCCACCCCGGCGGCGCACTCGACTCCCTCACCCCCTCACGCCCGCCGGTCCACCTCCGAACCACCGGCGAACGACTGCGCGGCCTACCGGCCGGCCTCCTCTTGCAAGGTAAGGAGGCCGCCGCCTGGCCCGCCGTCCGGGCCGTCCTCGACCCGTCCGTACGCGGCGGCCAACTCTGGGGACCTCGGATATTCGGGATCCGCGGCCTGCCCACCCTCGAACCCATCCAAGGTCACCTGGCCGACACCGCACTCGCGGCGCGCCTGTGGACCTCCACCGCCAGCCTGACCGGCCTCGATCCAAGCTCGAACCTCAGGTGAGCCGCCTCTTCGGCCACCGCCTGAGAGAACGCCGGAATCCTGGCCCTGCTGAACCCTCACGTTCATGCGATCCACGCCACTCACCGCCCCGACGTCTACCGCGTCGACCCACCCGAAGAGCGCGACCGGGAAGGGGCCCTCAGCGGATACCACGCGCCGTCTTCGGCGCGGGCCACCAGGCCGCGTCTGAGATCGGGGTCGCCGGCGAGCCGGTGAGCCGGGGGACGACATCGGTGACCACGGAGACCTCGCCCTTCTCGATCGCCTGGAACCACGAGATCCAGGTCTCGATCTGTTCCCCGCTGATGCCCAGTCGCCATCGCCGCGCGAAGGCTTCCTCAAGGGTCTCGGTTTCGAAGCGGTAGGGCCGGCCGGTGGCCGCGGCGATCCGGGTGACCGCTTCGTCGAGGGTCAGGGCCTCGGGCCCGGTGATCTCAAGGATCGCGCCGTCGTGCTCGGAGCGGGGACCCTCGTCGAGGGCGACGGCCGTGATCACGTCGGCGATGTCCTCATGGGTGACGAAGGCGGCCCGGCCGGCGCTCGCGGGACCGCTCACGACGAACTCCTCGTTGGCGAGGGCGGCCGGCGTCGACGCGTAGATGCCCGCCCGGAGCACCGTGTGACGGACCCCGGCCCCTGCCAGGAACTGTTCGGTCAGCCACTGGTCGCGGGCGTTGACATAGGTGGCGGTGGGCGCCGCGCCGACGAGCGACACATACAGGACCCGGTTCACGCCGACCGCGATCGCGGCCTCGACCGCGGTGGCGTGTTCCTCCAGCCGGCGCCCCGTACGGTGTCCGGAGACCAGGATGAGGGTCGACGCACCCTCGAGCGCCTGACGCATGTCCGAGGCGTCGGCGTAGGCGGCCGGACCGCGTCGCTGGGCGCCTGGCAGCTCGGGCATGCGGTCGGGGCTGCGCCCGACGAGGAGTTGGGGGACGCCATGGCCGGCGAGTCGGGCCGCGACCCGGCTGCCCAGCGCCCCGGTCACCCCAGTGACCGCCACGGTGGCGTGGTTCCCCTCAGACATGGATCCCCCTCCAGCCCCCGGGCCACTGTCGATCGCGGAACCCCAGCTTCCGATGACGTACCTGGAAGTGGATCACAGGCGAAGGTACGACGCAAGCATCCCAAGCGCCGCTCGCAAGGCTCCGACCTGCCGAAACGGCGAACGAACCGGGCACGTCCCGCACATGCGACCGAGTTCTACCGCACCACAACCACCACGTCTCAGGCAGGTCTGGCCGAACACGTTTAGTGGTCGCAGGCGGCTGACCGCCTGACCAGTCTGGAAGTCGCGCCACACCGCGGCGGCGAGTGCCAGGACGCGCTGAGCTACACCTACGGCGACACCCTCCACTGCCTCGGTACTACCGGCCTGAGCGGGCGAATCCCCTTGTACCTTTCGCATTGCGGCGATCATGGGGACGGTCAGGGAGTTCCTGTCGTGGTGCTGCCCGCAGGGGCGGGCGCCGCCGACGCTGATCTTCCCCGTCAGGTCTGCGTGTTGAAGTTCTTGCCGCGGCCGACATCCGAAGACGGACGTTCTCGCGGAAGCTGCTTCTCTGCGCATGGGGGCGGCCCCTGGATCGGTTCTCCAGGGGCCGCGGTGGCAGAGGACGTCGGGTCTAAGGAAGTTCGCGCACGAGCCTGGAAGTCCAGGGGCACCAGATGAGGCCGGGCAGGAACGGGCCGCCGGCCTCGTCCAGATGCTCTTCGACGTAGGGGATGGTCGCGTCGCAGATCTCGAATGCGTCGCTGAAGAAGTCGACGGTGCCGGGGTGGAGGTAGTAGCTCCAGGGGCGGTTGTAGGGAGCGGGGCGCTTGACGATCCGTCCCATGATGTGTGGCTCGTCCGTGGTCGTGCCGCTGAGCAGGTTCCGGGCATGCTGGATCTTCGCGGCGTCGGTGAGCTGGACGACGAACCGCTCGCCGGTGATGTCGGCGAACTCGAAGTAGGCCGGGGCCGCTGCCTGGGCGGGCGCAGGGGCGGCGAAGCCGAGCACGACGATGGCGGCGAGAGCCGTGGCGATCTTGGTCAGGATGCCGTACATGGAGGCCTTTCACTAGATGTGATTACTGTGAGTTATTTTTACATGCGTTAAGTAATCACATGAAAGCTAGAGCGGCCCCTGACGTCACAGTGATAACGCTGTCACCGCCCGCGTGCGGCCTTCCGGGTGGCTGTCTCTGATCCCGAGCGTCTGCGTCGCGAGTCGCAGACGACGCGGACTCGCGATGGCCGGGGAGTGAAGACATTCACTCAGCGTCGACGATGCAATGGGGTGACGTTCGGCTCCGGCAACTCCAACTGCTGCCGCAGAAAAACCCGGACACACGTTCGAGACAGCATGCCGCGAAGGCCAGGATTCGGGCTGACGCCAAGGGAGCCTTGCCGATACCCGTCAGACGTGAGGCGGACTTCGCCGGGCCGAAGACATGAGTCGGTTGGCGAGCTCCGCGACGAGGTCGCGGAGCTCGTCCGGTTGCTCGATGACGAACGGCCGGTCCAGCGAAGCGAGCACGCCCGGCAGCCAGTCAAGCCGTTCGGCGTGGACCTCGACACGGGACCACTGCCTGGTGTCCGAATCCGCGCCGCTCGCGGACGGTGACTCCTCCACGATCGCGACGCTGGCCGGAAGCCGGGTACGGATTTGCTCGGCTGTCCCCTGGATCCGCAGAGTCACCTCGTGTCGGTACGGAGCGGTGGCGAGCGCTGTCAGGACGCGCTTCGCCGGATCGAGTCCAACAGGCGGCTCAAACGATCCGGGCAGAGTTCTCGTACCGGTAATGCGATCCAGCCGGAACGTCCGGTCCTCGCCGATCGCGAGATCTGCACCCGTCACGTACCAGTTGCCCGAGTGGGCGACGAGCCCGTAGGGGTGCAGCGTACGTTCGCTGCGCCGGCCGTCGGCGGCGGTGTACCGGATCGAGATCGGCCGGTTATGGCGCACCGCGTCGGCGATCGAGAGCAGGACGCCGGTCTCCGGGGCGGTCAACTCGCCGGGCGGAGCCGTGAAGGCGAGGGAGTCGAGCACGGCGTCGAGTCTGCGGCCGAGCCGCTCTGGCAGCACCCGCCGGATCTTGGCCGCCGCCGTCTCACTCGCCGTGCCGGTGGCCGTCATCAAGCCGGCCCGCCGACCCGCGACCAGGCCGAGCAGCACGGCGAGCGCTTCGTCATCGCTCAGCATGAGCGGCGGCATGCGGTAACCGCGGGCGAGCCGGTAGCCGCCGTAGCGGCCGCGCACGGACTCGACGGGCACGTCGAGGTCGATGAGGTGGTCGACGTAGCGTCGCACCGTACGCTCATCGACCTCGAGCCTGTCGGCGAGTTCGGCCAGGGTTCGAAGGCCGCCCGCTTGCAGGAGCTCCAGCAGGGCGAGCACGCGGGCAGTGGGTCGGGACATGTTCCCAAGTGTCCTGCAGATACTGGGCGGTTTCTGTCCAGTATTGCTCGTAACGTGTGGTCAGAAGCACTGACCTACCTGGAGAGAACCGCCATGAACCTCGTCTCGATCCGCATCATCACCGCCGATGTCGCCCGCCTCGTCGGCTTTTACGAGCGCGCCACCGGAGTCCAGGCGAGCTGGGCCAACGATGACTTCGCCGAACTCAACACCGCCTCGGCCACTCTCGCGATCGGCAGCACCCGTACCGTGCCGCTGTTCGCGCCTGGCTGCGCCGAGCCGGCCCAGAACCGCAGCGTCATCATCGAGTTCCTCGTCGACGACGTGGACAGCGTGCACGAGAAGCTGACCGACTTCGTGGCGGACTTTGTCAACGAGCCCACGACGATGCCCTGGGGAAACCGCTCGCTCCTGTTGCGCGACCCCGACGGCAACCTCGTCAACTTCTTCACCCCCGTCACCCCGGCCGCCATCGAGAAATTCGCTCGCTGACGATCCGGGGCTTGATGCCGGCAGGAGTTCAGCGGGGCCATCGTCGGGCAGCGGGGCTGCTGATGTCCCTGGAGGCGCAGCGCGCCAGCGTTCTCGCGATCGTGGATGGCCTCGAGGTCGAGGCCTTGTCGACCGCGATCCTGCCCTCGCCCGTGGAGGGGGTCAGGCGGTGGAGAAGACGACCGGTGGGGCGTCGGAAAACCAAGATCTGGGCAGGCGTCAGTCGAGACAGCTGTCTTGTGCCGAGACGGTCGGCGCACCGCCAAGAGTCTTACGCGGTCAGGGATTAATCGCCTCAAGCAGGTCGCCCATGGTGGACGAGGGGTTGTCATTGGGGAACAAGCTCTGATTCCGCGCGTGACGGATGGCCAACAAAGACGCGCGCTCCGACGCCGCATGCCGGTGTTGCACGTATTGATCGGCGTCGATCCTCTTCCCGAAGCGTCCGTCGAGTTTACGACTCTTCCGTTCGGCTTCGCTGGTATTCATAAACGCCGTCTGATCTTCAAAATGAAGGATCAACCACAGCTCGAAACAAGGATTCGAGATCGCCAGGCGAATTCCGTGCTCATCCGCCAACCGGATGGCCTGCTTTAGGTTTGGATGGTTCTTGGGCCACTCGACATCGAACACACACCAGCACTCATCGACTTCGTCATCACGGCTTCGCTCGACCGCTCGCTGCACCAGGGTGAACGGAACCCCCTGTTCAGGGTGGATCTCAATGTTGATCGAGGTGTTGGCGCGAACATCCGGGAGCCGCTTCAGCCCATTGATGTAGTCGGGTTCCGAGGCTTCGCCTTCGCAGAACACAACAATGGTCTTGCGTTCTGGACGGTTGGCGGTCCTCCGCCTGAGGTCCTTCGCCTTAGTTCTTCTCGGCGCCATCTCAACTAGCCGATCAGCCCGAGAGCGCGGAGAATTTCCGCGCGGTCGACATCCGGCAGCGCACCGAACCGCCCATGCAAATACGCTTTCTCCAGGTTTTGTGACTTTCTCACCCGCTCGCCGGCGAATTCGGCCAGTGCGCCGAGCCGGGTCGCGCCGTCCTCCGCCTTCTCCGTCAACCAGACCTCATCGCGGTTGAGGTGGTTGAGCAGACTGGTGTCGTGCGAGGTGAAGATCAGCTGCGCGCCCTTGGGGTTTGTCGCCGGGTCGTGAAACAGCCGGATCAGCTGCATGGACAACGTTGGATGCAGGCTCGCGTCCAGTTCGTCGAACAGCAGCAGCGAACCGGACCTGAGCGCGGCCAACACGGGCCCGATGAGCTGGAACCAGGTGCGCGTACCCTCCGACTCCTGCGCGAAGTCAAGCGGGACCCTCTCATGAGCCGCCCGGTGGACGAGGCGGACAGTGCGTTGTGTCCGCATGCGCGCCGACTCGGGACTGCCCTCCGGATGGGAGACCTCGGGCTCGTCGATCACCACGTCGTCGATGCCCATGTCGGCCAGCCGGAGCAAGGCCAACGCCTGAGTACGATCCGCCGGAGAAGGCCTGTCCAGTTCCTCGAATCCCGGCAACGCGAACTGGTCGCGATCGGAGAGCTCTTCGAACCAACGAAGGGTCGAACGTGCCGGAGCGAGATTCACGGGACGCCGACCACGCGACTTCAGCCCGAGCGTCTGCGCCGCGAGGAGGTCGCGAGCGAAACCGGAGACGAGCGGCTCATCGAATCGCCGGGCGATCGACAGGGCGAGCGCGCGCGGCGTCAACAGTTCGCGGGTGCCGGACAGGTTCCCGAGACCGCGCTGGAGCTTGAACTCCTCCCCTTCACGTTCGAAAATCCGTCGCCGCTTCTTCTCCGGGTAGTGGAACAGACCCTCGTAGCGGACCGCACGCCGATCAAGTTCGACGATGTACTCGAACCGCACTCCCGATACGACGGACTCGATGGTGAACTCCGAAGGACGGGCCTCTCCACCGGCAAACGCGAACGGCTCGACGGGGATCTCGTCGTCCCAGAAACGCAGCGAATCCCGGACGGCGGTCCGCAACCAGGTCAGCGCAGCGATGACATTCGACTTGCCAGAGGCGTTCGGACCGAAGACGGCCGCGACGGGCAGCAGACTCTCGCCCAGGTTGGGCACCGGACGCGCCTCCGCCCGATCTCGATCGACGGCGACCATCGACAATTCGACGGGATCGAGTACTGAGCGAAAGTTCGCCACCTCGAACCGGATCAGCACATCGACCCCTCTTCCTGCATCGACGGAGCCATCATAGCTATGATTCCGTCGATTCCTTGCGGATATCGGCATCTGCCTGCGTGTGTGACGCGAGCAGGGCCTCGCAGCCTTTCTCGGTCGGAGCGCAGTGCGAGCGGTCCAACGCAGTCCTCGCCGCGACCCCTCTGTCGACGCCCCCACAGGGACATCACCCAAGTCCGCTCGGAGACGAGGTCACCGAGCTGCGGCGGATCGTCCTGCACATGATCGAGGAGACCGCACGCCACGCGGGCCACCTCGACGTCGCACGCGAGCTACTCGATGGAAAGGACGAGACTCGGGTCTCGATAGGCTGTTTCGCCTCTGTTGTCGGGCGGGACGGACCGGCCAGTTCAGACGCCTCCGACTGGACGGCCGAATCGGCTCAGAAGTCAGCCGGTCCTTCCGCCGGGCAAGGCCGGGGTGCGCGAGGGGCGGGAGCCCCTCGCCCGGGGGCGAAGCCCCCAAAGAAGCACGCCTGAGCGTCATTCGCGCGAAGCGTGCCCCACCGGGAGGCCCACGCTTGTGAGCCCCCGGCGAGAAGGCGTCAGGTGGTGGAGAAGGCCGCGTCGAAGGCGGTGGTCGGTGGGGTGATGGAGTTGAGGCCACGGATGTACCCCAGCGCCTCCCGCGCCCCGTCCAGCCGATCCATCCCCGCGTCCTCCCACTCGATCGAGATGGGCCCGCTGTACCCGATCGAGTTGAGCGCCCGGAAGCAGTCCTCCCAGGCCACGTCTCCGCGCCCGGTGGAGACGAAGTCCCAGCCGCGTCGCATGTCCGCCCACGGCAGGTGGGAGGAGAGGCGGCCGCGGCGGCCGTCGCCGACGCGGACGCGGGTGTCCTTGCAGTCCACGTGGTAGATCCGGTCGGCGAAGTCCAGGATGAACGCCACCGGGTCGAGGTCCTGCCAGACCATGTGGGACGGGTCCCAGTTGAGGCCGAACGCGGGACGGTGGCCGATGGCCTCCAGCGTGCGCTGGGTCGTCACGTAGTCGTAGGCGATCTCGCTGGGGTGGATCTCGTGGGCGAACCGGACCCCGACCTCGTCGAAGACGTCGAGGATGGGGTTCCAGCGGTCCGCGAAGTCCTGGTAGCCCGCCTCCACCATCGAGGCCGGCACCGGCGGGAACATGGCCACCGTGTGCCAGATCGACGACCCGGTGAAGCCGACCACCGTGTCGACACCCAGCAGGGCCGCGGCTCGCGCCGTGTTCTTCATGTCCTCGGCGGCCGCCTGGCGTACGGACTCGGGGTCGCCCGAGCCCCAGATGCGGGCGGGCAGGATGGCCTTGTGGCGCTCGTCAATGGGGTGGTCGCAGACGGCCTGGCCGACAAGGTGGTTGGAGATGGTCCACACCTTGAGGCCATGCTTGTCGAGTTGCGCCTGCTTCGCGGAGACGTACGACGGGTCCGCGATCGCCTGCGCCACGTCGAAGTGGTCGCCGGAGCAGGCGATCTCGAGGCCGTCGTAGCCCCATTCGGCGGCCAGCCGGCAGACCTCCTCGAACGGCAGGTCGGCCCACTGGCCGGTGAACAATGTGACCGGTCTCATACATCCTCCACGACTGTGAAACGGCTGGCATCAGCCGCGCTGCGCTCGACCGCGGCGAGCACGCGTTGCACCCGGAGGCCGTCCGCGAACGACGGCGCCGGGTCGACGCCCTGGGCGATGGCCTCCAGGAAGTCCTTGATCTCGTGGGTGAAGGTGTGCTCGTACCCGAGTCCGTGCCCGGGCGGCCACCACGCCGCCGCGTAGGGGTGGTCGGGCTCTGTGACCAGGATGCGTTTGAAGCCGCCACCCCCCTCGCTGACCCACAGCTCGTTCATGGCCTCGAAGTCGAAGGCGAGGCTGCCGTGCGAGCCGTTGAGCTCGATGCGCAGCGCGTTCTTGCGTCCGGTGGCGAACCGGGTGGCCTCGAAGGAGGCCACCGCCCCTCCGGAGAGCCGGCCGATGAAGAGCGCGGCGTCGTCCACGGTGACGGGTCCGGTCTCCGAAGAGCCCGGCGAGAGTGGGCGTTCCTTGACGAACGTCTCGGTGAGCGCCGAGACGCCCACCACGTTCTGGCCGGTGATGAACTGGGCGGTGTCGATGATGTGCGCCCCGATGTCACCGAGCGAACCGGACCCCGCCTTGTCCTTCTGCAGCCGCCACACCAGCGGGAACTCCGGATCGACGATCCAGTCCTGCAGGTATTGGGCTCGTACGTGCCGGATCTCGCCGAGCCGGCCCTCCTCGACGTAGCGCCGGGCCAGGGCCACCGCCGGCACCCGCCGGTAGTTGAAGGCCACCATGTTCTTGCCGGACGCCGAAACCGCGGCCCGCACCATGGCCTCCGCCTCGGTCACGCTGTTGGCCAGCGGCTTCTCGCAGATCACGTGCTTGCCGGCCGCCAGGGCGGCGATGGCGATCTCGGCATGGGAGTCGCCCGGCGTGCAGATGTCGACGATCTGCACGTCGTCGCGCCTGACCACTTCCCTCCAGTCGGTCTCGGTGTCGGCCCAGCCGAGCCGGGCGGCAGCGGCGGCGGTGTGTTCCTTGGACCTACCGGCCAGCACCGCCATCCGCGGTGCCAGCGGCAGGTCGAAGAAGGCGCCGACGCTGCGCCAGGCCTGGGAGTGGACGCGGCCCATGAACGCGTAGCCGATCATGCCCACGCCGACGGTGGTTTGGTCTGACATGCAACCCCCGATCAGGATTCGAAGCCGAGTGGCAAGTATTTCTCGACGTTCTCCTTGGTAATAGTCTCCGACGCGAGTGTGATCGACTGCGGGACCTGGTTTTCCACCAGGTCGCTCATGCCCTTCTCCTGCGCGATCAACCTGGCCAGTTTGATGGCCGAGGCGGCCATCGTGGGGCTGTAGGTGACGGTGGCCTTCAGCACCGAGGTGCCCGACTGGATCTCCTTCATGGCGTTCAGGGAGCCGGCCCCGCCGACCATGAAGAACTCGTTGCGCCCAGCCTCCTTGATCGCGGCGAGTACGCCCACGCCCTGGTCGTCGTCGTGGTTCCACATGGCGTCGATCTTCTTGTGCGCCTGCAGCAGGCTGGCGGCCACCGAGTTGCCCGTCTCCACGGTGAACTTGGCGTCCTGCTTGGCCGTGACGCTGAATCCGTACGTCTTCAACGCGTCGGCGAAGCCCTTGCTGCGGTCCTGGGTCAGCGGGAGCGTCGCGATGCCCTGGATCTCCACGATCACCGGGTTCGAGACGCCCTTGTCCTTGAGCTGCTTGCCGATGTAGTGGCCGGCCGCGACGCCCATGCCGTAGTTGTCGCCGCCGATCCAGGTGCGGTACGCCAGCTTGTCGGGGAAGACCCGGTCGAGGTTGACGACCGGGATCCCGGCCTGGGTGGCCTGGAGCGCGACCTGGTTGAGCTGCTGGCCGTCGTTCGGCAGGATCACCAGCGCGGCCACCTTGGCCGCGATCAGCGACTCGACGGCGGAGATCTGCTGGTTGATGTCGTTCGTCGGCTCGACGGGCTTGAACTCGACGTCCGAGTACTGCTTGGCGGCGGACTCGGCGTTCTTCGCGATGGCCGCGATCCAGCCGTGGTCGGCCGCGGGCGCGGAGAAGCCGATGACGACCTTGGTGCCGGGCTGGTCGTTGCCGCTGGCCGCGGGCGCGGGAGCGGGCGCCGCGGAGGAGGGCGCGGCTGCGGGCTCGTTACTGGTGCAGCCGGCCGCTAACAGCACGGCTCCGCCGACGAGGAAACCCCTGCGCGCGACGTTGTTGCTCATGGTGCTCTCTCCTTCAGGTTCCGTCGCTGGAGAAGGACGGCGACGACGATGATCAGGCCCTTGGCGATCAGCTGGTCGCTGGTGTTGAGCCCGTTGAGGATGAACAGGTTCGTGATGAGAGTGAAGATCAGCAGGCCCAGGATCGAGCCGATGATCGTGCCTCGGCCGCCCGTGAGCAGGGTGCCGCCGATGATGACGGCGGCGATGGCGTCGAGCTCGTACAGGTCGCCGTGTGTGGAGGAGCCCGTGGTGGTGCGGGCCATGATGAGGATGGCGGCGATGCCGCAGCACAGCCCGGAAAGGGCGTACAGCAGCATCGTGTGCCGGCGGACGTTGATGCCGGCGAGCCGGGCCGCCTCGGGGTTACCGCCGACCGCGTAGGTGCGGCGGCCGAACGTGGTGCGGTTGAGCAGGACCCAGCCGAGCGCCACGACCAGCGCGAAGATGTACACGAGCAGTGGGACGCCGAGTAACCGGGTGGTCGACAGGTCCACGATCGCGCTGTTTTCGGGCTGGATGATCTGCGTCTTGCGGTCGGACATGCGCTGGGCCAGCCCCCGCGCCGCGACCAGCATCGCCAGCGTGGCGATGAACGGCACCAGCCGCCCGTACGCGATGAGCAGCCCGTTGACCAGCCCTGTGCCGGTGCCGACGAGGATCGCGCAGATCGCCATCACGGCCGGTCCGTACGCCTGAGTGGCCAGCGTGGTGGCCCAGACGGAGGCCAGGGCCATGGTGGCGCCCACGGACAGGTCGATGCCGCCGCCGATGATGACGAACGTGGCGCCGACCGTGATGACGCCGATGGTGGCGGCCAGCGACAGGATGCTGACCAGGTTGGAGGTGGTGGCGAAGTTCTCGGGCTTGGTGACCAGGCCGACGATCGCGAGCAGCACCAGCGCGATCACCAGGCCCAGGTGCCGGGTCTCCCCGAGCCAGGCCAGCGGGCCGGGCGCCCGCACGGCGAAACGGTCGTGCGGGCCCGCTTCTGCGGGGTTGCTCATCAGGCGGCTCTCCCATCCATGATCATGTCGAGCACGCGGTGCTCGTCGAGGTCTTGGGCGTCGCCCTGGTGGATGACCGTCCCCTCGCGCAGCACCAGCACGCGGTCGGACAGGCCCAGCACCTCCGGCACCTCGCTGGACACCAGCAGCACGCCGATGCCCTGGTCGGCCAGCCCGCGGATCACCGCGTACAGCTCGGCCCTGGCGCCCACGTCCACGCCCCTGGTCGGCTCGTCGAGCAGGAGCAGCTTGCGGCTGCCGAGCAGCCAGCGGGCCAGTACGGCCTTCTGCTGGTTGCCGCCGGACAGCGTCTTGATCGGCCGTTCGGGGTCGGGCGGGCGGATGTCGAGCGCCTCGACCAGCCGCTGCGCCTCGGCCTTCTCGCGGGCCCGGTCCATCCAGCCGAACCTGGCGAATCCCGGCAGGCTGCCCAGGGTGATGTTGGCGGTGACACTCTGGTCGAGCAGCAGGGCTTGGGCCTTGCGCTCTTCCGGGGCCAGGCCCATGCCTCGCCGTACGGTGCCGACGATGTCGCCCCGCCGTACGGGCTTGCCCGAGAGCACGACGCTGCCGGAGGCGCGGCGTGCGCCGTAGACCGCCTCCAGGATCTCCGAACGGCCGGAGCCGACCAGCCCGGCCAGCCCGACGATCTCACCGGCGCGCACCGAGAACGACACGTCGGCGAACGCGCCCGGCGAGCTGAGCCCCTCGACGCGCAGCACCTCGTCGCCCGGGGACTCCGCGGCGCGGGGTGGGAAGACATACTCGACGTTGCGGCCGGTCATCAGCGAGACGATCTCGGAGGTGGGGGTGTCGCGGGCGGGCAGGCCGACGGCGACCGTACGGCCGTCCTTGAGCACGGTGACCCGGTCGCCGATCTCGCGGATCTCCTCCAGCCGGTGCGAGATGTAGACGACGGCGACGCCTTGGGCGGTGAGTTCGCGGATGATGCGGAATAAGTTCGCCACCTCGTCGTGGGCCAGGGCGGCCGACGGCTCGTCCATGATGATCAGACGGGCCTCGTGCGAGAGCGCGCGAGCCATCGAGACGACCTGTTTGGCGGCCGGTGACAGGCGGCCGACCTCTGCCTTCGGCCGGATCTCCGGATGGCCGAGCCTGGCCAGCACGGCGCCGGCGGCCCGGTTGACCGCTCCCCTGTTCACGAAGCCGGCGCGGGCGTGCTCGTGGCCGAGGAAGATGTTCTCGGCGACGCTGAGCCCGTCGACCAGGTCGAGTTCCTGGTAGATGGTGGCGAAGCCGAGCCTGATGGCGTCGATCGGGCTGCCCGCCCTGACCTGCGCGCCGTTGAACTCGATCGTGCCCTCGTCGGGCTGGTGGACGCCCGCCAGCACCTTGATGAGCGTCGACTTGCCCGCGCCGTTCTGGCCGAGCAGGCAGTGCACCTCGCCGGCTCGCACGTCGAGGTCCACCCCGTCGAGCGCGCGCACGCCGGGGAACTGCTTGACGATCCCCCTCATGACAAGCATCGGGGTCCCTTTCAGGCGTTGACGATGCGGTTGATGTTGTCGGGTGACAGGTAGTGCTCGATCGCCAGGATCCCGGCGCCCATTGCTGCGGCGTTGATCCCGGTACGGCTCGGCACGATCGAGAGGTGATGCGTGGCCAGCGGCAGCGACCTGCGGTAGACGGTCTCCTTGATGCCCGCGAGCAGATGCTCGTGGACCCGGGACAGGGCGCCGCCGATGACGATCACCTCGGGGTTGAAGAAGTTGACCAGGCTGGCCAGCACCTCGCCGATGAGCCTGCCCGCCTCCCTGACCAGCCGGAGCGCCTGCGTGTTGCCCGCCTGTACGAGCGCCACCACGTCGGCCCCCGTCTCGGCGTGCGTACCCAGCTCGGTCAGCCTCCTGGCGACGGCCGCGCCGCCGGCGACCGCCTCCAGACAGGCGCTGTTGCCGCAGCGGCAGCCGGCGTCCTCGTGGCCGGAGACCCTGATGTGGCCGATGTCGCCGGCCGACCCCTGGGCGCCGCGGTGCAGCTTGCCCTCGGCCACGATGCCGCACCCGATGCCGGTGCCGATCTTGACGAACAGCAGGTGGCTGGCGCCGGGGTAGGCGTTGCGGTGCTCGCCGAGCGCCATGACGTTCACGTCGTTGTCGACGAGTACGGCGCAGCCCGCGAAGTGCTCGGGGATCGGATAGTCGTTCCAGCCGGGCATGATCGGCGGGTTGTTGGGCCGGCCCGTGGCGAACTCCACCGGCCCCGGCACCCCCATCCCAATCGCCTTGAGCGCGGCCCGGGGGCGTCCCGCCTCGGCGAGCAGCCGTTCCAGCCGCTCGTCGACGTGGGCCAGGACCGTCTCCGGGCCCTCGGCGATCAGCAGCGGGTCTTCGCACTCGGCCAGTACGTCGCCCGAGATGTCCATCAGCGCGATCCTGCAGTGCGTGGCGCCCAGGTCGACGCCGGCGAAGGCGTGGTCCTCGGTGTGCAGGCGCAACTGCCGTGGCGGGCGCCCGCCGGTGGACTCACCGCTTCCGGTCTCCGATACCAGCCCGCGCTCGATCAGCGCGTCGACCCGCTGGCTGATCGTGGACCTGGCCAGACCGGTGAGTCTGGCGAGGTCCGAGCGGGTGGTCGCGGAACCGGCGCTGATGAGCGTCAGAACGTCACCGGGCGAGCCCGGAGCGGAGGTCATGCGGCGACAATAAGATCACACATGCGGCAAATCAAGAGTGCAAGCCGCCCAAACCCGCCCAACTTACGCCGATAATCAAACAAAGACCTCTAGATTCGGACATAAGGGCGATTCGGCCCCAATTGCCCCCGCCACGTCCCCTCCCGACCAGGCCGGGACCCAGGCGCCCGACACGCCGGGCGAGCGCTCGGGGCGCCAGGGCAAGCCGGGGGTCGGCCCCCGCGACCCGCCGCACACGTCGGCGTCCCGGACCGGCCTCGCCGCGAGATCAGGACGACGGAGGTCCGGACGGGCCGTCCGCCTGATCGTCAACTTATGGAGAACCATCAGTGGTCATTCGGTAAGAACCGTGCGGCGGACGGAGCACCCATTAGTAGGGCGCATATAACGGGTTCTGTGCTGAACACTTCGCTGGAATTCCGGGCGAAATGTCCCATGACCCGCACTGCCATCCACACGGGGAGTCCGATATGAGAGAAAAAATCACGATACCTATTTTTGTGGCGATGGCCGCCGGAGGTGGGATCGCGTTTGGGACCGCCGGATTTGCGGCGGCCGAGTCCTTCCCGACGCCGAGCCCGTCCATCACGACCATGACCCCGAGGCCGACGCCCACGAGGACCGTGACCCCCAGGCCGACGCCCACGACCACGAGGACCGTGACTCCCAGTCCGACAGCCACGGTCACGAGGACCGCGAGCCCGCGGCCCTACCCGCCGAGGGTCACCTCCACCTCGTCGTCGCACGTCGACGTGCACGTCGACTTCGACGATCCCAGAGATCACTGGCATCATCGGAATAACTGGGGCTGCGGTGGCCATTGCCACCACGGCCACAAGGAGCTGCCGATGACAGGAGCGCCCGTGAAGGCCCTGGCAGCGGCGGGTGCGGGCCTGCTGCTGGTGGGAACCGCCGGCACATTGATCGCCATTCGGCGTCGCCGTACTGCCAGTGCGAAGTAAGACACGCCGAGTCGCCATTGTCAGCCTGCTGGCTCCGGCCGCAGGTCTCACGCTGGCCGGGAGTTGGTCCGCGTACCTCGGTCTGAGTGTGCGAGACCACCTGCAGGCGACCAGGGACGCACTGGTCCTGCTGCGCGCGAGCGACCCCGGCCGGCTGGCCGGGACGCTCGCGGACGCGCGATGGCACGCGTACGAGGCCCGTCGGCTCACCTCCGGCCCGGACTGGTCGTTGATCGCTCACACCCCCGTGGTGGGAGACGGCGCGACGACCATTCGCGGGCTGGCGGAGGCGGTCGCGGAGCTGACCACTGCCCTGTCTGACGTGCACCGGGCCACCGCACAGCTGATCACGGACGTCGAGCCCCTGGACGACCGGCCTTCCGCGGACCACCGGCCTTCCATGGGCAACGTGCGGGAGCTGCTGGCCGTCCTCGATTCGGCGGCACCGGTCCTGGACGCCGCCGCCGACCGGGTCTCCCTGGCGCGCTCACGCCTGTCCGTTACCCCGGCGGACACCGGCGTGAGCGCGGTGGACGAGGCCCGCGGCACGGCCCTGCGCGAAGCCGATCGGCTGCGCGGCTGGCTCGGCGCCGCGGCCGACGCCGCCGCCCTGGTGCCTCCGATGCTGGGCCACGACGGTCCCCGCCGTTATTTCCTGGCCTTCCAGACGAATGCCGAAGCGCGCGGAACCGGCGGTCTGGTGGGCGCCTTCGGCATTCTGAAAGCCGCGCGCGGCAAGCTCGGCATAGAGCGGCTCTCCGCCAACAATCGCCTCTCCCCGAGTTCCACTCCGGTCGCCGACTACGGGCCGGCATTTAACTCGCGTTACGGGTCGAGCGCGCTTTCCCTGCTCTCCAATTCCAATCTTTCGCCACATTTCCCGTACGCCGCGAATACCTGGACCGCGCTGTGGGAACGGCAGACCGGCCAGCAATTGGACGGCGCCCTCGCGACCGACCCGGTCGGACTCTCCTACCTGCTGCGGCTCATCGGGCCGGTCACCCTCCCGGGTGGCGAGACAGTGACCGCCCAGAACGTCATCGACCTCACCGAGCGGGACGCCTATGTCCGGTACCCGAACCCGGAGGAGCGGAAGAAGTTCCTCATCACGATCGCCGGCGCCGTCAGCGAGGCGCTGAGCCGGTCCCGTCCGGATCCCCTCACGTTGCTCTCCACCTTGTCGCAGTTGGTCGAGGAGCGGCGGATCCAGGTCTGGAGCCGCAGGGACACCGAGCAGCAACGCCTGGAGCCGACGCCACTGAGCGGCGTGCTACCGGATAAGCCGGGACCGTTCGCCGCTCTGGTCATCAACAACTCCGGCGGCAACAAGCTCGACTACTACCTCAAGCGCTCGCTCCAGTACGACCTGGGCTCCTGCCGCGCCGACGGGCAGCGCGTCACGAAGGTGCGGGTCCGCCTCACCAACGATGTGCCGCACCAGAAGCTGCCCACGTATGTCACCAGCCGCCTCGACCACCCCGACCGCCCGCGCGCCGTCGGGTCCAACCTGCTCTGGGTGTCGCTGTACACCGGGGCCGGAGCGCAGAACGGTGGCGTGCGGATCAACGGCAAGCTGGTGAAGGTCGTCAAAGAGGTCGAACGATCGCATCCCGTCTACTCCACCATGCTGGAGCTCGCTCCTGGACAGTCGAAGACGCTGGAGTTCCTCCTGCTGGAGCCCGCCTCGGCCGCGCCGCCACTGGTGCCGGTGCAGCCGCTGGCCCATCCCCAGCAGACCCGGATCACCCAGGACCACACCGGCTGCGGACCCGAGTCTCAAATGATCGATAGCGAGGGTTAAAGACCGGCGCGCCGCCAACGGCCGCCCGACCAGGGCGCTCTACCGTCGCGCTCATGGAAGGTACGGGGGAATTCCGCATCCTGTTCGTGTGTACGGGCAACATCTGCCGCTCCCCTCTGGCGGAGCGGCTGGCCCGTTCGGCCCTCGGACCGTCGTTCCAGGTGACCAGCGCGGGCACGCACGCCGAGCCGGGCAAGGAGATGAACGAGCGCACGCGGCGGACGCTGCTCCGCCTCGGCGGCGATCCCAGCGGCTTCGTCTCCCGGCCGCTGACCACCGAGGTGGTGGCCGCGGCCGACCTCGTGCTGACGGCCACCTCCGCGCACCGTGCCGAATCGGTGACGATGCACCTCCCGGCGGCCGGGCGTACCTTCACCATCGTCGAGTTCGGCGCCCTGACCCGAGCCGTCGCACCTACGGCGATCACGTGTCACCACGATGCCGTACGGCGGGCTCACGCGCTGGTCGACGAGGTGCGCACGCTCCGCGGCCTGGTCCCGGTGGACCGGCCCGACATCCTCGATCCCATGGGGGGCACCCGGTGGCACCACCGGGTGGCGGGACGGCGGATCGCCAGATCGCTCGCCGTCCCGCTCCAGCTCCTCACACAGCCGCCGGTGACTTGACCTCTGCCTTGACGTCGGTCTCGTACCCGTACCCGTAGCCGTAGCCATAGCCGTCGTATCGGCTGGCCTTGGCCGGAACGAAGTTCATGACCGTACCCACGATGCGAGCGTTGATCGACGACAGCAGTTCCGTGCCCCGCAGGATGTGCTCCTGCCGGGTCTTGCCGTACCGTGCGACGAGCAGCACTCCGTCGCAGATCGCCGAGAGTGTCGCGGCGTCGGTGACCGGCAGCAGCGGCGGCGCGTCGATGATCACGATGTCGTAGTCGGCCGACACCTGGTCGAGCACATTGCGCATCCCCCGGGAGCCGAGCAGCTCACTCGGGTTCGGCGGGATCTGGCCGCTCGGCAACACGAACAGACGCGGCTCACCCCAAGGCTGAATCACCTGGTCCAGCCGCGCCTTGCCGATCAGCACGTCCGTCAGGCCGACCGCGCCCTCGATGCCGAGGTAGGTCGGGATGCGCGGACGACGAAGGTCGCCGTCGACCAGGAGCACCCGCCAGCCCGCCTGGGCCAGGGTGATCGCCAGGTTGGATGAGGTCGAGGACTTGCCCTCGTTCGGCAGGCAACTGGTGATCACCAGTGATTTGGGCTGCCGGTCCACGCCGATGAACTGCAGGTTCGTACGGAGCGAGCGGAACGCCTCCGACCTGATCGATCGACCCCTGGGACGGACGATCAGCGGGTGACGCCGCGCGTCCCTCTCGTAGCCGATGATGCCCAGAGTCGAGCTCTTCGAGGTCCGCTGCAGCGTGTCGGAGGACTTGATGGTCGTGTCCAGGCGGTCGCGGAGCACCAGCGTGGCGACGGCGATGAGCAGCGCGATCAGTACGGCGAGCGCCAGGTTGACCAGCGGCTTGGGGCTGACCGGCATCTGGGGGGTCTCCGCCTGGTCCACCACCGTGATCTTGATTGTCGGGCGGCTGCCCGGAGTGGGCCGTTCGATCTGGTCGATCAGCTGGGTGAACCGCGTTCCCAGGGTGTTGGCCAACTGTGCGGCGCGGGCCGGGTCGATGTCGGTGACGGTCGCACGGAGCAGGACGGTACCGGGGACCACTTCCGCCGCGATGTTCGCCTGCAAACGCTGGATGTCCTCTGGCGTGGTGATCTGGCTGACCACCCGGCGACTGGACAGCAAGGTGGCATAGGACTGCACCCGCTGCGCCGACAGCATTCCAGCTTGGTACGCGGTGGACAGGCTGCCTTCCCTGTCGTGGCCGGAGACCAGCATGGAGATCGTCGCGACGTACTGCGGCGGGGTGTTCGCGGTGACCACCACCGCCGCGCCTACCCCGATCCCCACAGAGAGGAGGAGGAGCAGCCAGTTCCTGCGCAGGAGCCGCAGGTAATAGAGCAGATCCACTGGATCAACGCCGCCTTTCACGGATTCTTGGAGGAGCATTCAGGTGTTCGATCGGCGCGTAGACGTGCACGCCCTGGAGCAGGACGATGAGAACGACGGCGGTTCCGCCCGCGACCATCGTCGTGACCAGGGGCGATATCAAGCGCAGGGCCATCATCAGACAGCAGCAGCCGGCCGCGGCCGCGACCGCGCCGAGCGTCGCGGCGACCGCCCGGGTGGGGAGCCCCATCCGGCGGAGCCGGTGTGACACGTGGTCGGTACCACCCATCAGCGGCGAGCGACCCGCCCGTATCCGCGAGATGAACACGACACCGGTGTCGACGGTGGCGACGAAGGTCGGTAGGAGCAACCCGGCGACCACCCTGCCGGGGCCCTGCCCCATCACCAGGAGGACAGCCGAGCAGGTGACCACGAACCCGATGAACAGGGATCCGGAGTCACCCATGAAGATCCTCGCGGGCGCCCAGTTGTGCGGCAGGAAGCCCAGGCTGGTGCCGGCGAGCGCGATCAGGAGCAGCCCCAACGCCGGCTGGCCGGTCACGAAGGCCGTTCCGCCGAGGAAGGCGGCCGTGGCGGTGGTGACGGCTCCCAGCGCGCCGTCCATGTTGTCCAGCAGGTTGAAGGAGTTGAGCATCACGACGATCCACACGACCGTGAGCAGTCCGTCCAGCCATCCGTCGGCCGGCGTGGTGAGGTGAACCCCGGAGAGCACGACCCCGCTCGCCGCCCCGGCCTCCACGACCAGCCTGGTGACCGGGCGCAGCGGGCCGACGTCGTCGATCAGGCCGACCAGAGACACCGCGGTGCCCGCCAGGAGGATCGCCATGATCTGGAGATCGACGAAGCCGATCACCGCGATCACGGACACGACCGTGCCGAACGTGATCGCGATGCCACCGAGGTAAGGGGTCGGGCGGGCGTGGGCCTTCTGCTCACTGGGGCGATCGGTCAGTTCCCATGCCAGCGCCAGGCGCTTCAACGGCACGATCGCCATACAGCTGACCAGGAACGCGGCCACGCCTGTGGCAACGGCGATCGTCCCGTTCACCGGATGGACGCCGGGAGCTCTTCGCGAACCTGCTTGACGACCTCGACGAGGATCTCGTCGAGAGTGTGCCGGGGAACCCAGCCGGTGAGCTCGCGAATCCTGGTGGTGTCGGGGACCCGGCGGGTCATGTCCTCGAAACCCTGCTGGTAGGCCTCGTGATACGGGATGAGGTCGATTCCGGAGGTGGACCCGGTGTGATCGATGATCAGCTTGGCCAGCTCCAGGATGCTCACCTCGTGCGCGGAGCCGATGTTGAAGGTCTGCCCGACCGCCGCCTCGAGGTCGAGGAGCCGGAGCAGCGCGTCGACGGCGTCCGCGACGTGCACGAAGCAGCGGGTCTGGCTTCCGTCGCCGAAGACCGTGAGGGGCGCACCGCTGACCGCCTGCTGGACGAGGCGCGGGATGACCATTCCGTAGGCCGGGCTCTGCCGGGGCCCCACGGTGTTGAACAGCCTGACGACGATCGTCGGCAGGCCGCGCTCCCGGTGATAGGCGTTGGCGAGGATCTCGTCGACGGCCTTCGCCGTGCTGTAGGCCCATCTCACCACGGACGGGCTGCCGAGGATGCGGTCGGCGTCCTCCTTCAGCGGTCCCGCCGAGTTCTTGCCGTAGATCTCGCTCGTACTGGTGATCAGGATCTTCTTCCGGTAGCGATGCGCGGCCTCGATGACGACCTCCGAGCCGCGGATGTTGGTCGTCAGGCACCGCAGCGGCTGCTCGACTATCAGTTTGACGCCGACCGCGGCCGCGAGATGGACGACGACGTCGCACTGGTGCACCAGCTCATCCACCATGAGCTCGTCCAGCACGGATCCCTGGACGAACTGAAGGTGGGGATGGCCGGCGGCGAGCGCGAGGTTCGCGACCCGTCCCGTCGACAGGTTGTCCACGATCACGACGGAGTCGCCGCGGGCCAGCAGCGCGTCGGTGAGATGGGACCCGATGAACCCGGCCCCGCCCGTAATCAGAAATCGCATCTGGTCACCTCACGCTTCCCGCCGAAGCGCGGTTCGCCCGGCGCTCTTCATACAGCGATCGATACATGGCCTCGGTGTCGGCCACCAGGCGCTCCACCCCGAACGAGGCGGTGGTCCAGTGGCGGGCGGACTCACCCATCTGGTGTCTGAGCTCGGGGTCGCGCAGCAGTCGTACGGTGTGTTCGGCCAGCTCGCCGACGTCGGCGGAGCTGACGAAACCGGTGTGCTCATGCCGGATCACCTCGGCGACACTGCCCACCCTGGTGGAGACGGAGGGCCTTCCCGCCATCCCGGCCTCGATGAGCGCGACCGGCATCCCCTCGTTGTCGGAGGTGAGCAGGACCATGTCGGCGGCCGAGTAGACCGTCGCCACGTCGTCTCGCCATCCGAGCATGTGGAAGGAACCGCGCATAGGGCCGATGGCCTGTTCCATCTCCTCGCGGAGCTCGCCGTCTCCGCAGACGACGAAGCGGCAGTCGGGCACGCTCCGGAGCACGGCGGTCGCCGTGGCGACGAATCTGTCGGGCCGCTTCACCTGGGTGAGCCGGCCGACGAAGGCGACGACGGGCACGTCCAGCGGGAGCCCCAGAGACAGGCGGGCATCCTCGCGGCTGGGGATCGTGCCGAGCCCGACACCTGGTGGGGTGACGATGTACTGCTCCAGACGGCCGATTCCGGCCTCCAGCAATTCGTCGCGGACGCGGGCTCCGACCGTCACCAGACGATCGGACATCGACGCGAGAAGCCGCTCCGTCCGTACATAGACAAATCGCTTGGGCGGGGAGAAGTGCCCATAAAGAAGATGCCCGTGAAACACGTGTGCCAGGGCCGGATTGAGGCCGGACAGGCGGGCGGCCGCACGACCCAGCAATCCGGCCTTCGTGGTTCGCGTGTGCACGATATGCGGCCGGAACGCGCGGATCGCCTTGATCAGGTGCATGACCGCCCGGACGTCATCAGCAGGCTTGATCGAGCGACCGAGCCCAGGAACCCGGTGAACCGGCATCGCCGGGTTCCGGAGCAGGAAATGGTCCCCTTCGTCACCACCGACGTCACCCGTGTAGAGGCGATGGTCGAACTTGTCATGGTTCAACTGCGCGCACAACCCCGTTAGCTGAGTAGCCGGGCCGCCGATGTTCATCCGGGCGATGACATCCATGACTCTTATGCGGCCGTCCGGCTTCGCACAAGCTCCTGCGGAATGGGTCTTCATGCCGCAGAAGCTAGCTTGGGTCTTGACTCGTTCAATGGTCCGAGTCGCGGTGCCGACGGAATATTTGCATATCTTGTCCCCGCAGGTTATGGAATCGCATCGGATGAGGTGACAGGCGGATGTCTTTCCTGCTGACTTGCAGCGGTTCGGTGTGCCATGTCGATCTCGGCGGCCGATCATCGTATTGTTCAGCGTGCCGTCCGGCTATCACACGATGAGCGTTGAGGAGTTTGGGTGGAGTACCTTATCGTCGCCGCCACCGTGATCACACTGGTCGTTCTTGTTTCGGTAAGTTTTGACAAACACACGGCGTGGCGAATGCTGCCGGTGCTGCTTGCCGCCTTCGCCGTCCGGCTTGTCGTTCACCTCGCGGTAGTGCGGCCCGATGCCGTCGGATACGGCGGTGACTATCTCGGGTATGAGTCCATCTCCCTGGAGACCGCCGCGTTCTGGCAGCGCGAAGGCCTTCAGTTCGCCACCTCCGTGCCGGCCGAGCGCTTCGCCTCCGTGGCTCTGCCGTGTTATGTCTTCGCCTTCGTCATCTATCTGTGCGGCGGCGCGGCTCCGCTCGCCTGTACGGCCGTCGTGGCGTTGATAGCGTGTGCGCTCTGCATCGTCATGTACAGGTTCGCGCGGGTGGTGGGCGCCGACGAACGGGCGGCATTTGTCCTGCTTGTCGTCACCGCGTTTTCTCCGATGTTTCTCCTGTGCACGTCTGACACGTTCAAGGATGGATTCAACGCCTTCCTCGTTGTGGGCTGTCTTTACCTTGCCGTTTCGACTGCGCGACGCTTCGACATACGCAAGCCGCTCATGACGCTGTCACTCCTTTGGGCGCTGTGGAACGTGCGTGCGTACATGGTGTTCATGTGCGCGGTTCCGGCGCTTCTCGGGGTCATGGGTTCGAGGGGCGCGGCGTTCACCCGTGCTCTGGTCGTCTCCGGTGGATTGCTGGTGGCGGGCCTGTTCTTCTTCGGCTACGTCGACAGCGGCGGGGTCATGGAGACGGCACTGGGCCAGTTGGAGTTCGGTCAGTCGGAAGAGGCTCGCCGCTCGTACGCCAGCCAAGGTTCGGGCGTGTTGTTCGACGACAGCGGCAACGCGTGGGGTTCGCTGATTCCGAAGTTGCTCTACACGCTGCTGGCCCCCTTCCCTTGGACCGAGGGCAGCGCGACGCTGCAGCTCGGCAAGATCGAGATGCTGATCTGGTACTTCATGCTGTACAGCGCGGTGCGCGGGGTGCGCGTGCTATGGCGCCATGACCGGCGAGTGCTCTTGATCCTGCTGCTCTTCATCGTGCCGAGCACGATCGCCTACGCGACGACAGTGGCCAATGTCGGCCTGATCTTCCGGCAGCGCATTCCCATCGTCATGGTCACGAGTCTGCTGTCCGCTGTGGCCTGGAGCAGGAGGCGGCCGTCGGCGGACACTGAGGAAACCGCACGTCGGCCGCTGACCCGCGCTTAGGACTTGTCCGTCCAGTCCTTCTGGATCCGGGCAAGCCGCTGGTAGAGATTGATGTGCTGATCGATCATCACGTCCACGTCGAGATGCTCGCGCGCCCAGGCGCGGGCGGCGCGTCCGAGCGAAGCCGCGAGGTCCGGGTCGTCGAGCACCCGGACGATGCCGTCGGCCAAGGCTTCCGCGTCGGACGCGGGGACCAGGACGCCCCGGCCTTCCAGCAATTCGGGTGTACCGCCTATCGCGGTGGCGACGATCGGCCGCCCCGCGGCCATCGCCTCCATGACCGCGTTGCTCAGCCCTTCCCACAGTGAGGGAAGAACCACCACATCGGCATTGGCCAGGAGCGCGTTGACGTCAGTGCGGTCACCGAGGAAACGAACATCCACCCGCAGTTCGCGGACCAGCTCTTCCAGACGGTGCCGTTCCCTGCCTTCGCCGGCGAGCAGGAAGGTGCACGGCCGGCCGCGCTGGAGCAGCCGCGACGCGGCATCGAGCAGAATGTCGTGCCCTTTCTGCGGCGCCAGGCGGGCCACGCACAGCACAACAGGGAGTTCGGTGTCGATGCTCGCCGGTGCGGCCTGCTCGAACGCGGAAGCCCGTAGACCGTTGTAGATCACGCTCAGTTTGCGGGCCGGAATCTTGACGATGGTGCGGGCTTCCTCGGCCACGGCGATCGCGTTCGCGACGACGTGATCGGTGATCCGGGTCATCGCCCGCTCGAGAACTCGCACCCGGCGGTGCCGCTGTTCCGGCTCACCCGCGTTGCGCCGACCGGCCACCAAGACGGGGACGCCCGCCAGCCGAGCGGCGGGCGGTCCCAGCATCCGGCCCTCGAAGAGATAGGCGTGCAGCACATCGGGCCGAATACGCCGCAACGAGATAATGAGCCGTGCGTAACCCCGCAGGCACCGCACCAGGTCAGGTGATCCCGACGGTTTGCGGCCGAACCCGAGATGATGCACTGCTATTCCCGCGTCTCGGAGGACCGCTTCGTGCGGCCCGCTTTTCGAGATCAGGAACATGTGAACCTCGATGCCCCTGTTGGACAGGCCTTGCGCGAGCAGAGATATCTGCGCCTCGGCGCCCCCTCGCCCCAGGTGCCCGATAAGAAATGCGACACGGCGGAGGGCGGACCGGTCTCTTTTCCGCATGGCAAAGCCTTTCGTCCTGTCGCGGCGAAAGTCTAGGCGCGGACATGGCGTGCGAACGGCCGCGCCTCGGACACCAGAAATCACTGTCCATCCACGCTAATGCGGCCCGGCGGCGAACCGGCCGTGGCGCAGCGCCAAATGGCCGAAACAATACCTGCTTTACTCCGCCGAAGAGGCGCGTGCCCGGAAGAACCACGTGACCTGGATGACCGCCAGCAGGCCGTAGGCGATCGAGGATGACAGCGCGGCTCCCACCGCCCCCCAGCGGGGGATCAGCAGCAGATCGAGCGCGATGTTCACCGCGAGCGCTCCGACGGTGATCCCGGACATCGAGAGTGGGCGGTCGAGCCGGATCAGGTACTGCCCCGCCAGGCGCACGACGGCGTACGCGGCGACCCCCGGGGCCAGGACGACCAACGGTGCGACGCTTCCCTCATATGAGGGACCGAACACCCAGGGGACCAGCAGCGGGGAGGCCGCGGCGAGAAGGAACGCGCAGCCCGACGAACAGAGCAACGAGAGCCGGAGCGCTCGCGCGGTTGCCGCCGCGGACGCGGTCATGTCACCGCCGGCCTGCTGCGGCAGGACGACCTGGACAACGGCCTCCGCAGGCACCCTGGCCATCGTGGTCACGACTACCGCCACGCTGTAGAGACCGGCCTCGGACGAGGACACCAGCGCGTTGAGCAGCATGATGTCCGCCACCGAATACAGCAGGAGATACTGGGCGATGTTGCCGATGTAGTAGCGCCCCGCCAGGCCGAGTTGGCGCCCGGCGAGTTCCCAGGTGACGTGGCTCAGGTTCGGGCGCAGCGCCCGCAGGTACAACGGGAGCGGCAGGGCAGCGGAAACGGCCCACACGACGATGACCGTGAAGATCGTGAAGTGGCCCAGCACCGCCAGCAGGACCAGGGACACGCAGCTGACCAGGCCGGAAATGAGAATACTGCGGTTGACCAGGTCCACCCTGGCTTGGAGCGTCAGGATGCCCCGCAGGTTGATGATCGCCGCCATGGCGGGCACCGCCGACAGAGCCACCGCCAGGATCAGGGCCGGCCGGTTCGGAAACACCAGCGGTGACACGGCGAAGGCGCCCAGGGCGGCCACCGCTCCCAGCCCCACCCCGAGCAGGAGGCCGTTGGCGGTCAGCACACGGCTGAGAGCGCCGTCCTTCCAGAACGCGATCTGGGAATTGACGATGGTGAAATGCCCAAGAATGACCGACGCGCTGACCAAACTGACGATCATCGCGTACTGACCCCTGCCCTCCGGCTGCAGGTAGCGTGCGATCAGAATGCTGGTGAATGTGGCCAGCAGAAGGCGGAGCCCCTGGCTTACCACCGTCTGTACGATCTTGGCCGTATTCGAGTCCCCCGAGAAGATCAAGGCCCGGAGGAGCAGAACTCCGGAGGGAGGGCCATCGCTGACGGCGGCGCTCGACGCTCCGCGTCGTACGGAGCTCCGCCTTCTCACCTCGCGCCGGCTACGCATCACTCAAGTGATCTTCCTCATCGTGGTGAGCGCGCGCTCACGTCAAGGGGGCACAACCGGTCTCGGGCATCGCAAGATCGTCGCCGGTTACGTGAGCTCGGTACCAGAGTTCGAACTGCAGGAGAGCCCACAGTTGGACGCTGTGGTCGGCTCCTTCGATATGCCGCTGGAGGAGGTCCCGGACGGCCTGTGGCCGGAACATGCCTCGGCTGCGGGCGGTGGCATCGGTGAGCAGGTCGAAGGCCAGCTCACGCAGCTCACCCCGGAGCCACGCCGCCAGCGGCACGTCGAATCCCTGCTTGGGGAAGCCCAGGATCTCCTTGGGCAGCCAAGGGGCGACGGCCCGCTTGAGCAGGACCTTCGTCTCACCGTTGCGCACCTTCAGCGCGATGGGCAGCCCGGCCGCCCATTCCACCAGATGGTGATCAAGGAGCGGAGAGCGGGCCTCCAGCGAGTTGGCCATGGTGGTGATGTCCACCTTGACCAGGAGGTCGTCCGGTAGGTAGCTCGCGATGTCCACGTCCAGAATGCGGCCGAGATCGGTCGCCGCCGATGATCGCTCGAACGCCTCGTCGAGCAGCCGGTGACTGTCCGCCCCCGCCAGGAGCTCGCGAAGCTGGTCACTGTAGATGGCGAACTTCTGCCGGTGGGTGTACTGGGACATGAGGCGGGCGTAGCGTCGTGCCGGGCGCGCCGCGGCGAACTGCATCAGCCGGGCGAGCCGCCGTGGCATAGATCCGCTGGTGCTCCGCTCCGCGATCAGGTCGCCGAGGCGGCCGGTCGCCATCGCCAGGATGTGGGGCATGACCGGGATCCGCTCGGCCTGCCCCATCCGAACGTAACGCCGATATCCCCCGAAACTCTCGTCGCCACCGTCACCGTTGAGCACCACGGTGACGTGCTTCCGGCTCAGCTGCGCGACGTAGAAACTGGGTATGGCCGAGGCGTCGGCGAACGGCTCATCGAAGTGCCAGGCAATGTGCGGCAGGACGTCCAGCAGCTCGGATGTGACGACGAGCTCATGATGGTCCGTGCCATATCGGTCCGCCACCATGCGGGCCTTGTGCCGCTCGTCATAATCGCTGTCCGCGAAACCGATGCAGAACGTACGCACCTGTTCGTGGCTCTGCATGGCCATGGCCGCCACCACCGCGGACGAGTCGACCCCGCCTGACAGGAACGCCCCGATGGGGCGCTCACTCACCATGCGGATGCGGGTGGCTTCCAGGAGCAGCTCACGTAGTCGCTCCTCCTCCGCTTCCTCATCCAGCACCGGTCGCGGCGAACTGTCCAGCGCCCAGTAGCGGTCCACGGAGACGTTTCCTCGCTCCCAGACCAACAGATGGCCGGGCGGGAGTTTGCGCACGTCCTGAAAGATGGACCACGGTGCCGGGACGTACTTGTAGGTCAGATAGTGATCCAATGCCACCGGATCGACTTCGCGCCGCAGGCGCGGATCCTGCGTCAGGGACTTCAGCTCCGACCCGAATACCAGCGAAGTGCCGTCTGAACGCCAGTAAAGGGGCTTCTTCCCTACGCGGTCACGCGCGAGGACCAATCGTCGGCGCGCACGATCCCAGATGGCGAAGGCGAACATCCCCCTGAGCCGGTGGACCATCTCGGTGCCGTGCTCCTCGTAGAGGTGCACCAGGCACTCGGAATCACCTGCCCCGCGCAGCCGATGCCCTCGTCTGGACAGGTCTCGCCGCAGCTCGGCGAAGTTGTAGATCTCACCGTTGAAGACGGCCACGACCTCGCCGTCCTCGCTGTAGACGGGCTGGTCGCCCGAGGCCAGGTCGATGATCGCCAGTCGTCGCATGCCGAGCGCCGCGTGCTCGTCACTGTGGAATCCGGCGCCGTCCGGACCACGGTGCTCGATCACCTCGCACATGCGGCGCACGAGCACCGGGTCGGGACGTGTCGTCGATACGATCCCGGCTATCCCGCACATCGGTCCTCCATCGGTTGGCGCAAGAAATTGTGTTCCCCGACCGGGCGATCAATGGCGCGCCGGCAGAACTGACAAATTCAGGAACGCGTCGACCCGGAAAGCCGTGACGCTCTCCCGAGGCAATCTTTAGGTCGATTTTCCCGTGGAGCCGTTCGTTGTCCGGGCATCCTTGCTGGAAATGGATCCTAGACCACCGTGGGCCACGCACCGCGACATCCCCAACAAGGTGGGCGTGGCTCGCAACACACCTTCAGGCGATAAGTGCTCGCCCGGTCATTCTCGGTATCATGGCCCGCAGAACATATCGGCGGGACGGTCAAGTCAAGTCCGTCCCGGATTTCCTGTCCCGCACACCTCGATGCCGCCGGCGCGACGCCGAAGGGCAAGAGGATGCAAAGGGTTTCCATTTCTCGCGGTGCCAGCAAATTCCGCAGTGCTCAGATAAGGAGAACCGATCAATGAAACCCATGGAGGCCGCCCCGGCGGGGCAGCGTATCGTCGTGACGGGAGTCGCCGGGTTCATCGGTTCCCACATCGCGAGGTCACTGCTCGACGACGGCCACGAGGTCGTCGGCATCGACCATTGCCTGGGCCATCCACAGGAGGTCACAGAGCGGAACCTCCGGCTGAACGAGGTCAGCGACCGCTTCACCCTGATTCGTGGCGATCTAGCCGAGATACCCCTCGAACCGCAGCTCGACGGTGCGGACACGGTATTTCATATCGCCGCCCGGCCCGGCGTCCGCCCCTCATGGGGAGCCGAGTTCACCAGCTACGCGCGGAGCAACATCGTCGCCACCCATCTCCTGATGGAGGCGGCCGCCCGTACCGCTGTCCGCCGTGTCGTGGTGTCATCCTCGTCAAGCGTGTACGGCGGCGCGCCGAACGGACCGGTCACCGAAGAGGACCTCCCCGCCCCACTCTCGCCCTACGGGGTGACGAAGCTCGCCGCGGAGCAGTTGGCTCTCGCTCACGCGCGGCGCGCCCGATCCCGGCCAACGGTCGTGGCGCTGCGCTACTTCACGGTCTACGGCCCGAGGCAACGCCGCGACATGCTGATCAGCAAGTTGATCGAATCGGCGCTGTCCGGAAAGGCCGTCACGATTCTGGGCGACGGCAAGCAGCGAAGGGACTTCACCTTCATCGCCGACGCCGTGCGGGCCAATCTGATGGCCATGACCGCGGAGGTCGAAGCGGAAGCCCTGAACATCGGCACCGGGGTCACGACCTCGGTGCTCGACGTGGCCGACCTCGTCGGCACCGTCGTCGGGCGGCCGGTCGTCCTCGAATTCGGACGCGGACAGGCCGGCGATGTGCGGGATACGCATGCCGATGTCTCCCGGGCGAGAGACGTGATCGGCTATCAGCCCACGATCGATCTGCGAACCGGATTGACGACGCAGTTGGAGTGGACCCTTCAGAACGAAGTCGTCCCCACCGCCGAATAGCCGGCGATCGCCGGATCTCGTGTGCGGAAAGCGAGATCCGGCCCGGCCGTCAAAGCCTGCCTGCCTTCCGCCGGCGCGGCACATCACCGCCATCGGTGACGACTTCATCGTAGAGCCGCTCGAACCACTCCGCCGTCTGGCCTATGTCCACCGGATGAGCGCCGTTCCGTATCCCTTCGCGGAGCTGTGCGTGAACGTCGGGCCGCATCGCCCGAAGAATGGCCTCAGCGAGCGCATCGGGGTCTCCTGGCCTGGTCAGCAGGCCGTTCCAGCCGTTGTCGATCAAGTCCGGCACCCCGCCGACGGCTGTGGACACCACCGGCACGCCGGCCGCCAGAGCCTCCATGATGACGACAGGCAGCCCTTCGTGAGCGGAGCTGAGCACGAGCAGATCCGCCGCAGCGATCAGCCTGGCGGCGTCCGGCACATGTCCGAGCAGCCGCACGCCGTCCGACTGAAGCTCGGCGACGCGGCGAGCCGTCTCGTCATGCAAGGGACCGGTGCCGGCCAGCAGGAAGACAGCCCGCGGATCGCGGTCGACCACCTTGGCCGCCGCCTCGATGAGCACGCCGTGCTGCTTCTGCGGACGGAAGTTGCCGACGTGCGCGATGAGGAAGGCGGACTCGGGAACCTTCCACTCCTGCCTCGTCCGCGCGGCCTCCCCCGCCCGGCGGCGCTGCTCCGCGACGTTGATGCCGTGGATCCTGGTTGACAGGTCGCGCGCGCCCCGGCTGACGATGGCCCGCGCGACCTGCGGCGAGACGGCCACGGTCCGGTCGTCCAGCCATCCCGTCGCCCGGTCGAGCAGCATCGTCGGCAGGCGGTAGCGGACGTTGTGCACGGTCGAGACCAGCGCGGGCCTCGGCCTGGACAGCCGCGACGTCAGCCGGAGCAGCGACGCGGGCACGGGCGAGTGGAGGTTGAGCACGTGTGGGCGCAAGCGTCTGACCTCCACCGCCAGACGGGCCAGGCGGAGCCGCCGCGGCCAGGCGGCGAGATTGATCACCTCTATCCCCGCCAGTCGCAATCGCTGGATGAGCTCGTCGGTCGCCGCGCTCTGGCAGACGACCGTGTAGCGCATGCCCGTGGGCGGCGCGGCCAGCAATCGCTCGACGAGCAGCATCTCCGCGCCGCCGACCCCCAGGTCCTTGATGACTTCGCAGACGTGCAGTCTCCTCATGATGCGACCCCCGATCGTTGCTCACGTGCCTAAAGGATCACGCTTCTCGAAGGTGGGAGCGTCGGCGGCATCGCGGTGCGGCCGCAAGAATTGGGAAGATATGTCCTGGACATTGCCGGACTGATCAGGCCCACCAGAACTCACGCTGCACGAGGTCGAATAAGGGGTGGACCTGCGCGAGTCGCACGTCCACCCCCTATCGAAAACGAGAGCCGGTCAAGCGCGATAGGTCCAACCGGCCGCGCGCCAGCGTTCCGGCGTCAGCGCGTTGCGCCCGTCCAGCACGTTCCGGCTCCGGACGACGCTGCTGAGCAGTGCGGGATCCATGTCCTGGAACTCGGTCCAGTCGGTCAGCAGCATGACGAGGTCGGCCTCCAGCGCGGCCGTGACGATCGTGTCGGCGTACTCGATCTCTGGATGGACAAGCCGTGCGCTGTTCATCGCGACGGGATCGTGCATGGTGACCCGGGCGCCCTCGCGATGGGCGGCGACTGCCACCGCCAGCGCGGGAGAATCCCGGACGTCGTCGGTGTTCGGCTTGAACGCGGCGCCGAGGACGCAGACCCGCTTTCCCTCGTACGTGCCTCCCAGGAGGTCCCGGCCGAGCGTGAGGGCGCGGTCCCTGCGACTCAGATTGATGGTGTCGATCTGCCTGACGAACGTGGCGACTTCGTCCAGGCCGAGGTCCGTCGCGCAGGCGTACAGGGCACGAACGTCTTTGGGCAGGCAGCCCCCGCCGAAGCCGAGTCCGGGGCCCAGGAAGCGCCGGCCGATTCTGTCGTCATAGCCGAGTGCCTCGGCGAGCGGCAGCACGGCGGCGCCGGTGGCCTCACATATTTGCGCCACGGAGTTGATGAAGGAGATCTTCATCGCGAGAAACGCGTTGGCCGACACCTTGACGAGCTCGGCGGTGGCGTAGTCGGTCACCACGAGAGGACAGCCGTCCTCGATGATCGGCTGGTAGACGGCCCGCAGCAATTGCTCCGCCCACTGGGACTCCACCCCGAAAATGAGCCGATCGGGCTCGAGCGTGTCCTGAACCGCGTGCCCTTCGCGAAGGAATTCCGGATTCCACGCCACCTCCACCCGGCTGCCGCCGGCCTGGTGGCGGAGGACATCGGCCATGCGCCGCGCGGTTCCCACCGGCACCGTGGATTTCCCCACGATGATCGCCGGCCCGGCCACCCGCCGCGCCAGCTCGGCGAAGGCCGTCTCGACCCACCGCAGATCCGCGTTGAAGGAGCCCGGAAGCTGCGGTGTGCCCACGCAGACGAAATGGACGTCCGCCTCGGCGACATCGTCGTACGCCGCGGTGAACCGAAGCCGGCCCGCCTCCACACTCTTGCGGAGCAACTCGCCGAGACCGGGCTCGAAGAAGGGCAGCTCACACGCGGACAGCCTGTCGATCTTCTCCTTGTCGATGTCCATGGCGATGACATCGTGGCCGAGCTGGGCCATGCCCACCGCGTGGGCGGTGCCCAGATATCCGGCGCCGATCACGCTTATTCGGAGGCGTTCGGACATATGATCCCGCAAAAGTTTCTCCCTTGCTCGGTAATCGAATGTGCCGGTGCGGCGATGTCGTTCCCGTCCACGTCGCCCGAGACCGACCAGATCACATTACTTTCTAACTCGGCGACGCCCGTGACACGGCAGCCAACGACTGAAAGACATGGCAGAGCTTCCGTCAAATCTGGTTATATGCGGTGGACAGCGCGGCCGGCAGCGGAGTCGAACTCCTTTAGGCGCGGACACGCCGGTATGTGCGTCACGGGTAGATATTCGCAATCAGCCACGTATTGTTGACGGCGTTACCCGGTCAGCGATCGCACCTTTGTCGGTCGAGAATTATTTCCCCGCTTTGGTGCGAATCCAGCGTTGCGTGGACACCCGCAACGCGCTCCTCGGATCATCTCTCAGAGCGGAGTGAAGTCATGTCGGTAAACTCAGTGGACAAGACCACCAAGGACCGCTTCGCCTTCGGCGCCAACTGGTTGAGCTTCCTCGAACTGGTCGACGAAGGTCGGATCGACATGGCCGTGACGTCGCTGAAGGAGGCCCTCGGGGTCTCCGACCTGAGCGGGCGCACCTTCCTCGACATCGGCTGCGGCAGCGGCCTGTTCTCGCTCGCCGCGCACCGCCTGGGGGCAAGGGTCCACTCGTTCGACTTCGATGCGCATTCCGTCGCGGCATCAGCGAAGCTCCGCAGCATGTTCGCGCCGGAAAGCGCTTGGATCATAGAGCGGGGATCCATTCTGGACGAGGCTTACACGCAGTCTCTCGGCCTTCACGACGTCGTCTACTCATGGGGAGTGCTGCACCATACGGGTGCTATGTGGCAGGCGATCGAGGCGGCCTCCCGGCTTGTCGCGCCGAACGGACTGCTGTACATCTCGATCTACAACGATCAAGGGTTGACAAGTCGGCTGTGGTGGCACGTGAAACGCCGCTACGTACAGTCCGGCCGGATCTCGCAGCGCCAGTTCATCCGCGCCTTCAGAGCATATTTCGGCCTGCGTGGAGCCCTGGCCAGGGTCGTGAAACGAGCGTGTGGCGTCGAAGTCCCCAGCGCTGTCCGACCTCGCGGAATGTCCGCGCGCCACGATCTGATCGACTGGATCGGTGGCTTCCCCTTTGAAGTGGCATCGCCCGGGGAGATCTTCAACGTCTTGCGCGCTCGCGGCTTCGAACTACTTTACCTCAAGACGTTGCCGGGTGGTCACGGCTGCAACGAGTACGTGTTCGCTCGAGCCTCCGACGGCCCTATCTGCTGATCATTCGAGAGACCGCCGGGCCGGCGTTTCGGCGCCCTGCCCGGCGGTCACGCGGAAGAGATGTCACCGGCCCGGCGCGGGCAGCCGGTAGACGGCGTAGTCGCCGGCACGGAGCTGAAGGTCCGCGACGGCGCCGAGGTTGGCGCCGGGACTCATCCGGCGCTCGTCCACGAAGAGCCACCGCACCCCGTAGTCGTCCCGCAGACGCCGGACCGCCTCCGCCGAGGGGGCCAGGAACACCGCGTCGTTGGCCTGGAGCCGGTCGCGATCCCAGAACGGCCGGGTCTCCACCACCTCACCGGGACGCCAGCTGTCCATGTTGGTCACCGTGTAGGCCCACCCTTCGACCAGCACCCGCCGCTCGCTCAGCGCGGTCGCCCAGAACGCACGGCTGTCACAGGGGTTTTCGAAGCCCATACGGCAGTGCACGTTCGTCGCGATGAGATCGTCGACAGCCGAGTGGGCACGCAGCCAGCGCCCGGCGGTCATGGCCCCTTCGGGAATAGTCTGCGGCGGCGTGGTCCCGTTCGAGTTCTGCACGGCGGGGTTCTGGACGGCGGCCACGGGGGTTCTGAACGTACCGGGCATGACCCGGGCGAACCAGGCGGCGGGCGTGCCGGCGGCCGTGACCATGCAGATCACCAGGGCACAGGTCCGGAGCCTGCTCTGCCGTGCGACACGCAGCACGACGACGGCCAGCAGGACCACACCCAGCAGCGCGAGGTACGGCAGGAACAGGATGATGCCGTCCTGGCCCGGATCCAGCGGGATCCTGACGCCGCAGAGCGTCCGGATGGCGTAGACGGCCACCACTCCCACCCCGGCCGCGCCCGCCATCGCGCCGAACCCCACGCGCGCCCTCCGCACGATGAGCATGAGCCCGTATACCGCGACCATCGCCAGGTAGGGATAGGACGCCTGGAGGAAATAGCCCTCGGACTGATGCGGATGGCCGAGTACGAGCGCCGCCCCGAGACCGGCCGCGCTCATGCTGAGCACCAGCACCACCACGGGCCGCACGAGCAGGTGCGGCCGGCCCACGAGCCCGAAGATCCCGCACCATGTGATGACCCCGCAGAGGACGCACAGCAGGGCGACGCCGATCGTGACCGCCGGCGAGAACTCGGCCCCGACCTCCAATCCGGTCATACTCCTCAAGGTCAGGCGAATGATCGCCAACGGATCGATCAAGATCCCCTGCCGCGCGCCGCCGAACAGCACGCACTGCGCGAAGAGCAGGCACGCCGCGGTGAGGCCGAGCGCGACGAGCGGTCGCCGGGGCAGGGCGAACCACCGGACCGCCTCGACCAGCACGACCGCCACGAGCCCCGCCATGAGCAGCGGCAGATAGCTGGCCTTGGCCCCCATGACCGCCACGAGCAGGATCCCCAGGAGGACCCACCTGCCCCGTGGCTGTGGCTTGCGGCCGAGCAGGTCGATGAGGAGCAGGACGATCGGGGCGAAGAACAGGGCGCCGAAGGTCTGGGTCGGGCTCGACCATGACTGCACGGCCTTCCAGGTGAACACCCCGCCGGCCTCGCCCAGATACAGGCTCGGCGCCGTGATGAGGACCGTGCTCGCGAGGCCGGCCAGCGCTCCCGCGTACGAGTGCGTGATGCGACGGCCGACCATCCCGAGGACGACGATGAGGGCGGCGAGCATGGGCAGGATGGCGAGGCGGAAGAGCAGAACCAGTGGTTCCACCCCGGTGACCCAGCTGGCGGCCGCGACATGCGCGTAGACGAACCAGTGGTAGACGAGGGGTTCGCCGGTGACCGTCGGCACCATGGGCGGCATGTGGTGCTTCAACTCACCGGCCAGGGCCAGGTGAAAGGGCATGTCGATGAACGACGTCCCGATCGCCGGCCAGGTGAGGGCCTGGGTTCTGAAGACGTTGACGGCGGACCACACGACCAGATAGATCATGATCAGCGCGGTGCACCATGACCACCACAACGGCGTCCTGCCCGCGCCGGGGGCGCCCTTCCAATGTCCGCGCAGCCGGGGGACGGCGAGGAAGAGCACATAGGTGCTGATCGGCCAGGCCAGCACCAGCAGCGGCACGCCGAGCGCGCGGGCCGGTATGTAGGTGAGGACTTCCAGCGCGTAGCCGAGCGTCACGCCGAGCGCGAGCCCCTCCGTCAGCGTGGGCGTGCCCCGGTACAGCGCTCGGACCCACAGCAGGCCCGGCAGCGCGACACCCAGGGCGATGTAGAGGCTGAAGAGGGCCAGGTCCGCGGCGGACACGCCATAGAACCCCAGCGCGACCCCGACACAGGCGACCACGGCCGTCGCCGGAAGCCAGGTCGAACAGCGCTTCAGCAGTGACGCGCGGTTCCCCCCGGGCGGCGATCCGGCCACGCCGGGCTCCGACGTGGGTGCGAAGGGAAGCAGCGCGGAGCGCAGAAAGGGTGGAGCTTCGGCCATGCACGCAAGCTTGACCACACCGGCGTCTCGGACAGGTGCGAACGCCCGCGCACGGCGATGTTCTTGCCTGCCCTTTGTGGGTTTTTAAGGATCGCGGAACGACCCGGCCCGAGGCTCAGCCTCGGGCCGGGTCATTTCCATGTGACGGCGCGCGGCGCGTTAACTCGCTGCGGCGTCGAACAGCACATCGACCCAGTAATTGCTGACCTGGTAGGCATTGGTGGGGAACGTGGTCGGCGTCCCGTACTTGTATACCCCGTTACTTCCCACCACCTCGGTACCAGCCGGTGCGTAGAGCGGGCCGCGGCCATATCCCGTCGTGAAGAACGGCCTGGTTATCGAGTAATTTCCCTGAGGCATGTAATAGGCGGCCACGTACGTGGTGTTCGCGGTGAGCGGGACCGGTGTCGCGAAGTTCACCTGCTGCCACCCGGACGGAGTCTCGTTGGTGAATGTCGCGCTCGCGAGCAGTTGGCCGCCTTCCGTCCACAGGGTCCCGACGTGGGTTCCCGTGTTCTGCGGAGACTTGTAGAACCGGACTCCGGTGGCGACTCCGTTCGAGGTGGGACTGAACTTCACCCCGGTGACGACCGCCTTGGTGTCACCGCTGGAATCGAGCGCCGGTTGCGCCGTCTCCTCCCACAGTGTGCTCGACGGCGAGAACACCACGTCCACCCAGTAGTTCGTGGACTGGTAGGTACCGGTGGGAAAGACGGGCGTCGCGCTGTACGAATAGACGCCGTTGCCCCCGGCGACGGCACCGTTCGCCAGTCCGATGAGCAGCCCGGACGAATACTGCTGAGTGAAATACGGCCGGGTTATCGAATACCTCCCGGACGGCGCGTAATACGAGGCGACATAAGTGGTGTTGGCGCTCACCGGGACGGACGTGGAAAAGTTCACCTGCTGCCAGCCGCTCGCCGATTCACCGGTGAACGTCGCTCTGGCCAGGAGCTGACCCGTGGAGGTCCAGAGACTACCCGTGTGCGTTCCCGTGTTGAGCGCCCCCTTGTAAAATCTGATGCCGCTTATGTGGCCCGGACTGGTGGGCTGGAATTTCACGCCCACCTCCACCGCGGCGGGATCCGCGTGCGAAGCGGTGGCGGGCGTCGCGGACGGCGGCCACGTGGTGCAGGGGCAAGGTGTGGTGACGGAGACGGCCCTCTGGGTCGGCGTCGTCTGGAGATTTCCGCTGTCGTCGACCGCTCGCGCCAGTATCGTCACCGGCCCGGCCGCGCCGGTCGTCCAGCTGAACTGCCAGTCCGCGAGCCCCTTCGCCTGGAACCACCGGTTGCCGCCGTCCGGGGATACTTCGACGCCCCCCAGTTGTCCGCCCCCGAGGTCGATCGCCGTCCCCCGGATGGAGACCGTGGTGCCACTCGCCACGGCGGCACCGCTGGACGGACTCGTGATCGTCGTCGTCGGAGGGGAGGTGTCCGGTGACGCGGTCGCCGGAACCAGGCCCGGCTGCAGGCTCGCCGGCTGCAGCCTCATGTCGGCGAAGAGATTGACGGTCGCCTGCTGCATCCGGACGTCCGTAGGCGTACCAGGCCGGTAGTGAACGGCGTCAAGCCCCCACGACCACTGCACGGTGCCCGCGCCGAAGACGCGCGCACCGCTGGAGTGCCGGTAGAGGATCAGATTGTGGGTCGAGACCCCGGCCCCGTATCCGCCGCCGAAGTTGAGCAGGATCTTGTCCATCCTGCCCATCGTCATGCTGGAGTACTTCACCGAGCCCGCGGGGGTCGTCAGGTTGTCAGGCGCCGCGTCCCATTCATAGCCCAGCGTTCCAGCCGGAAAGATCGCCGTCTGTCCGGGCAGGAGGTTCGCCACGGACGTGTTGCGCCACAGCCGCATGCTCCGGTACGCCGCGGGAACGGCCACCGAGTCGGAGACAGTGCCGTTGACCGCGAACATCGTGCCGGTCACGGCGTTCTCCGGCCGGCCGCCGTTCGACGGCGGCGAGAAACGCGGGTCACGCCAGGTGCCGGTCCATTGCGGACTCGGGTCGATCTTGGCGTTCGCCAGCGTCTCCTTGTAGCAGACCATGGTCCGGAACGGCGTGGCCGCGCCGTCGATGCTCGGCTCCCACCTGGTCTTCCAGAACATCTCGTTGCCCGAGAAGAAGGCCAGGTTGACCGCGCTGCCCCGGGCGGCCTCGACGTTGTTCCGCATTTCCAGGGACCAGTACTCGTCGTGGCCGACCGACAGGAACGCGCGATGCTCAAGCAGCTCCGCCCCTAGCCTTGCGGTGTCGACGTTCGTGGCGTAGCTCACGTCATAGGCGTTGGCCTCAAGCCATCTGACCATCGGGTATTCGGAGTTGTAGAAGAAGGACTCCGGCGCGCCACTGACTTCAGCGCTCCGGTTGTTGAACGGCCGGTTGTAGCTGACCTTGAAGGCACGCCCCGCCGGGCTTCCGGTGTACAGGCTGTTTCCGCCGTAGTTGTTGTACGCCTGCCATGTCGCGTCAGAGGTCTGCACCAGGACGTCCGCGCCGCGCGTGTCATCTCGTACGACGAAGGTGATCTGGCTCTCGCCGAAGGTGCCGTCTTCGCGTACCAGCTTCGCGATATAGACGCCGGAAACGGCGGTGCCCGGCACCGCCCAGGACGCGGACACCACCCAGTTCCCGCAGTCGACCAGTCCGGTGACCGTATCGCTGACGCACGTGTCCTGCACCTGAGGCAACGTGGCGGACGGCTCCACCGTGGCGATCTTTCGCGCTCCCATGCCGCTGTAGTAGCCGATGCGGTAGATGTCCAACCGGTAGTCGGTGGCGTCTGTGTCCACCTTGAAATTTACGGTCGTCCCTTTGTTGATGCTGATATCCGTCGCATATCCCTGGATATTTGCGCTACCCGCCCCCACCACGTCCCACTCGCTCGGCGGATTGCCGGGAAGGGCGTTCTCCACGCAGATGACCGAGGTCGGCGGGCAGGGATCCGCCGCCATCACGGCATGCCTCCTCCTGGGCGGGCCCGGCGGGCGGCCGTGGGCGGCCTTGATCGCTGCCAAGCCCTCGCGTGCGGCCTCGCCGATACGAGGGGCCGCGACGCCGGACTCCGTCGTGCCCTGGTCCGGGTAAGCGGTGACGTTCGCGGTGATGCCCACAACACCGTTCTCACCCACCGGCACCTGGGCGGCACCGAGGATGCCCAGCGCGGCCACCATGCCCGCACCCAGCACAACCGGCGGACTGCGAAATGTCCGCCACCACAAACCGGTCTTTTTCTCACTGCCGGGCATGATGCACCCCCTGGATCACACTGATTTCAGTGAACTTCTCAGCCGTCACGGGGGGCCATGAGCAAATGAATACAACGATGCCCGGCTCTTTCGTTAATCGGGTGAGGGCAGGGCGATTTTCCGGCAGGACGGACGCGGGTGTTGATTCTCCGCTAACAACTCATTCGCCGCAGAGATCGGCATATCTCCGGAGAACGCGAGCCATCACCCTTTGGCCCGGACAAAGAACCGGCAAGAAACAGCCGCGAGCAGGGGGCCCGGCCCGATCGAAGCCCTCGCCGCACCAAGCTTGCGGCCATGGACAAGATCTCGCCTGTCAACGGTTCCGCGCCGAGCCGGCTGAGCACGGTGGAGGCAGCACATCCGGTACGGCCCGCACGCGGCGCCCGGCGCCCGGTCCGCTGGTGGCCCGCACTGTCCGGCCGGCTCGCGGCCGCCTTCGTGACGGCTTTCACCGCTGCCGTACTGATTCGCTATGGAGTGTCCGGCACGGACCTGGCGCTGTTCGCCATCTACGTCGTCTTGGGGCTGGCGCTGCCCGGAGTCCTGGCGATCAGGGCCCTGTACCGCGCTCCGCGCACATGGGCAGAGGAGATCGCACTGGGCCTGGCGTTCGGTTACGCCGTGGAGATCCTGGTCTACATAGGCGCTCGCGCCGTCGGAATGCCGCTGCTCGTCGCGGTGTGGCCGTTGACCACTTACGCACTCTTCCTCGCGGTCCCGTCCCTGCGCGGGCACTGGCGGGCCGGATCCCGCCCGGCGACTCCCCTGTGGTGGTCATGGGCCCTCGCCCTCGTCATCGCTCTGCTGGTCGGCTGCAGCGCCCTCAAGTTCTTCGGCACCCACGCCATCACCTGGCCCGGTCTCGGGGCGTCGGCTCCCGACATGCCGTTTCATCTGGCGCTGATCGGCGAGTTGAAGCACCATGTGCCGCCCTCGGTGCCGATGGTCGTGGGCGAGCCTCTGGCGTACCACTGGTTCGTCTACGCGCATCTCGCGGCGGCGAGTTGGCTGTCCGGAGTGGAACCTCTTGTCCTGCTGTACCGCCTGGGGATGCTGCCCATGCTGGCCGCGTTCGTCGTCCTGGCCGGCATGACCGGGCGCCGCGTCACGGGCTCATGGATCGGCGGGGTCGTCACCCTCGTGGGCACGATCTTCGTGGGCGCGCCGAGCCTGTACCTGGGCACGAACGGAGTGTTCACCTGGGGAGGGGTTCCGGACACCGCGTGGATCAGCCCCACGCAGACGCTGGGCGCGCTGCTGTTCGCTCCCCTCGTCCTCCTCCTGGTGGACCTTCTCGAGCGCCGGTGGCGCGACACCCGCACATGGCTGCTGGCCGGGCTCTTCCTGGTGGTCCTGACCGGCGCCAAAGCCACCTATCTGCCCCTGCTCGGCGCTGGACTGCTGGTCGTGGCCGCCGTCGACGTGATGAGGCGGCGCCGGCCGTCCACGCCCGTACTCATCCTGCTGGGGATGACCGCGGCATGCGTGCTCTTCGCGCAGTTCTTCCTGTTCGGCCAGGAGCGGCAAGGGCTGGTCACGGACCCGCTGTCCTTCATGCGCGGCACCTGGAGCAGACTCACCGGACTGACCACGCCCTCGCCGGGCTCGACGCTGGCTCTCACCTTGGTGTATCTGCTCTGCTGGGCCGTGACCTGGTCCGGCATCCTCGGGCTGCTGAGCAGGCCAAAGCTGCTCATGCGGCCACGGGTGAGCCTCATGCTCGGCATGGGCGCGGCCGGGCTCGGCGCGGTGCTGCTGCTCGGGCACCCGGGCCAGAGCCAGCTCTTCTTCTTCTGGGGGGCCTACCCCTACCTGGCCGCCGTCGCGGCCTATGGGATCCTCATCCTCCTGCGGCGGGCACGGGTGTCGCCCAAGGCGGTCGTGTGCTCGATGGGCGCGGGGCTCGTCGCCGCGTACCTGATCCCCATCCTGTGTGGCGTCAAGATTCCGCTGGGCTCCGGCCAGGAGGACGGGAGCCTGTACCGGCCCTATCTCACCCTGGTGGCCCTGACCGTGCTGGCGGGCCTCCTCTTGGCTCTCCTGAGGGGACGCGCCCACGCCTCGGCCCTCGTGCTCGTCGCGTTCGCGGCCATCGGCCTGCCCGCGTACTGGCACGCACGCGTCCTTTCCGCCATCGACAACGTCACCGGGGAGGATCCCAATCCGGTGGTCCGGCCGGTGGAGAACCGGGTGATCCCCCAGGGGGCCCTGGCCGCCGGACGGTGGCTGCGCGACCATTCCGAGCCGGACGACCTGGTGGCCACGAACACGCACTGCCGCTTGGGGTACGAGCATCCGTGCGACACCCGCTACCCGTGGGTGGCCGCGCTGTCCGAACGGCACGTGCTGGTCGAGGGCTGGGCCTACACGGCCACGAACCTGAGCCACTGGCGTCCGGGGCTGCTGCCCGAAGGCCTGCCGTTCTGGGACACCGAACTGATCAAGATGAACGACACGGCCTTTCAGTCGCCGAGCCAGACCGCCATGCGGCGCCTGCGAGAGAGCTACGGGGTGCGCTGGCTCTTCGTCGACGAGCTCCGGGCGAATCCCAGCCGGCGAATCGGCGATTTCGCGGAATTCCAGTTCCGGTCCGGTGATTACGCCGTCTATCGGCTGCCGGACGGCTCGATGTGAGGTGGTGAGGTAAGGCTTGCGTAATGCCTCATCCAGCCACAAGGCACCATGCGTGTCGGCCGGCCCGGCCCGTTGTTCACTGCGTTCGTGAACGCAACCGGCCTGACGGCGATCCCCTTCAACGTGCCGCACATCTCGGAGAACGAGCTCGACTATTTGGCGGAGGCCGTACTCCGGCGGTTCACCCGCGGCGACGGGCCCTTCACCGAGCGGGCCACCCGGCTCCTCACGGAGATCACCGGGGCCCACCGGGCGCTGCTGACCACCTCGTGCACGCACGCCCTGGAGATGTCGGCGCTCCTGCTCGACCTGCGGCCCGGCGACGAAGTGATCATGCCGTCGTTCACCTTCATGTCGACGGCCAACGCCTACGCGCTGCGCGGGGCCGTCCCGGTGTTCGCCGACTGCCGGCCGGACACGCTGAACCTGGATGAACGTCAGCTCGAAGCCGCGATCACCGACCGCACCCGGGCCATCGTGGTCGTCCACTACGCGGGTGTCGGGTGCGCGATGGAGGTGATCGGCGAGCTCGCGCGACGGCACGGCCTCGCGGTCATCGAGGACAACGCCCATGGACTGGGCGGGTTCTACCAGGACCGTCCACTCGGGTCGTTCGGCTGCATGACCGCCCAGAGCTTCCACGAGACGAAGAACGTGCAGTGCGGAGAGGGCGGCGCGCTGCTCCTGAACGACGCCGGCCTCGTCGAGCGCGCGGAGATCGTCAGGGAGAAGGGCACCGACCGGAGCCGGTTCTTCCGCGGCCAGGTGGACAAGTACCGGTGGGTCGACATCGGGTCCAGCTACCTGCCGTCGGACGTGCTCGCCGCGCAGCTCACCTCGCAGCTCGAATCGTTCGACAAGATCCAGTTCCGACGCCAGTCCGCGTGGAACAGGTATCACGAGGAACTGGCGGATTGGGCAGCGGAGAACGGGGTCGCCCAGCCGACGATCCCGGACGGGTGCACACATCCGGCGCACTTGTACTACCTGCTACTCCCCGACCTGGCGAACCGCCAGGCCTTCATCGGTCATCTCGCCGACCGTGGCGCGCAGGCGGCCTTCCACTACCAGCCGCTCCATGATTCACCCGCGGGTAGGCGGTACGGGCGGACGGCCCCGGGCGGCTGCCCGGTCACCGAGGAGGTCGCCGACCGTCTCGTACGGCTGCCGCTGTTCGCCGACCTGGACGACGCCGACCTGTCACGCGTGATCGACGCGGTCCGAGCCTACGAGGTGAGCTGATGGCCTGGCAGGACGTGATCGAGGCGGAAGCCGTACAGGCGCGGGAGTCTCCGCTCGAGTCCGCGCGGTTCGGCTGCTCGGTGGAGCGGCTCGCCGTCTCCGCCGAGTCCGGATCGTCGCTCTCCGCGGTCCGCGAGGCTGTCGTACGCTCCGCTGCGGACGTGATCGTCCTTCGCTACCCGGCCGAGTACGTCGGCTGGTACGCCCAGCTGACCACTCCGGGCCGGACGGCCATCTTCGCGGACTCCCTGGTGTACTGGCGGCTGCGCGCCGGAGAGGGCCGGACGCCCGAGGCGTCGCCAGAGCTGCGCGCGACCGAGCTGACCGGAACCGCCGCGATCGAGGAGCTGGTGTCCGACATCTTCCTCGCATACGGGAACCACTACCTGGCCAATCCCCTGTTCGACGCCGCCGACGCGGTCGCCGGCTACCAGGAATGGGCGCTGCGGTCAGCCGCCGAAGGCGGCTGCCTGGCGCTGGTGGATCGGCGCGCGGCCGGGACGGAGTCGCCCGTCCTCGCGCTGGCCACCCTGGAAGAGGACGAAGCCCGGACGGAGATCCTGCTCGCCGGCGTGGTCTCCGAGCAGCAGGGGCGCGGTCTGTACGCTCACCTGCTCAAGGCGGTCGAGGACCGCACGCTGGCGCGCGGCGCGGGCGAGGTCGTCATCTCCACCCAGGGGCACAACACGCGAGTGCAGCGGGCATGGGCCCGATACGGGTTCGAGCCCGTACGGACGGTTCTCACGGTTCATCTGGTCCGGAGCGCGCTCCTGCCTGGGCGGGAACACTAGAACCGCCGGGACGCACGTCAGCGGAGGCGGTCAGTCCGACGCGCTCACGCACGACGTAGGTCGGCCGGCCCATACCGCTGCCATGAATGCGGCCGATGTACTCCCCGAGGACACCGATGGAGATGAGCTGCGCGGAGGAGAAGAGCGCGACCATCGAGGCGATGGTCGTGAAGCCGGCCACCGTGGTCTCCCCCGTGGCGAACCGCCACAGGACGGCCCCGCCCAGCAGCAGGCCGACGACGCCGACGAGAAATCCGAGATAGCTCGCCGCCCGCAGGGGCGCCGTGCTGTAGCCGAGCAGCATGTTCACCGCGTGCCGGATCAGCAGCCGCGCCGAGTAGTTGGAGCGCCCGTGATGGCGTTCGTTCATGCGCACGCGGACCGACCCGACCTGGGAGGTGGCCCACGACAGGGCCACGTCGACCGAGGCATGCGGCCCCGACAGATCTTCGAACCCGTCGCGCAGCCGCGTGCGGAAGGCGCGGAAGGCACTGATCGCCCGGGCGGAGCGGATGCCCAGCGCGCTGGACATCCCGGCCTTCACCGATCGGGAGGCGAAGCTCCGGAGAAAACCGTGCTCCTCGCGGTAGGAGACGCCGTAGACCAGGTCGAGACGATCGCCCTCAAGAGCGGCCAGCAGGAGCGGAATCTGCTCCGGCGGATGCTGCAGGTCGTCATCCAACGTGACGACGACCTCGAAGGCCGCCTCCCTGATGCCGGCGATCAGCGCGTTGTGCTGGCCGTAGTTGCGGGAGAGGTGGATCGCTCGTACGGCCTCGTTCCGACGGGCCAGTCCGGCGGCCGTCGCCCAGGTGTCGTCCGGACTGCCGTCGACGACGAGGATCACCTCGTGACGGACGGAGGCCTCGCTCATGGTCGACAGGATCCTGGCCACCAGCGCTGGAAGAGTGCGCGCGGATCGGTAACACGGAATTACCACCGACACCGACATTGATCCCCCGATCATCCAGTGTGAGCCGGTTACAATCATGCTGCCCCCACCACACGACGATCTGGAGTGCGGGCGACATGGTTGACGTGGAAAGCCACGCCAAAAGCGACAAGAAGCCGCATTTCTGGTGGCGGGCTCTGATCTCCGCTTTTGCTGGAAACCGCATCACATATCTAATGGCCGGCGCCATGACGGCAGTTGTCTATTACTGTCTCCTTGGCCTAGCATTGCTCGCCGCCGAGGATGCCGTTCCCTATCTTGTCCTGGTCGTGACCAGCCACTTCGTCACCGTGGTGATCGTGTACCCGTGGTATCGGCTGGTGGTGTTCCGGGTCTCCGGCGAGTCCTGGCTGCGGGGGTACCTGCGATTCTATGTGGTCGGCCTGAGCTTCCTCGGGGCGTCCCTCATCAGCCTGCCGATCCTCGTGGGCATCATCGGAATTCCCATCATGATCGCGCAGGGCCTGATAATAGTCATAAGTCCACCACTGAGCTATCTGATACACCGAACATGGACTTTTCGCGATCGCGGAACCATCTAGTCTCGGCAACGGGCCGGGTTTTCTTCGACAAGAGCGCGGAACCGCGAAGGTCCCCTGGTCGCGGCGCGGCATAAACTCCAGCGGACAGGCCGCCGTTGCTCTTCGCGGAAGGACTCAGGAAGCGGATGAAGGCGCTCGTTCTAGCGGGTGGCAAGGGGACGAGGCTGCGCCCGCTCACCCATACCTCGGCGAAACAGCTGGTCCCCGTGGCCAACAAACCGGTCCTCTTCTACGGACTCGAAGCACTACGAGACGCGGGCATCACCAGCGTGGGCATCATCGTCGGCGACACGGCCCACGAGGTGCGCGCGGCCGTCGGGGACGGCTCAAAGTTCGGCCTCGACATCACCTACATCCCCCAGCAGGCCCCCTTGGGGCTGGCTCACTGCGTCCTGATCGCCGGAGAGTTCCTCGCCGACGAGCCCTTCGTGATGTACCTGGGCGACAACTTCCTGGTGGGGGGCATCACCAGCCTGGTCGACGCGTTCCGCGGGGCCGACCATGACGCGCAGATCCTGCTCACCAAGGTCGCCGAACCACAGTTCTACGGCGTGGCCGAGCTCGGGCCGGAAGGCGAGATCCTCGGGCTGGAGGAGAAACCGGAGCACCCGCGCAGCGATCTCGCGATCGTCGGGGTCTACATCTTCTCCCCGGTCATCCACGAGGCCGTGCGGAGCATCACACCGTCCGCGCGCGGCGAGCTGGAGATCACGGACGCCATCACCTGGCTGATCGACAAGGGCTACCGCGTCCACTCCCACTTCGTCAGCGGCTATTGGAAGGACACCGGGCGGCTGCAGGACATGCTGGAATGCAACCGGATCATCCTCGAACAGATCGAGCCTGACATCAGCGGCACCGTAGACGGCCGGAGTGAGATCACCGGGCGAGTCGTCGTCGAGCGGGGCGCGGTGGTGGAGGACTCCGTCCTGCGCGGGCCCATCGTGATCGGGGCGGACTCCAAGATCATCTCTTCCTATGTCGGCCCCTTCACCTCGATCGGGGCGAGGTGCGAGCTGGCGAACACCGAGATCGAGTACTCCATCGTGCTCGACAGCTCATCCATCCGCGGCGTCTCGCGCATCGGACACTCCCTGATCGGGCGTAACGTCGAAGTGAACCGTGCGGAAGGCATACCGAACACCCACGAGCTCATGGTGGGCGATCACAGCAAGATTCAGGTGCGCTCATGAGGATTCTGGTCACCGGCGGCGCCGGATTCATCGGCTCGCACTATGTACGCTCACTGCTGCTCGGCTCGTATCCGGGCTACGAGGCCGTGAACATCACCGTTCTCGACAAGCTCACCTACGCCGGAAATCTCGCCAATCTTGCGCCCGTAGACGGACATCCCGGCTACACGTTTATTCACGGAGACATCACCGACCTGCAGCTTCTCGCGGAGATCGTCCCCGAGTGCGAGGTGATCGTGAACTTCGCGGCCGAGACGCACGTCGACCGGTCCATCACGGGAGCCGGTGACTTCGTGACGACGAACGTGCTGGGCACCCAGAGACTGCTGCAGGCGGCGCTGGAGGCCGGCGTCCGGACGGTGGTGCACGTCTCCACCGACGAGGTGTACGGGTCGATCGCGGAAGGATCCTGGTCCGAGGACGAGCCCCTGCTCCCGAACTCTCCGTACTCGGCGGCCAAGGCCGGCAGCGACCTGCTCTGCCGGGCGTATCACCAGACGTACGGCCTCGATGTCCGGGTGACCCGCTGTTCCAACAACTACGGCCCTTACCAGCACCCGGAGAAACTCATCCCGCTCTTCGTCACCAATCTCCTCGACCGCGAGCAGGTCCCCCTCTACGGCGACGGACTGAACGTACGGGACTGGCTGCACGTCGACGACCACTGCCGGGGCATTCACCTGGTGCTGGAGAAGGGCTCGCCGGGAGAGACGTACAACATCGGCGGCGGCACCGAACTCACCAACCGGGAGCTCACCGAGCTGCTGCTGGCCACGCTCGGGACGGGATGGGAAATGGTCAGGCAGGTGCCGGACCGGCTCGGGCACGACCGTCGCTATTCCGTCGACTACGGCAAGCTCCGAGCCCTGGGCTACGAACCGCTGACGGGGTTCGCGGACGGCCTGGCGGCGACGGTGCGCTGGTACGAGGACAACCAGCGGTGGTGGCGCCCGCTGAAACCCGCCGCCCCACCGATGCCGCACCACTGATCGGGCAACTCGACCCACCGACTGGAACCGAAAACCCCGAACCGCCCAACCGGCCCTCGGGGGCTCGGGGGGCTCGGGACCTCAGGGGCTCAGGACCTCACGGCCTCAGGAGCTCGGGACCTCACGGCCTCAGGAGCTCGGGATCTCGGGGGCTTAGGGGGCTCGGGCGCTCCGGGTGGTGGAGGGGAACGTAGACGGTGACCATGCGCACGTCGCGGTGGGTGGCGGCGCGGCCGGTGAGCGTGACCCTGGAATGCCGGTGACCCGGGGCGGCGGGTGGGTCTTCCCGTGCTGTGCCGTACAGGATGGGTGGGGTTGTGCTTTTGACGGGGTGGGGGATGCCCCGTCAGATCTAGGCGTTGACGATTTGCAGCACCGGGTCGGATTTGCTCGGGGCGTGGTGGATTAGCGCCTCGTGGTCGAAGCTGTCGCCGCCCAGATATACGGCGACGATCCGGTGCTGCCCTCGGTCGAGGCTGGAGGTCGTGAACACCGCACGGCCGGTGCGGTTGAGGAATACCGAGCCGAGAACGGTCGAGCCGTCCTTGAAGACCACTTCACCCGCCGGGACCAGCTTGCCGCTGACCGCGACCACGGTGGCGGTGAACGTGACCGCCTGCCCCTTCGCGGACGGGTTGCGGGAGCTGGTCAAAGTGGTGGTGGTAGGCGGGTCGTTGGGGATCGCGATGCGAGTGGCCGGGATGCTGTCGGTGCCGGTGGTGTTGACGGAGCCGTTCAGGGAGAAGACCCGGCCGTCGATGCTGGCGCCGAAGTTCACGGTGACGGTGCGCTGGGCCAGCACGTTGCCACGGAAGGTGCTGTAGATCCCCAGCGCCGCGGTGTCGCCGAGCTGCCAGAAGACGCTGTCGGCCTGTGCGCCGCGCACCAGGGCGATGTTGCTGACCCTGGTGGTGGTCAGGGTGTCCGCCCGGAAGATGAAGATCGCGTCCGGATCTCCCTGCGCGTCGAGGGTGAGTGTGCCGCTGATCGCGAAGCCGCCGCCGGCGGAGGCGTACAGGCCGGGCCCCTTGGTCGTACCACCGAGCTGCCCTGCCACCGTGGCATCGGCGGTCCGCCCGGCGATGTCGTTGTAGGCGGCGACCACATCAGCCTTGACCGCCGCCGCGGTCGCGTTGCCGAGCTGCCTGTTACCGTTGATGGTGCCGGGCGGGAAGCCGGTCAACGTCTTGGCGGGGCTGATCCCCAGGTCTCCGGAGATCGTGGTCAGGTTCGTGTTGTTGACCGACACCCCGGCCACCACCCCGTACGGCTCCGCGGCGCCGATGTCCACCGACTGCGGCGCGCTCGCGCCCTCGGTCAGGGTCACCAGCACACCTACCACCAGCACGACCGCCGCGATCACCCCCATCCACAACCGACCGGCATTCCCCCAAAAACGGGAAAAATCAATAGTAGTCATGAGCAACTCCTTTTATCTGTGATCTGGGATAAATCCCCCGCCGGTCATATGACGCTGGATATTTGACATTAGCGGGCATCGATGCGGTTCCCGAGAAATGACACGGCCCCGCTGCGCAGGCAATGAACTGCCTGCACAACGGGGCCTTTGGCGGTCACCCCGACTTCACGGATCCGCTATGAGCAGCGGCGGTCGTGATCTCGGAGACTCGCGGCCGTTAGTCGAATACCGGATCGACCCAGTAGTTGGTGGACTGGTAGGAGCTCGTTGGGAAGGTGCTGGTCGCTCCGTAGGTGTACACCCCGTTCGCGTCCGTACCATTCGCCAGAGCGGTGAGCGGCCCGTTCGTGTATGCCGAGGTGAAGTACGGGCGAGTTATCGAATAATATCCCGATGTAGTGTGATACGACGCTACATAGGTGGTATTAGCAGAGATCGTGACAGGCGTCAGGAAATCCACCTGTTGCCAGCCGGAGGCTGTCTCGTTGGAGGAGGTCGCGCTCGCGAGCAGCTGACCACTGCTGCTCCACAGGCTCACTTTATGAGTCCCCGTATTCGAAGCGCCCTTGAAGAACCGGATGGCGACGATTTTCCCGCTCGTCGAGGCCCGGAACTTCACGCCGACCGTAACAGCCTGCGTATCAGGTTGAGACTGGACGGCCGGAGTGGCCACTGTGTCCCACAGGCTGTCCGACGGCTGGAACACGACGTCGACCCAGTAGTTGGTCGATTGCACGGAGCTCGTCGGGAAGGTGCTGGTCGCCCCGTAGGTGTACACCCCGTTCGCGTCCGTACCGTTCGCCAGAGCGGTGAGCGGCCCGTTCGTGAAAGCCGAGGTGAAGTACGGGCGGTTCATCGAATAATATCCTGATGTAGTGTGATACGACGCTACATAGGTGGTATTAGCAGAGATCGAGACAGGCGTCGAGAAATTCACCTGCTGCCAGCCAGAGGCCGTCTCGCTGGTGAACGTCGCGCTCGCGAGCAGTTGACCACCGCTGGTCCACAGGCTTCCGGTATGAGTCCCCGTGTTCAAAGCGCCCTTGAAGAACCGGATGGCGCGGACGGTCCCGCTCACTGAGGCCCGGAACTTCACCCCGACCGTGATCGCCTGCGTATCCGGTTGAGACTGGACGGCCGGGGTGGCCTGCTTGTTCCACAGACTGTCCGACACGTCCTGAACCACTTCCGGCGACGTGCTCGGGGCGAAGTGGATCAGCGCCTCGTGATCGAAGACGTCGCCGCCCAGGTAGACGGCGGTGAGGTGGTGTGCGCCGGCGCCGAGGCTCGAGGTCGTGATCCTGGCCACGTCGTCGTCGTCCTGATTGCTCGAGCCGATTATGGTCGAGCCGTCCTTGAAGACCACTTCGCCGGCGGGGACCACGGTGCCGCTGACCTGCGCCACGACGGCGGTGAGAGTGACCGGGCCCCCTCGCCAGGAGGGGTCGTTCGAGGTGGTCAGAGTAGTGGTGGTGGGCGGGTCGTTGGGAACGGTGATACGCGTGGCCGGGATGCTGTCGGTGCCGGTGATGTGGACGAAATCGTTGATCGCGAAGAGCCGGCCGTTGACGCTGGCGCCGAAGTTCACCGTGACGGAGTCCTGGGCCAGCACGTTGCCGCGGAAGGTGCAGTAGGTGCCCAGCGCCACGGTGTCACTGAACTGCCAGAAGAGGTTGTCGGCCTGCGCGCCGCGCGCCAGGGCGATGTTGGAGACGTTGGCGGCGGTCAGGGTGTTCGCCCGGAAGATGAAGACGGCGTTCGGATCCCCCTGCGCGTCGAGGGTGAGTGTGCCGTTGATCGTGAAGGCGCCGGTGGTGGAGGCGTACAGGCCGGGCCCCTTGGTCGTGCCGCCTAGCTGCGCCGCCACCGTGAAATCGGCGGTCCGTCCGGCGATGTCGTTGTAGGCGGCGACCACATCAGCCTTGACGGCGGCCGCGGTCGCGTTGCCCAGATCCCTGTCACCGTTGATGGTGCCGGGCGGGAAGCCGGTCAGCGTGTTGCTGGGACTGACCGCGACGTCTCCGGTGACCGTGGTCAGATCCGTGTTGGTGACCTCGTCTCCGGCCACGACCCCGTACGGCTCCGCGTCACCGATATCCACCGGCCCCGTAGCGCCGGCGCTCTGCGGCAGGCCTACCAGCGCGCCTGCTATCAGCACGACCGCCGCCGCCACCCCCATCCACAACCGACCGACATTCCCCGAAGAACGGGAATATCTGACTTTGATGGTCGCTTCGTGCTGGAGAGCTTCGGGGAAGGCTGTGCCGGCTGCTCGATCGGGCGCATCGCTATGTGATTTTGACATGCGCCACAACTCCTCACTGTATCTTGTGCTACTCAGGCAATCGGCTGGACGCCGCAGCCTGCAGCTCGCCAAGGATCCATACGGCGGTGTTCCACACTCGCCTGGTTCATCGCGTTTGCCATTAAAAGCGGCTATAAGTCCAGCCGTAAGAGATACGACCCGAATGTCGTCGATCCCCTTTAAGACGCTACGACATTCGGCAGGAGCATGCCTTGAACGGCATCACACGAAAAACCCAGATGTGATCAAGAAGAGCCCAGGCTAATGCCCGATTGGTCAGCTCTTTACCCGTGAATACCCTCCTCCGATACTTACCTGGAAGCTTTAAAGCACTCACACACGTACGGATCGCCTCTTCTTGATGGCCAGCCGCCATCCATAGACGAAATCCAGCCGACAGCCCGATCCCCTGGAAGGCCGACTCCACGCACGGAAATATCCGCGTTAATACTCTTATGACACCCGAAATCGCTGGCCTTGCCGCGGAGAATACTGGACCCCGCCATAAGACGACACGCCGGGGATCGCCATCGAATCGGCGGTATGAGAACTCCGGACTCCTACAGTCGGATCGTGTCTCATCTCGATGTAACGGGGGTCCTGACATGAGAGAGAAACTGGTGGTCGTCGGCCAGGGTTACGTCGGCCTGCCGCTGGCCATGCGCGCGGTCGGCGCGGGATTCGACGTCGTGGGCATCGACGTGGACGAGTGGCGGATCAAGCGGTTGAACGCCGGTGAGTCCTATGTCGAGGACATCAGCGACGACGAACTGACCGCCGCGCACCGCTGCGGTCGCTACCTCGCCACTACCGATTATGCCGACGCCAAGGGATTCGACATCTGTGTGATCACGGTGCCGACGCCATTGAGCGAGGGCGTTCCCGATCTCCGTCACATCGCCTCGGCCGCCCGATCCATCGCACCGCTGGTACGGCCGGGCGCCACGGTGGTCCTGGAGTCCACCACCTACCCCGGAACCACCGAGGAGTACCTCCTGCCCCTGCTGAAGGAGGGCTCCGGACTGCAGGCACCCGAGGACTTCTTCCTCGGCTACAGCCCGGAACGCATCGATCCGGGAAACGCCCGCTGGCGGCTCGAGAACACGCCGAAGATCGTGTCCGGCATCGACGAGTCCTCGCTGAAAAGGGTCCAGGCCTTCTACGAGCGGATCGTGCAGGAGGTCGTTCCCGTCTCCTCGCTCCAGGTGGCCGAGCTGTGCAAGCTCCTGGAGAACACCTTCCGGCACATCAACATCGCCCTGGTGAACGAGCTGGCCATCTTCGCGCGGCAGTTGGGGATCGACGTCTGGGAGGCCATCGACGCCGCTTCCACCAAACCGTTCGGCTACATGCGCTTCACCCCGGGCCCGGGCGTCGGCGGGCACTGCCTGCCGATCGACCCGTCCTACCTGTCGTGGAAGGTCAAGCGCAGTCTGGGGCACAACTTCCGGTTCGTGGAGCTGGCGAACGACATCAACGACCACATGCCGGATCACGTCATCCACCGGCTGGCCCTCGCGCTGAACCAGCGCTCCAGGTCGATCAAGGGCAGCCGGGTGGTCGTGCTCGGCCTCGCGTACAAGAAGAACGCGGGAGACTGCCGCGAGTCCCCGGCGATCGAGGTGGCCAGGACCCTGCGCAAGCTGGGCGCGGATGTGCGCGCCGCCGACCCGCACGTGGACCACTTCCTGCTGCCGCACGGCATCGCGATCGTCGACGCCACCCGCTATGAGCTCGCCCAGGCGGACGCGGTGATGATCCTGACCGACCACGACTGCTTCGACTACGAGATGGTCGAGCAGGCCAGCACCTTCGTCTTCGACACGCGCAACCGCTGCCGGGGGCCCAACGTCGAACGGCTGTGACGGACCCGCAAGGGGGGCTACCCGCCGTCGAGCAGGTAGCCCCGGCGTCTCTAGAGCATGGCCTTCATCGAGTCGGCGGCCGACAGCACGTAGGGCTGCTCGGCCATGACCGCGTCCCAGTTGTCCGCGAGCGACTCCGGCGTGAGGTCGTCGGACTTCCAGCCGGGCCCCTCGGCCACGAACACGCGCGCCACCCGGCCGCCACCGACGCTGAACACCTCGCCGCTCGGCGCGCACGACTCGTGAACCAGGTACGCCACCAGCGCGCTGACCCGCTCAGGCGTGAACTTGGCCTCGAACTCGGCCGGCAGCAACGACTCGGTCATCCGCGTCCAGGCGATCGGCGCGATGGCGTTGGCCTTGATGCCGCTGCGGGCGCCCTCGATGCCGAGCGTCTTGGTCAGGCCGACCAGCCCCATCTTGGCGGTGGAGTAGTTGGCCTGGCCGAAGTTGCCGAACAGGCCCGCGGGGCTGGAGGTGTTGACGATGCGGCCGTAGCCGGCCTCCTTCATGTACGGGTAGGCGGCCTGGCTGACCAGGTAGGAGCCGCGCACGTGCACGGCCAGCACCCCGTCGAAGTCCTCGACCGTCATCTTCCCGAACGACCTGTCGCGCAGGATGCCCGCGTTGTTGACGACGATGTCGATCCTGCCGAACGCGTCGATCGCGGCCTGCGCGATCGCCCTGGCCCCTTCCGGCGTGGCCACGTTGTCGGCATTGGCGATGGCCTGGCCACCGTTCTTGGTGATGAGCTCGACCACCTCGGCGGCGGGACCCGCGGAGGCGCCGCTACCGTCGAGCGCGCCGCCCAGGTCGTTCACGACGACCTTGGCACCCCGCTCGGCCAGCAGGAGCGCGTGCGACCTGCCGAGACCGTGCCCGGCTCCCGTAATGATCGCGACCCTGTCATCGAACCGAAGCATCGAACCTCCAGCGCAGGAGAACAACGTTCTAGTACTGGCACAATAACCCGAGTCCGCTGCACTGTGACTGATCGTCGCGGATAGTGATTGACCGGTTCATTATCTGCTAGAGTTCTGGGCTCCGCACGGGCGGCGCCCTCCAGCACCCGTCCGCCCTCCACCGGGCCTGGGAGGCCGGACATGCCGGTAGACGCGCCCATTCGCGTGGTTCAGTGGGCCACCGGAGCCGTCGGCCGCTACGCGCTGCGCAGCGTGCTCAGCAGGCCGGGGCTGGAGCTCGCGGGGGTCCTGGTCTATGACCCCGACAAGATCGGCAAGGACGCCGGCGAACTGGTCGGCCTGCCCTATACGGGCGTGTCCTGCACGGGCGACCCGGAACGCGTCATGGCCATCGACGCCGACTGCGTCCTCCACATGCCGCTGCCGGCCTCCTTCTTCGGCCCCGACCGGACCCTCGACCTGGAGACCATCTGCGCGCTGCTCGCCTCGGGCAAGAACGTCATCACGACCACCGGCTTCGTCTATCCCAAGTCGTACGGCCCGCGGGTGGTGGAGCGCATCGAGGCCGCCTGCGACAAGGGCGGCACCACGCTCCACGGCACCGGCATCAACCCGGGCTTCATGAGCGACTTCCTGCCGCTGGCGCTGACCGGACTGGCCGACCGGGTCGACCACATCTACGTGCGCGAATCATCGGACTTCCGCGGCCACCCGTCCCGCCAGGTCGTGGTGGACCTGATCGGATTCACCCGCACGGCCAAGGACTACACGGCGGCGGTCCGGCCGTTCCGGACCTTCCAGCGCGCCCTCTTCGCCGAGAGCGTGCAACTCGTGGCCGACGCACTCGACGTGCACCTCGACGAGGTGGAGGAGCGGGACGAGTTCGAGGTGGCCGGGCAGCCGTTCGAGATCGCGGCCGGCCTGGTCGAGGAGGGGGCGGTGTGCGCGTCGCGCTGGGTGTTCTCGGGCCTGGTGCGGGGGCGGCCGTTCATGACGGTCGAGGTGATCTACAAGGCCGACGCCGGCAAGGTGGCTCGCTGGCCGGCTCCGGGCTTCGCGATCCACATCGAGGGGGTGCCGCACATGACGATGTCCATCGACGAGGTCTCCCACGGCCTCGCCGCCGCAGCCGCCCACGCCATCAACACCATCCCCTCCGTCTGCGCCGCCCCGCCCGGCATATGCACCATCCTCGACCTGCCGCTTCCCACCGCCCGCGCCCGGGTCCGCACCAGATAGAAGTAGAGATATTTTATAGAAGTAGAGATATTTTTTTCTTTCTTGTCATCGGTGCTGTCCCACGCGAGCTTCTTCTTTTTCTTCTTTTTTACGGCCAGCATGAGCCAGCCCCACCCACCGCCCATGGCTGGCCCCTGTCCAGGGATACGCTCCTGAGGTGTGCGGGGCCGGCCACCGCGACGAGACAGTGAGACCACGGCCACCCCCAAGCAAAACCCACCTCCCTCCGGGACAAGACGCCCACTACCTCCCGCATGTCGAGCTGGAGACAGCCGCTCACGAATGGCCAGAGACACCTGCTCACGAGTGACCGGGAACACCTGCTTACGAATGACGGCAGCCCTGGTCAACAGTGCGCGCGTCACGGCGCCCAGCCCTCTCCACCGGAGGAGCGTGCCCCTGGACAGAGCCCAGCCCCGTATGGCGGGTGGGGCTGGCCCATGCTGGCCGTAAAAAAGAAAAGGGGTTCTGGTTTTAAAAAGAGTTAGTTATGCGGAAGAAATCGCCCATACTGGCCGCGGTGGTAGAGGAGCGGGCGAGCCGGGGTGGTGGAGGCGGCGGTGACGAGGCCGACCACCAGGGTGTGGTCGCCTATCTCCACGGTTGTGTGCGGAATGCAGATCAGGTGCGCTGAAACGTCCTCCAGCAACGGCGTCTCGTGCGGGCCGGGACGCCACCGCGTAGGTGCGGCGAAGCGGTCGATGCCTCGGCGGGCGAAGCGGGTGGCCAGGTCGTGCTGGTCGCCGGCCAGGACGTTCACCGCGAAGTGGTCGGCCAGCCGGAGCCAGGGCCAGGTGGTGGACGACTGGTCGACATAGAAGGAGACCAGCGGCGGGTCCAGGCTGACCGAGGAGAACGAGGTCGCCGTGAGGCCCACCGGGACGCCCTCCGGTCTGGCCGTCACGATCACCACGCCGGCGGCGTGCTGGGCCAGGGCCGTACGGAATTGGTCGGTGTCCAGTGAAATGGTCATCTCAGGGCTCCTTCCCTGGCGGCTATCTGCGGCGCGACCTGATCTGCCCACTGAGCCAAGGGCTCGGCGCCTGGTAGTTCTGACTCCAGCAGCGCCAGACCCGGGGTGGGCACGAAAGCGCCCAGTTCCACCAGGAGGGGGCGGAAGTGGACCTCCACCGCCAGCGCGTGCTTGGGGTGGCCCATGACGAGGATCGGCAGGGCCGCCGTGCCGGCCAGGGCGTTCGGGGGCAGCCGGTCGAGGAAGGCCTTGAGCAGGCCCGTGTAGGTCGCCTTGTAAGTGGGGCTGGCCACGACGGCCACCGAGGCGCTGGTGAGGAGTTCGAGGGCGATCTCCAGGCTCGCGTCGGTCTCCGGCTGGAGCAGTGTCGGCGCGAGGGTCGACAGGTCGATGACCTCCCTCGCCCCCGTGTGCCCGAGCCGGGCGGCTATGGCGTCAGTGGCCGCGACCGCCGCCCCCAACGTGCGAGACCCGGGACGCGGGTTGCCGACGACGGTGACGATGCTCACGAGGACACTCCCGAAGCCACGATGTTCGAAGCGGCCGCCAATCCGTAGTGGTCGCGGAGGGTGCGGGCCTCATAGTCCTTGCGGAACAGGCCGCGAATCTGCAGCTCGGGGACCACGTGGTCGACGAAGTCCGCAAGGCCGCCGGGCAGGTACGGGGGCATGATGTTGAAGCCGTCGGCCGCGCCGTTCTCGTACCACTCCTGGAGCTGGTCGGCGATCTGCTCCGGGGTGCCCGCGACGACCCGGTGGCCGCGGCCGCCGGCGAGCTTGTTGATGATCTCGCGGATCGACAGATCGCCGCGGCCCGCCAGGTCCTTGATCAGCTTGATGCGACTCTGCTGGCCGTCCGGGTTAGGGGGTATGTCGGGCAATGGACCGTCCAACGGGTAGGCGGTGAGGTCCACGCCGAGGATGTTCGAGAGCTGCTGCACGCCGTACGCCGGGACGATGAGGTCCTCCAGCTCCTTCTCCAGCCGCAGCGCCTCACGCTCGGTCGAGCCGATGATGGGCGAGATGCCGGGCAGAATCTTGAGCTCGTACGGCAGCCGCCCGTGCGCGGGGAGCCTGCCCTTGAGGTCGGCGTAGAACTCCTGGGCGTCTTCGAGGGTCTGCTGCGCGGTGAACACCGCCTCCGCGAACCTCGCCGCGAACTCCTTGCCGTCCTCCGACGACCCGGCCTGGACGAGGAGGGGGCGGCCCTGGGGTGAGCGCTGGATGTTCAGCGGGCCCTGCACCTTGAAGTGCGTGCCCACGTGGTCGATCGGCTTGATCCGCGAGACGTCGGCGTAGACGCCGGTTCGCCGGTCGCCGACGACCGCCCCATCCGCCCAGCTCTCCCAGAGCGCGTTCACGACCTCCAGGAACTCCTCGGCCCGGCGGTAGCGCTCGCCGTGCGGCGGGCGTTCGATGCCGAAGTTGCGGGCCTCGGCCTCGCCGGCGGAGGTGACGATGTTCCAGCCCGCCCGGCCGCCGCTGATGTGGTCCAGCGAGGCGAACTTGCGCGCCACGTGGAACGGCTCGTTGTACGTCGTGGACACGGTGGCGATCAGGCCGATGTGGTCGGTGACGGCGGCCAGGGCGGCGAGGAGGGTGAGGGGCTCCAGCCCGCCCAGCGCGTTGTGCCGGACATTTCCCCATAGGGCGAGGCCGTCGGCGAGGAACACCGAGTCCAGCTTGCCGCGTTCGGCGATCCGGGCCAGTTCCTGGTAATGGCGGATGTCGGTGAGGCGGCTCGGCTCGGTCAGCGGGTGCCGCCACGCGGCCTCGTGGTGGCCGACGCCCATCAAGAAGGCGTTCAGGTGCATGGTCACGTGGTCCTCCAGGTGGAGAAGCGGCGCTCCAGGCGTACGAGGAGCAGGTTGAACAGCAGGCCGAGCACCGAGATCGTGATGATCCCCGCGTACATGTCGGGCACCCGGAAGTTGTACTGCGCGTAGTTGATGAGGTAGCCGAGCCCCGCCTTGGCGCCGACCATCTCGGCGGCGACCAGCACGAGGATCGAGTACGCCCCGGCCAGGCGGATGCCGGTGAAGATGGTGGGCACCGCCGCGGGCAGGATGACCTTCTGGAACAACCGGAACGGCCCGAGTCCCAGGGACCTCGCCGACTTGATCAGGAGCGGGTCGACCCCTTTGACGCCCGCAATGGTGTTGAGCAGGATCGGCCAGGCGCAGGCGTACAGGATGATCGAGATCTTGGACGTCTCCCCCAGGCCCAGGATCAGCACGAACACCGGCAACAGGGCCAGGGCGGCGGTGTTGCGGAAGAGCTCCAGGACCGGGTTCAGGAACTCGGCCACCGGGCGATACCAGCCGATCAGCAGGCCCAGCGGGGTGGCGGTCAGGATGGCCAGCCCGAACCCGGCCAGCGACCTGACCAGGGAGGCCTGAACGTGCTCGACCAGCTCGCCCCCTCGGAGCAGGTCGTACCAGGCGGCCAGGACGTCGCTCAGCGGGGGCAGGAAGGTGGGGTCCACCACCTGGACCCTGGGGAGGATCTCCCAGACCGCGGCCAGCACGACGATCGCGGCGGACGCGTTGAACGCCCGGCGGGCGACGCCCCAGAGACTGCGGCGTCGACCCGTGGCGGGACTGACGGGCTGAGGGATCGGTGTGATGGTCGTGACGGCGGACGAGTGGAGGTGGTCGTCGTCAAGCGGGGAGGCCGAGAGGCCGGCCGAGCTGAGTGAGGGTCTGGCCAACGGAGGTCACCTCCTCGCGCAACAGCGTCCAGATCGCGTGCCGGTACTCGCCGAACACCGGATCCGCCCGCAGATCCCCTTCGCGGGAGGCGAACGAGACCGGCACCACGGCCCGGATGCGGCCGGGGCTGGGCGTCATGACGGCGACCCGCTGCCCCAGGTAGACCGCCTCGTCGATGCCGTGGGTGATGAACACGATGGTCTTGCCGGTCTTGTTCCAGATGCGGAGCAGTTCTTCCTGCAGGGACTCGCGGGTCTGGGCGTCCAGGGCGGCGAAGGGCTCGTCCATGAGCAGGATGTCCGGGTCGTAGGCGAGGCTGCGGGCGATGGCGACCCGCTGCCTCATGCCGCCCGAGAGCTCGTGCGGGTAGCGCTCGTCGAAGCCGCGCAGCCCGACCAGGTCGAGGTAGCCGCGGGCGCGCTCACGGCGTTCGCGCCGCGGCACCCCCTTGGCCTCCAGCCCGAACTCCACGTTCGCCACCGCGGTACGCCACGGGAACAGCGCGTACTGCTGGAAGACGATGCCTCGATCGAGCCCCGGGCCCGAGACGGGCACGCCGTTGATGCGGATCTCGCCGCGTGTGGGCAGGGTCAGGCCGGTGAGCAGGTCGAGGAGGGTGGACTTGCCGCACCCGCTGGGACCGACGAGCGTGAGGAACTCCCCTTCCGCCACGTCCAGCGAGATGTCGGACACGGCGGTGAAGGGCCGGTCGGAGCCGCGCACGGCGAACTCCTTGGTCACGGACACGAACTCGATCTTCATCGGGAGCCTCCCGAGGCGAACGGGTTGTAGGCGTTGGTGTAGACGTCCTGGGCCTTGATCTGGCCGGGCTTGATCTCGCCGGAGTCCTCCAGCCAGGTGATCCACCGCTGGAACTCCTGCGGCGCGATCACCCCGCCCTTGGTGGCGACGCCGCTGCTCTTCCAGAAGCCGACGGCGGTGGCGTCCTCGTTCCTGCCACGTTTGGCGATGATCTTCTTGAACTCCGCCACGACCTCGTCCCGGCTGTGCGTCTGGGTCCACTGGATGGCCTTGGCAGTGGCCTCGACGAACTTCTTGGCCGTGTTCGGGTTCTGCTTGATGAAGCGGTCGGTGAGCACGTACGTTCCGGCCGAGAAGTTGCCGAACAGGTCGACGTCCTTGAACAGGGCCTTGAGACCGCCGCGCGCCAGCGCCTTGTCACGCAGGATGCCGCCGAGCACGGCCACGTCGATCTGTTTCTGGCGCAGCGACTGCTCGGTGCTGACGGGTGGTACGGCGACCAGTTCGACCTGTTTGACCTCGGCCGGGGTCAGGCCGCCGCGCTTGAGGTATTCCTTCAGCACGGCTTCGGCGTGGGCGCCCAGGGTGTTCATGCCGACCTTCTTGCCGATCAGGTCGCGGGCGGTGTGGATCGGGCTGTCCTGGAGGGTGAAGAAGCCCTGGTAGGCGTACTGGTCACTGCCGTAGTAGCTGATCACCGCCTTGATCGGGGCCTTGGCGGCGACGAGCTTGACCACGGCGCCGTTGAACGCGCCGCCGAAGTCGCTCTGTCCCGTGGCGGCCGTCTGGATGTCCTGTGGTCCGCTGGTCGTGTTGCCGATCCACTTGAGCTTGACGGGCTTGAGATAGCCGAGCTCCTCGGCCAGCTCGGGGAAGGTGACGGCGCCGACGCTGCCCTGGTAACGCAGCTCCTGGGTTTCGGCGGAGCCCTGGGCGGTGCCGCACGCCGTGACGGCCGTGACGGCGAGGAGAAGGGGGATGAAGGAAAGTGGTCTGATCACGAGATGTCCTCAAATAAGGGGGGACGGGGACTAAGTCGTGATCAGTAACACTGTGCGCTGACGACGCGGCAGAAGTCGACATGCGCGCGCCGGGTCAAGTCCGGGCTCATGCATACGACGCTACGCAGGCATGAGCTGGAAGTCAACATTTCCTACTTGGTTTACATGAAATTACTGAGACCGCTGGTCAGACGCCCGCGAACCACAAGTCCGGCTCGCCCGGAACGTGCCGCGCCCGCCCCCGCGACTCCAGCCACACCAGGTGCGCCAGCGTCTCGTTGTTGGCCGCCCGCCGCATGAACGGCGGGATCGTCTCCCAGGGCCGCGCCCAGGTCAGGCCGGTCGCGATGTCCCAGCAGCAGACCCCGCCGGAGGCGGCCCCGATCGCCCGCTCGATCTCCGCCAGCCGCTCCTCGTGATGCGCGATCACGTAGTCGACCCGTTCGGCCAGTTCCAGGAACCGGTACTCGTGCGCGGGCAGCACCTCCTCCACGTCCAGCTTCCGTACGGCGGCCAGCGCGTCGAGGTAGTCGGCCAGCGGGTTGGGCGCGGACTGCGGGTGCACGGCCACCATCGGCGTGATCTTGGCCAGCACGTGATCGCCGGAGAACAGCAGCTTCCTGGACGGCGACACGAAGCAGAGATGACCAGGCGAGTGCCCGGGAGTCCAGATCGCCCGCAGGTCCCAGCCGGGCAGGTCCAGCCGGTCTCCGTCCTCGACCAGCCGGTCGGGCTTGGCCATCGACACCATGTGCCTGATCATCATCGAGGCGCCGGCCAGCTCGTCCAGAGTCAGCTCGGGCACCCCCGACCGGACGAGCAGCGCCCGTTCGCGCTGGACCAGCGAGTCGATGGCGCTGTCGTCATACCGGTCGTGGACGAGGCGCGCGTCGGCGGGGTGCAGGGCGATCCACGCGCCCGACATCTCCCGCACCCGCCCCGCCAGGCCGTAGTGATCGGGATGGATGTGGGTGACCAGGACGCCCTTGACATCGGTGATCGCGTACCCGGCGACCCGCAGTCCCGCGACGAGCGCCTCGTAGGCCTCGTCGGTGTTCCATCCGGCATCGACGATGGCGACCCCGTCCGGCAGTTCAAGAACGTAGACCAGCACGTAACGCAGGGGGTTCACCGGGATCGGCACCGGAACCGACCACAGTCCGGGCCGCACCCGCTCGACCTCGGGAATCGTTCCGCCGAGCCACGCCGCGCGCTGGGTCTCGCTGGATGGAGTCACCACGAACTTCGCCATGCACAGCATTGTGCCCGAACCATGTTCTACTGAAGAGACGCGCGGAGGTTGTACGCGATCCCGGCCTTCGCCGGGAGCGAGCCTGATCTCAGTCGGCCGTGAGCCCTTCGGCGATCTTCAACAGCTCGCGGTTCGTCTTGGTGGCGCCGAGCTTCTTGGCGTAGACCGGGCTGAACATCACCTCGGCCCGCCGCCCCTCGCCCATGTTCAGGAAGAGGGTCGGGGTGCCCTTCATACCGTCCTCGCCGACCCATTGCACGATCAGGTAGCCGGTCCGGTCACCGACGGCCACCTCTTTGCCTTTCTTCTTGTCGCGGTACGTCTGCTCGCTGTCATCGACCTCCTGAACGGCCTGACCTTCGTACACGTAGATCTGGACGCAGTAGAAACTGCTCGCCTTACCGTCGTAGTTCCACGCGGTCGAGTAGCTGTCTCCGAAGTCCACGGACCAGTGGTGCCACCGCAGCCCCTTGGGCAGGTAGCCCACCTTGACGTGCCCGAAGGCCTTTCCGTCGCCCAGGTCCCCGAGATCCTTGGGCCGGGCGGGCGGGGTGTCGTCGATGGCGGGGACGTCCGGCTGCGACGTCTCGACGGTCACGACCGGCTCGCCGGGCCCGAGTCCCGGTCCCTGCACGATCGAGGAGCCCGGGCCGAGGACCAGGTAGGCGGGCACCACGGCGGCGGCGACGGCCACCGACGTGGCCAAGGCGGCGAACCTGACCCGCCGCTTCTTCCTCCGCCTGGATCGGAGCACCCGATCCACGAGATCGGGCGCGGCACGCAACTTCGCGGTCTCGTCCGCCATGATCTGGCGAAGGTGGTCCTCAAGCGTGGACATTCCTGATCACTCCCTCCAGTGTTCCGTCGCCGAGCGCCGTACGGAGCTTGGCCATCGCCTTCGACGCCTGACTTTTCACCGTGCCCACCGAGCAGCCGAGGATCTCGGCGGTCTGCGTCTCGCCGAGGTCCTCCCAGTACCGCAGGACGATCACCGCGCGCTGCCGGGGAGGCAGGGCGCGCAGGGCGTCCATGAGCACGCGGCGCAGGTCGACGTCGGTCTCCGGCGCCGCCTGATCCGGAGGGGTGTGCGTCGGGATGATGTGCAGGATCGCCCGGCGCCGGGCCCGGCTGATGGCGGTGTTGACGATGACGCGGCGGATGTAGGGCTCGGGGGTGGCGTACCGCACCCGGTCCCAGTTTCGGTATGTGCGCTCCAGCGCCGTCTGCAGCAGGTCTTCCGCCTCGGCCTCATCGCCGCAGGTGAGGTAGGCGACCCGCAACAGGCTCGTGCCGCGTGCGGCCACGAACGCGGCGAATTCCTGTTCCTCGGCGCCGCTCACGCCTGTCCGTCCGATTTCACGCCTTCTAATACGCCTGGGCCGCGCCGGGCGTTGCCTCGCACAAATGGCTGTCCCACAGGCAACCCCGCGACTCGCTCAGGCGTATAGGGAGTCATGAAACTCGTGACCACCCCGACCCGGCCGATGCTCGCCGTCAGGATCGGCCTGGCTGCGGTGAGCGCCATCGCCCTGCTGGGCCTGCCGACCGCGCCGGGGCTCCTGGACCCGCCGGACCTGCGGCTCACCGCCGCGGTAACGACTCCGGCGGAAGGCGCTTACTGGCATACGAGGACGCTGTCGAAGAACACCTATCCCTGGCAGCTCGGGAGCGGCTCGAACCGCTACTGGGTGGAGACGCAGGTGATCAGGGAGTTGTGGATCTCGACCGCCGGCAAGTACTGGTTCGGGGAACGGACGCTGGGGACACATCCGAGGAGCGCGGCCGACCAGAAGGCGTGGCACCGCGACGGCTCCCCGGCCAAGTGGAGCCGCACGGCTGATGGCAGGAAGGCCGGGTCCATGTCCACCAAAACCGAAAAGGGCAGCGTTGAACTCCTGAAAGGTACGAACGAGTTCTTCCTGGCCGGGCAGAAGCTGACGTACGAGGAGGTTCAGCAGTTGCCCGCGGACCCGAGCGGATTGAAGGCCTGGCTCGCGAAGGCCGCGCGAGTCTCACGAACTCCGGAGAACGCCGTCGACGGCCATGTGACAGCGTCGCTGCCCCTTCTCCTGTACAGCCTCCCCGCACCGAAGGAGGTCCGCGCCGCGGCTTACCAGGCGCTGCTGACGATGCCCGGCGTCCGCTCCCTCGGGAAGGTCAAGGACCATGCGGGCAGGACCGGTGCGGGACTCTCCATCAACACCACGACTGAGCTGATCGTCGATACCGACAAGATGGTGCTGCTTGCCAGAATCGTAGGGACCAAGCCGAACGGCAAACCCTCCCCGAACAAGGCGCTTACCGAAACCCTGCTCCAGGTCGGCTGGACCGACGCCGCGCCGTCAGTGCCCGCTCTCCCCTGAAAACCCATCTCCTTTTACGGCCCGCATGGGCCGGCCCCATCCTCCGTGCGGGGCTGGTCTCCCTCCAGGGACACGCTCCTCCGGCTCACCGGGCTGGGCGCCGTGACGTGCGCATTCTTGGCCGGAGCGCCCCCACTTGTGAGCCGGTGGGGTTCGGCCAACGGGGGCATGCGGACGAACAGCAGCGCCGAGCCCAGCACCACCGCGGCGGCGAGCGACCATGTGGACGAGAGACCGGCCTGGACCGCGAGTGTGCCGAACACCACATTGGACACTCCCGCCCCTGCCTGCAGTGACAGGGAGCTCGTCGAGGTCACGGTCGTGCGCTGGGCGGCCGTGACGGCATTGTGCGTCATCTCCAAGCACAGCAGCCCGGCCATCGACAGCCCCGAGAACATGACGACATAGGCCAGCCCGGTGGCCGCGAAACCGGGCGGCCCGTCCAAACCGGCCGTGGCCGCCAGGGCGGCGATGGCCAGCGCGGTCAGGACGGTGCCCGCGACCGCGCCACGTACCGAACCGCCCGCCAACCCGGCCACCCGGGGCGCGAGCGCACTGCCCACCGCGCTGCCCGCGAACCCGAGCGCCGCCACGATGGCATAGCCGGTGCTGCCCAGCTCCGCCGTACCGGCCAGCGCGGCCAACCGGCCGGGGGTGAGCAGTTCGACGGCGACCAGCGCGACGCCCGACGCCGCGGCGGCCAGCATCAGGCGGCGCAGCACAGCGGCACCTGCCACCAGCCGCACCCCGCCCGCGACGGTCGCGGGCACGTCCCGGAGAACCCGCGCTAATGACCACCGACCGCGCGACACCCCAGGCGACCGGTGCGCGTGCGATGGCTCGGGGAGTGCGAAGAGCACCGCCGCCAGGAGCACGAGCCCGGCCGTCGCGCCCAGGAGCGGCGGCACCGCGAGAGGCGTCATCACCCCCGGCGGCACCGCGAGCGGCGCGAACCCGCCCACCAGCACGCCCAGGCACAGCGCCACCGACTCCATCGCGCCGCCGCGTGCCAACCCCGGCTTGAGGTCGGCGCCCGGGCCTTCGAGGTCGTGCAGCGTGTCGACGTACCAGGCGGTGGCGGGGCCGCTGGACAGGGCGCGGGCGACGCCCTTGAGCACACAGGTGGCCAGGAACATCCAGAACGTGGTCGACACCGCCATCAGCGCGAGCGCGACGACGGTGAACGCGGCCGAGATCGCCAGGACCGTCCGGCGGCCGATCACGTCGGCCAGGCCGCCGGTGGGCAGTTCGAGGCCGATGGTGACGCTCGAGAACACCATGACAACGAGCCCGACCTGGGCCAGGCTGAGACCCCTGTCGGTCATCAGCAGCACCATGACGGCCATCGACAGGCCAGGTGGCAGCCAGGTCAGGAAGCTGACCAGTTGGTAACGGCGCAGCGCGGACCGGGGCGTCATCGGCTCTCCCTCGGATCGGGCGGTCATCAGCTCTCCCGCTCTTCCTGCGGCCCACGCGGGAAGACCGCCGACCAGACGCTCATCAGCACGGCGTCGGGGTCGTCCGCGTAACGGTCGCCGAGCTCCCGCACCAGCTCGTCGACGCGCTCACTGAACTCACGGACGGCCGCCGCGGGCAGCCGCACCATATGGTCGTTCATCCCGGAGACCTCGACCAGCTCAGCGGGCCACTCCCCCGCCTCGAACACCTCGAACGCCCGCCCCAACGCCTCCAACTGGCGCAGGTGCATGATCCGGACGGCCTCCTGCCCCTCGGGCGTGGCCGCCATCTCCAGGTTGTCCCAGGAGGTGTAGCGGTGGCGGGCCTGCCAGCGGCGTTCCCGGCCGTCGCGGCGCTCCGGGTCCTCCTCGATGAAGCCGTACTTGGCCAGCTCGCGCAGGTGATAGCTGGTCGAGCCGGAGCTCTCCCTCACCTCGCGCCCCAGCTCGCTGGCCGTCGCGGGCCCGTGAGCGCGCAGCAGGCCGAGCAGCCGCACCCGCAGGGGGTGCGCCACCACCTTGAGCACCCGAGGATCGCTGATCTTGAACTTCTCTTCCACACGTGAAGCGTAAACCGCAAAGACAATTTTGCAAAGTGAATTTTGCGGTCTCCCGTGGCGAATAGGCTGGGACGCATGCTTGACGACATCTGGGTGGACGAGGCGGTCTTCGCCCTGCGTCCCGACTTCGCGGTGCTGCTCATGACGGCGCACGGCCTGCGCAACGGGCCGACCGACGACCGTTCCCGCGCCTGGCTCGCGGAGGCCGCGGAGCAGCCCGTACAGACCGAGAAGATCGACGCGTGGAAGGATGCCTACCGCGCGTTCGGCGCCAAGCCGCAGAAGACCAGGCCCTCCGTCGACGCCCTGACCCGCAGGCTTCCACTGCCGGAGATCAACCAGGCCGTGGACGCGTACAACTCGATCAGCGTGAAGCACGCGCTGCCGATCGGCGGCGAGGACCTCGACCGCTACGTGGGCCCGGCGCGGCTGGTCAGGGCCGGCGGCGGCGAGGAGTCGGACGAGGCGCTCGGGCAGCCGGAGCCCGGCGAGGTGATCTGGCGCGACGACCTCGGCGTCACCTGCCGCCGGTGGAACTGGCGTCAGGTGGCGCGCACCCGGCTCACCGAGGAGACCACCAACGCGATCTTCATCCTGGAGCGGCTGGAACCGATGTCCCTGGAGGAGCTCAAGGAGGCGGGCGAGGAGCTGGCGGACCTGCTGACCGAGCTGTCCCCTGAGGTGCGAATCAGCACCAGAGTGGTGCCTGGAGGGAAATAAACCTGCTGCCCCGCTGTTGATACCAAACGGTGATAATCGCGGGACCACCTGGATTGACTAGGGGGTCGTGACCTCTTGGGACTCTCCTGAGAGGATCAGACGAGGCAGCATGGCCTCTCCTGCGCGCGCCGCCGAACAAGACGAGTAACCTTGGACAGGTTCTCTAACATCAACGCCGATCTGCGGAAGAGGGCGATTTCCGCCGTGTCGTCTGAGTCGTCGCGGACAAACCCGCTGGCAAGCTTTGGACAGAACGAGTGGCTTGTCGACGAGCTGTACCAGAAGTATCTCCAAGATCCAGAGTCTGTTGACAAGGCTTGGTGGAACTTCTTCGCTGACTACAACCCTGACTACGGACCGGGCAGGATGCCCGCCAAGGAGGCGGCGAACGGCAGTGTGACCGCTTCCGCTCCAGCGGCGGCTCCAGCGAAGGCTGCGCCGACAGCTCCGGTCCCCGTTGCCAAGCCGAAGCAGCCCGCGGCCCCGGTGCCCGCGGGTGCCGAGGAGGTCAAACTGCGCGGTGCCGCCGCACGCACCGCCGCCAACATGGACGCCTCGCTCGTCATCCCGAGTGCGACCAGCGTCCGGGCCATCCCGGCCAAGCTGCTCATCGACAACCGCATCGTGATCAACAATCACCTCAAGCGGGGTCGCGGCGGCAAGGTCTCCTTCACGCATCTGATCGGCTATGCCGTCGTCAAGGCGCTGCGGGCCATGCCGGAGATGAACTACTCCTACACCGAGGTCGACGGCAAGCCGACCCTGGTCAAGCCGCAGCACGTCGGTCTCGGCCTGGCCATCGACGTCCAGAAGAGCAACGGCGAGCGACAGCTCCTGGTGCCTTCCATCAAGGGCGCCGAGGACATGGACTTCCGGCAGTTCTGGATGGCCTATGAGGAGGTCGTCCGCAAGGCTCGCTCCGGCAAGCTCGGGGTCGACGACTTCACCGGCACCACGATCTCGCTGACCAACCCCGGCACCATCGGCACGGTCCACTCGGTGCCGCGCCTGATGCCCGGCCAGGGCACGATCATCGGCGTCGGTGCGATGGAATACCCGGCCGAATACCAGGGCGCCTCACCCGACACGCTCTCGCGCCTGGCCGTCTCCAAGGTCATGACGCTGACCAGCACCTATGACCACCGGATCATCCAGGGCGCCCAGTCGGGCGACTTCCTGCGCACGATCCACCGGCAGCTGCTCGGCGAGGACGGCTTCTACGACGAGATCTTCGAGGCGCTGCGGATCCCCTACGAGCCGGTCCGCTGGGTCCAGGACATCTCGACCTCGCACGACGACGACGTGGCCAAGTCCGCGCGGGTCATCGAGCTGATCCACGCCTACCGGGTACGCGGCCACCTCATGGCCGAGACCGACCCGCTGGAGTACAAACAGCGCAAGCACCCCGACCTCGACATCCAGTCACACGGCTTGACGCTGTGGGACCTGGAGCGCGAGTTCGCCACCGGCGGCTTCGGCGGCCGGCCGCTGATGAAGCTCCGCGAGATCCTGGGCGTGCTACGCGACTCTTACTGCCGCACCGTCGGCATCGAGTACATGCACATCCAGAACCCCGAGGAGCGCTCCTGGATCCAGGCGCGGGTCGAGAAGCCGCACGCCTCCCCGGCTCGTGACGAGCAGCTCAACATCCTGAGCAGGCTCAACACGGCCGAGGCCTTCGAGACGTTCCTGCAGACGAAGTTCGTCGGGCAGAAGCGCTTCTCGCTGGAGGGCGGCGAGTCCCTGATCCCGCTGCTCGACTCGGTGATCAGCGACGCGGCCGACGAGGACCTCGACGAGGTCGTCATCGGCATGGCCCACCGCGGCCGGCTCAACGTGCTCGCCAACATCGTCGGCAAGTCCTACGGGCAGATCTTCGGCGAGTTCGAGGGCAACATCGACCCGCGCACGGCGCACGGCTCGGGTGACGTGAAGTACCACCTGGGCGCGTCGGGCACGTTCACCGCTCCCAGCGGCAAGACGATCGCCGCCTCCGTGGTGGCCAACCCGTCCCATCTCGAAGCGGTCGACCCGGTGCTCGAAGGCGTCGTCCGCGCCAAGCAGGACCTGCTGGAGCGCGGCGAGGAGGGCTTCACGGTCCTGCCGGTGCTCATCCACGGCGACGCGGCCTTCGCCGGCCAGGGCGTCGTGGCCGAGACGCTCAACCTGTCGCAGCTGCGCGGCTACCGCACCGGCGGCACGGTGCACGTCGTGGTCAACAACCAGGTCGGCTTCACGACATCTCCTGCTTCGTCCCGGTCGAGCGTCTACGCGACCGACGTGGCCCGGATGATCCAGGCGCCGATCTTCCACGTCAACGGCGACGACCCCGAGGCCGTGGTCCGTGTGGGCGAGCTGGCGTACGAATACCGCCAGACGTTCCGCAAGGACGTCGTCATCGACCTCATCTGCTACCGCCGCCGCGGCCACAACGAGGGCGACAACCCCGCCTTCACCCAGCCGCTGATGTACGACCTGATCGACGCCAAGCGCTCCACTCGCAAGCTTTACACCGAGGCGCTGATCGGCCGGGGCGACATCACGGTGGAGGAGGCCGAGCAGGCGCTGCGCGACTACCAGGCCAAGCTGGAGCAGGCGTTCACCGAGACCCGTGAGGCGGCGAAGAAGCCGCTGGAGGCGGGTGCGATGCGGGTGCCGCCCGCTGAGGTGATCAAGTGGTCGCACGACGACACGCCGACCGCGATCAGCGACGAGACGCTCAAGCGGATCGTCGACACCCAGCTCAACCTGCCTGAGGGCTTCACGCCGCACCCGCGCCTGGCGCCGGTGCTGCAGCGTCGCGGTCAGGCGGTCGAGCAGGACGCGATCGACTGGAGCATGGGTGAGACGCTGGCCTTCGGCTCGCTGCTCATCGACGGCCACCCGGTCCGCGTGGTCGGCCAGGACACCCGGCGGGGCACGTTCACCCAGCGCCACGCGGTGCTGGTCGACCGGGTGACCGGCGAGGACCACACCCCGCTCAAGGTCTTCAACCAGGGCACCACGAAGTTCTACATCTACGACTCGCTGCTCAGCGAGTTCGCGGCGTTGGGCTTCGAGTACGGCTACAGCGTCGTGCGCCCCGATGCCCTGGTGGCTTGGGAGGCCCAGTTCGGCGACTTCGTCAACGGCGCCCAGACGATCATCGACGAGTTCATCTCGTCCGGTGAGCAGAAGTGGGGCCAGAAGTCGGGTGTCGTGCTGCTGCTGCCGCACGGCCTGGAGGGACAGGGCCCCGACCACTCCTCGGGCCGCATCGAACGGTTCCTGCAGGTCTGCGCGCTCGACAACATGACGGTCGCGCAGCCCACCACCCCGGCCAACTACTTCCACCTTCTGAGGTGGCAGGTCGAGTCGGGCAGGTGCAAGCCGATGGTCGTCTTCACCCCCAAGTCGCTGCTGCGGCACAAGCGGGCCACCTCGAAGGCGTCCGACTTCACCACGGGCACCTTCCAGCCGGTCATCGGCGACACCACGGTGGACCCGGGCCAGGTCACCAAGGTCGTGCTCTCTTCGGGCAAGATCTACTACGACCTGCTCGACCGGCGCGAGAAGTCGGGCCGTAACGACGTCGCCCTGGTCCGCCTGGAGCGGCTCTACCCGTTCCCGGTGGAGGAGCTCGCCGCCGAGCTCTCCCGCTACGGCTCGCAGGTCGAGCTGCTGTGGGCACAGGACGAGCCGGTCAACATGGGGCCGTGGCCATACCTCACGCTCAAGCTGGCCGAGGACCCCGGCCTGCTGAGCGGCCGCTCCCTGCGCCGCGTCTCGCGGACCCCCAACAGCTCACCCGCGACCGGCTCACACGCCAGCCACGACAATGAGCTTGAGGACATCTTGAGCGAGCTGTTCGGCTAGATCAGGCATCACCCAGTGAGCCCCCGCCTTTGGCGGGGGCTCACTGCTGACCGAGTTCATCTCCATCTCGCGCATCCTGAAGAACGCCCCCGCCCGCTACGGGCGCAGCTTCCTCTACGTCGAGCAGGACGAGAACGACCTCACCTACTTCGTCCTCTACCAGCTCGGCGTGCTGAGAAGGGCCGTCGACGATCTCCACGCCTACCTCGGCAGGAAGGCCGAGCAGGCCCGTGAGGTGCGGGCGAGTCTGGCCCGCGGGCGGAGCGGGGCCTTCAACGGCCGCCAGATCGCGCTGCTGACTCATGCCGGCAACCATCCCGTGGCCGAGTACACCGTCGCCGGTCACGCGGCCAGCCACCAGGTCGTCCTGCAGACCGCCCGGACCGACCTGCGCGATCTCGAGCAGCGCGGACTCCTGACTAAAGTCAGACGTGGGCGTGCCGACGCCTGGACCCCAGCCGACGACCTGACCTCGCGGCTGCGTAATCAATGAATGGGAGCACCATGTACTTCACCGACCGGGGGATCGAGGAGCTGGTCGAGCGGCGTGGCGAGGAAGAGGTCAGCCTGCTGTGGCTGGGTGAGCGGCTGCGTGAGTTCGTCGATCTGAACCCCGAGTTCGAGACCCCGATCGAGCGCCTGGCCACCTGGCTGGCCCGGCTCGACGACGAGGACGACTGACGCGAATACTCATCACCCCCCAGACGCGATACATCTTGAGTTTTCGATAGACGCGACATATCGTGTCTTACGTGTGGATGTGTCGTCAGAAGGGCGGGGATCATGCAGCAGTGGACGATCGAGGGGCCGGAGCAGCTGACGTTCGGTTCGGTGACCGCGCTTGACGTGCGGATCGTCGCGGGACGGGTGGCCGTGCTGGCCAGCGACGGGCCACCGACGCTGGAGGTGGCCGAGATCGACTCCGCGCCGCTGATCGTGACCTACGACGAGGAGAGCGGGGAGTTGAGCGTCGCCTACAAGGACCTCACCTGGGACGGGCTGCTCGGCTGGCTGCGGCGCGACCGGCGCCAGAGCGTCCTGACGCTCACCGTGCCCAAGAGGTGCACGATCAACGCGGGAGTCGTCTCCGCCTCGGCGGTCGTGGCCGGGTTCGAGAAGACGACCCAGGTCAGGAGCGTCTCCGGGGACATCGTGCTCGACGGTGTGAGCGGCGACGTGAGCGCCACGACCGTCTCCGGCGATGTCGAGTGCCGGACGATGGACGGCGACCTGGCGTTCAAGAGTGTCTCGGGCGAGCTCACCGTCGCCGACGGGACGCCGCGCCGGCTCAGGGCCAACACCGTGTCCGGACGGATCACCGCCGACTTGGAGCTGCGTCCGACCGGATATGTGACCTTCCACAGCATGTCCGGTGACATCCTGGTCAGGCTGCCCGAGAACGTGGAGGCGGACGTCAGCATGAGGTCCACTTCCGGCAGGCTGGTCAGCACATTCGAAAACCTGTCAGACGCGAGCGGTCCGGGCGCCAAGTCGATGTCCGGGCGGCTGGGTGGCGGCATGGCCTCGGTGTCGGCGACGACGGTCTCCGGCGAGGTCACGCTGCTCAAGGGGGAGAAACGATGAGCCCTGTCTTCGGTCACGGCCGGCTCCGGCTGTATCTGCTGAAGCTGCTGGAGGAGAGCCCGCGGCACGGGTACGAGGTCATCCGCCTGTTGCAGGACCGCTTCCTCGGCGTCTACTCGCCCTCCCCCGGCACGATCTACCCGCGCCTGGCCCGCCTGGAGGAGGAGGGGCTGGTGACGCACGAGGTGGTCGAGGGCAAGAAGGTGTTCTCGATCACCGACAGGGGCCGCGACGAGCTCAACGCCCGCCTCGACGAGCTCGACGACCTGGAGCAGGAGATCTCCGCCTCCGTGCGCGACATCGCGCGCGAGGTGAAGGAAGATGTCCGCGACACGGTCAAGTCGCTGCGCGACGAGCTCACCCGGATGGCCAAGGACGTCCGCGCCGTCGACGACCCCAGACGCCTGCGCGATCAGCAGAAGGCCAACATCAAGCGGCTCAAGGAGCAGCAGAAGCGCCAGTGGATGGAGCATGCCACACACTGGCAGGACCACGGCGAACGGCTCGGCGGCGAGTGGCGCAGGATCTGGTCCGAGGTCTGGAGCACGCTGGGCGGCGCACCGCCCAGCCGCGCCGAGCTGGACGCCGAGCTGGGCGAGCGCCTGGCCGACTTCGTCGCCCAGGTACGCCGCGAGGCGTCGGCCACCCCGCTCACCCGCAAGGCCATCGACGAGGTACGCGCCACGCTCGACGAGGCCGCCCGGCAGATCCGCGACTCCCTGAAGCCATGATCAGGCAGGGCCGGCCACTACGCCGAGCGAAGAGCCCGCTCCAGGCCCCGCAGGCTCCGGGCGGCCTTCCGCGCGTGATAGGGCATCGGCATATATCTCAACCGCTCCGGCAGGCGCGGGATGAGCATCGCCACCGCCCGCCCAAGGTGCCGCAGCCGCCGCTCGTCCCGCGCCGACCAGGGTAGATCCAGCTTCTCCCGTACGGCGGGCGGCAGCGTCCCCACGGTCACGAAGTAGTTGATCTCCCCCGATCCGGCACCCACCGGCGCCCAGAGCCGCCGCAGCGGCCGGGGCAGCCCGGGCGGCATCGGGGTCCCCCGCATGACGGCGAGCACGTCGAGCGCCGTCGGATGCGGTTCCAGCCGCTCGGCCACCATCTCGTCGAAGTAGGACCAGAACTCCTCGACGGTCGGCGGCATCTCCCGCTCCGGCACCCGCAGGATCGCGCCGAGCTGCCGCGTCTCCGCGTAGAGCCGGCGTTCACCGTCTTCGGTGTAGGGCGTGCCGAAGTAGCGGTTGAGGGTGACGAAGCGCTCGAACAGCGACAGGTGCACCCAGGCCCAGGCCGCACCGTTCAGCGCGTGGTAGCACCTGCCCTGCTCGTCCACCCCGCTGATCGGCTTGTGCAGTTCCCGCAGCCGCTCACCCTCGGCGAGGCCGTCCGCTCCGCCGTACACCCAGGTGTGGATCGAGGTGAGTGTGCGGTTGAGCCGACCCCACGGGTCCTGCCTGTATACGGAGTGCTGGGCGACGGCCGCGCCCACCGCGGGGTGCATGGTCTGGAGGACCAGCGCACTGCCCGCCACGAGCAGGTTGCGGTATTCACCAGCGGTTTCCCAGTGCAACGAGCCTGGGCCGAACGGCTCGACGTCCATGACGGCGCCTCCCGGGGTGATACAACCTCACCTTCTTTGTATCATCCCGGATGCGCAAAAGTAACCCTTCACTTATTCAGCGGGTAAAGACGATTTTTCCGAAAATGTCGCCCTCGGCCAGGGCGGCGAAGCCGTCACGGGCGTCCGACAGCGGCATCGTACGGTCGATGACCGGCCGCAGCCCGGTCTGCTCCAGGAACACGGCCAGCCGCTGGAGCTGGTCGCGCGTGCCCATCGTGGAGCCGATCACCGAGAGCTGCAGGAAGAACACCCGGTTCAGGTCGGCGGGCGGGACCGCGCCGCTGGTGGCGCCGCAGACCACGATGCGCCCGCCGGGCTTGAGCGACTTGAGCGAATGGTCCCAGGTGGCCTGGCCGACGGTCTCCATGACCGCGTCGACCCGCTCGGGCAGCCGCGCGCCGGGCTCGAAGACCTGGTCGGCGCCGAGCTTCACGGCCTGCTCCCGCTTGGCGGCCGAGCGGCTGGTCGCCCAGACCCGGTAGCCGCCCGCCCGGCCGAGCGCGATCAGCGCGGTGGCCACCCCGCCGCCCGCCCCCTGCACGAGCACGGTGGAGCCGGGCTCGAGACCGGCCTTGTCGAACAGCATGCGATAAGCGGTCAGCCAGGCCGTGGGCAGGCAGGCAGCCTCCTCGAAGGTGAGCGCGGCCGGTTTGGGCACCAGGTTGCGGCGCGGCACGGCGACCCGCTCGGCGAACGTGCCGTCGTGAACCTCCGACAGCAGCGAGCGCTTCGGGTCGAGTGTCTCGTCGGCCCCGGAGCCGATCACCGCGTGCACGATGACCTCGTTGCCGTCGGCGTCCACCCCGGCCGCGTCGCAGCCGAGCACGATCGGCAGGCGGTCCTGCCTGATGCCCACGCCTTTGAGCGTCCACAGGTCATGGTGGTTGAGCGCGGTCGCCCGTACCGTGACGGTCGTCCAGCCGTCCGGGACCTGCGGCTCCGGATGCTCGCCGAGCGTCAGCCCGGCGAGAGGGTTGTCGGGATCGGTCTGTGTGGCGGTTACGGCGAACATGGCCGCACCCTACTTCAGCGTGATCCGGATCCCGTCGATGGCGTGCTCGACGAACGAGCGCGAGCCTGAGGCGGCGATCTGCACGTCGCCCCGGCACACGACCCGGGCGGGCCGGCCGCGGCCGTTGACCACCGACGGCGTCCTGGCGTCCTTCTGGCAGTCGGGGGTGGGGATGAGCGCGAGCATGTCGCCGACGCCGCCGCCGAACCAGAGCTGCGGCCCGACCGGGTCGCCCTGGGCGGTCTCACCGGGCTCCGCCAGGCGGATCGCGTCGCCGCCGCCACTCAGGACGAGGTAGCCGTCCTTGCCGACCTTCCCGCGCAGGCTCTTGGCCGCCGCCAGCCGCTCCTCGAAGCTCAGTCCCTCGGGCCGGTCGTAGAGCGCCAGCCGCCACTTGCCGAACGCGAACATCAGCACCTGCCCGTACGAGCCGCCGCCCGGCTGGCGCGGCCAGAGGGTGACGTTCGGGGTGAAGTTCCTGATCGGCTGGCCACCCCTGGAGATCTCCATCTCGCCGCCGTAGGGGGCGTAGAGCCCGCGATAGTGCCCGGCCACCCAGGCGCCCACGAACGGGCGTGCGCCCAGCTCATTGAGCCGCAGATCGGCGGGGTAGCGGATGTCCGCGTGCCGCCCATCGGGGAACACCACCGGGATGACCTCGTCGCCGCCCTTGACCTTGACCGGCGCGCGTACGACATTGGGCGCGCCCTCGACCCTGGTCAACGACTGGATGGGCACAGGCGCCGGCGCGGCGGTCGGCGGCGGCGGCACCTGCCCCGGCTCGGGGTCGCGACTCACGAGCAGGCTGACGATGGGAATCACCAGCAACGCCAGCACCACCCCGATCCCGACCCATCGGCGCCGGCCACGCTCGCCTGCCTCGATCACGTCGAACTGATCGGCCACGGTGATCCCCTGCCGAGTAGTGCGGCTGGCGTATCCGTCCTCAGTTCAGTTGAGCGGATGCCGCCAGCGCAAGCCCTGGAACTTGGCGAAATCGGTGTCGCAGGTCACGAATTCACAACCGTGCTCGATGGCCAGTGCGGCGAGGTAGGCGTCGGGCAGGAGTTTGCCCGTGGCGCCCGATGCGTGGCAGAGCTTGGTGAAGATCTCCCAGTGTCTCGATCCGGCATTCACCAGGACGGCGTGCGGCTGGTTGCGGACGCTCTCCGCGAACCGACAGGCCGTCTCGAACGGGGTGCTCTGCGGAATGCGGTGGTTGGTCACGACCCGCATGAAGCCGTTGATCACGAAGTCGCTGACCGCGTAGGCCTCGTCGCCGTTGACGATCTCCTCGACGAGGGCCAGGCATTCCTGATGGTGCTCGGCATCGCGGCGCTGCGCGTTGACCAGGATGTTGACATCAAGCATCCGCATCGCGACCCCCGAGCTTCGCCAGTTGATGCTCCACGAAGTCCACTTCCATCAGCTCCTTGAGCTCTGCCCAGGTGAGCATGGGCCCAGGGACGGCGCCGGACACCGGCAGCTCCACGCGGGGCCGCTCGGCCGCCTCCGTGGAGCGGTTGAGTAGTTGTCGCAAGGCATCCTCCATCACCGAGGTGAGACTGCGTCCGTTTCGTGCCGCGTACGCCTTGGCCTCGTTGAGGAGTGCGTCGTCGATCCGCACCGTGGTCCTCCGCATGACACCAGCGTCCACCGCCGACATAAAAATGTCAACAGCAGATAGTAACCATGCACTCACAATTCTTGGACAGTTCTCAATCTCACCACCGCGCCACATTGACCTTCCCGTCGGACACCAGCCGCACCCGCCGGCCGACCAGCTCCCTGGACATCGCGTCCGCCAGGAGTTCCTCCTCCAGCACATGAGCATGGGCCCGCCCCCCGTCGGGCAGGTCGACGACGAGGATGCCCTTCTCCGCGACACCGTCGCGGCCATGCGCCACCGTGTAGCCGGCCACCGTGGCGGGGCCGTCGTACAGGGCGACGATCTCCACCGGGGCGGCGGTGAAGACGGGAGTGGCATCGCCCAGCGTGCCGCCCGGGTCCGTGGACCAGATCGCGTACGTGTGCTTGGTCAGGTGCATGCCGACGCCCGTCACCAGGCCGTGGCCCTGCTGGGCGCGCAGCAGCCCCGCCATGGTGGCCGTCGAGTGCAGGACGTAGTCGCTGGAGGGACCGCCCGCGTACGGCAGGCCGCCGGTGACCGTCAGGCCGCGCCGGTCGAGCGGGTCCAGCTTGATCGCGTCACACGCCTGCCGCAGCGCGATGGCGAAGCAGCTGTAGAGGTCGAGCGCGTGGATGTCGTCCAGGCCCAGCCCGGCCCGCGAGAACGCGGCCTCGGCGGTGCGCGCGATGGCCTGCGAGGCGCCGAGCGCGGGCCGGGCCGCCACCTCCCACGTGTCCTCGCCGTATGCCCATCCGCGCAGGTAGACCCGCTGGTCGTCCGGTACGCCGAGCCGGTCGGCGAGTCCGGCGGAGACCAGGACGACGGCCGCGGCCTGGTCGACCTCCCCCACGGCCACGGTGTCGCGCGTGTACGGCCAGCCGATGAAGCGGTGGCCGGTGACCAGTTCCTCCGGGGTGCGGGCGGTACGCCGCCAGGCGTGTGGGTTCGCGGCGGCGACCTCGGTCATCGGCGCCATCATCCGCCCCCGGTCCACCATTTCCTCATTTATCGACATACCGAGGGACGCGCGGCGGGCCGTCTCCATGATCGCGTAGGTGTGGACCGGCAGGAACAGCTCGTGGGCCAGCTCCGCCGGGTGCGGCGGGCGATCCCAGCCGTAGGGCGGCTTGGGATCGGCCGGATGGCTCCACGGCACGTGCTCGCCCGCCCGCCGGTAGGCCCGGCGCGTGGCCAGCGCCTCGGCGCCGGCGATCAGGGCCGAGTCGAGCTCCCCCGCCGCGATCCTGCCCGCGGCCTCACCGATGAGCAGCTGCGGGGCCGTACCGCTGACCCTGGAGTACGCCCGGTGCCGGGGCGCGGCGCCCAGGCGGTCGGCGAGCCGGCCGACCGGAGAGTCGTACTGCCAGGAGTCGGTGTAGACGAGCTGGATCGAGTCGAGCCGCTCGACCGGCAGCCGCGCCTCGCGAGCCGCCTCGCGCGCGACGTGCTCCCACAGGTCGAGCGGTTCCGGGCCCGGCTGCTCGCGAACGGTGCGCTGGGCCGTGCCTATGAGACAGGGGGTGCGTGGATCCATGCCACCCAGTTAACCAGAACAACATTCGGTTGATAAGTAGTGGCGTTTGATAATCACTGTTACCGGTGATGTCGGAGCAAATAAACAAGCCGCTCCACCTGCGGAAATGCTTTCTCGGAATACATGCTATCTGGCTATTTCCATAACTTTTTCCAGCCCTTTCCTGGCTGCCGGATTGCGCCATTCAATAACGTTCCAAACGTTTTCCTGGCCCAACGGGGCGCTGTACCCCGCTCTGGGCCGCCGAGAACTGAGAGGAGCTTCATGTATTCCCGAGCAAGGCGCATCGCGATCCCGCTCGCCGGTCTGCCGGCCATCGGCCTGGCCGCGGGGATGGTCGGCAGCACCGCCGCCGGCGCGACCCCACCCTCCGACGTCGTGTCCAAGAACGCGGCCACTCCCGCGGAGCAGGCGGTCCAGTTCTGGACGCCCGACCGCGTCAAGCTGGCGGCCGACTACGACACGAACCTCGACGCTCGTTCCAACGGCGTCAAAGGCAGCAACTCCACCCCCGACGGCCCGCCCGGATCCGTCCCCCCGATCGATGAGGAGAAGACCAAGGCCGTCAAGAGCAAGCAGGTCAACCTGCCCAACACGGTCGGACGCGTGTTCTTCACGCTGCCAGCATCGAACCCGGCCAATCCGGCGAGCTGGCGGTACTGCTCGGCCACCTCTGTACAGGGCAAGTACCGCAACCTGGTGGCCACCTCGGCCCACTGCGTCTACGACACCAGGGAGGACACCTTCTACGACAACTGGATCTTCATTCCGTCGTACTGGGACGGCGACAATGCCTGGCAGGGCAAGGCCCCCTACGGCATCTACGCCGCCAAGACGTTCAACGCGCATGACGACTTCGTGGTGAAGGAGGACTACGCGACAAGCCGTTCACCGGCCGCACGATGAAGTGGTGCTACGGCAAGACGGCTCCGATGCCCGCCGCGCCGAAGTACAACCTGCAGGAGCACATCGGCCTCACGTGCGCCTTCACCGCCGGCGCCGGCGGCGGACCGTTCCTGTTCAGCTACAAGAGCTCGACCCGCACCGGCTACCTGATCGGTGTCAACAGCGTCTCGTGGGACACGGACGGCAACGACCGCTACGACCACGTCTCGTCGCCGTACTTCAACACCGACACCTACAAGGTCTACAAGGCCGCCGCGAACCGGTGGACCGGCAACATGCCGTAACAACGAGGTACCGGGCCTCGGCCGCTCCCCCGGCCGGGGCCTTCTCACACCCCTACAGTGATCAAGAAAGGCACGCGGAAAAGTCGGGTAGACATCGAAGTCGCGTCATGTACTATGCCTGTGACGTGCGGAAACGACCTTCACATGGGATCGGTTCCGCTATCCGGATGGCGCTCTTGACGCACTCCTTATGAGGTACAAGTCACGCTTGATCTGATAACGAATCGCCATCCAAGCTGCAATACAGTGATTGATCTGGAAAAATCCATCGTTACACCCCCAGAACTACTAACCCCCAAAGGCAAGGCTTTTCCATGATCCCCCGGGCCCGGCACCTGGTAGCGGCTGCCCTCAGCGCGCTGCTGCTGCTGCCTGCCCTCGTGGGGACCGCCTCGGCCGCGACCGACAGCCGGGTCTACTCGGTCACGCTGGCCAAGTCGGTGGCGGACATGAAGAAGGTCGCCGAGTACTGGAAGCCCGACCGCCTCAAGAATGCCGACAGCTACAGCCCCGCCACGCCGGCCTCGCAGTCCTCGCCCACCGCCACCGCCGCCGCCGGGGCGAGCCAGATCGTCACGGTGAAGCGCCCGAAGAGCCTGCTGAGCGTCGGACCCGTCCTCCCGCGCAACAGCACGGCCGCCAAGACCATGGGCAAGGTCTTCTTCCGCTTCGGCGACAAGGAGTACTTCTGCTCGGCCAGCTCGGTCGCGGCCAAGAACCGCAGCGTGGTGGCCACCGCCGGGCACTGCGCGTACGACTCGCGCCAGGCCAAGCCCGCCGATTACTGGATCTTCGTCCCCAATCCGGGTCCCAGCGGGGAGACGCCCGACGGCATCTACGTGGGCGCCGCGATCAGCATGCACGAGGACTGGCCGGGCAAGGGCGACTACGACTTCGACTACGCCTTCGTCACCGTGCACCGCGGCTTCAAGTGGGTGGAGAAGGGCGGCCAGCTCGTGATGCAGGACGTCGGCCGCCTGCAGGACAACATCGGCGGGCAGGGTCTGACGATCGGCAAGGGCCTGGCCATCTCGGTCTCCGCCTTCGGCTACCCGGCGGGTCCGCAGCCCGACGGCAGCCGCCCGTTCAACGGCAAGACGCTGCAGGCGTGCTCGGGCACCACGAGACGCACCGTCGCCCCCAGCCTCGACCTGCAGTACGGCGTGCAGCTCCAACCGTGCGGCTTCACCTTCGGCGCGAGTGGCGGCCCCTGGCTGATCAACTACCAGGCCGCCCAGAAGGTCGGATTCCTCAACGGGATCAACAGCCTGACCTGGAACAGAGACGCCAAAGGCGGCTACGACGCGGTGTCCTCGCCGACCTTCAACACCACGACCGGCGACGTCTACCGACGCGCCGCAGCGCTCACTACACCGCAAAATGTGACGTAAGTTACACGTAGTGTATGGCCACCCCGAGTGATCAGCCGGTTTCAGATCTCGGGAAGGTCACGAGCATGATCGTCGCGGTTGACTCCGCTATCAGGTAATTCACAGGACCAGAGTCAGACCGATAGGTTCCCGCCTGTCCGTTTGCTGCATTATGGGGCGCACGAGGCGCCCCGCGTCTGGAGTTTTACCTTGAAGCGCATCCTTCTCCCGGCCGGTGGCGCCGTTCTGGCGACCGGCCTCCTGGCCGCCGGCCTGGCAGGCACCGCTCAGGCACAGGGCGACATCGCCACCGACCCCATGGCCCGTACGACACAGCAGGCCTCCTCGGTCGCGTCCTTCTGGGCCGCGTCCAACTTCGCCGCCCTCCGCTCCGCGACCGCCTACACCTGGGACGCCAAAGAGGTCAGGAAGGTCGTCTCGAAGGGCGGCTACAGCCCTGACGGCAATCCGGGAAGCGCCACTCCCATCGGGGAGGAGAAGAAGGCCCCGGGCAAGGTTCAGAACGTGAACATGCCCAAGACACTCGGCAAGGTCTTCTTCGTCGACGGCCAGGGCAAGTTCCGCTACTGCTCGGCCACGTCCATCCAGTCGAACTACCGCAACCTGGTCGCCACCGCCGGCCACTGCGTCTACGACACCGACAGCAACAAGGACCTGCTGAACAACTGGGTCTTCGTGCCCGGCTACTACGAGGGCAAGGCGCCGTTCGGCATCTACGTGGGCAAGCAGGCTTTCACCCACTACGACTTCGACACCTACGAGGACTACGACCGCGACTACGCGTTCGTGACCGTCTACAACGGCATCTCCTTCAACGGCGTCAAGCAGGTGGACCGCAAGGACTACGACCGCTTCGTCGGCCCCAAGCGGAACTGGGGCGGGCACTACTACATCCTGCTGTCCAAGGACGCCGGCCGGCTCGGTGACGCCGTCGGCGGCCAGGGCGTGGCGTGGAACCAGCCCACCGGCAAGCCCGTCCGCGCCTTCGGCTACCCCGCGGGCCCGCACCCCGACGGCAACAAGCCCTACAGCGGCGTGACGCCGAAGTGGTGCTACAACAAGACCACCGCCAAGGCCGTGGGCGCACCGTGGCTCAAGATCGAGGAGCACATCGGCCTCAAGTGCGCCGTGACGCCCGGCTTCGACGGCGGCCCCTGGCTGTCCAACTACAGCAACAGCAAGCGTCTGGGCTACGTCAACGGCGTGACCAGCACGTTCGCCGACCAGGACGGCAACGACCGCATCGACTACATCACCTCGCCGTACTTCGACGGTGAGACGGCCTCGGTGTACAACTCGGCCAAGAACGTCTGGTCCGGCAAGATCGTCGGCCCGAACGGCGAGCTCTACAAGTAACACTCCCCACCCAAAAGGGGCCCGGCCGAGATCGGCTGGGCCCCTTTTTCGCGCTTTTTCAAGATCAACGTCGTGGATTTGGTGGTATTAGACGGAGCTCGCGCCAATCTGGTTCCTGTGATCTGAGTCACATTGGAGCATGTACGAAGCGTGGCGGGCCCCTCGCCACCCCTCCGCCATGCCCCCCTCATACCCAGCGAAAACGTGTCAATTCGATCACCCTCCGCTAAGATCTCTGACTGGTAACAGGAAGGTCACGGCGGTAAGGGTGCCTTCCAGATGGGCCAGAACGGCTTTTACCTGCAGAGATCACCACGCTATGTTCCTTGCTATCCCTTTACTGACGCATGGGACGCATGTTGCGTCTCACGACAGAGCAAGGAGCAGTTCCCTTGAAGCGCATCCTCATCCCCGCCGGTGGAGCCATCCTGGCTACCGGCCTTCTGGCCGCCGGCCTCGCCGGTACGGCCACGGCCGCCAGCGACGTCGCCTCCGACCCGATGGCGAAGAGCGCCGCTGACGCGAAGGCCATCGCGGACTTCTGGTCGGCCACCAACAACGCCGCCCTCAAGGCGGCGAAGGAGTCCAACGTCTGGGACGCCGGCGACGTCACCAAGCTGCAGAGCAAGGGTGGCTACAGCGCGGACAGCAAGCCCGGCTCCTCCGTGCCGATCGGCCAGGAGAAGAAGACCACCGTCAAGGTTCAGAACGTGAACCTGCCGAAGACCATCGGCAAGGTGTTCTTCGTCAACAGCAAGGGCGAGAAGAAGTGGTGCTCGGCCACTTCGATCCAGTCGAAGTACCGCAACCTGGTCGCCACGGCCGGTCACTGCGTCTACGACACCGCCACCAACTCGGACGTCATGTCCAAGTGGGTCTTCGTGCCCGGCTACTACCAGGGCAAGACGCCGTTCGGGATCTACGTGGGCAAGCAGGCCTTCACCCACTACGACTTCGACGTGTACGAGGACTACGACCGCGACTACGCGTTCGTGACCGTGTACAACGGCATCCAGCTCGGTGGCGGTACCGCGAAGAAGGTCTCCAAGTCCGACTTCGAGAAGTACCAGGGCATCAAGGACGCCAAGGACGTCGAGATCTCGCGGGACGAGTTCCGCAAGTGCAAGCTCGACCCGACCTCGATCGAGGCGTGCTGGGCCAAGCGCGGCAGCAAGGCCGAGCCCGCCGGCCCGGACTTCCCCGGCGCCGAGGTCACGAAGACCGAGGTCGCCAAGGAGGTCTACCAGGCCGCCAAGGTGGGCAAGGGCAACGGTTTCAAGTTCGGCGAGCCCGTCACCGAGAACGTGACCAAGGCTGTGTACGACGCCTACACGGGCCCGGGCACCAAGGTGCAGGACGCTCGCGGCAACTACACCATCACCCACTACTACACGCAGCAGTGGTCCAAGCCCGGCACGGCGACGAAGTTCTACAAGACCGAGTTCTTCATCATCGAAGGTGCCGCCAAGGACGTCGGTCGCCTCGGTGACGTCGTCGGCGGCCAGGGCGTGTCCTGGAACCAGCCCACGGGCAAGTACGTCCGCGTGTTCGGCTACCCGGCCGCTCCGCACCCCGACGGCCACAAGAACTACACGGGCATCACGCCCAAGTGGTGCTACGGCAAGACCAGCAAGAAGGTCGTCGGCTCGGCCGCCAAGAAGATCGAAGAGCACGTCGCGCTCAAGTGCGCCATGACCGAGGGCGCCGACGGTGGCCCTTGGCTGCTCAACTACAGCAACAGCAAGCGTCTCGGCTACGTGAACGGTGTCACCAGCACCTTCAACGACCAGGACGGCAACAAGCGGGTCGACTACATCTCCTCGCCGTACTTCGACGGTGAGACCGCTGCGGTGTACAAGTCCGCGGCGAACGTGTGGTCCGGCAAGATCCTTTGAGTTGAGATCCTCTAAGTAACGCACCGCGACCGTTTCAGGACGGTGCGCACAGCGGTAACTCGCGAAGGGCCCGGCATCGCCGGGCCCTTCGGCGTTCCCCGGGCAAATCTGAAGGGCGTTTGGACGCATGGCGCGCCCAGACGGTGCCATCAAGTCGATGTGATCTGCGTCACATCAGCCGAATGGCCGCCGGGACGGCGGCACTCTCGCCACCGCAGCAACACTGACAACTTCCTTATGTTGATCTGCGGAAACGATGTCATCCGGCACTTCCGGCAAGTCATCCTCTATCGCCGTTTAAACATCACGGAACGATCACGCCCGACTTAGCATCGTTTTTCCCTCCAAACCAGCTACCGAACTTCAAGATCCACACTGTAAGTTCTGGCTATCCCTTTCCTGACGCATGGGGCGCAATAAGCGCTCCACGACAGACCAAGGAGTTACCTTGAAGCGCATCCTCCTCCCCGCCGGTGGCGCCATTCTGGCCACCGGTCTGCTGGCTGCCGGCCTCGCCGGCACCGCTCAGGCCAGTGGCGACGTCGCGAGCGACGCGTTGGCGAAGACTCAGGCTCAGGCCGAAGAGACCCTGAACTTCTGGACCAAGTCCAACAACGCCGCCCTCACGCAGGCCGTGGCCTTCAACCCCGACTCGCTCGAGGTTGAAAAGATCTCCCGCGGTGGCGGTTATAGCGCCGACACCAAGCCCGGCTCCTCCCTGCCGATCGGCGAGGAGAAGAAGGTCGCCGTCAAGTCCCAGAACGTCAACCTGCCGAAGACCATCGGCAAGGTGTTCTTCGAGGGCCGCGACGGCAAGCTGTACTACTGCTCGGGCACCTCGGTCCAGTCGCAGTACCGTAACCTGGTGGCCACGGCCGGTCACTGCGTCTACGACATCGCCGGCAACGACGAGGTCGTTTCGCGCTGGGTCTTCGTCCCGGGCTACTACCAGGGCAAGACGCCTTACGGTGTGTACGTGGGCAAGCAGGCCTTCACCCACTACGACTTCGACGTGTACGAGGACTTCGACCGCGACTACGCGTTCGCGACCGTGTACAACGGCATCGGTGGCTCGCTGAACAGCGCCTCCAAGGTGGACATCGCGACCTACAAGGCTTACACCGGTGAGAAGTTCACCAAGGAAGTCCCGGTCACGCAGGAGGAGTACCGGAAGGGTCGTCTCGACCCGAAGACCGCCGACTACTACTCCCGCAAGCGTGGCACCAAGGACGAGGCGACTGGTCCGGACTTCCCCGGCGCCGAAGTGACCAAGGTTGAGGTCACGGGTGCGAAGTACCAGGCTGCCCGTACCGGCCCTGGCAACGGTAACAAGTTCGGCGAGCCCGTCGTCGAGAACGTTACCTACAACGCCTGGATCGCCTACGGCAAGAAGCAGGACCCGAAGTGGGACCCGGAGACCTCGAAGTCCCTCCCGGTTCCGACTGACGAGGCTCCCGCTTCCCTCGGGGGCGACAGGCGCACCAACACCACCCTGACCCACTACTTCGTTCAGCAGTGGTTCAAGCCGGGCACGGGCCGTCAGTACTTCCGTACCGACTTCTACACCTCTGCCTCTGCGCTGAAGGACGTCGGTCGCCTCGGCGACAACGTCGGTGGCCAGGGTGTCGCGTGGAACCAGGCTGCGGGCAAGGTCGTTCGTACCTTCGGGTACCCCTACGGCCCCAACCCTGACGGTTCCAAGCCCTACACCGGTGTTACGCCGAAGTGGTGCTACGGCAAGACCGCTACCAAGGTCCTCAAGATCCCGGCCCGCAAGGTCGAGGAGCAGCAGTCGCTGAAGTGCGCCGTCACCGCCGGTTACGATGGTGGCCCGTGGCTGGCGAACTACAGCAACGCCAAGCGTCTCGGCTACGTCACCGGGGTCACCAGCCTCATCGTGGACCTCGATGGCAACAAGCGCTACGACACGATCACCTCTGCCATCTTCGATGGCGAGACCGCCGCGATCTACAAGGCCGCTGCGGCCTCGTGGTCCGGCAAGCTCGTCAAGTAGTTAGCTGCGGGATCGAACGAAGGCCTTAGGTCGTCGTTCAACAGCTTCACCGAAGGGCCCGGCATCCTGCCGGGCCCTTCGGCCTTTCCGGGGCCCGACCGGGACCTCCAGCCTTTTCCGTAACATTCCCGCACAATCTGTTACCAGAGTGACCAGAGGGTCGATAGGGTCTTTACACCTCGCTTGTTAACTTTGTGGAGATCTTCAGTGAAGCGCCTGCTCGTCCCCCTGACCGCCGCCAGCCTGAGCGCCGCCGCCCTCACCCTCCCCGCCAATGCCGCCCCCGACTGGGTCCAGGATCCGCTCGCCCCCAAGGCGGCCGAGGCCTACAGCAACGCCTACTTCTGGCTCGACGCCAACGGTGCCGCGCTCAAGAAGGCCACGCAGTACAACGTCGATGCCAAGGACGTCCAGAAGCTGGTCTCCACCCAGGCCAAGGCGCCCGACGGCAAGCCGGGCTCGGCCTCCCCCACCGGCACGACGCCCGCCGCGACCAAGACCAAGGCCGTGAACCTGCCCAAGACCATCGGCAAGGTCTTCTTCCTCGACAGCGCCGGCAACTACCGCTGGTGCTCGGCGACGTCCATCCAGTCCAGGAACCGCAACCTGATCGCCACCGCGGGCCACTGCGTCTACGAGCGCGGCAAGGACGTCTTCGCCAAGTGGGTGTTCGTCCCCGGCTACTACCAGGGCAAGGCGCCGTTCGGCGTGTACGCGGGCGCCTACGCGTTCACCAGCTACGACCTCGACACCTACGACGACTACGACGGCGACTTCGCGTTCGTGGCCGTGCACAACGGCTTCGCGCTCCCCAACGACAAGAAGGTGTCGTTCAAGGAGTTCCAGGAGTGGCGGGGCGACAAGTGGGTCAAGCCGGTTGAGATCAGCCCGGCCGAGTACACCAAGTGCGTCCTGAGCCTTGGCCACTGCTGGTCCGAGGGCGCCGACACCCCGGCCGACAAGGTGGGTCCCGACTTCCCCGGCGCGGTCCTGGAGAGGGCCGAGGTGGGCGAGAAGGAGTACGCGGACGCCAAGACCGGTAAGGGCAGCGGCTTCAAGTTCGGCGAGCCCGAGACCGTGCCCGTCACCCTGCCGGAGTACACCGCCTACAAGGGTCCCGGCAAGAAGACCATCGACAAGTCCGGCAACTACCTCATCACCCACTACTACACACAAAAGTGGGTCAAGCCCGGCACGTCGCGCAAGTACTACATGGCCGAGTATGTCATCGGCATCGCCAAGGACCTGGGCCGGCTCGGTGACGCCGTCGGCGGCCAGGGCGTCGCCTGGAACCAGCCCATGGGCCAGAACGTCACCGCCTTCGGCTACCCCAGCGCCCCGCACCCCGACGGCGACAAGGCCTTCACCGGTGTGACGCCCAAGTGGTGCAGCGGCAAGACCGGCACGAAGACCTACCAGGTCAACACGTTCAAGGTCGAGACGCACCAGGTGCTGAAGTGCTCGATGACCCCCGGCGCCGACGGCGGCCCCTGGCTGATGAAGTACGACAACAACAAGCGCACCGGCTACGTCAACGGCGTGACGAGCATGTTCCACGACCAGGACGGCAACGGCCGGATCGACTTCATCAGCTCCGCCTACTTCGACGGCGAGACCGCTGACGTCTACAACAAGGCCCAGTACGTGGCGACCAAGTCGATCGTCGGCCCGGGCGGCGAGATGATGCAGTAGTAATAAGGACAACGCCCGCGAGCCCGTCTCCGTACCGATCCGGAGGCGGGCTCGTTCTGTGAAGGCTTATACGGCCGACAGCTCGCGCAGCGCCCGCACCGCGGGCTCGCTCTTGTACGGCTCCAGCCTCCTGCGCAGATCGGCCGCGTACGAGCGGGAGCGGGCCGACTGGAGCTCACCGGCCAGCTTGAGCGCGGTCCCCGCCACCTCGCACGCCTCCTCGAGCTCACCGCACTGCAGCAGCCCGGCCGCCAGGAGCGACAGGTTGAACATCCGCCCCCGCACGTAGCGACCGTCCATGTCGAGCGAGCGACGCGCCTGCCGGACGACCCGCTCCCCCTCCCCCAGGTCGCGGAAGCAGTGGGCGAACTTGGCCGACAGGTACGCCTGGTCGAAGTAGCTCAGCCAGGCCGGCTCGTCGCCGGGGGCCCGCGAGTCGAAGGCGACCTCGGCGGCGTGCAGCGCCTTGCCGCAGGAGCGGGGGTCGCCGAGGCCCGCGTGGGCGTGCGCCTCCTGCACCAGGCTCGAGCACAGGAGGGTATGGACGCCCGCTCGGCGGGCCGAGAGCTGGGCGGCCCTGGCCAGGTCGAGCGCGTGGGCGTGCTGACCCATGTAAATGGCCTGGTGCGCCATGCCGGCCAGGATCTCGCCGCCCAGCGCGTGGTCGTCGGCCCCTCTGGCCAGGCGCAGCGCCTGGATCAGGTAACGCTGGGCCAGGCCGTGCTGCTCCAGGTCGTAGGCCATCCACCCGGCCAGGCGGGTCAGCTCCGCGGCGGCCGCGGCCAGCTGCCTGCCGGTGGCCTCGCCGTACGTGCCCTCTTTGAGCAGCGGCGAGACCGCGGTGTCGAGGTAGTTGATGACGGACGCGCGGACGCGTCCGCTGCCGAACCGGTTGTCGAGCTCACCGAACGAGCGGGTGACCTCATGGATCGCGGTGATGTCGGCCCGGCCGACACGGCGCGAGCCGGCGCCGCCGGGGTGTTCCTCCGGCGGGGACGTCAGCCAGCGAACGGCCCCTACCGAGCCCGCACCTATCGCGAAAGTCGAATCGATCAGGAATCGCCGCCTCTCCACATCGGCCCGCCACAGCGCCGTCACGGTCGCGACCCCTTCCTTCCACGTGTGCGTGAACTCCTGCCCGAGATCAAGGGGCGAGACGATGGCCGGCATGCCCACCTCCACGGGGGAGAAGGGCCTGCCGAGCCGTAGCGCGAAAATCTCGGTAAGGAGGCACGGCACAGGGTCCCGAGGCCGCTGACCGCCTATCCAGCGCAGCACGGAGCTGTGGTCGTACTTCAGGCCGGGGGCGCCGCGCGCGGCTCCCAGGTCGTTGAGGCGCCTGGCCAGCCCCTTGTGGGAGAAGCCCGCCTCCGCGATCAGCTGCTGTAGCAGTCGATTGGGCTCGCGTTCCATCGCTCTCCTCGCGGCAACAGGAAGCCCGCATCCTTACAGAGAGCCCTCTTTATAGCACGGAGAGTAAAGAAAGATTGGCGATTTCCCAAGGGGGCCGAGGGACTACAGGCGGGCGACCCCGTCGGCGCGGGCCTGGGCGGCCACGGCGGCGGTCACGGCGGGCGCCACCCGCTTGTCGAACGGGCTGGGGATGACGTACTCGGCCGTGACGTCGTCGCCGACCACCCCGGCGAGCGCGACGGCCGCCGCGACCTTCATGTTCTCGGTGATCGTGGTGGCCCGGACGTCGAGCGCGCCGCGGAAGACGCCGGGGAAGGCCAGTACGTTGTTGATCTGGTTGGGGAAGTCGGAGCGGCCGGTCGCGACCACCCTGGCGTACTTCGCGGCCACCTCGGGATGCACTTCGGGGGTGGGGTTGGACAGGGCGAACACGATCGAGTCCGCGGCCATCGAGGCGATGGCCGCCTCCGACACGGTCGAACCGGACAGGCCGAGGAAGACGTCGGCGCCCGCCAGGGCCTCCTCGGTCGAGCCCTTGTGACCCGCCTTGTTGGTGTCGCGGGCCAGGGCGTCCTTGACCGGGTTGAGCCCTTCCCTGCCGCTGTAGAGCATGCCCTTGGAGTCGGCGACCGCGATGTCACCGATGCCGGCCTCCAGGAGGATCCTGGTGACCGCGACCCCGGACGCGCCGGCGCCGGCCACCACGGCACGCAGATCGCCCAGGGAGCGGCCGGTCAGCCGGGCCGCGTTGGTCAGTGCGGCGAGGACCACGATCGCGGTGCCGTGCTGGTCGTCGTGGAAGACGGGGATGTCGAGCAGGGCCCGCAGCCGGTCTTCGACCTCGAAGCAGCGGGGCGCGCTGATGTCCTCCAGGTTGATGCCGCCGAACGAGGGCGCCAGCCGCACGACGGTCTCGACCAGGGCGTCGACGTCGGTGCAGTCGAGGCAGATCGGGACCGCGTCGACGCCCCCGAACTCCTTGAACAGCAGCGCCTTGCCCTCCATCACGGGCATGGCCGCGGCCGGGCCGATGTCGCCGAGGCCGAGCACAGCCGTGCCGTCGGAGACGACGGCGACCACGTTGGCCACCCAGGTGTAGTCGTTGACCAGTGACGGCGTGTCGGCGATCGCGGTGCAGACGCGGGCGACCCCGGGGGTGTAGGCAAGGGAAAGGTCGTCGGCGTTACGGACCGGAATGGTGGATCGGACCTCTAGTTTGCCTCCGCGGTGCAGCGCGAAGGCGGGATCGAGATCGAGGGATTCGACGGAAGTGGGTGTGGTAGTCACAGCGACCCCAGTAGTCATCGGACGGATGAGACCTTCGGCAGACGGCGCGAGAGGCCTGGCTTCGGTAGCCGCCAGGATCCCCTCTTCGATCGTCTCGTGCGAGGGGTTACGGGGGTCACCCGTGGCCCCCATAGTGCCACATGCTGAGATGAGGTCTGTCTCGAGACTGACTCCGTTCCGTTGACGCATTGTTAATTGTCGGATGACGGTCTGCCGCAAAAGCCCACATAAACTGCACAAAACTCAACTTTCCTTACATATCACTTGAGGAGGCCCGCACATGGCTCTCTGGCCCAGAACGCGCCGTGGCTATACCACCGGCGCGCTCGCCCTGACCGCCGCTTTGGCACTGTCCGCCTGCGGCAGCTCCACCGAGACGGGCACCACCGGTGCCTCGTCCTCCGCACCGGCCACGGCGGCGGGCGGGGTCACGCTGGTCTCCCCCGGCAAGCTGACCACCTGCACCAACCTGCCGTACCCGCCGTTCCAGTCCAAGGACGCCAGCGGCAAGGTCGTCGGGTTCGACGTGGACATGATCGACCTGGCCGCCAAGAAGCTGGGCGTGACGCAGGACATCGTGGACATCGACTTCGACTCGATCAAGGGTGGTGCCGCGCTCAGCGCCGCCAAGTGCGACGTCGCCGCGGCCGGTATGACGATCACCGAAGACCGCAAGCAGCATCTCGACTTCTCCAATCCCTACTTCGACGAGGTACTCGGCCTGGTGACCAAGAAGGGCGCGGGCGTGCCCACGCTCGAGGACGCCAAGGCCAAGAACCTGAGCGTCGGCGTGCAGGCCGGCACGACCAGCCTCACGCTGGCCAAGCAGAAGGGCATCGAGGCCAAGGAGTTCAAGGACTCCGGCAAGCTGCTGCTCGCGCTGCAGTCCGGCCAGGTCGACATGGTCATCCAGGACCTGCCGGTCGTCGTCGAGTGGATGAAGAAGCCGAACGTCTCCTCGGCCTACGAGCTGTCCGGCCAGGTGCCGACCCACGCGCAGTACGGCTTCGCCGTCAAGAAGGGCAACACCGCGCTGCTCAAGGTCATCAACGACTCACTGGCCGAGGCCATCAAGGACGGCACCTGGACCAAGGAGTACCAGGAGTGGATGGGCGCCGCGCCCGTCACGACCCCGACGCCCACCTCCTGATCATGACGACCACGCCGACCGCCGCTGAGCCCGCCCGCACCGGGCTCAGCCCCCGCCAGCGCCGCCGGATCAGCCTCGGTATCCAGTACGCCGTCTTCGTCCTCGTCCTCGTCGCGGTGGGCCTGCTCGCGGACTGGCCGAGGATCTTCGAGAACTTCCTGAACGGCAAAGTCGCCGCGGGGATGTTCCCCACGCTGTTCACGGTCGCGCTGAAGAACACGCTGATCTTCACCGTGGCCGGCTATGTGATCGGCTTCGTGCTCGGTCTCGTGCTGGCGCTGATGCGGTTGTCCTCCGTAGCGCCGTACCGGGTGGTCGCCCTCGTCTACATCGAGATCTTCCGCGGCCTGCCCGCTCTGATCATCTTCCTGCTGCTCGGGTTCGGCCTGCCGATCGCGTTCCCCGGGTTCAAGCTCCCCGGCGACGTCTACGGCACGGTGGCGCTCGCGCTGGGCCTGGTGGCCGCCGCCTACATGGCCGAGTCGTTCCGCGCGGGCATCCAGGCGGTGCCCAAGGGCCAGATGGAGGCGGCCAGGTCGCTCGGCATGAAGCCGGGCCGGGCGATGCTCTCGATCATCCTGCCCCAGGCCATCAGGATCGTGATCCCCCCGCTGACCAACGAGCTGATCCTGCTGTTCAAGGACTCCTCGCTGGTCTTCACGCTGGGCGTGACGGCGGCGACCACCGAGCTGACCAAGTTCGGCTCCGACACCACGATCGACCAGGCCAACAGCACGCCGCTGATCGTGGCCGGGGCCACCTACCTGCTGATCACGATCCCGCTCGGGTTCGTCGTACGCCGCCTCGAAGCGCGCCAGGGGAGGAAACGGTGACGCACGCCGTAGAGATCAGGGACCTGCACAAGCACTTCGGCACCAACGAGGTGCTCAAGGGCATCGACTTCACCGTCGAACCCGGCCAGGTGGTCTGCGTCATCGGCCCGTCGGGGTCGGGCAAGTCGACGCTGCTGCGCTGCGTGAACCTGCTGGAGACGCCCACCAAAGGCAAGGTGTTCGTCAACGGCTTCGAGCTGACCCATCCCGACGCCGACATCGATGCCAGCCGGCGGCAGGTCGGCATGGTGTTCCAGCAGTTCAACCTCTTCCCGCACCTGACCGCGCTGCAGAACGTGATGATCGCCCAGCAGCGCGTGCTGAACCGGAGCAAGAAGGAGGCCGAGATCATCGCCAGGGAGAACCTGGACAAGGTCGGCGTCGCCGACAAGTGCCACGAATATCCCGGCAAGCTCTCCGGCGGTCAGCAGCAGCGGGTGGCCATCGCCCGGGCCCTGGCCATGAACCCGGCCCTGATGCTCTTCGACGAACCCACCTCGGCGCTCGACCCCGAACTCGTCGGCGACGTGCTCGCCGTCATGCGCAAGCTGGCGGAGGAGGGCATGACCATGCTGGTGGTCACCCACGAGATGGGCTTCGCCCGCGAGGTGGCCGACCGTGTGGTGTTCATGGACGGCGGGGTGATCGTCGAGGACGGGACGGCGGCCCAGGTGGTCGGCGACCCACAGCAGGAGCGCACCCGCTCCTTCCTCAGGCGCGTCCTGCACCCCGAAGGCTGACCACCCACCGCGAGGCGGACAAGCGCGGGAGGGTCGCCCGGCGCGGGAGCGTCGAGCACGGCGGGGTGTTCGGTCTCCGGGCGCCCCGCCGCTCGTGTAATACTCCGGCATGGACCTCACCTCTTACGCCGAGTGGGCGGTCCGGTTGGTCAACGATCCGCACCCGCCACCCGAGCTCATAGGGCTGCGCGACGAGCTGGCGGCCGTCTTCGACGGGACCGGCGGCGAGGAAGCCGTCGTGGCGCGGCTGAACGCGCTGCTCGTCCACCATCCGGTGCGCCCGCAGCTGTCGGGCCACGACGGGCAGCGCTGGCACCTCCATTTAGCTGTGAGCGCCGACGGCGCCGATGACGCCGCCGCCGGCGCCGTCATGGGCCTGGCCGCGGTCGTCGCCGAGCTGGGCGCCGATCGGCTCGGCCGGTGCCAGGAGCCGCGGTGCCTGCGGGCCTTCCTCGACACCTCCTCCAACCGCTCGCGCCGCTACTGCTCCGCCCGGTGCGCCAGCAGGGCCAACGTGGCTGCCTACCGCGCCCGCCGCAGGAGCGGCCAGTAGCGCAGCACCACCCGGCCCACGATCTCGTTCACCGGGCCGAAGTCCCAGCTGTCGCGGCGCCCACTGGCCCGCTGGTTGTCGCTCTCCAGCCACCAGCCCCCATCGCCATGCCATTGGGCCCGCTTGACGATCAGCCGATCGGGCTCGCCGGGGAGCCGCGCCACGACGAGGTCGCCGGGATGGACCGCGGCGCCTCGGCGTACGAGAAGCCAGTCTCCATCGACCAGAGCGGGACGCATCGAATCGCCTTCGACACGCACTCTCATGGGCTGTGACCCTCTCCTCCGCGGGTGTTTGGACCCGAGTAAGGTCGGTAGGTGGACCAAGCTGATTCAGCATCAAGGAAGGACTTTCTGATGCTCGCACGACTGCTACGACCCAAGCATGTCGCTTCCGCGCACTGCGACCTGCCCTGTGGGGTGTACGACCCCGCTCAGGCCCGGATCGAGGCGGAGTCGGTCAAGGCGATCATGGAGAAGTACGCGGCCAACGAGGACCCGATCTTCCGCGCCCGCGCGCTCTCCATCAAGGAGGAGCGGGCCGAGCTCGTCAAGCACCACCTCTGGGTGCTCTGGACCGACTACTTCAAGCCCCCGCACCTCGAGCAGTACCCGCAGCTCCACCAGCTCTTCTGGGAGGCCACGAAGCTGGCCGGCGCGGCGGGTGGCAAGGGCACGGTCGAGGTGACCAAGGCCGAGGACCTGCTCGGCAAGATTGACGAGATCTCGAAGATCTTCTGGGAGACCAAGGCCGCCTAAATCGGTGCAAAGGCTCTGTGCGGCGACCTTCCGCGCAGAGCCTTTTCCGTCCATGGCGAGTCTGAATCCGCCAAGCACCTCTCAGGGGCGGTAAGTTGCAGTCAGCGTCATAACGCGAGGAGGAACGTGACCGAGGAAACCGAGACGCGGGCTGAGGGCGTGGCCGGCATCCGTGACGTGGTGAGCATCAGGCTCCCCGCCGCGAGTGCCTACCTGTCCGTGCTGCGTACGGCCACCGCCGGGCTGGCTGCACGGCTCGACTTCACGCTGGACGAGATCGAGGATCTGCGGATCGCGGTCGACGAAGCGTGCGCGATGCTGCTGAGCGAGGCCGTGCCCGGGACCGACTTGACCGCCGAATTCGAGCTGACCGGACAGGAGATGCAGGTCAGAGTCGAAGTGGCGACGGTCGGCAGCTCCGCGCCCAAGAGGGACGACTTCGCCTGGATGGTACTGACCGCCCTGGCAGACGATGTGGAAGCGGTGATCGACTCTCCCGATCGCATGGCGATCGTCCTGCGTAAGCGCCGAGGCACGGCGAGGCCGGCGTGACGGAAAGGACTGGAGCCATGGCCACCAGCGACCACGCCGTGCCCGACAGGGTGCGCGCCCGCATCCTCTTCGCCGAGCTGGCCGAGCTGGGTCCCGATGAGCCGCGTCGGCAGCGCATCAGGGACGAGCTGGTCGAGCTTCACCTTCCTCTGGTCGAATACCTGGCCCGCCGCTTCCGCAACCGCGGCGAGTGGCTCGACGACCTCACGCAGGTCGCCACCATCGGGCTGATCAAGTCGATCGACCGCTTCGACCTCAACCGCGGCGTGGAGTTCTCCACCTACGCCACGCCCACGATCGTCGGCGAGATCAAGCGCCACTTCCGTGACAAGGGCTGGGCGGTGCGCGTGCCGCGCCGCCTGCAGGAGCTCAAGCTGTCGCTGACCAAGGCGATCAGCGAGCTGTCGCAGCGCGAGGGCCGGGCGCCGACCGTCGCGGAGCTGGCCGCCTACTTGAAGATGACCGAGGAGGAGGTGCTCGAGGGCCTGGAGTCGGCCAACGCCTACTCCACCGTGTCCCTCGACGCGCCGGACTCCGGCGACGACGACGCGCCCGCCGTGTCCGACTCGCTGGGCATCGTGGACGAGTCGCTCGAAGGCGTCGAATACCGCGAGTCGCTCAAGCCACTGCTCGAACGGCTGCCGCCCCGTGAGAAGCGCATCCTGCTGCTGCGGTTCTTCGGCAACATGACCCAGTCGCAGATCGCCACCGAGCTGGGCATCTCGCAGATGCACGTGTCACGGCTGCTCGCCCGCACGCTGGCCCAACTACGCGAGGGCCTGACTGCGGACGACTGACCTCTGGACGATCAACCCTGCTGAGAGTCCTCGCCGTACAGGGCGTGGGTGGTGGGGGGCGCGAGCAACGTGCCGAGGCCGGCGACGGCCACCACGATCAACGGGATCCCATAGAGCGGCTCGTCCGACTGGACGAGCGTGATCGCGACAGGGAGCACGAAGATCTGGGCCAGCACGCTGGGCGATCTCCCCCATCGCTCCATCTTGAACAGGCCGCCCCAGGCCACCCAGAGCAGTCCGGCGCCGATCAGCACCCCGAACACCGCCTCGGCCAGCGCGCTGGTGAGGTCCTCCGCCGAGCCGGTCAGCGTCTCCACCCCGACATAGAGGCCGAGACCGAGCGCCACCAGGCCCTCCAGGGCGACGACAAGCGCGGCGACGAGAAGCGTCCAAGGTCGGTTCACGCCCCAAACCCTATCGGGGCCCCGCGCCGCCCCCAGATTCCGACTAATAGCCGATAAGCCAGATATCGGACACCGGCTACGCTGAACGACATGCGCGCGATGCTCCTGGTCAACCCCAAGGCCACGACCACGAATGCCCGCCGGCGCGACGTGCTGATCCGCGCGCTCGGCGCCACCGTCGAGCTGACCGTGGAGCAGACCCGATACCGGGGGCACGCGGCGACGCTGGCCGGCACCGCCCGCGCCAAGGGCTACGACGTGGTGGCGGTGCTCGGCGGCGACGGGACGATCAACGAGGCAGTGAACGGCCTGCTCAACGCCGTCAACGGCGACGACCCCGCGCACCTGGACGATCCCAGCGCCGGGCGGCCCGCGCTCCTCGTCATTCCGGGGGGCAGCGCGAACGTGTTCGCCCGCGCCCTGGGCCTGCCGAACGACCCGGTCGAGGCCACGGGCGCGGTGCTGGAGGCGCTGCGCGACGGCCGCCGCAGGACCGTGGGGTTGGGGCAGGCCCTGTGGGACGACGAGAGCCGATATTTCACCTTCTGCTCGGGGATGGGGTACGACGCCGAAGTCGTCCGGGCGGTCGAGGGGCTCCGCGGCTCGGGCAGGAAGGCGACGCCGACGCGTTATGTGAACACCGCGTTGCGCCACTACCTCGCCACCGACAAGCACCACCCGGCGATGACGCTGACCGGCCCCGGCATCCCCACCGCCAGAGGCGTCTATATGGCGATCATCTCCAACACCTCGCCGTGGACCTACATCGGCACCCGGCCGGTCAGCCCCACGCCTTGGGCCGGCTTCGAAACCGGGCTCGACCTGCTGGGGCTCCAGCGGATGAGCCTGATCTCGATGCTCCCCATCATCCGGCAGATCCTCACGGAGCGTGACACCCTTCCGTCGGGCCGGCACCTCGTCCAACTGCACGACGAGTCCGAGTTCACGCTCACCGCGGACCGCCCGGTGGCCTTCCAACTGGACGGCGACTACCTGGGAGAACGGGAATCGGTAACATTCCGATCTATCCCGAACGCGTTACAAGTTCTGGTCTAGCTGGTTACATTCGGTCATTGTGTGACGCATCCGACATCCATCCCAGCCAAAACTTCCCACCAACCCCCTTGCGTGCACTCTCCGTGGCTGACAGGCTCAACTTTGACGTCGGAACGTAGGACCTTTAACAAGCTTTACCGGTCCGCTCCGGCGTACGGTGAGCAATCCCGGTCCCGTACAGGATCCGGGTCGTTGCTCGCGCGAGTTAGTGAAACTCTTCACAAAGTAGTAGCCGCACGGAGCCAACCTGAGGTTCCATCTACTAAGGAGTGAACGCATGGACTGGCGCCACAGAGCTGCCTGCCGTGACGTCGACCCCGAGCTGTTCTTCCCGATCGGCAACACCGGCCCGGCTCTCTCGCAGATCGACGAGGCCAAGCAGGTCTGCCGCTCGTGTTCGGCGGTCGATCTGTGCCTGAAGTGGGCTCTGGAGTCCGGCCAGGACGCCGGCGTCTGGGGCGGCCTGAGCGAGGACGAGCGCAGGGCCCTGAAGCGCCGCAGCGCCCGTGCCCGCGCTCGCGCCTCCGCCTGACGAAACCGCCTGACGACCCGATCTCGTACGGCGGGCATAGGCCGGCCCCACACGCCGTACGCGGCTGGGGGTCTCCAGGGATATGCCCGCGGAACCCGCACGTGACGGGCCGCCGACACGCGCGCCCCGTGGCAAGGGCACGCCGTCAGGCGGCCGGTAGCGGGATGGAGAGCGTCACTTCCGTGCCGCCCTCCAGACGAGGGGCGATCGCGAGCTTGCCCGAGAGTTCGCCCACCACGAGCGTGCGGACGATCTGCAGGCCCAGGCTCGTGGAGTTGTCCAGGTCGAAGCCGTCGGGCAGGCCCTGGCCGTCGTCCCAGACGGTCACGTGCAGCCTGTCCGGAGTCGGTTCCACAACCACTTGCAGGTGTTTGGGGCGGCCGTGTTGCAAGGCGTTCTGCAGGAGCTCGGTGAGGGCCATCGCCAGAGGGGTGGCGATGAGCGACGGGAGGGTTCCGAAGCTGCCTATCCGTCGCGGGGTGACCTCCGCCTCCGCCGCCGACACCTCGCCCGCCATCGCGATCACGCGGTCGGCGATGTCGTCGAAGTCGACGAACTCCTCCGGCGCGTGAGAGAGCGTCTCGTGCACGATCGCGATCGAGCCGACCCGCCGAACCGCCTCCTCCAGCGCCTCCCGCCCTTCGGGCACGCGCAGGCGCCGCGCCTGGAGCCGGAGCAGGGCCGCCACCGTCTGCAGGTTGTTCTTGACCCGGTGGTGGATCTCGCGGATCGTCGCGTCCTTGGTCATCAGCTCGCGTTCGCGGCGGCGCAGCTCGGTGACGTCGCGGATGAGCACCAGCGCCCCGATGCGGCCACCGCCGACGATCAGCGGGATCGCCCGGAGCTGCACGATCGTCCCGCCGGACTCGACCTCGGTCTCCTTGGCCGCCCGCCCGCTGGCCACGATCATCAGGTCCTCGTTGATCGGTTCGTCGGAGTAGCAGAGCGTGGCGGTCACCCGGCCCAGCTCGGCCCCGACCAGATCCGCGTGCAGCCCGAGCCGCCGGTAGGCCGACAGGGCGTTCGGCGACGCGTACGTGACGCGGCCCGCCCGGTCGAGCCGCAGCAGGCCGTCACCGACCCGCGGGGAACGCACCAGGATCGGCTCCTCGCCGGAGAACGGGAAGCGCCCCTCTGCCACCATCTGGGCCAGGTCGGAGGCGCTCTGCAGGTAGGTCAGCTCCAGGCGCGAGGGGGTGCGTGCCGAGGACAGGTTCGTGGAGCGCTGGATCACCGCGAGGAAGCGGGCCTCACCGACCGGGACCGCCCGCCGTACGGGGATGGTCTCCTCGCGGACGGGCACGCCCGTCGACCAGTCGGGGTCGCCCTCGCGGCAGATGCGCCGCTCGTTCCACGCTGTGTCGATCAGGTAGCGCTCGCCCTTGGCCGCGACGGTGCCGACAATGTCGTCGTGGTAGACGGTGGGCCCGGTGGTCGGGCGCATCTGCGCGATCGCGATCCAGCCGCCGCCCTCGCCCTGGAGCGGCGCCCACAGGATGAGGTCGGCGAACGACAGGTCGGCCAGCAACTGCCAGTCGGAGACCAGCGAGTGCAGCCAGTCGAGGTCCGCCGCGTCGAGAGCGGTGTGGCGGACGACGAGGTCGCTGAGAGTCGGCACGAGTGCATCATGCGTGGTTTCCCGCGGAACAACCAAACCGGCGCCCCGCCCCGCGCCGGCCGCCGGCTTACCCGGCGGACCTCGAACGCCGATGAACACGGGCGTGTCATCGTGCGATCAACCGGCGATTTTCGGGAATCTCACATGGTGATAACCGTCACACCGTCCCGCTCACCCGACCCGCAGGGCGGGACCGTGCTGAGCGCTGCGGAGGTGATCGACACGTTGCTCATCTTTGGGCCGACCTCGGTTGCGGCCTCGGTTGCGGCCACGCCTGCCGCTGTGTATATCCTTCACAATCAACCTGAGCTGCCCGAACCGGCATGTATCACGGCGGGCGAGCCCGGTCTGACGACGAGCGAGCCCGTACCCGTGTCGTGCCGGTGGTTGACCGCTCGGGCCAATCTGAGTTCCGATGATCTCGCGGTGATCAGACACGCCCTCACCGCCGTGGCAGAAGTGAAGGTGAGAGCGTGACGGACGACGGCCCTCGCGTACCGAAGTACTACGACGTGAAACGGAGCCTGCTCGAGCTCACCAAGAGCCTGTCCGCCGGTACGGCGCTGCCTCCTGAGCGGACGCTGGCCGTACGCTTCGAGACCTCGCGCACCACGGTCCGTCAGGCGCTGACCGAGCTGGTCGTCGAGGGGCGGCTGCTGCGCATCCAGGGCAAGGGCACGTTCGTCGCCCAGCCGAAGGTGGCGCAGGTGCTGCAGTTGACGTCGTACATCGGCGATCTGCGCACGGCCGGCCTGGAGCCCGACACCAAGATCCTGGAGATCGGCTACATCACCGCCGACGAGCCGCTCGCCCGGCGGCTGGCCATCAACCCCGGCGGGCGCGTCCTGCGCATCCACCGCCTGCGCCTGGCCAACGGAGAGCCGGTCTCGATAGACACCACCCACCTGTCGGCCCGCCGCTTCCCCCGGCTGCGGCGCGAGCTGGAGGTGCACGCGTCGCTGTACGAAACGCTGCACAACGCCTACAACGTGCGGCTCACCGACGCCGAGGAGATCATCGAGACCGTCCTGGCCACCCCGTACGACGCCAAGGCCCTGGGCGTGGACGTGGGCCTGCCGATGCTGCTCCTGACCCGGCACGCCTTCGACGCCGACGGGAACCCGGTCGAGTGGGCGCAGTCGCTCTATCGCGGTGATCGCTACAAGTTCGTCACCCGCCTCCGCCGCCCGTGACCCCTTCCTAGCAGGCGGCTTCCGGCGAGTCGCAGAGCTTTGCCGTCATCGTGGATCGGCGCCTTGCTGCCAGCCGTTGCGCCAGGCCGGGGAAGATGCCCAAACGTGGCTCAAGCAACATCATGTCCGGGAACAATCAGCCCCAGATCTCTACGGATACGCCACGAGCGCCACCAGCGAGGAGCAGGGCTTGGCTGATGCGACTTTCAAAATCTTGGGCCCGGTGCAGGTGTCCTGGTCAGACGGTCGGCAGGCTCATCTGAGCGGTAAGCAGCGAGCCGTGCTCGCCAGCCTGCTTCTCAACGTCAACACGCTGGTTTCCCGGGAACGGTTGGTGGCGGCGCTGTGGGAGACCCCTCCTCTCTCGGCTGTCGCCAACCTTCAGACCCATATCGCGCAACTCCGAAAGGCGCTGCCGCCCGGCACGTGGCTTGTCACCAAGGAAGCGGGATACCTCTTCGAGGCACGCACCGAAGAGGTGGATCTCCTGACGTTCGAGCAGGCTGTACGGCTGGCGCGGGACGAGGCTGGGGAGGGCCACCTCCGCACTGCCGTCCGCCAGTACGAGAGAGCTCTGTCGATGTGGCAGGGAAAACCAGCCGAAGACACGGAGCTCGCCGGCCCCATGCTCGCCCGCGTGACCGAGTTGGAAGAGCGGCTGGCCGCAGTGCGACTGGACTGGGCCGAGGCGAAGCTCGCCCTGGGCCTGCCGACGGAGGTGGTAGAAGACCTCCGTCTTTTCGTTGCCGAGCAGCCGCTGCGCGAGCGCGCCTGGCAGTTGCTCATGCTCGCGCATTCACGAGCGGGGCAGCGTGACAAAGCACTCGAGGCCTTCCGGCATGCCCGGTCGGTGCTCGTCGAGGAGTTGGGCGTCGAACCCGGCGAGAAACTGCGACAGCTCCAGGCCGCTATCCTGTCTGACACCATGCCTGCGACCGAGCCCGCACCGTGGAAGCGTCTGTTCCAACTTCCTTCGGACGTCGAATACTTCAGTGGCCGGGAAGCCGAGCTGGCCACGCTGGACGGGCTTGTTTCCTTCGCCGGCGAAAAGCCGCACACGGCCACGACGTGCGTGATCAGCGGCACAGGTGGGGTCGGAAAGACCTCACTCGCCGTGCGCTGGGCCCACAATGTACGCGACCGCTTTCCCGATGGTCAGCTTTACGTGGATCTCCAGGGGTTCAGTCCCGCCACCACGCCCATGCCACCGGACCAGGCGGTGAGGATCCTGCTGGGATTCCTCCAGGCGCCACACAGCCCGATACCCACCACCTTCGAAGAGCAGATCGCTCTCTATCGGAACTTGCTGGCCGGTAAGCGGGTGCTCGTCCTCCTGGACAACGCCCGAGAGCCGGATCAGGTCCGCTCCCTGCTGCCCCCACCCTCAGAGAGCCTCACCCTGGTGACCGGCAGAACCGCCCTCACCGGTCTCATCGCGGCGGACGGTGCCCATCTGCTGCGGTTGGCGCCGCTCTCCGACGCCCAGGCCGGTGAGCTGCTGAACCGCCGCCTGGGTCAAGAGCGGATAGCGGCCGAGCCCGAGGCGGTCGACGACATCATCAGGATATGTGCCGGGCTGCCGCTCGCCCTGGGCATCGTCGCCGCACGAGCCATCTTCAACGCCGACCTTCCCCTCGCAGCTGTGGCCGAAGAGCTCCAAGAGGAGACCACCCGACTGGACGCTCTACAGACCGAAGAGCTCAGCACCGACCTCCGGGAAGCTTTCGGCTCCTCCTATCACGTGCTGGCACCTCAGGCAGCCGAGACCTTCGCCCATCTGGGGCTGGCAACCGGCCCGGACATCAGCCTGCCGGCCGCCGCCAACCTCATCGGCCGGTCCGTTCCGCACACCCGCGCTGTGCTCCGCACCCTGGAAACCGCCCATCTGCTGCATCAACACCTCCCCGGTCGTTATCGGATGCACGATCTCGTCCGCCTCTACGCCATGGAACGAGCGGTCCTCGACCTGAGCGAGGACGACCGTGACGCCGCCGTGCGTCGCCTGGTCGGCTTCTTCCTGCAGACCTCGCACGCGGCCGACCGACTGCTGGCCCCCCACCGGCGCGGCGCCATCGACCTGCTCGATCCGGCTCCAGGTCACCTCCCGCTTCCCTTGGCCGACACGGCGTCGGCACAGGCATGGTTCAGAGCCGAGCACCCCTGCCTGCTCGCCGCTCAGCAACTGGCCATCAAGCATGATCTTCGCGCTCATGCATGGCAACTGGCCTGGACGCTCAACACCTTCCACTTACGGCACAGTCTCTTCCAGAACTGCGTCTCGACATGGCGGCTGGCGTCGAGCGCCGCCGAACAACTCCAAGACTCGGCCGTCCACGCCTTGGTCCACCAGATGCTCGGTCGCGCCCACGCCCTGGCGGGGGGCCACGCGGAATCTCTGTCCCACTTCGCCGAAGCCCTGGATTTGTACGAGCGATCCGGAGACATCGCGAGCCAAGCGCATGTACGCCATTCACTCGGGATAGCCTGGTGCGACCAAAATGATCACGAACAGGCGCTGCACCATCTGGAACACGCGCTGCGACTGTACAAGGTCATCGACGACGACGCGGCGGAAGCCAACGCGCTCAATTCCCTGGGCTGGAACCAAGCGCTGCTCACCGATTTCGGCAAGGGCCGGGCGAATTGCGAGCGAGCCCTGGCCCTGCTCCGCCGGCATGGCGATCGGATAGGCGAGGCGGCGGCTCTCGACAGCCTCGGCTATATCGCCCACAACACCGGTCATCACGCCCAGGCTCTCGACTTCTATCACCACGCCTTGATGTTGCAGCGCGAGAACGGCAATGCCCGCCAAGAGGCCGAGACCTGCTTATGCGTAGGCGACGCCTACCACGCCCTCGGCCGGCCCGCCGAAGCCATCCGAGCCTGGAACCGGGCGCTCGCGATCTATGAAGACCAGAACCGCACCGCAGAAATAGAGCACGTACGGACAAGGCTCGATACCACGGTCACCGAATTCGGGCACGTCACCTCAGACTGAGGTCTCGAGACTATGCGCCCATGGAAACGGGCCGGTCTATTCAGCGCCATTATGGCGGGTATGTGGCGCCTCCGTGAATAATGTTTCGTGCGCTTTCACGGTCAATCGTGCAAGGGCAGGTCCGTAAAAACAGCGGTTGGCGCCGACCGCCAGCATGCTGTAGTGCCGAAAGGAGGCGCCCGATGACTCGCAAGGACAGCAGCTGGTCTTAAGCACGGATGAGAAAACAGCGGCCGGCCCGCGACTCTCCTCGGGCCGGCCGCTTTTTATGGAGCACACCACGGAGAATGGATGAGTCGTCCGGCGACTGATGAGGGACGGCCGGCGGGCTATCGGGATCTTTTCGTTCTGGCGGAGTACCGTGCGGTATTCACCGCGAGCGTGCTTTCCTGGATCGGGGACTATCTGTGCAAGGCAGCGGTGGCGCTGCTGGCATATGATCGCACCGGATCAGTACTGGCCTCGGCGGCGGCCTTCGCCGTGGGATATCTCCCGTGGCTCACCGCGGGGCCCTTGCTCGCGGCAGTGGCCGAACGGCATCCCTCGCGCACGGTGATGATCTTCTGCGATCTGGCGCGGGCGGCGCTCATCGGGCTGATCGCGATCCCCGGTGTGCCGGTGGCGGTCCTGCTGCTGCTGCTGTTCGCCAGCGGGTTGTTCGCCCCGCCGTTCGAGGCGGCCCGTTCCGCGCAACTCCCGCAGATCCTGACCGGCGATCGGTACCCGCTCGGCGTCGCCTTCAACAACACCGTCTTCAATCTGGCCCAGGTCGCCGGGTACGCCGCCGGAGGGGCGGTCGCCGGGTACAGTCCGCATGTCGCGCTGCTGCTGAACGCCGCTACCTTTGTCGGGTCGGCGTTCCTGCTGCACCGTTACGTCAAACCCCGGCCGGCGACGCTCGCGGCCACACACCGCACCGGCCTGTGGCGGGAGACCTGGCAAGGATACGGGGTCGTCTTCGGCGACCCGCTGATGCGGATCATCGCATTCATCAGCTTCGGAACAGTCGCCTTCGTCGTCGTTCCGGAGGGCCTGGCGGCGGCCTGGGCGGCCGAGTTCGACGGGGGTGACGGCTCGGCTCAGGGGCTCATCATGGCCGCGAATCCGCTCGGCGTCGTCATCGGCGGCCTGATCCTGACACGGCTGTTGCGCTCGCGAACCCGGACCCGGCTGATACGTCCGCTGGCGTTCGCGGCTCCTCTCACCCTGGTGCCCGCGCTGCTCGCCCCGCCGCTCGTGGGCGTGCTGCTCATGGTCACCGCCTCCGGTGTGGTCATGTCGCTACTGTTGCCCGCCGCTCAGGCGCTGTTCAACAGCGTGCTTCCGCATGAATATCGGGCACGGGCGTTCGGCGCGATGAACAGCGGCATCCAGATCGCCCAAGGCGCCGCCATCCTGATCACCGGCGCCCTCAGCGAACGCTTCCCCACCTCGATCGTCATCGGAGCATGGTGTAGCGCCGGGACCCTCCTGATGCTCCTCGTCACATTCCGCCCGATCACGAGTGGCGCAGGCGCATCGCATTAACCGCAAGGACGATCGCGTGAGTTCCTGCGCGAAACCGCCATGCCACTCGTAAAACCAGGCTTGCCATATGGGAGCGGCGGTGCGACCGTCGCAGGTGATAGTACAAATCGGGTAATTCATCACCTATTGGTGTTGTTTGGAGCTGATGGTGAAGGCGATCGAACAACCCGTTCCCGGCATCACGGTCGGCCACGCTCTCCTCGCCCGCTCCAAGGGCGCGGCCCAGCCGGTGGACAAGATCGTGCATGACGGCGACACGATCAACATCGCGGCCGACGGCAACTTCGGCGTGCGCCTGCTCGGTGTCGACGCTCCCGAGGTCAGCTTCGAGTTACCCCGCAATCCGAACTTCCCCGATTTCCCCAAGGGCTTCGTCCCCATCGACAAGCCCGCCTGGACGACCTTCCTCACCGACCCGTTCGAGAAGGGCTACCAGGAGCTCACGCTCCGCACGGCCCTGCACAGCAACCTGCTGGCCAGGCTGGGCCCGTCGGCCGCGCCCAACCACGCCGCCCACGCGGCCCCGGCCACCCAGGCGCTCAAGACCATGATCCAGCTCGACATCACCGAGCAGGCCCTCACGGACGAGACGTTCAAGATCAGGCTGGCCTTCGCGCACGAGATCCTCGACAGGTACGGCAGGCTCCTCTGCTACGTCAACCGCGACCAGCGCGAGAAGCCCCGCCCCGACCCCTACAACGAGCGGCTGCTCGCGGCCGGGCACGTGATCCCGTACTTCATCTGGCCCAACGTCGACCCCTTCGTCCGCCAGGAAGGCCGGCTGGCCGACGCCGTGCCGTCCCCGGGCAGCGCCAGGACTGTCGCCGAAGCCGGCGCGCTGGGCAGGGCCAGGCAGGCCGTACGGCGGGCCCGCGAGGCGGGGCTGGGCCTCTGGGACCACGCGAACCCGCTCGCCGTGCTGCCGTTCGAGCTGCGCTTCCTGGCCCAGCGCCGGGCCCCTGACCGCTACGTGCTCGACCTGTCGGACAACGCCAGGGAGTTGCTGCATCCGCAGAGCTACTTCCGCATCCCCAACCCCGAGGACCGGCTGTTCATCAACGCCGAGCACGCCCCGCTGTTCGGCGAGAAGGGCTGGTCCGTCCCGCCGCTGTGAGGAGGGTGGGGTTAGCCCCACCCCCCAGGCGCACACCAAGCCCATGTCGCGCATCCCCAAAGGTCAATACCGTTGGTGGCATGAAAGTCCCCCGCCCGTGGTCGGCACGCGCCTGGCTCGACACGGCGCACGTCGTGATCGGGCTGCCCGTCGGCGTGGTCCTCGCCGGGCTGACCATCGTGTGCGCCGCGGCGCCGCCCCTGATGCGCCGCGGCCTGCCGCATTTCACCCGGGTGCAGCGCTCCCGGTTCGAGGCGTTCCTCGGGGTGCGGATCCCGCCGGTGCGCTCACCGATCAGCTACCGCAACCGCATCACCTGGCGGCAGATCGGCTACCACGTGCTCTCACCGTTGGTGGGGCTGGCCGGGGCCGTCCTGGTCGCGTTCGCGTGGGGGGCGGCCGTGGTGGGGCTGACGGCGTTCCTGCAGCCGATGCTGCAGAACCCGCCGCTGGTGTTCCGGTTCAACCTGCGGAATCCGGCCGTGGTCTCCGGCTACATGGCCTTCGGGTTCGTCCTGCTGCTGGTGGCCCCGACCCTGGCCCGGGCGATGGCGCACCTCGACCTGTCGGTGGCGCGCACGCTGCTCGGCCCCAGCCGCCATGAGCTGGGACAGCGGATCGAGACGCTGACCGAGAGCCGCGCCGGGGTGATCGACGCGGCCGACGCCGAACGACGGCGCATCGAGCGGGACCTGCACGACGGTGCCCAGCAGCGGCTGGTCTCCCTGGCCATGAACCTCGGGCTGGCCCGCGCCACGCTGACCGACCTGCCCGAGCCCGCCCGTGAGGCGATCGAGCGGGCGCACGAGGAGTCCAAACAGGCGCTCAAAGAGCTGCGCGACTTCGTCCGCGGCCTGCACCCGGCCGTGCTCAACGACCAAGGGCTCGACGCGGCGCTCTCCGGCATCGCTGCGCGCGCCCCCATCCCGGTGCGGCTCCGCGTCGACATCGGCCTGCGCACTTCTCCTACCATCGAGGCGGTGGCGTTCTTCATCGTGTCAGAGGCACTCACCAACATCGCCAAGCACGCGGCGGCCACCAGAGCCCAGGTGAGCGTGCTGCGCGAGCGCGACCGGCTGTCGCTGCTCATCTTCGACGACGGCTGCGGCGGCGCCACGCTCGACGGCGGCACCGGGCTGCGCGGCCTGGTCCAGCGGGTCCACTCGGTCGACGGGACGCTCCGCCTGTCCAGCCCGCTCGGCGGGCCGACCACGATCGAGGTGGACCTGCCGTGCGAGTAGTGCTGGCGGAAGACTCCGTACTCCTGCGCGAGGGGCTCGTCCGGCTGCTCGACGCGGCCGGCATGCGGGTGGTGGCGGCCGTGGACGACGCTGAGAGCCTGCTACGCGCCGCCGAGGAGCACCTGCCCGACCTGGTGGTCACGGACGTGCGTATGCCGCCCACCCACACGGATGAGGGCCTGCGGGCGGCCCTCGTGCTGCGCCGCGAGCACCCCGGCATGTCCGTGCTGGTCCTCTCGCAGTACGTGGAGGAACGCTACGCGGCCCGGCTGCTCGCCTCGGCGAGCGGTGGCGTCGGTTACCTGCTCAAGGACAGGGTGGCCGACGTGACCGACTTCATCGACGCGCTGCGCAGGGTGGCGGCGGGCGGCACCGCGCTGGACCCTGAGGTCGTCGCCCAGTTGCTGCTGCGCGGCCACAGCGACCCGCTGGACCGGCTCACGCCCAGGGAGGGCGAGGTGCTCAAGCTGATGGCGGAAGGCCGCTCCAACGCCGGCATCGGCCAGGAGCTCGTGCTCAGCGAGGGGGCGGTAGGCAAGCACATCGGCAACATCTTCACCAAGCTCGACCTGTCCCCGGCCGAGGGCGACCACCGGCGGGTCCTCGCCGTCCTGCAGTTCCTCAAGATCAGGAGCATGCCATGAGGGCCTTGTGGCTGAGCGCGGGCGCCGTGGCGACCGTGTTCGCGCTGCTGATCGCCGGCGGCGTGCTCTGGGGAGCGTTCGCCCGCGCCCGGCCACCGATAGTGACCACCAGCAGGAGCATCCCGTTCAAGCTGTCGCGGTTGACGGTGATCGTGGCGCGCGGAAACGTGAATGTCAGCATTCATCCCGGCGAGGCCGGCGAGCTGTTTCTCGAACGCTCGCTGCGCTGGTCGAAGCAGAAGCCGACCGTCAAGGAGGACTGGGACGAGCAGCGGACACTGCGGCTCGACGCGTCCTGCCCCGGCATGGACCAGCCGGACGCGCCGATCTGTCAGGCCGACTACACGCTGTTCGTGCCGGAGGAGACCGACGTCGAGGCGCAGTCGGCCAATGGCGGCCTCGATGTCAACGGTATCTTCGGCGACGTCCGGATGACCTCCGAGTCGGGTGATCTCCGGGTGTACGGGACCTCGGGCACGGTCTGGGCCAGGAGTGGTTCCGGCGATGTCAGGGGAATCGGGCTGATCGGCGGCGAGGCCGACGCGGAGACCGGCTCGGGTCACATCGATCTGTCCTTCGAAACCGCTCCGACAAAGGTCCGCGCGGTCGTCAGGACCACAGGGGACGTCGCCATGGTGGTCCCCGACCTGGGCTACGACGTGACAGCGAGCGCCAAGCGGGCCGAGATCGACGTCAAGAAGGACCCCACCTCGCCAAGGAAGATCAACATACAGGCGCAGAACGCTCTTGTGATGCCCTGCTGCGGGTGAAGCTGCCGTGGCTGTCCGGGGACCCGAGCGTTGACATCTGTTTACTCTGGTGACTCGTTGGTAGGTTCCCGGGCATGGAGTCTGCGAAGCACGCCGGTGACGCCGCCGTCGCCGTGTCCAAGGCCTACGGTGTCGAGACCATGTTCACTCTGTCGGGAGGGCACGTCTTCCCGCTCTACGACGGCGCCGTGCACGAGGGCATGCGGATCCTCGACGTGCGCCACGAGCAGAGCGCCGTGTTCGCCGCGGAGGCCACTGCCCGGCTGACCAGAACCCCTGGGCTGGCCGCTCTGACGGCGGGGCCCGGCATCACCAATGGGATCAGCGGCGTCGCGACCGCGCACTTCAACGGCTCTCCGGTGGTCGTCATGGGCGGGCGGGCGCCGCGCTCGCGCTGGGGCAGCGGCGCCCTGCAGGAGATGGACCACCCGCCCCTGCTCGCGCCGATCACCAAACTGGCGTTCACCGCGAGCGGAGCCGACTCCGTCGGCCAGGATGTCGAGTCGGCCTTCCGCACGGCCGTCGCACCGCACCGCGGGCCGGTCTTCCTCGACTTCTACATGGACGACCTGTTCGCGCCGTCGCCCGTGCACCCGGTCGAGACGCAGAGCCCGTCCCCCCTCGAACCCGACCCCGAGTCCCTGGCCACCATCGCCAGGCTGCTCACCGAGGCCGAGCGCCCGGTGCTGGTCTACGGGTCCGACGTGTGGATGGACCGGGCCGAGGAGGCCGCGCGCGACTTCGCCGAGAACTGGCGGCTGCCGGTCATCCCCAACGGCCAGGGCCGCGGCATCCTGCCCGCCGGCCACGAACTACTCGTCACCCGCGCCCGCGGCCTCGCCTTCGCCGAGGCCGACCTGGTCGTCGTGATCGGCACCCCGCTCGACTTCCGGCTCGGCTACGGCTGGTTCGGCGGCAAGGAGGGCACGCCGCCGGCCAAGGTCGTGCACATCGCCGACGCGCCGTCCCAGCTCGCCACGCACACGCAACCGGCCGCGTCCGCCGCCGGCGACCTCTCCGTGGTCTTCTGGAGCCTCGGTACGGCCTGCGGCGACGCCGGCCTGAAGCCCACGGCCTACTCCGGCTGGGTGTCGAAGCTGTCGGAGGCCGCCGCCGCGGCGATCGCCGGCGACGCCGGCCTGCTCGAGGCCGACTCCGACCCGATCCACCCCATGCGCATCTACGGCGAGCTCGGCAAGGTGCTCGCCGACGACGCCGTGGTGATCGGCGACGGCGGCGACTTCGTCTCCTACGCGGGCAAGTACGTCGAGCCCAAGCAGCCCGGCAACTGGCTGGACCCGGGCCCCTACGGCTGTCTCGGCACCGGCCTCGGCTACTCCATCGCGGCCCGCCTGGCCCGGCCGTCCTCGCAGGTGGTGCTGCTGCTGGGCGACGGGGCGGCCGGGTTCTCGCTCATGGACGTCGACTCGCTGGTCCGCCACGGCCTGCCGGTGGTCATGATCTGCGGCAACAACGGCATCTGGGGCCTGGAGAAGCACCCGATGCAGATGCTCTACGGCTACGACGTGGCCGCCGAGCTGCAGCCGCAGTGCCGTTACGACCAGGTGGTGACGGCGCTGGGCGGCGGCGGCGAGCTGGTCACCCGGCCGTCGGAGATCGGGCCCGCGCTGCGTCGCGCGTTCGACTCCGGCGTGCCGTACATGGTGAACATCGCCACCGACCCCCAGGTCGCCTACCCCAGGACCACGACGGGGATCTGACTACCTGGCCCCGAGCGACGGCGTCGGCGTCGGCGTGCCCGACGGGCAGGGGCCGCCGTCGATGACGACGATCTTGACCGGTTTGTTCACCTCTAGCCACGTGCCGCCGTTGGGGAAGGTCTGACCGATCCGGCCGCAGGCGGTGCCCTGCTCGGTAGTGGTCTGGTTGATCTCCCTGATGTCGAAGCCCAGAGCCTTGATCCGCTGGACGGCTTCCGCGTACGGCAGCTCGACCACGCTGGGGACCTGCTTCTTCGCGACCTTCGTGACCGTCGGCGTCGGCGAGCCGCTGGGGGACTTGGTCGGCGTCTTCTTCTCCGTCGGGTCCGGGGTCGGCGTCTCTTTCTCCGTCGGCTCCACGGTCCTCTTGGTGGGGATCGATGCCTGCGGGGTCTGCCTCGGCTTCGGCGTGCGCTTGGGGCGCGACGTCGCCGGGCTGGGTGTGTCGGTGGTGGGAAGGGAGTTGGCCATGTCGGTCGTGCTGGTGGTCGGCCCGGGTTCGGCCTCGTTCTTGATGCCCGTCAGCGCGACGGCACCGGCGCCCGCCCCGAGTACGACCGCGGCCGCGATCCCGGCGATCAGACCGCCCCTGCGGGGCGCCTTGGCGGCGCCACGACGGCCGCTCTGCCGCGGCCCGGCCATCGTCTGCGCCTCCTGCCGCGCAGCCTGGTAGGGCCCTGTCTGATGCGGACCCGCCTGACGGGACCCTGTCTGGTGCGGACCAGCCTGATAAGACCCCGTCTGGTGCGGACCCGCCTGACGGGATCCCGTCTGGTGGGGCCCGGACTGGCGAGATCCTGTCTGATACGCCTCCATCGGCGCGGCCATGGTGGCACCCGTCACCGGCGCCGGCTCGGGAGCGGGCGTCTCGCCGGCCGCGATCTTGCGTGCCGTCTCGCTCATCGCCCTGGCCGTCGGGTAGCGGGCGAGCGGATCCTTCGACAGGGCCCGCTCGACGAGCGTGCGCACGGACCGGGGGATGTCGACGGGCAGCGGCGGAGGCGCCTCACGGATGTGCTTGAGCGCGATCGTGACCGCGCTCTCGCCGTCGAACGGCCGCTGCCCCACCAGGCACTCGTAGGCCACCACGCCCAGCGCGTAGATGTCGACCGCGGGCGTCACCGGCGCGCCCTCGGCCTGCTCCGGCGCGCAGTAGGCGGCGGTGCCGAGCACCATGCCCGCGTCGGTGAGCCGGTTGGCCACGTCCGAGCGGGCGATGCCGAAGTCGGTCAGCACGAGCGTGCCGTCACGCTGGACCAGCAGGTTGCCCGGCTTCACATCACGGTGCACGATCCCCTGTTCGTGCACCGCCTGCAGCGCCGAGGCCGCCTGTGCGATCAGCTCCATCGCCGGCTGCGGCGGGATCCGGCCCAGCCGCATCAGCAGCCTGTCGAGCGGCTCCCCGTCGACGAACTTCATCACCAAATAGACGGTGTCGCCGCTCACGCCGTAGTCGTAGACATCGACGACCCCTGAATGGTTGATCGTCGCCATCGCCCTGGCCTCGGCCTGGAAGCGCGCGACGAACCCGGGATCGTCCATGCGGCCGGGCAGCAGCACCTTGACGGCGACAGTGCGCGCCAGCACGATGTCCTCGCCCCGCCACACCTCGCCCATGCCACCGGCGCCAATGCGGGTGTCCAGGCGATACCGCCCCGCCAGCGTCGTCCCTTGGGCTACCATGACTCCCCCGTTACCCCCCTACCTCTATAACCTCTCCCACCCCAAGGTTCAACAAAGCGAAGTTGTGTCGCGGTGAGGTAACACAGAGGTCACGGAACTTCGAGAGTGTACGACTCACGAGTCCCACGTGCCACTTGAATGCCGTAAGCCCTACAAACTCTATCCTGCGGCCTTCTGACCTCACTTGTCCGCGTTTCCGGGAGATCAGGGCTCTTGACAGGGGCCCATTGTGATGATCGCAGTAGGCTGGCGGCATGACGCTCGCTCCTGGGCTCCGCGCCCAGCTGGTCCTCATGGTCGAGGTGTCGGACACAGCGCAAGAGATCGGCAGCGGTGACGTCCCAGTGCTCGCCACTCCGCGGCTCCTCGCGGTCGCCGAGATGGCGACGCTCCAGGCGGTTGGTCCGCATCTCACTCCCGGCGAGACGACCGTCGGCACCCGCGTCGAGCTGGCGCATCTGGCCGCCAGCCCGCTGGGCACACACGTGGAGATCACCGCCGAGCTCACCGAGGTCGACGGCAAGCGGCTGGTCTTCGGCTTCGAGGCCCGCGACAAGCGGACCGTCGTCGGCCGGGGCACGATCGAGCGCGTGGTGGTCGATCGCGCCAAGTTCCTCGACCGGGCCACCCGCTGAGGTCTTCCTTACGAGCGGCTACTCGATGACGGCGATCAGGTCGCCTTCCTGGATCACGTCACCCTCGCTGACCTTGAGCTGCACGAGCACGCCGTCATCCTCGGCCAGCACCGGGATCTCCATCTTCATCGACTCGAGGATGACCAGCGTGTCGCCCTCGGCGACCGTCTGACCCTCCGAGGCGACGACCTTCCAGACGTTGGCCACCATCTCCGCGCGTACCTCAGCCACCGCGACTCCCCTCTTCCAATGAGCTAACAATGCCATGTGCGCTAGGCGCGCATCCGCCCGACCAAGCCCGTGTCATAGTCGCCGCTGACGAACTCCGCGTCGTCCAGCAGCTCGGCACAGAACGGTAGGTTGTTCTTGGGTCCTTCGACGACGAAACCCGCGACCGCCTCGCGACCGGCCCGCAGCGCCTCGGCCCGGCTCGCGCCGAAGACGCAGAGCTTGGCCATGAGGGGATCGTAGAACGGCGTGACCGTGTTGCCCTCCTCATAGCCGGAGTCCACCCGGACGCCCTCGCCGACCGGCTCTCGCCATGCGGAGATCTTGCCGGGCCCTGGGAAGAACCTCTTCGGGTCCTCGGCGTAGACGCGGAACTCGATGGCGTGGCCGCTGGTCTCCGGCCGCACCTCGGGACTCTCGCCCGCCGCCACCCGCAGCTGCAGCTCGACCAGGTCCAGCCCGGTGACCAGCTCGGTGACCGGGTGCTCCACCTGGAGCCTGGTGTTCATCTCCAGGAACACGAAGTCCTGCTTGTCGGCGTCGACCAGGCACTCCACGGTGCCCGCGCCCAGGTAGCCGACGGCCTCGCCGGCCCGCACGGCCGCGGCCAGCATGCGCTCGCGCAACTCGGGCGTGATGCCGGGCGACGGCGACTCCTCGACGACCTTCTGGTGGCGGCGCTGCACGGAGCAGTCGCGCTCGCCCAGGGCCACGACGGTGCCGTCGGGCCGGCCGAGGATCTGCACCTCGACGTGGCGGGCCCGCTCGATGTAGCGCTCCAGCAGGATGGCGGGCCCGGCGAGGACGTCACCCGAGGCGAACCTCGCCGCCGCCCGGGCGGCCTGCTCGAACGCCTTCGCCAGCCCCTCGTCGTCGTGAGCGACGCTCATCCCGATGCCACCGCCACCGCCGGCGGTCTTGACCATGACCGGATAGCCGATCCGGGCCGCCGCCCGCAGCGCGAGCTCCAGATCGGTGACGGGCTCCCGGGTGCCGGTCGCCACGGGCACACCCGCGTCTTCCATCAGATTCCGGGCATTGATCTTGTCGCCCATCTGATCGATGGCCTCGGGGGCCGGGCCGATCCACACCATCCCGGCATCGATCACCGCTCGGGCGAACGCCGCATTCTCCGCGAGAAACCCATAACCCGGATGAATCGCCCGCGCCCCGGTGGCTCGAGCCGCCTCCAGCACCTTCGCGGCATCCAGGTAGCTCAACTGAGGGTTGGCCGGCCCGATCAACACGGCCTCGTCGGCCTCGCGCACGAACGGGAGATCCGCATCGGCCTCGGAGTAGACGGCGATGGCCCGTAGGCCCAGCCGCTTGACCGTCCGGATGATCCGCCGGGCGATCTCCCCTCGATTGGCGACCAGAACAGAACCCAGTGTGTCGATAAGCACCCGCCCACCCTACGACCGCGGGGCCCCGCACCTTTTCCCGCTAAACAACGGATCCGGCGAGCCGCTTCTGTGGAAACCCTACAAGTGCCAGCCCCTGGACACGCGTCAGGGCCGGCTCCCTCTGCGTAGGACCTACAGGCAAGGTTGCCCACGGCGCCGGTCTCACCGTCTCGTCACGGCGGCCGGCCACGTGCGGGGTCAGCGGCCGTGTTCCTGGAGGCGCCCGGCCACGGTCGGCGGGTGGGTCTTGCCGGGCTTGCCGTACTGGATGGGCGTTTACGGCTTTTCAGAGTTTGTGGACGCCGAGCCGATCGACGACGCGCGTCATCGCCTCGATCGCGTCGGGATCGTACGCGGTGCCGGCGGCCAGCCGCAGCCGCTCGAGTGCCGCACCCCCGCGATCGCGGTCAGCGGAGCCGCCGACCAGGTCGTCGTAGGCGTTGGCCGCCTTGATGATCCGGCTGGACAGCGGCGGGTCCTCGGCGATCTGGTCGCATTGACGGCGTACCAGCTCGGCCACCCGGTCGAGCACGCCCGTCTGCTTGATCACCTCGGCCCCCAGCTCGGCGATGCGGCGCGCCTGGGCGGGGTCGGCGAGCACGGTCGCGCCACCCGGGATGGGATCGCTCAAGGACAGCTGGCCGATGTCGTGCATGAGCGCGGCGTATTCGAGCTCCAGCAGCTCCGGCTCCGCCATGCCCAGCTCCCTGCCGACCGCCACGGCCAGGCGGCTCACGCGGCGCGAGTGGCCGGGCTCGACGTAGCCGCCGACCTCCGTGACCCGTGACAGGGCTCGCACGGTCTGCAGGTAGGTGGCGCGGATCCCGGCGTACTTGCGGAAGGCCACCTGCGTGACCAGCAACGGCGCGGCGAAGACCAGCAGCGCCACCAGGTCCATGCTGTGGGTGGCCAGCGCGAGCAGCACGCCGGACGCGGCCACGGCGGCGCCGAGCGGAAAGGCCATGTTGATCTCGTCGCGCACGGCCACCCTGAAGGCGGTGCGCACCTGTTCGGCCCTGAGCAGGGCCGCGATCAGCACGTCGATCAGCAGAGTGAGCGTGATGAGCGTGACCATGACGCCGAGCGCGGGCCACCACGTCGGCGGGTCCTGCCGGGTGAGCTGGTAAAGAGGGTCGGCGAGCGGACGGAAGGCGAAGGCGAGCAGCGCCCCGGTCAGCAGGCGGCGCGCCATGGCGTCGAGGCGTGGCGGGCGGCCGACCGCCAGGTGCGGCAGCGCGCCCGCGATCATGCCGACCGCGATCACGGCCACCACCTGGAGCGCGGTGTGGCGCAGCGGGTTGTCGCTGAGGTCGAGCAGCAGCGTGTAGCCGAGCGCGGCTGCGGCGCCGATGGGCGCCACCTCCCTGTTGCCCGGCATGGTGAGCCGGGCCAGCTCGCCGACCGCGATCAGCGCGCCGAACCCGATCGCGATCTCGGGCCGGTCGAGCCCCACGGCCGACGTGTGCGCGACGCCGGCCACGGCCACCAGTCCCGCCCCGCAGATGAGCAGTAGCTGCCCGGAGTCGAGGCTCTGCAAGGCACGCGTCAAGGCCCGCTCACCACTTCGATCGGCCTGGTCGGGTCGTCATGGTCCTTGATCGGGGTCTCGGTCGCCTCGGGTGGCGGCGGCTCGACGCGGCGCGGCGGCTGCCACGGGTCGCGTTCGAGCGCCCTGGCGAAGGCCGCCACCATGACCGGGTCGAACTGGCGGCCCGCGTTCTTGCGCAGCTCGTCGACGGCCACCTCGACCGAGCGGGCGTGGCGGTAGGAGCGGTCGGAGGTCATCGAGTCGAACGCGTCGGCCACCGCGATGATCCGGGCGAACTCGGGGATCTCGTCGGCCGCGAGCCCCATCGGGTAGCCCTTGCCGTCGTGGCGCTCGTGGTGGTGCATGATCCCGGCGTACGCCTCGTCGAGGAAGTCGATGCCGCGGACGATCTCCAGCCCGCGCATCGGATGGAGCTGGATCGCGGCGAACTCCTCCTCGGTCAGCGGCCCCTCCTTCTGCAGCACCTTGGTCGGCACGCCGAGCTTGCCCACGTCGTGCAGCATGCCCGCGTAGCGGATGGCGCGCAGCCGCTCCAGGCCCATGCCGATCTCCTGGGCGATCATCGAGGAGGCGAGCGAGACGCGGGTGCAGTGGCCCCGGGTGTAGTAGTCCTTCGTCTCGACCGCCTGGCAGAGCGCGGCGATCGTGGCGTCGTAGGAGCGCTGCTGCGCGTGATATTGGCCGAACGCCCAGCGGGCGACGAACAGCGGCAGCAGCACCAGCACCGCCGAGATCGACTGCACGGTCGCCCAGAGCCCCGCCACCAGCAGCCCGAACGTGCCGTAACCCAGGTAGGACAGCAGGAACTGGACCATGCCCCGCAGCGGCACCTCCATGGCCCGCACCCGGGTCGCCAGCCGGATCATGGTCAGCGTGAGCATGATGTTGAGCGGCACGAACACACCCGTGGCCGCCGCGTAGGGGCCGATGAGGTCGTCGAAGACGTTGACCCCCGGCACCCCTGAGACGCCGCCCAACCCCTGGTAGACCCAGCCGGCCGCGTAGCCGCAGATCGCGAACTGCGCCCCGTTGAACAGCCGCTTGATCAACGGCAGGCCAGGACGCACGCTGAAGACCGCGGTGAACCCCACCAGAGCGGCCCCTTCTGGACCGATCAGGACGACAGCGGCCAGAGCCGCAGAGAAGCTCACGGACACCGCGAACTGCTCCACGTTCAGCAACGTCGGCATCGACTCGCAGACCAGGAACAGCAGCGCGAGCACCAGCAGGATGCCCAGATCGCCGGGCGCCACCAGCCGCCCGGAAGTGATCACGCTACGCCCGATGAGGATGGTCGCCGCGCCGATGACGGCGATGAGGTAGACCTTCGCAGGCCACGGCAGATCACGCATTGCGGCCCCCCAGGGTGCTCAGGTCCAGGAGACCCCGGTCGGCAGGGCCCCGCCCCCGCTCATCAACAGTGTCATCACAGGAGTGATCAGCACCGCGGCCGCGATCAGCCGGGCGATCATAGCCTTCAGCATCTTCCCGCCTCCACGCCGACTTCTTACGTCGACTCCTGTGGGTCACGCTACAGAAGGCGCGGTCAGCGCAGGGCCAGAGTCGAGAATCGCAAGCAAAGCGTAATCAATCCACTACCTGGGGCGACGAACGGCCCATTTGACGGTGTTCTTCAGCCCGGTCGCCAGGTCGGTGCGCGGTTGCCAGCCGAGCCCGTCGCAGGCCGGCACCGGGTCGACCGCCATGGCCGGCAGGTCACCCACGCGCGGCGGCGCGAACCCTGGCTTGTCCTGCGCGTTGGCCGCGTCGGCGATCAGCGAGTGCAGCTTGCGGTCGGTGGTCTGGATGCCGGTGCCGAGGTTGAACCTGCGCCCGTTGCCGTCGGCCCCGCAGGCCTTGACGAAGCCGTCGACCACGTCCTCGACGTAGATGTAGTCGCGGGTCTGCGTGCCGTCGCCGTAGAGCACCGTGGGCGTGCCGCTGAGCAGGCCGTCGGTGAAGATAGCCACCACTCCGGCCTCGCCTTCGGGCGACTGGCGCGGGCCGTAGACGTTGGACAGCACGAGGGTGGTGTACTCGATGCCGTAGAGCGCGCGGAACGTGGCGAGATAGGTCTCGCCGCTCAGCTTGGAGGCCGCGTACGGCGAGCGCGGGTCGGTGGCGGCGTCGCCGGGCACCGGGATCGTGGCGGGCCGGCCGTAGACGGCGACGGAGGAGGCGAACACCACCTTGCGGACGTTGCCCTCGCGCGCGGCGGTCAGGACCGAGGCGGTGCCCTGGACGTTCACACTGGCGTCGTGGACCGGGTCGGCGACGCTCTTGCGCACGCTGATCTGCGCGGCGAGATGGCAGATGACCTCGGGCCGCAGCTCGGCGGCCAGCGCGATCACAGCCGGATCGCGGACGTCCAGCTCATGCAGGCGGAAGCGGTCGTGTGTGGCCGCCTCGGCCAGGTTGTCCCTGCGGCCGGACGAGAAGTCGTCCACGACCGCGACGTCGTGCCCTTCCGCCAGCAGACGGTCGACGAGATTCGACCCGATGAATCCGGCACCCCCGGTGACAAGCACGCGCATGGGGGAATCTTAGTCGGACAGCTCCGACCGCACCTGCGCGATGCGGGCCAGCACCTTGGAGCGGAGGTCGCCGGGCACCGGGTCACAGCCGCAGTGCTTGGCCACGAGCGCCTTGATCGCCTTGTCGAGGTCGTACTCCTTCAGACAGGGACTGCACTCCTCGAGGTGCACGCGGATCTCCACCACGTCGCCCTCGGTCAGCTCTCCGTCGAGGTAGGAGTAGACCTTGTCCAGCACTTCACGACAGTCGGTGTCGTGCGGGTTGCCACAGCTCATTTCGATCCCTCCGCCGGGACCAGGCCACGCTCGCGAGCATAGTCTTCGAGAAGTCCACGGAGCTGCCTGCGACCGCGGTGCAGCCTGGACATCACGGTACCGATCGGGGTCCCCATGATGTCGGCGATCTCTTTATACGGGAAGCCCTCGACGTCGGCCAGGTAGACCGCGATCCTGAACTCCTCGGGCAGAACCGCCAGGGCCTGCTTGATATCACCGTCGGGGAGGTGTTCGAGCGCCTCGACCTCGGCCGACTTCAGGCCGCTCGACGTATGCGACTCAGCGCGGGCGAGCTGCCAGTCCTCGATCTCCTCGGTGCCCGACTGCTTGGGCTCGCGCTGTTTCTTGCGATAGCTGTTGATGAAGGTGTTCGTCAGGATCCGGTAGAGCCACGCCTTGAGGTTCGTACCTTCCTGGAACTGGTGGAACGACGCGAACGCCTTGGCGAAGGTCTCCTGTAGCAGGTCCTCCGCGTCCGCTGGGTTCCGGGTCATCCGGAGCGCCGCGGAGTAGAGCTGCTCGAGGTAAGGCATGGCTTCGCGCTCGAACCGCTCACTTCGCTGTTCCAGAGTCTCCGCGCCTGTCGCGGGCACCGGACCCACCCCCCTAAGATCACCGGTGGCCGACTGTGGCGGTACACCGTATTCAGGGGAGAATACCCGCTCGTCACGGACTGGTCCGTCACTGGGGAGGGGTTCGAGCAATGTGAGCATGCACGTCGCAACACGCCCGCGCCCGCGTCTGTTCCCGCAAGATAGAAGGTGACGAACAACCCGGTGCGGGGATAACGATACGTACCGGCTGGTAGCCATTTTCCCGGACCCAGGAGTCGCGTGTGCTGCCCATTCCGGCCGAGGAACTGAACGGCTCAGGGACGCTCGGGCCGTACTGGACCTTCTACCGCGCCGTTGTCGCCGAGCAGCTGACCCGGTGGCTCCCCGACAAACCCTCCGTCGTGCTCGACCTGTCCGGCGGCCGGGGGCGCTGGTCCGGGCAGGCCGCCAGAGCCGGGCATCGGGTGATCGAGCTGGTCGACTTCCGCCGCACCGCCTCGCTGGCCTCCTCCTTGGCCGCTCCGCTGACGGCCGACCCGCAGGCGCGGCTGCGCGACGCCGGGCGCGTGCGCCACGTACGCGCCGACGACCTGACGTTCCTGCCCGACGAGAGCGTGGACGCGGTGGTCGCCGAGGAACGCGCCATGTCGATCGAGCTCATGGCCGAATCGGCGATGGACGACGTGGCCCGGGTGCTGCGGCCCGGCGGGCGGGCGCTGGTCTGCGTCGACTCCCTGGTGCTGGGCATGGCGATCCTGGCCGAGCAGGAGCAGTGGCAGCACCTGCGGCAGACGGGCGAGGTCATGCTGGTGCCGTGGCCCGACGGCAGCATCACCCGCTGCTTCAGCAGCGGGCAGCTACGCGAGCTGCTGACCGGCGCCGGGCTGGAGGTGGAGTGGGTACGACCGCGGACCGTGCTGTCGCCCTCCACCGTCGACCACGTGCTGGGCTCCGACGCCAGGGCGCTGGCCTGGCTGGTGCGCACCGAGCTCGACGCGCACCCTGACGACGACGACACGGTCGGCATCCACCTCGTGGCCAGCGTCCGCAAGGTGTGACCCGGGTGTCGCTATCGGCGGCGTTCCCGCTTGCCCTGGCACTGCACGCACCGCGCGGCCTCCGGGCGGGCCTCCAGCCGGCCCTCCGGCACCGGCTGGGCGCAGTCGACGCACATCCCGTACGTGCCTTCGTCCAGGCGTTTGAGCGCGTCGATCACCGCCCTGCGCTGTGTGGTGGCGACGGTCAGCATGGCCTGGGCGCGGTCGGCGTCGCTCAGGTCGGACCCCGCGTCGGCCGCGGAATACTCGCGGATCCCGACGGGGTCGCCCTGCAGCACCCCGATCGATCGGTCCAGGTCCGCGAGAATCTTCTCCAGCCGCTCACGAGCGGTCGTGTCGTCCACGAATCCGCACCTCCGGGTAAGAAGGGGGGCAAGCCGCAGCGGGACTCCCCGGAAGTCCAACCCGGCGCGTAGGGGGCATGTGTGGCGGTGACTCCGGGTGAACGGATGCATCGCTTTCCTCACCAGATGCCCACTTAGCGTGACTCTTACACCTTTAGCGGAGAGCGGTTTCCTCCCCTGGTGGCAGGGGTTTGATGAGGTCCGGACCGTTGTTCCGCACATTGTTGACATCTGTGGAAACGGCCACTGCCGTCAGCCGCCCGGCGTCGGCGGGCACCAGCAGCCCCGAGGCCTGCTCGGGGTCGGTGAGCTTGGGGTCGAGCCACTCCGTCCAGCGCTCCCGCTCGATCATCATCGGCATCCGGTCATGGATGCGGCCCAGCTCGTCCTCGGCGTCGGTGGTGATGACCGTGCAGGTCACCAGCCACTTGAGTGGATCGTCGTCGTCGCGCGACTTGTCCTTCCAGAACTCGTACAGGCCCGCCATGGCCAGCACCCCATCGTCCTCCGGGTGGATGAAGTACGGCTGTTTCTTCTTCTTGTCACCCTCGACCGGCATCCACTCGAAGTAGCCGTCGGCCGGCAGCAGGCACCTGCGCTTGGCGAACGCCTGGCGGAAGGACGGCTTCTCGGCCACCGTCTCGATCCTGGCGTTGATCATCCGCGACCCGACCGACGGGTCCTTCGCCCAGGCCGGCACCAGCCCCCACTTGACGATCCGCAACTGCCGCACGGCCCGCTCGGCCTCCTTGGGCACCCGGCTGAGGACGGCGTAGACGTTCTTGGTGGGCGCGACGTTGTAGTCGGGCCCGAGCTCCTTGTCGGGGTCACCGTCGAGCTCGACCTGGAACTCCTCCAGCAGCTCGTGCTTCTTGCGCGCCGACGCGTATCTCCCGCACATGTCCCCACACTGCCATGTACGGCCTACGACCGCGTGCCCGCCCGTCCGGCGTCGGCATCCGTGAAATTCACCAGCGCCAGTAAGCTTTGACCCATGCCCGCACCGCACTGGCCCGCACCCACCGCGACCGCTCCCGTGGTCGCGTCGATCCGCCTGCCCGGCTCCAAGTCCGTGACCAACCGCGCGCTGCTCCTCGCCGCTCTGGCCGACGGTCCCGGCGTGGTGCGCCAGGCACTCCGCAGCCGCGACGCGGACCTGATGGTGGCGGCGCTGCGCGCCCTGGGCGCCACCCTGACGCCGGCGAACGAGACCACGGCCGCCGTCGACTGGCAGGTGACCCCCGGCCCGGTCCACGGCGGCGCCAGCATCGACGCGGGCCTGGCGGGCACCGTCATGCGCTTCGTGCCGCCGATGGCCGCCCTGGCCGACGGCCCGGTCTCCTTCGACGGCGACCCGCACGCCCGCAAGCGTCCCATGGGTCCCATCCTCGACGCCCTGCGCGCCCTGGGCGCCCGCGTCGACAACGACGCCCTGCCGTTCACCATCCACGGTCCCCTCGCGGGCGGCGAGGTCACGCTCGACGCGTCGGGGTCGTCGCAGTTCGTCTCGGGGCTGCTGCTCACGGCCGCGCGCTTCGAGAAGGGCATCACGATCCGCCACGTCGGCCCGCCCGTGCCGTCGCAGCCGCACATCGAGATGACGATCCAGATGCTCAGGGCGGCCGGGGTCACGGTCGACGACGGCGAGCGCGACATCTGGCGGGTCGAGCCGGGACCGATCGCGGCCATGGACATGTCCGTCGAGCCCGACCTGTCCAACGCGGCGCCGTTCCTGGGCGCGGCTCTGGTCACGGGCGGCACGGTCACCATCCCCGGCTGGCCGTACGAGACCACCCAACCGGGCGACGCCCTCCGCGACCTGCTCACCTCGATGGGCGCCACGGTCCAGCTGACCCCCGCGCCGCACGAGGCGACCGGCGACGCCGGTTCCCTGACCGTGACCGGCACCGGCCGGATCGAGGGCATCGACGCCGACCTGCGCGCGGTGGGCGAGCTGACGCCGACGATCGCCGCGCTGGCCGTGCTGGCGAGCTCACCGTCCCGGATCCGGGGCGTCGCACACCTGCGCGGTCACGAGACCGATCGCCTGGCCGCCCTGGTCACCGAGATCACCCGGCTGGGCGGCGACGCGGAGGAGACCGACGACGGCCTGATCATCCGCCCCCGCCCCCTGCACGGCGGCGTCTTCCACAGCTACGACGACCACCGCATGGCCACGGCCGGGGCGGTCATCGGGCTGGCGGTTCCGGACGTCGAGGTGGAGAACATCGCGACGACGGCCAAGACCCTCCCGGAGTTCGTCCAGATGTGGACGAACATGCTGGGCGAACAATGACCACTGTCCTGGTACAACGGGCTGAGCGTCCGGGCAGAAGCGCGGCGGTCGGCATGGTGGGGTGGATGTGTGGGCACAACCGCCCCGTAGGCCGACGCGGTGGAGCAGCGTACGGACAGGACGGCGCCACTGACCGCCACGGTGGGTGGGCCGCGCACAGCACGATCGATCGCATGGGGGTAGACCGCTGAGAAAGCGGGAGTACGACGAGGATGACGTACGGATCAGGCCGAGCAAGGGCTCACGGCCGCGGACCCGTATTCGGCCTGCGCATGAGGACGCCGTAGAGGGGTTCGTGGTCGCCGTGGACCGGGGCCGCTACACCACGCTGGTCGAGCCGGAGCGCGCCAAGGGATCGGCCCAGAAGCGCAAGCAGCCCGAGCGCACCATAGTCACCGCGATGAAGGCGCGCGAGCTCGGCCGCAAGGGCATCGTCGTCGGCGACCGGGTGGCCCTGGTGGGCGACGTCTCGGGCCGCCCCGACGCCCTGGCCAGGGTCGTACGGGTCGAGCCGCGCACGTCGATGCTGCGCCGTTCGGCCGACGACGTCGAGGACACCGACGGCATCGAACGCCCCGTGGTGGCCAACGCCGACCAACTGGTCATCGTGACCGCGCTCGCCGACCCGCCACCCCGGCCGCGCATGATCGACCGGATCCTGGTGGCCGCCTTCGACGCCGAGATCGACGCGCTCCTCTGCCTCACCAAGTCGGACCTCGGGCGACCTGACGACCTGGTGGCGATGTACGAGCCGCTCGGGGTGTCGCACGTCGTCGTGCACAAGGGCGGCTCGCTGGACGAACTTCGCGACCACCTCACCGGCCGCCTCAGCGTCATGGTCGGCCACTCGGGCGTCGGCAAGTCGACCCTGGTCAACGCCCTCGTGCCGGCCGCCAACCGCGCGGTCTCCCAGGTCAACGCCGTCACCGGCCGCGGCCGCCACACCTCGACCTCAGCCGTGGCCCTCGAGCTCCCGGAGGGCGGCTGGATCATCGACACTCCCGGCGTACGCAGCTTCGGCCTGGCCCACGTGTCGGTCGAGACGGTCCTGGCCTCCTTCCCCGACCTCATCGAAGGCACGATCACCTGCCCGAAGGGGTGTACACACCTGGACGCCGACTGCGCGCTGGACGCGTGGGTGACGGCGGGCCACGCCGAACCAGCCCGCCTGGAGTCTCTCCGCCGCCTCCTCTCCAGCCGAGAAGGCGACTCTCCCGACAGTCTTTAAGTTTTCTTTTACGGCCAGCCCGGTGGGCCCCACCCGCCGACCAGGGCTGGGCCCTGTCCAGGGGCACGCTCCTCCGGTGATACGGGGCTGAGCGCCGTGACGTGCGCCCTCTTGGCCATGTCCGTGGTCGGCCCCGCGGCCGATAAGTCGGCCTGCCCCGACTTATCAGAAAAAACAGTCATCCGGCAGTGGACGGGACTTACCAGAAATGCAGGGCTGCTTGACTGATGTTCGGGAGGTAAGTCACGGTAGCGTGGCTCTTCGTGCAGGGTTATAACGATGATCTACGTCTGGCGCACGTCATGGCGGACCACGCCGACGACCTGACCATGCGGAGGTTCAAGGCGGTCGATCTCAAGGTCGACACCAAGCCGGACCTCACGCCGGTCAGCGATGCCGACCGTGCCGTCGAGGAGGCCATTCGCGGCACCCTCCGGCGAGCCAGGCCGCGGGACGCGGTCGTGGGCGAGGAGTTCGGCAAGACGGGCTGGGGTGCCAGGTCGTGGATCATCGACCCGATCGACGGCACCAAGAACTACGTGCGCGGCGTCCCCGTGTGGGCGACACTGATCGCGCTGATGGAGTACGGCCAGGTCAAGGTGGGCCTGGTGTCCGCCCCGGCCCTGGGCAAGCGCTGGTGGGCGGCCACCGAGGGCGGCGCCTGGACCGGCAAGAGCCTGACCAAGGCGACCCGGATGCGCGTCTCGTCGGTGGCCGATCTGGAGGACGCGTCGTTCTCCTACTCCAGCTTCGGCGGCTGGGAGAAGATGGGCCGGCTCGACAACTTCCTCGACCTCGGGCGAGCCTGCTGGCGCACTCGGGCCTATGGCGATTTCTGGTCGCACATGATGGTCGCGGAGGGTTCGGTGGAGCTGTCGGCCGAGCCGGAGTTGTCGCCATGGGACATGGCCGCGCTCACCGTGATCGTCGAGGAGGCGGGCGGCAAGTGGACGGACCTCGCGGGCGTGCCCGGCCTCGAGGGTGGCAGCCTGGTCTGCACCAACGGCATCCTGCACGACGAGGTCCTCAGACGCCTGAACGGCTCGTAGAGAGGCCCCTCAGGCGCCTGTACACCTCATAGAGCCAGCACCCGGGCGACGGCGGCCAGCAGACTGTCGCGATATGTCCCCCCGAAGAGCACCACATGGACGAGCAGCGGGTGCAGTTGGTGCAGCGGCACCCGCCCCCGCCACCCGTCCGCGAGCGGCGTCTCCTCCTGATAGGCCCCCAGGATCCGATCGAGATAGGGCGCCCCGAACAACGCCAGCATCGCCAGGTCCGTCTCCCGATGCCCGCCGTGCGCGGCCGGGTCGATGAGCACCCCGCGACCATCCGACCAGAGCACGTTCCCGTTCCACAGGTCGCCGTGGATGCGCGCCGGCGGCTCCAGCGGGCCCGCCACCTCGCCGAACCGCGCCACCGCCCGCTCGATGAGAGCCACGTCCCGCGCGGGCAGCCGCGCCTGTCGTACGAAGGGAAGCACCCGGCGGGTGGCGTAGAAGGCCGGCCAGTCGTCGGCGGGCGAGTTGTCCATCGGCAGGTCGGCGATGAAACCCGGCCAGGGGGCGCCGAAGGCGGGCGCGCCGGCGCGGTGCAGTCGCGCGAGGTCGCGCCCGAACCGCTCGGCGGCCGCCGCGGTCGGCGACGAGGTGTCCACCCACGACAGTACGAGCCGATCCTGGGAGACCTCGATCACCTCCGGCACGGCGATGACCTCGCCCAGCCACCGCAGCCCTTCCGCCTCGGAAGTGAACACCGGAGAAACGGTTCCGGTCTTCGCGAACACCACACGCCCGTCGTCGAGCACGCCCCGCTGCAGCCGCCAGCCGTGGGACGCCCCGAGGTCCTCAGTCGATCTCATCGGCGATGTGCTTCGCGACGCCTTCGGAAGCGGCCTCGACCAGGCGCAGCACCTCTTCGAAGCCCTCGGGCCCGCCGTAGTAGGGATCGGGCACCTCGGCCCCGTCCCGCGCGGCGGGGTCGAACGAGCGGAACAGCCGCACCTCCACATCACCGGGCGCGATCCGCCGCAGGAACGACAGGTTGTCCCGGTCCATGGCCAGCACCAGGTCGTAGCGGTCGAACCAGTCGGAGGTGAACTGTCTGGCCCGGTGGGCAGAGCCGTCGTAACCGTGCTCGGTCAGCGTCCGCAGAGCCCGCTCGTCCATGGGATCCCCGACGTGCCAGCCGCCGGTGCCCGCGCTGTCGACGGCCACTCGTTCATCGAGTCCGTGCTCGGCCAGTGTCCGCCTGAGCACCGTCTCGGCCATCGGCGAGCGGCAGATGTTCCCCATGCACACCAGGCATACGCGATAGGTCATAGCTCCCATCATGAGGGTGACCAGGGCCGTTCACCGTCCGTTCACCCTTGATAGGGGGATTGAGTCACTTTGGCTGCATAGCTTCGTGGCGACTAAGGACCAAGTGGGAGGAACCCAACCGTGAAGTATGCAGGCCGGCTCGCCGCCGTCGCCGTCGTCGGCGCGCTCTCGCTCGCTGCGTGCGGCACAGACAACAACAGTGCCGGCGACGCCACCGCGTCCGCCGGCGCCAGCAGCGCTGCGGGTAACGACAACGGTCTGAGCGGCACGATCAACGCCGCCGGATCCTCGGCCCAGGCCAACGCGATCGACCAGTGGAAGAAGGACTTCCAGAGCAAGAACCCCGGGGCCAGCCTGAACTACCAGCCCAGCGGTTCCGGTGCTGGTGTCCAGTCGTTCATCCAGGGCACGGTCGCCTTCGCGGGTTCCGACTCGGCCCTCAAGGACGACAAGGGCGAGCCCGCCCAGGCCGACGCCCGGTGCAAGACCGGCAAGGCCATCAACATCCCGATGGTGACCGGCCCGATCGCGGTCGTCTACAACCTGCCCGGCGTGGACGGTCTGCAGCTCTCGCCCAAGACGCTCGGCGGCATCTTCAGCAGCAAGATCACCAAGTGGGACGACGCGGCCATCAAGGCCGACAACCCGCAGGCCAAGCTGCCTTCGACGCCGATCCAGGCATTCCACCGGGCTGACGAGTCGGGCACCAGCGACAACTTCACCAAGTTCCTCAAGGCAACGGCCGAGTGGCCGTACGAGCCGGCCAAGGCGTGGCCCGCCGAGGCCAAGGGCCAGGGCGCGAAGGGCTCCGACGGCATCGCCTCCTCGGTGAAGGGCGCTGAGGGCGCGATCAGCTATGTCGAGATGTCGTTCGCCGACAACTCCCAGCTCCAGAAGGCCAAGGTGGCTAACGGCGCGGGCGAGTTCGTCGAGCTGAACAGCGACAGCGCGGCCAAGACGATCGAGACCGCGGAGGTCAAGGGCACCGGCAACGACCTCAAGCTCGGCATCGACTACGCCACCAAGACCGCGGGCGCCTACCCGATCGTCCTGGTGACCTACGAGATCACGTGCGAGAAGGGTCTGCCCGCCGACCAGGTGAAGCTGGTCAAGGCCTTCCTCACCTACACCGCCAGCGACGAGGGCCAGGCCGCGCTGAAGGACCTGGGCTACGCCCCGCTCGCGGGCGAGCTGCTCACCAAGGTCCGCACCGCCGTCGAGGCGATCTCCTAACAACCGATGACGACCAAAGTCAGTACCCGTGATGGCGGACCGGCCACGAGCCGGCCCGCCTCGCGGCGCAGCCATGGTGAAGGGCCCTTTCGCTACGCCGCCACCGGCGCGGGCATCATCCTGCTGGGGATCATGGCGGCCATCGCCGTCTTTCTCATCAGCGAGGCGATCCCCGCCCTGCAGGCGAACAAGGGGCACTTCTTCTCCGAGCTGGTCTGGGACCCGAACGGCAGCCAGGTCTTCGGCATCGCCGCCCTGGCGTTCGGCACCGTGCTCAGCTCGGCCCTCGCGCTCGTCATCGCGACTCCCATCGCGGTCGGCGTGGCGCTCTTCATCTCCCACTACGCGCCCCGCCGCCTGGCCGGGCCGCTCGGCTACCTGATCGACCTGCTCGCCGCCGTCCCCAGCGTGGTGTACGGCCTGTGGGGCGTGGCCTTCCTGGTGCCGCTGCTCAAGACGCCGTCGCAGTGGCTGAACGAGAACCTGGGCTGGTTCCCGCTGTTCGCCGGCGAGGGCGCGATCGGCGGCAAGACCATGATCGCTGGTTCCATCGTCCTGGCGATCATGATCCTGCCGATCATCGCGGCCATCTCCCGCGAGGTGTTCCTCCAGGCCCCCAAGATGAACGAGGAGGCGGCGCTCGCGCTCGGCGCCACCCGCTGGGAAATGATCAGGATGGCCGTGCTGCCGTTCGGTCGCCCCGGCGTCATCAGCGCCGCGATGCTCGGCCTCGGCCGGGCGATGGGCGAGACCATCGCGGTCGCGCTGATCTTCCCCGCCACCTTCGACATCACCTTCGAGATCCTCACCCCGCACGCCAACAGCATCGCGGCGAACATCGCCAACGGCTTCGGTGAGGCCACTCCGATCGGCAGGGGCGCGTTGATCGCCTCCGGACTGGTGCTGTTCATCATCACCCTGCTCGTCAACATAGCCGCCCGCATGATCATCAACCGCCGCAAGGAGTACGCGAGGGCCGGCGCATGACCACGATCCAACACATCTCGACCAGCCGCCGCATCAAGGACCGCGTGGTCCAGGGGCTGGTCTACCTGGCGTTCGCGCTTGCCGTGGTGCCGCTCGTGTCCGTGCTCTGGCTGGTGATCAAGAACGGCGCGGCGCGGTTCGACCTGGACTTCCTCACCCACTCGATGCGCAACATCGGCGCCCGCGACGTGGGCGGCGGCGCCTACCACGCGATCATCGGCACGCTGGAACAGGTCCTGATCGCCTCGCTCATCTCCGTCCCCATCGGGTTGCTGACCGCGATCTACCTGGTCGAGTACGGCAACGGCGGCCGGTTGAGCCGGGCCATCAGCTTCTTCGTGGACGTCATGACCGGCGTCCCCTCCGTCGTCGCGGGCCTGTTCATCCTGGCGTTCTGGGTCCTGTTCCTGGGCCAGCCGTTCTCCGGGTTCGCCGGGGCGCTGTCACTGTCGATCCTGATGATGCCGACCGTGGTCAGATCGGCCGAGGAGATGCTCCGCCTGGTCCCGAACGACCTGCGCGAAGCCTCGTACGCGCTGGGCGTGGCCAAGTGGCGCACGATCATGAAGGTCGTCCTGCCGACCGCGCTGACCGGCATCATCACCGGTGTCATGCTGGCCGTGGCCAGAGTCGCCGGCGAGACCGCGCCGTTGCTGCTCACCGTGTTCTTCACCGACTCCATCAACAACGACCCGTTCAGCGGGCCGCAGATGGGGCTCCCCCTCTTCGTCTTCGACCAGGCGGGCCGGCCCAACGCCACCGCCGTGGATCGAGCCTGGACCGGAGCCCTCACGCTCATCCTGATCGTCATGCTGCTCAACCTGGTGGCGCGCCTGATCGCCCGGTGGCGCTCACCCGCCAAAGGCCGATAAGGGGTAAAGCCACATGTCCAAGCAGATCCAGGTCTCCGGCCTAGACGCCTACTACGGCGGGCACAAGGCCATCGAGGACGTCTCGATGACCATCGAGCCGCGTTCGATCACGGCGTTCATCGGCCCCTCGGGGTGCGGCAAGTCGACGTTCCTGCGCACGCTCAACCGCATGCACGAGGTCATCCCCGGCGCACGCGTCGAGGGCAAGGTCCTGCTCGACGGCGAGGACCTGTACGCCGCCAACGTCGAGCCGGTCTCCGTGCGCCGGATGATCGGCATGGTCTTCCAGCGCCCCAACCCGTTCCCCACGATGTCGATCTACGAGAACGTGGCCGCCGGGCTCCGGCTCAACGGCCGCGTGGCCAAGTCGGAGATGGACGGCGTCGTCGAGACGTCGCTGAAGGGCGCCAACCTCTGGAACGAGGTCAAGGACCGCCTCAACAAGCCCGGCGCGGGCCTGTCGGGCGGCCAGCAGCAGCGGCTCTGCATCGCCCGGGCCATCGCGGTCCAGCCCCAGGTACTGCTGATGGACGAGCCCTGTTCCGCGCTCGACCCGATCTCCACGCTGGCCATCGAGGACCTGATGGCCAAGCTCAAGGACGACTACACGATCGTGATCGTCACCCACAACATGCAGCAGGCCGCCCGGGTCAGCGACCGGACCGCCTTCTTCAACCTCACCGCGCAAGGCAAGCCCGGCAAGGTCGTCGAGATGGACGAGACCTCCCGCATGTTCACCAATCCCACCGAGAAGGCAACCGAGGACTACATCACCGGGCGCTTCGGCTGATGATCCACCAGCAGGCGGCATCAACTGTGAACGGGGACACGAGAACGAAGCCCATCCTGCTCATCGCAGACCCTGACGAAGGGGTCGTGGAGGACGTGGCCACCGCCCTCGAACGGGAGGGCGTGTCGGTCACCGGCGTCCCCGACGGAGCCCAGGGGCTGATCCAGGCCGGGGCGCTGCAGCCTGACGTGGTCCTCGTGTCGGCCACGCTGCCGGTCATCGGCGCCGTCGACTTCGTCCGCGCGGTACGGCTCTCGCGGACCGTGCCCGTCCTGCTCGGCGTTGGCGAGGGGCACGCCGAGCAAGCCGTACAGGCACTCGCCGCCGGCGCCGTGGCCTGCGTGGCCAGACCGTACCGGGTGCCGGAATTACTGCCGTTCATCCACGCGGCCTCCCCAGACGGGCACAAGGTGCTGGTCGTGGGCGGCGTCGAGCTCGACGCGCAGGCCTACCAGGTACGTGTGGAGGGGCGGATCGTGCACCTGCCGCTGCGCGAGTTCGAGCTGCTGCAGTACCTGATGAGCAACGCGAACCGTACGGTCACGCGCGAGCAGATCATGCGGCACGTGTGGCACTCGGGGTCCAGCACCTCGACGAACACGATCGCGGTGCACGTCAAACGGCTGCGGGCCCGGCTGGGCGACGACGAGGACATGCTGATCCAGACGGTACGCGGCGTGGGCTACCGACTGGTCACACCCGGCACCTCCGGCCCCGTGTGACCTGTTCGGTCAGGTACGGCACGACCGGAACGATTTCATGATCCGCTCGGTCACGCCCTCGACGGTCGCGATGCCCTGGCCGGTGTCGGCGTTGTTCTCGGTCAGTACGGCCAACGCGTAGTCGTGGCCGTGGCCACGGATGAGGCCGACGCTGACGATGGCCCAGCGCTTGGTGGATACGCGCTTCAGCCAGCCGTTCTTCAGCGCGACCCGGTCACCCTTGCACCTGGCGGCGCTCACGCCCCAGTCCTGGCCGTCGACCACCTTGCCCATCAGCTTGAGCACCTGAGCACGGTCCTTGGCCCGGAGCGGGCTCTTGGCCGACACGAGCGCCTTCATCAGGCGCACCTGGTCTTCGGCCGAAGTCCTGGTGATGCCCCAGCAGTACAGGTCGACGCAGTTGCCCGGAACGCCCTGAGTGTGCCGTAGGCCGTACTTCTTGCCCGCCTTCGTGAACCCGGCGGCCCCGCCGATGCGCAGCCAGAGCCGGTCGGCGGCGTGGTTGTCGCTGTAGCGGATCATGAGGTCGGCGTCGCGCCTGGTGGCCTTCGAGAGCTTGTGCCAGGGGGTCTTGAGGAGGAGCGCCATGAGGATCTGCACTTTGGCGGTGCTCGCGGTGATCAGGCGTTCGTTGCGGTGATAGCGGTAGAGGCGGCCGGTGGTGAGATCTTTGACCATGGCCGTGACGGGACCCGGACGACCGGCCAGGTAGCGATCGAGACGCTTGGTGATCTTCTTGGCCTCGATCGGCGGATCCGGCTTGGACTTCTTGGGCGACTTCACCGGCGCCGGGACTTCGACCATGACGGCTCTTCGAAGTTAAGCGGGGTTGAGGTGTCCGCGGCCTTTTCGGGTGGTGGCGCATCGGGTGCGTAGTCGCTGGTTTCCTGGGTTGCGGAAGCCGTAGGCGTCGCGGGCGGTGGTCTTGATGACG
>NZ_JAHFZZ010000014.1 GCF_018603905.1 Nonomuraea sp. NEAU-A123
TTCGTTGCTCAGGCGACCCAATGCACTATCTGTCACCGAATCGCGACGACGTGTGCCGGGTCAAGCAGTGCCCGATGCCAGCGAGAACGCCTTTCACCTGCACAGACGTCTTAACTCACCGGCATTGACACCGAACGCCGCAGGCTCCGGGTTATCAGCTGGCGAGATGAGTTGGGCGTGAACTGCCCGTTTCCTCCGGCTGGCAACTCCTGTGCTCTAAAAGGGACGCCACCCTGGCGCCGGTCCAACCCGGGCGCGCTCTGCAACTTCCACGGACCTCGGCTACCCGACGCAGGAGAGACCCTATGAACGACACTGCGATAAAACCGGCCATCGTCCTCATCCACGGGCTGTGGCTGACGCCGCGCGCATGGGAACAGTGGATCGAGCACTACACCCAGCTCGGCCACGAAGTGCTCGCCCCCGCCTGGCCGGGCATGGAGATCGAGGTCGAAGCCCTGCGTAAGACTCCGGAGGTCATGAACGGCCTGGGCGTCACAGAGATCGCCGACCACTACGAGGCGATCATCCGCGAGCAGACCCGGCCACCCATCATCATCGGCCACTCCTTCGGCGGTCTGATCACCCAGATCCTGCTGGACCGCGGCTTGGGCGCCGCCGGCGTGGCCATCCACACGGCACCCATCCAGGGCGTGCTCCGGTTGCCGATCAGCAGCCTGCGCGCGGCCTTGCCCGTTCTGTCCAACCCGGTCAACCGCTCCCGGACGGTGGCGCTGACCGCGAAACAGTTCCACTACGCGTTCACCAACACGCTGAGCGAGCCCGAGTCGGCGGTGATCTACCAGCGTTACCACGTGCCTGCCCCGGGCCGGCCGCTGTTCCAGGCCGCCACCGCCAACCTGCGGCTCCACTCGGCCACCAGGGTGAATGTCCAGAACGACACCCGCGCCCCGCTGCTCCTGATCGCCGGCGGCGCCGACCACACGGTGCCCGCCTCACTGGTCCGCCAGACCTACCAGCGCTACCGCAAGTCCCGTGCGGTCACCGGGTACCACGAGTTCGCGCGCATGCCGCACTTCGCCCTCGGCGCTCCCCAATGGGAGAGGGTCGCCGACCACGTGCTCCACTGGGCCGGGCGCGAGGCCGCGAAACACGCCAAGAAGAACGGCGTAGGCACCCCGTAGGCCTACGTGGGGCAGGGCGGTGGCGAGCCACCGCCCTGCCCCACGCCGTGTGGCCGTTCGGCTACGCGTTGGGGCAGTAGGCCGGGGCCGTGCCGTACGCGTACTGGAGGAAGTCCACCAGGTTGGCGGGCCAGGAGTTCCAGTCGTGGCCGCCGGTGCCGTAGCAGTAGCGGTGGTCGACCCCCAGGCTGGTCAGCGTGGTGTCGAAGACGCTCGCGTACGCGCCGAGCATGGCCTCGCCGGCCATCGGGGCGTCGGCACCGGCGTTGGTGTCGTAGGCGCACTCGGCCGGAGCCGGCTGGTGGCCGTTGGCGTATTCGGGCTGGTCGGGCGGGCCTGGCAGGTCCGCGCAGCCGCCCGCGTACAGGCCGAACTTGCCGCTGTACGGTGCGTACTTGCCCTGTGTCACCAGCTCGGCCGGGTTGGCGGACGGCCAGTCGTCGACCGTCGTGCCGTCCACGACGGCGGTGGAGTGCGGCCCAAACAGGGTCTCCAGCCGGTAGCGCCGCTGCTGGTCCTGGTCGAGCACCAGGATGCCGTTCTCATACTTGTTGACGCGATATGCCCCCAAATCCAAAAGATTGATCGCCGCGCCGGACAGCCACATCGAGTTGGAGATCGTCCGCTGGGCGCCCAGGGCCCGCAGGTCGGTGCCCGGGGAGATGGCGCCGATGACCGAGAACACGTCGGGGTGCGCGGCGGCGTACTTGAGCGTGCCGAAGCCGCCCATCGAGATCCCGGCCAGCCCGCGCCCGGATCGGTCGGCGATGGTGTTGAAGTTGGCGTCGATCCACGGGATGAGCTGCGAGATGTGGTACGTCTCCCACTTGGGCGAGAAATTTCCGTCCGTACGGCCGACCCAGTCGCTGTACCAGCCGGTCATCCCGCCGGTCGGCATCACCACGATGCCGTCATAGGCGGGCACGGAGGCCAGCAGGGACACCAGATCGGCCTTGGTCGTCCACTCGTTGTAGTCGTCCCCGCCGCCGTTGATCAGGTAGAGCGAGCGGTAGCGGGCGCTCCTGTCCGGGTCGTAGTCGTTGGGCAGGTAGATCCGTACGGTGATCGGCTGGGCCAGCGGGCTGATCGCCGGAGTGCCGCCGGCGGCCTGGAAGATCGCCGTGGAGGTCATCGTGACGTCCCGCAGCTCGGATCCATTGGCCTGCGGGTGCCGGTCCACGCGTACGCAGGTGATGCCGTAGCCGTCGGGGTCGGGCAGGTTCGTCGAACACGTCTCGGCCTGCGCCGCGGCTGCCGGGACCACGACCACTCCGGCGATCAGCAGTAGTCCGGCCAGCGCACGCGCCAACCAGCGTGGGGAACGTCGCATCACTTCTCCTCCAAAGCGGGCCCGCATGGGAAGCCGCGCCTCAAGCTACGAAGCGACGTCGTTTTGCGCGTCAACCGCCGGTTTGAGATGGAGGTCAACCTTTAACCGCCAGACCGCTCCGGGGTACAACTCCCGGGGTAGGTCGCCCGTTACACCTTTTTTGGGTGGGTCTTGCCTGTTTCGTCAAGTCGGCTTTCACTGATCTCCATACCGGTGATCCAGGAGGAGCCGATGCGTGGCTTACGGGCGTCCGCAGTCGTTGTGACGATCGTTGTTCTTACGGCGTTCCTGACCTCGGGGACGTCCGTCCCGGCGGTCGCCGGGCCGTCCGACCCGGAGCCGGCCTCTCTGGTCACGCTCTCCGTGCCGGACCAGGCCACGATGGAGCGGCTGATGGCCTCGGGAGCCGACCTCACCGAGCGGGTACGGCCGCAGGCGGACGGCAGCATCCAGATCGACGCCGTCGTCACGCCGACCCAGCTCGCGGAGCTCGGTTCGCTCGGCGCCACGCCGGCGTCCGGCACGCCGGTCCCGTCCCAAAAGACGCCGAAGAGCGGCGTCGCGCAGGACCAGCTCGTCATCGAGCGGGCGGTCTGGTTCAAGACCCGCGACGGGTACTTCCTGTCGGTCGAGGCGTCCAGCAACGCCGGGGCGGCGGCCGTGCTCAGCGCGAGCTGGACGGGCAGGCGCGGTTCCAGCGGGCAGGCGGCTCTGGTGCCGTACGTCGACGCGGGCGCGTACCTGGGTCACCAGCTCAGCACTCCGGTGCCGGCGGAGAACCAGCCGCAGTGGATCACCGTCACGTCGGCGGCCGGTGGCAAGGCGGAGGCGCGGGTCAAAGAGTGGCCCGACGGCGAGCGGCCCGATCGCACGGGTCCCGGCTACCAGAAGGACTTCGTCAGCCAGTACATGCCGCCGACGCAGCTCAACGAGCGGGTCAAGGCGTTGCACCAGCGCTTCCCCAAGCTCACCGACATCATCACGCTGCCGAACCCGACCAACGGCTACCGGCGGCACGCCCAAGCCCTGATCGGTGCCGTGCCCGGCGCCGCCGTCGTGGTCACCTCGAACGCCTACGGCTCCGAGGGCGGCAACGACCTGGCCATCGAGCTCGTCACCCCCGGCGCCGCCGACCGGCCGTTACAGGTGACGGTGAACGGCAAGCAGATCACGGTCAGCCTGGCGACCGACGGCTCCGGCACGCCCACCAGCACCGCGGCTCAGGTGGTGGCGGCGATCAACGCGACGCCGGGCACCGCCGTCAAGGCCGCGACCTACCGCACGGACGCGGGCCTGGGCGTCATGGCGCCCGTGCCGCTCACCCAGCTGAGCGACTTCCTCAAGGCGCCGGCCGACGTCTCCCGCGCGCCGTGGCGGGTGCTGGCCCTGCGCGTCGGCGTACATCGCGACGGCTCGCGTACCGGAGTGCTCGCCTACGCCCAGGAACACGCCAGGGAATGGGTGGCGCCGCTGGTCACCATCGAGGCGGCGGAGCGGCTGCTGCGCAACTACCCGCGCGACGCGGCGACGCGCGAGCTGCTGAACCGCACCGACATCTTCATCGTCCCCACGGTCAACCCCGACGGCGCCAACTACAGCTTCTACGACTTCAACTCCCAGCGTAAGAACATGACCAACCACTGCCCCGCGCAGCAGTCCGACCCGGCACTCCGCAATACCTGGGGCGTGGACGTCAATCGCAACTACGCCGTGGGATCGCTGTCCGACGGGTATTTCGGCGCCTCGGCCAACTGCCAGAGCGGTACGTTCGCCGGGCCCGCCGAGCATTCCGAGCCCGAGAGCCGTAACGTCGTCTGGCTGGCGCAGACGTACCGCAACATCAAGTTCGCGATGAACGTCCACAGCTACGGCGGGTACTTCATGTGGCCGCCGGGCGCCTACAAACTCGACGGCCGGGTCACCCTGCCCCGGCCCACGGCCCGGCAGGAGGCGTACTTCCTGCGCTCGGCCCGCACCATCGAGCAGGCCATCGCCGCCGAACGGGGCACGGTCACCTGGCCCCAGCAGACCGGGCCGGTGACCGACGTGCTGTATTCGGCGGCGGGCAACTCCGCGGACGAGCTCTGGTACGAGCGCGGCATCTTCGGGTGGGACTTCGAGGTCGGCAGCGACCTGTGGAACCCCACCACCCAGAAGTGGGAGGCAGTGGGCTTCCAGCCGCCGTTCAGCGAGGGGCATGCGGAGGCGATGGAGTTCGCCTCCGGCCTCATTTCGCTGATCGGGGTCGCCGCCGACTATCGGGAACCCTGACAGACCTGGCGAGAGCCCCTGACAGGCGTCAGCCGATCACCCGCGCGACCGCCGGGATCCGCCGCAGCACCAGCCAGTCGAGCAGCAGCACGGCCGCCATGGTGATGCCCGCGAGCGGGAACAGCAGGCCGAGCGCCGCCATGATGGCGATCACTCCGTACGTGGTCCGCCTGTTGGTGGCGCGGGCCGGCGCCCCGGCCCGCCCGCGCGGGCGGCGCTTCCACCACATCCACGCGCCGGTGACCACGAGCGTGATCAGGGCCAGGCAGGCGGCGAGCATGACGAGCAGGTTGGCGGTGCCGTAGCGGCGGCCTTCGTGCAGGGCGATGCCCTGTTCGACGGCTTTGGCCATGATGCCGTACTCGGCCCAGCCGTAGGAGACCAGCACCCGGCCGCTGTACTGGTCGATGTGGAGCGTCTGAGCGGCGGCCGGGTCGCGGCGGTTGTCGGTGACGATGGTGTAGACGCCCTTCGCGTCGGCGGGCAGGAGGATCTTGATGTCGCATTCGGCGGGCCGGCAGTCGCGCAGGACCGGGCGGGCCGCGGCCAGGGCCCGCTCGATGGGCAGGGCGCCCGGTTGCAGCACGCCGCCGGCGCTCTCGTGCGCGGCGTGGCCGTCGGACTGCGGTACGGGGAGCCGTTCGGCCGACCAGGGCACCTTGGCGTCGGGGTTGGTGGACAGGTCGCCGGAGAGCGTGGAGGTGTGGGGGAAGGCGTCCGCGCTGGGGTAGGTCGAACCGGTGCTGTCCTGGATGCGCTGCAGGCCGTCACCCCACACGCCCGACCAGGGCAGGCCGGAGATGACGAGGAAGACGACCACGGTCCCGGCGCCGACTCCGGTGAGGGTGTGCAGGCGACGCAGCCGGCCGCGGCCTGACCGCTTGGCCCGCTTGTGGGTACGGCGGCCGCTCCACCACAGGTACGTGCCGGTGGCGATGAGGATCAGCGCCCAGCACGCGGCGATCTCCACGACCCGGTCGCCTATGGTGCCCGACATCAGTTCACCGTGGATGGTGCGTACGACCCGCATGAAGGTGGTGGCGTCGTCGATCTGCCCGACCACCCGGGCCGTGGACGGGTCGACGTAGACCGAGACGCCCTGGGCCCACGGCCCGGTGTCGGCGCCCTGAAGGATCACCCGGGTGGTCCGGTCCGGGGCGGTGGGCGGAATGACCGACATGACGGCCGCGCCGGGCCGGGCCTGCCGGGCGGCCGCGACCTGCTCCGACAGGGGCCGGGCGGCGGTCACGGGCGCGGCGAGCGTACGGACGTCGGCGTAGTGCCACGCCTCGAACGGCTCCTTGAACAGGTAGATCGATCCGGTCACGGCGAGGACGAGCAGGACGGGGGCGACGAACAGCCCGGCGTAGAAATGCCAGCGCCAGACGACGCGATAGCGCTGGGACGACAGGACCGGGGTGGGCTGGCCGGTTTCCGGCCGTACCTCTACAGAGGTCATGAAACTTCTCCGTTCCGGAGACGCGCACGCCGAAGGCGCGCGAACAGCGGGGGCGGTCATGACCGGACGCACGCTCACGCGGCGAGGCGATCGCCGAACGATCACGACCACGGCGAATACCGCGGTCGTCGTCGTACGGTGACGAGCGTGGTGAGGGCCGCGATCGTCGTACGGCCGCGATCTTTGTACGGCCGCGTTCTTTGTACGGTCATGACGGACCGGACGTGCGGTTTCCGGGGTACGACGGCGATCCACGCGGTCATACCCGGCGACACGCGGTGCCGGTAAGGGTCAGCGGAGCAGCGCGACAGCGTCGCCTACCTACTGAGGCGGCCCCCGGCGGCACAGCGCCCAGGCCAGCACCTGGGACGCGCGCATGGCGGGCGCGACCGCCACGACCGGCGCCACGCGGCGCGTCGTCGCGGGCGGCGCGAGCGCATCGGTGAGCGGTCGCCACAGGTCGCGGAGCGAGCAGGCCAGCAGGAACAGGAGGGTGGCCAGCGCCGTCTCACCGCGCTCCAGCCACCAGGCCGACAGCGTCGCGACCAGCACGTGCGCCATCAGCATCCCGAGCCCTGCCGACAGCCCGCCTCCGTGGTGTCCCGTCGTCGGAACGCCCGAACCGAAGAGGTGGTGCATGCCGTACTGCGCGGCGAAGGAGGCGGCCAGCAGTGTGCCCATACTCCGCCGCCGACGCGCGAGGACGTACGCCCCCGCGCCGGTCATGGCGGTGGCGGCGGCGACGATCCCCAGCCCGGCGCGCGGGCCACCGGCCAGCACGTGCATGCCGAGCGCGGCGTACACGCAGACGACCGCGAACACCGCGGCACGCACGACACGGCCGGCGGGTCCGTTCTGATCGGCGCTCACGCGCGATCACCGCTCACATGGTCAGATACGGCCCGGCCGGGGTTCTGGTTCGATCCTGGACGTGACCAGGCGCCTGGTTCAGAGGTTGTGGATGCGGCGGCCGGTGACCTGCTGCGTGCTGATACGGACGTACAGGTGGCGTTCGCCGCCCGCCCAGGGGGTGACGGTGACCTCTGGCACTTCGTCGGGCGGTAGGTGGTGGGCGGGGCCCTGGACGAGCACGCTCCAGCCCTCGCGCTGGGCTTCGTCGATGTGGTCCACCTCGAAGCCGACCTTGATCTCCACGCCTTCCAGGCCGGTACGCAGGTCCTGGTCCATGGGGCCGCCCGACGCGGTGCGGAAGACGATGGAGCCTTCGTGCAGCTGGTAGTTGACGGGCAGCACAGTCGGGCCGTGGGAGCCGTTGAAGGCCACCCGGCCGATGCCGCCGGGCTCGATCAGCTTGAGGCATTCCTCGCGGTCCAGGCTCTCCAGCGTCGGAGCCATCCTGGCCCGGCCACGACCCGGTGGCCGGTCGACGCCGCCGCCGAGGAGGTCTTCGACGGTGGTCTCCAACGCTCCGGCCAGCCGGTACATGGCTTCGGCGGTCGGTGTGCCGGGATGTTCTTCCAGGTACTGGAGGTAGCCGGGTGACATGTCCGCGCGGTCGGCGACCTGTTCGAGGGTCAGGCCGAGCCGCTCGCGGTGATGGGCGATGCGACGCCCGAGGTCGCCGGTGGCTGCCATGATCGGTTCTCCTAGTCCGGTGGTCTCTCCCTCCCTGCCCAGATCGCGCAGTTTTAGCAGGTCAAAGGCGGCATAGGGTCCCTTGGCCGTCAAATTTGGGACTTTCGGCGCTGCCGGGATCGGCCGCCGCGGGGGAACGTGAGGGGGGAGAGCGAGGTGGGAACAGTGACAATCCACGTCAAGGACGTCATGGGCCCCGTGGCCATCGCCGTCCTCGAAGACTCGTCGTTCCTCGACATCGTCGCGGCCATGGAGCGCTACGCGGTCGGGGCGGTCACCGTGATCGACGCCGAGAGGCGGCCCGTGGGCGTGGTCTCCGAGGACGACCTGCTGCTCAAGGAGACGGATACGGTACGGCACAGCGTCTCGATGTTCGAGTCGCGCACGCGGCGGCAGGAGCATCAGAAGGCGGCCGGCGTGAAGGCGGCCGAGCTGATGACCACGCCGGTGATCACCGTCACCCCCGACACGTCCGTCCGTGACGCGGCGCGGCTGATGCATGACAAGCGCATCAAGCAGGTGCCCGTGGTCGATCCGGCCACCGGGTGCATCTGCGGCACCCTGCACCAGAGGGACGCGCTGCGGGTCTTCGTCCGCCCGGCCGCGGACGTGCTCGCCGACATCGCCGCGCTGCTGCCGGACCGCGAGGCGTTCTCGGTCGAGGTCGAGCGGGCCGTCGTGACGATCGGCGGGAAGGTGCGGCGCAAGTCGCAGACCGTGGCCCTGGTGGCGCGGATCCGCGAGGTCGAGGGGGTTGTGGACGTCGTCTCCGAGCTGACGTACGACACAGAGGACTTCATCGTCACTCCGCCGCTGCTGTGAGCTATCAGGCATGGCTGGTCTCCAGTCCGGGCGGGGTTCGAGCGTGATGAAACGGTCGCGCACGAGACCACGTCCCGGGCAGTGCCGGATGGCCCTCGTCTCAGGACCGAAGGTCCCGGTACGGCGGGCCTTACGGCACTGGCTCCGAGACCGCGAAAGGAGTTTGCTCTAGCCATAAGAACCACCACGAACCTGAGAGGAAGGGGACCGTCATGACCGTCATGCACACCGATTTACGCGAGACGACGCGCAGCCCGGTCGACTATGTCTGGGCGGTCGCCCGGATCTCGATCGGCTGGATCTTCCTGTGGGCTTTTCTGGACAAGACCTTCGGCTGGGGGTTCGCCACCCCCGCCAAGAACGCCTGGCTCTCCGGCGGCAGCCCGACGACCGGCTTCCTCAAGGGCACCGGCGAGAACGCGCTCGGCGGCTTCTTCTCCGGCCTGGCCGGGCAGCCCTGGGTGGACTGGCTGTTCATGCTCGGCCTGCTGGGCGTCGGCGCCGGGCTGATCCTGGGCGTCGGCCTGCGGGTCGTGGCTGTCACCGGCACGCTCATGCTGGTCCTGATGTGGGCCGCTGAGCTGCCCCTGGCTACCAACCCCTTCATGGACGAGCACATCATCTACTCCATCGTGCTGATCGGTCTGGCGCTCGCGAACGCCGGAGCCACCCTCGGGTTCGGCCGGTCTCCGATCATCCAGCGCAACCCGTACCTGCGGTAGCTCTCTCGCCGCGCAAGGGACCAAGGTCCTGACCTGGGGGGACCTTTGGTGCTGGGGTATCTCGCCGGATGGCGATGTCATGGGAAGGGGCGCTGAAGGGGAGCGTCGAAGGTGGAGCTGGAGGGGGCGTTGACGGGGGTGCTGAAGGGCGGGCGTAGGAGGGGGCGTTGAAAGGGGGACAACGCATGATCATCGTTGGAGTGGACGGCTCGCGAGCGGGGCTTGAGGCCGCCGGATGGGCTGCCATGGAGGCCGCGCTGCGAGAGGTGCCACTGACCGTGGCGCACGCCATGCCGCGATGGGCCTGCGAAGCCGAGACCGGCCGCTACGCGGCGGTGGCCAAGTGGATGCGCGACGGTGGTGCGATGGTGCTGGCCGCAGCCGAGGACCGCGCCCGCCGCGAACAGCCGAAGATCAGCATAAGGACGGTGCTTCTGCCCGGCGATCCCCGAGTCGCTCTGATCGAGGCCGCGAAGGAGGCCGAGCTGCTGGTCATCGGCAGCCACGGGCTCGGGGGAGTGCGTGGGCTGCTGGTGGGGTCGGTGGCGTACGGCGTGGCCGGGCATGCCCCATGCGACGTGGTCGTGGTGCGGCAACTGCCGTCCCTGCCCCGTGGCGAGCTGGTGGCGGCGGTGGACGGGGCGCCGGAGTCTCGCCGCGGGGTGCTGGACTTCGCCTTCGCCGAGGCGGAGCTGCGTGGCGCGCGCCTGCGGGTCGTACATGCCTGGAGCGGGTTCGAGCCTGCGGATTCCATGGAGTCCGCGGACAAGCGGGGCGGACGGCTCGTACTGCGCGAGGCGCTGGCGGGACATCGCGAGGCGCATCCCGGTGTCGACGTGATCGAGGAGGCCGTCCGCGGTCACCCCGTGGAGGTGCTGCGTCAGGCCGCTGAGGGGGCCGACCTGCTCGTGGTCGGGTCGCACGGGTACGGCACCTTCGCCGGGCTGGTCATGGGCTCGGTCAGCCAGGCCATGGTGCACCACTCTCCGTGCCCGCTCGCCGTGATCCGGAACAGGTTGCGGTATCCATGAATTGCGAATATTTGCAATTTCATAGGTTGTTGTGGGCGACCGCCACCTGCTCGCTCGTGGTGGCCCGGCGGCGATGTGTCGCCATCCTCGTCGTGATCTGCCGATGGGACTGGGCGTGGCGGTCGGGTTCGGAATCTCTCGCCTGATGAGGTTCATCGCTTGATGACGACTGAACTGCCCAGCGGGATACGGGACAGGACGCGCAGGGCGCGGGCCGGGACGCGAACGCAACCGTGACTGATTTCCTGGCCGAACACGGATCTGTCCGGCCAGCCGTGCACGGCGATCGTGCCGGGTCCGCCACTGAAGGTGCGCAGGACGGTCGAGTGCGTGCCCAGTGGAAGCATGCGCGGGGTGTAAGTCGCATGCCTGGGAGTCAGGGAGGCGAGCAGAAACGTCCGTCCCAATGGTGTGGGCGTCGACGGGGCGCCTACGGCGACCTTCCACCGTCCCAGCAGGCGAGCGGACTGGAACACCGCGAGCCGGTGAGCGGACAGGTCGATGCGCACATCGTAGGCGCTGTAGGCGTTCTTCAGTCCGCCGCCCGCCTCATATATCCAGCCGGTCGACCGGTTCGGCCGGCTCGGCAGCAGCACGCGTACCCACCCTGTCTGCTTTTCCACTACGGGCACCCACATCGGGCCTCCCAGTGTCCGGGGCGGCAATATCGCCACCGGTGGTCCGCCGGGGTGGGCATAAACCACCTGTGGCTGCGTGGCGTGTGTCACGCGGCCTTTTCCCGGGGTGAAGGGTGCCGAATCTTTAGGCGCCCCGTGCAATTTCGTGAAGGTCGTGGCACGCGGCAATTGAGCCAGTTGTTCGGCTGACACCGGTGCCGGTGCCGGTGCGGGGGGGACCCGCTGGATAGACGCGGCGGTTTGTGTTGCTTCCTGCGGTAGTGGTGTGGTTGTTCCGCAGGCTGTGGCGAGGGTCATTGTGGCCAGGACCGTGCTCCAGGCGATCGGCTTGTTGACGCTGAATCGTTCAGGCAAGGATACCTCCAAGAGGAGACCGCTGTTTTCCGGTGACATGTTCTGCGGTTGAGACGCGATCCGTGGCGCGCAAGAGCAGTCTACGTATGGCACTGGCGACCCTAATTCATGAAGTCGTCGCGCTCGCGGAGTCTCCTGGGGATCAGATATCCGCAAAACTGGGACAAGTCTGTTTATTTGGCTGCTTGGGGCTTAGCTGATAAGTGATAGAGGCTTTGTTTTCCTTTTCCTGGTCGACTGTCGGCTATTGTCGATCTCGCCGGATGGTATGCCGAATTGCGAGGTACGGATCCTCGGTGGGTTGGTGACGGGCGGTCTCGCTTTCATGGCCACACCGGTAGCGACGATCTCCGGCTTGCCGGTCGGGCGGCGTACAGATGAAGCGAGGGATCAGCGCCACCGGCGCGTTGTCATTCGGGGGAGTTCGGCCGGAATGGGTGGTCTCTCGGGTGGAGGGAAGGAGAGTAGTATGATCATCGATCTCACTGGAAAGACCGCGCTGGTCACGGGGTCCACGCAGGGCATCGGGATGGCCATCGCGGCCGGCCTGGCCCGGGCGGGTGCTCGTGTCGCTGTCAACGGTCGTACTTCCGCCACTGTCGAGGAGGCCGCCGGCCGGATCCGGGGCGAGGTGAGGGGGGCGGACGTGATACCGCTGGCCGCCGATCTCGCCACTGAAGACGGCGCCGCGTACGCGGTCGAGGTCGCTCCCGAGGTGGACATCCTCATCAACAATCTGGGCATCTACGAATCCCGGCCCCCACTGGAGATCACCGATGCGGAGTGGCGGCGCTACTTCGAGGTGAACGTGCTGGCCGCCGTCCGTCTCACCCGCGTCTACCTGCCGGGAATGAAGGCGCGGTCGTGGGGGCGCGTGCAGTACATCGCCAGCGACTCCGCGATCGTCACGCCGGTCGAGATGATCCATTACGGCATGTCGAAGACGGCCCTGCTGGCCGTCGCGCGCGGGTTCGCGAAGGAGGCCGCCGGTAGCGGTGTCACGGTCAACTCCGTCATCGCCGGCCCGACCCACACCGGCGGTGTCGAGGATTTCGTGTACTCGCTCGTCGACCGCGATCTGCCGTGGCCACAGGCGCAGCGCGAGTTCATGCGGCTGCACCGTCCGCAGTCACTCATTCAGCGCCTCATCGAGCCCGAAGAGATCGCCAACATGGTCGTCTACCTCAGCTCGCCGTACGCCTCGGCCACCACTGGTGGCGCGATCCGCGTCGACGGTGGCTACGTCGACGCGATCCTTCCTTAGGCGAGCAAGAGCGGTTACGTATGGCGCTGTCGATCCTAATTCGCGAAGTCATCGCGTTCCCGGAGCGTCGTTGAAATCGCGTATCCGCAGAACTGGAAGAAGTCTCTCTTTTATTGGGTGGCTTGGATGTTTTTCAGAGCTCCGACGATTTTGTGATTTGGCCAGTTTGATCCTTGCGGTCCAATGTTGAACAGATCGACGATGCGCTCGTGGTGGCGTCGGGCGTGGGTGATGTTGATGTAGCGCCGATGGCCAGGTTGCGCAAGGCGACGTAACGCCCACCGTCGTCCGCCCGGGTCGGTCGGCCGGTACCCGCTGTGGGGTGCCGGCCCATTGCTTTTCCGGCTGTTTGATGTTTCCTGACTTGTGCCGCCGTGGGTCCGGAACGAATCCTCTTTAAACATCGACTTGCCGAAGCGCTGAGTTTTTGCCAATAAGTGAACGATGTTTTGTTTTTTATTTACCGGCCGCCCGCCCATGATCGTTGATCTCTCCGGATATCATGCCGAATTGCGAGGTGGGGATCTTCGGCCGATTGATGGCTCCCTGTGGGCCAGGCGGCCGTGCCTCTCTGCACTCGTGGCAGTCGGCGGGCTCTCCTACAGGAAAGATTGGCTTAAATGGAAGTAATCTGTAATCGCACTTCCTCCAGGTCGCGATGGGTCGCGTTGATGGTGGGGGCTTCCGTACTCATCGTCGCCGGGGCTCTGCTAGTCGCATTTCAATCCAGCGCGAAGGCCGCTGAACCACAGGTAGGTCTCGGGAGCATCCGGAGCTTCGCGGTCTTGTCCGGGGCTAAGGTCGCCAACACGGGTCACGTAGCCAACGCCGTCGCGCTTCAGGCGAAGTCCGACTTGGCCGCGGCCTACAAAGACGCCGGTCGAACCCCGGCCACCAGCGTCTCAGGCGACCTCGAAGGCAGGACCCTCGTTCCCGGCATCTACAAGTCCAGGTCCTCGCTCGGGCTGACCGGCACGGTCACGCTCGACGCCCAGGGCGATCCCGACGCCGTCTTCATCTTTCAAGTCCCCTCCACGCTCATCACCGGCTCAGCCAGCCGGGTCGTCCTCGTCGGCGGTGCTCAGCCATGTAACGTGTTCTGGCAGGTGGGTAGCTCGGCGACACTGGGCACGCACTCCACCTTCGTGGGCACCGTCCTTGCTCTGCAGTCGATCTCGGTGACCAGCGGTACGACGGTCGACGGTCGAGTATGGCCTTGTGGCGAGCAGGTGAGCCCCACCGCGATCATCTACAACGAATGTGCGCCCGTGCCTACGGTGTGCCCGGTGGTGTGCCCGAGGGTGTGTCCGACGGCGACCCCGGTGGTGTGTCCGACGGTGATCAAAACGGTTAGGCCCACGCCGACGGTCACTGTGACGGTGACGTCCACGCCGACGTCGACAGTCACGCCGACTGCGAGCTCGACTGCGACCTCGATCCCATGTCCATTGGTGGCCCCGCCGGTGTGTGCGACGCCGACGCCGACGGTGACGCGCACGGTGAAGCCGACCCCGACGATGACGGTGACGCACACGGTGACGCCGACGGCGACTCCGCTGGTGGGAACGCCGACGCCGACGGTGACGCGCACGGTGAAGCCGACGCCGACGCCGACGGTGACACGCACGGTGAAGCCGACGCCGACGCCGACGGCGACTCCGTTGGTGGGAACGCCGACGCCGACGGCGACGCGCACCGTGAGGCCGACGGCGACTCCGTTGGTGGGAACACCGACGCCGACGGCGACGCACACGGTGACACCCACAACCAAGGCGACCACGCTCAATCTGAACCGCGGTCACCACCACCACCATCACCATCACCACCACCATCACCGGTGCGGCCACCACTGCGGGCTTGGACCGGCGCCCGTTCCCGTCCCGGTCGACACGCACCTGGGTGTGACCGGCTGACGATTCCGGGTCAGAGCGATGTGCGGGTTGTCCACGCCTGCTGAGGACAGCCCGTTGTACGGCGCGGCGCTGCGGCTGGTCGCCTCAGCAAGCGTCGGAGGCCGGCGCCGGGGTGCTTGAGCACTCCGGCGCCGTTCGCGGTACTGGCCCGCGCGGGACCGCGTTCACCGGCGGCGGGTCGGGGACGGCTGGGACCTGTCCGGGGACAGCCTGGGACCGGCGCCGCCGTCGGCGGGCATGCGCCATCGATCAGGAGCTGCCGGTCAGGGAATGGGCGTGAGGGGTGGCTTGTCGTTCAGGACGGCGATGATGTTGTCCACGGCGAGGTCGACCATGCGGGCTCGGGTGGCCTCCGTGGCCGAGCCGATGTGGGGGAGCGCCACCACTCGTTCGTGTTGCAGCAGCGGGTCGCCGACGCCGTTACGTGGTTCGCGGTCGAAGACGTCCAGGCCGACCGAGTGGAGGCGGCCGGCTCGCAGGGCGGTGAGGAGGGCGGATTCGTCGAGGACGCCGCCGCGGGCGGTGTTGACGAGGGTCGCCGTGGGTTTCATCGACGCGAGTTCGGCCGCGCCGATGAGGCGGCGGGTCTGCTCGGTGAGCGGTACGTGCAGGGACACCACATCGCTGGTGCTCAGGAGCTTGTCCAGGGACACCGCCCGGGAGAGTGCGTCGTCGGGTCTGCGGGACAACGTGTGCTGGACGGTCATGCCGAACCCGGCCGCCCGGCGGGCCACGGCCTGTCCGATCTCGCCGTAGCCGATGAGGCCCAGGCACGCCCCTGTCACGTCGAGACCGAGGTAGGCGTCCAGCCGGCTGCCGGTCCACCCGCCGGTCCTGAGGCTGTCCGCCGCGGTGAGCAGCCCCCGCCGCGCCATCAGGATGAGGGCGAAGGCGAGGTCGGCGGTGGTCTCGTGCAGGACGCCCGGGGTGTTCGTGACGACGACGCCGCGGGCCTGCGCGGTGGCGACGTCGGTGCCGTCGTAGCCGGCGCTCGGCAGGGCCAGTACGCGCAACTGCTCGCCCGCTTCGAGCACCGCCGCGTCGACGTGGTCGGAGTTCTGGCACAGCAGCGCGTCCGCGCCGGTGAGGAGGCCGCGCAGCTGGTCAGGTGAGGGGGGTGTGTCCTCGGGCCATCTGCGCAACTCGGCGACCTGGCCGAGCCGTTCGAGGCCGGTGCCCGGCAGGGTCGATCGGGTGACCGCCACGATCGGCGCCATCAGTGAACCTCCAAGTCGAGCAGCACCTTGAGTGCCGTCAGTGACTCCAGTAGTACCTTGCGGGCCCGGCCGCGGTTGGCGGGGGGCCCGCATATCGGCTCTTTATCCTCTCAATCAGCGGTCCCCGGCGCCGGAGAAGGGCATGTGCTCGCCTGCCACGTACGTCGGGAACGGCTGGTAGAGGTTCGCGCCGGGCCGGCCGCGGAGCAGCAGCGCGGAGACGAACGGCTGCTCGTCGCTGGTGATCCGGGTCGAGGTCGGGATGTAGCGGATGGTCAGGCCGCAGCGGCGCTTGGGGGAGGTGTTGGCGCTGGAGCTGTGCAGGATGTTCGGGTGGTGGACCTCCACGTCGCCGGGCGACAGCACCAGGTCCACGGCCTTGGACTCGTCCACCGTCACCGCGCTCTCCGAGCCGAGCACGTTCTCGATGTCGTCGCGCTGCCGCAGCTCGTGCAGGGCTTCCCGGTGCGAACCGGGGATCACCCGCATGCAGCCGTTCTCCGGGGTGGACTCGTCGACGGCCAGCCAGAGCGTGATGACCCGCATCGGCTCCAGCGGCCAGTAGGCGCCGTCCTGGTGCCACAGGACCGCCTTGCCGGAAAAGGGGGGCTTGCTGATGTAGTGCGAGGCGAACAGCGCGAGATCGGGGCCGAGAAAGAGTTCGGCGATGTCCAGCAGCCGATCGTCGCCGACCAGTCGCACCCAGAACGGGTCGCCGGCGACCAGTTCGGTGCCCAGGTTCTCGCCGTGGAGGTCGGGGTGCTTGGCCTGGAGCCAGGCGACGTGCTCGCTCGCCTCGGCGATCAGTCTGGGGTCGAGGACGTTCCGGAAGATCGTGTAGCCGTCGCGGTCGTAGTCCTGAAGGGTCTGGCCGACTTCCTTGATCACGATGTGCTCCTGTGAGGGCGGGATGGCATCGATCCGGATTCTTCGGCCTCTATGCCACGACTTACTAGCACTCGCCGCTCCATAACTATTAATTTCCTGACATGCCGACCGTGCTGCGCTGGGTGGATTTCGCGTACGGACTGCCGTACCACGCGGCCCTGGTGCCGGTGAGCGGCAGCCGTCGCGACCGGCCCGAGCCGCACAGTCACGCCGATTTCCACGAGTTCGTCTTCGTGACCGCGGGGGCGGGTGTGCAGCGCGTCGGCGAGGCGGAGCAGCCGCTGCGGGCGGGTGATGTGGTGCTGGTCCGGCCGCATGACCGGCACGAGTTCGCAGGGAAGGCGGCCGACGGGATGCGGTTCATCAACATCGCCTTCCCCAGTGAGCGCTGGCGCGCTTTCGCCGATCTCGCCGGGCTGGCGGGCACGGCGGACTGGGACCGGCGCGACCTGCCCCTGACGGCGGGCACCGATCCGGAGGGGCCGATCGCGGCGGAGTTCGTCCGGGTGCTGGCCGCCTATTCCGGCGTGCCCCGCGTGCTCGACCTGGTCGGGCTCTGGACGGCGGTCGTCCCGCTCCTGGAACGGGCCGAGGGCACGGCCGTGGACCAGCGGCCGGGCTGGCTGGTGGCGGCCTGCGTCGCGATGAGCAGCGAGGAGAACCTGCGTGAGGGACTGCCCCGGCTGCTGGCGATGGCCGCGGTCAGTCCGGGGCATCTGGCCCGCTCCATGCGTACGCACTACGGCTGCACCCCGATCGCGTTCGTCGCCCGTCGCCGGCTGGAGCACGCCGCCCTGCTGCTCACCACGACGACGGAGGGTATCGGCCGGATCGCCCAGCGCTGCGGTTTCTCTGGCCAGTCGTACTTCGGCCGGCTCTTCCACGACAAGTACGGCATGGCGCCCCGCGACTATCGGGAGGCCACCCGGCGTGCGGTGGTTCCCGCGGCCCTGGACACTCCAGACATCAAGTGATTAGATGACTTCACTTGAGCGAAGGACGCAAAGTGCGGCGGCCCGCTCCACCACTTCAGCGGACGCGATCACGCGCTCCCCCCAGACGTTCAGGTAAGTCACCCCCCAAGATCGAACAGGAGGCCGGGCATGATCCGGTCGCGTCTACTGCGTATGGCCGCCATCTGCGCCACCGTCACCCCTCTCGCCCTCACGGGATGCTCCTCCGGCGACTCGCCGAAGGGCGCCGCCAAGACCGAGCTGAAGCTGTACAACGACAAAGGCGCCTGGAGCAAGTACTTCAACGAGATGGGCGCCCTGTCCAAGCAGCAGATCGGCCTGTCGATGAAGCCGGTCGGCTATACCGACGAGCCGACGTACCAGGCGTTCATCAAGGCCTCCTTCCGCACCAACGTGAAGCCCGACCTGTTCACCTGGACGACGGGCGGCAGCCTGGCCGAGGTCGTCGCCCAGAAGCAGCTCGCGGAGACGACCGCGCTCTGGCAGGAGGCCATCAAGAACGGCGACCTCTCGGCGGACCTGGCGAAGTACTACACGGTGGGCGGGAAGCAGTACTGCGTGCCGCTGAACGCCGCCTACTGGGGGATGTTCTACAACAAGCAGGTCTTCGACAAGTACGGCCTCAAGCCCCCCACCACGTGGGACGAGCTGATCAAGATCGCCGACACGCTGAAGAAGAACGGCGTGCCCGCGTTCTACCACACCTCGGTGCTGTTCTCCTTCGTCTGGTTCGAGCAGCTCCTCGCCGGCACCGACCCCGACCTGTACGACCGCCTCTCCACCGGCCAGGCGAAGTACACCGATCCGGGCGTGGTCGAGGTGATGAAGCGGTGGAAGTCGATGATCGACGCCGGCTACTTCAACAACCCCGGCGACAAGACCGACCCGGGCGACGTCCTCAAGACCGGCAAGACCGCGATGGTGTCGTTCGGCACGTGGTTCAACACGAGCATGACGCAGCGTGAGATGAAAGCCGGCACCGACTACGGCTTCTTCACGATCCCGAACGTCACCCCCACGCTGCCCAAGACCTCGATGATCTTCGAGAGCGGCCCGCTGTGTTCGCTGGCCAAGGCGCCCGACCCCGCGGCCAGTACGAAGTACCTCAAGTGGTGGGTGACCCCGGCCGCGCAGGAGAAGTGGGCCACCGCCAGGGGCGACGTCTCGGCCAACCCCAAGGTCACCATCACCGACGCGGCGATCGCGGAGGTCAGCAAGGCGGCGGGCAGCGGACAGTACCGCCTGGTCAACCGCTACTTCGAGGCCACGCCGCCGCCCGTGCTCACCGCCGCGCTGGACGGTTTCGGCGCCTTCGTCGTCAAGCCGGACAGCTACCAGAAGGTCCTTGAGGACATCCAGCGCGCCGCCGACGAGTACTGGAGCACGCACAAGCCCAGCAGCTAACGCCCTTGTACGAATTCTGTACGCCGAAGTCGCACGCTTGATCAACAGCGGATGCCGCACGCGGCCTCCACTCCTTTCGTTGCCCCCCGAGGAGATTCCGTTGGTCCGACTCCGCCGTCCAGCCGCGCTGCTCATCGGCGCGCTCATCCCCCTCTCGCTGCTCACCGGGCAACCGGCCGGAGCCGTGTCCGCCGATCCCATGACCGACGCGTTCGCCCGCGCGGCCACCACGTACGACGTGCCTCGCGACCTGCTGGTGTCGCTCGCCTACTCCGAAACCCACCTGGACGGTCACCACGGCGAACCCAGCGCGAGCGGCGGCTACGGGGTGATGCACCTGGTCAGCAACCCCGTCACGCACACGCTCGAGCGTGCGGCCACGCTGACGAAGCAGCCCGTCTCGGCCCTGAAGGCGGACGACGCGGCCAACATCACGGGCGGCGCCGCCGTGCTGCGCGCCTACGCCGACGAGCTCGGGCTGGACGCCGCGGCCCGCAAGGACGCCGGCAAGTGGTACCAGGCGGTGGCCAAGTACGGCCACGCCTCCTCGGCGGACGTCGCCCGGTTGTACGCCGACACCGTCTACGACCAGCTGTCCCAAGGGATTCGCGCGGCCACGCCGGCCGGCGAGACCCTCACGGCGGCGCCGCGGACCGTCCAGCCCGACCGCGGCCCCTACGCCAAGGCGCAGGAGCTGGGCAAGACCAGCACGCTCGCGGCGTCAGTGGACTACCCGTCGGCGGCGTGGGCGCCGGCGCACAGCACCAACTTCGCCGTCTCCAACCGTCCGACCAGCGACGCGATCGACCGCATCGTCATCCACGTGGCCCAGGGCACGTACGCGGGGACGATCGACTGGTTCCAGACCGGACCCAGGCCGAACCCCACGTCGGCGCACTACGTGGTCCGCTCGTCGGACGGCGCCATCACCCAGACGGTCAGGGAGAAGGACCGGGCCTTCCACGCGGGTGACTACAACAGGCGATCGGTCGGCATCGAGCACGAGGGATGGGTCGACCAGGCCTCCTGGTTCACCGACACGATGTACCGCTCCTCGGCCGCGCTGACCCGCAACATCGCCGACCGGTACGGCATCCCCCTGGACCGTACCCACATCCTCGGCCACAGCGAGGTGCCCGGCGCCGACCACACCGACCCCGGCCCGAACTGGAACTGGACCAAGTACATGCAGTACGTCACCGGCAGCGGTGGCGGCAACCCCCACACCCCCGAGTCGGTGTGCGGCAGCGGCTTCACGGTGATCGACTCGGCGGCTCTGGGGACGGCGGGCACGGTCTACCTGACGTACAACTCGAGCACCGCCGTCAACTGCGTGGCCACGATCAAGCTGACCAACCTCGGCACGGCCACGGCCACCAGCGCCTACCTGGAGGTCGAGGGCCAGACGCGCATCACCGACAGCGGCAACTTCAGCTACTACGCGGGCCCGGTGCGGGCCAGCGCGCCCGACAAGTGCGTCAGGTGGGGCGGTAAGGCAGGTACGTCCACCTACGACAGCCCCCTCGAACACTGCGGATAACAGCGATCACGATGGCCCCGACGCGCGATGCGCGTCGGGGCCATCGCCGTTTTCACGGTGCGGGACGCCGGCGGCTCCAGGATCCGAGGATGTGCGCGCGCATCGCCGCCGCCGCGGCCCCCGGATCGCCGGCCGCGATCGCGTCGCTGATCGCCTGGTGCTCGTCCAGCGTCTGGCGCATGACCACCTCGTTGTACTCGCCGTGGTAGCGCATGCTGGTGCGGGCCTTGTCGTGGATGCTGTTGACGATGGCCCGCCCGAGCCGGTTGCGCGAGGCCGCCATGATCGCGTCGTGGAAGCGGACGTCCGCGGCGCCGAAATCGGGGGCGGAGGCCAGGTTGGCCCGCATGACGCCCAGCGCCTCGGCGACACGTTGATCGTCGTCGGGGGTGTGGACCAGGGCCGCGGCGGCGGCCATCTCGGCTTCCAGCGCGGTCCGGACCGTGACCAACTCGTCGAGGAAGGTCACGTTCTCGTCGTGCGCGATCACTGAGGTGAGCACGACGTCGTCGAGGAGGTTCCACTGCCGCGGGTCGGTGACCTGGGTGCCGCGGCCGTGCTCGATCCGGACGAGGCCCTTCTCCTGGATCACCTTGACGGACTCACGGATCACCGTGCGGCTGACGCCGAACTCCTCGCAGAGCTCGGCCTCGGGCGGCAGCGTCGAACCGGGTCTCAGTGCGCCGCGGACTATGTCGTCGACCAGTTGCTCGACCACCGTGGTGCCCAGTTTGGGGGCCCGGACGCGGCGTGGCCGCTTCGCTGGCGGGTGTGGCCGCACCGGGTCGTCCGTCCATGGACCTTCCGCGTGCTGAGTCAACATGCCCTCCGCTGATTGCGACGGCTTCTGAGTATAGACCATTGTGAAGACGTCATAGGTATGATGTCATATCTCGAAACGTGGCGTTAACGGAGGCCCCATGAGACGACGCAGCCATGCCACCTACCTGTCGGTGGCTACCGCAGCCGCGGTTCTTCTCACCGTCGCGGCCTGCGGTCCCCCGAACCCCACGGGTTCCTCGAAGCCGACCGGCGCCGGCTCCCCGTACGGGTTCACCGCCGCCGAGCAGAAGAAGGACGGCAAGCTCGTGGTCTGGGTGGACTCCACCCGGCTCGACGCCGCCAAGGCCTACCAGGCCGCGCACGCCGGCGTAGCGCTGGACATCGTCACCTACGACGGCAACGCGAACGGCTCCAACACCCTCAAGACCAAGGTGCAACTGTTCAACCGGGCCGGCGAGGGCTGGCCCGATGTCGTGTTCACCACCGACAACAACACCGCCTCCTGGGCCTCGCAGGGGGACGATGCCTTCGTCGCCCCGCTCAACAAGGGCCTGCTCGACGACGCCACGCTCGGCGGCTTCGCCAAGGGCGCGCTCGACGTGTGCGCCGTCGACGGCACCGTCTACTGCCTGCGCAACGACCTGGCCCAGGTGGTGCTCTGGTACAACAAGAAGCTGCTCGACAAGTTCGGCTACACACTGCCCGCCACCTGGGAGGACTACCAGGCGCTGGGCGAGAAGGTGGCCGCCGAGCACCCGGGCTACATCGTCGGCACGGCCGGTGACGCGTGGGCGCCGGAGATCTACATGTGGGGCGGCGAGTGCCCGGCGAACCAGGTCACCGGCGCCAAGGCGATCACCGTCAAGGCGACCGACGCCAAGTGCGTACGGACCGCGCGGATGCTGGACAAGCTCGTCGCGAACAAGACGATGTCCATGCTGCCGCTGTTCGGCCCCGACTTCGCCAAGAACCAGGGCGACAAGGTGCTCATGCTGCCCGGCCCGGCGTGGTACGGCGGGGCGGTGTTCCAGGGGACGCTCAAGACCCCGAAGGGCGAGCTCGCGGTCGGCGACGCGCTGCACTGGGCCGACCAGAACCCGCCGGTGACCGGCAACGTCGGCGGCGGCACCTGGTGGCTGTCGCGGCACAGCGCCCAGCTGCAGGCGGCCAAGGACTTCATCAGCTGGGTCGCCACCGCGGACGAGTACCAGGTCGCTCTCTCGCCGGGCTACCCCGCCTTCTCGGCCGCGGCGACCAAGTGGATCAAGAAGCAGCAGGACAGCGGCTACTACGCCGGCGACATCGCCGCGCCGATCACCGCCGCGGCCGGGCAGGTCTGGTCCGGCTGGGGCTCGCCCGAGTTCAGTCCGGAAGCGGTGTGGGCCAAGACCGTCATCCCCGGCCAGACCGCGGGCAAGACGATCGAGTCCCTGCTCCCGGCCTGGCAGACGGCGATTGAGCAGCAGGCTCAAGTGTCCGGATACCAGGTCACCAAGTGAGCGTCAGCGCCGCCCACGCCAGAGGCCGTTCCGGCCCCTGGCGGCCGGCCGCCGGGCACGTCTTCGTCTCCGGGTACGTGGTGCTCCTGATCACGTTCGGGGTCGCGCCCACGGTGTACGCGCTCTACCTCGCCTTCACCGACGGCGACGGGCGCTTCGCCGGCATCGCCAACTTCATCCGTACCGCCCAGGACTACCGGTTCCTGTCCGCGGTCGGGCATGTGGCCACCTACCTGGTGTTATGGCTGGTCACCCTGACCGTGCTCGTCCTGGTGCTCGCGCTCGTGGTGCACCGGCTCACCTCGCGCTGGTCCCGGGCCGCGCTGCGGTTCGTCTACTACGTGCCGGGCGCGCTGGCCGGCGCGTCGAGCGTGCTGCTGTGGCTGTTCATGCTGGACCCGTCCGTGAGCCCGGTCGACGGGCTGGTCCGCTCGCTGTGGGGCGGCACGCTGGTGCAGGTGATCGCGCCCGGACATCTGCCGTGGATCTTCACCGTCATCGCCTTCTGGACCGGCGCGGGCGGCTGGATCGTGGTCATGTACGGCGCGTTGAACAGCATCCCGCACACGGTGATCGAGGCGGCGAAGGTGGACGGCGCCGGGCCGGTGAAGACGGCGTGGCGGGTGCAACTGCCGATGCTGCGCAAGTGGATCGTCTACATGCTGATCCTGTCCCTCGCCGCGGGCACCCAGCTCTTCGTCGAGCCACAGCTCGTCTCGCAGGCCAGTTTCGGCGTGGTCGGCACCGACTACTCGCTCAACCAGCTCGCCTACCTGTACGCCTTCGACCAGAACGACTTCAACGGCTCGGCGGCGATCGCGATGGACCTGCTCATCGTGGCGCTGTGCTGCGCCGGCCTGTTCGTCGCGAAGGGAGGACTCTTCGATGCGGACTGATCCGACCGCCGGCGTCGCCCGTGTGGTGGGCCGAGGACTCATCACCGTACTGCTGCTGGCCTTCGCGCTGTTCTTCGTCCTGCCCATGGTGTGGCTGCTGCTCACCTCGACCAAGAGCCCGGCCGACCTGATCCACGGAAACCCGCTGTCACCGGGCTCGATCGGCTCGCTCGTCACGAACTGGCAGCACCTCATGTCCTTCCAGGACGGGGCGGTGCTGACCTGGATGACGAACTCCGTCGTCTACTCCGCGCTCTCGGTGGCGCTGACCCTGCTGGTCGGCATCCCGGCCGGGTACGCGATGGCGCTCATGCGGTTCAAAGGCCGGCGCCTGCTGCTCATCGTCACCCTGGTCGTGATGCTGATGCCGGCGACCGCCCTGGTGCTGCCGATCTTCCTGGAGCTCAGCTATCTCGGGCTGGTCAACAAGATGGCCTCGGTCGTGCTGCCGATGTCGTTCTTCCCGTTCGGCGTGTACCTGACCTACATCTACTTCTCCACCAGCGTCCCCGGCGAGCTGCTGGACGCGGCCCGGCTGGACGGTTGCAGCGAGTCCGCGACCTTCTTCCGGGTGGCGCTCCCGCTGGCCAAGCCGGTGGTCGCGCTGGTCGCCTTCTTCAGCTTCGTCAACAACTGGAACAACTTCTTCCTGCCGTACGTGATGCTGCCCAACAGTGGCAACTACCCCATGCAGGTCGGGCTGACGCAGATGCTGGCCGCGACCCCCACCTTCAATCCCGTCGTCGGGGCCAACGCCGAGGTGCAGCCGCCCGAACTGGTGCTGGCCACCCTGGTCTCCATCGCTCCGGTGTTGCTGGTGTTCCTGTTCTCACAGCGCTTCCTGGTCGCCGGGCTGACCGCCGGCGCGACCAAGGGATGAGGAGTACGCATCATATGACCAGCTCCGCCCGGCGCCCGCCGGTTGTCACGGCGAGCGTCCCCGTCATCGACCCGCCGGCGTGGGCGCTGTCCCAGCGCGCGCTGCTGGACCTGCTGGACAGCGGGTGGCGGCTGTTCGCCGACCGGTACACCCGGCCTGACGGCTCGCTGCGCTACACCGGCCGGCTGTCCACCCGTGACGGCGCGGACGACTTCTTCGAGCCGTTCTTCAACTGGCCCCAGCTCTACCTGCTGGGCGGCGCGGACGACCTGCTACCGGCGTGCGCCCACCACTGGCACGGCGTGGTCGCCCAGATGACCGAGCTCGGCATGTTCGCCGACGAGTTCGAGATCGGCTACGACTGGTTCCATCAGGGGGAGAGCCTGCTCTTCACCTACTTCCTCACCGCCGCCGACCCGGCGGCCTGGGCGGACCGGGCGACCCGGTTCGCCGACCTCTATCTCGGCCCGGCCAACTACGACCCGGCGCACCGCATCATCAAGGCCCCGCACAACGGCAGCGGGGGAGCCCGGGAAGGGGTGTCCGACACCCCCGCCTATCCCTGGACCGAGGCGGAGGCCGCCCAGTACGGCTATCCGCTGGACTGGCTGCTGCCGGCCGACGCGCCGGTCCCGGCACTGGCCGACGATCCGCGACTGGGCGCGGAGATGCGGGAGCGCCTGGGCCGGGGCGACGCGGCCGGCAACCTGAGCGTGGCCGGCCTGGTCTGCAACGCCTTCCTGGTCACCGGCGACGAGCGGTACGCCGCCTGGCTGCGCGAGTACGTCGGAGCCTGGCAGCGCCGGGCCCAGGAGAACGGCGGCGTCATCCCGGACAACGTCGGCCTGGACGGCGTGGTCGGCAGCCAGTTGGACGGGCGCTGGTACGGCGGGCACTACGGCTGGACCTGGCCGCACGGCATGTACAGCGTCGGCCAGGCGACCGCCGTCGGCGCACTCAGCGCCGCGCTGGCCACCCGGGACGACGGCTACCTGGACCTGGTCCGGTCCCTGCTGGACGCGGTCATCGGCCTCGGCGTCAAGCTGCCGTTCAGCCAGAGCGACTCGGCCAACCAGGGTCGCTGGCGCGCCCATCTCGGCCCCGAGGTGGACACCCCCACCCTTCTCGTGCCTTATCGGCACAGCGACAAGGGCTGGTTCGACTACAACCCGATCCAGACCTCGATCCCGTTCGCGCTCTGGCACCACACCGGCGCAGCCGAGGACCGAGCCCGCCTGGACGCGCTGCGCGCCGCGGCCGGTTACGACTGGGCGACCGTCCGGCCGTTCCGCGACAAGGAGGAAGCCGGGCACGAGGAGCCCTGGTACGCCTACCTGTGCGGCGACAATCCGGACTACCCCCAGCGGATCCTCGCCGCCGCGCACGCCCAGGCCCGCCGTCGCATCGCCCTGCTGCTCGCCAACGCCGACCGGGACCTGCCGGAGGAGGCGATCCACCTGTGGCAGAACGTCAACCCGGTGGTGACCGAGGCGCTGGCCCAGCTCATGTGGGGTGGCCCGCAGGTCATCTACAACGGCGGCCTGCAGCAGGCGAGGGTCCGCTACTTCGACGCTCTACGCCGCCGCCCCGGCGTGCCGGACCAGGTCGCCGCCCTGGTCAGCGCCATCGAGCCGGAGGCGACCGTGGTCACGCTGGTCAATCTCTCGGCCACCGACGACCGCGTGCTCATCGTCCAGGCCGGCGCGTTCGGCGAACACGAGATCGTCACTGCCACCGCGACCGGCGCCGAGCCCGGCTGGACCGGCCGGGACGCCGAGTACATCCACCACGAGCCGGTCCCGACGAGCACCGAACTCGCGGTGAACGGGCCGCACCTCACGGTCGAACTACCGGCGGGCACGACCGTCACGCTGACCCTGCGGCTGCGGCTGCGGGCCTACCAGGCGTCGTACCGGCAGCCGTGGGAGTGAGCCGCTTCGCTCACGTGCGCCGCAGCAGGTAGGTGTCCATGATCCAGCCCTTGCGCTCCCGCGCCTCGGCGCGCAGGGCGCGGATGCGGTCGCCGACCTCGGCCACCGGTCCGGCCACCAGGATCTCGTCGGGCGTGCCCAGGTAGGCGCCCCAGTAGATGGTGAAGTCGTCGAGGCCGGCGAAGGAGCAGTGGGCGTCCAGCATGACGACCACGTCGTCGGCGCCGGCGCCCTCCTGGGCCAGGCGGCGGCCGGTGGTGAGATGCACGGGGCGGCCGACCTGGGTGAGGCTGGTGCGGTGGCGTGCGGTCAGCGCGGAGACGCTGCTGATGCCGGGGATCACCTCGTAGTCGAAGACGACCTGCCCGCGCTCCAGGATCTGCTCGACGATGGCCAGCGTGCTGTCGTACACGCCGGGATCCCCCCACACGAGGAACGCCCCGGTCTCGCCGTCGGCCAGCTCGTCGCGGATGAGCCTCTCGCACGCCAGCGCGCGGCGTGAGCGCCAGTCTTCGACGGCGGCGGCGTAGGCGGGAGTGGTCCGGTCGCGCTCGGGGTCGCGGGCCTCGGCGATCCGGTACGGCGCGCGGCCGTGCTCCTGGATCAGATCCTGCCGGAGCTGGACGAGGTCGTGCTTGACCTCGCCCTTGTCCACGATGAAGAAGACATCGGCGGCGGCGATGGCCTTGGCCGCCTGAAGCGTGAGGTGGTCGGGGTCGCCTGCGCCGATGCCGATGATGAGTAGCCGCTTCACCCGTAAGAGTGTGCCAGACCAGCCGCTATACGATGTTCATCGCATATCACCCAAGGAGCCTCGTGAACCTGGTCGAGCAGGGCGAACCGTTCGCCGAGTTCTGGCAGGAGCGGCACCTGTGCACGCTCGCCACCGTCCGTCCCGACGGCTCGCCGCACGTGGTGCCCGTCGGCGCGACGCTGGATCTCGCCACCGGCACCGCCCGGGTGATCACCTCGGCGACCTCGTACAAGGCCCGGCTCATCGCGGCCTGCGGGCCGGACGGCGCGCGGGTGTCGCTCTGCCAGGTCGACGGCCGCCGCTGGTCGACGCTGGAGGGCCGGGCCGTGCTGCGCACCGAGCCGGAGCAGGTCGCCGACGCCGAGCGCCGCTACACCGCCCGCTACAAGCCGCCCCGGCCGAACCCGTCCCGCGTCGTCGTGGAGATCCAGGTGGTGCGCGTGCTGGGGAACATGTGATCACCGTCGTGGGCGTCGGCGCGGACGGCTGGGCCGGACTGGCCCCCGACTCGCGGCGGGCGCTGGAGGCGGCCGAGGTGCTGATGGGCGGCCCCAGACAGCTCGACCTCATCCCTCCCTCAGGGGCCGAACGGGTCGCGTGGCCGTCGCCGCTGCTCCCCGCGCTGCCCGCGCTGATGGACAGCCACGCGGGCCGGGAGGTGTGCGTGCTGGCCAGCGGGGACCCCATGTTCTACGGCGTCGGCTCCACGCTGGTGCGCCTCCTGGGCACGGCCCGCGTGCGGGTGCTGCCGCATCTGTCGTCGCTGTCACTGGCGTGCGCCCGGCTCGGCTGGCCCGTCGAGCAGGTGGAGGTGGTCAGCCTGGTGGGCCGTTCCCCGGCGACGCTGAACGCCGCCGTGCTGCCCGGGGTGCGGGTCATCGTGCTGGGCTCCGGTCTCGACGCGCCGTCGCGGGTGGCCGGGCTGCTCATGGAGCGCGGGTACGGCCCGAGCCCGATGACCGTGCTGTCGGACCTGGGCTCGGCGGCGGAGTGCGCGCAGGCGGGGACGGCCGAGAGCTGGACGGCCGCCGCTCGGTCCAGCCTGCACGTGATCGCCGTCGAGTGCGTGGCGGGGCCGGACGCCGAACCGCTCGCGCTGGTCCCCGGGTTGCCCGACACGGCGTACGAGCACGACGGGCAGCTCACCAAGCGCGAGGTCCGCGCGGTCAGCCTGTCGCGGCTCGCGCCCCTGCCCGGCGAGCTGCTGTGGGACGTGGGGGCGGGTGCGGGCAGCATCGCCATCGAGTGGCTGCGCGGCCACCCGTCATGCGCGGCCGTGGCGGTCGAGAGCCGGGCCGACCGGGCCGCCGCGATCCGGCGCAACGCCGACGTCCTCGGGGTGCCCGCGCTGCGGGTCGTCGTAGGCAGTGCTCCGGCGGCGCTGGAGGGGCTGCCCGCGCCGGACGCGGTGTTCGTCGGTGGCGGCGCCACCGTACCGGGACTGCTGGAGCGCTGCTGGGCGGCGCTGCGCCCCGGCGGCCGGCTCGTGGTGAACGCCGTCACCCTGCAGTCCGAGGCCGTGGTCGGGGAGTGGTACGGCCGGCTCGGCGGCGACCTGGTGCGCCTGGCCGTACAGCGGGCCTCGCCCATCGGCGCCTTCACCGGGTGGCGGCCCGCGATGCCGGTGACCATCTGGTCGGTCACCAGGAAGGACGTGCCATGATTGCGCACTTCACCGGGGCGGATCTGCCATGACCGTGTACTTCATCGGGGCCGGCCCCGGAGCCGCCGACCTGATCACGCTACGCGGGGTGCGGCGGCTGGAGTCCTCGCCGGTGTGCCTGTACGCCGGTTCGCTGGTGCCCCGCGAACTCCTTGCGTCCTGCCCGCCGTCGGCCAGACTGGTCGACACCGCGAACCTGACGCTCGACGAGATCGTCACCGAACTGGTGACCGCGCACCGGGCCGGGCTGGACGTGGCGCGGCTGCACTCCGGCGACCCGTCCGTCTTCAGCGCCGTGGCCGAGCAGATGCGGCGGCTGGACGCGCTCGGCGTGCCGTACGAGGTGGTCCCGGGGGTGCCGGCGTTCGCGGCGGCCGCGGCCTCGCTGGGCAGGGAGCTGACCGTGCCCGGGGTCGGCCAGACGGTCATCCTGACGCGCGTCTCGGGGCGCGCCACGCCGATGCCCGACGGCGAGGACCTGGCGACGCTCGGGGCGAGTGGTGCGACGCTGGTGCTGCACCTGGCCGTACAGCGGATCGACGCGGTGGTGGCGGAGTTGCAGCCTTCATACGGGCTGGGCTGCCCGGTCGCGGTGGTGGCGCGGGCCAGCAGGGCCGACGAGGTGATCCTGCGCGGGACGCTGGCCGACATCGCCGATCAGGTCAGGGCGGCCGGGATCCGGCGTACGGCGGTCATCGTCGTGGGCCGGGTGCTGTCGGCGTCGCAGTTCCCCGACAGCCACCTCTACAGCGCCGATCGGACGAGGACATGAGAAGGGTCCTGATCCTTGGCGGCACGGCCGAGGCCAGGGCGCTGGCCGCGGAGCTGGCCGCCGACCCGGGCGTGCGCGTCGTGTCGTCCCTGGCCGGGCGGGTCACCAACCCGCGGCTGCCGGTCGGCGAGGTGCGCGAGGGCGGGTTCGGCGGCCCTGAGGGGTTGGCCGCCTGGCTGGTCGCCGAGGGAGTCGACGTGGTGGTGGACGCCACCCATCCGTTCGCGGCGCGGATGACCGCTTCGGCGGCCGTCGCGTCGGCCAGCACGGGTGTGCCGCTGCTGGTCCTGCGCCGGCCGGGCTGGCAGGAGGGGCCGGGCGACGCCTGGCAGCGGGTCGGCTCCCTGGGGGCCGCCGCCGCCCTCCTGACCGAGAGCGTCGCGCGGACCACCGGCCTGTCCGCTACGGGCGCTTTGACCGGGGCCGTGCGGGTGTTCCTCACCACCGGGCGCAGGAGCCTGCCGATCTTCAGCGGGCTCGCCGGGGTGTGGCTGCTGGCCAGGTCGGTCGATCCGCCCGAGCTTCCCGTGCCCGCCAACGTGCACGTGCTGCTCGACCGCGGGCCGTACACGGTCGAGGGCGAACTCGCGCTCATCCGCGAGCACCGCCTCGACGTGCTGGTCACCAAGGACAGCGGAGGTCAGCTGACCACCGCGAAGCTCACCGCGGCCCGCCGGCTCGGGCTACCCGTGATCATGGTGAACCGGCCGCCGCTGCCCGAGGGTGTCCGGCTGGTGGACACCGTGGCGGCGGCCGTTGAGTGGGTTCACGGGTAGCGGCGCGGGGTGTAGACGGTTCCGCTCTTCGTCACGCGGGTGGTCGAGGAGCCGACGATCAGCAGGCAGCGCATGTCCACACGCGCGGGATCCAGCTCGCCGAGCGTGGTGACGATGACGCTCTCGTGCGCGCCGCCCACGTCGCGGCCGATCACCACGGGGGTGGCCGCGTCGCGGTGCTCCAGCAGCACGTCGCGGGCGGCGGCGAGCTGCCAGGTACGGCTGCGCGAGGCCGGGTTGTACAGCGCCAGCACCAGATCGGCCCGGGCCGCGGCGGCCAGCCGGTCGGCCACCACCTCCCACGGCTTGAGCAGGTCGGACAGCGACAGCACGCAGTAGTCGTGGCCCAGCGGCGCGCCCACCCGGCTCGCCACCGCCTGCGCGGCCGTCAGCCCGGGCACCACACGCACGGGCACGTCCGGGAAGTCCACCGCCGCCTCCAGCACGGCGCTGGCCATCGCGAACACGCCGGGATCGCCGGAGGAGACCACCGCCACCCGTGCCCCTTCGCGCGCCAGATCCAGCGCGTGCCGGGCCCGCTCGGCCTCGACCCGGTTGTCGGTGCGGTGGCGGCGCTGGCGCGGGTTCGGCGCCACCCGGTCCACGTACGGGCCGTACCCGACCAGGTCGGTGGCCGCCGCCAGTGCCTCCTGCGCCTCCGGCGTCAACCACGGCCGTCCGGCGGGGCCGAGCCCCACCACGGTGACCTCGCCTGAGACCTCGGCCGGCGCGGGTGTGGGGACGAAGGTCCGTTCGGCCGGGCTGGTGAGCAAGGCCAGCGAGAAGTACGGCACGTCACTGGGGTCCACGTCCTTGAGCGGCGCCACTCGTTCGGCCCCCATGGTGGCGCGCTCGACGTACCAGGCGTCGTCCAGCCGCCCGGCCTCGGCCAGCGCGTCGCGTACCTTCCCGAACGTTCTGCCCAGCTTGAGCACCGCGGCCGAGTCGGTGGCGCGCAACCGCTCGGCCAGCGCCTCGGCGGGCAGCGTGCCGGGCAGGAGGGTGAGCACCTCGTCGCGTTCCACCAGCGGGCGGCCCAGCACGGCGGAGGCCGCGCTGACCGAGGTGACGCCGGGCACCACCTCGGTCGGGTAGCGGTGCGCGAGCCGCTTGTGCAGGTGCATGTAGGAGCCGTAGAACAGCGGGTCGCCCTCGGCCAGCACCACCACGGTCCTGCCCGCGTCCAGATGCGCGGCCAGCCTGACGGCGCAGTCGGCGTAGAAGTCGTCGAGCGCGCCCTGGTATCCGCCCGGATGGTCGGTGGTCTCCGTGGTCAGCGGGTAGAGCAGCAGCTCTTCGATCTGCCCTTCCTTCATGTACGGCAGCGCGATGGAGCGGGCGATGCTGCGGCCGTGCCTGGCGGCGTGGTAGGCGATCACCTCGGCCTCGCCGATCAGCCTGGCCGTCTTCACCGTGACCAGTTCCGGGTCGCCGGGACCGAGGCCCACCCCGTACAGCCGTCCGGTCATCGTGATCACTCCGCTTCGCTCGCGATGGCGTTGACCGCCGCCGCCGTCATCGCACTGCCGCCGCGACGGCCGTGCACCACCAGGTATTCCAGGCCGCTCTCGGCCAGCGCCCGCTTGGACTCGGCCGCGCCGATGAAACCCACGGGGATGCCGAGCACCGCCGCGGGCCTGCCCGCCCCGTCCGCGACCAGTTCGAGCAGCCGGAACAGGGCCGTCGGCGCGTTGCCGATGGCCACCACGGCGCCGTCGAGCTGGTCGCGCCAGAGTTCGAGCGCTGCGGCGCTGCGGGTGGTGCCGAGACGTTCGGCCAGCTCGGCCACTCCCGGAGCGCCGAGGGTGCAGAGCACCTCGTTGCCCGCGGGCAGCCTGCGCCTGGTCACGCCGGAGGCGACCATCATGGCGTCGCAGAGCACGGGAGCGCCGTGACGCAGCGCCGCGCGGGCCCGTGTGACGACCGACGGTGACCAGTCCACGTCGTTCACCAGGTCGGTCATGCCGCAGGCGTGGATCATCCGCACCACCACCTGGGCCACCTCGGGCGGGATCCCGGTGAGGTCCGTCTCGGCACGGATGGTGGCGAACGACCGCCGGTAGATCTCGGCGCCGTCACGGATGTAGTCGGTCACTGCTGCCTTTCCTGGTATCCGTCGGCTGTGGCGACCATCTGCACGACCTGCCCCCGGGGCAGCCCGCAGCGCCGCTCGCAACCGGCCCAGTGCACGGGCACCTCCGTGGGGCCGCTGCGGCCCGCCACCCAGCGCCGCGCGTCCTCCTGCACGTCGGCCAGCGATTTGGCGCAGCCGGGGCGGCCGGTGCAAGCGGTCACGCCCACCCAGGGCGACGCCGGATCGGTCACCAGCCCGTCCGCGTCGAGCAGCCGCGCCACGCGGCCGGCGTCGGCGGGGGACAGATCGAGGAACACCACGGTCCGCCACGGCGTCAGCCGCACGGCGACGCTGGGTTCTGCAGGGACGCTCTCGGCGGCGGCGGCGATCGCGCGGGCCTGGGCGGCGGTCAACCGGCCGAGCGGGACCACCGCCTCCAGCGCCACGCGGCCGTCCCGCTGCTCGGTGAGCCCCGCGCGCCGCACCTCCTGAGCGGATGGCGGGCCGTCGATCGCGACGCCGCCCAGCCGGGCGGCGACCCTGGCGGCCCCGTCTTCCAGGTCCCCGATCCGCCACGCGGTGCTGTCACGCTGGGCCTCGCCATCGCGCTCGGAGGCGCTCTCCCGTTCGTCGAGGAATGCCTCTGCAGCGGCGATCATGTAGGACACCGCCGTCTCCCCACGTACGGAGAGTCCCGCGTCGCTGCCCGCCAGCAGCAGCCGGGCGGTGCCTCCCGCGCAGGCCGCGAACGTGACATCCGCGCCGAGCCCCACCACGTCGCCGCTCCCGTCGTCCAGCGCGAACAGGAACCGTCCGGGCAGCCCGGCCAGGCGGGGACGCGCGCACAGCGCCCGGTCCAGGGCCTCCACCAGCGGCTGGGTGTCGAGCAGGCCCGCCGGTCCGCGGCCGCTCAAGGGTGAGGCGACGATGTTGCGTACCCGCTCGTGCGCGGGCGACGGCAGCAACCCGACAAGGGCCATCCGCTCGGCGAAGGCGGTGGCCGAGCGCAGGCCGCGTACCTGGACGTTCGCCCGGGAGGTCAGTTCGATCACCCCGGAGCCCAGGTCGGTGGCGCAGGCGGCCAGTTCGCGAAGCTGGGCGGCCGACACCGCGCCGCCGGGCAGGCGGACCCGGGCCAGCGGGCCGTCGGCGGCCTCGTGCACCTGTAGCGCCCCCGGACAGGCGTCGGGGCGCACACGTCCGGAAAAGTCGGCTATGGACACGAAGAGGATGGTAACGCCAGTTTCTTGCGGTGGTCGCCCCTGCCGTGGTCTGATCGGGAGGCGATAGCAATGGGAGGAAGCCGGTGCGAAACCGGCGCGGTCCCGCCACTGTGACCGGGGAGCGAACCCCACGAAGGCCACTGTCCGGCGACGGATGGGAAGGCCGGGGTGAGCGCTGATCCGGGAGCCAGGAGACTCCTGCCGTCGTGACACCCGCGACCGGGGCGAGGACCCCGAGGGAGGATTGCGCCGTGCTCGGCGACAGCCATACCGTCCTGCTGCTCTCGACTTCCGACACCGACTTGCTGAGCGCTCGTGCCGGCGGTGCCGCCTACCGCCTGGGCAACCCCGCCAGGCTGGCGGCCGAGGATCTGCCCGCCCTGCTGGAGGGCATCGACCTGGTCGTGGTACGGCTGCTGGGTGGGCGCCGGGCCTGGGAGGAAGGACTCGACCACCTGCTGGCGGGTCCCCGTCCGGTGGTGGTGCTCGGCGGGGAGCAGGCTCCCGACGCCGAGCTGATGGAGCTGTCCACGGTCAGTGGCGGCGTCTGCGCGGAGGCGCACGCGTACCTGGCGCACGGTGGGCCCGCCAACCTCACCGAACTGCACGCCTTCCTGTCCGACACCGTTCTGCTGACCGGCCGTGGGTTCGCCCGGCCCGAGCCCACGCCCACCTGGGGCCGCCTGGAGCGCGGCGCACGGGGGGAGAGCGGGCCGGTGGTCGGCGTGCTCTACTACCGGGCGCATCACGTGGCGGGCAACACCGCGTTCGTCGAGACCCTGTGCCAGGCCGTCGAGGACGCGGGCGGCCGGGCGCTGCCTGTCTTCTGCTCCTCCCTCCGCACCGCGGAGGCCGGTCTGCTCGACGTCCTGCGTACCGCCGACGCGCTGGTGGTGACCGTACTGGCCGCGGGCGGCTCCCGCCCGGCCACCGCGGGTGCCGGCGGTGACGACGAGGCGTGGGACGTGGGGGCGCTGGCCGAGCTGGACGTGCCGATCCTGCAGGGGCTCTGCCTGACGACCAGCAGGCAGGCGTGGGAGGAGAACGACGACGGTCTCTCCCCGCTCGACGCCGCCTCCCAGGTGGCGATCCCCGAGTTCGACGGCCGGATCATCACGGTGCCGTTCTCGTTCAAGGAGATCGACGAGGACGGGCTGACGGTCTACGTCGCCGACACCGAGCGGGCCGCCCGGGTCGCCGGTCTCGCCGTACGGCACGGCCTGCTCAGGCACACCCCGCCCGCCGAGCGCCACCTGGTCGTGATGCTGTCGGCCTACCCGACCAAGCACTCCAGAGTCGGCAACGCGGTCGGCCTGGACACCCCCGCCAGCACGGTGAGACTGCTCGCCAGACTCGCCGAGGCCGGCTACGACCTGGGGGACGGCTTTCCCGGCGTGGCCGAGCAGGACGGCGACGCGCTGATCCACGCGCTGATCGCCGCGGGCGGCCAGGACCAGGACTGGCTGACCGAGGAGCATCTCGCGGGCAACCCCGTGCGTATCTCAGCGGAGTCCTACGGGCAGTGGTACCGCACACTGCCCGGCGACCTGCGCGCGGACATGGAACGCCATTGGGGCCCGCCGCCGGGCGAGCTGTTCGTGCACGAGGGCGACATCGTGCTGGCCGCGCTGCGGGCGGGCAACGTGGTGGTGATGGTGCAACCGCCGCGCGGATTCGGCGAGAACCCCATCGCCATCTACCACGACCCCGACCTGCCGCCGAGCCACCACTACCTGGCCGCCTACCGCTGGCTGTCGAAGGAGTTCGGCGCGCACGCGATGGTGCACGTGGGCAAGCACGGCAACCTGGAGTGGCTGCCGGGCAAGTCGGCCGGAATGTCCGCCTCGTGCGGCACGGACGCGGCGCTGGGCGATCTGCCGCTCGTCTACCCGTTCCTGGTGAACGATCCGGGCGAGGGTACGCAGGCCAAGCGGCGGGCGCACGCGGTGCTGGTGGACCACATGGTGCCGCCGATGGCCCGCGCCGAGACGTACGGCGACATCGCCCGGCTGGAACAGCTCCTCGACGAACACGCCTCGATCGCGGCGATGGACCCGGCCAAACTGCCCGCGATCAGGGCGCAGATCTGGACGCTCATCCAGGCCGCCCGGCTGGACCACGATCTGGGGTTGGCCGATCGGCCGCACGACACCGAGTTCGACGACTTCATCCTGCACGTGGACGGCTGGCTGTGCGAGGTGAAGGACGCGCAGATCCGTGACGGCCTGCACGTGCTCGGCCAGGCGCCCGAGGGACAGGTCCGGGTGGACCTGGTGCTCGCGATGCTGCGGGCCCGGCAGATGTGGGCGGGCAGGGAGACTCTGCCAGGGTTGCGGGAGGCGCTCGGCCTGGCCGAGGACGGCACGGCGAGCCTGACCAGCGTGGACGCCGCGGAGGCGACCGCCCGCGCCCTGGTGCAGGCGATGGAGGAACGGGACTGGGCACCGGAAGCGGCGGCGGAGGTCGCGCGCGCGATCCTCACGACGGCTGAGGCGGCGGACGCCGGTCGCGTGATCCTCACGACAGCGGAGGAGACCGGCCGCGCGATCCCCGCGACGGCTGAGGCGGAGGAGACCGGCCGCGCGATCCCCGCGACGGCCGAGGCGGCGCAGGCCGACCACGTGATGGGGCGCCTGGATCTCGTGACGCGCATCCTCACCTTCGCCGCCACCGAGGTCGTTCCCCGGCTGGCTCGCACCACCGACGAGCTCGACCACCTCCTGCACGCTCTGGACGGCGGGTACGTCCCGGCCGGGCCGAGCGGCTCCCCGCTGCGCGGGCTCATCAACGTTCTGCCGACGGGGCGCAACTTCTACTCCGTCGATCCGCGCGCGGTGCCCAGCAGGCTCGCCTGGGAGACGGGCCAGGCCATGGCCGATTCGCTGCTGGAGCGCTACCGCGCCGACACCGGCGAGTGGCCGCGCTCGGTCGGCCTGTCCGTCTGGGGCACCAGCGCCATGCGTACGGCCGGCGACGACGTGGCCGAGGTGCTGGCCCTGCTCGGCGTCCGCCCCGAATGGGATGAGGCGTCCCGCCGGGTGACCACACTGCAGCCGATCCCGCTCGCCGAACTGGGCCGCCCCAGAATCGACGTGACCATCCGCATCAGCGGCTTCTTCCGAGACGCCTTCCCGCACGTGGTGAGCATGCTCGACGACGCCGTACGGCTGGCCGCCGGGCTGGCCGAACCCGCCGAGGACAACTATGTCCGCGCCCACGTGGCCGCCGACACCGAGGCGCACGGCGACGAGCGCAGGGCCACGATGCGGATCTTCGGCTCCGCGCCCGGCGCCTACGGGGCCGGGCTGCTGCCGCTGATCGACAGCGGCAACTGGCGCGATGACGCGGACCTGGCCGAGGTGTACGCGGTCTGGGGCGGCTTCGCCTACGGCCGTGACCTCGACGGCGTCGCCGCCCGGCCCGACATGGAGAGCGCCTATCGCAGGATCGCCGTGGCGGCCAAGAACGTCGACACCCGCGAGCACGACATAGCCGACTCCGACGACTACTTCCAGTACCACGGTGGCATGGTCGCCACGGTCCGCGCGCTCACCGGGAAGGCGCCGGCGGCCTACGTCGGCGACAGCACCCGCCCCGACGCCGTACGCACCCGGACCCTGTCCGAGGAGACCTCGCGGATCTTCCGCGCCAGGGTGGTCAACCCGCAGTGGCTGGCCGCGATGCGGCGGCACGGTTACAAGGGCGCGTTCGAGCTGGCCGCGACCGTGGACTACCTGTTCGGCTACGACGCCACGACGGGTGTGCTGGCCGACTGGATGTACGACAAGCTGACGGAAACCTATGTGCTCGATCCGGAGAACCAGGCGTTCATGGCGAAGTCGAACCCATGGGCGCTGCACGGCATCGCGGAACGCCTGCTGGAGGCCGCCGAGCGGGGCATGTGGGCGCACCCCGACCCGGAGATCATGGACGGGCTGCGGGAGGTCTACCTCAAGACCGAGGGCGACCTGGAGGACGACACCAGCCGCTGAGCCGACGCCGGGCGGCCGGCCCAGTGCAGGTGCAGGTAGGACGCGGTGAGCAGGGGGTCGCCGAACCCGTCGGCGCCGCCCGCCCAGCGGAAGACCGGTTCGCCGACCGCTTCGACCGCGGTCCGGTCGACCGCGGTCCGGTCGATCTCGACCACGGTCCGGTGGAATTCGTGTCCGCTGAACCGTTCGCCCGGCTCGGTGAGCAGCGATCGGCGGACGGCCACCGCGTCCCGGTAGCCCAGCGTGAGCCGGTCGCTCATCCGGGCGACGCCGGGCACGCGTCCGCACATCCGCTGCCCGTCCAGCTCCCGGCACAGGTACAGCAGCCCGGCGCACTCCGCCGCGATGGGGCCGTCGAAGGCCGCCACCTGCCCGCGCAGCGGCTCGTTGGCGGACAACTCCGCGGCGTACATCTCGGGGAACCCGCCGCCGATCACCACCGCGCCCGTCCTGGCGGGCAGGGCCTCGTCGCGGAGCGGGTCGAACACGGCCACCTCGGCCCCCGCCGCCCGCAGCAGCTCGACATGCTCGGCGTAGCCGAACGTGAACGCCGCCCCGCCCGCCACCGCCACCACGGCCCGCTCCGGCCCACGGGCCGTCACCTCCCCGATCGCCACGGCCGGGTCCCAGGCGGTGCCGGTCAGCGGCGGCGCTGAGCGGGCCAGTCGTACCAGGGCTTCGAGGTCGCACGAGCGGGTCACCAGCGCGCCGAGCCGGTCCACCGTGGCCACCGCCTCGGCCGTTCGCTCCGCCGCGGGCACCAGCCCGAGATGCCGGGAGGGCGTGGAGACGGCGTCGTCGCGGCGGATCGCGCCCAGCACGCGCACTCCCGCCTCGGCCAGTGCGGCCCGGCACAGCTCCTCGTGCCTGTCGGACCCGACGCGGTTGAGCACCACCCCGCCCACGCGCACCCGCGGGTCGAACGTGGCGAAACCATGCACGACGGCGGCCACGGACCTGCTCTGCCTGGCCGCGTCCACGACCAGCACCACCGGAGCGTCCAGGAGGCGGGCGACGTGCGCGGTCGAGGCGAAGTCCGTTTCTCCCTTGCCGTCGAACAGGCCCATCACACCTTCCACCACCGCGATGTCACACCCCGCGGCCCCGTGCGCGAACAGCGGCACCACGCGTTCCTCGCCGGTCAGCCACGGGTCGAGGTTGCGCCCCGGCCTGCCGGTGGCGAGCGCGTGGTAGCCGGGGTCGATGTAGTCGGGCCCCACCTTGTGCGGTGAGACCGCCAGCCCGCGGGCCCGCAACGCCGCCATCAGACCGGTCGCCACCGTCGTCTTGCCGCTGCCCGACGAGGGCGCCGCGATGACCAGGCGCGGGATTACCACTCGATGCCTTTCTGCCCCTTCTGCCCGGCGTCCATGGGATGGCGTACCTTGCCCATCTCGGTCACCAGATCGGCCGCCTCCAGCAGCCGTCCGGGCGCGTCCCTGCCGGTGATCACCACATGCTGGCTGCCCGGTCTGGTGGTGAGCGCCTCGAGTACGTCGTCCAGGTCGAGCCAGCCCCACTTCAGCGGGTAGGTGAACTCGTCCAGCACGTAGAAGCGGTAGGTCTCGGCGGCCAGATCGCGCTTGATCTGCGCCCAGCCCTCGCGTGCGTCGGCGGCGTGGTCCTCCTCCGTGCCGGGCCGCTGGATCCACGACCAGCCCTCGCCCATCTTGTGCCAGGTCACCGGGCCGCCCTCACCGGTGGCGCCGAGTACGGTGAGAGCCCGTTCCTCGCCGATGCGCCACTTGGCCGACTTCACGAACTGGAACACGCCGATCGGCCAGCCCTGGTTCCAGGCCCGCAGCGCCATCCCGAAGGCCGCCGTCGACTTCCCCTTGCCGGGGCCGGTGTGGACCATGAGCAACGGCCTGGTGCGGCGTTGCCGCGTGGTGAGGCCGTCGTCGGGGACGACCTCGGGCCTGCCCTGCGGCATGTCAGACCGCCTTCCTGTAGTCACGTACGACCGAGCCGAGGTCGGACAGCGAGTCGAGCGAGATGACCGGCGCCCGCAGCCGGAGCGCCAGCTTGACGGCCAGACCGAGCCGGACCGGGCCGCTCTCGCAGTCGACGACCACGCTCGCCGTACCGCCGAGCAGGGCCGCGGCCCGGTCCACGTCTCCGCCCGAGGTAGCGCGGCCGTCGGTCACCACCACCAGCAGCGGACGCCGCGCGGGGTCGCGCAACCGCTCGACACGCAGCACTTCCGCCGCGCGCGCCAGCCCGGCCGCCAGCGGAGTGCGGCCCCCGGTGGGCAGCGCGCGGAGCCTGGCGGCGCCCGCCTCGACCGACGAGGTCGGCGGCAGTGCCAGCTCGGCGGTGGCGCCCCTGAACGTGACCAGGCCGATCTTGTCCCGCCGCTGGTAGGCGTCGAGCAGCAGGCTCAGCACGGCGGTCTTGACCGCGGTCATCCGCTTGCGGGCGGCCATCGAGCCGCTCGCGTCCACCACGAACAGCACGAGGTTGCCCTCCCTGCCCTCGCGCACGACCTCGCGCAGGTCGCCCTCGCGGAGCAGCAGGCCGGGTCCTGTGCGCCCGCGTTCCTTCTGGTACGGAGCCGCGGCCAGCACGGTCGCCGCCAGGTGGAGGTCGCGGACCCGCCCGGCGGGCGGGCGCGAGCCGGTGGCGCGGCCCTGCGACGTCCGCGCCCGCGACCGCCGTCCCGCCGCGCCCTCGCCCAGCCCCGGCACTTTCAACAGCGGCACCCGGTACGGCTCCGCGACCACCGCCACCTGGCCGCCTCCCGGCGTCGCCGCTGAGGATGCCGGAGCCTCGGGCCCGTCCTGGCCGGGGCCTCCCTGCCGTTCCGAATCCGCCGGATCGTCCCTGCGCGAGCCCGCCGCCTCTTGGGGGCGTGAACCCGCCAGGCTCTCCGGACTCCCGGGGTTCCCCGCCGGGCCGCCGGGCACGGCGTCTCCCGAACCGCCGTCCGGCCGGTGAGGGCCGGAGGCCGCGGAATCGCCGGCACCATCGGGATGGTCGGGACCTCCGGGATCGCCAAGGCCGTCGGCACCACCGGCACCTCCGGGATCGCCGGGATCGCCACGGCGGTCGGCGCCTCCGGGACCGTCGGGGTCGTCGGGGTGTTCGTCCTCTCCCGTCCGGGCCAGCAGGTCCTCCAGCAGCGACTCGTCCAGCCCGGGCGCGTCGAACGGGTCACGCCGCCGCCGGTGCGGCAGCGACAGGCGGGCGGCGGCCCGCACGTCCTCGGTCGTCACGACGTCCCTCCCCTGCCATGCGGCATGCGCGATGGCGGCGTTGGCCGTGACCAGGTCGGCGCGGAGCCCGTCCACCTCGAACGCGGCGCACACCGTGGCGATCTGCGTGAGCCGGGCGTCGGGCAGCCGCACCGCGGGCACCCTGGCCCTGGCCTGCGCGATCCGGCCGGCCAGGGCCGACTCCTCCGCCGTCCACCGGGCGGCGAAGGCGCCGGGATCGGCGTCGAAGGCCAGGCGCCGCCGTACCACCTCGGCCCGTTCGCCGGGGTCGCGGGACGCCTTCACCTCCACCGTCAGGCCGAACCGGTCGAGGAGCTGCGGCCGTAGCTCGCCCTCCTCCGGGTTCATGGTGCCGACCAGGAGGAACCGGGCCGCGTGTCGTACCGACACCGACTCGCGCTCGACGTAGCAGATCCCGAGGGCGGCCGCGTCCAGCAGCAGGTCCACCAGGTGGTCGTGGAGCAGGTTCACCTCGTCCACGTACAGGACGCCGCGGTGCGCGGCGGCCAGCAGGCCGGGCTCGAACGCCTTCACGCCCTCGGTCAGCGCCCGCTCCACGTCGAGCGAGCCGGCCAGCCGGTCCTCGGAGGCGCCGACGGGCAGCTCCACCAGCGCGGCGGGGCGGCGTAGCCACTGCTCGCCAGGTTCGTGCGGCCCGTCGGGGCACTCGTCGCCCGGCGCGGCGGGATCGCAGGCGAAGCGGCAGCCCGCCACGACGTCCACGGGCGGGAGCTGGGCGGCCAGCGCGCGGACGATGGTGGACTTGGCGGTGCCCTTCTCGCCGCGTACGAGCACGCCGCCCACGCGCGGTGAGACGGCGTTGAGCACCAGCGCCAGCTTCAGGTCCGCGAGCCCGACGACGGCACTGAACGGGTAGGTGACGATCAAAGGGTGGCCTTCCGGTTGACATGCGCGACGCGCCAGCCGCCGCGCGTGCTGGACAGTTCGGTGGTGGACAGCGGCGCCAGATCGAAGCGGGTGGCGGCCAGCGGGTTCAGCCCGAGCGCGTGGCCGAGGACGGCCCTGATCACCCCCACGTCGCAGATCACGATGGTGGGGGAGCGGCGTTCCGCGTCGAGCCAGGCCGCGACGCGTGCCGCCAGCGCGGCCAGGCTCTCCCCGCCGTGGGGCGCGGCGTGCGGGTCGGCGAGCCAGCTCGCCAGGGCGTCCGGCTCGGTCTCCGCGACCTTCGCGTACGGCAGGCCGCTCCAGCCGCCGTGATCGGCCTCCGCGAGAGCCTGGACCACCGACGGCCGCAGTCCCATGGCGGCGGCGGTCTGGCCGGCGGCCCTGGCCGGGGCCACCAGCGCGGGACCCGTCCAGGACCTCGCCCTGGCCAGGGCCGCGGCTCTGGCCAGGCTCGACGGGTCGGCGTTCTCGTCCATGGGGAAGCAGGCCGACCGTGTTCCCGGCGTGCCGGCCTGCCGTACGAACAGCACCTCTCTCAGCTCGGCGCGGGCACCGCGACGGGAACCGCGGCCGGGCGGCGGGCCGCTCGATCGCAGGCCCAGCCGAAGAGCACGCCGAACGCGGTCCAGAAGACCAGTTGCGTACCCAGCGACGCGAGCCTGAACTCCCACAGCAGGGTCGCGGGGAAGTTCGCGGGCACCTCGTCGACTCCGGGCAGCAGCGCCCAGGCGGCGATCACCGGCACCAGGAACGTCACCACCGTGACGATCCAGCGTGCCCACGGCCCGCCCTGCATCCGCCGCGCGGTCGCCACCGCGATCGCGGTCGAGGCCAGCCCGACCCCGATCATGATCACGTAGAGCAGGGTGCGGCTGTTGATCGTGTCCGGATCGCCGACCGCTGGTGGATTGGCGGGATATTTCAGGAACGGAAGGAGAATGATGGCCACGAAGGCGGTGGCGGCGGCGGCCAGCGCCAGCCCGCCCTCGGAGCGAGGGCCGACCCGCCCCCTCAACCCCGCGAACACCAGGGCGAACACTCCGCCCACGGCCACCCCGTACAGCCCGGTGGCCAGGAACAGCCCGGCTTTCTGACCGGGTCTGCTGACCACCGCCTCCTCTCCATGATCGTGACCGGCTGCCTCGGCGGCAGGCGGCTGGGCGGCTTCCTCCAGGGCGATCGCGCTGTCCACACTCGGCTCACCGAAGGCGAACGCGAAACCACCGGCGATCAGTCCGGCCAGCAGGCCCAGAAGCAGCCCTCTGACCAGCAGGGTGCGTACCACCTCGCCGCCTAGTGGCACGGCACGCCGAGCAGGTGCCGCCCGTCATGCATGAGTTCGTGGAGGTAGTTGCCGGTCTGTGAGATCGCTCCGTTGTCCATCAGGACCAGATAGGCCACCAACAGGAGCAGGGGTACGGCCAGCAGCCATGGGCGCAGGCGGGGAAAGGGAACGGACGTGGGAGTGGTCAGGCCACTCATAGTGCCTCCTCGGGGATGACGCGTCCCAACTAACGAGGTCACGGTGGCCAAGCGACCTGGCTCCCGGGATCTACGTCCCGGATACAGTGGCGCGTCCGCACCGGCTTCTCACCGGATTTCCCTTGGCCAATCGTGAAATCTACCGGAACGTATCTCTTCATCCCGTTCGCGTCAACACGCACAACAAGAACTCCCAGCTCACAGCCCCTCGGCCGAGCCTCACACCCGCACGTCCACCTGGGCGACGAGCCGCAGGGCGGTCTTCCGCGACCGGGTCAGCCGTACGGCCAGCGCGGCGAGAGCCGGCACGGGCAGGGTCAGGTACATCAGGCCGGCCAGCCGCTGATCGGCCGCCACACTCGACACGCCGCGCGGAGCCACCTGCGAGAACCACTCCTGGGCCAGCAGCGGCCCGGCCAGCAGGAACAGGCCGACCACCACCTGTACCGCGACGACGGCCGCGAGCACCCACATGCGATCCCGCCGCGTGACCGGCCGCGGCAGGGGATCGACCCCGGCCAGCAGCCATGAGCACAGCAGCCCGGTGCCGAAGAACAGCACCTGGGTGAGCAGGTGGACCGCCTGGTTGGCGGCCGACCAGGCCAGCCAGCCGGTGCCGTACAGGACGACGACCGGCAGCACGTAGACGGCCAGGGCGGCGATCGGATGAGTGAGCCGCGCGGCCAGGCGGCCGCGCAGGATGGCCGAGGCGATGTCGCCGTACTGCGATCCGGGGGTGATGGCCCGCGAGGTCAGCGTCAGCGGTGCCCCGAAGGCCAGCAGCAGCGGCCCGATGACGTTGAGCACCGTGTACTGCAGGGCGTGCGCCGACGGCATCGCCCGCGCGTAGCCGCTCACGCCGCCCACGAGCACCGCCGCCAGCACCGCCAGCCCGGCGAACCAGGCGAGGGTACGGCCCACCGGCCACGGGTCGCCGGCCCGGGCGAGTCTGCGCAGCCCGGCCAGATAGCCGGCGGCCGGAAGCGCCAGGGCGAGCAGGACCAGCGGGTTCAGCCGGATCTCGGTGACCAGCGCGCCGACCGAGTAGGGCGCCAGGTCGTAGCCCAGCAGGTCGTTGTGGCCGCCGCTGGCGGGTGGCGCGGAGCGCGACAGGCCGGCGGCCAGTCCCGTGGCCGCGGCCATCACCATCAGCTCGCCGGTGGCCAGCCGGGTGAAGGTGCCTCGTGTCGTACGATCGGCGATCGCGGCGATGGTGCGGCGGCGGTGGATCACCCCGAACACGCCCAGGGCCACCAGCGCCGTCACCTTGGCCAGGACGAGCAGGCCATACCGGGTCGTCCACAGTTGCGACACGGTGTCCATCCGGACCCAGGCGCCGGCCACGCCGGACACCGTCACCGCGACGAAGCAGCACAGGGCGAGCGTGCTGAACCTGGACACGACGCTCGCGAGCCGGTCCGAACGGCGGAAGTGGACCAGCACGGCCGCCAGTCCGCCGACCCAGACGGCTGCCGCGAGCAGATGCGTCATGAGCGCGGAGACCGCGATGTCGTGATCTCCGGCCGACGCGGCGTGACCGACGTAAACCGGAGGAAGCAGGCCGAACCCGGCGGTCACCAGCAAGGCGACCCCCGTCCATCGGGGGAGGCCGGCCTCCTTCATCCGGGAGGAGGCGAGCACCACGACCGTGGCCGTGCATGTCACGACGAGCATGGCCTGCGTCTGGGGAAGGGTGGTGCCGAAGTTCAACAGGGTGAAGTCGCCGAGCACCTCGTTGGCCGGCATGCTGAGGATGTTCGACAGCGTCAGCAGGTAGGTCATCAGCGCACAGACCGCCCAGGCCAGTGCCCACCAGCCCGCCGCGCGTACGCAGGCGTTCGCCTCCGGCGTGTCGCGGGGGGCGAGGACCACTCCGGCGACCAGCGTTCCCACGGTGGCGATGGAGCACAGGTCCAGGGCCAGCCGCGTCACCGACAGTCCCCAGACGGTCAACGGGCCGGGAGTCGGCAGCCCCTTGATCGGCGGCGGCGGTCCGCCTCCGCCGATCCACAGAGCGCCGGCCAGCGCCAGGAGGCCGACCGCGATGGCCAGACCGCCGTATAAGAGAGCCCGACGCCCGGGTAACAGCACCGCGTCCTCCTTTGTCGGGAGCATCCCTCAGTTGGGTAAGCGTCCCCTATGTGGGGGTACGTCCGCACCCTTATCGGGGTTCGACCAATCGCGTGGATCTTCCGAGGAGCTCGGCACCGCCACCGGCATCGGCGGCGACCTCGGCGGGCGCCGCGGTTTCCGCAGCGGCGGCCGGGCCGGGAAGGTCTCCGCGGTAGGCGTAGACCACGGCGGCGGTGGCGATGGCGCCGGTGTTCAACGCGAGGGCCTTGTCGCTGATGTTGGCCACGGTGTCGCAGGCCTTGTGGTAGCACGAGTCGTAGGGCTGGCCCGCCGTGCCGCCGAACAGGGCCGCCTCCTCGACCGTCTTGATGCCCTCGCCTCCGGTGAACAGGCCGCCGGACGGGATGCCGGCGTCGATGAACGGGCCGTAGTCGGAGCGGCCGTCGAAGTCGGTGCCGCCGTGGCCCTGATGCAGCGTGTCGAAGTACTTCTCGTACAGCTTCTCGATCTCGTCGGATCCGGGCGGGCCGGCCGGAGCGCCCGTGGCGTCCGAGTCGTCGCCGTCGTAGATCTTGAAGGCGTAGTTCGGCGAGGCGATCATGTCGTAGTTGAGGTAGAGCTTGATCTTGTGCCGGGCGGCGTTGCTCAGGCTGTTCACGTAGAACTTCGAGCCGAGCAGGCCCAGCTCTTCGGCGCTCCACCAGGCGAAGCGGAGCTTGTTCCGGGTGGGGATCTTGCCGAGTGCCTCGGCGACGGCCAGGAGCGCGGCGCTGCCCGAGCCGTTGTCGTTGATGCCCGGCCCGGCCGGCACGGAGTCCAGATGCGCACCGGACATGACGACCTTCTTCGAGTCGCCCCACATGGAGTCGGCGATCACGTTGTCAGTGGTGCGGAGCTCGCTGATCGTGTCGGTCTTGAGGTGGACCACCGTGCCCGCGGGGGACGACAGCTCCTCGCCGACCGCGAAGCTCGCGCCGACGACCGGGATGGAGACGGGCGTACCGAGGTTGCCCTGCGGGGTCGCGGTCCGGCCCGGCTGACCCTCGTTGAAGATGATCGCGGCCACGGCGCCGGCCGCCTGGGCGTTCTGCGCCTTGAGCAGGAAGGTGCAGGTGCCGCGCTGCAACAGCGCGATGTTGCCCGGCGTGAACCCGGCGAAGTCGGCGGCCTCGCAGCCGGAGGTGGAGGTGCTCGGCGTCGGGCCGGGCGGCAGGACCAGGTCGACGTTCTGCAGGGTCGCGGTGACGTCACCGGCTCCGGAGTAGCTCATCGTGGCGAAGTCGCCGAGGGAGGAGCCGTCGGGCGGGGTCGGGGCGTACAGCTCGGGGTCGGGGGAGAGCTGCTCCATCAGCGCGGTGGACTTCTCCTCGTAGTAGGGAAACTCGAACGGCTGGATGGTCACCTTGTAGCCGGCCTTCTTGAGCCTGGCGGCCACGTAGTCGCGCGACGCGTCGTGGCCGCCGGTGCCCGCCGCGCGCGTGCCGTGGTTGGCGTCGGCGATGGCCTGCAACGCCCGCAGGTGCTGCTTGACCAGCAGGACGGGGACGGAGTCGATCAGCTCCCGTTCGGACGGGGCGGGGTCGGCGTGGGCGGCGACCGGAGCGAGGGTGAGTGCCGCGACGACGGCGAGGGCGCGGTAGACACCCGGGCGCGTGACAGTACGCATAGGGCTCCTCCAACTGGCATGGGTGTAGTGCGGTTCGGACACCATCAGCCGGGAAGAACCTGGCGACCGCCAGGCAGATGATCACGTCAGTCTAAGAGCCGACCACCTGAAAAACGGATATCTGCCTACTCAGGCATGTCTTTACCAACGACCAGGACGTCAATGACCGCGTGACGCGGGTGCCACGGTGACGTCCACGCCCTTGCGCCGCAGCCGCTCCACGTGCTCCGTCGGCGTCCGCCAGTCCACGATGACCTGGTCGAAGTCGGTCAGCGGGGTGAGGGCGTGCAGGGCCCGGCGGTCGAACTTCGTGTGGTCGACGATCAGCAGCCGGGTGGCCGCCGAGTCGAACATGGCCCGCTTGGTGCCGACCGTCTCCTCGGTCTGGTGGAAGCAGATGTCGTCGGTGATGGCCGAGGTGGACATGATGACGATGTCGGCGCGCACCTCGCGGATAGCCGAGACGGTCATGTGCCCCATGAACGAGTTGGCCCAGGGGTGGAACCGGCCGCCGAGCGCGATGAGCGTGAGGTCGGGTTCGCCGGTCAGGTCCTCGATGATGGGCACGAAGTTCGTGATCACCGTCAGGGGCGCTTTGTCGCGGAGCAGCGGGACGAGGGTCAAGGTGGTGGTGGAGTCGTCGAGGATGACGGAGTGTCCCGGCTCGATCCACGCGCAGGCGGCTCGGGCGAGCGCCGTCTTCTCGGCCTGCTGACGGCCGCGCCGGAACAGGTCGCTGGCCTCGACGAGGCTGGACGGCAGGGCGGTGACCACGCCCCGGCTCTTGCGGACGATCCCCCGGGCGACGAGCGCGTCGAGGTCGCGGTGGGCGGTCATCAGGCTGATCCCGTGCTTCTCCACGAGTGCCTCGATGCGGACCGAGCCGTCCGCCATCACGTCCGCGGCGATCGCGCGCTGGCGCGCGCGCTGCCGATCCAGGCGGCCCTCCGCGGGCAGCTCCTTCATCACACCTCCGATATCCCGCCTCCGACTATCTCGCATCCAGCCGTCCCGCGGCACCGGCCCGAGCCCCGATGCGCACCAACTCCACGAATTCCGCGACGTCCCACGCGGCCCGGCCGACGAACAGGCCATCGGTTCCGGGTACGCCGAGCAAGGCCGCCGCGTTGAGCCGGTTGACGCTTCCCCCATACAGAACGGCCGCGACCCCGTTTCGCGCCTCCCCGAAGCGGGCCGACAGCATCGCCATGACGGGGGCGATCTCGTCCGGCAGCGCCTCCCGGCCGAGGTCGCCGATCGCCCAGACGGGCTCATAGGCGAGGACGACCCGGTGCCGGTCATGCGCGGCGATCCGGGAGAGCCCCCGGCTCACCTGCCCGGCGACCCAGTCGATCTCCCCTCCGGCGGCGCGTACCTCGGCCGGTTCGCCGACGCACAGCAGCGGCGTCAGACCCGCCGCGACGGCGGCCTCGACCTTGAGCGCCACGGTGTCGTCGGTCTCGCCGAAGCACTCCCTGCGTTCGGAGTGGCCGATCTCGACGAGCGTCGCGCCCGCGTCGGCGATCATCTCCATCGACACCTCGCCGGTGTAGGCCCCGGCGGGTGCCCAATGCGCGTTCTGGGCGCCGATGAGGAGGGGGACGTCGGACGGCAGGCGCTCGCGTACGGCGGCGATGGCGGTGTGCGGCGGGATGACGAAGGCCCGGACCCCGTCGAGCGCGCTCCGGGCGGCGACGAGACCGTCGACGAACGCGCGTGCCTCGGCCAGCGTCTTGTTCATCTTCCAGCTGGTGCCGATCCACGTCATCGGTTCTCCTCGAGCTCGGCCCAGACGGCCGTCATCTTCGCCACGACGCGCTGGTGGCGCCGGTAGTTCTCCTCCTGCCGCGCCACGCCGTCGGGCGTGGGCTCGCAGATCACGGGCTCCGTGCCGACCGCCGCGGCGGCCTGCGGCAGGTCGGCGTAGAGGCCGGCCGCGATGCCGGCGAGCATGGCCGAGCCGAGCGCGCCCGCCTCCCGCACGGTGCTCACGCCCACCGGCGCGGCCAGGGTGTCGGCGAACATCCGCACCCACCGGGCGCTGTTGGCGGCCCCGCCGGTGAGCCGGATGTCGGTGACGTCGAAGCCGTCCCGCAGCGCGTCGACGTGGTGGCGGTGGTTGAAGACCACCCCTTCCATCACCGCGCGGAGCAGGTGGCCGCGCTCGTGCCAGCCGCGCAGTCCGACGAAGGCCGCACTCGCGTCCACCGGATAGGGGGAGCCGTACAGGAAGGGGAGGTAGACCAGGTCACTGGGGGTCGACTCGATCGCGCGGAGATCCTCCTCCACGAAGCCGAACGGCCGGCCGGCGGCGCTGCCCACCCGCATGTCGGTGGCGGCGAGCCGGGTGGCGAACCACTCGAGATTGGCCGCGCTCGACGGGGAGAGCGACATGTTCATCCACTGGCCCGGTACGACGAACGCGCGGGCGTTCCACCGCTCGTCCACCCGGGCCGCGTCGGAGATGACCTCGTTGATGCTGAACGTGCCCGCGATCATCGCGAGCTGGCCGGGGAGCACCGTACCCATGCCGATGGCCCCGCAGTCGACGTCGTGCGCCCCCGAGGCGACCGGCGTGCCCGGGAGGAGGCCGCACCGCTCCGCCGCCGCGCCGGTGACCTCACCCGCGACCTCATGGGAGGGGATCACCTGCGGCAGCAGGCGGAACAGCTCTTCGACGCCGAAGACGCGCAGCGTCTCGCGGTCGTACTCCTGCGAGTACACGTTGGTGAACGACAGGCTCGACTCCGTCGGGTCGGTGGAGAAGACGCCGGTGAGCCGCTGTTTGATGACGTCCTTGCCCGGCAGCGCGTAGGCCGTGCGGGCCATGACGTCCGGTTCGTTGCGCAGCAGCCAGGCGAGCACCGAGACCGGTGAGCCCGGCCAGGGCTTCTGCCCGCTGAGCGGGAGGACCGCGGCGCAGTGGCCGGTGCGCTCCCAGTCCGCGACCAGGTCCGCCGCGCGGGTGTCGAGGGAGAGGATTCCCGGCCTGGTCGGCCGGCCTCGCTCGTCGACCAGGTAGATCCCGTCACCGTGGGAGGTGACCGCGACGCCGGCGACCTCCGAGGGCCGGACACCGGTCGTGCCGACGACCTCCCGGATGACCGAGCAGGTCACCTCCCACAGCTCGTCCTGGTCGCGCTCGACGTGGTGGGGGCGCGGGTAGCTGTGTGGCACCCGCTGTGCGGCCTGGCCGATCTCCCGGCCGCTCTCGTCGAAGAGCACGGCCTTGGTGACGGTGGATCCGGCGTCGACGCCGAGGAGGCAGGGTCCCATCTAGACCACGGACCGCGGTTCGAGCTCGCGGAACCTCCGGAGGTAGGCCAGGTAGGCGGCCTTCTGCCGGACGGTCTCCGCCTCGTCCCAGCCGAGCTCGGTGGCGCAGACGGTGGCGACCGCGTCCATGGCCGCCTGGCCGAGGTCGGGCTCCAGGCCGATCATGGTCCGGCGGGCGAGCACGTCGGCGAGGGTGACGGCCTCCTCCTCCCTGATCGTGAAGACGACCTCGCCGGCCCGCAGCCCGATCGAGGGGGCGACGGTCTGCGAGAGGGCCTCGGACGAGGCGATCAGGGCGGCGACCCGGCGGGCGCGGGTGCCGTAGACACGCGCCAGCCGGCGCGCCTCGGCGGCGGGGAGCCCGCTCTCCCGCTCGAACGCGCGCCCGAACTCCGCCGGCCCCTCGGGCGGGCTGCCGGGGAGGTCGAGCCCGCGAGTTCGCGACGTCGTCTTCCTGCTCAGACGCCCGCTCACTTCGTCGACGGCGTGCTCGGCGAGTGTACGGAAGGTGGTCAGCTTGCCGCCGACGATCGAGAGCAGCCCGTCGAGCCGTGGGCGGTGGTCGTGCAGGATGTGCTTGCGCGTGATGTCTCCGGGGTCGCCGCTCGCCGCGAAGGGAAGGGGCCTGACCCCTGTGTAGGTGTACAGGATGCTGTCCTCGCTCAGGTTCGCGGCGGGGAAGAGGCGGTTGGTCTCGGCGAGGATGTAGTCGATCTCCCCCTCGTCGGCCCCGACCGTGCCGGGGTCGCCCTCGAACCGCTCGTCCGTGCTCCCGATGAGGTATCTGCCGAGCCAGGGGATCACCATGAGGGGGCGGCCGTCGCTGAGCGCCTCGTAGTACATCGCGCAGTCGGGCGAGCCGGGGAACGGCTCCACGACGAGATGCGTGCCCTTGGTGCCGCCGATCAGCCGCTCGGGCGCTGGTAGCGAACCGGACAGGACTGAGTCGGCCCACGGCCCCGCCACGTTGACGGTGAAACGCGCCGCCACCTCGTGGACCGTGCCGGTGATCACGTCGCGAACCGACGCCCCGACCACGCGGCCGTGCTCGACCCGCAGCCGGGTGGACTCGGCGTAGTTGAGCGTGGTGGCCCCGGCCGCCCGTGCGGCGAGCATGATCTCGACGGAGAGCCGCTCGGCGTACTCCACCTGCGCGTCGTAGTAGAACGCCGAGCCCTGGAGGCCGTCCCGTGACAGGCCGGGCAGCAGGGCCGCGGTCTTCCTGCGCCCGTAGGTGCGGTGGACCGGCAGCGACTTGTCGAAGGAGAGGGCGTCGTAGAGCACCATCCCCGCGCGCAACGCGAAGCGGTGGTGCGCGTTGTTCCGATAGAACGGAAGCGCGAACCGGAGCGGCGCGACGAGGTGTGGCGCGCGGCGCAGCAGCCACTCCCGGTCCCGCAGCGACTCGCGGACCAGTCCCACCTCGAGCTTGTCCAGGTATTTGAGCCCGCCGTGGATCATGCGCGACGACCACGACGACGTGCCGCTTCCCCAGTCTCCCTTGTCGATCACCAGCACCGACAGGCCGCGCTCGGCCGCGTCCCAGGCGATGCCCAGCCCGTTCACGCCGCCACCGATGACGAGCAGGTCGAACTCGTGCTGAAGGCGCTGAAGGGAGCGGTGTCGGGAGCTGCTCATCACATTCCTGAGGGATCATCTCATGTCCGCATGAGATGCGCGGCGTTATTTCTAACATGAAATCGCGAGGACACTATCGCGAGCCGCGTGATAAATCCAGCATGATGTGACCTGAGTCACAGTCTCCAGAGATCTACCAGCGTACATAACAAATAAATCTTGATAGATAACGTTCTGTTCTGTTACGTTCCCATGAACGCATGGCAGGCACTTCGCATCTCGCCCCCCGCGTCGCCTCTCACCTGTGCGTTTCCCGGAAAGGAGCCCCCGAGTCCGATGAGCACCGCAGCCGCCGCCCGCCCGCCTCGCCTGCTCGCGCGCCTCGTCTGGCCTGTCGTGATAGTGGCCGTCCTGGTCGCCATGGCCATGGACACCAGGTTCCTGTCCGGAAAAGAGGTCACCGCGCTCAACCCCGCGGAGTTCAACGCCAAGGACTTCGCCGCCGCCCAGTACCCCAAGATCGTGAGCGCCGTCGAGGCGAAGGCCGTGGACCTCAAGGAGGTCGCCACCGCGGTCGCCGACGACCCCGAGGCCGCCGGCAAGAAGTACGGCAACATCGCGGGCACCGACAAGTACGCGATCCCGGTGCGCTTCACCGGCAAGGTCACCGAGGCCGAAGCGGGTCTGCTCACCGTCGACGTGGCGGGGCTGCCCAAAGGCAGCGTGGTCCGCGTCGCGGTGGGCCAGGCCGCCAACGGCACGGCCCTGCGCGACGTCCCCGGCACCCTCAAGTTCAAGGACTTCCAGAACCAGACCGACTACCAGCAGGTCGCCAACGAGCTGAAGGCCAAGGTGCTCGCGGACGTGGCCGGCAAGGTCGACGTCGCCGCGGCGCGGGGCGCGAAGGCGTCGGTGGTCGCCGTCTACGTCACCAACACCGGCCCGGAGGGCAGCTACCTCGTCACGCCGGTCAAGATCGAGGTGGCGGGCTGATGTTCCGGGAAGCCGCGAGCCCCGACCGGTCCGACGTCGTCCTGCGGGCGGTGGACATCACCAAGCACTACGGCGCGACGCAGGCCCTCAAAGGGGTCAACTTCGAGGTGCACCGGGGCAAGGTCACCGTCCTGTTCGGTGAGAACGGGGCCGGCAAGTCGACGCTGATGAAGATCATCGCCGGTGTCGAATCCCCGACCTCGGGACACCTCGAACTCGATGGGGAGCGGATCGAGCTGAGCTCGCCCAATCAGGCGGTCGAGCGGGGCATCTCGATCATCCATCAGGAGCTCAACCTCTGCCCGAACATGAGCGTGCGCGACAACATCTTCATCGGCCGCGAGCGCAGGGGCCTGTTCGGCACGGTGGACTACCGCGGTGAGCGCAAGGTCGTGCAGCGGCTCATGGAGCGGCTCGAGGAGGACATCGACCCCAACACCCTCGTCGCCGACCTCCGCATCGGGCAGCAGCAGATCGTCGAGATCGCCCGCGCCCTCGCGCTGGACGCCCGCATCCTGATCATGGACGAGCCCACCTCCGCGCTCAGCGCCCCGGAGGCCGAGGTCCTCTTCAAGGTCATCAAGGACCTCACCGGCAACGGGGTCGCGATCGTCTACATCTCCCACCACCTGGAGGAGGCGATCGAGATCTCCGATCACGCGGTCGTGTTCCGCGACGGCGAGCTGGTGGCCACCGCGGACGCGGCCGACATCGACTTGTCCTGGGTCGTCGGCAAGATGGTCGGGCGGGCCGCCGAGTACGACTTCCGCGACGCGGAGCGCGACCGCGGTGACGTCGCGCTGAGCATCCGCAACCTCAAAGTCGTCGACGCCACCGGGGAGGGCCGCCTCGCGGTCAACGACGTCTCGCTGGACGTCAGGTACGGCGAGATCGTCTGCCTGTACGGCCTCATGGGCGCCGGCCGGACCGAGCTGGTCGAGGCCCTGGCCGGCCGTGGGGGGATAGCCTCCGGCCGAGTCGAGCTCGGTGGCCGGGACCTCTCCGGCACGTCCATCGCCGAGCGGATCGACCTCGGCATCGGCCTCGTCCCCGAGGACCGGCAGCGTGACGGGCTGGTCCAGTCGATGTCCGTCGGCCAGAACCTGTCCCTGTCGAGCCTGCTGGAGCTGACGCGATCCTTCGTCGTCTCCAGCTTCATCTCCCGTGGACGCGAGGCCGCCCGGATCAGGGACGGGATCTCCGAGGTCCGGGTGAAGACCGCCGGTCCCGCCGCGCCGATCACGTCGCTGAGCGGCGGGAACCAGCAGAAAGTGGTGATCGGCAAGATGCTGCTCACCGGCCCGAAGGTGCTCCTTCTCGACGAGCCGACCCGTGGCATCGACGTCGGCGCCAAGGGCGAGATCTTCTCCCTGCTCTTCCGCGAGGCGCGCAAGGGCCTCGCGGTCCTCTACGTGACCAGTGAGATCGGCGAGGCGATCACCGCGTCGCATCGCATCGTCGTGATGTCCAAGGGCCGCGTCATCCGGGAGTTCGACCCGCGCACGGCCTCACGTGAAGAGATCATGGCCGCCTCAGGAGAATCCGAGGTCGGCATCCAGCCGATGGGAACCGCCAGTGAGTGAGTTGAGCCAGGCCGCCGTGAAAGCGACGGCGCCGCGCGCCCTCCGCAAGATCAACACCAGGGCCCTGATGATCGAGGGGCGCGCGCTGCTCGCGCTGCTCCTCATCGTGGTCGTCTTCTCGCTGCTGTCGCCCAACTTCCTCAGCGCCGACAACCTCATCGTCATGACCCGGCACGTCGCGATGAACGCGATCCTGGCGATCGGGATGCTCCTGGTGATCCTCAACGGCGGCATCGACCTGTCGGTCGGCTCGATCGTCGGCCTGTCCGGCGTCATCGCCGGCATGCTGCTCGAAGGACTCAAGCTCAACAGCCTCGACCTCTTCGTCTACCCCGCCGTCTGGGTCGTGATCGTCGTCTCCCTCGGCGTCGGGACCCTCGCCGGGTGGGTCAACGGGGTGGTGGTGACCCGGCTCAAGGTCGCGCCGTTCATCGCGACGCTCGGCATGCTGTACGTCGCCCGCGGCATCGCGCTCCTGATCACGAACGGCACCCCGTTCTCCAAGCTCAATGGGCAGGCGGGGCTGGGCAACACCGGCTTCCTCACCTTCCTCAAGAGCTCGCCTCTCGGGCTGCCCATGCCGGTCTGGGCGATGATCCTGTTCGCCGTGGTGTTCGCGGTGGTGCTCAGCAAGAGCCCGTTCGGCCGCTGGCTGTACGCGACCGGCGGGAACGAGCGCGCGGCCGAGCTGTCCGGCGTCCCGGTCAAGAAGGTCAAGACCCGCATCTACGTCCTGTCCGGGCTGTGCGCGGCGGCCGTCGGCCTGCTCCTGACGGCCGATCTGTCCTCGGCCACCCCGGCGGCAGGCGAGTTCTTCGAGCTCAACGCCATCGCCGCCGTGGTGATCGGCGGCGCCGCGCTCTCGGGCGGCCGCGGCACGATCCGCGGCACCCTCATCGGCGCCTTCGTCATCGGCTTCCTCGTGGACGGCCTCGTCCTCGTCGGGGTCTCCCAGTTCTGGCAGCAGATCATCAAGGGCGCCGTGATCATCATCGCGGTCGCGCTGGACCAGCTCCAGCAGACCCTCCAGAAGCGCCGGTCGGCCAAGGCCGCGCTGTCACCCCCCAAGCCGTCGGAGCGCATGACCGCCCCGGTGTGACCCGACGTACCCCGGACGGCTCGCTGCGCGCCGTCTGCACTACCAGTGTTCGCGAAAGGCTCCACATGTTCCGAAAGATCGCCGCCATAGCAGCGACCGGTGTGATGGCACTCGGCCTCGCCGCCTGCGGCTCCTCAGGCTCCGATTCCGCCTCGAGCTCCGCCAAGAGCGCCGCACCCGCCTCGGCCGGCGCGTCCCAGGGCGGGACCATCGCCGTCATCACGGTGGACCTGGCCAACTCCTACTGGCAGGCGGAGGCGAACACCGCCAAGGCCGAGATCGAGAAGGCCGGCTTCCAGGCCACGGTCAACGCCCACGGGGCCGATCCCGACAAGCAGAACCAGCTGATCGACACCGCCATCAGCAACAAGGTCAAGGCCATCATCCTCGACCCGGCCGGTGCCGACGAGTCCGTGGCCGCCGTCCAGAAGGCGACCGACGCCGGCATCCCGGTGCTGCTGGTGAACGCCGAGATCTCCAAGCAGGGGATCGCCAAGTCGCAGATCATCTCCAACAACGCCCAGGGCGCCACGATCGGCGCCGAGGCCTGGGTGAAGGCGATGGACGGCAAGGGCAAGTACGTCGAGCTGTTCGGCAACCCGACCGACAACAACGCCAAGGTGCGCTCCGACGGCTACGCGGCCGTCATCTCCGCCTACCCCGACCTCAAGAAGGTCGGCCAGGAGACGGCGAACTGGGACCGCGCCCAGGGCAAGGACAAGATGGAGGGCCTGCTGGCCGCCCACCCCGACATCACCGGCGTCATCGCCGGCAACGACGAGATGGCCCTCGGCGCGATCGAGGCCCTCACCGACGCCAAGAAGATCAACAAGGTGAAGGTGCTCGGCTTCGACGGGAACGCCGACGCGGTCGAGGCGGTGCGCGCCGGGACCATGGTGGCCACGGTGCTCCAGCCCATCGTCCAGGGGACGACGAACGCCGTCGCCCAGGCCGTCGAGTACCTCAAGAGCGGCAAGACCGGCGTCGCCGACGAGAAGCAGAGCATCGACTGCGTGCTCATCACCAAGGACAACGTCGACAAGTACAAGGCGCCGTTCGTCATGGACAAGTGAGCGCGCCTGGAATCCAGTATCCCTACTATCTGCCAGAAAGGGCCCGATAGCGCATGCCGAACGGCCAGCTCAGCCCGGCGGGGCGCGCGGAAGCGCTGGCCCGACTCGCCCGCACGGAGTACGACGTCCTCGTCATAGGCGGCGGCGTCACCGGAGCCGGGGCCGCCCTGGACGCGGCCACCCGCGGGCTGGCCGTCGCCCTCGTCGAGATGCGTGACTACGCGGCCGGCACGTCCAGCCGATCGGGCAAGCTCATTCACGGCGGTCTCCGCTACCTGGAGCGGTTCGACTTCGGCCTCGTGCGCGAGTCGCTGCGCGAGCGCAGGCTGCTGCTGAAGGACATCGCGCCGCACCTGGTGAAGCCCATCCGCTTCCTCTACCCGCTCCGCCGGCGGCTCTGGGAGCGCGCCTACGTGGGCGCGGGTCTCCTGCTCTACGACACCCTGGGCGGCGCCGGTGCCGTTCCCCGCCACCGGCACCTGTCCCGCGGCGCGGTGCGGCGCCTCGCGCCCGGTGTCAAGCAGAGCGGGCTGATCGGCGCGATCACGTTCTACGACACCCAGGTCGACGACTCGCGCCACACCCTGGAACTCGTACGCACCGCGGCGGCTCACGGCGCGGAGGTCGCCTCCGCCGTCAAGGTCGTCGGGCTGACCAGGTCCGGCGGCGCCGTCCGCGGCGCGGAGGTACAGGACCTGGAGACCGGAGAGACCTTCACCATCCGCGCCAGGCACGTGGTCAACGCCGCCGGCGTCTGGACCGACGGGCTGGCGAGGCTCGCGGGCGGCAGGCCCGGCTTCACGGTGAAAGCCTCCAAGGGCGTCCACATCATGGTGCCGCGGGAGCGGATCCGCAGCGACGTCTCGCTCTTCGTCCGCGCCGAGGACAGCGTCCTGTTCGTACGGAGCTGGGGCCGCCACTGGCTGATCGGCACCACGGACACGGCGTGGACGGCCGGGCTCGACCATCCGGCGGCGACCTCGACCGACATCGACTACCTGCTGCGCAACGTGAACGCCGTGCTGGAGACCGAGCTCGGCCGGGACGACGTCGACGGCGTCTTCGTCGGCCTCCGCCCCCTCATCCACGGCGAGGCCGGCACCACCAGCAAGCTCAGCCGGGAGCACGCGGTGGAGACCTCCGTCCCGGGGTTCACCACGATCGCGGGCGGCAAGTACACCACTTACCGGATCATGGCCAAGGACGCGATCGACGAGGCGGTGAAGGGACTCGGCCGAGAGGCGCCCCCGTCGCGGACCCAGAGCGTCCCCCTGATCGGCGCCGTCGGCTACGCCGAGACCAGGGCGCGCGCGGCCGGCCTCGCCGCGTCCGGCGGCCTCACTCCGGAGCAGACCGACCACCTCCTCGGTCGCTACGGCTCGCTGACCGAGGACCTGATCGCCATGATCGTCGAACGGCCCGAACTCGGGCGGCCCATCGACGGCGCGCCGGACTACCTGCTCGCCGAGGCGGTCTACGCCGTGACGCATGAGGGCGCGCTGCACCTCGACGACGTTCTGACCCGCCGTACCCACATCGCGATCGAGACGCACGATCGGGGTGCCGCCGCCGCGCGCGCGGTCGCCCCGGTGATGGGCGCGGCGCTCGGCTGGGATGCCGAGCGGGTGCGGAAGGAGCTCGACTTCTCCCTCGCCCGGATCGAGGCGGAACTGGCCGCCCAGCGGCTCCCCGACGACGAGTCGGCAGTGGCCGCCCGCGAGGTCGTCAGGGACCCCCGGCTTCGCGTGGCCGACGGTGATCGACTATGACGAATCCTGAAACTGTCCCCCACGCCGAAAGAGCCCCCGTGCGAAAGAACAAGGCTCGCCAGAACCAGATCGCCGACCTCATCCTGGGGGAGGGGTCGATGACGGCGCAGGAACTCGCGGAGATGTTCGGCGTCAGCGTCATGACGATTCACCGTGACCTCGACGAGCTCGAGCGGCAGGGCGTCCTGCGCAAGGCGCGCGGCGTCGCGACCGCCCTGCCGAGCGGGGTGTTCGAGGCCCGCGTGGCGTTCCGGCACGCGACCGCCATCGAGCACAAGCGCCGGATCGCCCAGGCGGCGCTGCGCCACGTCGAACCCGGCATGTCCGTGATGCTCGACGACTCCACGACGGTCCTGCACATGGTCCCCGGCCTCGCGGAGTACGCGCCGCTGCACGTCGCCACGAACTTCATGGCCGCGCTCAAGGATCTGACCGCCCTGCCGGACATCCGCGTCATCGGGATCGGCGGCGACTATGACCCGCTGCACGACTCCTTCCAGGGCATGCACGCCATCGAGGTCATCAAGGCCATTCACGCCGACGTGCTGTTCATGTCCACCTCGGCCGTCGCGGCCGGCCACGCCTACCACCAGGAGGAGCGCATCGTGGCGTTCAAGCGGGCGATGATCGGGTCCGCCTCGGTGCGCTACCTGCTGGTGGACAGCAGCAAGCTGGACAAGACCGCGCTGCACGGGCTGGCTCCCCTGTCCGTCTTCGACCTAGTGATCACCGACTCCGAGGCGAGCCCGCAGGCGCTCGACGCCCTTGAGGCGGCCGGAGCGACCGTGGAGGTGGCCTCATGACCCATGCCCAGACCATCGAGGGGGTCGTCTTCGACCTGGACGGTGTGATCATCGAGAGCGAGCACCTCTGGGAGGAGGTCTGGCGCGACTTCTCCGAATCCCGAGGGCGCCCGTGGGAGCTGTCCGACACCCTGGCCGTCCAGGGCATGAGCTCGATCGAGTGGGCCGGCTACCTCGCCGGCCATGTCGGCGCCCCCGGCGACGCGGACGTGGCCCGCGACTACTGCGTGGACGGTCTGGTCAGCCGCATCCGGCGCGGTGAGGCCGAGCTGCTCCCCGGCGCCAGAGAGCTGGTCACCAGCGTGAGCGCCCGCGTCCCCATCGCGCTGGCCTCGTCGGCCGCCCGCCGGGCCATCGACGCGGTGCTCCACCATCACGACCTGGCCGGCCTGTTCACCGCGACCGTGTCGAGCGAGGAGGTGCCTCGCGGCAAGCCGAGCCCCGACGTCTACCTCGAGGCCGTCGCCCTGCTCGGGATCAGCCCCGGCAACGGCCTCGCCGTGGAGGACTCCAGCAACGGCATCCGGGCCGCGTACGCCGCCGGCCTGCTCGTCGTCGGGATTCCGAACGCCACGTACCCGCCCAAACCGGATGCGGCGGCGCTGGCAGACCACCTTGCCGCCGATCACGTCGACGCGCGCGAGTTCATCCTCGCGCAGTTGCCGGAGGGAGTACGCCAGTGACCAAGATCTACAACGATCCCGCCGACTTCAAGAACGAGGTCATCAACGGGTTCGCCCTCGCCTACCCGGACTACGTCCGCCAGGTGCCCGGAGCCTCCGGTTTCATCCGGTCCGGCGGCCCGCGCGCGGGCAAGGTCAGCCTGGTCGTCGGCGGTGGATCGGGTCACTACCCGTCCTACTCGGGGGTGACCGGCGTCGGGTTCGCCGACGGAGCCGTGCTCGGCGACGTCTTCACCTCGCCCTCGGCCGAGCAGGTCTACCGGGTCGCGCGCGCCGCGCACGGCGGCGCCGGCCTGGTCCTGGCCTTCGGCAACTACGCCGGTGACCGGCTGAACTTCGCCGCCGCCGCCGATCGCCTGCGCGCGGAAGGCGTCGACGTCCGCATCGTGTACGTGACCGACGACATCGCCTCCGCCACCGCCACCGAGGTGGACAAGCGGCGCGGCATCGCCGGCACGTTCACCGTCTACAAGGTCGGAGGGGCCGCCGCGGAGCGCGGCGACGATCTCGACACGGTGGAGCGGATCATGCGCGCGGCCAACGCCCGCACGTTCTCGTTCGGCGTGGCCTTCGCCGGCTGCACGTTCCCGGGGCAGTCCGGCCCGCTGTTCGCCGTGGCCGAGCGGACGATGGACTTCGGGCTGGGCATCCACGGCGAGCCCGGTGTCCGATCCGACGCCTGGATGCCCGCGTCGAAGATCGCCGCCGCGCTGGTGGAGCCGCTCCTCGCCGAACGTCCGGCGGGCGCCCGCCGCGCCGCCGTGCTCCTCAACGGCCTCGGGGCCACCAAGTACGAGGAGCTGTTCCTGCTCTGGAGCAACGTGTGGCCGCTGCTCGCCGACGCCGGTGTCGAGCCGGTCATGCCGGAGGTCGGCGAGCTGGTCACGAGCCTGGACATGGCCGGCTGCTCGCTCTCGATCACCTGGCTGGACGACGAGCTGGACGAGCTCTGGCGGGCCCCGGCGCAGACACCCGCCTTCCGCCGGGGCGGCGTCCGCGCCTTCGAACGCGCCGAGACCTTCGGACGTTACGTGCCTCCGGGACAGGCCGTCGTGGCGGGCGTCGCGGACGAGCAGGCCGGCCCCGAGTCGGAGCGCGCCGCCGCCGTGGTCCGGGACGCGCTGCGCGCGATGACCGCCGTCGTGGTCGAGCACGAGGACGAGCTGGCGCGGATCGACGCGGTCGCCGGCGACGGCGACCACGGCTCCGGCATGGTTCGCGGGTCGCGCGCCGCCCTGTCGGCCGCCGAGGCGGCCAGGGGAGGCGTCGAGACCGTGCTCGCCGCCGCCGCGAGCGCCTTCGGTGACCGGGCCGGTGGCACCTCCGGGGTGCTGTGGGGCCTGTTCCTGCGCACGATCGGGGAGTCCCTCGGCGACGTCGAGCCCGTCGACCCGGCGCGGCTCGCGCGGGCCGTACGGCGGGGCGCGGCGGCGATGAAGGACTTCGGCGGGGCCGAACTCGGCGACAAGACCATGCTCGACGCGCTCTTCCCGTTCGTCGACGCCCTCGACGCGAACCTCGCCGGGGGCGCCGCGCTCGCCGACGCGTGGGCCGCCGCGGCCCGGTCCGCGGTCGAGGCGGCCGTCGCCACCTCGCGGCTCGTGCCCAGGATCGGCCGGGCCCGGCCCCTGGCCAAACGGAGCGTCGGGTCCCCGGACGCCGGCGCGACCTCTATGGGCCTCATCCTCACCGCCGTCGGCGACGTGCTCGCCCGGCACAGCGGCTGAGCCCGACCGCAAGAACGTACGAAGGAGACGACTGTCCATGGTTTCCAAGCACTGGCGGATGGCGATCGGTTGTGACGTAGCCGGGCTCGCCTACAAGGAGTTGATCCTCGCGGATCTGCAGGCCGACGACCGCGTGGAGTCGGTCCGCGACCTCGGTGTCCCCGCGTCGGATCCGGAGAGCGAGTCCTACGGTGAGGTCGGCATCAGGCTCGCCGAGCTCGTCGCGGCGGGAGAGATCGACAGGGGGGTGCTGATCTGCGGCACCGGCATCGGCATGGCCATCAGCGCCAACAAGGTGCCCGGCGTGCGCGCCACGGTCGCGCACGACTCCTTCAGCGCCGAGCGGTCGATCCTGTCCAACGACTGCCAGGTGCTCACGCTCGGCCAGCGCGTGATCGGGCCCGAGCTGGCCCGCCGCCTGGTCAAGGAGTGGCTCGGCTACGAGTTCGACAGCTCCTCCCCGTCGAATGAGAAGGTCGTGGTCATCACCCGCTACGAGGAACGCACCGCGAGCTAGGGATCCCTCCCCGGAGATCAGCGCGGTCACGAAGGAGCGAGAAGCATGGCCATCCTGTGCGTCGACGCGGGCACCACCATGGTCAAGGCCGTGATGTTCGACGACGAGGGCCGCGAGCTGCAGGTCGCCCGCCAGGCGACGCAGGTCCGGCGACCGTCCCCGGGCTTCAGCGAGCAGGACATGTACGGCGTCTGGGACGCGGTCGTGTACACCGTCCGGTCCGTCGTCCACGGGTGCCGCGAGCCGGTGCGGATGCTCGCGTTCACCGGGCAGGGGGACGGATGCTGGCTGGTGGGACCCGACGGCCGCCCCACGGGCCCGGCCATTCTGTGGAACGACGGGCGCGCCGCCGACATCATCGACCGCTGGGAGGCCGGCGGAGTGCTCGACGACGCCTTCCGGATCAACGGCAACTACGGCTTCGCCGGCACGTCCGGTGCCATCCTGAAGTGGCTGCGGACCAACGACCGGGAGCGGCTCGACGCCTCCCACAAGGCGCTGTACTGCGGCGGCTGGCTGTTCCTGCGGCTCACCGGCGAGTACGCGGTCGAGGAGTCCGACGCCGCCTCGCCGTTCCTCGACATCCGCGGACGCACCTACTCACCCGAGATCCTCGACCTCCTCGACATGCCCTGGGCTGAACGCCTCCTGCCCGGCGTCCGCGGCGCCGGCGACCGGATCGGCGAGCTGCAGGCTCTGGCGGCGGCGGAGCTGCGGCTCCCGGCCGGGCTGCCGGTGGTCATGGCGCCGTTCGACATCCCGGCCACGGCGCTCGGCATCGGAGCCGTCACCCCGGGACAGACCTGCACGATCCTCGGGACCACCCTGTCCACCGGGACACCCGTCGCCGCAGTCGACACCTCCGGCACGCCGGCCGGGATGACCCTGCCCTCCGGAGCGCCGGGCGGATATCTGCGCTCCCTCGCGGCCATGGCCGGGGTCGAGGCCATCGGCTGGGGGATGAAGCTCATCGGCCTGGACAAGCCCAACTGGATCTCCGACCTCGCGCAGACCACCGATCCCGGCGCGGGCGGCATCTTCTTCCACCCGTACCTCAGTCCCGCGGGCGAGCGCGCCCCGTTCCGGGACACCCGGGCCCGCGGCTCGATGAGCGGGCTGTCCTTCGAGCACACCCGGTCCCACATCGCGCGCGCCATGCTGGAAGGGATGAGCTACGTCGTCCGCGAATGCCTGGAGTTCTCGGGTACCCGCGCCACGGAGCTGCGGATCACGGGTGGCGGCGCGAACAGCGACTTCTGGTGCCAACTGCTCGCCGACATCACCGGCGTGCCCACGATGCGGTCCACCGACTCCGAGATCGGGGCCAAGGGCGCGTTCGTCACCGCGCTCGTCGCCTCCGGCGCCGTGCCCTCCGTACGGGCCGCGGTGGAACGGCACGTGGTGCCGCGCGACGTCTTCGAGCCCGACGCGCGGCGGTCCGCGCTGTACGACGACCTGTACGGGGACTTCCTGGCCATCCGCGACGGGGTGATGAACAACTGGGACCGGCTGGCCGTGTCCCGGGCCCGATACCAGGCGCCCGACCCGGTCCCCTGGGAGGACCCCGGCCCAGTCGTTCTCGCCTGAGCGACTACCCGAGATAGCCGCCCATGGTGCGGAAGTAGTCGGTGGCCGCGTGCTCGACGCCGTCCGGCGTCCGCAGCCGTCTCACCACCAGCCCGCGCCGCTGCCCCTTCCGGGCGTCCGAGCCGGAGACGATGGTCACGCCGTCCCCCTCCCGGATGAAGATCCGTCCTGGGGTGCCGCCGTAGCGGGCCTGCGACACCGCGGCCGACAGGATCTCGATCCGCTCGCCGCGATGGTGGGTGAAGGCGTTCGGGTACGGGTCCGACTGGGCGCGGATCAGCCGCTCCAGGTCCTCCGCCGGCCAGTTCCAGTCGATCCGGCCGTCGTCGACCGACCGTTTGTGGAAGAAGCTGGCTTCGGCGCGGTCCTGGGGGACCCAGCGCGCCCGGCCGGAGGCGATCAGGTCCAGCGACTCCCGCACGATCGGTTCGATCAGGTCCACCGTCCGGTGGAAGAGGTCGGTCGCGGTGTCGTCCTCCCGCACGGGCACGGCCCGTTGCAGCAGAATGTCGCCCGCGTCCAGCTCGGCGTTCATGCGGTGCGCGGTGACGCCGACCTCCCGCTCGCCATTGATCAGGGCCCAGATCAGCGGTGAGAAGCCCGCGTACGCCGGCAGCAGCGAGTCGTGGACATTGAGCGTGCCGTGCGGCGGAAGGTCGAAGATCTCCGGCGGCAGCCAGGTCCGCCAGTTGTTGGCGACGATGATGTCCGGCGCGGCGTCCTTGAGCGTCCGGATGAGCTCGGCGTCGTCGGGCCGGTTGCGTAGCAGCACCGGTACGTCGTGCTCGGCCGCGAGCTCCGCGACCGAGTCGTCCCAGATCTTCTCGTAGGCGTGCTCGCTCTTGGGATGGGTGACGGCGAGGATCACGTCATGCCCGGAGTCGAGCAGGGCACGCAGCGTCCGATGACCCCAGGTCTGGTACCCGAACATGACCACTCGCATGATCGACCCTCTCCTTCATGATTATTGAAAGGTTAGCCTAACCTTATCTACTATGACCACGATGAGGGAGGCGATGCCGCGGTGGACACACTGCCGAGTGGGCCGGACAGCATCTACGACATCCTGGGAGTAGGTTTCGGGCCATCCAACCTGGCGCTGGCCATAGCCGTTGACGAGCACAACGCACGGGTTCCGGAAGCGGACCGGCTCCGCGCCGGGTTCCTGGAGAAGCAGCCCGCCTTCGGCTGGCACCGGGGGATGCTGCTCGACGACGCCACCATGCAGGTGTCGTTCCTGAAGGACCTGGTCACCATGCGTGATCCGGCGAGCGACTTCAGCTTCCTGTGCTACCTGAAGGAGCGCGGCAGGCTGGTGGACTTTCTCAACCACAAGACGCTGTTCCCGTTACGGATCGACTTCCACGGCTACTTCGAGTGGGCCGCGGCCCGCATGCGCGACGTGGTCGAGTACTCCGCCGAGGTCGTGTCCATCGAGCCGGTCGTCACCGACGACGGAGAGGTCCGCCTGTTCGACGTGATCAGCCGCGACCCCGCCGACCCGGATCGCCTCATCGTCCGCCGGACCCGCAACATCTGCGTCGCCACCGGCCTCGAACCGCACCTGCCGCCGGGCGCCGCCCTGTCGGACCGGGTGTGGCACAACAGCGAGCTGATCCCGCGCGTGGCCGCCCTCACCGAGGCCGGTGTCCCGGTGCGCCGGATCCTGGTGCTCGGGGCCGGGCAGAGCGCGGCCGAGACGGCCGACTATCTCCACCGGACCTTCACCGGGGCGGAGGTGTGCGCGGTGTTCGCCAAGTACGGCTACACCCCCGCCGACGACAGCCCCTTCGCGAACCGGATCTTCGACCCCGAAGCCGTCGACACCTTCTTCCAGGCTCCGGCCCCGGTCAAGCAGGCGCTCTACGAATACCACCGCGGCACCAACTACTCGGTGGTCGACATGGACCTCATCGAGTCCCTGTACGCGACCATGTACCGCGAGAAGGTCCAGGGCAACGAACGCCTGCGCATCCTCAAGGTCTCGCGCATCAGGGACGTCGACGTCGTGGGCGACCGCCTGGACGTCACGGTGGAGTTCCTGCCCACCGGCGAGCGGGAGGTGCTGGCCACGGACATCCTGGTGCACGCCACCGGCTACCGCCCTCAGGACCTCGGCTCCGTGCTCGGCGAGACGGCCAAGCTCTGCCTGCGGGACGAAGAGGACGAGGTACGGATCGGCCGCGACTACCGGGTCGAGGTGCCCTGGCACGTGTCCGCGGGCATCTACGTACAGGGGGCCAGTGAGCACACCCACGGCATCACCTCGACGCTGCTGTCCACCACGGCAGTCCGCGCCGGCGAGATCCGCGACTCCCTGCTCGCCAACCGCGCACGAGCCACGAGCTAGTGGTAGCCCTGCGCTTACGTCCGGGACAGGCGGAGCAGGCGGTGACCGGCGGCGTCGCCGCGACCAACGCGGGCCGGAGCGCGTGGCTGGCGGTGTGCGTGGCGCTGCTGGCCGCCGCCTGCGTCCTGAGCATCGTGATCGGCACCAAGAACATCGCGCCGGCCACGGTCTGGGACGCCTTCGCCCACTTCACCAACACCGACGACCAGGCACTCGTCCGCGAGCTGCGCGTCCCCAGGACCGCGCTGGGCCTGCTCGTCGGCGCGGCGCTGGGCATCTCGGGCGCGGTCCTCCAGGCCGTGACCCGCAACCCGCTGGCCGACACCCAGATCCTCGGCATCAACGCGGGCGCGGGCCTGTTCGTGGTCTTCGCGATCGGGGTGCTGGGGCTGACCGGCATCTGGTCGTACGTGTGGTTCGCCTTCCTCGGGAGTGCCGTGGCGATGGTCCTGGTGTACGCCCTGGGCTCGGCGGGGCGCAGGGGCGCGACGCCGGTCCAGCTCACGCTCGCCGGTGTGGCGCTCGGCGCGGTCATGGAGGGCGTCTCGGCCGGGATCCGGCTGCTGAAGCCGCGGGCGTTCGACTACCTGCGGTTCTGGGACGTCGGCACCCTGGCGGGCCGGCCGCTGTCGATCGCGGGAGCCGTGGCGCCGTTCGTCGTGGCAGGGCTGGTCCTGGCGCTGGCCGTCGCGCGTTCGCTCAACGCCATCGCTCTGGGCGACGATCTCGCCCGGTCCCTGGGGACGAACATCGGCCGGGCGCGGGCGCTGTCCATGGTCTCGGTGACCCTGCTGGCGGGAGCGGCGACGGCGGCGGTCGGGCCGATCGGGTTCGTCGGGCTGATGGTGCCGCATGCCGCTCGCTGGATCGTCGGGCCGGACCAGCGCTGGATCTTCGCCTACACGGTGGTCTGCGCGCCGATTCTGATGCTCGCCGCCGACGTCGTCGGGCGGGTCGTGATCCGGCCGGCCGAGCTGCAGGTGGGGATCGTGACGGCGTTCGTCGGCGCCCCGGTGCTGATCTGGCTGATCCGCCGCAGAACGGTGAGCGGGCCATGAAGCGGGTTCTGGGCTCCGAGCTGGATTTCGGCAGGCGGGTCGTGGTCGTGCGTGGCGAGGCGCTGTCTCTGCGGCTCGGCGTGCGTACCGGGATCATCTGCGCGGTGCTCGGCCTGGTCGCTCTCGCGGTGGGCGTGCTGGCTCTCGGCACCGGTGAGTTCGAGGTGCCCGTGGGGGAGGTGGTCCGCGTCCTGCTGGGCGGTGAGCAGGGCCCCGCCCGGCTGGTGGTCGTGGAGTGGCGGCTGCCGCGGGTGCTGCTGTCCCTGATCATCGGGATGGCCCTGGGGCTGAGCGGTGCCGTGTTCCAGTCGTTGATGCGTAATCCGCTGGGCAGCCCCGACGTGATCGGGTTCAACACCGGGGCGTACACCGGGGTGCTCGTCACGATGATGTTCGTGGGCCGCGACTACTACCAGACGGCCGCGGGCGCGCTGGTGGGCGGCCTGCTCGCCGCCGCGGTGGTCTACCTGCTCGCGTACCGGAAGGGCGTGCAGGGGTTCCGGCTGATCATCGTGGGGATCGCGGTCGGCGCGGTGCTCGGGGCGGCCAACCAGTGGTTCGTCATCAAGGTGAACCTGCAGACCGCCGTCGCGGCCGCGATCTGGGGACAGGGCAGCCTGAACACCCTGAACTGGGACCAGGTCCTGCCCGTGGCCGCCTCGGTCGCGCTGCTGACCGCGCTCCTGGTGGCCCTCGGGCCGCGCCTGTCCCTGCTGGCGATGGGGGACGACGCCGCCGCGGCGCTCGGCGTCCGCGCGGAGCGGTCCCGCCTGGCGTACCTCGTCATCGGGGTCGCGTTGACGGCGGTGGCGACCGCGGCCGCCGGGCCGATCTCGTTCGTCGCGCTCGCCGTCCCGCAGCTCGCCCGCCTGCTGACGCGTACGGCCGGCATCGCGCTGGTGCCGTCCGCGGTCACGGGCGCGCTGCTGCTGGCCACGAGCGACTGGCTCGCGCAGCGGGCCTTCGCCCCCACCCAGCTCCCGGTCGGCATCGTCACGGTGTCGCTGGGTGGCGTCTACTTCGCCTGGCTGCTGGCCGCGCACGCACGAAGCCGATGAGGAGAGGAATCATGCGCCTGAGTGCCCGGGACATCACCGTGGGCTACGGTCGCCGGCCGATCAGCGAACACCTGAGCGTGGACGTGCCCGACGGGCGGTTCACCGTGATCGTCGGGCCGAACGCGTGCGGCAAGTCCACCCTGCTCAGGGCGCTGTCACGGCTGCTCAAGCCGGACGCCGGGCAGGTGGTGCTGGACGGCAAGGACATCCACGCCTATCCGGCCAAGGAGGTCGCCCGGCGACTCGGTCTGCTGCCGCAGTCGTCGATCGCGCCCGACGGCATCACCGCGGCCGACCTGGTGGCCCGCGGCCGGTACCCCTACCAGAAGCTGATCAGGCAGTGGTCCGCCGAGGACGAGGCCGCCGTGGTGGCCGCGATGACGGCGACCGGCGTTCTCGACCTCTCGGGCCGGCTGGTGGACACGCTGTCCGGCGGGCAGCGCCAGCGGGTCTGGGTCGCGATGGTGCTCGCCCAGCAGACCCCGATCGTGCTGCTCGACGAGCCCACCACGTTCCTCGACATCGGCCACCAGATCGAGCTGCTCGAACTGTGCCGGCGCCTGAACCGCGAACACCGCAACACCACCGTCGCCGTGCTGCACGACCTCAACCAGGCCTGCCGGTACGCCGACCACATCATCGCCATGAAAGCGGGCGCCGTCGTCGCGCGGGGCGACCCCAAGACGATCATCACCGCCGAGCTGATCGAGGACGTGTTCGGCCTGCCCTGCCGGATCATCGACGACCCGGAGACGCACACGCCCCTGGTCATCCCGCGATCCCAGCCCATCCCCTATGCCGAGGAGGCACAGTGTCCGACAACCCCTTCGACGACGAGAACGGCACCTTCTACGTCCTGGTGAACGACGAGGAGCAGCACTCCCTGTGGCCGACCTTCAAGGAGGTGCCGGCCGGCTGGCGGATCGTCTTCGGTGACGGCGGTCAGAGCAAGCGGCAGGAGTGCCTGGACTACGTCGACCAGAACTGGACGGACCTGCGTCCCAAGAGCCTGCGCGAGAGCATGGCCCACGCTTCGGTGCAGGTGAACGACAGCTGAACGCGTCAGCGGCAGCGCGGCCCTGGACGGGTTGGCGCATCCTTCTACGTACGGTGACCCGCAACCGGCGGCGGCTGGGCCTGGGAACCGGTCTCATCAGCCTCCACCAGGTGTGCGAGTCACTCGTGCCGATCTTCATCGGGGTCATCGTCGACCGGGCCATCGGTCCCGGCGACGGCGGCGCGCTGGTGTTCTGGGTGGCGGCTCTGGCGGTGCTGTTCGTCGTGCTGACGACGGTGTACCGGTTCGGGGCCCGGCAGCTCATGCTCGCCATCGCGGTGGAGGCCCACACGCTCCGGGTCGAGGTCGCGGCGAAGATCATGCATCCGCGTGGCATCCGTACCGACCAGCGCGCCGGCGACCTGCTCACCGTCTCGACCACCGACACGGACAACACCTCGTACCTGCTGGACTACGTACCGCGCATCGCCGGTGCGGTGACGGCGACGGTGGTGAGCGCCGTCGCGCTGCTCGTGATCGACGTCCGGCTCGGGCTGGCCGTCCTCGTCGGAACGCCCGTGGTGCTCCTCGCGCTGCAGGCGGGTACGCCGCTGATCACCAAGCGGGTGACCGAGCAGCAGGAACGCGCGGCCGAGGCCACGTCACTGGCGACCGACCTGGTCAGCGGGCTGCGCCCGCTGCGCGGCATCGGCGCCGAGGAGGCGGCCGCCCAGCGTTACCGGGAGGTCAGCAGGCGTTCGCTGCGGGCCGTCGTCCGGGCGGCCCGCACCCAGGGCGTGTACGCGGCCGCCTCGACGGTCTGCGGCGCGCTGCTGGCCTGCGGCATCGCGATCCTGGCCGGATGGTTCGCGCTGAACGGGCGGATCAGCGCCGGGGAGCTCATCACCGTCATCGGGCTCGCCCAGTTCCTGATGGAACCGATAGGGCTGCTGGCCATCGTCCCGAGCTGGGTCGCCGAGGCGCGGGCGTCGGCCGAACGGGTGGCCGTCGTCCTGGCCGCGGACCCGCTGGTGCCCGAGGGCATCGAGGAACTCGCCGCCGGAGCGCCCGGACTGGAGGTGCGCGCGCTCAGGTACGGCACGCTCGAGGGGGTGGACCTGGACGTGCGCCCCGGCGAGTTCGTGGGCGTGGCGGCACACCGCGCCGCCGACGGGGAGGCGCTGGTCAAGCTCCTTTCGGGGCGGGTGGCGCCGGAGGAGTACGACGGCCAGATCCTCGTCGGCGGCCGGCAACTGGCCCGCGTCCGGCTGGCGCAGGTCCGCCGGACGATGCTGGTCGAACCCCATCACACGGACCTGTTCACCGGCACGATCAGAGACAACGTCACCGCCGGCGCACCACCGAAGCCCCTGACCGAGGACTCGCCAGATCGGGCCCTGCTGGCGGGGGTTCTGGTTGCCTCGGCGGCTGACCAGGTGCTCTCCGCGCATCCCGACGGCCTGGAGCACCTCGTCACCGAGCGGGGTGCCAGCCTGTCGGGCGGACAACGGCAACGGGTCGCGCTGGCCCGGGCGCTGATGGCCCGGCCACCGATCCTCGTACTGCACGACCCGACGACGGCCGTGGACGCCGTCACCGAACACGCGATCGCCCAAGGCGTACGGGCGCTGCGACACCCACCGGACGAGACGGAACCGTTCACCACCGTCGTGATCACGAGCAGCCCCGCGATGCTGGCCGTCACGGACCGGGTCGTCGTCATCGACGGCGGCCGGGTGGTCGCCGAAGGCGCCCACGCCGAACTGGCCGCGACAGACAGGAACTACAACCGGGCGGTGCTGAGATGACCGAACCAGCCGGCGACGACACAGCCGCAGAACTCGACCGCGAGCCGCCCCCGATCGCCGCCGCGCCGGACCGCGAGCTGCTGCCGATCGCGGGCGCGCGCCTGACGTGGTCGTGGTTGTGGCGCGAGCTGCGCGGCAGGTGGCCGAACCTCACTTTCGCGCTGCTCGTGGGCCTGCTGGGAGCGGTCGCCTCCGTGGTCCCGGCCTACGCGCTGGGCGCGCTCGTGGACCGGGTGCGGGAGCACGCACCCGGCTCCGCGATCGTGCCCATCACGATCGTGATCACCGTCGCCGCCGTGGTCGGAGGTGTGACCACCGGCCTGGCCACGTACCTGATCGGCCGGTTGTGCGGGCAGATCCTCGCGGTGCTGCGGGAGGCGACCGTGGCCCGGGCACTGACCCTCCCGGCCACGACGCTCGAACGCACCGGCAAGGGCGACCTGCTCTCGCGGGTGGGCACGGACGCGGCGTCGATCGGCAAGGCCGCCTCCGACGTGATCCCCACGATGATCTCGGCGTTCCTGCTGGGCGTCCTGAGCGTCGCCGCGATGGCCGGGATCGACTGGCGGCTGGGGCTGGCCGGTGCGGTCGCGGTGCCGTTGTACGCGCTGGCCCTGCGGTGGTACCTGCCGCGGGCGGCGCCCCAGTACGCCAGGGAGCGGCGGGCGGTGGCGGACTCCTCGCAGCTCCTGGTCGAGAACATGCAGGGCGTCCGTACGGTGCACGCCTACCGCCTGGAGCAGGCCCGCCTGCACGACATCGGGATCGCCTCCGGGCGGGCCCGTGACATCTCGGTGGCGGTCTTCACGCTGTTCACCCGCTTCGTCGGGCGGGTCAACCGGGCGGAGTTCTTCGGCCTGGCCGCGATCCTGGTGACCGGGTTCCTGCTGGTGCGCGGCGGGTCTGTCACGGTCGGCGAGAGCGCGGCCGCCGCGGTCCTCTTCCACCGCCTGTTCAACCCGATCGCGATGCTGCTGTTCACCTTCGACGAGGTACAGGCGGCGGGCGCGAGCCTGGCCCGCCTCGTCGGGGTGGTCGAGCTCACCCCGACGCCGCGCCCGGTCACCGGCGACGACCCGGACCGAGAGCCGCCCGTGCCGGTGGACGGATCGTTGGAGCTGTCCGGCGTGCGCTTCAGCTATGACGGCCAGGTCGATGTGCTCGATGGGGTGAGCGTCCAGGTCGCGGCGGGTGCGCGGGTGGCGCTGGTCGGATCCACGGGGGCGGGCAAGTCCACCCTCGCCGCCATCGCGGCCGGGATCCTGCGCCCAGGCCACGGCGAGGCGCGCGTCGGCGGCGTGCCGCTGGCGGAGCTCGCTCCGGCCGATCTGCGCGGGCGGGTGGCGATCGTCACCCAGGAGACGCACGTCTTCGCCGGGCCGCTGATCGAGGACCTGCGCCTGGCCCGGCCGGGAGCCTCCCCGGACGAGGCCGCCGAGGCGCTGGCCACCGTCGGCGCCCTCGAGTGGGCCCAGGGCCTCCCCGACGGCCTCGACACGGTGGTCGGCGAAGGCGGTCACGAGCTCACCGCGGCCCAGGCCCAGCAACTCGCCCTCGCCCGGCTGGTCCTCGTGAACCCCGCGATCGCCGTCCTTGACGAGGCCACGGCGGAGGCGGGCAGCCTGGGCGCCCGTGACATCGAGGCATCCGCCGCCGCGGCGACGAGGGGACGGACCACCCTGATCGTCGCCCACCGCCTCACCCAGGCGGCCTCGGCCGACCGGGTGATCGTCCTCGAACACGGCCGGGTCGTCGAGGAGGGGCCACACCACGAGCTGGTCGCCACCGGCGGCCGGTACGCCGAACTGTGGCGGGCCTGGGAGACGCGTACACCCACTTCCCCATCTAGTAAGGCTAGGCTAACCTAAGTTGCGTGGCGAATACCGTGAACCCAGGACGTCAGGACGGCATCGCGGAGCGACTTGAGGCATTGCGCAGGTGGAACAACGCGACCACGCCTGAGACGATCACCACGGTCGCCGACCTGTTCACCGCACAGGTACGCCGGACCCCGCAGGCCCTCGCGGTCGTGGCACCCGGCGCCCGCCTGACGTACGCCGAGCTGGGCACACACGTCTTCCAGCTCGCGCGCCATCTGCGCGGACGCGGCCTGCGGGCGGAAGACGTCGTCGCCGTGTCCACCCCCCGCTCCGCCGAACTGGTCGTCGCCGTGCTGGCGGTCATGGTCGCGGGCGGCGCCTTCGTGCCGGTCGAGCCGTCCTGGCCGGCGGACCGCCGAGGCCAGGTACGGGCCGAGGCGGGCGCGAACCTGGTCATCGCCGCCCCCGGCATGGAGACCGGTGACTCCGTCGTGGAGGTGGACCTCGGCACCTGGCGCTACGGCCACGAGCCCGCCGAACCGCCGTCGCTGCCGCCCATCAGCGGGGGGCGGCTCGCGTACGTGATGTTCACCTCCGGCTCCACGGGCAAGCCCAAGGGCGCGATGATCCGGCACGAGGCGATCAGCACCCGGCTGTTGTGGCAGGTCGAAGAGATCCTCGGGTTCGGGCCCGGCGACGCGTCGCTGTTCAAGGCGCCGCTGTCGTTCGACATCTCGGTCAACGAGATCCTGCTTCCGCTCGTCTCCGGCGGCTACGTGGTGGTCGCCGAGCCCGGCGGCGAACGCGATCCCCAATACCTGCTCGACCTGATCGCGCGGGAGCGGGTGACGTTCGTCTATTTGGTGTCGTCGATGCTCGACACCCTCCTGGAGATGGCCCACGGGACCTCGCTGCTGTCCGGGCTGAAGCATGTCTGGTGCGGTGGCGAGGTGCTCACCCCTGAGCTGTTCGACCGGTTCCGGAGCCAGCTGTCCACGACCCTCTACCACGGGTACGGCCCGGCCGAGGCGACCATCGGCGTCTCACACGTCATCTACCGCGACACCGCCGAACGCATCGCGACCTCGATCGGCCGCCCGAACCCGCACACACAGCTCTACGTCCTCGACGACCGGCTCGAGCCGCTGCCGGTGGGCGAGGCCGGTGAGCTGTATGCCGCGGGGTTCCTGCTCGGGCGCGGATACATCAACGCCCCCGCGCTGACCGGCTCCCGCTTCGTGGCCAACCCGTTCGGTGACGGCGGATCCCGGATGTACCGCACCGGCGACCTGGCGCGCTGGAACGCCGACGGCTCGCTGGAGTTCGTGGGGCGGGCGGACAACCAGGTGAAGATCCGCGGCATGCGACTGGAGCCGGAGGAGGTGGAAGCCGCGCTCGCCACGCACCCGCGGGTCCGCCAGGCGACCGTCACCGTGGGCACGAACGCTGCGGGCGCGCGGCACCTCATCGGGTACGTGACCTCCCACGACGACCTCCCGGCCGGGGAACTACGGCGCTGGTGCGCCGACCGGCTGCCCGAGTACATGGTGCCGAGCGCCTTCGTCGTCCTGGACCGCTTCCCACTCACCGCCAACGGCAAGGTGGACCGCCGCGCACTCCCGGAACCCCAGCGGCGGCCTCTGCCGACGCCGAAGGTGGACGGCCGCACCCTGCCGGAACCGGACGAACGGGGACAGGAGCGCACGCTCGAGCCGCAGGCTGCCCGGGAACGCGTCCTGTGCGAGATCTTCGCGCGGGTCCTCGGCCTCGAGGAGGTGGGGGCGGAGGAGGACTTCTTCGCTTTGGGCGGTGACAGCATCGTCGCGATCGGCGTGGTCCGGCAGGCGCGGCAAGCGGGACTCGTGGTGCGGGCGCGCGACTTGTTCGCCCATCCCACCCCCGCCGCGCTGGCGGTCACGGTGACCGAGGTCACCACGACCCCCGGCCCCGCCACCGGCGCGGTCGGCGAGGTCCCCCCGACCCCGATCACCGAATGGCTCCAGGCCACCGGCCCGTCGATGGACGGCTTCATCCAGTCGATGACAGTCCACACGCCTGCCGGTATGACCGCTGACCAGCTCGAACACGTCGTCGACGCCATACTCACCACCCACGACCTGCTGCGAGCACGGATCGACGGCACGGCCCCCTGGACCCTGTCGATCCAGCCGGTGGGCTCGCCACGAGCAGCCCAGGTGATCACCCGCGTAGAGGTGACCACCGACGACGCCACGACGGTGAAGTCCGTCGCCGGCCGCGAGGTCATGGCGGCGGCGCGACGGCTTGACCCGGCCGGCGGCCGGATGATCGAGCTGGTGTGGCTGGATGCCGGGGCGCACGCGCAGGGTCGGCTCGTGGTGGTGATCCACCACGTGATCGTGGACGGGGTGTCGCTCCGGGTGCTCCTGGAGGACCTCGGCCAGGCATGGGCGGCGGTTCGCGAGGGGCGTGCGGTGTCGCTGCCCGGCGTACCCACTTCGTTCAGGCAGTGGGCGACGCTGCTGCGCGACCGTACCCGCGCGGGCGCGTTCACCGCCGACGAGGCGTACTGGCTGCGGGCGGCGGCCACGCCCGACCCGATGCTGGGGGAGCGGCCCCTGGACCCGCGCCGCGACGTGGTGGCCGCCGAGGAGTCGCTGACGGTCGCGCTCCCGTCCCCCGTTGCCGCCCGCCTGCTCGGCGCGGTGCCCGCGTCCATTCACGGCGGCGTGAACGACGTACTGGTCGCGGCGGCGGCGATCGCCCTGGGCCGGTGGCGGGCCGACCACTGCCCCGACGCAGGGTCCGAGGTGCTGCTGGAACTGGAGGGACACGGCCGGGAGGAAGACGCCGTCGGCGCCGGGGACGTCGACCTGTCCCGTACCTTCGGCTGGTTCACCACGCTCTTCCCGGCCGTACTCGATCCGGGGCCGGGCGACGCCGCCCTCGGCGACGCGGTGAAGGCGGTCAAGGAGCAGCTCCGCGCGGTGCCCCGGCGGGGGCTGAGCTACGGTGCCCTGCGTTATCTCGGCGGCAAGCCCCGTCCTGACCTGGCCGTCTCGCCGCAGGTGCTGTTCCACTACCTCGGGCGGTTCGCGGCCGGGTCCACCGAGGAGTGGACGGCTGTTGGCGACGGCGGTGGAGCCGGTGGTGGCGACGGCAATGGAGTCGGCGTTGGCGTCGGTGGTGGCGTTGGGGTCGGTGGTGGCGTCGGCGTTGGAGTCGGTGGTGGCGTCGGTGGTGGGGTAGGCGGTCGCGGCGGGAGTGGTCGTGGTGGTGGCGAGATCGTCGTCGAGCGGCGTGATCCGCGCATGCCGCTGCCGCGCGTGCTGGAGATCAACTCGGTCGCTGTGGACACGGCCGACGGGCCGGTGCTGGAGACGCGGTTCAGCTGGCCCGGTGGCGTGCTCGACGGCGGCCGGGTGCGGGCGCTGGCCGAGCTGTGGACCCAGGTGCTCACCGGCATCGCCACGAGCGAGACGGTTGCCGGGCATACTCCGTCGGACTTCCCCCTTGTCGCCCTGGAGCCGAGCGACGTGGCCGCGATCGAGGCCGCGGCGCCGGATCTCCGGGAGGTACTTCCTCTGTCACCGCTGCAGACCGGCCTCTACTTCCATGCCACCTTCGCCCGCGACACCGACCCGTACGTTGTCCAGCAGATCATCGAGCTGACCGGCCCGCTGGACGGCGACCGGTTACGGCTGGCCGCGGACCGGCTGATCGACAGGTACCCCAACCTGGGCGCGGCGTTCCGTACCGTCGGCGACGGGCAGGTCGTGTCCGTGATCGCGGGCCGTCCGCCGGTGCCGTGGCGGGTGGAGGATCTCAGCGGGCTTGGCGTGGAGGGTGCCGCCTCGCGGGTGGCCGCCGTCGCGGAGGCGGAGCGGTCCTTGCCGTTCGACCTGGAACGGCCCCCGTCCATGAGGTACGCGCTGCTCAGGCTCGGTGAGCGGCGGCATGTGCTGATCCACACCGTGCACCACATCCTCGCCGACGGCTGGTCGGTGCCGCTGCTCCTACGCGACCTGCTGGCGCTCTACGAGGCCGGGGGAGGGCCCGAGGCGCTGCCGGCGCCCCCGCATTACCGGGAGTTCCTGCGGATGCTGGTGGCACAGGACCCCGACGTGGCAACCGAGGCGTGGGCGGACGCCCTGGCGGACGTGCACGAGCCGACCAGGCTCGCTGATGCGCTCGGCGTCCCCGAGGAGACTGGGTTGGCTGATGCGCTGGGCGTCGCCGGGCAGGTCGTCGGTGGGTTCGGGCGCGTCGATCGGGAGCTGTCCGAGGAGGTCAGCGACCGGGTGAGCGCGTGGGCGCGGGAGCACGGGCTGACGGTCGGGGCGGTCATCGGCGCCGCTTGGGGCATTCTCGTCGGACGGTTGGTTGGTCGGTCCGATGTGACGTTCGGTTCGACTGTGTCCGGCCGTGGGGCTGCCGACGTTGCGGGCATCGACTCCATGGTCGGTCTGCTGATCAACACGGTTCCCGCGCGGGTACGGTGGAGTCCCGCCGAGTCGCTCGCCACCGTGGTACGGCGCTTCGCCCGCGACCGGCGCGAGGTGGTGGAGCACGAGCACGTCTCGCTGGCCCGGCTGCAGCGGCGGCTGGGTGTGCCCGAGCTGTTCGACACGCTCGTGGTCATCGAGAACTACCCGGCGCCGCCTACCCCGGCAGGGGAGATCCAGATCTCCGCCGTGCACACAGTCGAGGCGCCTCACTACCCCGTGACGCTGATGGCCAAGCCGGGTGCGCGGATCGCCGTCACGCTGACCCACGATCGGCGGGTGGTCGGTACGAGTGCCGCGGCCCGGCTGGCCCGCCAGTACGAGATGGTGCTTGCCGCTATCGCCGAGGACGCCGAGCAAGCCTGTGAACTGGTCGAGTTGGTGACTGGGGAGGAGCGCGAGTGGCTGATGGCCGCCGGTTCCGGCGCCCCGGTGCGGCGGACCGGCACCACGGTTGTGGATCTGTTCGCGGGTCAGGTGGCCCGGCATCCGGCGCGTACAGCCGTCGTCTGTGGCGACCTCGCGCTCACCTACGCCGAGCTGGACGATCGCGCTGTACGGGTGAGCCGGGCACTGACCCGGGCGGGTGTGCGCCGTGGCGACATCGTCGCGGTGGCGACGAGCCGCTCGGCGGACATGGCCGTGGCCCTGCTCGCCGTCATGCGTGCCGGGGCCGCCTATCTGCCGGTTGATCCCGGCTATCCGGCGGCTCGGATCGAGTTCATGCTCGGGGACGCGCGGCCGGTGTGCGTGCTCACCGACGACGCGAGCGCCAGGTCGCTGCCGCCGCACGACCTGCCGACACTCACCGTACGGGCGGCGGCCGACGCGGACATCACCGGCAACGGGACGAGAACAGGTCCGCTGGATGCGGTGCCGGGTGCGACCAGGACGGGGCCGCAGGCTGCGGTGTCGGGTGTGACTGGGACGAGCCCGCAGGACGCGGTGTCGGTCGTTTACACCTCCGGGTCGACGGGGCGGCCGAAGGCGGTTGTTGGGACGCAGGGGGCGCTTGCCAATCGGCTGGTCTGGGCGGCGCGGGAGTGGGTGGCCGATGTTCGGGTGGCGAAGAGTTCGCTGAGCTTTATCGACGGCACCACGGAGCTGCTCGGGGGCCTGGTCGCGGGGGCGACGACGGTCATCGCCGACGCCACTGAGGCCACCGACGGCGCCGCGCTGGCCGGGCTCGTCGAGCGGTCCGGGGCGACCCAACTGCTCGCCGTGCCGAGTCTGGCCGGCGCGCTGGCGGACACGGAACCGGAACGGCTCAGGACGCTCAGCCGCTGGATCTGCAGCGGGGAACCGCTGGACCGGGCCTGCGTGAACGCGCTCCGGCAGGCGTCCCCCGGTGCCCGGATCGTCAACTCCTACGGGTCGTCGGAGGTGGCGGGTGACGTGTTGCAGGGTGAGGTGGACGCGGCGGGGCCGGTGACGTTGGGGACGCCTGTGCCTGGGGCGCGGATCCATCTGCTGGATGCCGCCCTTCACGTCGTCCCGCCCGGCGCGGTCGGGGAGATCTACGTCGGTGGCGCCCAGCTCGCCCTCGGGTACCTGGGCCAGGGCGGTGCGACGGCCGCCCGATTCGTGGCTGATCCGTACACCGACGGCGGCCGGCTCTACCGCACCGGCGACCTCGGCCGGTGGACGGCCGACGGGCGGGTCGAGTTCCTCGGCCGGGCCGACGACCAGGTGAAGATCAACGGCTACCGCGTGGAGCCGGGCGAACTGGAGGCCGCTCTGATGCGCCGCGCGGGTGTGGCCGACGCCGTGGTCGCGGTACGCACCGCAGGCGGCGGCACCGGCGGCACAGGCGGCGGCACACGCTCTCTGCACGCCTACGTGGTGGCCGTCCCCGGCGAGGAAGTCGACCCCAACGCCCTCCGCGCAACCCTACGCGCCGAACTACCCCCCTACCTGGTCCCCGCCACGATAACCATCCTGGACCACCTGCCGACGCTCCCCAACGGCAAACGAGACCGCAAGGCGCTCCCCGCCCCCGAGCCGATCGCCAGGGGCGGACGCCCGCGCACCCCAAGGGAGGCGCTGATCTGCGCCCACTTCGGCACGGTGCTCGGCCTCGACGGCATCGGCGTGCACGACGACTTCTTCACGGCCGGGGGCGACAGCATCCAGGCCATCCGCGTCGTCAGCCTGCTCGCCAAGGACGGGATCGAACTGACCACAGAGGACATCTTCCGCATGCGTACCCCCTCCGCCATCGAAGCCCACCTGGCAGGCGGCGAGCCGGCGGCGCGGCTGCTCCCCGCCGAGCTGACGACCGTGTCGCTGACCCAGGCGGAGATCGACCACGTCGTGGCGGTCAGCCCGGTTCCGGTGGCCGACATCTGGGCGGTGTCGCCCCTCCAGGAAGGTGTCTACTACCAGGCGGCCTTCTCCGAGGGCGCCGGCACCTACATCGCGCAGAACGTGTTCGACTTCGACCGCCGCCTCGACGTCGAGGCCATGACCATGGCGTTCGTGGCGCTGCTGCGACGCCATCCCACCCTGCGCGCCGGGTTCACCGGCGACGGTGTCCCCGGCGTCGTGCAGTACATCGGCGCCGAGGTCCCGGCCGAGGTCGCGGTCGTGGATCTGGCTACCGGCTCCGGGGAAGCCCTCGCGGAGCTGATGCGGTCCGACCGGGAGAAGCCGTTCGATCTCACCCGGCCGCCCCTGGCCCGGCTGACCGTCGTACGCCTGCCCGGCGGCCGGGACCGGCTGCTGCTGACCGCGCACTTCCTGCTCTGGGACGGCTGGTCGCGCGAACTGGTGCTGCGCGAGCTGTTCGCGCTCTATGACTCCCGGGGGGAACGCGGCGCGTTGCCGCCGGCGCGGGCGGCGTTCACCGATCACCTCGCCTGGATCGCCGCCCGCGACCGCGACGCCTCCACCGCCGCCTGGGCCGCCGCGCTCGCCGACGTCTCCGAGCCGACCATCCTGGTCCCGGAGGCGGCCGGCCGGGAGCCGATCCCGTCCGAACGCGTCCTGGCGGCGCTCCCGGCCGAGGTGACGACCCGGCTGGGGGAGCAGGCCAGGCGCGGTGGGGTCACGCTCAACTCGCTGCTGACCGCCGCGCTCGGGTTGCTCCTCGGCTACGAGACCGGGCGCACCGATGTCGTGTTCGGCACGACGGTCGCGGGCCGGCCCACCCAGTTGCCCGGGATCGAGGACGTGATCGGCCTGTTCCTCAACACCGTCCCGGCCCGGGTGGCCGCCGCGCCCGAGATGACGGTGATCGAGCTGGCGCGCCGGGCGCAGGAGGACCGCATCCGGCTCGCGCCGCACGAGTACCTCGGGCTCGGCGACATCCAGCGGGCCGCAGGTCACGAGCAGCTCTTCGACACGCTGTACGTCCTGCAGAACTTCCTGTCCGACACGACCTTCACCGACCTGGAACGCGAGCAGGGCATCGTCGGAGTGGAGTACGTCGACACCACCCACTACCCGTTCACCTGGGTGCTGACCCCCGGCGCCAACCTGCGGATCAAGCTCGAATACCGGCCGGACGTGGTGGCGGAGCAGGACGCGCGGTGGCTGGTCCGGCGCTTCACGCGGCTGCTGGAAGCGCTCGCCGACGGCCTGTCGGTCCAGGCGGGCGCGCTCGACCCGCTGCTCGACGAGGAGCACGCCGAGCTGGCCGGGCAGTGGGCGGCCACGGAGCATCCGATCGGCTCGGCCACCATCGCCGACCTGCTGGCCGAGCGGGCCAAGGGCTGCCCGGACGAGGTCGCCCTGGTGTTCGGGGAGCTGTCGCTGACCTACGCCGAGCTGGACGGCCGGATCAACAGCCGGGCCCGGCTGCTGCTGTCCAAGGGCGCGGGACCGGGCCGGATCGTGGCACTCGGTCTGCCCCGCGGCGTCGAGATGGTGGTCGCGCTCTTCGCCGTCCTGCGTACCGGCGCCGCCTACCTGCCGCTCGACCTCGACCACCCCGTGAACCGGCTGGCCGGGATGCTCGACGACGCGCGGCCGGTGCTGCTGGTGTGCGCCGACGCGGGCACACCGCTGGCCGAGGCGCAGCGGCGGCTGGGCGGGGAATGCCTGGTGCCCGACGACACGCTGCCCGGGCATCCGCTGAGTGACGCGGAGCTGGGGGCGTTCGCCGCCACGGCGCCCGGCAGGCTGGAACATCCGGCGTACGTCATCTACACCTCCGGCTCCACCGGCCGCCCCAAGGGCGTGGTCACGCCGTACCGCGGCCTGACCAACATGCAGCTCAACCACCGGGCCGAGATCTTCGACCCGGCCGTCGCCCGCGCCCGGAGCGCCGGGCGGGACCGGCTGCGCATCGCGCACACGGTGTCGTTCTCCTTCGACATGTCGTGGGAGGAGCTGCTGTGGCTCGTCGAGGGCCACGAGGTGCACATCTGCGACGAGGAGCTGCGCCGGGACGCCGCCGCCCTGGCCGCCTACTGCCGCGCGAACCGCATCGACGTGATCAACGTGACCCCGACGTACGCCCACCACCTGTTCGAGGAGGGGCTGCTCGACCGGGACGGGCACCCGCCCCGCCTGGTGCTGCTCGGCGGCGAGGCGGTCAGCGAAGCCGTCTGGAACCGGCTGAGCGAGCCCGGCGGCGCCGAGGGCTACAACCTGTACGGCCCGACCGAGTACACGATCAACACGCTGGGCGCGGGCACGGGCGACAGCGCCACGCCGACCGTGGGCCGCCCGATCTGGAACACCCGCGCGTACGTGCTCGACGCCTGGCTGCGCCCGGTCCACCCGGGGGTGCTCGGCGAGCTCTACGTGGCGGGCGCGGGGCTCGCGCACGGCTACCTGCACGCGCCGGACCTGAGCGCGTCGCGGTTCGTGGCGGACCCGTTCGTGCCCGGCGGGCGCATGTACCGGACCGGGGACCTCGTACGGCAGCGCCGGGACGGCAACCTCGACTTCCTCGGCCGGGTCGACGACCAGGTGAAGATCCGCGGCTACCGGGTCGAACTCGGTGAGGTGGAGTCGGCCCTGACCGCGCTGCCGCAGGTCCGGCAGGCAGCGGTCATCGCCCGTACCGACTCGGCGGTGACCGGGCTGAAGAAGCTGGTCGCGTACGTGGTGCCGGCGGACGGGGCCGACCAGGCCGCCCTCGTCGCGGACCTGCGGGCCGCGCTGGCCGAGCGGCTGCCCGGTTACATGGTCCCCGCGTTGTACGGCGTCGTCGGTGAGCTGCCGCTGACCGTCAACGGCAAGCTCGACGTCGCCGCGCTGCCCGAGCCCGTGGCACCTGTCAGCAGCGGCAACGGGCCGCGCGACGACCGCGAGCGAACCCTGTGCGCGATCTACGCGGAGGTGCTCGGCCTCGCCGAGGTCGGCATCGACGACGACTTCTTCGCCCTCGGCGGCGACAGCATCTCCTCGATCGCCGTGACCGGCCGCGCCCGCAAGGCGGGCCTGCACCTCACCCCGCGCGACGTCTTCCGCCGCCGCACCGTGCGTGCGCTGGCCGCAGCCGCCCCACAGGCCCGCCCGAGCGGACCGCGGGACAGCGGCGAGGGTACGGTCGCGCTCACCCCGATGCTGGTCGAGACCATGCGGGCGGGTACGCCCCTGGAGCGCTTCTACCAGTCGATGATCCTCCGCACCCCGGCCGGCATGACCCACGCGCAACTGGAGCGGGTGCTCCAGGCCGTCGGCGAACGCCACGATCTGCTGCGGGCCCGGCTCGACCGCGACGGCGCCGACTGGGTGCTGTCGGTGCCGCCGCCCGAGGCGTTCCGCGCGGCGGACGCGCTCACAAGGGTGGATGTGTCGGCCGACGTGGAGGAGGTCACCGGGCGGGCCGCCGACGGCCTCGACCCGGATCGCGGGGTCATGCTGCGGGCGGTCTGGTTCGCCGACGAGTCCGGGCCCGGCCGGCTGCTGCTGGTCATCCACCACTTGGTGATCGACGGCGTCTCCTGGCGGGTGCTCGCCGACGACCTCGCACGGGCCTGGGCGGATGTACGGGCGGGCCGCGAGCATGTGCCCGACGAGGTGCCGACCTCCTTCCGTACCTGGTCGAAGCTGGTCGAGGCGGCGACCGAGCGGGGCACGTTCCGCGACGAGCTCGACCACTGGCGGGCCGTCCTCGCCACCGAGGACCCGTGGTTGGGCACGCGCCCGCTCGACCCGGCGATCGACACTGCCGCCACCGTGGAGTCGCTGACGGTCTCGCTGCCCGCCGAGGTGAGCACGGCCCTGCTGTCGGCCGTGCCCGCCGCGATGCACGGCGGCGTCAACGATGTCCTGCTGACCGGTTTCGCCACCGCACTCGCCGAGTGGCGGCGCGGAGAGCAGACCGCCGTGGTCCTCAGCTTGGAGAGCCACGGCCGCGACGCGCTCGACGGCGTGGACCTTTCTCGTACGGTCGGCTGGTTCACCGCCATCTACCCCGTACGCCTCGACCCGGGACCCCTGCGCTGGGCGGAGGTCACCGAGGCGGGGGCTGCCCTCGCGGCGGCGGCGAAGCGGGTCAAGGAGCAGCTCCGCGCTGTGCCCCGGCAGGGACTGGGGTATGGGATCCTGCGTTACCTGGACGGCGAGGCGGACCTGCGGGGCGAGCCGCCGCAGATCCTGTTCAACTACCTGGGGCGGTTCGCCGCCGACGAGGGCGGGGACTGGGCGGCGGCGGGCGCGCTGCGCGAAGGCGTCCACCCGAGCAACCCCGCGATGGGGCTGGAGATCAACGCGCTGGCCCGGGATGGGCGGGCGGGCACGGTGTTCTCGGCCACACTGTCCTGGCCGTCCGGCGTCATGACGGCCGGTGAGGTGGGGCGGCTGGCCGAGCTGTGGATGGCCGCGCTGACCGCGCTGACCCGCTGTGCCGAACTCGCCGGGCGTACTCCTTCCGACTTCCCGCTGGTCGAGCTGACCCAGGGGGACGTGGACCGGCTCGCGCCGTCCGGTGTGCGGGACGTACTCCCGCTGCTGCCGTTGCAGCAGGGCATGTACTTCCACGCGTCCTTCGCCGAGGACCAGACCGACACGTACGTGGTGCAGCAGGTGGCCGAGCTGTCCGGGCCGGTCGATCCGGCGGCGCTGCGCCGCGCCGTGGAGGCGGTGGTCCACCGCCACGACGCCCTGCGCGCCTGCTTCCGTGAGCTGGCCGACGGCCGGGTGGTCCAGGTGATCGCCGGTGCGGTGGACGTACCGTGGCACGAGGTGGACCTGACCGGCCTCGATGTTGAGGCGGCGCGCGAGCGGCTGGCCGAGGTCACCGCCGCCGAGCTGGCCGGGCCCTTCGATCTGGCCGCCGCGCCGCTGCTGCGTTACGCGCTGGTCTCGCTCAGCCGGACCGATCACCGGCTGGTGGAGACCATGCACCACATCCTCGCCGACGGGTGGTCGTACCCGCTGATGTTCGGCGACGTGATCGAGTCCTACGAGCGGGGCCGGGCCGGAGCCGGGTACGAGCTGCCCGCCCCTGCGGTGACGTTCCGCGACCACGTCGAGGCGGTGGCCGGCCTGGACCGGGCACACGCCCGCGGCGTGTGGGCCCGCGCGCTGTCCGGCATCGACTCCGCCACTCGCCTGTTCGGCGCCGTGGAGAAGGTTTCCCGGCATGACAGCGTCCACGTCGCGCTGCCCGCCGAACGCACGGGCGCCCTCGTGGAGGCCGCTCGCGAGCAGGGGGTGACGCTCAGTACGTTCGTGCACGGCGCCTGGGGGCTGCTGCTCGGCAGGCTGCTCGGGCAGGAGCGGGTGGTCTTCGGCTCGACGGTGTCGGGGCGGGGCGGGGAGCTGCCCGGCGTCGAGTCGATCGTCGGCCTGCTGATCAACACCGTTCCGGTGCCGATGTCCTGGCGTCCCGGCGACCCGCTGCGCGAGGTGCTCGCCCGGCTGCAGGAACAGCAGACGGACCTGCTCGACGTGCAGCAGGTGGGGCTCGGCGAGCTCGCCGCCGTCGCCGGTGTCCGTGAGTTCTTCGACACGATGGTCGTGGTGGAGAACTTCCCCACCGTGCGGGACGGTGGGCGGGACGGGCTGAGCGTGCGGGGCTTCACCGGTACGGATTCGCCGCACTATCCGGTGTCGCTGGTGGCCTTCCCCGGCGAGCGGCTGACACTGGAGATCAAGTACGACGTCGAGCTGGTCGGGGAGCGGGCGGCCCGGCGGCTGCTGGACCAGGTGGGGCGGGTGCTCGACCAGTTGGCCACGGCCCCTGGCCTGCCGGTCTCGCGGCTGGACCTGCTCGGAGCTGTGGTGCCGTCCGATGCGGCTGTGTCACGGGTGGAGGACGCTGCGACGCTCGCGGGCGCGTACGCCGCCGCCCCGGTCCGGCCGGGCTCCATCGCCGTCACCTCGGGCGACGCTTCGCTCACGCACGCCGAACTGGACGCGGCCGCCAACCGGCTGGCCCGCGCCCTGATCGCCGGAGGAGTACGGCCGGAGTCGCGGGTCGCCGTCGCGCTGCCGCGCTCGGCCGACCTCGTCGTGGCGCTGCTCGCGATCGTGAAGGCGGGCGGCTGCTACGTACCGCTGGACATCGGCGCCCCGGCCGGACGGCTCGACTACATCCTCGCCGACTCGAACCCCGTGTGCCTGCTGACCGACAGCGCGACGCTGGCCTCGCTGCCCCCTGCCACGGTGCCGGTCATGATGCTGGACGTCATCGCGGGCCACCCCAGCACCCCGCCGCAGCCGGTCCCGCTGAGCGCGGACAACGCGGCGTACGTCATCTACACCTCGGGTTCGACGGGACGTCCCAAGGGCGTGACGGTGACCCATCGGAACGTGCTGTCGCTGTTCGCCGCGGCTGAGGAGCTGTTCGAGTTCGGTCCGGCGGATGTGTGGACCATGTTCCACTCGTACGCGTTCGACTTCTCGGTGTGGGAGCTGTGGGGCGCGCTTCTGTACGGCGGGCGCCTGGTCGTCGTCGCCCACGACGTGGCGCGCGACCCGCGACGCTTCCTGGACCTGCTGGAACGCGAGCGCGTGACCGTGCTGAACCAGACCCCGTCCGCGTTCTACCCGCTGATCGAGGCCGACCGCGCGCAGCCGGGCGAGCTCGCGCTCCGGTACGTGATCTTCGGCGGCGAGGCGCTGGACCTCGCGCGCCTGGCCCCGTGGCACCACCGCCACGCCGACGGAGCACCGCGGCTGGTGAACATGTACGGCATCACCGAGACCTGCGTGCACGTGTCGTTCCGCGCCCTGACCTCGGACGACGCGAACGGCGACAGCGTCATCGGCGGGCCGCTGCCCGGCCTCGGCGTACACGTGCTCGACCGCCACCTTCAGCCGGTCCCGCCCGGCGTCACCGGCGAGATCTATGTCGCGGGCGACCAACTGGCCCGCGGGTACCTCGACCGCCCCGGCCTGACCGCCGAACGGTTCGTCGCCGACCCGAACACCTCCGGCGCGCGGCTCTACCGCACCGGTGACCTCGCGCGGTGGGCTCCCGACGGCGACCTGGTCTATTTGGGCCGGTCCGACCAGCAGGTGAAGGTACGGGGGTACCGCATCGAACTCGGCGAGATCGAGTCCGCGCTGCTGACACTGGACGGAGTCGTGAACGCCGCCGTCACCGTACGCGAGGACGAGCCCGGACGGCGGCGGCTCGTGGCGTACCTGGTCGCACGGGCCGGGGTGCGCATCGGTGCCGCCGAGGCCCATGCCCACCTGGCTGAGAGGCTGCCTGGCTACATGATCCCGGCGGCCTTCGTGCCGCTCGACGCGCTGCCACTCACGGTCAACGGCAAGCTCGACCGCGAGGCATTGCCCGCTCCGGCGACCGCGCGGGCTGCGGTTACCGGCGAGCTTGACCGCGAGGCCGCCCTGCCCGTCCCGGCGACCGCTCGGGTTGAGGTCCTTTCTGGGGTTGCGTCGCCTGTGGTCGTCCTGCGGGCGCTGTACGCGGAGGTGCTGCGTCTGGACGACGTCGGTCCCGACGACGACTTCTTCGTGCTCGGCGGCGACAGCATCATTGCGATCCAGCTCGTCAACCTGGCCCGGCGCCGGTCATTGCGGCTGTCCCCGAAGGACGTGTTCGTCCACCGCACTCCGGCCGCGCTCGCCGACGCGATTGGTCACTTCGGCACGGACACCGGATCTGGCCGGGGGACGGCCGCCGGACGTGGCCGAGAGTCGGGTGCGGACGTCGGATCCGGTCAGGCGCACACTGGATCCGGCCGGGAGCCGGAGGAGGTCGCGTCCGATGGGGTTGGCGAGGTCATGCTGATGCCGATCGTGCACCGGCTGGCCGAGCTGGGCGGGCGGATCTCCCGGCTGAACCAGTCCGAGCTGCTGCTCACCCCACCGGGAGCCACCCACGAGCAGGTCAGCACGCTGATCCGCGCGTTGGTCGGGCGGCACGACGCGCTCCGGCTGCGGCTGAACCGGCCGTCTCCGCTGCTGTGGTCCCTGGAGGCCCGTCCGGCCGCCGACGTCCCGGTTCCCGCCGTGGCCTCGGTCGACGCGGTCGGTCTCGACGAGGACGCCCTGCGCGCCCTCGTCGCCGCCGAGTCCGACGCCGCCGCCGACCGGCTGGACCCTGACGGCGGCGATGTGTTGCAGACGGTGTGGTTCGACCAGGGGCCCGAGCATCAGGGCAGGCTGCTGCTCGTCGCGCACCACCTGGTGGTCGACGGGGTCTCGTGGCGGATCCTGGTCGACGACCTGCGAGACGCCTGGGACGCCGTGAGCACCGGCCAACACGTGCGACTCGAACCGGTCGGCACGTCGCTGCGCGCCTTCGCCCGCTCCATCACCGAGAACGCCACCCAGTCGGCCCGGCTCGCCGAGTTCGACCATTGGACGGCCACCCTGGCGCCGGGCGGCGAACTCGATCCGGCAACCCCGACCATCGGCCTGACAGCAGGCCGAACCCGGGACCACGTCGTGCGCCTGCCCACCGAGGTGACCGGCCCACTGCTGACAACCGTGCCGGCGACCGCCGCGACCTGGCCGCTGCGGTCGGCTGCGTCGGCCATCGGAACAGCCGACGCGACCAGGCCGATGACCGGGCTGGCGGCCCCCGTGGCAGACGTGACTGGGCCAGCCGCCCCTGTGGCCGACGTGATCTGGCCGATGACCGGGTCTGCCACCCCCATGGCCGATGTGACCGATGTGCTCGTTGCCGCGCTGCATGTCGCGGTCTCACGCTGGCGGGCGGCGCGTGGCGGTGACCCCGCGGCGCCGCTGGTGATCGACCTGGAACGGCACGGGCGCGAGGAGATCGCGGACGGAGAGGACCTGTCCAGAACCGTGGGGTGGTTCACCGCCATCGCCCCCGTACGGCTGCCCGCGGTATCCGGTGAGGCCACCGCCGTGCTTGGCGACGTGTGCCAGGTGCTGCGGGCCGTTCCGGACGGTGGTCTCGGGTTCGGGCAGTTGCGTTACTGCAACGCGCGCACCGCCCCCGCGCTCGCCAGGCTGGGAACGCCACAAGTGCTGTTCAACTACCTCGGCCGGTTCCCCACCGGCCGATCCGGCGACTGGGACACCGCGCCCGAGGCGGAGGCGCTGCGGGTGCACCCGGACCCGGATCTGGGCACGCCGTACCTGCTGGAGATCAACGTCGCCTGCCACGACACGGCGGCGGGGCCCGAGTTGCACGCCGTGTTCACCTATGCGGACGGCGGCCTCGGCGCGGACGACGTGGACGCACTCGCCGACGCCTGGGCCGCGGCCGCGCGCGAGCTGGCCGCCGCATCGCCCGGCCATGACCGCGAGCGTGGGACAACCCACCCACCCCGGCCCACCGCGCTGAGCGACTCGACCGGGCTGAGCGACTCGACCGCGCTGACCCACCGCACTCTCACCCCCGATGAGGTCGACCGGGTGCTCGCCGCAGCCCCGGTCGCCGTACAGGACATCTGGCCCTTGTCGCCGCTCCAGGAGGGCCTGTACTTCCAGGCGGGCTACGCGGGCGACGCCGACGTGTACGTGGCGCAGAACGCGTTCGACTTCGCCGGGCGGCTCGACGTCGCCGCACTCCGCCACGCGTACGCCGCCGTGCTCGATCGGCACGCGGCCATGCGGCTCGGCTTCACCGCTGAAGGCACGACTCGGCCCGTAGCCCTGGTCGGCACCGGCCTGGACAGCCGGGTCGACGTGGTGGATCTGTCGGACGCGGACGACGACCATCGGCTCCGGGCGCTGATGGAGGAGGACCGTCGCCGGTCGTTCGAGCTGGCCCGGCCGCCGCTGTGCCGCCTGACCGTGGTCCGTCTGCCCGGCGGGCGCGACCGGCTGCTGCTCACGTACCACCTGCTGCTGTGGGACGGGTGGTCGCGGGAGCTGGTCCTGCGCGAGTTGTTCGGCCAGTACGCCCTCGCCCGCGACAGTCACCCCACCCAGCGAACCGACGCGGAGACAGCGGTGGGACGGCCGAAGGGGGCGGGTCAGCTCTCGTCGGTCGCGGAGGCGGCGACGTTCACCGACTACCTTGCCTGGTTGGCTCGCCAGGACGCGGACGCGTCGGCGCGGGCCTGGGGGCGGGCGCTCGCCGGGCTGGAGGAGCCGACCATCCTGTTCCCGGCGGCGGCGGGGACCGCGCCGGTGCTGGCGACCAGCCTGTCGTTCCGGCTGAGCCGGGAGCAGACCGGCCGCGTCACCGAGCAAGCGCGGCGCGGTGGGGTGACGCTCAACGCGATGCTCAGCACGGCGCTGGCGATGGTGCTGAGTCATGCCTCGGGACGGCAGGAGGCCGTGTTCGGTACGACCGTCGCCGGGCGGCCGACCGAGCTGGACGGCATCGACTCGGTGATCGGGGTCTTCCTCAACACCGTTCCCGTCCACGTACGCCTGGCCCCGGGCGAACCCGTGCTGGAGGTCATGCGGCGCGTGCAGGCCGACCGCGTGGAGATGATGGCGCACGAGTACCTCGGCCTGGGCGACATCCAGCGCGCGGCGGGCCGTGACCAGCTCTTCGACAGCCTCTACGTCCTGCAGAACTTCCTCGACGACGACACCTTCACCGACCTGGAGGAGGAGCACGGCATCGTCGGCGTGGAGAGCGTGGACGCCACGCACTACCCGCTCACCTGGGTGGCCACGCCGGGGGCGCGGCTGGCGGTGCGGCTGGAGTTCCGTGCCGACGTGGTCGCGCCGGAGCAGGCGCGGGCGCTGCTGTCCCGGCTGGAGCAGGTGCTGCTCCACCTCTCGGAGCGGGCCGCCGCGACGGTCGCCGATGTTCCCGTCCTTCTGCCGTACGAGCTCGCGGAGCTGGAGGCTAGATGGGACGCGGTCACCCATCCCATCGGCGCCGAGACGATCGCGGAACTGATGGGCGCCCAGGCCCGGCGGACACCGGACGCCGCGGCCCTCACCTCCGGCACCCGGACACTGACCTACGCCGAACTCGACGCGCGCGTGAACCAGCTCGCCCGCCTGCTGCTCGACCGGGGAGCGGGCCCCGAGCGGATCATCGCGCTGGCCGTGCCTCGATCCATCGACATGGTGGCCGCGCTGTTCGCGGTCCTCCGTACCGGAGCCGCCTACCTTCCCCTCGAACTCGACCATCCCGACGACCGCCTGCTGGCGATGCTGGCCGACGCGGGGCCGGTCCTGCTGGTCACCACCGAGGCGGTGGCGCCCCGGCTCGCTTCCCACCCGGTGCCGGTGCTGTGCCTGGACGGCGCCGCCGCGCGTACCGGATCGTCGGAGCCGATCGAGGACCGCGAGCTGGGCGACTTCGCCCCCGGCAGTCCGGGACGGCTCGACCACCCGGCGTACGTCATCTACACCTCCGGCTCCACGGGCCGGCCCAAGGGCGTGGTCACGCCGTACCGGGGCCTGACCAACATGCAGCTCAACCACCGCGAGGCCATCTTCGCCCCCACGATCGCCGCCGCCGGGAACCGGATCCTCACGATCGCCCACACGGTCTCGTTCTCCTTCGACATGTCGTGGGAGGAACTGCTGTGGCTGGTCGAAGGCCATCACGTACACATCTGCGACGAGGAACTGCGCCGCGACGCCCGCGCGCTCGTCGCCTACTGCGACCGGCATCGCGTCGACGTCGTGAACGTGACACCGACCTACGCCCAGCACCTGCTCGACCAGGGGCTGCTCGACGGCGCGCGGTATGGGGGGCCGCCCGGCTCGTACCGTCCGGCTCTGGTGCTGCTCGGCGGCGAGGCGGTGCCGCAGACGCTGTGGACCGCGCTGCGCGAGGCCGAGGGGGTGGATGGCTACAACCTGTACGGTCCGACCGAGTACACGATCAACACCCTCGGTGCGGGCACCGAGGACAGCATGGGCACCACAGTCGGGCGGCCCATCTGGAACACCCGCGGCTACATCCTGGACGCCGCCCTGCGGCCGGTGCCCACAGGCGTGCCCGGCGAGCTCTACATCAGTGGGGCGGGGCTGGCGCGTGGATATCTCGACCGGTTCGGGTTGACCGCCTCGCGGTTCGTGGCGGATCCGTTCGTGTCCGGTGGGCGGATGTACCGTACCGGCGACCTGGTGCGAGCCCGTGCGGACGGGAACCTCGACTTCCTGGGCCGTACTGACGATCAGGTCAAGATCCGTGGTTACCGGGTGGAACCGGCCGAGGTCGAGGCTGCTGTGACGGCGCGGCCGGGGGTGCACCAGAGCGCGGTGCTCGCGGTTCCCGGTCCGTCGGGTGGCAAATGGTTGGTGGCCTATGTCGTTCCCGACGAACCCGGTGATGGGGACTCGCTGCTGGTGGCCGTCCATCGTGAGCTGAAGTCGGTCCTGCCCGGGTACATGGTGCCGTCGGCCTTCGCGGTCGTGGAGGCGCTGCCGCTGACGATCAACGGCAAGCTGGACACCGCTGCGCTGCCGGCGCCGCGGTCGCTGCCGTCGAGTTCGAGGGCGCCGGTGGGTGAGGTGGAACGGCGGCTGTGCGAGCTGTTCGGCGAGGTCCTCGGCGTCGGCGAACCAGGTGAACCGGGTGACCTCGGTGACCTTGATGGCCGCAGTGGCCCTGGCTGCTTCGGCGACCGCGGCGATTTTGGCGGTTTTGGCGGTTTTGGTGCCGAGGACGACTTCTTCGATCGGGGTGGGCACTCCCTGCTCGCTATCCAGCTGTTCGGGCTGGTGCGTGCGGCTCTGGGCGTCGATCTGTCGTTGCGCGACATGTTCGACACGCGCACGCCCGCGCGCCTGGCCGCCCGTCTCGCCGACCGAGCCGGCACCACACCCCCCGAGCTCGCCTCCCGCCAGCGACCGGAGCGCCCGCCTCTATCGGCGGCCCAGGAACGGCTCTGGCTGCTCCAGCAACTGGACCCCACCTCGACGGCGTACAACTACCCGCTACTCGTCCGCCTCCGCGGATCCGTCGACCACGAAGCCCTCCGGGCCGCGCTCGGCGACGTGGTGGCACGGCACGAGGTGCTGAGGACGCTGGTCACGGTCGTCGACGACCAGCCGTTCCAGGACGTACTCGACCCGTCCCCGATCGCAGTCGCGGTCGTGGACTGCCCGGCCGCCGAGACCGGGAACGCGGTGTCGGCGGCGGTGGCCTACCCCTTCGACCTGGCCGCCGACCCGCCGTTGCGGGTCACCCTGATTCAAGAGCAGGACACCGGGGACAGCGTGCTGGCCCTGATCCTGCACCACATCGCCATGGACGAGTGGTCCGACCGGCCGCTGCTGCGCGACCTCGACACCGCCTACGCCGCACGGCAGGCGGGTCACGCCCCACGCTGGGAGCCGCTGCCGGTGCAGTACGCGGACTACACCCTGTGGCAGCGCGAGCTGCTCGGCGACCCCGAAAACCCGGCCAGCAGACACGCCGCCGAGCGGGCCTACTGGCAGGAGCACCTGCGCGGCCTACCGGCCGAGATCCCCCTCCCCGCCGACCGGCCCCGGCAGGCGCGCGACGCCCGCCGGCTCGACCAGACCCGCGACGCCCGCTGGGCCGGACAGGTGTCCGCGCCGCTCTCGCCGGAGCTGATCGACCCGCTGCGGGAGCTGGGCAGGGCCGAGTCGGCGAGCTTGTTCATGGTGCTGCACGCCGCACTGGCTACCTTGCTGCACCGCCTCGGCGCCGGCACCGACGTCCCGATCGGCAGCCCGACCTCGGGCCGCGCCGACGCGGTGCTGAACGACCTGGTCGGTTTCTTCGTCAACACCCTCGTCCTGCGCGCCGACCTTTCCGGCTCACCCTCCTTCACCGAGCTGTTGCGTCGGCTACGTGAGACCGACCTGGCCGCGTTCGAGCACGCCAACGTGCCCTTCCAGCAGGTCGTCGAGGTGGTCAATCCGGTACGCGAACAGGGACGCAACCCACTGTTCCAGGTGATGATCGGCTTCCTGCACCGGCCGACCGGCCACGACACCGCCCTGGGCCTGCCCACGGGCGACGCGCCCTCGTACCTCTCCGACCCCAAAGTCGACCTGAACTTCACCTTCGTCGACGCCGGCCCGCGACAGCCGGTCGAAATCACCCTGGAGTACGACGCCGCACGCTTCCACGACGGCACCGCGCGGCGCCTGCTCGACCGCCTCATCGTGCTGCTCGGCGAGCTCGCGGTCCGGCCGGAGCAGCCGGTCGCCATGGTCCCGGTACTCGCCGCGGCCGACCTCGACGACCTCTCGCGGTGGCGGTCCGGCGGGCCGGTGGAAGCCGATGACCTGCCCTGGGACGTACGGTTCTCCGCGCGGGCGAAGGCGGCGCCGGATGCGGACGCCTGCGTGTCCGGCGGCCGGACGATGAGCTACGCCGAGCTCGACGCGGCCTCGAACGCGTTCGCCGCCAGACTCGCCGACCTCGGCGCCGGTCCGGAGAGCCTGGTCGGACTCGCCCTGCCGCGCTCGGCCGACCTGCTGGTGGCTGTACTGGGCGTGGCCAAGGCGGGGGCCGCGTACTTGCCCCTCGATCCCGCGTTCCCGGCCGAGCGGCTGCGATTCATGATCGACGACGCCCGGCCCGCCGTTGTGGTCGCCGACGAGCGATCGCGGGAACTGTTCTCCGCGATACCCGACGGCACGACACTCATCAACTTCGACGGCTTGCCAAGGCACCTCCGCCAGGTGGCTCCGAGCGATCCGAATCGCACGGACATGGACGGCGCGTCTGCCCGTCTTCGCCATGTGGCCCAGAGCGATCCAGGCCTTACCGACGTCGACGGAACACCCACACGCCCCCGTGATCCGGACTCCGCGGCGTACGTCATCTACACCTCGGGATCCACCGGCAGGCCCAAGGGCGTGGTGGTCACCCATCGCGACCTGGAGACCTTCCTCGCCGCCGTGGCCGACGCCGTCCTGATCGGGGACTCCGACCGGCTGCTCGCCGTCACCACCCTTTCCTTCGACATCTCCGTACTCGAACTGATGGCCCCCCTACGCGCCGGCGGGTGCGTGGTGATGGCCACAGAGGAGCAGGTACGCGACCCGCGCCTCCTCGCCGCGCTGGCGGCGGCCGAACGCGTCACGGTCATGCAGGCGACCCCGTCGCTGTGGTCGGCGCTGGCCCAGTCGCCGGACGCCGACCTCAGCGGCGTGCGGGCGCTGATCGGCGGCGAGGCGCTGCCGCCTACCCTCGCGGGGGAGCTGGCGAGCAGGGCTCAGAGCGTAGTGAATCTGTACGGCCCCACGGAGGCGACCGTCTGGGCCACGGCTGCCCCTGTGGACGACGGCTGGTGCGACCGCCCCACGATCGGCCGCCCACTGCCCGGCACCACGGCCCACCTCCTGGACGCGGCACTGTGCCCGGTTCCTCCCGGCGCCATCGGCGAGCTGTACCTCGGTGGGGCGCAGGTCACCCGCGGCTACCTGGGGCGCCACGGCCTCACCGCGTCCCGGTTCGTCGCCGACCCGTTCGGCGATGGCGGCCGGCTCTATCGCACAGGGGACCTCGCTCGCTGGACCTCTGACGGCTCGCTGGAGTTCCTCGGCCGCTCGGACCATCAGGTCAAAGTGCGCGGCTTCCGCATCGAGCTGGGTGAGATCGAGTCGGTCGCGGCCCAGCATCCGGCTGTCCGGCAGGTCGCGGTGGTCGCGCGACAGGACTCGCGCGGCGAGACCCACATCCTCGCGTACGTTACCACGGACGACACCGTGTCCTCGATGCGGGATGGCCTCGGTGACAGCGAAGCCTCGGCACCACTGCGGGACGGCCTCGGTGCCGGCGATGCCTTGTTGTCGCTCCAGTTCCGTGACTACCTTGCTCACCGCCTGCCGGGGTACATGGTTCCCGCGGTCGTGACAGTCCTCGACGAGTTGCCGCTCACACCGAACGGCAAAGTGGATCGCTCGGCACTGCCGGACGTCGACTTCGCCCGGATGACCACCCGTACGGAGCCGCGGTCGCGTACCGAGGCGGCCGTCTGCGCCGTCATCGCGGAGGTACTGGGGCTCGACTCGGTCGGCGTGGACGACGACTTCTTCGTCCTCGGCGGGCACTCGCTGCTGCTGGTACGGCTGGCCGCGGCCCTGCGCCGGGACCTCGGCGTCGCCCTCCCGATCGCGGACCTGTTCACAGCGCCCACGGCGGCGGCCCTCGCCCACCGGATCGGCAACGCCGCGTCCGCCAGCGATGCTGCGCTCGGCGGTGATGCCGCGTCCGCCAACGATGCCGTGTCCGCCGGCGGTGCGATGGCTCCCCTGCTGGTCCTGCGGGCAGGCGGCAAGCGGCCGCCGCTGTTCTGTCTGCCGCCAGCCAGCGGCCTGAGCTGGCAGTTTGCCGGGCTCAAGCGCCACCTGCCGCCGGACGTCCCGCTCTACGGCCTGCAGTCACCCCTCCTGAGCCGTACCACCGACCTGCCCGTCACGATGAGCGAGCTGGCCGAAGAGTACGCCGGTCTGATCGGCCGGACCGCGCCCGAGGGGCCGGTCGGGCTGCTCGGCTGGTCGTTCGGCGGTGCGGTGGCGCATCAGGTGGCGATCAACCTCACCGCCGGCGGACGTGAGGTCACGTTCCTCGGCATGCTCGACACGCGAACAGGCCTCACCGAGAGGGCCGCCGACGCATGGGACGGGCCCGCGGCGATCGCCGATCTGCTGATCGAGATGGGCTGCCAGGTGCCGGAGGAGCGGCGTCCGACGTTGTCCGTCGCCGACGCGGTCGGGTTCGTCCGGGAGCTGGGTGGCGGTGTCGCCGCGCTGGAGGACGCGCAGATCGCCCGGGTGGTGGAGAACTACCTGGCCAGCGACCGCATGATGGAGCGGGCCGAGTACGGCGTCTTCCCGGGAGACGTGGTCTTCGTGGACGCGACCGTGCCGGAGCAGGGGTTCACGGGGACGGCCTCCGAACAGTGGAGCCGGTACGTCGGGGGAGAGCTGCGGACGTTCGCCATCGAGTGCGGGCATTCCGAACTGCTGGACACCCGCACTCTGGAGATCCTCGGCCCGCTGATCGGCCGTCACCTTCCCCGGTGAGAACGGTGAGAACAGACGGTCAGGTGAGGTTGGACAGGTCGGTGACCGGGGTCGACGGGTTCATGTCGGCCGCGTTCGCCAGTTGCGGCACGAGCACATCGAGCGCGTAGAGCAGGGCGTCCGGGCCGCTGTACGACAGCGCGCCCCCGAGCGGAGTGGAGAAGTCCGTATAAATGGTTCGATCGGTCTTGACCACCTTCAGGCGGGAGAAGACCGGGGAGGAGGCCATCTTCGCCTTGGTCGAGCCGTTGACGAACAGCACGTCCCGGTCGAGCAGGTCCAGCCGCTCCTCGCTGATGTCGGCGCTCTGGCTCTGGGCGGCGAAGCCGAGCGCGTCGAACAGCGCGCGGCGCGGGTCGCGGCCGGGGATCAGGTAGTGCTGTCCGTTCTCGGGGCCGTAGTCCACCACGAGGACCTTCCCGGCGAACTCGGGATGCGCCTGCTTCGCCTCGGCGATCTTGCCGTTGACCTTGTCGACGAGCGCCTGCGCCTGCGCCGACCGGCCCAGCGCCTTGCCCGTGGTGAGCGTCTGGACGTCCCACGGGGTCTGCTCGTCCGGGTACTTGCTGGACTGGACGACCGTGGGGGCGATCTGCGAGAGCTTGTCGTACGTCTGCTTGTTGATCGTCTCGTAGATCGCGATGATCAGGTCCGGCCGCTGCTTGATGATGGCCTCGAAGTTGATCTCCGCCGAGAACGTGGGCAGCGGCTTGCCACCCAGCGCCGTCTTGACCCACGGGTAGGTGAGGTACTCGTCGAACCACTGCCGCGTGCTCACCGGCACCACACCCAGGCTGAGGGCGAAGTCCTGGTCGTTCCACCCGACGGTGACCACCCGGGTGGGCCTCGACTTGATCGTGGTGGACCCGAACTTGTGGTCGATGGCGACGGGGAAGGCCGGATCGGCCGCCGCCGTGGCCTTCGGGGCCTGCGCGGGGCTCGAACACGAGACCAGCGAACTCACCAGGAGGGCGCAGGCCGCGGCGATCGCCGCGAAGCGCGAGAGACGGACGGTGCCGGGAGGAGTCATCTGAGTTCCTTGTCTCTGTGTCCTCCGGCGTCTCGGTGACCGCTGGCCGGGGGGTTGCACAGGCGGGAGTCGATGGATGAACTTAGGATAGCATTACCTAACTTTTACTACCTCTCGGAGGGCATGGACATGCAGCGCACCCTGCTCGGCGGAAAGATCCACAGGGCCACCGTGACCCAGGCCGACCTGCACTACGTCGGCTCGATCACGATCGACAAGGTCCTCTTGGACGCGGCCGATCTCGTCGAGGGCGAGCAGGTCCACGTCGTCGACATCACCAACGGTGCCCGGCTGACGACCTACGTCATCGAAGGGCCGGCGGGTTCGGGCGTGATCGGCATCAACGGCGCGGCCGCCCACCTCGTGTCCCCGGATGACCTGGTCATCATCATGTCCTACCGGCAGGTGGACGAGAGCGAGATCAAGTCGTACGTCCCGTCCGTCGTCCACGTCGACGGGCGCAACCGGATCGTGGACCTCGGATCCGACCCGTCCGCCCCGGTGCCGGGCTCCACCGCTCAGAAGTCCGGCTCGGTGGTCGGCTGACCTGGCGAGTCACCGGTCAGGCGGGCAGCCGCCGGCCGGTGACCGCCGAGAAGAGCCGCTCCTTGCCCTGCAGGATGCGCAGCCGGACCCGTTCGCCCTTGGCCGGTGGCTGATTGGGGTTGACACGGGCGATGACGGTCTGTTCCAGGCGTGCCGGATCGGTCGTGTCGGCGTACTGGCCGTAGAGGAAGGCGTCCGAGCCGAGTTCCTCCACGACGGTGACGGAGACCGGGAAGCTCCCCGCCGTGCCCTCGCTCACCACCTCGACGCTCTCGGGCCGGAAGCCCAGGACGACGCGGTCGGCGCCCTCGTCCTTGAGCGCGTTGAGCGTCTCGCGGCTCAGCGGCACCCGTGTGTCGTTGAGGACCGCTTCGCCGCCTTCGACCGGGTACTCCGAGAGGTTCATCGACGGGGAGCCGATGAAGCCGGCCACGAAGACGTTGGCCGGGTGCTGGTAGAGCCGGAGCGGCGTGTCGACCTGCTGGAGCACCCCGTCCTTGAGGACGGCGACCCGGTCGCCCATGGTCATGGCCTCGACCTGGTCGTGGGTCACGTAGACCGTCGTCACGCCGAGCCTGCGCTGCAGCGCGGCGATCTGCGTGCGGGTCTGTACGCGTAGTTTGGCGTCCAGGTTGGACAAGGGCTCGTCCATGAGGAACACCTTCGGTTCGCGGACGATCGCCCGGCCCATGGCCACCCGTTGCCGCTGCCCGCCGGAGAGCGCCTTGGGTTTGCGGTCGAGGAACTCGTCCAGGTCCAGCAGGTGGGCGGCCTCACGGACCCGGCGGTCGATCTCGTCCTTGGGCGCCTTCATCACCCGAAGGGCGAAGCCCATGTTGTCGGCCACCGACATGTGCGGGTACAGGGCGTAGTTCTGGAACACCATCGCGATGTCCCGATCACGCGGCGCCAGGTGGGTGACGTCGCGATCGCCGATGGCGATGCGCCCGCCGTCCACCCTTTCCAGCCCGGCGAGCATGCGCAGGGAGGTGGACTTCCCGCAGCCTGACGGGCCGACGAGGACCAGGAACTCACCGTCATGGATGTCGAGGTCGAGCGCGTCGACCGCGGGCCGGTCGGATCCGGGATAGACGCGGGTCGCCTCTTCGTACAGGACTCTGGACATGATCTCTCCTTAGGACGTGCCCTCACTCCTGCGGCCGGACGACGGCCTTGACCAGCTTGGGGTCACGGGCGCCGGCGGTGAGTGCCTGTTCGACGTCGGCCAGGCCGTAGTGGCCGGTCACCAGCGCGTCCAACTGGACGCGGCCCGCGGCGGCCAAGGCGATGGCCGCCGGCCAGGTGCCGGCATAGCGGAACGTGCCCGTCACCTCGAGTTCGCGAGTCTGTACGTGGGACAGCGGCAGCGGGATCTCGTCCCCGCCCATGCCGATGAGGACGACGCGCCCGGCCCGGCCCACCGCGCGGACGGCCTCCCCGATCGCGGCCGGATGACCAGAGCATTCGAGTAGCACATCGGGCTCGAACCCGGCGTCGGACAGGGGCGTCTCGCGTACGTCGAGGGTCTCGCTCGCGCCCAGGTCACGGGCGACCCCGAGCCGCACGGGGTTCACGTCGGTGATCAGCACGTCGGTGGCGCCGAAGGCCAGCGCGGTCTGCATGCACAGCAGCCCGACCGGGCCGGCGCCGGTGACCAGCACGCGGGTGCCCGGCTCGACCCGGGCCTTCCGGCAGGCCCACACGCCCACCGACAGCGGCTCGATCAGGGCGGCGGCGTCGTCGGACAGCGTGTCGGGGACGGGGTAGGCGAACTCCTCGTGGGTGACGACGTACTCGCAGAAGGCGCCGTCGATCGGCGGGGTGCCGAAGAAGCGCATGCGCGGGCAGAGGTTGTAGCGGCCGGCCCGGCACTGCCGGCAGGTGAAGTCGGGCACCCCGGGCTCCACGGAGACGCGCTGGCCCACACGATGACGGCTGACTCCGGGCCCGGTGACGACCACGGTGCCGGACGGCTCGTGGCCCAGCACCAGCGGCGAGTCCACCACGAAGTCGCCGATGCGGCCGTGTTCGTAGTAGTGCACGTCCGAGCCGCACGTCCCGACCGAGGCGACCCGCACCAGCACCTCCCGGGGGCCGGGCTCGGGCCGTGGCCGCTCCTCCAGCTGGATCTTGCCGACACCGTGCAGTACGGCCGCGCGCATGGCTCACCTACTCCCCGGTGATGGCGCCGAGGGTGAGTCCGGTGACCAGCCAGCGGCGCACGGCGAGTCCGGCGAGCATCATCGGCACGACCACGATCGTGCCGATCGCGGTGAGCTGGCCCCAGTCGATGCCCGTCTGGGTGACGAGCTGGGAGGCGGCGATGGGCAGCGTCTGGGAGTTCGGGCCGGAGAAGACCACGGCGAACGCGTAGTCGTTCCAGGCGAAGACCAGGCACAGGATGAACGTGGTGACCAGCCCCGACTTGGTCAGCGGCAGGATGACCATGCGGAAGGCCTGCCAGCGGGAGCAGCCGGCGACCAGCGCCGACTCCTCCAGCGACGACGGCACCTCGGCGAAGAACGCGCTCATCAGCCAGATGGCGAAGGGCAGGTTGAAGGTCAGGTAGGCCAGGATCAGCCCCGGAATCGAGTCGATCAGGCCGAGTCCGCGGAAGATGAGGAACAGCGGCACCACGACCGCCGCGATGGGCGCCATACGCGTGGAGATGATCCAGAACGCCAGGTGCTTCTTCCCGCGCATGTGGGTGCGCGCCAGGCCGTACCCGGCCAGCGCGCCCAGGCCGACCGCGAGCAGCGCGGAGATGCCGGCGGCGAGCACGCTGTGCAGGATGTACGGCCCGAGGTTGTTGGCCCCGCGGAACAGGTTGCGGTAATTGTCCAGGGTCGGCGAGAAGAAGACCTGTGGCGTGGCCGAGGTCACGTCCTGGGCGTTCTTGAACGACGACAACAGCATCCATAGCAGGGGGACCAGCGTCCAGAGCAGCGCCACCACGATGAGCAGCGTCACCAGCCACTTCGTACGCCGGCTGCTCTCCTCCAGCGGAGACTGCGCCTCGCCTCGCGAGGCGGCGGTGATCGGTTCCCGCGGCGCGGCCCCACCGGGCACGGCCTGCTGAGGCAGGGACGACGGAGGCGTCATCGAGGTGCTCATCGGGTCAACCCCCTCACATCCAGCAGCCGCACGAACGTACGGGCGATGAAGATCGAGAAGGCCAGCATCGCCAGGCCGATGGCGGCGGCGTAGCCCAGGTCGAAGAAGCGGAACGCGGTCTCGTACAACCGGATGGGTACGATCTTGGTCGCGTCCGCGGGGCCGCCGTTGGTGGTGACCCAGATGATGTCGAAGTAGCGGATGGCGTCCATCGAGCGGATGAGCAGCGCGACGAGCAGCACGTTGGAGATCGCCGGGAAGAGGATGTAGCGCAGCGTCATCCATCCCCGTGCGCCGTCGACGGCGGCGGCCTCCCGGACCGACTGCGGCACGCTGGACAGCCCGGCGAGGGTGATCAGGGCGATCAGCGGGGTCCACTCCCACACGTCCATGAGGACGACGGCGGCGAAGGCGCTGATCGGGGCGCCGAGGATGTCGCCGCTGTAGCCGAACGCGCGCAGCACCCACGCGTAGAGCCCGAAGGTGGAGTCGGTGAGGTAGCGCCCCAGCAGGCCGACGATCGACGGCGCGGCGAACATCGGCAGCAGCAGCAGGGCGAGCAGGATGTTCCGGCCGCGCAGCACCCGGAACAGGCACAGCGCGATGCCGATCCCCAGGGCCATCTCCAGCCCGACGGTGAGCACGAAGAAGATGATCGTCCGCAGCCAGGACATCCACATGTCCGCGTCGGTGAAGAAGCGCGCCCAGTTGCTCAGGCCCACCAGGTCGAGCCGTACGCCGCCCAGCAGCCGGACGCGGGAGAAGCTCATCGCGATCAGGGCGAGGAAGGGCACGATCGACAGCGCGGCCAGCAGCAGCAGACCGGGAGCCATCATCGCGCCTTCGAAGCCGATCCGCGGCTCCTTGCGCGGGCTGCTCTTCGGCTTGGCCGATCCGCGTACCGCCGAGGTCTCTGCCGCGTGCGTCATCTAGGCCACCCACCCTCGCGCCACGATCTGGTCCACCCGCGACTTGATCGAACGCATCGCTTCCGCCGGTGACTCCGCCCCGCTGAGCATCGTGGACAACTGGGTGAAGATCGCGGTATTGCACTCGTTCCACATCGGGATCTTGGGCCGCAGGCCGATCCGCTCGGGCGTCCAGGCCTCCCGTACCGCGGCGGCCGCGAGCATGTTGGGCATCGACGAAGGCCGCTTCTCGGCCGCGCGCACTTCCGGCATCTCGTACACGGAGGTCCGCGTCGGGGTGCCGCCGCCGGCCTTGCTCTTGAGGTTGGCCAACTGGGTCTCGGGGGAGGTGGCCCACACCAGGAACAGCCAGGCGGCGCCGCGCTCGTTGGGCATCGTGTTCGCGCTGATCCCGATCCCCGTGCCGCCGTACATGTTGGCCGTGGCGACCGGGCCTTTGGGCAGCACCGAGTAGCCGACCTTGCCGGGCAGCACCAGCTCGTTGCTGGCCGCGAACTCATGCCAGTTCGGGCACATCGCCAGCCGGCCGGCGCGGAAGGCGGCGCCGACGCCGTCCCAGTCCCACGTCTTCGAGGCGGGGTCGGCGATGGAGAGCAGCCGGTTGTAGAACTCCGCGCCCGCGATGGCGGCTTCGGAGTCGAGCCGGCACGGTCCGGGATCCCGCGACCCCAGACGCCCCACTTCCTTGCCGTGGTCGAAGTAGTTGCCGCCGTAGGACCACAGGACGTTGCTGAAGTCGTTCATGAGGGAGTCGTGCTGCCTGGCCTGGTGGCCGGTGCCGTACTTGACGTCCTCCGTCCCGTTCTTGTTGAACCACTGGGCGATCCGGAAGTACTCCTCCCAGGTCCGGTCACCGCTCGGGGTGGGGTCGAACCCGAGGTCCTGCGTCATGCGGTCGTGGTACTTGGCGAACAGGTCCTGCCGGTACTGCCAGATCATCGTCGGCGCGTCGTACGGCAGGGCGTAGTAGGGCGCGGGTTCGACGAACCGTCCGGCGGCATCCATCTGGACGGGGATGAAGTCCCCGACACCGCCGGGCAGTTTGGGGAGGTTCGGATCCGCCTCCAGCGACCGCAGGTCGACCAGCCCTCGCTGGTACGGCGCGAGCACCTGGTAGGGGTCGGCGTAGATCACCTGGTACTGGGCCCGGCCCGAGGCCAGGTCCAGGGCGACCCGCTGGACCAGGGCGGACAGCTCGAGCGTCACGATCCTGACGTCGATCCCCGTCAGATCGGTGAACGGCTTGGTGTTCGCGGCGATGGCGGCGGTCGGGGCGGTGTTCTCGGAGATGAAGTTCAGGGTGGCGCCCTGGAACTGGCGCCACTGGTCGCTGGTGGCGGCTCGGGTCACATCACCGCGAGATCCACACGAACTCAGGCTTCCGCCGATGGTCACCGCTGCTCCGGCGGCCAAGGCCCCGCGAAGAATGTCGCGCCGGCTCGGCTGATGTGGATAGTTCACTGCCTACTTCACCCCCGGTACTGCTTAAGAAAAGGGCGATGAGACCAGTTTCATCCCTTATCGACATTGCTTTAAATGGTGCATGTGAGATTTTCGCCGGGACTATAGAATATTTTGGCCTTTCATGAGTTAAGTAAAATTGTCAAGTGCGGTGCTCCGCGAGCTCCCGTACCGTGGCGCGGGCGCCCTTGGTGTGCAGCGACTCCAGCGCTTTCAGGTACGGCTCCACGAACCGCTTGTCGTCGACCAGATCGCCGAAGAGCTCCCGATTCGCGATGAACGCCGTGGGCTCCCGGCGCTGCGTGCTCGCGATGGCCGTCAACCGGTCCTTCAGCCGGTCGACGATCGCGATGGGCGCCCCCGATTCGTCCACGCCCTCGGCATAACGCGCCCAGCTCGCCACCACGGCGGCCGAGCGGCGGACCTCCCCGCCCCGGGCCAGTTGCTCGCGTATGACGGGAAGCAGCCACTTCGGGATCCGGTCCGACGACTCGGCGCACAACCGCGCGACCGTGTCGCGTACCTCGGGATTGGAGAAGCGCTCGATCAGGGTCCGCTTGTAGAGGTCCAGATCGACGCCCGGCACCGGGCGCAGCGTGGGGGTGGCCTCGACGTCCATGTAGGCGAGCAGGAACGCCGCGATCGCCGGGTCGGAGGCCGCCTCGTGGACGTAGTGGTATCCGCTGAGGAAGCCGAAGTAGGCGAGCGCCTGGTGCCCGGCGTTGAGCAGGCGCAGCTTCATCAGCTCGTACGGCTCGACATCCGCGACGACCTGCACCCCCACCTCTTCGAACGGCGGCCGTCCGCCGGGGAAGTGCTCCTCCAGCACCCACTGCGTGAACGGTTCGCAGATGACCGGCCACTCATCCCGCACCCCGAACCGCCGGGCCACGGTCTCGCGGTCCTCGTCGGTGGTGGCCGGGGTGATGCGATCGACCATGGAGTTGGGGAAGGCGACCTCGCGCTCCATCCAGGCGGCGAGCTCGGGATCGGCGAGCCGGGCGAAAGCGGTGAAGGTACGGCGGGCGACGTCGCCGTTTCCCTGGATGTTGTCGCACGACATGACCGTGAACGGCGTCACCCCCCGATCGCGCCGGCGCCGCAGCGCCTCGGTGACCAGGCCGAACACCGTGGCCGGGCGCGCTCCGGGCGCCAGATCCGCGCGGATCGCCGGTGTCCGCGCGTCGAACTCACCGGTGACGGGGTGGATGTTGTAGCCCCCTTCGGTGACGGTGAGCGACACGATGCGTACGGCGGGCTCGGCCATCTTCTCGATGACCGCCTCGGGATCGTCGGGGGCGAAGAGATAGTCGACGATCGACCCGATGACCCGGGCCTCGCGCGTCCCGTCAGGGTGCTTCAGCACGAGCGTGTAGAGGCCGTCCTGCGCGGTCAGCACGTCGCGCATCCGCGCGTCGCCGGGCAGGACCCCGACGCCGCAGATCGCCCAGTCGAACGCCTTGCCCTCGTTCATCAGCCGGTCGAGGTACATCGCCTGGTGCGCGCGGTGGAATCCGCCCACCCCGAAGTGGACGATGCCGGCCGTGAGCAGCGACCGGTCATAGGAGGGGACCGCCACCTGCTCGGAAAGGCCGGTCAGTGTCTCCTGCGTCAGCGTCGTCACAGCCATCGGTCCCCCTCACCGGCCCCCCTACGCTCAACATGGCCAACTCCGCCCGCTTCAAACTCCTGACCTGCCGGTATGCCCGTGAGCCCCGGCCGCCGAGTCCGGGGCGGAGCTACGCCGCCCTGGCCCACCCGGACCGGGTGGCCGACCTCCAGCCCGGAGTGGCGCGGCTGATCCCGGAGACCGGCGACGAGGCGCTGAGCTGGGACATAGCCGCCGAGATCATCGGGCGGACCGGCTAGGCACCGGCTCGTCCGGATAGAGGTCCCGCCACAGCCGCCGCAGGAACCGCTGCGTGCTGCCGTCGCTGTACCGCACGACCTCGTACAGCGACGGCGCCTCCTCGGGAAAGACCAGGGCATGGCGCAGCGACGCTCATCGCGGTGACCATCCTGGTCGTCCGGCGAAGGAAGGGCACCTCGTGACGGTCAGTGGAACTGCGGGACGATCAGGTAGATGCCGTAGCCGACCACCGCCGCGCAGGCGGCGAAGCACAGGACGGCCGCGGCCAGCGCGCCACCGCCCGTGGCCTGCCGTTCCTGGGCGAGCTGGCGGGCCGACATCGACAGCACGCCGAGCGAGAAGATGACCACGACGACCACGCTGACGGCCAGGCTGACGACGAAGACCTGGCCGAGAGCGGCCCATTTGATGTCCATGAGATCCTCCTTCGATCAGGCCGCGACCTGCTGCGGTACGGCAGGCACATCGTTGACGTTGCCCGCGTGCACGGGGTCGCGGCGGCTGGCCGCGTACAGGCCGGCTGAAGCGGCCAGCGCGACCAGGGCGGCGATCGTGACGCCGAGCGTGCCGGTGGTGGCCACGGCGGCGGCGACCCCGCCCACCGCGGCCGCCGCGGGCAGCGTGAGCAGCCAGGCGAGTGCCATCCGGCCGGCCAGGCCCCAGCGCACCTGGGCCAGGCGCCGGCCGAGCCCGGTGCCGAGGATGGCACCGGAGACCACCTGTGTGGTGGACAGCGCGAAGCCCAGGTGGGAGGAGGCGAGGATGACGGTGGTCGCGCTCGCCTCGGCGGCGAAGCCCTGCGGCGACTCGATCTCGGTGATGCCCTTGCCCATGGTGCGGATGATCCGCCACCCGCCCAGGTACGTGCCCAGGCCGATGGTCACCCCGGCGGCGGCGATCACCCAGATCGGCGGGCCGGAGCCGGAGGCGAGCGTGCCGGTCGAGATCAGCGTGAGGGTGATGACGCCCATGGTCTTCTGCGCGTCGTTGGTGCCGTGGGCCAGCGACACCAGCGAGGCCGAGACGATCTGGCCGAAGCGGAAGGTCCTGGTCACCGAATCGTGCCGGGCCTTGGCGGTGATCGTGTAGGCCAGGTAGGTGGCGGTCATGGCGACGAACCCGGCGATCAGCGGCGAGGCCAGCGCCGGGATGAGGATCTTCTGCAGCACCGTGTCGAAGTGCACGCCCCGCATCCCGGCCCCGACCCAGACCGCGCCGATCAAGCCGCCGAACAGCGCGTGCGAGGAACTGGACGGCAGCCCGAACAGCCAGGTGAGCAGGTTCCACAGGATCGCGCCGATCAGCCCGGCGAACACCATCGGCGGGGTCACCAGCTTGTCGTCCACGATCCCGCCCGAGATCGTCTTGGCCACCTCCACCGACAGGAAGGCGCCCACGATGTTCAGGACGCCCGAGATCGCCACCGCCACCTTGGGCCGCAGCGCGCCGGTCGCGATGGAGGTGGCCATCGCGTTGGCCGTGTCGTGGAAACCGTTGGTGAAGTCGAATGCCAGTGCCGTGATGATCACCACGACGACCAGGAACGTTACGTGCTCCATGCCGCTGTCCTCATCGTTTCGACGTTCTCAGCACGTTAGGCGCAAACGATGAACCGGCAGTGAACTCCCAGCGGAAACCGGATAAACGACCCCAGGAGATGCTCGCCGTTTTCCTACGGTTAACCTCTCGGCCATTCTGGAGTTTTCACGGTGTGTGCGCTTTGATGGCCACGCTGGTCAGCGCGAGCAGCAGGTCCACGTCGAGCTCGGCGTCGACGTGGACGGCCACCCACGCGCGGTCGGAGCAGCTCTGTACCTGGTCACAGCCGCGCAGGTGCGGCTGCAGCCGGTTGATCGCCGGCGCGGTCAGGCGCAGGCGTACCTCGTCCCCGCCGGTCAGGCGGACGATTTTTGTCCTTCCGACCGTGAAGGCCACGCCTCGCCGCGTGTCGCTCAGGGCCAGAGCCGGCCAGGAACGCAATTCGGCCATCGCCCGGGCCACAAAAGGCCCGTGACGAAGGCTCGACTGTCGCCTGACGGAAATTCCTGCCATACCCCCTAATGCTGCTCCACGGCACACCGCGCCGCCATCCTGTGTTCCTCAACCGTTATCCGCGGGCCGATCGTGCACTTCACCTATCAGTCGTCGGTGTTGGCGGGCCGGCGCCAGGGGCCGGTGATCGCGAAGACGTGCCCGGGGGTCTGGATGTTGGCGAACAGGATCCGGCCGTCGGCGCTGAAGTTGGGGCCGGTGAACTCGCTGTCGTTGTGGTCGTTGCGCGCCATCGGGTACGCCTTGCCCTTGTCGGTGACGCCCACCAGGTGCTGGATGCCCTCTCCGTCCTCCGCGAGGATCACTCCGCCGTACGGCGAGATGGTGATGTTGTCCGGCCCGTCGTAGTTCGTGTCCTGGGTGGGGTCGGGGTTGACGCCGAAGAGGGTCTTCAGCGTGACCGTCTGGTGGCGCGGGTCGTAGAACCACACCTGGCCGTCGTGCTCGTTGACGCTGCCGTCGGTGTGGCGGGCGAAGCTGGCGACGAAGTACGCGCCGCCGTCCGCCCACCAGGCGCCCTCCAGCTTGCGACTGCGCGTGACCTGGTCGTTGGTGAGCTGCACGCGTACCGACTGGGTGCGCGCGTCACGGTCGGGCACCTCCACCCACTGGACCCGGTAGCGGGTGCCGGGGGTGGTGGCCTCCGACAGGTCGGCGACGTGCGTGTCGTCGTGGTAGCAGCTCATCGCCTCCAGCTTGCCCGCGGTGTCGCCGCCGTCGGACAGCGCCAGCTTCCGCAGGGCGCCCCGGCCGCCGCGGAAGCCGCTCGGCGGCGTCCAGCGGTAGTACAGGCCGCTCGGGCCGCCGGCGTCCTCGGTCAGGTAGATTGCCGACGTGCGCGGGTCGACGGCGACGGCCTCGTGCGAGTAGCGGCCGAGGAACTTCAGCGGCACCGGGTCCTGGTTGGCCTTCCGGTCGAACGGGTCGACCTCGAAGACGTACCCGTGGTCCTTCTGGAAGGCGCCACCGGCCCGCTGCTCGGTCTCCTCGCAGGTCAGCCAGGTGCTCCAGGGCGTCTTGCCGCCCGCGCAGTTGTTGTGCGTGCCGGCCAGGCTGACGTACTCGCGGATCCGCTCGCCGTGCGCGTCCACGTCGATGTTCGTGGTGCCGCCGCCCGCGCCCGGGTCGTAGGTGAGACCGGGCAGGGCGGGCACCCGGTACGGCTCGCTGCCGCCGATCTCATGGTTGTTGACCAGCGTGGAGCCCCGGCCATGGGAGAAGCTCGCGGTCCCGTCCGCGTCGCTCGGCGTCGGCTCGCCGCTCTCCAGCAGCGTCACCCCCGCCTCCGCGACGATCCGGTACGAGAACCCGGCGGGCAGGGCCAGCACTCCGGCCGGATCGGCGACCAGCGGGCCGTAGCCGAGCGGGGGCCGCGTGGCCGCGAACGCGGCGGGCCCGGCGATCGCCTCAATGCTGCCGGCGAACGCGATACCGAGGCCACCGGCGGTGCCGCGGCTGATGAAGGAACGGCGGGAAACAGGTGCGGACATGGGACATCTCCTTCAGCGTCGAACGTCTGCAGGAGCCGACCCAACTGCCTCTGGGAAAAGGCCGGCACCCCGCACTCCGCCCCTATGGTGAACGCTGAATGAAGAAACCGGCAGACCTGGTTTGAGATCTTCGTCCGAAGATGAACGACTCGTACGCGCTGCGTTTGGAAACGCGACATGTGACGCTCCTAGCGTGCCGGGCATGAAACGCATCTCCCTGGCGGTGGGCGCCGTCGCGCTGGCCGTGAGCCTCGCCCCCTCGACCGGACCCGCGTCCTACGCCGCCGCGCAGGACGGTACGGGCCGCGCCACGCTGACCGGATTCGCCGCGCTGCCCGCGCAGACCTTCGTGCCCGGCAGCGAGCCCTCCGGCGCCCAGCTCGGCACGACCCCGATCAACGGCGTCACCCCGCCCTTCGCCGGCCAGCCGGTCCAGGGCTTCAGCGGCATCGTCCGGCGCGGCGACGGCAACTTCGACGTGCTGTCCGACAACGGCTACGGAGCCAAGAACAACAGCGCCGACTTCCTGCTGCGCGTGCACCGGATCAAGCCCGACTTCAAGGCCGGCACCGTCCAGGTGCTGGGCGGGTTCAACCTGTCCGACCCGCGTGGCCGGGTGTCCTGGCCGCTGACCAGGGCGGACCGGGTGCTCACCGGTGCCGACTTCGACGTGGAGTCGATCGTCCGGTCGGCGGACGGCACGTACTGGATCGGCGATGAGTTCGGCCCGTTCCTGCTGCACTTCTCCGCCACCGGGACGCTGCTGGAGGCGCCGATCGAGCTGCCCGGCGTCAAGGCGCCGGAGAACCCGACGCTCAACGGCGCGACGCCGAACCTGGCCGGCAGCAAGGGCTTCGAAGGCATGGCCCGCTCCGCCGACGGCCGGTGGCTCTACCCGCTGCTGGAGGGCACGGTCAGCGGAGACCCGGCGGGCACGCTGCGGCTGAACGAGTTCGACGTCCGTAAGCGGGCGTACACCGGTAAGCGCTGGACGTACAAGCTGGACAGCCCCGCCAACGCGATCGGCGATGCCATCGCGGTGGACGAGCACCGCTTCCTGATCATCGAGCGGGACAACAACCAGGGCGACGCCGCCGCGCTCAAGCGCGTCTACCTGGCCGACACCCGCGACCGCGACCACGACGGCGCGCTGGACAAGACCCTCGCCGCCGACCTGCTGGACCTGGCCAACCCCAAGGGGCTGGGCGGCTTCGGCGAGACATTCCGCTTCCCGTTCCAGACCATCGAGGACGTCGTGATCCTCGACGACCGCACGCTCGGCATCCTCAACGACAACAACTTCCCGTTCTCGTCCGGACGGACGCCGGGCAAGCCGGACAACGACGAGTTCATCACCGTCCGCCTGCCCTTCCGCCTGCACGCCCGATGACGAAGAGGGGGGCGGGCCGGGCCCGCCCCCCTCCAGCGTTCGAGGCGCTCGTCGTGGTGGCTGGCACGTTCCGATAACCTTGCAAAAGGTACTTTTGGCCACAAAGCGGTCAAGGGGGTCGCGAGAGTGTTAGAGCACCATAACGGTTGAAGAACGGCAGGCGTCACATGGGTAACGGGCACTCAGTATGGGTCGCATGGCGGTCCCCTTGAGCGCACGCGGTGGCGGCCAGACGTCCTACGTGGAACGAGCCAAAACCGAGTTCGGCACCTGGTCCGTCCTGGCCATGACACACGCCCCCGACGCCGTCGTCTTCACCGTGGGCGACATCGAGATCCTCCGGCTGATCGGCCGCGACACCGCCCACCTCCACCTGACCCGGCCCGTCCTCGAACGCCTGCACGAGGCGCTCGCCGTCTCCGCGCACGTTCACCTCGCCACGCAAGAACAAGACGGGTGGATCACCCTTCGTCTCGACACGCGCGCCGATTTCGATCTCCTGGTGGCGCTGGTCAGCCTCGCGATCAAGGCCAATACCGACCCCGCTTGACCGCGATGGCGGCCCGGATCAGGCGTTGAGCGCGTTCAGGAGGCCGGGCTTGGCGGCCTTCTTCCACACCGGCGCGAGGTCGCGTAGTGCCGCGTCGGCTGCGTGGCGTTCGTCGGCGAGCAGCAGGCCGAGGGTGAAGGCGTCGGCCACCCGCAGGCCCGGCCGGGTGGCGAGCTGAGTGAGTTCCCGCTGGGCGACCAGCGCGTCCTGGCGGCGGCCGAGGGTCTCCTGCAGCCGTTCGGCCTGTTTGGCGAGCTTCTTGGCGGGCTTGCCGAGCACCGGGGCGGCGGCTTCGGCGGTGTAGCGGGCGCGCTTGGCCGCCTTGCGGGTGGAATGCAGGGCCCTGTCCCGCTCGGCGCCCTCGGGCAGTCTTTGGGCTTCGGTGTACCTGGTGAGTACCTTGCGCCAGCTCCTGGCCACCAGGCGGGGCGTCTGGCGGCTCGCCTTGCGCCCGGCCCGGTCCTGGAAGGGCGGGTCGGCGATGAAGTCGTCGACGGCGGCCAGCAGCGTGAAGTAACGCGGCGCGCTCAGCGTCCGCTTGAGCGCCTGCCGGGCCTTGCTTTCCCGCGCGGCCAGCAGGCCGGGCCATCGCGCGTTCCCGAGGCCGCCGTTCTCCGGGCCGTCCTGGGGCCGGCCGGTCAGCCGCCGGTCGAACCGGGCGGTGAGCACTTCGAGATCGCGCACCGTGCCCAGCTCACCGGCCAGCCATCTCAGCTCCGCCTCCAGCGGGGCGACCCGGTCGCCGTCCAGCAGCCGGGAGTGGGTACGAAGGACGCTGCGCATGCGCCGTACCGCCACGCGCATCTTGTGCACCGTGTCATCGTCGTGATCGGCCAGCCGGACCAGCGGGTCGTAGCCGAGCAGGTGCTCGCGCTGCCGCCGCAGGTAGGCGACCAGGGCCGCACCGGCGCTCCGCCCCGAACCCCGGTCCGCGGCCGGGGGCAGGTCGTCGCCCAGCACGCGCGCCAGCTTGGACACCGACGGGGACGGCGTCGCCCCGGCCTCACGCAGCCGGCTCTCGACGGCGTCCAGTAGGCCGGTGGACCCGTCGACCAGCTCGACCTCGATCTCGCGCCACGACGCGGGCCGGCGGTCCCGGCCCAGGCGGCGGCCCACCACCTGGTCGTCGGCCACCTCGGCCACGACCTTGCCGCCCTGGCCGCGCAGCCGCCGCACCGTGCGGGTGGTCTCCAAGGTGACGACCGGGACGAGCTCGTGTCCGCGTACGTGGGCCGCGACGAGTTCGGCCAGCCGGACGGGCACGTGGTGGACGTCCGCGCCGAGCGGCGCGTGCACCTCCCGCCGGGCCCCCTTGGCCATCGGCAGCTTGAGATGCCAGCCGGCGTCCTCGCCGCCCTGGCGACGGCGCAGGGTGATGCCGTGGCTGGCGAGGGTCAGAGCCGCGGTGTCGACATACTCCGCCACGAGCCGCCACGTCTCCGGCTCGTCCGCCGTGACCTCGCCGTCCGGACCGGTGAAGTCCTCGATCGCGATCTCGACGTCACCGTCGACGTCGTACTTGCGTTCGATCTCCACATGGCTCGTCATCACCGTGCTCCTCGACTACAGATAAGCCCGCGAGCACCCACCTACCCCATCGAAGGGCGCCAATCAGGTGCCTGGTGACCTTCGGCGATTGATCATGTAGCGTCACGGGAAACGCGCGACGCTACCGGAGGTGCGGTAGATGGTTGAGGAGCGACGACCCGACGCGACAGGCGAGCACGACAGAAGGCAACTGGTCCGGGCGGTGATCGCCTCCGCTGTAGGGACCTCGATCGAGTGGTACGACTTCTTCCTGTACGGCTTCGCCGCCAGCACCATCTTCGCGAAGCTGTACTTCCCGACGAGCGAACCGACGACGGGACTCGTGCTCGCCCTCGGCACCTACTTCGGCGGCTTCGCCGCCCGCCCGATCGGTGCGGCGATCTTCGGCCACTACGGCGACCGCATCGGCCGCAAGGCCACCCTGATCGTCACCCTGCTGACCATGGGCATCTCCACCGCGCTCGTGGGCCTGGTGCCCACCTACGCCCAGATCGGGATCTGGGGCGGCATCCTGCTGACCGTCCTGCGCCTGCTCCAGGGCATCAGCGTCGGCGGCGAATGGGGCGGGTCAGTCCTGCTCGCCACCGAGTGGGGCAGGTCGCGCGGCGGCCGGCGCGGCTTCCTCGGTAGCTGGCCGCAGTTCGGCGTGCCCGTCGGCCTCGTGCTCGGCTACACGGCCCTGCAGGTGTTCCAGCCGCTCGACCCCTACTGGGGCTGGCGCATTCCGTTCCTGCTCAGCATCGTGATGGCCGCCGTCGGCCTCTACATCAGGCTCGGCATCCTGGAGACGCCCGTCTTCACCAAGCTCCTGGCGGAGAACAAGGTCGAGCGCGTCCCCGTACGCGAGGTCATCGTCAGGAACTGGCGGGAGATCGTGCTGAGCGCGTTGCTCCGCACCGGGCAGCAGGCGCCGTTCTACATCTTCACCGTCTTCATCCTGACCTACGCCACCAAGACGCTGGGCTTCGCGGCGAGCGACGTCTACCTGTACGTCATCGTGGCGGGGATCGTCTCGCTGTTCACCGTGCCGTTCTGGGGGTACATCTCCGACCTCGTGGGCCGCAGACGGCTGTACGTCGTGGGCGCAGCGGCCATGGTGATCTGGTCCTTCATCTACTGGCCCCTGCTGGACACCCGCGTCCCCACGCTGGTCTTCCTGGCCATCGTGCTGGCCGCGCCCATCCACGACATCCAGTACGGCCCCCAGGCCACCTTCATCGCCGAGAGCTTCACCGGCCGGCTGCGCTACAGCGGCGCCTCGCTCGGCTACCAGCTGGCCTCGGTGACGGCGGGCGGGCCCGCGCCGCTGATCGCCGTCTGGCTCTACACCACCTACAAGAGCTCGTTCGCCATCGCCGTCTACATGGCGATCTGCGCGCTGATCAGCCTCGTCGCCGCGCTCGCGCTGAAAGATCGTTCACAGCACGACTACGCGGTCGAGTACGACGAGGTGGCCTAGCCGAGGGCGTGGTCGAGGTTGAAGGCGGCGCTGATGAGCGCGAGGTGGGTGATGGCCTGCGGGAAGTTGCCGAGCTGCTCGCCGGTGTGGCCGATCTCTTCCGCGTACAGCCCCAGGTGGTTGGCGTAGGTGAGCATCTTCTCGAAGGCCAGGCGGGCCTCGTCGAGGCGTCCGGCGCGGGCCAGGGCTTCGACGTACCAGAACGAGCAGATCGAGAACGTGCCTTCCTGCCCTTCGAGCCCGTCCGGGCTGGCTTCGGGATCGTAGCGATAGACCAGCGAGTCGGAGACCAGCTCGCGGCCGAGCGCGTCGAGGGTGGACAGCCACTTGGGGTCGGTGGGCGAGACGAACTTGGCCAGCGGCATCATCAGGATCGACGCGTCCAGGACGTCGTCGTCGAAGTGCTGGACGAACGCCTGCAGCGTGGGCGACCAGCCGCGTTTCATGATGTCGTAGTAGATCGCGTCGCGGGCCTGCCGCCAGCGCCGGATGTCGGCGGGCAGCCCCCGGTAGGAGGCCATGCGCATGGCGCGTTCGATGGCCACCCAGCACATCAGCCGGGAGTAGACGAAGTTCTTGCGCCCGCCGCGCGTCTCCCAGATCCCTTCGTCGGGTTGGTCCCAGTTCTCGCAGACCCAGTTCACCAGCGTGCAGACCTGCTCCCAGCGGTCGCTGGAGATCGGGTTGCCCCACTTGTTGTAGAGGTAGATGGAGTCGAGGAGTGCTCCGTAGATGTCCAGTTGGAGCTGGCTGACGGCGGCGTTCCCCACGCGTACCGGGGCCGAGGCCCGGTAGCCCTCCAGGTGGGTCAGCTCGCTTTCGGGCAGGTCGCTGCGCCCGTCGATGCCGTACATGATCTGCAGCGGGCCGGCATGGCGGTCGCCGCTGGAGCGGACGTGCGTGGACAGGAAGCCCATGAAGGCCTCGGCCTCCTCGGTGAAGCCGAGCCTGAGCAGGGCGTACACGCAGAACGCCGCGTCGCGGACCCACACGTAGCGGTAGTCCCAGTTACGGCTGCCCTTCAGCCGCTCGGGCAGGCTGGTCGTGGCCGCGGCGACGATCCCGCCGGTCGGCGCGTAGGTGAGCAACTTCAGCGTGAGCGCCGAACGGTGGACGACCTCCCGCCACCGGCCCCGGTAGCGGGAGGCGGACAGCCAGTTCCGCCAGAACCGCACCGTGGTGGCGAACTGCTCCTCCGCCTCCTCGATCGGGCAGCCTCGTGACGTGATCCCCTCGCCGACCCGGTCGAGGGCGAACACCGCGTGCTCGCCCTCCTGGAGTTCGAACTGTGCCCAGGCGTCCCGTCCATCGGTGTCGACGGGCACGCTGGCGGACAGTTCGAGGGAGAGGCACTCCGACGCGAAGATCGTCGAAGCGCCCTGCTGGTGGACCGTGTGGGATTGCCGGGCGTAGTCGAACCGGGGGGCCACCCGGGCGCGGAACGGGAGAGTGCCGCGGACGCAGGCGACCCGGCGGATCAGCCGGTGCCGATCGGCCTCGCTCGAGTCGCCCTCGATCGGCATGAAGTCCTGAATCTCACCCACCCCGTCGACGGCGAAAAAGCGGGTGATCAGGACATTGGTGTCCGGGAAGTAGAACTGCTTGGTCTTCGCCGGGGTGTCGGCGTACAGCTCGAACGAGCCGCCCTTGTCGGCGTCCAGGATCGAGGCGAACACGCTCGGGGCGTCGAAGCTCGGACAGCAGTACCAGTCGATCGTGCCGTTGGTGCCCACGAGCGCGACAGTGCGCAGGTCACCGATCAACCCGTGCTCTCCGATCGGCAGATACCGGGAGTCCTCGGGGTAGTCGGCTGGTCCAGCGGTCATATCCGTTTTGTGCCACTATGCAGTGAAATTATGCAGTTTCCTGATCACTTCAAGGGTGGCCGCCAGCTCGGCTTCAGGGATGAAGTGCCCGAAGGTGTCGTTGGCGAAGAACGAGACGCCGGCCACGGACGCGGCCTGCTCGGCCAGGACCTCCCGCTGGTAGAGATAGGTGCGCCGGTCGTCGAGGTAGGTGCGGTACCAGTACCAGGGGTCGACGAAGTCCAGGCCGAGCAGGGGGCGCGGGCCGCCCAGCGCGGCCTTGCTCAGCAGGTTGGGCACGATCTCGGTCCGCTCGACCAGTACGGCGAACGTGCTGACCAGGATCGCGTCGAGGGTCAGGTAGGCGGTGTCGGTCATGCCCCACGCCGCCCGCTCCACCTCGGCCCGCCAGTAGGTGTCCATCCAGTAGACGAGGCGCTCGCCCATGGCCGCGCGCAGCCGCAGGAAGAACCGCTCGATCCCGGCCGACCGCTCGCGGGTGAGCGGCGGCGCGTTGTCCGGGTGCCAGAAGCCGAGCAGGCCGAACTGGTTGCCGAGCATGACCCCGTCCAGCCCGAAGTCGGCGGCGAACGCCGCCGTCTGGGCGGCGACGAAGTCCCCGGCGGGCAGCCCGGACGGGATGCCGCCGGGGAAGGCGGCATACCCGCGCGAGTCGGCCGAGAGCGGGGCCGTCACGTCGATCACGCCCGGGACCAGGTGGCCGCCGGCGTCCGCGGTGCCGCCGGCCGCCTCCGGATGGCGTGCGGTCTTCCACTCGCTACGGCAGAACTCCGGGCCCGGCTCCAGGTACTCCAGCAGGTTCACCCGCAGCCCGCGCCGCTCCGCCTCCGCCCGGATGGCCGCGTAGATCCCGGCCAGCGTCCGGTAGTCCATGGGCTGCTCGGACACGACGAACATCGGCCCCGCCGAGTACGGGTTGGCCGAGCGTTCGCCGCCGTCGCGGACCCGGGCCAGCCAGTCACGGTTGTGCGTCCTGGTCATCGTGGTCGGCCCGCCGGGGCCGAGCGCGAAGCAGTTGTACCGGGCCCAGTCGAAGCGGTCGTCCCAAGCCTGGCGGCCGGCGTAGTCGAGCACGTGATCGCCGTTGCCCGCGCAGAACACGACCGTGACCGGCCGGTCCACCAGCCAGTCGGCGTGGTGGTCGAAAAATGCCGCTATTCCGGGTGCTGGGGCGCTTAGATCGTCGAAGATCTTGGGTGTGATCCACAGACATGCTTCTTGCGGGTCGTACGTCATGGTTTCCTTCGTGAGCGGGGGAGCGGGAGTCACTTGGTGGCGGCGAACGCCTTGTCCATGCGGGAGAGCACGGTGGGCACGTCCACCGTCCCGTTGAACAGCTCCTGGATCGACGTCAGGTGCTCCTGCTGGACCTTCGCGTTGGGCCAGGCCTGGTCCGGATAGGTCGTGGACCGGCCGGCCTTGACCGCGTCGAGCACCGGCTGCTGGAGCGCGTCGGCCTTGAAGCTGTCGGCCGACAGCGCCGGGCTGCTGCCCGAGGCGGTGGCGTACAACGCCTGGCCCTCGGGGGAGGCGAGGAACTCCATGAACTTCTTGGCCAGCGCCGGGTTCTTGGCCTTGGCGTTGACGCCGTAGACGATGCCCACCGACACCGGAAGGTAGGTGCCGCCGGCGCTGTCGGTGGCCGGGAACGGGGTCATCGAGAACGTGGTGCCCTGGGTGGCGTACTTGAGCGCCGACTGCACCGCCGACAGCACGTGCACCACGCCCAGGGCCTTGCCCTGGCCGAACAGCTGCATCTGCTCGTCGTAGCCGACGCCGTTGGGGCTGTCGTTGAAGCAGCCCTGCTCGCGCATCTCCAGGTACTTCTCCAGCGCCTGCTTCCACGCCGAGGTCGCGAAGGTGGCCTTGCCGTCCTTCTGCTGCTGGACGAAGCCAGGGTTGGGACCGTAGACGAGGGAGGCGGTCAGCGCGTACGGCACGAGCTGGGTCACCCAGGCCGACTTCAGGCCGAGCGCGAACGGCACGACGCCCTTGGCCTTGGCGTCCTTGCAGAACTTCAGCACCTCCGGCCAGGTCGTCGGCTTGCCGAGCCCGCTCGCCTGGAGCGCCTGGTCGTTCCAGACCGCGCCGATGGCGCCGATCGTCACTGGGACGGCCACCACCTTGCCGGCCGGGTCGCTGGTCACGGCCTTGAGGTCCGCGCTCAGGCCGCCCGCCCAGCCCTCGCCGGACAGGTCCATCAGCATGCCGTCCTTGCCCAGGTCGCGTACGGCCATCGTGTTGCCGCCGCCGGGCCACATGCGGAACACGTCCGGCGCGGTCCCCGAGGCGAGCTGGGTGCGGATCTGCTGCTGGTAGGCCGCGTCGTCCTCGGTGTAGATCGTCTTCACGGTGACGCCGGGGTTGGCCTTCTCGAACGCCTCGACCGCGGCCTTGGCCGGACCCTGGCCCGCGGCGGCCAGCGTCAGCACCTTATCCGCCGCGGCGGCGGTGGTGGCGCCGCCGCCCGAGGTGGAGCAGGCGGCGACGGCGGTGGCCAGGCAGCAGACCGATGCGAACGTTTTAATCGACTTCATGACAGACTCCAGGATCAGAAGTGGGGGGACTAGCTAGCCTTTGAGGCCGCCGGCGAAGCCCTTGATGATGTGCTTCTGCAGCGCGAAGTAGACGACCAGGATCGGGATGACGCTGATGACCAGGCCGGCGAAGATGAGCGGCCACTGGGAGACGTACTGGCTGACGAAGCCGTAGATGGCCACCGGTGACGTGGTGTTGTCGCTGCCGCCCAGGTAGAGCAGCGGGGTGAAGAACTCGTTCCAGATGCCGACCGCGTTGAGGATCACCACGGTGCCGGTGACCGGCCGCAGCAGCGGGAACACGACGGTGACGAACGAGCGCACCGGGCCGCACCCGTCGAGCAGCGCCGCCTCCTCGTAGTCGAGCGGCAGCTCGCGCAGGAACATCGTGTAGAGGAACACCGAGAACGGCATCTGCTGCCCGACGTTGATCAGGATCACCGACCAGAGCGAGCCGAGCAGGCCGAGGTCCCGCATGGTCGCGTACAGCGGGAGCAGCGCGAGCTGGCCCGGGATGAGCAGCCCGCCGATGACGAAATAGAAGGCGTACCGTGACCAGCCGCGGGTCACGCGGGCCAGCGGGTAGGCGGCCATCGCCGAGAAGGCGATGATCAGGACGACGCTGACGGCCGTGATCGCGAAGCTGTTGGCCAGCGCCGCGTCCAGGTTGGCCTGGGTCCACGCCTGCGCGTAGTTGCCGAGGGTGGGCGGGAACTCCAGGGCCAGCGCGCTGGTCTGGCTGTCCTGCGGCTTCAGCGACACGTTGAGCAGGCCGACGAGCGGGACGAGGAACAGCAGGGCGAGCAGGATCAGCGTGGCCTCGCGACTGAGCGTCCGCCAGGTGTAGCGCGCGTGCATCAGGAGGTCCTCCTCTGCGTCAGGCGGAACTGGACGGTCGCCAGGATCGCGATGACCACGGTCATGACGACGGCCAGCGCGATCGAGAACGGGAAGTCGCCCAGCGAGAAGGCGCTCTTGTAGATCGCCGTGGAGATCGTCTCGGTCGCGGTGCCCGGCCCGCCCCCGGTCATGGCCATCACCTGGTCGAACTGCTTGAGCCCGCCGATCAGGCAGAGCATCACGTTGATCACGACCGCCCCGTTGAGCAGGGGGAGCACGACGCGGCGGAACTTGCTCCACGCGCCCGCCCCGTCGATCGTGGCCGCCTCCAGCACCTCCGCCGGGATCGCCTGCAGTCCCGCCAGGTAGATCACCATCGAGTAGCCGGAGAACTGCCAGACGATCTCGGCGACGATCGCGTACAACGCCGTGTCCGGATCGCCGAGCCAGTCGTGCGCCAGAGCGCCCAGGCCGACGGCCCGCAGCGCGTCGTTGACGGCGCCGTTGGGCGAGAGCAGGAAGCTCCACACGTAGCCCGCGACCAGCGGCGTGAGCACCACGGGCGCGAAGAAGATCACGCGGAGCGCGTAGCGGCTCCTGGCCATGCTGTTCACGCCGAGGGCCAGCAGCAGCCCGACGACGTTCTGCGCCACGGTCGCCGCCGCGGCCAGGAGCAGGGTGTTTCCCAGGGCGGCGCGGGCGGTCCGGTCGGAGAAGACCGCGGCGTAGTTGTCCAGGCCGACGAACGACCAGACGGGCCGCAGCCCGTTCCAGTCGGTGAAGGAGAACAGCGCGCCGTTGGCGCTGGGGACGACGACGATGAAGAGATAGACCGCGATCGCCGGGACCACGAACCACCACGGAGCGTGCACACCCACCTTGCGGCGGGTCTTTCCGGACACACCGGGAGGTGCCTGCGCGGTGGGCTCCCGTGCTCCAGGCGCTGTCGTCGTCGCATGCGGCAAAGCCACGTGTAACCCCTCTCGCGGATGTTCGTGACCATGCTGTGAATCGATTCACAGGTTTCGGGCAGATTACGTGTCGCCCGGACCTGTGTCAACGGGCGTCGTGAATCGATTCACGGCTGCGCTAGGCTGATGTGCGGCCCGGAGCGGTTGGGCCGCGGCCGTCGGCCGACCGGCACGCGACGGACCTGACAGTGAGGAGCCCGATGACCCCCGGACCGGCGCCGAGGCGGCCGAAGGTCGAGGATTCCGCGGCCACGGTCGCCGACGTCGCGGCGCGCGCCGGGGTCTCGCGAGCGAGCGTCTCCTACACCTTCACCCAGCCGAACCGGGTCTCGCCCGAGTTGCGGCGGCGGGTCCTGGCGGCCGCCGACGAGCTCGGCTACGTCGGCAACGACGCGGCTCGACGGCTCCGCGTCGGCCACAGCCTCGCGCTCGGGTTGCTCGTCTCCAGCACGAGCAACCCCGTCTACGCGGAGATCGCGGCGGGCGCCGAGGCGGAGGCCGCCGCGCACGGCCGCTTCATCCTGGTCGCCAACAGTGACGAGAATCGCGAACGCGAGCGCGCCTACATCAACTTCCTGGAGTCACAGCAGGTCAGCGGGGTCGTCGCCGCTCCGGTGGGTGACGTGCCGGCGGAGCTGCTCGGGCTGAGGCGGCGGGGGACGCCGTTCGTCCTCGTCGGCGTAGCCGCCGGTCCGCACGACTATCCGGCGATCTCCGGCGACAACGAGCGGGGCGGCTACCTCGCCGTCTCGCACCTGCTCGCCCAGGGCCGCCGCCGGCTGATCTTCGTGGGCGGTACGCACCACCATGTCGACCTGCGGCTGGCGGGAGCCAGGCGAGCGGTCGCCGAGTCCACGGAGCCGGCCACGCTCGAGGTCATCCGCGTGCCGGTCCAGACCGCGAAGGCCGGCGAGGAGGTCTCGCGGGCATTGCTGGAGCGCCCGAAGGCCGATCTTCCCGACGGGATCGCCGCGGGCAACGACCTGCTCGCGCTGGGACTCCTGCACGGGCTCATCATGGCCGGGGTCCGCGTGCCCGAGGAGCTCTCCCTTGTGGGCTACGACGACATAGAGTTCGCCGACTTCGCGATCGTGCCGCTCACGAGTATCCGGCACCCGTCCGCGGCGCTCGGCGCCAGTGCCGTCCGGATCTTGCTCGGTATCGAGGACGAGGAGGACGCGGAGGGGCGCTTCGAGCCCGAGCTCGTGGTCCGCGCGACGTCCCTCTCCACCCAATAGACATGTGCTTTATCTGTACTTTCGGCTGGCAAGATGATCCCCGATTGCGTAGGACACGAGACAATCGAGGGCAAAAGCATGATTTCGCAGGTCAGGCTAGGAAAAGGGGTCGCCTTATCGGTAGGCGTCCTGCTTCTGGCCATATCGGGTGCCACCGCCGCCGGGGCCGTGACAGGGACGGCCGCCGTCGCGTCGCCCATCACCGTCGAGACGGCCAAGGACACCTATCTCAGCCAGGACGCCCCCACCCGTACGCACGAGACCTACACCTGGCTCTCGGTCTGTGCGGCGACGTGTGACGGCAAGGCCGAGTCGGAGCGCCGCGCGCTGGCCTCGTTCACGGTGAGCGGCGTGCCCTCGGGTGCCAAGAACGTCAAGCTCTCGCTGGAGGTGACCGCCGCCCGTACCACCGACACGACCATCGCCGCGAGCAAGGTCACCGGAAGCTGGGCCGCGGCCACGGCGAACTGGGCCGACAAGCCGACCTTCGGCCCGGCCATCGCCACCGCCAAGGGCCTGGTCAAGGACGAGACCAAGAAGCTCGACGTCACCTCCGCCTACACCGGTAACGGCACCTACGCCTTCGGGCTCTCGTCGTCGGCCGGCGCGCAGGGCGTGCTGCACTCGTCCCACTCGACCACGGGCAAGGGCCCCCGCTTGGTGGTGACGTACACGACGGCCACCGCCACGGCGACCCCCACCCCCACCCCCACGGCGACCTCCGCGGCCACCGGCCCCCTGCCGTTCGACCTGCCGGCCAAGAGCACGCTGCGTGCCTCCGCCAAGAAGGTGTTCGCGCACTACTTCACGCCGTACCCCATCTCCTTGGACAACAAGGAGGGCAGCGTCGACTACTACGCCAAGAACTACCTCAACCCGGCCGGCGAGAGCGGTAAGCACGCCGCCTACGGCGGGTTGCTGCGCGACCGCCCGAAGCCGCGCGCGGCGCTCTCCGGCGACTACCAGCTTCAGGACATGGAGACCGAGGTCAAGACGGCCGCCGCGGCGGGCATCGACGGCTTCACCGTGGACATGCTCTCGCTGACCAGCGCCAACTGGACCCGGCTCAAGCTGCTGGTGAAGGCGGCCGAGACGGTCGACACCGGCTTCACCATCGTCCCGATGCCCGACATGACCTCGCTGTCGGCCGACGCCGCGACGCTCGCCGCCTCCCTCGCCGAGCTGGCCGCGTCGAAGTCGAGCTACCGCCTGCCCGACGGGCGCGTCGTCGTGTCGCCGTTCAAGGCTGAGGCCAAGACCGCGGCCTGGTGGGCGGACCTCATCGACATCATGAACACCAAGTACGGCATCAAGGTCGCCCTCGTGCCGACGTTCCTGAACTTCTCCGCCAACGCCTCGGCCTTCGCCCCCATCAGCTACGGCTTCTCCAACTGGGGCAACCGCAGCCCGGCCGGGCAGACGGGCATCGCGAGCAACATCAAGAAGGCGCACGACCTCGGCAAGATCTGGATGCAGCCGGTCTCCGTCCAGGACGAGCGCCCGAACCAGAGCATCTACGACGAGGCCCTGAACACCCAGAACCTCAGGACCACGTGGGAAGGCTCGATCAACAACAGCGCGGACTGGGTCCAGCTCACCACCTGGAACGACTTCTCCGAAGGCACCCAGTTCACCCCGTCGCCGCACAACGACTCGTCCTACCTGGACATCTCGTCCTACTACCTGACGTGGCTGAAGACCGGCAAGGCCCCGGCGATCGTCCGGGACACGGTCTACCTGACGCACCGCACCCAGCTCGCCGCGGCCAAGCCCACGGGCGGCCAGACGAAGCTGATGGCGCCGCGCTCGGGCACCAGCACGCCCAGGGACAGCGTCGAGATCCTGTCGTTCCTCACCGGCGCCGCGACCGTGAACGCCACCATCGGCGGCACCGCCAAGACCTACGCGGCCGCGGCGGGCCTGCAGGCCCAGCTCTACCCGCTGGCCAACGGCACCAACAAGGTCTCCGTGGTCCGGTCCGGGACGACGACGGCCACCGTCACCTCCCCCTGGACCGTGGTGGCCGCTCCCGTGGTGCAGGACCTGCAGTATCACGCGGTCAGCAGCGGACGCTGATCGGCAGACGAAAGGGCCACCCGAATCCTCGGGTGGCCCTTTCCGTCTCCGCTTCCGGCTGTCAGCACCTCCTGCCGCTGTTGATGCATCGGACGACGGTGTTCATGAGCTGCTTGGACATCACCTCGATGGCGCCTGCGTGGTCGGTGTTCGGGCTCTGCTGCTGGCTGGCGACCCCGTCCAGCGCGAACGGGACGTCCGTGCCTTCGGGCTGGGTGTTGGGCACGTTGGCGTAGACCAACGTCATGCGGAGCTGCGGTACGGCCTTGGTCCCGCTCGGGCAGGCACCGTTCTCGTCGGGGAAGACGACGTGGGTACGGTGGTCCGCGCTGTCGAGGTTCTGGCCGTCCCAGCAACTGGGCATGTCGAGGATGCGGACGACAGCGCTGCCGTCCGGGCAGATCGGATACTTGTCGGTCAGCCTGTCGGTGAAGCCGGTGCAGCTCCACGTCGGCCGGGCGTTGTCCGCGCTGGCGGCCGGGGCATCGGCTGGGGCGTCGGTCGGGGCATCGGTCGGGACGTCGGTCGCGACGTCAGTCGGGAGGTCGGTCGGGACGTCCGTGGGAAGATCGGTCGGGACGTCGGTGGGAAGGTCGCTCGGAACGTCCGTGGGGAGGTCCGTCGGAGCGTCGGTCGGGGTGTCCGTTGGGGCGTCGGTCGCGGTGTCGGCCGGGGCGTCGGCCGCGCTGTTGGTCAGCGCCATCGCGTCGCCGGTGACCAGCCTGAGGAAGCGGGGCGCCGCCGTGACCCGCGACGTGGCATTTCCGCGGAACTGCAACTGCACCGCGGAGGGCAGCACGGATGTGCTCTGGCCCCCGGTACGTACCTGCAGGGACGGCCAGAAGTACGTCGACTGGTCGGCGCTGATGCGGCAGGTGGTGTCCGCGGCGGCCAGGCTCTCGTTGGTGGAGAAGGCGTCGGTGGACTCGTTGCCCACGTAGTTGTTCAGGTGCTGGGCGCCGTTGGACACGCCCGGAGCGGTGATGACGTTGTCGGAGTTGGTGTGTCCCTCCTGGTCCGTACCGCATTTGGAGACGAAGGTGCCGCTGGAGGCGACCCTCTTCGGCTGCTGCACGGGGGAGACCGCCTGAATGTCGATGAAGTCGTCGGCCGACGGGCCGGCGGTCTCGGCGGCAGCCGCGGTGGAGGCGGCACTCAGCTTGCAGGTGGACAGGGCCTCAACTTGGAGGTTGGGGCGTGCCGCTACTCGGCCGATGGCCGTGGCGATGCGGTTGATGGTGGCCGTTCGCTTGTCAGCGAGTGGGCCGAGAATGGCGTTCTGTACGAAGTTGGGGCCACCCTCTCCGGCCGAGGTGACCAGGCGTTTGTTCGCTTCGGCGATCTGGGTGTTCAGCAGGGCGAGGTTGCGGTCGACCTCGGCCTTCGCCGCTGCGGGGATCGCCGGAAGTTTGTCCGCGACACTCGGGCACGTGATCGTCTGAGCTGTGCCTTCGGGCGCCGGCGCATCAGAGGTCTCCGGTGTCGCCGAGGCGGAGGCCTCAGGCGCCGGGGCGGCGGTGGCATTGGCGCCGCCGAGCTTGCAGGTGGACAGCGCTTCCACCTGGAGTTCGGGGCGTGCCGCTACTCGGCCGATGGCCGTGGCGATGCGGTTGATGGTGGCCGTTCGCTTGTCAGCGAGTGGGCCGAGGATGGCGTTCTGTACGAAGTTCGGACCGCCCTCTCCGGCCGAGGTGACCAGGCGTTTGTTCGCTTCGGCGATCTGGGTGTTCAGCAGGGCGAGGTTGCGGTCGACCTCAGCTTGCGCCGCTGCCGGAATCTCTGGAAGTTTGTCCGCCACATTTGGGCAGGTGATCGTGTCCGCGCGGGCGGACACGGTCGTCAGGGTCAGTGACTGCCCTGCTGCGGGGGAACCCGCAAGGGCGAGAGTGATACCTCCGACTAAGGAAACAACAGCTAACCATGGCCTGAATGGCCTGCTCCCCGAGGCATTCGCCATACGGAACTCCTCTCGGGTTCGGAACGTGAACCGGAAAGCCCGGTTTTCGTGAGATACGGGACAACAAGCGCGATGGTTCACCCACCAGCAAATTCCCCCGTCGGCAGGAATTGCCGAAATAAATCCTGCGCGCATTGAACTGATGTCCGTTATTCCGCGTATCTCGCTACTATTACGGCGCTGGAGTTTCGCCACCAGCAGGGCGAGGACCGTAGCCGGGGCGATCCTCACACGGTCATCAGCGGGGTCGTGATGGCTCTATGCACCTAACCAAGCGCTTGCTACGCTCCGATCATGTTGTCCACGATCGTCTGGGGCACCGGCAACGTCGGCCGCGCGGCCATCCGTGTCGTCGAGGCCCACCCGGCGTTGAGACTCTCGGCCGTACTCGTCCACGATCCCGGCAAGGTCGGCCGCGACGCCGGCGCGCTCGCCGGGCTCGGCGATCTGGGGATCGCGGCGACCGACGACGTCGACGCGGTACTGGCCACCGGCCCCCACGCCGTCGTCTACGCGGCGTCCGGCGACATCCGCCCCGACGACGCCCTCGCCGACATCATCAAGGCGATCCGCGCCGGAGCCGTGGTCGTCACCCCCTCGTTGTACGCGCTCTACGACCAGCGCAACGCCCCGCCGGAACTGCGCGAACCGGTGCTGGCCGCCATCGCGGACGGCGGTGGCTCGCTGTTCGTCTCCGGCGTCGATCCGGGCTGGGGCAACGACGTGCTGCCCCTGCTGATCAGCGGACTCGGCGGCACCGTCGACGTGGTCCGCTGCCAGGAGATCTTCGACTACTCCACCTACGACCAGCCCGACTCGGTCCGGTACCTGGTCGGCATGGGCCAGCCGATGGACTACGAGCCGCCGATGATCGCGCCGACGATCCCGACCATGGTGTGGGGCGGCCAGGTACGGCTGATGGCCAGAGCCCTCGGCGTCGACCTCGACGAGATCCGCGAGACCGTGGACCGGCGCCCGCTCGACTCGACGGTGGGCACCGAGACGATGGGCGAGTTCGAGGCCGGCACCCAGGGCGCGGTGCGGTTCGAGGTGCAGGGCATCGTCGAGGGCGAGCCCCGCATCGTCATCGAACACGTCACCCGCATCCACCCGTCCTGCGCACCGGACTGGCCGACCCCGCCCGACGGCCAGGGCGCGCACCGGGTGATCATCGAGGGCCGCCCGCGCATCGAGGTCACGGTCGAGGCCACCGACGAGGGCGGCAACCGGGCGGCGGGCGGGAACGCCACCGCGGTCGGCCGCCTGGTGAACGCCATCGACTGGCTCGTGGACGCCGAACCCGGCCTCTACGACGCGCTCGACGTCCCCCTGCGCCCCGCGATCGGCAAACTCGGGAGGAAACACCCATGAACCTCGACATCCCCGAGGGAAAGGACGCGATCGAGTACGTGTGGGGTGAGATGGTGCCCGGCATCGGGATCGCCGCCTCGCACTTCTCCCTGTCGGTGTACGCCCACACGACCCTCGGGCTCCGCGAGTTCGAGGCCGCACGGCTGCGGATCGCGCAGATCAACGGCTGCGCCTTCTGCCTCGATTGGCGTACCGAACGGGACGGCGAGAAGGTCGAGGAGGAGTTCGAAGACGCGGTCACGCAGTGGCGCACCACCGACGCCTTCGACGATCGCACCCGGCTGGCCGCCGAGTACGCCGAGCGGTACGCCCTGGATCATCACGGTCTCGACGACGAGTTCTGGACGCGGATGACCGCGCACTACAGCCAACTGGAGATCGTCGAGCTGAGCATGAGCATCGGCTCCTGGCTGGCGTTCGGACGGCTCAACCACGTACTGGGCCTCGACACCGTGTGCAGACTGCCCAGCGGCCCATCGCCCGCCCCCAAGCGGGCTTCCTAGCTGACACAAAGGCGCGAGCAACATGCAGGACCTGTTCTCATCCCACCGAGAGTAAGGACCATCGGATGAGTGACAACACCCCGCGCGGTACCGGTTCCAGAGGTGTCTCGCGCCGTGGATTCATCGCGGGAACCGTGGGAGCCCTCGCCCTCACGGCCCACCCCACCGCGGCCCAGGCGGCAGCCGGTCCGATCGGCAACGGGGCCCACGTCGCGGCCCTGGTGATCGGTACCGGATACGGCGGCTCCGTCGCCGCGCTGCGTCTCGCCCAGGCGGGCGTCGACGTGCACATGATCGAGATGGGTATGGCCTGGGACACCCCCGGCTCCGACGGCAAGATCTTCTGCAGCACGCTCGCGCCGGACAACCGGTCCTACTGGTTGCGCACCAGGACCAAGGCGCCCCTCAACTACTTCCTCGGCTTCCCGATCGACCGGGACATCTCCCGCTACACCGGGGTCCTGGACGCCGAGGAGTTCAGCGGCATCACCGTCTACCAGGGGCGCGGCGTCGGCGGCGGTTCGCTGGTCAACGGCGGCATGGCGGTCACCCCCAAGCGGGAGAACTTCGCCGCCGTCCTCCCGTCGGTCAACGCCGACGAGATGTACAACACCTACTACCCGCGCGCCAACGCCGGGCTCGGGGTCGGCACGATCAGATCGGCCTGGTTCGACTCCACCGACTGGTACCAGTTCGCCCGGGTCGGCCGTAAGCACGCCCAGCGCTCCGGCTTCCCGTTCGTCTTCGTGCCCGACGTGTACGACTGGAACTACATGGAGCAGGAGGCAGCCGGCACCGCCACCAAGTCGGCCCTGGCCGGCGAGATCCTCTACGGCAACAACTACGGCAAGAAGTCCCTGCAGAAGACCTACATCGCCCAGGCCAAGGCCACCGGCAGGGTCACCATCTCACCGCTGCACAAGGTCACCTCGGTCGCCCCGGCGGCCGGTGGCGGCTACACGGTCGTCATCCAGCAGCTCAACACCACCGGCGACACCACGGCCACCAAGACCGTGACCGCCGACCGGGTGTTCTTTGCCGCCGGCAGCGTCGGCACCAGCAAGCTGCTGGTCAAGCTGAAGGCCACCGGCGCGCTGCCCAACCTGAACGCCGAGGTGGGCAAGGGCTGGGGCGACAACGGCAACGTCATGTGCGGCCGCGCCAACCACCTGTGGGACCCGACCGGCAGCTCCCAGTCGACCATTCCCTGCGCCGGCATCGACAACTGGGCAACCGGTGGCGCGTTCGCCGAGGTCGCGCCGCTGCCCACCGGGATCGAGACCTTCGCCTCGTTCTATCTGTCGATCACCAAGAACCCGAACCGCGCCCAGTTCTCCTGGAACGCCACGACGGGACAGGTCGATCTGAACTGGCAGACCGCCTGGAAGCAGCCGGGCATCGACATGGCCAAGACGATCTTCGACAAGATCAACGCGACGGAGGGGACGATCTACCGGACCGACCTCTTCGGCATCTACAAGATCTGGGGCGACCACCTCACGTACCACCCGCTCGGGGGCGCCGTCCTGAACAAGGCCACCGACAACTACGGCCGCTTGGCCGGCTATGCGGGCCTGTACGTCATCGACGGCTCACTGATCCCCGGAAACACCAGCGTGAACCCGTTCGTCACCATCACGGCACTCGCCGAACGGAACATCGAGAACATCATCGCCACCGACCTGTAGCGACCGATCAGCCCTGTAGCGATGGGTCGGCTCTATGGCAACCGGTCAGCTCTGTAGCGACCGGTCAGCTCTGTAGTGACCGACCAGCTCTGTAGCCGAAAGGGGCCGCGGCCTGCCCGCCGCGACCCCTTTCCGCGTTTCACTGGCTCAACCGAGATTCACCCGGGTGATCGCGTTGACCCTGGTCGCCATGATGTTCACGTTGAACACCGACATGTTGGTGGTGGCCGTAGTGGCGGCGCACCGTAGCCGAACCACCCCGGTGGTCGCCACGGCACGGGCGGTGCCCGACGACAGGCTCGCGAGCTGACCGTTGGGGCCGACCGTGGCGACGACACTGGTGTTGTTGGTGCTGCTCTCGCTGATGATCAGGAATGAGCAGGCCAGGGCCGCCGCCGTGGCGGTGTTGTTGCGGGCCGTGAGCGTCGCCACGGCCGTCCAATTGCCGGCCGGAACGTTGAACAGGTAGTCGGCAAAGGTGTCGGCCGTCACCGTCCTGGTGGCGAACGTGTCGGCGATGATCACCTCCGGCGGCACCGCGGCGTTCGCCGGGGCCGCCAGGCCGACGCCGACGATCAGCGCCACCCCCGCGACCAAGGCCACCCACAGCCCGCGCACCCTTGTGAGAACCGCAGTAAACACGAAACATCACTCCTCGCATCCGGGACAGCGTCCGCTGCCCACCCGATGCTCAGATGGTCTCGATCGCCGTTGCAGTCCCATTGCAACTCGTCCGCCGGGTGCTGCGGCCCGGAGGGCTGCTGGCGGTCTCGGCGCCCAGCCGGCACAACGACCCCGAGCTGTCGTCGGTCCTGCCGGATTGGGGGCGGCCGTCAAGCTTTGACGCGGAAGTGGGGCCCGCCGTCGTCGGCGAGGTCCTGGACGTGGTGGCGGTGACCTCTTGGGACGAGCCGCTGCTGCACCTGCCCGACCGAGAGGCCGTCACCCTCTACCTCCGAGGCCGCGGCCTCTCCGAGCCGACGGCGCGCGACGCCGCGCTCCGCGTGGCCACCCCGTTGCGGGTGACCAAGAGGGGGTCGCTCATCTGGGCCCGCCGGTAGTGATCGGTGATCCCGGCTCATTGCGGTGAGTGGCCCAAGAATCGCATCAAGGATCGGAAAGCCCCGCTCCTTGGGGTGAACGGCCCAAGGATCCCGGTGGCGATCAGAGAGCTCGGCCCATTGAGGTGAACGGCCCAAGGACCGCCGGCCGGATCTGAGGCAGATCCAGGCCGGGGATCGCGGTCACCGGCATCGGCAGAAGGATGCTCAGGGGGCGTTGGTGTTCTGGGCGGCCTGGTAGACGGCCATCGCCTCGTTTCCGAAGAAGGGGCCGAACATGAAATCGGGAGCGAAGTCGTACTTGAAGCTGTTGACGGAGTTCAGCCAGCCGAGCCCGGTGGATTCGTTGAACCCCTGGAACCACGGGCCGCCGCTCGCCCCGCCGGTCATGTTGCAGCGCAGCCCCTGGTCCCTGGTCATCACGGTGTCGTTGAACGCGCGCCCGCTGCAGTAGACCAGCTTCGAGCCGTCGAAGGGCGGCGCCGCCGGGTAACCGAAGGAGAACATCTGCCGCTGCCTGGGCTGGTTGAACGCCACCCCCTGCCCGCCCACGACGTCGGTCAGCGTCCGGCCCTGGAGCGGCGCGACCACGGCGGCGGCCACGTCGAAGTTGATGTCCTCGCGAGCGTTCCACTGCTGGGTGGTCAGCAGCCTGCTGGCCACCCAGGTGCCCAACGGGCGCCGGCCGTTGTCGAAGGCCGGGATGAACACCCAGTTCCGGTGAAAAGCACCGTCCGCCTTCACGCAGTGCCCGGCGGTGATCACGACGCTCTCGTTGGCGCTGGTCACGGCCGAGCCGGAGCAGGAGGCGTTGCCGCCGTTGGCAGTGGTGAAGAAGACGCGTCCGGTGGTACGCACGACGGCGCCGCCGTCGGTCCACCGGAGGCCGGGGCTGTTGGGCACCCGGGCCTGCTCCTGGGCCGCGACGCCCTGGACCGTCAACGGGGTGCCCTGGGTGGCGACGGCCGAGGCGACCCGGGTGGTCCCCTGGGTGCGCTGGGTCGTGGTGGTGGAGGCGCCTCGCGTGGCCCACGGCGTGCCCTGGGTCGGTGCGCCCGACCGGTCGGAGCGTCGCGGCGTGGGTTCGTCGAGCGGCTGCGCCGCCATCAAGCGCTGCTGCGTCCAGTACTGCAGGACGGTTCTGCGCTGCGACCAGGAGTCCGTGGCGGACCATCTGACGGGTGTGGGGTCGGCGCTGGTCCAGCCACCACTGGCCTGGGCGGTACCCGCGGGGACCAGGGCGCCTGCCAAGGTCAGTGCGACGGCGGAGAGCAGGGCGACTCTGCGGTGCATTACATACCTCCCGAAACCGGAATCTGCCGTCAGGAGGTACGTACGGCGCTATGAATCTTCCTCAAGGCATACGCAAACCGGTATAGCGGCATTTCGCGACGACCTCGCACCGACCGATCGGGAGGCGCTCGTCCTCGTCCACGCCGGCCCTCTCACCGCGCACCCCGGTCGTGCCGTGACCCTCCTCGAGCAGGGCGTAGCGGATCTGATCGCCCTCGCCGTTCCTCAGGCGCCGTCGGGCGGGCGGCGGCTGACCGCCAGTGGGTCTACGGCCATGTGATCGCGGACGAGGTCCAGGAGCTGTTGGCGATGGTGTGGCGGGTGGTCATGCGTAGGGTGCGGGCGCCTGCTCTGCGGTCGAGCGGTGTGCCAGGGGAGGCCGTACTGCTTGCCGATCCCTGGCCGTGATGCCTACGTGACGTCAGCTTGGGGCAACTTGGACTTGCAATGACGCCATTATGACGTCATAGTTGCGTCATGGACCTCGCGCCGTATGTCGACCAGCTTCGCCGTGAACTCACGATCGCCGCCGAGGCAGGCGGCGAGGACGCTCGCGCGCTCGCCGAGCGTCTCGCCCTGACGCTCGAGCCGGCCACCCGGCTCGCCCTGCTGGAGGCGCTCTCCGCCGCCGCGGACGAGATCACCCGCGACCTCGCGCCGGGTTCGGTCGAGGTACGCCTGCGTGGACCCGATCCCGGCTTCGTCGTGATGCCGCCACCGGTCGGTCAGCCGTTCGGCGAGCCTGGGCACGCCGGGGCAGCCGAGAGGGGTGCCAGGCCGCCGGATGTCGACGAGGGCGGGACGTCGCGGATCTCGCTCCGCGTCCCCGAGCAGCTCAAGCCGCGCATCGAGGACGCGGCCGCCCGAGACGGGCTCTCGGTCAACACCTGGCTCGTCCGCGCCGTCTCCGCAGCGCTCGAACCCGACGGCGGAGGCCGACGCGCGGGCCCCCGGACCCTGCGGAGCCACAGCGGCTGGGTCCGCTAACCGGGCCCAAGACCGTGCGTTCCGGCAGCCCCAGGCCGCTCGTCGCACCCAAGGCCGCGCCTTCCGGCAGCCAGGACGCTCGCCGCACCCAAAGACAATCGGGACGCCCGCCGAACCCATGAGGGGACCGTCATGCCAACGTTCGCCACCCCCGAGCCCATCTCCGTCATGATCGATCTCGCAGCCGCCAAAGTCCGGATCAACGCGAGCGATCGCACCGACACCGTCGTCGACGTACGCCCCAGCGACGAGTTCAGCGAGACCGATCGGCACGCCGCCGAGCAGGTCCAGGTCGAGTATGCCGGCGGCCGGCTGCTCGTGCGGGCGGACAAGGATCGGCCCGCTCCGCTGTCCGGGTGGGGCTCGATCGACAAGCTGGTCGAGGCGCCCAGAGTCTGGGCTCGTTCGCTGCTCGGCTGGGGCGGCTCGGTCGACCTGACCATCGACCTGCCGGCCGGCTCCCGCGTCGAAGCGAACGCGGCGGCGGACTTCCGCTGCAAGGGCCGTCTCGGCGAGGTGAAGTTCAGCGCTTCCTACGGCGACATCCGGCTCGAGGAGGCCGGCAGGCTGCAACTGAAGACGGGGTCCGGCGACATCTCGGTGAGCCGGTCGGTCGGGCACGCCGACATCACCAGTTCCAACGGTGACATCCGGATCGGCGAGATCGACGGCACGGCGGTGGTCAGGACCTCCAACGGCAACCTCACCCTCGGCTCGGTGACCGGCGAGCTGCGGCTGAAGACCGCGTACGGCGACATCACCGTCGACCACGCCCTGGCCGGAGTCGCCGCCAAGACCGCGTACGGCAATGTCCGAGTCGGCGAGGTGGTGTCCGGCGCGGTCGTCCTGGAGACCGCCGGCGGCCGGCTCGAACTCGGCATCCGGGAGGGCACCGCCGCTTGGCTGGACGTGAGCTCGCAGTACGGCAGCGTGGACGTCTCCCTGGACGACTGCGCCGGCCCCGGCCAGTCCGACGAGACCGTCGAGGTGCGTGCTCACACCGCCTACGGCGACATCGTGATCCACCGCTCCTGACACCAACACAACAGCAGAAGGAGAAGATCTCATGCCCCCAGCGATCGTGGCCGAAGGCCTGGTCAAGAGATACGGCGACGTGGTCGCCCTGGACGGGATCGATCTGTCGGTCCCGGAGGGAACGGTGTTCGGGTTACTCGGCCCGAACGGCGCCGGCAAGACGACGACAGTACGGATCCTGACCACGCTGCTCAAGCCGGACGCCGGACACGCCACGGTCGCCGGACTGGACGTCGTGGCCGACGCGCAACGGCTGCGCTCCCACATCGGGGCGTCCGGGCAGTACGCGGCGGTGGACGAGCACCTCACCGGCGCCGAGAACCTGGAGATGGTCGGCCGTCTCTACCACCTGGGCACAAAACGCAGCAAACAGCGCGCCAGAGAGCTGCTGGAACGCTTCGACCTGACGGAGGCGGGCGACCGGCCGGTCCAGGGCTACTCCGGCGGCATGCGGCGCAGGCTCGACCTGGCCGGAGCGCTGGTGGCCGACCCGCCGGTGCTGTTCCTGGACGAGCCCACGACCGGCCTGGACCCCCGCGCCAGGGTGAGCCTGTGGGAGGTCATCGCCGAGCTGGTCGCCGGCGGCACGACGGTCCTGCTCACCACTCAATATCTGGAGGAGGCCGACCGGCTCGCCGACCGGATCGCGGTGGTCGACCACGGACGGGTGATCGCGCTCGGCACCGCCGACGAGCTCAAGGACCAGGTCGGCGGCGACCGGATCGAACTCTCGGTGACCAGCCCCGCCGATCTGGAGACCGTCCGCCGGGTCCTGGCGCCGCTGGCCGTCGCCGACGTCTGGATCGACCCCACCGCCCTGCGCGTCACCATCCCGGTGGCGGGCGGCGCCGCCTCGCTCACCACCGCCCTGGGCCACCTGGCCGCCGAAGGCGTCGCCGTACGCGACGCCGGGCTGCGGCGGCCGACCCTGGACGAGGTCTTCCTGAGCCTCACCGGCCACCAGGCCGCCACCGACGACACCAAGGAGACGGTCCGATGAACGCCTTTCAGCTGGCCGTCGCCGACGGCATGACGATCAGCAAGCGCAACGCGCTCAAGATCAGGCGAGCCCCCGACCTGCTCGGCGGCGTGATCATCCTCCCGATCGTGTTCGTGCTGCTGTTCGCGTACGTGTTCGGCAGCATGATCGACCTGCCTGGCATCTCCTACCAGGAGTACCTGCTCCCGGGGATCTTCGTCCAGGCGATCGTCACCAGCGCGCAGATCACCGGCTACACCCTCACCCAGGACCTGCAGAAGGGCATCTTCGACCGGTTCCGCACGCTGCCGATGGCGCCGTCGGCGGTGCTGGTCGGGCAGACGCTCTGCGACATGCTCATGAACATCACCAGCATCGTCACGATGGCGCTGGTGGGGCTGCTGGTCGGCTGGCGCGTCCACTCGTCGCCGCTCGAGGCGGCCGGGGGGTTCCTGCTGCTGCTGTTCTTCGCGTACGCGTTCTCCTGGGTGACGGCGACGGTCGCGCTGGCCCTGCGCACGCCCGAGGTGTTCAACAACATCGCCACCCTCGTGTCGTTCCCGCTGGTCTTCCTGTCCAACGCCTTCGTCGACAGCGCGCGGCTGCCCGGCCCGCTCAAGCCCGTCGCCGAATGGAACCCGGTCTCGACGTTCGTCCAGGCAGCGCGCGAGCTGTTCGGCAACACCACTCCCCTCAGGCCGGTGCCCGACGCGTGGCCGCTCCAGCACGCGGTGCCGGTGTCGGTGGGCTGGTCGGTGCTGATCCTGGTGGTGTTCGTCCCGCTGGCCACGCGGCTGTACAAGCGAGCGGTCAGCCAGTGACGCTCGGCCGTCGTCAGTCCTCGTGGGAGCGCGCGTACGTCAGCGTCTCGCCCCGGGCGCCGGCCATCCAGATGTCCTGGCAGGCGGCGGCCATCTCCTCGAGTCCCTCGACGACGGCGCCGAAGACGTTGCCCGGCACCCAGCCCTGGTCGCCGTTGAGCAGCAGGTTGTTGCGCCCGTAGAACAGCGCCAGGTCGATGATGTGGGACAGGTTCTTGGGACCGTCGTCGCTCTCGTAGCCGTGCGAGGGAGTGGCGAGATCGTTGGCGTCGAACGCGAAATAGCAGAGATCGCCGGGAATGGGAGTGACCGTGGTGTTCTCCTTCCCGGGCTCGACCGCCGCGAACGCCGGCACCAAGTTGTAGATCTCGTTACGGGCGTACTTGCCGTGGAAAACCTGACCGGACAGCGGAAGCGCGTCCCAGACGGCGGCCGCGGTGCGCGGCGCCTCGTCATCGAGCAGCCGGGCGGTGCAGGAAACACCGCGCGATTCCAGCGTGACCGTGATGTAGCGAGCCATGGGGATTCTCCTCAATGGTTAGGGTCGAGCGAGCGGCGGCCGCGCGGAGGTCCAGTCGGTGGCCGCCTCATAGGCGTGGGCGGCCCGCAGCACGAGCGCGTCAGCGTGCCGGGGGCCGACGATCTGCAGGCCGACGGGCAGCCCGGCGGAGGTGAATCCGCAGGGCACGCTCGCGGCGGGCTGCTGGGTCATGTTGAACGGGTACGTGTAGGGAGTCCAGCTGGTCCAGTCCTCGGAGTGCCAGCCCTTCGGGGCGTCCATTCCCTTGGGGAACGCGGTGATCGGCAGGGTCGGCGTCAGCAGCAGGTCGTACGTCTGGTGGAAGCGCCCCATCCGTACCCCGAGGTCCATCCGGACCGCCGTGGCGTCCAGATAGTCCGCGGCGCCGGCGGCCAGGGCGCGCATGATGCCGCGGCGCAGCCCGGGGTCGACCCGCTCCAGGGCGTCGGGGCCATAGGCCTCGACGACCTTGGCCGCGCCCGTGAACCACAGGACGTGGAAGGCCTCGACGGGGTCGGCGAAGCCGGGATCGATCTCCTCGACGTCGGCCCCCGCCTCGGCCAGCACCGCCGCGGCGGTACGGACGGCGGCCTCGACCTCGGGGTCGTTGCGCACGTACCCGAGCGTGGGGGAGAACGCGACGCGCAGGCCGCGGATGCCGTCGCCGAGTCCGTCGCGGAACGAGGTCGCCGGGGTGGGCAGCGCCGACCAGTCACGTGCGTCGAAACCGGTGAGTATGTCGAGCATCAGGGCGGCGTCGGTGACGCTGCGGGTCATGGGCCCGCCGTGTGACAGGGTGCCGAACGGGCTGGCGGGCCACATCGGGATGAGGCCGTACGTCGGTTTGATGGTGACTGTCCCGGTGAAGGCGGCGGGGATGCGTACCGATCCGCCGCCGTCGGTGCCGACCGACCAGGCCCCCATGCCCAGCGCGACCGCTGCCGCGCTGCCGCCGCTCGATCCGCCGGCGGTCAGCTCGGCGTTCCACGGATTTCCGGTGGCGCCGTGTCGCGGGGAGTCGGTGACGCCCTTCCACCCGAACTCGGGCGTGGTGGTCTTGCCCAGCAGCACGGCTCCGGTCTCGCGCAGCCGGGCCACGGCCGGGGCGTCCTCGGGCCACGGTCCCTGCTCGTCGATGAGGTTGGTGCCGCGCAGGGTCGGCCAGCCGCGGGTGTAGAGGATGTCCTTGATCGAGGTGGGTACGCCGTCGCCGGGGCCGCGGGTGGTGCCGTCGCGCCAGCGGGCCTCGGACTCCTCCGCGCCGGCCAGCGCGGCCTCGGCGTCGACCATGACGAAGGCGTTCACTTCGTCGTTGGCGGCCTCGATCGCGGCGAGCGCGGCGCGGGTGGCCTCCACCGGGGACACGCTGCGGTTGCGGTAGCCGGCGATCAGCTCGGTGGCGGTCAGCCGGGTCAGGTCGGTCATCAGGGCTCCCTACTCGTCTGCGGGACTCGACTGCGGGCGGCTCGGCTCCGGCCGGCTCGGCTGCGCGTGGCTCGGTTGCGCGTGGGCGGGCACGAACCCGAGTCGCTTGTCGACGACGTTGACGAGATCCTCGCCGTCGAGCCAGCGGACGGCGTTGTCGGTGAACTGCCGGGCCAGCGTGTCGAGCCAGCCGACGGTGTCGCCGGACATGTGCGCGGACACGACCACGCCGGGCGCGCTCCACAGCGGATGGTCCCCCGGCAGCGGCTCGGTCGCGAACACGTCCAAGGACGCCCCCGCGATCTGCCCGCCTGCCAGGGCCGCGACCAGGTCGTCCTCGACGACGCAGGGGCCGCGCCCGACGTTGATCAGGTGGGCGGTGGGTTTCATCGCGGCCAGCACGGTGGCGTCGATGAGCCCCCGGGTCGCCTCGGTCAGGGGCGCGACCATGATGACGTGGTCGGCCCAGCCGACGTGCGCGGCCAACTCGTCGCTGGCGACGACGGTGCCGAAGTCGGGGTCGGCGGCCCGCGCGGTGCGCCCGGCCCCACGTACGTCCATGCCGACGGCGCGCAGCAGCCGGGCGATCTCGCGCCCGATGGCGCCGGTGCCCACGATCAACGCCGTGGTGCCGGCCACCGGCAGGGTCTCCCGGTGCTTCCACGTACGGGCGAGCTGCAGATCGTGGCTGCGGTGGAGGTCCTTGGCGAAGGCGAGCACCGAGCCCAGCACGAACTCGGCGATGGGCCGGTCGAAGACGCCACGTGCGTTGGTGACGATGACGTCGGATTCGATGAGCTCCTCGAAGAGGAGCTTGTCCACGCCGGCCGCGGCCACGTGGATCCACCGCAGTGCCCCGGCGAGATCCCAGATCTGGCGTACGGCGCTGGAGAAGAAGTCCCACAGGAAGAGGGCGTCCGCGTCCGCCACAGCGGCGGCCAAGCCGTCGGCGTCGCAGTAACGGACCGTCGCACGCTCCTCGACCGGCCGCATGTGCGGGGGGAGCGGGCCCCCGGCCGCGCAGAGCACGGCGATGATCGGCTTGCCGTCGGATCCTGCCATGGGCGCCTCCCCGTTCACTCGCCACCTGGGCCGCGGCCCAACGTAGGAGAGCTACGTATGATTGTCAACAATGCATCGATCCTGCATGATGGCGACACGGCTCCACACTCGCACGGGGTCGGCCCCCACGATCGCAGGAGACCGTCCATGACCACGAACACGAGCACCGCACCGCCCGGACCGGAGGTCCAGACCGGCGTCGGCGTGATCGTCCCGTACGACATGGCGCTGGATCGGGAGCTGTGGCGCTGGACGCCCGAGGACGTGGCGCTGTTCTTCACCCGTACCCCGTTTTCGCCGCTGCCGGTGACGGTGGAGATGGCGGAGCATGTCGGTGATGCCGAGGCCGTCAGCCGTTGCACCCGGGACCTGATCACGGTCTCGCCCGCGGTCTACGCCTACGGCTGTACGTCGGGTAGCTTCGTGCGAGGCGTACGGGGAGAGCGGCAACTGGTCGAGGCGATGTGCGCGGCCGGCGCCCCCGCGGCGGTCACGACGTCCGGTGCCCTGCTGGCGGCCCTGCGCCAGTTGGCCGCCGGGCGTGTGGCGATCGCCACCCCGTACGACCCGGACGTGACCGAGCGGCTCCGGCTGTTCCTGCGGGAGGCCGACGTGGACGTCGTCGGCAGCTCCCACCTGGGGCTGAGCACCGACATCTGGAAGGTCCCGTACGCGCGCACCGCCGAACTCGTCGCTCAGGCCGACCACGCCGAGGCCGACGCGATCGTGATCTCGTGCACCAACCTGCCGACCTACGACGTCATCGCCCCGCTGGAGGCGCGGCTCGGCAAGCCGGTGATCAGCGCGAACCAGGCGACCATGTGGGCGGCGCTGCGGGCCATCGGCCGCCGGGCGACAGGGCCGGGGCAGCGTCTCCTCGGCGACCACTGATAGAGAGAATGCGAGGTTCATGTAGTGCAGCAGTCTTCCCTCGGCCCGGATGCCGCCGAGTACGCGCGACGGCTCGCCCGTGTACAGGAGGGCATGGCGGAGCGCTCGTTCGCCGCCCTGCTGGTGACCGATCCGGCCAATATGTACTACCTCACCGGCTATAACGCCTGGTCCTTCTATACGCCGCAGTGTCTGGTGGTGCCGGCCGACGGTCAGCCGGTGCTGTTCGCCCGTGCGATGGACGCCGCCGGAGCCGGGTTCACCGCCTGGCTGCCGCCGGAGCAGATCGAAGGCTACCCGGAGGAACTGGTCCACCGTCCGAAGGTGCACCCGTACGACTGGATCGCCGAACGCGTCCGCGAACGCGGCCTGATCGAGACCGGGCCGGACGGGTGCGTAGGAATCGAGGGAGACTCCGCGTTCTTCACCGCCCGCGGCTACCTCGCGCTGCGGGCGGGTCTTCCGCACGTCCGGCTCGAAGACAGCCAGGAACTCGTCAACTGGGTACGCGTGGTCAAGTCCGACCACGAACTCGCCCAGATGCGGATCGCCGGGTCGATCGCGCAGCAGGTCATGGAGGTGGCGCTGGCGGCCGTGGCCCCGGGGCGACGCCAATGTGACGTCGTCGCCGAGATCGCCGCCGCACAGGCGCGCGGCACGGCTGAGCACGGCGGCGACTACCCGGCGCTCGTGCCGATGCTGCCCACCGGCGAAGGAGCCGGCACACCGCATCTGACCTGGACCGAGGAGAAGTTCCGCGTCGGTGAGGCCACGACGATCGAGCTGGCGGGCGTGTACCGGCGCTACCACGCGCCGCTGGCCCGCACCATCATGCTCGGCGAGCCGCCCCGCCTGCTCGCCGACACCGCGGCGATCGTGCGCGACGGCATGGCCGAGGTCCTGGCCACGCTGCGCCCCGGACGGACCGCTCACGAGATCCACGCCGCGTGGAACGCCGTCATCAGCGCGCACGGCTTGACCAAGGAATCCCGGATCGGCTACTCCATCGGCCTGGGATACCCGCCGGACTGGGGTGAGCGCACCATCAGCCTGCGGCCCGACGAGCACACCGTGCTCGAGGCCGGCATGTGCTTCCACGTCATCCTCGGCATGTGGATGGACGACTGGGGATACGAGCTGTCCGAACCCGTCGCGCTGACCACCGACGGGGTCGAGCGGCTGACCGACCTCACCCAGAACCTCACGATCGGACGGTGAACACGATGACGCAGACCGCCCGGCAGGTGCCGCTCGCGGCACGGGCGGCAGGACTGGTCGGGTCGGTCATCGACTCGAGCACGTCGCTGCTGCAGAAGCAGTCGCACGACATCGTCCGCTTCGCGATGGGCAGCCCCGCCGCCGAGGTGGTCCCCACGCAGGTCCTGGCCGCGATCAGCGCCGCCGAACTCGGCTCGGCGCACGCCTACGACTACGCCGCGACCGAGGGCGACCCCCGGCTGCGGGCGGCGGTGCTCGACATGCTGTCAGGCACCGGCGAGGCGACGACCCCCGACCGGCTGACCATCACCAGCGGCGGCATGCAGGGCATCGACCTCGCCTGCAAGCTCTTCGTCGACCCCGGCGACCTGGTCGTCGTCGAGTCGCCGACCTACACCAACGGCAGCGCCACCGTCATGTCGTACGGCGGCGAGGTGCTCGAAGCGCCCGTCGACGACGACGGGCTGATCGTCGAGGCTCTGCCGGCGCTCGTCGAGCGGGCCGGCCGCCTGCCGAAGGCGATCTACACGATCCCGAACTTCCAGAACCCCTCCGGCACCACCATGTCGCTCGCGCGGCGGCTCGCGCTCCTCGAGCTGGCCCGCGGATGGGGGGCGATCGTCATCGACGACGACCCGTACGGCTGGTTGCGCTTCGCCGGCGAGGACCTGCCGAGCCTGCGCGAACTGGGTGAGGGGCGGGCGGACGTGTTCTCGGTGCGTACCTTCTCCAAGGTGCTGGCGCCGGGTCTGCGGGTGGGCTGGGTCGACGCGGCCCCCGAACTCGGCCAGTTGCTGATCAACGCCAAGCAGGCCATGGACACCTGCGCCAACCTGCCCGCGCAGCTCCTGGTGGCCCGGTTCCTCGAGGACGGCCATCTCACCGAGCACCTGAGCGGCCTGCGCGTGGAGTACCTGCGCCGCAAGATCGGGATGCAGCGGGCGCTCACCGAGCACCTCGGCGACATCGCGAGATGGACCAGCCCGGACGGCGGATTCTTCCTGTGGGTGACGCTGCCGGAGGAGGTCGACGCGCAGGAGCTGTTCGAGGTGGGGCTGGCCGAAGGGGTCGCCTTCATCCCCGGCTCGGCATTCTCGCCGAGCGGCCGATTCCGCAACGCCCTGCGGCTGTGCTTCGCGTCGACCACTCCGGAGCGCACCTTCGAGGGTGTACGCCGACTGCGTCGCGCGATCGACCTGGTGACGACGGGGGCTCGGCATGGCTGACCGCGAAGCGATCACCGAGGCCGAACACGCGGTCCTCGACCTGATCACGCTCGACGAGATCCGCGAGGTCGCGGTGGACCTGGTCCGGGCGGTGGGGCAGAACCCGCCCGGCGAGGAGGGCCCGACCGTGGACGTGCTCGTCGCCGCCTGCGAGGCGCGCGGTCTGGCGGTGACGACCACCGAGGTGGAGCCCGGCCGGTCCAACGTGTCGGCGGTCCTCACCGGGGGCTCCGGGCCCGGGTTGCTGCTGCTCGGGCACACCGACGTGGTGCCCGTGGGCGACAACTGGACCGTGCCGCCCTTCGGCGGCCAGGTCCGCGACGGCCGGCTGTTCGGGCGCGGCTCGGCGGACATGAAGGGCGGTCTCGCCGCGTGCGTGGTGGCGCTGTCCGCGCTGCGCCGGGCCGGTGTCGCCCTCACCGGTCCGGTCGAGCTGGCCGCCGTGGTCGACGAGGAGGAGACCGGCAAGGGCATCCGGGCCTACCTCGCCGACGGTGACCGTTCCGGCTTCGCCGGGTGCGTCGTGGCGGAACCCACCGACCTGCAGACGATCATCGCTGCGCGCGGTGACTCGTACGTCGAGATCGCGGTCACCGGGCGGGCCGCTCACTCCGGCAAGCCCTCCGACGGGCTCAACGCCATCTACGGCGCCGCCGCGGTGGTGACCGAGCTCGAACGCTGGCACGGTGAGCTGTCGGATGTACGGCACCCGCTGGTCGGGGCCGCCACGTGGAGCGTCGGTCAGATCGCCGGCGGCACCGGGACGTCCACCGTTCCGGCCGAGTGCCTGATCACCGCAGATCGGCGCCTGCTGCCCGATGAGAAGGGGGAGACCGTGCTGGCCGAGACGACCGGCCGGATCGAGGCCCTGCGTCTGGAGGAGCGTGGGCTGGGCGTCGCGGTCACCATGACGATGCAGATGCCCGGGTTCGAGACGGCGCCGGACCATCGGCTGGTCGCGACGGCCAAGCGGGCGGTGGGCGACGCCGGCGGGCCCGATCTGCCGCTGGCGGGATGGACCGCCGCGTGCGACGGCGGATTCATCGCCCGTGACGCCGGGGTTCCGGTGATCGTGCTCGGCCCCGGCTCGGTCGCCGAGCAGGCGCACCGGGCCGACGAGTCGGTCAGCCTCGAGGAACTCGTGGTCGCGGCCCGCGCCTACGCGCTGTGCGCGATGAGGCTGCTCACCGGCTGAATCGGGGCCGCTTGCGCGGTCGTCAGCGGCGTTCAGTGCCGCCTTCGAGGTCGTCAGCGGCGTCCAGGGCCGCTGCGAGCACCTGTGCCAGGTGCAGCGCGGTCCGGTCGGTGCCCTGCCCGATCTGCGTACGGCAGCTGAAGCCGTCCGCGACGATCGCCGTCGCAGGGTCCGCCGCGCGTACGGCGGGCAGCAGCACCCGCTCACCGGCCGCCCGCGACACTTCGTAATGGCCCCGCTCGAACCCGAAATTACCGGCGAGACCACAACAGCCGGAATCCGGGGCATCGGCGTCGATGCCCGCCGCCCGCAGCAGCGCGGAGTCCGCCTCGAAGCCCATGACCGAATGCTGGTGGCAGTGCCGCTGCACCAGCGCCTTCCCGCCCACGTCGGGCGGCCGCCAGTCCGGGGCGTACGCGGCCAGCAGCTCGGCGAGCGTGTGGGTGAGCTGCTTGGCGCGCTCGGCCCGCTCGTCACCGGGCAGCAGATCCACCGCCTCGTGCCGGAACACGGCGGTGCAACTCGGTTCCAGCCCGACGACGGGGACGCCCGCCCGCAGGTAGCCGTCGAGCAGGCCCAGGGAGTGGCGCAGCACCCGCTTGGCGACACCGAGCTGCCCGGTCGAGATCCAGGTCAGCCCGCAGCACACCTGGCCGCGCGGCAGCACCACCTCGAAGCCCGCCGCCTCGAGCACCCGGACCGCGGCCCGGCCGACCTCGGGGGAGAGGTAGGTGGTGAAGGAGTCGGGCCACAGCACGACCTTGCCGCGCGCGCCGGTGCCGGCCGGTCGGCCGCGCCGGCGGAACCACGCCGTCAACGGCTGGTCGGCGAAGCGTGGGATGGCCCGCTCGGGCGCGATCCCGCCGATCCGCTTGAGCAGGCCCGCGAGACCCGACGACGTCATCCGGTTGACCACTCTCGGCATGCGCGCCGCCAGGCGTGACCACAGCGGCAGCCAGCCCATCGAGTAGTGCGACGGCGGGCGGAGCCGATGCCGGTAGTGGTGGTACTGGAACTCGGCCTTGTAGGTGGCCATGTCGACGTTGACCGGACAGTCGGACAGGCATCCCTTGCACGACAGGCACAGGTCGAGGGCGTCGCGCACCTCGGTGGAGCGCCACCCGTCGGTGATGACGTCACCCCGGAGCATCTCCCACAGCAGGTGGGCCCGGCCCCGCGTGGAGTGCTGCTCTTCGCGGGTGACCTGGTAGCTGGGGCACATCACGCCGCCCGAAGACTCCCGGCACTTGCCCACCCCGACGCAGCGGCGCTGCGCCTGGGCGAAGCTGCCGGCGTCCTGCGGGTAGGCGAAGACCGTGAGCAGGCGCTTGGGGTCGGCCGCTCCGGCGTGCCGGATGTTCGCGTCGATCGGCTCAGGGTCGGCGATGATGTTCGGATTCAGCACCTCGGAGGGGTCCCAGAGCTGCTTGACCTCGCGGAACAGGCCCATGATGTCGGTGCCGTACATGCGGGTCAGCAGTTCCGAACGCGCTCGTCCGTCGCCGTGTTCGCCGGAGACCGAGCCGCCCAGGCGGACGACGAGGTCGGTGGCCTGCTCGACGAACGAGCGGAAGGTGGTCAGACCGGCCCGGCTCATCAGGTCGAAGTCGATGCGCATGTGCATGCAGCCCTCGCCGAAGTGCCCGTACGAGGCGCCCGACAGGCCATGGGCCGCCATCAGCTCGTCGAGCTCGCGCAGGTACGTCCCGAGCCGGTCCGGCGGGACCGCGGCGTCCTCCCAGCCGGCCCAGGCCTCCGCGCCGTCGGCCCGGCGGGTGGCCAGGCCGGTGCCGTCGCGCCGGCACCGCCACAGCACGGCCTGCGCGCGCGGATCGGTGACCAGGGCCGACGTCACGGGGATGCCCGCATGGCCGAGGTCGGCGACGATCGCGCGCCCCGCGCGGGCCGCGTGCTCGGCGTCGTCGCCCGCGACCTCGATGAGCAGCCAGGCGCTGCCCTCCGGCAGGCCCGCCGCGATCGCGTCGTTCCTGACCTGGTCGGGCAGGCGCCGCACCAGCTCGTCGTTGATCGATTCCATGGTCAGCGGCTGGTGGGGCAGCACGTGGGGCACGCACTCGGCGGCGCTGAAGGAGTCGGGGAAGCCCAGCACCAGCAGGGCCTTGGCGGCGGGCAGCGGCACCAGGCCGATGGTCGCCCGCAGGGTGGTCGCCAGGGTGCCCTCGGTGCCACAGAGGAAGCGGGCGACGTCGTAGCCGTGCTCGGGCAGCAGCCGGTCCAGCGCGTACCCGGAGATGCGGCGTTTGAGACCGGAGAAACGCCGGCCGATCGCGAGGGCGTTCCGCTGGGCCAGCGCCTGCATCGCCCGGTGGAGTTCGCCTTCGCGGCCCGGCCGTGCGGCCAGCTCGGCCATCCGTCGCCCGGTGTCGGCATCGGCGGCCGGCACCGTGAGGTCCAGCCGGGAGCCGTCCGCGAGCAGCGCCTCAAGGCCCATGAGGTTGTCCGCGGTGGTCCCCCAGGCCACCGAGTGGGCGCCACAGGCGTTGTTGGCGATCATCCCGCCGAGGGTCGCCCGGCTGGCCGAGGAGGGATCGGCGCCGAAGGTGAGGCCGTGACGGCCCGCCGCCGCGGTCAGGTCGGTGAGCACGACACCCGGCTCGACCACGGCGGTGCGGCTCACGGGGTCGAGGTCGAGGATCCGGTTGACGTGACGGGAGACGTCGACGACCACGCCGCCGATGGCGTTACCGGCCATCGACGTACCGCCGCCGCGGACCACCACGGGCGCGCCCACCTCGGCCGCGATGCACACGGCGGCCACGAGGTCGTCCACGTCGGCGGGCACGACGACCAGGTCGGGCACCAGTCGGTAGTTGGAGGCGTCGGTGCTGTAGAGGGCCTTGGTCCCGGGGTCGTGGCGGGCCGTCCCCCGCAGGACGGACGTCAGCCGCGTGGCCAGCGACTCGACGTCGAAAGCCGTCGAGTGGCGGGTCAATGGCTCAGGACGGCGTGCAGGAAGCTCTTGGTGCGATCTTCCTTCGGCGCCTTGAAGATCTCTCCGGGCGGGCCCTGTTCGACCACGGAACCGTGGTCGAACATCACGACGCGATCCGAGATCTCCTCGGCGAAGCGCATCTCGTGGGTCACCATGAGCATCGTCATGTCGGTGCTCACGGCCAGCTCCCGGATGACGTTGAGCACCTCGCCGATCAGCTCCGGGTCGAGTGCCGACGTGGGCTCGTCGAAGAGCAGCACCTTGGGCCGCATGGCCAGCGCGCGGGCGATGGCCACCCGCTGCTGCTGCCCGCCGGACAGCTTCGGCGGCTTGTGGTCGAGGTGCTTGGACAGGCCCACCATCTCCAGCAGTTCGACCGAGCGCTGACGGGCCTCTTCCTTGTCCAGCTTGAGCACCCGGGTGGGCGCCTCGAGGACGTTCTCCAGGGCGGTCATGTGCGGGAAGAGATTGAACTGCTGGAACACCATGCCGACGTGGCGGCGGGTCGCCCGCATCTGCTTGGTCTCCTTGGGCCGCGAGCCGGGCTTGACGTCCCACAGGGTCTCGCCGTTGACCGTCACGAGACCCGTGTCGGGCGTCTCCAGGGTCATCAGGATCCGCAGGATCGTGGTCTTGCCCGATCCGGACGGCCCGATGATGGACACCTTCTCGCCCGACTTGACGTCGAAGTTCAGCGATCGGAGCACCTCATTGTCGCCCCACCGCTTGCTGACGTCGTCGAAGGAGATCATCACCTCGCGGGCCGCCGCGGGCGTCGATTCGGGTACGGGGGCCGATTCGGTGTCAATGTGCGGGGGCAAGTCGACGCTCCAATCTCCGGACCATCTGAGAGGCCGGGTAGCTGACCAGGAGGAAGAGCAGACCCGCGATGGTCAGCGGCTCGAGGTACCGGAAGTTGTTCGATCCGATCGCCTGAGCGTGGGCCAGCAGTTCGAACACGGTGATGGCGGACAGCACGGCCGAGTCCTTGAACATCTGGATGAGGTAGTTGCCCAGGAGGGGGATCACCGACCGGACGGCCTGAGGCAGGATGATCCGGGTCCAGGTGGCCCCGATGGGCAGGTTGAGCGCCTTCGCCGCCTCCCACTGCCCGGGCGGCACGTCGTGGATTCCGGAGCGGTAGACCTCGGCCGTGTAGGCGCTGTAGTTGATGCCGATCACGACGATGCCGGTGGCCATCGGACTGAAGCTCAGGCCGTAGTTGGGCAGGATGAAGAACGCGCAGTACGCCTGGATCAGCAGCGGCGTTCCCCGGACGAACTGGACGTAGAAGTTGAACAGCTGTGACACGACCGGCAGGCGCGAGAACCGGATGACCGCGACCACCAGGCCGAGGATCATCGCGATGACCGTGCCGGCGAGGGTGATCTGGACGGTCACCCACAGCCCCTGAAGCAGATCCGGCAGGATCGACAGGGCGAATTCAGAGTCCCAGATCATACGGGCATCCCTGCCTTCACGAGCGGACCCGGCTGATCCCGGCGTGACTTGGGCCGGCGGTCCAGGGCGAACCGCCGCTCCAGCCACTTCATCAGCAGCGAGATCAGTGACGAGAGCACGAAGTAGAGCACGAGGATGGTGAGGAACACCGCCGTCGTCTGCCCCGTGGTGCTGCGGACCATCTGCCCGCGGAAGGTGAGATCCGCGACCGTGACGAGCGAGACCAGAGAGGTGTTCTTCAGCAGATCCACCATCACGTTGCAGAAGGGCGGCAACATGGCCGGGATGGACTGGGGTATCAGCACCCGCCGCATCCGCAGCGCCCGGCCCATGCCGAGGGCCACGCACGCCTCGCTCTGGCCGGCGGCGCGTGAGCTGATCGTGCCACGCACGATCTCGGCCCCGTAGGCCCCCTCGTTGAACCCCAGCGCCAGCACCGCCGCGGTGAGCGGGGCGAGCTGGAAGCCGAAGAAGGGCAGCGCGAAGAAGAACCAGAACATCTGGACCAGCAGGGAGGTGCCGCGGAAGACCTCGACGAAGACGCCGGCCGGCCACCGCAGCCACCAGTGCTGCGAGAGGCGGGCGAGACCCGCCGTGAACGCCGTCACCACCGTGAGGATGGCGCCGAGAACGGTGACGAGCACCGTGATGAGCAGCCCCTGCAGCAGCAGCGGCGCGTAGGTGATCACATCAGACATGGGTCGTCGATCTCCTGGGCCGTGGGGTGAGGCTGGGGTGGCCCACTCGGGTCAGCCGGCGTTCTTGCACAGCTCGGCGGCTGTGACGCCCTTGGTGGTCTGCGCGTCGAAGCCCCACTTGGTGAGGATCGCGGCGAACTCGCTGGTCGCCTTGAACGCGGTCAGCTCCTTGTTGTACTCGGCCAGGAACGTCTTGTCCGTGGGGCGGAAGGCCGCTCCGGACCCGGTCCGTGGCGCGTCACCCACCGGCGCGGTGACCTCGAAGTCCTTGTCCTTCTCCCGCAGGGCCGTCAGCGAGAGGGTGGGCAGGAAGAAGGCGTCGGCCCGCCCGGCCCGCAGCGCCTCGATGCCGCTGCGCCCGTCGTCCACCTTGACCAGTTGCCCGTCGGGCACCTTGGCCGTCTTGAGGATCCCGTCCTCGAACCCGCCGGGAAGCACCGCGATCTTCAGCTCCGCGTTCGCGAGCACGCCGGCGACGGTGGTGATCTTCTTCGGATTGCCGGGCTTGACCCCGAAGGACTCCGTCGAGACGATGACCGGCTCCGAATAGAGCACCTCGGCGCAGCGTGACTGCTTCATGAACAGGCCCGCCGCGATGGCGTCCCACCGGTTGGCCTTCAGGCCGGGGATCATCGACGCGTACGGAGTGATGACTCCCTGGACGTCGTTGATGCCCAGGCGCTTGCACACGGCGCGGAACACGTCCGGCTCGGCGCCCGTGACGTTGCCGTCCGCGGTGACCTGCGTGTACGGCGGCTCGTTCGCGATGCCCACGCGGAGGAAGCCTTGCTTTCGCCCGGTCGCGAGCAGGTCCTGGGTGGCGCTCGCGGAGCCGGGGATCTCCGTCCGGCTGCAGCCGGCCAGAAATCCGGTCAGCGGCGCGGCCATCGCGGCGGCGCCGAGGCCGCGAAGGAGTGCTCTCCGCGTGGGGTCGTAGGTCATGTCGACTCCGATATCGTCGCGGCCGTCCTGGGGGACAGCGTTGGGAAGCCGGGATTCGCCAGGAACGGGGCGAGGCCTCTTTGTTGCTGACCGAAGCTAATCAGCTGGTGTAGCATTGTCAACAATCTTATTGATCCCTCGGGATATTGGAACGCGCTCGAAACACTCGCGAAACGTGTTTTCCTCCGCATCGCTCCTCATCCGAAAGGTCATCCGTGAACGAGCAACTCCGTCATACGACCGTCGGTCTGCTGTACCCCGGCTTCGGCGCCGAGGACGATTTCCCCGCCCTCGAGCGACGGCTGGGCGGCGCCGTGCGCCTGCCGCTGGTGCACACGTCGGTCGGTGAGGACGCCCACAGGGTCGACGCGCTGCTGGACCTCGGCAGCGCCGAGCGCCTGGCCGAAGGCGCCCGGCAGTTGGCCGGTCACGCTCCGGACGCCGTGATGTGGGCGTGCACCTCGGGCAGCTTCGTCTTCGGCTGGGACGGCGCCCGCGAGCAGGTGGACGGCGTGGCGAAGATCGTGGGGCTGCCCGTCTCATCGACCTCCATCGCGTTCGTCGAGGCGGTGCACGCGCTCGGCCTGCGCCGCGTCGCCGTCGCGGCGTCCTACCCGCAGGACGTCGCGTCACACTTCGTGGAGTTCCTGCGGCGCGGCGGCGTCGAGGTCGCGGCGCTGGGCAGCCACGGCATCCTCACGGCGGCCGAGGTCGGCACCTTCGGCAAGGAGCGCGTGGCGGACATGGTGCGCTCCGGTGACGTCGACGACGCGGAGGCCGTGCTGGTCCCCGACACCGCGATGCACTCGCTGGCATGGCTGGACGACCTCGAGAGCGCCGTTGGCAAGCCGGTCCTCACCGCCAACCAGGTCACGGTATGGGAGGGGCTGCGGATCGGGGGAGGGAGCACGCGCCTGGACAACATGGGATCCCTCTTCCGCCGGTGATCGGAGATGACATCAGTTGATTCCCACGTCGCGATGATGAACAATCCACAATCGACACGCACGCCGGGCTCTCCGCGCCGCACTGTCGCAGTCGAATCGGAGACCAGCATGACCACCCTGGGCAGGTTCATCGGACCCGTGGACCGCGAGTCCACGCCGAGCATCATCGCCCGCAAGCTCCGTGAGGCGATCGCCCACGGCGAGCTCCGGCCCGGCACCCAGTTGGGCGAGGCCGACCTGGCCCGCGAGCTCGGCGTGAGCCGTGGCCCGCTGCGGGAGGCCATGCAGCGCCTGACGCAGGAGGGGTTGCTGATCTCGATCCGCAACCGCGGTCTGTTCGTCATCGAGCTGACCGATGACGACGTCTACGACATCTACGTGGCACGCACCGCCGTCGAGCGCGCCGCCGCCGCCGAGATCTTCCGCCGCGATCCCGTCGCCGCGGGTACGCGACTGGCGTCGATCATCAAGAAGATGGCGAAGGCCTCCGACCGGATGGACGGAGAGAAGATCGGCGCCGCGGACCTGGAGTTCCACGAGGAGCTCGTCCGGATGGCCCAGAGCCCTCGGCTGTCACGGATGCACCACACGCTGCTGACCGAGACCCGCATGTGCGTGACCGCGCTGCAGGAGACCTACCCCGCGCCCGACGACCGCGTTCCCGAGCACAACGAGATCGCCGACGCGTTCATCGCCGGCGATGCCGAACTCGTTGACCGCCTGCTCATCGAGCACATGCGCGACGCGGTGGTCCGCCTCGGGTCGCGGGGGGCCGCCACCTAGACCGGTCAGGCGAGGGCGATGCCGATGTACTTGGTCTCCAGGAACTCCTCGATACCGGTCGGCCCGCCCTCGCGGCCGAGCCCCGAGGCCTTGACCCCGCCGAACGGCGCGGCGGGGTTGGACACCACACCCTGGTTGATGCCGACCATGCCCGTCTCCAGCGCCTCGGCGACGCGCAGCGCGCGCGACAGGTCGTTGGTGTACAGGTAGTTGACCAGGCCGTACTCGGTGTCGTTGGCGGCGGCCACGACCTCTTCCTCGGTGGCGAACGGCGTCAGCGGCGCGACCGGGCCGAAGATCTCCTCGTGGCGCATCCGAGCCGACTCGGGCACGCCGGTCAGAACCGTCGGCGGGTAGAAGAAGCCGGGCTCGTTCCCGGTCTCTCCGCCGGTGAGCACCTTGGCGCCGCGCTCGACGGCGTCGGTCACCAGTTGCTGCACCTTCCGCTGCGCGGCGGCGTCGATGAGCGGGCCGACGCGGACGCCGTCGTCGACACCCCGTCCGACGGGCAGGGCGGCCATCTTCTCGGCCAGCTTCGTACCGAAGGCGTCGATGACGTCGGCGTGGACGTACATGCGGTTCGCGGCGGTGCAGGCCTCGCCGGAGTTGCGCATCTTCGCGGCGATCGCCCCGTCGACGGCCGCATCGAGGTCGGCGTCGGGGAAGACGATGAACGCGGCGTTGCCACCGAGCTCCATCGAGGTGCGCAGCACCTTGTCGGCGCACTGCTCGAGCAGCCGGCGGCCCACGGCGGTGGAACCCGTGAACGACAGCTTGCGCGCCACGCCGGAGCGGATCAGCGGCTCCATGACCGCGCCCGCGTTGTCCGTGGTCACGACATTGACCACACCCTCGGGAACACCGGCTTCGGCCAGGATCTCGGCCAGGGCCAGCATGGACAGCGGGGTCTGCGCGGCCGGCTTGATGACGCTCGTGCAGCCGGCCGCGATCGCGGGGCCGATCTTGCGGGTGCCCATGGCCATGGGGAAGTTCCAGGGCGTGATCAGCAGCGACGGCCCGACGGGCTGCTTGGTCACCAGGAAACGGGCGCCGCCGGCCGGCGCGACCTGGTAGCCGCCGTTGACGCGGACGGCCTCTTCGGCGAAGTGGCGGAAGAACTCCGCGGCGTAGGCGATCTCGCCTCGTGACTCCGCCAGGGGCTTGCCCATCTCCAGCGTCATGAGCAGGGCGAGGCTGTCGATGCGCTCGTGCAGCAGGTGAAAGGCGCGCATGAGCATGTCGGCACGCGCGCGCGGCGCGGTGGCGGCGAACGCGGTCTGCGCCGCGGCGGCGGCTTCGAGGGCGGCCATCCCGTCTTCGGGCGACGCGTCCGCCACGGCGCACAAGAGCTTGCCCGTGGAGGGATCCAGCACGTCGAAGGTGGCTCCCGACGACGCGTCGATCCACTTGCCATTGATGAAGAGCTGCTTCGGAGCCGCCTCGACGACTGAGCGTTCACGGGCCTGATCAGTCATTTCTCGTCCCTTCCGACGGAGGGTGCTGGGAGCCGGCGCCGCTTCGGGGGCTGACGCGGACCGCGAGCCGTTGTAAGTTATCTACCAGTTTGATTGTCGACAATCTACCAGAGGGGTCCTCGTGGCAGAACTCTCTTCGATCCTCAAGCAGGCAACCGGAGTCATCGCCGCCCGCGGCGAAGGCGTGCACCTCTATGACGAGGAGGGCCGCCGCTACCTGGACTTCACCGCCGGCATCGGCGTCACCAGCACGGGGCACTGCCACCCGCGCGTGGTCGAGGCGGCCCAGCGCCAGGTCGCGACCCTCATCCACGCCCAGTACACGACGGTCATGCACCGCCCCCTGCTCGACCTGGTCGACCGTCTCGGCGAGGTGCTGCCCACCGGCCTCGACCGCATGTTCTTCGCCAACTCCGGCTCCGAAGGGGTGGAGGCGGCCCTGCGCCTGGCCCGCCAGTCGACCGCCCGCCCGAACGTCGTCGTCTTCCACGGCGGCTTCCACGGCCGGACCGTCGCGGCCGCCTCGATGACCACCTCCGGGACCAAGTTCCGCGCCGGCTTCAGCCCCATCATGGGCGGCGTCGTCATCGCGCCCTTCCCGAACCCCACCCACTACGGCTGGAGCGAGGAGGAAGCGACCGACTTCGCCCTGCGCGAGCTGGACTACCTCCTTCAGACCGTGACGACGCCGGCCGAGACCGCCGCCTTCTTCGTCGAGCCGGTGCTGGGGGAGGGCGGCTACGTGCCGGCCAACACCCGGTTCCTGGCCGGCCTGCGCGAGCGCGCCGACAGGCACGGGATCCTGCTGGTCCTCGATGAGGTGCAGACCGGCTGGGGGCGCACCGGCAAGTTCTGGGGCGGCGACCATTTCGACGCCCGCGCCGACATCCTGATCACCGCCAAGGGCCTGGCCTCCGGGTTCCCGCTGTCGGCGATCGCCGCCCGCGCGGACATCATGGAGAAGGCCTGGCCCGGTTCGCAGGGCGGCACCTACGGCGCGAACGCGGTGGCCTGCGCCGCGGCACTGGCCACCCTCGACGTGATCCAGAGCGAAGGCCTCGTGCAGAACTCGGCCGCCCGCGGCGCCGAACTCCGCGCGGTGCTGCAGGACGTGGCGTCCGCGCACAAGAACATCACCGACGTACGAGGCCTGGGCCTGATGCTGGGCAACGAGTTCCGCGACGCGAACGGAGACCCGGACGGCGCCACCGCCGCCGCGGCCCAGCAGGAGGCCGCCAAGCGCGGGCTGCTGCTGCTGACCTGCGGCGCCTGGGGAGAGGTCGTCCGGTTCATCCCCGCGCTGGTCGTCAACTCCGAGCAGGTGAAGGAGGCCGGCACGATCTGGGCGGAGGCGGTGACCGCGGTGACCGCCTGACCAGCGGTCGCGGCTGTGTCACTGTGCCCGGTGGACGCTGAAGTCGTCGAACGACACGGTGATGACGCCGCCGCCGGCCTCCGGCACCCGGGCGACCACGCCGGCCTGACTGATCGAGCTAACGGGCAGCGTCTGAGAGTCGACGACGTCGATCGTCTGGGTTCCGTCGATCCACAGCGTCAGGTGGGTTCCGGTGCCGGCCCGCCGGCAGGCGGCCTGGATGCGGACCCGCTGCCCGGCGGTGGGCGCGCCGGCCTGTACGGGAGGCGTCACGTCGAGGTTGGTGCCCTGGGCGTTCCTGACGACGCGCGCGGTGCCGTCGAGGCCGAGCAGGAACGCGTACCCGTTGGGCACCTCTTCGTCCCATCGGCACAGGAGCCCGAAGCTTCCCCGGCCCGACGAGCCCGCCCGCACCTCGGCCGTCGCGCCGATCATCACGTCGCGTTCGACCGCGGCCGGTGAGGCCGGATTCTTGGCCGGCACGGGGGAGAGGGCGGGATTGTTCGGGTAGCCCTTGTCGGCGAAGAGGGAGTAGACGCCGCGGTCGATCTCGTACCCGTGCACGGTCCGGTTGTCTCCTTCGGCGTGGGGGCTGAAGGTGTAGCCGTCCCAGTTGCCCCGGTCGCTGAAGTCGTCGGCGTAGAGCAGCGGGCCGTTCGCCGGCGCCTCATGCGTGGACCTGAACTGCGGCACGAGGATCACGCCCGCGACGAGCACCGCCGCCAGACCGGCCGCGACCCCCCAGATCCACCGCCGTGTCCTTCCCGGGCCACCCGCGGCCCCCTGGGCGGTCTCCTGCGCGGCGGTCCGCAACGTCGCGGTGGACGGGTCCGGCCCGGCGGGCAGGGGTGGTAAGGGCGGCGGGGAGTGCGGGTCGCTCCCGGTGAGGTCGCGCAGCAGGTCGGCGGCGGTGGGCCGGGCGTCGGGGTCCTTGCTCAGGCAGGCGGCGAGCAGCGGGCGGAGGTCGCCGGGCACGCCGGCCAGGTCGGGGTCGCGGGTGGAGACGGAGTACAGGAGCGCGGGAATCGTCGCGCCGCCGAAAGCGAGCCGCCCGGTCGCGGCGAACGCCATCGTGCAGGCCCAGCTGAACACGTCCGACGCCCGGCTGGGCGGTTGCCCGGCGAACTGCTCCGGGGCGATGTAGGCGGGGGTGCCCACCACTCCGGACTCGGTGGTGGTGTGGTCCAGGGCGCGGGCGATGCCGAAGTCGATGACCACCGGCCCCTCGGGGCCGAGGATCACGTTACCTGGCTTGAAGTCGCGGTGCACGATCCCCGCCCGGTGGATCGCGGTCAGAGCCGTCAGCGTGGCGACCGCCAGCCGCTGCAACCCGCTGCCGGTCCGCGGGCCGTCGGTGGCGACCGCTTCGGCCAGGGACCCGCCGGGGATGTACTCGCTGACGACGTAGGGGCGACCGTGGATGTCTCCCACGTCCAGCACCCGCGCGGTGCAGAAGGGGGCGACCCGGCGGGCGGTGTCGGCCTCCCGCAGGAACCGCCGACGGCTTTCGGAGTCCATCGAGGCGCTGCGGTGCAGCACCTTGATCGCGACGCGGCCGCCCGACGCTGCCTCTCCGAGGTAGACCACCCCTTGACCGCCCTGGCCGAGCACGCCGGTCAGCCGGTAGTCGCCTATCCGCTCAGGCTCGTCCGGATCCAGGGGACGCGGGCCCACGGCCCACCTTCGATCATCTCGATGTCGTGCTGCGAAGGGCCAGGATAGAGGTTTCCCAGCCGGGCGGGAAAGCCGCGGCCGCTAGAACAGGTCGTGCGCCGGCCAGGCGGCGACCTCCCGGTAGACGTCCCACATCATCGCGTCGAGGTCGACGCCGTTGCCGTTGGCCACCGCCGCCCAGCAGAACTCGTTCCCGGTACGCACGAGCACGGACTCGGTGCCGGGCAGGCGTCCGGTGTGCCACCAGTTGTTGCTGGTGTTGACGGCCCAGCCGCAGGCGTATCCGGAGTTCGCCGCCGACGGCGTGGTCATCGTGGTGATCGTGTCCCTGCGCAGCAGGTCGGGCACCGTGGCGAACCCGTCGGCCCGCACCGCGAACCTCAGGAGGTCCGTGGGCGAGGCGAGCCAGCCGCCGTGGGAGTCCATCCGCCGTACGCGCATGCCGTACGGGTCGTCGGTGCCGTAGTAGACCACCTCGTCGGCGCGCCGCTCGGCGCGGGTGTCGCCGGCGATGTGCATGTTGGTGATCCCGCTGGGCGCGAGCACGCTCTGGCGTACGTGATCGGCGTACGGCTGCCCGGTGACCTGTTCGATGACCCGGCCGAGCACGCAGTAGCCGAAGTTGGAGTACATGTAGGTGGTGCCCGGCGTGTGCTGCAGGGGCCGGTTGTCGAGCACCCAGCCGATCAGCTGCGCGTGGTTCATGCCGGGGTTGGTGAACATCGGGTCGTTGCCGTCGTTGGTCCAGCCTCCGGCGGTGTGCTGGAGCAGGTGCTGGATGGTGATGGCGTCGATGCCCGTGCCGTAAGGCTGCGTGCCGTAGCGGGTGCCGAGGACGCCGCCGGTGCCGAACACCCGCTGCCCGAGCCTCAGCCGCCCCGCCTCGACGAGCCGCATGATCGCGACCGACGTGATCGGCTTGGAGACGCTGGCGACGCGGAGCAGGTGCCGTTCGGTGAGCCGCTCGCCGGTCTCCCGGTTGGCCCGGCCGTACCCCCGGGCGAAGACGAGCGCGCCGCGGCGGGCGATCGCGAGCGAGATGCCCGCGACGCCGGCGCCGGTCAGGTAGCGGTTGACGACCGCGTCGACCGGGGCGAAGTCCCCGGCGGCCGGTGCCTGGTTCCACCAGATCGCCGCGAACCGGGGCGTGCCACTGCCGTAGCCGCTCACCCGCGCGGGGCGGAAGCCCTGGCTCGTGTGCGTGTCGAAGGCGAGCTGGTAGTCGGCGGAGCTGAGGCCGTGGCGGGCCGACCAGCGCGGGCCGGCACCGCGGGCCCAGATCGCCGCGTACAGGTCGGTGCCGCCCACGGTGTAGCCGCTGACGCGCATAGGGCGGTAGCCCTGGCCGGTCAGCCGGTCGAATTCGGCTTGGTACTGCGCGGCGGTGAGGTTGTGCCGGGCCACCCATGGCGGGCCGCCGGTCTGCTCCCAGATGGCCGCGAACAGGGCCTGTCCGCCGGCCTGGTAACCGTCCACGTGCACGAGGCGGTAGCCCTGGCCGAGCAATCGGTCGAATTCGGCTTGGTACTGCGCGGCGGTGAGGTTGTGCCGGGCCACCCATGGCGGGCCACCGGTCTGCTCCCAGATGGCCGCGAACAGAGCCTGTCCGCCGACCTGGTAGCCGACCACGTGCGCCGGGCGGTAGCCCTGGCCGGTGAGCCGGTTGAACTCGGCCTGGTACTGCGCCCCGGTGAGGCCGTGGCGCGTGACCAGCGGCGGTCCGGGCATACGTTCCCAGATGGCCGCGTACAGGGCCTGCCCGCCCGCCTCATAGCCGTCCACGTGCGTGAGCCGGTAGCCCTGGCCGGCCAGCCGGTCGAACTCGGCCTGGTACTGCGCCGCGGTCAGGTTGTGCCGCGCCACCCAGGCGAACGGGCCGGTGGCTCGCGCCGTACCGGCGACGAGGCACTCGGCGAGCCCCGCCGCCGGCACCATCCCGCCCTTCTCCAGGCCGATGAGCGCGCCCAGTGCGGCACCCGCGTGCAGGATGGTGCGCCGGCTGTACGGCGTGGATGGATCGCCCATGTCGTCTCCCCCCAGAGTCGATCGATCAGCTCGATCGTGGGACCGGGGAGGGGGGATGACATGAGCACCCCCATACTCAATTCGGCGACCCGGAGGCGCCTTCCACCGCGTACATGACCAGCGTGGTGAGCACGTCCTTGACCGAGTCGCGCTCGCGCACGTCGCACAGCACGATCGGGATGGTCTCGGTCAGGCCGAGCGCCCGCCGTACCTTGACCGGGTCGTGGCGGCGGGCGCCGTCGAAGCAGTTCACGCAGACGACGAACGGGATGCCGCGCTGCTCGAAGTAGTCCACCGCCGGAAAGCAGTCCTGCAAACGGCGGGTGTCGGCCAGCACGACGGCGCCGAGCGCGCCGACGGACAGCTCATCCCACATGAACCAGAACCGGTCCTGCCCGGGAGTGCCGAACAGGTACAGCCACAGCCCATCGCGGATGGTGATGCGGCCGAAATCCAGCGCCACCGTGGTGGTGGTCTTGGACTCCACACCCGAGGTGTCGTCCACCCCCAAGCTGCGCTCGCTCAGCAGCTCCTCGGTGTGCAGCGGCCGGATCTCGCTGATCGTGCCGACCATGGTCGTCTTGCCGACGCCGAAGCCGCCCGCGATGAGGATCTTGATGGCCAAGGCCGAGGCGACCGAGGTCGCCCCCGGCTCAGAGGCTGCGTAGTCCATGCAGCACTTCCCTGTAGATGCGTTCGTCGATGGTCTGCGCCGCCGGACGCGGGCGCTCGATGGTGACCAGGCCCTCTCGCCGCAGGTCGCTGAGGATGACCCGGGTGATGTTGAGCGGCAGCTTGAGGTGCGCCGCGACATCCGCCACGGGCGTCGGCCTGCGGCATACCGACAGCACGGTGTGATGCTCCGGGATCAGGTCCGCGGGCGCGTGGGAGCCGCCGACCGTGGTGACGATGGCCACCAGGTCGAACGTCTCGCCCCGTGGGCGCGCCCTGCCTCCGGTCAGCCCGAACAGCCGGATCAGCGGCCCGGGATCCTCCCCGGTCACGGTCTGGCGCCGTTCCAGGCGGGTGCCGGTGCCGCTCCCCTCGGCTGCGAGGAAAGGTGCTCGCCGACCCGCTTGACCATGAGCGCCATCTCATAGGTGACCATGCCCAGCTCGGCGTCTCCCGAGGCGAGCACGGCCAGCCGGGCGCCCTGGCCGGCGGCGGTGACGAACAGGAAGCCCCCCTCCAGTTCGATGATCGTCTGACGTACGCCGCCCAGCCCGAAGTGCCGTCCCGCGCCCATGGCGAGGCTGTGGCTGCCGGCGGAGATGGCGGACAGGTGCTCGGAGTCCTCCCGGGTCAGCTCCCGGGAGCCGCCCATGGCCAGCCCGTCGGCGGACAGCACGATGGCGTGCCGGATGCCGGGGACTCGCTGGGTGAGGTCGTCGAGCAGCCAGCTCAGTTCACTTCTCGGGTCGGGCATCGGGATGGTCGTCCTTTCGATTCCATACGTCTTGTCCCTGCTCCGTTTGGCTGCGGCCTTGCTGCCAGCCGCGCTGCATGGACGACATGAGCTGGGAGAGCTCCTCCGGCGAGCGCACCGAGACGGAGCTCCGGTCCGCGCGCCTGGCGGCACGCAGTTGCGGAGCCATATTCGCCTGCGGGACCCGCATCGGCAACCCGTCGAGGTCTTCGTCCGCCTCCTGTGCCGGTACCGTGACGCTCCACTCGACGGACGGCCCGGCGGGGAGGGAGGCGCCGGGCACCCGTCGCGTGGCGGGGCCGGTCCTCGGCTCGGCTACGGATCCGTTCCCGGGCTCGTTCGCCGAGTCGCTCACATGTCCGTTCGCCGGGCCGGTCATCGGGCCGGTTCCGGTCAGCGGGGTCTGCCTCGGCGTGGGGGCGGCCTCGAACCAGGCCACGCGCTCGGGCTCCGATTCAGGCGCGGGCCAGTCCGGGATGTCGCCGGGGCTGTCCGCGTCCCCGTCGTCACCCGGGAACTCCCGGCCGTTCGCGGCCTCCGGCCCGCGGGCCGAGAAGGGCTCCGGTTCGAGGCTCGGGAAGGCCTCCGAGGGGAAACTCGGGAAGGGGTCCGGGGCAACGCTGGGGAAGGGGTCCGGGGTGACGCTGGGGAAAGGCTCCGGGGCCACGGACACCACGCGGGGCCGGCCGTCGGCGGGCGCCGTGCCGAGCGCGCGCATGGGCCTGCCCGCGCGGCCGGTGGTGCGCTCCGCCGTATGCGTCGTCGTGGTGACGGCCGGGGCATCGGAGAGGGCGAGCAGAGCGGAGGGCAGCAGCACGATCGCCGTGGTCCCGTCGTACGGCGAGCGGCGCAGCGAGATCTTGATACTGTGCCGGACCGCGAGCCTGGACACCACGAACAGGCCGAGCCGGTCGCTGTCGGCCAGGTCGAACTCCGGCGGGTCGGCCAGCCGGGCGTTGAGCTCGTCGAGGGTGGCCTGGTTCAGCCCCAGGCCCCGGTCCTCCACCTCGAGCGCGAAGCCGTTCGCCGCCGTCATGCTGCGGATGTGCACGGTCGTGTCGGGCGGGGAGAAGACGGCGGCGTTCTCCACCAGCTCGGCGATCAGGTGGATCACGTCGGTGACCGCGGCGCCGACCAGCAGCGGGGAGTTCGGCATCGGCGCGATCGTGACGCGGGTGTAGTCCTCGACCTCCAGCACCGCGGCGCGTACGACGTCGAACAGCGGCACGGGGTCGCGCCAGCGGCGCGCGGGGGCGGAGTCGGACAGGATGATCAGGTTCTCCGCGTGCCGCCGCATGCGGGTGGTCAGGTGGTCGAGCTTGAACAGGTCCTCCAGGACCTCCGGCTCCTCGATCCGCCGCTCCATGGTGTCGAGCAGCGCGAGCTGGCGGTGGAGCAGCGCCTGGTTGCGCCAGGCCAGGTTGAGGAAGACCTGGGCGACGCCCTTGCGCAGGGTCGCCTGGCCCACCGCCGCCTCGACCGCCGTGCGACGTACGGCGGAGAAGGCGTTCACCACGCGATCGACCTCGGCGGTGTGAGCCGGATCGAGGCCGGGCGCCTCGGTGGCCGGATCCACGTCGTCGCCGCGGCGCAGCCGCTCGACCAGCCGGGGCAGCCGCTCCTCGGCCAGCTCCACCGCGGACGACTGCAGGCGCTTGAGCTCGGAGATCAGCGAACGGCCGAACCGGAAGGACAGCGCCACCGACCCGACGACCGCCAGCAGGCCCAGGACCAGGACCAGCCCGATCCGCCAGTACGCCCCGGACTTCAGATCCTCGGACTCGATCGAGGCGCGGCCCAGCTCCGTATGGGTGTCCCGGTTGATCACGCTGAGGAGCGACTCGGCGTCGCTCTTCCACTCGGCCGGCTCCACCGGCGGTGATCCGTTGGTGTCCCACACGAACAGCCGGTCCTCCACCGCCAGCAGCCGCTTGTACGGGGCGCTGGCGACCAGCCTGTCCAGGTTCGCCCGCAGGGCGGGACCCGCGTCGCGCTCGGCGTTGGCGAAGAAGATCCGGCGGCTGGTGAACGCGGCGACGAACGAGGCGCGGTCGGTGGGGGTCATCTTGTGGTGCACGATCGTGTTGGTGAGCACGGCGTGCTCCCGGCCCAGGTACTCCGAGGTGGCGCTGTAGGCCGCCATGCCACGCACCGCGCGGTAGGACGAGACGCCGCTCAACGCGTCGCGGTCGTTGAACTGCTGGTTGGCGACGTCGATCAGGTCGTTGTAGGCGTCGATGACCTTCAGCCGCGGGGACAACCCGCCATCGTCCGCGGACGCGCGCAGCGACTGGAGGCTGTCGAGCGCCTGCACCAGTGCCTGCACCTCGGCCGGGGTCTCGCCGTCCGACCCGACGTCAACGGATCCGATGACCTCGCGCAGGCGCTCGGCCTTGCTGTCGGTGATCGGCCGCTGCTCGGCCAGCGGCGCGTACGACGCGGTGCTACGCGGTGCCGCCGCGGAAAGCTGGCGCTCCTGCTGTAACTCGATGATCAACTCCAGCACCGGTGACCCGATGGCCTCCCACCGGTCCTGTGTCTGGGAGATCGAGGCGATCTCGTCCACGCTGGAGTAGGCGATAAACCCCCACAGAGCGATCATGGAGACCAGCGGAAGCAGGAGGATCCTGAGCAGCTTGGTACGGATCGGCGGGGGCGAGCTCATCCATCATGTCCAATTCCGCGCGTGGTGTGCGCCGCTTAGCGTCGTGAACTGGTGGTGGCCCCCCAGGTTGCCTGCCACGACTGGTACGTACGCCTGTGGTGCGTCCACTATGCCGATGGGGCACATGCACTTCAAGCTCCAGATGCGAAGAATCAGGCCAAAAGGCGTGTTGACTCCATGTCAGCACACGATTTGTGATCGTCACCGTTGGCTTTTCACCCACAGTGACGATCGTCGGACCCGCGCTGCCCGAAACTGTCGCGTGATCTTCACCTGCCATCATCCGGCCTCATGGTCCGTCACTTACTCGCGGGCGCGTGCCTGGTGAGCGCGCTCCTGGGCTGCACCGCGGCCCCCGCCGCTCCCCTCCGACAGGTGGCGACCCCCACCGTGGCCCCCGCGCCCGCGCCCGCTCCGGCTTCCGGCGAGGTGGCGAGCCCGGCCGTGGCGCAGTATCACGCCACCGAACTGCGTCCCGGCGACTGCATCGAGCCCATGCCCGACAGCTTCATAGTGACGGTGGTCGGTTGTTCGGTGCCGCATGCGGCGGAATTCGCCACTACCTACGTCATTCCGGACGGCCCGTGGCCGGGCTTCGCTGAGATGGAGAAGCTGGCCGTGGCGGGGTGCGGGCCGAGGATGCGGTACGTGGCGTCGAGGATGGGCGAGGTCGGTGCGGCCGTACTCGTTCCGGCGGAGGCGGACTGGCCGAGGTTCAGAACGGCGTATTGTCTGGCGGCCCCATTCGATGGCGGGAAACTCGTCGGCCGCGTCATCAAGTAAATTGACCTGTTTGAGTAACTACTCAATAGCCGATAGTGAGAAATCGCCGATCACACCGCGATATTCGCCCGCCCATGGGAGAGATCGAGCAGGAAGTAGTATCCGCCGCCGACCGTGAGCGTGTATCTGTCGAGCGTCTGCCCGGCCAGCCGGCGCTGGACCCCGGCGAATCCCTGCTCCAGGTCGCCCTGGAAGGCCACGAAGAGCATGCCCTGATCCTCGGGGCCATCATGGTAAGAATAGCCGCGCCGGAGCATTCTGGGGGCGGCGACCCCGGAGGTGCCTGGGTTGGCGCGGCGGGTGTGGGCGTCCAGGGGAGTGATCCGGCCCTCCGGGTCCGCGTCGAACACGGGTCTGCTGGTCGGGTGGGTGCCGTCCAGCCAGGTTCCGTCGCGGCGGCGTCCCATGACCCGCTCCTGTACGGGAACGGGCTCGAGGTCCCACAGCCGGGTGGCGAAACGGATGATGCGGACGACCTGGTAGCTGCCGCCCACCGCCCATCGCGGTTCGCCCGAGCCGGTCGCCACGCGGGCCACCTCCGCCGCGTCAGGGCTGCTCCGGTAGGAGGGGTTGCCGTAGCCCTCCATGAAACCGAACAGGTTGCGGGCCAGTGCCCGCCCTTCGCTCAACTGGCCGCCCGCCCGGAAGCCCTGCTTCTCCCATCGGACTCGGACTCCGGGCACGGCGCGCCGCAACGAGCCGCCCACCTGTCTGGCCAGCTCGGCGGTGCCGGCGCTGACCTGGAGGAGCAGGTCGCCGTGGACCAGGGCGGGGTCGAGCACGTCTCCGACGAAGGGCGGCATCGGCGTGAGCGAGACAGGCCGAGCCGCCGCCAGGCCGGCCTTGTCGAACCACGACGCCCCGAGGGCGATGGCCGCCTGTGCTCCGCCGCCGGGCTCGCGTGCCAGGCGGGCCAGCGCGTCGAGGGAGCGTACGGCATCGGCGCCGGATGGTACGTCGAGCGCGGTGAGGGCGACGTGCGAAGCGGGGGGCAGGAGCGCGGCGGGCAGCGGAGCGACGTCGGCGGCCTCGAACGCCGGCTCATCGCCGGAGTCGGCGGCGGTCATCGCGCAGACGGCCGCGAGGCCGGCGAGGGCCATGGCGCCGCGCCGGGTGGTGACTCCGGGGTCGGAGGATGACTTCTGGGCTGCCGACCGGCGTGGTGTCACAGATTCTCCGTACTGTTCGACAGGACACAAAACATCATGTCTCCAATCGAGTCAAGATCCGTTGCCGAACTGAGATGCTGTAAATAATCAGTCTTGTTTTCAGTGATCGTCCGGCTTAGTGTTCCCAATCGCCGAGTAAAGCCTACATAAAACGGACAGTCGGAATAATTCCGACTGTCCTAGGCATTGTCGCGGGGAGTGCTATATGTCGGGTTTTGTCCGTGGAAAGCTCCTGGCGACACTGCTCGGGCTGAGTGTCGTCTTTTCGCCACTTCCCGTGCTGGGTCAGAGCTCCCAAACCGTCTTACCCGCGGCACTTCCCGATCACGACAGGCCACCGCCGGTGAGCGCCAAGGCCACGGCGGCGAGTGCCAAGGCCGTCGCGGACGCGGCCGGTCCCGCCGTCTACGCCTATGACGCGGCGGGCATGCTGACCGGCGTCACGCACCCCGGCGGCGAGGCCGCCAAGTACAGCTACGACCCGGCCGGCAACCTGACCGGCATCGAGCGGTATCCCGCGACGCAGCTCTCGGTGATGAGCGTCGTCCCGGTCGCCGGCCGGCCCGGTTCGACCGTGCGCGTCTCCGGCACCGGCTTCTCCGCCACTCCGTCGGGCAACACCGTCTCGTTCAACGGCGCCACCGCCACCGTGACCGCCGCCACCGCCACCTCGCTCACGGTGACGGTGCCGGCGAGTGTGACCACCGGTGCGGTCGCCGTCACCGTCGGCGGCACCACCGCGCAGGCCGGGACGTTCACCGTGGCCGCCCCCGGACCCGCCCTCACCGCGATCACGCCGCAGACCGGTCCGCCGACCACCGCGGTCACCGTCACCGGATCCGGCTTCGCGAGCGCGCTGTCGGACAACATCGTCAGCATCAACGGGTTGCGCGCCGAGGTGACGTCGGCCACGGCCACGCAGCTGACGTTCGTGGTCCCCAACGGCGCGAACTCCGGCAAGGTGCTGGTCGCGACCCCCGCCGGAGAGGCGACCTCAGCCGCGGACTTCATCGTCCCCCTGACCGCGGTGGACCCGGCCACCATCGAGAACACGACCCGCCTGCAGGTCGGCGGCGAGGCGCAGCCCGTCCTCATCTCCAGCGCGGGCAAGTCCGCGCTCGTCGTGTTCGACGCCCCGGCGTCAGGCGAGGTCGACGTCGGGCTGACGGGGAACACGCTGGGCACGGTCAACGCGATCGCCTACAACTACGCGAGCACGAAACTCCAGAACGTCTCCGTCAGCAGCAGTGGTGGATCACTGCACCTCAGCGGTCTTGCCGAAGGGCGGACCTACCAGCTCCTGCTCGATCCGAGCACGGCGACGGCGACAGGTCAGGTCACGGTGACGCTGTCGGCCCCGGTGTCCGGCGGCCTGCTGTCGCCCACGGCCGCGGGATCGACCGCGACGATCGCCCGGCCGGGCCAGCACGCGGTCTTCACCTTCGTCGGGGCCGCGGACGCCGCCGTGAGCGTGGGATTCACCGGCACCACGATCGACAAGTACTGGAACGTCGACGTGGTGGCGCCGAACGGCACGGTGGTCGACAACTACAATTTCTCCGCCGGCACGTCAGGTGACCTCGATCTTCCGAAGCTGCCGATATCCGGCACTTACCGGGTCGTCATCGATCCCGCCTCCGCCGCGACCGGCTCGGTCACGGCGACGCTGTCGTCCCCGGTGTCCGGCGGCCCGCTGTCGGCCACGGCCGCGGGATCGACCGCGACTATCGCCCGGCCGGGCCAGGACGCGGCGTTCACTTTCACCGGGGCCGCGGACGCCGCCGTGAGCCTGGGATTCACCGGCACCACGATCGACAAGTTGTGGATCGTCAACGTGATGGCCCCCGACGGCACGAAGGTGGTCGACAGCCGGATCTTCGCCGCCGGTGCGTCGGGGGAGATCGACATTCCGAAGCTGCCGGCGTCCGGCGCCTACCGGGTCGTCGTCGATGTCAACTTGGGCGGTACCGGCTCGATCACGGCGACGCTGTCCGTACCGGTGGCCAGTGGCGTGCTGTCGGCGACGGAGGCCGGGTCGGTCGTGACGATCCCCCGGCCGGGCCAGGACGCGGGGCTGACCTTCGCGGGCACCGCCGACGCCGCGGTGAGCCTCGGTCTCACCGCCAACACCTTCGGCAAGACGATCTACCTGGACGTGGTGGCGCCGGACGGGACCGTCGTCGTGGACAACCAGTTCCTGTCCACGACGACCTCCGGTGAGATCGACATCGCCAAGCTGCCGCAGACCGGCACCTACCAGGTGCTGATCGACCCGGACCAGGCGAGCACCGGCTCGGTCACGGTGACGCTGTCGAGCCCGGTGTCCGGCGGCCAGATCACGGCGACGGGCGCGGCCGCGGTGCTGCCGATCCCGCGGCCCGGTCAGGACGCCATCCTCACCTTCGCCGGGACGGCGGACCGCCCCGTGAGCCTGGGGCTGACGGCGAACACGCTGACCAAGTCGGCGTACGTCAACGTGCTGGCGCCGGACGGCACGGTCACGGTGAAGAACTTCTACGTGTCCGCCGCGGCCGCCGACGAGATCGACATCGAGAAACTTCCGCAGACCGGTACGTACCGGGTGGTGATCGACCCCAATGACGCGGCCACCGGCTCGATCACGGCCACGCTGTCCGAGCCGCTCACCGGGACGCTGACCGCCACCGGCGCCGGGGTGACGTCGGCGATCTCGCGCGCAGGTCAGGACGCGGTCCTCACCTTCGCCGGGACGGCGGACCGCCCCGTGAGCCTGGGGTTGACGGCGAACACGCTGACCAAGGCCGCGTACGTCAACGTGCTGGCGCCGGACGGCACGATCACGGTGAAGAACTTCTACGTCTCGGCTGCGACGGCTGACGAGATCGACATCGCCAAACTCCCGCAGACCGGGACGTATCGGGTGGTTATCGACCCCACTCAGGCGGCCACCGGCTCGATCACCGCCTCGCTGTCCGAGCCGCTCACCGGGACGCTGACGCCCACCGGCGCCGGAGTGGCGGCTGCGCTCTCGCGCGCCGGTCAGGACGCGGTCCTGACCTTCGCCGGGACGGCGGACGGCGCCGTCGGCATCGGCCTCACTCCCAACACCGTCAACCAGCCGACGTACGTCAACGTGCTGGCGCCGGACGGCACGGTCGTGGTGAAGAACACCTATGTCTCGGCCGCGACGGCCGACGAGATCGACATTGCCAAACTCCCGCAGACCGGGACGTACCAGATCGTGATCGACCCGACGAAGGCGGGGACGGGCTCGGTCACGGCCACGCTCTCCAACCGGATCGCGGCCGGCACTCTGACCCTTGGCGGCGCCGCCGTCAACGCCACGATCGCCCGCGCCGGGCAGGACGCGGCCTACACCTTCACCGGCACCGCCGCCCAGAAGGTCAAGCTCACCGTCACCGGGGTGCCGAGCTTCACCGGGCCGATCTACGTGGGCGTCATCAAGCCTGACGGGACCCAGCTCAGCAACACCTACATGTCCGTCAACACGACCGTCAACGTCGCGGACCTTCCCGCGGCCGGAACGTACACGGTCGTGGTCGACCCCACCAAGGGCCTGACCGGGCAGGTCGGCATCGCGCTCGCCACCAGGACCGCGCTGGCGCCCGCCGCCACGAACGCGACATCGGGTCCGGCCGCCTCGCCGTCCCCGACCCCGTCGGCCACCCCGGCGATCCGGCCCGCCACCCTCATCGGTGAGACGCCGAACGGCGAGGGGGACTGGAAGCCCGACAAGGGCAACCTGACAGGCGTCGACTGGAACATCCGGCGGGCCGAGCCCGCGACGATCGAGGCGGCGCGGGCTTCCGCCGGGGTCACGGCGCTGTCCGGCGTGATCCGGACGATCGACGGCAAGCCGCTGCCGAAGGTCGCGCTGACCGTCGGCCGGGTCAAGGGGACCACCGACGGCAAGGGCCGCTTCCTGCTCACCGGTCTGCCCGCCGGAACCTCGACGCTCGACGTCGACGGTGCCGCGGCCAGCACGAAGGGCCACCGCTACGGCTTCTACTCGGTCAAGGTGGACCTGGCCGCCGGGCGGACCACCGTGCTTCCGTACACCATCTGGATGCAGCAGCTCGACACCCAGTACATGGTGAAGTTCGACTCGCCGACCACCAAGGAGGTCGTGCTCACCACGCCGAAGATCCCCGGCCTGGAGGTGCGCATCCCCGCGGGGTCGGTGATCCGCGACAAGTTCGGCAAGGTCATCACCGAGCTGGGCATCACGCCGATCCCGATCGACCGGCCGCCCTTCCCGTTGCCGCCGAACGGCATCGTGCCCGTCTACTTCACCGTGCAGCCCGGCGGCACCTTCGTCTTCCCCGACGGCGCCCGCGTCGTCTACCCGAACTACACCAAGCTGCCGCCCGGCCAGACCGTGGACTTCTGGAACTACGACCCGGAGCGGCAGGGCTGGCACGTCTACGGTCACGGCAAGGTGAGCGCCGACGCGACGCAGGTCGTACCGGATCCCGGCACCAAGGTGTGGTCGTTCTACGGCGGGATGTTCAACACCTCGAGCCTGCCGAAGTGGCTGCAGGGCTGGTTCAAGGACGTCTGGGACTGGATCAACGGCGACCCGGTGCAGCTGTCCACCGGTCAGCTCATGGACTCGCGCACCGACCTCGCCGTCGACGACGTGCTGCCGATCGAGGTCACCCGCACGCTCTACCAGGGCGACACCGCCAACCGTGACTTCGGGATCGGGCAGATCGGGGCCTACAACGCCTTCCTGCACTCGGAGCAGCAGTACCAGGAGGTCGACCTCTACCTTCCGGGCGGCGCGATCATCCACTACGTCCGGACCTCTCCAGGAACGGGCTTCATGGACGCGGTCTTCGGCGCCGTCAACACTCCCGGCGAGTACAGAGGCTCGACCATCAGGCGCGACAACACGCGCGACGGCTGGGAACTGTGGCGGCGCGACGGCATGCGGTACTACTTCCCGCAGTACCAGCCGCTGGCGGAGATCAGGGACCGCAACGACAACACGATCACCTTGACGCGCGACGGCCAGCTCAACCTCGTCCAGATCACCTCGCCCAACGGCAAGTGGATCAAGCTGGCGTACAACACGAACAACCGGGTCACCGGGCTGCGGGACAACATCGGCCGCACGGTGGGCTACACCTACAACGCTGGCGGCCGGCTGGAGACGGTCACCGACACCGGCGGCAAGGTCATGAGGTACACCTACGACTCCGCCGGCCGGATGTTCACCGCGACCGACACCCGGGGCATCACCTACCTGACCAACGAGTACGACGCCGCGGGCCGCGTGGCCAAGCAGACGCTGACGGACGGGCAGATCTACACGTTCGACTACGTCACCGACGCCGCCGGGAAGATCACCGAGACCCGGGTCACCCAGCCGAACGGCGCGGTGCAACGAGTCACCTTCAACGCGGCCGGCGCGGCGACCAGCCAGACCGAGGCGTACGGCACGGCCGAGGCGAACACGACGACCTTCACCCGCGGCACCGGTCAGCGGATCGACTCGATGACCGACTCCGCGGGACGGGTCACGTCCATGGCCTACGACGGCGAAGGCCGGATCACCCAGTCCACCCGCCTGGCGGGCACCCCGGCCGCGGTGAACGGTGTGAAGACCGTCTATGGCGGGCCCTTCGACCTGCCCTCGGCCGTCACCGACGAGCTGGGCAAGACCACCACGTACGAGTACGACGACAAGGGCAACCTCCTCACGGAGACCGATCCGCTGGGCCGGGTCAGCAAGACCCGCTACAACTCCGCGGGCCAGGTGCTCACCGTCACCGACGCGGCCGGCAAGGTCACCACCAACACCTACAGCCTCGGCGACCTGAAGACCTCCACCGATCCGACAGGCCGCGTCACCCGGTTCTTCACCGACAACGCCGGCCGGATCACCCAGACCACCGACCCGGCCGGAGCCGTCTCGACGATCGCCTATGACGCCCGCAACCAGATCGGCTCCGTGACGGACCCGCTGGGCCGGACGTTCGGCTTCGGCTACGACGAGAACGGCAACCGCAACAAGCTCACCGATCCGCGCAACAACTCGATGTCCTGGGAGTACGACGCCTCGGACCGGGTCACCAAGGTCACCGATCCGCTCGGCAGATCGACGGTCACGACCTACGACAAGGCCGGGCAGGTCGCCACCACGACCAGCCGCAACGGCAAACTCACCAAGTTCGCCTACGACGCCCTCGGCCGGACCAAGCAGGTCGACTACGGCGTCAGCGGCACCACCGCCGAATCGACCGTGGTCTTCACCTACGACGAGGTCGACCGGCTCAAGCGCATCGCCGACACGGCCGCCGGGGGAGACACGGTCTTCACCTACGACGACCTCGACCGGGTCACCCGGGTCACGCGCCCGGCCGGGCAGGTCGACTACGGGTACAACGCGGTGGACCAGCGGACCAGCGTCACCGTCCTCGGACGGGCACCCGTCACCTACGACTACGACGACACCGGCGCGGTCAAGCGGATCGCCCGCGGAAACGTGGCCGTGGCCCCGCACTACGACGACGCGGGCCGGGAGGACCGCCTCGACCTGCCCGGCGGCTGGAGCCAGCACTACGGCTACGACGACGCGGGCCGGGTCACCGGGATCACCTACCGCTACGGCACGACCGACAAGGGCGGCCTGGCCTACGGCTACGACCCGCTCGGCCAGATCGCCGACGTCACCGGCTCGTTCGCCAAGGTCGCGTTGCCGGCGGCGGTCAGCGGGATGGTCTACGACGCGGCCAACCGGCTGACCAGCCGCTCGGGGCAGACGCTGTCGTACGACCCCGACGGCAACCTCACCGGCGACGGCACCACCACCTACGACTGGAACGCCCGAGGCCAGCTCAAGGGCCTCAGCCGGGCCGGCCTGACCGCCGGGTTCCGTTACGACGCCGAGGGGCAGCGAGACCGCCGCACGGTCAACGGCGCCGTGACCGGCTACCTGGCCGGCGGGGACAACCCCATCGCCGAGACCGACGCGTCGGGGAACGTCACGGCCGAGCTGATGTCCGGCGCGATCGACCAGTGGTTCGGCCGCACCAGCGGGGCCGGGACCCAGACCTATCTCACCGACCTCCAGGGCAGCACGCTGGCGCTCGGCGCCGATGACGGCAGCCTGAAGACGGCCTACTCCTACGACCCGAACGGCGGCACCGCGGTCACCGGTGACCCGGGCGGCAACGGGTTCACGTACACCGGCCGCGAGGACGACGGTACCGGCCTGCTGTTCTACCGCGCCCGCTACTACAGCCCGACGCTCGGCCGGTTCATCAGCGAGGACCCGGTCGGCGTCGACGGCGGGGCCAACCTCTACGGCTACGCCGCCGGCGACCCGGTCAACGCGACCGACCCGAGTGGCAACAGCCCGATGCTGGCCGCCTGCCTGGGCGGCGCGCTGTTCGGCGGCGGCCTGGAATACCTGACCCAGCGGCTGTCCGGCCGCAAGGTCGACTGGGGCAGCGTCGGCACGCAGGCGCTCCTCGGCTGCGGGCTCGGGATGTTCGGCAAGGCGTTCCAGTTCGGCAAGGTCGCGCAGTGCGTGGGCAACAGCTTCACCGGCGACACCCCGGTTCTCATGGCGGACGGGACGCGCAAGCCGATCAGCGAGGTGCGGGTCGGCGAGCTGGTCATGGTGACCGATCCGGTGACCGGGGCCACCCGAGGCGAGCCCGTCACCGCGCTCATCCAGGGCCTCGGGTCGAAGAGCCTCGTCGAGCTGACCGTGGACCTGGATGGAGAACGGGGCACGGTCACCGCGACGGACGGGCACCCGTTCTGGGTCCCGGACCGCCGGGAATGGGTCGAGGCCGGCGACCTCGTCCCCGGCACGTGGCTGCGGACCTCCGCCGGCACCTACGTGCAGGTCAGCGCGGTCCGGAAGCTCTTCAGATGGGACCGCGTCTACAACCTCACGGTCGGCGAGACGCACACGTTCTATGTGGCCGCCGGCGCGGCGAACCTGCTGGTCCACAACAGTGCCTGCCCGAAGGCGTCCTGGCTCGGCAAGGCCAACTTCACCAGCCAGAAGACGATGAGCAAGAAGTTCGACGCCCACGCCGCCGACTTCGGCATCACGGGCAACCGCAACAAGGCAACCATGCAGGCGTTCGAGAAGGCCATGCGGGACCACATGGCCGCGCCGGGAACCAAGATCTACCGGTTCAACTACCGGGGACAGGGCACGGCGGTCGGCTTCATCGATCCCAGTACGGGAAAGATGGTGATGCTCCACGCGGACGGGTCGTTCTGGTCCGCCTGGAACCTCGGAAGCAAGCAGCTCGCGGGCATCATAGACAAGGGCTACCTGTATTGACAGCAGGCGGAGGCGACCCCGCGACGAGCGGGGAGCTGGCCGGGGCGCTCCTCGACGGCCCGCACCGGTTCGGCGGCCGGTGGCTGGACGAGGGCGCCAAGGCGGTGGTGCCGGTGCCCGCGTCCTGGCCGCCGGACGAGCGGCTCGCGGGCCGGGTCTCCGCGGGCGCCAGGGCGTCCGGCGTGGACCGCGTCCTCGCGGGGCAGGTCGGCGCGCGGCATGCCGCCGAAGACGTCCTCGAGCTGCGGGTGCCGCTCGCCGGGCTGCCCCGGTCCGAAGGCGGCCTCCTCCTCGCCCTTCCCGGGCTGTCCGGCGCCGTCCTCGTCACGGGGCAGGGATATGCGCTGGTCGCGGGGGACACCCGGTTCGTCCGGGCGTGCCTGGACACCGGGATCGACGAGGCCAGGGCGAGGTTCGCCAGATACGCGAAAAGGCTGGCCGGCTCGCGGCCGGAGCCGGCGGCGGTCGCCGCGGAGTACCCTGCGCGACATCCGTCGGCGTCCACGCCGGCCGAGGTCGCTCCGGGATCCGGGGTGGCCGAGCAACTGGCTCTCATGCGGGCGTTGGTGCGAGGCGACCTGCCCGCCGCCTCCTTCGCGCCGGCCTGGCTGGCCGCCCGCCGGCGCGCGCTCGACGAGGGAGAACGGGTCCGCGACAGCCTGGAACGGGCGCTGCTGGACGTCTTCTACGCCCTGGAGGACTACCCAGCCGACCCGGACCTGCGCGAGCCCGGCGACCTCACCGACGAGGAGCTGACCTCCCGGGTCCGCGTGTCCCTTGCCGGTCTCGCCCCGCCCTGAAGCCGCGGTGAGCTGGTCAGTCCTTGTAGGCGCGCAGGGCCTCGATCACGCTGCGGAGGTGCCCGCGAGCGGCCTGTTCGGCCGTCTCCGGATCGCCCGAACAGATGGCGTGGATGATGGCCAGGTGCTCGTTCAGTGAGACGGCCGGCCGTCCCGGCTGCATGGCCAGCCGGAACTGGTGCCGGACGATCTGCGCGCGCAGCCGCTCCAGCACGCCACCGGCCGTGGCCTGACCACTCAGCTCCCGGATCCGGCGATGCAGCGACCGGTTGAGATCGGAGTAGCCGAGCACGTCGCCCGAAGCGACCGCCGCCGACATCCGCGCGCCCACCTCGCGCAGCTCGTCCGCCTCCGCCGGAGTCACCCGCTCAGCGGCCTTGGCCGCGCACAGGCCCTCGACCACCATGCGGACCTCGCTGATCTCGATGGCCTCGGCCAGAGAGACCGCGCGGACCCGGGCGCCCCGGTTCTGAATCCGCTCCACCAGGCCCTCGTTGGCCAGTTGCTGCAGCGCCGAACGCACCGAGCTGCGGCTGGCGGAGAAGCGCTCCGACAGGTCGGTCTCGACCAGCCGCTGATCAGGCACGAACTCACCACGCATGATCCCGTCACGCATGGCGTCGAGCACCGCTCCCGAGTCTGAGGACACGTTCCCTCTCTCTGATTGTCGCCAATCTTGTGCTAAATATCGTATCGATGATGGATGCCATTCACTCGATGACAGATGCCGCCCCGCCCCTGCGCGTGGCCGTGCTCGGCCTCGGTGAGGCCGGCGCGGCCATCTCGGCCGACCTCGCCGCCGCCGGGGCGCTGGTCCGCGGCTACGATCCCGCCGTCGGCGCGCCCGCGGGCGTCGTGGAAACCGGTGGCGAGGCCGACGCGGTCCGCGGTGTCGACCTGGTCCTGAGCGTCAACAGCTCAGCGGCGGCCGAGGAAGCGCTGCGTAACGCGCTGCCGGGCGCCGCGCCGGCGACCCTGTGGGCGGATCTCAATACGGCGGCGCCGGCGGTCAAGCGGCGGCTGGCCGAGCTCGCCGGCCAAGCCGGTCTCGCGTTCGCCGACGTCGCGCTGATGGCGCCCGTTCCGGGACGTGGCCTGCGTGCGCCCATGCTGGTCTCCGGTGGTCACGCCGAACGGTACGCCCGCCTGCTCACACCGCTCGGCGCGCGGGTGGATGTGCTCGACGGCCCCCCTGGGCTCGCCGCCGAGCGCAAACTCCTGCGCAGCGTCTTCTTCAAGGGCTTGGCGGCCGCCGTGGTCGAGGCGCTCCGGGCCGGGCGGGCGGCCGGATGCGAGGACTGGCTACGCGAGAACATCGCCGACGAGCTCGCCGCGGCGGACGCGGCCACCGTACGGCGCCTGGTGGACGGCACGCACCGCCATGCCGTACGGCGTGCCGCGGAGATGCGCGCCGCCACCGACATGCTGACCGACCTGGGCGTGCCGCCCCTGATCACCCGAGCCACCGCCGACCTCCTCCGCGGGCCCCTGGAGTGAACCCCGCGTCCGCGGGGGCTTGCGTTCGCGGCCGGCCTTCATTGAGATGGCTTGTCATAAGGTCGCGTGCGCGGCGAAAGTGAACCGGTAAATCCAGGGACGGCCGTATGAAGCGACCCACGATCGACGACATAGCCCGCAGGGCCGGTGTCTCGAAGGGCGCGGTGTCGTTCGCGTTGAACGGTCGTCCCGGTGTCTCCAGCGAGACCCGCCGCCGCATCCAGGCCATCGCCGCCGAGCTGGGCTGGCAGCCGAACAGCCTGGCGCGGGCCCTGTTCGACGGCCGGCCCGACGTGCTGGGTCTCGTCGTGGACCGGCCGGCGCGCACGCTGGGGCTGGAGCCGTTCTTCATGCAGCTGATCTCCGGCATCGAGGCCACGCTGTCGGCGGCGTCCGTCGGACTGTTGCTGCAGATGACCGAGGACCCAGAGCAAGAAATCGCGATTTATCGGAAATGGTGGGCGCAGCACCGGGTGGCCGGGGTGTTCGTCGTCGATCTGCGGGCCGAGGACGCCAGGATCGCCGTGCTGGAGGAGCTGAAGCTGCCCGCCGTGGTCATCGGCGGACCGGAGGGGACGGGGCGGCTGCCCACCGTCTGGAGCGACGACGCCGGCGCGATCGGCGTCGTGATGGAGCACCTGGCCGGGCTGGGGCACCGCAGGATCGCCAGGGTCGCGGGGCGGGAGGAGCTCAGGCACACCCGCGTCAGGACCGACGCGATGCGAGAGGCGGCCGCCAGGCTGGGGGTGGCGGCAGCCACCGTGTACGCCGACTACAGCGGCGAGAGCGGCGAGCGGGCCACCCTCGACCTGCTGCGCGGGCCAGGACGGCCGACCGCCATCGTGTACGACAACGACGTGATGGCCGTGGCGGGCACCGCCGCCGCTCGTGAGGCGGGGATCTCGGTGCCCACCGAGCTGTCCGTCGTGGCCTGGGACGACTCGGCCCTGTGCCTGCTGGCCCGGCCCCACCTGACGGCGGTGAGCAGGGACATCGCCGCGTTCGGCGCCCAGGCTGCTCGGTCGCTGCTCAACCTGGTCCAGGGCCGGGAGGTCGCCGACTCGCGGCAGGCCGAGCCGCGCCTGGTGGACAGGGGGAGCACCGCCCCCTGTGATGAATCGGTTCAGTAACCGAGCGGAAATATGCGCGACCAGTCATTGCAACTAAACGGGTTTAGTGATGGCATGTCAGCCAATCCCCGCTGCTCAAGTCCGGAGGGTTGATGACCCCGTTCCGTCCCTTGCATGAATCCTGGATTGTCCGGTCGGCGAGCGGCGACGTGCGGGCTCCGGCCACGGTGCCCGGTTGCGTGCACACCGACCTGCTCGCCGCCGGGCTGATCCCGGATCCCTACCTCGACGACAACGAGACCCGCGTGGCCTGGGTGGGCCGTACCGAGTGGCGTTACGAGACGGAGTTCTCGTGGGACGGCACCGAGCACGAGCACACCGACCTGGTCTGCGAAGGGCTCGACACCGTGGCCGAGATCGAGCTCAACGGTGTTCTCGTGGGCGAGACCGCGAACATGCATCGCTCCTACAGGTTCGACGTCCGCCACGCGCTGCGTATCGGAGGCAACCGGCTGGCGATCACGTTCCGGCCGGCGCGGCAGTACGCCGAGCGGCTGAAGGAGGAGCTCGGAGACCGGCCGAGCGCCTACACGGAGCCCTACAACTTCATCAGGAAGATGGCCTGCGACTTCGGCTGGGACTGGGGGCCGACGCTGGTCACGGCCGGCATCTGGAAGCCGATCGGGCTGCACGAGTGGAGCGGTGCCCGGCTGGCCGCCGTGCGGCCGGTGGTGAGCGTCGCCGACGGCGTCGCCCGGGTCGCCGTGCACGTCGAGGTCGAGCGGGCCGTCCAGGAGAAGCTGCTGATCACCGCCAGTGTCTGCGGCAGGTCGGTCATGGGAGCGCTCTCAACGGACAAAGCGTTGCTTGAGCTTGAGATCCCCCAGCCGGAGCTGTGGTGGCCTCGCGGGTACGGCGCGCAGCCGCTGCACGAGCTGACCGTGACCCTCGGCGACGAGGTGGACGTTCTCGACGTGTGGCAGTCGAAGATCGGGTTCCGGACGGTCGAGCTGGACACGGCGGACGGCGCCTTCACGATCGAGGTCAACGGCCGGCCGGTCTTCGCCAAGGGCGTCAACTGGATCCCCGACGACTGTTTCCCGGCCAGGATCGACCGTGCCCGCTACGCCGGGCGGCTCGCGCAGGCGTGCGAGGCCGGCGTCAACCTGATGCGCGTCTGGGGCGGCGGGCTCTACGAAAGCGACGACTTCTACGACCTGTGCGACGAGCTGGGGCTGCTGGTCTGGCAGGACTTCGCGTTCGCCTGCGCCGCCTATCCGGAGGAGGAGCCGCTGCGCTCGGAGGTCGAGGCCGAGGCCCGCGAGAACGTCACCCGGCTCATGCCGCATCCGAGCCTGGCCCTGTGGTGCGGCAACAACGAGAACATCTGGGGCCTGTTCGACTGGGGCTGGCGCGAGAAGCTGGCCGGGCGTAGCTGGGGCGAGGGCTACTACCTCGACCTGCTGCCCGGCATCGTGGCCGAGCTGGACCCGGGCAGGCCGTACTGGCCGGGCAGCCCGTACTCGGGGTCGATGGACCTGCATCCCAACGACCCTGAGCACCACAACATCCACATCTGGGACGTCTGGAACGAACGCGACTACACGGCCTACCGCGAATACCGGCCCCGGTTCGTCTCGGAGTTCGGCTTCCAGGGTCCCGCCACGTACGCGACCATCAAGCGGGCCATCGGCGACGAGCCGCTCACGCCCGACTCGCCCGGCATGCGGCACCACCAGAAGGCGATCGACGGCGAGCTCAAGCTGGCCGCCGGGCTCAAGCCGCACTTCCCGCCGCCCACGGGCTTCGACCGGTGGCACTACCTGACGCAGGTCAACCAGGCCAGGGCGATCCAGCTCGGCGTGGAGCACTTCCGGTCCTTGTGGCCGCACTGCGCGGGCACGATCGTCTGGCAGCTCAACGACTGCTGGCCCGTCACGTCGTGGTCCGCGATCGACGGCGACGGGCGCCGGAAACCGCTGTTCCACGCGCTGCGCCGGGCGTACGCCGACCGGCTGCTGACCGTGCAGCCGCGCGACGGCGGGCTGGCCCTGGTGGCCGTCAACGACACCGACAAGCCGTGGGTGAGCACGGCGGTGGCCGCGCGGCTCGGCGTGGACGGCGCGGAGCTCCAGGCCGAGAGCTTCGCCATCGAGGTGGCGCCGCGCGGCGCGGTCACCGTGCCCCTTGGCGTGGGTGAGCCGGCCGACCCCGCCAGAGAGCTGGTCGCGGTGCGCGCGGGGGAGCGCCGGGCGCTGTGGTTCTTCCTGCCGGACAAGGACCTCGACCTGCCCGAGGGGCGGTGCACGGTCACGGTCGAGGGGCGTGACGTCACCGTCAACGCTCACACGCTGGTCCGGGACCTGGCGATCTTCCCCGACCGGGTCCACCCCGACGCCGAGGTGGACGACCAACTCATCACGCTGCTGCCCGGCGAAAGCCATCGGTTCCGGCTGAATCGCGACATCGGAATGAGTGTGCCGATCACCTGGGTGAATGCCCATACCCCCCAATTGGAGATGTAGATGAGAGTCAAGCCGATCATGGCAGGCGCCATGCTTGCCGTACTCACCGCCTGTTCGGGCGGCGGGGTGCCGTTGACCGCCGGCAGCACCGCGCCCACCTCCGCGTCGGCGTCGGGCGGCGCCAAAGACGTGATGGTCAACGTCGCCGCCGGGACCGGCCAGTTCAGCGAGAACTTCAACCCGCTGGTCCAGGGCGTCCCCAACCTCATGGGCACGTGGGGGATGATCTACGAGCCGCTGATGTTCTTCAACCAGTCCAAGTCCGGCGACGTCCAGCCGCTGCTGGCCACCAAGTACGAGTTCGGCGACGACGGCACGTCGCTCACCTTCACCCTCCGCGAGGGCGTGAAGTGGAGCGACGGCAAACCGTTCACCGCCGAGGACGTGGCGTTCAACTTCCTCTACCGCCGCGACAAGAAGGACCTGAACGCGGCCGGCACCAACATCAAGGACGCCCAGGTCCTCAGCCCCACCCAGGTGAAGATCACCTTCACCGAGCGGATGTACACCAAGCTGTCGGACGTCGCGGGCGCCCCCACGTACATGGTGCCCAAGCACATCTGGGAGAAGATCGACAAGCCGAGCAAGGAGACCAACACCAAGCCGGTCGGCACGGGGCCGTTCATCATGGGCGAGTTCACGCCGCAGAGCTACACCTTGGTCAAGAACCCGCTGCACTGGGACACCGGCAAGCCCAAGATCGCCGGACTGCGGTTCTGGTCGTACAACAACAACGACGCCTCCATGCAGGCGCTGGTCGCCGGGCAGCTCGACTGGGGCGGGATGTTCATGCCCGAGCCGGACAAGCAGTTCGTGGCCAAGGACCCGCAGCACAACCAGTACAAGAACGAGGCCCACCTCTACATCACCAACCTGATCCCGAACCTGACCAAGGCGCCGCTCAACGACCTGGCCGTGCGCCAGGCCGTCAACGTCGCGCTCGACCGCGACAAGATCATCGACCTGGCGTTCGCCGGGCTCGGCAAGCCGGTCAGCCCGCTGGGCCTGGTGCTGCCGCTCTTCCAGGACTACGTCTCGCCGAAGTACGCCTCGCTGAAGCTGGAGTACAACCCGGACAAGGCCCGCCAGATCCTCGAGGCGGCCGGCTACACCAAGGGCGGCGACGGCTACTACGCCAAGGACGGCAAGCGCCTGTCCATCACCTGCCACCTGGTGACCGGCTGGACCGACTACGTCTCCGCCGCTCAGGTCATGAAGCAGCAGCTCAAGGAGGTCGGCATCGAGTTCAGGGCGAAGGAGGTCTCCTTCAACGCCTTCGTCGACATCCAGCAGAAGGGCGACTTCGAGTCGATGATGTGGAACGCCTGGGGCGGCCCCCACCCGTTCCAGATGTACAACAACATCCTCAACAGCAAGAACACGCCCCCGGCCAGCCAGAACATGGCCCGCTACAAGAACCAGGCCGTGGACGACGCGCTGAAGGTCATCGCCAACACCCCGCCGGAGCAGGCGGACACGATCAAGCAGGCCATCTACACCATCCAGGACGCGGTCGTGGCCGACCTGCCCTACATCCCGCTGCAGCAGTCCAGCTCCCTGGCGGAGTTCCGGACCACCAACGTCACCGGCTGGCCCAGCGAGCAGAACCCGTACGCGCTCGGCCTGCCGTTCTCCCACCCCGACAACGGCATCGTGGCCAAGAACCTCCAGCCGGCGCAGTAGTCACATGGCATATCTCTGGCGCAAGCTCGGGTTCTACGCGGTGGCGCTGTGGGCGGCACTGACGATCAACTTCTTCATCCCACGCCTCATCAGGGGCAACCCGGTCGACATCATCCTGTCGCGCTTCCAGACCAGGCAACCGCCGCCACCGGAGTTCCGCAGGACCCTGGAGATCATGTTCGGGGTCAGCGACGACCCGCTGTGGATCCAGTACCTCGCCTACCTACGCCACCTGGCCACCGGCGACCTGGGCACCTCCGTCCTCTACTATCCGGCCCCGGTGACCACGGTGATCGGCCAGGCGATGCCCTGGACGCTCGGGCTGGTCTCGATCTCGCTGCTGATCACGATGGGGCTGGGCGTCGGGCTGGGCATGGTGGCCGGGTGGCGGCGGGGGAGCTGGCTGGACAGCCTCATCCCGTCCACGACGTTCCTGGCCGCGATCCCGTACTTCTGGCTGGCGCTGCTCCTGCTCTTCCTCCTGGGCGGGGGGCTCGGCTGGTTCCCGCTCAACGGCGCCTACGACTACGCCCACGTACGCATGGGCTTCACCGGCGACTTCATCGGCAGCGTGCTCTACCACGGCGTGCTGCCCGCGCTCACGCTGGTGATCTCCGGCGTGGCGGGGTGGCTGCTGGGCATGCGCAACATGATGGTCTCGACCATGGCCGAGGACTACGTGGTCATGGCGCGGGCCAAGGGGCTGCGCCCGCGCCGGGTGATGATCGCGTACGCGGCCCGCAACGCCGTGCTGCCCAGCGTGACCGGGTTCGCGATCACGCTCGGCTTCTTCGTCGGCGGCCAGGTCGCCACCGAGGTGGTCTTCTCCTACCCCGGCGTGGGCTTCGCGCTGCTGCAGGCCGTCGGCAGCGCCGACTACCCGCTCATGCAGGGCCTCTTCCTCATGATCTCGGCGGCCGTGCTGGCCGCCAACCTCCTGGTCGATCTGCTGTACGGGCTGATCGACCCCCGAGTGCGGAAGGCGGGCTGAGGCCGTGACCGTCGTTGTAAGCCTGGCCGCTCCCCGGGACCGGCTGCTCGGCCTGCCGAGATCGGGCAAGCTCGTCACCGGCCTGGTGATCGTCGGCTTCTTCGCCCTGTTCGCCGTCATCGGGCCCGTGCTGGTCGGCGACCCCGAGGCCCTCGTGGCCGGACGGCTCGAATCACCGTCGGCGCAGCTCTGGCTCGGCTCGACCGACACCGGGCAGAGCGTGCTGGCCCAGTTGCTGCACGCCACGCGCGGGTCGATGCTGATCGGCCTGGTCGCCGGAGTGCTGGCCACGGCGGCCTCGCTGATCGTCGGCGTCGTCGGCGGGTATGTCGGCGGCTGGCTGGACGAGGCGTTCTCCCTGCTCAGCAACGTCACGCTGGTCATCCCCACGCTGCCGCTGCTGATCGTGGTCGCCGACTACGTCGAGGACAGCGGCCCGGTCACCTACGCGCTGATCATCTCCCTGATCAGCTGGGCGGGTCCGTCGCGGGTCATCCGGTCGCAGGTCATGTCGCTGCGCAACCGCGACTACGTGGACGCGGCCCGGGTGAGCGGCGAGCCGGGCTGGCGGATCATGATCTTCCACATCCTGCCCAACCTCACCCCCGTCATTGCCTCCGGGTTCGTCTGGGCGGTGATCGGGGCCATCCTTACCGAGTCGGGGCTGTCCGCGCTCGGCCTGGGTGGCGGCTCCGTCACCTCCTGGGGAGGAATGCTCTACTTCGCCCAGAACGGCTCCGCGCTCTCGCTGGGCGCCTGGTGGTGGTTCGTTCCGCCGGGGCTCTGCATCGCCGCGCTCGGCACCGGGCTCTCCCTGATCAACTTCAGCATCGACGAACTGATGAACCCGCGACTGCGAAAGGCGGCCGCATGAACGACACCGTTCTGTCCGTACGCAACCTGAGCGTGGCCTACGGACAGACCCGTGCGGTCCGCGACATCAGCTTCGAGCTGGGCCGGGGCCAGGTCCTCGGCATCGCGGGCGAGAGCGGCTGCGGCAAGTCGACGCTGGCGTACGCGATCAACCGGCTGTTGCAGCCACCCGGCAGGACCACCTCCGGCGAGGTGGTCTTCCACCCCCAGGACGGCGACCCGATCGACGTGCTCGCCCTGGACGGGGAGGCGCTGCGGCGCTTCCGCTGGCGGCGGGTGGCCATGGTCTTCCAGAGCGCCATGAACGCGCTCAATCCCGTGCTCAGCGTCCGGCGACAGCTCCACGACGTGTTCACCACCCACGAGCCGTCGATGTCCAAGCGCGAGCGGGAGGAGCGCTCCCGCGAACTGCTGAACCTGGTCGGCATCGACCCGGGACGCATCGGCTCCTACCCGCACGAGCTGTCGGGGGGCATGCGCCAGCGGGTGCTGATCGCGATGGCGATGGCGCTCAACCCCGACGTGGTCGTCCTGGACGAGCCCACCACGGCACTGGACGTGGTGGTGCAGCGCGACATCCTGGAGGAGATCGACCGGCTGCGGGAGATGTTCGGCTTCGCCGTCGTCTTCATCACCCACGACCTGTCGCTGCTGCTGGAGATCAGCGATCAGCTCGCGATCATGTACGGCGGCCGCATCGTCGAGTACGGCACCAGCAAGGACACCCTCCTCCAGCCCCGCCACCCCTACACGGTGGGCCTGCTCAACTCCTTTCCCAGCCTGCGCGGCGAACGCCAGGCGCTGCACGGCATCCCCGGCAGCCCGCCCGACCTGTCGAAGGAGGTGACGGGCTGCTCGTTCGCGCCCCGCTGCCCGTACGCCTTCGAGGGCTGTCACAAGTACGAGCCCGAGCTCGACTCGATCCAGGACTCCTTCGTGGCCTGCCTGCAGTACGACCGCAGGCTGCACCCCGCCCGCCCCGACCGGCGCCTGCTGGAACGCCGCTTCGAGTACGCCGAGCACGAGGTGACCTCATGACGTCGATGACGGTCAGCCACCTGAGCAAGACCTTCAAACTCTCCAGGAAGGAGCGCCTCAGGGCGGTCGACGACGTCTCCTTCGACCTGCGCTCCGGCGAGACCACCGCGCTGGTGGGGGAGAGCGGCAGCGGCAAGTCCACGATCGCCCGCATGCTGGCCAGGCTCGTCACGCCCACCTCCGGCGAGATCCTGCTGGAGACCTCGGACTACCGCAAAGACGTACAGATGGTCTTCCAGGACCCGTTCGCGTCGCTCAATCCGGCCCACACGATCGGCTACCACCTGCGCCGCCCCCTGGAGATCCACAAGACGCCGGGCACGGCCGAGGAGCTTCTGGAGCGGGTCAACCTGCCCGCCGCCTTCGCCCGCAGATATCCGCACGAACTGTCCGGCGGCCAGCGGCAGCGGGTGGCGATCGCCCGGGCGCTGGCCCCGCGCCCCAAGGTGCTGCTGGCCGACGAGCCGGTCTCGATGCTGGACGTGTCGATCCGGCTGGAGATACTCAACCTGATCGACCGGCTCAAGAGCGAAGAGGATCTGGCCGTCCTCTACGTCACGCACGACCTGGCCACCGCCCGGCACTTCGCCCGCGACATCATGGTCATGTACCGGGGACAGATCGTCGAACGCGGCCCGGCCGACGACGTCATCCTCACGCCGGGGCATCCGTACACCCGGCTGCTGGCCGAGGCCGCCCCCGACCCCTGGGCCGCGCACGAGGGCGAGCGGCCACCCCGGCAGGAGCGCAGGAACGGGCCGCCGCTCGCCGGCGGGTGCCTGTTCCGCAACCGCTGCCCGTACGCCACCGACGCGTGCGCCGACGAAGTCCCCACGTACGGGGAGGAGCACCTCGTCCGCTGTGTCCTCCACGCTCCGGACCGGCAGGCGATGGAACGGGATGGAACGCCCTCCTAACAGAGAAGGGGACCGAGGGAGAGTTCACGATGGCGAAGTTCATGGATGTGCACAGCGGGTTCGTCGGCGTCACCGAGGAGCAGCTGCGCGAGGCTCACGAGCGCGACCTCGCGGTCGAAGGCGAGGAGGGCGTGCACTTCGAGCGCGCCTGGCTCGACCCCGAGTCCGGCAAGGTGTTCTGCCTGTCGTCCGGACCGTCGAAGGAGGCGGTGCAGCGGGTGCACGAGAAGGCCGGACACCCCACCTCGGAGATCTACGAGCTGCCGATCGAGGTGGAGTAGCCGCCGTGCCTTACCGGCGGCACCTGAACCCGGGTGCCGCCGGAGCCGTACCTCTTGTCGACTGTCTGGAGCGGAAAGTCCTGTTGCGTTCAGGTCTCAGGAGGACCCCGGCGTCTTTCTAGATGGGCGGGCGATGGCACACGGCACCAAGCACGGCGACGCGGTGGACAGGAGAACCGGCGACGACCCAGGGTGGGTCGGCGGCCATCGCATCATCCGCCGGCTCGGCGAGGGTGGGATGGGCATCGTCTACCTCGCCGAGGGCCGTGGGCGGAGACTGGTGGCGGTCAAGGTCATCCACCGGCACCTGGCCGGTGACCCGGAGTTCCGCCGGCGGTTCCGCCGCGAGGTCGCGACCGCGCGGCGGGTCGCCCGCTTCTCCACGGCTCCCGTGCTCGAGGCCGATGTGGACGGCGAGACGGCGTACGTCGTGACCGAGTACGTGCCGGGGCCGACGCTGTACCGCGCGGTCATGGAGCGGGGGCCGATGTCGGGCTCGGAGCTCGAGGGACTCGCCATGAGCACGGCGGTCGCGTTGGGGGCGATCCACGCGTCGGGCGTCGTCCACCGGGACCTCAAACCGTCGAACGTGCTGCTGTCCCCCGTGGGCCCGAAGGTCATCGACTTCGGCCTCGCCTTCTCGGCCGACTCCACCACGCTCTCCGTCACCGCGATGGGCACGCCGGCGTACATGTCTCCGGAGCAGGCCCGCGGGACGGCTACGCCGGCCTCCGACGTCTTCTCGTGGGGAGGTGTCGTGGTCTTCGCGGCCTGCGGGCAGCCGCCGTTCGGCACCGGGGCGGGTCACGGGGTGCTCTACCGGGTGATCCACGACGACCCAGTCCTCCCCCGACTGGACGGCGTCCTCGGCGACCTGGTGCGGCGCGCGCTGAGCAAGGACCCGACGGGTCGCCCGACGGCCGCGGAGATCGTGGACGCACTCGCCGGGGGCACGACAAGACGCCTTTCACCCGCCTCGGTGCCGACTCGGGCCGGGGACACTCCGCCCGAGGCACGCAGGACCGATCCCCTGGGCGTCTCGGCGGGGGACGTTCCGTCGCGCGGGGCCGACCCTCTGGGTGCCTCGGCGGGGGACGTTCTGCCCGTGGCGCGCGGGGCCGAGCCCCCGCGTGCTCCGTTCGAAGCGCCCCGGAGCAAGCTTTCTCGCACCGATTCCAAAGGTCAGCCGACCACTCCCGAGCCGGGTGGCGTCGCTGAGCCGGGCAAGGGCCGACGCCGACGTCGTCGGGCCGCGTCCAGGCGATGGGTGTGGGCCGGCGCGCTCGCCCTGGTGATGGCGGGCACCGTCCTCACCATCCAGGCGACCGCCGACCGCGGCCTTCCGGGCTTGTCCATGCGGACCCCCGCCGTCGCGGAGGACGCCGGCGCGCGGTGGCGGAAGCTCCCCGGCGAGAACCCGTTGCGCGCCGACGCCGTACGGTTCTACGCGCAGCCGGACACCGAAGCGGCACGGCAGGCCCGGACCTGGTCGGCCCAGGGCAGGACGGCCGACGCCGCCCTCATACGGGCCATGTCGGAGGTCCCCCAGGCCATCTGGCTCGCCGGTGGCTCACCCGCCGACGTCTCCCGTACGGTGCGTGAGACCGTCACCCAGGCGGACCGACAGCGGACCGTCCCGGTGTTCGTCACCAACAACATCCCGGGACGTGACTGCTGGAACGGCGGCGCCCCGAACACCGAGACCTACCGGGCATGGATCGACGCGGTGGCCGAGGGCATCGGGAACCGGCCCGCAGTCGTCGCCCTGGAGCCCAGCGGCCTGGCGCGGATACCCGGCGGCCCGGAATGCCCGCGGGGCGGGGAGGCCGCCGCCGTCCAGCGGTACGGCGATCTCTCCTACGCCGTGGAGACCCTCACCGGCCTGGCCGACACCGCCGTCTACCTCGACGGCGGGCTGGCGGGGTGGCCCGCGTTCACACAGATCGCCGACCGGCTGGTCAACGCGGGGGCGGCCCACGCCGACGGCTTCTACGTCAACATCGTCGGCTACCGCCCGACCGATCGCTCGCTCGCCTACGCCGCGAAGCTGTCCAGGTGCGTCCACCTGAGGACGGTGTCGCGGACGGCCTCGTGCGCCGACGCGGCTCTCGCCGCCGTACCGGACGACGCGCCCGGCCTGCCGCACTTCATCGTCGACACGAGCCGGAACGGTGCGGGCGAATGGCAGCCGCCGGCCGGGCGGTTCCCGGTGCCGGACGAATGGTGCAACCCTCCCGGCAGAGGTGCCGGGGCACGGCCGACCGCCGGCACCGGGAGGCCGCTGACCGACGCGTTGCTCTGGCTCAACAGCCCCGGGTTCTCCAACGGCCAGTGCACCCGCGGCACCTCGGGACCGGCGGACCCGGCGTACGGCATCGTCACCCCGGCCGCCGGCCAGTGGTGGCCCGACCAAGCACTGGAGAGAGCGCGGAACGCGGTTCCGCCGCTGACGTCCGCGACCCCCTAGCCGCGGCCGTCCGAGGAGATGGACGGCACCAGGTGCCGGTTGTGCACCAGCCAGATGGCCCGCTCCAGGTCAGGGGTGAGATAGCGGTCATCGCCCAGGGGCGTGATGTACCCCCGGATCTCCGCCAGCAGGGACCGCGTGACGGCGCCGAGCGGCAAGCCCGCCATCTTCTGCGCGATGAGGTCGATTCCCTGGGCGGACATCAGGTACTGGACCGCCAGCACGATCTCCAGCCGGTCGAGGTTCTCGTGCAGGTGCCGGACCGAGGCCATCGCCATCGTGTTGTGGTCCTCCTGCCCATCCTTGACCGGCCGGGACAGGGTGCCCGCCGGTGTGGCCCTGGCCTGCATCTCCGGGATCAGCGCGGCGGCCACCGTCTGCACCTGCACCATTCCGGAGTTCAGGCCGACCGCCCCACCGGCGAGATTGGCCGGCAGGTCGTAGCTCCACCTGGGGGACAGCAGCCGCCCCGACAACTCCTGCGACAGCACCCCGAGGTCGGTGATCTCCGCGTTCACGGTGTCGGCGAGGTGCCCCATGACGGAGCCGTCCCAGTTGCCGCCCATCACGAACTCGTACCCCGGCCCTTGATCGCGCTTGAAGACCAACGGGTTGGAGGTCGAGGCGTTGGCCTCCCGCACCAGGGTCCGGCGCGTTTCGGCGAGCACGTGCCGCAGCCCGGCCATGATGTGCGGCGCCGCCCGCACCGACACCGCGTCCTGGACCCGTGGGTGGTAGTTCGCCGGGTCGAGGCGCTTGCGGCCCTCTTCGGTCATCCAGCCTGAGCCCGCCACCATCGCGCGCAGTCGCGCGGCGATCGAGTTCTGCTCGGGGATGCGGCGTTCTTCGTGGGTACGCGCGTCCAGCGATCCCTGCTCGGCCCTGGTCGCCTCCATGAACAGGGCGAAAGCGCCTTCTGCCTGGTCGGCGAGTACGGTGGCCCGGTGTACGGCGTCCATCAGCGTGGCGGCCAGGACGGTGCTGCCGCTGATGATCGGCAGCGCTTCCCCGGCCCGCAAGGTGAAGCCGGCGGCCAGCCCGGCCTTCGGCAGCAGCTCGGAGGCGGGTCCCTCCACACCCCGGTAGCGCACCGGCGCGTCCTCGCCGATCGCCGCCAGCCCGGCCGCCGCCTGCGGCTGCAGGTCTCCGGTGCCCAGCGAGCCGATTTGCGGCATCCGCGGTACGACCCCGGCGTTGACCATGGCCAGCAGCCGCTGGGGCACCTCGGGGCGTACGCCGACCGTTCCTCTGGCCATCTGGTTCGCCTTGAGAATCAAGGCCAGCCTGACCACGTTGTCGGGCAGCGGCTCCCCGACGCCCGCGGCGTGGGAGCGCAGCACGTTGCGCTGGAACTGCTCCGCCTCCTCGGGCGTCAGCGGACGGTCCTTCAGCGGCCCGAGCGCCTGGTTCCACCCGTACACCCGCTGGTCGTCCAGGGCCGCCAGCGCTCCCGCCCGCGTCTCGGCCATGTGCGCCCACGCGTCCGCCGCGAGCCGCACGGAGACGGGACGGCCCTCCAGGATCGCGAAGGAGTCCCGCAGAGAGAGCGAGTCGCCGTCCAGCACCAGGTCCAACACCGGCGGCGCTTCAGGATCGGCGACCGCCTGCCCCGGCACGCACAGGGCGGCGAGCAGGCCCACGCCGGCGGCTATTCGTCCTACATGGGTCATCAAGTCGTCCCCCGAGCCTCACGACGAAGATCAATGCCGCTCCGTTATAGCCACCGGACGAACGAGAGCCAGAGAGGGCTCAACACCGGGAGACGAGTGCTGACTCGGCCTCGACCAGACCTATGACCGGCGCTTACTTCTCCAACGAGCACCAAGCCCTGAGTCAGTCGACCAGGCCGGCACGATGGGCGGTGATGGCCACCTGGACGCGGTTGGTGACGCCGAGCTTGTCGAACAGGTGCGAGACATGGCTCTTCACGGTCGCCTCGCTCATGTGGTGTTCGTCACGCTGCTCGCGCTGACCCTGACCGGCGACACCAGCATCCTGTACGGGGCGCCGACGAGCCTGCGGGCTCTGCTGCTCCTGCCCCCGTTGTTCCTCGCCCTCACCGCCGCCGCCACCGCGGTCACCGTCACGAGCTGGAATCGACCGCACATCGGCCTCGCGGCCCGCGGGCACCAGGTGACCCTGCTGGTGGGAATGCTCGGCCTGACCTGGTTCTGCCAGCACTGGAACCTGATCGGCTGGCAGTTCGGCTGACTGGTTCCTCAGGGCGCCGCCAGCAGCGAGACGAGATCATCCCATCGGGAGACGAGCAATCCCAGAATGGCGCCGAAGACGCCGACGATGGCGCTGAGAGTCGGATCGAAGGAACCGTTCACGAATGACGCCGCCAGCCCGAGCAGGGCGATCACGACGAGAAGAACGTTGCGGACCACATGCGATACGCCCAAGGGCGTCTGGGAGGCGCCGAAGCAGCGGCAGGTGACGGACTTCCCCCGCCGGACGACCATGGCGACGGCGACGGCGAGACACCCGAGCAGCCCGGCGGCGATGATGAACGCCGCTGATCCGGCCCAGCGGAGGGGAACGGCGGCCAGCACGATGACCGCGCCCTCGGCCACCGCCGTGGCTACTGCCGCCGCCGGGGCCCGCGCCTCGCCGACGACCGCCATCGCTCTGGTCGACTCGACGAATTCGCCCCAGGCCCTGCGGCTGTAGATCTTGCTCCCCAGGGCGAGCGCGAACATCGTGAGCAGCAGCAGTCTGCTCGCCACATCGACGTACTGCATGATCACAACCTAGCCACGGGGGAGCGAATCCAGCAAGAGCGCTGCTTCCCGCGTATCGCTGCCAAAGGGGTTCGTTACCCTCGAAGATCCACAAGCAGGGGGTAAACCGTCGTGCTGATTCGGTTGCTCGGAACCATCGAGGTGGAGCATTCGGGCCAGACCCAGCCCGTACGGCCGCCGCAGGTCGCGCTCGCACTCGCCGCGCTGGCGTGGGAGGTTCGCCGGGTCGTGTCCGTCGAGACGCTCCTCGCCCGGGTCTGGGGCGAGCAGGTTCCGCCCGGCGCGCGGCGCACCCTGTACACGATCATCACCCGCATCCGCCGCGACGTGCTGGCGGGTGACGGCGCCGTCGTCCACCGGCTCGGGGGTTATCTGCTCGACGTGGACGAGTCCGCGGTGGACGTGTCGCGGTTCCGGAGCCTCGCCTACCAGGCGATGGCCGAGCCGGATCCGGCGCCGCTGCTGGCTGATGCTCTCGCGTTGTGGCGCGGCGACCCACTGACCGGGCTGCCCGGCGAATGGGCCGAGCGGGCCCGCCACCGGCTGCGCGACGAACGCAAGGAGACCATGCTGCGATGGGCGCGGACGGTGACCGGCCGTGACGCCGCGGCCGCGGTGGCGGCACTGTCCCCGCTGGCCGACGAGTACCCGCTGGACGAGCTCCTGGCGGCCGCGCTGATCGAGGCGCTGCACGCGTGGGGGCGGACCGCCGACGCGCTGGCGCACTTCGCGCAGGTACGCCGGACGCTCGCCGATGAGCTGGGCGTCGAGCCGGGCACGGAACTGCGGCGCGTCCATCGGACGCTGCTGCGGTCCGGCGACGCGGCCGAGACCGGACACGTGGTCCCGGCCCAGTTGCCGGTCGACCTGAGAGGCTTCGTCGGGCGGGCGCCGGAGCTGGAACGACTGGCCGCGATCGCGACCGGCGAACGGCCGGAGACCGCGGCGGTCTGCGCGATCTCGGGACCGCCCGGGGTGGGCAAGTCGTCACTCGCGCTGCGCTGGGCGCATCTGAATCGCGACCGTTTCCCGGACGGGCAGCTGTACGCCGATCTCAGCACGTTCGACCCGGCCGACGCGGCCGTGGTCCTGCCCCGGTTCCTCAGCGCGCTCGCGGTCCCGGAGTCCCAGGTGCCGTCGGGCGCCGAGGCCCGGATCGGGCTCTACCGCAGCATGCTGGCCTCCCGGCGGGTCCTCGTCGTGCTCGACGACGCCCGCGCCGCCGAACAGGTACGCCCGTTGCTGGCCACCGCGCCGGGATGCCTGACGCTGATCACCAGCCGATCCGAGCTGTCCGGCCTCGCGGTCACCGCGGGTGCCTCCCTGGTGTGCCTGGACGTCCTGCCGGACGACGACGCCTACCGCCTCCTGTCGGCGAGGCTGGGCGAGCCGCGGCTGGCGGCGGAGCCCGAAGCCGCCGCGCTGATCATCCGCCGGTGCGGCCGGCTGCCGCTGGCCCTGGCGATCGTCGCGGCGCAACTGGCGCAGCGCACCGATCTGCCGCTGGCGGAGGTCGCCGCCGACCTCGCGCGGGCCGGCGCGGACCTGGAGCCGTTCGCCCACAGCGACCCGGCCGTTGACCTGCGCAGAGTGTTCGGGCGGTCGTATCGGGACCTGCCCGAGCCCGCGATCCGGCTGTTCCGGCGCCTCGGGCGACACCCCGGGCCGCACCTGCCGCTCGCCGCGGCGGCGAGCCTGGCCGCTCTGCCGGTGGACCGCACCCGGGAATTGGCCGCGCAGCTCGACCGCGCCAACCTGGTCGGCCTCCGCTCACCCGGCCGCCTGCGGCTGCACGACCTGCTGCGGGTGTACGCGCTGGAGCAGGAGCGGGCCGCCGACAGCCGGACGGTACAGCGTGCGGCGACGCGGCGGCTGCTGGACTACTACCTGTGTTCGGCGTACGCCGCGAGCGAGGTCTGTTACCCGCACCGCGAGAAGCTGAAGCTGGAACCGCGGGCACGGGGTGCCGTGCCGGAGTCCTTCGCCGGGCCGGCGGAGGCCCTGCGCTGGTACGCCGACGAGTCGGTGGCGCTGCCGGGGTTGCTGGCGGAGGCGACGGCGGCCGGGCTGGACCGGCACGCGTGGCAACTGGCGTGGGCGTTCTCCGAGTTCATGCAGCGCCGCGGTCCATGGGAGCAAATCCTGCGCGTTCAGGGGGTGGCGTTGGACGCGGCCAGGCGGCTCGGCGACCGGCCGGCCCAAGCCCGCTGCCACAACAGCATCGCCCGCGCCCACGTCAGGCTAGGCCGCGACCGGGAGGCCGTCGAGCACTTCGATCAGGCGCTGGAGCTGTATCGGGACCTCGACGAGCCGGTCCTGAAGGCGCACGTCCACCTGGGCCTGACCGTCCCGCTGAACCGGGTGCGACCCGGCGAAGTGCTGGACCACGCGCTGCGCGCGCGGGAACTGTTCCGGCAGGCCGGCGACGTCATCGGCGAGGCGCGGGCGTTGAACAACGCGGGCTGGTTACGAGCCCGGATCGGCGAGTACGACCAGGCGCTGGCCGACTGCCGCCGAGCGCAGCGCATCCTGGCCGAGCTCGGGTACGCCCAGGGCGAGGGGCACGCCTGGGACAGCATCGCCACCGTACTGGAGGCCAAAGGCGACTTCGGGCAGGCGGTGGCGGCCTACGAGCGGGCGGTGGAGCTGTGGCGCGGCTGCGACGACCTGCACCCGGCCGCCGAGACGCTGGTCCGGCTGGGCGAGACGCAGCTGCGGGCGGGTGACACCGCGGCCGCGCTCGACGCCTGGAAGCGGGCGGCGGAGTGCTACGACGCCCTCGGCGACGCCCAGGCCGGCAAGGTGCGCGCCCGCATCGCGTCCGCCGACCAGCCGTCCCACCAGCCGCCCGGCCAGCCTCCCGACCAGCCCTCCGACCAGCCTTCCGACCAGCCTTCCGACCAGCGGAGATAGGCCGTTAAGAAATCATTGAGAAATCGCTCAGCCCCCCGGTGCAGGCTGCGACGTGCGGCAGCGGGACGGCGGCGTGTCGGCCGTACCCGGCCGCGCCGGGCGGGCGTGGGCCCGCTCGGGACCGCCGATTGGGAGGTTCTATGCGCGTCGTCACCAGAATGGCCGACCGGCTCCTTGAGCTGATCGCGCCGCACACCGTAGCCCGGGCTACCGACTGCGGCTATGAGTGCTGCAGCTTCCCGGCATTCACCGCGAAGTACTGCTGCTACTACCCGAACGGCCACGTGTCGTGCGGCAGTTGCCAGAAATACATCTACTGCTCGTAACCGCTGGGCCACGTAGCAGCCTTTCACGGTGACGCGCCCACCGCGATGACCGGTGCCCGGCGGTGGTCGGCCGCGGCCGGGCACACCCTCATGAGCTTTCGACACGGAGATGTCCTGTGCCTTACCTGATCGCGATCGTGGCCCTTGTCGGCGCCCTTTGCCTGGTGGACCTGCTGCTGACCCTCGGCGTGGTCCGGCGGCTCCGGGAGCAGACGAAGCTGATCGACGCGCTGTACGAAGCCGTAGGCACGGGCGCCCTGGGCGGGGCGGGCCAGAGCGGGGGCCTGGCCGTCGGTGAGGTCGTCGCCGATTTCGACGCGACGACCATGGACGGAACCCGCGTGACGCGGGATCTCCTGTCTGAGGGGACGGTCGTCGCGTTCCTGTCGCCGGACTGCAAGGGCTGCCACGAGCAGCTTCCTGAGCTGGCCTCCTGGGCGGCGGACCAGGACCGGTCACGGGTGCTGGCCGTGGTCGACGGCCGGTCGGGTGATCCCGAGCAGTTGATCACGGCCCTGGCACCCGTCGCGCAGGTGATCACGGAGGACGCGTTCTCGCAGGTCGCCGACGCGTTCCGGGTTCAGTCGTTCCCGAGCTTCTTCCAGGTGACCGCGGGCGGCAGGCTGCTCGCCACGGCGCCCCGGATCTCTCGGCTGCCGGCCGGGTCGCCGGCGTGACCAGCCGCGGGCCGGAGACGACACCGACGCCGCGAGTCCTGGCGGGATGCGCGGTACGCGCCGCCGTCGCCGACTACGGGCAGGACCCGCGCTGGCGCAAGGGCGTCGAGACGATGGCTCCTCACCCCGACGGGATCGTCCGGGTGGGTACGACCACCGCCGAGGTGATGCGGTTCGCGGGCCGGACCTATCGCAACGGAGGGGAGGTCATCGGGGTGGAGCCGGGGCGCTCGTTCGACTGGCGTACCACCTCGGGGATCGACGCCCAGGGCGGCAGGATCGTCGTGCCGCTCGGCGAGGATCGGTGCCGCTCTCCGCGGCTCAGTCGGTGCTCGGCAGCGGCCGGGCCACCCGTACACCGACCAGCAGCAACAGGCCGACGGCGGCCAGGATCCCGACGGCGATGACCGGCACCAGGGCCTGGTAGCCCATCCCGCCGGCCACCAGGCCGAACAGCGGCGGACCGAGCAACGACCCGAGGCTGCCCGCCTGGGCGACCACGCCGTTGCCGACATCAGCGTGGTCGAGACGCTCCAGCACCAGCGGGAGCGCGGCGAAGACGAGGGCTCCCAGGAACCCGTTCTCCATCGAGACGACCCCCGCGCCGGCCTGTACGGCTGCCACCGAACCGGGGCCGCCGTACATCAGCCAGGCAGCCGGTACGGTCAGCAGCCCGACCAGCCCCAGGACGCCGACCGGCGTGCCCCTGCGGAGCAGCACTCCCATGGCCAGCCCGCCGAGCACGCTGAGCAGCGAGATCACCGAGGTCACGGCGCCGGCGGCGGTGGCTGAGCGTCCGTGCTGCTCGATGAGGAGCGTGGGCAGGAGGACGATCACCGGAATGGTCACCAACGCGGCCAGGCAGAAGGCCGCGGCGAGCACCGCCGGCCACATCAGCGCCCCGGCGCGCGGGACGGGCCCGGCCGCGGTCTGCCGCCCGGCCCCGCGTGGCAGCCGTACCCAGACCACCAGCGCCATCACGAACGTCAGGCCGGCGAGCAGCCCGATCCAGCCGCGCCAGCCCAGAGCGGAACCCATCGCGCCCCCCGCGAGCGTGCTCGCGCCGATTCCCATCGGGACGAACGTGGCCCAGAACGACAGCGCCATGCTGCGGTCCCGCTCGCGGGCCAGCCGGAGAATGAGCGCCGGGCAGGAGATGGTGACCAGCACGTATCCGATGCCCTCGACGCCCCGGACGGCCAGCAACCAGGCGAAGTCACCGGTTGCCACGCTCACCGCGCTCGCCGCCGCGATCAGGATCAGGCCGGCGACCAGCGACCTCTCCGCGCCGAAGCGGCGTACCAGATACCCGGCGGGCAGGCCGACGGCGGCGCCCACGCCGACGACCGCCGAGATCACCCAGCCCAGCCGCGACAGCGACAGCCCGAGCTCGGCCGCCACCACCGGCCCGACCGAGGCGAACTTGCCGAGGCTCATCGCCGCGACGACCCCGCCGAGGTAGACGATGACGATCGTCACCCACGGCGAGCTCGGCGGGGATTCCACGCTCGGCTTCGATGTGGCGGGCGCTGGCTGGGGGTCCATGAGTCTCCTTCGCACCGTTTGGGGGAGCACTCCCGGATTCGATCATTGCCGGGCAGCCGGTGCCGTTCAACCCGATTCAGTCGCCCGTCGAAAGCAGAGTCGTCGCCTGGCGTACGCCTACCGTTGACGTAAATTTCCTGCTGCCGCCGCGCGTAGATCCCAAAGTGATCATCCATGCGCAAGTCAGCTCTCGCTTTACTCTTCGCGTTGGTCACGACCGCCTCGGCCGCGGTCACCATGGCCATTCCCGCGACCGCCAACACCTTCGGCTTCTACGCATGGCACCCCACCTGGTGCTGCCCCAAGACGGACAACCGCGACGTCTACTGGAACGCCTCCACCCTCACCACCAACATGCTGTACGCCGCCGACTACGGCATGGCCAACCTGGACTACCAGTCCGATCTGCGCATCGGAGGCTATGACAGCGCCGCCGGCACCCACACCGACGTGGTGATGTTCGACGCCTACTACGTCGACTACTGGGGCAAGGACTGGGACGGCTCCAGCACCGGCAAGAACCTCACCGGCTCCACCAAGTGCGTCAGGGTGCTGGCCCAGATAGGCGGCGAATACACCTGTGACCGGGCCGAGCTCCGCTTCGACCTGGCCGACATGACGAGCACGGCCGTTCGCAGGAAGACCGCCTGCCACGAGATCGGGCACAGCATCGGACTGGGCCACACGAACCTCACCTCATGCATGAAGGCCGGCACGTCCACCACCGCCACCTACAGCAGCCACGACCGCGCGCACATCAACGGAGCGTGGTGACCATGCGGAACAAGCTCGTCATCGCGGTCACCCTGGTCGCCGCCGTCATCACCGGAACCGCGGCCGGCGCCGTGGTCAACACCCCGGAGCAGTCGTTCTGGGCGCAGATCCGCTACGGCGCGAGCGCGGGTGACGGCGACTACCTGTTCGACTCGCTGGCCGACGTCACCCCCGGCGCCGCGGACTCGGCCGCCTTCAAGGCCTCCGCCGCCCTCGTCCAGGGCACGATCGTGGACATCGAGCCGGGCATCGCGTTCGCCTCCGACGACTCCGACGGTTCCTCCGCGATCGTCGCCTACGACAGTGAGGACGCCGCGATCCGGTACGCCAGCCTGGTCGTACGCGTGGACAAGGTCCTGGCCGGGCAGCTCGGCCAAGGCTACGCCGACGGGAAGATCAGACTGCAGGTCGAGCATCCCGCCACCTCGACACTGGCCGAGCTCAAGGACTCCATCGGCACGGCCGGCACGGGCCTCATGTACGTCCACAACCTGGCCGCGCGCCGGCAGCTCCTCGGCCGCCCTGTCACCGATCCCGCGCAACTGGCCTACGCCCAGTCGGTGCACGTGCCGATCGGCGAGGGCCTGTTCGTCGAGGAGTCGGCGGGCAGCCCCGTCATCGCCCCGCTCATGGACGGCGAACGGGCCGCGCAGCTCCTGGGCTACACCTACGTACCCGAGGATGAGTCCGAGCCCGCTCCTACGTCCACCTGCGACGACGACCTCTGCCCCCAGCCCACGCGCAAGCCGGACGCGACGGCCACCTCCGTGCCCGCCGGAGAGCCGGAGACCGCGCCCACGACGACCACCGCGCCCACCGCGGGCACGGCGCCGACCCTGTCCACCCTGCGCACCCGGCTGGTGGCCAGCGCCTGCGCCGAAGGCACGGCGGCCGACTCATCGGCGTGCTGATCTCGCCATCGGCGAGGACATGACCCGTCACGAGAACGCGGCGCCCAGGGTGCCCGTGACACGTTCCTCCTCCGCGAGCGCGCCCGCGAACACCGCGAACATGTCCGCGAGCAGGAGGAGCGGGTCGCGGGCACGCCGCTGCGCGTGGCCGTGTCGTAACGCGGGAGCGTCGGTTAGTCTGTGCGGTCGCGTTGGGCGGCGTACAGGTCGGTGACGCGGGGCGGTGAGCCCTGCTCGACCAGGAGGCTCTCCAGGTCGCCGGTGAAGTCCGGGGTGAGCTCGCTGGCGGTGCCGTTGGTGCCCTGGATGCCGACGGTCACGCTGCGGGGGGCCACGTCGGCGATCGTCAGGGCGTACGCGCTGCCGCCGGTGACCCGGACGTTCCAGTGCGCGATCCGGGCCCCGAACAGCGGGCCGGACGCGGCCGAGCCGCCGACGCGGCCGTTGTTCACCAGGGTGATGTTGGTCCGGGCGTTCTCGTACGGCAGTGCCCGGTGGGTGTCGAAGGTGCCCTCGGCCATCCGGCCGCGCCGCCAGACGTTGCCCGACGACAGGCCCTCCACGTTGAGGCCGTGGTGGACGGCGCCGGACGGCACCGGCACGGTGAACGCCTCGATCTCGAAGTCGTCGACGAGGTTGTCGTGCGACTGCATCCGGCAGGCGAAGCTGTGGTGAGCGGCCCGGCCGCCCACGGCGACTCTGGAGAGGGTGGTCGACTTGGCGGAGGTGAAGCCGAAGCCGAGGTCGCAGTTCTCCACGCGTACGTCGCTCGCCCAGCAGTCGTGCACGGCCTGGAAGCACACCCCGTTCGAGCCGGGATGTCTGTTGTGCGCGGTCATCGCGACCAGTTCGTTGCGGATGGTGAGCTGCTCGACGCCGCTGTCGTGGACGGTCGGGCCGATCGCGCGCAGCCGCGCCGGCCAGCCGGGGCGCAGGTCGTACTTGAGCGGCTGGGCCAGGACGACCAGACGGTCGCCGAGGATCGCCTCGACGCGGACGGGCCACTGGAGCGTGGCGTACTGGACGTACTGGCCGCCGGAGCCGGTGACGAGCTGCGGCGCCCCGCGCGGCCAGTCGTAGGACCGGGCGCCGGGGATGTCGCCGGCCAGATGGGTCAGCAAGCTCGCGTCCGGTGGGTTGTCGCACTCGAGCACCACCATGTCGCCCGCGCGCAGCCGACTGGTGCCGGAGACGATGAGTGTCCGCTCGCCGCGGGAGGCGGCGCCGGCCTCCGCGAGGGTGTCTCCCAGCAGCCAGCCCTCGGTGCCGGCGAAGTCCTCGGCCTCCGACCGGGCCCGCCGCTCGGCCGCCATGAACCAGATCTGCCCGCCGGTCCACGACCAGCGGCTGTTGCCGTTGGACTGCCGGGCCGGCCGGTAACCGTCGTCCAGCGTCCGGCTGAAGCGCAGCACGGTGGCGTCGCGCCCGGCGCCGCGCAGGACGACGTTGGACCAGTGCACGAAGACCGGCGAGGCCAGCAGGTAGGTGCCGCGTGGCACCAGCACCACGCCGCCGCCCCGTTCCCCGGCCGCGCGCAGCGCCGCGTTGAACGCCGGGGCGCAGTCCGTCGTCCCGTCCGCGCGGGCGCCGTGGTCGGTCACCCGGGTCACCACGTCCAGGCGCGGCAGACGGGCTCCGAGGCGGTAGCCCGCGCGGGATATGTCGGGTATCAGGGGGTGGGATCCGGGCGCCTGCGCCCACTGGTCCAGCAGCGCGGCGGACGCGTCCGGATGGCGGGCCGGCGCCCCCTCGGTCGTCGCGCGGGCGGTTTCGGCCCCCGCCACGGATCCGCTCACGAGCGCGGGCGCGGCGATGGCCGCCACCGCGCCACCGACGAGCGTTCGGCGGCTCAGCTTGGCGAGGTCCTGACGCATGGTGCTCCTCGGAGTCGAGCGGTGCGGTGAACTCAAAGATGGGATCTTTTGACTGTAATCCCATAGAATGTCGGGCCTGTCAACTGCCTTGCGCGGGGAAGTGGCGACTATACATCGGATGTTTTTCCGAAAAACTTGTCTCGTCCGGAGAGGTTGTCTGGACGTTCTGTAAGGACGTTCGATCTTGTGACCCATTTGCTCCTATTTCGTAATGGATGAGCAGAATCATCTGATCGTTTGCTTTCTCTTCAGCCTCTCCATGCACACCATTCACGGGTGCGCTCCAAAGTGTTCGCCGCAAGGGCACGTAAGGAAAGAAGGGACTGCATCTGATGCGGTCAGCAGCACGTAAATCACGGGGTGGTTTAGGGCGCCGATGGCGTCTCGCCGCGGTCGGCACGGTCGTGGCGCTGCTCATGAGCAGCCTCGTCACGTCGGCCTACGCCGATCCCGACCCGGCGCAGCAAGAGCGGGGACGGCCCAGCCCGACGCCCACCAGCTCCCAGAGCCCGGCGAACCCTCCGACGCTCACCCCCGTCAGCGGTTCCTACCTTGAGGGCAAGGCGAAGGTCGCGGCGGTCCCGTCCACGGCCGGTGACAGCGTCACGAAACTCGACATCGACGGCAAGGCGCTCGACGCCACCCGTACCGTGGGCGTCTCCAAGCTCAGCTTCGACGTCGGCCCGAACTCCACGGAGGCGCAGTACCACAGCTACGTGCTCGTCAACGGCGCTCACCGCAGCGACATCGGCGACTACGTGAGCACGCGGGCCACCATCGACATCCCCAACGAGCAGCTCGTCAAGGGCGAGAACACCGTCGAGATCGTCGTCGGGACGGTCCAGTCCTCGTGCGGCGTCAACTACGACGACTTCGTGCTGTCCGACGTCGGTCTCGTACTGCTCGGCGAGGTCGCGGACGGCGAGGACAACCCCTACACCCTCTCCTTCGGCGACGGAAGCTGCGGTACGAACACCTCGCTGCTGAAGCGCGCCACGCTCAAGTTCTTCGTCCAGTCCGACCCGCAGGGCACCACCGGCCTCGCCGCGGACGTGGACACGGCCAAACTGGACAACGGCGAGCACGCCATCACCGCCACGACCGCGGCCGGCGTGACCGTCAAGAACACCGTGACCGTGAACAACGCCCCGGCCGGCGCGCCGCGGCTGCTGCCCACGGACGGCACGCTCGTGGCCGGCACCAAGCCGGTCTTCGCGACCGTCCCGGCCGCCGGCGGGGACGGGGTCAAGTCCCTCACCGTCGATGGCGCCGAGCCCGTCACGAAGGCCACGCTCGGCAACGGCGCCGCGCAGCTCAGCTTCGACGTGGGCGCGGACTCGATCGACGACAAGTTCGACAACTTCCTGCTCGTCAACGGCAAGCGCGTCGACCTGGGCGGTTCCTGGGTGAGCCGGCGGGTGACCATCGCGGTTCCGGCCCGGTTCCTGGTGCCCGGCGACAACGTGATCAAGGTGGTCACCGGAGACTACAAGGAGACCTGCGGCAACAACCGCGACGACTTCGTCATCGCCAACCTCGCCCTCGCCCTGGACGGCGGCACCGTGACCGGCCAGGACATCAAGCCGTCGTACGAGATGGGCGACGGCACCTGCGGCAGCAGCCAGACCGCGCTGCGCGAGGCCGAGCTGCGCTACAAGATCGACGCTCCGGCGGTGCACGTCATGGAGACGCTCGGCTCGGGCAACGCGACGCTCAGCTTCAACGTGGGCAGCAACTCGATCGAGGCGCGCTACCAGAACTACGTGCTCGTCAACGGCCAGAAGGTCGTGCTCGACGGTGACTTCGTCAGCCGCCGCGTCGACTTCACGATCCCGAACGAGTTCCTGGTGCCCGGCTGGAACACGATCGACCTCGTGGCCGGCACCTTCCCGACGTCGTGCGGCAACAACCGCGACGACTTCGCGATCTCCAACATCGCCCTCACCCCGGCGGCGGGCACGGCGGCCGGTCAGATGCTCAAGACCTCGTACGGCATGGGCGACGGCAACTGCGGTGACACCGTGAACTCGCTGACCGAGATCGACCTCGAGTTCCTCGTGGATGCCCCGGCCCGCGGCCTGCGCGCCGACCTCGACACCACCGCCATCAAGGACGGCAAGCACACGCTGTCCGCCACGTCGGCGGCGGGCGAGGTCGCCACGCGGCTCCTGGTCACCGACAACTCGGCGCCGAAGGTCGGCAAGAGCGTCCCGGCCGCGAACGAGAAGATCTCCGCCTCGGTCGTGCTGGACGTCAAGCTCGAGGACGCCTCGGGCGTGGTGTCCGGGCCGGACGTCAAGCTCGACGGCCAGCCGATCGAGCTGGGCGCCAAGGTGGGGCCGGGTCTTCGAGCCGGTTCCCACACGCTGGCCGTGACCGGGGCCGACGGGCTCGGCAACACCGCGACCCGCGAGATCGTGTTCGAGTCCGCGGGCATCCCGGATGTTCCCGCCGAGCTGACCCCGGCGCTGGGGAGCGTCGACGTGTCCGACCCCGTCAAGCTGTCGGCGAAGGTCGCCGAGCCCGACGGCGGCCCGGTGACGGCGACGTTCTCGCAGGCCGAGATCCTCACTCCGAACCAGGTCTACCAGGGCACGGCCACGTCCCTCCCCACGACCCTGCAGGTGCCGGGCGAGAAGCGCGTCAAGGCCGACGGGCTCGACCCCGCCGACGGCAAGCTGCTCGACGCGCCGGCCGGTCAGGACATCACCTACCAGCGGTACGACGTCAAGGTGGAGGGGCACGTAGCCGCTCCGGTCCTGCGCTGGGAGGGCGTCATCGACCCCGAGCGCCTGGTGTCGCTGCGGGTGTGGAACACCAAGGACAAGGCGTGGGACCTCCTGACGAGTGCCCGCGGCGCCGCCGAGGGCAAGACCTCGCTCACGTCCGTGGTCGACGAGAAGTACATCGACAAGCGGCAGGTGCACGTCATGGTGACGGGTGAGGACCCGTTCGCCGACGACGTCGATCCCGGTGACCCGAACCACTTCGACGACCCCGCCTCGTACGACTTCTCGATCGTCCACTACACCGACACCCAGTACATCTCCGAGGGCGCGGTGGAGCAGGAGACGGCCGAGGAGCGCGCGGTGTGGGAGTCCGCCTACTCCGGCGTCGTCGACTGGATCAAGGCGAACAAGGACCAGCGCAAGATCTCCTACGTCGCGCACACCGGCGACATCATCGAGAACAACATCCGCAAGCCCACGGACGAGGCCACGCAGAAGGAGATCACCGGCGAGTTCGAGGTGTCGTCGAAGCAGCAGCGCGTGCTGGACGAGGCCAACATCCCCAACGGCGTGATCGCCGGCAACCACGACAACCAGTCGGGCACCGAGGACGGCCCGGAGGCGATCTACAACAAGTACTACGGCCCCAGCCGCTACCAGGACGCCTCACAGGGCTGGCAGCACGCCAAGTACGGCGGCCCGTGGAAGGAAGGCGACAACCAGAACCACTACGACCTGTTCTCCGCCGGTGGGCTGGACTTCGTCGTGGTCGGTCTGTCGTTCGGCGTGACGAGGGAGGAGGCCGAATGGGCCGACTCCATCTTCAAGAAGTTCCCCGACCGCAACGGCATCCTGCTCTCGCACGACTACCTCGTGCCGAGCACCAACCCCGACGGGCGCGGCGCCGGATTCACCGCCCCCGACGGCTCGATGCTGTACAAGACGGTGGTCGAGAAGAACCCGAACGTCTTCCTCATCCTCGCCGGTCACGAACACGGCGTGGGCACCAACGTGAAGCCGAAGGTGGGCCAGGTCGGCAACGGCGTCGTCGAGCTGCTGGCGGACTACCAGTTCTACACGGTGTCGGCCGACCGTCTCGGGCTCACCGAGATCGGCGGGTACAAGCCGGACGACCAGCTCCAGTTCGGTGCGAGCTTCTTCCGGCTGCTGCAGTTCAACGTCAAGCGGGCGGAGCTGAGCATCGACGCCTACTCTCCGCTGCTCAACGACTTCGGCGCCACCGAGTTCGATCCGCTGCGCCGCTACAACGGCCGCGAGGACAACATGGTGCTGCCGGTCGATCTCACCTCCCGCACGACGAGCTTCCAGACCGACTCCCTGGCGCTCTACAAGCCCAGCCGGATCATCGGTAAAAGCACGGTCACGTCGGGTCAGGTCGCCTCGGTCACCTGGAACCGCCTCAAGGACGACACGGCCTACGCCTGGTTCGTCGTGGCGCGTTCCGCAGGCGGCGGTGTGACCGCCTCCGAACCGAGCGTCTTCGTCACGAAGGACGAGCACGGCCGTCCCGGCAAGTGGGATGCCGACTCGCCCATGTACCACTGGTTCAACCGCTGATCCAGCGCCGCCCCGGACCCACGGTCCGGGGCGGCGTCCACCTCGATCTGGAGACTAGACATGCCCCCCAGGCGCTGGCTCGCCGCGGTGCTCCTCGCCGCCATCCTCGGCGGCGTGCTGACGGACCTGGTGCTTCCCGCTCCGGCGGCGGCGCACGACGTCACCACCACCGCCCAGGCCGAGGTGACCGGGACGGGCTCGAACGTCAAGGTGGTCCTCGACCTCGAGTACGACCTCCTGATGAAGTCGGCCTGGCTCTACGCCGAGGCCTACGACGCGAAGGAACGGACCGAGCAGCTCCGCCAGCTCAAGATCAACCGGGACGCCGTGACCGCGTACGTCACGGGCCGCTTCGCCGTGGCGTACGGCGACAAGCCGTGCGCGCCCACCCCGGTGGGCGACGCGGACGTGCGCCTGCGCGACAAGGTGGCCTTCGCCGTGGTCACCCTCACCTACGCCTGCCAGGGCGAGAGCGGGCAAGCCCACGCGATCTCCAGCGCGCTGTTCCCCGACTCCGAGTCCTTCGTCCACAGCACGAAGACCATCGTCCGGTACGACCTCGACGGCGAGAAGGGCTCCGGCGTGCTGGCCGCCACAGCCCCCACGCTGCGGGTCGGCGAGCACAAGGCGTCCAGCCAGATCGGCGAGTTCTTCCTGCTCGGCGCCGAGCATCTGCTGTTCGGCCTCGACCATGTCCTCTTCCTGCTCGCCCTGCTCATCGGCGCGCGCCGGCTCCGCGACGTCATCGTCACCGCCTCCGCCTTCACCGCCGCCCACAGCATCACCTTCCTCCTGGCGGCGATGGGCATCGTGGACGTTCCCAGCGCGATCGTCGAGCCGATCATCGCGGGCTCGATCATCGTCGTGGCGCTCGCCAACCTGCTGGGCCGGGCGGAAGACCGGCTGGGCAAGTGGCGGCTGCCCATCGTCTTCGCCTTCGGCCTGGTGCACGGGCTCGGCTTCGCCGGCGCGCTCGACATCGACCAGAGCGGCTCGTGGGCGCTGCTGCTGTCACTGCTGAGCTTCAACCTCGGCATCGAGGCCGCCCAGCTCGCGATCATCGCCGTGCTCTTTCCGCTGCTGGTGCTGCTGCGCCGGACGTCCGCCGCCCGCTGGACGGTGGCCGCGATGTCGGTCCCCATCGTGGCGGTCAGCCTGTACTGGTTCGTCGAGCGGATCCCCCTGCCGCTCTGACGGAAGGGCCGCCCGCTCGACCCGACCTCGAGCACGCGTTGCTACGAAGCGTGCAGGCATCGGGTCGACTGGCACACGCTCAACGGTGTCGCCGCACTGCCGGCCATCGCGCTGGCGACGACCGTCGTCGCGTTCGCCGTCAAGGCCGGCCGGAAACTGGTCCTGCTGTCGTTCAGCCCGCTCCGGGCGCGCGTTCGCCGTGCCGCCGCTCACGCTCGCCGCCGCGGCGGCGGGGGCGGACGGGGCCATCCTCGACGTGCACATCGACCCGTCCAGTGCGTTGTGCGATGCCGACCAGGCGCTGACCGTCGAGGAGTTCAAGAGCACGATGGTCGATCTGGAGCGGATCCTGGCCGTGCTCGGACGTCATGTCGCCCGGCACGGCCCGCATGCCTGACGCGGCTTGGTCGAGGGCCTGGTCAGACCGCCTGGATGAGGTACTGATTGACCACCTGGACGAGATCTCCGGGGGTGGCGGCCTTGGCGATGACGCTGTCGTCCAGCAGCACTCCGAACTCCCGCTCGATCCTGGCGGCCGTCTCCAGCACCGCGAGCGAGTCGTAGCCCAGCTCGGCGATGGACGTGTCGGCGATGTCGCCGGACAGGTCGACTGCCTCGTCCTCTCCGGCGCATTCGCGAAGGATGCGGGTGAGGTCGTCCATGGTGAACACGCGCATGGCGGAGGCCTTTCTCAACCGGCTTCTGGACACGTTTGTGGGCCGTTCTGATCCCAGAATCCGCGACGACGCTCAACGCGTGCTCGAGCCGCCTTAGATTGACCATCGTCGTTTTACCGAGAAAGATGATCTGTCAAATGCGCGCGTCCGCCGTGATATGAGATTCTTGCCCGGTGAAGGTCGCGGTTTTGGGCCCCCTGGAGGTCTCCGCCCCGGACGGCCGCCCGGTGGAGATCGGCGGCCCCAAGGTGCGTGCCCTTCTCATCCGTCTCGCCCTCGCTCCGGGGCGGGTCGTGAGCGTGGATTCCCTGATGGACGACCTGTGGGGGGAGGAGCTGCCGGCCGGGGTGGTCAACGCCCTGCAGTCGCTGGTCTCGCGCCTGCGCCACGCCCTGGCGCCCATCGGGACGTCGCTCGTCGAGTCGTTGCCCGGCGGCTACCGGCTCGCGCTCGCCGCCGACGACGTCGACGCCTATCGGTTCGAGCGGCTGGCCGCCGAGGGCAGACGGGCCCTGACGACGGGCCGGGCCGATCGGGCCGCCGACCTCCTGCGCGAGGCTCTGGCACTGTGGCGGGCCGAGGAGGCGCTGACCGCCGCCGCGCACGCGCCGTTCGCCGCCCCCGCCGCCGCCCGGCTGGCCGAGCTCCGGCTGAACGCCGTGGAGGACCAGGTGGAGTCCCGTCTGCGCCTGGGCAGGCACGCCGAGATCGTCGCCCCCCTTGAGGCGCTGGTCTTCGCCCAGCCGCTGCGCGAGCGCCCGCGGGCTCAGCTCATGCGGGCGTTGTCCGGGCTCGGCAGGCAGGCCGAGGCGCTGGCCGTGTACGCGGACGCGCGCGCGACGTTCGCCGCCGAGCTGGGCATCGAGCCGTCGGCGGAGTTACGGGATCTCCAACTGGCCATCCTGCGCGATGATCCCGGCCTGCGCCCGGCCCCGGCGCCCCGGCGGCGGGCCACCAACCTGCGCGCGCAGCTCACCAGCTTCGTGGGCAGAGACCGGGAGATCGAGGCCGTCGCCGCGCTGTTGTCCGGCAACCGCCTGGTCACGCTGGTGGGGCCGGGGGGAGTGGGCAAGACCCGGCTGGCCGAGGAGGTGGCCACCCGATTACGCGAGCGTCCCATGGACGGCGTCTGGATCGCGGAACTGGCCAGGGCCCGCGAACCCGGTGACCTGCCCACCATCCTCATCCAGACCCTGGACATCCGCGAGAAGGGCCTCCTCCAGGCCGCCGCGCCCACCAGGGACCCGGTGGAGCGGCTGATCGAGACGCTGGCCGACCGGCGCCCGCTGATCATCATGGACAACTGCGAGCACGTGATCGCCGCCGCGGCGGCGCTGGCCAACCGGCTCATCTCGGCCTGCCCCAGGCTGCAGATCCTGGCCACCAGCAGGGAGCCGCTGGGCATCACAGGAGAGGTGCTGTGGCCCATCCAGCCCCTGGCCACCCCACCCGAGCACGTGACGGGCACGGACGTGCTGGACTACCCGGCCGCGCGGCTGTTCGCCGACCGCGCGGTCTCCGTGCGCCCCGGGTTCGCCGCGGAGGCGTCAGCCGCCCTGATCGCCGAGGTCTGCCGCCGCCTGGACGGGCTGCCCCTGGCCATCGAGCTGGCGGCCGCGCGACTGCGCTCGATGCCGCTCGCCCAGCTCGCCGCCCGGCTCGACGACCGGTTCCGGCTGCTGACGGCGGGCAGCAGGACGGCTCTTCCCCGCCACCAGACGCTGCGCGCGGTCGTGGAGTGGAGCTGGGACCTGCTCGACGACGCCGAGCGGCTGCTGGCCCGCAGGTTCTCGGTCTTCACGGGCGGCGCCGGCCCGGAGTACATCCAGCAGGTGTGCGCGGGTGACGAGCTCGCCGCCGTGGACGTGCTCGATCTGCTCGCGGCGCTCGCCGACAAGTCACTGATCACGGTGGAGCTCACCGACGCCAGCGAGCAGGGCCGCTACCGGATGCTGGAGACGGTACGGGTGTACGGCGCCGAACGGCTGGCCGAGGCGGGCGAGGCCGAAGCCGTCGAGGCCGCGCACGTCCGCTGCTTCCTGGAGCTGGCCGCGTCGGCCGAGCCCTGGTTACGGACCGCGGAACAGGTCAAGTGGATGGCGCGGGTGGCGGCCGAGCACGACAACCTGTTGAGCGCGCTGCGCCGGGCGGCCAGGGCCGGGGACGCTGACACGGCTGTGCGGTTCGGGGCGGTGCTCGGCTGGTACTGGATGATCCGCGGCAATTACGTCGAGGCGCGGGCGTGGCTGGACGAGGCGCTGGCGGTGCCGGGGGAGTCGCAAGGGGTCGAGCGCCGGGTCGCCTCGGCGTACCAGGCGCTCGCCGCGCTCGTCAGCGGCGACCAGCCGCCCGAGCGCACGCGGGCGCGGCCCCCGCTGCGGGAGGAGCCGCGCCCCGGAGCGGATCCCCCGGCGGTGGTCCTGCTGGAACTGGTGTCCGCGATGCTGGCCTACGACCATGGCCGGCTCGTGGGGGCGCTGGAGCGGTACGCGGCCCATCCTGACCCGTGGACGCGGGCCCTGCTCCTGCTGATGCGGGCCTTCGCCGCCGAGCAGATGGGCGAGGGGGCCAGCGTGGTCACCCACCTGCGGGCGGCGCTCGACGCGTTCCGGAAGGTGGGAGACCGGTGGGGACTCATCACCACCCTGAACGCCCTGGCCGAGGAGCAGGGACTGCGCGGCGACAGCGCCGGGGCGGTGTGCACGTGCGAGGAGGCGCTCCAGGCGGCGATCGAGCTGGGATCGCCCGAGGAGGTGCTCAGCGTCCGCGTGCGCCTGGGCGTCGAGCGGGCCCGCGCCGGCGACGTGCCCGGCGGTCGGGCGCAGCTCATGGAGGTGCTCGACGTGGCCGAGGCCGCGCACGAGACGCAACTGCTGGCCCGCCGCGCGCTCGGCGAGATCGCCTGCCGGGCGGGAGAACTGGCCGAGGCGCGCCGCCAGTACGAGCTGGCGCTGGCCGGATTCGCCGCGAACGCCCTGGTGACCAGCCAGGTGCGGGCGCTGATCCTGATCGGGCTCGGCTGGACGGCCCTGGCGGAGGGCGCGGCCGACGAGGCCGCGGCGCTGTTCGGGGAGGCGGCCGGGTCGGCGATCGAGCACAGGAGCGCCCAGACGCTGGCCGGGGCCGCGGAGGGCCTGGCCGCGATCGCCGTGGCCGGGCGGGAGACGGACCGCGCCGCCGCGCTGCTGGGGTTCGCGACCCGGCTGCGCGGCAGCCTCGACCTCGGCAATCCGGACGTGGTCCGCCTCATCTCGACCGTCCGCGCCCTCCTGGGGGAGGACGCCTACCGGGCCGCGCACGCCCGCGGCATGGCGCTGTCCACGGAGGAGGCGGACACGCTCATCCCGGGCCTCCGCCCGCCAGGGGATCAGGTACGGCGGAAGTAGGCCCGTACGGCCAGCGGGGCGAAGACGATCACGATGCCGACGCCCCAGAGCGCGGTGTAGAGCACCGGCTCGGCCACCGGGCCGCCGAGCATCAGCCCCCGGGTCGCGTTCACCACCTGTGTCACCGGGCTGACCTTCACCCATGCCTGCAACCACGTGGGCAGCGTCTCGGTCTTCACCAGCACGTTGCTGATGATGGTCAGCGGGAACATCACGATGAACCCGATGCCCTGCACCGTCTGCGGGTTCTTCACGGTCAGCCCCACCGTGGCGGGGATGCAGCACAGCGCGAGCGCGAACCCCAGCGTCACCAGGCAGGCCGCCAGCCCGGCCAGCAGCCCGTTCTGGAACCTGAACCCCAGGATCGAGCCGAAGCCCACCAGCGCCACCATGGAGATCACGTAGCGCCCGGCGTCGCCGAACACGGCCCCGGCCAGCGGCGCCCATCGCGCGATGGGCAGGCTGCGGAACCTGTCGACGATGCCCTTGTTGGCGTCGGCGTTCAACGCGACCCCGATGCCCATCGTGGCGAACAGCACCGTCTGCACCATCAACCCCGGCACCAGGAACTGCAGGTACGCCCGCCAGTCCCCGGAGATCGCCCCGCCGAACAGGAACGCGAAGATGATCACGAAGACGATCGGCTGGATGATCACGTCGACGAGTTGCTCAGGTGAGTTGCGTACCTTGAGCAGGTTGCGCCACGTCAGCGTGCCGCTGTGCTTGATCGCGGCCAGCAGCCCGACGCGCTGCGGCTCCGCGATGGTCTCGACGGTCATGTCGCGGTCCTCTCCGGGCTCCGGCCAGTGGTGATCATGAGGAAGACCTCGTCCAGGCTGGGCAGGCGGAAGGCCAGCTCGCGTACGGCGATGCCGTCCTCGCCGAGCCGCCGCACGACGACCGACAGCAGCGCGGGGTCGTCCACCGTGACGGCGACCCGCGAGTCCTCGGCGTTGCGCACCGGAGCCGTGCCCGTCACCTCGGCGAGAATCGCCGCGGCCCGGTCGAGATGCGCCGGGTCGATCGGCCACACGTCCAGCGTCTGCTGGCCGATCTGGGCGCGTAGCTCGTCGGTGGTGCCATGGGCGATGACCCGGCCGTGGTCGACCACGACGATCCCGTCGGCGAGCTGGTCCGCCTCGTCCAGGTACTGGGTGGTGAGCAGGACGGTGGTGCCGTCGGCGACCATCTCGCGGATCATCTGCCACACATCGTTGCGGCTACGCGGGTCGAGGCCCGTGGTGGGCTCATCGAGGAAGAGCACCCGGGGCCGGGCGACGAGGCTGGCCGCCAGATCGAGCCTGCGGCGCATGCCTCCCGAGTAGGTGGACGTCAGCCGTTCGCCGGCGGCGGCCAGGTCGAAGTGCTCCAGCAGTTCCCTGGTCCGCCGCTTGGCGTCCGGCCTGGACAGGCCCGCGAGCCTGGAGATCAGCACGAGGTTCTGAATGCCGGTGAGATCCTCGTCGATCGAGGCGTACTGCCCGGTCAGCCCGATGCGCCGGCGTACCAGCGTGCCCTCGCGTACGACGTCGTGTCCGGCCACCCGGGCGCGTCCCGCGTCCGGCGGCATCAGCGTGGCCAGGATGCGTACGGCGGTCGTCTTGCCCGCTCCGTTGGGACCGAGCAGCCCGAGCACCGTGCCCGCGGGCACGGCCAGGTCGACGCGGTCCAGGGCGGTCGTCTCTCCGAACCTCTTCGTGAGGCCCTCTGCCTCAATGGCGTAGGTCATGATCGCCAGCTTGCCGGGCACGCCTGAGAGTCCGGGCACAGCGGCTGACAGCGGCTGACAGGCGCTGCCAGTCAGCGGCAGCCGGGGTCGCGGGCACTCACGGACGCCCGCCCGGTCGACTCGTACTTCCACCTACTGGAGCTGTCGGCGGACGGCTGAGGGAGCCGCGAAGGAAGGGGGCCGGATGGCGGGCGATCCCGCTCCGCCATCCGGCTTCTGGCTCAGGTGTTGTCCGCGCCGTTCTTGGGATTGCCGAGGCGGACGCCTTGGCGGTAGACCCACGCCCATCTCCTGCAGACGGGGCGTACCAGGACGAAGTAGGCGTTGCACGTCCAGTTCTTCAGCGTGCTGTAGAACACGTCGTCCACCTGGGACTTGCGGTACCTGTCGAGGTAGTACTTGTAGTGCTTGTAGGTGTTGCCGATCAGCCCGTAGCCATAGTCATGCATGTCACAGGCGGGGCGGAAGTCGAACCCCGAGGGGCGGTCCGGGGCGTTCGTGCAGTGGTCGTAGGTGATGCCGACGACAAAGCGCTTGCTGGGGAGCTGCTTCCACAGCGGCTTGTGCCAGCCGTTGTGCGCGACCCAGGCGGAGCAGCCGGCTCGCTGGTAGTACAGCCACTTCCAGGCGTCGTTGCAGTAGGAAGGATAGGCCTGGGGGTTGGAGATGTCGCCGGGGAGGAAGTCGCCCGGGGCCGGCGCGGTGGCGTTGGGGTCGTTGATTCCCGTCGCGCCCTGCATGGTATCGCCGGCGGTCGGGCGCGCGGTGTCGGTGGCGGTCGCGGTGGGGGCCGCGGTGCCTGCCGCGAAGGACAGTTGCCAGCCGCCGTCCGTGGGCGAGTCGATCGACGTCAGGCGGCCGATCTGGTCGTAGGCGTACGTCGCCGCGGGGGAGGTGCTCTGGGTGGGATCGGCCACGGTGCGGAGCAGGCCGTTGGGGTCGTATCCGTAGCTGGCCACGGTCTGCGGCGCCGCCGTGCCGGAGGTGAGCGTGATCTGCTTGAGCCGGCCCGCGAAGTCACCGAAGGAGGACGAGGTGGCCGTGGTCGAGGTGGCGTATTGGACGGTCAGTGTTTCCTCGGGGGTCTCCCCGGCGGCCGGTTCCTTGACGGTGCTGACGCGGCCCTGGGAGTCGTAGGTCACCGCGGCGGTGCCATAGGCGGTGTTGCCGGTGGCCGTCGCCCGCCAGGTGTCGGTGCCCTGCAGCCCGTCGATCTTGTTCCAGGTGTAGGTGAGGCTGAGCTCGGCATTGCTCTGGGCGAAGGTGTCGTCGCCCGTCTCCGTGGCGCCCTTGTCCATCGCGATCGTTTCGGAGATGGAGGTGCGCATGACCCCGGCCGTCGCGTCCCACCGGCTCGTTTCGGCGATCTTGGAGCCGTCGGTGCTCTCGTAGCGGTTGACGCCGCCGCCGTCGGGGAAGGAGACGCTGCTCTTGAACTCGTAGCGGGTCGAGTTTCCCTCGTCGAGCTCGGTGACGACGATGGCGCCGCTCTGGGTCTCCAGTTTCCTGTCGATCATCCCGCCGAGGAATTCGGCCTTCCAGCCCGGCCCGAACACCGCCATCTCGGGACGGGACGGCAGGGCTGACTGCGGCCGAGCCAGGTCATCGGCTCCGGTGGCCACGCCGTGCGAACGGCCGATCACACCGGCCGGCACGTCGGTTTCGCTGATCTTGAAGGTGTCGGTGTCGGTGAAGTACAGGCCCGGACCGACCTGCTGGACCACGTCTGGATCTGCCGCATTGGCGGTGGCGGCGGATGCCACGGGTGAAAGCAGCGGGAGTAACACCGCCGCGATGCTGATGGTGAATGTTAATCGACGCAACCGGAGCTCCTGAATCGAGGAAGTGATTTGATCAATCGGACATTAGATGACCAGAACTCGCTCGACAAGGGCCTGTACAAATGCATATGTCGATGTTCAAATTGCATACGGAGCCGTGCTTATGGACAATTTATAAATATTATTATCCTTGTGCATCTGCGCAGGTAGCCCTGCCTTTGTGGTGAAATTGTAGTCGTTATATGGCCGCTTGGTGCATAATTATTCGCCCGCTCTCGCAACTGTGCGGACGGTAATGCTGAAAGGCGTTTTGCGCGGGCAAGGCGAAGCGGCCGAAGCATGCTTCCGCACCGCGCCGGCGCCATCGAAGACGCGTTTCCGGGTCGCATTGTGGCGCCCCTGATCGATCGGCTCCCCGCTCGCCGCGTCGGCGTGCGCAGGCCGGCCCGTTCGTCGTGCGCCCCGTCGCAGCCGGCTCACACCCTCGACTGAGGGCCTCGCCTGATCAACAATGACCCCAGGAGCCATCGATCGACCCACTGATCACAGGAGGGAGCGCGATTTGGCGGCAGTATTCTTCGGCATCTTGGGGCCGGTATGCGTTCGCCTGGGCGGTCAGCAATCCGTCGAGCTGAGCGGCAAGCAGAGCGTGGTCCTGGCCAGCCTGCTGCTCAATGTCAACGCCACGGTGTCCAGGGACCGGCTGATCGCCGCGCTGTGGGAGAACGCCCCCCACTCCGCGGTCTCCAACCTCCAGACGTACGTCGCCCAGCTGCGAAAGGTGCTGCCGGCGGGCACCCGTCTCCTCACCAAAGGATCCGGCTACCTGCTGCAAGCCAGTGCGGAGGAGGTCGATCTGCTCATCTTCGACCAGGAGGTGCGCCTGGCTCGGCTGGCGGCCGAGCGGGGCGAGGCCGGGGCCGCGGCTGAGCGGTTCGAGCGGGCGCTGGCGCTGTGGCGCGGCCAGCCCGCCGAGGGCACTCCCTTGGGGGGCGACCTGCTCGCCCGCGTCGCCGAGGTGGAGGAGCGTCGTACGGAGACGCTGCTTGACTACGCGGAGGTGAAACTCGTCCTCGGCGCCCACAAAGGGATCATCGACGATCTCCGCCGCCTGCTGGCTGAGCAGCCCTTACGGGAGAAGGCCTGGTATCTGCTCATGCTGGCACACGCACGCGCGGGTCAGCGGGACAAGGCGCTCGACACCTACCGCCGCGCCCGCGACGTGCTCGTGGAAGAGCTCGGCGTCGAACCGAGCAAGGATTTGCAGGACCTGCAGTCCATGATCCTCGGCGGCGGCCTGCCGCCCATCGCGCCCGAACCGCGGGTGAGGGGCATCTGCCAGCTACCTCCGGACATCGCCGACTTCGTCGGCAGGCAAGGGGAGCTGGCCTCGGCGATCGAGGCGCTCGGCCCGGCCCGCCAACGGGCGACGACCCCCGAGCCGGCGGGGGCCGAGCCCGCGCGGATCCCGCCGACGCAGACGGTGCCCCTCTGCGTCATCTCCGGCCAAGGGGGCGTGGGAAAAACCGCCCTGGCCATCCACATCGCCCACCACGTCCGGCACGACTTTCCCGACGGGCAGCTCTACATGAACCTGCGCGGCGGGGAGAACCGCCCCACAGATCCGGAGGAGGCGCTGGGCCGGTTCCTCCGCGCGCTCGAGGTCGACAGCGCCACCGTCCCTTCGGGGCTGGACCAGCGGGCGGAGCTGTACCGCGCCAAGCTGGCGAACGGCCGCTACCTGGTGGTGCTGGACGACGCGGCGGACGAGGGCCAGCTCTACCCGCTGCTGCCGGGCACGCCCGGGTGCGCGGTCCTCATCACCAGCAGGCACCGGCTGACGGGGCTGCCCGCCGCACGCATGATCGATCTGCCGATGATGCCGTCCGGCGAGGCGCTCGAACTCCTGCGGCACCTCATCGGCGCCGATCGGGCCGCCGAAGCGTCCGGCGACGCCGACACGCTCGTCCAGTTGTGCGGTGGCCTGCCCCTTGCCGTACGTATCGCCGGAGCCAAGCTCGCCGCCCGGCCGCATTGGGGCTTGGACCAGTTGGTCACCAGGCTGAGCGACACCCGCAACCGCCTGCGCCAGCTCTCCCACGGCTCCCAGGCGGTGCGGGCCAGCCTCGCCGTGGGCTACCAGGGCCTGACCTCTCCGGCGCGGCGGCTGTTTCGCCTGCTCGGGCTGGTGGAAGCGCAGGACTTCGCCGCGTGGTCGGCCGCCGCCCTGCTCGACATGCCGTACGCCGAGGCCGAGGAGCTGATCGAGCAACTGGTCGACGTCCGCCTCCTCGACGTCGCGGGTCATGACCCGTCCGGGCAGGCGCGGTTCCGCTTCCACGACCTGACGCGGGCGTACGCGCGAGAATGCGCTGAGACCGAGGAGTCTGAGAACGAACGGATCGCCGCGATACGACGCGCCCTGAGCGCCTGGCTCGCCCTGACCCGCCAGGCGCACGCCCGGCTGTGCGGCGGCGACTACCGCCTGCCGTACGGCCGCAGCCCGCTCTGGTCGCCTGACCCGGAGATCGTTGAACGCCATGTACGCGACCCGCTCGCCTGGGTGGAAGCCGAGCGGGCGGGCATCGTCACCGCGGTCAGCCAGAGCGCGGCGCTGGAAGCGGACGAACTCTGCTGGGAACTCGCCTCCAGCGCCATGCACCTCTTCGAGACCCGCAGCTTCTACGACGAATGGCGCGCGACGCATGAGACGGCCCTGCTCTGCGCCCGGAGTTCGGGCAACGTACGAGGGCAGGCGACCATACTCAACGGCCTGGCGGGACTGTTCCTCGCCCGCGACGACATGCCGCGCAGCGGCGAGGCGCTGGAGGAGGCCCTCGGGCTGTTCGAGAAGGCCGAGGACCGGCACGGACATGCCCTGGTCCTGGTCAACCTGGCCGAGCTCCATCGCCTCCAAGGCCGCTACGCCCAGGCCCTGGAGTTGTACGAGCAAGCGACGGAAGACGTGGCGCGGGTCGGCGACCACGGTACGGAGATCGCCATCCTGCGGGGCATCGGCCACATCCACTTCAACCAGGGGCGGCACGACCTCGCCGGCCCGTACCTCCGGCGGGCGGTGCGGCTGGCCGACGATATCGGCGACGTCCGTTCACGGGGGTTCGCCAGGATCATTCTCGGCGAGATCGACCTCGCTCGAGGCGATTCCGCCGCCGCGGAGGCCGGGTTCAGCCAGGCGATGGCCTACTTCGACACGCTCGGCTTCCCCAGGGGAACCGCGTACGCGACTCTGGGGCTGGCGTCGGCCAGACTCGCCCAGCACGACCTCGCCGACGCGGAACGTCTCCTGCAGCGGGCCCTGGCCATCTACGAGAACGTCGGAGAGAGCCTGGGCCGGGCCCGCGTGCTGTTCGCCTGGGCCGAGCTCCGGCGCCTGCAGGGCCGATTCGACGAGGCCGTCGCGACGTTGACGGATGTCATCGCGATCTGCCAGGCCATCCCCGCGCCACGCCGCCACGGCCTCGCCCTGCGCGCCCTCGGTGACGTGCACCGCGACGCCGGAGACCGCTCCGCGGCCATGGACGCGTGGCGGAGCTCGCTCGCGGTCCTGGAGGCCACCTCCTCACCGGAGGCCAAAGAGGTGGCCGCCTTGATCAAGCAGCACACCGACGATGTGCTGTGACCCTCGGCGACCGGCTGCCAACCTGCGTAACCACTCGCACTTACCCGGGGCCTCGCGGACGTAGGCTGCAGATCAGCAACCAGTCGTCGGCCCTTGCGAGAGGGAAGCCTGCATGACCGTCACTCCCGCGCACCTGAGCGCCCTGGCGAGCCGCGCCGAGGCGCTCACCGCCGAGGTCCGGGCACTCTGCGACAGCGCCCCGATCGGATCGCCGGAACGCGACCCCCTTGTGGCGGCCGGGCAGGCCGCGAACTGGCTGGCCCGAGGCGCCGAGGACCTGGAGCGCGCGGCCATGGACCTGGCCAGGCTCCAGGCCCAGCCGTGCGGCCTGCCGTGGGGCATCTGCCCCGAGCACGGCAACACCCTCTCCTCCACGGCCGGCGTCTCCGAGTGCCGGGTGTGCCGGCGCACCTGGAACCACGACCGGCGCGGCCGGCCGTGCCAGGAGCCGGTGACGTGGAAGGTGATCGACCGGGCCGGGACGGAGACGAGGATGTGCGACGGGCACGTCCTCGGTGCCCGCGCGGCCGCCGCGGGCGCGACCTTCATCCGCCTCGACGAAGGCGTCACGCAGCCCTGACCAGCAATAACTTGGCATATGCCCAGGTCGGTCCACGCATCGCGGCCCTCTCGGGCCCAAAGTTCGTGATCGTATTGTCGGGGCACAGCCCCGGTGTGAAGATCATAGAATGTCCCGACCAAGAACCGTCCTGCCCGCACTCGCCGTCGCCGCGTCCGCGCTGCTGATCAGTGGAAACGCCGAGGCGGCGGCGGACGCCCCGTTACCCTCGGCGATCTTCCGCGCCACGCACAACAGCTACTCGGGCAACGTCGACGGCGCCAAGAACTCGATCACCTACCAGCTCGACCACGGCATTCGCTTCATCGAACTCGACATCCACGACAACGGTTACGCCACCGCGCACGACTACGCCATTGGCCATGATTCCCCCGGCAACCTGGTCGACCACACCGGAAACCCCGCGTCGAACCTCCTGCGCGACTGGCTCAACGTGATCAACACCTGGTCCGCGCAGCATCCCACCGCCGCACCGATCGTGGTCGCGCTCGACGTCAAGGACGACCTGACCGACAACGCCTCCTTCGCCGCGGGCGAGCCGGCCGCGCTCAACCAGGAGCTCACGTCCGTCTTCGGCTCGCGGCTGCTGCAGGCCAAGGACTACCCGGCGAGCACGCCGACGGTGGACTCGCTGCGCGGCCGGGTGCTCGCGCTGATCTCCGGCAACGGTGAGACCCGCACCCAGTACAAGCGCGACATCGGCTACAACCCGGCCGTCGCGATCAACGGCCGCGGCCAGGTCGTGGAGGTGCACGACTCGGGCTCCGGCACGCTCTGGTACTGGACCGGCACGTACGGCGCCGACGGCCGCGTGACGTGGTTACGCCACGGCAAGTACGACACCGGCGTCACACCGGCCGTCACGCTGAACGACAACGGCGACCTGGTCGAGGTCCACCAGTCCCAGAGCGCGACCACGCTGTGGTACCGCGTCGGCCACCTCGGTGCCGACGGCGAGATCACCTGGTCGGCCAGCCACCAGTACGACAACGGCGTCCTGCCGACGGTCAGGTTCACCGACGCGGCGGGCACCCAGCTCCGCGAGATACACCGCAGCCAGAGCAGCACCCAGAACTGGAATTGGACCGGCGTGCTCAACGCCGGCGCGATGACGGTCACCTGGAGCGGCAACGCCAAGACCTCCGACGCCCGCTACGACAAGACCACCGCGACCAGCGGCACGTCGCGCGTACACGTGTGGACCGGCGCCGACGGCCCGACCTCGGCCCAGACCCTGCGGCTGGACACCGACCAATACACCGGCGACCGCATCCGCTACCCGCAGACCGCCTTCGACGAGTTCCAGCAGGGCGACAGCGCGGAGCTCCAGCAGGGCGCGCTGTTCTACGCGGCGCCAGCCACCGAGTCCTCGTTCATCACCGCGGCACGACAGGCGGGACGGCTCGTGCGCGGCTGGGACTTCGACTCGGCGAGCGACGCCACCACCCCGCCGGCCAACTATCCGGCGACCAACCGGCCGTACGACACGTGGTACCAGAACCTCCTCACCCAATCGGGCGCCATCGACTGATCATTGAACCCCGCGAGGGAGGCAGCCGTACCAGGCCAGAGAGAACTGAAAGGGTCATCATGAACATGCGCACCCTCATTGTCCCCGGCCTGTCCGTCGCCCTCGCACTGGTCACCACCTCACTCAGCCCGATCGCCGCGCAGGCCAGCACCCCCATCTACCTGGCCGCGTCGCTCAAGGGCGCGAACGAAGTGCCTGTCGAAGGGATGAAGGTCGGTGACGTGGACGGCAACGCCCTCGCGGTGTTCCGCATCCATGGCAACCGGGTCGATTACGCCGTCCGGTGGCAGAAGGTGGACGCGCCCAGCGGGTTCCACATCCACAAGGGTAAGAAGGGTGAGAACGGCGACGTCAGGGTCCCGTTCTTCGGCGAGGCGATGCCCGCCGCGCTCCACGCGGTCAAGGGCACGGTCCTGGTCAAGGACCTCGCCCTGCTCGGCCGCATCGTCAACAATCCCGGCAACTGGTACGCCAACCTGCACAACGCCGAGTTCGGCGGCGGCGCGGTACGGGCCCAGCTCTACCGGATCCGCCCGGTGGAGCTGGAGTCGGTGCTGTCGCACGGGTTCGGCACCACGCTCACCGCGCGGGCCAACGGGCGGCAGGAGGTGCCGGCACCCGGCATGAAGGTCGGCGACCACAACGGGTTCGCCGGCTGGCTGGTGCAGCCGGAGGGCAACCGGGTGTGGTTCGCCGCCGCGTGGCAGCAGGTCGGGGCGCCGATCGCCTCGCACATCCACCGCGCGGGGAAGGGTAAGAACGGGCCGGTGGTCGTGCCCTTCTTCGCCGCCGACAAGGGCCTGCCGCCCAGCGTCAACGGCGTCGCCGGGAGCGTGACCACCTCGGCCGCGGTGGCCCACCGCATCTGGAAGAACCCGAAGAACTGGTACGTGAACCTGCACACCGCCGAGTTCCCCGGCGGCGCGGTACGCGGCCAGCTCTACAAGGGCGACTGGTAGGCCACTGGTCCTAAGCGATTCGGCAAGCCAGCCTCATGACCCGGAAAGGGAGCCGGGTCGATCCGGGGCGGATCACGACAAGGCTGAAAACCTCCCTGTGGGGGTTAGCGACCCGCTATCCGATCACCACACGGAGGTGCGCCATGACGATTACCGCCAATCTCGACAAGCTGCTCGACAAGGCATTCGAGCAGTACGCCCTGGACCAGCTTCCTACCGCCCCGGTCAGCGCGCTCGCCGGTGTGAGCGACGCTGACGCCGAGGCGCTGGCCAAGGCGTTCAACATCAAGACCATCGGCGATCTCGGCCGCAACAAGTACCTCCGCGCCGCGGTGGCCATTGTCAACCTGGTCGACGCCAGCAAATAGCGAAGACGCCCCGTCCACCTTCGAGGCGGGCGGGGCGTCTCTCGTATCGCGGTCAGGTCAAGGGGACGTCGATCCTCTTGCTGGACGTCGCCCCGATGACTTCGATGCCCCGGTAGCCGATGATGCCGTCGAGCGGCAGCGACACCGTGTACGGCGAGGTGACCGGCAGTCCGACGCCGCCGGGGAGTCGGCCGGTCACTTCGATGCCCCAGTAGTCCGGCCGGTGGACGTAGCGCAGCGGTACCAGTTCGACCCGCATGTTCAGATAGGGCTTTTCGCCACGGACGACCAGGATGAACGTGTTGGGGATGATCCCGGGTATGACCCGCGCCTCCTCGAAATCGATGAGACGCGTCGACGAAGACCCGGGTGGCTTGGTGAGGGTCTCGGCGGTGGCTGGGGTGGTCAGACAGATGGCGAGCGCGGCCCCCATGGCGGCGGTGGTGAGAATGGCGATGAGACGCTTCACGAAACCTCCTACTACCCTGCGCAACATCTTCGCTACGCATGGTAATCAGAGGGGATGGGGAGCGCCAGCGCCCGAGATCGTGACAAACAGGCAGCGGCCCCCCGGACTACCCAAGCCGGGGGGCCTAAGATGTGCCGCCATGTAAGGCGCCAGCGGCGTTTAAGAGGGCGGATCAGTCCTGACGACGTGCGCTCTGCCATTGAGCCACCGCGGCACGAAGAGCCGCGAGCCGGATTCGAACCGGCATCTCAACAATCACAGTCCATCCTCGGTTGATCTGGCGCCGACGGCGATGCTGAGCTTAGAGCGAGAGTCTGAGTCTGATCGGCTGCCTCTGCCAGTTGGGCTACCGAGGCGCGTACCCCGGGGAGGACTCGAACCTCCACTTGAGCCGTTCGTCAGGTTCAATCTGAGCTTCAGCTTCGCGCTTTCGCGCACCCCGCGCTCAACGGGGAGTCTCTAGGTTAGGCGAACAGGTAACGGAACACCACGCCGCCGACCTCCTGGTCTTCGACGGCGGTCGCGTTGGCCTCTTCACGGGCGTACTTCACCGCGTCCTGAAGCTTCTGCACGCGGGCCAGCAGCTCGTTCACACGGCGGGCCGGCAGTGCGCCGGAGAAGGTGGTCTTCGTCCAGTAGCCGACCACGATGTCCTCGGTGAACACCTGGACCTGCGCCGGATGCTTGTCCGTCGCCTCGGCCAGGACATGGTTGCGCGGCACCTTCTTGGTGCGGGTCGTCTTGACCGGCTCGGTGCGCCACGTCTCGGCGTTGTCGTCGAACGTCCACGTCTCGGCCGAGTCGAGCGTCGGCAGCTTCGCCACGAACGTGTGCAGGTCGACGAGCTGCTTCTCCAGGAACAGCAGGTACGTGACCGGCACCCCCGAGATGAGCGTCCGGCCGTCGACGACCACGTCGGCCTTGGCGACCGCGTTCGTCCAGTCCTTCGTCGCGGTCACGTCGAACAGCCTGGTCAGTGCCGCGACTACGTCGGCGATGACCTGCTCGGTCTTCACCTGTACGCGCGTCGACTCCGGCGGCAGTTGCTCGCCCTCGTCGTCGATCGGCTGGTAGGTACGCGAGAGGCCGGACAGCAGCGGCGCCTTCTGGACGGTGTGGTAGGCGTCGGACACCGCACGCTGCGTGCCGGCCTTTACGCCTTTCTCGACCGCGAGGATCTGGTTGAGCTTGGTCACGTTCATGACCTTAGGTGGTGGAGTGACGTGTCACACCTGATTTTCAGCGGTTTGAGCTTCCAGACGGAAATCAGTACACCGGCTGGGATTGCCGACACCCGAAACCGAGAACGTGGCCCACGAGATCGCATTCATGGCCGTTCGCGTGCGGGCGGCGCCAGGCAAAGGGGAGTCCGACCATGCCCAAATACCTCATTCAGGCGAGCTATTCGGTGGAGGGCATCAAGGGGGTGCTTCGCGATGGGGGCACCGCACGATGCCGGGTGGTGGAGCGCATGCTGGAGAGCGTCGGCGGCCGGGTCGAGCAGATGTACTTCGCCTTCGGCGAGAACGACGTCTACATCATCGCCGACATGCCCAGCAACGCGGCCTCGGCCGCTGTGGGCCTCGCGGTGACGGCGGCCGGAGGAGCACGGACGAAGACGGTCGTCCTGCTGACCCCGGACGAGATCGACGAGGCGGCGCGGCAGAAGGTGGACTACCGAGCCCCCGGCGGATGACGGCGACCACGAAGATGATGCCGCTGACCAGGACTTGACGACTTCCTTACCTGACAGGTGTGTACCCGGATCTAGCCTTGAACTGGAAGGGGCACGCCATGATCATCAATATCGTGCTCGGGCTGATCGTCCTGCTGGCGGTTTGGCTGGCGGTCAGCAGCATCAGGATCGTCAACCAGGTAGAGCGGGGTGTGGTCTTCCGCCTCGGCAAGGTTCAGCAGGAGGTCCGCCAGCCAGGGTTCACCCTCCTCATCCCGGTCGTGGACCGCATGAAGAAGGTGAACGTACAGATCGTCACGATGCCGGTGCCCACGCAGGAGGGCATCACCCGTGACAACGTCTCCGTCCAGGTCGACGCCGTCGCCTACTTCCGGGTCGAGGAGCCGCTGCGGGCGGCCATCGCGGTGCAGGACTACCTGTTCGCGATCGAGCAGGTGGCGCAGACTTCGCTGCGCTCGATCATCGGCAAGAGCGATCTCGACGACCTGCTCTCCAACCGCGAGGAGCTGAACAAGGGCCTCGCGCTGATGATCGACAGCCCCGCACTCGGCTGGGGCATCCACATCGATCGCGTGGAGATCAAGGATGTCCATCTTCCCGAGGGCATGAAGCGATCCATCGCCCGCCAGGCCGAGGCCGAGCGCGAGCGCAGGGCCCGGGTGATCACCGCGGACGGAGAGTTCCAGGCCTCGCGGAAGCTCGCCGACGCGGCGGCCATCATGACCGAGGCCCCCGGCGCGCTTCAACTGCGGCTGCTGCAGACCGTCGTGGAGGTGGCGGCCGAGAAGACCTCCACCCTGGTCATGCCGCTGCCCGTGGAGTTGCTCCGCTTCTTCGAGCGCTCCGCGCCAAGCGCCCCGGCAGCGGGGGCCGTTGGGCAAGCCGCCAGTGCCTCGGCGCCGCAGGCCGAAGAGCGGCCGGCCGTGACGGACTCCGCCACGCCCGAGCTGACCCCGCCAGGGCCTTCGTTCGAACGAGCCGCCGCGGACTCGGCCGCGGAGAATGGCGCCGCGCGTACCGCATAGATCAACGGATTGACCGTACTCCGTTGAACGGAGTACGGTCTCTCGGCATGCTCACAAGATCATGTCAAATGTTCCTCGCCGTGGCCGCACTGGCGCTGATCGGCGGCTGCGGGGGCGCCGCCGGGAGCGCCGCGCCGTCGCCCGACGCGTCGGCGGCCAAGGACAAGAAATACCAGGTCGAAGCGGCCAAGGCCGACTGCATGAAGAAGAAGGGCTTCAAGTACGTCGCGTTCGTACAGGAATGGAAGAAGCTCCCCAAGGACGAGAAGCGGGCCGTCGGCGACTACCAAGCGATGCGGGAATATCGCGAAAAACGTGGGTTCGGGGTCTTCGATCAGTACGTCTACCCCGACGAATCCAACGCCCAGGACGCCGGGCCCGAGAGCAACCCGAACGGGAAGATCCAGTCCTCGCTCAACAGGGCTCAGCTCGGCGCCTACGACAAGGCGCTGGACTCCTGCGCGGCCGCCGCCATCAAACAGGTGCTCGGCTTGACCGTGAAGTCGGACATGGACTACCTCGAGCAGGCGGGCAAGGCCGCCGACCGGGCGATCGAGCGCACGCTGAACTCCGACCCCACGCTGGTGCGGCTGGCCTCCGCCATGGCCACCTGCCTGAAGGGCAAGGGCTACTCTCCCGGCGAAGCCACCCCGAAGGCCATGGTCCAGAACGGCCTCCAGACGTTCCAGGATCTGTGGGACAGGCTCGGGCGCGAGCAGAGGGACGACGTCCCGGATGCCGCGCCTCCGCGCAAGGACGGCGAGCCGTGGACGTACTACAGGCCGACCCTCACCCCTGAGCAGGCCAAGCCGTACCTGCAGAGGGAGATCAAGGCGGCGCTCGACGACCTGGAGTGCGGCAGGGACTTCTACCCGGCCTACCTGCCGAAGGACAAGGCGGTTCAGGAGCAGGTCGGCGAGCAGTACCCCCTGTGACCGCACGCTGTGCGAGGCTCGCCGGGCACGCAGCGTCACTGGGGGTGCACGGTCGGCCGATGCGGGCTGGCCCGCACGTGGCCGCCGGTCGTCCAGCGGCTGGATCGATTCCTCCGTAAATACTGGGCATCTGGCGGATCCTGATCACAGACCTACCGATTACCCATAAGATGCGGTGAAAGGTGAGGAAGGGTGTGGCGTGACCGAGAGTGAGCGACCTCCGGGGAAGATTGATCCGAATGTCCCCACCGTCGCCCGAATGTATGACTATTTCCTGGGCGGTAAGGACAACTTCCCCGCTGACCGCGAGGCCGCCGAGAAGATCGTCAAGCTGGGCAGCCAGGGTGGTGCGAACGTGCGGGAAATGGCCCGGGCGAACCGCGACTTCCTGGTCCGCGCGGTGGAGGCGGCGGCCAGGGCCGGCGTGCGGCAGTTCCTCGACATCGGCACCGGTCTGCCCACCCAGGACAACGTGCACCAGGTCGCGCACCGGATCATCCCCGACGCCAAGGTCGTCTACTCGGACAACGACTCGATCGTGCTGGTCCACGCCCGGGCGCTGCTGGCCGACAACCCCGACACGGTGATCATCGACGGCGACGCGCACGACCCCAAGGGGCTCCTGGCCGCCGCCGCCCAGCACCTCGACTTCAGCCGGCCCGTGGCCGTGCTGGTCGTGGCGCTGTTCCACTACTTCAGCGACGACGACGAGGTGGCCGGCATCGTCCAGGCCCTGCGCGAGCCGCTGGCGCCGGGGAGCCTCCTGATCATCACGCACGCGTACGTGGAGCGGGGCCAGAGCATCCCCGACCGGAGGACCGAGACCGAGGACGTTTACCGGCGGACGACCTCCGGCGCGCTGCACCTGCGGGACTATGACGTGGTGCGCACGTACTTCGACGGGCTGGAGCTGCTCGAACCCGGCCTCGTGCCGGTGCAGGACTGGCGCAACGACGACCCGTTCGTCGTCCCCGGACTGGAGAAGGGCGGCGTCCTGGGCGGCGTCGGCCGCGTCCCCGAGCAGGACTAGGGAAGCTCCTCGCCCGGCTCAGCCGCACTTGCCCCAGGACTTCCAGCGAGCTGTGGCGACGGCGGCATTCGAGAGGATCCGCCGTCAAATGACCGAAATGGTCAAAGGGAGACCTTAAGAGATCCGTAAGTAGGTCCTGCGAGGTTATAGGCGTATCAGAACGGCCCCGCGCCTTACCAAGGAGAAGCATCATGCGAAAGATCGCCGCAAGCCTGTTCATCTCGCTCGACGGGGTTGTAGCGGACCCGGCGGAGTGGCACTTTCCGTACTTCAACGACGAGATGGGGGCCGCCGTGTCGGCGCAGATGACCGACACCCTGCTCCTCGGGCGCAAGACCTATGACAGCTTCGCCGGAGCGTGGCCGGAGCGGGAAGCAGCAGGTGGCGAGGACGCCGGCTTCGCCAAGACGCTCGGCGACGCACGGAAGATCATCGTGTCCCGCCAGCCCCTGGAGTTCACCTGGCGGAACTCCGAACTCCTGCGGGGCGACCTGGTCGAGGCCGTGAGCGCGGTGAAGAAGGAGCCGGGCGGCCCCATCGCCGTGAGCGGCTCGGTCTCGGTGGTCCGCCAGTTGCTGGCAGCGGGCCTGCTGGACGAACTGCACCTGCTGGTGCACCCCATCGCCGTCCGCAAGGGCGAGCGCCTGTTCGACGAGGGGGAGAAGCCGGTCCCGCTGGAGCTGATCAAGTCCGAGACGTTCACGACAGGCGTGCTGTATCTGGTCTACAAGCCTGCCTAGGGGTCGGACATCGCAGGGGGGATGAGCTTGTAGTTGGGGATCGTGGGTTTCAGCCGTTGGTACGCCTGCTCGTCCGCGGCCGCCGCCGCGGCTTCGGGGATCTCGACGCGGCCGAGGTAAGGGCCCTGCAGGCAGTGGTCACACCAGAAGTGGGCGTCACCGATGAGCAGGTGGGGGATCCGGAGCCGGTACACCAGGCGGAGACAGGCTCGCCCGCAGTTCGGGCAACGCCCGGAGATCGGTCCGGGCAGCTCGTCACGAGCCCGCGCATAGGCCTGAAGCCAGCTCTCCCATCGGAGCGCCTCGTCATGAGTGTTCGACAATGGGGCCACCTCGGTGCTCGAGCCTGTCGTCTTCCGGCTCTACGTACATATACCGCGATCGATGTCCGGGCGGCTCGTCGAACGAGCCGCCCGACCCCATGAGTCACTGGTTACGTGGATGGTTGTCCCACCAATCGTCCTCGAAGGCATAGGCCCGGTCTTCGTACGGGTCCGCCTCTTCGTTGGTCGTCGGGTAGGGGAGGCCCTGGCGCAGCTCCCCCACGTGGAATCGCTCGTGGGCGAGGGTACGGGCCAGCAGTTCCTCGCTGCGGAAGGCCGCCCGCCGCAGCAGGACCATCTGATTGGGATACGTCACCCCAGCCTGCCCGTCCATCTTCTTGTCGATCCTGATGGTCAGGTCGTCGATCCGGATGTCCCAGTCCTGGGCCACTCGCCGGACCGTGTCCATGTTCATCGGGAGCCTCTCGCTCCAGTGCGGCCTTCTGGCATCCCTGGCGCGTGCCAGGTTGACGGAGTCACCCCCGAACAGCCCGCGCGCCCGCGCACCATTACCGCCGCCGTACCCCGCGTCCTCCAGGGACAGCCCTTCCGCGGAGGAGCAGGCGGCGCCGGCACCCGTCACGCCACGGCAGGGGTCGAGCTGCACCGTCGGATCCGGCGGGACGCCCGGGCCCGGATCGACACGGCACTCCTGCATCGCGTCCGCGCCGAACACCCCTGAGCATTGGCCGATGACGTGCGGGGCCGGGTCGAGGCCGCCGTTGGGCTGCCCGTCGCCCGCTCCGGCCTCGATCGGCGTGAAGGCCACGCCGACCTTGTCCAGGATCTTGTCGATGGCGTTGTCGACTCGGTGATTGAGCCCCTTGTCGAGCGCGTCGGCCAGGGAGATGCCCGCCGGACCAGGCAGTTGGTCATGGTCGATGGGGCCCGGCCTGGTCGCGCGCGTCTTCGCGGCGATGTCGGCGAGCTCCTGAGGCGTGGGCGGCGGAGGCGGCGGCGGATCCGCCTTGGGCGGGGTCTTCGTGCCCTTGTCCGGCGAGGAGCCGGGGTCGTCGTCGTCGCCGGGCGTGCTGCCGGACTTGCCCTTGCTCGGCGAGGAGCCGCCCGGGTAGTCGATGTACGGCCCGCTGCCGTCCGGCCAGCCCTTCCACCAGTTGTTCTGCCACCACTTCGCCCCCAGGTAGGCCGCCCCGGCGGTGACGCCGACCGCCGCGAGACAGTAGAGCCACACCGGACCGCAGAACCGTGAGCCGCGCGCGGCCGCACCGACCTCCCCGCCACCGGTGAGGATGAAGTCGGCCGCGGTCAGGACCGGCTTGGCGATGTCGATCTTGACGACCTTGATCACTTGCTTGGCGGTGCCGCACACGAAGGCGGGGCAGCCGAAGTGACCGGTCGGGTCCACCTGGTTGAGCGGGTCACCGTCCGCGTAGGCGAAGCGGTTGCCCTTCGCCGACGGCATCGGATCCACCTCGAGCGTGTCCCTGCTGGAGAACGCGCCGGTGCCCGGGTCGTACCAGCGGGCGGCCATGTTGACCTTGCCGGTGGCCGGGTCCGTCCAGCCGCCCTGGTAGCCGACGCCCCGCTTGGTGCCCGAGCTGGCGACGACCTTCCCGTACGGGTCGTAGGCCACCGAGTCGGTCAGCACACCCGCGCCGGTGAAGGTGGCGGTGAGGTCGCCGTGCCGGTCGGTGAAGGCGTACAGGCCCGCGACGGAGACGATGTTGCCCGCCGGGTCCCTGCCGTAGAGCTCGGTACCCGCCGCGGCCGGGGTGTTGCCCAGGCCGGAGTAGCTGAACGTGCGGCCCGCGGTGGAGGCGACCCGGTCCAGCCCGTCGTAGGCGTAGGTCGTGGCACCGTCAGTGATCATCCGGTCGAACGCGTCGTAGCTCGTCGCGCTCGCGCTCCCGCCGGTCGGCGTCCTGGATCTCAGGGTGCCGCGCGCCGAGTAGGCGTAGCCGGCCGATCCGTCGGAGACCAGTTGGTTGCGCGCGTCGTAGACGGCGGCGGCCGTTCCGGCCTTGGTCCGGTTGCCCGCGTCGTCGTACTCGTAGGCGACCGAGTTCCACGACGTCAGCCTGCCCGCCAGGTCGTAGCCGTAGGTGTTGGCCCCGGCGCCCGCCGTTCCGGTCGTGGTCTTGCTGGTGAGCCGGTCGGCATCGTCGTAGCCGTAGGCGATGGCGGCCAGCACCGCGCCCGCGTTGGTCTTGAGCGTGTCGGAGGTGGGCCGGTGCAGCGCGTCATAGTCGAAGGAGCGCTTGGCGCCGCCGTAGTCCACGGCCTTGAGCTGGTCCATCGAGTCGTAGGAGTAGGTCGAGGTCCCGCCGGTGAGCGGGTCGCGGACCGTGGTGAGACGGCTCGCCGCGTCGTAGTCGTAGGTGGCCGTGCCCGCCTTGTCGGTGCGGGCCTTCATGCGGCCGTCGGCGTCGTAGGTGAAGGACGCCGTGCCGGAGGGCCCCGCCGTGCTGACGAGATGATCGCGATCGTCGTAGCCGAAGGTGTCGCTCCCGGCCGAGGTCTGCCGGCCCACGGCGTCGTAGCCGAAGCTGTGGGCGGTCGTAGCGGTCTCGGCGCCCGCGCCGGTCTCCGCGGTGAGCTGGTTCAGCGCGTCGAAGGTACGGGCGATGGTGACCCCGCCCGGCTTGCTGACCTGGACGGGGCGACCGGCCGCGTCGTAGTCGGTGATCGTCTGGCGTTGGGCGAGCGTGGGGTAGGCCGTGGTCGTCGGGACGAGCATCGCCACCTGGAGGTTCCACGGGTTGTAGCCGTACAGGGTGGCGTTGCCGTTGCCGTCGGTGAAGCGGGTGCGGTTGCCCACCGCGTCGTAGCCGAATGTCGTGGTGACGCTGTGCGTCGACGTGGTCTTCTCGTGCTGGCCGGTCAGCCGGTTCAGCGCGTCGTAGTCGTAGGTGGTGACCCCGCCGCCAGGTCGGTTGACGGTGACCGGGTTGCTCCCCGCGTCGTAGCTGATCGTCGTCGGCCGTAGCTGGTTGCCCGACGCGTCGAGATCGGCCACCGCGGTCGCCCGGCCGGCGCCGTCGAACGTGAGCGTGCTGCCGGTGCCGTCCGGGTTGGAGACCTTGGTCACCCGGCCGGCGTGGTCGCGGGTGTACCAGTGGGCCTGGGAGAGCGGGTCGACGTCGACCACGACCTCGCCCGCCGCGTTGTAGCCGAGCTGGCTGCGCGCGCCCGACGGTGTGGTGACGTAGGTCAGGTTCCCCGCGTCGTCGTACTCGAAGGCGGTGGTGTACCCGGCCGGGGTGGGGGTGCGGTCGACGGCGGTGGCGGAGATCCGCCGGCCCAGGTCGTCGTACGTCGCCCCGGTCACCCGTCCCGCCTGGTCCCGGGTCCAGAGCCATTCCCCGGCCACGTCGAAGCCCGACCGCGACTGCTTGCCCGCCGCGTCGGTCGTGGCGACCACGTTGCCCAGTTGGTCGTAGGTGTAGGTGTCGCCGTGGCCGAGCGCGTCCACGGCGCGCGTCATGCGGCCCAGCGCGTCGTACGTCGCTGTGGAGCCCGCGGTCACCGTGGCGCCGGCGCCGGCCTGCGTGTAGGAGGGCAGGGTGACGGTGAGCGGCCGGCTCATGGCGTCGTAGGCGGTCGTGGTCCGGTAGCCCTCGGCGTCCTCGCTCGTCACGACGTCGCCGAAGCTGTTGTAGCCGGCCCGCGTCGACGGCCTGACGTTGAACGGCGTGCTGCCCAGGTGCTCGATGGCCACCGTCGGCGCCTTGGTCGTGGTGAGCCGGCCCGCCTCGTCGTGGGTGTAGTCGGTCACTGCGCCGCGGGGGTCGGTCATCGTCCGGGGGAGGCCCCGCTGGTCTCTGGTCCAGGAGGTCGTGAGCCACGCGGCGCCGTCCCAGACCTTCTGGGACAGGGGCCGGCCCAGCGGGTCGAGGTCGAACGTGGTCCAGGTGAAGCCGCTGTTCTGCGCCTGGACCAGGGAGATGATGTGGTCGTCATCGTCGTAGCCGTACGTGGTCTTGCGCTTGATGCCGGCGGGGTCCAGCAGCGCCTCGGTGGTCCGGTTGGCGGCGTCCACGGTGTAGGCGGTCGTGCTCTTGCCGTTGCCGGTGACGCGCTGGATGAGGTTGCCCGCGCTGTCGTAGGTGTTCTGCTGGAGCGGGATGTCCCGGGTGGATCCGTCGGCGTTGTGGAAGCCCTCGGCCCAGACCGATTCGAGCAGGTTGTCGTCGTAGTAGTGGTTGCGGGTGGTGCGGCCCATGGCGTCGGTGACCGTGGCCAGGCGTCCGGCCGGGTCGTAGGCGCGGGATTCGAGGACCAGCTCCTTGGGGGAGCCGTTGTCCAGCGGGTCGCCGACCCAGTTGGCGAGGCTGCTGGTCAGCAGCAGTCCGGTCGGTCCGTAGACCTGCCGGTAGTCGGCGCCGGTGGCGTCCACGGTGCGGTTGAGGTTGCCGTAGGCGTCATACCCGTAGGTGGTGGTGTTGCCGGCGGCGTCCTTGACGGACGAGACGCGGGCGGCGGAGTCGTAGGTGTAGGTCGTGGTGCGGGTGGCGTCCTTACCGGTGGGGTCCATCCGATCGACCTGGGTGACGTTGCCGTCGACGTCGTAGGTGTAGATGACCCACGGGAGGTGCTTGACGCCGCTGATCACGTCCGTGGTCGTGGGGCCGACGGTGGCGGTGAGGTGGTTGAGGGCGTCGTACCCCATCGAGGTGGTGACGCCGTTCGGGAACGCGTCGGAGACCTGGGCCACGGCGGTGGGGCGGCCGGCGCTGTCGTAGTCGTACTTCGTGGTGAGCCCGGCCGGGTCCACCATCTGGGCGAGGTCGCCGTTCTGGCGGTAGGCGAACCGGGTGGTCTTGCCGCCGGAGGTGGTCACGGAGGCGAGCAGCGCGTCCGGGACGGTGCCGCCGTCCACGGCGGCCTCGGTGCCGTCGGTGTAGGTGTACTTGGTGGTGCGACCGGCACCGGATCCGCTCACGGGAGGTGTGGTGACGCTGAGCAGGTCGCCGGAGATGTCGTAGGTGTAGCTGGTGCGGTGGTCGGTGTCGCTCGTGGAGGTGGCCCGGGCGTCGAACGTGCCGGTGAGCTTGTCGTTGCGGGGGTTCAGCGGGTTGCCGGCGTCCAGGTAGTAGGTGAAGTAGGAGGTCTGGCAGGAGCGCGGGCCCCGGCAGGTCACCTTCATGACCGGGTTGCCCCGGTCGTCGTTGAAGAGCTGGGTGGTGTGCCCGTCCGGGTCGGTCACCGAGGCCAGGTTGCCGTTGAGGTCGTAGCCGTAGCGGGTGGTGCCGCCTGTCGCGTCGTACAGGGAGGTCGGGCGGCCGCCGTGCCGGGGGTCGAAGCTGTAGACCATCGCCTTGCCGCCCGGGTCGGCGGCGAGCACGGTGGTGCCGGGGATGCCGAACGTCGCGACGTCGTTGTAGTGCGCTTGGATCGCGTCCGTGTTCAGGCTGCTCCAGTAGAGCGCCACCTCGTCGATGGTGCCGGTGAAGTGGCCCAGCGTGTCGGCGGGCTTGGCGGGCCAGTTGCCCGCGATGAAGCCGGCGCCGACGTAGACATGGTCCTGCGCGACCGTGGAGACCGGCCCCTTGGACCTGGTCCCGACCACGGCACCGTCCAGCCAGAGCCACTGGGTGCCGCCGGAGGCCGTCAGGGCGACGTGGTGCCAGCTCGCGTCGGTCACGGTCGTGCTCGTGGTGATCGGCGCGATCGCGGCGCCGTCCCAGAACTGGCCGCGCAGCTTGCCGTCCGTCCCGACGTACAGCGCGGGGGTGTAGTTCGCCTGCGGCCCGGCCGGGTCGGTGAGGGCCTGGGCCTGGTAGGCGAGCAGGACACCGGGCTTGGCGGTCTTGAACCACAGCTCGGCCGAGAGGTCGCCGCCGCCCTTGATCTCGCGGTCGGGGAGCTCCAGGTAGGAGCTGGAGCCGTTGAACCCGGCGGCCGTGTCGCCGCCGGTGGCCAGGACGATGGGCGCGGTCTGGTTCAGGGTGACGTTGTGGTAGGTCGCGTCGGTGTCGCGCCCGTCGCCGTAGGCCGCGCTGGCCGCCCGGGTGCCGGAGTACTCGGCGAGGCGGTAGTACTCGCGCGGCCGGGCGCTCAGGACCGCGTTGGGGTAGTACTCGGTGGAGCCCTGCGTCTGGGCGGGGTACACCCGCCACTGCCCGCCGTTGGCGTCGGTCACCGAGGCGACGCGGTCGCTCTGGGCGTCGTAGGCGAGCGTGGCCTGCAGCTTGCCCGAAGGCAGCTTGACCGTCTCCAGCACGCCCGTGTACTGACCGGCCTTGTACTGAGCGGTGACGGCCGTGGGGCCGAGCGGGTGGGTGTAGAAGGCGGGGTCGTCGATCTGGCCGGTGAAGTGGCCGCGCGTGTCGGCGGGCGCGGCGGGGCACCAGCCCGAGGTGGTCATGTAGCCCGCACCGACGCTGGCGTACGGCAGGTGGGTGGGCATGATCTGCTTGGCGCGGTCGTCCACGATCGACCCGTCCACGTACAGGCCCTGCCAGGTTCCGCTCGAGGTCAGCACCACGTGGTGCCAGGCCCCGTCGTTCACCGCCGCGGTCGAGCTCATCCCTCCGCAACTGCCGTCGTCGGCCAGCTGGCCGTGCAGCTTCCCATCGGTCCCGACGTAGAGCATCGGCAGGAAGCCCCAGGGGAGCGGGCCCCGGGAGTCCTCCAGCGTGTTCATCTGCGCGCCGTACAGCACGCCGGCCTTGGTGGTCTTGAACCACATCCCGACCGCCGCGTAGGTGGTGTCGTCGGTGATGTTGTACGGCATGCGCAGGTAGGAGCTCGTGCCGTTGAACGTCGCCGAGCCGTCCGTGGTCCCGGCCGGGGCGCCCGCCGCGCCGAAGGCCAGGTTGACCGCCTCCGCGTCGTCCTGGCCGACGAACTGCCGGGCCTCGTTGGTCGCGCCCTGGTGGAGCCGGTAGTACATCGCGGGGGCGGCGTCCACGACGGCCGTCCGGTGGTGCGACACCATGCTGTAGGTGTATTTCGTGCAGGCCGTCGTCGTGCCCGGCGGGCAGACGTGGGCGAGCAGACCGTAGCCGTAGCCATAGGTCCACGCGGGCGCTCCCTGGGCGGGATCGGTGGCGACCGAGGTCACCACCCCGCTGGTCCAGGTGAAGTAGAGGCCGCGGCCGCTGAGCTTGTTCACGACCTTGGCGAGGGTGCCGTCGCCGTTGTAGGTGAGGAACTCGCCGTGCAGGTCGTCGTCGTAGATCGCGGTCAACCGGCCGTTGTTCGGGTCGAACACGTACGCGCCGCCGGACTTGTCGCGGAGGAACCACGCCAGATCGGTCTTGACCAGGCTCACCGACCGGCCCTCGGGCGGCGCGTACGTGCCGTCGGGGTTGCGGCCGAAGCGCGCCTGCCGCCCGTCGGGGTAGGTGACGACGACGTTGCCCGTCCAGTCCGCGTCGGTGACGATCCTCATGTCGTAGGCGGTGGTCCAGCCCACGCCGAACATCCCCGCGCGGGAGTTCAGGCTGCTGTACGAGCGGGTGATCGCCAGCGCGGGACCGGCGGTGGTGAGGCTGGCGTCCGTGGTGGTGGCCGCGTACTGGCCGGTCAGCGGGTCGACGCCCTTGACGGCGGCCGTGCCCGCGCTGTCGGAGACGTGTGAGGAGACCAGGGGCTGCGGCACGACCGTGCTGAACGTGCTCCACCCGGTCGCCGGGCTGGAGGTCTTGCCGTCGGTGACCAGGGCCTGCCACACGTACTGCTCGCCCCACTTGAGCTTGCCCTGCGGCACCGTCCAGTTCGCGCTCTGCTCACCGGTGTTGGAGTCGCCCTTGACCAGGCCGGTCGCGGGGCACGTGTTGGGGTCGGAGAGCAGGCAGACGTTGAAGATGAAGTTCAGCGAGCCGCCGGGCCACTCGTCCTCGTCATGGCCGGTGACCGTGAACTCCGGCGTCAGCGTGGACTCCACGTACCCGCTGCCCGGCCACATCGAGTCGATCTGGGGCGGCACGTTGACCACGGTCAGGCTGACGCACCAGACGGGTACGCCCCAGTCGGAGAAGAACTGCCCGTTCGTCACCATGTCCCAGCAGATCTGGTACGAGCCCGGGTTGAGCGAGTCGATCGTGGCGCTGACCTTCGCCGAGCCGTTGTTGGCGATCGTGGCGGGCAGGCTCGCGGCCGCGGTGGAGCTGCCCACGAAGGTGCCGCCGGTGGTGTACACCTTGTAGCCCAGCTTGACCGTACTGGGGGACCAGGAGTTCATCCCGTTGTTGATCACCGTGACGGGGAGCTTGCCGAAGCTGTTGGCCGTCACCGGCGGGTCGATCGTGGCATCGGAGCCGATCACGTACAGCGCCCGCCAAGGGCTGTAATCCACCTGCAGGTACGGCGGGTTGGCCGAGTTGGCGCTGGCGAACTCCTTGAAGCTGTCGGCGGTCAGCGCCAGGCCGTTGTTACCCGCGCCGTTGGCCCAGTCCGACAGGGCGGACAGGCCCGCGCTGTTGATCCCGATCCACGCCCAGCCGGCGCCGCCACAGGTGACGCCGCCGGTGAAGCTGGCCGAGCCCCAGGTGTCGCCGAGCGTCACGCCGGGATAGGAGGCGATCGTGCCGACGTTCCAGCTACTGGTGATCGCCTTCACCGTGACCGGGTTGGCCGAGCAGGAGTTCGACAGGGTGTTGTAGAGGAAGAGCGCGGCGCCGGTCACATAGGCGTGGGGGATCTGGGAGGCGAGGTTGAAGTTGATGTAGGTGTTGTTGCGCTTGGTGCCGTCCTGCGAGCCGACCAGGAGCTGGTCGCTGCCGGAGTGGTTGGCGCCGGAGTGGTTGTCGACGTAGGTGTCGGAGGCGGCGCCGCTGGTCGTGCGTACGTAGGAGGAAGGGTCGATGACCACGGGGAACACGCGCTTGTTGGCCCGCAGCCACTTCTGGTCGGCGCTGACCCGCAGGACGTTGCCGATGAGGGTGTAGCTGACCGCGTCGGAGCGGGCGCCCGCGGCGTCGCGCATGAACCCGGCGGGGACGGTGACGCGGACGGCGCCTCGCTCGTCGACGAACTCCACGCCCTGCGGCGAGCTTCGCGCCGTCAGACCCTTGGCCTGGAAGGGGAAGTCCCAGGGGCCCGTCGCGGCCTGGCCGGAGGTCAGGACGAGCGACTCCTTGATCCCGTTCCAGGTGGCCTCGACCTCGATGTCGGTCCCCGGCAGCACCTCACTGTATTTCGCGATATTTCCGGAAATACTGGCTTTGGTGCTTTTTGCCGCTTGGAGGGCGAAGGACAGGCTGTGGCCCTCGTCCAAGGTGAGCGATTGGAGCCTGGGGTCGGCGGCGTTGTCGGCCACCTCGACTCCGACGTCGTTGGCCGCCTGCCGCCAGCGGCCGGCCGCGCCGGTCAGGTTGAGGTCGATGTCCGCCCACTCACCGGTGGCCGTCTGGTAACGCACCGGCCTGGAGTACGTGCGCACGGTGTAGGTCTGATCGGGGTTCTGGAAGACCTTCGACGTCGCGTCGCCCAGCCTGGGCACCACCTGGCTCTGCTTGGCGTCGAACCCGTGGACCTCGCTGTTGCCCGGCTTGCCGGTCGCCGCGCTCACCTGCTGCGGTCTGTTCGACAGCCGGGAGACAGGTTTGGGCGTCTTCGGGGCCTCCTGGGGCACGGTCCCCTTGGGCGGCTTGGCGGCGGCCCGCTTGGTCGGCTCGGTCCGCGCCTGGGTCGCGTCCGCCGCCACCTGGTGGGCGCGGTTCGCCGCCGACCCGAGCCGTTGCTCGGGGAGCGTGGGCTCCTTGGGAGCCGCAGTGGCTCCGTGAGCTGCGACGCTGATGACAAGGGTGCTCACTGTCAGTGCAGCGCAAAGACGGGTAGCCCAACGGTTCCTCATGCAGACCTCCGGCGGCGACCGTAATCGCCACCTGTCCGTCCCACATCTGTACGGGGGACGTGGATCTAGGTCGTCCGAACCTTCCCGGTTAGGTATGAGATCCACTACAAGTCCGGTACTCTCGCCTCGTGCTGCACGGGCGCATCGCGGAGCAGGCCAGGATCATGCGACTTCTCGCTGGTGAGAGCGGCGCTCTGATGGTGCGCGGGGAAGCCGGGGCGGGCAAGAGCGCGTTGCTGGCCTTCGCGGCCGAGATCGCGAGTGATCAAATCGTACTCCGCGCCTCCGGTACGCCTGAGGAGTCCCACCTCCCGTACGGCGGCCTGCACATGCTGCTGGCGACCACCCGCCCGCGCTGGAAACACCTGCCCGCCCAGCAGCGCGACGTCCTCGACCACCTGGGCCAGGTGCCCGGCATTCACGCGGCCGGCGAACCGTACCTGCCTGCCTGGAACCTCCTGCGTCACCTGGCGGGGAGGGGGCCCGTGCTCTGCCTGATCGACGACGCGCACTGGCTGGACCGGGAGAGCCTGGCGGTCCTGTCCTTCTGCGTCCGCCGCCTCGCCGCCGCGCGCGTGGTGATCCTGTTGGCCGCCGAGGGCGAGCTGCCCGCGCTGCGCGGAATCGACGAGCTGGACCTGCCCGGTGTCGACCGGCAGGCGGCGCTGGACATCGTCGCCGAGCGCCGGCCGGGCATCGTCCCGCAGGTGCGTGAGCGGATCGTCGGTGATGCCCGCGGCAACCCGCTGGCCCTGTGCGAGCTGGCCGCGGGGATCAGCCCCGCGCAGGTCGAGGGCGGGCTGTCACCGCTGGGCCTCTACACCGGCTGGCCCGGACGTTCGCGGCGGGCCGATCAGTTGTACGGCGAGCGCTTACGCGCCCTGCCCGAGCGGACTCGTTTCCTCCTCCTGCTGGCCGCCACCGACCCGGCGGCCTCCCTGCCCGAGCTGCTCGCCGCTACCAGGGCGGTTCCGGCCGCTCACTCCGAGCTTTTCACCGCCGCCGGAGCGACCCCGGCTGATCTGGCGCCCGCCGAGACCGCCGAGCTGGTCGAGGTGCGGCAGGCCGGGCTCACCCCTCGCCACCTGCTGATCCTGGTCGCCGCCTACCAGTCCGCGCCGGTCTCGGCCCGCATCGCCGCGCACCAAGCCCTGGCCGAGGTGTCGCCCGAGCGGCGGGTCTGGCATCTCGCCGCCGCCGTACTGGGGCCGGACGAGGAGATCGCGCGCGAGCTGGCGGCCATCGGGACGTCGTCGGCGCTGGAGCGCGCAGCCGAGCTGACCACCGACCCCCGGCCACGCGCCCGGCGCTATGCCGCCGCCGCGGTCGCCGCGTGCGACGCCGGCCAGCAACGCCGCGCGGCGGACCTGGCGACCCGCGCGACCGAGCTGAGCGCCGAACCATCGACGCTGGCCTCGGCCGCCCGCGTGCTGGCCACCGTGGAGTGCGAGATCGGCTCGCCGACCAAGGCCGCGCGGATGCTGCTCGACTCGGCGGCCAGGATCGGCGACGACGACCACGCCATGGCCATCGTGATGATCGCCGACGCGATCCGGCTGTTCGGCTACAGCGGCGACGAGGGGCTCGCCGCCCAGATCGCCGCCGCCGTCTGGGCGGCGCCGGCGGCTTCGCGAGCCCCTTCGCGGGTCGCGCGGTCAGGCGCCCAGCCCACCTGGTCCACTCCGCTGGCCCGGTCGCTGCCCACGCTGGCGAAGATCATGGCCGGTGACCCGTTCAGCGGCTTCGCCGCCATCGGCGAGCTGGTCGAGCACACGCCCGCCCTGGCCACCCAGCAAGCCATCACCGCCACCTCTTTGGGGCTGATGGCCGCCGACGCCGGCTCGGCGCTGCGGCTGACCAACACGCTGGTGACCGACTGCCGCCACCAGGACCTGATGGGGCTTTTGCCGTACGCCCTGCAACTCCAGGCCCAGGCCCTCCTGCTGAGCGGCCGCAAGGCCGAAGCGCTCAGACAGGCCACCGAGGGGCTGAAGCTCGCCCGTGACCTCGGCCAGACCCACCGAGTCGGGCACCTGAGCGGCCTGGTCGCGCTGATCGCCGCGTTGAGCGGCGATGAGAAGCGCTGCCGGGCCTACGCCGAGTCGAGCCTGGCCTACTGTGCCGACCACGACGCGCCGGCCAGCGCGGCGCTGGCCACCTGGGCGCTCGGCCTGATGGAGCTGGGACGGGGCCGGGCGGGCGCCGCCGTGGAGCACCTGGCGCGCGTGGTCGCCGGCCCCGCGCACCACCCGGTGGTCGCGGTTCACTGCGCGGCCGACCTGGTCGACGCGGCCGTCCAGGCCGACCTGCCCGGCGCCGCCGCCGAGCCGCTGGCCCTGCTGGAGCGGTGGGCGGGCGACACGCGCCAGCGCTGGGTGGGCGCGGTGGCGCTGCGCTGCCGGGCGCTGGTCGCGCCGGACGGCGAGGCGGAGCCGCTCTTCACCGGCGCGCTCGACCTGCACGGCCCGTCCCCGGCCTCCTTCCAGCGGGCCAGGACCGAGCTCGCCTACGGGCAGTGGCTCCGCCGTATCAGGCGCAGGTCCGAAGCCCGTTCTCATCTGCGGGCCGCGTGTGCCGCGTTCGAGTCGCTGGGCAGCACCCCCTGGGCCGAGCGCGCCGCGGCCGAGCTGAGCGCGACAGGGGAGGCGAGCCCGGCCGAGCCGCTGCCGGAAGCACTGCGCGGGCTGACGCCGCAGGAGCGGCACGTCGTGTCCCTCGCCGCACAGGGGTCGTCCAACCGGGACATCGCCGCCCAGCTCTTCCTCAGCCCGCGGACCGTCGGCTATCACCTCTACCGTGCCTTCCCCAAGCTGGGCATCACCTCCCGGACCGAGCTGGCGGACTTGCTACGGCAAGCCGGCACCGGTTTCGGGACGATCACACCGGCCGCCGATATGACCGGCCACCCCCGTCCGGGATGACGAAGCGTTTCGTCATCTCTTGCCCTCCGTGAGAAAGGCGGTCTCGTGACGCAGCTTGTCGTCGAAGGCCATGGCGTATCTGTGACCCTCGATCCGGGGCGTTCCTACCGGTTGGGCCGCGATCCGGGGTCGGATGTCGTCGTCGACGCCGATCACGTCTCGCGTACGCATGCCGTGCTGCGGTTCGAGGGCGGTCAGTGGATCCTGGAGGACTCGGGCAGCAGCAACGGTACGTACGTGAGTGGCCACCGCGTCCAGCGGGTCGTCGTCGGTCCGGGAACCAGGATCGGCCTCGGCCACCCGGCGGATGGCGGACTCATCGGCTTCCGCGCCGCCCCCGCACCCGAAGGCGGCGCCCCCGAGATCCAGCCGACGCCCACGGTCCGCTTCCCGCGCACCGGACAGTGGCGTGCGCCGGCCGCCGTCAGGAACCTCGGCGGCGCGCAGGTCGTGCGCATCGGCCGGACGCCGGACAACGACATGGTCGTCACCGATCTGCGGGTGTCCCGGCGACATGCCGAACTCCGGATCACCGGCGATGGCCACGAGATCGTCGACGTGGGCAGCCGCATGGGCACGTACGTCAACGGCCGGCGCGTGCAGCGGGCCCGCATCTCCCCGGACGATCTCATCGGCATCGGGCCGTCGACGTTCCAGCTCGTGGGCGACACGCTCATGGAGTACGCCGACACGGGCGAGGTCTGCCTCCAGGCGCACGACCTCACCGTCACCGTGGGGGGCGGCAAGGTGCTCCTGGACCATGTGTCGTTTCCGGTCGGCGAGAAGTGCCTGCTGGCGATCGTCGGCCCCAGCGGTTCGGGCAAGTCCACCCTGCTGCGCGCACTCACCGGGTTGCGCCCCGCCGACCAGGGCGTCGTCACGTACGACGGACGCGATCTCTACCGCGACTACGCCGAACTACGCTCGCGGGTCGGCCTCGTGCCGCAGGACGACATCCTGCACAGCCAGCTCACCGTGCGCCGCGCCCTCATCTACGCCGCGGAGCTGCGCTTCCCCGACGACACCCGGCAGCACGAGCGGAAGGCGCGGGTCGACGAGGTGCTCCAGCAGCTCGGGCTGGAGAACCGCAGGGGCAACCGCATCTCCTCGCTGTCCGGCGGCCAGCGCAAGCGCGTCAGTGTCGCCCTGGAGTTGCTGACCAAGCCGTCTCTGCTGTTCCTCGACGAGCCGACCTCCGGCCTGGACCCGGGGCTGGACAAGTCGGTGATGCAGATGCTGCGGGGGCTGGCCGACGACGGCCGTACCGTCGCCGTCGTCACGCACAGCGTCGCCAATCTGGACATCTGTGACCGGCTCCTGGTGATGGCGCCGGGCGGGAAGATCGCCTACTTCGGCCCGCCTGACGAGGCGCTGCCGTTCCTCGGGTTCACCGACTGGGCGGACGTGTTCCTGGCGTTCGACGACCCGGCCAGGGACTGGGCCGGCGAGTACGCGCGATCTCCGCTGCACCAGAAGTACATCGCGGCCGACCTGATCGCGCCGGTCTCGACGAGGCGCCCCGTACAGCGGGAGATCCCGCCGAAACAGCAGAGCTGGCCCGAGCAGCTCAGTACGCTGGTGCGCCGCTACTGCCGGGGCATCGTGGCGGACCGGTTGTTCCTCGGCATCACCATCGCCCTGCCGATCGTGATGGGCCTGCTGGCTCGGGTCGTCCCGACCGGCGACTTGATGGGACGCCCGAACAGTAACGGCAACGCGGCGAACCTGCTGCTGATCCTGTGCATCGGCGGCTGCCTGACCGGTGCCGCGAACTCGGTGCGCGAACTGGTCAAGGAACGCGCCATCTATCAGCGAGAACGGGCGGTCGGGCTGTCCAGATCGGCCTATCTCTGCTCCAAGCTGCTCGTGCTCGGCCTGATCACCGTGGCGCAGGGCGTCGTGCTGACCTACGTGGCGATGCTGAATGTCAAAACGTACGACAAGGGGGTGTTCACCGCGCCGATGACCGAGCTCTCGCTCGCCGTCGCGCTGCTGTCGTTCACCGCGATGACCGTGGGCCTGCTCATCTCCGCGCTGGCCAAGACCAGCGAGACGACCATGCCGCTGCTCGTGCTCGTCACACTGATCCAGCTCGTCTTCTGCGGGGCGCTGGTGCACCTGGACGGCAAGCCGGTGATGGAGCAGATCTCCTGGCTCGTACCGGCTCGCTGGGCGCTGGCCGCGTTGGCCGGCACGCTCGACGTGGGCCAGCTCATCCCGCACATCCAGGATCCGCCGGACCCCTTGTGGAGCCAGGACTTCGGCACCTGGTTCCTGGACATGAGCGTCCTGGCCGTCCTCGCGGTGGTCTGCGCTTTCCTGGTGGCCCGCATGCTGCGCCGCCATGAGCCGGCGGTGATGCGCGGCAAGTGACCGAGACGGGTTTCTGGACAACCGTGCTCACCGATGGTTGACGTGACGGTTGAGATCGACTAAACCTTCCGCGAAGGAGGGTGTCATGATCCGTAGAGCATGGTTACCAGTGGCGGTGGCGGCGAGCTGCGTGGTGGCGTTCGCGCCACCCGCGTCCGCGGAGCCGGACGAGCCCACGACGGCCGCGGCCCCCACCACGGACGGGGCCCGGCCGCCGAAGGTGACCAAGGGCCCGTGCCAGTACACCGAGACGCCCGACGACCCGGCCGTGCGCGAGGTGCCACTGCCGCCTGACCCGCGCCGCACCCCTGCCCGGCCCGTCTCCGCCGTGCTGAAGACGAACCACGGAGAAATCGGGCTCACCCTCGACCCGGCCAAGGCGCCGTGCACGGTGCAGAGCTTCGTCCACCTGATCCGGCACCGGTTCTACGACGTGACCTCGTGCCATCGGCTGACCGCCTATGACCGGTTGAAGGTGCTGCAGTGCGGCGACCCCAGCTTCACCGGCGAGGGCGGGCCGGGATATCGGTACAAGGACGAGCTGCCTGTCGACCTGCCGCCGTGGCCGGGGGATACGACCGGGCTGCGGAAGACATACGCGCGAGGCGTGCTGGCCATGGCCAACGCGGGGCCGAACACGAACGGGAGCCAGTTCTTCCTCGTGTATGGGGATTCGGGGCTGCGGCCGGACTACACCATCTTCGGCACCGTGGACGCCGCCGGGCTGGCCGTGCTGGACCGGATCGCGGCGGGAGGAATCCAGCCGACGCCCGGGGATCCGGCGCCGCCGGTGGACGGCAAACCGGTGCTGCCGGTGAACATCGAGCGGGCCCGCGTCTGCCGATAGGCCCCGCTTGGGCGGCCGGTCGCCAACGCGGCGCATGGCCCACCCCGCCGAGATCCTGCGCACTCCGGTGAATCAGGGCAGAGCCTCCCAGTCCCCGAACGGACTGTCGGCTCCCGGCGCCGATTGCTTGCGGGCATGAACGACGCCATCGGTCCCGATGGCGAACATCACGGCAGCCCCACTCGAATCAAGAGTGGCCGCCGGATAATCGACAATGGTTCCACCGAGGTCGGCCCACGCGCCATAACCGCTGCCGTTCGCGATCAACTGCTTGGTCATGCTGACCCCGGTCCCGGCGTTGCGCTCGAACATCAGGATCCGCGCGTCCGGACCAGCCGGTGTGGTGACGAGAGCGGGCTCACCGACCCCCGCGTGTCCCCCGATCACAGCAGGCGTAGTGCTCCAGGCGCCACCGGCGACGAGCTGGTAGCTGACGACCATGTCAGCGGTGCCGGCGCGGCGGTAGGCCACGTGGAGACGCCCGTCCTGGGACAGGGCGATCGAGGGCGGGCTGGCCGGGGTCATCGACGGGACGGTGGTAGAGAGAGTGAAACTGCCATTGGGCGTGGACTGATACCAGCGCAGCAGTCGAGTCCTGGAACTGGCGAACACCTCAATGAGACCCAGCGGCGTGGTAACGGCGGTAAGGCCGTCCTGTACGTCCGTGCCGCCCCGGTTCTGCCACCCGCCCCAGCCGCCGTTGGCCGCGGTCTGGACGCGGCTGCTGACCCCGCCATTGCCGTTCTTGACGAACATCTGCATCCGGCCGTTGGCGTTGGAGGCGACCACGGGCAGGCCGATCTGTTCTTGGATTTCCCAGTCCGTGTGGGGATTGCCAAGGTCGGTCCAGCTCCCTGTCCAGCCGCCATTGGCCGCGGTCTGGGACATGGTGACGATGTGGTGGTCGGTCATTCGCCTGGCGAAGATCGCCAACCGGCCGTCGGCCTGCTTGCCCACGCTGATCGCGGGCGCCAAGGCGCCGCCCGCGCCGGCCAGCACGTGCGGGCCGTCCCACGCTCCCAGCAGGGTCTGCCCGTAGGTGTTCACCACACCGTTGCGCACTACGAAGATCTGGGGTCGGCCATCAGCGTTCCGGCCTGCCCAATGGGTTCCCCTGGCCCAGCGGTAGTACATCCGGGTAGGCCACACGTTCGGGTCGAACGCGTGGTCGTATTGGATGTAGTGATCGATGATCGCGCTCTTGCGGGCGCTGATCGCGGTCGTCAGGTTCATCGGCGCGTCGGCGATGTTGTAGTCGCGGTAGTTCACCAGCAGAATCGGCAAGCCTGACGCCTCGGCCGCGTCCCCGGCCAACCGTCCCGCGGCCACGTGGTCGCCGTGGCCCGGGTCGTAGCGGTTGTCGACGATGGGGTCTTGGGCGCGCAGCACGTTGGGCTCGTAGTGGTTCATCAACCCCGCCAGGACGGCGATCACGTCAGCGCGCTCGTACGTGTACGACTCGCTCACCAGGCCGCCCTCGGGGATGATCGTGTGATCGACGAAGTCGTCCACCCAGTTGAACCAGCCGATCTCGTTGTCCCGCATGTTCATGAACACGAGCTGGATCTGCGGATGGGCCGTGAGCGTGTACCGCTCGACCTGCCGATCCGCGATCGTCCAGGCCACCCCGGTCCACTCCTCCTGGGCGGCCGGATCCACATCCGGCACCCCCGTCATCCTGGCGTAGGCGTCCAGCATGCCGCGCTGCCGATTACGGGCCCGCTGCTCGTCGGTATCACCGTCTCCGGTGACCTGCCCCGCGGTGATGAAGACCGTGACGTTCGCCGCCCCCGACTGGATCGAGTCGTCGATATCGGGGTTCATGAACAAGATGTCGTCGTCCTCGTGCGCCACGATCTGCATGAACGCACCGGGTGCAATGGTGGGCGTGGCGACGGCCACTCCACCCATCGGCACCAACACGACAAGCGCTGCGAGCGCGGCTAACAGCCGCACCCATAACGACGTAGTCCTGCCTCCGCGCATGTGCTTCCCCCCACGCAGGCCGTACCGAACAAAAGATTTTCAAGGGCCCAAGGTCGAATAGTGAATAGTCTTCAACCCGAGATCAAGGGGAAGCGTGATAACAACTGCGTAACACGCTTGAAAAGGAAGATCATTCTTCTGGGGGGATGGCTCTGACGTGGGAAGATGTGCTGGCGTTGTCACGGCTCTGTCGCTCCGGCCGTCTTCAACGTGAACGAACGGGTGTGCCTTGCGCATGACGGCGGGCTCGCTTTTGTGATGGGATGAATGGCGAGGATAAAATAACAATAAATTCCATGGGGAAATCGATTTCTCGAAGAATTTGCCCGCCATCGCGCTCGTCGCCTGCTTGGCCCGGTGATTCCGTTCCGCTGTTGATTTGAATTTGACTGCCGGTCAGGAATTCGACGACATCTCAGAGGGCCGATGCTCTGCCGGGTCCGATGGGGGAGTCGGACCGGTGTCCGGTCCATCCGATTGCCGGCGGGAGAACTCCTCCTCGGGGCTCAGGGGTGCCCGCCGATGACGACCACGATCCAGCCGAGCCGCAGGCCGGGGTCGATGCCGTCAGTGTCGCCGCGTCACGTCATTTTCGACCGCAGCAAGGCAGTTGGGGTTGCTCGACGCCAGAATCTGGAAATCCCGCGGAGAACTTGTTCGTAGCCGTGCAAAAGGTTGTACGTCTTCTTCGCGGTGGAGGCCGGCACCCGGTTCGTGCACGTGCTTGGCGTGACCGCCCGCCCTGATGGCGTCGGGGTTGCCCAGCGAACCCGTAACCCTCTCGCCGATCTGAAGGGCCAGGGTCGGCGCGTTCCGGTTGCTTATTCGGGGGCACGTGCGAGCGGGACGGCGACGGGACGCCCTGTCATTCGCCGCCCAGATCGAGCAGGACCTTCGACGCCACGGCACGATCGCCGGCCAGGTCGAAGGCTTCGACCGCCTGGGCCAGCGGGAGAGTGTGGCTGATGACCGGCTGGACGTCCAAGCCCGAGGCCAGCAGCGACAGCGCGTCGTCGAATTCGTGGTCGAAGCGGAAGGCGCCCCGCATGGTGATCTCCCGGGTGACCACCACGTTGCCGGGGAACCCGGTCTCGCCGGGTGGGAGCAGGCCGAGGAGGACGACCGTGCCGCCGCGGCGTACCCGCTGGAGGCAGGTGCCGAGGCCCGCCCCGGAGCCGGACGCTTCGATGGCGACGTCGACGTCGTCCGGCCACGCCGGGTCGTCGGGGCGGTCGGCCCGGACGGTGGCCGTGGCGCCGACTCTCCTGGCGATGTCCAGGGGAGCGTCCAGCAGATCGCTGACGATCACCTCGGCGGCTCCCGCGTGCCGCAACGCGGCGACCACCAGGGCACCGATGGGACCGGCGCCCGTGACCAGCACCCGCTTCCCGGCCACCTCCCCGGCGCGGCGGACCGCGTGCAGAGCGACGGACAGCGGCTCGGCCAGTACGGCCCCGCGCGGGTCGAGCCCGGCCGGCAGCGCTCGTACCTGATCGGCGGGGACGACCAGCCGCTGGGCGAAACCACCCTGAACGTGGGGCATCCGTGCGGCGCTGCCGAGATAGCGGGCCTGACCGCACACGTTCCGCCGGCCGCCCGCGCACTCCGGGCACGCGCCGCACGGGGTGGCCGGGTGGATCGCCACCGGTGCGCCGGCGGCAGGGCCGTCCGTACCGGGGCCGAGCGCGTGGACCCGGCCGACGACCTCGTGGCCGAGCACCAGGGGCTCGCGGACCTGGAAGTCACCGACCGAGCCGCGATGGTAGTAGTGCAGGTCCGAGCCGCAGATGCCGCCGAGGGTCACGGCCACGAGCACCTCCCCGGCGCGAGGAAGGCCGGGATCCCACTCCTCGACCCGGAGATCGCCCGCCTTGTGGACAACGCAGGCACGCATATGTGCTCCCTCAGAGAACGGACAGCATTCCGCCGTCGACGTACAACACTTGCCCGCTGACGAAGTCGGACGCGGGTGACGCCAGGAAGATCAAGGCGCCGATCAGGTCGGAGACCCGGCCCCACCGGCCGGCCGGGGTGCGCCCCCGCACCCACGCGCTGAACTCTTCGTCCGCGACGAGCGCCTCGGTGAGCTCGGTCGCGAAATATCCCGGTCCCAGGCCGTTGACCTGGATGCCTGATGGGCCGAGGTCCGCGCACATGCCCTTGGTCAGCAGCTTCAGCCCGCCCTTGGTGGCCGCGTAGGGGGCGATGCCGGGCCGTACCGTCTCGCTCTGCACCGAGCAGATGTTGATGATCTTGCCGCGGTGGCGCGGGACCATCCGGCGAGCGACTTCCCGGCCCACGAAAAAGGCGCTGGTGAGGTTGGTGCCGACCAGCCGGTGCCAGTCCTCGTCGGTGAAGTCCACCAGCGGCGCGCGGTGTTGCGTCCCGGTGTTGTTGACCAGGATGTCGATCGGTCCTACCTCGTCCTCGATCGCGGCGACATGGGCGGCCACGGCCGCGGAGTCGGTCACGTCGAAGGCTCGGGCGAAGACCTTGCCGTCAGCCGCCGGGCCGAGTCCGGCCAGTTCGGCGCGGGTCCGCGCGAGGACCGCCTCGTCACGGCCGTTGAGCACCACCGTGCAACCGGCTTCCAGCAGCCCTCGGGCCAGCGCACGGCCGATGCCCCGGCTGGATCCGGTGATCAGCGCGATGCTCCCTTCGATGTCGAACAGGGGGCTGCTAGCCATGCTGGTACCGCTTTCGTATTCCCCTGATGCCTCTTGGTTCTGGCGGCGAACGCTAGTCAGAGCTCAGGGGGTTTGACCAATACCAAGTGTGTGTGACGTCATCGGCCACCCGAATTCTTGCCGAATTCGAGGATCAGCTCGTGAAAGAGATCGTGCACCGCGAGGGCGGGCTCCGACAGCGGTTGGTGGTGGGACGTGCACAGCGAGAGCTTGACCTCGATCGTGGGGTTGACGATCCGCCGCACCACCAGATTCCGTACGTCGAGGATGGCCTGCGCCGCCGACCAGGGCAGCACCGTGGCACCGAGACCGGCGCTGATGGCACTGACCAGGGTCAGGACCGACTCGATCTCGCCGACGACCTTCGGCTCGAGTGAGGCATGGCGGAAGGCGGCGTCCACGACCTGGCGGATGGTGTGAATGCGGCTCGGCAGCAGCAGGCCCACGTCGGCCAGCTCCGCGATGGAGACCTCGTCTCCCTCTGATGCCAGCCCGGTTCCCGGGGCGGCGACCAGGTAGAGGTCCTCGGTGCGCATCGGCTCGAACTGGACGCCGCGAATGGGGCCGGCGTCGTAGATGAACGCCATGTCCATGCGGCCCGTCATGATCGCTTCGCTGATGACGCCGCCGAAGTTCTCGTTGATGTGCAGCAGGATGTCGGGGTAGCGCTCGCGCACCGCCCGCAGCAGCGGCAGGGCCAGTGCCGCGCCCGTACTGTACGGCGCCAGGCCGACCGAGACGCCTCCGGCGGGCGCCCGGCCGGAGACGTCGATCGCCGCCTGCGCGTGCTCGAGCTGGCGCAGGATGAGCTGGGCGTGCCGGTAGAGGGCGCGCCCGGCCTCGGTCGGCGCCACCCCGCGCTTGCTCCTGATCAGCAGTTGCTGCTTGAACTGGCTCTCCAGCATGGAGATCTGCTGGCTCAGCGCGGGCTGCGCGATATGCAGGATGTCGGCGGCGCGCGTGATGCTCCCGGCGTCGACGACCTTGACGAACGAGTAGAGACGCCTGGTGTCCATCGGCTACCTCCAGCCTTGCCAGGGGCTCATCGTACGGGCCGGACATGGGGCCGGAGCAGGTACGCGGTCATAGCGGGGACCTATCACGTCACACGCAATGTGTATTTGATGTGCCCATCTCCCCGCATTACGGTCACCAAAACGGCAATTCGGGCCTGACCGGCAACCCCCGGCGGGATCGTAACAGCCCAGCTCAATTGCGCGCTTCGCGCTTCTTCTGACCTCTTGAGCGGAGGACGACATGGCACACACGGTCGATCTGGTGGCCGATCTCGGTGAGGGGTTCGGCGCCTACACCATGGGTGACGACGAGGCGCTGCTGGATGTCCTCACCTCGGCCAACGTCGCGTGCGGCTTCCACGCGGGCGACCCGCGGATCATGGACGCCACCGTACGCCACTGCGTCGAGCGCGGGGTCGCCGTCGGCGCGCACCCCAGCTTCCCCGACCTGGTCGGGTTCGGCCGCCGCGCGATGGATCTGGCACCGGACGAGGTCCGTACCGATGTGCTCTACCAGGTGGGAGCCCTGCAGGCGTTCGCCACCGCGCATGGCACCCGGGTACGCCACGTGGCACCGCACGGCCGGCTCGGCAACCTGGTCGCGATCAGGCCGGACTACGCGGCCGCCGTGGCCGACGCGGTCGCCTCCCTCGACCGGTCGATGATCGTCCTGGCGCAGGACGGGGAACTCGCCGAGGCCGCCCGCGCCCGTGGCCTGCGGGTCGGCATCGTCGGGATCGCCGACCGGGCCTACCGCGACGACGGCAGCCTGGTGCCGCGGAGCGAACCCGGCGCGGTCATCCATGACGAGCGAGAGATCAGTGAGCGGACGGTCCGGCTGGTGACCGAAGGGGTGATCCGCAGCGTCGGCGGCCGGGACATCCCGGTCGAGTGCGACACCGTCCTGCTGCACAGCGACACCCCCGGCGCCATCGCGCTCGCCCACCTCCTGCGCAAGGAACTCATCGCGGCGGGCGTGACGATCGCCCCGCTGGCCGACGTGCTCGACGCCAGGTACGGCGGCTGAGATGGACCACGGCATCCACATCGCGGACTGCGGCGACTCGGCCGTCGTGGTCAAGGCCACCGGCGGCGGCGACCGTGCCTGGCAGATGGTGCACGCTCTGGCCGACGCGATCGAGGCGATCCGGCTCGACGGGGTGCACGGCATCGTCCCCACCTACGACTCGTTGCTCGTCGAGTTCGACTGCTCCGCCACGGATCACGACACGATTCACCGCGCCCTGCGGGGCGCGGCCGGACGGCTCGCCGCGAACCCGGCCCCGGCGCCCGCGCCCAGGCGGTTCACGGTCCCGGTGGTGTACGGCGGTGAGTACGGCCCCGACCTGCCCGTGGTGGCGGAGCAACTGGGGCTGGCCGAGCAGGAGGTCGTCGACCTGCACACCGCCCGGGATCTGATGGTGCGCTGCCTCGGCGCACCGGTGGGAGCCCCGATGATGGACGGCCCCGCGTTCCCGAAACCGGTCCCGAGGCTGGCCTCTCCGCGGACCAGCGTCCCGCCCGGGTCGATCGCCGTGGCGGGCAGGCAGGCCGTGATCTGCCCCATGCGTTCACCGGGCGGGTGGCCGCTTCTGGGACGGACCCCGCTGCGCGTCCTCGACCTCGACTCCGAGCCGCTGACTCCGTACCGGCCGGGTGACACCTTCCGGTTCGTCCCGATCACTCCCGAAGAGTGGCCCGACCACGACGGCGCGATGCTCACGGCTGAGGCGGTGGCCCGTGGCTGACACTCTCACCGTCCACCGCGCCGGTCTCTCGGTGGTGCAGGACCTCGGGCGGCTCGGCCGCTCCCGCTACGGCCTACCGGTCAACGGCGCTCTCGACCAGTATTCCGCCCGCGTCGCCAACGTCCTGACCGGCAACGACGAAGGCGCGCCCCTGCTGGAGATCACGGCATTGGGCTTCGCCTGCACACCCTCGGCCGATGTGCTCATCGCCGTGACCGGCGCCCCCGCCGACCTCACCGTCGATGACGTTCCGCGCCCCCGGTGGGAACCGGTCGTGGTCCGGGCGGGCGAGACGATCCGCGTCACGCGCATCAAGCACGGTCTCCGCGTCTACCTCGCCCTGCACGGCTCGGTGGAGTCGCCGTTCCTGCTGGGGAGCTGCGCTCCCGACACGATCCTCGGGTTCGGGCGCACGCTGCGTGACGGCGATCAGCTCGCCATCCGTACCCCCTTTCCGCCGGTCGGGCATCCGTTCTCCGACATTCCGCTGTTCCGGTTGAACGCTTCCGTACCGCGCTTCGCCGAATCGTGGACGATCGACGTCACCGACGGCCCGGATCTGGCGGAGTTCGGTGACTCGGCGGAGCGGCTGTTCCGGTCGGAGTTCACCGTCACCCCCCAGAGCAACCACATCGGCCTGCGGATGCGCGGCGACGTGCCGCGCCGGACGGCGACCGGCGAGGTGCTCTCCCGTGGCGTGCCCGTCGGCGCGGTCGAGGTGCCGGCCGGGGACGAACTGCTCGTCCTGCACCGTGGCCGTGGCGTCACCGCCGGCTATCCCGTCCTCGCGGTCGTCACGTCGACCGGCCTGTCCGCGCTGGGGCAGACCCGCCCCGGCCAGTCCGTCCGGTTCCGGCGCCGGACGGTGGCCGAGGCCGTGGCCGCGTACCGGTCACAACGTGCCGACATAGACTCCCTGCGCACTCGCGTACGCACGGTGTTCGACGCACTCCGCGTCCTCCCGCAGCTCCCCTCCACCCCCCACCTCGTAAGCGAGTGAAGGAGACAGCCATGGCCACTGTGGCCGCACAACCGACACCCAACACCGTCGATCCGCGAACCGCCCGTAAGATCACCCTGGCCGGGTGCGTCGGGATCTTCGCCGAGCTCTACGACAACGGCATCTTCGGCTTCATGGCCGGCACTCTGGGCACCGTCTTCTTCCCGGACTCGGCCAACGCCATTCAGCTCGTCTTCCTCGGCTATGCCGTCTCCTTCTTCTTCCGGCCCCTCGGCGGCATCATCTGCGGTCACCTCGGCGACCGCATCGGCCGGCAGCGGATGCTCGTCTTCGTCATCCTGCTGATCAGCGTCGCGACGGCGGCCATCGGTCTGCTGCCGACCTACGCCGCCGTCGGCATCGCGGCACCCGCCCTGCTCATCCTGATGCGCGTCATGCAGGGCTTCTCGGTCGGTGGCGAGGCGTCCGGCGCGATGAGCTTCCTCGCCGAGCACGCACCCGAGGGCAAGCGCGGCCTCTACACCAGCTACGCCCAGATCGCCTCCTTCCTCTCCCTGCTCACCGGCACGCTGATCGCCGCCGCCCTGACCAGCGGCCTCGGCCCGGACCGCATGGAGGCGTACGGCTGGCGGATCCCGTTCCTGCTGGCCATCCCGCTCGGTCTCACCGGCATCTACATCCGCAAGCGCATCAGCGACACGCCGAACTTCACCCGCCTGCAGGAAAGCGGCGGCCTGGCGAAGAACCCGCTCAAGGAGGCCTTCTCCTCCGCCGAGCACCGGCGCGCGATGCTGCTCGCGCTGTTCATCCCGCTGATGAACGGCTCCGGCTATTACGTGCTGTTCACCTACATGCCGACGTTCATGAACGCCGAGCTCCACTTCAGCAAGGTGCAGGCCCTGCTCGTCACCGCGACCAGCCTGGTGGCCATCTGCGTCGCCATCCCCTACATGGGCCGGCTGTCCGACCGGGTCGGGCGCAAGCGGGTCCTCGCGGGCGCCGCCATCGCCATGGCGATCGCCGGGATCCCCTGCTATCTGCTCATCGGCACCGGCAGCCTTCCGCTCGCCATCCTGGGCGCGTGCGTCATGGCGATCATCTTCGCGGGCCACACCGGCGTCATCCACATCCTGCTCGTCGAACTCTTCCCGACCCGGGTGCGCTACTCCGCCTACGGGCTGGGGTACAACGTGTCCGCCGCGCTCTTCGGTGGCACCGCGCCGCTGCTGATGACGTTCCTCATCGCCAAGACCGGCAATACCGGCATGCCCGCCTTCTACGCGGTCCTCACCGCACTCGGCACGCTCATCGCCGTGTCCCGGGTGAAGGACAGGGCACACCAGCCGCTGCGCGACGCGTAGCACCCCACCGCACCACTCATCCTCACGCGGAGAGATTCACATGCCCTTCTCGGACTACAAGACCGCTCTGGTGACCGGCGCCTCGACCGGAATCGGGGCGGTGGTCGTCGAGCGCCTGGCGAAGCGCGGGCTCGACGTCCACGCCGTGGCCCGCGACGCCGAGCGGCTCGGCGACCTGGCCCGGCGTACGGGATGCACGCCGCACGCCGTCGACATCACCGACACCGCCGCACTGGCCGAAACTCTGCGGGGGATCGACGTCGACGTCCTCGTCAACAACGCGGGCGTCTCCCGCCCGGGGAACATCCTGACGGCCGATGAGTTCGCCATCGACGAGCAGGTAGCGGTCAACATCCAGGCGGTGCTGCATCTCGTACGCCTGATCATGCCGGGAATGGTGGAACGCGACCTCGGGCACATCGTCAACATCAGCTCGATCGCCGCCGTCTACAACTTCGGCGGCAACACCATCTACCACGCCACGAAGGCGGCCGTGCACACCCTGTCCCGTCAGCTCCGCGTCGACGGGTACGGCCACCGGATCCGGGTCACCGAGATCTGCCCCGGCCGGGTGGAGACGGAGATCTTCGGCCGGCTGCTCGGCGACATGGAAGAGGCCCAGCGCCGGTACTACGACGGGTACGAGTCGCTCAAGCCGGAGGACATCGCCGACGCGATCGACTACGCCATCGGCTCGCCGCGCCATGTGAACATCGGACACCTGGAGATCATGCCGACCTTCCAGGTGCCCGGCGGCCTCAACTTCGAAAGGCGGGCCGACTGACATGGCACTGGCGCAGCGGGTGAACCGCATCAAACCATCGCCCAGCACGGCCGCCGCCCAGCGCGTACGCGAGCTCAAGGCGCAGGGCCACGAGATCCTCGACCTCACGGTGGGCGAGCCCGACTTCGACACCCCCGACCACGTCAAGGCCGCCGCGATCGAGGCGATCGGGCGAGGCGAGACCAAGTACACGCCCGTCAACGGAACCCCGCAGCTCAGGGCGGCCATCGCCGACAAGCTCACCCGGCGGCACGGACTGAGCTACCCGGCCGACCGGATCACCGTGGGCGGCGGGGCGAAGCAGATCATCTTCCTCGCGCTGGCGGCCACGTTGAACGCGGGCGACGAGGTCATCGTCCCGGCACCGTACTGGGTCTCCTACCCGGACATGGTGCTGGCCAACGACGGCACACCCGTCGTGGTCCCGTGCCCGGAGGCCGACGGCTTCAAGCTGACGCCGCAGCGGCTGGAATCCGCGATCACCGACTCGACCCGCTGGGTCATCCTCAACGCCCCCAACAACCCCACGGGCGCCGCCTACACCCCGGACGAACTCCGCGCACTCGCCGACGTGTTGCTCGCCCACCCCCACGTCATGGTGCTGACCGACGAGATCTACGACGAGATCTGGTACGGGCCGGAGCCGCCCCGCACCATACTCGCCGTCGAACCGCGTCTGGCGGACCAGGTGTTCCTCACGAACGGCGTCTCCAAGACGTATGCCATGACCGGCTGGCGGATCGGCTACGGCGTGGGACCGGCGGAGCTGGTCGGGGCCGTCAACAAGCTGCAGTCGCAGATCTCCTCGTGCCCCTCGTCGATCAGCCAGGCGGCCGCTACCGCCGCGCTCACCGGCGACCAGAGCTTCATCGGCGACTGCGTCGCCGTCTATCGGGCCCGGCGGGACGAGACGATCAAGATGCTGACCGGTGTCCCCGGCTTGACCTGCACCGCGCCGAGCGGCGGCTTCTACGTGCTCGTCGGATGCGCCTCGCTGCTCGGCCGCCGGACCCCGGCCGGCGACGAGATCCATACGGACGAGGAGTTCGCCCGCCACCTGCTGGAGTCGCGGCAGGTGGCCGTGATCCACGGATCCGCCTACGGAGCGCCCGGCTACTTCCGCCTCTCCTTCGCGACGTCGAGCTCCGTCCTGACCGAGGGCTGCGAGCGCATCGCCCGCGCCTGCGCCGACCTTTCCTGATCTTGGAGTGAGACTCATGCTGCGTGTCAACACCAAGTTCGACCGCCCCGATCCGGCGCTGGTCGAGCGGCTGAGCGCGTACTCGTCCGCCACCATTCACGAAGCACAGGGCCGGCTCGGCGCCCTGAGCTCCACGATCAAGCCGGTCGACGACAGCATGTCGCTGTGCGGACCCGCCTTCACCGTGTGCTGCGCCCCCCGGGACAACATCATGCTCCAGGTCGCCATCGCGCACGCTCAGCCCGGGGATGTCGTCGTGGTGTCCGCCGGCGAATACGCGGAGGCCGGTTCCTTCGGCGACGTCCTGGCCAACGCCTGCGTGGCCAAGGGCCTGGGCGGGCTGATCACCGACACCGGCGTCCGCGACACCCGCGAACTGCGCGAACTCGGCTTCCCGGTGTTCTCCTTCAGCGTCTCCATCAAGGGCACCGTCAAGGAGACCGTCGGTCCCATGGCGGAGCCCGTACTGATCGGCGGCGAGATCGTCCGTCCGGGCGACGTGGTGCGGGGTGACGCCGACGGAGTCGTGGTCGTCCGGCGCGAAGACGTGGGCGACGTGGTCCGGAAGTCGCAGGAACGCGTCGACGCCGAGGCCGGGTACATCGCCGCCTATCGTGCCGGGAAGAGCGTCATCGAGGTCAGCGATCTCGCCGCCGTGCTCGAAGCGAAGGGCCTGATCATCGACGATTGATTGATCTACTCGCGCCACCGAGCACTCGCGGGCTGCTTCTATGATCTTTTCATATGATATTTGCCCGATTGTCGGAAAGGCGGCCATGACCCACCCCCTCAGCCGGCGGTCCGCCCTGCTGGGCGCCGCGGTTGTGACCGGCCTCGCCCTGTGGGACAGACCGGCCGAGGCGGTCGGCACCGCCGCGTTCGACGCCGCGCGTGAACGGTGGGTGAGCCTGCTGGCCGGCGGGTCGTACGACGCCGCCTACACCGACAAGACGCGGGCGATCGAGGGCTCGGCCAACGCGGTGCTGCGCAAGTTGAAGCCCGCGCCCGGCCGCCCGAGCCTGTGGCCCGACCTGCCGCTCGACGACCCCCGGACGGGCAACTTCAACCGCGCCTACAACCGCATGCGCACCCTGGCGCTGGGCTGGGCCACGCCGGGCACCGCCATGCACCGGGACGGGCAGGTCGCCGAGACCGCGGTCATGGCGCTGGACTTCCTGTACGAGCACGCCTACCACGAGGGGCTCGACCGGCGGGGCAGCAACTGGTACTGGTGGGAGATCGGCGTCCCCCGCTCGCTGACCGACACCTGCGCCCTGCTGTACGACGGCCTGCCCCAGGACCACCTCGAGCGCTGGCTGCGCCCCTTGCACCGCTGGTGCCCCAACCCGGAGCGCCGCGTCAGCCACCCCGGCGTCGTCGAGACCGGCGCCAACCGGGCGGGCAAGGCCATGGTGGTGGCGATGCGCGGATTGCTCACCCACGACGCACGCCTGATCAAGCGGGCCAGGCACGCGGTCTCCGACCTGTTACGGCCGACCAGGGGCCCGGGCGACGGCTTGTACCGTGACGGGTCGTTCATCCAGCATGACGTGTACGCCTACACCGGCAGCTACGGCGTGGACTACCTGGAGAGCGTGGCCAAGCTGATCGCCATGCTCGCGCGGTCACCGTGGGAGATCACCGGAACGGGGAACGTCTACGACATCGTGGATCGCTCGTTCGTGCCGTTCATCTTCGACGGGCTGATGATGGACTGCGTACGCGGCCGGCAGATCTCGGTGCAGGGCCACCGTGACCACCACTCGGGGCAGAAGGCGGTCGAGGCCATCCTCACCTTGCTGGAGGCGGCGCCCGAGCGCCATGCCCGGCGCTGGCGGCCGCTGGTGAAGGGCTGGCTCGCCCGCAACCAGGCCGTCCCCGCCGGCACGCTCACACCGCTGGCGAGCATCGCGGGGGCCAAGGCCCTGCTGGAGGACCCGTCGGTGCCGGTCGGCCCGCGCCAGACGGGCACGTACGTCTTCGCCGACATGGACCGGGTCGTGCACCGCCGTCCCACCTGGGCCTACGCGATCGCGATGAGCTCGGAGCGCATCGGCGCGGCCGAGGCCATGAACCGGGAGAACCTGCACGGCTGGTACACCGGCGACGGCATGACCTACCTCTACACCGGAGACCTCACCCACTGGAACGATGACCTGTGGCCCACGATCGACCCGTACCGGCTGCCCGGCACGACGGTCGACACGCGCGGACGCGCCGATCTCCCGTACGGCAAACGTCGCCTGCCGCCCACCCCGTGGGCGGGCGGCGTGGCACTCGACGGCGAGTACGGCGTGGCGGCCATGAAGCTGATCGCCGACGGCTCCTCGCTCCGGGCCAAGAAGGCGTGGTTCCTTCTCGATGACGCGGTGATCGCCCTCGGCACCGGCATCGCAGCCTCCGACGGCCGCCGCATCGAGACCATCGTGGAGAACCGCAACACCCACGACACGCATCCGCCGCTGACCCGGGGCGACGGCTGGGTCCACCTGTCCGGTGTGGCCGGCTACGCGCTGCTCGACGGCGCCGACGCGAGGGTGATCCGCAAGCAGCGCACCGGCCGCTGGCGGGACATCGACAAGGGCGCCACCACCGGAGGCGACGAGACCCCCGTCACCAGGCACTACACGACGATCCTCATCGACCACGGCGTCGATCCGCGCAAGGCGCGCTACGCCTATGCCGTGCTGCCGGACGCCTCCATCGCGCAGACCGCGGCTTACGGCGGGCGGATCGAGATCCTCGCCAACTCCCGAGCGGTGCAGGCCATTGCCCGCGACGATCTGCTCGCCGCCGTCTTCTGGCGCGCGGGGACCGTCGAGACCGCGGATGGACCGCTCTCCGCCGACGGCCCCTGCACGCTGCTGGTCCGCCGCGACCACAAGGGCGTACGGCTCGCGGTCTCCGACCCGTCCAGGACGGCCGACGAGGTGAAGATCACGCTGCCCTGGCGGGTGAAATCGGTCAAGGAACGCGACCGCAGCGTGCGCAAGTCCAAGCGCGCGGTCAAGGTGGAAGTCGGCGGCAGCCACGGCCACGCCCACACCGCGGTGGTCCGCGTCTGAACCTCCGAGGGCGCTTCAGCGCTTGGACGGTGCCAGATGGGCGCGCTCCACGGCCGGGGCGCGGTGGAGCCGTGGTCGACGATCAGCAGGAGACCGCCGGGGCGCAGGGCCCGTGCGGCGGTTGCGACCGCGTCACACCCTCGACCGCTTCCGCCGATGGCTGCGGACGTTCTGATCCGGTCGACGCACGCCGAGGATAATGATCTACATGTCTGGTGGTGATTGTCCATTTTCATGACAAGTGTGGTAAATCTCCTTCGTCTCACTTGTCACGGAGGTCCCATGCGTACCTTGCCTATCGTCGGCTTGACCATCTTGATGCTCGGGTTGGGTGCCCCTGCCGCCATCGCCGAGCCGCCAGACGCGAAGCCGGCGGACGGGCCGCTCGCGCACAATGTCCCGACGACGTTGGCAGCCGGCAGCGACTACTGGACCCCGGAGCGGATGCGCGCCGCCCAGCCGCTTGCCGCCCCCGCCGACACGGCGAGCGGCGCGACCAGGAACGCGACACCGTACGTCGCGCAGGAGCAGGTGGACGTCGCGCCCACCCCTTCGGCCGGCACGATGCGCTGGGTCACGCCGTACGCCACCTCGGTGGCCAAGCAGCGGACGTGGAAGTCCGGCGGCCTCATCGCCAAGACGGCGGGCAAGGTGTTCGGCACCGGCGGCAACGGCGGGGACTTCGTGGCCTCCGGCAATGTCGTGAGCAGCGCGGACGGGGACGTCGTCGTCACTGTCGGGCACGCGTTGATCGATGGCGAGGGTCGATGGAGCACCAATCTGGTCTTCGTCCCGGCGTACAAGAACGGCGCGGCACCCTATGGCAAGTTCGTGGCGCGGACCATGTTCATCTGGTCCGGGTACTACAAGGACGGCGCTCACCAGCCGCCGTTCGATTTCGGCATGCTGGTCGTCAAGCCGGTGAAGGGCAAGACGGCCGTGCAGACCGTGGGCGGTCAGGGCATCAGGTTCAACTCCACCGCCGTCGGCTCGGCCAACCTGTTGCTCGGCTACCCGAGCAACGGCAACGGCGGACAGACGCTGCAGTATTGCAGCGGCGCTTCGGCGACTCCGGCGTACGGCATGAAGTACGCGCTGACGTGCGACATGGGCGGAGGCTCCAGCGGCGGCCCGTGGTTCCAGAGCCTCAACAAGATCACCGGTACTGGCTATCAGATCTCCACCCACGCGCTGCGCAACAGCACGACCAGCTACGGCTCCTACTTCGGCCCCGAGGCGCTCAAGACCTTCCGCGCCGCAGAGGCCTCCTGAGTCCCGGCAACTGAACTCGTCCGATCCGCTGTATCCGGGCTGGTGACCGGGGAGCAGCTTGACTGTGTTGTCCGGGTCCAGCCCCACGTCATAGCGCACATCGACCATGGGCAGGATCTCGCCGTCCTCGTTCGCGGCCGACCCCTGGCTGTCGAACCGGGCGGCGAACTCCCAGGCCGTACGGCTCGACGTGGACTGGTTCTCCCGAGACCCGGAGACGCACCGCGCGGACCTGGCGGCGACATCGAAGATCCAGGCGCTCCGCCAGCCCTCACGGCACCCAGCATCACTGACCTCGGGGGACCACACCAGGACGACGATCAGCGTCGGCAGCGCGGTGTCCGGGTTGCCGAGGAACCCCTGCGGCTGCCGCAGACCGCCCAGGCCCAGTGAGCCGAGCAGCAGGTTGATCGCGCCGTCGGGCGCCAGCACATAACGCCAGGCGTAGTAGACGGCGATGCCGCTGGTCACGTACGGCAGGAAATAGAAATTTACACGTAACGGATGCGGTGTCAAGGGTTCGCCCCCGCAGCCCCCGCAGGCTTCAGGCGGATCGGCGGCGTACGAGGCGCGCCGGGACGACCAGCTCGGTCGACGGCTCGTCGACGGTGCCGCGCAGCCGTTCGAGCAGCCGCACGGCCGTGGCCTGGCCGATCTCCCGCGCCGGGTTGGCCATGGTGGTCAGGCCGGGCGAGACCATGCCGGCGGCGTCGATGTCGTCGAAGCCCATCACGGCCAGGTCCTCGGGGACGCGCAGGCCCCGCTGCGCCGCCACGTCCAGGGCCCCGATCGCCATGACGTCGTTCGCGCACAGGACGGCGTCGGGCGGCTCGGCGAGCTCCAGCAGCCGGGCCACGCCCTTCGCGCCGCCCGCGCGGCTGAAGTGGGTGTGCGCCACGAGGGCCTGGTCAGGTGCCACGCCGGCGTCGGTGAGCGCCGCGCGGTAGCCGGCCTCGCGCTCGGCGGCCGGCCCCTCGGCGGCCGGGCCGCACACGAAGGCGATCCTGCGGTAGCCGCAGCCGAGCAGGTAGCGGGTGGCCTCGGCCGCGCCGCCCTCGTCGTCGCTGTGCACCAGGTCCACGCCGCGCTGGACCAGCCTGCCGCCCAGGCGGACCACCGGGATGCCGGCCTCGATGGCCGGCAGCAGGTCCTCGGCGTGGGTGTGGAACACGGCGAAGGCCAGGCCGTCGACCTGGCGGGCGATCATGTGCTCGATCGCGGCCTGCTCGGTGCGCCGGACGCCGTCGGTGTTGCTGATGATCTGGTCGTAGCCCGCCGGGCCGAGCACGTCCTGCAGACCGCGGGCCAGCGCCGGGTAGAACGGGTTGGTGATGTCGGGGATGATCAGCCCGATCGTCTGGCTGCGGCTGGTGCGCAGGCCGCGGGCCAGGACGTTGGGCCGGTAACCGAGCTCCTCGATGGCCCGCAGCACGCGCCGCCGCGTCTCCTCGGCCACGGGACGGCGGCCGTTGAGCGTGTGGGACACGGTCGTCGCGCTCACCCCCGCGAGGTCGGCGACCCGTCTGATGCTCGGCCGCTCGCCGCGGTGCGCGCGCGGTTGTTCCCCGGGGATCGGCGGAGCGTGGTGCGGCGCCGGAGCCTGGGGGTGCAGGAAGCCCTCGAACGCGCCGCCCAGCACGGCGTACGCCTCCTCCAGCGCGCGCGCACCCCGCGCGACGGCCTCCCCTGGGGGCACCCGCTCGGCGGCCTCCAGCAGGATCGACTCCCACACCAGCCGCAGGGGCCCGAGCGCGGAGGCCGCCAGGATCCTCGGTCTGAGACCGGACGTCTCCTCCGCGAGCACCTCGGCCAGCGCGCGCTCGCGCGCCGCGAACAGCTCGCGGCCGTAGGCGCGCAGGGTCTCGCTCCCGCGATAGATCCGGCCGAAGAGCGCCAGGTCGCCGACCGGAACGGCACGCAGGAGCCGGCCCAGCGCGACCGGTGCCCGCCCGCCCGGCGTGCGCGGCCGCATGATCTCGGCCGGGTCGCCCGCCAGCAGTGGCTCGTGCTCGAAGAAGAGCTGCTCCTTGACGGGGAAGTGGTTGAACACGGTCTTGGCCGACACGTCCGCCGCCTCGGCGACCTCGTTGACCGTCACCGCGTCGAACCCGCGCAGGGTGAACAGCCGCAGGGCCGCGTCAGCGATGGCGCGCCGGGTCTCGGCCTTCTTGCGTTCGCGCCTGGCAGGGGGCTGCTGGGTCGGCATGCGGAGATATTACATCGGCATGATCATTTCAGTCGCTGAATCTTCATGGTGCCGCCAACCCTCGGTCGGACCTGCGCTATGAAGCAGAATTACGCAAGTCAGTTGAGAACTTGCGGATTTTCGTCGTGAGTCACCGTTCATCCACTGAACGTTGACTTTCTTGACAGCCGCATTATGTCGGGATAAGTCTTCACAAAACGTCAAGCGCAATGTGAGCAGGCGCCTCCAACCTCCCTGACGTCCCCCGGTCAGGAAAGGAACCCTCCATGTCTGCGTGGTCCAAGCTCCTCGTCGCGGCGTCGCTGGTGCTCACCAGCGCGGCGGCGCTGGACATCCCACCCGGCGACTATCAGCAGGTCCAGCTGGCCCTCGGGCCGGCCGAGCTGGGTGGCGAGCCCATGTCGCTCGCGGTCCTGCCCGACAGATCGGTGCTCCACACCGCCCGAGACGGCACGGTCCGCCTCACCGACGCCTCCGGCGCGACCAAGGTGGCGGGCAAGCTCGATGTCTACAGCCATGACGAGGAGGGGCTGCAGGGGATCGCCGTCGACCCCGGCTTCGCCACCAACCGCTTCGTCTACCTGTACTACTCGCCCAAACTGAGCACCCCGGACGGGGACGCCCCCGTGACCGGCACCGAGGCCGACTTCGCGCCCTGGAAGGGCCACCTGAACCTGTCGCGCTTCACGCTGAAGGCCGACAACACCCTCGACCTGGCCGGCGAGAAGGTCGTGCTGGAGGTGCCCAACGACCGCGGCCAGTGCTGTCACGTGGGCGGCGACATCGACTTCGACGCCGCAGGAAACCTCTATCTCACCACCGGCGACGACACCAACCCGTTCGAGTCCGACTCGTACGCCCCTCTCGACGAGCGCACCGACCGCAACCCGCAGTTCGACGCGCAGCGCTCGTCGGGCAACACCAACGACCTGCGCGGCAAGCTGCTGCGCATCAAGCCGCAGGCGGACGGGACCTACACCATCCCGGCGGGCAACCTCTTCCCGCCCGGCACGGCCAGGACCCGGCCGGAGATCTACGGCATGGGCTTCCGCAACCCCTTCCGCATGTCGGTCGACAAGCCGACGGGCACGATCTACCTGGGCGACTACGGCCCGGACGCGGGTGCCGCCGACCCCAACCGGGGCCCGGGCGGCCAGGTGGAGTTCGACCGGATCACCGCGCCGGGCAACTACGGCTGGCCGTACTGCACCGGCACCAACACCACCGCCGAGACCTACAACGAGTACACCTTCCCGAGCGGTCCCTCCGGAGCCAAGTACAACTGCGCGGGCGGGCCGGCGAACGACTCCTTCCGCAACACCGGGCTCGCCACGCTGCCGGCTGCCAAGCCCAGTTGGATCAAGTACGGCGACGCCGGCTCGCCGCCCGAGTTCGGCAGCGGCTCCGAGTCGCCCATGGGCGGCGACGTCTACCGCTACGACGCGAGCTCGACGTCGTCGGTCAAGTTCCCGCAGGCGCTCGACGGCCGCTATTTCGCCATGGAGTTCGGCCGCCAGTGGATCAAGGCGATCGAGGTCAAGGGCGACGGCACCCCCGGCGTGATCGAGGACTTCCCGTGGGACGGCACGCAGATCATCGACTCGGAGTTCGGCCTCGACGGCGCCCTGTACGTGCTGGACTACGGCACGGGCGGCGGCAACCAGGCGCTCTACCGGATCGAGTACCTCGGCGGCGCCAACCGCAACCCCATCGCCAAGGCCGCGGCCGACAGGACCTCCGGCCAGGCGCCGCTGACCGTGGCCTTCTCCTCGGCCGGCAGCTCCGACCCCGAGGGCGGCGCGCTCACCTACTCGTGGGACTTCGGCGACGGCGCCACCTCCACGCAGGCGAACCCGGCGCACACCTACAGCGCCAACGGCACCTTCCGGCCGACTCTGACCGTACGTGACCCGCAGGGCCTGACCGGGACCGCCAGCCTGGTGATCACGGTCGGCAACACCGCGCCCACCGTGACGCTGACCACCCCGGCCGACGGCCAGCTCTTCTCCTACGGTCAGGCCGTGCCCTTCAAGGTCACCGTCACCGATCCCGAGGACGGCACGGTGGACTGCGCCGGCGTCAAGGTGACGTACCTGCTGGGACACGACAACCACACCCACGCGATCACCTCCAAGAACGGCTGCGAGGGATCGATCACCATCCCGGCCGACGGCGAGCACGACGCGGCGGCCAACCTCTACGCCGTCTTCGACGCCGAGTACACCGACAAGGGCGGGCTGACCGGCCACAGCGTGCGCACGCTGCAGCCGGCGCACCGCCAGGCCGAGCACTTCGGCGCCCAGCAGGGCATCCAGGTGGCCAATCACGGCGGGGCCGAGGGCGCAGCGACGGTCGGCTTCACCGACAACGGCGACTGGATCTCCTTCGAGCCCTACGTGCTGGCCGGAGCCACCAGGCTGACCGCCCGGGTCTCCTCCGGCGGCCCCGGCGGCACGATCGAGGTGCGATCCGGCTCATCGACCGGCACTCTGCTCGGCACGCTCACCGTCTCCAACACCGGAGGCTGGGACACCTTCACCGACGTCTCCGCCGCGCTGAGCAACGCCCCCGGCGGCACGACGAAGCTGTTCCTGGTCTTCAAGGGCGTGTCGGGACAGGGCAACCTGTTCGACGTGGACGCCTTCACCTTCACCACCGGATCGGCGCCGAGCACCACCGTCGAGGGCGAGTCCTACACCTCCGGCTCGGGGGTGCAGGTCGCGACCCACACGCCGGCCAGCGGCGGCCAGACGCTCGGCTTCATCGAGAACGGCGACTGGGCGGGCTACTCGAACGTCGACACGGCAGGCGCCAAGACCTTCTCCGCCCGCGTGTCGTCGGCCGGGGCGGGCGGCACGATCCAGGTGCGTTCGGGCTCGGCCACCGGCACCCTGCTCGGCTCGGTCTCCGTACCGTCCACCGGCGGGTGGGAGACCTTCCAGAACGTCTCGACCACGCTGACCGGCTCCGCCGGCGGACCGCTCTTCCTGGTCTTCACCGGCGGCGGCGGTTACCTCTTCGACATCGACACCTTGACGATCACCAGGTAGGGGAAGGCGATGCTCCACAAACTCCTGAGCCTCGTGCTCGTGGCGGCGAGCCTGACCGCCGCCCCCGCGGACCCGGCCTACCAGGTGCTGGTCTTCTCCAAGACCGCCGGGTTCCGGCACGACTCGATCCCGGCCGGCATCCAGGCCATCCGCGAGCTCGGCGCGGCGAACAACTTCACCGTGACCGCCACCGAGGACGGCGGCGCCTTCACCGGCGCCAACCTGGCCGGCTACAAGGCCGTCGTCTTCCTCAACACCACGGGCGACGTGCTCAACGACACCCAGCAGGCGGCCTTCCAGTCCTACGTCGACTCGGGCGGCGGTTACCTGGGCGTCCACGCCGCCGCCGACACCGAATACGACTGGCCGTACTACGAGAAGCTGGCCGGCGCCTGGTTCAAGGGCCACCCCGCCATCCAGCAGGCCACCGTGCGCACCGAGAACCGCGCGCACCCCGCGACCGCCCACCTCGGCCCGACCTGGACGCGGACCGACGAGTGGTACAACTACCGCACCAACCCCCGCCCTTCGGTACGCGTGCTGCAGAGCCTCGACGAAAGCAGCTACACCGGCGGCGACATGGGCGACCACCCCATCACGTGGTGCCACCCGCAAGGCCAGGGGCGCGCGTTCTACACCGGCCTCGGCCACACCATCGAGTCGTACGCCGATCCCGCCTTCCGTAACGAGCTCCTCGGCGGCATCAGGTACGCGGCCGGGGTCGCCAAGGCGGACTGCCGGCCGGAGACCGGCTACACCACGCTGTACAACGGCTCCATGAGCGGCTGGTCACAGGCGGGCCCGGGCAGCTTCGCCAACGCCGACGCCACCCTGAGCTCGCAGGGCGGGATGGGCCTGCTGTGGTACAGCGCCAAGGAGCTTGGCTCCTACTCGCTGAAGCTGGACTGGAAGCTGACCGGCGACAGCAACTCCGGGGTCTTCGTCGGCTTCCCGGCCTCCTCCGATCCGCAGTCAGCCGTCGACAACGGGTATGAGGTGCAGATCGACGCCACCGACACCCAGGACCGCACGACCGGGGCGATCTACGGCTTCAAGGCCGCCGACCAGGCCGCCCGCGACGCGGCGCTGAACCCGCCCGGCGAGTGGAACACCTACGAGCTGCTGGTGGAGGGCGAGCGCTTGCAGGTCTTCCTGAACGGCGTGAAGATCAACGACTTCACCAACACCGACCCGCGGCGCTCGCTGCGCCAGGGCTACGTCGGCATCCAGAACCACAGCGCCGCAGACCAGGCCGCCTTCCGCAACATCCGGATCAAGGAGTTGACCGGCGCCGTCACCGTCGAGGGCGAGTCCTACACCTCCGGCTCGGGTGTGCAGGTCGCGGCCCACACGCCGGCCAGCGGCGGCCAGACGCTCGGCTACGTCGAGAACGGAGATTGGGCGGGCTACGCCCAGGTCAGCACCGCGGGCGCCAACCGGTTCAGCGCCCGCATCTCCTCCGGGGGGTCGGGCGGTACGATCCAGGTCCGTTCGGGCTCGGCCACCGGCACCCTGCTCGGCTCGGTGTCCGTACCGTCCACCGGCGGCTGGGAGAACTTCCAGGACGTCACCACCACGCTGACCGGCGCCGCCGGCGGACCGCTCTTCCTGGTCTTCACCGGCGGCGGCGGTTACCTGTTCGACATCGACACCCTCACCGTGGAGAGCTCAACCGCCGGCCCGGCGCCGTCGGACAAGGTGCACGTCTTCTACTACCCCTGGTACGGCTCGCCACAGGTCAACGGCGGCTGGCGGCACTGGCCGCAGGGCGGGCACACCCCGCCCGACGACATCGGCGCGGACTTCTACCCCGCACTGGGCGCGTACGACTCCGGCGACTTCGCCGGCACGGTGGCCCAGCACATGAAGTGGATCAAACAGGCGGGCGCCGGGGTGCTGGTGCTGAGTTGGTGGGGTCGCGGCAGCTACGAGGACAACCTCGCCAGAGGGGTCATGGACGCGGCGGCGAAGGAAGGGCTCAAGGTGGCCTGGCACCTGGAGCCGTACTCCGGCCGGACCGCCGCCTCCACCGTGGACGACATCCGCTACATCAACCAGACCTACGGGTCGCATCCGGCCTTCCGCAACGCCTTCTACGTCTTCGAGAGCCTGCGCATCACCGACTGGTCCGCCCTGAGCCAGGTCAACCAGAGCAACGTCATCCTGGCCCAGACCACCGACACCACGAAGATCGCGAACTTCAACGGCATGTACACCTACGACGCGATCGCCGGCGCCACCGCGCCCGGCTGGCAGCAGGCCGCCGACTACGCACGCCAGCACGGGCTCGTATGGGCCCCGTCCGTGGGCCCCGGCTACCTCGACGATCGCGCGGTGCCGGGCAACACCACGCCCACCCTCTCCCGGGACAACGGCGCCGCCTACGACAAGGAGTGGTCCAACGCCCTGCAGACCAAGCCCACATGGGTGTCCATCACGTCCTTCAACGAATGGCACGAGGGCAGCGTGATCGAGCCGGCGGTCGTGCGGACGGGCTACCAGAGCTACGAGGGAGCCTATGGACGCACCGGCGCCTCGGCGCAGACCGCCTATCTGGACCGCACCGCGTACTGGGCCGGCCAGTTCGCGGCATCCGGCTGACCTCGGACACCGACCGGCCCCGAGTCAGGAGAGCGCTCTCTATCGGATGACAATTGGGTTTCGCGGATATCAACAGAGACCTTGACAGCAGTGAAAGGCGCGCGCACGCTCATCTGAGAGAGCGCTCTCTGAATCACTTCCTCCACTTTTGACGGAGACTTCGTGAGCCCACCCCTCAGCGCAAGTCTGCGACGCCTCGGGACACTCGTCGCCCTCATGATCACGCTGTCGCTGACGGCGGTCCTGCCCGCGACCGCAGCCGCGGACCCGCTCCTGTCCCAGGGCAAGACCACCACCGCATCCTCCACCGAGAACGTGGCCTTCCCCGCCTCGGCGGCCGTCGACGGCGACTCCGGCACCCGCTGGTCCAGCGCCTTCTCCGACCCCCAGTGGATCCAGGTCGACCTCGGCGCCACCGCGTCCATCAGCCAGGTGCAGCTGAGCTGGGAGGCCGCGTACGCCACCGCCTTCCAGGTGCAGGTGTCGGCCGACGGCACGTCCTGGACCACCGTCCACTCCACGACCACCGGCACCGGCGGCGACCAGACGCTGAACGTGTCGGGCAGCGGCCGGTACGTCCGCGTCTACGGCACCCAGCGCGCCACCCAGTACGGTTACAGCCTCTGGGAGTTCAAGGTCTACGGGACCGGAGGCGGCTCGGGCGGCGGCGAGAGGCTGCTGTCGTACAACAAGCCCGGCGTGGCCTCCAGCTACCAGAGCGACGGCAACTGCTGGGAGTGCACCCCCGCCAGGGCGTTCGACCTCGACCCCGCCAGCAGGTGGGCCACCAGCTCCACCACCGGCTGGGTCGACCCCGGCTGGATCTACGTGGACTTGGGAGCGACGGCGCAGCTCAGCAGGGTCGTCCTGCAGTGGGACCCGGCCTACGCCACGTCGTACCAGATCCAGGTGTCGCCCGACGCGAACACCTGGACGACCATTTACAGCACCACCACCGCCACCGGCTTCAAGCAGACGCTGAACGTCAGCGGTTCGGGCCGGTACGTCCGGATGTACGGCACGAAGCGGGCCGGCGCCTACGGCTACAGCCTGTGGGAGTTCCAGGTGTACGGCACTGGCGGCAACCCCGTCGATCCGCCCGCCCCGCCGAAGGATCCGGCCAACCCGCCGGCCCTGGTGTGGAGCGACGAGTTCAACGGCTCGGCCGGCAGCAAGCCCGACGCCGCCAAGTGGCGCGCGGACCCGGGCACCGGGCCGAACAACGAGCTGGAGTACTACACCAACCACGACAACGCCTCCATGGACGGCCAGGGACACCTGGTCATGGAGGCGCGCAAGCAGGCCACGCCGGGCACGACCTGCCCGACGGACCCGCTGACCGGCAGCGGCACCTGCCAGTACACCTCGGCCAGGATGAACACCGGCACGAAGTTCCACTTCACGTACGGCCGGGTCGAGGCCAGGATCAAGGTGCCCAAGGGCAACGGGTTCTGGCCGGCGTTCTGGATGATGGGGGCCGACTTCCTGACCGGGCGGCCGTGGCCGTACAACGGCGAGGTCGACATCATGGAGATCCTCGGCAAGGACGTCAAGACGTCCTACTCGACCGTGCACGCGCCCGCTTACAACGGCGGCGGAGGCATCGGCTCGCCGTACACCCTGCCGAACGGCGCGGACTTCTCCGACGACTTCCACGTCTGGGTCGCGAACTGGGACAGCAAGGGCATCGTGTACACGCTCGACGGCAGGACGGTGTTCACGCTGAGCAAGGACCAGGTGGAGCAGACGCGCGGCCCGTGGATCTTCGACCACCCGTTCTACCTCATCCTCAACCTGGCGATCGGCGGTGACTGGCCGGGACCGCCCGACGCCGCCACCCCGTTCCCCTCCCGCATGCTCGTCGACTACGTGAGGGTCTACCAATGACAAACAGGAAAACGACACTGCTCGCGCTGTTATCCCTGCTGATCGGCATGGTTGTCATCGCGCCCCGCCCAGCGGACGCCAGGGTCATCCGGGTGGCGGAGTTCCTCGCGGACTGCCCGTTCAGCCACCGGCTGCCGGACGACCCGATCGTCTTCCCGGGGCTGCCCGGCGCCTCGCACATGCACAGCTTCTTCGGCAGTCGCGTCACGAACGCCTACACACAGCTGTCCGACCTGCAGAACGGCGCCACGAACTGCAACCCGGCCGTCGACAAGTCCTCGTACTGGGTGCCGACCCTCTACCGGGACGGCGCTGCGGTCGAGCCGGCCATCGTCACCTTCTACTACCTGGGCGAAGGGGTGCGTGACGACATCATCGCCACGACCCAGGCGACGCCGCTGGGGCTGCGGATCGTGGCGGGCAACGCCAAGGCGACCGGCCCGGACGGCTCGTCGATCGCCCGGTGGTCGTGCCTGCACGCCGGGGAGGTGCCTCCGTCCAAGGACTTCGTGAACTGCCCGTCGGGGACGATGCTGGAGTCGTACCTGGACTTCCCGCAGTGCTGGAACGGGCGTGACCTGGACTCGGCCGACCACAAGAGCCACATGGCCTATCCGGTGGCCGGAGCCTGTCCCAGCACGCATCCCGTGCCCGTGCCGAAGCTGCGGCAGGTGATCCGCTACCCGGTGAGCGGCGACCCGTCGCACTTCCGGCTGGCGTCGGGAGGCGGGTTCACGATGCACGGCGACTTCTTCAACGCCTGGCCGACCGCGGAGATGGAGCGCCGGGTGCGTGACTGCATCCGTCCGATCGTCAAGTGCGGCGCCGACGGGCGCCCGTCGTAGGTGAGGCATCCGCTGCCCGGGCGGGCCTTCCGGTCCGCCCGGGCCCGATCAGGGGGGACGCCGGTGGTACGGGTCTTCGTGTTCCTGCTGCTGTCCGTCCTGCTGCTCGGCTGCTCCCCGGCTCCGGAGCAGCCCAAGAAGGAGTTCAACGCCACCGACGTGGCCTGGCTGCAACTCGCCGACGCCTTGCACACCCGCGCGCTGCCGCTGCTCGGGCTCGTTCGCGGGCGCTCCGGCAGCCGCACGCTCGCAGACCTGGCCGCCCGGCTCGGCAGAAAGCACGAGAACGAACGTGCCCGGCTGCGCGCCCTGCTCGCCCGGGCGCGCGTCACCGGCGAGAACCCGCACGTCCAGCACGACATGCCGGGCATGCCCACGGCCGACGACCTCCGTACGCTTACCGGCCTGCGGGACGACGCCTTCGACCGGCGGTTCGTCGCGTTGTTCCGGGCGTATCTGGACCAGCTCGTGCTGGTGGCCAAGGGCGAGCAGAGCTCGGGTAGCGCGCCCGAGGTACGCGAACTGGCGGCCGCGTTGGAGCGCGACCACACTGCCGACCTCGCCGGGCTGGAAAGGGCCGGCGGCTGATCCTCTCGACCCACCGTTCCGGAGGACCGGGGACGTTGGTCAGGCGGAGGCGCGCAGGATCAGGGCAGGCTCGAAGATGACGGAGGTTGCCGCGCGCCCCGGCTCTTCGATGTGTTCAAGCAGGAGACGCCCCATTTCGGCGGCCATGTCCTCGACCGGGTGCCGGATCGTCGTGAGCAGCGGGCGGCAGGCGGTGGCGGCGCTGCTGTCGTCGAAGCCGATCACGGCCACGTCGTCGGGCACGCGGCGGTCGTGGTGGCGCAGTGTGTGCAGCGCGCCCTGAGCCATCAGGTCGTTGGCGACGAACACGCCGTCCAGATCGGGCTGTACGGCGAGCAGGCGCTCCATGGCCTGCTCGCCACTGTCATAGGTGAAGCCACCCTCGGCGTAGGGGACGAAGGCGTGCCCGTGGCGAGCCATCGCATCCTGGAACCCGGCCAGGCGTGCCCGAGCGGCGGGCACGTCGAGGGGGCCGCAGACGGTGGCGATGCGGCGGCGGCCCAGAGCGACGAGGCGGTCGGCGGCCAGCGCGGCGCCCGCCCGGTGGTCGACGTCCACGTAGCTGATCGGGAGCGGGCGGGCCGGGCGGGCGAACAGCACCGTCGGCACACCCGTCTCAACCAGTTGTGCCGGCAGGGGGTCGGCGGAGTGCGTGGAGACCAGCAACGCCCCGTCGGCGTCACCTTGGCGCAGGTAGGAAAGGACCTGCGCTTGGCTGTCGGCGGTCTCGGCGAACATCAGCACCGGGTGGATGCCGCGCGGACGCAGGAAACTGACGATGCCGCTGACAACGCGGCCGAAGAACGGATCGGTGAGGATCGGGCTGGGCGAGGAGTCGTCGCCCACGCCGGACAACACCAGGGCAACCGTGTCGGTGCGCCTGGTGACCAGCGATCGGGCGGCGCGGTTGGGCACGTAGCCCGTGGTGGCGATGGCCTGGCGCACCGTCGCCTGGATGGCGGGATCGACGTTGCGAATGCCGTTGATCACCCGGGAGACGGTGGCACGGGAGACCCCGGCCACTCGCGCCACGTCCTCCAGAGTCGGAGATCCCGCTTGTTTCACCAGCTTTTTATAACACGCGCAACGGAGAGCGCTCTCCTACCTGTATAAGACTGTTACGACGGCGGCCGGCGGCCTTCGGAGATCATCAAGGCAGCTCGTAGTCCTCGGTCAAGGCCGCGCCCCGGTGCGGCTTGTAGAGGTCGTAACCGCGCGCGTTGCACTGCAGCCCGCCGTTGATGCAGTGGGTGACCAGCGCGTCGAGGATGCGCGGGTCGTCCCAGGCGTTGAAGAAGTCGTAGTGCCAGGAATAACCACGACCACTGGCCAGGCGCGCCTGCGACAGGTCCCCGCTCGCCGGAAAGGCGATTTTGAACTCCAGCATCGGCACCGCGACCGGGTGGCTCGAGGGACAGTAGCCGCCGACCGGGTAGGCCATGTGGCTCTTGTGGTTGGGACTGTCGAGGTTGACCCCGTCCCAGCAGCTCGGCGCCTGGAAGCGCACGTTGACCTGGCTGCCGGGCGCGCAGTAGGCGGGGATGTCCCAGCTCTTGGACAGGTCTCCGCACTCGAAGCCCTCGACGGCGCCCGGGTGGTTGCGGAACTCCTCCTGAGTGGAGGCCGGGCTGCCGACGACGAAGCGCAGCCCTTGCGGGAAGGGCTGCACCCGCCAGTACTCCAGGATGCCGGACTTGTAGTAGATCACCTGGTTGCCGGTGGGTTCGATGAGCTGGTTGCCCACGTAGAAGCTGGGGAACCAGTACGCGGACTTGTCGTGGTGGTTGGTGCACGAGGTGCCGCCGGCCAGCAGCGACGAGGAGGTGCTGTGGGCGTTGGTGGTGGTGTTGCCGACAAAGGTGTGCATATGGGACGCGCCGGGCAGCCCGGGGTAGACGATCGGGTCGTCGGGCCGGTCGGCGGTGAGCGAGCAGTTGGCCTGGAACTCGTGGTGGGTGACCTCGTCGGTGAAGGTGGGCTTGGGTCGGGGTGTGGACTCGCTGCCGCCGGCGCCGTACACCTGGAACTCCCAGAGGGAGTAGCCGTAGCCGTTGCCGCGGGCGGTGCCGTACATCCGGACGTAGCGGGCGGTGCCGTTGACGGTGTGGGTGTCGATGCCGCCGTCGCCGCCGGTGATCGTCTTCAGATCGGTCCAGGTGCTGCCGTCGAGGGAGCCCTGGAGCTTGTAGTCGCGACCGTAGGCGCTCTCCCACGACAGCACGACCTTGGTCAACACCGCTGGAGCGCCCAGGTCGACCTGAATCCACTGGGGGTCGGCCCAGGCGCTCGACCACCTGGTGCCGGGGTCTCCATCGAAGGCGGCTCCAGCCACGTTGGCGCCGCCCTCCGATGAGGACGCCGAGGCGGGCCTGCCCAGGGACAGCACGGTCTCGGCCGCGGCGGGCAGGACCACGGCCAGGCCGGTGGCCACCACCGCGCAGACGATGGCGGCGACTAACGCGAGTCTTCTTCGGAACGCGGGCATGGTGTCTCTCCTCGGGCGGATGACCAGAAGGGAGAGCGCTCTCTCCGAGAGTGGACGCCTATTCGACGGTTTGTCAAGGCGGTGTGAAACCGCACGCTCTCATTACACCTCTATGACCTGGACATTTCAGTCCTGCAAAAATTTGGGCCTTGACGAAGCCTCGATCAGGAGGGAGTCTCCGGCTCGGAGAGCGCTCTCCTACGTTGGCACCCCCCACCCTTGAGGAGAGAGCGAACGTGCTACCCGCCCGATTCCGGCTCGGCCTGATCGTCGTCCTGATGGCGGCTCTGGCCGGGCTCGGCCCGGTCTCGGCCACCGCCGCCGCGGTGGCCGAGACCCTGCTGTCGCAGGGCAAGACCGCCACAGCCTCCTCCATCGAGGGCGCCGGCACCACCGCGGCGATGGCGGTGGACGGCAAAGCCGACACCCGCTGGTCCAGCGTCTGGGCCGACCCCCAGTGGATTCAAGTCGACCTGGGCGCTCCGGCAACGCTGAGCCGGATCGTGCTCACCTGGGAGAGCGCCTACGGACGCGACTACAAGCTCCAGGGCTCCCTCGACGGCAGCACCTGGACCGACCTGAAGACGATCACCGGCAGCGACGGCGGCATCGACACCCACACCGTCAACGGCACCGCCCGCTACGTCCGGATGTACGGCACCGCCCGCGGCTACTCCCTCTGGGAGTTCCAGGTGTACGGCGCCGCGGACGCCCAGGAGCCCGGCGACTGGAGCGAGGTGTGGCGCGAGGACTTCACCGGTCCGGCCGGCGCCTCGCCCGCCACCGCCAACTGGATCAAGCGCACCGGCACCTCCTACCCCGGCGGCGCCGCCAACTGGGGCACCGGCGAGGTCGAGACGATGAGCGACTCCACCGCCAACCTCAGCCTCGACGGCGACGGCCACCTGACCATCAAGGCCCTCAGGGACGGCGCCGGCAACTGGACTTCCGGCCGCATCGAGACCCAGCGCACCGACTTCGAGGCCCGGCCCGGCGAGATGGTCCGCCTCAGCGCCCGGCTGAAGCTGCCCGACGTCGCCAACGGCCTGGGCTACTGGCCCGGCTTCCGCGCCACCGGCGCGGCCTACCGCGGCAACTACACCAACTGGCCGGGTGTCGGCGAGACGGACATCATGGCCGGCGTCAACGGCGCCGACGAGTTCTCCAGCACCCTGCACTGCGGCACCGCTCCCGAGGGCGTGTGCAACGAGTACAACGGCCGCACCAGCGGCCTGGCCACCTGCGGCGGCTGCGCGTCCGGCTATCACGAGTTCTCGCAGGTGATCGACCGCACCAAGACCGATGAGGAGATCCGCTTCTCCCTCGACGGCAAGCAGACCTGGGTGGTACGGCAGAGCCAGGTCGGCGTCGCCGCCTGGCAGGCGGCCGTGCACCACGGCTTCTACCTGCGGCTGGACCTGGCCATCGGTGGCTCGCTGCCGAACGCCATCGCCGGCTTCACCACGCCGACAGCCGAGACGGCCTCGGGCGGCGTGCTGAGCGCCGACTGGGTGTCCGTCTCTCGTCAGTCCGGTGCCACCCCCGCCCCGATGACCGACCCGCCGGTTCCGGCCGGGCCGAGCGTCGTCAAGGTGACCGGCGGCAACGGGAACTGGCAACTGGCGGTCAACGGCCAGCCGTACCAGATCAAGGGTCTGACCTACGGCCCGCCGCAGGCCGCCGCCGACGGCTACCTGCGCGATCTGAAGGCCATGGGCGTCAACACCATCCGCATCTGGGGCGTGGACGACACCAACACCCCCGGGCTGCTGGATGCCGCCGCTCGAAACGGCATCAAGGTGATCATCGGCCATTGGCTCAACCAGGGCGCCGACTACGCCAACGACACCGCCTACAAGAGCGCGGTGAAGAACGAGATCGTCGCCCGCGTCAACGCGCTGAAGAATCACCAGGGAACGCTGATGTGGGACGTCGGCAATGAGGTCATCCTCACCATGCAGGACCACGGCCTGCCCGCCGACGTCGTGGAGCAACGTCGCGTGGCCTATGCGCGGTTCGTCGACGAGCTCGCGGTAGCCATCCACGCCGCCGACCCCAACCACCCGGTCACCTCGACCGATGCCTACACCCACGCCTGGAGCTACTACAAGGCCTACTCGCCCGCGCTCGACCTGCTCGCGGTCAACTCCTACGGCGCCGTCGACACCGTCAAGGACGACTGGATCAAGGGCGGGTACGGCAAGCCGTACATCGTCACCGAGGCGGGACCGGACGGCGAGTGGGAGGTCCCCAACGACGTCAACGGTGTCCCTGACGAGCCGACCGACCTGCGGAAAGGCCAGATGTACACGGCCAGTTGGAACGCCATCAGCGGGCACACCGGGGTGGCGCTCGGCGCGACCATGTTCCATTACGGTGTGGAGAACGACTTCGGCGGCGTCTGGCTGAACGTCACCCCGGGCGGCTGGCGGCGGCAAGGCTTCCACGCTCTCAAGCAGGCCTACACCGGGCAACCCACCGGCAATACCCCGCCGCGCATCACGTCGATGACGGTCAACTCGCAGACCGCGGTCCCGGCCGGGGGCACCTTCACCCTCGACACCCAGACCAATGACCCCGACGGCGACCTGATCCGCTACCACGTGATGCTCAGCGACAAGCACGTCACCGGTAACCGCGCCTTGCGGCACGCCCGCTTCACCCAGAGCGCGCTTGACCGGCTCACCGTCACCGCGCCCGAACAGCTCGGCGTCTGGAAGGTCTACGTCTACGCCTACGACGGCCACGGCAACGTCGGCATCGAGCAGCGCTCCTTCCGTGTCGTCCCGCCGCCCGTGGCCGGCGTCAACGTCGCCCAGGGCAAGCCCACCACCGCCTCCAGCTACCAGCCCACCGGCGACGGCGGCCCGTTCGCCCCCGACCGGGCCACCGACGGCAGCTTCACCACCCGCTGGGCCAGCGAGTGGTCCGACGCCCAGTGGATCCAGGTGGACCTGGGCGCGATCACCCCGATCAAGCACGTGCAGCTCGGCTGGGAGGCCGCCTACGCCCGCGCTTACCGGCTGCAGGGCTCCGTCGATGGCAGTACGTGGACCGACCTGAAGACCGTCACCAACGGTGACGGCGGGTTCGACAGCTTCGACCTCACCGCTTCGGCCCGTTATGTCCGGCTCGCCCTCACACAGCGCGGCCTGCCGTTCGGCTACTCGCTGTGGGAGTTCGGCGTCTACCGCTGATTGGATGATGATGCGATCGAGATCGGCCGCCCTGGCGGCTCTGTTAAGCCTGCTCACCGTCCCACTCATGGCCGCCGCGCCCGCCCGCGCCGCCGCATGCTCGGCCGCCGACGCCGCGCTCGGCCGTCCGGCCGTCGCCTCATCGGCCGAACGCGGCGACCTGGCCGCGGCCAAGGCGGTCGACGGTGACCCCGGAACCCGCTGGTCGAGCCTCTCCAGCGACCCGCAGTGGATCCAGGTGGACCTCGGCTCCACCAAGAACATCTGCAAGGTCGACCTGTCCTGGGAGACCGCCTACGGCAAGGACTTCACCATCCAGGCCTCACCCGACGGCTCGGCGTGGACCACGCTGAAGACCGTCACCGGCGCCGTCGGCGGCACCTCCGCCTACGACGTCAGCGGCGAGGGCCGCTACCTGCGTGTGTACGGCACGGCCAGGGGCACCGGCTACGGTTACTCGCTCTGGGAGCTCGGCGTGCACACCCAGGACGGCGGCTCCTCCTTGCCCGGCGGTGGCGACCTCGGCCCGAACGTCAAGGTCTTCGACCCGTCGATGCCCGCCGCCACCATCCAGGCGCAGATCGACCAGATCTTCGCGCAGCAGGAGGCCGCCCAGTTCGGGCTGGGCCGTTACGCGCTGATGTTCAAGCCAGGCAGCTATGACATCAACGTCAACACCGGCTTCTACACCTCCGTGCACGGCTTGGGCCGCAACCCCGACGACGTCACCGTCAAGGGCGTCAGCGTCGATGCGGGCTGGCTCAACGGTAACGCCACCCAGAACTTCTGGCGCTCGGCGGAGAACCTGTCGGTCACACCGTACGACGGCACCAACCGGTGGGCGGTCGCTCAGGCCGCGCCGTTCCGCCGCATGCACATCCGCGGCGCGCTCAACCTGGCCCCCAGCGGGTACGGCTGGGCCTCCGGTGGCTACATCGCCGACAGCAAGATCGACGGCCAGGTCGGCTCCTACTCCCAGCAGCAGTGGTACACCCGTGACAGCTCCATCGGCGGCTGGTCCAACAGCGTGTGGAACATGACCTTCTCCGGCGTGCAGGGCGCTCCTGCGACCAGCTTCCCCGAGCCGCGTTACACCACGCTCGACACCACCGCCGTCAGTCGTGAAAAGCCCTACCTGTACCTCGACGGCCAGGACTACGCGGTGTACGTGCCAAGCAAGCGGATGAATGCCCGCGGCGTCTCCTGGGCCGGCGGGCCCACACCGGGCACGTCCATCCCGCTCAGCCGCTTCTATGTCGCCAAGCCCGGCGTCAGCGCCGCCACCCTCAACCAGGCGCTCGCCCAGGGCCTGCACCTGCTGTTCACCCCGGGCATCTACCAGCTCGACCAGACCATCGAGGTCAACCGGCCCGACACCATCGTGCTCGGCCTCGGCGTGGCCACCCTGGTCCCGCGCAACGGCGTCGTCGCCATGAAGGTCGCCGACGTGGATGGGATACGGCTGGCCGGCCTCCTCATCGACGCCGGACCGGTCAACTCACCCGTCCTCCTCGAGGTCGGGCAGGTCGGCGCGCACACCGACCACGCCGCCGACCCCATCACCGTCCAGGACGTATTCGTCCGCATCGGCGGCCAGTTCGCCGGCAAGGCCACCGTCAGCGTCGCCGTGCATGCCGACGACACCGTCATCGACCACACCTGGATCTGGCGCGCCGACCACGGCGAGGGTGTCGGCTGGGACGCCAACCCCGCCGACTACGGCCTGCGTGTCTACGGCGACGACGTGCTGGCCACCGGTCTGTTCGTCGAGCATTACCAGAAGTACAACGTGGAGTGGTTCGGCGAGCGTGGCCGCACCATCTTCTTCCAGAACGAACTGCCCTACGATCCGCCCAACCAGGGCGCCTACATGAACGGCTCGGTCAAGGGTTGGGCCGCCTACAAAGTGGCCGACTCGGTGAACCAGCACGAGGGCTGGGGGATGGGCAGCTACTGCGTGTTCACCAGTGACCCCACCATCGAGGTGGACCACGGCTTCGAGGCACCCGTCAAGGCGGGGGTGCACTTCCACAGCCTGCTGGTGGTGTCGCTCGGCGGGAAGGGACGCTACAACCACGTCATCAACAACACCGGCGGGCCGGCGCAGGGTGCGGAGACGGTCCCGGCCACCGTGACGACCTTTCCCTGACGAGTCTGGCGTGCGGGCGTCATCAGCCCGCACGCATACTTGCTCCACGCCGTGGTTCACCGACCTGGCGTCAGTTGCCGCGCGGGCCTCCGGCATTCTGGCCGGTGACTTCCTTCACGTGGACACCGTGTTCCTCAAACGCCTGTATGTGTGGTTCGTCATGGAGATCGAACGCGACGCGTGCCCCGGCGGGGTGGCCGTGGGCCGTCCCGGAAGTGGAATCGTTCGCTTTCGAAAATGAACGTCAGCGGTACGATGACGAATGAAACACACTGACGGGAAGGAGCCTCCACGTGCTGGCTGAGGAACGACACGGGGCGATCTTGCGAGAGCTGAGCCGTAAGGGCTCGGTCAAGGTGGCGGATTTGGCCGCCGGCCTTGGCGTCTCGGCCGTCACCATCCGGCACGACGTGCGGGAGCTGGCCGGGCGCGGGCTGCTGGTCCGGGTGCACGGCGGCGCCGTGTCGGTCTCGGACGCGCCACCGCGGGAGCGCGCGCGGGAGGGGGAGGAGCCGGCCGCCGGCGAGCAGGACAGGGAGCGCGCACGGCCCGAGCCGTACGTGCTCGGCATGCTCGTGCCGCAGACCGCGTACTACTTCCCGGCGGTGATCAGGGGCGCGCAGGAGGCCGCACGTGAGCTCGGCGTGCGCATCACCCTCGCGGTCTCCCGGTACGACCTGGAGGAGGACCGCCGCCAGGTGGCGCAGCTGCGGGCCTCCGGCGTGGACGGGCTGCTACTGACGCCGAGCGACAACCCCACGCTCTCGCCGGCCACGGAGCAGTGGGTGAACCAGCTCGACCTGCCCGTGGTCCTGGTCGAACGGCAGGCGGGCTGGTCGATCCCGAAGGCGGAGCAGGTGGTCACCGACCACGCGTACGGCGCTTATCTGGCCACGTGCCATCTCGCCGGGCTGGGACACCAGCAGGTGGCGCTGTTCGCCTGCGAGAGCAGGACCACCCCGTGGATACGCCAAGGGCACGAGGTCGCCCAGCGCTCACTCGGCCTGCGGGAGGGGCCGGTGCGGATGTTCCCGCGCGCCGCCCCGGGCGAGCAGACGGCGATGGACGAGCACGTCGACGATCTCCTGGGCGTCATCAGGGACGAGGGCGTGCGTGCCGCTCTCGTGCACAATGACATGGACGCTCTCTCCCTGGTCAGGCAGCTACGCAGCCGGGGGGTCTCGATACCGGAGGATCTGGCGATCGTGACCTACGACGACGAGGTCGCCGCCCTCGCCGACATCCCCCTGACCGCGGTGTCGCCGCCCAAGGAGGAGGTGGGGGCCGCGGCCGTGCGGATGCTCGTCGATCGCCTGAACGATCCGGACCGGCCGCTGCGGGCGCAGCTGCTGCGGCCGAGGCTCCGGATCCGGGCCTCGTGCGGTGCGTCTCTCGGCTGATCCATCCTTTCGTTTTCTTTTGTTTTCCATCGCTGTAACGCAACTGTAACTGATCAATGCTCGGAAGCGCATTGACAGGCTTCATTCGAAATCAAATGATTGCAGCCATCTTCACTCCCTCCCTGGATGGTGCACATGAAGCCTGGACGCCTGCGGATTTCGGCCCTCCTCGCGAGTGCTGTCGTGTCGCTGCCGGCACTCGCCGCATGCGGGGGCACGGATTCGGGTGCCGCCGGTGCGAAGCCGGGGCCGGACGTCATCACGTTCCGCTCCTTCGTCAAGGCCTCTGACGTCGTCACCGCCGCTTTCAACAAGACCCACAAGGACTTCCAGGTCAAGTGGGAGAACGTGCCGAGCGGCGGGGACTACTACACCAAGCTGGCCAGCTCGGTGAAGGCCGGCAACGTTCCCGACGTGGCCATCGTCGAGTACAACCAGCTGCCCGATGTGGTCAGCCAGGGTGAGCTGGAGGACCTCACCGAGACGGCGGGTCCGGTGGTCGCCAAGGACTTCCCCCCTCAGGTCCAGCAGCTGGTGAACCTCGGCGGCAAGACGTGGGGCATCCCGCGCGACGTGGCCCCACTGGTGTTCTTCTACCGGAAGGACTTCTTCGACAAGCACAAGCTCGAGCCGGCGAAGACCTGGGACGACTACACGAACCTCCTTGAGGAGGTGAAGAAGGCCGATCCGAAGGCCCGCGGCGGGATCTTCGCGACCGCCGACCCCGGCGTGGTGGCCGCGCTCTCCTGGCAGGGCGGCGGACGGTGGTACGGCACCGAGGGCCAGTCGTGGAAGGTGACCATCGACGACGAGCCGTCCAAGAAGGTAGCCGCGTACTGGAACGACCTGGTCCTGAAGAGCCTGGTCGGCACGTACAACTCGACGAGCGACGACGCGTTCTTCCAGGCGGTGCAGAAGGGTGAGGTCGTCTCCTACCTCTGCGCCAACTGGTGCGCGGGCGGCCTCCAGTCCACCGTTCCCGACCAGAAGGGCAAGTGGGCCATCGCACCGATGCCGAGCTTGGACGGCCGGCCTGCCTCGGCGATGCTCGGCGGCTCGGCCTTCACCGTCCCCAAGGGCGCCAAGCACCCCGAGCAGGCCCTCGAGTTCATCAAGTGGATCACTACGGATCCCGAGGGCATGAAGGCCTGGCTGTCCAGCGGCACCAGCAGCATGATGCCCGCCGCGCCGGCCCTGCTGCCTGCCACCGGTGCCTTCAAAACCGACTTTTTCGCAGGCCAGGACATCTTCTCCGTCGTCTCCAAGGCGTACGAGTCGGTGCCGGCCGGCTGGACGTGGGGGCCGAGCGCCGGTGTGACGGGGACGACGATCTCCGACTCGCTCGGCAAGGTCGCCAGCGGCGAGGCGAAGCTGGCCGACGTGCTCACGAGTGCCCAGCAGGCCACCGTGGCCGACTTCAAGAGCCGCGGCCTGAGCGTCGCCCAGTAGTGCCATCCAGGACGGGTGTCCGCCCAGGAAGGCGGACACCGCCTTCGACCAGTGAAGGAGATGCCGTGGCGACCCGCCCGCTCCGGCGGCAAGGGCGCACCGCCGCCCTGCTCATCGGCCCGTTCCTCCTGCTCTTCCTCACCTTCTCCATCGCGCCGCTGGTGTACGCGGCGTGGCTGAGCCTGTTCACCGAGCGCAGCTCCGGCCTCGGTTTCGGCGGCGTCGAGACCTTCTTCACCGGCCTCGGCAACTACGGCCGGGCGCTCGGCGACGCGGCGTTCCGCGACAGTTTCCTGGTCATCGCGGCGTACGTGCTGCTGTACATCCCGGTGATGATCGGGGGTGCGCTCGTGCTGGCGCTGCTGCTGGACTCGGCCATGGCACGGGCGAAGCGCTTCTTCCAGCTCGGCCTCTTCCTGCCGCACGCCGTACCGGGACTCATCGCCGCGATCATCTGGGTGTACCTGTACACGCCTGGGCTCAGCCCGGTGATCGACCTGCTCGAGTCGGCCGGCGTGAAATGGAGCTTCCTGTCGGCCGGCCACGCCCTGTTCTCGGTGGTCAACATCTCCACCTGGGAGTGGATCGGCTACAACATGGTCATCCTCTATGCCGCCCTGCAGGCCATCCCGAGGGACGTCCTGGAGGCGGGGACGGTCGACGGGGCGAGCGGGCTGCGGATCGCCCTGCGGATCAAGATGCCGCTCATCCGCCCGGCGATCGCGCTCAACGTGCTCTTCACCGTCATCGGCGCGCTGCAGCTCTTCACCGAGCCGAAAGTCATCTACCGGGCGTCGACCGAGATCGGCAGCTCCTGGAGCCCGAGCATGTACGCGATGCGGGCCGCCTTCGACAACCACGACTACGGCCTGGCCGCGTCCGCCTCGATCCTGCTCGCCCTGCTCGGCGCCGTCCTGTCCTTCATCGTGACCCGATTCTCCGCCCGGAGGACGCAGCCATGACCCTCACCGCCACGTCCGCACCGGCGGTCCGCGCTTCCACACCGCACAGGAAGCCCGGTGCCCGCCTCATGCCGCGCCTGCTCTCACGTACGGCGGTCAACGGCGTGCTCGCCCTCGCCATGCTCTACACGGTGATGCCGTTGCTGTGGCTGCTCATGGCGGCCACCAAGAACATGCGCGACCTGTTCGGCACCAACGGTTTCACCTTCGGCCGGACCTTCGACCTCGGGCCCAACCTGGCGCACCTGTTCGCCGCGGACGACGGCATCTACCTGCGGTGGCTCGGCAACACCGCCCTCTACGCCGTGGGAGGTGCCTTCATCGCGACCACGCTGTGTGTCGCGGCGGGATACGCCTTCGACAAGTTGTCGTTCCCGCTCAAGGAGAAGATCTTCGGGCTGATCCTCCTCGGCGTACTCGTTCCGGCCAGCGCGATGGCCCTGCCGATCTACCTGCTGGCGTCGAAGGCCGGCATCGTCAACACCTTCTGGGGCGTCTTCCTCCCGAGCCTGGTCTTCCCCTTCGGGGTCTACCTGGCCAGGGTGTTCAGCGCCGCCTACGTGCCGGCCGAGGTGATCGAGGCGACCCGCGTCGACGGCGCCGGTGACCTGCGGACCTTCGTCAGCATCGGCTTGCCGATGCTCCGCACGGCCTTCGTCACCATCTTCCTGTTCCAGTTCACCGGCATCTGGAACAGCTTCTTCCTGCCGCTCGTGATGCTGACCGATCAACATCTCTATCCGCTCAACCTGGGTCTGTACACCTGGCAGACCACGTCGCTGAACCAGGGCCACCCAGAGGACTACCTGCTCGCCATCACCGGTTCGCTGGTGGCCGTCGTGCCGCTGGTCATCGCCTTCGTGGTGCTGCAGCGTTACTGGAAGGCGGGCATGACCACGGGAGCCGTCAAGTGACCCTTCCCCGCGCGTTGCTCGCCATGGAGCCACGATTCATGGACGGCCTGTTCGGGCCGGACGGACTCGACCGGCTCACCCGCCTGGTGGACGTCGACCCCGGTCTGGTCGTCGATGACTTCACGGACGTGCCGGAGCTGGCCTCGGCCGAGATCCTGGTCACCTGCTGGGGTTGCCCGCCCATCGACGCGGCCGTCTTGCGACGGGCACCCGATCTGCGCGCCGTCGTCCACGTGGCGGGCACGGTCAAGAGCTTGATCACGGACGCCTGCTGGGAACGCGGCATCGCGGTCTCGTCGGGGGCCGCCACCAACGCGCTCCCTGTGGCCGAGTACACCGTCGCCGCGATACTGTTCGCCGGCAAGCGGGTACTCGGCATCAGGGACCTCTACCGCGCCGAGCGCCGCGCCCTCGACTGGGCCGCGCACTTCCCTTCACTGGGCAACTACCGCAAAACCGTCGGGATCATCGGGGCCTCTCACACCGGCCGCCGCGTGCTCGACCTGCTCCGCCCTTTCGACCTCGACCTGCTGATCAACGATCCCTACCTCGACGAGGCCGGAGCCGCCGCGCTCGGTGCTCCGCTGGTGGGCCTCGACGAGCTGCTGGCCGCCTCCGACGTGATCTCCGTGCACGCCCCGGCGCTGCCCGAGACCCGCCACATACTGGACGCCCGGCGCCTGGGGCTGCTCTCCGACGGCGCCACGCTCATCAACACCGCACGCGGCTCGCTGGTGGACATGACGGCGCTCACCAAGGAGCTGGTCTCGGGCCGGATCGACGCCGTGCTCGACGTCACCGAGCCCGAGATCCTCCCGCCGGACTCGCCACTGTACGACCTGCCGAACGTCCTCCTCACCCCGCACATCGCCGGCTCGGCAGGCGGCGAGCTGCGCCGCCTGGCCCATTCGGCCCTCGACGAGCTGGACAGGTACGTCCGTGGCGTCCCGTTCGCACACCCCGTTCTCCCCGAGACGATCGGCCGCTCGGCATGATACGGACAAGCCCATGACGAATCGGAGCGGTTCACGTGCCGTCGATCAGCCGGATGGCGATTGCGGGGCTGAACTGCCCGGCCGGCACGGTGGGGGCGATCCCGCACGGCCCTCGACCGCTGCCCCGATCACAGACCCCAGGCGAATCGCCGACCTGGACATACGCCGACGAGACCGGCTCGGTGGCGTACTCCACGAGTACTCACATGCCGCTTGAACTGCATGGATGGAATTTTCGGCAGGCGCAGGGTCGCGCCCCGTCGGCGTACCGGCGCACTTTCCGCGCCTCGGGCGAAAGCATGAGTCCCCCGGCTCGCGCGAGCCGGGGGACCGGACCTCCTGGTTACTGACCGGCTACTGGGCGCGCTGGTCGTACAGGCCGTCCGCCATTCGCGGCAGTGGCGCGGGGTACGTGCCCTGGCCATCGTCGCTGAACTCTCCGCCGTACGACGCCTGCCACTGGCCGGTCGAGGTGTTCCTGATGGAGGTGTGGGTCAGCGTGCCACCCTCCGTGTTGTAGCTGTACAGGCCCCAATGGTGAGCGGTGCGGTCGTTGGTCCCCGACTTGGCGCTGACGGTGTCGTCGGTCTCCGAGGCGAGGAAGGTGTAGTCCGTACCCATCTGGGACTGCGGCTGCTTGCCCAGCCAGCTCAGGAAGCCACTGCCCGGACGCATGTCGCTGCACTGCTCGTGGGTGACGGCGCACGCGGTCACCACCGCGCTGCCGATGCCCTGGTGCGGCGTGGCGAACGTGACCATGTCCTCGATGTACAGGAACGGGGGCCAGTCACTGGGCCACACGGTCGCCCCGATGTTGTTCTTGTCGACTGTCAGCCCGCTCAGGTCGGGCGGCGTCTTGCCCACGCCGTACCTGTTGACGCCTTCGATGGCCGCCTTCGCGACCAGGCCGCCCATGGAGTGCGTCACGACGTCGATGGCCACGTCATGGCTGGAGTACAGGTAGTAGACGGTCCACGCGAACTGGCGGCCGACCTCCTGGATGCGTGTGTCGGTGGTCCCCTGAAGCCTGAGGTCGCAGTTGGTGGCGTTGTTGTAGTAACCGAAGGTGACGACGTCGCCCCAGCCGTTGGCGTTCAGCAGCTTCTCGGCGCTGTTCCACGCGCCGGAGCAGCTGATGTCGGCCTCGCGGTCGAACCCGTGGACCATGACGGTGACCCGGTGCCCGTCGCTCCGCGCGGGCGCCGCCGACGCGGCCGGCGCGGTGGCGATCATGGCGGCCGTCACCATGGCTCCGACCATGGACATGACTAAACCGGATCTGGCTAATTTGCGCATCCACGCTCTCCGTTTCGGTGAAATCAGAGGCAGAGTAGTGCACGGACGATCAGCTGTGAATCGGTCGTTCAAGTGCCGCCGGCCGTCGATTCAGGACAGCAGAGCGGTCAGGACTTGTTCGCTGCGGACCGGGCCGATGGTGGGGCCCTTCTCCAGCTCGACCAGGCGGTGCTGCTGGATGGGAGAGAAGAACCAGCCGAAGACGCCCCAGACGCGCGTTCAGCCTGTCCGACTACGTCATGAGCTCGGTCGTCATGCACGTGAGCCTGCAGGAGCGCGATGAGCAAGCCCGCCGGCAGTAGACCGACCGGCCCCCCGACGGCCAGGACGATGTGCTGCCCAGGGTTGTGCGGTGCTGTCCAGGGCTGCGCGGGGTCAAAGCGTGAGGGCGGACGTCAGAGGGTGAGGTAGGCGTGGGCACGCAGGCGGGTCGGCGAGCCGGGGTCCGATACGACGCGTATCCGGGCGTTGGCGGCGGGGGGCGGTGGGGCAGGGAGGTGGTGGAGGAGTAGGTGGCCGAGGCCGGTGAGGAGGCCGTCCAAGGTCGCTTCCGCGATCACGTGGTTGACGTGGACCAGGTAGTCCTCGAGTGACAGCCCGGTGACGGGGACGTCGAGGCGGGCCATGGTGTTCCCGTTCCCCAGAGGGATCTCCTGGGTGAGGGGGGCGGTGAGGCCGCGGGGGCCGCGGAGCGGGCGCAGCAGACGGCGGAGTCCTTCGCGGGACGTCAGCGGGGCGGGCGCGTACCAGGCGATGGAGCCGTCGGGGGAGACGTGGTCGAAGGGGTGACGATCGGCCAGGTTGCGAGGGTCGCCGGCGAGGAAGATCGTGCGGGTGAAGGCGGCGTACCAGGGGCGGCTCTGCGAATCGGGGAGGGCGGTGGCGAAGTGGTACGCGGCGGCAGCGAACGTGGCGGGGTCGAACGCGCGCAGGACCGCGATCACGCCGATGTCCCGCGTCGTGTGCAGGCCGGTGGGCTGGGCATCGCGGACGCGGGCGAGTCTCGCTTCGAGGTGAGCGCGCAAGGTCTGCTGCTCGAGAGCGTCCGATGAAGCCGAGGGTGTCATGGGCCGGCCTTCTGGAGCGGGGGGCGGCTTCGGGCATATGGGCCGGTGAGGGGCATGGGGTGGTTCCGGGGTCATATGCCGGCGAGTTGGGCTACTTCGGCGGCGATGTCGTGGGGTGGGCGGTGGTCGGCGCGGACACGGTGTACGCGCACCGAGGTGAAGGTCTGGAGGGCATTGTCGTAGCCGTCCCAGATCAAGGGGAGCAGGTCGGCGCGTTCGTGGGGTTCCGGGCGGCGGTCGCGGGTTCTCAACCGGCGGGTGGCCTCGGCGACGTCGATGTCGAGCAGGATCGCCACGTCGGGCGGTGTCACCGCGAAACGGGTGGCGAACTCGGTCACCATGGCCTCAGGGGGCAGAGTGAGCAGGCCGATCAGCTCTTCGCCCAGGGTGTCGAGTCGCGGTGCCCGTCCTCCCCGACGGCGGGCGAGGGTCTGGCACCACGCGAGGGCCGCCTGGACGGAAAGGGCGGGCATGCGCGTGAGCTGTTGTCGCAGGACGGCAGGGCGGCCCGGTTCGATGACCGCGCCGATGGCTCGGCGGTAGAGCGGCAGGTAGGTGAGCGTGTCGATGAGTGGGTGCCGCTCGGTGATGATCGCTCCGGTCTGCTGGCCGGTGAAGAAGCGCTCCGCCACGCTGTACGTGCACATCTGCAGGTAGAGGATGGCGAGCTTCAGGTCGGGACTGCCGAGGCGGTCGGCCTCCGTGGACAGGATGTCGAGGTGCCGGGACAACTCCCTGAGGGGGCCGCCAGGATTTTCGTGGGGGCGCAGGCACGACAGGACGACATGGGGGCGGACCGCGGGGGAGCGCCGGGCGAGCAGGCGGGCACATGTGCTCTTACCGGACCCGTCGATGCCGAGCAGCGCCACCCGTACCGGTGCGGCGGGCGTCGCGTCCGGCGCCGGGCGGGCGGTGTTCGGGTCGGCCGGTGGCGCGGTTCGTACGGGGTCAGGCATCGGGGCACTCCATCGTGGCGTCCTCGATGGCGATCAGGCGCAGTGTCGTGGCCATGACACGGCCCAGGAACGGCAGCTCTCGTTGGGTGTGCACCATGACGTACACGAGCAGCCTCGTCACCGCGAAGTCCCACAGCGCCAGGCGGTAACCCTCGCGCCACTCCTCCGGCTTGCCCAGATGGCCCACGGCCTGCCGGTGCAGGTCGAGGAACTCCGTGACCCGCGACTCGCCGACGTCCGGCGGCAGCACGAAGGCCAGCAGCTCCGCCAGGTCCCGCTGCGGGACGTGCAACGTCGCCAGCTCCCAGTCGTAGGCGACCAGGCGAGGGGCGGATGAGTGCAGGGCCGCGTCCGGCTGTTCCCGGGCGAAGGGGGCTGATGTCGCGTCTGGCGGGGGGTACGGGCCCAAGTCGTCGGCGGGTGGGGCTGAGCTCGTGACCGGCGAGTGAGGGGCGGGCGAGTGAGGGGTGGGGGAGCGTAGGGCGATGTTGCGGGGGTTGAAGTCGTTGTGGACCAGGGTGCGGGGCATTGACTCCAGCCGCCCCCACCACCGCGGGATCTCCTCGACGATCCGGCGGAGCCGGCGGGCCGAGGCGGCGTCCACCAGCTCCGGGTACTCGGTCGCGGCGTGCTCCAGCAACGCGCCCCACAACTCCCGCATGGCCGTCATCCGCTCCGCGCTCTGCACCGGTCCCAGCCAGGCGCGCAGTTCGTCGTGGCGGCCGAGGAAGGCCGTGTGCACGCCCGCGATCCCGCGTACGGCCGCGGCCAGGTGCTCCGGGCGCCACTGTTCCGGGGTGTCGGCGCTGTCCAGGTGCAGTACGCCGGGCCCGAGGCGTTCCATGGCGATGACGTAAGCCTCCCGCCCCGCGTCCTCGTGCACCCCGTACGTACGCGGCAGCACCGCCCGCAACGCCGGCTCCGCGTGGCGGTACACGGCGAGCTCACGGGTGTGGAGGCCGGTGAAGCCCGTCCAGTCGCGCCAGCGCGGGTACAAGTCGGCCACCTGACCCCCGCACAGCGAGGCGAGCTTGGCGGCCTCGATGATCACTTCCTGGTCGAGGGGTTTGACCTTGAGCAGCAGGTCCGTCAACCCGTCACCGTCGTCCCGCCGCCAGGCCACGCGGACGGGGAAGATGCCCGTGGTCTTGCGGCGGTCGGCGCGGGCGGTGAGCTCGGTGATGAGGCTCGATCCCGGCGTGTGGTCGATCCAGGTGACACCGGTGACCTCCAAGCCGGGCGCGTCCATGGCCTGGGCCAGCATGGGCCGCAGCATGGGGGCGCCGAGGTCGTCGCGGCTGAGCCAGTTCACCCGCCGGCCGCGGCCGAGCCGTTCGTGCGCGTCGGCGAACTGGCCCCCGGCCACGGCCGCCATCGTGGACAGGTTGAGCGCGAGGGCGAACCCGCAGATGATCTCCGCGAAGCGGGCGGCGTGGCCTTCGCCCCGGCAGCCGAGCACGTCCAGGTAGTCGCTCTGACGCACCAGCCTGGTGCCGCCCCCGACCACCCCGGTGACAAGGCTCGGCAGGACGAGCGTGGCCCGTATGTCGCCCTCGGACACGTCCACGGAGAACAGGCCGGTGCCGGACTCGTACACGCTGGCGATGTCCTGCCCGGTCGCGACGAAGATGGCCGCGATGACGTTCGCCGCGTCGATGTCGTGTCCCGCCATGCCGGCCTGCTGGCCGGCGAGCACGCTGTGCCGGTAGAGCCGGTCGATCGCGTCCGGCGTGCTTTTGAGCACGCGGCGCACGGTCGTGCGGTCCAGTACGCATTCGGCCGCGACCCGGGTGCCGCGCCCGGAGATCATGTTCAGGTGGGTGAACTTCTTGTCGCCGCTCAGGTTCGCCTCGATCGCGAACCAGGTCGGCGCGAGCCCCGGCATGGTGGCCAGCCGGTCGTTGATCCACCGGCAGGCCCGCCAGGTGGCGGCGGTGGTCATGTTCTGGCCGCCCGCGTCGGCGGTCTCGTACACGAACCGCACGTGTACGGCCCTGCCGAGCTGTACCGGATCGACCGCCGTCAGCCGCGAGTGCGCCGACACCTCCGCCACCCGCCGGTCCAGCTCGTCCTTGCACGTCACGATCCAGCGGGCGAACTCGGCCGCCGCCCCCAGCCCCGCGAACTCGAAAAGGGGCGCCCGCGTCATCCGCTGCGCGATGACCTGGCTCGTCACCCCGCCCGCCAGCGTGATCGCCTTGGCGCCGCGCGCGACCGAGGCGACCAGGGCGCCCTCGGTGGTGGCCAGCGGCGCCGTCACCATGCCCTGCGCGTGGCGGCCGGTGAACAACATCGGCCCGGCCAGGCCGACGGGGATGTCCACGACGCCGACGAAGTTCTCCAGGTTGCCCGGCAGCGAGCGCGGGTCGATGGTCGACTGCTCCAGGGAGCGCAGTGAGGCGTTCGTGGTCGTCCGCAGCCAGGCGAGCAGGTCCTGCCGGGCCTGCTCGGTGTACTGGCCGCGGCCGGGCAGGCTGGGGTACGACGTCTCCCGCAGCGAGGGCTCGACGGTGTCGGTCAACGCTCTGTCTCCGTACCTGAGAGGACACGTGTCCACGCGCCCGGATCGTCCCTGAACACCCGGTCCTTGACCCTGGTGGGCCGCTCGCCGTCCTCCACCCGGCGCCGCCACTCCCGCCAGAACGCCTCCACCGGCACCGCGTGCACCAGCGGCTCGGCCAGGGTGCCCGGCCGGCGGGCAGCGGCGTACCCGGGCGCCTCACGGCACAGTTCCTCGTCGAGCGCGGCGGTGAAGGCCCGCGTTCGCGGCGGCGGGGTGGCGAAGGCGACGGCTGCCTCGTGGCGGGACGTATCGGTGCCGGCCCGGTACATCACCTGGCGGACGGCCAGGCCGGTCGCCTCGCCGGCCGCCGCCACCGCCCGCAGTACGTGCGACTCGCGGACCCGTTCGCCCGCCACGGAGACCAGGCCGTCGCGGCACGAGTACTCCACCACCGGCGTCGCCCCGACGAACCCCACCACCTTCACGATGTCGCGCACCGCGCACCGGTAAAGGCCGCCGACATGCGACACCACCACGTGGTACTCCTGGCCTTTCTGCAGCTCGTGCGGCTCCAGGGTGTCGCTCCACGGCTCGATCCGCTCGTCGGCCGGGATGAACTCGTACAGGCAGCCGGACACCATCAGCGCCCCGCCCGACGCGCGGCCGGACAGGGGAACGGCCAGCGGCCCCTCCGACGACCCGATCGGCGCGGGACGGATGTGCAGGTCGGCGCCGTACTCCTCGCGCAGGCCCGGCAGATACAACCTGGACACGTAGGTGTTCCAGGTCAGGAGGAGTTCCAGGCGCGGCCACACGTCGGCGGGGCGCAGCGTGCCGCGCCGGGCGGCGGCCCGCTCCAGGTCGGCCGCCCGGCCGGGGTCAGGTGGCCGGATCGCCAGGCCGCCCACCGTCCCGTCCCTGATCTCCCGCACCATGCGGGGCCACCAGTGGGCGAGCTGGTGCGGCAGCGCGGCCGCGATCGCCGGGTTGACCGCGATGATCCCCCGTACGTCGTGCTCGGCGGCCATCCGGAGCCGCAGGTAGCAGCGTTCCCACGGGCCGGCGTCGGCCAGCTCGTCCGGCAGGCGGCTCCAGGGCGCCCGGTTACCGAGTCCGACGGCGAGGTCCTCGCCCGCCTTGGCGAAGTCGAGCTGGCTGGGGCCGATGTGCGGCCGGCCGCCGAGCGTCGCGGCCGCCGGTGAATGAGGGTCCTGCCACAGGTTGAGCACGGCGTCATCGCGGGTGGGCAGATCGGGATGGTGCCGTACGAGCTGCGCGAAGCCCGCGAAGTAGAACGGCAGGAAGCAGCGGCGCAGGAACCCGGCCGTCACCGGGATGCTCTTCTCCCCGCCCGTCGTGCCGCTGCTGGCGAAGAACGCCGTGGGCTCCTCGCTCGTCAGCACCCCGCGCTCCCCGGCGTGCACCCGCTCCAGCCACGGCCGGAACTCCTCGTGCCCGCGGATCGGCGTCGCCCGCCGGTACCTGGCCGCGCCCCGCACCCCGGCAAGGCCGTGCTCCCGGCCGAAGGCGGTGTCCCCATTCGTGGCGAGGATCTCGGCCAGCACCGCGGCCTGGGCGGCGCGCGGGTCGTCCAGCGAGGCCAGGGCCTTGCCGCTCTCCAGCAACACCCGCCGCCGGTACGCCTCGGCACGTTCGGCGGCGGAGGCGAAGGTACGGTCGGTGGTCATGGCCCTCCCGGTCGTGGACTGTCGGTCATCGGTGGTCGGTGGTCGGTGAGCGTCACAGGTACACGTGGTCGAGCAGGGCGGCTGGCGCGCGCCGCGCGAACAGGCCGTCGGTCAGGCGGTACGGATCCACCCACCCGGCGGGTGTGGCGAACCCCCGCAGGTACGCGGGCAGATCGCCCGTATCACCGGCCTCACCCGCCTCGCCCAGCATCCGGCCGGCCCGCGACAGGGCTCGGCGCAGCAGGTCCGGGCGGAACGGCTCGGAGGCGGTGCGCTTGAGCATCGCGATGAAGTACAGGCGCATCCCGAGGCGGTAGACGGCCGGGTCGAACTCCCGCAGGCACAACTCGGCGAGCCGGCCCAGAGAGTGGCCGTCCCATCCGCCGTGCCGGCTGGAGCGTACGACGCCACCGATCGGCACCCGCCCCAGCGGCAGCCGCGACGGCCGGGCGCCCAGCTCGGCCAGCACCCGCGCCAGCAGCGCGTAGTCGTGGGCCAGGTCCTCGTCGTAGACGAGCAGCACCTCGTCGCCCGTGGCCAGGCGGGGGATCAGGTCCCGCAGGATCACCAGCAGGTAGTTGGCGTGCGCGTCCACGCCGATCACCGGGCGCAGCGGCATGCCCCAGCGGGTCCCGTCCAGGTACGCGGGCCCGCCGTGGCGGCGGTGGTCCACGCACAGGTGCCGCCGCGCCAGCAGTTCGACGGTCTCGTCGATCGAGGCCACGGTTGGCCGGTCCGCGCTCAGGCCGGGGTCGTGCACGCCGAGCAGGTCGAGCTGCCGCTTCCAGTCGCAGGTGGCCGCCCGCGTGGCCGGGTGGACCCAGCCCTCCCGCTCGACGCGCTCGGTGTAGTGGCGCAGGCGGTCCATGGGGCGGATGTCGCCCGAGGCGTGGCAGCGTACGTACAGGTGGCCGAGGTCGTCGGGGGACAGCGCGGCGAAGTCGAGCTCCGGATGGCGGCGATCCAGGTAGTCCCAGAACTGGATGGTCTGCCCCGTCAGGTTCGCGGCGCGCGGGTTCCAGTAGTACTCCAGGTCGCGTACCAGCCGCGTGCCCCGGAAGAGCGTGTCCACCCAGAGGAAGCCCTTGACGTGCGTGGGCAGCAGGGGCTTGGTGGCGGTGATGGTGACGGGCGCGAGCAGCAGCCGCCGGGCAGGACCATGCACGTACGCTTCCCTCGGATCTGGGCGGTCAGCGCTGCCGCCAGCCCTGGTTGTGCAGCGCCTTGCGCAGCGTCGCCGCCAGGCCGGGCAGGACGCTGATCTGGACGAGCCCCGCGGGCTGCCCGGTGGCGTGCTCGATGCGGACGTCCTCGATGTTGACCCCCGCCTGGTCGGCGTCGGCGAACAGGCGGGCCAGCTCGCCCGGCTGGTCCCCGATGACGGCGGTGACCGTCTCGAAGCGCTCCGGCCGGGTGTCGTGCTTGCCGGAGATGCGGGCGCGGCCCGTACGGCCCCTGCGCAGCACGTCCTCGACGACGGCCAGCCCATCTGCGCGTTCCCGGCCGTCGCCGGCGAGCCCGCGCAGGGCCGTCACCATCCGCCCCAGGTCGGTGCCCAGCTCCTCGAGCAGGTCGGCCACGACCCTGGCGTTGGCGCCCAGGATGTCCATCCAGAGCCCCGGGTCGGCCTCCGCGATGCGGGTCAGGTCCCGCAGGCCGGGACCGGCCAGGCTCACCTCGCGTTCCCCCGCGTGCTCCAGGCGCTGGGCGACCAGGCTCGCCACGACGTGCGGCGCGTGCGATACCAGCGCCACCGCCCGGTCGTGCGCGACGGCCTCCATGACCACCGGCACCGCGTCGCACAACGCCACCAGCTCCAGCGCCGTGTTGAGCGTCTCGGTGCCGGTGTCGGGCGTCGGCGTGAGCGCCCACATCCGGCCCTCGAACAGGTCGGCCCTGGCCTTGAGCGGGCCGCTGTGCGCCGCGCCCGCCATCGGATGGCCGCCGATGTACGACGAGGTGTCGCAGCCCAGGGCGACGGCCTCCCGCTGCGCCTCCGCCTTGACGCTGGCCACGTCCGTGTGGTGCGCGGCCACGCCCTCCGCCTGCAGCCCGGCCAGCACCCTGGCGACGTGGGGCGGCGGCACCGCCACGACCGCCAGGTCCACCGCCTCCGACGGCGGCCGGGCGGTCCCGGCGCCGAGCGACGCCGCCGTCCGTACCGCCTCCGGGTCCGCATCCCGCAGGTGCACGGTCACGGCGTGCGCGCGCAGCGCCAGCGCCACCGAGGTGCCCACCAGCCCCGTACCGATCACCAAAGCCGAATGCATAACGGCAGCGCCCATCTCGTCCGACGAAGCGGGCTTCGAGCGCCCGGTCGATCCCGGACCATAGACGTTCGACGCCGCCATGATCCACCGTGCACGGGCCTTGCGGAAAACGCGTACGGAATGACGTCCTTAATATTTCGCCCCGCCGTGTTCAACTGCCGCGCCGCCACACTTGAACAAAAGTGTTCAACGGGCCGGCACCTTGCCGCCGAATGTCCCGCCGGGTCATTCTTCCCTTCGCCGGCCCCTCAAGTGCGGACCCGGTCACCCGGTAGTCGTCCATTTCTTCACGGTCCGCCGCAGTGCCATGCGCAATAACCCGTGTGCCCCGGGCCGGTTCCTGTTGTCAGTTCACCTCGAGGGGAGCGCGCAGATGGCTGATGAGCAGTTGTTTCTGCGGTCGAAGGTCATCGTCGAACCACTAGTGGACAGGTTCTTCGCCTGGCCGCACACGATCGCGCCGGTGCAGGCGGCGATGAACCTCGCCCGGCTCCAGGTGCCGTTGCTGGAGTCGTACCTGCAGTCGCCGCAGGTCCACGTGGCGGCCAGCAACAACCCGGAGCTGCGCGGCGGCTACTTCGTCAACATCCCCGAGTCGCGCGCCGACGAGGTACGCGACCTGCTGGACACCATCAGGCGCGAGCGCGCCGCCATGCTGCGCTTCGCCGACGCGATCGCGGCCGGGCAGGAGATCCTGCGGGCCAGCGCCACCGGTTTCGACCTGACGCCGCTCTACCCGAAGCTGCCCGCCGAGCTCGGTGGCCTGGTCGAGCTGGCCTACGACACTGACAACCAGGCGCAACTGCGCTTCATGGAGCCGCTCGTCTACAAGAGCGACGTCTACGCCGAGGCCCGCCAGTCGGTGCAGCTGTCCTTCGAGACCGGCATCGAGCGCCCCTTCATCCTCAGCACCCCGCGGCTGCCCTCGCCGGACGTCCTGGAGCTGGGCATCCCCTTCCGCCACCCCGGCCTGGAGGAGCTGTTCAAGACCCGGGTACGCCCGACCACCCTGCGTCACCTGCGCGAGGCGCTGGAGCTCGACGACGCCCAGGCGGTCCAGCTGTCCGCCATGCTCAGCGACCGCCCCAGCCTGGCGCCCGACCGGCACATCGAGGGCGGCGGCCGGATCCGCTACTTCGGGCACGCCTGCCTGGTGCTCCAGACGCCCGAGGCCGCCATCGTGACCGACCCGTTCATCAGCGCTGACAGCACCGCCGGCGACCGGTACACGCTCGACGACCTGCCCGACTACATCGACCTCGTGCTCATCACGCACGGGCACCAGGACCACATCGTCCTGGAGACCCTGCTCCAGCTCCGCGGCCGCGTCGGCGCCGTCGTCGTCCCGCGCTCCTCGCGCGGCAACCTGTGCGACCCGTCGATAGGGCTGATGCTGAGCCACCAGGGCTTCCCGGTGATCGAGGTCGACGACTTCGACGAGATCCCCTTCCCCGGCGGCAAGGTGACCGCCACGCCGTTCCTCGGCGAGCACTGCGACCTGGACATCCGCGCCAAGTCCACGTACTGGGCTGAACTGGCTGGCAAGAATGTCTTCATCGGCGCCGACTCCTCCGGCATCGACCCCACCCTGTACCGCTACATCAAGGGCCATCTCGGCACGGCTGACTACGCCTTCCTGGGCATGGAGTGCGACGGCGCCCCGCTGTCCTGGCTCTACCAGGCGCTGCTCACCATTCCGATCCCCAAGAAGATGAGCAACTCCCGCAAACTGTCGGGCTCGAACGCCGAGCAGGCCGCGGCGATCATGACGGAGCTGGGCGCCAAGGAGGGCTACATCTACGCCATGGGCGAGGAGGACTGGCTCGGCCACGTCATGGCCACCACATACAACGAGGACACGTACCAGATCAAGCAGATCAATGAGTTCCTCGCCTGGAGCTCGGAGCGCGACATCAAGGCCGGGCACCTGTTCAAGCAGCAGGAATGGCGCTGGTAGCCGGCTGACGAAGCCCGTATCGCCCGACGAAGTGGCCATCGGTTCCCCCAGGAGGTATCCCCATGGCTGTGCAAGACATCTCGTACGTCGAGCTGTTCACGCAAGATAAGATCTCGGCCGTCGACTACCTGGTCACAGCCATGGGGTTCACCCGCGTCGCCGACTCCGTGGAGGTCGACCGGAGCTCCGTGCTGCTGCGCCAGGGCGAGGTGCAGATGGTCGTCACCTCCGGCCACGGGATCTGTAAGTTCCTCGACGACCACGGCGACGGCATCGCCGACATCGGCTTCACCTGCGACGACGTGGCCCGCACCAGTGCGGCGGCGGCCGCGGCCGCCGCCGGGCCCGTCCAGACCATACGCGGCAACACGGTCGTGCCCGGCTTCGGCGGCGTGACCCACACCCTGCTCCCGCCGGTGGACGCCCCCGCCCACGTGGCGCCCCCCGGCCGCAACTGGGTGCCCACCCCGGACCTCTCCGCCAACGGCGACGGCCACATCAAGCTCCTCGACCACGTGGCCGTCTGCGTCGAAGGAGGCAGGCTCGGCGAGTACGCCGACTACTACCGCGACGCCTACGGCTTCTCCCGCTACTCCTCCGAGTACGTCGACACCGGCGGCCAGGCCATGGACTCCATCGTCGTGCGCAGTTCATCGGAACGCGTCACGATCACCCTGGTCGCGCCCGACCCGGGCAAGGACGGCGGGCAGCTCGACGCGTTCCTCGAACGCAACGGCGGGCCCGGCGTGCAGCACCTGGCCTTCCTCGTGGAGGACATCATCGCGGCCGTACGCGACTGCCGCGAAGGCGGCGTGGACTTCCTGGCCACGCCCGCCACCTACTACGAGCGGCTCGCCGACACCTTCCAGGAGGGCCGGTTCGGCATCGCCGAACTCCAGGAGTCGCAGGTGCTCGCCGACCACGACGAGTGGGGGCAACTGCTGCAGCTGTTCAGCCGCTCCCCGTATGAGCGCAACACGCTGTTCTACGAGCTCATCCAGCGTCTGGGCTCACGCGGGTTCGGCAGCTCCAACATCCGCGCGCTGTACGAGGCCGTCCAGCGCGACCGCCTGAGCGCCGGATGATCACCCTCACGGACTACGCCGATGCGGCGCGCGAGCGGCTCGGCCCGGCCGTCTGGGACTTTGTCGAGGGCGGCGCCGGCGCCGAGCGCACGCTGGCCGCCAACCTCACGGCCTTCGAGCACGTACGGCTGCGGCCCCGCGTTCTGACCGGCCTCGGCTTGCCCCACACCAAGACCGAGGTTCTCGGCCGGGTGTGGGGCGCGCCGGTGGGTGTCGCGCCCATGGCGTACCACACGCTCGCCCACCCCGAAGGGGAGGTCGCCACCGCCCGCGCCGGCGTGCCGTTCGTGGTGAGCACCTTCGCCTCCCGCACCTTCGAGGACATCGCCGCGGCCGCCACCGCGCCGCTGTGGCTGCAGGTCTACTGCTTCCGCGACCGTACGAGCACCCGGCGGCTGGTCGAGCGGGCCGAGCGGGCCGGCTTCGAGGCCCTGGTGCTCACCGCCGACGCCCCCAGACTGGGCCGCCGGGTTCGTGACCTGCGCAACGGCTTCGTGCTGCCGCCCGGCGTCGAGCCGGCCAACCTCACTGGCACCGGCTTCTCCTCACCGGGCGGGCACGCGCTCGCCGAGTTCGACGCCGCGCTCGACTGGTCCGTCGTCGGGTGGCTGCGCTCGATCAGCTCCTTGCCGGTCCTGGTCAAGGGCGTGCTGACCGGCTCCGACGCGCTGCGGGCGCGGGAGGCCGGGGCCGACGGCGTCGTCGTGTCCAACCACGGCGGGCGGCAGCTCGACGGCGCGCCGGCGACGTTCGACGTGCTGCCGGAGATCGCGGGCGCGGTATCCGGGAGTTGCGCCGTGCTGATCGACGGCGGGGTACGCCGCGGCGCCGACGTCCTGGCCTGCCTCGCCTCCGGCGCCGACGCCGTGCTCGTCGGGCGGCCCGTGCTGCACGGGCTGGCCGCGGGCGGGACCGACGGCGTGGCCGGGGTCCTCGGCGTCGTCACCGACGAACTGGCCGAGGCGATGCTTCTCACCGGCGTCCCCTCACCCCGCGACGCCGGCCCCGGACTGCTCACCCCTACAGAACCGGCTGTCCTGGTCGCCGAGGCTGTGGCGCGGCCGGGCGGGGTGTCGTTGCGCAGGCGGGACCTGCACGGCAGTCTCGCCGACCCGTTGCTCGACACCATGAACTTCCTCAACGAGATCACCCACCGCTACCCGGACGCGATCTCGTTCGCCCCCGGCCGTCCCCACGACGGCTTCTTCGCCACCGAGGACGTCTTCACCCACCTGCGCCGCTACGTCGATCACCTGGAAGAGAGCGGCGCCACGCCCGCCCAGGTCCGCTCCGCCCTCTTCCAGTACGGCCCTACCAACGGCCAGATCCGCGACCTCGTCGCCGCCTCGCTGCGCGCCGACGAGGGCATCGACGTGTCGCCGAGCTCCATCGTCGTGACCGTCGGCGCCCAGGAGGCGATGCTGCTCGCGGTCCGTGCCCTCATAGCGGGCCCCGACGACGTGCTCCTGGTCTCCAGCCCCTGCTACGTCGGCATCACCGGCGCGGCCCGCCTGCTCGACGTCACCACGGCCGTGGTCGAGGAGCACACGGACGGGCTCCGCTGCGCCGACCTGGAGGCGGTCATCCTGGCCGAACGGGCTCGCGGACGCCGCCCCCGCGCCTTCTACGTGGTGCCCGACCACTCCAACCCGTCCGGGGTCACCATGCCTCTGAGCACCCGCGAGGAACTGCTCGCCCTGTGCGCCCGGTACGACGTCCTGGTCCTGGAGGACAGCCCGTACCGGATGGTCAGTCCCGGCCCGCAGCTTCCGCCGCTCAAGGCCCTCGACCGCGAGCGCCGCGTCGTCCAGCTCGGCTCGTTCTCCAAGACGCTCTTCCCCGGCGCCCGCGTCGGTTACGCCGTGGCCGACCAGCCGGTCGAGGGTGGCGGGTTGCTGGCCGACGAACTGTCCAAGATCAAGAGCATGGTGACGGTGAACACCTCACCGGTGAGCCAAGCGGTCGTGGCCGGCATGCTGCTCGCCGCGCGGGGCCGTACGTCGGACCTCAACACCGAGACGGCCGCCTACTACGGCGACGCGATGCGCACCACGCTGCGGGAGCTGGCCGCGTGCTTCCCCGACCGCGAGACGCTCGGCGTGAGCTGGAACGAGCCCAGCGGCGGCTTCTTCCTCACGCTCCGCGTACCGTTCCGCGCCGACAACGACGCCCTGGCCCGTTGCGCGGAGGAGTACGGGGTCATCTGGACGCCCATGTCGTACTTCTATCCGCAGGGCGGCGGCGACCACGCCATCCGGCTGTCCGTCAGCTACCTGCCCGGCGCCCTCATCCCGGAGGGCTGCGCCCGCCTGAGCCGCTTCGTCAGGGCCCAGGCCGGGTGATCGGTTCTCCGCGCCCGGGAACCCGCTTCGGCCCTTGTCGTCCGGGATCTCGCTTCAGTTCTTGTCCAGGAACTCGATGATCGCGGTGTTCACCGCGTCGGGACGTTCCAGATTGCCCAGGTGACCGCAGCGAGGCAGCTCCACCAGGTCGCAGTCCGGGATGGCGTCGGCCACCTCGGCCACCAGGTGCGGCGGGCACACCAGGTCGTCGGCGAAGGCGATGGCCCGGCACGGCACGGTGACCCGCCGCAGCGCGGGCCGCCGGTCGCCGATCGTGTCCACGCCGAGCTGGCCGGCCGAGCCGCGGCCGGCGCCCGTCATCAGCTCGAAGATCTCCAGCCAGCCGGTGGCGGCATCGTCGTCGTTCAGCGTCGCGGGGGACAACATCTCGAGGACCGTGCGCATGGCCTGGTACGTGGCGGGCAGCTCGACCCCGCTCTCCCGCAACGCCCGATCCGCCCGCGACAACGCCCGCCTGGTCGCGTCCGACCGTGACCGGGTGGCGATCAGCACCGCCGAGCGCACCAGCTCAGGAGACTCCAGGGCCAGCTCCTGAGCGATCATTGCGCCCATGGACGTGCCCACGACGCGGCACGGCCCGATCCCCAACGCTTCGATCAGCCCTCTGGTGTCGGCCACCATGTCCGCCAGTGTGTACTCACCGGGTGGCACGCTCGACGGCGCGATGCCCCGGTTGTCGAACACGATCGTCTCGTATCCGGCCGCGTTGAGCGCCGGCGTCTGGTGCATGGTCCAGACGTGGCCGGCGGCGTTCGAGCCCATGATGAGCAGGACGGGGTCGCCGCTGCCTGAACGCTGGTAGGAGAGCTGGATCCCGTTGGTGCTCACGAACGGCATGGGGCGCTCTCGATGACGGTCGGCGTGGGCACGATGCCTCCTGCTCATGTGTGTCGGGGGAGTGCGCGCGTGGGAGCGCGTTTCACCATGACATGGGACACGTCAGGGCGTCGAACACCCGTCCAACTGGCGCGGGGCCGCACTTGAACGCGCTCGCCCGGCCGGGGGCAGGGCCCGCATACTCGCCCCCGGATGTGGCCGATCAGAGAGGTCTTCGCCATGAGCGCGTACAACGACTGGAAGCCGATGGAGATCCGACCCGACGGCGCCGGGGCCGACGCGGACGGGCTGCGCCGCACGCTGGCGGCGATGGGCGACTTCGGGGACGTGCTCACCCAGGCCAAGGTCGTGGTCTTCCGCGGCTTCCAGGTGGGCGAGCACGAGCTCGACGAGGTCATGGACCTGCTGCTGCCGAACCGGCTGGCCTACACGCACGGTACGTCGCCGCGTACCAAGGTCGCCGCCGGCAACGTCTACACCTCCACCGAGTACCCGAGCGAGCAGACCATCGCGATGCACAACGAGCTGTCCTACAGCCACAAGTGGCCCGCCCGGCTGCTGTTCTACTGCGCCACGACACCGGGGTCCGGCGGCGCCACGCCCGTCGTCGATGGCGCGCTGTGGCTGGAGTCCCTCGACGAGAAGGTACGGGACGCCTTCGCCGGCGGCGTCCGCTACTCGCAGAACCTGCACGACGGGTTCGGCCTGGGGCGGAGCTGGAAGCAGACGTTCGAGACCGACGACCGCGCGCAGGTGGAGGCGTTCCTCGAAGAGGGGCGTTTCGACTGGAAATGGACCTCCGACGGCGGGCTGCGCATGGTGAGCGCCGTTCGTCCCGCCTCGATCCAGCATCCGGTCACCGGATCCACGGTCTGGTTCAACCAGGCCGACCACTTCCATCCGGCCGCGCTCGGCGACGACATCGCCCGCGAGCTGGCCCAGATCCTGCCGCCCGAGGAACTGCCGCAGTCCGTCACGTTCGCCAACGGCAGCCCCATCCCCGACGAGTACGTCATCCACGTCCACGACCGCGGGCTGGAGATGGCCGTGGACGTCGACTGGCAGCAGGGCGACCTCATGGTCATCGACAACGTCGCCGTAGGACATGGCCGCCGCCCCTACACAGGCGACCGCCGCGTCCTGGTCGCCATGTCGGACTGACCCCGGCCCACCGGACCGGCGATTCGGGCTAGCGGTCCGCCTTCAGGAGCACCGGGAGGCGTTCCGGGCCGTTGACCACGATCGAGTCCAGGAGCTTCGGTTCGCCGTCCGGCTCGATACGTACCGACCGGTCGAGCAGTTCGCCGTACAGCAGGCGCAGCTCCACCCGGGCCAGGACGCTGCCGAGACAGAAATGCTCGCCGAAGCCCAGGGCCAGGTGCCGGTTCGGGCGCCGCCGTACGTCGAAGGCGTCCGGGTCGTCGAAGACGCGCTCGTCGCGGTTGGCCGACGGCAGCCAGAACACCACCTTGTCGCCGGGCTCGATGGCCTGGCCGTGGATCTCGACCGGCCGTACCGCGGTGCGCATGATGTGCGTGGCGGTGGACGTCCACCGCAGAACCTCCTCCACCGCAGACGGCAGCAGGTCGGCGTCGCCGGCGAGCGCCTGCCACTGGTCAGGGTGCTCGAGGAACGTGAGCATGCCGCCGGCCGCCGCGATCCGCGTGTTCTCGGTGCCGCCCACCAGCAGGTTGTCGCAGTTGAGGATGACGTCGTCCGGGCTGAGCCGCTCGCCGTCCACCTCCGCCGTCGCCAGCACGCTCACCAGGTCGTCGGCCGGGTTCGCGGCCTTGTCCGCCTGCAGCGTCTCGAAGTAGCCGAGGATCTCCAGGTGGGCGAACCTGCGGGTGAGTGGGTCGCCGGCGGCGAACGCCTGGCTGGTCAGCTCGTACAGGTGCTCCCAGTCCGGTTCGGGGACGCCCATCATCTGGCAGATCACGTACAGGGGGACCCGGGCCGCGACATCGGCCACGAAGTCGACGCTGCCGCGTTCGAGCGCCCGGTCCACCACGCCGCGCGTGATGTCGCGCATCTCCGGCTCCAGCGCGCGGATCGAGCGGACCGCGAACCACTCGTCCACCAGCGCCCGCAACCGGCGGTGCCGCGGCGGATCGGTCAGCGCCAGCGTCCGCCCGCCTCCCGGGTCCGCGCCGTGCTCGGCCGGGCGCAGCAGGATCCCCTGCGCCGAGCTGAACGTCTCCGCGTCCCGGTACGCCGTGCGCACGTCGTCATAGCGCGTCAGCGACCAGAACCCGGGCAACTCGGTCGGCGGCTGCCAATGGACCGGCGCGTGCTCACGCAGCCAGCGCCATTGCGCGAACGGGTCACCGTGTGAGTAGAGTGCGGGATCCACCAGGTTGATATGCGGCGGCGCTGACATTTCCGCCATGCCGGTGCCTCACATTCTTTTTCCTTTCCGTGGTCGGCCGACCGCCGGACGCCTTACCGTGTCAGGGCCTTTCTCAGCCCGTCAAGCGTGCCTTTTGCGCCGCTCGGGGGCGTACAACTGCGGCGGCGAAGCAGTTGAACGGCGCCGTTGATCCCGCGCTCGGCCCCGGGCCATAGTGGGCGGCGCGCGAATCCCGAATTGCATCGCCTTGATATTTGGCTGTGCGCGCGCACGTGAACGGATTTCCGGCCGGAGAAGGCTTGGCGCGCGGCCGCCCGTCCAGCCGGCGTGTCGAACGAATTGGGGTGCTCGGAATGGCTGCAGCTCACGGCGAACTCCGCGAACTGATGTCCGGCCAGCTCGCCATGTGGTACGCCCAGCGATTCGCGCCGGACAACTGGAGCTTCCGCATCGCGGAGTACATGGAGATCCGCGGTGAAGTCGACCTCGCGCTGCTCGAACGGGCGGCGCGCCGGCGGCTGGAAGAGGTCGAGGCCTTTCGGCTGCGCTTCCGGGTGATCGACGGCGTCCCCCTGCAGTACGTGCACGATGTGCGCGACTACCCCGTACCCGTCGTCGATGTCAGTGCCGAGCCCGATCCGCACGCCGCCGCCGAGGAGTGGATGCGCGCCGACCTCCACGGGCCCGTGAACCTCGAGGGCGGCAGCCTGTCGGCCACCGCGCTCATCAGGCTCGCCGACGACCTCGTCTACTGGTACAGCTCGGTCCACCACTGCGCCATGGACGGGCAGGGCGGCGTGCTCGTCGCGACCCGGGGCGCGGAGCTGTACACGGCGTACCTGGAGGGCCGTCCGGCCGAGGACGGGGCCGTGGAGCCGGTGTCGGTGCTGTTCGACGCCGACCGGGCCTACCGCGAGTCCGCCGACTTCGAGCAGGACCGCCAATACTGGCTCGACCGGCTCGCCGACCTCCCGATCGTGACGGCCGGCGGCTCGAACCGGATCCGCCGTGCCCAGCAGGCCCCCCTCCGGTACACCGACGACGTCGCCCCCTCGGAGGCCGCCGGGCTCAAGACAGCCGCGCGCCGCCTGCGGACCAGCCTCGCCGGCCTGTCCATCGCCGCGGCGGCCCTCTACCAGCACCGGATGACCGGGGAACGGGACGTCGTCATCGGCATCCCCGTACGCGCCCGCGCCGGCAAGCGGGAGATGGCGATCCCCGGCATGACCTCGAACATCCTGCCGCTGCGTCTCACCATCGACCCCGGCACCACTGCCGCCGACCTGCTCCGGCAGACCGCCCAGGCGATCAGGGAAGGGCTGCGGCGCCAGCGCTACCGGTACGAGGACATGCACACCGACCTGCGGGTCGCCGAGGGCGAACTGTGCGGGCTGCTGGTGAACGTCATGTCGTTCGACTACGACCTGCGCTTCGGCGACTGCGCCATCACCGCGCACAACCTGTCGACCGGGACCGTCAACGGTATCCGGATCGACCTCTATGACCGGTCGGGACTGCAGGTCAACGTCGATGTGAACCCGGACCTGCACGACCTGGACGCGGCGGCCGACGTGTCGCGGCGGTATCTGAGCGTGCTGCGCTGGCTGGCGGGCGCCGCCGGCGAGGACCGCGTCAGCGGGGCGGAACTCCTCGACGACGAGGAGCGGCGCCTGGTGGTGGAGGAGTGGAACGACACGGCTGGCGAGGTGTTGTCGGGGTCGTTGGTGGGGTTGTTCGAGGCGCAGGTGGGGCGGTCGCCTGGGGCGGTGGCGGTGGTGGGGCCGGGTGGGGAGCGGGTGTCGTTTGCGGAGTTGGATGGGCGGGCGAATCGGTTGGCG
>NZ_JAHFZZ010000015.1 GCF_018603905.1 Nonomuraea sp. NEAU-A123
CCGTCTCCTCACGAAAGTCACGCACCGCCTCCAGCATGATCAGCGTCACCGGAAGCGTCGCCGCCGGAGCCACCTTCCCCGTGGAGGTCTTGATGAAGTCGGCCCCGGCCAGCATCGCCAGCCAGGAGGCCCGCCGCACGTTGTCGTAGGTCGACAACTCACCCGTCTCCAGGATCACCTTCAGATGCGCGCCGCCGCACACCGCCTTCACCGCGACGATCTCCTCCAACACCTTGAGATAGTCACCCGACAGGAACGCCCCCCGATCGATCACCATGTCGATCTCGTCGGCGCCCGCCGCGACCGCCAGCGCGGTCTCGGACACCTTCACCTCCAACGAGGAACGCCCGCTCGGGAACGCGGTCGCCACCGAAGCGACCTTCACCCCCGAGCCGCGCAGCACCCCGGCGGCCACGGCCACCAGGTCGGGATAGACGCAGACGGCCGCCACCCGGGGCGCTCCCTCGCCGGGGTGCATCGCCTTGGCGCACATCGCACGGACCTTGCCGTGCGTGTCCGCGCCCTCAAGCGTGGTGAGGTCGACCATCGAGATGGCCAAGTCGATCGCCATGGCCTTGGCGCTGGTCTTGATGGAGCGGGTGCCGAGCATCGCCGCCCGCTGGTCCGCGCCGACCCGGTCGACACCGGGCAGGCCGTGCAGGAATGCTCGCAGCGTCGCGCCGGACGAGCCGACGTCGGCGAGCGAGGTAGTCACAGTTGACACCCCCACAGGATCGCCGACCAGGTGGGCTACCTCCAAACCGGATCTCTAAGGCGGTTCCCGCACATCTCCTAGGTACCCCGCGGCCTGGAGTTTCCCGGAGATAGGGCATCCGCCCGATGTGCCGGTGGGTGCCTTAGCCCGAACCTTAAGAGTGTCAGCAAGGAACAAGAAGGAGTCACCGTGAGTCCCGAGATCGAATACCAGATCATGAAGAGCCACGTGAACGAGCTGCGCCAGGCGGCCGCCCGGCACCGTCAGGTACGCGAGGCTCAGGAGGGCAACAAGTCCGAGCGCCGCTCGGTCTTCGGCAAGCGCCGCTCCTCATGACCATCCCACAAGCGCCCGGCCGCAACCTCCCTCGCGGCCGGGCCATTATTCCTCCATAAATGCGTCGAAAGCGGCTGATGGGGCATGACATGCTGGATGACATGCTGGGACGTTCAGTAAGTCCCGTCTTCGTGGGGCGGGAAGAGGAGCTCACAGTCCTCTCTCAAGCCTTCGACGAGGCCCGGAAGGGCGCCGCGACGGCCGTGCTGGTCGGCGGTGAGGCGGGAGTCGGCAAGACCCGGCTGGTGCAGCGCTTCGCCGAGCAGGCGGCGCGCGACGGCGCCCATGTGCTGTACGGCGGGTGCGTCGAGCTCTCCACGGAGGGCTTGGCCTACGCGCCGTTCACCGCTGCCCTCAGGCAGCTCGTCAGAGAGCAGGGCACCTCCCAGATCGCCGCGCTGCTGCCGGGCGGCGCCGAGCGCGACCTGGCGCGGCTGCTCCCCGAGTTCGGCGAGCCCAGCGGCGACGGCGAGACCGACACCGGCCGGGCCCGCCTGTTCGAGCAGTTCCTGACGCTCCTCGAACGGCTGGCGAGCAACCGGCCGACGATCCTGCTCATCGAGGACATCCACTGGGCCGACCGGTCCAGCCGCGACCTGATCGCCTTCCTCAGCCGCAACCTCAGCGCGGCGCAGATACTGATCGTCATGACCTACCGCTCCGACGACCTGCACCGGCAGCATCCGCTCCGGCCGGTCCTCGCCGAGCTGGGCAGGGTCAGCGGGGTGCTCAGGCTCGACCTGCCCCGCCTGTCGAGGGACGAGGTCGCCCTGCAGATGGCCGGGATACTCGGCAGCGCCCCCGAATACCCCAAGGTGCAGAAGATCTACGAGCGCAGCGAGGGCATCCCGCTGTTCGTCGAGGCCCTGCTGGACTGCGGCGAGGACTGCACGTTCCCCGACTCGATGCAGGACCTGATCCTCGGCTCGGTCGAGCGGCTACCCGAGGAGACCCAGCGCGTGCTGCGCATCGCCGCCGCGGGCGGCATCAGGGTCGGCCACGCCCTGCTCGCCGCGGCCAGCGGCCTGTCCGACCTGGAGCTGGAGACCGCGCTGCGCCCGGCCATCGCCGGGAACGTGCTGCAGATCGCCGACAATCGCGCCTACGTCTTCCGGCACGCGCTGATCCGCGAGGCCGTACACGAGGAGCTGCTGCCCGGCGAGTCCCAGCGGCTGCACGCGCGCTACGCCGAGGAGATCTCCCGCGACCGCAAGCTCGTCCCGCCGGGCCGGGCCGCGGTGGAGCTGGCTCACCACTGGTACGGCGCCCGGAACGACCTGTGGGCGCTCATCTCCGCGTGGGAGGCCGCGCAGAAGTCATTCGTCGCCTTCGCATACACCGAGGCGATCCCGCTGCTCGAACGCGTGCTCATGCTCTGGGACCGGGTCCCGGACGCGGCCGAGCGCATCGGCGCGGACCACACGGCGGTGCTCGAACGGGCCAGTGAGGCCGCCCACGCGGGCGGCGAGCTCGACCGGGGCATCAAGTTCGTCAAGGCGGCACTGTCGGAGCTCGACGAGACCCGGGAACCCGCCCGGGTCGCCGCGCTGATCGTGCGCTGGGCCAACCTCAAGATCTACAAGGGCAAGCTGGGCGTGCTCGAGGACTTCCGCCACGCCCTGCGCCTGGTGCCCGAGCCGAACCTGGCCCGAGCCGAGGTCGTCATGCCGCTGGGCCAGCACCTGATGCTCCGCGGCGACGTCGAGGAGGGCACCCAGCTCATCGAGGAGGGCCTGCGCCTGGTCAGGGAGCTCGGCGACAAGTGCCTCGAAGGCGACCTGCTGCTGAACCTGGCGCTCGGCCACTCGATCGCCGGCGACACGGAGTCGACGCTGGCCACCAACCTGCGCGCCCTGGAGCTGGGCCGCGCGGAGGGCTCCGGGCGGCTGATCACGCGGGCGATCGGCAACAACATCGACGCGCTGAGCGATCTCGGCCGCTCGGACGAGGCACTCGCGCTGAGCGAGGAAGGCTGGCAGCTCGCCAAGCAGTACGGCCGGATGCGGCTCAACGGCCTGTTCATCCTCCTCAACCGGGCCGAGGCGCTGGAGGCGATCGGCCGCTGGGACGAGGCCATCGAGACCGTCGGACAGGCGCTCAGCTTCGGTCCGGCGATGCGCACCTATCAGCATCTGCTCCGCGTACGTGCCGACATCGCGCTGGCCCGAGGCGAGCTCGCGGTCGTCGAAGGCATCCTGTCGGAGCTCGGCGTGCTCAAGGAGCGGCCCGAGGTCTTCCTTCAGGACCTCACCAACAACACCCGCCTGCGCATCGGCTGGCACCTGTTCAGGGGCGAGCCGCAGGCCGCGCTGGCCGTGACGGAGCAGTTCCTGTCCCGGCCGTCCCAGTCTCCCAAGGCCATGCTGGGCTGGCGGCTGCTGGCCCAGCTCAGCAGGGTCTGCGATGCCATGGAGGCCGCCGAGCCGGCCCGGGTCCGCGCGGTGCGCGAGCAGGCCGCCGAGGTGTCGGCGGGCCTCAAGGTCAGCGGGCCGGTGGCGGAGGCCTACCGGCTGTCGTACTCACGCGACTTCGACGCGGCGGCGACCGCCTGGGAGCGGCTCAGACGCCCGCACAACCAGGCCAAGGCCCTCGTACGCGCGGCCACGGCCGCGGCGCGCTCCGGCGACCGGGAGGGCGCGGCGACCCGGCTCACCGTGGCCGCTCCTCTGGCCGCCGCGCTGGGGGCGCGGCCGCTGATGGACGAGATCGAGGCGCTCTCCCGCCGCGTCGGCGTCGTCCAGCAGCAGGCGGCCACCCCCGAGCTGCTCACGCCACGCGAGACCGAGGTGCTCCGGCTGGTGGCGCTCGGGCGTACCAACCGGGACATCGCCGCCGAGCTGTTCATCTCGGCCAAGACCGTCAGCGTGCACGTCTCCAACATCCTGGCCAAGCTGGGCGTGACCACCCGCGGTGAAGCCGCCGCGGCCGCGCACCGGCTCTCGCTGCTGTCCCGCTAGGACACCGCTGGACAGCGGCTACGAAGCGGTTAGAGGATCGCGTCCACCAGCAGGGCGACGCCGAAGATCGCGAACGCGGCGGCGGCACCATACTTGATCGCCTTCTCCGGCAGGTGCTTGCCCAGCAGGCGGCCCACCACGATCGCGAGGGCGTCGGCGGCGACCATGCCCACCGTGGACCCGATCCAGGTGCCCAGCCAGCCGTGCTGCGTCGCCAGCGTGATCGTGGCCAGCATGGTCTTGTCGCCGAGCTCGCTCAGGAAGAACGCCACCGTCACCGCGACCACGGCGTTCCTGGTGGTGCGCCGGGCCTTGCCCGACTCCTCCTCCGTCAGCTCGTCACCGCGCAGCGTCCACAGGGCGAAGCCGAGGAAGGCGATGCCGGCCACGATGGAGATGGCGGTGGTGGGCAGACGGTCGCCGATCAGCCCGCCCACCGCGACGCTGACGAGGTGCACGGCGGTCGTGGCGATCGTGATGCCGGCCAGCACCGGCCAGGTTTTGAAACGGGTGGCGAACGTCATCGCCATGAGCTGGCTCTTGTCACCGAGTTCGGCCACGAAAATGACCACAAGGCTGATCCAGAACGCTTCCAACGGTCCTCTTCCGCGCCACCGAGCCGGAAGCAGGGGCCCAAGGGGATTTCGGGCACGACTTCGGCCCGGTAGCGTCTTGATCCATAGCTACCAGGCCGAAGGTCTCGTCCGCCCGTTCAGGCCCGCGTGACCGGGCGCGCAAGCGCGCCAGCATGTCGATCACGCGATTGGGACTACTCCCCTTCGGTAATTCCGCACAACCCTAACAACGGCCGTCAGGGACCTATTCCGCCAGGGAGCAGCCGACCAGCACCGGCTCGTTGACGAGCGTGACGCCGTACTTCTCCAGCACCCCGTCACGCACCTCCCTGGCCAGCAGCAGCAGGTCGGCCGTGGTGCCCGCGCCGGTGGGGTTGGTCAGGGCCAGTGTGTGCTTGGTGGAGATGCGCACCGGGCCGCGTTCGTAGCCCTTGGGGTAGCCCGCCTGCTCGATCAGCCAGGCGGCGGGCACCTTGACCGAACCGTCCGGCATGTCCCAGCGCGGGTGGCCGGGCGCCCGCTTCGCCAGCTCCTCGGCCTCGGCGGGCGACAGGATCGGGTTGGTGAAGAACGACCCGGCGCTGCGGGTGTCGGGATCGGCCGGATCGAGCACCATGCCCTTGCCGCGCCGCAGCCCCAGCACCGCCCTCCGAGCCTGGTCGAGCGGCACCCGGTCGCCCGGCTCGACGCCGAGCCGTCCGGCCAGCTCCTGGTAGGCCACAGGGCCCGACAGCTCGGACACATCGAGCGCGTACGTCACGCCGAGCACCACATGCCGTGCCAGATCCCGCTTGAACGCGCTGTCGCGATAGGAGAAGCCGCACTGCCGCGCCTCCAGGTCGACCACCTGCCGCGTCTTGCGGTCGTAGGCCCGTACGCACCTGATGGTCTGGGCGACCTCCTGGCCGTAGGCGCCGACGTTCTGGATCGGGGTCGAGCCGACGAGCCCCGGAATGCCGGACATGCACTCGATGCCGGACCAGCCCTCGGCGACCGCGCGGGTGACCAGCGCGTCCCAGTCCTCGCCCGCCTCGACCGTGACCAGGACCTCGTCGCCGTCACGGGAGACGGCCACGCCCTGGGTGACGACCCGGATGACCAGCCCGTCGAACCCCTCGTCGGCCACCACGAGATTGCTCCCGCCGCCGAGCACCAGGGTGGGCTGGGCCAGCCGGTCGGCCTCGGCTATCAGCGAGACGAGGTGCTCCGCCGTACCGGCCTCGACGAATTCGCGGGCGGGGCCGCCCAGCCCCAGGGTGGTGTACGGCGCGAGGTTCTCCATGGGTCCCAAGCTTATGAGGCCCTCAGCATGCGCAGCACCTTGTCGTGGTTTCGCCGGGATTCGCGGTCCCAGTACTCGGGGGACACATCGTGGCGGCGCAACTGCCGTACCGGAAGGCGGTCGGAGGGCACGACCAGCTCGCCCTTCAGGGCCAGCGAGAGCTCCAGGTCGGCGTTCTCCCCGTAGCGGGCGTCCTCGGGCAGCGCGCCGATCGCGGCCGACCGGCGTACCGCCATCAGGTCGCCGCGCAGCGCGCGGACGGGGCCCGGTCCCGCCTCGTGCCATTCCGTGCCGTCCGGCGATGGGTCCGCGCCGCGCCGGCCCGCGGCCACCGCGCCGTCCGCGACCGCCGCGACGAGCGGCGTGAGCGCGTCGCCCGCCAGCGCGACCGAGGTCTCCATCAGCACGTGCACCTCGGACGTGTCGAGGCGCAGCAGCTTGTCGCGGCAGGCGCTCCACGTCGCCGAGCCGCCGCGCCAGTGCGGGGTCTCGGCCACCCGCCACTCGGTGATCCGGTCCGGATGGCGCAGCGCCAGCTTGTGCAGCACCTCACCGGCGCCGTCCACGTCGCCCAGGTCGAGGGCCAGGACATGGGCGTCCGTGTACTCGAGCACCGACTCGACGGACGCCCAGACGTCCTCCGGCCAGCCGTCGATGACCAGGCAGATGGACGCCGTGACCTCGGCGGTCGCCACCCGCTGCCGCTCGGCCGTCACCCCCGCGTCGTCGAGCCGGTTGGCGGCCAGGCTCCCGTCCCAGATGCGCTGGGCGTGCAGCATGTCGTCGCCGGGGTCGCCCCGCTGCTCGGGGTCACCGGAGAAGCCCAGCTCGGCGGCGGGATTGCCACGCGCACCCGCACCTGCCGGCCGAGCGCCCGCCGTACCGACACCGGTCGCGTCGCCGCCCGTCGTGTCGCGGCCCGTGCCCACGGCGCCCGCCACTGTGTCCGCCGGGGCCGCGGCTCTGACCGGACCGAGGTGGCCGGGCGGCTTGTCGGTCACCGCGGAGACCGGGATCGATTCGACCGTGGGCCAGATCCTGACGTGGTGCGGAGCTGTGTTCATAAGCTCCCGCGTACCCGAGAGCCGCCCGGCCTATCATCGCGCCAGGCTCACCGCCACCGGACCCACCGCCACCGGACCCACCGCCACCGGGCCCACCACGCCAGGCTCGCCGCGCTAGGCGAGCTGGACCACCGCGCGTGCCTTGGACAGCACCCGGGCGTCGCCCGCCTTGGCCGTCAGCGCGACGACCACCCGCTTGTCGGGCAGCTTCTCCTCCACGACACCGCTGACCGTGATCGTCGCGCCCTCGTCGTCGTCGGGGACGACCACCATCGAGGAGAACCGCACCCCGAAGTCGACCACCGCGCCGGGATCGCCGACCCAGTCGGTGACGAACCGTCCGCCCTGCGCCATCGTGTACATGCCGTGCGCGATGACGTCCGGCAGCCCGACCGCCTTGGCGAACCGCTCGTTCCAGTGGATCTGGTTGAAGTCGCCCGACGCCCCCGCGTACATCACCAGATTGAGCCTGCGGACTCCGTAGTCGGTGGCCGGGATCTCGTGCCCGACCTCGATCTCGTCGTACTGCACCGTGGCCGTCATCTCAGGCCGCCCCTCCGCGCTCGACGATCGTGTTGTACGTGGTGCAGACCGGCTCGCCGTCGACCGTGGTGATGTCGCTTCGCACGGTCAGCAGCTCGTTGCGCCCGGCGCTGCGGATGTCGGTGATCGTGGAGCTGGTGACCAGCTCGTCGCCGGCGTAGATGGGGCGTACGTACTCGAAACGCTGCTCGCCGTGGACGACCATGGCGAGGTTGAGGCCGAGGTCGGGGTCGGCCAGCGCCTCACCGCCGCTCTGCAGGCTGAACACGATGGGGAAGGTCGGCGGTGCGACCACATCGGGATGCCCGGCGGCCTGGGCGGCGTCCCGGTCGCGGTAGATCGGATTGCCGTCGCCGATCGCGGCGGCGAACTCCCTGATCTTCACCCGGCTGACCTCGTACGAGGCCTTGGACGCGTACGTCCGGCCCACGAAGTCGCGGTTCAAGGCCATCTGTGCTCCCTCGCATGTCCGTTAGGCAGACGCTAACAGAACAAGGTTCGGCTGTCGCCGTGATGACCGCGATTTTGCAACAGTAGGCGGCAGGTAGACACGACAAACCGGCGCCCTGAGGCAGGACGCCGGTTGTGCGTTATGTGGCCAGGAGAGTGCCCCCGGCGAGACCGCGCTCGGAAAGAGCTAGCGGGTCTCGCGGTGCGCGCGGTGGCAGCGGCAGTTGGGGCAGTATTTCTTCAGCTCAAGCCGATCCGGGTCATTGCGCCGGTTCTTCCGCGTGATGTAGTTGCGGTGCTTGCACTCCTGGCAGGCCAGCGTGATCTTCGGCCTAACGTCGGTGGCAGCCACGTGGGAGTGCCTTTCTACGTTTGGGACTGGGACATGCCCAAGCCCAGGTCGGCGACCTGGGGAGGGGCAGTAGCGGAGGCCGGACTTGAACCGGCGACACAACGATTATGAGCCGTTTGCTCTGCCTGACTGAGCTACTCCGCCTTTGAGCCGGACGAACGACCCCGGCCCGTAGAGGATACCTGACCTGGGGAGCACATACGTACTCGGCCAGCTCTGCTGGGCTGGCCAGCCAGTAAGCCTAGCAGCCAGTGCCTGGCAGGCAAAATCGGCGCAAAGCGGCGGCCGACCTATTCGATCGCGGTGACCGTGACGGCGTTGCTCAACGCCGACTTGTTGCCCGCGGCGTCCACCGCCAGCAGCGTGAGGGTGACCGGCCCGGGAGCGTGGGCGTAGGCGAAGGCGACGGAGCTGTTCGGGAACTGAGGGCGGATGAACGGGACGATGTCGCTCTCGAATACGCCGTCGAGATAGAGCTCGTACGTGATCGCGGCCTTCGGCGTGACATTGTCCGTCGAGAGCGAGTAGCCGAAGGACAACTCGAGGAACTGGTACTCGAAGGCCGACAGAATGGTCGGGGCACTGGGCGGGGTGATGTCGGTGGTGGCGGAGGCCGGCCCGGTGAAAACCGAGGCGGCGAGCGAGGCGCCTAAGAACAGGGTGATTGCGCGACGAGACATTGGCTGATTCCCATCTGCCGATGAACAACGACACGTGCGACTCTGCGCACCCTTAACACGTTCTGGGATGACGGATGGTTCAAGCCGACGCAGCTGCGATGGCATGACAGCCGCGGTCGACTCATGCCGCGGCCCGCAGCCGGGCCCCGGCCGTCTGGCCCAGTACGCTCCGCGCCAGCGCGTCGGCATGACGGAACAGCGGCGCATTGACGCCGGGACGGGCGAATCCCGCCGTGCCACGACCGCCGACGACCCACGGCCCCAGGGCGAACCGCCGTGGATGAGCGGCGCCGCCCTGCCCGAGCAGGCGGCGGTCCGGCAGGCGCACGTCCAGCAGACCCGCCGCCTCCCGGCACTCGCCTCTGGCGTAGAGCGCGCTGATGATCGGATCGGTGCTGCGGCTCACGCTCGGCGGGGGCAGCCGCGCCTCGACCAGCGCACGCGCCTCCACCGCGCCGGGGACGGTCGCGCTCGTCGCACGCCAGGTTCCCGCGCGTTCGTCCTGTTCGATCCGCGGGTCGGCGCCCAGGAAGGTGACCACGCCCGCCCGGGCCAGAGCCCGCAGCTCCGCCAGTCGCCGCGCGGGCGGCCCGCTGGCCAGGAAATTGAACAACCTCTGGAACCAAGGGTCGGACGGCGCCTCGGCCAGCACGGCGTGGACGGACAGCAGGCCGTGGATCATCGCCAGGTCGGCGCTGTGCGCCGGGTCGGCCCGCCGCCCCAGATCGGCCGCTATATAGCCGTGCATCCACCGCTGCAGCCCCGCCAAGTCGCCGAACCTTATACCGCGCAGCGGCTGCTCGATCCGCTCCAGGTGCAGCCGGTCGGCGAACCGGGGCACCGCCTTGGTGATCAGCGCGCGCATCTCCTTGCCGCCCCACCCGGCCTCGGTGAAGGCGGCCTCGAACTCGGCCCAGTCCAGCCGGGTCCGTGACGGGTGCGCGTGGAACAGCTCGTGGTAGTACGCGTACGCCAGCTCTTTGGCCACCAGCGGCCGCCGCTCCGCCCCATCGGAACCGAAGAACTTCGGCAGGGCCGCCGGAGAGCCGGAGAGCCGGTAGCCGGTCTTGCCGTGGTAGGGCACTCCTCTGCGCGATCCCACGTGCAGGAGCGGCTCGGCGCCGCTGGGCAGGTAGGTCAGGCTCCCGTCCGCGCCGCTGGTGAAGCGGCCGCCGCGGCCGGAGGTGAGCAGCACCATCAGGTCGATGAACGCCAGGCCCGCGCCGCGCATGAGCACCGGCTTTCCCGCCGGCACCACGTCCAGATCGAGGTCGGCGGCGTAGCCGGTGGGGAGGTAGGCCAGACCGCGGCGGGCGGCGAACGCGGCCTGCTCGACCTCCTGCGACGAGGGGAGCACGCTCTGGTGACCCTGGGCCAGCACCATCGCGTCCACCTCCAGCCACCTCCCGTCGGACAGCTCCAGCCGCTGGCCGGCACGGAGATCGGCCACGTCGAGCGCCACCGCCCGGTGGGCGTGCACCCTGACGTTGCGCGGAGCGGTGCGCACGGCCCGCTCGAACGCGTGCGACAGGTACCGGCTCAGCACCGGACGCGGGGCGAAGAAGCCGGGATCGCAACCGAGCCACTCGGCCAGGGACGGCCCCTGCTGGATCGGCCCCTCGCAGCGCACCGACCCGTCGGTGTGGATGGTGATGTCGGCGGCGGCGGAATTGGCCCACAGCAGGTCCGGCTGATCGGTACGCCAGACACGGCCCGCGCCATGCGGGTGGGGGTCCACTACGTGGATGTCGAGCACGGAGTCCCCCACCAACTCCGGCGCATTTGCACAGATCCGCTCAACGAGACACGTTCCGGTGGGTCCCGCCCCAATCACCGCGATCGCGCTCATCCGTCGGCCTCCCCTAATCAGCTTGAATGACTGCCCCTATATTCTCCCTATTTTCTATCTGTAGAGTTGGTTATTCGGAACTATCACCGGGTGGACGGGGCGGCAGACGAGCCTGTGTCGTGCTGGTCCGCGAGGAGATCGGCTTCTGACCAGCCGGAGTGGCAAGCGATCACATCGCAAGCGGGTCGTACGTCGCGAAAAAATCGCGTACAACGAAAAACGCCCGACTCCAAGTGACCTTGGGTCGGGCGATGCGCCTTGTCAGCGTGCGAGCCCCCAAACGGAATCGAACCGTTGACCTTCTCCTTACCATGGAGACGCTCTGCCGACTGAGCTATAGGGGCCTGTCCGGCGCTGCGGACAGGTGTAACCATACACGGCACTCAGCGATGATGCGAACTCGTCAGCCCCATCAACCGACCGCCTCATAACCGCGCTGGAACGGCAGATCGACGACCTCGCAAAGATCGGCCAGATCGACGTGTCGAGCCACCTCCGCGACCGACACGCAGTCGGCGACGGGAACCCCGTCCCTGCGCACCCGGAGCACCTGCCGGCCGTCACGCTCGGCGAGAACGACCTCGTAGCCGTCTATCCCGACCCATCGCCTGTCCATAGCGGCACACAGTAGCTCCTGGGTCTCTCAATTTCCGGTACGCGACAGGCGTTACACGCCATACCGAGTCGGTAGCGACAAGAATCAGCCGCCCAGCAGGCCGAGAATCGGCGTGCCGAGCGTGCCGAGCCAGCCCGCCGGGACCGGCAGCGGTCCCGCAGGGGATTCGCCCGCCTTGGCGACCGCCCCCGTCGAGGTCAGGACCTCGGCCAGCCGCGTCCAGCGGACGGCCAGCCGCGCGGTGGCCGGTATGGCCGAGCTGGCGTGGGGAATGGCCGCCGCGATGGTCCCCTACCTCGACCTTCGCTGACACTTCGGCACCTGGCAACGCACCCACCGAACCGCGCTGGCAGCCGCCAGGGCCACGTGTCCGGCCGGCGGCCAGCCCTGTCCAGCGGGCGGTCAGGCCCTGGCGATCAGGCCGCCGGTGGGTGCGAGGGAACAGGACCTGGTGCCGGTTTCGAGTCCATCTTGTCCCGCTCCGACCGGCCGATCCGGCGAAGCGTGTCTGGAAGGCGGTCCGAGCGTAGCGAGGCCCTTCAGGGGGCGGGCGTCAGCCCGCCTGGGAGAACGTCCGGAGCGTAGCGGAGGGCCTTTGTGGGCGGGTGGGCATCAGACGGCCGACCACCGAATCGGGTGACGGGTGGGGGGAAAGCGTCCGGAGTAAAGGGGAGGGCCATGGGTGCTGTCCGAATGGCGTGGCGCCTCGGGGATAATCCTGGCGCGGGCGCTACGAGGGATCGCTCAGTAGCGGTAGAAGCCCGCGAAGTCCTTGATTCGCCCGATGTCGTCGACGCGTACCGAGGCTCCGGTCTCGGGTGCGTTCATCATCTTTCCGTGGCCCAGATAGATGCCTACGTGGTGCGTCTTAACGGTTTTTTTCGTGATTTTTCCGAAGAAAACGAGGTCGCCCGGTGCGGCGGAGCCGACCCGGCGCATCCGGCGCACGTGGGCGTCGGTGGTGCCGGGCCCGAGCACGTCGACGCCGAAGGCCCGGGCGTACACCCACCTGGTGAAACCCGAGCAGTCGAGCCCCCGCGTCGTGTCCGCCGGGCAGGGCCGGGTCTTGCCCACGTAGCCCTGGCATGTGCCCTTGGACGGCCCGGGATCCGAGCCGTGGCCGCCTCCCCAGGAGTAGACGACGCCCCGCTGCTCGATCTCGTACGCGATCCTGACGATCACCGAAGGGACGGGGTACCGCAGGAGCGGCACCGACGCGGTGGCGGTCACCAGGACGAGCGCGATCGCCACCCAACGCCATCGCGACCCGGTTGACTCCCGAAAAGTAGACATCGGTATTTATTCTGCTTTATCGGGAGGCCAGGTAGGCGGCCCGGTTTATCGGGCCGCAAGGACGAGCTTCACCGAGCCGACCGTGAAGCGCATGCCCACCTTCCCCTTGGCCTTGGGGTTCGTGGTGAAGGTCAGCGTGACCTTCTGGCCCCGCCGCAGCTCGGCGACGTCGCAGCGGACCGCCGTACCGCTGAAGTCGCAGCCCGATGCCGCGACCACCCGCTGGCCGCCGTACGTGCGCCCGGTCAGCTTGACGTGCGTGACGGTGACCGGTCCCGTGTTGGCCACGGTGACCGTGTAGGACTTCCGGTTCCTGGCCATGCCGGAGACCGTCACCTCGGCGGGCGGGTTGGCCAGCTCCTCCAGCTCGGCCTCGGAGCCGTTGAAGGAGTTCTGGCCACCGGCCAGCGTGCCCTTCTCGGCCGACTGCCAGAACGTGTGCCGCTCCCAGCCCTTGGGCAGCTCACCGGGGTCGCCGCCCCAGCGGGCCAGCCACAGCGGGTTCGCGCCGAACTTGCCGGAGTCGCCGGTGCACGTCTGCCACCAGGCCCGGGTCGTGTAGATGATCGCCCGGCGGCCGGTCTGCTCCCGGTACTTCGCGGTGAACGACTTGACCCAGGCGACCATGTCCTTCTGCGACAGGCCGTAGCAGCCGTCCTTGCCGTTCTTGTCCTTGTACGGGTTCTCCTCCAGGTCGAGCACCCCGGGCAAGGTCCGGCCGTCGATCTTCCAGTCGCCGCCGTTCTGCACGAAGAACTCGGCCTGGGCGGCACCGTCCGACTCGTGCGGCTGCGCGAAATGGTAGGCCCCGCGGAACAGCCCGGCCTCCGCCGCGCCGCCGTACTGCGCGTCGAAGGAGGGGTTGCGGTAGTCGGTCCCCTCGGTGGCGTGCACGAACGCGAACTTCCCGCCACCGGACGCGACACTCGGCCAGTCGATCTCGCCGGTCCAGTTACTGACATCCACCCCGGCGACTCCGTCGGCGGCCCACGCGGTGCCGGTCATGCCGGCCGTGGCGACCGCCGCCAATAACAAAAGACGTTTCACGCGGAAGATCATCGCGGAGCCCCACACGGGCTCGCAAGAAATCTTACATATCGATATAAAACCGCATTTCAGCGGCCAGAAAATCGCCGTCCACAGCCTGTGTACGAAATGGCGTCTCCGCAGGTCAGGCCCGTATATGAACGTGACATTCGCGTTTGCCAAACCGGCTTTATCTGGCTCAAGCTGATATCGATCCTCAATCGAGCCCCCGACCAGGGGTTTCTTCGCCATGCCCGGAGGAGCACGACCATGATCCACGCCCGGGGACTGACCCGAGTGTTCAAGCTGAAGAAAGAGTCCGTCGAAGCCGTACGCGGGATCGATCTCGACGTCGAGGCCGGCCAACTGGTCGCCTTCCTCGGCCCGAACGGCGCCGGCAAATCCACGACCCTCCGCATGCTGACCACTCTGCTGCCACCCACCTCCGGCACCGCCACCGTGGCGGGCCGGGACATCGCCCGCGACCCCGCCGGCGTACGCGCCCGCATCGGATACGTCGGGCAGAGGCACGGCGCCGGCGAGAACTTCCGCGCCCGCGACGAGCTCGTCACCCAGGGCCGCTGCTACGGCCTGACCCCGGCGGCGGCGGGCCGGCGCGCCGACGAGCTGCTCGACCTGCTCGACCTGCGGCCACTGGCGCAGCGCAAGCCCGGCACGCTGTCGGGCGGCCAGCGCCGCCGCCTCGACATCGCGCTCGGCCTCGTCCACCGCCCGGGGCTGCTCTTCCTCGACGAGCCGTCCACCGGCCTCGACCCCAAGAGCCGCGCCGACGTCTGGTCGCACATCCTGCGACTGCGCGAGGCGTACGGCACGACGCTCTTCCTGACCACCCACTACCTCGAAGAGGCCGACAGCATGGCCGAACGCGTGGTGATCATCGACAACGGCGAGATCATCGCGGACGGCACCGCCGAGCGGCTCAAGAACGACCTGGCCGGCGACCGCATCACGATCACCACCACGACCGAGCAGGAAGCGGCCATGGCCGCCCGGATCGCCGACGGCGAGGCGGCGGTCGAAGCGACGGGCGGCGCAGCGGTCGGCGCGGCGGTCGAGGCGGCGGTCGAGGCAAAGGCCGAGGTCCAGGGCACGACCGTGCGGCTGCGCGTCGCGAACGCGGCCGCGGCCCTGCCCGAATACCTGCGCACGCTGGAGGCGGCCGGCGTCAAGGTCGCGACCGCCGAGACCATCCGCCCGACCCTCGACGACGTGTTCCTCACCCTTACCGGGAGAAGCCTCACCGATGACGACCTTCCTGCGTGACACCGCGACCGTCTTCACCCGCGAAGCCACCCCCGCCGTGCGCGAGCCCCTGGGGCTGCTGTTCGCGATGGGTCAGCCGCTGCTGTTCCTGTACCTGTTCGGCTCGCTGCTCGACGGGGCGGTCGGCTCGTCGTGGCAGTGGTTCGTGCCTGGCATCCTGGTCATGATGTGCCTGTCGGGGCCCATGGCCGCGGGCTATCTGATGCTGGTCGAGCTGCTCGGCGGTTCGCTGGAGCGCCTCACGGTGACCCCGCTGAACCGTACGGCCATGCTGGTCGGCCGGACGCTTAAGGAGATGGCGGTCCTGCTCTGCCAGGCCGTACTGATCATCCTGCTGGCGATCCCGCTGGGCTTCCGGCTGTATCCGGCCGGGGTGCTGGCCGGGCTCGCGATGCTCATCGTGCTGGGCGTCGGGCTCGGCGCGCTCTCGTTCGTCCTCGCGATCAAGTCGGTGCCCAGCGGCACCCTGTTCTATGTGGTCACCCAGATGGTGATGTTCCCGGTCCTGCTGCTGTCCGGGGTGCTGCTGCCCGTGGAGTCGGGGCCCGCGTGGCTGCGGGTGGTCGGGCAGATCAACCCGATCTCGTACATCGTGAACGCCCAGCGCGCGCTCTTCTCGGGCGACCTCACCAACCCGTCCATCCTGTACGGCACGGCGGCCACCTGCCTCATCGCCGCGTTGGGCCTCTGGCTGGGCAACCGGGCGATGAACCGCGGCATCTAGGGACTGATCGCCAGGAACAGGAACGCGGCGAACAGCACCAGATGGACGCCGCTCTGCAGGAGCGTCGCCCGCCCCGGCACCACGGTGAGCGTCGTGACGATGAAGGTCAGGCCCAGCAGCACCAGGTGCGTGGCCCCGAGGCCGAGCACCAGCGGCCCCTTCAGCCAGATGGAGGCCACCGCGATGGCCGGAATCGTCAGCCCGATGCTGGCCATCGCGGAGCCCAGGGCCAGGTTGAGGCTGATCTGGATCTGGTCGCGCTTGGCCGCGCGGACCGCGGCGATGGTCTCCGGCAGCAGCACCAGCAGCGCGATCACCACGCCGACGACCGCCTGGGGCAGCCCGGCCGACGAGACCGCCACCTCGATCACCGGCGACTCGACCTTGGCCAGGCCGACGACCGCCACCAACGCCGCCAGCAGCAGCCCGAGGCTGATCATGGTGGCCCGCGCCGACGGCCGCGGCGCGTGCTCCTCAGTGGTGGCGGCCGTGCCCTCGGTGGTGACCGGCAGGAAGTAGTCGCGGTGCCGTACGGTCTGGGTCAGCACGAACAGCCCGTACAGCAGAAGCGACACCACCGCCGCGAACCCGAGCTGCGCGGGAGAGAAGGCGGGCCCCTGCGCGCTCGTCGTGAACGTCGGCAGCGCGAGGCTGAGCGTGCTCAGCGTGGCGACCGTCGCCAGCGCGCCTCCCGTGCCCTCGGCGTTGAACACCACCACCCTGCGCCGGAGCGCGCCGCTGAGCAGCGACAGCCCGACGATGCCGTTACAGGTGATCATGACCGCGGCGAACACCGTGTCGCGGGCCAGCGACGCCGAATGCTCGCCACCTGAGATCATCAGACTGACGATCAGCGCCACCTCGATCACCGTCACAGCCACGGCCAGCACCAGCGATCCGAACGGCTCGCCCACCCGGTGCGCGATGACCTCGGCGTGGTGCACGGCGGCCAGCACGGCGCCGGCGAGCACCACGGCCACGATGACCACCAGGACGAAGGGGAGTTCGCGCCCCCATGACAGCGCCAGAGCGAGGAGCGCCAGCAGGGGGACAGCGACCATCCACCATCGCGATATGTAACGGAGCATATACAGAGTGTTGTCCAATCGTCCGAAGTTAATACCGATCATGCCCTGCCATCCCTTTTGGGGGAAATAGACCATGGATCAAGTGATCGCGACGCAGACCGCACCGTGGATCCCCGTGCCACACCGGCTGGAGGTTGTCCTGTCCTCCCGGCTGCCATCCACCGGAGAGATCACCACGGCCTTCGCCGTCGTACGCGACGACGCCGGCCGGATGCTGCTGACCTGCGTCGATCGGGAGGGACGCGGCTGGGACATGCCCGGCGGCCACCTCGAACCCGGCGAGTCTCCCGTGGACGCCGCCGTCCGCGAGCTGGCCGAGGAGACCGGGCTGGTGCTGGCGGCGGCGGAGCTGTCCGTTTTCGCGTGGCTGCGGATCGAGCTGACGGGGCCGGTGCCCGAGGGGTACCGCTACGGGGCGCTGACGAATCTGGTGATGTTCCAGGCGCGGCTCGACTCGCCGGGGCCCGCCCTCCGGCCCCCTCCAGGATCGGAGAGCACGGGCGCCGCCTGGCTGCCGGCCGAGGAAGTGGAACGGCTCTGCGCCGGGCAGAGCTGGCTGATCGCGTACCGGACGCTCTAGGCGTTGCGGACGCTTCGTTGAACGGAATAATCTCATCTCATGCCCAGGGGAACCTCAGAAGTCAGCGAGCCGATGTACTTCGTGCTCACCGCGCTGCGCGGCGGCCCGTTGCACGGGCACGCGATCAGCAAGTCGATCAAGGAGCTGTCCAGCGGCCGGGTCCAGCCCTCGGTCGGCACGCTCTACGGCATCCTGGAGCGGCTCAACGAGCGGGGTGTGATCGCCGTGGACCGCGAGGAGACGGTCAACGGTCGCAACAGGCGCTACTTCAGGATCACCGATGAGGGCCAGGCGCTGGTGGAGGCCGAGGCCCGGCGGATGCAGGAGGCCGCGTCCCTCGTCCTGCGGCCGACCACGTTCGCGCCCCTCGGCTCGCGCCCGACCGCATGACGGCGCTCGAACGGCGCTACCGCAGGCTCCTGCTGGCCTACCCGAGGCAATACCGCGTGGCGCACGGCGACGAGCTGCTCGACGTTCTGCTCGACTCCGCCACTCCTGGACAGTCTTCCCCGGTTCTCAGGGAGGCGTGGGGGCTGCTCCGGGGCGGCGTGCGCACCCGCATCACCCACCAGGCGAGGGGCAGCGCGTGGGCGGACGGCCTGCATCTCGGGATCACGGCGGTGTCGGCGGCGAACCTGGCCGCGTTGCTGCCGTACACGGGTTCGTTACCGCCCTGGACGCTGCTGTCGGCGCTCGCGCTGCTGGCGGTCATGCGCGGATGGGTGTGGCCGGCGTTGGCGCTCACCTTCGCCACCGGGGTCAAGGCGGTCGCGATCGCCGGTGGCTGGCCACTTCTGGACCTCACCCTTCTGCCGGTGTACCCGTCGGCGCTCAGCGACCGCCCCCTGTTCGAGACCAGCAGCCCGGTCGTGGTGGCTGCGAGCTACGGGGTCGCGCTGTCCGGGCTGGCGGTGCTGATCTGGCGGCGGCATCGGCCGCGCGTCCGGTCGTGGTGGTGGTTCGCGGCGGCGGTGGTGGCCTCGTGGGCGGGCCCTTCGTGGCTGCCGGACAAGACGTGGTTCCCGATCAGCCTGAGCAAGATGGCCGTCGAGGTGGCGGCGCTGGGGCTGGCCGTGGCGGGCGCGTACCTGGCGCGCGACCCGCGCTGGGCGCTGGCCGCGGGCATCTACCTGCTGGTCACGTCGGGCGACCTGGGCCTGCACGCGGACGACCTGACCAGGCAGCACCTCGCCTACTGGGGCGTCCTGATCGTGCTGACCCTGGCGACCGCGTTCGCGCCCTATCGGCAGCGCCGGCACTGCCTGGATTGACCATGCTCTGTTAAACGTAGTATGGTCACCTGCCATGCCCAAGAGATCCCCTCTGGCTCCCGTCGTGGCGCTGGCCGCAATGGTCGTTCTCGGCGGCTGCGGGGGCACCGCCGAGAACGCGTCGCAGCCGTCCCGGACCACGGCGGCCAAGGACACGAAGTACCAGCTCGAATCGGTCAAAGCCGACTGCATGCCGGCAAGGACTTCTATCCGGCGTACCTGCCCAAGGCGGAGGTTGTCCAGCAGCAGGTCAACGAAGAATTCGGTATGTGAGGCTCGGTGAAGTCCCCCCGGAGGCTGCTCGCCTTCGTCATCGCGGGTGTCGTGGTCATCGCCGCCGCCGGCTGGGTCGTGAGCACCCGCCTGCGATCCCCGGCCGACGAGGCCGCGCGCCGTACCGCGCCGAAGGCGTCGCTCGTCACCGCCGCCGTCGAGCGCCGCAAGCTGGTCAGCACGATCGTGGTCAGCGGCACGCTGGCATACGGCTCGCCGCTGCCCCTCACCCTCGCCGGCGTGGTCGGCGGCACCTCTGAGCTGCAGCGGGTCACCCGGGCGCCGCGCCAGGGCAGGCTGGCGGAAGGAGCGGTGTTCATGGAGGTGAACGGGCGCCCGGTGTTCGCGCTGCGCGGCTCCGTGCCGATGCACCGCACGATCGGGCCGGGCACCGAGGGCAAGGACGTCAAGCAGCTCCAGAAGGCGCTGCGCCGGCTCGGGTTCGGCGGGCCCGCCTCGGGGGTGTTCGACCGGGCCACGATCGCCGCCGTCACCCGGATGTACAAGAAGAAGGGGTACGAGGCCCAGCAGCCCACGCTGGCCGACCGGCAGGCCTACGACCAGTTGCGCAAGGCCGTACAGACCGCGCAGGAGACCCTCGCGACCGAGAAGCAGGCGCTCGACCAGGGGCGTGACGTGCTGCCGCTGAAGGTCAAGCTGACCAACGCCAAGACGGACCTGAAGTCGGCGCGGGCCGCCCTGAAGGAGGCGGAAGGACAGCGGCTCACCCCGGAGGACGACGCCAAGCTGGCGGCGGCCGACACGACCGTACGCGCGGCCGAGGAGAAGCTGCTCGAAGCCGAGCAGGCGCTCACCGCGGCCAGGTCCCAGCCGACCGCCACACCGACGACCACTCCGGCCGCCACCGCCGCGCCTCAGCCGACCGCGGACACGAGCCTGCTGGAGCTGCGGGTGGACAACGCCAGGGCCGACCTGGAGCAGGCGCGCGAGGCGTACGGCCGGATCAGGGAGGAGGCCCGGCAGGCCCGCGACAAGCGGCTGGAGGAGCTGCGCAAGGCCGTGCGCACGGCGAACGACGGGCTGGTCACGGCCCAGCAGGCGCTGCGCCAGGCCCGGCAGCTCTCCCCCACCAAGCTCAAGGTGGCCAACGCGGGCAAGGACGTGTCGGCGGCCAGGTCGCTGCTGGCCGAGTTCAGCCGGACCTACGGCACGGCGATCCCCCCGGGCGAGGTCGTGTTCCTGCCGAAGCTGCCCTCCCGGGTGCAGAAGACCGGGGTGAAGGCGGGCCAGACCGTCGAGAACGAGGTCGCGACGGTGACCAGCTCGACGTTCATGGTGACGGGGACGGTCGAGACCGCGGAGTCCGACCTGCTCCGCGCGGGCATGAGCGCGGTCATCGAGCTCGACTCGGGCAAGACGTACCCGGCGACGCTCACCGCGGTCGGCGAGAAGGCCACGGTGCCCGGCCAGGAGAAGGGCGCCGAGAACACGCAGCCGGTCCTGCTCACGCCGAGCTCGATGAAGGGGCTCAAGGGCCTGTCGGGCGCCGCGGTCACGGCCAGGGTGACGGTGGGGGCGACCGAGGAGCCGGTGCTGGTGGTCCCGGTGGCCGCGGTCGTCACGGGAGCCGACGGCAAGGCGCGGGTGCAGGTGGAGTACGCCACAGACAAGACCAAGGAGGTCGAGGTCCGCACCGGCCTGACCGCCGACGGAAACGTCGAGGTCAGCGGCACGCTCAACGCAGGCGACCGGGTGGTGGTCGGCGATGCCTGAGCAGGTCATCGAGCTGACCTCGGTACGCCGGGACTACCCCGCGGAGCCGCCGGTCCGCGCGCTCGACGACGTCTCGTTCGGGGTGGCCCGTGGCGACTACCTGGCGATCGTCGGCCCGTCGGGCTCCGGCAAGTCCACCCTGCTCAACGTCCTGGGCCTGCTGGATCGGCCCAGCTCGGGCAGCTACCGCCTGGACGGCATCGAGACCACCGCCCTGCGCGACGGCGCCAGGACCAGGCTGCGCGGCGACCGCATCGGCTTCGTCTTCCAGTCCTTCCACCTGCTCGCCCACCGCAGCGTCGTGGAGAACGTGATGCTCGCCGAGATCTACGGCGGGCACCCGCGCAAAGGCAGGCGAGAGCGAGCGCTGGCGGCGCTGGACCGGGTCGGGCTCGGCCACCGCGTGAACTTCCTGCCCGACCGCCTGTCCGGCGGCGAACGCCAGCGCGCGGCCATGGCCAGGGCCCTGATGGGCGGGCCGTCCCTGCTGCTGTGCGACGAGCCCACCGGCAACCTCGACAGCCGCAACACCGGGGCGGTGCTCGACCTGTTCGACGAGCTGCGCGAGCAGGGGCTGACGATCGTGGTCATCACGCACGAGCGCGAGGTCAGCACGCGGGCCGGACGCCGGGTCAGGATCACCGACGGCGTGCTGGTGGAGGAGGCGTGATGCACGTACGAGACCTGGCCGGCGAGGCGGTCGCGGGCATGCTCGCCAGACCGGTGCGCTCCGCGCTCACCACGCTCGGCACCGTGCTGGGCATCACCACGCTGGTCATCACGCTCGGCGTGGCCGCCACCGCGGGCAACCAGATCGTCGGTCGCTTCGATGAGCTGGTCGCCACCGCCATCACGGTGGAGGTGCCCGAGACCACGAACGTGCCGCTGGTCGCCTGGGACTCGCTCGAGCGGGTGACCAGGCTGCGCGGCGTGGTCTCCGCGGCGGCGGTGGCCGAGAGCAAGGACAGCGCCAACCTGTCCGTACGCTCCAACGACCTCGTCGACCCGACCAGCGTCACCACGCAGACCCTGACCGTGCTGGCCGCCACCACCGGCCTGCCCGAGGCCGCCCGGGGCCGGATCGTGCGGGGCAGGTTCTACGACGCCGGTCACATCCGGCGTGCGGACCGGGTGGCCGTGCTCGGCGACCAGGCGGCCAAGATGCTCGGCATCACCCGCCTCGACCGAGCTCCGGCGATCTTCATCGGCAGGCACGCGTACACGGTCATCGGCATCCTCGGCGACCTGCGCCGCGAACGGAACCTGAGCACCGCCGTCATGGTGCCGCCCACGGTGGGCAAGCAGTTCGGGCTACGTGACGTGACCAGGGTGCTGGTCAACACCAGCCTGGGCGCCGCCGACCTGATCGCCGGGCAGGCGCCGGACGCGCTCTCCCCCGGCAACGGCGACATGCTCCAGGTGGTCGCCCCGCCCAGCCCCACCAGGGCGCGCGACCAGGCGCAGGACGACGTCAACGCGCTCTTCCTGATCCTCGGCCTGGTCTCGCTCGTGGTGGGCGCGGTCGGCATCGCCAACGTCACGCTCGTCACCGTGATGGAACGCGTCGCCGAGATCGGCCTGCGCCGCTCGCTCGGCGCGGCCCGCCGGCACATCGCCGCCCAGTTCCTGCTGGAGTCGACGCTGATCGGCCTGGCCGGCGGGGTGATCGGCGCGAGCGTCGGCGTGGTCGCCGTCGTCGCCGTCTCGGCCGCCAAGCAGTGGACGCCCCTCCTTGACGTACGGCTGGCGATCGGGGCCCCCATCGCCGGAGCCGTGGTCGGCCTGCTGGCCGGCCTGTACCCGGCACTGCGCGCGGCCAGAATGGAGCCGGTGGACGCGCTCAGGTAGCTTTCGATCATGACGCCGACATCTGGCATCACGCTCACCGTGTGCCCTCCCCTCACCGACCACGACCTCAACGAGCTCTTCGCGGCCTCCTGGCCCGGCCACGACGACACCTCGTTCGCCCGCACGCTCGATCACAGCCTCTGCTGGATCGCCGCCCATCGCGGAGACAGCCTGGTCGGCTTCGTGAACGTCGCCACGGACGGCGGGGTCCACTCCTTCATCCTGGACACCACCGTGCATCCCGCTGAGCGCAGAGCGGGGCTCGGGGTGCTCCTGGTCCGCGCGGCCGCTCACGAGGCGAAGTCCCGCGGCGCCGACTGGCTGCACGTGGACTACGAACCCCATCTCGAAGGCTTCTACGCCCAGTGCGGCTTCCGCCCCACGCCGGCGGGATTGATGCAGCTCTGACGTCCCGCTGGGATGCTAGGGTCCCGTTGGACACCGTGTTCGGTCGGCGATTTCTGGAGGTGCGGGGGCTGAGATTCGTGAGCCGTTCCGCATGACCACCAGTGTCCTTACCGAGCATGGGATTCACATGACATCCATCATCCGACACATCACTGTCGACTGCGCGGAGCCGTACGAACCGTACGAGCTCGCGGAGTTCTGGAGCCACGTACTCGGGCATCCGGTTGACCCGACAGACGAGCCGGGCGACGACGAGGTGGGCCTGGCGGTGCCCGCCGGTCAGCCGACCCTGCTGTTCGTCCGCGTACCTGAGAAGAAGTCGGTCAAGAACCGGCTGCACCTCGACCTCGAACCGGACCAGTCACGAGACCGGGAGGTCGAGCGGGTGTCCGCGCTCGGCGCGACCATCGTCGACGACCGCCGCAAGCCGAACGGCCGGGGCTGGGTGGTCATGGCGGACCCGGCCGGAAACGAGTTCTGCGTCGAGGTCAGCGTGGCCGAACGGGCCGCCGCGGAATAGTCCCGATCTCGGGGCGGATCACCGTATCCGCCCCGAGGATTGCGGGAAGGACCTTCGCGGGGTCTACTTGTCCATGGCCCTTCCCGAACTGGTTCCCTCCGGTCAGCAGGTGGACGTCCAGACGACGAGCTTCTCGCTCGATGTTCTCGGCCGCTTCATCTGCAGCACCTGGCAAGAGGCGACGGGCAGCGGCGGGCCGCCGTTCTCGGCGGTGGTGATCGGCGGCGGCATGTACGGGGCCTACTGCGCGACCAAGATCTACCGTCGGCACCCGGGCAAGCGGGTCCTGCTGCTGGACGCCGGTCCTTTCCTGGTTTCCGAGCACGTTCAGAACCTGGGCCGTATCGGGCTCAACGTCCCCGCTCCCATCTCGCCCAGCGCCGATCCACGCGTGCCGCGGGAGTTGGTGTGGGGGCTGCCGTGGCGGGGCAACGTCGACTTTCCCGGGCTGGCGTACTGCACCGGCGGCAAGTCCCTGTACTGGGGAGGCTGGTGCCCGCGGCTCACGGCGAGTGATCTGCGGCGCTGGCCGGCCTCGACGGCCGCGTACCTGGAGGGCAACTACCTGGAGGTGGAGAGCGAGATCGGCGTCGTGCCCGCTACCGATTTCATCGCGGGAGAGCTCTATACGACGCTGTTCGAGGCGTTCGCGAGCGCCGCCGCGGTGACGCCGGGGTTCGAGACCGGCATCGGCGACCGTGGCGCCGAGATCGCGCCGCTCGCCGTGCAGGGAGACTCGCCGGTGTCCGGGCTCTTCGGCTTCGACAAGTACAGCAGCCTGCCGATGCTGATGGACGCGGTCCGAGAGGACGTGGCCGCCTCCGGGGGGCGCGACGCGGATCGCCGGCTCTTCGTGGTGCCCCTGGCGCACGTCATCAGGGCGCACACGGCGGATGGTGCGGTGACCAGGATCGACGTCGACGCCGCCGGGCAGCCGGAGTCCCTTCAGGTCTCCCCCGGCTGTGCCGTGATTCTGGCCGCGAGCGCGGTGGAGAGCACCCGGCTCGCCCTGTGCTCCTTCCCCACCCCGCTCATGGGCCGCAATCTGATGGCGCATGTACGCAGCGACTTCACCGTCAGGATCCGCCGGACGGCGCTGCCGCGGGTGCCGGACCACGTGCAGACGGGCGCGCTGCTCCTGCGCGGGCTGGTGCCGGCCGGCCGCTTCCACATCCAGGTCACCGCGTCGACGAGCCAGGGCGGATCCGACGAACTCCTGTTCCGCATGCTCCCCGACATCGACCTGCTCGATCGGCAACTGGCCAACACCGATCCCGAGTGGATCACCGTCACCCTGCGCTGCATCGGCGAGATGCGGGGGGACCGGACGACCGCGATACCGGATCCGGACAAGAGCTGGATCAATCTCAGTCCGCACGAAGTCGACGAGTTCGGCATCCCGCGCGCCTACCTGCACATCACGCTCGATCCGCGGGACGAGCAGGTCTGGCAGGCCATGGACACCGCGGCGCTCGCCATCGCCCGGGCGGTCTCCGGCTCCCCGGACCAGATCCAGTACCTGTACGACAACGCATGGCACGCGGCGCCGTTCCCCCTCGACCGGCCGTTCCCCGAATGGCACCGCGGACTCGGTACGACCTACCACGAGTCCGGCACGCTGTGGATGGGCGACGATCCGGCCACCTCGGTGACCAACCCGATGGGGCGCTTCCATCACGTACGGAACGCCTACGCCTGTGACCAGTCGCTGTTCCCGACGGTCGGGTCGGTCAACCCGGTCCTCACGGGACTGACCCTCGCCAGACAACTGGCCGAACAGATTTAACACGCGGCGTCTTGTTAGAGCCCTGCGGCATGTCGATATGGTGATGCCCGGCATCGCCCTGGCGGTAAGTAGAGAGCTGAGGTAGGACACGTGGCGGCACCTGGCTTCGGTGATTTCGCGAGCATGAATGTCGACGCGTTCCTGCGGGATTCACACAAGCGGGTGGCCCGTTTCGCGGAAGCGCAGAAAAGGGCCGCGGACGTGGTCGGCCGGGCCACCACTGCCGACGACCATATCGCGGTCGAGTGCACCGCCTCGGGGGTGAGCAGACTTGATATCGACCCCCGGGCCAAGCGCATGAGCGTCGAGGAGATGTCCGCGGCGATACTCAAAGCGATTCACGAGGCCGACGCGGACGTCAAGCGTCAACTGTCGGAGATTTTGACGGATTCGTTCGACGGGGACACCCTGAACCCGGCCGGCGACCCGGAAGCCGCCAGAGCGCAGGTCGAAGAGGCGCAGAAAGCGTTCGACCGAATGATGAGCGACACGATGGGCGAGCTGAACCGCATGCGCAAGGAGTTCGGCTACTGAGGGGGACCTACTTCAGGCCGTTGGTCAGGATCTTGTCGTACCCCCAAGCGGCCCCGCACGCCACGAGCAGCCCGAAGAGGTCCCACAGAACCTCGTTCCGCAGCACCAGGAGGCGCTGCTCAATCGAGAGAGCCACTGAACGCGCCTGCATTTCAGCGTAGAACCTCCCCCCTCCGCTGAGCGCCCCGGCGAGCGCGAGCCACGCCGTGAACGTGGCAGTGGCGAAGTTGAAGTAGATCCACGCGGTCCAGAGGTTGGCCAGCACTCTGAGGATCCACGAAAGACGATGCGCCGAGTCGGCGGCGGCCTGCGAGCCCATGGCGAACTCGGTGACCTTCTGCCCGAAAGCCGCTCGATCCAGCGCCTGCCAACTGGCCGCGGACACACTGTCGTGCTGATCCCGCATGGACTCGCCGGAGGCGGACACGTTGCCGCTGATGGCACTCCAGCCGTCCGCGGCCTTGTGCAGCAACTGCGGATCCACCGGCACGGTGAGGCCGTACTTGAGCACGGACTTCTGCAGCACCGGCAATATGGCGGCGGCGAAGGCGTATTCGCCGAGTGTCGTCAGCTGCATCCACAGGAGATCGCCGCCACCGCCGGACTCGTACGGACTGGGCGTGCCACCCGGAATGGGGAGCTTAAATCCGCCTGACATTCTCGGTGTTCTCCATTTCCGCGGTGTCCACGTTTCCGGATGCCGTATACAGCTCGTCCCGATGACCGCGCAACGATTGGGCCATGTCGCCCAGCTTCCGCTCGGCGGAGGCGACTATTCTGTCGTGCTCCCGGGCCAACGGAAATCCGACCACTCCCAACGCGCCCCAGCCGAGCCGCATATTCGGCGGAAAGACGCCGGCCTCTTCCAGATGCGACACGGGAGAAGTCCCGGTGGTGTCGTCGACAAGCGCGTCGCCGAGCCTCTTGATCGCCGACCTGTCGTATATCCGGGCTGACTCGTCCGAAAGCAAGTCATCACCATCCGTCCTCGATCAGTCACCAGGAGTCACTTTTCCGATGGTACGTCGACAAGATCATAGAAGTCGGAGGATACGCACGCAGACTTCTGCGCCTTTTGCTCAGCACCGCGCACGGTCGTCCTCGTCCAGCACCTGGCGCACGTACGTGCCGGCTGGGGCGCCGTAGACCCGCTGCACCGCGTCGACGGCGGCGTACAACCGGGGCAGCGCCCACCCGGCCGGCCGCAGCGGCTCCGGCAGTCGCGGTGCGCGCAGGGTGTCGACCAGGGCTGTGCCGAGCAGCCGGCTGAACGTACGCAGCGCCGCCGCGTCCGCCCGAAGCTCGTCCGGGGCCGTGCGGACCGCCGTCTCGATGGCCTCGGCATGCCGGGAGTAGGTGTCGCTCAGCGCCCCGAGATCCCAGGCGTCGTACGCGGCGTGGGCGGCGTCCGCCTCCTCCATCGCGAGGGTGGCCCGGTGCAGCCGGACGCCTTCCGGCGGGGTCAGCAGGGCACCGAGGTGGGCGAAGCGGTCGGTGAGCGCGATGAGCACCCCCTGCTGGAGCAGACCGTACCCGGCGAGCAGCGCGGCCCGGCGCAGCGCGTCGCGGTAGGCGCGCTCACTCTCCGGCACCTGGTACAGCAGCGCGTGGAAGTGCCCGGTCCACGGTGGGGGCTCGTTCGAGGCGCCGCGCCGGATCTGCGCGAAGCCGGCGGCCATGGCGCCGGCCAGCCGGTAGTACGCGCCGCCGCCGCGCCGCTCGCTGACCAACTGGCCGTCGCGCCGCATCCGGGCGACAAGGGCGCGTGCCGCCGCCTCGGTCAGGCCGAGATCCCCCAACAGGCGGGTCAGCCCGGTGCCGGACAGCTCCGGCCGTCCAGAGACGCCGAAGAGGAACGGGACGAGCGCGACTGAGCGCCCACGCGAAGGTCGTGTGAGCGACCAATCCGATGATACATTCCTGTTCACGCTCGTGAGTTTATTCGACATACGAGGAGGGTCTGATGGCACGGTTCCGGGCACTCGCGCTGAACTGGGGACCGACGATCGTGTTCAACGTCGTCCTGCCCTACCTGACGTACATGGTGCTGACCGACCGCGGCGTGTCGACCGTCGCCGCGCTCGCGATCTCCGGAGTCTGGCCCGCCGTCGAGGTGCTCGGCATCTTCCTGATCAAGCACCGCGTCGACGACTTCGGCGTGCTCGCGCTGGTCGTGGTCGGCCTCGGCGTGCTGAGCGCGCTGGTGTTCCGCAGCGCGTCGCTGGTGCTGGTCAAGGACTCGGCGGCCACCGGCCTGTTCGGCCTGGTGCTGCTCGGGTCGCTGCTGATGCGCCGTCCGCTGATGTTCTACTTCGGACGGAAATTCGGCACTGACGGCACCGAGGAGGGGCTGGCCCGGTGGAACGGCCTCTGGGAGTACGCCGGTTTCCGCCGGGTGCAGCGGGTCCTCACCCTTGTGTGGGGCGTCACGTACCTCGCCGAGGCGGTCGCACGGATCGTCCTGTCGTACGTGCTGCCCACCTCGACGATGGTCTTGATCTCCACAGTGATGCCCATCGTGGTCACGGGCGCGCTCGTCGCCTGGACCATCCTGTACGCACGCCGCAGCCGGGCCGCCGCCGTACGCCGCAACCCGGCGGCGTTCTCCACCTGAGATCGACGCCCTGGTACGACGCGCGCCGGAGCGGCTGAGGCCGGTCAGTCGGTGCCGAGCTCCATGGCGGCGCGGTCGAGCATCTCGTCCTCGTCGGAGACCTCACCGCGTGAGGCGATGGCCTCGGCGCCGCCCTCCGGCATCGCGCCGATCAGCTCGGTCGAGGCCGCCGGGGGGATGCCGATGAGCGCGTGATGGGTGGTGCCGACCATGCCGAGGCTGGCGTACTGCTCAAGCTTGGCGCGTGAGTCGGCGATGTCCAGGTTGCGCATGGTGAGCTGGCCGATCCGGTCCACCGGGCCGAACGCCGAGTCTTCGGTGCGCTCCATCGACAGCTTGTCCGGGTGGTAGCTGAAAGCCGGGCCGGAGGTGTCCAGGATCGAGTAGTCCTCACCGCGCCGCAGCCGCAGCGTCACCTCGCCGATGACCGCCGTGCCGACCCAGCGCTGCAGCGACTCTCGCACCATCAGCGCCTGCGGGTCGAGCCAGCGGCCCTCGTACATCAGCCGGCCGAGCCGCCGTCCCTCGTTGTAGTAGTTGGCCAGCGTGTCCTCGTTGTGGATCGCGTTGACCAGCCGCTCGTAGGCCGCGTGCAGCAACGCCATCCCCGGCGCCTCGTAGATGCCGCGGCTCTTGGCCTCGATCACCCGGTTCTCGATCTGGTCCGACATGCCTATGCCGTGCCGCCCACCGATGGCGTTCGCCTCCATCACCAGGTCGACCGGGGTGGCGAACTCCTTGCCGTTGATCGTCACCGGGCGGCCCTGGTCGAACCCGATGGTCACGTCCTCGGTGGCGATCTCGACCGTGGGATCCCAGAATCGCACGCCCATGATCGGGTCCACGGTCTCGATGCCCGTGTCGAGGTGCTCCAGGGTCTTGGCCTCGTGGGTGGCGCCCCAGATGTTGGCGTCGGTCGAGTAGGCCTTCTCGGTGCTGTCGCGGTAGGGCAGGTCGTGGGCCAGCAGCCACTCCGACATCTCCTTGCGACCGCCGAGCTCCGACACGAAGTCCGCGTCGAGCCAGGGCTTGTAGATGCGCAGGTGGGGGTTCGCGAGCAGCCCGTAGCGGTAGAACCGCTCGATGTCGTTGCCCTTGAACGTCGAGCCGTCGCCCCAGATCTGCACGTCGTCCTCGAGCATCGCCCGCACCAGCAGGGTCCCGGTGACGGCACGACCGAGCGGCGTGGTGTTGAAGTAAGGGCGCCCGGCCGAACGGATGTGGAACGCACCGCAGGCGAGCGCGGCCAAGCCCTCCTCGACCAGCGCCGCCCGGCAGTCGACCAGGCGCGCGATCTCGGCACCATACGTCGTCGCACGACCGGGCACCGAGGCGATGTCGGGCTCGTCGTACTGGCCGATGTCGGCTGTGTAGGTGCACGGGACTGCGCCCTTGTCGCGCATCCACGCGACAGCCACCGAGGTGTCGAGGCCGCCCGAGAAGGCGATGCCGACGCGCTCGCCGGTGGGCAAGGAGGTGAGAACCTTGGACATGAGAGAGAGTATGCATTGAAACGCATGCTCATGCAAAGCCCAGGCCGCCCGCGTCTCCCCAGCACATCCACCACCGGGCCCGGCCGACCCTTTCGAGAGGACGGTGTGAGAGAGGAGGATGGCCACCATGGGAGACGAGCAGATCCCGACCATCGGCCGCTGTTATGCGTGCAAGCGCACCTTCCGCTTCACCCCGGCAAGTGTCATGACCGCCATGATCGACCCCGAGACCGGTCTTCTTCCAGGCATGACCGTGTTGGGTACCGTCCGCGAGCCGACACCGGAAGCCGTGGCCAGATCGGTCGAGGAACCTTTCTGCCCTGACTGCGTGAAGAAGGCCGTCGATTTCGCGGACCCGCCCGCCCTTCAATTCGACACATGGCCACGAGGCGACCCGGACCGTGACTGACGGAGCCGTGTCAGTCCAGGCAGAACTCGTTGCCCTCCGGGTCGGTCATCACGATCAAGCCGGCGCTCATCGGAGGTTCGGGCTCGTAGCGCCGCACTCGCTTCGCTCCCAGCGCGACGAGCCGGTCGCACTCGACCTCCAGCGCCGCCATCCGCTCCTCTCCCTGCAGTCCGGGAGCCGCACGGACGTCGAGGTGGACGCGGTTCTTGGCGACCTTGTCCTCCGGCACCTGCTGGAAGAACACCCGTGGCCCGTGCCCGTCCGGGTCCTCGATGGCCGATCTCGTGTTGCGCTGCTCCTCCGGTACGCCGATCCGCGCGAGGAAGTCGTCCCATGCGGCCAGCGGGTCGGCGCCCTCGGGCAGGTCGACCCCGGGCGGGGCGGGGTGGACGTAGCCCAATACGTCGCGCCAGAAGGACGAGAGCGCCCGCGGGTCGTGGGCGTCGAAGGTGACCTGGATGTGGCGGCTCATCGGGTTGCTCCGTTCGTGTGCAGGTAGAGGTCGCGCAGCAGGCAGACCTCGGACAGGTGGTGGATCAGCTCGCGGTGGATGTGCAGCACCAGATCGGCCATGGACGCCTCGGGGTAGGGCTCCTTCGCGCCGACCGGGACCTGCAGCCCGGCCTCGCCGAGGCCGCGCACCCCGGCCAGCCAGACGTCGAGCTGGGCCGCGAGCTGGTCGAGCGCGGTGGCCGCGCCGCCGGCGTACTCCCAGGTCTCGTACGACGCCGCCGGCGCGCCGAAGTGCGCCGCGTTGCACGCGGCGAGCACGCCGACGATGACATGGCCGAGTCGCCAGGCGATCGTGGTGAAGGCCGGGGGGACCGGCTGGGGAAAGGCGTAGTCGATCGTGAAGTCCCCGGCACCGACCTGCACGGGCGCCGTCGAGCTGCCACGCGGCCGCACGCTCCAGGCGTCCGGCACCGGCGCCCAGAAATACTCGTCGTCGGTGAGGCCGTCGAGCCGGGCTCGGACCTGATGGTTCCAGTGGAACTCCCACTGCTCGCGCAGCGTACGGTTCCAGTCGGGTTCGTCTGCGTCCATGGAGTCACCCTCACACCCCAAGCGGACAGAATCGGTCCGCTATCTCTGGCAGGGTGTGGGACATGGACGTGGGTACGACCGAGCGAGTGCTCTCCCTGCTCGGACTGCTGCAGCAGCGCCAGGTCTGGACCGGCCCCGAGCTCGCCGACCGGCTAGGGGTCACGCCGCGTACGGTACGGCGTGATGTCGAGCGGCTGCGCACACTCGGCTATCTGGTGCATGCCAGCCAGGGTGTCGGCGGCGGCTACCAGCTCGGCCAGGGGCAGGACCTGCCGCCGCTGCTTCTCGACGACGATGAGGCGATCGCCACCGCCCTCTCGCTGCTCGTCGGCGCGGGTGGCGCGGTCGCCAGCGCCGGCGACGCCGCGCTCCGGGCACTGACCAAGCTCGACCGGGTGCTGCCCACCCGGTTGCGGCACGAGGTGCGCGCGCTCTCCGGCTCGGTGGAGTCCTTCGGCGGCGGCCGTACGCCGGTCGACCCCGAGGTGCTCATGACGCTGGCCAGAGCCTGCCGCGACGAGGTCGAGGCCGGCTTCGACTACCCGTCCGGGAACGAGGTGCGACGGCGGCGGATCGAGCCCTACCGCCTGGTCGCCTCCGACCGGCGCTGGTACCTCTTCGCCTACGACCTCGATCGCGACGACTGGCGCAGCTTCCGCGTCGACCGGATGACCGACGTGTCCGCCCGGACCTGGCACTTCCGCCCGCGCGCGGCGCCCGACGCGGCGGCGTACGTGCAGGAGAGTGTGGCGAGCCGGGTCTACCAGCACCAGGCGCGCTTCCTCGTGCACGCCTCGGCCGACACGGTGCGCGCGCAGATTCCGGCGTCGGCGGCCGTCGTACGGCGGCGCGGGAGCGAGCTCTGCGAAGTGCTCAGTGGCGCCGGCAGCCTCGACTTCGTGCTCATGCATGTGCTCCTGCTGGGGCACGACTTCGAGGTACTCGACCCTCCGGAGCTCGGGGGGCGCTGTCGCGTGCTGGCGGAGAGGCTGCTGTCGGCCGGTGCGGCGCTCTGACCGCCTCAGCCCGCGGCCTTCTTCATGAGCGCGCCGATCCGTGCCTCGTTGGCGGCGGTCAGCTCCGTCAGAGCGAAGGAGGTCGGCCACATGGTGCCTTCGTCGAGGTTCGCCGGGTCGCTGAAGCCGAGCGTGGCGTACCTCGTCTTGAACTTCTGCGCGCTCTGGAAGAAGCAGACGACCTTGCCGTTCCTGGCGTACGCCGGCATCCCGTACCAGAGCTTCGGCGAGAGGGCCGGCGCGTTGGCTTTGACGATGGCATGGAGCCGCTCGGCGATGACGCGGTCCGGCTCCTCCATCTCGGCGATCTTCGCGAGCACTTCGCTCTCCACGTCCGCCTTGGCCGCGCGTGAGCCGCGCTTGGCGGACGCCTTCAGCTCCTTGGCGCGCTCCTTCATCGCGGCCCGTTCCTCATCCGTGAATCCGTCGAACTTCTCCTCGGCTGCGCCGGTGTTCTCGGCGGATGTCCGCGTGTCCTTCATGGCAGATTTCCTCTCTTGTGGCATGCCAAAGATCCGCCGCGGTGGCGGCTTCTCGGAAAGTGATCGGTTGTTGCCCGGGTGAGAACGGCGGTCAGCCGAGCCAGCGGCCGTCGCGCATGAGGTCGCGTCCCCGCAACTCGTTCGCCTCGCGCCAGGCCTGGATGCGCCGTGGCCGGATCAGGAAGTACTGGTAGGGCTCGTCGAGCTCGCGCGGGTCGAAACCGGTCTTGGCCGCGAACGCGTCGCCTGTCTCCGGGGCGAGGTCGGCGAGGTTCACCGGCTCGGCGGTGCCGTCGACGACTACGACGTCGCGCGTCGGCCCGAAGCCGAGTCGTACCCGGCCGTCCGCCAGCAGGTTGCGGCCGGTGACCGAGGCACTCGGTGTCGAGATGAGGAACGCGGTCCCGTCCCAGAGATACGAGAGCGGGATGAGGTGGACGCCCGCGGAGCCCGGCGTCGCGACCCAGAGATCGACGTCGCTCTCCAGCTTCGCGCGAGTGTCCCGCAGCCTCTCCTCGAGCTCACGCGGCGGCGCGCCTGTCATGCTTCCTCCAGTCACAGCGTGGTTGCCAGCGATGCGGCCTCCCACGCGAACCCGTCCGGGTCGGTGAAAGAACCGGCGTCGCTGCCGAGCATGAGCCGGTGCGATCCGGTGCCGTCCATGGGGACGCCGACATTCTTGGCAAGGGCACGGCGCCCGTACAGCGCCAGCTTGACCGGACTCGACGCGCTGGCGAACTCGACGTACTTGCGGCCGAAGCTCTTCGCCACGACGAGGCCGCGGTCGACGTAGAACCGCTTGCTCGCGGCCACGTCCGTGGCTCCCAGCAGGAGCACCATCTCGTCGAACTGCTGGGTGGCCGGCCCGGTGTCCTTCTTCTCCGACGTCGCGACCTTCCAGATCGTCCCGTCCGGAGCCTGTACGACGCCGCCGTAGCCCCAGAACGACTTCTCGGCAGGCTTCACCGGCGTGGCGCCGGCGTCGAGGGCGGCGCCGATGAAGGCGTCGACGGTGGACGGCTGGGACACCGTGAGCGACAGCACGAACCCACGGAAGCCGGTCGCCGGCACCTCCGAGGCCCGCAGGCGCACGTGAGCGCCCAGACCGAAGGCGGTGTAGAAGCGGTCGGCGGCCGCGATGTCGGCCACTTCGAGGGTGAGGGATGCGATGGAAGTCATAGCTGTCACGCTAGTTGCGGCTCGATGGCCGGCGCTTCTCGATTCCTGACCGGTCTCGTCACCTGCTTCGCCACGCACGAGGGCATCCCCGCCGCACCGCCCGCCGCCTGGCGTTGGTAGGCGCTGGGCGGCATGCCGACCAGCTCGGTGAAGCGGGTGCTGAACGTGCCCAGCGACGAGCAGCCGACCGCGAAACAGACCTCGGTGACGCTGAGGTCGCCACGACGCAGCAGCGCCATCGCGCGCTCGATGCGCCGCGTCATCAGATAGGAGTACGGGGACTCACCGTAGGCGAGCCGGAACTGCCGGCTGAGATGCCCGGCCGATATGTGCGCGCCGCGGGCGAGCGCCTCGACGTCCAGCGGCTGCGCGTACTCCCGGTCGATCCGATCGCGGACGCGGCGCAGGCGCGCGAGATCGTTCAGGCGCTGGGCCGCGGTAAGTGCGCGCCCCCATGCGGGATGACACATGACAGAACTCCCTTTCAGGTCGCTCAATGGCCGAACGGCTCAGCGAAGCTCCTGGATGCGGACCAGGTTGCCCGCGGGATCGCGGAAGGCGCAGTCGCGGACGCCGTACGGCTGCTCCGTCGGCTCCTGGACGACCTCGGCGTCGCCGGCCTGCAGCCTCTCGAAGGTGCCGTCGAGGTCCCGGGTGGCCAGCAGGATCCAGCCATAGGTGCCCTTGGCCATCATCTCGATGATGGTGTGGCGCTCGTCCTCGGTGATGCCGGGGTCGGCGGCCGGCGGCGCCAGGAGGATGGACGTGCCTGGCTGGTCGACGGGACCGACCGTGATCCAGCGCATCATGCCCTGCCCGACGTCGCTGCGTACCTCGAAGCCGAGGGTGTCGCGGTAGAAGGCCAGGGCGGCGTCCGGGTCGTCATGCGGGAGGGAGCTCGTGTGAATGGAGAGGTCCATAACCGTCCACACTAACTGCGGCTCGATGACCAGCGCTTCTCCGATCCTGCTCGGTCCGGCCCTGGGTCGGCTCTAGTGCTGTGGCCCCACCGTCCACGGCCGGAGCTTGTCGGGGTTGCGTACCGCCCAGATGTGCTTGATCCGGTCGCCTGCCACGTCGAACGCCATCACCATCACGGTGACGCCGTCTTGCTGAGCGATCAGACCGGGCTGGCCGTTGACCATACGCTCCAGGATCATCAGATCGGTCGCCAAGCCGGCGATCTCGACGGCGTAGCGCGCGATGTGCTCGCTGCCCACGATGGGGTGGAGCACGGCGCTGACCAGGCCGCCGCCGTCGGCGATCGCCGTGGCGTCCGGGTCGAGCAGGCTGATGAGGGCGGCGATGTCCTTGGCCTGCCAGGCCTGCTTGAAGTCCCGGACGATGCCGGCCTGCCGCGCCGCCGGAGTCGCGGGAGCCTGCGACGTACGAATGCGGCGGCGGGCCGAGGAGGCCAACTGGCGGCAGGCCGCCGGCGTACGGCCGACGATCTCGGCCACTTCGGCGAAGGAGTGGCAGAAGACGTCGTGCAGGATGAACGCGACGCGTTCGGCCGGGGTCATCGATTCGAGCACGACGAGGAAGGCCATGTTGATCGACTCGTCGAGAGTGACCCGCTCGGCCGGGTCGACCACGGTGCCGCCCGGCCGCCCGCTGATCCACTCCGTACGATCGGGCAGCGGCTCAGGGATCCATTCGCCCACGTAGCGCTCCCGCCGAGCCCGTGCCGAGCCGAGCAGGTCCAGGCAGATGCGACTGGCCACCGTCGTCAGCCAGCCGCCGGGCGATTCGATGGCGTCCTGCTGCTGCCGGGACATGGCGTACCAGCGGGCGTAGGTCTCCTGGACGACATCCTCGGCATCGGCCAGGGAGCCGAGCAGCCGATACGCCAGATTGATCAGCTGACGCCGCTCGCTCATGATCGCGCTCAGGCTCGGATCAAGCCGGCCGGGTCCTGGCTCGGATGGGGTGGTCATGGTGTCGTCGGCTCCCTTGGTCGCGGCGGCCCTCACCCATTCGACGAGACAGCACGCCGAACTGTGAGGTCTCCACAGCGATCTCACCCGGTGAGAACCGTCACCGTGCCGACGGTATCGTCGTGCGCGACACACCGCCGCGCTTCGCCAGGGGGTTATCCGTCCGCGACGGACCATGACAGGAAAGGGGAATATCCACTCCTCTCCACTCCTAACGTATAGCGCACCGGGGGGCTTGCCACAAGACCCGGGTCATGCCGCAGAATCGTCCGCCGAGGCCAGAACCCGTGGAGATGGGGATACGTAGTGCGTGTGTTGTTGTCGACGTATGGGTCGCGCGGGGACGTCGAACCGCTGGTGGGACTCGCGGTGCGGCTGCGGGAACTCGGCGCGGAGGTGCGGATGTGCGCGCCGCCGGACAAGGACGCCGGTACACCGCCGGTGTACGTCGGCTTCGGCAGCATGCGCCGCGTCTCGGAGGACGTCGCCAGAGTGGCCATCGAGGTGATCCGCGCGCAGGGCCACCGCGTGCTCGTCGGGTGCGGCTGGGCGGACCTGGGCTTGATCGACGACCGGGACGGTCCGACTCCGACCACCGAGTCCCTGTCGGCCGCGCTCAAGACGGCCCTGACCCCCGAGACCCGCGCACGAGCGACCGCCGTGGCCGCCACGAACCGCACCGACGGGGCGACGGTGGCCGCGAAGCTGCTGCTCGACGCGTTCAGCCGAGAAAGCCGGCCCGTGGCCGTGTGACCCACACGAGATCGCCGAGCCAGAACCCAGAACACGAGCGTGCAATGGTCGCCAGCGACCCCAGATCGGAGCCAATGACGTGAACCCGCTGACCACCAGTGCGTTTGATCTTCCCGACCACCTCTCCCCCAAGGCCGACCCGAAGCTGATCGCCGGCGATGAGCAGCACTTCGCGGCCATCGCGGAGAGCCTTGATCAGTCGATCGCCGACCTGTCCGAGCGCCTCGACGCCGAGCGCAAGGCGCCCGGCGGCAAGGGCCGGCAGGCGTTGGACCGGGACCTGGAGGTCCACCGGCTGACCGCTCGCCTGCGCGCGCTGCGTCGCTTCGGTCTGGACCTGTGCCTCGGGCACATGGTCAGCGCGGACGAACCCGAGCCCGTGTACGTCGGACGGCTCGGCCTTACCGACAGCACGGGTCGCCGGCTGCTCCTCGACTGGCGCTCCCCTGCGGCCGAGCCGTTCTTCGGAGCCACCCACGCCAACCCGATGGGCCTGGCGAGCCGCCGCAGGTATCGCTGGACCCGCGGCCGGATCAGCGACTACTGGGACGAGGTGTTCACCTCGGACGGGTTCGAAGGGCACGCCGCGCTCGACGACCAGTCCGCCTTCATCGCCAGTTTGGGCAGCAACCGGTCGGCCCGGATGCGCGACGTGCTCGGCACCATCCAGGCCGACCAGGACGCCATCATCCGCGCGGGATCCAGCGGCGCTCTCGTCGTCGACGGCGGTCCGGGTACGGGGAAGACCGTCGTCGCGCTGCACCGCTCCGCCTACCTCCTCTACTCCGACCCTCGCCTCGGTCACCGCCGGGGCGGGGTGCTGTTCGTCGGTCCGCACCAGCCCTACCTGGCCTACGTCGCCGATGTCCTCCCCAGCCTCGGAGAGGAGGGCGTACAGACCTGCACCCTGCGGGACCTCGTCGCCGAGGGAGGCGCGGCCGCGATCGAGCCCGACCCGGACGTGGCCCTCCTGAAGTCGTCCGCGGACCTGGTGAAGGCGATCGAGCCGGCCGTCAGGTTCTACGAGAACCTGCCTGCCAAGGGGATGACGGTCACGACCCCCTGGTCCGACATCCGGCTGAGCACCGACGATTGGGCCGAGGCGTTCGAAGCGGCAGAGCCCGGCACTCCGCACAACGACGCGCGCGACCAGATCTGGGAGGAACTCCTCACGATCCTGGCCGACAAGCACAACGACGACGACATCTCGACCGACCTGCTCCGCAAGTCGCTGCTGCGGAACAGGGAGCTGCTCACGGTCTTCAACCGCGCGTGGCCGCTGATCGAAGCGGCTGACCTCGTCGGAGACCTGTGGTCGGTACCCGCCTACCTGCGGATGTGCGCTCCCTGGCTCAGCCCCGATGACGTTCGGCGACTGCAGCGCGAGGACGCCCAGGCCTGGACGGTGTCCGACCTGCCGCTCCTGGACGCGGCACGGCAACGGCTCGGCGACCCGGAGGCGTCGCGAAATAAGCGCCGGCAGAAAGCCGCTGTCGCCGCCGAAACCGAGCGCATGGCCAGGGTCGTCGACAACCTGCTCGAGGCCGATGACGACGGTGAAGGTGTGGTGACGATGCTTCGCGGACAGGACGTTCGGGACGCCCTGGTCGACGAGAACGCGCTGCCCAGCATCGAACCGGACCTGCTCGCCGGCCCGTTCGCCCACATCGTCGTGGACGAGGCTCAGGAGCTGACCGACGCGGAGTGGCAGATGTTGCTGCTGCGCTGCCCGTCCCGGAGCTTCACCATCGTCGGGGATCGTGCCCAGGCCAGGCACGGGTTCACGGAGTCGTGGCAGGAACGGCTCAAGCGGATCGGGCTCGACCGGATCAACCTGGCCTCCCTGAGCATCAACTACCGGACGCCGGAAGAGATCATGGCGGAGGCCGAGCCGGTCATCCGGGCCGTGCTGCCGGACGCCAACGTGCCGACCTCCATCCGCAGCAGCGGTGTCCCCGTCGTACACGGATCCGCTTCGGATCTGCGCTCGATCCTCGACACCTGGCTCGCCGCGCATGCCGACGGGATCGCCTGCGTGATCGGCGACCCCACATTCCAGGGGACGTCGCGCGTCCGGTCGCTGACTCCGGAGCTGTCGAAGGGGCTCGAGTTCGACCTTGTCGTCCTCGTCGACCCGGAGGCGTTCGGCAAGGGCATCGAAGGAGCGGTCGACCGCTATGTCGCGATGACCCGGGCGACCCAGCGACTCGTCATCCTCACGAGCTCCTGACGTCGGGCGGGCTAGATCGCTTCCAGGATCGCCACGACGTCGCCGGCTCGGGGGTCGTCCATGGCCTTCCATTCGGCCAGCGCGGACAGCAGGACGTGTCTGGCCGGTTCGCGGCGACCGGCGTCCGCCAGTGCCTGGCCCAGGTCGGTCAGGGCCGTGGCCAGCCAGCGGCGGTTGCCCTTGCCCTGGTACAGGGCCACCGCCTCGCGGAAGGAGCGCAGGGCCGGGCGCCAATCTCGCAGGGCCGCGTACGCCCGCCCGAGGTGGCTCAAGACGTCGCCGCGCACGTCGGTGTTGCCGTTGAGTGCGGCGGCCTCGAGGGCCCGGCGGAAATAGTGAACCGCGAGTACGTGGTCGCCGGCCAAATGACTCACGGTGCCCAGATTGTCGAGGAGGTGCGCGATTCCGTACTGGCCGCCAAGCCGCTCGTACAGCGTCAGCGCCCGTTCCAGGCAGCGCCTGCCCTCGGCAGGATCGCCGAGTTCGCCGTGGACCAGGCCGATGTTCCCCAGCACCATCGCCTCGCCTCTGGCGTGTCCGGCCTGCTGGAAGCGAGCCAGCGACCGCTTGAAGCAGGACAGGGCGACCGTGTGTTCGCCCATGTCGAAGTGGACACAGCCGAGGGAGTTGAGTGTGTAGCCCTGCCCGGCCGGCTCGCCGGCGATCTCGGCCGCCCGCAGCGCCGACCGGGCGAACTCCAGGCCGTCGTGCCAGGGGATGTACCGGTCGAAGAAGGTGGTCATGGCGATCGAGATGCGCCACGCGTGCCCGGCTCGGCCATGCGCCGCCGCCCAGGCGATCACGGATCGCAGGCAGTGGTACTCCCGTTCCAGCCAGCTCATCGCCTGGCGGTGGTCGCCGAAAGCCAGTCGCGGGATCTCGGTGGTGTACGGCTCGACGAAGTCCCGGACGCGGTGGGGCAGCAGTTGCCGGTCGGCCTCGACGACGGTGTACAGGTACCAGCCCAGCAGCCGGTCCACCGCAGCGTCGCGCTCGCCGACCTGCTCCTCCTCCATGGCGCGGCCGGTGGCGTACAGGTGCACCAGATCGTGCAGCTCGAAGCGGTCCGGCTGGACCTGCTTGACGAGATGGGCGGCGACGAGCTGGTCGAGCAGCGCGTTCGCCTCCCACGGCGATACGCCGACGAGCGCGGCCGCCGCCTCCAGCGAGAGGTCTCCGGTGGGGTGCAGGCCGAGCAGGCGGAACATCCTGGCCACCGGCGGGGTCAGCGCCCTGTAGGACCACAGCAGGGCGGTGTTGAGGTCGGCGAGGGGATCGTCCTCGCCGGTCCGGAACTGCTCCAGACGGGCCTTCTCGTCCTCCAGTGCGCTGACGATCCTGGCCAGACCGCCGCCGCGGTTGGCACGTTCCGCGATGACGGACAGCGCCAGCGGAAGGCCGTCGCAGAGCTCCACCAGGCGTACGGCCGCGTCACGCTCTTCGGCGACCTGTCGCGCGCCGATCACCTTCTCCAGCAGCTCAAGGGATTCGGGCCGGGTGAGGGGGTCGAGAGTGAGCTGGCGGGCGCCGTCTCTCGCGGCCAGCCCGCGTAGCTGGTTGCGGCTGGTGACCAGGACCAGCGAGTTGGACCCCGGCAGCAGGGGCCGTACCTGCGCACTGTCGCGGGCGTTGTCCAGGAGGAGGAGCATGCGCCGGCCCGCCAGCGCGCTGCGCAGCATCGCCGCGCGCGCGTCCAGGTCCGCGGACAGGCTGGTGGCGGAGACGCCCATCGCGCGCAGCAGCGTCTCAATGGCGACCATCGGCTCCACGGGCGCACCGGGGCCGAACCCGCGCAGGTTCAGGTAGAGCTGCCCGCCGGGGAAGCGGTCGGTCAGTTGATGCGCCCAATGGACCGCCAGCGCGGACTTGCCCGCGCCTCCCGGGCCGCCGATCACCACGATCTCGGTACGCCCCGGCACGTCGGCCACGAGCCGGTCCAGCCGGGCCAGCTCGGCCAGCCGCCCGGTGAAGTGCGCGACGCCGGAGGGTAGCTGCTGCGGCGTCATCGCGGCGGCGACCACCTCGATCTCGCCCGCGGTCAGGATGGACTGGTGGGCCCGGCGTAACAGCTCGCCGGGCCGTACGTCCAGGTCCTCGCGGAGCCGGTGGGTGACGCCCTGATAGGCCTCCATGGCCTCCGCCTGCCGTCCCGAGCGGTGCAGGGTGCGGATGAGGTTGGCCCACAGGCGCTCGCTGTAGGGATGCCTGGCGGTGGCGGCCCTGAGGACGGCGATCCCCTGCTCCGGCCTGCCCCATTCGAGGTGGAGGTCCGACCAGCGTTCCAGGGTGCGTAGCTGCTCCTCGACGAGCAGGGAGATCTCCTCGCGATGCAGCGCCTCCGAGGGGACGTTCGCCAGAAGCGGCTCCCCGCAGAGCGCCATCGCCTCGGCCAGCGCGGCCAGCTCCTCGACCGGCTCGCCGCTCTGGGACCGTCTGCGGATTTCCCGATAACGCAGCAGGTCGAGGCTGTCTGGGGTGGCGGTGATGGTGTAGCTGCCGTCGAAGGTCCGGATGAGGCCGGGGGCGCCCAGCGCCTGACGCAGGCGGGTCAGGTGGGTCTGCAGGGCCGCGCGCGCGTTGGCCGACTCGTCGCCGTCCCACATCCGCGTGATCAGGTGGTCGGCGGAGACGCGTTCGTTGGCGTGCAGCAGCAACGTCGCGAGCGCGATGCGCTGCTTGGGCCCGGCCAAGGGGATCTCCGCTCCGCCGCTCCTCACCTGCAGCGGGCCCAGGACGCTGAAGTGGATCAACTGACCCGCCTTGGACCCCTGTGCATTCGCCTGAGCCTAGGGGCCACCGACGCCAAGTTCAAAGACCGGGCGGTGATCGAGAAGCTGGTCGCCGAGGCGTCCCAGGGCAGATCGGGCGGCCCATGATCATTTTTGTGAACCCTTGACACCATCGAGCGTCCGGATCACGGCGACCTCATTGAGCAGCTAGCGAGAAACCCAGCACCACTGCGGCAGAGACGACCACATGTCCGGGGGCGAGATCTTCTTCCGCGGTGGCGCCACCTGCTCCGTGGCCACGGTAGCGCTCGTTACCCACCGATTCCGGATCAACATCTTGGATGTGCAGCACCGGCCCCAGCCCGACGCCAGCTGCCTCGGCGTACAGGAGCGCCTTCGCCCGAGCAGCCTGCACGGCCGCGCGCCGGGCCTGCGCGCGTAGCTCTCCCTTGGCGTGGACATCGAAGTCCACTTCATCGACGCGGTTGACTCCGGCATCCACCACCTCGATGAGCAACTGCTGGAGACCATCGAGGTTCCTGGACTCGATCGTGAACGAAGCCTCGCACTTGTAACCGAGGAATTCCCGCTCCTTGCCGTAACCGTCCCACTCGCTGGTTAGTCGTAGCCTCGAGGCGGATACCGCGGCGTCAGGGATATCGTGACGACGCAACACGCCCCGCAGGCTTGCCACATTGGCCTGGCCGGCCTCGAAAGCCTTCTTAGGAGAAGGCTTCATCCGTTCGACAACCAGCCGAATACGGACCAGATCGGGCGCCGCCTTGACGCTGGCAGCTCCATAGGCACTCACGCCCCACGGGTCTGGATATGGGCGTCTCGTAACATCGAAGCCTCCGACAGCGAGAGATATCGACGTCATCATGCCGTAGGAAGCGCCTTAAGATGATCAAGACCCGCGATCTGATCATCATTCCGGAGCCGGAGTGCCCCCGCCGGAGGCTCGGGTTGGACGCTCATCATCGCTGGAGTCGGGCGCTACGATTCAGGCCTCATCCCAGTGGTCAAGGATGATGACGGGCGCTTCTTCCACATCCAGCCATTCGGCTTCGATCCCCATGCCCGTGGATGCCTCGATGAACGCGAACGCCGCGCTGAGTTTGCCGCGATAATCCTCCGGATCGAGGCTGTCGAGCATGGCGCGGAACTCAGCCAGGATGCTCGGATCGCCCTCCTGGCGGCTGTGCTCGGCGAAGATGAAATCGCGCATTCGCGCCCTGATCTTGCCGTCGGCCGCGTAGAGGATCGTGTATCCCCCGTTGAAGTGCCAGGTCGTCATCCACACGCGTGCCTCTTTGCTGAGTTCGGTGAGGATCTGGTCAGGCGTGGCGAAGCCGCCGGAGAATTCGAGGAAACCCCAGGTTCCTTCGCCTTCGTAGACGAAGAGCACGGGCAAGCCCTCCTCGCCGGCTTCCTCTCTGGGGTACGCCATGACGCGTTGCTCGGGATCACGGCCTCCGTTCAGCCGCCACAGGAGATCGTCCACTGTGATCTCTTCGTCGAGGGGTTGCACCACGGTCCAGCAGAGTGCGTCCTCAAACCACTGCTGCTGCATGAAGAGGCTGCGGTAGTGATCGATCACGTGATCATTTTGACGGGGATCCGCCAGGATTGAACACCCCTTCAGCTCATGTAGTGAGCCGCGGCACGGAACGCAGCACGGACCGGCGTCACACCCGAGCACGCGCGGCTGCTAATCCCGCGCAGTCCCATCTGGCCAGATCACGGTCACTTTCAGCCCGCAGGCACGCGCCTCAGCCACGACCTCGGCCGTCCCCCCGGATCCGGTGCCAGGCTGCCCGTCCCACACGGCCACCATCTCATCCACGGAAGACAGCACGGCCTTATTGGCCGCCTCGTATGCCTCACGGCCGGCACGATCGAAATCCATGATGCGCACGGCTTTGGCCGCCGCCAGCAGCGCATCGAACTGCTCTGCGTGGTCCGGCTTGACCTTCGCCTGCCGGTAATCACGAGAGGGCAGCACAACCTCCAGCACGCCGCCGGCGTTGAGCACGGCGACGGCGAACAGGGTGTCGGCGCCGCGGGCGATGCAGGACACGCCCGTCAGGTCTGTGCTGTTATGCGCGAGGTGCTCCCGGATCGCTGCGGACACGATCGGGATCGACTCGGCCGTCAGGTTCATGTGGCCGGTCACTCCGATGCGCATCATCCGCTCCACATGTCCTAGTACTTTCTAGCGAGCCAGTGTCTCGCGGATCTGTTCACGAAGGCCATATACCGCAGGGTCGTCGCGGGTCGAGATCTCGACGTAGAGTTCGCGAAGTTGCACGCGGACACGATCGGATTGAACTTGCGCGGCCGTCTGTGTCGCCGCTGTCCCCACCGTTACCGCTTGGTCCAGGTCTCCACTGATCAGGTGAGCGAGAGCCAGCCCCACCTGGTCGGAGGGCGAGGCTGCGCATGCTTGTACGCTCGGGCAGCTCGCATGCTCGGCTGATGAAGGTGAGCGCGTCGCTGGCGTACCTGCTCTTGTGTTGCGACAACTCCAGGTACCGGCCGCCGGTCACTCCGGCAAGTTCGGCCGCGTCGAAGTAGGTGATCCATTCAGGGTCGAGATCACAAGAGCTGATCTCGGCGAACGCGTCCTCAGCGGCCCCAGTCGCTCGGCGAAACGCCTCTGGCCTGCCGACCTTCGCGTTACGCCCATGCTTCTCGCGTGTGCAGCATCGAACGGAGCCGCGGAGTCGCGGTCTTCTGGACCCCGTCGGCTCCTCGCCCCCGTCCCCACCGGACTCCTCGCATGGGCCTTCACCGACCGACTGAGCTTCACCCGCCTGATCGGCCTGCGACTGCTCGCCTGGTGGCGGCTGACCCGGATCTACTGCGGCGCGTCAGCTCTGTTGTGTGGCGTCCAGCAGCGCGAGGGCGTTGTGGATGCCTTGCTCAAGGACGGCGTCGGCGAGTTGCCGGTCGGCCAGGGCGCGGGAGAGTTGCAGTGTCCCGATCATTCCGGCATAGATGCTGAGCGTCTTGACGCGTGCCGACTGCGGATCGTGCGGCGCCAGACGCGCGGTGAAGTCGTCGATGATGGCCAGCACGCCGTCGGTATAGGCCTGCCTGGTCGCGTCCGTGCAGCGGCCGATCTCATCGAGCAGGGCAGCCGACGGGCAGCCTTCGCCGGGGTTGTCGCGATGCTCGGCTGACAGGTACTGACGCACGATTTGCTCGACTCCAGCGCGGCCGGGTGCCACCCCGCTGAGGTTTTCGCGCTGTTCGCGGAGCTGGTCGGCGACCGTGATGGCGACCAGGTCCTCTTTGGATGCGAAGTGGGCGTAGAAGGCGCCATTGGTCAGTCCCGCGTCCGCCATGAGCGTGGCGACCCCGGAACCGTCGATGCCATCTTTCTTCAGCCGGCGACCGGCCGTCTCGATGATCCGCTGCCTCGTCGCCTGCTTGTGCTCCCTGCCGTACCGCACCACACGCTCCTCCTCCCGCGGGGGAGGACCCACGCGCCCTCCCCCACATCCCATCTTCGTACGATCATAATCTAAATTCGTCAGAACCCTTGCTCCCGGACCGCGTCTCATCCTATGGTCGTATAGTCATAATCTAAAGGCGATGCATGAGAAGCGTCGCAGCACTTGAGCAGGGGTGTCACCGTGGGAGTCAGTCCGCAGGCGCAGCAGTTCGCACAGTTCCTGGGAAGCGTGAGCGCGAAGTCGTCGGTGCCGGGCCTCGATCTGGCGATCGTGCGCGACATCGTCGAAACGCACCATCTGGCGTCGACGGAGCCGGAAGGCGTCACCTACGCCGAGGTGAACGCGGACGGCGTCCCCGGCATCTGGTGCATCCCCGAGGGGGCCGACCCTGATCGAGCGTTGCTTCACTTCCACTTCGGTGGGTCGGTCACCGCCTCAATGCACTCCGACCGCAAGGCCGCCGGCCACATCGCGAAGGCGGCAGGAGTCCGCTCGCTGGTCGTGGACTTCCGCCTGGCGCCCGAGCATCCCTACCCGGCGCAGCTCGACGACGCCGAGACGGCCTACCGGTGGCTGCTCTCACAAGGCTACGAGCCACGGAACATCGGCAGCACAGGCCACTCGATCGGCGGCACCCTCGCGGTCATGCTGCCGCTCCGTCTGCTCGCGAAGGGCGAGGCGACCCCGGGTGCGATCATCAGCATTTCGCCGTGGACCGACCTCACCCTCCAGAACACGACGGTCGACGGGAATGAGGGGACGGACAAGATGCTCAGCAGGGGCGTGCTCGAGCTCTTCCGCGGAGCATGGCTGCAGGACCCGGCCCTGGAGTTCACCGACCCTCAGATCAGCCTCGTGAATGCCGATCTGACCGGCCTGCCGCCCACGAGCGTCCACTACGGCGAGCACGAACTCCTCGCCGACGACGGCGCCGAGTTCGGGCGCCGGCTCGCGAACTTCAAGGTCATCTCAGAGGTCCGCCCAATGCCGGAAGGGCAGCATTCGTTCATCCTGGGTGCAGGGCGCGTACCCGAGGTGGACCAGGCGATCGAGCAGATGGGTCAGTGGCTCCGCCGCCACCTCGGCGCCTGAACAGAAGCACTTGGCGTCACCGCGACCTTGGCCGTACCGCACAGGTGCTCATGGATGGCTGTAGTGCCAGAAGAAATAAAGAACCGTGAGCGCCACGTACAAGGACGCGCCCACGGAGGCGGTCGATGTCGGTGGAACGAGTTTCGCATACCGGCAACTCGGTGGCCGCGATGGCGCGTGACGCCATCGTCTTCATCCGGGCGATGGGATGGCGCCCAGCAGCAAATAGGAGAGAGAAATACCATGAAAGCATTCATCCTCGACCGCTACGGAAACAACAATAAAGTACGTGCGGGCGTAATGCCGGACCCGGAGGTGCGGGAGAACGATGTACTGGTTCAGATCCACGCCGCAGGCGTGAACCTTCTCGATTCTAAAATCAGGAACGGAGAGTTCAAACTCATTCTGCCCTATCACCTGCCGGTCGTTCTGGGCAATGATGTGGCCGGCGTGGTGGTCCGAGTCGGGTCTCGAGTACGGCGATTCAAGCCCGGCGACAAAGTCTACGCACGGCCAGATCAAGATCGGATCGGCGCTTTCGCAGAACTCATCTCGATAAAAGAAGACAACCTGGCACTGAAGCCAACCAAACTCTCCATGGAAGAAGCGGCCTCCATCCCACTGGTCGGCTTGACCGCTTGGCAAGCATTGGTCGAAGCAGCGAAGCTGAAGGAAGGGCAGAAAGTTTTCATCCAAGCAGGTTCCGGCGGTGTAGGAACATTTGCCATCCAGTTGGCCAAGCATGTCGGCGCGACCGTGGCTACAACAACCAGCTCGGCGAACATCGACCTGGTGAAGCGCCTCGGCGCAGATGTCATAATCGACTACAGAAAAGACGACTTCGAAAAAATTCTGCATGGCTACGATGTGGTCTTGCATAGCCTGGACGACGAGGCGCTCAAAAAATCTCTACGAGTGCTGAGGCCCGGCGGAAAGCTCATATCGATCTCAGGACCACCTGATCCTGATTTCGCGAAAGAGGTCGGATCGCCGTGGATCTTTCGGCCGGTAATGCGCGCTTTGAGCTATCGAACCAGGAGAGCAGCAAAACGTCACCACGTCGGCTATTCGTTTCTCTTCATGAGAGCAAACGGAGATCAGCTGCGCGAGATCAGTTCTCTCGTCGATTCGGGGATCATACACCCAGTCGTGGATCGGGTCTTTCCGTTCGAATCAACCAATGAGGCCATGGCCTATCTCGAAACAGGACGCGCAAAAGGCAAGGTCGTCGTCAAGGTGAGATGAATATCCGGTCGCGGATTCTGGAGGTTTACGTCAGTTCAACGACGGCCGGGGAAGTCGCGCTCGGGCGGCGTAGTCTGATCGATTCGGCCCGGGCCCGCTGGCGGGCGGTCAACACACCTCACCTCGTCGCCTTGGCGATCTCACTTATCCGCTGCGTTCCACCCGACGGGCCAGGGGCTCGGTCCAGCACAAAGTGCCTGCTCACGTAGGGAGTGCGGGTGTTATCGTCCATCGCATGACCGAACTGATCGCTCCCACGGGACGGCTGCATTACTCGTGGCTCACAGCGCATGACGAGTGGCCGCCTGGCACTCACCAGGATGGGGCCGGCTTGCGGCTGGTTGCTGACGATGACCTCAACAGTCCGGAAGGGTTCGCCTCATGGGTGGAGCGACTGCGCCAGCAGTCAGACCGGTCGCTGCCTCTCGGGGAAGGACGCGTCCACGCCACCCACTGGTGGATCGTCGACGGCGAGACCTATCTGGGAGCCATTGACCTTCGTCACTATCTGAACGGCGTTCTGCTGGAAGGTGGCGGGCATATCGGCTACAGCATTCGGCCTTCTGCCAGAAGACAAGGGCTGGCCACGTGGGCGCTGGGAGCGGTTCTGCTCAAGGCGTCGGCGCTCGGTCTGGACCGAGTCCTTCTCACCTGTGACGATGGCAACGCCGGTTCGGCGCGCACCATCGAAAACAACGGCGGCGTCCTGGAGGATGTGCGCAGTACCGAGATCGGGGTGAAGCGCCGCTACTGGATTGCTCTCGATGACGCTGGTCACAGCCATTCATTGATGGCAGCGACGAGGACGGTCGCCTCGTAGCGGACGTCACGCGGGCAGTCGATGAACATGGGCTCGGCCCCTCCCTGACTTGGCTCGCCGCCGCTTCCCGGGGTCCGGACAGGACCCCGGCGACAAGCTGTAGCTGTGCGGGTCGATATCCCGTCAAGCGGCGTCGAGGGCTCCGGTGATCTTGCGGGTCATGTCCGCGATGGTGGGGCTGGGCTGGCCCTGGTGGGTGCGGGTGGCTGCTTCGATGGCGACGAGGACGGTGCTGCGGAAGTTGTCGGCCTCTGCCGGGTCCTGCTGCTTGAGCAGGTTCATGGCTGCGGTCAGGGCGGGCAGTACGTGGTCGGCGAGTGCGGCTACGGACTTGCCGTTCAGGTTGACGCCGGTTGATTTGTCGGCGAGCACGTGCCCGATCAGGCCGGTGGCGGAGGCCAGGGCGATGGAGCCCTCGGTGGCGACCTTGTGGGGCTTGCCGGCGGCATCGGCGGCGGCCAGCAGCGTGACGGCGCCGTAGGCGGCGGTGCGCAGGGTGAGTTTGTCCTGGTCGGAAAGGGCGATGGACATGGTGGCGTGCTCCCTTTGAATCTGTGCGGGCGTTACTGGGCGCGGGTTTGGCGTCAGTTGTCGAGGGCCTGGTACAGGGTGGTCCAGAAGTCGTGGATGAGTCGCGCCGAGTTCGGGGCTGACATGCCGACCTGGGTGAGCAGGATGCCGGTGAGCTGGTTGGCGGGGTCGGCGTAGGTCGAGGTGCCGCTTCCGCCGTCCCAGCCGAACTGGCCGATGGGCGCGTAGTCGCCGCGGTAGGTGCGCACCGCCATCCCCATGCCCCAGCCGCCGTGCTGGCCTTGACCGAAGGACAGGTGGACGTTGTCGACGGCCATGGCGTGCCGGGCGGCCTGCTGCTCGGGCGTGAGGCGGTTGGTGGTCATCAGCTCGACGGCCGGCCGCGACAAGATCCGTTCGCCGCGGTGCGTCCCGCCGTTCAGCAGCATCTGGAAGTAGGCGTGGTAGTCATCGGCGGTGGAGACCAGCCCGCCGCCGCTGCCCTGGAAGGCCGGAGGCCGGCTCCACCGCCCGCCCTCGGCCTCGTCCCACACGTGGAATTCTCCGCTCTGCGGGTCGGGAGCGTACAGGGCCGGCAGCCGGTCGATCTTGTCGGCAGGCACGTGGAAGCCGGTCTCGGCCATCCCCAGCGGGCCGAAGATGCGCTCGCGCAGGAACGTCTCCAACGGCTGGCCCGTGACCCTGGCCACCAGCACGCTGAGCACGTCGTGGCTGATCTGGTACTGCCAGCGCTCTCCCGGCTGGTACATCAGCGGAAGCTCACCCAGACGGCGCATCCACTCATCCGGCTCAGGCATCGGCACCGGCAGATCGGGCGTGAGCCCCCGCTCGAAGATCGCCCCCATGATCGGCGTGCCCAACGCCGTCATATCCATGCCCAGCCCGAACGTGGACGTCACCAGATCCCGCACCGTGATCGGCCGCCGCGCCGGCACCGTGTCCTCCAACGGACCATCGATCCGCGCCAGCACCCGCCGATCAGCCAGCTCCGGCAACCACGGCTCCACCAGATCATCCAGCCGCAACCGGCACTCATCCAGCAGCACCATCACCGCCGCCATCGCCACCGGCTTCGACGTCGACGCCATCCGGAAAATCGTGTCCCGGCGCATCGGCGCGCCACCCTCATGACGCATCGTCCCGAGCGCCTCGACGTGCGTCTCCTCGCCCCGCCCGACCAGGGCGACAAGCCCAGGGATCTTCCCGGACTCGACATGCCGCGCCAGCACCTCACGCAGCCTGCGCAGCCCCGCCTCAGAGAAGCCGCCGTTGCTGTGTTCCATCATGAATCTCCTTGTGCACAGTGTTCGATCTGCGAGACCAGCCTCGGCGAGCTGGAGCTCGGTCATATGGGGACTCCCTCTGTGGCGCCACCGGCGCCGCAAATGTTCGGGAATCGCTGAACGTCTGCGACACTACATTGCGTTCATAAATCAGTCAACAAACGGAGAGCGCCCATTTCACCTGCTCCCCGCGCTAAGAGAGCAGGCATTGCAATGATTGTGAGGCTGAACGCAATGAGCAATGAGAACGAGCATTGCAATGGACTGAGTGTGAATGCATACTGTGCAGCGAGGTGTGCCGGGGCGCCGAGCTTCGCGCATGCCGACAGATAGGAGCCGAACACCGATGCCCGGAGGCAGACTCACCGATGAGGACCGTCAGCACATCGCCGCGGGGCTGGCCGACGGTCTCGGATACGCAGAGATCGGCCGGCGTCTAGGGCGGCCCGCCTCGACCATCATGCGGGAGGTCACCCGCAATGGCGGACCCGACGATTACGGGGCAGACCGGGCGCACGAGGCCACCCGGCATCGTGCGCGCCGACACAAGCACGCACAGCCTCCCGCGCCACCGATCTCCGACACCGGCCATGGGCGTGACCCCCAAGCGGTCCAGGACTTCACGGCGTCCTTCACCGATCTCCTCGTTCAGCAGGGGCTGCCCCGGATGGAGGCCAGGGTGCTGGCCTCCCTGTACATCACCGACTCCGGCGCTCTCACCGCCGCCGACCTGGTCCAGCGGCTCCGCGTCAGCCCCGCGTCGGTCTCGCACGCCGTCGCCTTCCTCGAACAGCAGGGAATGCTCAAACGGGAACGGGTTCCCGGCGCGCGGCGCGAACGCTACGTCATCGAGGATGAGATGTGGCTCCCATCTCTCCTTGCATCTCTGCAGATGAACGAGGCCCTGGTGGCCGTATCGCAGCGCGGAGCCGGGATTCTCGGGGCCACAACCCCGGCGGGTGCCCGTTTCGAGTCCTCCGCCGAACTCCTTCTCCTCGTGACCGAGGCCTTCCGGCAGGTCATAGAGCAGTGGCAGCAGATCCTGGCCGCCCGGAGCGCCCAACCTCCGGACACGCTGACCACACGGGACGAACTCGCGCACTGAACACAAGCGGGCAGCCGGCGGGTGATCGGCAACGCTCTGACAGGCCCGCGGCCGAGAATTCCGCTAAGGACCGAGTAGCCCGCATCTCTTCTCACGAGCGGGTTCGCCGGTATTCATCGCAGGGTGAGTGCGATCTCGGATTCGATGCGGGTCAGCTTCTCCGGGTTGCGGACGTAATAGAGGCCGGTGATGCGGGCGTCTTCGACACGGACCGCTATGACGCCGTCGATCTCGCCGTCCACGCGTAGGACGAGTGCCGGGTTGCCGTTGACCACGGTGGGGTCGCCGGTGAGCGCGACTCCGGCCTTGCCGAGGCCGCCGACGATCATGCGGGCCACCTTGCCGGCGCCGATGATCGGCCGCGGCACGGCCCGTTTGACGCCCCCGCCGTCGCTCACCAGGACGACCTCAGGCGCGAGCACGTCAAGGAGGCCCTGCAGGTCCCTGGTTTCGAGCGCGCGCTGCAACGACTCCAGAGCCGCCCGGGCCTCGCTCGGGGAGACCACCTCGCGAGGGCGGCGGGCATCGACGTGCCGGCGGGCGCGGTGCGCGATCTGGCGTACGGCGGCGGGGCTCTTGCCGACGGCGGCCGCGATCTCGTCGTACCTGACATTGAAAGCCTCGCGCAGCACGAAGACGGCGCGTTCGGTTGGCGACAGCGTCTCCAGGACGAGCATCAGCGCCATTGACACGCTCTCGGCGAGCTCGACGTCCTCGGCCACGTCCGGCGCGGTGAGCAGCGGCTCGGGCAGCCAGGAGCCGACATACGCCTCCTTGCGGCGCCTCATGGTGCGCAGCCGGTCGAGCGACCGCCGGGTCGTGATCCGGACCAGGTAGGCGCGCTGGTCGCGTACCTGCCCCACGTCGACCTTCATCCACCGCAGCCAGGTTTCCTGGAGGACGTCTTCGGCGTCGGCCGCCGATCCGAGCATCTCGTAGGCGACGGTGAAGAGCAGGCTGCGGTGGGCGACGAACACCTCGGTGGCGGAGTCCATCCGGCCGGCACCAGCGAGCGACTCGGCTGTGCCCGTCGTTGGCTCGCTGCGCTCGTTCATAGCCGGCTCCTGCCGTTCGCTCTCAACTGTGCTTCACACACACAAGACGTCGGCCCTCACCGCTGTGTGACACCCGTGATAGGTGGCGCACATCACATGACCGCACTGTCACAGGGATCGGGTCACCGGCGCCTCATGTTCGTCAGGACGCCGCGTGAACGATCCGCGCGGCGCACAACTCCACCACTGATCGCCACCGCAGAAAGAACGGAAAGACATCATGAGCAAGGTCTGGTTCGTCACCGGTTCGTCCCGCGGTCTGGGCCGCAGCTTCGTCGAGGCCGCCCTGTCGCGCGGCGACAAGGTGGCCGCGACCGCCCGGAACACCGCAAGCTTTGACGAGCTGGTCGCCGCCTATGGCGACGCGGTGCTCCCGCTGGAGATGGACGTGACCGACAAGGCCGCCGTCTTCGACAGCGTCAAGCGGGCCAAGGAACACTTCGGCCGTCTGGACGTCATCGTGAACAACGCCGGCTACGCCCAGGTCGGCGCGATCGAGGAGCTGACCGAGCAGCACCTGCGCGACCAGTTGGAGACCAACGTGTTCGGCGCGGTGTGGGTCATTCAGGCCGCGCTGCCCTACCTGCGCGAGCAGGGCTCAGGGCACATCATCCAGCTGTCCTCGGCGGCCGGGCTCATCGCGATGCCGCTCGGCGGCGCCTACCACATCTCCAAGTGGGCGCTGGAAGCCCTGAACGAATCCCTCGCCCAAGAGGTCGCCGACTTCGGCATCAAGGTGACCGTGGTCGAACCCGGCGGCTTCGCCACCAGGTCCGGCAAGAACCCCGACCCACTCGCCAACGGCCACATGGCCGAGCCCGACCCGATCTACGACGGTCTCCGCCGGCGCCTCGCCGAATTCACCGGAAAGCAGCCCACCGGCGACCCCGCCACCGCGGCCCAGGCACTCCTCAAGATCGTCGACTCCGACAACCCGCCCCTGCGGGTCCTCTTCGGCAAGGGCTTCTACCCGATGATCCAGCAGATCTACGCCGACCGGCTCAAGACCTGGGCCGACTGGCAGGACCTTTCAACGGAGGCACACGGCAAGCTCGATCAAGAAGATCGGTGACCCCGGTCTGAGCTTTTCGAGACCTGAGCCGCATCCATGCTCGCCGAACCCGGCATCCAACTGTACGGCCGCGTGCGATCCGGGACCGGACCCATCCCGGTGCAGCTTCGAGGTGACCGTCGGCGACTTCACCCCCAGCAAGGTCGTCACCCTCCTCCAAGAACTCCTGAAGCGCGCCGGCGCCTGACGGTCCCCTTCGCCCACCGGCTCCACGACCACCGGCGGGCCGATCGTTGTCGCCCTCTGGCCTTACATCCCGTCAGCCACGACGTAGCTCATTGATCAACTTGGCCTGGGTGCTCACCTTGCCGAGCAGCCAGCCCTGGAAGAGGCCGATCGCGAAGGCGGCGGCGATCGGCACGTACCTGGCCACACCCTGCGGCACCAGCATCGACAGGCCGTCCAGCTCCTTCGCCGCCCCCGGCGCCGTGACGACCGCGGCGGGCGCCGTCGGGACACCGGAGCGGTCGGCCTCGATCAGGGTGGCGAGGTTCCCGGCGAACTGCCGCAGCAGCTTGTCGGAGACGGCAGTGATCGCGCCCTTGCCGAACTGGACGATCTTTCCCCGGATCAGCAGGTCGGTCCGCATCCGCAGCACCGCGCCGCCTGCCAGCTCCTCCACCGTCAGGGTGACCTCGGCCTCGGCGTCGCCACCGCCGTGGGTGTCGGCGCCCCGGCCCTGCAGCCGCAGCCGGCGCCGGCTCGGATCGACCTCCAGGAACCGCACGGTCCCGGCGTACGTGGCGGTGATAGGGCCGACCTTGACCTTGACGCCGCCCCGGAAGGCGTCGCCGTCGCGGCCGTCGAGCGCGGCGCCCGGCAGGCACGTCACGACCCGTTCCACGTCGTTGATCAGTGCGAACACCTCGTCCGGCGAGGCGTTCACCGCGATCTCGTTGTCCAGGATCATCGGACTTCTCCCACTTCGCGGCGCCGCCCTCGGGCGCAGTCCTCGATCGCGTCGACGATGGTCTGGTAGCCGGTGCACCGGCAGAGGCTGGCCGACACGAGCTCGCGAATCTCCGCTCTGGTCGCATCAGGCCGCTCGGTGAGAAAGCCCTCGGCGAGCATCAGGAAGCCAGGCGTGCAGAACCCGCATTGCAGAGCGTGATGGGCGGAGAACGCCCGCTGGAGGTCGTTCATCTCGCCGCCGCCGGCCAGCGACTCGACCGTGCGGATCTCCTGGCCCTCGGCCTGGGCCGCGAAGATCAGGCACGCGCGCGCCGGAGCGCCGTCGAGCAGAACGGTGCAGGCGCCGCAGACACCGTGCTCGCATCCGGCATGCGTACCGGTGAGGCCGAGCCGGTGCCGGAGCACGTCCACCAGCGTGTGCCGGGACTCCACCACCAGGTCGTCGTGCCGCTCCCCATTCACCGTCAGGCTGATCAGCAGCTTCTCCGTCATGCGTTCGCTCCGATCGCGCGCTGCACCGTCTCGGGCCGGATGGGGGTGTCGTCCAGCTCCACCCCGGTGGGGCGCAGGGCATCGTTCACGGCGTTGAGCACCGCTGCCGGGGCGCCGATCGTGCCGCCCTCCCCTGCGCCCTTCGCCCCGCTCTCGGTGAACGCGCACGGGGTCTCCAGATGGCGGATCTCGATGTCGGGGATCTCGTTCGCCGTAGGCACCTTGTAGTCGATGAAACTGGCACATGACGGCTCGCCCTGCGCGTCGTAGGTCACCTCCTCGAACAGCGCCCCGGCGATGCCCTGGGCGATACCGCCGCGGCACTGCCCCTCGACGACCTGCGGGTTGATGGCGACTCCGCAGTCCTCCACGCAGACGTACCTCAGGAACTCCACCCGGCCGGTGCCGGGGTGCAGCTCCACGACCGCGCCGTGAGCCGCGTTGGAGAACGTCCCGTCGCCGTGCACGTCGAAGGACGCGCTCGCGGTCAGGCCGGGTTCCGCGTCCTTGGGGAGCAGGTTGGCCTTCAAGTAGGCGATGCCGGCCAGGTCCCGATAGCGCAGGGCGCGCCCATGGTCGTCGCGCCTGCGTACGTGCCCGTCGTGCAGCTCGACGTCATCGGTCTCCAGCAGGTACGCGCCCAGGCGCAGCAGCCGGTCCGCCAGCTTGGTGGCCGCCCGCGCGACCGCGCTGCCGCCGATGGTGGCCGACCGGCTGGCGAACGTCCCGAACCCGTAGGTGATCCGGTCGGTGTCGCCCTGATGGATCTTGATCTGGGCGAGGTCCAGGCCGAGCCGGTCGGCGACGATCTGGGCCAGCGTGGTCTCGTGGCTCTGCCCGTGACTCATGGTCCCGGTCGTCACGGTCACGCCACCGGTGAGGTCCATCGTGATCTCGGCGAGGTCGAAGCCCGGCACCACGGCCATCTTGCGCTTGGCGAACGCGCCGGAGCCGTATCCGGTGCGCTCGCTGAAGCACGAGTAGCCGATGCCGAGGAAGCGCCCCTCGGCGGCCGCCTGTTCCTGGCGCTCGTACCAGCCCTCTTCCCTGATCATCTGTTCGCATAGGTTCAGGGATTCCAGGTAGGAGCCCGGGTCGTAGGTGACGTCGTTGATCCCGGCGTACGGGAACTCGGTGATCAGGTTCCGCCGCCGGATCTCGACCGGATCCAGACCCAGCTCGCGGGCCGCCCGTTCGAAGACCCGTTCCATGACCATGACGATCTGGGGCCTGCTGACCCCCCGGTACGGCGCCGACGGCGCCTTGTTCGTGGTGACGGCCCGGCCGCGGACCCGGTAGGCGGGCACGCGGTAGACGCCCGGCAGCTCCGCCGACGCCATCAACGGCTCGATCCCGGCGGTGAACGGGTAGCAGGAGTAGGCGCCCATGTCGCAGACCACATCGGCGTCGAGGGCAAGGATCCGTCCGCCTGCGTCGAACGCCGCGCGCACGTCGTACCGCTGCTCGCGAGCCAGGAACGAGGCGGTGAGCGCGTCCCGGCGGTCCTCGATCCACTTCACCGGGCGACGCAGTCGCAGGGCCGCGGCCCCCACGGCGATCTCCTCGCGGCCGACGACGCACTTCTGCCCGAATCCGCCGCCCATGTCCGGCACCACCACCCGCACAGCCCGTTCACCGAGGCCGAGACACTCGGCCAGCACCGTGCGGACCTGGTGCGGGACTTGGGTACAGGTCTGCACCAGGAGCTGCTCCGCGCGCGGGTCCCAGCTCGCGACGGCCCCCCTGGTCTCCAGCGGCACCGCGTTCTGCCGGCCCGTCCTGGACCGCACGTACACCACGCGATGGGCCGCGGCGAAGATGTCGTCGATGCCCTCGGTCGCGAACATCGACACATCCACCAAGGTATTTCCGGCAGCCGCCGCGTGCACGAGCGGTGCGCCCGGAGCGAGCGCCTGCTCCTCCGAGAGCACTGGCATGCCTGCCTCGTACGTCACCCTCACGGCCTCAAGGCCGTCCTCCACGGAGTACGGGTCCTCGGCGAGCACGATGGCGATCGGCTCGCCGACGAAGCGGACCCGGTCCCGGGCGAGGACGGGCATCGCGGTCGGCACGAATTCCGAAAGCGGCCGATCGAGGACGGCTGTGATGTCGTCGACCGCCAGGTCCCCGGCGGTGAACGCGGCGACGACTCCCGGCACGGCCAGCGTTCCGGACAGGTCGACGCCGGTCACGGTCCCGTGGGCGATCGTGCTGCGGACGAACTGCGCGTGCAGCATGCGGGGAAGGCGGATGTCGTCGACGAACCTTCCGTTCCCGGTCAGCAGCCGCGGATCCTCCCGCCGGGCGGCCGACCTCCCGACCCAGCTCATCGCCGCATCGCCGCCTCGCAGGCCCGGACGAGCAGGGTCCTGGTGAGGGCCCTGCGGTAGTCGGCGCCGCCGCTGCCGTCCGCCGGCGGGTCGATGGCCGCCGCGGCGGCCGCGGCGCATTCGGCGAACGTGCCACCGCGCGCGAGCACCGCCTCCGCCTCGGGCACCCGCAGCGGCACGGGGGCCACGCCGCCGAGCACGACGCGTTCGGCTTCCAGGTCGACGGCGGCGGCCACGATGGCGTAGTCGCCCCGCCGTTGGGCGAACTCGGTCAGCGCGGCATGCGGCGCGGGCCGCGGGAAGACAACCTCGACGATCATTTCTTCCGGCTCCAGCGCCGTGGTGAAGAAGCTGAGGAACAGCTCCTCGGCCGGGACCCGCCGTACCCCGGCCGTCCCCTGGACGACGACCTCGGCGCCCAGCAGGACGGCGAGCAGGCACCACTCGGCGGTGGCCTCGCCGTGGGCGAGGCTGCCGCCGACCGTGCCGCGCGTGCGGATGGGCAGGTGCCCGATCCATCCCATCGCGTCGCGCAGCACGGCGAAGCCGGGACCGAGCGGCGCGTTCTCCACCTGGTGATGGGTGGTCAGCGCGCCCAGACGCAGCACGCCGCCGTCGTCGCGGATGTAGGCGAGCTCGCCGCGCAGGCCGCCGAGGTCGACCAGGTGAGCCGGGCGGGCGAGGCGGAAGTTCATCATCGCGACCAGGCTCTGGCCGCCTGCGATGTACTTGGCGTCCTCGCCCAGCTCGGTGAGCAGGGAGACCGCTCCGGCGACGTCCCTGGCACGGTGGTAGGTGAACGGTGCGGGTTTCATCTCGGATCGGCCGGTCAGTTGTGGAACTGGTAGGAGAAGGCTTCTTCGTCGGGGTCGTTCAGCGGAGTGCCACGCCACAGCCACCGGTAGGAGACGTCGGACTCCCCGTCGAACCGCTTGAGTCTCTCGTCGCGGGCCCGCTGCTCGGGCCCGTCGGGCAGGTGGTAGAAGGACATGTTGCGCCAGGCGGCGTCCTGGACCATCCCGGCGTGCTTGGCGCGGCGCGACACGTACCGCATGAGGGCCACCCGGATGCCCTCGGCCGGAACGGCGCCGAGCTCCTCCGCGATCACAGCCGCGTCCTCCATCGTCTGCGAAGCGCCCTGTGCCTGGTAGGGCAGCATGGCGTGGCAGGCGTCGCCCAGCAGAGCCACGTGGCCGTCCACCCACACCGGATCGCGGCGGCGGTGGTACATGGCCCATGCGGAGACGTCGCCGTCGGCCTTGGAGAGCATCGCGGCGACCCGGTCGTCCCAGCCGGGGAAGGCGTCGATCAGCTCGTCCACCGTGGCGGGAACGGTCCATCGCTCCGCCACCTCGGGCGAGCAGGGCACGATCGCGACGACGTTGAGCCACTCCCCGCCGCGGATCATGTAGTGGACCAGATGCCGGTCCGGGCCGTACCAGATGGTGCTCTGGAAGCGGTCCACCAGCCAGCGCGTCGCCGGATCCGTGGCGATCTTGTCTCCGGGTATGAGCGCTCGATAGGCCATCTCGCCGGAGAAGAGCAGGTTGCCGGGCAGGCCGAGCGCGTCGCGTACTCGGGACCTGATGCCGTCCGCGCCGATCAGGGCGTCCGACTCGTACCGGTCGCCCGCGGCGGTGACCGCGACGGGCCGGGCGGGGTCGGTCCGGTCGACGGCCACGACCTCGTTCCCGGTCCGAACGTCCACCACGGGGCCGGGCCGGTCCTCGTCGACGCACGCGTCCAGCAGCACCTGGTGCAGGTCGGCGCGGTGGTAGTGCCAATAGGGGGCGTTGTACTCGCGCTTGCAGAAGTCGCCCAGCGGGGTCAGGCCGATCACGCTGCCGTCCTGCCAGCGGCGACGCACCTGGTCCAGGGGCTCGGTACGGATCTTCTCAAGGGCGGCGCGCAGCCCGAGCCCGAGCAGGATGCGGCTGGCGTTCGGCGCGGTCTGGATGCCCGCGCCAACCTCTCCCAGCTCGGGGGCCTGCTCCAGGACCGTGACGCGCAGGCCGCGCTGCCGCAGTGACAGCGCGGCGGTCAGCCCACCGAGGCCACCGCCGACGATCGTGACCTGGTACGACTGACTCACCTGGCCCAGCTCCAACTCTTCGGGATGCGAGGTCGTTCTCCGGGCATGCGGATCACAGCCATCTCGCCGCTGAAACTAATCCGAACACGGACGATCTCGAAAAAGCAAGAGACGTCGCTGGATGTAATTCCAGTACAACGGCAGGAGGAGGCAGCGGGATACCTCGGCTTTAACCGCCGCCCGCGGGCGACGTCATTCGTCGCCCATGAGCGCCTCCCACTGGGCCGCCAGCGCCGCGATCTCGCGCAGCACGCGCTCCCGTTCCGCCGTCGAATAGCCCTTCAACAACCGCTCATCGAGCTCTCGGACGCGCCGGCTCACCTCTTCGAGACGCCGCGACCCCGCCTCGGTCAGGTGCAGCAGCTTGCGGCGGCCGTCATGCGGCGCGGTGTGCCGGACGATCAGCCCGTTGTCCTCCAGCCGGCGGACGATGTCGGCCATCGTGGACCGGTCCAGCGCCACCGACGAGGCCAGCGATCCCTGGTCCACGCCGGGATAGGTGTCCACCGCGGTGAGCACCGCGAACTGCGGGCTGGTAAGGACTGGGTCGACCGCGCGCGTCCACAGGGCGACGTAGGACTGGTAGAGCCGCCGAGCCAGGTAGCCCGGCGCGGCGAGGAGCTCACCAGGCGTCGTAATGGCCTCGCCACCGGCTCCCCCCGCCGTCGGCGTTTTACCCGTTTCGCGCGCCATGCCCCTACCTAAGCATGAAGCCGCCGAGCACCTTCGATCGCCCGAATCGACACCCGGCGAGCGATCTTGCCCTGATCTGCACACTCCCTGCAAGAACCTTGGCGCCCCGCTTGCAGCTCAAGCCACGGAGCCGAACGAAAGCATGATGGGCGACGCACTGACCCGGCTGAAGCGGGCACACGGCCAACCAGCCGGCGTGATCGCCATGATCGAGGCGGGCGAGGACCGCGCGAAGGCGCTCACCCAGCTCGCCGCAGTCTGCCTTCGACCGCCCCCGACCACGGCAAACCCCCGCCACCCCGTGGCGATCGTAGGCAGGCAGCATTGGGCGGCGGCACGACCAGCCAGTGCTGCGACCGGAAACGATCACCGGGTCGATTGGCTGCCGTTGGAAGAGCGCTGGTACGAGCGCACGGTCGACGCCGTGGGCGTGCGCCGGTTCGCGGTGCAGGACCCGGACGGCTACCTCCTGCGCATCTCTCAGCACCTGGGGACCCGCCACCCACGTCATGCCGCGGCTCGTACGAAGCACCCATCGCGCTGACGCGTGCTTGCTCTCCCAAGACACTCCGTCGCCGACCATGCGGCGTCGCTACGATCCGCGGGTGCGCCGGCGCACTAGGACGATCAGCCCTATCTGGATGACGAGCAGCACCAGTGCGATCAGTCCCGATGCGGCGGTCATCTCTTCCTCTGAAAGCCCGCCAACACATTCCGTTATGTTGCCGCCCTCATATATAGAGGCGCAGGTGCGTCCAAGGACCATGACAACGACGAACCAGTTGACAAGCAGAAGGGGAACCGCGCCCAGGACAAGGAGCAGCGTCATGTGATTCATCCTCCCACCTGCCGGGTTCACCTTCGCCGGAACAGGTGCGAGACGCCCGCCTATATCGGAATCACGACTCACTCCGAACACACAAGCATAGGCAAGCGATCACGACAAGGTCGGTACGGTGCACTTCCCATCCAGCGGGCCCAGGCAGGGCACGACCAGGGTTTCACGTTCGCTGAGGAAGGCACGGCAGGCCGCGAGCTCACGGCTCGCTCTTGGCGGCGGTGTTCTTTGGCACATCTGTACGGTTGGCGAGTAGGCCGATCACCATGCCAAGACCGCACACCAGAAGTGGCCAGCCATATGGTCGGCGTGGCGCCCACCCATCGAAGGTGATCGCCAGTCCTGCCAGAATGACGACTCCGGCCAGCAGCCGGCTCAAGACCTGGCCTGCGATGCGCGTGCGCTGGCGGATCAGTAGGAGCGTAAGGATGATGGCCAAAACGACGCCGGGCCACGCCAGTAGAAAATAATCCCAGAAGGTGATGTCGACAGCCGGTTCGCCGATCAGGGTTACACGCAGCCAGGAGTCGGTCGGCAGCGTAGCAAGGGAGACGGGGAAAGCCATCAGCAGCATCAACAGCTTCCCGTAGAGCTGGTCCCCGAGATGGTTATCGACAGTCAGCCAGGTGAGTGCACAGACGGCCGCCATGTATGACAGCACGGTCACAGCCGCTGGAAGCCTAAGTGTGCGGCTGATGATTCGCATCATGTGGGGATTGTCTTCCAGGCAGGTGATCGTCGACGACAGAAGATGGCAAGCAGCCGGCGGCCAAGACCATCGCGGTCCTGCAGGAACCCCAGCACCACGCCGAAAGGTACCGGAGCCGCACCGGGGCCCTTCGGCTTGGCCGCGCGACCAATAGACGGCGAGGACTACGGCAACGTTCCCCCAGGCGTGGGAGTACAGCCAATCTCTTCACGCCGAACCAGCGTCAAAAACATGACCAGCACTGCGCCCGTCAAATAGTGCAGGATCGGCCCGGACTCGACGATGTGCCAACCCCCGAAACGGAGTGTGTCCATACACCCATCCATGACGACCTGGACGGCGTAGGGAATCGTGAATACCCCGGCGATCACCACGAACAACACCGCCGTCATCCACCCGGCGATTGTGCCCCACTTTCCTCGACTGGCGAGAGTCGCGCTCAGCCCAAGCGCCATCACCGCGGTGGGCCAGCCGTTCGACTCCGCCGATGTGGTCTGCCCATTGATCTCTATCAGCCAGCCGATATTCGCGAAGGGGTCAGCACATGAGATACGAACAAAGCCGTAGGCCGGTCCTTCGAGGAAATACCTCCAGACGGTACGCGAGGCGGGAGCCGCCAGCGCTGCCAGGCTTAACAAAGGCACCCCCCAGCGCGGGGGAATCACCGGTAACGGAAGCACAAGGGCCGCCACGTGGTCGTAGATGGAGACGCCCAGCCTAGATCATCTCTGGTAGGGACGACGGCATCCGACTGCACGCCCCTGAAACGCAGAAGAGCCCCCGGAGGGCCTCTGAGCTGGACTTACTGCGGATGGCAGGTGCAAGGGTCGAACTTGCGTAGGCTGAGTCGACGGTTTGCAGGGCGTCGCGGTTCATAACCTCGACTCCGGCGCGGAGATTCTGAGGCCAGGCCGCAAGGATGTGGCCGCCAGGGCGAGCCCGGCCGCCAAGCCTCCCCCGCCGATGGGAACAACGATCGTCGCAGTGTCCGGGAGCTGTTCGAGGATCTTCAGCCCGATCGTGCCCTGCCCGGCAACCACGTCCGGATGGTCGAACGGATGGATGATCACCGCTCCGGTCTGCTCCGCATGCTCCCTCGGCCGGGCCAGGGCCTCATCTACGGTACGGCCAGCGAAGATGACGTCGGCGCCATAGCCCAGGGTCGCCTCCACCTTCGGCAATGCCGCCCCCTCGGCATGAAGCCCGTCGCCTTGGTCCCGAGGAGTCGTGCACTCAGCGCCACCCCTTGTGCGTGGTTGCCCGCACTGGCCGCCACCACACCCCTGGCCCGTCCCTGTAGGGTGACCGGCCATGCCGTGGCGATCGTAAGGGCTGCATCTGTGCGGCAGGAGACTGCGCTGGCGCACTCAGGCCGTGGTCACCGACGTTGCCCACGAGCTCGGCAGCACATCGTTCGGCCTGACAGTCGTTTTAACCCCTTGAATACCGGTATTGACCTTATTGATCTATTCGCTTCGGCGATCGATCATCGAGAGCAGTAGCGCTCCTCACCCCAGGAAGGATCTTCATGATTCGCCGCGCATCGCTGGCCGTCCTGCTCGCTCTCGGCACCCTCACCGTTATCAGCTCGCCCGCGCACGCCCGCGCCTGCAGGATCGACTACCACTGCGAAACGTACTACTACACCGACTCGACCCGCACCACGCTGGTAGGGGTCAAGTACGAGAACTGCGTCGGGGATGAGACATGGGTGGGCACGCGGGGATCCTATCCGGAGTTCTACGAGACCCCCTGCTGAGCGTCCGCTCGGAAGTCTCCGCTCAGCAGAACAACGCCACTGCTTTGATCTACTTCGCCACCGGCGGCCGTGTGACCTGCGGCACGCGGCCGTCTCGCTCTGGCTCAACGGCGGTCTACCGGATCCGGTGCTCGCGGTGACGGCGACCGTGCCGGGTCGTCTACAAGGTCAGTTAGTGCTGTGACCGGAAGGTTCCCGGGTTTGTGGGCGGCCTTCCACGGCTTCGATGGCACCGCCCCATGATCGCATGAGACGAGTTCGCCTTGATGATCACATTTGACCCGGTCTAGCCTCAGTAACGGCTCACCGGCCCGGTGTGCGCGAGCCGTACGCCGGGCCGAACACTACGAGCAGTGCCAGGTCCTCGGTCACCTCGGCGAACCGGCCAGCAGTGCCGCGGACGTGGACCGCTCCGGTGCGCCGATGACCATGAACAACGCATGGGCCTGTCCCCAAAGGCGCCGGGACTCCTCGCGCCCCCTGCCCTTCACCGCATGGCCGAGCGTCATCAGGGCGCGTGCGTAGTCCAGCCGCTGCCCGGATCGCCGTGCGTGTTCCAGGGCCTGCTCGCACGCATCCACGCACTGCCCGCCGTCGCCCACCGCCAGGTGGATGGCGGCGAGCAGGCCATGCAGCCGTGGCACGTTCAGAAGATTGGACGTGAACGCCAGCTTCAGCGACCGGTCCGCCTCGTCACGTGCGTCTGCGTACCTGCCCTGGCGGTAAAGGAGCTCCGCGCGGCCGAGCAGCACCTCGTCCAGGTCGATGCCCGTGTCCTCGGCGAGCTCCAGCGCAGCGTCGAGGCGGGCGAGCGCACTGTTCACGCTGCCCAGCTCCAGCTCCGCTCCCGCCATACCGATCAGCGAGGCGATCTGGCACCGCCGGTTCTCCACCTCCATGGCGATGGCCAGACTACGGCCGAAGACGTCGATCGCCCGCTCGTAGTGGCCGACGCGCACCGACCCGAGCGAGTGATGGATCTCCACCGACCGCCGGTACCGCGGGAAGGCCTTGTGCGGTTCTCCCAGCTGTTTGAGCACCACGCCGCAGCCTTGGAGCGCCCTGGCCTCGCCCAGCGGCCAGCCCGCCCGGCGGGACAGCGCCAGCGCGCGCTCGTGGTGATCCATGGCGTTCTTGAGGTCGGCCATGCGCCATTGGGCGAGTCCGAGCGAGTGGTGCATCGCCGCCTGTCCTCTGAGAGCCTGCTGACAAAGGATTTGGTCGCCGAGGCCGGGACAGGGATGCCCTGGTCGAGCCCCATCTTCGAGCGATACGCCTGCGGACAGGAGCGGGCGCCTGATAGCTGAGGTGTTGTCTGCGCAACTCGGCAACCACGAGCCCGTGCTTGTCCCTTCGTGCTGCCGCCTGGTCGGCGGCGGGCATGATACGCGCGTACCCGCAAAATCGGTTGCGCAGGTCATCATGATGGTGGCATGACGTGGACAGCACCCGGCGTAGAGCGGGGACCTCGGACGGACATGGCCTGTGGCGAACGCGAGATGCTGGATAACTGGTTGAAGCTCCGCCGGGTGTTCCTGCTGCGCAAATGCGCCGGCCTCACCGCCGAGCAACTGAAGACCGCATCCGTGGAGCCGTCCAACCTGACGCTGCTCGGCCTCTTGCGACACATGACGGAAGTCGAGCGTTGGTGGTGGCGGGAGAAGTTCCTGCACGAGGACTTGCCCGAGCTGCACATCACGGAGGAGTACGAAGACGGCGACTTCGACCTGGTGGCCGACGCCGATGCCGAGGCGGACTACGCCGCCTTCCTCGCGGAGACGGCTGCGTGCGACGCCGCGGTCGCGAGCATCGACCTCGACGAGCTGGCCGACGACCCCAGGGCGCCGACCGGCAAGGTCAGCCTCCGCTGGATCTACATCCACCTCCTGGAGGAGTACGCGCAGCACACCGGGCACGCCGACCTGATCCGGGAGCGCATCGATGGGGCCACGGGAGCGTAACGGCCCTCCCGGCATTACCCGTATCTAGGTCCTGGCACCTCACCGACGTACCCGCTGATCAGCTGAGTGGTGGTTGGCCGTAGCTCCAGGACTCAGAGCCTGCTGACCAAGGCTTAAGTGCTCGTGGGGCATGGGACCGTAGAGGGCTGGCCCGATCTTGTTGATGGAGCCTGGTGGGACCATCGAGACAGTTGGCCGCGGAAGCAGTTGATGTTCTCGATTCTGAGGATGACGCCCAACTCGGTCCCTCTCCAGGCACCGCCAGGGCTGAGCGGCCAGGAGTTCCAGAACCTTGCCGCGTCGGCCGGGACTGAACAAGACCGGTAGCGGGCTCCTGGTTGCCGACCGAGTTGCGTATACAACACCTCAGCTATCAGGCGCCCGCTCCTGTCCGCAGGCGTATCGCTCGAAGATGGGGCTCGACCAGGGCATCCCTGTCCCGGCCTCGGCGACCAAATCCTTTGTCAGCAGGCTCTGAGGCACCGCGCAGGGCTGTTGGGCCCGTATGTCCGTGGCGATCTCTATCATGCTGGCCCAGAGATCGTCCGTGGCGATAGGGGACCCACCGTGGAGCGTCAGTTCGCGAGGATTGTCGATGGCCCGTTCGCCGGCTTTGATGCGGAGATCGTCTCTGTGAACGGTGACAGGTTGACAGCGCGTGTGACGGTATTCGGCCGGCAAACAGCGGTCGAACTCCATCGGGACCAGATGGAGCATCCCGAGGACATACCCGCGCTGTGGTCCAGCGAGGCGGAGGCCGACGGGGAGGTCCTTGCCGGGCTGCGGGAGCGGATAGCGGCACAATACGACGACCTCGGATATGGGGAGAAGTTCGAGTTCTTTCTCGAACGTGTCGATCTTCCCGAAGAGGACCTGGCTCAGGAGTGGGAGGCTTACACCGCGCTGTGTGCCAAGGTTGACGTCCATGTGCGGCGGCGCAAGGCGGTGGCGTTGCGCGCGTTCGATCAGGAGATCGCTCCCCTGCCGGCCGGTGAGGCGAGAAGGCGGGTGGCGGCCGACGCCGACCGCTGGCTGCCGGCCGCGGCCGCCCGGGAAGAGCGCCGGTCGCGGTACCCGATCATCGACCGCTCCAATGCCGAAGAACGGTTGCTGGCAACGACATTCGGGCACCCCGATCCGCCACCGACGCTGTGGGAACAGGCCCACCATCGGCGGGCCGCCGCGCGTTCCGCCGCCGACCTGCGGGACTACGCGGTGTGGAAGGCGGCGAACCGACCACAGGAACAGAACGAGCAGGTGAGGTCGGCTGCTGTCACCCAGGTGGAGCACGAGCGCGCCGCGATCGAGGAACGCCTTGCCCGCGACTGGGGATTCCAGCTGCCCGACTCGATCTTCCGGTTTCGGGCCTTCCTGCTGTCCCTGGGCCCGACCGAAAAGCAGGCCCTCGACGACCTGGAACTGTCCCCGTTCGGGATCATGGACCTGTTCGATGATCCCGCTCGCCGTTCCCGGGCCGGCATCGATGTGCGCGTACACGGCCGCTACTACCGCGACCCGCCCGAGTTCCTCACGTTCATGCACGGCGGCACCGACGGGCTGCATTTCGGGCTCTGGTATGACGATGGGCGCACCTGCACCGGCGTTGCCTCCTACTACAACAACGATGGCGGCGGCGTGGGCCTCCCATCGCATACCCCTCTCGAGACCGTCCGGCACACGCTCGAATGGGGATGGCGCCACGTCGGAGATTGGGATGATGAGCCGGCCGACCCCATGAGCCTCGAGGTGATCGCACGACGGCACCGGCTACGGCTCCTGCGCGAGGTCCTGATGACCTTCCAGTCGCCCGCGAAGCCCACATCACCGAGGCACGGCGCCGCTGCGCCGCCGGATACCCCGCCGACGCGCTTACCCTCGGCCGTGACCTGCATTGGATCAGCGCAGGAGACCCCGAGCTCGAACACCACGCCAACGAACTACTCACCATGGCCTACCGTGCCCTGGGCCGCGACAACCTCGCTGTGATCGCCCAAGCCCACCACCACCACCGCGGTCTCCCCCAGGTGCACGTCCTCGAAGAGACCTGATCGCAGTCACCATCAATGCACTGCAGACCCGGCAGCAGGGCCGTCGGCGAGGCTCCACTACCAGAGGGCAGCCCAGCGAGATCGCCGGGGTCACTTCGCCTCACCCTCTGAGGCAGTTCCATCACAAACTGCGAGCGGTGATGTCGCCGTTGGAGGTGGTGGCGTGGATGTCGAGTTCGGCGGTGCCGTCGTTCTTGAGGGCGTTGGTGATGCGGCCGTGGCTGGTACCGGCATCCAGGGAGGCCGAGACGCCGGCGGCGGCGGCGATCGAGATGTCGCCGGACTGGGTGCTGAGCACGACCTTGCCGCGCACGGCCTCGGCGATCCGGATGGCGCCTCTTGCGGTGCTGATCTCTGCGGGGCCACCCAGTCGGCCGACCTCGACGTCTCCGTCGGCCGCGGCGAGGCGGACGCTCGCGGCCTCGTCGATCTTGATCTGACCGTACGCGCCGTCGAAGGCGACGTCGCCGAGACAACCGACCACCCGGAGCTCCGTGCTGGCCGCCTTGACCTGGATGCTGGAGCCGGCGGGCAGCTGGATCGTCACCTCGATGGATCCAGACGGGCCGAAGTACTGGTTCTTCGCCTCGGCACTCTGGATCCGCAGGACACCGTCGGCGTATTCGACCGTGGTCTGCTCCGCCGCCTTCACATCACGGCTCTTTGACGCGTTCACGGGCGAGACCTCGACGGTGGTGTCGGACCGGTCGGCGGCGATGAACTGGACGCGCCCCGCAGGGATGTCGAGGACGGCGGAGATCGGGGCGGGGGTGTCGAACTTCTGCATCATGTGCTCCTGTGCTGTGTTGTTTCGGTCTTGCGGCTCGGCGTGGCCCAGTTCGCAGCCCTTAGGCCGCAATCGCTGAACCGTTCATGGCTCAACCATCGCCGACCGCTCTGATACCGAGCCGTCTCCGTCCTGACGCCGCCGCTGACATGGCCCGGAACTCCCGAAGCCACAGCGAGCCGCAAGGTAGGGATCGTGCCGCGGGCTTTCGCAGCGAGTTCGTCGCGCCGTCCGTGAAGGTGTCGATCTCCTGTCCAGCGTGCCCAATGGTGACCCAGTCCGTTGAGGACGGCCGGTCGCGTTCGGGGCGGTGGGGGTGGACGCCGACGCGGCAGTGATCACCGCCCTGAACGTCGCTATCGACGCCACAGCGCTCAACGCCTACGCCGTGGCCGCGCTCCGACGCGTCGCCCATGACCTGGCATCGGCGGGCGTTCATGGTGCGAAGGACATCGAGGATTCGCCGACGTCCCCGAAACGGTGAAGAGGTGTCTCCGCGGTCCCCGATCAGCAGGACGCTGGCATCGGCCCTGCAGTACTGTCTCAGTGCTTGATCTTGAGGTTGGTGCGAGCTCTGGCTACAGCTGCGACGGCTGACGGTCGAGTGCGGCCAAGACTGGCCAAAACTTGGAGGAGCACAGGAATGCGAAGAACCTGGCCAGTGGCGTTGGTGGCCCTCGCCACGATTGTCATGAGCGGCGCGACGCCGGCGAGCGGCGATGCGGTCGATTCGGCAACCGATTCGACGACGGCAACGGCAGCGGTCTGCGGCAGCTCGTCGCTGAACGGCCCGACCACACCGCCCTCCGGCGCGGTCGTGGTCCCTGCGGGCGACAACAGCGGCGTGGACTTACGCAAGGCGAACACCACGTACTACTTCGAGACCGGCACGCACACGCTGGGCACCGACCAGTACTCCCAGATCATGCCCGGCACCGGCGCGACGTTCATCGGCGCGCCCGGCGCGGTACTGGACGGGCAGCGGCTGAACCTGTTCGCGTTCACTCAGGGGGCGACCGGCGTCACGATCCGGTACCTGACCATCACCGGGTTCGTCGCACCGCACGATCAGGGTGTGGTCAACCACGACTCCGGCGACGGCTGGGTCGTGGAGCACAACACGATCCGTGACAACGCCGGCGCGGGGCTGATGGCCGGGGCCACGAACAAGATCCGTGGCAACTGCTTGAAGGACAACGGGCAGTACGGCCTGAACGCGTACAAAGCCGGCAACACCATCACCGGCCTGGTTGTGGCGGACAACGAGTTCACCGGCAACAACACCGAGGACTGGGAGCACCAGATCCCTGGGTGCGGATGCACCGGCGGGATGAAGTTCTGGGCGGTGAACGGTGCCGACGTGACCGGCAACTGGGTCCACGGCAACCACGGGCCGGGGGTCTGGGCGGACACCAACAACAACGACTTCCTCATCGAGGGCAACCTCATTGAGAGCAACGACTCGCTCGCGATCTTCTACGAGATCAGCTACAACGTCGTGATCCGGAACAACACCATCCGCGGCAACGCCTGGGCCTCCGGTTCAGAGCGGGCAACGAAGGGCGACCCGTTCCCCGAAGCGGCGATCTACCTGTCCGAGGCGGATGGTGAGCCCCGCGTGACAGCGCGGACCAGCAAGATCGAGATCACCGGCAACCGGTTGGAGAACAACTGGGGCGGGATCACCGCGTGGGCGAACGCCGACCGGTTCTGCAACAGCCCAGCCTCGACGACCGGCGACTGCACGCTGATCGTCGGGCCGACCAACACCTCACAGTGCTCGGCTCCTGCCATCGCCAGCGAGCCGCTCTACACCAACTGCCGCTGGTGGACGAAGAACGTCGACATCCACCACAACACGTTCGCCTTCGACCCCAGTGCCGTCAACGGCGGCTGCCCAACGCAGTACTGCGGGCACATGGCCCTGCTGTCCAACTGGGGCACGTACCCAGACTGGTCCCCGTACAAGGGCGCCGTGATCCAGCAGTCGATCGTCCACGGGTCGAACAACTCCTGGCACGACAACACCTACACAGGACCGTGGCAGTTCAGGGTCACCGACATGGGCAGTCGCATCGCGCCCGGGCAGTGGGTCGGCCCCCAGTACGGCCAGGACGCCGGCAGCACGTTCGACGGCGGCACGCCCGTCCCGCCGGCGATCACCGAGCAGGACTTCGAGTCCTCGACGACCTCGCCCTACACCCCGTGGTACGGGTCCAGTCTGGCGCACCAGACCGGCGGCGCGCATGGTGGCACAGGCTCGCTGCAGATGACCAGCGCCCAGGCGTCTGGCAGCGCGGTGCAGCTCGACAACTTCCCCGGATACAGCGGTGTGGTCGCCGGTACGAGCTACCACGTGTCGCTGTGGTACCGGGAGGCCGTGGCGACCATGCCTGCCGTCACGTGGAATGTGCGGTGGCGCGACGAGTCCGGCACGGTGCTGCGTACCGACGCCATCTCCCTGGCCCAGAAGACCGCCTGGACCGAAGCAGCCGGCACGTTCACCCCGCCCGCGGGCACGACCCGCGTCGACTGGACTTTTGTCTGGAACGCAAGCACCGCCGGGCCCGCGTTCCAGATCGATGATGTGGCAATCCGTCCCGGGGCTTAAGCAAAAGACCTGAGGAACATGAGCCCGGTGACGGCGCGTGAAGCACCCGTCTTGAGGTCCCCAGCGAGCGACAAACCGCGTGACAATCACCAAAGATGATCACACACGTTGACGAACGTTGGAGGACGCACAACGCCGGGGACCCAGTTGTTGCAGGTCAAGGGCCTGGTCCTCAAGATCGAGAGCCAGGCCCTTCGCCGCACCACAACACGTCCGGCGTGACTGCGGTGAACTTCCGCCGGACCAGATCCGGGGCGGCGGGCCGCTTGCCCTGTCAGCGCGTGACCGTTGCGGCAGGCGCATGGCCTTCTTTCTGGGGCGGAGCGATACAAGCACGCCGCCGCCCTCATGATCATTGCATGTATATTGCACGGCGATCCGGGCGATAATCCCTATCGGGCCCTGACTCCGAGAAGCAGCTTCTCAGGGGATTCAGGCATACCGCTCCTCGAACCCTACGCACAGCTCAGACGCCGCCGAGACTCCGGAGCATCCTGTGCCTGACGACGTGATAGGTAACGAGACGTCATACCTGCGACTTCAGGCCGACTACATCGGTCGTGTGGGGGTCGAGGTCGGCATCTTCGTCGCCGTCGATCACCTGCGACGCAAGAACTTGCTCACATCGGAGGAAGAGGAGCTCTACTTCGACATCGACGACTGGTTCCGCAAGCACCTGCCCGAACCGCCGTTCTATGCCGATGGAAACACCATCGGCGCGATCACGTGGTTCAAGCGCGCCACCACGGGCGCGATGCTCGCCCGCCTGGAGCCGTTGCGAGATCTACTGACGGTGCACGGCGTGCGATGCGACCTCGTACGCGCCAGCGACCCCGGGAAACTGATCTACGAGGACGAGTACCAAGTCGGTGTGATCCCCAGGATCAGAAAGCCCGTACCACCCCTGCCACCTGGTGTCACGCTTGGACCGACCACCTCAGGTTCCAAGCGGCACCTTGCACGCCAGGCACCGGAATCCAGATGATCCGATGGACTTGCCTCGGCTCGGAAGCGGACCACAACCACGTTGTCCGGTGAGCCGTGCTGAGGAACGAAGCACGGCTCACCGATCTCCCCCAACTGTTCACGATGGCCGGCCACGGACGGGCGATCGTGAGGGCCGTATCTGTACGGCGCGTCATACAGAACCGAACCGCATTAGCAGCTCGGATCCTGGCCGTTCCGATCAGTTCAACCTGGACCGCTCGCCCTCGCTGGCCAAGGTTGGACGGCTCCGAACGATGCGGCATTGCAACTAGAACTGCAACTAGAACGCTTCCAGCACCAGGTTGGGACGCAGGACGCTCGGCGGGCTCTCCACACGTGATCGCTGCGGCTCCAGCCCGTCTCAGAGCAGCCGCATTGGTCGTCTCAAGGGGTCCCAATCCATGGTGACGAGTCCCCCATAACGCTTGGCCAGCCTGTGGCGTAGGCCTTGGCTGAACGCGTTCGTTTCGACGACGATCCGGTTGAGTTCGGGTTCGATGTACATCCCCAAGACCTCGGGTTCGTCGATCGGCCTGCCGTGTTCCCTGTCCTCCGTCAAGGTGGTCAGGGCCGCTTGGCTGTTCCGGACCAGTCGGACCTGGGGCACGATCCGGTACGGAATGGGTTTCCCGTATGACCGGTCCAATCCTGAAATCGGCGGGGAAGCCAGCTCTTGTCCTCGGGGCGTGACGTAAGGGGCGATGAGCCGGTATGGCGCGTACAGGAGGTAGGGCGGGGCGAGATCGTGCGGGTAGGTCTCGGCCCGCCGCTGAGCGGCTTGTATAGCCTGATAGAAAGGCCCGATGCTCACGGCCGACCGGGGCGCTGGCGACCTTAGTTTGTAGTACACCTCCACCGCGTCCTCTGCCGCTGGTTGCACGATCACTCGCCATCCGCCCGGCAGGCACACAGGCACCGCCGTTACAGCGTAGACAGCGAACAGCGCCAAGATCGCCTTCAGTCGCATGCGGAAAGAGTGTAAGACAGGGGCTGGGGACGGCCCACGCTCGACATCTCCCGCCCCGAAGTGAACAGGCGGTGGACCGACACCGGGGACGCGCACGAGCAGCGCGGGCTCAAGCACCGTGGAGAAACCGACGTCCGCGTGGTGCCGATCCCTCCGGAGCTGGTCAAGATCCTTCGCGAGCACATCGCAGAGTTCGGCGTCGGCGAGGACGGCAGGATCTTCCGCAGCGAGCGGGGCGGCGTGGTCGCCTCAACGGCGTACACGGAGGTGCGGCAGGAAGCCCGCATGCTCGCCCTGACTCCTGCTCAGGTCTCCTCACCCCTCGTCCGGCGGCCGTACGATCTGCGGCACGGGACGGCAACAACGTTGATCATCGGCCTGCTGACCGTAGGCACCCTTCACAAAATGATCGACTGAGGCACACCCGTCTCTCCATCTACCTTCGGTGCGCACTGTAGGCGGCCGGACACAACGTGAGAGGCCCGTTGCCGCGTTTCCACTGGTGACGGGCTTCTTCCCGCTGGTGTGGCAGGTGCAAGGTTCGAACTTGCGTAGGCTGAGCCGATGGCTTTACAGTCCCGCCGCAAGAAGGCTCTGACCTACACTTACTCGACTCGAAGCGCGCTTCCGGGAAACGGATGGGGAACGATCACGCTTTACGCCTTGCGAGCCCGTGCCATGGCCGTTCTCGGCGCGGGCGGTGTGATCAGCAGCCGGGTTGAGGGCGGCTCTCCATGGTGGTGGGAGCCGCTCTCTCGTTGATCAATCCACCGCGCGGGTGCTAAGAGGTTGCGCCTGCGCAGGTGGTGACACCGCACGCCTTCTTGCCTGCTGCGACGGCCGCACTTAGTTCCACCTCGTCGATCGCGCGCGGTTCCCGGCCTACGGATTCGCTGCTCATCTGGCCGCCTACCAGCCCATGGCAGTCCCGTCTCGTATGCCAGCAGTCTCCCTTTTCGGTGATGAAGACAATGGTCATGGTGTTGTCCCCCTTCAGGCTCGCTGCGTGTGGTGAGTAGGTCAAACGAGGCGTTACCGCCGCCAGTGTCCGTCGCGGCAGGTGTACGTGCGCCCGTTCGACGCGACGCCTACCGCTCCGGGACTGCCGCAGAAGCCGCCCGGGTGTGCTCCGGCGAGCGGTGCCGGCTCCGGTTCCGCTACGGGCTTGGGCTTGGGAGTGCGCTTCGGCGAACGCCTCCCCTTATCGGGGTCGCGGTCGTCGCGGTCGCGGGACTTGATGACGCCGTCGCCGTCTTTGTCGTCGTCGTAGTGGTCTTCGATGCCGTCCTCGTCGAGGTCTTCGATGTCCTCGACGGGTTCCGGTGTCGGCGTCCAGGAGACGGTGTGCGACGTGCTCGGAGGCGCGCTGGCCACGGCTGCGGGTTCTTGGTCATTGCCGACGAAGAGGGCGTTGCAGCCGACGACAACAAAAGCGATTACGGCGAGGCAGCCCCATGCCCCACCCTGGTTGCCTGACTTGGATTTGCTGGGCATGGCGTCTCCTCCGGCTCCGCGTGGACACGAACGGTATGTGGGACGCTGCTTTGCGCTACTTAGTTGGCGGGAAAGCCCTCATCTAGCAGGCTGATCTGGCCTTCGCAGTCCCGCCACTTCTCCACGCCTGTGATCCTCACTGGCCAGTGGGGCGCGATGCCGGGCTCTTCCGCAGTGAGATCGGCTGCGAACGCGCCGAACTCCCCGCGGTGTGTGAGCGCCTGGCCGACCTGGCTGAGCGTGCCCGGCTGCTGAAATAGACCGGCCCCACACTCGAGTAAGCAGCCGCATCACCGCCGAGCAGACGCCGCTGACGACCTGGTCGCAGGTCCGCCGCCGCCACGCCGACCTGACCGGCGCGGGGGCCGAACAGGCCGCCCACTCTCAGCTCGTAGAACGCGACGCCGCCCGCCAGACCGAACCCGGGCGCGGCACTCTCCCGGCCGCATCTTAGCCGCTGATCCGGCTGGAAATCAGTGGGCAGCCTCTAGAGAAGACCCATAGTGCCGATTTGCGATCCATCGAACGTACGACGGTTACGCAGGCGGGCGTGGGGAGCACCTCAAGGACGACTACGGCGTGGCCGCTGGCTTCGGGTCGCCCCCGGGCGTGGGGAACGCGAACGACCTCGACCGACGTGAGGCGGACCTCGCGGGTCACCCCCACGTGGGGGCGATGCGCTGCGGCGACCAGTATCTCGGCGCGCTGCCCGACCTGTCCCCACACTCGTAGGGGTTAGCCGAGCGTATCGGGGTCGGCGTGCGCGTGAGTCTCATCCTCCCCACGCCCGTGGGGGTGATCCGATGATCACGGAGTCGTGAACGAGGTGTGAGCCGTTCGAGCCTCTGACCTGTATGCAAGGCTTCCAGCCCATCCACGCATCGTGTAGCGACCTGGTGGTCAACAGCCCTTGATCCAATGGGAACGCATTGAGGACGATCAGCCGTGGCGGCTCGGTGACAGTCGTAGATAGCCAGACACAGCACGAGAGGCCCGTCATCGCGTTTCCGCTGGTGACGGGCCTCTTCAAGCTGGTGTGGCAGGTGCAAGGTTCGAACTTGCGTAGGCTGAGCCGACGGTTTTACAGGGCGTCGCAGTTCATGGCCTGGCGTCCCTGTTGAGCTGCGAAGATGCCGCGTTTGGCGACTCCCCTGCGAGCTGTCTTCCGGACATATTCCGGATCTTGCAAACCTCCACCCTCTGCCCAGCTTCTCCGACGACATTGACCATCGTGCCCAGTGGGACGGGGCGCGGAACGAAGCCTGTCTCGTCGGGACCTGCGGGAAGACCACCTCGTCAGCCTCTCCGAGAACGACCGGGGCGAGATGCTTCTCACCAACGCCGAACCCCGCGCTGGTAGCCCCTGAACCAACAGTGGCAAGGTTCGGGACCGCCGCGAACTCAAGCACCGAGCCGAAGGAGAAACCCGGTCGGTGCCGATCCATCCCGAACCCGGCAAGCTGCTCAGCGAACACATCCGAGACTTCGGCACGGGCCCCAGCGGACGCATCTTCATCGGTCCCCGAGGTCGACACATGGCCGACCGCGTACCTGAAGGACTTCCACGAGGCCAAGGCGAAAACGTTCACAGATGCCGAGGCCAGATCACCCCTCATGGACGCTCCCTGCGCCCTGCGTCATGCAGCCGTCTCCACATGGCTAGATGCAGGCGTGCCCGCGCCCCAGGTCGCCGAGTGGGCAGGACAGCGTCGATGTGCTCTTGCGCGTCTACGCCACGTGCATCTACGGGCCAGCAAGGCGAAGCCATGCGCCGCATCTGGGACGCAACATAGTAATCCCGTGTCAAGGGCTGCACTTAGCATTAGCCTTGAACCTCACACCCGGTTACCTCTAGAGGCGAAACCGGCTCTGTCCAGGCTGCAGCGTTTCTCCGTGAGGAGGCCACAATGAGCGTGTGGCGGCGAATGCTCGCTGGAGTAGTGCTTGCCCTTATGGTGGTAACCGCCATAACAGCAGCGGCGTTAGCCAAGCTACCTCAGCCGCCAACATGGGCTGCGGCAGTGATTGCCGGAGCGGCGTTTACTGCCGGCTTGACTCTCGATCCGTTTAAGAAGCTCGCCGCAGAGTGGATTGAGCGCCCCCGCAAGCACCGTGAGATACTCCGCACCCACACCCGGGTGCACGACCATACTGGCCGTCTTCAACGGGTTAATAAATGCATCGACGCGACAGTCCTGGGAGTGCACCCCGCAGCCACCACGGATACCAATCACGACATCGATCGCTTGCCTCCATATGTTAAGCGCGATGCCCATGTCAAGCTCCGCGAGGCTTTCGACGTAGGTGGGATGGTAATCCTGGAGGGGCCGTCTTCGGCTGGCAAGACACGCCTCGCCTTCGAATGCATGCACGCATATGCCCCTGACCGGTTGTTGATCGTGCCCAACAACTTGACGGCGCTGAGAGAGATCACCAAGGAGCCAGTACGCCTCAGGAATTCCGTCATATGGCTTGATGATGTGGAGCGATACCTTGCCAGCGGCGGCCTGGATGGAGCGGTCTTGGATGCGCTGGTCCCTCATGAAATTGTCGATGTATTGGTCTTGGCCACCTTACGGGCCGAAGCTCGTAAAGAGCTGACCAGTCCCGATCTGGAGACCGCCACCGCGAGGTCCGTTGAGGAAATCATGCGGCGCGCCCGCGTGATTCCGCTCGAACGAGCGCTCAGCCCTGACGAACAAGCTCGCGCCCAGGAGTTGCGTGCAGACAAAAGAATCGCTGCCGCCCTAGACCAGACAACGGGAGCAGGATTCAGCGAATATTTGGCCGCATCACCAGCGATTTTGGAGCGCTGGCAGTCCGCATACCGGGGAGAGCATCCGGTCGCAGGAGCTATCATCAGCGCCGCAATTGATATACGCCGCGTTGGATATCAAGCACCAGTGCCCCGCGAGCTATTGGCCAAGACCTATACGCACTACCTGGATCCACGTATACGACATCGCTCCGACCTATCGACATTCGACGAAGGACTTGCTTGGGCAACCCAGCTCGTAAAAGGCGCCAGCGCCTGCCTTACACAGGATGCTTCGGATACCTTCCACCCATTTGATTACTTAATCGATCACGTCCAGCACGCCAGCGATCTTCATCAGATCCCTTCAACACTCTGGCCAGAAGTCCTGGCCCACGCCAGCATTGCCGACACTGTCATCATCGGACTTTCCGCATCGTTCGCCGATCAGCGAAAGGTAAGCGAACAGGCATTTCGTCGCGCCGCCGAAACCGGCAACATAGGCGCCATGTACAGCCTCGGAGTCATACTCAAGAGCGCCGGGCAGACCAAAGAGGCGGAACAGTGGTATCGGCGCGCCGCCGAAACGGGCCACCCCGACGCCATGAATAACCTCGGCATCCTGCTCAACAACACCGACCGAACCTCAGAGGCGGAACAGTGGTACCGGCGCGCCGCCGAAACCGGGAATACAAGCGCCATGTACAACCTCGGCATCCTACTAGATAACGTTGGCAACCCCGAAGAGGCGGAACAGTGGTACCGGCGCGTCGCTGAAATCGGCCATACCAACGCCATGCGGAATCTCGGCATCCTGCTCGCCAAGGCAAACCGTACCGAAGAAGCCGAACAATGGTACCGACGCGCAGCCGAAAACGGCCACGCCAACGCCATGCACAACCTCGGCATCCTGCTCGCCGAGACAGACCGTACCGAAGAAGCCGAACAATGGTACCGACGCGCAGCCAATAAGGGCCACACCGGCGCCATTTACAGCCTCGGCAACCTGTCCAGCAACAAGGGACGAGTCGAAGAAGCCGAACAATGGTGGCGCCACGCCGCCCGTACCGGCCACACCAACGCCATGAACCGCCTCGCCAACCTACTCAAGAAGAAAGGACGAGTCGAAGAAGCCGAACAATGGTGGCACCAGGCCGCCCAAGCCGGCGACACCGACGCTATATATAACCTCGGCGTCCTGCTAGCCACGACAGGCCAGACAGAAGAAGCCGAACAATGGTACCGACGCGCCGCCGAAAACAGCCACGCCAACGCCATGTACAACCTCGGCATCCTGCTCATCGAGACAGACCGTACCGAGGAAGCCGGACAATGGTGGCACCAGGCCGCCCAAGCTGGCTACACGGAGGCCATGTACAACCTTGGCGTCCTGCTAGCCGCGACAGGCCAGACAGAAGAAGCCGAACAATGGTACCGACGCGCCGCCGAAAACGGCTACACCGACGCCATGCACAACCTTGGCCTCTTGCTAGACATCGCCAACCAAACCGAAGAAGCCGAACAGTGGTACCGCCGTGCCGCCGAAAATGGTGACATCAACGCCGCCTACAACCTCGGCGTCCTGCTGGCCAAGGCAGGCCGTACCGAGGAAGCCGGCCCCTGGTGGCACCGCGCCGCCGAAAGCGGTCATCCGCACGCAATGTGCAATCTCGGCGCCCTGCTAGCCGCGGCAAGCCAGACAGAAGAAGCCGAACAATGGTGGCGCCTAGCCGCTGAAACTGGCCTTCCCGCCGCCATGCTCAACCTCGGCGTCCTGCTGGAAGACACCAATCGGACAAAAGAAGCTGAACTGTGGTATCGCCGCGCTGCCAAGGCGAGCATGAGTCAAGACCCTACCAACCCCTGAGCTGATGGTATCCATTCACGCCTGCCGCTGAGTTGAGGGTTGGTTTGGGGTAGACGTGCCTGTCTCCGCTGAATATAGGGATCTTGGGGTGGGTCGTCGTACTTTGAGCTGGTGGCCCCCGATCCCGCGAGTTGGAGTCGTGAGGAACTGCTGGCTGCGCTGGCCGAGCGGGACGCTGTGATCGCCGCGTTGATGGCCGAGGTCGAGCAGTTGAAACGGCGGGTGGGGATGGATTCGTCCAACTTCTCGATGCCGCCGGGCTCGGACGGGCCGGCGGCGCGGGCCAAGCGCGCCAAGAAGACCAAGAATCGCTCGCCCCGGCCGCGTGGTGGACAGCCGGGCCATGACGGCCATGCTCTGGCCTGGCGGAGCAGCCCTGACCAGGTCACCATGGTCGGCCCGCAGTCCTGCTGCGGGTGTGGCCAAACACTGGCGGGCGTGGAGGGCGAGGTCGTCGCGCGGGTGCAGGTGTTCGACACCCCGCCGGTGAAACTCCAGGTCACGGAGTATCGGATGGTGCAGGTGGCCTGCCCTGCCTGCCGTTGGACGACTCGGGCGGCCACCCCGCCGGGGCTGGCCGGGCCCTGCTGCTATGGCCCCAACGTCCGCGCCGCGACCGCGCTGCTGGCCTGCGCCGGGCATATGAGCATCACCCGGGCCGCCGACCTGATGGGCGTGCTGCTGGACGTGCCGGTCTCTACCGGGTTCACCGGCGGGCTGGTCAAGCGCGTCGCCGACCGGCTGACCGGCTTCGAGAGCGCGGTGAAGAACGCGTTGCGGGCCGCGCCGGTGCTGCACCACGACGAGTCCCCCGCCCGCGTCGCCGCCGACGACGGGGATCGGCTGCTGTATGTCTACACCGCCCGTGCCGACCGGCTCCTGTGGTTCGGCGCCGCTGACAACCGCGGCCATGACGCCCTGGACGGGTTCGGGATTCTGCCCGGCTACCGTGGCACCCTGGTCCGCGATGACTACGTCGGCTACGCCACGTACGACCAGGACCTGGCCGCAGTGCAGCTGTGTTGCGCGCATCTGCTGCGATCGTTGCGCGGTATCGGGGAGCTGGATCCCGACGGCAGCCGGGTGCAGCGGTGCTGGACCGAGCCGGTCATGAGCGCACTGACCGACGCCAAGGCCGCGGTCGCCCAGGCCCACACCGAGGGCGCCACCGCCCTGGACCCGCAGGTTCTGGACGCGCTGCGCGCCCGTTATGACGAGGCGGTGGCCTGGGGCATCGCCACCAACACCCACCGCGACTGGCCGAGTGGCCGACATCCCGGCTACACCCTGGCGAAACGGCTGCAGACCCGGGCGGCGCAGGTGTGGCGCTTCACCGTCGACTTCGCCGTGCCCTTCACCAACAACCCCTGCGAGCAGCCCCAGCGCATGGTCAAACTCCAGATGAAGATCGGCGGCTGCTGGCGCAGCGTGCGCACCGCCGCCCGCTACTGCCTCATCCGCTCCTACCTCGGCACCGCCCGCAACCACGGCATCCACCCACTCGATGCCCTCCGCGACGCCCTGTCGGAAGCCCCTGGATGCCACCCCGAAACGCCTGATCAATCACAGGCGTGAATGGATACTTAAGCAGTTGTCAGGCACAGCCAAGCAATCACCTGCTGCGCCCCGCCTTTAGGGGCCTGACATCACATCTGGATAAAGCTAACGAGAGATTACTGCCGCTTTGATGAGTTTGCCGAGATAGCTCATCGAACGCCAGCACTGCGGGGAGATAATGCCAAAACAGGCGAATCGAATAACTTTTCAGCAAACTCAGAGGACCATTGCTCCGCTTATTCCTCTTGCGGGATAATACTAAGCTCCATGTCCTCTGCCAGCTGCGCTACTATCGACGGTTCAACTCTTGCGATTCCAATCAATAGCGTGTCCGATCGAAGCTTTGTGAGCGCTCGCGTCAGCAATTGACGACGTTTTTGCGTGTCCATCTGAGCAACGATAGCAGTGATCGCTTCCGCCTGAATATGCGGATTGGAGATGGACTGGATAAGCGCTTCAGCGCGAACGGTCTGTCCAGCCTGGGCAAGAACACTTGCTAGATCACGCAGCAACGAGGCTTTGACATTCGCATCGGAAACAGATCCGGCGACTTGCTCAGCTTGTCGCGCCACCTTTTCTATCTGATCGATCTGGCCGGTTTGGCTTAACGTTATTGCTAGCGATGTTAACGCCTGCGCCTGGAGATCGGCATTATCGATGGAGCAGGCAAGCTTGTGGGCCTGATCGACTTGACCGCTCTCGGCGAGAGCTCCAACCAGGTGGTGCAGTCCCTGCAGTTGCTGAGCTGGGTTTGTGATAGAGCGGGCAACTTTCTCCGCCAGTAGCGCAACTTCTCTAGCTTCGTTAAGCTTACTCGCCCTGGCCAACGCGCCAGCCTGGGTAGTTAGTCTCTCGGCTCGGGATACGACGCTTGCAATAGATTCCGGGATCTTTTGAAGCTCATGCAAAACATGGGTCGCGTAGTCAAGGTCTCCTAGCTTCTTCAAGGAGCTACCCAGCCTCCGCAAGGAGGCGGCTCGATGGTCGGGGTCATTGATTGATTTAGCGAGCGCCTCAGCGCGATCAAACTGATGAGTGCTGGCGTAAGCATCTACCAAATCTCGTAATGCTTTGTCGCGCGAGTCTTGATCAATGATTGACGTAGCATGCATCTCAACGTTTTGGGCAACTTGGCTAGCGCGAACGAATTGTCCCGCTTCCGCTAGCGAGACCGCAACAGAGCACAGTGCGCAAGCTTGGCGGATAGGGTCAATTATGGATTGAGCCAGCACTTCGGCGCGGTCGAACTCGCGAGCGCTGGCTAATATACGGACAAGTCCATGCAGAGCCTGAGCTTGAAGTTCAGACCTTTCAATGGCGCGAGCACACGCTTCTGCAGCGTCGAAATGTCCTGCATCGCCAAGGATGCCTGAAATATCGCGCAATCCTCTAGCTCGGTCGGGCTCCGATATAAACCTAGCAATATTGGCAGCTCGTCGTGCAACGTCTATGACCCGATCGGGATACCCAGCCGCCCCTAGAGCATTGGCCAAAATACGCAACGCCTGAAACTGGTGCGTGTGGTCGTTAATTGCATCAGCGAGCGTTTCCGCGCGTTCTAACTGCCCATTCCTAGCCAGAGCGCTTGCAATATCCCTTAGCGCCCCGGATTGGGAACCAAAGTCAGCGATGGAGCGAGCGAGCGTTTCCGCACTGTCGAACTTTCCAGCCCTGGCCAAAGAATGGGCAATTGTACGCAGCGCTTGAGCTTGGGAAGGTTCATTGGCGATAGAATCGGCCACTGCTTCGGCGCGGTCAAACTCCCCAGCGCCAGCTAAGACACCGATTAGGTCGTGTAGTACCCGAGATGGGGGATCCGAGTCGGCCATAGTGTAGGCAAGCGCTTTGGCACGGTCAAACTGCCCGGCTCTAGCCAGCGCGTTGACCAGACCTCCCAATGCCTGTATTTGCGAGAAAGATCCAGTGATCGAGCGTGCGATTATCTCGGCGCGTTCGGCTAATTGATCGGCGTGAACAAGCCACCCAACCTTTGAGAAGGGAACGATCAAGTCACTCAGGACCTGAGCTTGGGATTTGGGTTCCTTTATCAAGGTAGCCTGAGCCTCAGCCTGTTGGGCAACTTGCGCAGCATGATCGTGCTGTCCCGCGTCAGCTAAGGCGCGAGCTAGAGTCGTCAGGGCCTTGGCTTGCGATTTAGCGTTAGAAATGGATCGGGCCAGCGCTTCTGCTCGCATAGGGTTGCCAAGTTTTACCCAAACCGCTGGCAGTTGAATTGGAATATTGGCATTGCGATCAGCAAGAAACTCGCGGGTACGAGCGAGCAGCAGCATCGCTTGCAGGTCTGGCATCTCTTGCTTACACACGACACCTTGGCAGGTAAGAATCTCCGACAAGGCCGACGCATCCCCACCGCTCACATCTAGCATACGGTCTAGGCGCGCCCGGTCAATGGCGTAGGCCACCATTCGCGCAATGTTGCCAGTCGTCAGGAGAAGCTGATGATAGCCACGTAGAAGAAACTCCGGTGTTCCGGATGGCCAGCCTTGATCACGATAGCGATCGGCCCAGACATGGATTGTATCCAGGTACACGGCAAGCGCCGTTTCACCGAATGCAGCGATCGCAGTGGCTTGGAGCTCCTCATGCGCCAAGACGAAAATTTCTGCGCCCTCTTGGGGGCGCCACCGGCTGTCTCTGCTGCTGAACGTCCGTCCCGACACCGCCCGCAACTGGCGGTCCACCTCGGAGGCCGCTAGTCCAGTCAACTCGGCAAGATCGCCACTACTCAACCCGCCGCCTGCAGTAACCAGCACCCCTAAGAGGTCGCGCTCAGTTTGACTCCCATACAATAAGTGATCAAGCTCTCGCTCAGCGTCGTCACGGATGATTTGCGCGCTAGGTGATGAGCTCAGCAATCGCATGATTGTTGGGTTGCGTAGAGGATGCCGTGCAGGCACATCCGAAGGTACGGGCGGATTCGGACGTCCTGCTACTACAATCCGCAGTCCTTCAGAAGGCGCCGCCGGCAACAGTGCCGCAATACTGTGTGCGCCTGGGCCTACTGTCACCCCCCTGTCCTCATCTAGCCCGTCCACTACTAGTACTAGCCGCTCGCCACGCTGCTTACATAGCCGCGTCGCCTCTTTGAGTAGCCGCCCGAACCACCCACGTTGGGTGGCCTCGGTCAACAACCCTGGCATTGGCTGCCCCAGCAGCTCCGCTAATTGCTCGATCACCACGTCAAGAAACGCATTCCGGTCACTCTGTCCGGCATAACGTGCAGTGATGAAAAACGACACCACCCGCACTCCTGGTGGTGGATTAAGCACGAACGTAGCCATCAGTGCAGACTTGCCAGCCCACGCTGGCCCCTGCCACCACACATAGGCTTGCTCATTATTTCCAGTACAGAAAGCGGTCAGTTCCGCTAGCTCCGCCTCGCGGCCTACCAACCGCCATGGAAAGATCTGCTCAACCTGTTCGCGATAGGCCGACCGCGCTGGTGGCACGGCGGCCAGGTGCACATCCCCATGGTGGCTCCCCGTGTTGACATAGCTGCCTTCTCCGCCGAATGCATCACCGGTATCACGGACGGTGCTCTTCACCAGGAAGATCGCCCTTCATGTCTACATCAGACTGGCAGGGATATTCAGGCTAGCTCCACGCCGGAATTGGCATCTCCGCCGCTGCCTGCGTCAGCATCTCCCGTTCGTTCCACTCGTATCTGGCCAGGCACCGCATCAGCCCGTCCCGAAAAGCCTGTGTTGGCCCGCCCGCCACCCCGGGCAGTAGCCCGCCCAGTGCTTGAAACTTGAACGTTCCTACTGTTGGAGGCCGCCGGCCATGCAGCCCACAGCGCCACACCCACGGCGGCAACCCCAGCCAGAGCTGAGGCTAGGGAAGCGACCTTATCGGCCCGGTCCCACCCCAGAACCGCGAAGAGCACGGCCAAGACGGCTACCACCACCATCGTGGCAACCAGCACCCACCGACGCACTGTCATACCGATATTCTCCGCACCTTCCACCGGCAACCCATCTCAAATGAGCAAACTTCTCCTTATCGATGCCTTCGTACCGGCAGCAGCCTCCCTCGGAGAGCGGTGTCATGGTCAACGGGAACCAGAAGTCACGGATGTGCAGCCGTCCGTAGGGTCCTCTCGTGCTTCGCTGTTTCCTAGAGATCAGCGTCCTATGCGGCGTCGCGCGATCGAGCAGTAGCGTCGGCCCTGACCAAGGTCCTCTGCCCCACTCGCGATGAGATCCTCGGGTGTCGCCCTGGTCCCCTGGCCTCAGTCCTCCGTGCATGCTGACTCTCGAGCGTGTCCTGGCCTGATCAACATATGGAACGAGGCGGGACGGTCACGCGCTGAAACTTGGCCGCGTATTGGCCGTGAGAGGCCGTAGGGCACCGGTGATCGCCGTTGACAGCCGGACACAAAGCGAGAGGCCCGTCACCGCGTTTCCGCTGGTGACGGGCCTCTTCGAGCTTGTGTGGCAGGTGCAAGGTTCGAACTTGCGTAGGCTGAGCCGACGGTTTTACAGCGGGTCGGCATCTCAGCGACGATCATGCGCGCGACCTGCCGAAGGTTCTGCTCCCCGAGAACTACCACTCAAGATCATCCCGTACATATCCCGGATCTTGGAATCTCGGCGGCCAGCACGACAACCTCACCATCGTCGCGGTGGTATGCGTCCGCCGTTGATCATCCATGCGTAGTTACAGCCATCTCCCTCTGGTGTCCACATGGTGCAACCCAGGAAGTGGCCGTGTATGCGGCTGCTGCGCTGGACGATCACGCCGTACCCGCAGAGACAGCGTGCACCGGGGCAGGCGACAAACCTGGGGCGCTGGGAAACGGGGTACGTCGATCGTCTTGGCGCGGGGACAAGAGCGTTCACGATGCGCTGGAGGATGCCCAATATGACCTCCGGGCGGAAGCCTCGGCTTCTAACGAGGGGTTCTTGCGAGCGGTTGCCCGCACCTGTCAACGATACGCCGCAGATGATCCTTAAATGTGCGGACCCGCACATCTCCCCGACCTGATCATCCCGTCTGCCGTCGACCCGCCCGAAGGGGAAGCGGGCCAGGGCCACGGGCACCAGATGGAGCGCCCCACTGGACGAACGATCTGGTGCCCGTGGCCCTGGTCTGCTCGGCTTGTCCCGGGTCGATGGCGGGCGGGATGATCAGGCTTCCGCATCAGCCACTAACCAACCCTGGCTCGCGTGTGGCGATCATCCCGGAGCCGGAGTCCCCCGCCGGAGGCGTGGTTCAGATCCCGAAGTAGAGGAGGCACGCGGCGCCGACCATGACGAGGCCGATCCCTAACAGAATGATTCCGAAGACGTTGAGGGAGCCCCAGAACAACCAGAGCCAAGCAATCGTGACCACGAGTGCCAAGACGAGCCAGGCTCCGGCTCGGACTGATCCGCCGTACCCGCCTGACACGATCAGCGCCAAGGCACCGAGAAGGATGTAGAGGCCGATCCCCCAGAGCAGCAGTCGCCCGAAGTCTTGGCCGGAGCCGAATAGCTGTAGCCGTTCCGCAAGAGCGGGGACAGCGACCGGGGCTTGCGCTTGTGCAGGGCTAGAAGGATCGAGGGTGTTCCCATCGCCCCACGGGGCCTTATCGTCCCACTTCAGGAAGGTCATCACGGCGACCATGAAAGCTGCGACCGTGGCTACTTCCGCGAGGATCGTTAACCGGCTGCGCATCCTGCAATCGTCTGTTGTTCGGATCAGTCGTGTCCAGACGGTAGAGCAGACCCGCTGCGGTGGCGTGGCGCCAAGGTCGGTGGGCTCGATTGGTTACGGCGGGAGCTGACTCGGGTCAGCCCGCCGGCGGCGCCGTCCGGGACCGGCCCCCAGGCCGCATGCCCGGACGGCGGGCGCCGGCGGGCCGGTACGGCGGCGCGCCGCGCCGCCGCTTGATACCTATAGGAACGATTCGGCAAGGGTTCATTGCGTATTTCGCCGAAGCAGCCTTAGTCCACGAACGCTGTAGCAAGATAGCCGCAGCATCACAGCCGTGGTGTCATGCACTAAACTCCTGCGAAGCTCCAGTTAACGATCTCGCCTAGAGCGTTGGACGCCAATACAAGCTCACCAGCGACACGCGCCCTGGCCGTTGCGGCTTGCATCGCCTCGTTAAAAGTCTTGTAGCGCCTTAGTGCACGTTGCGAACCTGGAGAATACTCCGCCCAATCGCTTTTCACCTGTAAAATCTTCCGCACCTGAACAGATGTGCGCTGGAATCGCCCAGCCGGACCTGAATTATACGACAAATCGCGAATACCTCGCGACATGAGAGTGTCAATACACACAGCAACAAGCTTCACATTGCGCGGTATAGTACTTAAAATCGGAATTGGAGTCACAGGCATAGCCGCGTGAGCAGCCTCATGCCGGAGCTCGATCACTTGCGTCAGAACATTCTTGAGGTTGCTATTCTCGGGACGCTTCTTCACCACCTGATCCCAAATGAAAGTAAGTTCTGGCCATGTCCTGTTCTGGTCGAGGCCAATAAGGGAAAACATGGATTCGATATCCGAGACTTGAATGTTGGATCCGATCCACTTGAACGCAAGCTCATGAGGAACCAGCGTGCTGGTGGACAGGGATGTCAAGGATTTCCCTATTTCCTGCAGCAGCATAGCGCGCTGCGCTGGCTCACAATCACGTAAACTTCGAGGAAGAGCTTCTACTATCCTATCCTCGTAGCGCTTGGATCCGCCGGGCAGATGAATGGGAGCTATACGAGCAGTCGTTAGCGCAGCAACCCATTCCTTCATGCGATCACGCATAAAGGCTTCGAAGCTGACAAGGCCATTAACGGCTATGCCGCGCATAAGATGCGCCCGTATTGCCGGTTCAGAGAAAGACGACTCCTGCAGTGCATCGATAGCGCGCTCGATAGAGCGTAGAGTGCACAGTAGATCGTCTATTGCTGCCACAGTTACTCCGCCGCAAGTTCGCGAAGGAGTTCCTGGACAACCCGGATAGCGTGTGTTGCTTCGAAGCCTCTACTAGTTGGCCCATGACGGTCACTAAACGGCGGCGCATCAAGCAAGCGTGCCATCTTTTCTGATGCCAGAGCGTTTTTCCCTCGCGCTTTCGCAAGGACTTCGTCCGAAGAGATATGGCATGCAATCATTTGCACATCGTATATTTCTGCCACAACGCGGTCGAGCCATCGAGGATACCTGAAGCGCTTGAAAGCATGTTCGCCCCAGATAGCCTCGCATGCTCGAATAGCACGTTGAAAACATTCACGATACGAATCGATTTCATCAGGCGAATCGTAAGCGTGAGTCGCCATAAATTGGTCGAGCATTCGCTGCGTTGGATGAGTCCATAGATCTTCCATTCGTGCCATAAACAGAAATCTTAGAACGTACGCTACGTCGGCCATGTCCCGACGTGCTGACGCCTTTAATTGCACCCAAAGAAACTCGTCTTGCGAAAGCCCAATAAGGGCATCATTCAGCGGACCGGGGAAGGCCGCACTACGGAGCTGCTGAACGCTGAGAGGTTTGCCTCCAGTGTTAAGCCTAAGGAAAACCTCGTATCTCATGAGAGACGAGGCTTGGCGAGGAATGGTCACGACAGTTATCAGCTGCATTTCGAGAGCAGTTCTGAATTCCGGCCCTAGCTCATCGAAGCTACGATTTCGCAACCCGGGGAGGACGTCCAAACTCCGAAGACGGAACTCGTTATTAAGATATCGATATACAGCAGTCAGCCTTTGGTATCCGTCAATTATCACATACTGACCTCGCGATTCCTCAGCCAAATATATGGGCGGGACTGGTATGTTGAGCAGTAGCGATTCAATCAGTCTCGACTGCCGTTTAATGTCCCATCGATGACTGCGGAGATAGTCCGGGGTTAGATCGAGAGACCCGGACGAGATTAGCCTCATTACATGTTCGACGGATATATGCATTGTCTGAGTCAGGAGCCTCGCATCTTCCCAGCTGGCGTCCTGGCCCCAGTCTTCATCTGAATTTGATTGCATCTTCACCCCGGTAGTTCATATGATGAGCTAATGCTAGCGCGCGTATAGGGATCCTGTCTTGTCTATGACATGTCCCCCTGCTTTACTAGCTAGCCTTCGTGATACATGGCTGCAACGGGTCAACGCTAGCGTGCACCACGTTCATGTATGTCTAGGACAGTCGATCTTTGGTCTACTCAGTGGTGGGGCAATGACCGCTTGCACGTAGCACTCCTGCGGGGGAAGGTGTCGCTCATGTTCTCGGCGCAAAGTCGTGTATCTGAGATGAGCAGACGATAGTTTCACGGTGTGGCTGATGACGCTGAGCTGACGCGCTGGGTGGTGCACGGGGAACGGCTGATCTACGACAACCGGTGGATCCGGTTGGGGATGGCCGATGTGGAGATCCCTGGCGGGGAGCGGTTCGAGCATCATGTGGTGCATCTGGATCGGGCCGCTATCGCCGTGGTCGTGGATGAGCAGGAGCGGGTGTTGCTGATGTGGCGGCATCGGTTCGTGTTTGATCGGTGGGGGTGGGAACTGCCCGGCGGTCTGATCGAGGCCGGCGAGGATCCCATGGATACTGCTATCCGCGAGGTTGAAGAGGAGACCGGGTACAGGCCCAAGCAGGTCGAGCGCCTGGTGAGCTATCAGCCGATGGCCGGCATGGTGGACTCCGAGCACATCTTGTTCCTGGCGCGCGGGGCTGAGCTGGTCGGCAAGCCGGAGGGTGAGGTGGAGGCCGACCGGATCGAGTGGGTGCCGATGGCGGAGATCCCGGCGATGATTGCCCGCGGTGACATCTGGACGTCGGGGACGTTGATCGGGCTGCTTCAGGCTCAGCAGCGGCTCAACGGCCAAGGGCGCGGTTGACCGCCTGCGACAGCTCGTCGATGCGGCGGCGCTGGCGGCGGGAGCCGGTCATGGTGGCCAGTTGCTTGGCGCGGTGGATGTGGGGTTGGGCGGCTTCGGGGTCGCCGGCCGCCAGGAGGGCGTGACCGAGGTCGCATCGGACGCCTGCCTCGGCGCGGTTGTAGGTGCCGTCCATTCCGGCAAGTGAGGAGCGGAGGTCTTCGACGGTGCCGGGGTCGCCGAAGCGGAGCAGGCAGCTTCCGCGCCAGCGGGCGAAGTGGTGGACGTTGATGGACAGGTAGGGCATGTCCGGGTCGCCGTCACCTTCCGGCAACACGGTGGCGGCTTGGTCGAGGGCGCGGCGGCAGGCGGCTTCGTCGCCGAGTACGGCTGCGGCTTCTGCCTCGGCTGCGGCCAGCCATGTTCTGAGGCGGGCCGGTACATGGTTGCGGTGGGTGGCGTGGATGTACTGGAGCAGTTCGGCTGCCTCGGCGGGTCGGCCCAAGTCCATGAGTACGTATGCCTGTTCGCCGGAGACGTAGGCGAGCACGGCCGGGTCTTCGGCTTCGCGGGCGGCGCCTTTGGCGCGTTCGTAGTGGTTCCAGGCGTCGTTGAGGGCGACGGTGTTGATGGCCTGCCATCCGGCCAGTGAAGCTGTTTCGGCAATCAGGTGGGCGAGCTGGGCGCGGATGCTTGGGCGTACGGCGTGGTGGTGGGCTCGTTCGATCTGGGCCATCTGGGCGCGCATCTTGTCGGCGATGGCGAGGCTGCCGAGTTGGCGGTCCTGGAGGCGGAGGTTGTTGATGTCCGTGCGCAGGATCATGACCAGGGTGTCGTCGACGGCTGCGGCGGCGTCCAGGCGGGCGGTGAGTTCGTCGGTCTGCTCCTGGTGCTCGTCGCCCGAGTCGCCGGTGGGGGATGCGATGTCGAGCGGGGCCAGGCCGAGCAGCATGCGGGCGTGGTCGGGCAGGCCGAGGCCGGTGGCTACGCGTTCGAATACGGCCAGTTCTTCGATGGGGCCGGCGGTGCCGTTGAGGATCTTGTTGACGCGAGGTTGGGAGTGGCCGGTTGCCGTTCCGATGCGTACCTGACTGGCTCCGGCGTATTTAACCGCGAGCCGGAATAGTCCGGCGATGTCGCGTTTCTTGAGGATTTCCCGGCTTTCGTCGCGATCCCAGATGGCATCTGGTATTTCGATGCGGTCGAAAGCACTCGGGCGCATGCGAACCTCCGGATTTCGGCTCCGAGATGGTGCACTGCTTTGCCGCGCACTCTATATGCCCTGACTGCATATCACCGTGGGATATGTATAAACGGTTGGCCCGATCATGCTCTGCCGCATGACAACTCCAGTCAGGTGCACAGAATGCGATGGGCGGGGATGGAAGATCGTCACCCGGCGCGGGAATGTGGCGGCGGTCGTGCTCGGCATGGCGTCGAATGCCGCCGTCGAGTGTCCTCTGTGCGAAGGGCCTGAGCGGGTCTGTTCGGAGGGCGAGGTGTTCGAGTGGGAGGTGCGGGTCGGCGCCGGTCACGGTGATGAGCTGGGGGCGTCCGGGTCGAGCTCGTTCCAGGCCACGGCGATGGACGAGCTGCGCAAGGCGATGCGGCGCATGCCGGAAGGGGCGTCCGTGCGGGGGCGGATCACGCACAGCGTCTACGGACTCGGGGCCGTGGCCGATGAGGCGTCTCGGCGCGAGGTCTTCCGGGCGCATCTCGACCCGGCGGGCACGGTGCGGTTTGAGCGGGTGGCCGAATGACGCCCCCGCGCGTGATCGCAATTGACCCGTATCATTCCGCCGATCTTCTCCGGCAGACGCTGGGCCGGAACGGCATTGCCGCCGATGTCCACGAGGGATACGGGCTTGCCCTGGTATCCGTTTGGGTGGGCCTTGTCGTGTGGTGTGACGGTCAATACTTCTGGTGGCGAACCGGATGGAATGCCGAACGGCATCGCGTCATCTATGCGTGGCATCCGGCGATTGATCCCGAGCGGGCCGCTCGTCGTATCTCCATGTACTACGCGAGTCTGCGGGCGATGCAGCCGATATCCGAGCTGACCTGATCCGGGGGCGAGGTAGGCGATGAGTGCAGATGCCTCTTGGGTGTGCGGGGTGGAGCGTTCCCGGCGTGATTCCGTCCTGGTGCAGCACGCGGTGCGAACGGATGGAACGAGGGCATGGTGCGGCGCGGCGGTTCGTCCGGTGGCGATCGGTGATTGGTATGTGCCGTTCGTCCCGAAGGGTGCGACTTCATGCGGTGAATGCGCCCGGAGGTGGCGACGCAAGTTCGGAACGGCATGGAACGCTGCCTGAAAGGGCACTGACAGGTTTTGGCTTAGCCGGTACTGTACTTATGCGGTCAAGCGCAAGAGTGAACGGACGGCTGACATGAGTATGGACTTCGCTCCGCCGAAATATGCCCAGGTCATGAGGGCGATTCAGGAGCGGATCGAGTCGGGCGAGTACGCGCCTGGCGACATGCTGCCGTCCGAGACGCAGTTGGTCCGTGAGCTGGGCGTGGGCCGTACAACGGTGGTGCGTGCCCTGCAGACGTTGGCAATGCAGGGGTGGATCGAGCGCGAGCACGGGCGCGGCTCGTTCGTGAAAGGCCGGCCCGAGAGTGAGGCCGAGAACGTCCGCCCCGGCCTGACCGCTGCGGAGCAAGGCGAGAGCGCCGACAGCCTCATTGAGGTGACACGTGTTCCGGCGTCCCGGCATGTGGCTCGGCTGCTCGGGGTGGCCGAGCGAACCCCGGTGATCGTCCGTAAACGGGTGGCCCGGCAGGCGGATCTCGTGTCAGCGGTGGAAACCGTGTGGATCCCCCTGGAGATTGCGGTCGGCACTGACTTGGAGAAGGCCGAGCCGCTGCGGGGCGGGATCCGGCGGCATCTCCAAGCGGTCAAGCATCTGCGCTTCGACCACATCACTGAGCGCCTGTCTGCCCGCAAGCCGACCAAGGACGAGGCGGACCTGCTGGGCTCGTCCAACCCGGTGCTCGGTGTAACGGCGACCGTGCACGACCCTGCGGGGAACGTGCTTCTCGCCATGAGTCTCGTGCTGCCTGGCAGCCTTCATGAGCTTGAGGATGTCTACAAGGTCAGGTAATTCTTACCGCGCCACTTCGGCTCAACCACTTGTGCGGACGAGTGGCGACTGCCTACTCTCAACTCATGCGGACAAGTGGACGAGCGAACAAAGGGCTCGTCGCCGCAGGCGAGAGGAATCACATGGCAATCCAGGGACCCATCCCGATCAGCTTCGAGCAGGTCTTCCCGCACGGCTGCTACCTCGTGGGCCAGGTCGAGCAGGTCAAGGACTTCGACGCCTCGACCAACGGCAAGACCGTCTACGCCAAGGACAAGACGACCGGTGAACTCGTCTGGCAGATCCCGGCCATGGACGGCGACCCGACCGTGAAGGCGTCTCAGAAGACGGTCGCGGTCAAGATCCTGTCCTCGACGGAGCCTCCGGTGCCGCCGGCCGTGCCCGGTCTCCCGATCACGCCCGTGGAGTTCGTCGGGATGACCGTCACGCCCTACGTCGGCCAGACCGGGCGGCTGGCCTACTCCATCCGCGCCACCGGGATGCGCCCGCCGCGCACCAAGCAGGCTGCGACCGGCAAGGAGGCGGCGGCGTGAGCCTCGGACCGTACACCTACGTCACGCTCTCGATGACTCAGGCGGAGAATCCGCGGCTCATCGTCTCCTTCCACACCAGCGAGGTACGGGTAGCCGCCCGTGTGATCGACGAGCGCCGCCCGTACTTGGCGTTCACCACGTCGGAGGCGGACGTCTCGGTCTCCACCACGGGCGGCGGGCCGGTCACCGACGCCGACCTGGCACTGGCGCGCGAGATCTACAGCGCCGCTGCTCGCTACCTGGCCGACTGCGAGCGCCTGCACGCCCAGCAGTTGGCCACCGGCAAGGCCATCGACCAGACGGCGGCCTGACAGGCAAGGCGGGGCCGCCAGAAGGTGCAACTTCCGGCGGCCCCCGGTTTCTCCCTGATCTCACTCACGAGAGGTTCCAAGCATATGTTCAAGCGGCTGCCTGGGGATGAGGCGCGCAACCTCGTCACCACCACGCCCGACACGGCCGTCGTCTTCCGCCCGGCCGTCATCCGGACTCCCGCCATCATCACCCTGATCATCTTCACCTGGCGTATCCTCACCGGCTGCGTCCGGCTCGTATGGCGCCACCCCATCGCCACCCTCCTCACGTCGACGCCCGGCGCGCTCACACTGGCGTACGGCTGGCAGACCGCTCTTCTGCTCCTCGCGCCCGTCCCCACCGGCCTCCTCGCCTGGGCCTTCACCGACCGGCTGAGCTTCACCCGCCTGATCGGCCTGCGACTGCTCGCCTGGTGGCGGCTGACCTGGATCTACCAGCGGCACTGGCAACCCGTCATGATCGTCTCCGGGCTGGGACGACACCTGTGGGGCCGCGACTACCTGCCCCGCCTCGGCAAGCTCACCTGCACGGCATGGGCCGACCTGGTCACCGTACGCATGCTCAAAGGACAGTCGGTCAAGGACTGGGCCGACCGTCTCGACCACCTCGCCCAGGGCTTCGGCGCGCCATCCTGCCGGGTGGCGATCACAAGGGGCGGCCACCTTCAACTCACCTTCCCGCGAACCGATCCACTCGCCGTACCACTGGCCGCCCTCCCCCTGCCTGAGGCGCCGACCGTGGGACCGGTCGAGATCGGCAAGCAGGAGGACGGACGGCCGTGGCTCCTCAAAGTGCACGGCACACACGTCCTCGTCGCGGGCGCCACCGGAGCAGGCAAGGGCTCGATCATCTGGTCCACCATCCGCGGCCTCCTCCCGGCCGTACAGGCTGGCCTGGTCGAGATCTGGGCACTGGATCCCAAGCTGATGGAACTGTCCTTCGGCCGGGCCCTGTTCGGCGACCGGTACGCGGCCACCCCCGAGGACTGCGCGGATCTGCTCGACCAGGCCGTCAACGTGATGCAGAACCGCGCCGCCCGCTTCGCCGGCCTCCAGCGCTCCCACACCCCGACCGAGCAAGACCCCTTCGTCCTGGTCGTGGTCGACGAGGTGGCGTTCCTGACCGCCTACCAGTCCGACAGAGAGCTGAGACGCCGGATCTCCGCAGCCCTGGCCACCCTCACCACCCAGGGTCGCGCGGTGGGAGTGGGCGTCCTGGCAGCACTCCAGGACCCGCGCAAGGAGGTCATGAACATCCGCAACCTGTTCCCCGACAAGATCGCCCTCCGTCTGGACGAGTCAGAGCAGGTGGACATGGTCCTCGGCGACGGCGCACGCGACCGTGGCGCCCTGGCCGACCACATCTCACCCGTCCCCGAACTCGGCGCCGGCGTCGGCTACGTCCGGCTGGAAACCTCACCCGACCCGATCCGGGTCCGCGCCGCCTACGTCTCCGACACCGACATCCGCGACATGGCCGCCACCTTCGCCGCCGGAAAGGACGCTGCCTGATGAAGGTCTGCTTCCACGGCACCGCCGAAGAACTCGAACTCGTCGCGGGCCGCCCCCTCATGGTCCTGCTCACCTCCCGCGACCTTCCCCGGCTGCGCGTCTTCGCCCTGCTCCAAGCCCGCACACTCAAGCACCCGTACAACGGCCTGTTCCGGCTGTGCGCCGACCTGGCAGAGGACAAGGGGAGCGGCCATGACTGACCTGCCTCGTGCCGTACGGCAGGCCATGCCGCTGGCCCGTGAGGTGGCCGTGGAGGTCGCCAAGCAGTACGGCGTGTGCATCCGGCCCGTGCCGCTCAAGCGCCTCGACACCCACACCGGCCACTGGGAGATCGTCGACGTGCCGTGCGGGGCCACCCTCGACGCCAAATGCCCGCCGTGCGCCAAGCGCAACCGGCAGCTCCGGCGGGCTCAGTGCCGGGAGGGCTGGCACCTCGACCACGAGCCGGCCATAACCCCGGATAGGCCGAGCAAGGAACAGCGGTGGCTGGTCGAGTTCCGCGCCGACCTCCAGGCCAGCCGCGACCAGGCCGCAGCCCTCGGCGAGGACACCGCCGACTGGGACGCCGCCATCCAGGGCGTGGACGTCGAGATCAACGAGGCGGGCATGCGCGGCACCGTGCTCGGCCGTACCGTTCCCAAGCGCACCCGTTCAACCAGGCGGCGGCAGGACGCGCCGAATCTGCCCAAACGCAAGATGGCTGCGACGACGCTCGGGCGGACGTTCACCAGTTCGGACGGCAAGGTCTACCGGCCCTCGCTGTTCGTCACGCTCACCTTGCCCTCCTACGGCAAGGTGCGTGACGGCGTCCCGGTGGATCCGGAGACCTATGACTACGCGCGGGCCGCTCGGGACGCCTTGCACTTCTCCAAGTTGGTCGACCGGTTCGTGCAGAACCTTCGCCGGGTGGCGGGGTATGACGTGCAGTACTTCGCCACCGTGGAACCTCAGAAGCGGCTCGCGCCGCACCTGCACATGGCTGTGCGCGGCACCCTGGCCCGCGCGGAGGTCAAGCAGATAGCCGCCGCGACCTATCACCAGGTGTGGTGGCCACCGGCCGACGTGGTGCTCTTTGAGGGTGACCGCCTGCCGGTGTGGGAGGACGGCGTCGGCTACCTCGACCCCGGCACAGGGGAGATGCTGCCGACCTGGGACGAGGCACTCGACCAGCTCGACGCCGACGACGCGGCCGAACCGCTCCACATGATCCGATTCGGCGACCAGATCGACGTCAAAGGCGTACTCGCCGGCACTCCGGACGCCGACCAGTGCATCCGCTACCTGTCCAAGTACCTCACCAAGTCGCTCTCCGACAGCCTCGACCCGGACAACCCCGCTCAGCATGACCACGCCGCCCGGATGGTTGAGGCGCTGCGCTTCGAACCTTGCTCCTCGGCCTGCCCGAACTGGCTGCGCTATGGCGTACAGCCCAAGGACGCCAAACCGGGGATAACCCCCGGCCGGTGCCAGAGCAAGGCCCACAAGCCCGACCACCTCGGCTACGCGGGCCGTCGCGTCCTGGTCTCGCGCAAGTGGTCCAACAAGACCCTCGCCGAACACAAGCAGGACCGCCGCACCTGGGTCCTGGCAGCCCTCGGCCAGCCCAACGAACCGACCGACCCACGCCGCTACATCTGGAAACCCGCCCCGGCCGGAGACGCCAACGTCGCCCCGCTCGCCATCCGCCTCCTCCGGTCAGTCGCCGAACGCCAACGCTGGCGCGCCCACATGACCCAACTCCAAGCCCAAGCAGACGGCCAAGATCTTTCGGCAACTGAGGAGGTGGCGGCGTGAAGCGAGACGAACTCCTCACCGTCGCCCAGGTCCTCGACGAGCTCGGCGGGGTCTCCCGGCGGACCTTCTACCGCTGGCGCGAGATCGGCAAGGCACCGAAGGGCTTCCGCCTGCCCAACGGCGAACTCCGCATCTACCGCAGCGACCTCGAAACGTGGCTCGAATCCCTCCGGAGCGCAGCGTGACGACCTCATACGACGTGAAGTTCTGGGAGATCCGCCGGAACAAGTCCAGCAAGTCACCCTCCTATGAGGCTCGCTGGAAGGTCGGCGGCCGGGAGAAGTCCAAGACCTACAAGACCAAGGCCCTCGGCGAAAGCTTCCTGACCGACCTGCGCCAGGCTGCAAGGCGCGGTGAGGCGTTCGACCTGGAGACCGGCCTTCCCGAGTCGATGATCAAGGCCAAGGACGCGCGGACAGTCCTCGACTTCGTGAAGGCGTATGTCGAGGCGCGCTGGCCACACGCGGCTGCCAAGAGCCGCGACAGCATGTCCGATGCCCTGGCGACGGCTCTCCCAGCACTGATGACGGACAAGGCAGGGCGGCCGGATGCGGCCACCCTCCGAACCGCGCTGCGCAAGTACGTTCTGCTGCCCGACGACAAGCGACCCGCGATGCCTACCGACATCGCGCGAGCCGTCCGCTGGCTGGAGGGGGCGTCGCTCAACATGGAGGAGCTCAACGAGACCAAGGCCGTCCGCCCGGCCCTGGATGCCCTCGCGCTCCGCCTCGACGGCCAAAAGGCCGGCGCCAACACGATCAAGCGCAAGCGCGCCGTCCTTCACCACGTCTTCGAGTACGCGGTCGAGCTGGAAGAGCTGCCTTCCAACCCGCTGCACCGCATCAAGTGGAAGCTTCCCAAAACCACCGAAACCGTTGACCCGCGCGTCGTGGTCAACCCTCGCCAGGCCCGGGAACTGCTCGTGGCGCTCACCTACGTCGGCAAGCGCCAACGTGGCGGGAAAGGGCGGGGACAGCGCTTGATGGCCATGTTCGCCTGCCTGTATTTCGCCGCGCTCCGGCCCAGCGAGGCAGTCAGCCTCCGCGAGCAGGACTGCCACCTCCCCCCGGAAGGCTGGGGACGGCTTACGCTCGACGTCTCGCGCCCCGAGGTGAACCGCAGGTGGACCGACACGGGTGACGCTCACGAGGTGCGCGGTCTCAAGCATCGAGGCGTGGATGACATCCGCCGGATCCCGATCCCTCCTGAGCTGGTCAAGATCCTTCGGCAACACATCGAAGAGTTCGGCCTCGCTCCCGATGGGCGGCTGTTCCGTAGCGAACGGGATGGAGTGGTCGCTTCGACGGCCTACACCGAGGTCTGGCAGGAGGCTCGAACCCTGGCCCTCACTCCTGCCCAAGTCACCTCACCGCTCGCCCGGCGACCGTACGACCTACGGCACGCGGCCGTCTCGCTCTGGCTCAATGGCGGCGTACCGGCTCCGGAGGTCGCAGCCCGCGCCGGCCACGGGGTGGACGTCCTACTGCGTGTCTACGCCAAGTGCATCGACGGCCAGGAGGAGATCGTCAACCGGCGGATAGCGGACGTACTGACCACATGAGATCACGAGCAGCACTCCTCAAAGGGCTCCGGCTTCCCCCGGGGCCTTTCGGCGTTGCAGGGCCGTGTCATCCCGCGAATAGCCCGGATCACGGGCGTCTACCTGGGAAAACGCCCCGTGGCTCATCCCGCGTATATCCCGTGACCAGCGGCAAACGGCCGCTCAGAGCTGCTCACGGCTGCACATCCCGGAAATGCAAAGAGGCCCTCGAAAGGGCCTCTGAGCTGCGCTTACAGCGTGTGGCAGGTGCAAGGTTCGAACTTGCGTAGGCTGAGCCGACGGTTTTACAGACCGCTCCCTTTGGCCACTCGGGCAACCTGCCTCGTCCTCCGCTCTCGCGGCGACAGAAAGAAGAATAGCGGACTTCAGAGGTACACGTGACACCGGTTTGTCCCACGCCGGATCCCGCTTACCTGCTCCGCCAAAACGGCAGCGTCCTCGCCACCGACCGCGCCATCCTCGCGAGCATCTCCGCATCGTTGACCTGCGGGAACGGCTCCTCCGGCACCGGAACGCCAAGGAAATCGCACATTGGCTCCCAGCCCTGGTTCACCCGGAAGACGAGCAGGCGTTCGGCCGGAATCACGGCCTTGATCTCGGCGGCATGCTCCGAGAAGGTGCGCAGGGCGTGCGCTGTGTCCCCCATGCGGCCGTCGAAGACCCACTGCCGATTATCAAGCTGGTCATCTTGGCCATGGCCCCCCAGCGCCGTACCTGGCCCGGCCGCTGGACCACCTCCATCATGTGGTGGCACGGCCCGCATCCCAACCGCTCAAGGACGCTCTTCATGGACAGCGTCCCTGTACGACCGAAGCTGGCCCCGATCACTCGCTGACGCCTACCAACTCGATCGGAAACTGCCTCAATGGGCAGGCAATGCCGATGATCCTTCGGCGTGGTGCGTGGATCAAGGCCTGGCGCCCTGCACGACGCGCCGATGCTGGCTAGGCTCGTACGCTGGGGTCCGCGTTCGCAGAGGGGCGCGTTTCGAGGTCCGCAAGAACTGGAACCGGATGCCGCCTAATGCTTACGCAGCGAGAGGATGTGCGTTTTGGCCGATTCATCTTTCGACATAGTCAGCAAGATCGACCGCCAGGAGGTCGACAACGCGCTGAACCAGACGGTCAAGGAGATCGGACACCGCTTCGACTTCAAGGGCACCGGAGCGAGCATCAGCTGGTCCGGTCAGAGTATCGAGATCAAGGCCAACAGCGAGGAGCGAGCCGGGGCCGCGCTCGACGTGTTCAAGGAGAAGGTGATCAAGCGAGGCCTCTCCTTGAAGATTCTCGACGCGGACGAGGCCAAGCTGTCCGGCAGGGAATATCGCATGCTGGTCTCCCTCAAGGAGGGCATCGACCAGGAGAACGCCAAGAAGATCTCCAAACTGATCCGCGACGAGGGACCCAAGGGCGTCAAGGCCCAGATTCAGGGTGAGGAACTCCGGGTCAGTTCGAAGAAGAAGGACGATCTCCAGGAGGTCATGTCCCTGCTCAAGGGCAAGGACCTGGACATCGCCCTGCAGTTCGTGAATTACCGGTAGCGGGCGCCCGCCGTACGTCATAGATCGCGGAGGGCACATCCGGGGCACACGGCCGAGCGCGCCGTCCACGAGGGCACGCGTTTCCTCCCTGTGCCTCGGGCCCGCTCTCCTGGGTACGTGTTGAGCATCGGCCGCTGGAGACCAGATATGCGACCAGGCGGCCCGATGTGCTGCCCTTTCTGCGAAAAGGCGACGTGGTCCTGGTCGATCTGCACGGCCATCAGCGGCAGGTGGCCAGCACGGTCACCCGCCGGGGTCCGTCATGAGCCGCGGCCTGCCGACCCACCTCGACCCCGGCGGAACCCGAGGGGCTCCGTGGCGAGCTACCGCGACCGAGGAGGAACCCATGAGCACAACCGTCGAACTGACCCGCTTCAAGGTGCGCCCTGACCATGCGGAGGCGATGCTGGCGGCACGCCCGGCGATGCTGGCCGACTTTCGCGGCGACCGGGAGGGCTTCCTCGGTGCCCGTCTGGTGCGGTTGCCCGGGGACGAGTGGCTGGATGTTGTCGAATGGCGCTCGGCGGAAGACTTCGCTGCCTCGCGTGCCAAGGGCGCCAACCTGCCGGGCATCGCCGCCTTTTTCGGCGCCATCGCCGAGTTGGTCAGCGCTGAGGAAGGCGTACTGGCCGACGCCGGCATGTAGCCGCGTCACCGGCGACTCGCTTCACCAAGCTCCATTCCTGGGGCATCGACCTGGTAATGGGTGAGCGCGATCACTTCCTGCTCGGTTCCGAGGCCCGGCACATTCAGCATCCATTTCTCGGCGCCGACGCCTTCGGCCACAGCGGCGCGGTGGGCGCGTAGGCGTTCGCGGATCCCCGCAGCGGCATCGCCTACAGCTACACTCGTCGCCGTTTCTCCTTCGGTGGTGGCGGCGGCGCCCAGGAGAACCACCGCCTCGCCACCGCTGTCCTGCGCGGCCACGCGATAGGGGCATCTTCCACGAAGAAACCGTCTAACCGATCTCGCCAGGAGCCTGTCACGATGACCATGCTCGTTCACATCACCGCAGCCAAGAACACTCGGTCGATGCGGCGCAGCGGCATCCGTGCGGTGAGCGGTGGGCATGAGGGGGTCTCTGGCGTCTATTGCCTGCCGGTGCTCCCGTCGTACCAGATCACCCATCAGTGGGTCCGCGAGCTGCGGCGAGGCGGACAGCGTACGCTCGTCGCCGTCTATTTCCGGGTACCCGATGAAGAACCGGTGCAGGTCGGCCACTACAGCCGGTTCCCCGCCGAGATGGCCAGCTCCGAAGCGGCGGCGCTGATCGCGGGGCAGCCGGATGCACGCGGGTACGAGTTCTTCGTCTCGCGGTCTATCCGGGCTGACGAGATCCACCACATCCGCAGCGTCAATCAGGTGACGGGGTGGCGCTACATACCGGACGCACACGGAAGACCGCCATGCGCGTGCCCGATCTGCAATCCCTCGGGCCAGTACGGGGCGGCCAAGATCCGGGAAGCCTTCGGCGATCCTGACGACTAGTTTTCCGAGGTCAGCTGCCTCTCGTTGTTCGCACTGCGGCCAACAGACCAGTCGCGGGCCCTGCTCTGGGGATCGGTTCTCGGCGCAGATCCCGCACGTGCACGGTGAGAGCCCGCGCGAGTGTGTATTCGAGCCGGTGGAATGCGTCCAGCGGGACGTCCTGGTTGCGGCTCAGGCCGGTCGCTCCGTCGGTGGATAGGGTGACGACGTCGCCCAGCACGCCGTACGGCTCGTACACGCCGTTCGAAGTGTAGATGTGCGCTTCGATGCGAAGGCGCGGACAGAACGCGATCGCCTTGGGGATGCATCCCGCACACGTCGCAGGCTTGGTGACGTACATGGATGCCACGGGCACAGCTCGGGGGAAGACCCACCACAGGCGTCCGCTGGACGGCTCCCTCGCGGTTTCCCTGCATACCTGGCATAGCTCGTTCAGCATGCATTCGCGCTGCCGCAGGCTGTGCACCTGATCCCACAAAGGGGCACCGCGTCGATGGTCTTCCTGGCGGGCCCACAGCACACCCATCTGCCAGTCGTCATCGTTCGGGTCCGGGTAGGACAGTCTGCGCCCGTCCGTCGCGCCGTTGTAGCGGGCGAAGACAACCCCGAGGTCGACCTTCTCAGCGCTGTGGGGGGTGATGTACGGCACCTGCACGTCGGCCGCGGCCAACGATTGAGCAGGCGTTCCTGTGGGAGGTACAGGCGCGTGTCTGTCCTGGTGCACGCTTCATAGGTTCCGGAACTAGGAAGGACACCTGAACGTCCCCGTGGGACGTTTGCCGGACGTCTTTCTGCCGTATAAACGTCCCGTGCCCCCCGTGAACGATCGCCTACGCACAGCGATGCTCCGCGCAGGCGTCACCCCCGTGCAACTCGCCCAGGCGGCCGGCGTAGACGTCAAGACGGTGACCCGCTGGATGAACGGCCGAATGCCCCACCCGAGCAACAGGCTCGCCATTGCCCGGCGCCTCAATGAGACCGAAGGCTCCCTGTGGCCCGCAGCCCGGCCCGACCAGGCTCCAGGCAGCGCCGCGACGGGCGAGGTCATGGGCGCCTATGGCCACCGCGTCGACATCCCCTCCGAGCTGTGGGAAGCCCTCCTACTCCGCGCCCACCGCCACATCGACATCGTCGGCTACAGCTTCCTGTTCATCTGGGAGCAGCACGTCGACATGTGCAAGGTCATCGCCGCAAAGTGTGCCGACGGAGCCCACGTACGTGTCGCGCTGGCCGACCCTGAGTGCGCACACGTGCGCGAGCGCGACGACCTGGAGCAGCTCGGCGGCACCCTGCCGGGCCGGATCCATAACGCACTCAACCACCTGAAAGAGCTACGCGAGGTACCCGGCGTCCAGGTCAGCCTGCACCAGGTCCACCTGTACTCAGCCGTCTACCGCTTCGATGAGCAAATGATCGTCACGCCCTACCTGTACCGGGCCCGCGGCTACCAGCACCCTGCCCTGCACTTGCGCCGGCTCAGCCCGCACGGCATCTTCAGTCGCTACGCCGACCAGTTCGAGCAGATCTGGGGAACCGCCAAGCGACTGCCGTCCGCCACCACGGGGTAGGGCCGACGGCATGGCCCGAACGGACTACTACGACGACCCGAACGCGCCGACCCCGAACACGATCGTCCCCGGCGGATCCGCGGTGGTCGTCGACGACATAGGTCGTGTCCTGCTGCATCGTCGGCGCGACAGCGGCCTATGGGCCCTCCCCGGCGGCGTCATGGCTGTCGGAGAGACCATCGCCGAAGCCGTGGCCCGCGAGGTGATCGAGGAAACCGGCGTCGCCGTCGAGATCACTGGGCTGGTCGGCATCTACAGCGATCCCCGGCATGTGATCGCCTACAGTGACGGCGAGGTCCGCCAACAGTTCAACATCTGTTTCCGAGCCCGCCCGACCGGCGGCGACAGCCATGCCACGAGCGAGGCCAGCGAGGTCCGGTGGGTCCACCGCGACGAGTTCGACACCCTTGACATGCACCCCACACAGCGACTGCGGCTCACCCATGCCCTCGACGAGACTCGCTCCGTACCGTACGTGGGCTGATCGAGGTTAGGTGTCGTCATACCGTGATGCTTCGGACGCGCGGTGTCGAAATCGATTGTGACTGCCGGGTGATGGGACGGGGGCGGTTGTGATGGAGGTCACCACGCAACCGTGACAGTACGGTGTCGCGCCCCCGGTCGAACCTGGTCCCATGACCCCACCCACCATCCTCGTCACCGGACTCGACCCGGACGACCTCGCCGAGACCCGAGCCGCCAACGACCGCCTCGAAGAGCTGCTCGACCGCCAACTCCCGCTCCACGTGCAGAATGACCCAGCCGCCGCCCGCTCCTTCCAGCGTTCGGGTGGCGGCGGGTTCCCGGCCGCGCCACCGCTTCCGGAGGGGAGCTGGCGAAAAATCGACGGCCGGATCCCGCTGCGGGTCTTCTTGCCGGCGGAAGGGCGAGCGCTGGCAGGCGTGTTCCTGCACTACCACGGTGGCGGTGGGGTGATCGGCTCGGCGGACGGCCAGGATCCGCGGCTGCGTGATCTGGCGGTCAACTGCGGCATCGCCGTCGTCAGCGTCGAATACCGGCTGGCGCCCGAGCATCCCAACCCCGCTGCGATGGACGACGCGGAGCAGGCCGCGCTCTGGCTGCTGGAGCACGCCGCCGCCGAGTTCGGGACCGAACGGCTGATGATCGGCGGTGAGTCGGCGGGTGCCCGACTGTCCGTCACCACTCTGCTGCGGCTGCGGGACCGGCATGGCCTGGTGCCCGGCGAGGTGTTCCGGGCCGCGCAGTTGTCTTTCGGGATGTACGACCTGGCGCACGGGACGCCCAGCAGCCGCCGGGCCGGGGAACGCAACCGGCTGATCAACGCCCCGATCCTCAAGTGGTTCCGCGATCAGACGCTGCCGGGGCGGCAGGTGGAGGAACGCCTTGATCCCGACATATCGCCGCTCTACGCCGAGCTGAGTGGGATGCCCCTTGCGCGGTTCACCGTGGGCACGGCCGATCCGGTGCTGGATGACACGCTGTTCATGGCGGCTCGCTGGTCGGCGGCGGGGAACGCGGCCGAGCTGGTGGTGGCGGCCGAGGGGTGGCATGGGTTCACGCTGCAGTCCACGGCCCTGGCCCGCCGCGAGCTGGCGGACCAGGAAGACTTCATCCGACGCCACCTCGCCTAACCTGTTAGCGCCATGAACCGTACCGAACGCCTGTATGCCCTGGTCGACGAGTTGCGGGCCATCGCGCCTCGGCCCCGGACGGTCGGGTGGCTGGCGGACAGGTTCGCGGTGTCGCGGCGCACCGTACAACGCGACCTGCAAGCGCTGATGGAGACCGGTGTGCCGGTGCGGAGCGAGGCGGGGCAGTACGGCGGGTGGTTCATCGACAGGAACACCGCCCTGCCGCCGATCAACCTCACCGCCGCGGAGGCGCTCGCGGTGGCGGCGGCGCTGGCCGGAGCCGAGGATGCCACCCCGTTCTCGGCCGCCGGTCCGGGCGCGATGCGCAAGCTGGCCGCCGCGCTCGGCGAGGCCGCCGCCGAGGAGGTGCGTACGCTGACGGAGCGGATCCACGTGCTGCCCGCCCGTACCGTGCCGGGCATCCTCGCCGCCGTCGAACAGGCCGTGGCACAGCAGCGGGTGGTCTGGATCCGGTACGCGGACTCGAACGGCCGGGAAAGCGAGCGGGAGGTCGAGCCGGGCGGGTTGCTGGCCTCCGGGGGCTCCTGGTATCTGATCGGCTGGTGCCGTAGTCGTCGTGCGGGGCGCGGGTTCCGCCTGGACCGCATCCGGGCCGCCGAGCTGCGCGACGAACCCTCCCCAGCCCGTACGATCGCCGCGCTCGATCACGACCTGGCCGTTCGCGCCCGCCAGGCGGAGACGCTCCGTTCGCTCAGCGGGCCGAGCCGCGACCTCCGGCACTGATCCCTGGGCCCAAGCCGCAATTCGGAGAACACGCGCATAAGCTCAATTGACGTGACGAAGATCCCCCTGCGCCGTTTCACGGCCCGTGCCCTGCCCATTGACGAACAGGGCAGGGTGCTCCTGCTCCACGGGTTCGATCCCGCCCGGCCCGACGAGCCGTTCTGGTTCACCATCGGCGGCGCCGCCGAGGACGGTGAGACGCTCCACGAGGCCGCCCTGCGCGAGCTGCACGAGGAGGTCGGGATCCGGGCCGACGCCGACCAGCTCACCGGGCCGTACGGGACGGGCACGATCGAGTTCTTCTTCGCCGAGTACGCCGTCACCCAGGATCAGACGTTCTTCGCGATCCAGGTGGCCGAGGACGTGGACATCTCGTACGAGTACATGGAGGAGATCGAGAAGGCCACCACGCTGGGTCACCGGTGGTGGAGCCCCGAGGAGCTGGAGGCCACCGACGAGGTCTACTTCCCCGAGGACCTGGCCGCCATCGTGCGCAAGATCAATTCGGCTGCTTGACGACCATAAGGCAATTGTTTTAAATGCGGTCATATCGGCCATCAGGAGGTCACCGTGAGTGGCACGCCCGATTACCCGTTCCGCAATCCCACCGCCCTGGAGCCGCCTGAGGAGTGGGCGAGCCTGCGCGAGGGCTGCCCGGTGGCTCCGATCCGGCTCGCCAGCGGCGACGAGGCGTTGCTGCTGACCCGCTACGACGACGTCAAGCAGGTGCTGTCCGATCCCCGGTTCACCCGCCACCTGGACGCCGCCAACGCAGCCAGGACCACTGCCAACGCGTCCGGCGGGCCGTTCGCCACGCGCAGGAGCGGTATGGCCGCCTCGGTGGGCGAGGGGCACCAGCGGTGGCGCCGCCTGGTCGGCAGGGCCTTCACCGCCAAGCGCGTCGCGGCCATGGTGCCGCGGATGGCGGCGATGAGCGAGCAACTGATCGACGCGATGGTGGCGCAGGGGCCGCCGGCCGACCTCGTCTCCGGTCTGGGGTTCCCGCTGCCGGTGTGGGTGATCTGCGATCTGCTCGGGGTGCCGAACGGGGACCGGTTCCGGTTCGCGTACTGGTCCGACACGCTGATGAACCTCTCGAAGTACGAGCAGAAGGAGGTCGACGCCGCGCAGGCCGAGTTCAACGAGTACTTCGCCGCGCACATCGCCGCCAAGCAGGCACAACCCGGTGACGACCTGATCAGCGACCTCCTCGCCCTCGTCGAGGAGGACGACTTGATGACGGAGGCCGTGGTGCTGGGCACCGGCCAGAGCCTCCTGGTCGCCGGGCACGAGACCACCGCGAACATGATCGGGAAGATGGTGGCGATGCTGCTGGCCGACCGGCGGCAGTGGGAGCGGCTGCTGGCGGACCCGTCGCTCGTCCGGTCGGCGGTGGAGGAGACCCTGCGCTTCGACGCGAACCCCGGATTCGGGATGCCGCGCTACATCACCGAGGAGATCGAGGTCGGCGGCACGACGCTGCCGCCCGGGACCACGGTGGTCTGCAGCATGGCCTCGGCCAACCGCGACGGACAGGCCTTCGAGGACGCCGGCGACATGGACGTGAGCCGCTCGCCCAACGCCCATCTGTCCTTCGGCGCCGGGCCGTACTCCTGCGTGGGGCAGGCGCTGGCGCGCACCGAGTTGCAGACCGTCCTGTCCGTACTGCTGCGCCGGCTGCCCTCTCTGGAGCTGGCCGTTCCCGCCCGCGAGCTGGCCCGCCGCGAGGGGCTGCTCGTCGGCGGGCTCCAGCAGGTGCCCGTCAGGTGGTGACCGCGGAGAAGGGACGATCATGAGGGTGGCGGTGGACCGGGACAAGTGCTGCGGGGCGGGACAGTGCGTGATGATCGCGCCGGAGGTGTTCGACCAGGACGAGGACGACGGGATCGTGCTGCTGCTCGACGACACACCGCAGGCGCGCCTGTACCGGGCCGTGCGCGAGGCGGCGAGCGTCTGCCCGGCCGCCGCGATCCAACTGTCCGAGCCCGACGTAGTCCAGCCGGGCGTGGGGTGACGGACTAGCGGCGGTAGCCTGCCATGCGCTCCAGCCGGGCCACCCGCTCGGAGGTGGGCGGATGCGTGGAGAACAGCCGCCCGAACCCCGACCCGCTGAACGGGTTGGCGATCATCATGTGGGAAGCCGAGGTGAGGCGGCTGTTCTCCGGCAGCGGCAGCCGGCGAGCGCCCATCTCGATCTTGCGCAGCGCCGAGGCCAGCGCCAGCGGATCGCCCGTCAGCCGAGCACCCGACTCATCCGCCTGGAACTCCCGCGTTCTGGAGATCGCCATCTGCACCATCCCCGCCGCCACCGGCCCGAGGACCATCATGAGCAGCGCCCCCAGGAACCCGGGCCCCTCATCGTCATCGGACCCACCGAAGAACACGGCCAGATAGCTGAGCCAAGTGATCATCGTGGCCAGAGCCCCGGCCACCGATGAGAGCAGAATGTCGCGGTTGTAGACATGGGACAGCTCGTGCCCGATGACCCCGCGCAGCTCGTCCGGGTTGAGCAGCTGGGTGAGCCCGTACGTCACGCAGACCGCCGCCTGGCGCGGGCTCCGTCCGGTCGCGAAGGCGTTCGGTTGCACGGTGGGGGAAATGTACAGGCGGGGCATCGGCTGCCGGGCTTCGGTGGAGAGCTCCCGTACGATCCGGTAGAGCAGGGGCTGCTCAACCTCGCTGACCTGCCGCGCCCGCATCGCCGACAGGGCGATCCGATCGGAGAAGAAGTAGGCGACACCACTGCTCGCCATGGCGAGCACGAACGCGATCTGCAGGCCGGTGCCGCCGCCCAACCACCCTCCCACCGCGAGTATCAACGCAGATAGGCCGCCCAGCAGAATGGCGGTGCGCAGACCGTTGTGGTGCAAGGTTCCCCCCTTCGTGGTGTGGGTTCACCCGGTCCAACGACGATCCCCCGGTCCATCGTTCCCCGTCGTGCTCAACCGAGGGCACAGCGCGACCGAACCGCCTGCCCAAAGCCCTGGAGTCCCCTTTATCACCCGGAGGCGGACAACGACGTAACCCCCAGCACCAACTGAGGTGCGACCGAGAACAGGAGCGCCACCACCAGAGCGATCCCGACGGCCACCCAGACAGCGGGCACCGCCCGGCGGACCCCGGCGGGCACGGCCTCGACCGGGGTGAACAGTCGTGCCGTCCAGACCACGTAGTAGTACAGACCGATCACGGTGTTGACGGCCATGACGACCGCGAGCCACCCGGCCCCACCCTCGATGATCTCCCGGAACACCACCACCTTGGCGAACAGCCCCGCCAGCCCCGGCGGCAGTCCGGCCAGGCAGATCAAGCAGAACGCCAACGCGATCGCCGCCACCGGGCTGCGGAAGGCGAGGCCGCGATAGTCGTCCAGCTCGTTGCGCGCGGTCGTCCGCGACACCAGCATGACGACCGCGAACGCGCCCAGGTTCATGGCCGCGTAGATAACGAGGTACGCCACCGACGCCCCGACCGCACCGGCAGCGTCAGCGGCAGCGACGAGACCAGTGGCACCCGCCGCACCCGCCGCACCCGCCGCACCCGCCGCACCCGCCGCACCCGCCGCACCCGCCGCACCCGCCGCACCCGCCGCACCCGCCGCACCGACGGTCAGGCTAGGGCCGGCGGCCGTCGCGCCGGTCTGGGCCGCCACTGCGAGCGGGGCCAGGATGTAGCCCGACTGGGCGACCGAGGACCAGGCCAGCAGTCGTACGGCGGAGCGCTGGCGCATGGCCAGAAGGTTGCCGACCGTCATGGTGAGCGCCGCGACGACCGCGATGATGGGCGTCCAGGTCGACGCCTGTCCGGGCAACGCGGCGACCAGGAGGAGGATCAGGCCCGCGAACCCGGCCGCCTTCGAGATCACCGAAAGCAGCGCGGCGACCGGGACCGGCGCGCCCTGGTAGACGTCCGCCGCCCAGGAGTGGAACGGCACAGCGGCGATCTTGAACGCGAACCCGGCCACGACGAGCACCAGCCCGACCGTGACCACGCCCGGCAGTCCGTGATCGGCCGCCAGCAGGGACGAGTGCGCCTCCGGCGTCGCCGCACCCGGCGCGGCCACCGTCCCGCTGAACACCGAGGCGAGACGGGAGAGGTAGACCGTCCCGGCGATCCCGTACAGCAGGGAGACCCCGAACAGCATGACGGCCGTCGACACGACCGAGACGAGGAAGAGCTTGACCGCCGCCTCGGAGGAGCGCCCGTCGTAGCGTTTGAGCGCGGTGAGGGCGAACACCGGCAGCGACACCAGCTCCAGGGCCACCACCAGCATGATCAGGTCACGCGAGGCAGGCAGGGTCACCGCGCCGACCAGCGTACAGAGCACCAGGAAATACCACTCACCTGCCGGAATGCCACCTCCGGCCAGCTCGGACATGGACATCAGCACGACCACGACGGCCGCGACCAGCACCAGCCCCGCGAAGATCAGCGTGAACCGGTCGACCACGAACGAACACGCCGCCGCACTTCCTGCCCCCGCTGCGGTGGCGAGGCTTTCGGGAACGCAGAAGGTCGCCCGCGAACCGCCACCTCGTACGGCCTGCGCCACGACGAACCCCAGCGCGACGACGATGCCCCCGAGACTGACCAGACCGAGCCCGGTCTGGGTCCGCCTCCCGGTGGGCAGGAACGCGTCGAGCATCAGCACGAGCCCGGCCACCAGGGCGAGGACCAGCGGCACCGCGATGACGAAGTAGTCGATCTGCTGGATCATGACAAGGCCCCCAGCAGGGTCTGCACGGCCGGTGTGGTGAGCGAGAGAAGCAGTTTGGGCCAGAGCCCGAACAGCAGGATCAGCACGATCAACGGCACCCAGGCGGCCCACTCGTACCCCTGGATGTCACGCAACCCCCGCCGCCCGATCCCACCGTCGGAAGGCCCAGGCGGGCGCGAGCCGAGCGCACCCGAGCGAGCGACTGCCGCCGGGACCGCACGTTCAGGGAGGCCGTGCGTCACGCGGGACAGCATGACGAGGAAGTACGCCGCCGTCAGCACCGCGCCCAGCCCGCCGATCACCATGAACGTCAGAAACAGCCCCCGCGGCAACCCGTCCCCAGGCTGGAAGGCGCCGAACAGGGACAGCATCTCCCCCCAGAACCCGGCCAGCCCAGGCACCCCGAGCGAGGCGATGGCCGCGAAGGTCAGCACCGACCCCAGGTGGGGAAGCGTCGCCAGCATGCCGCCGCCGAGAACTCGCATGTCGGCCGTGCCGTAGCGCTCCTTGATCGCGCCGGCGAGGAAGAAGAGCAGGCCGGTGATGAGGCCGTGGGCGACGTTCGCGAACAGGGCGCCGTTGACGCCCACCGTGGTCAGCGTGGCGAAGCCCAGCAGGACGAAGCCCATGTGGCCCACGGACGAGTAGGCGATCATGCGTTTGAGATCGCGCTGAGCGAGGCACGCCAGGGCGCCGTAGACGATGCCGACCACGGCGAACGCCCCCAGCCACGGCGCCACCGCCACCGCCCCTTCGGGCAGGACGGGGATGGCGATCCTGGCGAAGCCGTACGTGCCCATCTTCAGCAGTACGCCGGCCAGCAGCACCGAACCGACGGTGGGCGCCTCGGTGTGCGCGTCGGGCAGCCAGGTGTGCAGCGGCCACATGGGCGTCTTGACCGCCAGCCCGACGCCGATGGCCACGAACGCGAGAATCTGTACGGCTCTGGGCATGCCCGCGCCGTGGGCCTGGCCGAGGGCGACGATGTCGAGCGTGCCGGTCCGCGCCCAGACGAGCAGCAGGCCGAGCAGCATCACGACCGATCCGAGCAGCGTGTACAGGATGAACTTGATCGACGCGCCGCGACGGCCCTTGCCGCCCCAGATGGCGATCAGGAAGTACATCGGGATCAGCACGATCTCGAAGAACACGAAGAACAGCAGCAGGTCGAGCGCGAGGAACGTACCGATCATGCCGACTTCGAGCACGAGCAGCGTGAACACCATCGCCCGAGGCCGCGCACCGCCCGCTCTCGCCCGCAGCAACTGTCCGGGACCGCGCGCGTCGCCCCAGCTCAGGTAGACGAAGCAGAGGAACGTCAGGAGGGCGGTCAGCGCGATCAGCGGCAGCGAGATGCCGTCGACGGCCAGGTGGAAGTGGAGCCCCAGCCCAGAGATCCACTCCCGGTCGACGGCGAACTGCGGCCGCGCCGCCTGGCCGTAGTCGAATGTCGCCACCATCACCACGGCGAGCACCAGCGCGACACCCGACACGACCAGCCCGTAGACCCGCAGCCACGGGCGCAACGCGGTCGGCGCCACCAGGAGCAGCAGCGCCCCGAGCAGGGGCACGGCCAGCAACGCGACAGGAAGCAAGCTCGTCACGTGAACACCACCGCCCCCACCACGATCAAGAGGACCCCGGCGAGCACGCCGCTCACGTAGAGCTGGACGTTGCCGTTCTGGGCGAGCCGCAGCAGCCCGGACAACCCTCGCGCGGACCGTCCCGAGCCGCGTACCGCCCCGTCCACGACCACGTCGTCCGTCCTGACCACAAGCCTGGCCAGCGCCAGTACCGGCCGGACGAACAGGGCGGAGTAGACGCCGTCCACGTAGAACGCCTGCTCACAGGGCACACGCAGAGGGCCGAGCAGGCGGGCCGGGTCGGCGAGGGGGTCACTGCGCCAGAACGCGTACACCACCCCGGCGCCGAGCAGCGCGAGCACGACGCCGATGGCCGCCACCCCCAGGTCCACGTGGAGCCCGCCGGCGAGTCCGAGCAGCAGGGCGGGAACCGTGAGGAGCACGATGGGCACGAGCATCGTCCGCGGCGCCTCGCGGACGTCGATCACGTGGGCCGTGCCGGGCTCAGGCTCGGGGAGCGCGACGACTCTCGCCGCACCGAAGAAGGTACGGAGCCAGGCCCTTGTCGCGTACGCCCCGGTGACGGCGACGGTCGCGAGCGCGCAGCCGTACAGCAGCAGGGCGGCGGCGTCCGTCAGACCGCCACCCGACAGTGCGTGGTCCATGGCCAGCAGGAGTTCGTCCTTGCTGAAGAAGCCGCTCGCCGGAGGCAGCCCCGCGAGGGCGGCGAATCCAACCGTCATCGTGACGAACGTGACCGGCAGCTCCCGTCGCAGGCCGCCCATCTGGGTCATCAGGTTCGAGCCGACGTGGTGGATGACCGCGCCCGCGCACAGGAAGAGCAGCGCCTTGAACGCGCCGTGCGTGAGGAGGTGGAAGATCGCCGCGCTGTCGGAGCCCGCCGCCAGCCCGCCGGCCATGTAGGAGAGCTGGCTGATCGTCGAGTACGCGAGCACGCGTTTCAGGTCGTCCTGGGCGAGCGCGGCCAGGGCGGCGCCCAGCATGCCGAGGGCGGCCAGGACGGCCAGCACGTCGAGTGTGGGGCGAGCGCCTTGGAACGCGGGGAAGAGCCGCGCCACGATGAAGATCCCGGCGGCCACCATGGTGGCGGCGTGGATCAGCGCGCTGATGGGCGTCGGGCCCGCCATCGCGTCGGGCAGCCAGGTGTGCAGCGGCACCTGCGCGCTCTTGCCCGCCACCCCGGCGAGCAGCAGCATCGTGGCGGCCACCAGCGTGCCTGTGGACATCTCGGGCACCTTCGCCAGCACATCCGCTATCCGGAAGCTGCCCGCGGCGGCGCCGAGCACGAAGATGCCGAACAGGAAGCCGACGTCGCCGAGCCGGGTGACCAGGAACGCCTTGATGGCGGCTCGCGAGTTGCCCTTGTCCTCCCACCAGTGGCCGATGAGCAGGTATGAGCACAGGCCCATGATCTCCCAGCCCACATAGAGGACGAGGAGGTCGCCCGCGTAGACCACCAGCAGCATCGCGCTGGTGAACAGGCTGATGAAAGCGCTGTAGGAGGGATAGCGAGGGTCGTCGTGGAGGTATCCGACCGAGTAGACCTGTACGGCCAGCGCCACAAGGGTCACCAGGACGCCGAGGATGGCGGACAGGTCGTCGGCCTGGAGGGTCAGTGAGATCGGGATGGCGCCGGTGCCGATGGTGCCGTAGGTGCGGCCGACCGCCGGGCCCGGTCTGGCACCTTCGAGAAAGGCGAAACCGGGCTCCCAGGCCAGCCAGAGCGCCAGGACCGCGGCAGCCGCCGTCGGCACCACCGCGATCCACGCCGCCCGCGCATTGGCCCCCGAGCCCGTTACCGGTCCCGCTGTGCTCGCCGGGCGTCGGTGCGGCCAGCGCGACAACAGCAGACCGGCGAAGGCCGCGACGAAGGGCAGAGCTATGGCCAGGAGCGGGAAGATCGTCACAGTGCTCCCCCTCGTCTGACGGGCTGGGCTGTCGCAGCCGAGTCGCCCGCCACCGCAGGCTCGCCCAGCCGACGTGCCGGCGGGCTTGCCGGGTCATCCGACGTGCTGGGATCTGCCGGGTCGCCCGATGTGCCGAGATCTGCCGGGCCACCCGACGCCGCGGGCTCTGCCGGGTCGCCCGACGTATCGGATTCGGCCAGGTCGCGGAGTTGGTCGATGTCGACCGTACGGCGGTTGCGGTAGAGGGCCAGGACGATCGCGAGCCCCAGCCCGACCTCGGCGGCGGCGATCACGATGATGAACAGCGTGAGCACCTGGCCGCTGTGCAGCCGATCCCCCAGCCACACGTCGAACGCGACCAGGTTGAGGTTGACGGCGTTGAGCATCAGCTCGACCGACATCAGCACGAGAATCGTGTTGCGCCGGGCGAGCACCCCGTAGATGCCGACGGAGAAGAGGAGCGCGGAGACGACCGCCGGGTAGACGATGTGCACTAAGAACCCCCGGTCTGCTCGGGTGGCGAACCCCCGGGAATGTCCGTGCGGGACAGCACGATGGCGCCGATCAACGCGGCCAGCAGCAGAACGGAGAGCGCCTCGAAAGGCAGCACCCAGGTGCTGAACACGCTGGCGCCGAGCTCCTTGGCGGCGCCGGAGCCGGGTCTCAACGGTGTGTACGCCGTGCGGAAGCCGTCGATCACCATCGTGACCAGGACGGCCGCCGTCGCCGCCGCCACCACGGCCGCCACCCACCGGTTGCCGCTGTCAAGATCGGCGGAACGGCCGATCGGGGCACGGGTCAGCATGATGCCGAACAGCAGCAGGACCACCACCGCGCCCACGTAGATGAGCACCTGCACCCAGGCCACGAACTCGGCGGTCAGCACCAGGTAGCCGCCGGCCAGCGCGCCGAAGGAGACGACCAGCCAGAGGGCGGCGTGGACCAGTTGCCTGGTCGTGACGACGAGCAGCGCGGATCCGACCGCCACCGCGCCCAGCAGCAAGAAGACGATCTCTTGCCCGGTGGGTGACAGGTAGGAGGGCACCGCCTCGGTCACGACTCCTCCTCGGACTCCCTTGTCTCACCAGGGTCGAGCCGCCCGGGCGGGCGGATGGATCGGGGATCGGCCATCCTGCGCCCGCGCCGGCTCGCGCCAGAATTCTGCTCCCCCGCGCCGGGTGGCGACGACGGTTCGCCCGAGCCTGTGGATGACGCTTCGGCAGACGGCCGGCCTGTGGATGACGGGCCACCTGAAGCAGACGCCGACGGGCCGGAAGCGGGTGCCGACGAGCCAGAAGCAGGTGCCGACGGGGCGGAAGCAGGTGCTGGCCGACCGGATGTCGGTGTCGGCGGACCGGATGTAGGCGCGGGCGGAACGGATGTCGGTGTCGGCGAGCCAGAAGCAGGCGCCGACCGACCGGATGTAGGCGCGGGCGGCCCGGAAGCAGGTGCCGATGGCCCGGACGCGGGACCTGGCCTGCCGGGGCGGTCAACGGTACCGGTCCGGTCGGCGGCCGAGCCGGTGGCGCCGGAAGGGTCAGCGGCGGAGTCTGCGGCACCGCGACGGTCGGCAGCCGAACCTGCGACGCCAGAACGGTCAGCGGAACCGGTCCGGTCGGCGACCGAGCCTGCGGCGCCGGAACGGTCAGCGGACGGACCTGCGGCGTCGCGACGGTCAGCGGTCGAGCTTGCGGCACCGCGACGGTCAGCCGCCGGACCTGCGACGCCAGAACGGTCGGCAGCCGGGCCTGCGGTGTCGGGGCGGTTGGCGCCGGTGCGGTCGGAGGTTGGGCGGGCGGTGGCCGGGGCTGTGGTGCCAGGGCGGTCGGTGGCTGGGCGGCGGGGGGCGGCTGTGAGTTCTTTCGGGGGCGCGGCGCCGGGGTCGTGGGCGGGGGGCGGGGGGACCGTGGGGGTCCAGGCTGCGAGCCGGTCCTTTTCATGCAGGAGGTTGCGGATGTCGCCCTCGGCATACTCGAACTCGGGCGACCAGAACAACGCGTCGAACGGGCACACCTCGATGCAGATCCCGCAGTACATGCACAGGGCGAAGTCGATGGCGAACCGGTCGAGAACGTTCCGCTGGCGGGCACGCCCACCCTCAGGGGCCGGAAGGGTCTCCTTGTGCGAGTCGATATAGATGCACCAGTCGGGGCACTCGCGCGCGCAGAGCATGCAGGAGGTGCAGTTCTCCTCGACCAGGGCGATGACGCCGCGGCTGCGGGGCGGGAGGGCGGGCTTGACCTCGGGATACTGCTGCGTTACGGATTTGCGCAGCATGTGACGAAGAGTCACCGATAGACCCTTCGCGAGGCCGACTCCCGGTATCCGCGCCATATCAACATCATGTCGCACTTGACCGTGCAGGTGAATGATCCAGGCCCGTTGTCCCCAAGTTTTCCACAGTCATCCACAGGCTGACCGAAGGTTATCCACAAGATGTGTCCACAGCCGATATGTGAAAGTCCTGCGCGATAGTCTTCCCGCCATGTCGTACAGCCAGCCTGCCCGTCCCACTAGCGGCGCGTGGGCGGCGGCCATCGTGTGGGCGGCGCTGCCCCTGATGACGTGTGGGCTGGCGACACCGTTCACGATCGGGTTCGCGGCCTACTGGCTGCGGAGCACGTTGCACGTTGTGGCGGCGGGCATCTACGCCATCAGCATCGGCTCTTTCGTGATGGCGGCCTTGGCCTACGACCAGTTCGAGGACATCCCGACCCCGCTGTCGGGGGTGGTCTCGCTCGGACTGGTCATCAGCTGGCTGGGTGGGGTCATCCACTCGGGCATCCTGGTCCCCACGATGGTCAGGGCGCGCCGCAACAGACCCGTCTATCAGCCTCCCCACCAGCACCGGAGCGCTCCGCCGCCTTTCGATCTGCACCAGCGCACCACCGCCCCGAGTCCCCAGCGCCGGCCGCACGAGCCCGAGTGGATCGGGCACTACCGGGTGCTCCAGCCGCTCGGGCGGGGCGGGCAGGGCGCGGTCTATCTCGCGATGGCGCCCAACGGCGTACGCGTCGCCGTCAAGGTTCTGCACGACCTCGTGGACGACGTGGCGCGGGCCAGGTTCGCCAGGGAGGTCGACGCGGCTCGGCGGGTGGCGACGTTCTCCACGGCCCGGGTGCTCGACGTCAGCATCACGGGTCAGCACGCCTACATCGTCAGCGAATACGTCGAAGGTCCGTCACTCGAACATCTCGTACGAAAGTACGGCCCGCGCGACGAGGACAGCCTGACGCGGCTGGCGTTATCCACAGCCGGAGCGCTCGCCGCCATCCACAAGGCGGGGATCGTCCACCGCGACTTCAAGCCGAGCAACGTGCTCATCGGGCCGGACGGGCCGCGCGTGATCGACTTCGGGATCGCGCGGGCGCTCGACCAGATGACGGTGACCTCGGGCAAGATGGTCGGCACCCCGCCTTACATGTCGCCCGAGCAACTGACCGGGGCGCCGGTGGGGCCGGCGTCCGACGTGTTCAGCTGGGCTGTGACGATGATGTTCGCGGCGACGGGGCGGCCGGCGTTCGGGGAGGATACGGTGCCGGCGGTGTTCAATCGGGTGCTCACCTTCCACCCGGACCTGTCGCCGCTACCGCCTGCCCTCCGCGGCACTGTGGGCTCCTGCCTGCACAAGAGCCCCGACGACCGCCCGTCCGCGTCTGACGTGATGCTGGCCATCGTCCAATGATCCGGCCATAGTCCACCGATCCGAGAAGAAACGGCGTCAGACCGTCCCGTCCCGGGAGCTCCGGGTGAGACCGTCGCGTCCCGAGAACTGCGGGTCAGTGACAGATACTCGTCCCAGGAATCGCGGGTCAGACCGTCCCGTCCCGGGAATCGCGGAACGGACCGGCCCGTCCAGAGAAGTGCGGGTCAGACCGTCGCGTCCCGAGAGCCGCGGGTCAGTGACAGATACTCGTCCCGGGAGATCGAGTGCACCGCCAGCCCCAGCCCGTGGCGGTCCGCGAAACGGTGGGCGGCGTCCGGGGTCCATCCGCCGGGCAGGTGGTGCAGGGGGCCGCCGTTCCCGTCGAGGATGAACAGCCCGGCCAGATCGTCATAGCGGTAGAGCAACAGGGACACGGCCATCCCCCGGCCCACGCCGATCTTGATGTACGGTGACTGTTCCTTGCCCCGGTTCACGTGCAACTTCTCGCCAGAGAGCACCGAGAGATACGGCCCCCCGGCGGAGCCGAGGATCTGGCCGCGGTCCGCGCGCCAGCGGTGGACGCGGGCGGACACCGGGCGCAGCACAAGGAGCACGGGGCTGAAGCCGATGGCCAGCCACTTGACCTCCAGGAGGTCCAGGAGCGACCTGCCCACCATGGAGATCCCGCGCCAGGCCGCCCACATACCGGTCGACGCCAGGTAGACCATCACCGCCAGCCCGGCGACACCGACCCCGATGCTCACCGGCCCGCGATACCTGGCCAGGAACGGTGGCGGCAGGCCCCGGAAGCGGCGCCAGCCTGGGGCGCGGCCGGCGAGCACCGCCCGCACCCGGTTCGAGGCGTGTCCGCGGGCGTCGACGATCGGCAGGCCCGTGTACCCCCCGAACGCGGCCACATGCGGGACGTACCACTCGCCCGGCAGGTCGAGCAGCACCAGGCCGTCGCCGTCGAGCGCGGCCAGGCCCTGGACCGAGAGGGTCTTGGCCTTCCTCCTCGACACAAGGACCCGCTGGTCGTAGCGGTAGTGGTAGAGCGTCGCGGGCGTCAGCCGCACGGATTGGCCGGACGCGTCGTCGGAGACGGCCAACGCCGAGCCGTCCCATAACACGTCCGTCCGGGGACAGGGAGTCCCCGCCACCGCCCCCGCGACCGGCCGAAGCCGAATGTCCATGAAGATCACCCTCCATAGCCCCCTATCCACATAAGACGGATAAGCCGGAGGTAAAGTGCCGACAAACCAGCAGAACTACGTAAGCACCTTCACGACGCCCGTGAGCGCCAACTGGACCAGCGCCAACGGCACCAGCCCCACCCACGCCAGCTTCTGCAACTGGTCCTCACGCATCCGGGGAAAGCTCACCCGCAGCCAGATCACCACAAAAGCCAGCGCGAACACCTTGACCAGCGTCCACACCCATCCGGCCAGCAACGGCCCATGCCACCCGCCCAGAAACAGCACGGTGGTCAGGAACGACAGCACGACGATCCCGACGTACTCCGAGAGCATGAACAGGGCGAACCGCATCCCGGTGTATTCGGTCATCGGCCCCATGATGATCTCGGACTCGGCGATCGGCATGTCGAACGGCGGCCGGCGCAGCTCGGCCAGCCCGGCCAGGAAGAACACCACGCCGCCGATGGCCTGCCACGGCAGCCACCACCACTGCCACGCCGAGACGATCGCCGGGATGGACAGCGTGCCCGCCGCCATCGCGACGGAGGAGGCGGCCAGCACCAGCGGCAGCTCGTACGACATGAGCTGGGCGGCCGACCGCATGCCGCCGAGCACCGAGTATTTGTTGGCCGACGCCCACCCCGCCATGATCGAGCCGAGCACGCCGATGCCCATCACCGCGAGCACGAAGAACAGCCCGAGGTCGAGGTCCACGCCGACCAGCCCCTGGTCGACGGGGATGGCGATCAGCACGAGCAGGTAGGGCACCAGCGCGACGCCCGGTGCGATCATGAAGACGCGCCGGTCGGCGGCGGCCGGGATGACGTCCTCCTTCTGCGCGAACTTCACCCCGTCGGCGATGAGCTGCGCCCAGCCGTGGAAGCCGCCCGCGTACATCGGCCCGAGGCGCGACTGCATGTGCGCCATGACCTTGTGCTCGGTCTGCCCGACGATCAACGGCAGCACGAGGAACACGATGAGGATGGCGACGAAGCGCAGCACCACGTCAAGCATCGGGTGTCCCCCAGTCGGCGGGTACGCCGGGCGGCAGCGTCCTGCGGCGGCTCGGCGAGCCGTGCCCGGATTCGCCCGGCTCCTTGGCTCCCGGCCAGGGCTTGGCCACCCGGGCGGCGAGGATGAAGTCCTTGCGCAGCGGATGCCCCTCGAACCCGTCGGGCAGCAGCAGCGGCACCAGGTAGGGGTGGCCGTCGAAGAGCACCCCGAACATCTCGTACGTCTCGCGCTCGTGCCAGTTGGCGCCCCGGTAGACGCCCACGGCGGTGGGCAGCCGCGGATCGGCGCGCGGCACCCGGGTGCGGACGAGCACCCGCTCGCACGAGTCGGGGTCGTAGACGTGGGCGACCACGAAGAACCCGTCGGGCGGATCGTCGACCCCGGTCAGCCAGTCGAAGAAGGTGTGGCCGGAGTCCCTGAGGAAGGTCAGGACCTCGATCCAGTCGGCCGGGCCGACGTCGACGGTGGACTCGCCGAAGGAGGTGGAGACGGAGACCCGCTCACCGAAGCGCTCCTCGAGCGTCACGACACATCCCCGTGCGAGCGGGACCAGACGTAGCGGTCGCTGAGCTTCTCGGCGGCGATCTTCTCCTGGAGCTTCATGATCCCGTGGAGCAGCGCCTCAGGTCTGGGCGGGCAGCCGGGCACATAGACATCGACCGGAATGATCTGGTCGACGCCGTTGGTGACGCAGTAGGAGTCCCAGTAGGGGCCGCCGGTGTTGGAGCAGGCGCCGAACGAGATCACGTACTTCGGATCGGGCATCTGCTCGTAGAGGCGCTTGACGGCGGGGGCCATCTTGTCGGTGACGGTGCCCGAGACGATCATCAGGTCGGCCTGGCGCGGCCCGTTGGCGAACGGGATCACCCCGAACCGGATGAAATCGTGGCGGCTCATGGAGGTCGCGATGAACTCGATCGCGCAGCAGGCGAGCCCGAAGTTGAACACCCACAGCGAATAACGCCGCCCCCAGTTGAGCACGAAGCGCATCGGCTTGGGTGCCAAGCGCGAGATCGGCCCCACTGTGGGCATCGGGAGATCCGTGGCTGCCATACCGCCCATTGTCCCGCGTGATCTCCCTAAGGAGTAGAGGGACGGCGGTTGATCGACCGAAAAACAACCTAAGTCCAGCCGAGTACGCGCTTTCGCCAGGCGTAGAGGATGCCGAGCGCGATGAACCCCAGGAAGACGAACATCTCCACGAGCGTCGTCAGCCCGAATCCCGGCGCGTCGAAGACCGTGGCCCACGGGAAGAGGAACACGGCGTCCACGGCGAAGACCACGTACAGGTACGTGAAGACGTAGTAGCGCACCTGCGACTGGGCCCAGCCGTCGCCGACAGGGTCGACGCCGCACTCGTAGGTGGTCAGCTTCTCGGCCGTCGGCCTGGTCGGGCGCAGGAGACGGTTGACCAGGAGGGCCCCGGCCACGATGGCCACGCCGATGGCAAGCAGCGCGGCGACCAGCACATAGGACCCGAAGTAGCCGTCCATGTCCTGATCGTAACTCAGTCAAGCCTCGTCCCCCATAGTCCCAAAACGGGGCAAACCGCAAGATCAGCCCCTTAACCTGACCTTCATGCACAAAAAGGGACTCATTGGAGGAATCGCCCTGCTGGCCCTTTCCGCCGTGGGTGGTGGGCTGGCCACCGCGTCCCCTGAGCGGGACGTCCTGGTCCCCGCGGAGCCGACCATGATCGACTTTGTCGACCCCGCGACCGTGGGCGGTCTGGTCGCCAGAACCCTGAGCGACGACGTCCGCGGGCACGCGAGTCGCCTTGTGCATATCACCTACCCCGAACTGCCGGACGCGCCCCGCCTCAACAAGGCCCTGCGTGACGAGACCGAGCGGACGCTGCGCCGCTTCCGCTCGCTCACCAGGTTCGACACCCCACGGCCCCGCCCCGAGCTGAACGTGGACTGGCAGCTCACCGCCGCCTCCGGCGACATCGTCGGCGTACGACTGCGCACCGGCGAGTCCCTCGGCACCGGCTGGGGCAACTCCACCCGAACCCTCTGGTACGACCGGCGGACCGGCAAGGCGACCGGCTCGGCCGGCCTGCTCTCCGGCCAGGCCGCGCTGCGCGATCTCACGCGACTGGTCAGAGACCAGCTCGTGAAGCGCGGATCCCCGACCGACCCCAGCAGGCTGACGGGCGACCGGCTCGACTCGATGGCCTTCAACCAGGGCGGGGACCTGGTGGTGGAGTTCGACGACTGCCAGGTCGGGCCGTGCGCCCTCGGCCGCCTGGCCGTGGCCGTACCCGCCCGGCAGGCCGATCCCCTGCTGTCGCCGACGGGACGGCGCGCGCAGGAGGTCGTCCGGGAGGCCGCCAGGCAGGCGGCGCCGACCGTGCCGAGGACGGCCCCGTCATCCAGCCCCGAGGCCGTCAGCAACCGGGCGGGATCGGTCGACTGCACCAAGGCCAAGTGCGTCGCGCTGACCTTCGACGACGGGCCGGGACCGGACACGCCCAGGCTGCTCGACATGCTGCACCAGGCCGGGGCGCGGGCCACCTTCTTCACCGTCGGCACCAGTGCCGCGGCCCGGCCGGATCTGCTGTTCAGGATGAGCGTCGAGGGGCATCTGGTGGCCAACCACTCCTGGGCGCACCTGGACCTGTCGAAGTTGACGACCAGCAAGATCGCCGATTCGCTCCGCCGTACCCAGGACACCATCACAGCGGCCATCGGCGAGCGGCCCACGCTGATGCGCGCGCCATACGGAGCGGTGAACAAGAACGTGACGGACGTGGCGGAGGACATGGGCCTCGCCATCGTCGGCCGGAACGTCGACGCAGGTGACAAGGACACGAACGACCCCAAGGCGATCGCCGACCGGGTGACGAAGCAGGCGCGCGTCGGGGCCATCGTGCTCATGCACGGCGTCAACCCGGCGACCGTTGACGCGGTTCCGGACATCCTCAAAAAGCTGCAGGGGAAGGGTTACACGCTCGTCACTGTTCCAGAGTTGTATGGAACGGCTGGTATGCAGGCCGGACACCTTTACCGATCGGGGTCGGAGATCGCGCGTCATCGCCCCCTGACGTAAGCCACGCCTGGGGGGGACGTATAGTTGGCGCTCGTGACCCGAACAGTCCTCTTCGCACGCCTGCACGTCGACCTGTGCAGAATCGCCGCCGGCCTGTGTCACCCCTAGTGGTTCTCCGGTATCCCCTGATTGCCCCCGCGTTTACCCGCATTCTGTAGCGAGGAAACGTGTTGAACCTCGCGAGGATCTAGCATGGAAACTGAGAACGCGCCACAAACGACCGCGCCTCGGCGCGTCGGGGAGGACTGAGCTGTGACGAAGCAGGTCCAGCAACTTGACCGCGTGATCATTAGATTCGCCGGAGACTCCGGCGACGGCATGCAGCTCACCGGCGACCGCTTCACCGCGGGCACCGCGGAGTTCGGCAACGACTTGTCGACGCTGCCCAACTTCCCCGCCGAGATCCGTGCCCCCGCAGGCACGCTCCCCGGCGTCTCCAGCTTTCAGCTGCACTTCGCCGACCATGACATCCTGACGCCGGGTGACGCTCCCAACGTGCTCGTCGCGATGAACCCGGCGGCCCTCAAGGCCAACCTGGGCGACCTGCCCCGCGGCGCCGACATCATCGCCAACATCGACGAGTTCACCAAGCGCAACCTGCAGAAGGTCGGCTACGCGGCCAACCCGCTGGAGGACGACTCGCTCAGCGAGTGGCGCGTCCACGCGGTGGCGCTGACCTCGCTGACGGTCAAGGCGCTCGAAGGCTTCGACCTGTCCAAGAAGGACGCCGAGCGTTCGAAGAACATGTTCGCGCTGGGCCTGCTCTCCTGGCTGTACCACCGGCCGACCGAGCACACGATCAAGTTCTTGGAGCAGAAATTCGCCAAGAAGCCGGAGATCGCCAAGGCCAACATCGCGGCCTTCCAGGCGGGCTGGAACTACGGCGAGACCACTGAGGCGTTCTCGGTCTCCTACGAGGTGAAGCCCGCCCAACTGGCGCCCGGCGTCTACCGCAACATCTCCGGCAACCAGGCCCTGGCCTACGGCCTGATCGCGGCCTCGGTGCAGTCGAAGCTGCCGCTGTTCCTCGGGTCTTACCCGATCACGCCGGCCAGCGACATCCTGCACGAGCTGTCCAAGCACAAGCGGTTCGGCGTCCGCACCTTCCAGGCGGAGGACGAGATCGCCGGCGTCGGCGCGGCGCTGGGCGCGGCGTTCGGCGGCGCGCTGGGCGTGACCACGACGTCGGGGCCCGGTGTGGCGCTGAAGGCCGAGACCGTCGGCCTGGCGGTCACCACCGAGCTGCCGCTGCTCATCGTGGACGTGCAGCGGGCGGGGCCGAGCACCGGCATGCCGACCAAGACCGAGCAGACCGACCTGCTGATGGCCATGTTCGGCCGCAACGGCGAGTCTCCGGTGCCGATCGTGGCGCCGATGTCGCCGAGCGACTGCTTCGCCGCGGCCATCGAGGCGGCGCGGATCGCGGTCAAGTACCGCACCCCGGTCATGCTGCTGTCGGACGGCTACCTGGCCAACGGCTCCGAGCCGTGGCGCCTGCCGGAAGTTGCTGATCTGCCGGACATCTCCCAGGAGTTCACCACGGAGCCCAACGGCGCCGACGGAGAGTTCCTGCCGTTCAAGCGGGACACCGACACGCTCGCCCGCCCGTGGGCCGTCCCCGGCACACCGGGCCTGGAGCACCGCATCGGCGGCATCGAGAAGGCCGACGGCACGGGCAACATCAGCTACGACCCGGACAACCACGACCTTATGGTCAGGACCCGGGCGGCCAAGATCGCCGGGATCGACGTACCCGACCTCGAGGTCGACGACGCCGACGGTGACGCCAGGGTGCTGGTGCTCGGCTGGGGTTCGACCTACGGCCCGATCGCGGCGGCCGTGCGCCGCATCAGGAGGGCCGGTGGCAAGGTCGCGCAGGCGCACCTACGTCACCTCAACCCCCTGCCCGCCAACACCGGCGAGATCCTCAAGAGCTACGACAAGGTGCTGCTGCCCGAGATCAACCTGGGCCAGCTCGCCCTGCTGCTGCGGGCGCGCTACCTCGTCGACATCATCAGCTACAACCGTGTGCGCGGGCTTCCGTTCAAAGCCGAGGAGCTGGCCGGAGTCATCCAGGACGTGATCGACAGTGACTGAGCTGGTAAATGGGCGGGGCCTCTCGCTCGTCCCCAAGACAGACGCCAAGCAGACCCTGAAGGACTTCAAGTCCGACCAGGAGGTCCGCTGGTGCCCCGGTTGCGGTGACTACGCGATCCTGGCCGCCGTGCAGAGCTTCCTGCCGGAGCTGGGGCTGAAGCGCGAGAACATCGTGTTCGTCTCCGGCATCGGCTGCTCGTCCCGCTTCCCGTACTACCTCAACACCTACGGCTTCCACTCGATCCACGGCCGCGCGCCGGCGATCGCGACCGGGCTCGCCGCGAGCAGGCCCGACCTGTCGGTGTGGGTGATCACGGGTGACGGTGACGCGCTGTCGATCGGCGGCAACCACCTGATCCACGCGCTGCGCCGCAACGTCAACCTGAACATCCTGCTGTTCAACAACAGGATCTACGGTCTGACCAAGGGCCAGTACTCACCCACCTCCGAGGTCGGCAAGATCACCAAGTCGACGCCGATGGGCTCGCTGGACAAGCCGTTCAACCCGATCTCGCTGGCCATCGGCGCCGAGGCGTCGTTCGTGGCCAGGACGATCGACTCCGACCGCAAGCACCTGCAGTCGGTGCTGCGTGAGGCCACCGCCCACCGCGGCACCTCGCTGGTGGAGATCTACCAGAACTGCAACATCTTCAACGACAACGCCTTCGAGCAGCTCAAGGATCCGGAGATCCGCGACGACATCACGCTGCGGCTGGAGCACGGCCAGCCGATCGTGTCGACGTCGAAGGCGGTCGTCAGGGCCGCCAACGGCGGCATCGAGGTGGCCGACCGGGCCACGGTGAGCGCGGACCAGATCTTGGTGCACGACGCGCACAACCCGGACCCGTCGCTGGCCTTCGCGCTGTCGCGGCTCGACGAGCCCGCGTTCGAGCACGTGCCGATCGGCGTGTTCCGCTCGGTCGACCGGCCGGCGTACGACGTGCTGATGGCCGAGCAGATGGAGGAGGCCGTGGCCCAGAAGGGACCCGGCGACCTCAGCGACCTGCTTCTGGGTGGCGACACCTGGCGTATCAGCTAAAACCACTGGGTAACGCAGCTTCTTCGCGAACCGATACACATCAAATGCATCGGACTCGCGGGGGAGCTGCGCAGTGGCCGAAGCGCCAAAAGGGGCTGAACCCAGCCGATCCCGGCTGAACGCCTTCAACCTGCTGCGCCTCCTGGGAGCGCTCGCGGTCATCGTCGAGCACAGCTGGGTGCTGACCGGGCACGGCTCACCACTGACACCGGCCAGCGGGATCGGCGTCGGCGGCATAGGCGTCGGCGTCTTCTTCCTCATCAGCGGCTACCTGATCAGCACGAGCTGGCTGTCGGACCCGTCCGCACGCCGCTACACGGTACGCAGGGCGCTGCGCATCTATCCCGCGTACGCGCTGGTCGTCATCGTCACGGCCCTGCTGCTCGGCCCCTTGGTGAGCACGCTGCCCGCCGCCTCCTACTTCTCCGGCACCGGCGCCTGGAGCTACATCGCCAGAGGGCTGCTCATCCAGCCGGTGAGCTACTCGCTGCCCGGCGTCTTCCAGGGACTCCCCTATCCGGACGCGGTCAACGGGTCGCTCTGGACGATCTGGGTGGAGGTGCTCTGCTACATCGGCGTGGCCGTCATGGGCCTGCTGGGCCTGCTACGGCGCCGGGCGGTCCTGGTGGGGCTGGTGCTGCTCGCGCTGGCCGCCGCCTCGGCCGTGCATCTCACCGGTTACTCCGGTCCGCTCATCCCGCTGGTCGTGTCGGCCTACGCCGCGCAGCCCGTGGCGTTCTTCGCGCTCGGCATGCTGATCCGCGAGGTCCGCTGGGTCCCGCCGCTCTGGCTGACGGTCCTCGTGGTCATCGCGTGGCGGCTGCTGTGGGGCACGCCGGTGGCCAATCTGGCGGCGATCGCGGCGGTCACCTGCCTGACGTTCCTCATCGCCTTCCGCGCGCCGACGTGGCTGCACCGTCCCACCGGGTCCTACGACCTGTCGTACGGCACCTACCTGCTGGCCTTCCCCACCCAGCAGGTCCTGGTCCAGTCCGGGCTCCGGGCGCCCGTGCTCGTGCTGCTGGCCACGGTCGCCATCGTGCTGCCGCTGGCCGCCCTGAGCTGGCGGCTGCTCGAACAGCCCGCGCTGCGCCTGAGGTATCGCAAACCCGCCCCGGTCCCGGCTGCCGCGCCGGTCCCGGAGACCCCTTAACGCGGCTCGGCCTGCGCCAGGAGACGCTGCAGGTGCAGGCCCCGGTGCACGTCGATCTCGTGTGAGCGCCCTGTCCGTACGGCGGTGGCGAACTCCGAGCGCAGGGTCGCCCTGGTCTCTATCGAGTCCTCCGGCAGCAGCTCGGAGTCCAGCACCAGCGTGCCCTCCGGGCCGTACAGCTCATAGCGGGTCTTGCGGCGCGGCGGGACCCGGCCGCTGATCGTGAGCTGGCTGATCACGTCGTTCTCGTGCAGGCAGGTCAGCGCCAGGAAGCCGGCCCGGTTGCCGACCGGCCTGATCTCCGTGATGCGGCCCAGCGCCGCGTCGAGCAAATCCAGGCCGTGCGGGGCGGTGTTGTAGAGCACCCCCGCGCGGGAGCGCCACGGGCTGTCGGCGAAGGTGTCGTCGAGGAACTCGCCGGTGAGCTGGCAAGCGCGGCCGCCGATGGCCGGGAAGTCGCGGGCCTGCTTCAGGAACTCACGGACCACGGGACGGTAGCGATTGGTGAGCACGAGTTGCGTGGCCACGCCCGTGGCGTCCACCGCGTCGGCGAGCGCCTTCGCGTCGCGTACGGTCAGCGCGATCGGCTTCTCCAGCAGCAGCGCCCGGCCCTTCCACGCCGCCTGGACGGCCATGACCGCCTGGACGTCGGGCGGGACTGCGAAGACCACGGCCTCGCTGCGCTCCAGCAGCCGCTCGTACGAGGTGAAGGCGGGCACGCCGAAACGCTCGGCCAGCGCCTGCGCGGCCGGGGCCCGCCTGCTCCAGACGCCCGCCAGCCGGGTCTCGGGCCCGGCGGCGAACATGGGCGCGTGGAAGTCCCGCGCCCAGGGACCCGCGCCGACCAGGCCCACTTCCACCGGCCCGCTCATGGCGTGACCTTGTAGACGTGGTAGGTGTTCTCCCGCTCGAAGGAGTCGGTGAAGCCGCCGTCCTTCACCGGAAGGGTCCGGTTCTCGAACAGCACCTCCACGCTGGAGGCCGAGGCCAGGGCTTCGGGCAGCCGCAGCGTCTGCTGCCCCGGCTGGACGCCCGCCCTGGGCATGGCGAACACGTAAGAGGAGCCGTCGAGGTCCTTGAGCATGGTCTCGAGTCCCGGCGCGAAGGTGTGGACGTAGGACTGGGTGTTCAGTACGGGCGCGAGCGTGCGGATCCGCCGGTTCAGCTCCGTCGCGACCGTCCTGATCCCCTGGGCGCACGGCTCACGCAGCACGTGCTGGGTCGGGCAGGGGCCGGCGAAGCTGTGGTTGAAGTAGATGATGCCGCGCGCCTCGTGGATGAGGGAGTTCATCACCGCGCCGGCCAGCTCGTCGCCGGTGATCGAGCGCAGGCCGTTGGTGCCCGGCCAGCCGAGCTCCACGAACGCGTAGATCGGTTGTCGCTTGCCGTCGAGGGCGTCGAGCTGCCTGCCCCGGTCGACGACCTGGCCGTAGTTGGCGGCCCGTGGGCACCGCTCGCGCGGCAGCTTGAGGAAGTTCTCGGCCTCCTCGCAGATGCCGGTGTCGGTGTACCAGTAGACGTCGGTGGACATGATGTCGGTGTAGCCGTTGACGAACTTCGTCGCCTCGCCGTCGTTCTCCCACATGGCGATGCCCTTGCCGTAGTTGGCGTAGTGCAGGCGGCCGTCGTTCTTGGGCAGTTTGTCCTTGAGTGTGCGCATCGCGGTGTAACCGCAGGGCGGCTTGTCGGGCAGGCACACCTGCCCTTCCCCGCCGTACTTGCCGCTCCAGACGCCGTCGCCGGGCCCGGCGAACATGTCGGCCTCATCGGCGATCATCCAGCCGACCGTCTCGCTGCCCGACCCCGCCAGGGGCTTGCTGGTGATCGCCGACATCCCGTTACCGCGGATCAGGCCCATGTCGCTGTTGGCCGTCAGCTCCACGTAGGTGTTGAGCCCGGCCTCCTTGTCCATCCGCACGTCGCGTTCCTCGACCACGGACTCGAACCACACCCCGATGGGGAAGAACGACGGATCTGTCCAACCCGCGGCGGCCGGCGCGCCGAACCGGGCGTAATAGGCCGGGCCGCCATCCCAGGGGACGCGCGGCAGACCCAGATCGTCGCGGGTCGACTTCGCCTGCGCGATGACCCAGCCCACGGCGACCACCAGCACGACGGTGATCGCGATCAGCAGGATCCGTCTGTTCGTCGTTCGAGAAGTCATAGCCCTCCCAGCTACGGGACGATCCGGTAGACGTGATAGCTGTGCTCCGCGTCGAAGGTCTCGGTGAAGTGTCCCGCCTTGTCGGCCTGGATGGACCGCTTCTCGAAGACCTCCTCGACGCGGCCTGACGCCGACAGATCGCCGGGTACGGTCAGCACGCGCTGCCCCGGAGCCTGGCCGCGGCCGAGCATCGCGAACAGGTAGAAGGCTCCGTCGTGGCGCTTCAGCATGGTGTCCAGCTCGGGTGCGAAGTCGTAGGCGTACGACTGGGTGTTGAGCACCGGCGCGAGCCGCTCGATCCGGCGGTCGAGTTCGGCGACCCCGTGTCTGACCGCCTTCCCGCAGGCGCGCCGGAGCACGTTGTCCACCTTGCAGCGCGGGTCCGTGCCGTGCGCGTCGTAGACGATTCCCCTGGCGCCGTGGATCAGGGCGCTCATCGCCGCGCCGCCCACCTGCTCGGGGGTGAGGCCGGAGAGCGAGATGATCGCGTAGACCGGCTGCCTGCGGCCGTCGGCGGCGTCCAGGGCGCGCAGCCGCTCGACGGTGGCGCCGTAGTTGGCGGCCAGGCGGCACTGGGCCGCCGGGAGCTGCAGCCACCGGGTGGCCTCCGCGCAGACGTTGGCGTCGCCGTACCAGGAGACGTCGGCCGCGACCACGTCGGTGTAGCCGTTGACGAACTTGGCGGCCTGCGCCTCGTCCTCCCAGTAGGCCACGCCCTTGCCGAAGGAGGCGTAACGCAGCCGGTCGCCCTTGGGCAGGCGCTCGGCGAGCGTACGCATCGCGGTGTAGCCGCACGCGGTGAGCACGGGGGTGCAGACGGGCCGGGTGAAGCCCCGGGCGCCCGTCCAGTGCCCGTTACCGGGCCCCGCCCACACGTCCGCCTTGTCGGCGATCAGCCAGCCCACGGTCTCCGCGCCCGCGCCGGGCAGCGGGCGGCTGGTCAGCGCGGTCATGCCGGACGCCCTGAGCAGCGCGGGGCGGCTGCCGTCGGTCAGCTCGACGTAGGTGTTGATCCCGGCCGCCCGGTCCAGCGCGACCTCCCTGGCGGTACGCGCCGAGGCGAACCACAGCCCCACGGGGAAGAAACCGGGACGGGTCCAGCCCGCCTTCACGGCCGCCGCCGAACCCGCGTAGGCGGCCGGGCCGCCTTCCCACGGCACCGCTCTCAAGGCCATCGTCAGCGCGGGCAGCGTGCTCGCGACGGGCTTCGGCGGGACGGACCGCAGCCACAGCCAGCCTCCGACGGCCACCGCCGCGGCCGTCAGGAGCGCCGCCCACTGCGCGATCGTCGTCAGCCGCACGCCGGCCCTCTTCATCGCCGCACGTCGGACGACTGCTCGGCCAGCGCCATGAGGTCGGCCGCCCGCGCCGACCAGGAGGCGTCGCCCAGCGAGCCGCGCAGCGTCTCCGGCGGCTGCGGGCCGCCTTCGGCCAGGCAGACGCGGATGGCCTCGATGAACTGCTCCGGGGTGGTCGCGGTCCTGACCCGGCCGGTGTAGTGGGCCAGCTCGTCGAACTCGGTGCTGACCACCGGCAGGCCGAGCGCCAGGAACTCCTTCAGCTTGATCGGGTTCGCGTGCTTGATCCACTCGTTGTCCAGCCACGGCATGATCGCCACGTCGAAGCCCGAGCCGTAGGCGGGGATCACCGAATAGGGGCGTAACCCCAGCCAGTGCACGTTGGGATGCTTCGTGAGCCGCTCGATCTGCCCGTTCGCGTCGCCGACGAGCACGAGCGACGCCTCGGGCAGGCCGATCGCGACCCGTTCCAGCAGGTCGAAGTCCACCACGAAGTCGTCCAAAGCGCCGAAGAAGCCGATCCGCGGTCCAGGGACGGCCCGCAGGTCGGCGGGCTGCCGGTCGGCCGGGACGCGGCTGAAGTGCTCCAAATCGACGCCGTGGTCGAGGAAGCGCGCCCGCGCGCCGGCGAGCGGGCGTTCCTCGGCCATGAGCCCGCGGCTGGCGTAGACCACGTGGTCGGCACGTTCCAGCAGGTCGCGTTCGAGCGTCTCGATCGTGTCCGTGTCGGACTCGGGGAAGGCGGAGTGGCGGTCCGAGCGGTTGAAGATCAGCGCGCGGCGGCGCATCGGGCGTACCACGTCCCAGGCGGTGGGGATGGTCACCACGATCACCGGCACCTTCAGGCCCAGTGCCCGGCAGACCGCGCGTACCTGCGTCCTGACCAGCCAGGCGTTCAGCCCGCGGCCCAGGCGCGAGCCGTACAAGGGGAGCGGGAGCGGCGACATCACCCACAGATCGGGCTCCACCCGCCTGACGAACTTGGCCACGCTGCGCAGCTTCCTGGCGATGCGCCGGAGCACGAAGGTGGAGCGGCCGGGCAGCGGCATCCGCATGCCGATGCTGTTGACGATCAGCACCTTGCGCGATCCCGCGAGGTGCCGCATGAGCTGGAAGTCGGAGTGCGCCCTGTTGTGGTACCACCAGTCCTGGGCGGCGAAGCAGACGTAGGCCGGCGGGGATAAGGGGCCGCCCGGCGGCGTCGGCCACTCGGCCATCGTCGCGAGCTCGCGCAAGGCCGCCCGGTGCCGCTCCCCCGCCCGCCGGCCGCGGGTGACGGCGCGGAGCGCCTCGTTCAGGGCGACCGCCAGGCGCATGAGCACCGCGCGGGGCCTGCCGTACCGCTGCCGGTGCAGTCGCACCCGGTTGGCGGCGGCGAGCGTCCACAGCGGGCTGGAGTTGGCCTGCTCGCCGCCGAGGTGGACGGCCACGGCCTCGGGCTCGTAGCGGACCGTGAAGCCGAGGTCGCGGATCCGCAGCATGTACTCGGTCTCCTCCGAGTACAGGAAGTAGCGTTCGTCGAGCGGTCCGGCCGCGTCCAGGCAGGCGCGCGAGATCAGCCAGGCGGCGCCCGTCGCCCAGTCGGGCGTGCCCGGCCGCTCGTACTCCCGCGGGTCGACGACCAGCTCGCCCAGCGGCGCGTGGCGACCCGCCCTGAGCCCGCCGAGCAGGGCCTCCCCCACTGCCCGCAGTACGGTGGGCCGCCTGCGCTGGGAGAGCTGGAGCTCGCCGTCGGCGCCCAGCAGCCGGGGCACCGCGATGCCCGTGCCGGGCACGGCCAGCGCCTCGCGCAGCCGGCGCACCGAGCCGGGTCTGAGCCGGATGTCGGCGTTGAGCACGAGGACGTCGCAGCCGGAGGCGGCGGCGATGCCCGCGTTGACGCCGGCGGAGAACCCGCCGTTGCGGCCCGTCCTGATCAGCTCGACGTGCGGCCCCGCCGCGAGCACCCGCTCCACCGTGTCGTCGGGGGAGTCGTTGTCCACGACGATGATCCGGGCCGGCTCCCCCTCACGCAGCACGGTGTCCAGAGAACGCAGGCATTCCTCGATGACCTGACCGCTCTGGTAGGTGACGATCACGATGGCAAGCGGCGGCCGCTCGGGAACAGTCATCAGGCAGACCCATCTGTCGGAATCAGGAGCGCCGGCCCGCGGCCAGCCGGTGCCACGCGGCCCCGGCCAGCAGCCTGAGCGCGAAGGGCAGATCGTCACGGAGGTAGCGGCGTACCAGGCGGCGGGGTTCGAGGGCGAGCCTGAACAGCCATTCGCCGCCCACCCGCTGCATCCCGTCCGGGGCGCGCCGGAACCGCCCGGCGGCCATCGGGATGGCGGCGCCGCAGCCGAGGTACCAGGCACGCGGGAGTTCGGGGCGGAGCGTGGTGATGACGTGTTCCTGCTTGGGAAAGCCCAAGCCCACGAAGACGAGGTCGGGCGCGGCCGCGCGGACCTTCTCCACGATCTCCCCCATCCCCCCGGCGAGCTTCTCGAAGCCGAAGGGCGGCGCGTACACGCCGGCCACCCGCAGCCCCGGGTAACGCTGTGCCAGCACGTCGCCGGCGGTCTCGGCCACCCCCGGCTCGCCGCCGAGCAGGAACACCGAGCGTCCCTCGCGGGCGGCGACCTCGCTGAGGGTGAACACCAGGGAGGCCCCGGTGACGCGGTCGGGCACGCGCAGCCCGCTGAGCCGGGCCGCCCACACCACCGGCATGCCGTCGGCGACCACGAGCTCGGCGCCCGCCACGAGCTCGGCGAGCTCAGGGGCACGGGTGGCGGCGCGGACGATGTCCACGTTGGCGGTCACGATCATGCCGCCCCGGCCGTCGCGCCAGGCCCGAGCGAGATGCTCGGCGACCTCCGGCTCGGTGATCGCGTCGATCCCGAGGGCGCCTACCCGGGCGCGGTTCTTTGGACCGTTCTCATATGAAGAGTGGCCCATCGGAATGCCGCACCCCCCGTCTGACGACTCACCCTTTTGACATCGGTATTGGGCTATATCCGTTACACGCTGGCGGCCGACAAAGGACCGGGCCAGGATGTGTGTCCATGAGAGTGGAGCAAGGGGCACTCGCGGGCACGCTGCTGTTCATCCCGAGCCCGCACAGCGACGAGCGCGGCCTGTTCACCAGGACGTTCGACGCCGGGATCGCGGCCGAGCACGGCCTGGACGGCGCGGCGTTCGTCCAGGACAGCCAGTCCCGTACGGTCAAGGGCGCGATCAGGGCCATGCACGGCCGCTCGGGCCGGGGCGAGGCCAAGCTCGTCAGGTGCGCCCGCGGCGCGGTGTTCGACGTGCTCGTGGACGCCAGGCCCGGCTCGGCCACCTTCGGTGAGCGGATGTCGGTGGTCCTCGACGACGAGACTTTCACCCACCTGTACGTCCCGCCGGGTCTGCTCCACGGTTACCAGGCGCTGAGCGACGCCGACGTCTGCTACCGGATCGACCGGCCGCACGACCCGGCCGAGGACATCTCCGTGCGCTACGACGACCCCGACCTGGCGATCGACTGGCCGCTCCCGGTCTCGGCGATCAGCGCGCGGGATCTGGCGGCCGGCTCGTGGAAACAGGCACGGCGGCGCCTGGAAGGCTGACCTCGCGGCGCGCGGCCCGCATCAGCGCCCCGGCCATGCCGATGAGCAGGAACGACAGCGCGGTGGCCGTGCTGAAGGAGTTGAGGTCGAACGTGGCCGACCCCACCATCGGCACGATCAGGCAGGCGGCCAGCGTCAGCCCGAGGTCGCGGGTCTGGTCGTCCGCACTCAGCCGCCTGGCGCGCAGGGCCGACCACATCCCGACGACGAAGAGGCCGACGAACGCCAGCACACCGATCGCCCCGCCCTGCACGGCCGTCAGCAGGTACTGGTTGTCGAAGACGGGGTGGTGCGGCGGGAACCAGGTGCCGTTGCCCCTGCCCAGCAGGGGATGCTGCGAGAACTCCGCGATCGCCGTGGTGTAGTCGTTGGTCCGCCAGCGCAGGCTCTCGTCGTTGTCGAGGTTGGTGAACAGCCCGGCGATCGCGCCGATCAAGCCGGGGACGAGCAGCTTCATGACGACCAGGAACCCGGCCAGCGCGGCGGCCGCCCTGACGCGCCGGGCGTTGGGCCAGCCGAGGAACAGCACCGCCCCGGAGGCGGCCAGGCCCAGGACCGTCGAGCGCGAGGCGGAGAAGGCCATCCCGCAGGCGATCAGCGTCACCAGGAGCCACCAGCGGCGCTGCGGCTCACCGCGTTCGCGCGCGCCGAAGGCGTAGTGGAGGGCGACCGGCAGCACCATCGCGGACACGACACCGAACTCGATGGGGTGCCCCGCGGTCGAGGCCACCCGGTTGAGCCCGTTGCGCTCCAGGATCGTCACTTCCACCGCCCGTACGCGGCTGCCGGGAATCTGCATGTACTGGGTCAGGTCGAACGACAGCACGAACTGGACCGCGCCGATCACCCCCATGATGGCCCCGGCCACCACCAGCGTCTTCAGCACCAGGTCGATCCGCTCGCGGCTCGGCACCCCGTCCACGCCGATCAGCGAGATGCCCACCATCGCGACCGCGATGACGAGCACGTGGTCGGACAGGTCCAGCTCGTACGAGGGCAGGAACCCGGCCGTCGCGTAGGCGTAGGTCGCCAGGAAGGCGAGCGCGTAGAAGTAGATCGCGTACCGCACCGCCGCCGGTCCCTTGGCCGCGCCGAGCGTACTGGTGAGGTGCGCGCAGAACCACCACACGGCGGCGAACAGCCCGATGGCCTCCGCGTAGGTGAGGTCGAACGGCAGGCCGCCGATCACCTGGCGGGCGGGCACCAGCATGAGGACCACGGTGAAGATCGCGCACAGGGTGGCGGCGTCGGCCCGGTTGGGCACCGGCCGGGCGATGGATCGCTCTATTGCCACGTTCAACGCTGCAACACCGCTTCCTCGGTGCGGACACCGGTCTCGGGCGCCGATTCCGGCTCGCCCTCCTCCCGCCTGCGTCGCAGCCCGGCCATGACGCTCTCGGTGCAGAAGGAGGCGCCCAACGCGGCGGCCACGCCCAGTGCGAACACGGCCGCGGCGCTGCGGATCTTCCCGCCGCGCTGCGGCTGCGGCTCGGTCGGGGCGACCATCTCGTTCAGGTTGATGTACGTCTCCGGCGGGGCTTTCAGCATCTCCTGGCGCCGTTTCAGCTCGACCTTGGCCCGCTCGGCGACCCTGACCACGATCGCCCGCGCGTCCTGGGGCGCCCGGCTCGTGCCCTCGATGACCACGAAGGGCGCGCTGATGAGCAGCTCGGGGTTGGGGTGCCCGTTGTTGACCTTGTACGTGGTGTCGCCGTCCGCCCGGACGCCCATCTGGTCGGCCACCTCCTTGGTGTTGAGGATCTGCACCAGGATGGAGGCCGACATGTTCAGCCCGCCGTCGAAGTTCAGCAGCGGGTTGATCAGCGGGTTGGGATTCTTGGGGTTCGGCGGCCGGTACGAGCCGTTCGGCGGCACCGTGAGCACCATGAGCGTCGTCGAGGTGTACTGGACGGGGATCTGCGTGTAGACACCGTAGGCGGCGGTGAGCGTCAGCAGGAACGCGGGAGCCGCGACATACCAGCGACGCAGGAGGACGGTGATCGCTCTCCAGAAGTCCAACACAGCCCCCCAGGCTTCTAACACCCGTACGACAAGCCATCGCCGAGGCTGCGACCAGCGTTACTTATCGCATGTAACGTGCCAAAGCCTCCTCCCGATAGAGGGTGACGTGACCAAGCCCCTGAACTCGCTGGCCGTCGTCACTCCCAGCTATGGGCCCGACGCGGATCAGTTCGCCGATCTGCACCGCTCCGTGCTGGAGTACACGCCGGAGGACACCGTCCACCACGTCTTCGTGCCGCGTGCCGACCGGCCGCTGTTCGCCGCGCACGAAGGGCCCCGTTGCCGGGTGAGGACCGTGGGCGAGCTGCTGCCGAAGCGCTACGTCAAGGTGCCCCGGCTGGGGATGTGGGTCAACGTCCTGCGGCCCTGGCCGCCCGTACGCGGCTGGGTGATGCAGCAGATCGTCAAGCTGGCGGCCACGGCGGCGATGGACGCGGACGTGGTCCTGGTGGCCGACTCCGACGTGGTGCTCGTCCGGCCGACGACGGCCCAGCGCGCCCTGGTCAACGGCAGGCCGCTGCTGCACCGGCTGGAGGACGGGGTGCACCCGCTCATGACGCGGCACGTGCTGTGGCACCGTGTCGCCCGCGAGCTGCTCCGGCTGCCGCCCCCGCCCGAGCCCCCGCTGCCCGACTACATGAGCCCGCTCACCTTCTGGGACCCCGCCATCGTGCGGGGGCTCCAGCGACGGCTCACCGAGAACATGGGGCGGCAGTGGGCCGACGTCTTCGGATCCAGGCTGCACGTGTCGGAGTTCATGCTCTACGGCCTCTTCGTGGACGAGGTGCTCAGCGCGCCGGGCGGGCGCCCGCCGTCGGACACCTCCCTGTGCCACAAGACCCCGGACGAGTCGCCGATGGACCTGCCGACCGCCCTGGCCTTCGCCGACCGCCTCGAACCCGGGGCGATCGGCATGATGGTCTCCGCCAAGTCGGGGACCCCGCGAGAGGTACGGCAGGCGGCCATCAGGCGCTGTGCCGAGGTCGCCAACCGGGTCTCCTAGCCCGCGTGGCCGTCCCGGTCGGACTTGCGCGGGTCGGTGACGGCGCCCAGCAGCTCGCTCGTGATCCGGGCGAACTCCTCCGTCGGCGGGTCGTCGTTCTCCCGGTCCGCGGCCGAGCCGTCACCGGATGCTCCGGACGGGCCGTCGTCCGATCCGCCGGGTGCGGGCGTGGCAGTACCGCTCGCCGACGCGGCGGAGGGTGATCGGCCGTTGAGCGCGGGCCCGTTCACCACGTCCGGTACGGCGACAGGGACGGCCGCGGCGACGTCCGCCTCGCTCTCGGCCGTTCCCGCCGGAGCGGGCCGGCCGCGAAGGCGGCGGACCGACATCAGGTAGGCGCCGCCGAAGCCGAGCAGCAGGGCCACGACCAGCACTTCCACGGCCAACTGGATCTTGCCCGTGCCATCGTACTCGACCGGGATCAGCGCCACGTTGTTGACCGCGATGAACGTGCTCTTCGGCGCGCCGAGCGAGCCCTGGTAGCTGGTCAGCTCCTCACGCAGGCGCCGCTCCGCCCGCTCCAGGATGGCCTTGGCGGTCGCCGCCGTCGGGTCCTCGACCGCGATGTGGATGAACGGCCCCTGCGTCACGACGCCGAGCAGGTCGGCGTTCGACCGGCCGTCGTCGATGACGATCTCGGTGCTGCCGTTCTCCGCGATCCCGAGCTTGCGCAGCTCGTCCTTGCTGTTGAGGGCCAGGATGAGGATGCCCGCGACCGTCCGCAGCCCGTCGTTGTACTGCAACAGCGGATTGGTCAGGCCGACCGGCTTGGCCGGGTCCATCGACAGGGTGCCACCGGACGGCGGCGCGGTGAGGATAAGTGACGACTCCGTCTTATAACGCGGCGAACCCAGGAAAAACGCCGCTGTCGCGAAGATCAGGGCGAGGGCGATGATGGGAGGTCCAACGCGCTTGTTTCGGATAAGGCCGAACAGATCGTTCCAAAAAGCCATATTTACCCGCCCAAGCCCCCGCAGTATGAGCCATGCCTGGCCAAAAAAAATGGTACAGATTGCTTATCGTGACCGCTCGGTGCGATGTTACGAATCGCTGCTCTTGGTTGCCGTTCGCCCTACTTCGCGAGACCATCGCCCCGACCGTACCTCAGCCTCCGCAGAAAGGCTGGCCGGATGACGTCCAGATCACCGCACGTACGCTCTTCCGCCCCACTCGTCGGTCGCGCCGCGCCGCCCATCGGGGTCGGCATGCCGGTCTACAACGGCGAGCCGTACCTGGAGGGCGCCCTGCGATCGGTGCTCTCCCAGAAGGGCGTCGACTTCGAGCTGGTGATCGCCGACAACTGCTCGACGGACGGCACCGAGGAGCTCTGCCGCGAGCTGGCCAGGACCGACCCACGCGTCCGCTACCTGCGGCGCGAGCGCAACGTCGGCATCACGGCCAACCACAACAAGGTCGTCCACGAGACCCGCGGCGAGTTCTTCTCCTACGCCACGTCCGACGACGAGTACCGCGAGGACCGCCTGGCGCTGCTCTCGGCGGCGCTGCGTCGGCATCCGACGGCCGCCGCCGCCGTCTCGGGCGTCGAGGAGATCGACGAGGCGGGGCGGACGATCGGCACCTGGCGCGACACCGCCCCCACCGACCAGCCCGATCCGGTGGCGCGCCTACGCCACCGGCTGGACAACTACGACGAGACCATGCACTTCTACGGCCTCATGCGCCGGGAGACGCTGCTGCGCGCCCGGCCCCTGGAGCCCATCCTGCCCGCCGACCGGGTGATGATCTCGGGCCTGGCGCTGCTCGGGCCGCTGGTCGTGGTGGACGAGCTGCTGCTGCGGCACCGCAACCACTCGGGCAGCAACAGCCAGGTCAACCACGCGCGGGCCTTCCGCGCCCGCGAGCTGCCCGGAGACCAGCGCTTCTTCCTGCCCAACGTGGAGGAGGGCCGCGCGCTGCTCCGGGTCATCAGGAACGCTCCACTCAGCCCCGGCCAGCGGCTGCGCGCCTACGCGGCGCTGCGCCCCTGGCTGCGGCGCAACGCCGTGCCCATGGCCCGCAACGTCGCCCACTCCGGCATCGACGTGGCCCGCGGCTGGCGGGGCCGGCTCAGCTCATCACCACCTCGCGAATCTTCCTGATCCGCTCCCGCGAGAGCCCCGTCATCACGTACACGATCACTCCGGCTCCGCCCGCGGCGCAGAGCCGGACGAAGTCGATGGCCCCCTCGGTCCACCTGGACACCAGCCAGGCGGCGAGGCCGGCCAGCAGGCCGCCGAGCAGCAGCCGGAGTATCCCGGGAAGGACCGGCCCGAGCACGACCCCCGAGCGGCGCAGTTGCAGCGCCGTCACGGGAAGGGCGATCAGGAGCGCGACGGCCGCGTGCGCGATCGCCACACCCCGGATGCCGTCCAGACGCGCGCCCGCGTAGAGCGCGGGCAGCAGCGCCACGGCCCAGCTCAGGTTCATCCACACGACGAGCCTGGTCGCGCCGAGCGAGGTCAGGATGTCGAAGGCCAGCGCGGTGAGCATCCGCACCACCATCAGCGCCATGAGGAAGGACAGCGCCTGGGCGGCGGGCAGCCACCTCTCGCCGTACAGGAAGGGCACGACCAGGGGCGCCAGCACGCCGAAGAGGACAGCGACAGGCAGCACCAGTGTGATCAGCATCGGCACGATCTGCTGGACGCGCGCGGAGAACGCCTCGGGGCGCTCCTCGGCGACCCGCGAGAAGCCGGGCAGCGTGACATGGCGCAGGGCCTCGCCGACCAGGCCGGGCACCCAGCTCGACACGTTCAGCGCGATCATGTAGAAGCCGAGCGTGGTGGCGCCCAGCAGCCGGCCGATGATGATCGCGTCGGCGTTGAGCACCAGCGCCTCGATGGCCAGGCTGACCGCCAGGGGCACGCCGAAGCCGAGCAGCTTGCGGGCGATGGCGCGGTCGAAGCCCAGCCGGAGGGGCATCCTGGCCCAGTAGAACACCAGGATGCCGCTCACCAGGGAGTTGGCCACCGCGCCGATGACGAAGCTGTAGACGCCCGCGCCCGTGGCCGCCAGCGTGATCGCCACCGGCACCTGGACGGCGATGCCCGCCATGTTCGCCTTGGCTATCTTGTCCTGCTGGAAGCCACGCAGCATGACCGCGCTGCGTACGTTGACGAACCCGTCGATCACGATGATCACGGTGAGCAGCCGCACCACGGGCGTGGCGGAGACGTTGCCCGCCAGGCCGGTGAACCAGGGCGCCGCCACCCAGAACACGGCGTAGATGGCCACGCTGAGGGTGATGACCACGGTGGTCGCGGTGACCACCATGTCCTCCAGCTTGCCGCGCCACTGCACGACGGCCGCGACGATGCCGGCGTCGTTGACGTAGAAGAGGAACTGGTTGGCGGCCAGCGCGACCGCGTACAACCCGAAGTCGGCCGGGGCGAGCAGGCGGGCGAGCACGAGGCTCAGGGTGAAGGTGGCCAGCTTCGACCCGCCCCTGGCCAGCAGCCCCCACCGCAGTCCCCTGCTCGCCGACCCGGCCCGGTGATCGCTGACGGGTTCGTTGGCTACCGGCTCACTCACCGTCCGCGACCCGTTCCAGCCAGATCTCACGCCAGAAGGGGAAGAACTCCCGCGGGCAGTTCAGCGAGTGGACGCCCTCGCACACCACGCCCTCCAGCACGATGCAGGGCGTCTTCATCTCCAGCATCCGCCCGCTGGGCTCGTCGATGCAGCGGTCCACCCGGGCGCGCACCCGCGCGGTGCGGCCGCAGTGGCGGGCCAGTTCGGCGTCGAAGTTCATGCCGCGGTTGGAGAGGTCCTCGTTGACGGTGTCCAGGATCTCCTGCTTGGACCGCACGCGGACCAGCTCGCCCGGCTGGAGGTCCAGCGTCTGGACCGGCGTACGGCCCCTGACGTTGCCCTTCATCTGGCCCCACGGCCGGCCGCCCTTGATCCGTAACGCGCGGGGGAGCTTCCTTCTGGTCAGGTGCTGGAACCGGTTGTACAGCCCGATCCCGGTGGCCTGCAGGGTTCTGAGCACACCGACGTTGCGCGTCCGCACATCCGCCACGAACTGCCCCAGATCGGCCATCGGCAGCGGCACCGGAGCCGCTCTGAGCAGCTCGGTAGCCTGGCAGGAGTAGCGTTCCGCGCCGTCCTCGGCCGGCGGCTTGCGGCTGTTGATCTCCAGCAGCGGCAGCAGCCGGGAGTCGGGCACGGCGTGCGAGGGCAGCTCGTCGGCCGCGACCCGCTTGATCCACGCCTGTTTCCAGTACATGGAGCAGGCCGTCTGGCAGCCGCCGTGCGCCGAGCCGTCACACCGCGCGCCGAGCAGGTGCACGGCGCTGTCCATCCGCCGCAGGCCCGTCTTCGTCAGCGTGTCGCACAGCTTGTGCGCCACCTTGTGCACGGTCAGGCGCTGGCCGCAGAACTTCAGCATCTCCGGCATGAACGGCAGGCCGTCCAGCTCGCCACGCTCGTCCAGCGTGGCCAGGATCTCGGCCTCGCTGCGGATCTCCACCAGGTCTCCGACCCGCAAGCTCATGGTTTCCATTCCCTCACCAATCCCGCGTCTTCCAGGCTCTGCGCGGCCTCGGCCACCGCCCCGAACGGGAGGCCGGCCCGTTCGGCGACGTCAAGCAGCGTGTGCGTGCCGTCCGAGAGGTTCAGCACCCAGAGCATGGCCATCTGGGCCTGCTTGGTGTCGCTCCTGCCGCCCAGCGCCCCGTACAGGCCGCGCCGGCCGAGCTGCGGCTCGCCGTAGGGGCTGAGGTTGACCAGGCGCCGGTCGTCCTCCAGCACCCGCGTCACCTCCCAGCAGGTCTCCAGGGTGTCCTCCAGCGACTCGGGCAGCACGAACGCCGGGTTGTCCCCCGATGTGTGGTACTCCGGGTAGCCGGCGTACGTCGACCTGGTCAGGCAGCCGACGGGCAGGTCGAACCCGGGCGAGCAGTACTGCCGCTCGTCGTAGCCGTACGGGGAGAAGTCGAGCGTGCGGTGCGGACGCCCGGAGGTGCGCAGCACGTGTCCCACCGCCCGGTCGATCTCCGTGTCGCCGCGCCTGCTCCGTTTGTACGTGAGCGCGCCGCCGTCTCCGGCGCACGCGAGCACCAGCCCGTGCCTGACCCGCTCGACCGCGTCCCTGTTGCGGGCGAGCCAGGTGATCGACCCGATCGTGCCGGGCGCGAACAGGAAGCGGTAGGTGTAGCGCGGCGACGTGGCCGCCAGCCGCCGGGCGAGCTGGGTGGCCACCGCGATGCCCGCCAGGTTGTCGTTGGCCAGCGACGGGTGGCAGGTGTGGCAGGAGATCAGCACCTCCTCACTCGTCCGGCCGGGCACGACGTGCTCGGCGTAGGTCAGGTGGCCGTCCGCCAGCGTGGAGTCCACCACGACCTCGTAGTCGCCGTCCCGGAGGCTCTCCAGCGTCTCGTGGCGCAGGCAGAACCCCCAGTCCTCGGCGTAATAGCTGGTCCGGTACGGGATGAGCCCCGGCTGGTCGGGCAGCGTGTGCAGGTGGCCGCGGAGCTCCTCCAGCGGCATCCGGGCCGACACCGGCACGCTGTAGCCGACCACGTGCAGGTTGGACTCGGCGAAGTCGACGACCTTGGCGCCCGTGGGGTCCTTGACGTAGGCGTCGCGGATGTTCCACTCCTGGGGCACGTTCCAGTCGAGCACCTGCGTGCCGGTGGGCACCTCGTGCACGTCCAGCGGGACGAGCTCGCCGATGATCTCCAAGGTGCGGCGGACGCCGTCTCCCGTGATGCTCCGGCACAGCGGGTAGAGCCGCTCGACGAGCTCGTGCATCTCCTTTCCGAGGCCGGTCACGACGGCATCAGCCGATCGTCGACGGTGCCCGCGGCCTGCCGGTCCGACAGCCGGGCCAGGCGGGTGAAACGGCGCTCGAAGCCCTCCCTGGTCAGCCCGTGGCGCCGGTAGGCGTCGATGAGTTCGAGCGCGCCCTCCTTCACCGAGCGGCGCGCCTCGTAGCCGGGCAGCGCGGCGCGGATCTTCGAGAAGTCGACCCGGTACGAGCGCGGATCGGCCCCCGTCTCCCCCGTGATGGCCAGCGTGGCGCCGGGCACCGCCTCCACCACGGTCGCGGCGATCCCGGCCACGGTGACGTTGTTCTGCTCGGTGCCCACGTTGAACGCCTCGCCGTGCACGGCCTCGCGCGGCGCGGTCAGAACGGCGGCGAACGCCTCCGCGATGTCCAGCGCGTGCACCAGGGGCCGCCACGGCGTGCCGTCGGACAGCACGCGTACCTCGCCGGACAGGTGCGCGTGCCCCACCAGGTTGTTGAGCACGATGTCCGCGCGCAGCCGGGGCGAGAAGCCGAAGGCCGTGGCGTTGCGCAGGAAGACCGGCGAGAAGGCGGCGTCGGCCAGCTTCAGCACCTCGTCCTCCACCCGCACCTTGGATTCGGCGTAGGGGGTCACGGGACGCAGGGGCGCCTCCTCGGTGACCAGGTCGTCCCCGCCCGCGGCTCCGTAGACCGAGCAGGTGGAGGCGTACAGGAAGCGCCGCACGCCCGCGTCGCGGGCCAGCCGGGCCAGCCGTACGGACGCGTGGTAGTTGATGTCGTAGGTCAGCTCGGGCGCCAGCGAGCCGAGCGGGTCGTTGGAGAGGGCGGCCAGGTGTACGACCGCGTCGAACCCCGCCAGCGCCTCGGCCGGGACCTCGCGCAGGTCCACGGCGAGCCCCTCCGGGTCGTCCGGCGGGGGCCCCAGGACGCAGTCGGCGAACAGCCCCGAGTCGAGGCCGATCACCTCGTGCCCCGCCCCGGCGAGTACGGGGGACATGACAGTGCCCAGGTAGCCCTGGTGTCCGGTCAGCAGTACACGCATATCCGGCTAGCCTCCTGCGAGGTCGAGAGTCAGTTTGCGGGTGTGGAAGGCTTCGGCGTACCTGTCGCCGCACTCGATGCCGCGGATGCGGGCGAGGCCGAGAAAGGCCTCGTCGTCGAACCAGGAGCGCCGGCGTTGCGAGGGGTAGTGCTGCCGCAGCAGGGCGACCTTCTCCGCCGCCACCTCCGGCCGCAGCGGCTGGTAGGCGGAGGGGCGGCCGAGGTCGCCGTCCCACTTGACGATCTCGTAGCCGAGCGTCAGGTGGTCGCGGAAGGCCGTGGGTACGAGCTCGGCCAGGCCCCGGTGGTCCTGGTGGGCGTCTCCCGGGTGCGGGCCGAGGATCAGGTCGGGGTCGGTCCTGGCCCGGAGCAGTTCCAGCGCCTCCTTGGCCTGCTCCCAGTGCGCGGGCAGCCGGCCGTCGGGCAGCTTGAGCACGGTCAGCCGCAGGTCGGCGCCGGGGCAGAAGGCGGTGAGCGCCGCGTGCTCCTCGTCCTCCCGCTCGGTCCCCCCGCCGGACAGGACCAGCGCGTCGATCTGTAGTCCGGGACGGCCCGCGCAGAGGGTGAGCAGCGTGCCGCCCGCCCCGATGGCGATGTCGTCGCAGTGCGCGCCCAGCGCGACGATCCGGTCCATCCGCGGAGCCGTCAGCCGGATCATGCCTCCCACAGCGCCCAGGGCCTGTCGCCGCGCGAGTACGCCTCGTCCAGCTCGATCCGCTGGTTGACGGTGTCGGTCGGCCGCCAGTATCCGCGGTGCCGGTACGTCAGAAGCCGGCCGCGCTTGGTCAGCTCCATGCAGCCATCCCCCACCAGATCCCCGTTTTCAGGGATGTGATCGAAAATTTCCTGACGGAGCACGAAATATCCGCCGTTGACCCACATGGGGAGCTGGGTGACCGGCGCGATGTCCCTCGCCAGCCCGTCGTCGTCGACGTCGACGCAGTGGAAGGTGCCGGGCGGCGGCACGACCATCATGGACGCGCCCACGTCGGCGGCGGTGAAGCGATCGATGATCTCCGGCAGCGGCGCGTCGGTGAGCACGTCGGCGTAGTTGGCCAGGAACACCTCATCGCCATCCAGATGATCGCGGACCCGGCGTAACCGCTCGCCGATCGGCGACTGGATGCCGGTCTGCACGAAGGAGATCGACCAGTCGGAGATGTCCTGCGACAGCAGCTCCACCCGGCTGCCGTGCAGCCGGAAGTCGTTGGAGACGGTCTCCCTGTAGTCGAGGAAGAACTCCGTGATGTGCTGCGCGCCGTACCCCAGGCACAGGATGAACTCGGTGTGCCCGAAGTGCGCGTAATAGCGCATCACATGCCAGATGAGCGGCCGGGGACCGACGAGCTGCATGGGCTTGGGGACCTCGCCCGGAGCGCCGGTACGCATCCGCGTGCCGTACCCGCCGCAGAAGAGCACGACCTTCATGGCACGATCTCCAGACTCGGGATGGGAAAGACCAGTTGCCCGCCCCACTCGCGGACGTAGGAGAGCTGTTCGGTGAGCTCCTCTCGCAGGTTCCACGGGAGCACCAGCACGTAGTCCGGCCGGTCCTCGGCGAGCCGCTCGGGCGGCAGGATGGGGATGCGGGTGCCCGGGGTGAACCTGCCGTGCTTGTACGGGTTGCGGTCCACCGTGTACGCCAGCAGGTCCTCGCGGATGCCGCAGTGGTTGAGCAGCGTGTTGCCCTTCCCCGGAGCGCCGTAGCCGGCCACGGTCTTGCCCGCCTCGGCCGCGTCGATGAGGAAGCGGAGCAGGTCACGCCGGACCTTGGCCACCCGCGCGGCGAACTCCGCGTACCCGGCCAGCTCGTCGAGCCCGGCCCCCTTCTCCCTGGCCAGCACGTCGGCCACCCGCTCGGTGGGCTCACCGCCCGCCTCCTCGGGCCGGGCCCAGAGCCGGATCGAGCCGCCGTGCGTCGGCAGCAGCTCCACGTCGACCAGCGCCAGGCCGCCCGTGGCCAGCGCCCGCCGCGCGGCGGCGACCGTGTAGTACTGGAAGTGCTCGTGGTAGATCGTGTCGTACTGGTTCAGCTCCACGAGCGTGAGCAGGTGCTGCACCTCGATGGAGACCCACCCGTCGTCGGCGACGAGCGCGCGCAGCCCCTGGGTGAAGCCGACGACGTCGGGGATGTGCGCGTACACGTTGTTGGCCACGACCAGATCGGCCGGACCGTGCTCGGCGCGGACCGCCGCGCCGGTCTCCGGGTCGAGGAACGCGGTACGGGTGGGAATGCCCTTGTCCCTGGCCGCCTGGCCCACGTTGGCCGACGGCTCGATGCCCAGGCAGCGCACTCCCCGGCCGGCCACGTGCTGCAGCAGGTACCCGTCGTTGCTGGCGACCTCGACCACGAAGCCGGGCGCGAACCGGTCCACGGCCGCCTCCACGAACTCCCGGGCGTGCTCCACCCAGGAGGTGGAGAAGGAGGAGAAGTACGCGTACTCCGTGAACGTCTCCTCCGGCTGGATCAGCGGCGGGAGCTGGGCGAGCCAGCAGCTCGTGCAGACCCGCAGGTGCAGGGGGTAGGTGAGTTCGGGCTCGTCGAGCCGCTCCCGGGTGAGGAACAGCTCGCAGGGCGGCGTGGCGCCGAGGTCGACCACGCTCGCCAGTTCGGCCGAGCCGCAGAGCCGGCAACGGGTCACCGGCTTCGACCTCTTCCGCGCTCATTCCGACGAGACATGATCCCCTCCCGATTAGTGAAACGACCCTGATCAGTGCGAAATATCAGCTTTTGCGCCGTTGGCTCGCTCCAAGTGAGCCTTGGCCTCCCTCTCGTACTCCGCCGACAGCTCCTCCGGGATGCGGGCCAGGTCCTTGGCCCGCATGAAGTCGCGCAGGGTGGTGCCCAGGCACGTCGCGTCCACGTTGGGCGCGCCCTTGCGTGAGGTGACGTCGTCGATGTGGACGGTGCGGAAGTCGATGCTGAAGCGCGTCACGCCCGACGTGTTGCGCACGGTCGAGTGCAGTTGGGCGCCCGAGAAGAGGAGCACCCCGCCCGGCTCCGTGACGATTCTGAGCTCGCCGGACAGGTCGAGGTCCTCTTCCGGCTTCGGCTGCTCGCGCGTGTCGCTGTAGATGTGCTGGGCCGCCGACGGGCGCTCCGTCCTGACCCACGACGCGTAGTCGTAGCGGCCGCTGCCGTTGCGCACGGCCCGGTCGAAGTACTCCGGGTGCAGGGCGAACACGTTCTCCGGCACCACGTCGTAGACGGGGATCCACCAGTTCACCTGGTTGAACGGCGCCGCGTACCAGCAGTCGCGATGCGCGTGGTAGGCGTAGGAGATGCCCGAGTCGAGGTAGCCGTCGGAGGTCGAGGTCCGCAGGCGCGGCACGTCGAAGTAGGTCTCGCCCGGCGCGAACCCCAGCTCGTCCAGCAGGACGGCGATGATCTCCTTGCACCTCGGATGGTGGATGAAGCGCGGCTTGACATCGGCCAGCAGCGCGGCGAAGCGTTCGACCGGCAGGCTGTGCTGGGCGGTGGTGGGGTTCATGCCGCCGAACGTCTCGGCGACCAGTTCGCGGGCGAAGGACACGAGCTCGCGGGACGCGGGCGAGGCCGCGTAGACGAAGACGTCGCCCTGGAAGATCCTCTCGCGTCGTGCCTCGTCGTTCATCGTGCTGCCGGTGAATACCGTGGTCATCTGGTCTTGCCCCCTACACGTGCATGGTGCGAGTCGAACCGATCTCCCCTCGTAGGTCTTGCGAGGACGTGCGTGGGGCGGGATGGGTTGCTGGCTCCCGGAAACGTACTGATGGGGACGATGTCGACCCTGACCCCGCTCAGGATCACATGCCTCAATCAACTGGCATTTCGCGACTGCCATCTCACGCGTTACACACTCTGGTAGGAACGTTCCCGCTATGTCAGGATCCGCTCCATGGATCCCCTCGGTTTCGACGGCGCCTGGCTGTTCAGCCCACGTATCCATACGGATCGGCGTGGGGCGTTCCTCGAATGGTTCAGGAACGACGAGCTCGACCGCCCGCTGGAGCTCGCCCAGGCCAACTGCTCGGTCTCGACCAGAGGCGTGCTGCGCGGCGTGCACTACGCGGACGTGCCTCCCGGCCAGGCCAAGTACGTCACGTGCGTCTCCGGAAGCGTGCTCGACGTCGCGGTGGACCTCAGAACCGGCTCGCCCACCTTCGGCCGCTGGGCGGCGGCACGGCTGGACGACGTCTCGCGGCAGGCGGTCTACCTGGCCGAAGGGCTCGGCCACGCGTTCTTCACGCTCAGCGAATCGGCCACCGTGGTCTATCTCTGCTCCACCTCGTACGCCCCCCAGCGCGAACACGGCATCCACCCGCTGGACCCGGCACTCGGCATCGTCTGGCCGGAGGGCATCGAGCCGATCCTCGCGGACAAGGACGCCGCGGCGCCCACGCTGGCGGAAGCCGTCGAACACGGTCTACTCCCCTCCTACGCCGACTGCCTGGCTCACTACGCGAGCGCTCCAGGAGGTCAGCAGAGCCGGCCAGGCCTCGTGTAAGGCGGTGGACCAGTCGCGCATCGGCGGCAGCCCGGCGGCCCGCCAGTTCCCGTGCCCCAGCAGGCTGTTGGCGGGGCGGGGGGCGGGCCGGCACAGGGCTGTGCTCGGCATGGGCTCGACCCTGCCGGGATCGGCCCCGAGCAGGGTGAAGATCTCTCGCGCGTAGTCGTACCAGGTCGTCCGTCCCGCGCTCGTCCCGTGATAGACGCCGGGCGGGGCGTCCGCCCGGCCGAGCCGGACGATCCGCTCGGCCAGGTCGCCGGTCCAGGTGGGCTGGCCGAACTGGTCGTCGACCACGGAAACGGTCTGCCGGGCGCTTTCGAGGCCGACCATCGTGCGGGCGAAGCTGCGGCCGTGGGCGCCGTAGAGCCAGGCCGTACGCACCACGTGATGGCCGTGTTCCAGAGCCGCGCGCTCGCCCGCGAGCTTGGTCCGCCCGTAGGCGTTGATGGGGCCCGTCAGCGCGGTCTCCCGGTACGGGTCGTGCCCGGAGCCGTCGAAGACGTAGTCGGTGGAGAGCTGGATCAGCCGGGCGCCCAGCTCGGCGGCGACCCGGGCGAGGACGGACACGGCCGTCCCGTTGATCGCCAGCGCCTCCTGCTCGCGCGTCTCGGCCTGGTCGACGTCCGTCCACGCGCCGCAGTTGACCACCACGTCGGGCCTGGCCGCGCGTACCGCCCAGGCCACCGCGTCGGCATCGCGCAGATCCAGCTCGGACCGGGCGAACGGGACGACCCACATCCCGGGCGTCACCCGGAGCAACTCCGTCAGGTCGGTGCCGAGCATGCCGCCCGCACCGGTGATCATCCACCTCATGCGCCCCGCCTCAGCACCAGGTCCGTGACCGTCGCGCGATGGTCGGTACGCGGGAGGGCGAGCGTCTCGAACGCGCGCACCGCCACCCCCTCGGACGCAAGCACGTGGTCGATGGCCACTTTGGGGATGAGGACGGACCGCCCGTTGTACGGCCAGGTCATGGCGAGCCCCTTTCCGGTGACGGACGCGGCGTCCTGATAGCCGGTGGCGATCAGCTCCCGCAGCACCGCGTGGTCGAGCGTGGAGTTGAAATCACCGGCCAGGACACGCGGCCGCTTCGCCGGCCTCGCGGGTGGCAGGACCTGGATGCTCTGCGCCCAGCACCCCGCCAGCCAGCCGGCGGAGGGCGCGCAGGCGTGCACGCCGACGATGTCCACCTCCGAACCGTCCGGCAGGGTGAGCACGCCGCCGACGTGCTGCCACTGGTCCGCGTCGAAGCCGATTCCCGGACGCAGCGGCAGGCGCGAGTAGATGGCCGTGCCGAGCTGTTCCAGGTGATAGGGCAGCAGGGTGCCGAGACCGGCCTCCTCCAGCCGCGCCGCCAGGTACGGGGTGAACTCCTGCAGGGTGAGCACGTCGGGACGGTTCCGTTCGACCGCGCCGATCAGGGCCTCGGCGGGCACCGAGCCCCGGAGCACGTTCGCGGTCATCACGCGGAGCGGCTGCCCGTCCGTCTCGGGGACGCCCTGCGGCACCGCGCGGGGCAGCACGACCGAGGCCAGCATCCCGCCCACCACCAGCGCGGCCAACGTGGCGGGCCGGTTGCGCACCGCCAGGGCGAACGCCAGCGGCACCAGCGAGCCCGCGGCGGCGTACGGGGTGAACGACACGAGCTGGGACCACCTGAACTTGGGCTCCCAGCCGGTCACGCGGAGCACCGCCCAGCCGGCGAACGGCGACAGCAACGCCCAGAGTGCGGGGGTCACCCAGGTGTTCTGCTTCAACTACCGGCTCGCCCCCCACCACGCCGTGTTGTTCGTGTACCAGCTGACCGTGTCCTTCAGCCCCTGCTCGAACGCGATCTCCGGGCGGTAGCCCAGCCCGCGCAGCTTGCTGTCGTCGAGCGAGTAGCGGCGGTCGTGGCCCTTGCGGTCCGCGACGGGCTCGACCATGCTCCAGTCCCGGCCGCACGCCTCCAGCAGCCGGGCGGTCAGCTCCTTGTTGGTCAGCTCGGCTGTGCCCGCGATGTGGTAGACCTCGCCCGGCTCGCCCTTCTCGGCCACCAGGCGGATGCCCGCGCAGTGGTCGCGGACGTGGATCCAGTCGCGGACGTTCCCGCCGTCGCCGTAGAGCGGCACCCGCTCGCCGCGCAGCAGGTTCGTGATGAACAGCGGGATGACCTTCTCCGGGTACTGCCTGGGCCCGTAGTTGTTGCCGCACCGGGTGATCGACACGTCGAGGCCGTACGTGATCGCGTACGCGCGGGCGACCAGGTCACCGCCCGCTTTGGCCGCGGCGTACGGCGAGCGCGGCTGGACCGGCGCGGACTCGTCCCACGAGCCGCGGTCGATGGACCCGTAGACCTCGTCGGTCGACACGTGCACCACCTTCGGGACACCGGCGTCCAGGCACGCCTGCATGAGCGTCTGGGTGCCGAGCACGTTGGTGCGCACGAACTCCGCCGGGCCCTCGATCGACCGGTCGACGTGCGACTCCGCGGCGAAGTTGACCACCAGGTCGTGGCCGGGCACCACCTCGCCGAGCAGCCCGGCGTCGCAGATGTCGCCGTGGACGAACGTGTGCGGCGCCCCTTCGAGGTTGGCCCGGTTGCCCGCGTACGTGAGCTTGTCGAGCACGGTCACATCCGCGTCGGCCAACCCGTGGACGAAGTGCGAGCCGATGAAGCCCGCCCCGCCTGTCACCAGGATCCTTCTCATGAACTGATCTGCACCTTGCTGTGATCGCCCAGCACTAGACGGTGGGCTTTGGGGGTGTCTGGGGCAGGGGTGACCTCGACGTCGTGGCCGATCAGCGACGACTCGATCCGGCCGACCCCCTGGATGGAGGCCCTGGGCAGCACGATCGAGTACTCGATCTCGCTGCGGACGATCGCGCAGTCGGCTCCGATCGAGGTGAACGGGCCCACGTAGCTGTCCTGGATGCGCGCGCCGGGGCCGATGATCACCGGGCCGACGACGCGCGAGCGCTCGACCACGGCCCCCGGCTCCACCACGACCCGCCCGATCAGCTCGCTGGCCTGGTCCACCAGGCCGCTCACCCGGCGGTCTAGCGACTCCAGCACGAGCCGGTTCACCTCGAGCATGTCGGTGACGTTGCCGGTGTCCTTCCAGTAACCGGAGATCACCGACGACTCGACGCGTAGGTTCGCCTCGATCAGCCACTGGATCGCGTCGGTGATCTCCAGCTCGCCCCGCCACGACGGCTTGAGCTCGGCCACGGCGGCGTGAATGGCCTGGCTGAAGAGGTAGACGCCGACCAGCGCGAGGTCGCTCTTGGGCCGGACGGGCTTCTCCTCCAGGCCGACCACCCGGCCGGCCGCGTCGAGCTCGGCGACCCCGAACTGGCGCGGATCGCCGACCTTGGTGAGCATGATCTGGGCGGTGGGCCGCTCCCTGACGAACCTGTCCACAAGGCCGCTGATGCCGCCCACGATGAAGTTGTCGCCCAGGTACATGACGAAGTCGTCGTCACCGAGGAAGTCACGGGCGATCAGCACGCCGTGGGCCAGGCCCAGCGGCGCCTCCTGGCGCAGGTAGGTCACCTGCAGGCCGAACGCGGAACCGTCGCCGACGGCCGCCTCGATCTCGGCGTGCGTGTCGCCGACGACCAGGCCGAGCTCCCTGATCCCCGCCTCGGCGATCGCCTCCAGGCCGTAGAACAGCACCGGTTTGTTGGCGACGGGGACGAGCTGCTTGGCCGAGGTGTGGGTGATGGGCCGTAGCCGAGTGCCCGACCCTCCGGCGAGCACGAGTGCTTTCACCGCTAGTAAGCCCCTTCTCCACGGGTGACGACGGACCAGGTCTTCCACAGGATCTGCAGGTCGAGGATGAGGGACCAGTTCTCCACGTAGCGCAGGTCGAGGCGTACGGACTCCTCCCAGGTCAGGTTCGAGCGGCCGCTGACCTGCCAGAGTCCGGTCATGCCCGGTTTGACGACCAGGCGGCGGCGTACGTCGCTGCCGTACTTGGCGACCTCCTCCGGCAGCGGCGGCCGGGGACCGACCAGCGACATGTCACCGCGCATCACGTTGAACAACTGAGGGAGCTCGTCCAGCGAGTATTTACGGAGGAAAGCGCCTACCGGGGTGATTCTTGGATCGTTCCTAATCTTGAAGAGCACCCCGTCGAGTTCGTTGGCATCGAGGAGGGTGTCTTTGAGCTTCTCGGCGTCCTTCACCATGGTCCGAAATTTCAGGACACGGAATTCTCTGCCGCGTTTGCCGACCCTGGTCTGGGTGAACAGCGCGGGGCCATGGCTGGTCAGGCGGATCAGCAGCACGATCGCCAGCAGCGGCACGGACATGAGCAGCAACGCGGCCCCCGCTACGAGCCGGTCGAAGACGGTCTTGACGAGCTGCTTGGTGCCGTCGAACTCGGGATGCCCCACGTGCAGCAGCGGCATCCCCGCCACCGGCCTGATGCTGATCCGCGGGCCCGCGACCTCCATGAGCGCCGGCGCGACGAACAAGTCGGTGCGCGCGGTCTCCAGGCTCCAGGCCAGCCGCCGCAGCGCCGACCCGTCGAACTCCGGGCAGGCGGTGACGGCGACCGCGTCGGCTCGCGTCCGCTCCACCACCTCGGCGACGTCGCCGAACGAGCCCAGCACGGGGACGCCGTCGAGATCGGCGTCCATTCGGTCCGGCGGCAGGCAGGCGCCGACGACCATCATCCCGTGGTACGGCTGACGGCGGAACTGCATGATCAGGTCAAGGATGGATTCGCGATGGCCGACGGCGATGACCTGGCGCATGTACTCGCCGACGACTCTCCGGCTGTGCAGCCGTTTTCGCATCTTGTAGCGAAAGTACAACGTGGACAGGAGCGCCAGCGGCAGCATCGCCATCACGAAGCTGCGCGCGACGACGGTCTGCGTGGCGTAGGCGCCGATCGCGACGGCGGCCATCAACCCGACGCCACCGTTGAAGACGGCCCTGAACTCCTCAGTGCCCTCGCCGTGCGCGCGCTGACGGTATGCGCCTCCCATCGTCAGCGCCAGGGGCCAGCCGATGATCAGGCAGACCCCCAGAAGGAACTCGGCCAGCGGAACGTACGCGCCGGACGAGAGACGGATACTCAGCACGCAGACGCACGCGATCAGCGCGCACGCCATGTCGCCTCCCCAAAGAAGCCGTAAATACGCCCGCGTCCAGATGCTCGACGCATGGCGTGATACGGCTTCGAGGAGCACAACGTCGGACTCCCCGGTCCCCACCCTCATAGCACCACCCTGAAGACTCTGTGCACCGCAGTAACATGACGTTCCTTGAACCTCATGGGTTGACAAGTCCCCCATGCACCTTCAAGGGCGGCGGCCCCCACTAAAGAGTAAAGATCCACTCCAGCCTGGGAAATACCGTCAAATGTCCACAACCGGACGGATCTAGGGATGGCCGAGGGGTTGACGGAACGATCCAAAAGTGCCAACCGGCGAGTCGGCAAACGTGAAGTTTATGGCCGGATTTCAGCGGGTTTCTGGAATATGAAGTGGCTAGTCATATTCCAGATCCGGCAAAGCGGACGGCGGGTCGGGGCTCCGCCAGACGACCACGACCCCGTCATGCGCCGACTCGGCGGCGAGGTTCAGGCGGTCAAGATCGAAGTCGGGTAGGTAGCGGAGGCGGGCGAGAAACGTGGCGTCGGTGGCCGACCTGGGCACTACGCAGCCCTCGCCGTCGCGGTCGAGCAGGATGTAGAGGACGTCCTCTCCCGACTCGGTCACCACACGGACCTCGACCACGTCCTCCCACGCAAGGGCTTCGACGCTCCCGTCCGCATAGTGACGGGTTACGCCCTCTTCCGTGACATACACGTAGGAGTCCGGCATCGCGTTGCCGTGCATGGCCGCGATTCTTGCGAGTTCTGGGGTTCCCCCGCAAGGGTTCGCGATTATGGGTGCGGATCTCCCTCGCGAAAGTCGCTCAGCAGGAGGTCAGGACAGGCCCGGACGCGACCTCGCGAGAGACTCGGGAACGGCCTTCAAGGGGGGCTCGGGCAGCGCCCGGGAAGGGGTCAGGAGCGGCCTTCTGGGGGTTGGGCAGCGCCAGGAGCGGCCTTCTGGGGGTTGGGCCGCGCCCGGGGAGGGCTCAGGAGCGGCCGTCAAGAGAGGTGCCGTCGCCCCATGAGTGGCTCAGGTGGGCGGCTACCGCGGCCTGTGCCGTATCGGCGGGACCGGTGGCGATCGCGTCGAGCAGGGCCCGGTGTTCGTGCACGAGCACGTCCCTGTCCGCGTAGACCTCGCGCAGGCGGACCAGGCCGAGCCGGGTCTCGGCGGCGAGCGCGCCGTAGAGCCGTTCGAGCCGCGGGCTACCCACGGCCTCGATCAGCGCCTGGTGCAGCGCCATGTGCTCGGCCACCGACTCCGACCACGGCGCGTCGGCGGGCAACGCGCCCATGCGGGCGAGCGCCGCCTCCGCCTCCGGCACCCGCCGTCCCGCCACCGCCGTGGCCATGAGGCCCTCCAGCGGTCTGCGTACGTACATGAGATCGTCGAGGTCCGCGATCGTCACCTCGGGGACATAAGCACTGCGATTACGTTCACGCCTGAGCAGCCCTTCGTGCACCAGCACGGCCAGCGCCTCGCGGACCGTCGGCCTGGCCACACCGTAGGCGGCGGCAAGCTCCTGCTCGGGCAGCGCCGTGCCCGGCCCGATCTCGCCGGAGAGCACCCTGCGGCGCAGCGCGTCGGCGAGCGCGCCGACCGTGGAGACGGGTCTGAGCGGCAACGTCACGGCTGCGACTCTAACGCCTCGTCGCGGACACACCCTTTTCGCCCACTACCGCCCCGGCCCCGCCCCCTCCGACCCCGGCCCCTCCGGCAGCGGCACTTCTGCCAACGGCCTTTCAGCCAGCGGCCTCGCAGACAACGGCGTCTCTGCGAGCAACCCCTCGGACACCGCCCTCTCGGACGCCGGTCGTTCCCGACGTGCCTTTTCCGGTACGGCCACCGCGACCAGGCTGATCGCCAGCAGGACGAGACCGGCGATCGACACCGGAGTCAGGCGCTCACCGAGGACCAGCAGCCCGAGCAGCGCGGCGACGGCCGGCTCGGTCAGGGCGAGCGTGGCGGCCGTGGCCACTGGAGTGGTGCGCAGGCCCCGGCCGTACAGGAAATAGGACAGAGCAGTGGCCCCGACACCGAGATACAGGGCGGCGAGCAGCCCGCGCGGCTCGGCCAGCCACTCGGTGCCCCGCCAGAGCAGGACCGGCAGCATGATGACGGCGGCGCCACCGAACAGCACCCCCATGACCGCGTTCGAGGGCACGCCCGCGCTGATCGCCCGAGCGGCGGTGACGGCGTAGAACGCGTACAGCAACCCACCGAGCAGCGCGAACGCCACCCCGGACACCATCTGCCCACCCGCCTGCGCCCCACCGCCGACGATCAGCGCGGCGCACCCGCCGACCGCGGCGGCGGTCGCCATGGCCCACCGCCTGCTAGGCCGCTGTCCGTGCAGCAGCCAGGAGAGCAGCCCCGTGAAGACGGGCCCGCTGCCGATCGCGACAACCGTACCGATGGCCACCCCGGTACGGGCGACCGCGGCGAAGAAGCACAGTTGGTACGCGGCCACGGCGACGGCGGCCAGCAGCAACCCGGGAGTGATCAGCGGCCCGCGCCTGACTCCCGTCCAGGCGAACAGGGCGAGCGCCGCACCGCCGATGACCAGCCGGGCGGCGGCCAAGGCAATGGAGTCGGCCGAGACGAGCAGTCCCGCCGTGCCGGCCGTCCCCCAGAGCACGGAGGCACCGACGACGGCGAAAGGTCCGTTCTTCATGCCCATCATTGTCTGACAATTAGACAATTTCGTCCAATTGCTGGTCGATGAACCGCCCGGCCGGGGCGGCCAGCTCGCCCGCGTAGTCGTCGAGCATCGCGAGCCCGTCGTGGATGCTGGACGTGGTCTTGCGAGGCAGCGCCAGCAACACGTCGCCCTCGACGGAGACCACCCCATCGACGTGGAACGCGCCGTCGACGGCCGCGATGGAGACGGTGAAGCTGAGCTCACGGCCGTCGGGGAGGGTGAACATGGTCCCGGTCCGGACACCAGCGGGCGGGAAGAAATAGGAGAAGGGCTCGTTCCTGACGAACGGGTGGTGTAACTCGGCGAGGATCTCCGCCGCCCGGCTCAACGCCGCCAGCAGGCCGGCCGCGGCCAGACTCTCGCTGTCCACCCCCCGAGGGTAGATCAGCCCGCCCACCCATGACCAGGCGCAAGGCACTTGGGGGCGGACACCCCACCCCACAGCCCCGGCCGTCGCGCGGCCGGGCCGGTCGGTCGCGGGCCGGTTGGTGGTGGGGCAACCGGTTGGTGGCGGGTCAGTCGGTGGCGAGGCGGGCGTGGCGTTCGACGTCGTAGCGGCGGCCGTCGTAGCGGAGTTTCTGGCGTTCGATGCCCTCCGGGCGGAAGCCTGCCTTCGTCGCCACTCGGCATGAGGCCGGGTTGTTCGTACGGTGTCCCAGCTCCAGCCGATACAGGCCACGTTCGCGGAAGGCCCAGCGGGTCAGCTCGACCATGGCCGCCACCGCGACACCCCGGCCCCTGGCCTCGGGCACCGTCCAGTAGGAGACCCAGCCGTTGCCGTGGCCGTCGATGCCCGTCACCGCGACGTTGCCCACGACCTGCCCGGAGAGCGTGACGGCGAACGCGTGCCCGGCGCCGGCCCAGCCCGCGATCCACCCCGCCGCGTCCTTGAGCGACACGATCGGCCAAGACGCCTGGCTGACCATGTCGGGCGCCTGGAACGCGCGCAGCACCGCAGGAGCGTCGTCCGCACACCACTCGCGCAGCTCGATGTCCAAACCTGTCACGCTGCCCGAGACTAACGCCTCCCCTGCCACCTTTACGCCCTATTGCCCGATTTTGTGAGCAGCCTCGAAGGGCTCGACCAGCTCCTTGGGCGCCGTCAAGCACCACGCCTCGGCGACCAGCTCGAACAGCTCGTCGGCATCAATCCGCTTGAGATGCACCACGACCCACCCGAACCGGCCGGCGGTGAACTGGATCTCGAACACCTCGGGCCGCTCGGCGACCAGCGCCATCTGCTCCTCGATCGTCGCCTTGAGCCCGACGGTCTCGGTCTCTTCCCACAGATAACCGAAGCCCTTGTCGCGCACCTTGAGGCTGACCCAGGTGCCACCGTGATCGCCCAGGCGCGCCTCGGGCAACTCGTCCAGCAGCTTGAGGAACTCGTCGACGCTCACACCCATGGTGTCTTGTGTAGCAAACCGCCCCGACACTTTCCCCCGGCCGCGGCAACTGGGCCTCACTCGTAGTAGCGGGCCTCGATCACGTTCCCGTCGAGGTCGGAGAAGTAGATCACGTCCGGCGCGATGCCTCTGGCGCCGAACGAGTTCGAGCCGGTGCCGGTGACCTCGACGCCGTGCCGGGCGAGCCTGGCTTCGAGCGCGTCGAAGTCCGCGCGGCCGAGCGCCAGGCAGAAGTGGTTCACCGGGTGACCGGCGCTGCCGCTGACGCCGGTGCCCTCGTCGATGCGGTTCGCCGCGCTCTCGGGCATCAGATCGATGATCGTGTCACTGGAGACCCGCACGCTGGGGAATGGCGCCTTGCCATCCTTGAACTCCTCTGCACGTACCCCGGGCAGGCCGATGACCTGCTCGTAGAAGTCGAGCGCGCGAAGCTGGTCCGAGACCCAGCAGACGAGATGATCCAGACGCACGTCCATACAGACCTCCGGCATGAGGGTGTCGACCTCGTCCAATATGTGATGCCCGACTTATCCCTGTCCACCTGTCGGATTGTGAGAGGGCCGTCTGTCGTAGGGGTAAGCGAAGAGAAAGAGGAAGTACCTCCCACTGATCTGTGTGGACCCCTCCGTCGAGGTGAGCGCGGACGAGAGCTGCGCCGAAGAGTGGGTCGAGGAGATGCACCGGCGCCGGGTCCACCTGGAGGGGCACGCGCTGCGGCCCGCTTCGGAGGCGCGGGCCGTACGCGTGCGCGATGGGCGGGTGCTGGTCGGCGATGGGCCGTTCGTGGAGACGAAGGAGCAGGTCGGCGACACACGTTCGTCCATGCTTTCGGAGACACCGGATTGCGGCTGACCTGCGGGCGAACATGACCAAGATCATCAGGGCGATGACCAAAACTGAGGCCATTTAGCGTCCAGAAAGCCTTCAGCCTGTCCCTATACTCTCGACGGCATGGGACGACCGCCTCGCCACGACGTTGACCGATTGCTTGACGCGGCCGCCGAACTGGTGGCCGCGAGCGGCCCGAGCACCGTCACCGTGGCGGCGGTCGCCCGCGCGGCCCGCGCGCCGAGCGGCTCGATCTACCACCGCTTCCCCAGCCGCTCCTCAATGCTCGCCACCCTGTGGCTGCGTACCGTCGACCGCTTCCAGGACGGCTTCCTGTCCGCACTCAACACCGAGCCCGCCGCCCGGGCCGCCCCCGCCGCCGCGCGCCACGTCGTCACCTGGAGCAGGGCACACCCGCACGAAGCCCACATCCTGCTGTACGGCCCGGCGGACTTCGACGAACCCAACTGGCCGCAGGATGCCCGCGACCGCCTGGAACGCAGCGACCGCCGGGTCCGCAACGCCGTACGCGCTCTGGCCGAACGGCTGGACAGACGCGAGCCACGGGAGGTCGAGCAGCTTTTCCTGGCCACGGTCGACCTGCCGTACGCCACGGTGCGCCGCCACCAGAGCTTGGGCCGCCCGATCCCCGCCTATGCGGAGGACCTCGTCACCAGTTGCGCCGCCACGCTCATGGGGTCCTAGTTCTGGCGAGCTGAGCTGCTGGAGATGGGGTCATCCGGGCTGATGATGAAGACGGTGTGATCCCGTCCTGACGGGAAACACTTCGGTGGGCGAGTGCCGGCGGGCCAGACAGGTATCGTACTGGGGCCGCTATGGAAGTTCAGTTTCAGGCATTTACTCTGTGAATCGTAGGCCAAGGTGGCATCCAGCCGCATTTGCATACCGTATGAGAAATCATGCACGATGATTACCGGATCAGGGCCCATGATTTGAACGGCGCTGTCGGCTACGCAGGCCGCGACGGCGACGACCAGCCCTGTCAGCACCAGGAGGACTCTGATCCGGGGAAGACTTCGTCATACATTTGCCTCCCTCCGCTTGCGATCACCGGTGATATGTCCACGCCAAGGGCGGCGGAAACAAGATACGCGGGGCAAAGCAGCGGTTCTGCCCTGGAGGCAGTTGGCCTATAAAACTCTCTGGCTGAATTCGCGATTATGGGGAATGCCGGTTGATAGGTCAGTAATAAGCTTGAAGGATATCGGCGCCGTCCCGCGCGGTTGTCAGTGGGTCACGGTGACCACGATCTTGCCGAATTGGGTGTTGGACTCCATGTGCTGGTGAGCCCGCACGATCTCCTCCAGCGGAAACAGGCGATCCACCACCGGCCGGAAGGCTCCGGCGCGAAGGCCCGAGGCGACGAACGCCTCGGCGCGACGTAGCCGCCGTGGGTCCTTCGTGGTCTCCAACACCGTGTACGTCCGCACGTTCAGCGCGGGCATGCCCAGGTCGAACCCCGGATAAGGGGTCGGCTGCCCGCTCAGCGCCCCGTACAGGAAGAGCGTGCCGCCGGGGGCCACCGCCCGCGCCAGGTCGGTCACGCCCGGCCCGGCGACGGCGTCGAAGACGTACTCGACTCCCTTGCCGCCGGTCAGGGCCAGCAGCCTGGCCGGCACGTCCTCCTCGTCGGAGACGATCACGTCGGCCGCGCCCTCGTCGAGCAGCCGTTTCTTCTTCTCGCGGGTGCGGGTGACGGCGATCGGCGTGGCCCCCACCCGGTTCGCCGTGTGGATCGCGGCCAGGCCGACGCTGCTGGAGGCGGCGGTCAGCGCCACCACGTCGCCCGCTCGCATTCCTCCCACTTCCACCAACGCGCCATATGCGGTGAGGTAGGGCATCCACACCGCGGCACCGGACACCGCGTCCACCCCGTCGGGCCGGTGCAGGAGCGCGGCCGCGGGGACGATCGCCTGCGCGGCGTAGACGCCGTAGTCGTTCTGCGAGAAGGCCGGCACGGTGCTGACCGTCTGCCCCTCCTCGAACCCCGTCACGTCCGGGCCGACGGCCTCGACCACTCCGGCCGCCTCGGAGCCGAGCCTGCCCGGCAACTGCTTCACCGGCTCGATGTACCAATCGCGCCGGAACAGCGCCTCGGCCCTGTTGATCCCGATCGCGTCCACCCGGATCCGCACCTCGCCCGACCCCGGCTCGCCCGCCTCCAGGTCCTCCAGCCGCATCACCTCGGGCCCGCCGATCTCGTGGAACCGCACCGTCTTCGCCATGCCACCGTCCTTCGCTCGCCGTGAACGCGATCTACTGTGGTGCAGAAGTACGATGACTGTCAAACTTTGATAGGTGTCGTACTATGGGGCCCATGGGACGTACGCCGCCGCACCCAGAGGTGTCGCAGTTCGACCTCCAGCAGGTGCTGGAGGCCCTCGTCGATCCGGTGCGCCGGAGCATCGTCACGCAGCTCGGCGCCGCCGACGAGGACCTCAAGTGCGGCGCTTTCGACATCTCGGTCACCAAGTCCACCGCCACCCACCACTTCAAGGTGCTGCGCGAGGCGGGCCTGATCCGCCAGTACTACGTCGGGACCTCACGGATGAACGCCCTCCGCCGGGCCGAGCTGGACGAGGCGTTCCCCGGCCTGCTCGACGCCCTCACCACGCGCCGTAAGCAGTGAGGGTGATCTTCCCCTGCCTGGGTCCTCGCGCGGCGGACGCGTGCGCTTCGGCCGCCTCGGTCATGGCGAATTCAGCGCTCGCGCCGCCCAGCCGTGAGACGTCGACCGTACCGAAGACCTCGTCCCCGACCGCGAACCCAGTGACGTCCGTACCGACTTCATCAATCACCCCGGCCGCGTCGACACCCGGAACGTGGGGCAAGGGGATCCGTTCGCCCGACGGCGACAGGCCGGCCCGCAGCGCGACATCGACCGGTGAGACCCCAGCCGTTTTGACGATGATGCGAACCTCGTCGGGACCCGCGTGCGGCTCGGGGTAGAGACCAACAGTGAGGACATCAGGAGGACCGAATCGGTCGAACTGCACCGCGAACATGATCGCCTTCCCGGCTTGGCGGACAAACACCGCGCACTACGGTAGGTGGAGAAACGGAGCGGGTGTTTCGGATCTCGGGGAAGTGAGAGGCGCGGCGACGACATTGACTCGGAAACCTCGGATGGACGCCGAACACAATCGGCAGCACATCGTGACGGTCGCACGTGCCGCGTTCGCCGCGGACGGGCTGGAACTGCCCATGCGGGAGATCGCCCGGCGCGCCGGTCTGGGCGTCGCGACGGTCTATCGGCATTTCCCGTCGCGGTCGGATCTCATCGGCGCCGTGCTCGTCGACCAGGTGGCCGCCTGCGACGCGGAGATGCGGGCCGCCCTGGACGACCCCGATCCCTGGCATGCGTTGTGCGGCACTATTCGCCGATACTCGGAACGCCAGATCCTGGACCGGGGATTGAACGAAGCCCTGCTCGGCTCCCACGCGGCGGGACTCGCGTTCGCCGAACAGCGCCGCGCTCACGCCAGAGGGCTTGAGCAGCTCGTCGAGCGCGCTCGGAGCACGGGTGTCGTCCGTCGGGATGTGTCGGTCGAGGACGTGCGGATCGGCCTGATGGCCATCGCGTCATTCCGGGCCCTTCCCCCCGAGAGAGCGGACACAGCGGTTCGCCGCCTGGCGAACCTGCTGCTCGCCGGCCTGTCGCAACGGGGCCAGTGAGCGTCAGGGCTGGGCGTCGCCGCGGTAGCGCAGGCCGTCCATCAGCAGGTTGAGCATGCGGCCCGTCCTGTCCCGCTGCCCGTGCTCGGCGGCGACCAGCGCCACGCCGCCCAGGCTCGACAGCACGTCCTCCGGCTCGACGTCCGCCCGCGTGGCCCCCGTGGCGGCCCCGGCCGCCAGCAGCGACCCGATGGCGCCGACCAGCCGGTCGCGGCTCTCCGCGAACGGATTGCCGCCGGAGGCGATGACCGCGCGCAGCGCGTCGGCCATGCCGCGCTTGGTCGTCATGTAGTCGACGAAGCGGTCCATCCAGGCGCGTGTGGCCTGGTCGGGCGGCATGGTGCGCAGGAGGTTGGCCGCGGCCTCGCACAACCTGGTGAGCTCGTTGCGGTACGCGGCCTCGACGAGCGCCTCGCGGGTGGGGAAATGCCGGTAAAGCGTACCGATGCCGACGCCCGCGTCCTTGGCGATCGCGTCGAGCGTCACCTCGGGGCCGTCTTGGGAGAAGGCGCGTACGGCGGCGTCGAGCAGCCGATCGCGGTTGCGGCGCGCGTCGGCGCGCAGCGGTCGGGACCCGGCCTGCACGGCGTCTCCTGTCGAGTTCGGGGGGCGAGACTTGCTAAACGGAGGAAGCTCCGAATAAAGTGAAGCTTAGTGGAGGCTCCTCCGCTTCACATCGTACCGTCCGGAGCTCTCCCACCGCATCCCTGACAAGAACTGGGACATCATGACTGAGAACACCCGCATCACCACCCCGTTCACCGCCCGATCCACCGCGGCCGAGGTGCTGGCCGGCGTCGATCTCACCGGCCGGCGGGCCATCGTCACCGGCGGGGCGTCCGGCATCGGCGTCGAGACCGCCCGCGCGCTCGCCGGGGCGGGCGCGGAGGTGACCCTCGCCGTCCGCAACCTCGACGCGGGCACGGCGACCGCCGAGGACATCATCGCGACCACCGGCAACAAGCAGATCCACGTCGCCCCGCTGGACCTGGCCGACCGGAGTACGGTCACGTCGTTCGTGGCCGCCTGGGAAGGCCCCCTGCACATCCTGGTCAACAACGCCGGCGTGATGGCCTGCCCCGAGGCGCACACGCCCGACGGCTGGGAGCTCCAGTTCGCCACGAACCATCTCGGCCACTTCGCCCTGGCCACCGGCCTGCACGCCGCCCTCGCGGCGGCCGGCGGCGCCCGCGTGGTCTCGGTCAGCTCCACCGCGCACCTCCGTTCGCCGGTCGTCTTCGAGGACATCAACTTCCGGGACCGCGCCTATGAGCCGTGGTCGGCGTACGGGCAGTCCAAGACGGCGAACGTGCTGTTCGCGGTGGAGGCGGCGCGGCGCTGGGCGGACGACGGGATCACGGTCAACGCGCTGATGCCGGGCGGCATCCGCACCAACCTGCAGCGTCACGTCAGCCAGGAGGAACTCGACCGGCTGCGCGCCGCCGCCGCCTCCTCCGGCGAGGACTTCACGTGGAAGACGACCGAGCAGGGGGCGGCCACGTCGGTGCTCGCCGCCGCGTCGCCGCTGCTCGACGGCGTCACCGGCCGCTACTTCGAAGACTGCAACGAGGCCCTCCCGAGCGACAAGCCCATGAGCCGCCACGGCGTCGCCGCCTACGCGCTCGACCCGGCGTCAGCCGCGCGTCTGTGGGAGCTGTCCGTCAAAGTCTGAAATTACGGCCGGCATGGGGCACCCCCACCCGCCGTCCATGGCCAGGGACTGTCCAGGGGAACGGTCCTCCGGTGGGCGGGGTCGGGCGCCGTTACGTGCGCCTGCTTGGCCGGTTCCCGCCTGTTAAGATATCTATTGGATCAGTCGATCCCAGCCGCCGGTGAGTCTCCCCGCGTGCTTCACTCTTCCCCATCGTTTCTGGTAATCCGCTGCAGAGTTCCCTTTATGGACACCAAAGGATTTCCAGGTCAATTCGCCCGTACCCAGCGGTTCTCGCTCGGGGTGCCCCGCGCCTTCACCCTGTCGCCCGATGGGCGTCGGGTGGTCTTTCTCCGGACTCGTGGGGGTGCGGAGCGGGAGAGCTGTTTGTGGGTCGCCGATGAGATGGGCGAGCGGCTGGTCGTAGCGCCGGAGTCGACCGGGTCCGTGCCGGAGGCGGAGCGGGTTCGGCGGGAGCGGGCTCGGGAGCGGGCGACCGGTGTGGTGGCCTATGCGGCCGATGCCGCGGTACATACCGTCGCCTTCGCCGTCGACGGGCGGCTGTGGGCGGTGCGCATCGACGGCGGTGAAGCACGGCCCGTCCCCACCGCCGGGCCGGTGGTCGATCCCCGGCCCGACCCCACCGGGAGCCGGGTCGCCTACGTGAGCGGCGGCGCGCTGCAGGTCGTCGAGCTGGCCGACGGGCATGACCGGCGGCTTGCCGTACCCGATGACCCGGAGATCGTCTGGGGGCTGGCCGAGCATGTGGCGGCGGAGTCCATGAACCGGACGCGCGGCCACTGGTGGTCGCCCGACGGCACCCGGCTGCTGGCCGCCAGGGTCGACAACCGGCTCGTGGAGCGCTGGTGGATCGCCGATCCCGCCAACCCGTCCCGGCCGCCGCGCGAGATCGCCTACCCGGCGGCCGGGACGGCCAACGCCGAGGTCACGCTGCATGTCTTCGACCTCGACGGCGGCTCCGTGGAGCTGCGGTGGGACCGGGCCGCGTACGAGTACGTGACCGCCGTCAGCTGGGACGCGCACGGTCCGCTGATCAGCGTGCAGAGCCGGGACCAGCGCACGCTGCGCGTGCTGGCCGCCGATCCGGACACCGGTGGGACGGAGCTCCTGCACGAGCAGCGCGATCCCGCCTGGGTACAGCTCGTCGCGGGCACGCCCGCGCGAACCGCGTCCGGCGCGCTGGTGCACACCGGCGACCTGAACGGCACCCGGCGGCTGCTCGTGGACGGCCGTCCGGTCACCCCCGAAGGGCTGCAGATCCGCTCGATCACGGACGTCTCCGGCGAATCCCTGCTCTTCACCGCGAGTGACGAGCCCACCGAGCAGCACCTGTGGACATACGACCCCGAACGCGGTCCCGTACGGCTGAGCGACGGGCCCGGACTGCACACCGGCCTGCGGGCGGGCGGCACGCTGCTGATCGCCTCGCACACCGAGGCCGGGCACTCGTTCCGCGTGGTCCGCGACGGACGGCCCGACACGGAGATCGCCTCGCTCCAGGCGGAGCCGCTGCTCGTCCCGCGTGTCACGTGGCTGCGCGCGGGCGAGCGGGAGATCCGTACCGCGTTGCTGCTGCCGTCCTGGCACCGGCCGGGCTCCGGTCCGCTGCCGGTACTGATGGCCCCGTACGCGGGACCGGCGATGCAGCTCGTGACCCGGGCTCGGCACTGGTGGCTGGCCGAGGCGCAGTGGTTCGCCGAGCACGGGTTCGCGGTGGTGACGGCGGACGGCCGCGGCACCCCGGGACGCGGCCCCGCCTGGGAGAAGACGGTCCTTGGAGACACGCTCACCGCGCCGCTGGAAGACCAGGTCGTGGCGCTGCGGGCAGCCGCCGGCCACTGCCCCGACCTCGACCTGGGCCGGGTGGGCATCCGCGGCTGGAGCTACGGCGGCACGCTCGCGGCGGCCGCGGTGCTGCGCATGCCGGAGGTGTTCCATGCCGCGATCTCCGGGGCGGCGCCGAGCGACCAGCGGCTGTACGACACCCACTGGCGGGAGCGGTTCCTTGGCCACCCGGACGAGCAGCCGGAGAACTACGAGCGCTCCTCACCCATCGGCGACGCGGCCCGGCTGCGCCGCCCGTTGCTGCTGGTGCACGGCCTGGCGGACGACAACGTGGTGGCCGCCCACACCCTGCGGATGTCAGCCGCGCTGCTGGCGGCGGGCCGGCCGCACCAGGTGCTGCCGCTGTCGGGGAGCACGCACATGCCGACCGCCGAGGCGGCTGTGGAGGGGCTGCTGCGACACCAGTTGGAGTTCCTGCGTACGGCGTTGAACGTCGCTTCCGGCTGACCCCGCGCGGGTGCGGGGATCGGCCTTGGCCGGTCCAACAGCGGCCTGACAGCGCGATAGCAGCGGACTGCCAGCGTGCGGCGCCATCGTGGGCGGACAAACTCCTCCGAAGGGACAGCTCATGACCTCGAAAGACGGCATCCGGTTGGGCGTGGTCCGCGGCATCCAGTACGGTCTGGTCGCCAAGCCCGACACGTTCGCCCCCCAGGCCCGCGACCTGGGCGCCGGGCTGCTGCGGATGTTCTTCTACTGGTCTCAGCTCGAACCCGAGCCGGGCCAATACGACTGGACGTCGGTGGACGCGGTCCTGGACCAGGTCGACGACGGCACCGAGCTGTGGTTCACCCTCAGCGCGGCCTCGATGTGGGGCTCGACCAGGCCGACCGACCTGCTCCCCGGATCACCGCCTGCCGACCCGGCGGCGTACGAGGCGATGCTGCGGGCCCTGGTCACGCACTGCGCGGGCCGCGTGCGCTACTGGCAGTGCGAGAACGAACCGTGCATCCCCCTGTTCTGGGGCGGCACCGCCACCGAGTACCTCGACCTGCTGACCCTCTTCCATCGGGCGATCAAGGCCGCCGACCCGCGGGCCGGCGTCGTGCTCGGCGGCTGCCCGCCCGGCGTCTTCCCCGCCCCCGAGAACCCCGACGGCGAGCGGGGCTTCTTCCTGCGGCTCATGGCCGAGGGCGCCTATGACGTGTTCGACATCCACCTGTACGGCGACCCGTACCGGATTCCGGCCACCATCGACGACATCCGCGCCGTGATGCGCTCGCACGGGCACGAGAAGCCCATCCTGGCGGGCGAGTACAACGGCCCGCTCCTCCTCGACTACCCGGAGGCGCTGGAACAGCTGGCCGACGTCATGAGCTCCGGCGCCATGACCCCGTGGCACACGCTCACGATCGAGGACTTCAGGAAGGGCAGGCTGTCCGCCGCACCCGCCCGGGAGGCCATACTGCGGCTGTACGCGCGGATGAGCGAGCTGCCGCCGACCCTGCAGATGTTCATGACGGGCTGCCCGCCGGAGCTGGAGGACGAGCGGCACCGGATCAACGCGCGCGACCTCGTGGTGCGCAACCTCCTGGCGCTGTCCTGCGGCCTCCGGCGTACGGTCTGCTGGCAGCTCGGCCCGGACACCCCGGAGCCCGTCGACCATCTCGAGCTGCTGCAGTTGATGTTCTCGAAGTTCGCGCTGCTGGCCTACGACGGCGAGAGGCTCGGCGTCCGTCACCCGTGCGCGGACGCCTTCGCCGAGCTGGCCGCGCGCCTCGACGGCGCCGAGAGCGTCCACCGGGTCGAACTGCCCGACCGCCCGGACACCTACCTGTTCGAGGTGATCCGCCCGGGTCATCCGCCGCGCCACGCGACCTGGGTACGCGGTGCCGAACAGGCCATCGAGTGGACGTTCGCTCCTCAAGGAAGCAGCAGCCCCCAGTAAAGGGCCCATGGGACGAACACCGCCCCACCGGCGAGCAGGAGACCGATCCGTACCCGCTCCCCTCCCGGCACGGACGCGCGGAGCCGGCGCCAGGCCAGCGCCGTGCGGATGGTGGCGACCACGCAGGCCACCGCGAGGAGCTGCAACGCCACCCAGATCACCGGGTGACCCGCCACCATGGGCCCGGGAGCGGACAGCTTGCCACCGGTCATGACCACGTAGAACAGGTATCCGAACGCCCCGAGCACCACCCCGAACCCACCCGCGCTCACCAGCCGGGCGGCCCTGGACACCGGCGCCAGGGAAGCGCGGCGAAGTCGCCGTACCAGCGCGACCACCGGATACGCCCCGAACGCGACCAGGAGCACCAGCAACGCCACCACCTGCATCCCCGCCGCCTCCCACCAGGCCGGAGGATCCATCGGCACGGTGAGCGACGCCTGCACGGGGGCCGGTCCGTTCGTCTGAGCCGTAGGCAGCTTGCCGTCCGTCACGTCCTTCACCCAGGACCCGACCAGATCGGCGTAGCCGGGGGCGAGCGTCTTCAGCCGGGTGACGCCACCGTCAGGGGTCTGGTGGGCGGCGTGGTCGGCGCCCGGGAAGAACTGGAAGGTGTAGTGCCGATTCCCGCCCGCTTCGAGCGCCTTGGCGAACACCGGAGGGCTCTCCTTGGGCGGGGTCAGCAGGTCGTTCCCGCCCCAGATGCCGAGAACGGGCTGGCGTACCGCGGCGATGGTCGGCGCGGGATCGTAGTAGGGCTCGGGGAACATCCCGCCGTCGGCGATCGCCGTGTACAGCTTGGGCTCGGCCCGTTCGACGAGCGACCCCGACACCCCCGCCTTACGCAGTCCGGCGGCCACGGCCCAGGTCTGCTGCCGCAACGGCGCCAGCCCGTTGGCCCCCACGAGCACGATGAACGCGACCTCCTTCGAGCGGGCCGCCGCGATCGGCACCACCCAGCCGCCCTCGCTGAGCCCCCAGAGGCCGACCTTCGCCGGATCTATCCCGGGCTGCGTCCGCAGCGTGCCCACGGCACCGAGGGCGTCATCGGCCAGTTGCGAGTAGGACCGGTTGAAGAGCGAGTACCCCTCGGATCGTTTGTCGTAGATCAGCACGGACAGCCCCCTGCGGGCGAACTCCACCGCCTCACCGAGTAACTGCGTGCGAGGCGTTCCGGTGCCCGCGCCGTGCACCAGAACGATCCCCGGCCGTCCGGGCTTCGCCCCGGGCTGAGCGAGGACCGTGCCATGCATGGCCAGCCCCCCACTACCCCGAAAGCTCACCTCGGTCGCCCTCAGATCAGCCGGCACGACGAGTGGTTCAGGGGCTGCGGCGGCCGCGGCTGCGGCGACCGGTGTCACGAGCAGGCACAGGGCAAGAGCCACTGCCGCTCGGGCAAGAATCTGTCTCATATGCCGAACCTACTCTGCAGAGATGTCTCGGCAAAGACTTGTCTGCAGATATCGTTCTGCAGGAGGACTAGGCTGCTCCTCATGAAGGATGACGAGGCGTTCCTGCTCGACGACCCGGAGAGGCTCAAGGCCCTCGCCCACCCCATGCGACGGCTCATGCTGCGCCACCTCAACGTGCACGGCCCCGCCACCTCGACAACCCTCGGCGAGCTGCTGGGCGCCAAGACCGGCACGACCAGCTACCACCTGCGCCAGCTCGAGAAGTACGGCTTCATCGAGGAGATCCCCGAACGCTCGACCGGCCGGGAACGCTGGTGGCGCCGCGCCGACGTCCCCAGAGACATGCGCCTCCCCACCCCGGACCAGCTCGCCCCCGAGGACCGCCCCGTACTCGCCGAATTCCACCGCATCGGCATGGACGAGGACCGCGAACTGTTCGAACGCTTCCCCGCCGCCTACAGCCGCGACCCCGACTGGGCCAAGGGATCACGCGGCATGGGCCGCATGACCAAGGAGGAGTTCGCCCAGTTCTATGAGGAGTACATCGCCCTGCTGCTGAGATACAGCCACCGCGCCGAGGACGCGCCCCCAGGCGCCCGCCCCCTGTACATCCGTCTGTTCGCCCTCCCCGCCGACGAGGATTTCGCTTGAGGCCCCGCGCAGCCGCTAACCCTGTGGCTGAGCCACCGGAGGCCGCTTGGGGGTCGAGCGAATCTTCGCCAGCGCCCGGGTGAGGTCCCGGGAGGACAGATAGAGCTTGAACATGATCGCGGCCTCGAAGACCAGCAGGAGGGCCGCCGTACCGACGGTCACCGGCACGATCCACCCGGTGAGCGGGCCGACGATGAACACCGCCATCTGGAACTCGATGCCGCTGATCAGATGAGCTCGGACGCGGTGGTCGCGCAGCCAGTCGCGAATGCGGATGTACCAGGCGAAGTGCGCACGGAAGTTCTGCTGCAAGTCCACCGAGTCGGCGGAGCGGATCTCGCCTGATTCGAGACCCGCGTCTTCCAGGGCCGGCCTTTCCAACGAGACGGCCGGGACGCCGGTGACCTCCTCGATCGCCTCGTCCAGTTTGCGGCGCATCTGGCGGCGTACCTTCGCGACCTGGAGCGCGTCAACGTAGCGGAGCATGTCGAGGAAGACGACGAGAATGGCGAGGACGAGGTAGAACTCCTCACCGGTGCTCTCGAAGCGCCCCCACATGAGCGCGAGGGCGCAGGTGAGCACCCGAATGCGGTCGAAGACGTAGTCGAGCCAGCCGCCCAGCACGGTGCCGGTGCCCTTGAGCCGGGCGATCTTGCCGTCCACGCAGTCCAGCACGAAGCTCAGGTGATAAAGGACGGCGCCGGCGACCAGCCACGCCCAACCGTCGGCCATCAGGAAGCAGCCCGCCGAGCCGAACCCGAGTAAGAAGGCGCCCCAGGTGATCTGGTTCGGCGTGATGGAGGTACGGTTCGCCAGACCGACCACCAGCCGACCGGCGAGCGGATCGACCAGGAACACCGTCCACCAGGCGTCCCGCGCCTTGTAGGTCAGCGTGCGCACGTCGTCCAAGGTGAATGTTGTCACTGTGCAGGCCCTTCGTCCGTCCATCCGATTCGCTGATATGCGATGAAAGAGCCAATTTCGACGTCCCGCCCGTCAGCCACCCGGCTGACGGTCCTCGTCTCCGTGGCCAGCGGCAGCCCGCTCTCCGCGTCGATGACGAGCCGCTCGTCGCTGAGCCGGTCGTCCCTCATCACCTGGTAGCTCAGGGCCTGGCCGGCCCGGCCGAGCGGGTCGGTGACCGCGCCCTCCGGCTTCATGCCGGGCATCGAGGCCAGGATCTGGTACGCCGAGGAGCGCACCTCGGGCGAGACCGGCAGCCCGGTGATGATCTCCAGGCAGCTCTCGCGCAGCTCGGCCTCCATCTTGCGCCCGACATATGCGCCGTTCTCCCGGGCGATGTGGGTCACGAGGAAGGCGCGTAGCGCCGTGGGGTCGCTCGGGATCGTACTCAGGGCCTGCCAGCTGACCAGCTGCTTGGTCAGGATGCCGTCCGCGTTCCGCCATCCGACGCGATGCGGTCCACCCTGCGGCGGACCGGGCGCCGACTCCACCAGCGCCTCCGGGGAGACGCGCCCCAAACCGGTCACGTCCGCCGGGTACTGCCAGTGACCCGGCGACCCGGCGGTTCGCCACGCGGCCTCGTCCTGGGGTGTCGCCGGTCGCGCGCCGAGGTACCGGCCGGTCCAACGATCTCGCTGACCGTCCTTCCTGGTGAGCCACGTCTCACGAGCGGACTGGCGCTTGATGACGTACTGGCGGTCGGGAGAGAGGATCAGCTGCCCGGTCACGACGCGGGTGCGCCAGTAGGCGCCGTCGGACGGCGCCGTGGCCATCGCGACCGCCGCGGCGAGCAGGATCTGCCTGGCGGTCGGCGGGGCGGAGGCGGACACGGCGGGATCAGGCGAGAGGTCGATCAGCGAGTTCGAGGGCACGGCCACGGCGAGCGCCAGCGCGGCCGCCGACGCCGCCCCGATCAACCCGTTGCGGACCGGCGCCCACCACGGCGACCGCCCCCTTCGCGAAGCGGCTCGAACCGGTACGCGTTGAGGGGCTTCCGGTGCGCGTTGAGGGGCTTGAGGTGGCGCGGCCAGCGCCGCCAGCAGCCTGGCCCGGCCGGAGTCGACGACCTCGGATGAAGGACCGGGCATCGAGAGGAGATCGCGTACGGCGGCCAGCTCCTCCGGGCGATCGTTCAGCTCATCCATCGAACCCTCCGATCATCGGATTGACGCCGCCCAGGGCTCTGCGAAGCTTCTTACGCACCCGGTTGAGCCGGGAGCCGACAGTCCCGAACGGAATGTCGAGCGTCTGCGCGACCTCCTCATAGGTGAGGTCGGCGAGCGCGACGAGGAGGAGCACGTCGCGATCGCCGGTGGAGAGACGTCCAAGCGCTGTCGCGAGCCGCCCCTGTGCGTTCGCGGCGGCCACTCTCGCCGTCACCCTGTCCTCGTGCCCGTCATCCGCCACTTCGCCGGCAGGTGCCCGCTGAAAAGCCTCCAGCCTGCGCGTTTCGCTCCTTCGATGCTGAGCGAGCAGGTTGGTGGCGATCCCGTACAGCCAAGGCCGTACGGCCCCGCGGGCGGAGTCGAACGTCTGCCGTTTCCTGAACGCCACCAGGAACGTCTCGGCGGCCAGATCATCCGCGATCTGCATGCCGAGCCGTCCGGAGACGTACCGATGTATCTCGTCGAAGTAGCGGTCGTAGAGCACGCCGAACGCTTCCGGGTGGTGCCATGACCGCTCGATGAGCGCGGCGTCATCGTCTGTCACTGGCACGTCCGGGGGAGCGGCCATTCGCATGGTGTCCCTTCTGTGGGGTACACCTCTATTCCGCCGAAGCCCCGACTCCTCTTCACACTTCTTTCAAAATCAGCACGAAGTTTCCCGAAATATCCCCGATTGTCCCCTTAAATGCCCGCATGGCGGGCGCCCGCTTCGCAGCTCGGACAGAAGCTACTTTTACCCGCGCTTGCCGATCGAGGAGTAGGCCGGGCGACATCGCGGTCCTATGGTCGCGTCCATGGCCTCTCCAGAAGACAACGAGCGGGAGTTGATCCTGCAGGTGGCGACCAGGCTGTTCGCCGCGCTCGGCCACGACGGAGTCTCCATCGGTCAAATCGGTGAGGCCGCCGGGCTGAACACGGCCACCATCACCCCGCATTTCCCCACCAAACGCCACCTCTACCTGGCGGTCATGGAACGCGCCCAAGAGGCTCTCACATCCGTCATCGACAACAGAGCCGGCGACCTGAAAGCCGCCTCACCCGAGGAGAGGCCGGCCGCACTCCACCGGTTCATCGACGGTTACATCGACCTGTGCGTCGAGCATCCCGAGGTTCCCGCGCTATGGATGCACCGATGGCTCTCCGATGCCAGCGACATCGAAGAGCTGGAGTCACTCAGCGCTCAGCCGCTGGCCCAGTACTCCATCGACACCATCGCCGCCCTGGCGGAGCCCGCACACGCCGACGCGCTGTTCACCACATACACGATGGTCTGGTGCATCCAGGGGTTCTCAGTGAGCGGGGTCCTCGACACGACAGGACAGCGCCGCCGCCCCAGCGACCCCGACGCACTGCGGCGATTCCGCGCTCACATGCACCAACTCCTCGAGCGCCTTCTCAACCTCACCCCCTCCGCCGAACCCCCGTCCGACAACTGATCGGGCCGAGCAGGCGCCTGCGCGGATGCGGCCCCTCCTTGACCCACGCGCGAACGGTCTTCTCATCAACGCCGAGAATCTTCGATGCGATCGTCGCTCGCACTGGCTCGGCGAGCGGTAGCAGGCTCAGTTGAAGATGGAGACGCGGGTGCGGTGGTGCCGTGGCGTGTCGATTTCGTCGATCACCGCCACCGCAAGGTCCGCATAGGACAGATGCGCCGATGTCGACTGCGGCACGGTCTCCCCTCCGATCCGGTAGCGGCCGGTCCTGGGACCTCCCTGTTCCAGCAGCGCAGGCGGGGTCAGCATGAGCCAGTCGATCGCCGCGTCCTCCGCCGCCCGCAGCCTGTCCAGCCCAGCCGTGTGCGCAACGGCGAACGGCCGGATCTCGGCCGGGAAGGCCGCCGGATCGTCCATCACCAGAAGCCCGCGAGCGTCCTTGAGATTCGCGAACAGGCCGACCAGAACGAGCCTGGGCACGCGCACTTCCGCCAGACCATGAAGCAGAGCATCGGCCGCCTTGACGTAGAACTCAGGGTCGAGATCGGCGAACCCCTGCTCCGGGCCGGAGAACGGGCTCACCGCGTGAACCACGGCATCATGACCGGACACGATCGACGCGATCGCCTGTACGTCGGTGACATCGCCCCGCACCAGGCGGACGCCATCCTCCTCGATGTCCCGGTATTTGCGTGGATCCCGAACCACGGCCGTGACCTCGTGTCCGCGCTCCCGCGCCTCAGCCGTAACCGCTCGCCCTGCCCGGCCGCCCGCCCCAAATATGACAATGCTCCTCATGTGGCTCCAATCTGGCCCCGTACGTCATCACCAGAAAGGACGGTATCCACGAGATACCGATTACCGCAAAGGTACTGGGATAGCCTCTTGCGCATGACCGAGCCCTTGGACCCGCAGATGTTCGATCCGGTGTGCCCCTCCAGCGCCATGCCGATCCAGATCGGCGACAAGTGGACCGCCATGGTCGTGCTCTGTCTCGAAGGCGGCCGACGGCGGTTCAACGAGCTCCGGGAGCCACTGCGCGGCATCACACCGAAAGTGCTGACCCAGACCCTGCGGGCGATGCAGCGCGACGGTTTGGTCACACGCACTGCGTACGACGAGAACCCGCCCCGGGTCGAGTACGAACTGACTCCCTTGGGGCGCAGCCTGCTGACGCTGATCGCGGCCGCACGCGCCTGGAGCAAGGACCATCTCCCCGCGCTACTCGAAGCCCGCAACGCACACGAGTCTTCATCGAGCTCATCGCGCTGAGATACCCGGCACCCTTGGCCAGGTCGGCCCGTACATCGTCAGCACTGAAGCTTGGCGAGCCAAGACGCGGATACTCCGCTTCGTTCCGCCGTCGGCGCATCCGGTCAAAAGGGCGCAGGCTCTGACCCAGCGGAGGATCGAGCTACTGGCGATCTCTAACCTCTCGCCAGCTCTCCTGCTCGCTCATAACATCCGAGATCCGGCTCAATGTCATCCAGCATGTGCAGGATGAGCTGTGCCCCGCATACTCAATCCTTCACACCAAAGGAGCACGAGGAACAGCTTCTCTGACATCACCGAACGCCGCGTGACAAGCACCCTCGCCCTCCAAAGCAATGCGTTTCTGTCGCACCTCGCTGCTATAGCTGTCACCATCACCGACATTCCACAGCAACGGGACATCTAATGGCTTCAGTCATTTTTCGCGACGAGACCGCAACGGGTAAAGCGCTCGAGGAGTTCACGCTGCCCGATCTGCCCGAGCGGATCTCCGCTCGTGAGCTGATACGGCTACGCGTGCGAGAGGAGGTGGCCAAGTACAACGCGGCCCCGTCGCACCACTTCCGCGGTCTGGTCAGACCCGACGACGCCGAGATCGAACTGAACGGCTACCGGATGCGCACCGCCCGCCGCATCGATTGGGAGAGGCAGGCCGACATCGCCGAGAAGTCGTTCGCCCGCAACGGTTTCATCCTGCTGGCCGGCGACCGGCAGATCGACGACCTCGGTGAGGAGATCGACCTGACCGCCGACCCGGTGGTGTCCTTCATCAAGCTCATCCCCCTGGTCGGAGGCTGACATGGGCATCGTCGACGAGCTCCCCGCCGAGCACCGCGCCTGGCTGGACGGCCTGGATCAAGCCGCCTTCGATGTCTTCGCGCAACTGGACGCGGTTTACGAGTACCGCTACGTAAGTCCGCAGCCCACGCTGGCCGAAACTCCCATGGGGAAACTGGCCCAGGAATGGGGCGACGCCGAATGGCGGGCCATGGGAATGTGGGCACAACTACGCATGCACATCCTCTGGCAGAGCCAGAACGGACCCGGATACTGCTGGATCCTGATGACCGTCCCGCCGGGGGTCGCCCGCCGCAGACTCAACTGGACTCCGGCGGAGATCGACCTGCTGTGGCGGACGGCCGTCACTCCTCCAGGCAACGGGCAGCAGCGCGAGGAACTGTTCAAGGTCCCGGTCGCCGCCCTAAAGCGGCTGTCCCCCGCCGAGCGTGAGCCATTTCTGGAGCACCTCCGCCAGGCACATGCCTATCTGAGCAAGCACGAATGGATGGCGAAATGGTCCGCCAAGCGCTTCCTCGACAATGTGCTGATCGAGCATTCGGCCGACGACTCCGTCACTGCGGCGAAGAGCCTGCTCACCACGTACGACGAATTCGCCGTGCTGCTGCGTGAGGAGTACGCCGAACGACTCGGCGCCGCGGACGTGCTCCCCCTGCTGCGGCACTGGACCACCGCCACCTCTGCCAGGCCGAGCGCCACCTGGCTCAAGCGGGCCGCCGCCCTGCTGACGCCGGCGGCCACCACCCTGGTCAGGGAGATACTCGGCCGTATCCGGGCCCACCGCGAGCGCGTCATCCGACACCGACGCGACGATTACGCGTGGACCGAGGTCGTCTACCTGCACGAACGCACCGCCGTACCACTAAGAGGCATGGTGTGGACCTGCGAACTGATCGATGAGCCGTGGGTGACGGCGCTGCTGGGCGACACCGCGGTGGCGACCGGAACCGGCATCGGCGGTTCCGGTGCCAACGCCCGCAGCGAGCTGCTCGCCAACGCCGCCGTCGGCGTACTGTCGCGGCGCGGCGGCCTGGAGGTGGTCGCCCAGCTCGCCCGAGTGCAGGCCAAGGTACGCAAGAAGAGCATCCTCGCGGGCGTGACACGCACCCTTGAGACGGTGGCCGTACAGACCGGGCTCTCCCCTGAGCAGTTGCTGGAGCGGACCGTGCCCACGTTCGGCATGGGTCCGGACGGCACCCGCACCCAGCACGGTCTCCGGCTGGCGGTGGACGGCACGCTCGGCTTCGTCGACGCCTCCGGCAAGATCCGCAAGACGATCCCCAAGGCGGTCCGCGACGAGCACCGCGAGCTACTGGCCGAGCTCAAGGCCACGGCCAAGGAACTGAAGAAGGCGCTGCCGGCCGAGCGGTTCAGGATCGAGCGGGCCCTGGGCACCGAGCGGATCTGGCGCTGGCGCGACGTCTGCGAGTTCTACCTCGACCACCCGATCACCGGCCAGTACGGCAGAGCCCTGATATGGGAGATCCTCCAGGGCCCCGCCGGGCTCCCGGTCAGGACCACCGGCGGCTGGGAACTGCGTGACCTCACCGAGCGGCGCATCCAGCCCACCCCGGACACCCCGGTCAAGCTCTGGCACCCCATCCTCGCCACCGCTGAAGGGGTACGCGCCTGGCGCGACCACATCATGGAGGCCGGTCTGCGTCAGCCGTTCAAGCAGGCCTTCCGTGAGGTCTACCTGCTTACTCCCGCCGAGGAGGAGACCCGCGACTATTCGCGGCGCTTCGCCGGGCACGTGCTGCGGTACGGCCAAGCCAAGGCGCTGCTCACCGAGCGCGGATGGACCGGCATGTCGCTCGGGCACTGGGACTGGGAGTGCGGCTCGAACCAAGCCGAAGCGACCAAGGACTTCCCAGGCCTTACCGCCTCCTGGGGTTTCCACCTGGACTGGGAGGCGGCGCAGCGAGACCACTACGGCACCGCGTCGTTCTGCGTCAGCGACGACATCCGTTTCACCGACGGCCAAGGCGGGGCGGTGTCCCTCGCCGACGTACCACCGCTGATCCTGTCGGAGGCGCTGCGCGACGCCGATCTCGCCGCCGCCGTCACCTCCACCGGCCTCGATCCGGAAGGACATGGCGAATACTGGCAGTCCTACGGCTTCGGAGAACTGCCCGAGACCGCCCGTGTCCGCCGCGACGCCCTGGCCCGGCTGCTGCCCAGGCTGGCCATCTCCGACCGGGCCGAGCTCGCCGACCGTTTCCTGCGTGTCCGCGGCGACCTGCGAACCTACAGAATCCATCTCGGCTCGGGCAACATCCTCATGGAGCCCAACGACGCCTACCTGTGCATCGTCCCGCGAGGCGCAGCCGACCAGGTCTTCCTTCCCTTCGAGGAGGACGGTGGCATGCTGTCGGTCATCTTGTCCAAGGCGTTCCTGCTGGCCGCCGACACCCGCATCACCGACGAGTCCATCACCCGGCAGATCCGTCCCTGACCGGACCGGCGTCTCGCGGCATGTGCTTCTCGTACTTCGGGCTGATCCGGAGCCGCACCGGCTCTCGTACCATGAGTTCGTGCACCCCCTCATCCGCTCGGTGTGGGACGAGCCCCGTCCCCCCAACCCGCCGCCGCGGGTGTGGCGGGACTGGGCACTCGTCGGGGTGCTGGTGCCGCTCGCGCTGCTCGAAGGAGTGCTGCGGCCGGATCTTCCGTGGCGGGCCATCTCGGTGATCGTCACGGCCGGGCTGGTGCCCACGTTGTTGTGGCGCCGGAGCAGACCGCTGCTGATGGTCGCGATCGCCTTCGGCACCCTGGCCCTGGCTCCCTTACTGACGGGCGGCCATTCTCCAGAGACCTACACCATGGTCTATCTGCTGTTCCTGGCCTACTCGTTGTTCCGGTGGGGGTCCGGACGCGAGGCTGTGATCGGCTTGGCGATCATCCTCGTCAAGGCCGGCTTTTCGGTGGCCTCCGACTACCCCGGCCTCGCCGATGCCATCGGCGCATTCGCCGTGGTGTTCCTGGTCGTCGTCCTGGGCCTGGCGTTCCGGTATCGGGCCAAGGCGCGGATCCGCGAGCTCGATCAGGTCAAGCTGCGCGAACGCGAGCAGTTGGCCCGCGACCTGCACGACACCGTCGCGCATCACGTCTCGGCGATGGCGATCCGCGCCCAGGCGGGCCTGGCCACAGCGGCGTCGCGACCGGACGCCGCCACCGACGCGCTGCGGGTGATCGAGGCCGAGGCCGCGCATGCCCTCACCGAGATGAGCGCCATGGTCCGCATCCTGCGCCATGACCAACCAGCGGACCTCGCGCCCGGCCGCCGCATCGCCGACCTCCGGCAACTCGCCGGCCAAGACCGCACCGGCCCGGCCGTCAGCCTGGAGATCTCGGGCGACCTCGATGACCTCTCCCCGTCGGTCGAGGCCGCGATCTACCGCCTCGCGCAAGAGTCGGTCACCAACGCCCGACGACATGCGCGTCACGCCACCCGCGTCGAGATCCGCGTCACCGCCGACGACACCTCGGTCCACCTACGCGTGAGCGACGACGGTGACGGCAGCCTCAAACGGCCGGCCAGGTCGCAGGGGTATGGGCTCATCGGCATGATCGAACGCGCCGACCTGCTCGGCGGCACCTGCGTAGCCGGCCCCGACCCCGATCGAGGCTGGACCGTGACCGCCACACTGCCCCGCACCGGATCGGCCACATGAGCATCCGAGTGATCGTCGCCGACGACCAGGAGATCGTCCGCACCGGGCTCACGATGATCCTCGACGCCCAGCCGGACATCGAGGTCATCGGAGAGGCCGCCGACGGGCGGCGAGCCGTCGAGCTCGCGCGGCGCCTACGCCCCGACGTGTGTCTGTTCGACATTCGCATGCCCGGCCTCGACGGCATCGAAGCCACCCGCTCCCTCGCCGGACCGACCGTCGACGACCCCCTCGCCGTCGTCGTCATCACCACGTTCGACCTCGACGAGTACGTCTACGCCGCCTTGAGAGCCGGCGCCCGAGGCTTTCTGCTCAAGAACGCCGGCGCCGACCTGCTCTCCCAGGCCGTCCACGCCGCCGCCAACGGCGACGCGCTCATCGCCCCGAGCATCACCGCCCGCCTGCTCGGGACCTTCGCCCGCACCGGGCCCGCCGCACCGCCGGTGCAACCCATCGAGGCGCTGACGGACCGAGAAGAACAGATCCTGGCCACCGTGGCACGTGGCCGAACCAACAGCGAGATCGCCGACGAGCTGCACATCTCTCTCAGCACCGTCAAGTCCCACCTCACCAGCCTGATGGCCAAGCTCGGGGCCCGTAACCGCGTCGAGATCGCCATGTGGGCGTACGAGACCAACCGCGTCAAGAGCTGAGCCTGGGCGGCCGCCTACGGATGAGCCATTCGGCCACGGCGAGGTTGATCATCCACGCGGCGGCCATGAGTAGCGCCCTGGGGAACTCACCAGGTTTGCCGACGAGCAGAATCCACGGCAGTTGGGTCAACGCCTGCGTGCCCGCCCCCAACCCGATCGCATAGCCGCGCATCATCCAAGCCCGATGCCGGGCGATGTCCCGCCGCCGGACCGCCGCCAGGCCGAGGACAATCGACAGGAACATAGCCGTACCGAACACCAGCCGAATCCCGGCGAGCAGCTCCCCATCCCCCTCCGGCCGGGGATAGAACATCGTCATCCACAGACCCGACAGCGCCGCGACAAGCCCACAGAAGACCAGCAGCCGCCCGGCGACGCGATGCCAGCCCAGCCTCCGGCGACGAAACCCGGAGGCGAACTGGAAGGCCCCCAGAAAGCTGTACACACTTACGCAAATGATGTGCAGCACCACGGGCAGCGGCGTCGCGAAGAACCGCGCGTTGTCCGGAGTGATCGCCGCGCCGCCGGTCAGCTCGGTCAGTCGAACGGCACCGGCGATCACGGGAATGGCGCTGAGCGCGATCAGGGCGGCAGGCACGCGCCACCCTCCCCTCCTGGAGGAGGCAGCGGCGAGGGGCGCCGCTCCGCTTCGGTCCTCCATCAGGGTGCCGCCTCGCGACGGCTGCGGGAGTGGGGGGCGTTCCGTCGTACTCTCGTCGGTCATGACCTGAGTGTGCTGGCTGAGGCGATGCCGGCTCATCGAGAGAAAGGCCGGTTCTGACCTGGCCGATCGTCCGGCAATCGGGCGTACTTTCGGCCAGGTCTGCTGCCGTGAACACACGCCGGGGTGGGGGGGGGGGGCGCGCCGCCCCCCCCCAACCACCCCGCGCCCGACGGGGGGCACCCCCGTCGGTAATGGACACGATCGAAGCAGTCTGGAACCTCTTGTGGCCCTTCCCATCGGACTTGACCACCGCCGTGTACTTCTTGGTGGTCCAGCCGAGGCTGTACTTGATGTTCAGTTTGCGCTTGTTGTGGCACCGGTTGTGCCAGTACACCGTCACTGAGAAGTTGCCGTCTCCCCACGACCAGGAGAAGCAGCCGCTCACACCGCGGTGGACGTCCGCCGCCGCCGGAGCGGCGCCAAGGCCCACGCCGAGACCGGTGGCGACGACGGATGCGGTGGCGACGACCGCGATTCGGGTGCGCAGGCTCGCCATACGCGAGTGATGACCGACGCGCAGGGCCGGGAGCTGTTCCCGCTCAAGCGCCCGGTGTTTCTGGATATCCAGGTAGGCGCGCCCGGACCTGCGGGTTCGTTGTCACGGAGCCCACCCACCACCGCCCTTGCGGGAACCCCGGACTCTGCCACAATGAGCGATGGATCCACTGCGTTCAGTGGACGATTCGATACTCACGAAGATATATTCGGAACATGCGAAGTGTTCTGCCCGCGCTTCCCATCTTCCGTACCGAGACCCAAGCAAGACTCCTAGCAGCCCTATACCTTCGCCCCGACCATAGCTGGACACTGGCAGCCCTCGCCCGCGAGCTGGGCATCGGAGCGTCGACCCTGCACCCGGAAGTCCGCCGCCTGGAAGAAGCCGGGCTCTTGACCGCTACGACAATCGGCCGATCACGAGTGCTGAGCATCGATCAGAGTCACCCCGTCGCGAGACCATTGACGGAAATCCTGAACTACCTCTACGGCCCACACGTCATCATCGCTGAAGAATTCACCTCCATCCCGAAGACCGAACTGTTGCTCATCTTCGGTTCCTGGGCGGCCCGCCACCATGGGCAGACAGGGCCTCCGCCACATGACATCGACGTACTGGTGGTCGGTGATGCGGATCGAGCCGAGGTCTACGCCGCAGCGGACCGAGCCCAAGAGCGCGTCGGCATGCCGATCAACCCGGTCCTGGCGTCCACCAGGCGCTGGGAGGAGGCATCCGACGCGTTGATCCGTCAAATCAAGGCGAGTCCCACCATTGACCTCACCCCGCCCAGGGCAGATCGAGAGAAGCATGATCAATGATGCGGTGGACGCGCGGCGAAGCAGATATCGAGCGCATGCTCACACAAAGGAACTTCAGCGCATCCAAGGTGACGCCGCCGACGGGGCGGGGTGGTTGGAAAAGACCAAGCTTTGACCGCCGCCGAATCCATCATCGATGCGGCCTACAGGATGATCGACCATTTGGGCCTCTTCTGAACATCCGAAACGACTCGATCTCGCTGATCAAACTCGACGGTGATCCTGCCCCACTTGTATGCGACTGGCGACGTCAGGCCCATCGGGCGTCTTCGCAACCTGACTTCCCCGTGGCGTTCCGCCAAGCCGGACAGACGGAAGAGCCACGCTCGTCCCGCCAGCCCGCAGTACCCGTTCGGAACCGCCGCTCGACCGGATGGAAGACACCCATCACACTCGGGGAGCGCACTCCAACACGGAACACGGTTACGAGGCCCGCGCCTCGTGGTGGCGGGCTGACGAGGAGGAGCAGCATGCCAAGCCGCCACATTCATCTCGTCGGAAGCCATCCGGCGGCCGATACGCGCCAGGCCATGACGATCGTGGCAGGCGTGGCGGGGCCGTATCTCAGGACCCTGGCGGACGGGGAGGTCGGCGCCCGACACCGCTGGATCACGCACATCATCGACGGCCTCCGCGAGCATCCGGACGTCGAGCTGCGGACGGACGGAGACTGGTCCGGCTACGACAACCGCCCGGTCTTCAAGGTGCGGCGCGGCCACCGGCTCGCCCCCAACTCCCTGAACCTCGGCCACGCGGCCGCCGCCGGGGAAAGCTACGAGGTGTTCAAGGAGATCCGCCAGGAACACCGTCTGGACGGTGTGTCGTTCCAGGTCGGAATCCCCGGTGACCTGGACCTCGCACTCTTCGCCTTCGGATCGGCGAGATCGTTCAGCCGCCGCAGACCTTTCCGGGACGCGCTCGCCCGGGAGATCGAGGAGATCGCCGGGTGGGGCGGCCAGGACGTGCTGTTCCAGCTTGAGGTGCCCGTCGAGCTGGTCATGGTGGCCCGCGCCCCCAAGTCACTGCGGACGGCGGCCGCGCGCTTGCTGGTCCACGGCATGGTCAAGCAGGTCGCCGCCGCGCCACCGGGCACTCGCTTCGGTGTCCACCTGTGCGTCGGCGACCTCAACAACAAGGCGCTGAAGCGATTAAGCACCGTCGCCCCTGTGGTGTCCATGGTCAACCGCGCTGCTGCGGGCCTGGCCGCAAGGGCGTTCGCTGGAGTACGTCCACGTTCCGCTGGCGGCGGGCGACCAGCCGCCACCGCTGGAACCGGACTTCTACCGAGATCTGGCATCCCTGGCCGCGTTACCCCGGGACGCCAGGTTCGCCGCCGGCCTGGTCCACGAGGCTCAAGAACCGGGCGACCAGCGGAAGATCCTCCGCACCGTGGAGAGTGTCCTCTCTCGTACGGTGGACGTATCCCCCGCCTGTGGCCTCGGCAGGCGTTCGCCGCAGGACGCCCGGCGTGCCCTGGAAAGAGCGGTCGCCCTGGCCGAATCATGATTGCGGGCCTCAGCGTAGTACGCAGGATCGGCCTTGATCCGCGGGTGACGTCGGCTTCCCGACCGGGCCGGTCAGGCTAGATCGGCTTGAGCGCCCAGAAGTGGGCGGCGACCTTGCCCTTGCCGGTGCGGCAGGGGGAGCCGGCCGGGGCGGCGCAGGAGGACATGGGGCAGTCGTGGGCCTCCACGCGGACGAAGTCGTCGTCGTGCACTCCGAGATCGTTTCATGGGTGCGTTTCACCCGCCCAGGGTGCTATGAAACAGCGGAAGTCCAGCATGTTCCCGGCCGGGGTGGCTGTTTCACAGGCGAGGGCCTATGAAACAGCGACGATATCGGCTTGCTGTGTTGAGCGACTCGGGGTGTTCGTGCCAGGGCTCACTCGCCTGCGGAGCGGCTGACTGGTCAGGACGTGGGGCCGGAGTGCGCGGCAGGACCATGGATGATCTGTTCCAGGCAGTCGCGGAACAGATCGTCGACGGTGCGGCCAGCCTGGAAGTACTCTGTCACGCCGGCCATCACGGTGGGGTACGCCCTGGCGTAGGCGGCCATGTCGAAGCCGTCCAGGGCGTCCGCGTCGGGGCGGCCGACCTGTTCCTCCAGGACGTAGCCGACGGTGAAGCGCAACACCGTCAACACGATCAGGCGAGCCTGCCGCAGGGGAATGCCCCGCCCGACCAGTGTGCTCATCGCCAGTTCGGAGATGGCGGCCATCTTGAGGGACAGTTGGGAGGCCGCGATGATCCGGGCTCCGTCCGGGTGGGCCAGCAGCGCGCGGCGCAGCCGCCCTGCCAGGCCGATCAGCCAGTCCTGCCAGCGCTCCTCCGGCGCGGGCGACGCCAGCTCGGGGAACTGCTGCTCAAGAATCGCCTCGGCGATCGCGGTGACCAGCGCCGCCTTGTTCGGGATGTGCCAGTAAAGGGTCGGCGACTGTACGCCAAGCCGGGCGGCCAGTTTGCGCGTGGTCACGCCGTCGAGACCCTCGGCGTCCAGTAGCGCGACGGCCTCGGTGACGATCCGCTGCTTGTCCAAAGCCAATTCCGGCACCTCCCTTCCGGAGTCTATCAGTGATAGAGTCCTCTATCAGTGATAGAGACTCACGCGCCAGAGGAGGCAACGATGAGACACCCGCACTCGCTTCGCGACCTGCTGCACTGGGCGACCCATCGCATTCCGGGGGTTCCCGCGCACATCGAGCGGCCGACCGGGCACCAGGGCCAGGCCCGCCACGGCCATGGGTGGCGGCGCTCGCTCACGCACCACCGTTCGCACCACCACGGGTTCAACCACTCGCCGGCCCGTCCGCCTCGCGTCCTGGTGGCGTGGCAGACGCGGATCGCCCGCTTGTTCGGTCAGGAGCTGGGATGAAGGCAGCGGTGCTCCACGAGGCCGGCGGCATCCCGCGCTATGAGGACTTCCCCGATCCGGTGGCCGGCGACGGCGAGGTGATCATCGATGTCAAGGCGGTCGCCGTCGAGAACGTCGACAAGGCGATCGCGGCCGGTACGCACTACGCCAGCGAGAAGTACATCGGTCAGCTTCCGGTGATCCCTGTCTTCGACGGCATCGGCGCCCTCCCGGACGGCACGCTCGTCGGGTTCGGCAACATCCGCCTGCCCTACGGCGCGCTCGCCGAGAAGGCCGTGGTGCCCCAGGGCTCCTACATGCCGATCCCCGACGGCATCGACCCGGCCGTGGTAGCGGTGATGGCCTCGGCCGTCACCGCGATGTCGATGAAGACGGCCGCGGGGTTCGTTGCCGGGGAGACGGTGCTGGTGCAGGGCGCCACCGGGGTCGCCGGGCGGCTCGCGGTCAAGGTGGCCCGGCTGCTGGGCGCCGGCCGGATCGTGGCCACCGGCCGCGACGACAACCAGTTGCGCGAGGTGCAGGCCATCGGAGCCGACACGGTGATCAACACCGCGGTCTCCGACGAGGCGCTGGCGCAGGCGTATCTCGACGCCAGGGGGGACGGCTACGACGTCGTCGTGGACTACCTGTGGGGCAGGCCCAGCGAGATCCTGCTGCGCGCCCTGGTGCCGCGGTCGTTCGCGTTCGGCAAGCCGACCCGGGTGGTCCAGATCGGCGAGTCGGTCGGCACCGAGGTCGCCATCGCCGGGTCGAGCCTGCGCACCTCCGGCGTGGAGATCTACGGCGCGGCCAAGGGCCTCGACCCGCAGACCATGGACGAGGCGTACCAGCAGGTCGTGACGTGGACGCGGTCCGGCGAGCTCACCTTCGACGTGGAGAAGGTCCCGCTGAGCGACATCGCGACCGCCTGGCAGCGAACCGACCTCAAAGGCAGGCGACTCGTCGTGATGCCATGACCGGCCCGCGCCGACGACATACCAGCGATGATCACCGGTCAGCGTTCCGTCGCCGTCCCCACCCACGACGTCGACGGAACCGTCTCCGAGCGGCGGTGCCTAGCCCCAGCGGCCGCGGCCACGATCCGGGGCCCCACGAGGCGATCACATAGCGGCCCTGGGCAGCTGAGATGGGGCGTGCCCGAGCCACGGCAGCGTGCACAGCTGGACCAGCATGCCCAGCCGGTCGACCGGGCCCCACCCCTTGCCCGGATCGACGAACGCCATGTCAGCCGACGTCGGCGTGAAATACCGGGCTGCTCCAACTGCTCCTCGGAGAACATCTTCTCTGACAACGCACCACCCCACGTGCCGTACCGGACGAAACCGGAACGAACGTAGCGGCAGTGATCACCAACCCGTCAAACGCGTCCATTTCCGCAGGTCAGACAGCACTTCGTTGGAAATTTCTTCATTGCTACTGGGACCCCCTGTGAGGTAACGGTCGGCGGGGATCCAGCCGACGGGCTCGCTCACGACCCAGGGGCTGTGATGGCGCAGCCGTAGGGCTGGTCGCCCGGCACGGGTTCGGCGACCAGCCCGCTGCTCATTTCCGAGTCGCGGTGATCAGATGGCGGGCGCCCTGGTGGAGCAGGTCCGAGGCGACGCGGGAGCCGAGGGTGGCCGGGTCGCCCGGATCGCCCCACAGGTGGGCGCGGACGAACTGGGAGCCGTCGCGGTCGAACACCATCCCGTACAGCGACATCTGCCCGTCCGACGTGGTGGAGGCGTATCCGGCGATGGGGCTGTTGCAGTGGCCGCGCAACATGTGCAGCATCGTGCGCTCGGCCAGGATGTGCGCGGCCGTGGCGGGGTGGTTGAGCTCGTCGAGCAGCCGCGTGACGGCGTCGTCGGCGGTACGAGCCTGGATGCCGATCACTCCTGCGCCGACGGCGGGGACCATGGAGACGATCCCGCTGTCCGCCGGGTGGAACTCCGGCGGCAGAACCTCGTAGTGCCGATCCAGGGCGTCGATCCGGCCGAGGCCGGCGCGGGCGAGGATGAGCGCGGCGTACTTGGTGTCCTCGTCCAGCTTGGCCAGGCGGCTGTTGACGTTGCCTCGGATGCGTTCGGTCCGCAGGTCGGGCCGGTACATGTGGAGTTGAGCACGGCGGCGGACGGAACTCGTGCCGATGATGGAGCCCTGGGGGAGTTCTGCAAGGGGCGTGCCGTCGCGGGTGACGACGACATCGTGGACGTCCTCGCGTTCGAGGTAGGCGCCGAACGCGGTCCCTTGGGGAAGGGGGACGTCGCCGGGGACGTCCTTCATGCAGTGCACGGCGATATCGACCTGAGCCGACGTCAGGGAGCGGTCGATCTCCTTGGTGAAGTTGCCCTTCCCTCCCAGCTCGGTCAGGTCGCCGGGCCACAGGTCGGCGCTGGTGGTCATCGGCACCACCTCGACGGCTAGGCCCGGTACCCGCTTGTGGATCCGGTCGCGGACGTCGTTGGCTTGGTACAGGGCCATGGGTGAGCTACGTGTGCCGACCCGCAGCGGCCGGTCGGGGAACGTATCGCTCAGCAAGTTGATCAAGGCGTCGGTCATGATGGTCTTCCGGTCAGTCGAGGTAGATGGCGAGCCTACGACCCTGGGAGAGGGGAAGGGCGACGAATGGGAGTGAGGCTCGCGAGCCGCCTCACGGCCTGTTCACCCCTGCTTCGGGTCTGGACGCCCCGGCCTGGTCTTCTTGTTGCCGTCGCACCGGATGGCCCGCCGAAGCCGCCGCGACCGCAGCTCGGCGCATAACGGCCGCTGGACCTCCAGTCGGCCGGGACCCGTTTGCGCGTTCAGAGACGATGCCGCAGTAGCCATTCGGTAGCACAATCGTCGACGAGATCAACTGAACGTAGGAATCGTGACGGGTGCATCTAGCGGCAGGCCGAAAACCCATCGTGCTTCTTCACGCACTGCCTCCGATGTTTCCCGCCCGTCGCCGGACAGTTCCAGAGCCCGAGGCGCGCCGTCGGGAGAGAACATCTTGCGTATCGAGGAGGAATACAAGGCACCATCCTCACTCTCTTGCACATGCACCACGCTGAAGCGCCCATCGGCGGGCTGCACTGTCAAAAGCAGCGGAAGGATAGCGCCTCCACCCTCGATGAGCACGTTCCCGGAACGGGCAAGTTCCTCGCACCCGGCCACGAGTCCGAGCAGCAACTGATGATCTCTCCGGCGGACCTCTATGAGTTCTTCGTGGCAGAACATCTTGGGGTTCAACTCTGGTCTTTCGGAGGCAAGAACAACTCCGACGCGGTCACTATCTTTCTCCAGGTAGCGGTCAGCAACCTCCAGGAGGGTCGCACGCATCCCCGGGTTGACGGAAATCACCTCCTCTGGAGCGGTGCCGGCAACATCCGACGCGAACAGCCGCGGCACCACCCAAACCGTGCCCGCGATCGCAAGCACGACAGCGATCATCGCCCATAACACCGGCCGTCGACTTGACAACGTCATTTGCATCCCAGGCGGTTGTGACGAGGCAGGAAAGTGGGCATCTTATCCGTTTCCAAGACACGTAGCGGCGCCCATGTACCTCAGCCAAGCGAACGGACCGTGCTTCGCCGGTGATCAGGCCCACGGGGAGGTGACGCCGGGACCACCGAGCCCGCGGTACCCGTTCGGAACATTGCTTATTCCCATTCACGCGACCCCACGGCATGACGGCACATTTCTTCCCAGCCTCTGACCGCATCGCTGGTGCCACGGATCTCCGCGTTTCGGGCTCAAATCGAAACCTCTAGCGGCCCGAAGTCGCCACTCGTGGCCGTGCGAGCCTCGGCGTAGTGTGCGGGGTCGGCCTTGATCCGCGCGGTCGCCCTCCAGCTCGCGATGACCTCCTGATTGGTGGCATCGACATCCAACTCGGCCGCGGTGGGATCATGCTTGATCAAGGCAAGGAACAGCCGGGACGCGGTGGCCAGCCCGGGTAGTGATCATCCAGTAGAGGCTCAGACAGCACTACAAGATCTTCCGGCGGTTCATACGTCGCGATCTCTTGGCGACGAGTTCACTCGCCGGCAGGCGCGATGCCCACTGGACAGGAGACCCCGGCACCGCAGATGCCGCAGTACCCGTTTGGAACCTTGAATGCGTCGGCCCAGAGTCGGGCAGACACAAAGCGGGAAAAGGGACATACAAAATGCGAAATCTGCTCAGTCACAACGCATTCGATATTGCCACCATACGATGTCGACATGAAATCATTACTAGCGGCCCTAACCGTCGGCACGGTGAGTGTCTTATCCACTACGGTCGCCGCTTCAGCCGACTCCACTGCATTCACCACATCACTGAACGTGGTGGCGATGGGCGACTCCTACGGATCCGGCACCGGCGCCGGTGACTACGAACCGGGCACCACAGGAAGCTGCTTTCGCAGCGCCAACTCCTACTCCTCGGTCATCGTCGACGAACTTCGCCAGCGCGGCAAACGAGTAAAATTCACGAACGTCACCTGCAGCGGCTCGGCCATCAGAACCCTACGGGAATCGTTCAAGGGCGAGCCCCCTCAGTTCGACGCGCTGAAGCGTGACACCAAAGTGGTGATGCTGAGCATCGGCACCGGCGATATCGACTTCGCCGGATTCGGCGGACTGTGCATCCAGGCCGACTGCTCGGGCGCGCCTGCCACGGCGATCAAAGGACTACTACCTGGCATGGGCGAGAACCTGAAGACCCTCCTGATCGACATCAAGGCCCGCAGCCCCCGCGCCAAGATCGTGCTCACCGGGTACGGCCAGCAGGTCACCCCGAGCGAGAACGCCGAGGGCGTGCCACTGGACCCGATCTGCGACAGCCAGGTGTTCAGCGCGCAGGAACGGGTGGACGGCAACCAGGTCGCGAGAGAACTCGACGCTACCCTGCGGAATGCCGCGAAGGCTGCCAAGGCACGCGGGGTTAACGTCCTGTTCGCCAGCCCGTATGTGAACTCGGTGGATCTCCGGCCCGAGTTCGAGGGCCATTCCCTGTGCCAGTCCGAGCCGCCCTTCTACCGAGGATTCGACGCGCTCGCTCCAGGCCAGGAGGGCATCGACGCGGTCCTGCACCTGAACCAGCAGGGGCAGGCGGCCATGGCCGACCTCATCCAACGTAGGATCCCCGTCCTCGCCACCCCGGCAAGCCTCTGAGGGCTCCAAGTCCGATCCTTCTCGGAACCGAAGATCTGCGTTGGCCCCGGACCTCCAAGGGCTCCGAGGCCGTCACGTGGAGATTTTGTTCGAGCCTCCAGCTTGGTCAAGTCTGATGTACGCCTCGCTGGACGTCAGTCCGACCGGGCAGGCCACGCCCGCAGTTCGTTTCAACCAGTAGAGGTGTGTGACCTACCGCTGCTTCGACCGGAACTCAGCCCACAAGTCGACCGCCTCCTCGAGATCAAGAGCGGCGAGGTCCTCGCGGGAATTCCGACCGCGTAGATCAACCGGTCCGCGAGCCCGTCGGGAACCGGTTCCCGACGGGGCGCACCCTCAGCGTCGGCTCGCTCACCGACGGCCCACACCTCACAGATCCACCGCCCGAGGGCCTGAAGACACGCGGCGGTCAAAGGAGCACCGCATAAATGCCTGGCACTGATTGAGTCGCCATGGCCGGCACGGGGCGCCCCTATTCTGATCTTGGTAAGGCTTCTCTTTCCGACAATCAGGAGAGATCACATGCTCGGCCGTTTAGCATCCAGCCTGGTGAGCGTACTCGTGCTCACCACCGCCACAGCCACGGCCACCGCCTCGGCTGCCGTGCCCATACCCCAGCCGACCAGAGGCCCATTACCCGGTGCAACGGAACGGACAGGAAACGGCCAGGCCGCGGTCATCGCCGACCTGAACGGCCGCCCCATCCAGCTCACGTCCTACGGCATCCTCGACGTACACCCCCAGGGGGACCCGTTCGCGCTGTGGGCATGGCAGCCGGGCCGGCGGCGGTTCATCAAGACCAACGGGGAAGTCGCGGTCTCTCCAGACGGACGCTGGTCGGTCGCGCACCCGGGGTCGCCAAGAGAACCAGGCAAGGAGCGCCTGCGGATCCTCGACCGGACCACCGGCAAGAGCCGGGACGTCGCCATCGACCTCACCGAATACACTCCCGCCAGCACCGAGAACGGCGGCACTCAGTACCCCCAGATGCGCTGGCCCAAGTGGTCGCCGGACGGCCAGAAGCTGCTGTTCACCGTCAGCTTGGCCCGCCAGGGCGACCGCTCGGCAGGAGTTCTGATCCTCGGTCTGCCCGACTTCACGCCCCGCTTCATCAAAATCCACAAGGCGCTGGTCACCGTCGGCGGCTTCGAGTGGAACCACGACGGCACCCGCTTCCTGGTCAGGCACGGCAGGCTCGGCGGCACGACCGTGCGCCTGTACGACCTCCAGGGCAAGGCCACCAGGGAATACCAGGTGCGAGGCAGGCCGGGCGGTGACGGGCGCGGCGTCTTCTCCCCCTCCGGCAAGCGGTTCGTCACCGCCTGCCTGCCGCTGGAAAAGGCCGCCTGTGTGTGGGACGCGGTGACCGGCAAGGCCGTGACGCGACTTCCCATCGCCCCGAGCGGGCGACCCACCACCCTCGGCTGGTACGACGAGAAGCACCTGCTCATCTCCACCGCAGCCGGCATCGGTATCGTCGACCTGAAGGGCCGGGTTACCGAGACGTTGCTCAAGCTCGGCAAGAAGACCCAGATCTACCCGCACTTCAGCGCGTTGAAATGATCAACCGGGACGCCGAGATGGTCCCGCGTGTCGCCAACGACGCGGGTGGCGGGCACCCTGGTGAAGCAGGTCAAGGCGCAGTTCGGGCCGTTGCGCACCTTCGTGATGACCAACTTCGACCATCCCACCACACTGTGCATACCCGCAAACTCCAGGCCTACCTCCGCTGGCGCAACGCCAACGCCACCCCGAGGTCCTGGCCGCCCAACGCCGCATCCGCCCCCGCATCCGCATCCGCATCCGCATCCGCATCGAGAAACACGCCGCTGGGGACGACCGGCCACTCGAGCAGCATGATCACTCGGCCCGGCCAACGTTAGTGGTCACCCACTAGCTGATGGTCCGGAGCCCGGGCCACATCGTGGTCCACGACGCCCGCAGGCCGGTGCAGACCGAGACGGCCTTGCCCTGCTCCCCGTTCGGGATGCCCAGCCCGTTGTCGATCTGGGCCACGTCGTGGCAGCCGACGAAGAAGCTGCTCCAGTCGGTCGGCCGCCAGTCGCCGACGTGCACGACGACTGTACGGTGGGCCGATGGCGGGCCCCATGCCCAGTACGCGTTGTGGCCGGAATAGATGGGTGGCAGTCCTGATCCGAGCAGGACGAGTGCGCTTGCCTCACTGTAACTGTTGGTCAGGATCACCGTTCGGGCGCGCTCGGGCGCGGGCAGGGCGGCCACCACGCCTTCGACCGTGGAGACAAATGCCGGCCAGCCAACCTGGTTCGCGGTGTCCGGAACCGCGGATGGAAGCGAGCTGGCGGCATACGCGGCGACGGGCAGAATCGGCAGGGTCAGGTACGCGAGGAACGCGCCCGAGACCGCCGCCGCGACGGTGAAGCTCGCCCCCTTGAGAAGGGCATGGCCGTGCGCGAGCCAGCGGTCAACGGCGATCGAACCGGCGGCCATGAACACGGCCACGCTGCCAATCGCGTAGTAGGCCTTGCCGCCGGTCACCACGACGAGGCCGAGCGCGACCGGGCCCGCGATGCCGGTCGCCCGCCACGGCGCCGCGTCCCTCGCACGAAGGACCCAGACCACGCCGGCGACGGTCACGGGAAAGAGGAGCGGCCCGGTGAAGAGCCAGAGCAGCGGCACGATCTGGGCGCGGTTGTCCGCCGCGTACCCGGCGATGCGCGACGCCATGGTGAGCTGGGGCCAGCCGTTCGTTGCCTGCCAGGCGAGGTTCGGCGCCCAGAGCAGCAGAGCGATCCCGACCGCTGCCCAGACCCACCCCGAGCGGACGATGTCCCAGCGTCGGGCGAGGACAAGCCCAACCGCCAGCCCCGCACCCAGGAACAACAGCGTGTCCTTGTTCTCGAGCCCTATCCCAGCAGCCAGGCCCACGACCAGCCACAGGCGTCGGTCGGCACCGGCGAGAAGCCGCACGATCAGCCACAGGATGAACGCCCAGGCCAGCAGGTCGAACTCGGTAGTGGTGTCGAGGTGGCCGGCAGCGAGATATCCGGAGACGGCGGCCGTCACTGCCGCCAGGAACTGCGACCGTCGGGATCCGCCGAGGTCACGCGAGATGAGCGCGACCAGGACAACGACGAGCGTCATCTCCACGGCCGGCAGCACGCGGACCGCGGTCGGCGATACGCCCAGTACGCCCACCGAGGCGGCGGACAGGAGCGGGGTCAGCGGCGGCTGGTCGACGTAGCCGAAGGCAGGATGCCGACCCGCCACGACGTAGTACATCTCGTCGCCATGGAAGCCGTAGGCGCCCGAGAACGCCAGCAGCAGAGCGACCATCAGACCGGCCACCAGGACCACCGGCCAGGGAACGGCAAAAGACCAGGTTCGCTGGGTGGTGTCCGACATCATCACATTGTGATCGCCGCACCGCCGCGGTGCTAGTACGGCAAACCACTAACGTTCGCCGGGGCCGCCCACAGCCCAAACCCTGACCAAAACCGGAGTGGCGCAGGGTCCGTTCGGATACGCCGACCAATGCCCAGCTCAATATGCGGTTCAAAGCCCTGCGGAACGTCAGTCGGTGCCCGTGGAGGATCGGTGGGATCGTCGCCTCGGCGCTCGTGTTGTTCCACCACGAGAAGGGCCGGCTCCTGTCAGCCGGCCAGAAGATCACATAAAGCTACCGGTCGCTTCTGACAAGATCTTATTGGCTCAGATGTCCTTCACAGAATTCAGGGTTGATGTATAAGCCATATACGGAGCATATACCGGCACCTGCGCACTCTTATTCCGTACGGCAATTCGTCCCGTAGACAGGAGAAAAACCATGCAAGTACGAGCCGCAGCCCGCGGTGTCGCGGCCGCCGCCGTTCTCGGCGTCGTGTTCGGTATGGCTCCGACGGCGATGGCGTGGGGATCGACGGGTTATACCTCTGCGTCCTGCTGGCGGCCCTGGCTCTCCAGCACCGCCACTTTCGGCGGCAACGGGGCCAACTACACATCGCTCCCAGGTGGCGGCCGCATCGACTTCTACATCAAGGTCGACGCTTATCTCAAGCACAAGGACGTCGATACCGATTCCGTTCGGGGAGAGGGCACCGGCCAGACCAGCCCTCGAAAGGATCACGGTGGGGTCGTCGGCGATGGCAGTTGGGTGGTGTGGGCGTATGGCTGGGACAACCCCAGCAGCCCCGCCAACCAGAAGATCAACTCCTGCGTGATCACGTGACGCAGGCAGATCTCGGGAGTGCAGGGCGCTGGGTGCGGAGCTTCCGCTTTAGCGCCCTTGCGCTTCCCGTGGGCGCGCTTCCGCTCGCCGCCGGCTGGGGGTCCGGAAGCTATGGCCGACCCCCTTTCGGGGTCGGCACGGTCGCCCTGGGCGTGCACTGGATCATGGATTGGCTCGTCCCTGTGTGCGTGGCCGCCGTACTGGCCTTCGGGACCGCCGGCACCGGCCTGGATCGGCGCATCGCCGCGAGTGGCGCATCCGATCTCCGGATCCTGTGGTGGCGGACCCATTGGACGGCGATTCTCGGAAGCATCGTGGCGTGCGGCTCCTGCGCGTACTCGCTGGCGGGGATGTCAGGCGAGCCGTTTCCGGACCTGCTGGCACCCGGCCTGGCCGGGGTATTGTTCGCTCTTCTTGTGGCGAACGTGGTGGTATCCCGTTTCGCCGCCGGTCCCGGCGTCGCGCTCGCCGCAGCGACAAGCATTACGGGAACCGTGGCGATAGGTCCTTACCTGACCCCGTTCACGGATGTGCCGGCCATCGACCCGACTTTGAGTAACTGGATGCGGGGCGTTCCCGACAGGGGTTCAATCCTTTCTTCCGGCTCGATTGCCTGGATCGGCGCCGGGGTGATCGCGGTCGTTCTCGCCAGAATGTGCCCCCGGGATATCGCCTGGTTACCGTGGACCGCTGTGGAGGATGCGTCCGATGATTCGATTTGACAAGGTCGACAAATCATTCCGGTCGCATTCGGCCCTTCGTGAGGTCGATTTCGAGCTAGCTACGGGAATTGTGGCCCTGCTGGGCCGAAACGGCGCGGGAAAGTCGACTCTCCTGTCCATTCTGGCCGGGCTCGCCGCCGAGTCGGCTGGAACCATATGGCTTGACGGCACAGAACTGCGCCGCAGCCGACGCGTTCTGCGTGCGGCCACGACGCTGCTGCCGCAGGACCTTCGGGTCGATCCGAAGGTGACGGGGCGGGCCTTGGTGCACTACCTGCTCAAGCTGCGCCGTCGCCCCTTCGGCGACCTGGACGAGTTGTTCGCCCTGTTCGGGCTGACCGGCGTTTGCGATCGGCCGTTGGGGTCGCTGAGTGGCGGCACTCGGCAACGGGTGGGCCTGGTGTACGTCTTCGCGGCCGACACACCGGTGCTGCTGCTCGACGAACCCACCCAAGGCCTCGACCCGTGGGAGCGCCTGCGCTTCACCGAGTATCTCGCGCGGGTGGCCGCCGACCGGCTCGTCGTCTACTCCACTCACGTGGTCGCGGATGTCGAAGCCATCGCCGAACGTGTTCTCGTGCTCGACCAGGGCGGCTTGGTCCATGATGGCTCGCCGCAGGATCTCCTGGCCCGGACGCCACCTGTGTGGGTCGCCGAAGGAGATCAGGAGGTCGCTTCATCGCTGGGTTCCCGTGTCCTCGTCACGGCGATGAAGCGGATCGGCGATGACTCGTATCGGCTGCGCTGGCTCGGCGAACGTGTCTACGGTCACGCCAGACCGGCGGAGCCGTCCTTGTCGGACGCCTACATCGCGGTCACCGGGGAGCGAGCCTGATGTTCGCCTATCATCTGCACCGCGTCCGCATTCCAAGGCTGTTGGTCATTGGAGCCGGGCTTGCGTGCGTCGTTTGGATCGGCTTTCGGGCCGGGGGCACCGAGGTCGGCGAGGGATTCGGCCTGTGGGGGATGGGCCGCTATTGGGCGGTGATCACCCCGTGCCTGCTGTTCTTCCTCGTTCCGATGCTCGATCGTCTGTGGCACAAGAACAGCCTCATGCTGGGCTGGCGGCTTGGTCAGGTCGGGGGAGCCCGGGCCGGAATCGACGGCTTGCTGAACTTCCTGGCCGGCTATCTCGTGTACGCGACCTTCGTCGTGGTCCTCGGCATCTTTCCCGCGATACGCATGAGCGATGCCGAATCGAGCGTGGTGCTCGTCACGGTCGCCGGGCCGCTGATCGGGGGCTACATGGTGCTGATGGCCGGGCACATCATGGCCTATTGGATGAATCTGCAGATCATGCGATTTCTCACGGTGATGTTGCTCGCCATCCTGGACGCGATCAACGAGCTTCCCACGGTCGTGTGGTCACTGTCCGGTACGTCGCATCTTGTCAGGCAGGCAGGGGTTTGGCACTCATCGCTGCTGGGAGGCGACCCGATGACGGCAGTCACCGTCGACCCGGCCTTCCTCGTCTCGCGAGCCGCCGTCTGCGGAATCCTCACGTCCGTGTTCGTCGTCGCGGCCGGTCGGGCCGGTCGCTCGAGCCGACGAGTGTGACACACGGCCGGTCATCAGCGATCAGGCGGTAGGCCGCCGGGCGATGCCCTGGCGGTGGAGATCGATCTAGCCGGATGGTCGACCACTGTCCGCCGGCCCGCACACCCGTATACGGGCGTTATACGGGCGCGTGCCAGGCTTTCTGATGAAAGGGGGGAAGCGATGCGCAGAAGACTCCTGCTTCTCGTGGTGGCGGTGCTCGCGGCCTTGGCCGCACTCACTTCGACGGCCGCCCCGCCGCAGGCGGTCGCGGCTCCTGAGTCCTGCAACATGCACTGGGGAAACGCGCGGCCACCTGGTTGCGGCGGTGAGGGCACCTAGACCGACGGGGGAAGGACGGTGAGGTGCGCGGTGATCTCCTCTCTCTCGAGGAGGTTCGAGCCCGGGAGTTGTGCGAGCGCCTGTTCCCACAGCTCCCGGGCAGCGGCGAGATCGCCTTGTTTCTGCCGGGTGAGGGCGAGCACGTTGATCGCCCTGGCCTGCCATGGCGCGTTACCCATGGCGGCGAACAGCTCGATGGCCCTCGTCAGCTGGGGCTCGGCCTTGGCGAGTTCCCCGGTCGACTCGTAGAGTGAGCCCAGCCCGAGGGAGGCACTTGCCTCGGCGAACTGCTCGCCGACCCGCTGGGCGAGGCGCAGCGCCGCGGTCATGCTCAGCTCGGCCTCGTCATGCAGGCCCTGGGCCGACTGCGCCTGACCGAGGCCGCGCAGCAGGTACGCCTCGCCGACCAGATCGCCAAGACGGCGCACCAGCGGCAGCGCGTCCTCGAACGCGTGCTGGGCGTCCTCGGCCTTCTTCTGCCGCAGACACGCCTCGCCGATCCGGAAGAGGACCTGAGCTCGGCCGCGCCGGTTGCCGATCTCGCGGAAGGTGCGCAGCGACTCCGCGAGCAGTTCCTCCGCGAGAGGGAACTGCCCCTGGTCGAGGTGGATCTGGGCGAGGCCGATGAGCACGTGGGCTTCGACGGCCCGGTCACCGTGCCGGACGAGCAGGGCGCGCGCCTCCTCGTAGTGAGCGTAGGCCAGGTCGAGACGGCCCGTCGTACGGTGCAGCAGGGCGAGGTTGCGCAGCGCCAGCGCGCGGCCGTGCTCCTCGCCGAGGGTGCCGAACAGGTCGCATGCGCCACCGAGCAGTTCGGCGGCCGACGCGTAGTCCTGCCGGTACAGTGCGAGGCTGCCGAGGCCGTACCGCATGGCCGCCTCGCCCCGCGAGTCACCCGCTCGGCGAGCGGCCGCGAGCGCCTTCTCGTGCGTGGCCCGCCAGTCGTCGAACAGGCTGTGCGCCTCGAAGAGCGTCACGCAACTCATGGCGAGATCCCAGGCCAGGTCGCGCGGTGCAGGCACAGCATGAGCTGGCTCCTGAACCTCTCGAGGGTCGGATGCTGGGAAACGAGGGCGGTCAGCTCACCGATCAGGCCGTCGTGCCGGCCGAGCGCGAGGTCGGCCTGGATGCGAAGCTCGGTGGCGCGCAGCCGGGACTCCTCCAGCCATCCCGCGGCGGCCAGTACCGCGGGATGGTCGGCGAGATTCCCGTACGCGGGTCCGCGCCACAGGGAGAGCGCGCGGGTCAGCAGTTGGCTCGCGGTGCCCGCGTCCCCCGCGGCCAAGGTCTGGGCGCCCTGGGCGACCAACTCCTCGAACAGGCCGGCGTCCAGCTCTCCGGGTCTGATCGTCAGCATGTAGCCCGATGGATGGCGGACGACACGGTCACCGTCCTCCAGCGCACGACGCAGGTGGTAAACGTACAGCCGCAGGTTCTCCTGTGCCGAGGGCGGCGGGTCGTCCCACAGGGCGTCGATCAGCCGCTGGCTGGCGACGGGGGCGTTGGCAGCGCTGATCAGAACGGCCAGCAGAACCCGTTGCTTGGCCGAGCGTAAGGGGACGGCCCGGCCATCGATCGTGATGTCGAGCGGTCCGAGGACGCGCAGCTGCATGGACAGCCTTCTTCAGCTGTAGGCGACTTGATCCGTTGACCGCAAGCACTGTACTCGGCATACCCCCGCATAGGCAGATATTAGGTGACGCATCTGACGTTTCACACGCTTCGCGACCAACGCTGATGGCGGTCGGCGGTTCGACTCCCCCGCGGTGGGACCGGCCTTGAGGTTGTCGCGCATATAAAGGATTTTCTCGAGTGCGTTGGCCGCAGCGTCAAGGCCCAAGTCGCCGCCTGTGGCCACGCCGCTGCTTATCACGAAACCCGGAACGAGCAGCTCTCGGCATTCACGAGGCGACCGTTCCAACACCACGGATCCCCCAACGAAGGCAGCCACTCCATGCGATGGCGCGGGGCGCAGGGGCAAAGCCCCTGGCCTCGGGGGTTGGGGCGGAAGCTCCGATGAGCCCCTGACTGCGTCGCTGGCCGGCAGTCTCCTCAGCAACCTGGTCAAATGCGCCCGTGGCCGCGTCGAGCATCTGGTGGGAGCATCTCCTATTGGCGTAACCAGCTTGGGACGGTGGGGCGAGCGAGATTCAAGTCTCGTTCCATCCGCCCACCCCCGTGGGCCCCGATGCCGAGCGCTGGCCTGCGGGCCTACCGGGCAGACGTACATGCGGAGATCGCCTTCAAGGCTGGGAAGCCGCGGGCGTCAGATCACTCACCGGCAGGCGCGACGCCCACCGGACACGAGATCCCAGTGCCGTCGATGCCGGAACCCTCGCGTCGCCAGCTGTGACCCGGGCGGCCACGTAGGCAGGCATGGTCACGTCAGCCCCTACAAAGGACCCGATGGTAGTGACGCGAATCACCGTCACCGCCGCCTCATTGGCGTCACACTCCCGGGCCCGATTCCGTCATATGAGTAGGCAAGGTTAGGGGGCCCAAATGCATTCGCCATTGGCCAAGAACCGCTCGTTTCAGTTCTCTCACTGGTCGTTCATGTTCGCGGAAATCGCCGTCTGGTCGTTCGTCGTTCTGGCGGTGACCGGGGCGGTGCTGATGGTGTTCTACGACCCCAGCATGTCCCAGGTGACCTATGACGGCTCTTACGGCCCTCTGCGCGGACTCTTCGTCAGCAAAGCCTTCGACTCGACCATGCATCTGAGCCTGGACGTGCGCGGCGGCCTGCTCATCCGCCAGGTCCACCACTGGGCGGCGCTCGTCTTCGTGGCGGCCGTCGTGGTGCAGCTGCTGCGCATGTTCCTCACCGGCGCCTTCCGTCGCCCGCGCACCGGGCAGTGGCTGATCTGGGTGACGCTGCTGGCGCTGGGCATGGCCGCGGGCGAGACCGGCAACGCCCTGCCTGACGACATGCTGTCGGGTGGGAGCCTGTGGCTGATCGTGTCGGTAGTGCAGTCCATCCCCGTGGTGGGAACCTGGGCGCTGTCGCTGCTGTTCGGCCCGGGCTTTCCCGGTGACAGGGTCATTCCGGTCATGTACGGGGGGCACCTGCTGATCACGGTCGTCATGGCCGCGCTGCTGATCGCCCGCAACCTGCTGGTGCGGCGGCACGGCCACTCCCGTTTCATCGACTCGCTGCCGACGCGGCGGAGCGCACGCCCGTTGATGGCGCTCGCGACGATCGGCATGCTGATCATTCTCGGGTTCGGGTTCCAGATCGCCCCTATCTGGCTGTACGGCCCTGCCAAGCCGACGCAGATCTCGGCGGGCTCGGTTCCCGACTGGTACATGGGGTTCCTCGACGGCGCCCTCCGGATCATGCCCGGGTGGGAACTCACCGTCGGGGACTACACACTCAGCCTCGCGGTCCTCGTCCCCACACTGGTGATACCCGGGGCCTTCTTCACCGCTCTGGCCGCCTATCCGATGGCCGAGCGCTTCCTCGTCTCGCGACGCAGCCGCCGTGACGCGTTGGGCCGGCCCAAGACCACGAGCCGCATGGCTCACGAGACGCTCGCGCATGACCTGCTCGATCGCCCACGTGAGACGCCGGTGAAGACAGCCATCGCGGTCGCCGGCGTCACGTTCTACGGCCTGCTGTGGGCAGCCGCGGCCAACGACCAGATCGCCCAGCAGTTCCAGATGAACGTCGAGGCTGTGACGATCTTCTTCAGGTTCGCCGTGCTCATCGGCCCCGTCATCGCCTTCGTCATCACCCGGTGGATCTGCCTCGCACTTCAGCAGACGGATCACCACGTGGCCGAGCACGGAGTGGAGACCGGGATCATCACGCGATCCCCCGACGGCGGATTCCACGAACAGCTGGCGCCGGCGCAGCAAGAGCGCCGGGAGCCGGCGATCGCCTCAGGGAGATGACAGGCCTCACCAGGCCCGGCAAGATCATCCTGATGAGCGGGCATTGGTGATCGCAGCCATCGGCACCGAGTCAGACCTCCGATCAATGAGTCGCTGCCATGCTTCGCTTATGTCAGGACATATTCTGAGCGCGCATTCGAAAACGGTGCTGCTAGCAGGGCATACATGGTGAATCTTGATGGATTTTGTAGGTTTCTTATCTATTAATCGCCTCTTGACGATTAGAAACACCCAATGTTAACTGCGCGTGACATGCCACTTCCTAACCCCCCAAAGGTGAGCATGGTGAAGAGGTTGTTACGTTCCCTCCCCCTGATGGCGCTCCTCAGCGCGTTGCTGTCCGGGACGCCCGCGCTGGCCTCGCCGGCCGACGCCGCGTTCGACCAGTCCGCGGGAGCGCTGGACGTGGACTACGCGGGCTACCTGTCCAAGCACGACATCGTCTACAACAGGCCCAACACCAACCCGTTGTACGGCATGACCGTGGGCAACGGCCGTGCCGGAGCGATGGTCTGGAGTCAGAACGGGCTGACGATGCAGACCTCGGGGGTGGACCTGTCCCAGCAGTCGGCGTTCGCGGCGGGGCTGGTCAACCTGGCCACCAGCCCGGGCATGGACACCGGATACACGACCTTTCAGCAGCGGCTGTCTCTGTACGACGGCACCCTCACCACCAAGTACGACGCCAACCGCACCGTCACCGTCATGGGGTCGCCGAACTCCGAGGTGATGGGCATCCACGTGGACGACAGCCGCAGCGGTGTCTCCAACGTGGCCCTGACCCTGAGCATGTGGGACACGGCGAACCTCCAGAACAGCGGCGACGTGCCCGACCTGAACACCTGGAAGACCGTCTCGACCTTCGCCGACGCGAGCGCCGCCGGCCTGAGCCGGGGGCAGAGCGACGCCAACGGGTTCGGCTACACGCTGGCCGCCACGGTCGAGGGCGCGAGCTACTCCACTCAGGTCGTCGACTCCCGCACGGTACGGCTCACCATCACGCCCGCCTCCAGTTACACCATCTGGTTCACCACGGCCAGCCGGGTCAACGCCCCCAACCGCGACTCGGTGGCGCAGGCCCACAACCAGCTCGCCGCCGTGAAGTCCACCGGGTACGCGACCACGTTCACCGGCTACCGCAACTGGTGGCACTCCTTCTGGGCCAAGTCGTTCGTCCAGTACGCGGGTCTGTCCGGCGACGCGGACTACCTGGAGAACGTCTACTACCTGTCCACCTACATGATCGCCGCGGGCGGCTACGGCAACTACCCGTCCCACTTCATCAACGGCGTCTTCAGAGCGACCCAGGACAACACGAAGTGGAGCAACGCCTACTGGTACTGGAACCAGCGTGACGTCTACCTGTCCTTCCTCGCCTCCAACCATCCCGACCTCATCGACCGGCACAACAACCTGTACGCCAGGAACTACAACGCCCTGAAGTCCTACACCCAGACCCGGTACAACGTCGACGGCCTGTGGGTGCCGGAGACCATGGGCTGGGACGGCAACGCGCGCGGCACGGTCAACAGCGACTACACCAAGAACATCCTGTCGACCGGCTACGAGGCCGCCTACAGCATGTACCTGCGCTACCGGTACACCGACGACGCGACCTACCTGCGCGACGTGGCCTACCCGTTCATGCGGGAGACGGCGAAGTTCTACTCGGCCATGCTCTCCCACGACGCGGCCACGAACACGTACTACATGGCCAACTCCAACTCGCACGAGACGTACTGGAACGTCCGCGACGCGATCACCGACCTGGCCGCCGTGCGCAGCATCTTCCCCCTGACGATCGAGGTCAGCCGGCAACTCGGGGTGGACACGGGGCTACGGTCCACGTGGCAGAACGTACTCGACCACCTGACGCCCTACGTGGTCTCCAACGGCGCCTACCAGCCGCACCAGCCGCCGATCTCACAGACCAGGAACAACGAGAACGTCTCCGCCGAGCTGATCTGGCCCTACGACGTGACCGGGATCGGCTCCCCCGACTACCAGACCGCCCTCAGCACCTGGAACCAACGGCCCTTCCCCTACGGCAACGTGTGGTCCAACGACGCCGTGCAGGCCGCCCGGCTGGGCCTCGGCGACCAGGCGTACAACGGCATGAAGACCATGCTGCAGAAGTACCAGAACTACCCGAACGGCATGACGAACAACACCAACGGCGTCTTCGAGTACCTCGGCGTGCACCTCACGGCGCTCAACGAGTCGCTCATGCAGAGCTACAACGGCAAGATCCGGGTCTTCCCCGCCGTGCCGGCCGACTCCTCCTTCGCCGGCAAGTTCACCCTGCTGGCCAAGGACGGCTTCCTGGTCAGCTCCGAACGGGAGGCCGGCGAGGTCAAGTACGTCGGGCTGAAGAGCGTGTACGGCAAGCAGGCCACCGTGATCAACCCATGGGGCACCCAGCAGGTCCGCGTCCGCCGTACCTCCGACAACGCGATCATCACGACGAGCTCGAACGCGGAGATCGGCTTCGCCGCCACCGCCGGGTCCGTCTACGTGGTGGAGCGCACCACCAAGCCGCTCAGCTCCTACACCACCACCCGGCTCACCGGCTCCGCCAACCAGGGCGTGAAGTCCCTGAGCGGCACCGCCTCCACCCTGGGCCTCCCGGCCGGGTCAGCGCCGTCCGGCACGATCAGCCTGCGCTCACGCGCCAACAACCTGTACGTGACCGCGGAGAACGCCGGCGCCCAACCCCTGATCGCCAACCGCACGGCCATCGGCGGCTGGGAACAGTTCGACCGCGTGGACCTCGGCAACGGCAACATCGCCCTCAAGGCCAGGGCCAACGGCAAATACGTCACCGCCGAAAGCGCCGGAGCGCAACCGCTCATCGCCAACCGCGACGCCATCGGCCCCTGGGAGACCTTCCAGCAGGTCAACAACCCCGACGGCACCGTCAGCCTCAAAGCCCAGGCCAACGGCAAATACGTCTGCGCCGACAACGCGGGCGCCGCACCACTCATCGCCAACCGCGACGCCATCGGACCCTGGGAATCGTTCGACCTCATCACCAACTGACGCTGTGGGCCGCCTCCGGCCGCTGCCGAGGCGGCCCACAGCGCAAATCGATTTGGGAGCATCGCATGCACCTTTCACGCCGCACCTTCATCACCTCCGCGGTCGCCGGATCCGCGCTGGCCGCCATCGGGGCCAAGCCCGCCGCTGCGGCCAGCCCGCCCGGCGACGTGGTCGGCAAGATCACGGTGGGCTATCAGGGCTGGTTCGCCTGCATCGGCGACGGCGCCCCCATCAACGCCTGGTGGCACTGGAGCCAGAACAACTCCCAGCCGCCCTCGCCGACCAACACCACCATCGTGGCCTGGCCCGACATGCGGGAGTACACCCGCACCTACAGGACCGCCTACGGCAACCTCGGCAACGGGCAGTTCGCGACCCTGTTCTCCTCCTATGACCAGCAGACCGTCGACACGCACTTCCGCTGGATGCGGGAGAACAACATCGACACCGCCGCGCTCCAGCGCTTCAACCCGAACGGCGGGGAAGGCGCGACCCGCGACGCGATGGCGACCAAGGTCCGCAGCGCCGCCGAGGCCAACGGCCGCAAGTTCTACATCATGTACGACGTGTCCGGCTGGACGAACTTCCAGCCCGAGATCAAGACCGACTGGACCGCCAAGATGTCCGCCCTGACCGCATCCCCGATGTACGCCAAGCAGAACGGCAAGCCCGTCGTGTGCGTCTGGGGATTCGGCTTCACCGAGGACAAGCATCCATCCGACGCGGCGGCCTGCCTCGACGTGGTCAACTGGTTCAAGGCCCAGGGCTGCTACGTGATAGGCGGCGTGCCCACCTACTGGCGCCAGGGCATCAACGACTGCCGGCCGGGCTTCATCAACGTCTTCAACGCCCTGAACATGCTCTCGCCCTGGATGGTCGGCAGGATCGGCAAGATCGCCGACACGGACTCGTTCTACACCAACCTCAACACCCCCGACCAGGCGTACTGCAACTCCCACGGCATCGACTACCAGCCCTGTGTGCTGCCGGGCGACGTCAAGGGACGACAGCGAGCGCACGGCGACTTCATGTGGCGGCAGTTCTACAACATGGTCCGCGTGGGCGCCCAGGGCATTTACATCTCGATGTTCGACGAGTTCAACGAGGGCAACCAGATCGCCAAGACCGCGGAGAACGCCTCGATGATCCCGGCCGGCTCCGGCCTGCTCGGCCTGGACGAGGACGGCACGGTCTGCTCGTCGGACTACTACCTGCGGCTCACCGGCGACGGCGGCCGGATGCTCAAGGGCCAGATCGCGCTCACCTCCGTACGCCCGACCCAGCCCGTTGTCGGCACCCCTCCCTCCACCGCGATCAGCCTGCGCTCGCGCGCGAACAACATGTACGTGACCGCGGAGAACGCCGGCGCCCAGCCCTTGATCGCCAACCGCACGACGATCGGCGGCTGGGAACAGTTCGACCGCACCGACCTCGGCAACGGCAACATCGCCCTCAAGGCCAGGGACAACGGCAAATACGTGTGCGCCGACAACGCCGGAGCCTCACCACTCATCGCCAACCGAGACGCCATCGGAGGCTGGGAGACCTTCCAGCTCATCAGCAACTCCGACGGCACCATCAGCCTCAAAGCCCAGGCCAACGGCAAGTACGTCTGCGCCGACAACGCAGGTGCCGCGGCGCTCATCGCCAACCGCGACGCCATCGCCCCCTGGGAATCGTTCGACCTGATCACCAACTGATGGCGTGGTCGAGCAGGCGTGCGCCGTGCCACAGGTCGGTCGCCACCACTGTGCCGTCACCGAATCCGACGACACCTTTCGTCGGCTTGAAGCGCTCCCAGCCTGAGCCCGAGTTGAACGTGCCGTGACGAGTTGGACCGTACGATCGCCCTCGCCACCCAGGGTCGGCGCCAGGGCAGCCCCTGCCCCCGTGCGCGGACGGCGATTGACCGGGTCGGCGGGGCGATTCGACAAGCGCGTAACGCGAACGTCGCAGGCGGGCCCACCCGGTTTTGGTCCACAACGGTGTCGCCTGCCGTTTTTTACCCTGCGATCTACCTGCACGATCGTCGGCTAATTTTACCGGGTTATTGACGAAATATTAATGGCTGGGCACAGTCGCCACGAGCTGCGCGCCAGACCGCTCAACAGCAGCGAGCGCGGCAGGCACTGACGTGGAGGACGTAACTGATGGCTGATTCCAACAACGGGTTGAATGTCGATCGACGGTCCCTGCTGGCGGGCGCCGCCGGCCTTCTGGGAGCGGCGGCACTGCCCGCGTCCGCCGCGCAGGCGACGCCGAAGGAACCCGCGTCGATGAACGCTGCTATGAAGCGATACCCCACGAACTGGCCTGAGCTCCAGCCCTACGGCCTCGCCGACACCCGGCTCGACCTGTGGCCGCGCGAGGACAACTCCTACATCCTCCCGCTGGAGCTCCGCCCCCGTGACAAGGAGCTCGGGCGGGTCTGGATGCGGGACACCTACGTCAACTGCTTCGTCGTCAAGGGCCGTCCGATCTACGTCGCCACCGGCACCACCCGGGCGCCCGGGCTCGAAGCGGCCGCCCCATGGAACGACGGCCTGTTCATGTGGGTGTCCCCGTCCCTGCGGGGGCCGTGGAGGCTGGTCGACACCACCGGCATCCGGCCCGGCGCCGAGAAGGGCAAGGTCTGGTCACCCGAGTTCGTCGACGAGAACCGGCCCGGCCGCATGGTCGTCGCTCCGTGGCAGGAGTACTGGCAAGACGACCAGTTCGGCAAGCGCGGCAATGTCTGGGCCCCGGAGGTGCACTACTTCCGCGGCAAGTGGTACATCGTCGCGTGCATGGGCGACCACTCCCAGAAAGTCGGCTCGTTCATGCTCGTGAGCGAGGGCGGGCCTGAAGGCCCGTACCGGCTCGTCCAGGGCAACCACGAGAAGCCCTTCGGCGACTCTTTCATCGGAGGACCCGACTTCATCCTGCCCGGTGCCTACCACCACATCGACGGCAGCCTCTACACCGAGGGCGACGACGCCTGGCTGGTGCTGCACAACCACCTGTATGCCAAGTTCCGGGACGACATGGAAGACATCGTCCCGACGACCGACCTCCCGCAGTTCCAGCAGACGCCCTACTCGCCCGAGCCGTATCTCGAAGGCGCGTACGTGTTCAAGTACGGCGGCAAGTACTACCTCCTCCAGGCCGCCTGGAACCGATCCTCGACCAATGCCGACGGCAGCACCCGGTACGCCTACGACCCGCCCGGCGCCGGTCGCGCGCAGTACCACTACGACGCGGTCGTCGCCGTCGCGGACAACTTCGAGGGACCGTATTCCAGGCGGTGGACCGCGGGTGTCGGCGCCGGCCACAACAATTTCTTCGTGGATGGTAGCGGCCACCTGTGGGCGACGTTCTTCCGCAACCCCAGATTCGGCTACTGGTCCGACCCGTCGCGCATCGGCGACACGGCCGTGCCCGGGATCGTGCGGGTGGAATGGACGGGGCCGAATGGCAACCGTCTGTACGTCCAGCGCCGGAACCATGCGCACACGATCAACGACTGACAGAGACGACCGCGACGGGGACCGCTCCCCGATCTCCTGCATGTCGGCGTGTACCCAGGCCGCGAAGCCTGCCGCCTCGCTCAGACCAGCCCTGGCTCAAGATCGACACCGGACATGCCGGGCGACAAAGGGCCAGGTCCTTAGGATTGGAGGTCGTTGGAGAGGTTGATCCGGATTTCCGTGTTGCGGTATCCGGCGCGCAGGAACGCGGCCGCCATCGGCGCGTTGCCCACGTCGGTGGTGGCGGTGACGCGCGACTCTCCGTTGGCCGCGTGCATGCGGGTGATCTCGGCGAGCACCTCGTCCACGTATCCGCGCCCCCGAAACTCCGGAACCACCCCGAGATACCCCACGTTCACGCTGTACGGGGTCGCCGAGGGGATCGCCATACCCGCCACCTCGCCCTCGTGCGTATAGGCGATCCGCCACCACTCCCGCTTACCCGGCGCTCCGAGATAGAAGTCCATCTCTTCGCGCGCGGTCGCGTCCACGCCCTTGGCCGCCACGCTCGTTCGGGTCTGGAAGTCCAGGCTGCCCTCAGCGATTCTCGCGAACACCGCGAGGAACTCCTCATCGGACGCTTCGACGAACCGCAGCGCCCCGGCCACCGGGGGCACCCCGTCGCCCGGCGCCCACTCGAACTGCAGCCGCTCCACCTCCCGGGTGAGGCCGGCCGCGTGTGCTGCCGCTCGCCGCCATTCCACGGCCGCCGAAGTGGCCGGGTCGTCACGCCAGCCGCCGGCCGCCCTGATCGCGTACTGCACCGGCCGCGGGAACACTGCCAGCGCGGCCCTGATCAGTTCGGCGGCGACGGCGATGCGCTCACCCACCGCGGGATCCACGTCGAGGCAGTCGAGCGCGACCGGGTACGCGCCATCCCTCGGCCCCCACCACAGCGCCCGTCCCACGACCCGGTCGCCGACCTCGGCGATCCACGTCCACTCCGGCCGGTACATGTTCTCGGCCAGTTCTGTGAGGTAACGGTCGGCGGGGATCCAGCCGACGGGCTCGGTCACGACCCACGCGGTCACACGGTCGAGCTCTGCAGGGACGATCGCACGGTAGGAAATCACCTAAGGAGGTTAGCGAACCTTTCGTCCCACCAGTGGGCCAAATGTCCGATGCCAGCAGAGCCGACGCCACACCTTCCCTGCGGCCGAGATCGTCGAACTCGTACAGGGGCAAGCGACGCGAGGACCTCGCAGAAGACCCTCACTGGCCCGCCAGGCGGCGCACGATCCTAGCCGTAGTGGACCGGGCCATGGACCCGGCAACGAGATCGGATCCGAGGCTTAGGACGTATGGACCATCTGCCCGCGCGCCTGCTGGCTAGGGGTTGAGTGCGGCGCGCAGCCGCTCCGCGTAGGCGCGGCGGCGGTCGGCGGGGAGCCAGTCGGGCTGCGGGGGCGTGCCGTAGAGGTCGTCGCCGGGGTAGCGGGGGAAGAGGTGCTGGTGGAAGTGCCAGACATCTTGGTTCCCGGCGGGCTCGTTGTGCTGGCGGGTGGAGACGCCCGCGCAGTCGTAGGCGGTGCGCATGGCGCGGGCGAGTATGCGGGTGGCGTCGAAGATCGCGTGGCCGTCGGCGGTGGGGAGGTCGTAGAGGTTCTCGTGATGGGCGACGGGGATGATCAGCAGATGTCCCGCGTTCCGCGGCCACCAGCGGGGGCAGATCATCGCGAAGACGCGCTCGTCGCGGTAGACCACGTCGGCTTCCCGGTCCGGGGTGAGGTGGCAGAACGGGCAGTGGTAGTCGGCGGGTTCGTGGTTGTGCACCGGGCGCCTCCCTGGTTGGTTGTCGGCGTCCGTGGAGTCTAGTTTCGGCGAGGCTCGCTGCGGTTGGCGCCCTGAAGGGGTCCGGGGGACTTCGCGGGTGGCCGGCCACGAACCGCAGCCGACAGGATCTCGACCTCGCCAAAGGCTCCGCTCACTCGCCGTCCCACCGATCCCGCAGTACCCGTTCGGCACCATGAACAAATACTGCCGGTGGTCGTGCTTCACTTCAGGCAAGAGACATGCGACCTATTGAGGCTCGGACCGGTAATCAAGAGCAGCAACATCCGCATGCTGCCTGCGCAGATACCGCCGGCCCAGGACCCCGTACCAGATCATGACGGGCATGTGGAGCGCATACCCGGGCTGTTCCAGTGCCCCCGTAGGTCCGTCGGTCCAGGTCGTCCACGGAAGCACGACCGCGGCCAGGCCCATAAGTGCGGCGATCATGCCGGTGACACGAAGCCCGGCGGGCATCGGGATACCCACTGCACTGGCGGCGGTGGCAGCGACCCACAGTTCGCCTCACCGGACGTCAGCCCGACCGGGCAGGAGACCCCAGTCCCGCCGATCCCGCAGTATCCGTTCGGGTTCTTGAACAAGTACTGCTGGTGGTAGCGCTTCGCTTCAAGCGATAGATGTGCGACCTAATGAGGCCTAGACCGGTACTCCGCCCACAGGTCGACAGCCTCTTGAAGATCAAGAGCAGCAACGTCCTCGCGGGCCATCCCGGCCGTGTAAATCAACCGGTCCGCCAGCCAATCCGGCACCGGTTCTCTAGGGGGTGCTTCCTCAATCCGAAGATGATCGGCTAGCGTGCCGAGACGCTCGATCACCTGGCCGAGCTGGACAAGCTCAGGACGGGCAGCACCCGCCTCGCGAACCCTCGCTGTCGCCTCCGCGTACACTTCCGCGTCGGCACGCTCACCGACAGCCCACACCTCGCAGATCTCCACCGACTTGTCCTCGGTGATCCGGTAGACGACACGCCAGGTGTTACGGCCGACCACCAGCTTCCGAAAACCGGTCAGTTCCCCACCGAGCGGGTAACCGGCCTCAGGATTATCCAGCAGGAGAAGGATCTTCTTGAGTACCTTGGGCACCGCATCTGGGCCAATGCGTCGGAGGTCGTCGACCGCCGGCGCCGTAAAGACGACGTCGGACACGACTCACTCATCGTCCGGGATGGCGGCCAGCGACTCGCGGGTTTGCCCGAAAGCGGCAAGCACGTCATCGAGCGAGACCCGCTCCCCCGTGTCCGTGACCGACCGAGCGAGCACAAGCGCAAGATCACGCAGATCAGCCGCTGCCTCCTCCAACTCCTTGAGTCGGCGAATGCTCACCACGGCCGCCACCGGCTGATGTCTGCGGGTGACCACCAGGTCGGTCCCCTGCTCCGCATCAGCCACCAGGCGGGCCACTCCTCGCTGGGCCGCTTCTGTGACGCTCAGCTCAGTAGCGTCGCGCAGAACAGTCATACATGAACTGTATATCTTTCTGCACAGAACCGTGATCCTTGGATCCACATGAGACTCACGCCTCTCCGGAGGTCAGGCCCACCGGACAGGCCACACCAGTTCCACCGATGCCGCAGTACCCGTTCGGCACTTTAAAAAGATATCGCTGGTGGTAGCACCCGGCCTCGCGCACCAATAGCCGTCTACTCCGTGTCCTTAGGGTGTCGAGGTGATGCGTAGATCACCCAGACGGTACGGGTGTCGTCATCAATGACGTAGCGCACGCGTCCGCCGCTGGTGACCTCGAACTCCCACTGCTCCAAGTCCTTGCCGTTGTGACGATGGGTCGCGAGGTCGCCACGTAGACGATGTTGCCGATCATGACCCGCGCCCATGCGAGGATCAAGCCGCAGGATCTCGAAGCATCGACGTGTATTGGCCAAGGCGTGGCGGCACAGCTCTTCCCAACCCCGGACAGCCTCGCTGGTACCGAACCGAACATCCCATTCGTCATCAGGGGGCGGCACCGTCACCCGGTCTCCGCGCTTCGGGCTCATGCGGAGACCTGCACCGGCCCGAAATCACCGCTCGTGGCCTTACGAGCCTCGGCGTAGTGAGCAGGATCCGCCTTGATCCTGGCAGTGGCCCGCCAGCCCGCTATGACCTCTTGGGTAGTGGCATCGACATCTAGCTCGGCCGCATCGGAGAGCGCCTCAACCAATTCCAGCGTGAAGGCACGCAGCTCAGTCGGAGACAGATGGCGAACCCAAGGGAAGACCTCTGGCATGGCAATGACCAGGGCGCGCACTGTGGGATCATGCTTGATCAACGCAAGGAGCAGACGGGACGCGGTGGCCAGCGTCCGTTCGCGCTCTTCTTCGCGATCCGCTGCGGTCAGGTAGAAGTCTGGAGCGTCTCGGTGCGTGACACGCACCCGTCCAAGGCGTGCCGCACGCTCGGCGACAGCTCGCGGATTTCTCGACAGATCAGAGAAGGTCACTGCGTCGGCATGACTAGAGCTCACTCCTGTAGCCTATATCAGAACACAATCTGATGTGAGCCGTCGCACCTGATACTTCGATCGCCTGCAGGACCTTCCGGCGATCCATAGGGTGAAGGACCGCCGGAAGATGGCATCAGGCGCAGAGCATGTCACCCTGCAGCGAGACGCCTGTAGCCCATGATCAGGGTTCACACGCAGATATCAACAACGGACCTATCCCGCCGAGATTCACCAGGAGAGGCGCGACCTTCTCCTCGGGGAGCCGGTCCACCAAGTGAGGAAGTTCCTCGCGCATCACGCTCATGGCACTCAGCGTATAGACAAGGCGCCCCCGCAGCCGGGACACCTTATCCCCGGTTCTAAGGAGCGCCGGCATCCCCGCCGGCTCACGCCTCCCCGGATGTCAGTCCGACCGGGCAGCAGACCCCGGTGCCGCCGATCCCGCAGTCCCCATCGGGCACTTTGTGCAGGTACTGCCGATTGCAAGACTTAACTCTATGAAACAGTTCATGTGAGGAGGGTTACATGGGCAATGTCAGTCAACGTGGGGGTAGGCACGTTCTAGGTAGTCGTTGATCTGCCGCCATTGCGTGGGATGGATGTCCAGCGATTGAAGGTCGCCCGGGGCCACCCAGCGGACATCGCTGGCCTCGTCGTTGGCCCCCGGCCGACCGCCGACCGGGCGGGCGATCAGCATCACCTCGTACTCCTGCCGGATCTCGCCGTCGGTGTAGGCCACGATGTGGCCGGGGTCGGAGTAGATGCCCAGGATGCCCACCGGCTCCACACGAACGCCGGTCTCCTCCTCGGTCTCCCGCACCGCGCACTGTGACGGCGTCTCCCCGATCTCCATCTTGCCCATGGGCAGCGCCCACTGACCGGTGTCGCGTCGGCACTGCATCAGGATGCGCCCCTCGTCGTCCACCGTGACCGTGCCGCAGGCGGGTACCAGGCTGTTCGCCTTCGGTGCGTCCGGGTCGTTCCAGTACTCGACTCGTCCCATGAGCTGCCTTTCAGATCTCCGCACCGGACCACGGCACTGCCCCGGCCCAGACGCGCTCGAACGATGACATGTAGTGGTCCGCAATCGCCCCGCCGTCCAGGCGGCGGAAGTGGAAGGTCGGGTTGGCCGACGCCGGTTCACCGTACGCGTGCGGGTTGACCAGGACGTCATCGTCGTAGCGGAACAGTGAGGCGTAGAGCGTGGTGGAATGTAGCCGCATCTCGCAACCGTCGAGATCGGGCAGTGCCCGGTAGTACGTCAGGGAAGATCGGACCTTGGCCGTCAGAGTGCCACCAAGTCCCTCCTCACGGTCGCGTGTCAGGACGGCCTGAGCGTTCGGGTCGCCGAAGCACAGTCTGATCGAGACACCGCGTTGCGCTGTCTCAGTCAGCAACCGTGCGATCTTGGGCTGCGTCTGGGCGTAGAACGTCCCCGAAAAGACGAGCACGTCAACCTTCTCCTGGGCATCGCTGAGGAGCCGGAGCCACAGCTCACGGGGAACGCTGGCACGATCCGAGAAGACCTCCACCAGTTCCGACCGGTTCGCCCGGCCCCGACGTTCCTGACTGCTTTCCAGCACGTCAGGCCACAGGTACGTCTCATCAGCGGTCAGCAGCTTCGCCGCCGCCCATCGATGTCGGCGGTGCGGGACCCGACCCGTATTGATCCAGCGTTCCACCGTCTTGGGCTCGACGCCGCATGTCCTGGCCAGGTCCTCCAGTGCCACGCCATGCCGGAGCATCGCTGTGCGTAGGCGCTCGTTCACAGTTCTCAGTGGACTCGAACGTCCCCGGACGTTTCAAGACCCTCAAGGGACGTTTCTTGGTGGCTCAACACGTCCTGACGACGGTCTTCGGCGAAGTTCAAAGGTCCTGCCCGCCTGGCTTCACTTGGACTCACTGGTTCCGCCGTCGCAGGGAGGTAGGTGGATGAACCCACAGCGCACGTTGGCCGGCCCCGAGCCCGTCGCGTCGCTCGAAGCGGCCGAGCAGTTGCGGCAGGAGTTAAGCCACCTGGGTATCGCCAGCGACGTACACGGCGGTTATGGGCTCGCCCTGGTCTCGGTGTGGGTCGGGCTCGTGGTCTGGTGCCGCCATGACGGGTTCTGGTGGCGTACGGGCTGGGACGCGGACCGGAAGCGCGCCGTCTACGCCCGGCACCCGCTCCATGAGCCTGAGCGATCAGCACGCCGCGTCGCCTATCGCTATGCGGAAGTACGCAGGTCGTATCCACCCCCGGCACTGATCGACGGAGCCCAGCAGTGTCCCTGACCTTGGACCATGCACTCACCAGCTTTCCTGGATGGCAGATCACCGACATGGCCGGGGGCTGGATAGCCATCAGGTCGAACCTCGTGCCCAAGAACAGCGGTCTCTCCAACGTGCGCTGCGGAGTGACCTTGGAAGAGCTGACCGCGAATCTCCGCGCCGAGATGAGGCTGCAGAAGCCAGGAACACCTGCGGTACGCAAGTAACTCGATGGCAACCCGACCCGGAGCACAGGGCCTCCAGGCGCGACACCGGAAGCGGGTCGGCAGTCTCTTAAACGCATATCGTCGCGGGGCCGCCCACCCGCGTGCGGTGGCGGGCGCGAACGGCCCCCAGGCCGCACGCGCAAGCCCGCCAGACCGCTGAGCGGGCGGGCCCGCAACGAGCGAAGCGAGCCCTTGAAAACCCTGTAGAGAAAGTTGTCGCCGTGATTACCGGCCGTGCCCGTCTGGTGCCGTGCTTTCGAGTACCAGGTCGGCCATACGTAGCAGGCGATCGACGTAGGCGCGTCCTTCGACGGTGCGAATCCGCCGCCTGATCGCGCGAACATCGTGAACGCTGCGGCTGAGCCGGCTTCGCCGATGCGAGCTGATAGGGCCACCTTGCTGCTTGACATACGAATCCACGATCCCTGCGACGCACATGTCCGCCACCACAAGGTCTCCGAACAGGTCCCCATCTTGGAGACTGGGGAACGGAACCTTGCGGTGCTCAGCCCACAGGACCTCGACCTCGCCAAAGGCTCCGCTCACTCGCCGTCCCACCGATCCCGCGGTACCCGTTCGGCACCATGAACAAATACTGGCGGCCTCATACAGGGACCACCTGCACTGCCTTCCCGCACAGTTTGCTCATGTCGTCCTCGTCAGACGTCAGAACGATGGCAGGGCGCACTGAGCGCAGTGCGGTGGCCGCGACCACAGCGTCGATGGCGTACTTGTGACCGTGCAGGCGGGCGTCTCGAAGAAGCTCGATCGCTCGCGACGAGATGTCCTCAGTCACCGGCTCGATCTTCAGCCGGGACAGATACCACCTGAGACGATCGCTTTTGACGCGGACGTCTTGTGCCTCGATCGGCGTCATGGCGCTGACCACAACCCGAAAGTCGTTGTCCTGCGCCTCCCGCACAAACGCTGTCACCCGCTGGCCGGCCTCGCACCACTTCACGAGCCCCCCGCAATCGAGGACGACGGTGCCCGCGCTCAACCGGCTTCGGGCGCGCGCCATCCATCCTCCTCCTGGAGTTCGGGCGCGGACTTGACGCGGCGGAACAACTCCGCCGCCTCATCACGCAAAGACTGTGGGATCGGCCCAGAAGCGGCCTCGTTCGCCTGCAGGGCCTCCTCCAAGAGATCCCGCTCGATCTGGCGCTCCACAGCGGCATCAACGTAGGCGGAAAACCCGCGGGCCCCGACTCGCTCTCGGACAGCGCGAATGTTGCCCGTTCTCAGAGACACGCTGACCTTGGCGGCCGGGCCGTCTCCCGGGGCGTAATCTCGCTCTGGCATGCTCATAGGATCAGTTTACTACTTCAAGTAGCAAAATGCCGGTCCTCGCTCTGCGCAAGGACCGGCCGCTACGTATGCCTACGCGTCGCCAGACGTCAGCCCGACTGGGCAGGAGACCCCGGTACCACCGATGCCGCAGTACCCATTAGGCACTTTGTACAGATATTGCTGGTGATACTCCTCCGCGAAGAAGAACGGCCCCGCCGGAGCCAACTCCGTGGTGATCTCGCCGTAGCCTGCGGCCTTCAGGACCTCCTGGTACGCGTCCCGCGACGCCTCCGCCGCCTTCTGCTGCTCCGGGGAGTGCCAGTAGATCGCCGAGCGGTACTGGGTGCCGGCGTCGTTGCCCTGGCGCATGCCCTGTGTCGGGTCGTGGGCCTCCCAGAAGACGCGTAGCAGCTCCTCGTACGACACCTTCGACGGGTCGTACACCACCCGGACCGCCTCGGTGTGTCCGGTGAGGCCGCTGCAGACCTCCTCGTACGTCGGGTTGGGCGTGTAGCCGCCCTGGTAGCCGACCGCGGTCGTGACGACCCCTGGGGTCTGCCAGAATTTGCGCTCGGCGCCCCAGAAGCAGCCCATGCCGAAGTCGGCGATCTCCGTGCCCGGGGGGTACGGCGGGGCCAGGGGCGCGTCCAGGACCGCGTGTCGCGCCGGGACCGGCATCTCCGCGGAACGCCCGGTCAGAGCGTCCTCGGGACGGACCATCGATGTCTTGTTGCCGCCGAACAGCCAACCCATCGTGCCACCTCCTACAAGCTACGATACAGAAGCCGCAACGTTTAGAGGTCCTACATAATTCCATGCAGCATCGCGCATTTGTGTTTAAAGGTGGTAATGCCCGAAAATGGGCTACATGCCTGACCTGAGGCGCGGCGTGCTGTTCGGGGCTGCCGCCTACACGATGTGGGGATTGTTCCCCCTGTACTGGCCGTTGCTCAAGCCGTCCGGAGCCATCGAGATCCTCGCCCACCGCATGGCCTGGTCGCTGGTCGCCGTCCTCGCGGTGCTGGCCGTGCGGCGCCACTGGTCCTGGGCGAGAGGGCTGCTCAAGGAGCCCAGGAAGCTCGGGCTGCTGACGCTGGCGGCCGTGATCGTCACCGTCAACTGGGGCGTGTACATCTACGCCGTCAACTCCGATCACGTGGTCGAGAGCTCCCTGGGGTATTTCATCAACCCGTTGATCAGCGTGCTGTTCGGGGTCGTGCTGCTCAAGGAGCGGTTGCGGCCGCTGCAGTGGGTGGCGGTGGGCTTCGGGACGCTGGCCGTGCTGGTGCTGACCATCGACTACGGCCGGCCGCCGTGGATCGCGATGGCGCTGGCCGTCAGCTTCGGGGTGTATGGACTGGTGAAGAAGCAGGCGAATGTGGGCGCGGCCGAGAGTCTCACCGTCGAGACCCTGGTGCTGCTCGCCCCCGCGCTGGCCTACATCCTCTTTCTCGGGCAGAGCGGGCAGTCCACGTTCGGGAGTGAGGGTCTCGGTCATGCGCTGCTCTTGGCCGGCGCAGGGGTGATCACGGCGGTGCCGCTGCTGTGCTTCACCGCCGCCGCGATCAGGGTGCCGCTCAGCACGATCGGCCTGCTTCAGTACATCGCGCCGGTCCTGCAGTTCCTGTGCGGGGTGCTGGTCGCGAAGGAGACCATGCCGGCCAGCCGCTGGATCGGGTTCTCGATCGTGTGGCTGGCCTTGGCCATCTTCACCTACGACAGCATCCGTACGGCCCACGCCGCCCGAATCAGGAAATCACCCAGAACGCTCAGCAACGTAATCACATAGCGCCAAAAATGCGTTCTTGGCGGGGATGTCTGGGAGGCCGGAAATGTCGGTACGAGCCCGGTCCACCCAGGCATCCAGCTCCGCCCGTGCCTGCCTCATCGCCGGGTGCGCCCGCAGCAGCGTCAGAGCCTCTTCCAGGTCCGACTCCGCCACCGGCCCGGACAGCAGCTCGGCCAGCCGCGACGACGGCGCCGAGGCCAGCGCGTAGAGCACCGGCAGCGTACGGATGCCCTCCCGCAGATCGGTCCCCGGCGTCTTGCCCGACTCCGTCGAGGTGGAGGCGACGTCGAGTAGATCGTCCCCGAGCTGCCAGGCCACCCCGATCGCCTCACAGGCCCGGCTGAGCCGCTCCTCGACATCGGTGGGCGCCCCCGACAGCAGCGCCCCGAACCGGCCGGAGGCCGCGATCAGGGACCCGGTCTTGTCCGCCAGCACGCTGATGTAGTGCGCCACCGGGTCCTCGTCGCCGCGCGGTCCGACGGTCTCCCGGATCTGACCCTGTACGAGGCGGGAGAAGGTCTGGGCCTGGATGCGGATGAGATCCGGCCCGAGGTCCGCCAGGAGGTCGGACGCCTGGGCGAACAGGTAGTCGCCGGTGAGGATGGCCACGGTGTTGTCCCACCGGGCGTTGGCCGACGGGGAGCCCCGGCGTACCGGAGCCTCGTCCATGACGTCGTCGTGGTAGAGCGACCCGAGATGGGTCAGCTCGATGACCACGGCGCCGGGCACGACGCCCGGCGCCGACGGATCCCCGAACTGGGCCGCGAGCAGCAGCATCAGCGTGCGGAAGCGCTTGCCGCCCGCCTCGATGAGGTGCTTGGACGCCTCCGTGACGAAGGCGTCCTCACTCTCCACCGACGAGCGCAGCAGCTTCTCGACCGCGGCCAGTCCGTTGGCCACGTCCTGCGCCAACCGTTCGTCCTCAATGGGAAGGTCAACCACGGGAGGCGCGGACATACAGATCCCCTATCTGATGAACAGGCCGGATGCAGCCTGGTTGGCGAGGTCGAGCATGGGCTGCGGGAAGAGCCCCACTCCTACCGTAACCAGCAGCGAGATCGCGATGACGGCCACGGTCCCGGTACTGGGCACCGCGATCGAGGGGCCGTCGGCAGCCGGTTCGCTGAAGAACATCAGGACGATGACGCGCACGTAGAAGAACGCGGCGATCGCGGAGGCGATGACGCCCACCACGACCAGCCCGGTCATCCAGCCCCCGAGCGAGTCACCTGCCTCGGAGCCGCTGGCCAGCGCGGCGGCGAACACGGCGTACTTGCCGAAGAAGCCGCTCGTCAGCGGGATGCCGGCGAAGGCCAGCAGGAAGAACGCGAAGATCCCGGCCAGGATCGGCGCGCGCTTGCCCAGCCCGGCCCAGCGTGACAGGTGCCCCGCCTCGCCGCCGGGGTCGCGGACCATCGTGACCACCGCGAACGCGCCGACCGTGGCGAGGCTGTAGACCAGCAGGTAGAACAGGATCGCCGACAGCGACTTGGAGTTCTGTGCGGTCTTGTCGAACGTGGCCATGACGCCGATCAGCAGGAAGCCCGCGTGCGCGATCGAGGAGTAGGCCAGCATCCGCTTGATGTCGGTCTGCGTGATCGCCAGGATCGCGCCGACCACCATCGTCAGGGCCGCGACGGCCCACATGACCGGCCGCCAGTCCCAGTCCATGTTGCCCAGCGCCACCCAGAACACCCGCAACAGCGCGCCCACGGCCGCGACCAGCGTGCCGGAGGCCATGAGCGCGGTGATGGGCGTGGGAGCACCCTGGTAGACGTCCGGCTTCCAGGCCTGGAACGGCGCCGCGCCGATCTTGAACAGCAGGCCGACACCGAGCAGCGACAGCCCGAGCAGCAGGATCGGGTCGAGCAGCGAGCCGGTGGCCAGGGCCTTGTTGATACCGGTGAACGACACGGTCCCGGCGTAGCCGTAGATCATGGCCGTGCCGTACAGGAAGAACGCCGAGGAGAACGCGCCCAGCAGGAAGTACTTCATCGACGCCTCCTGCGACAGCAGGCGGCGTCGGCGGGCCAGGCCGCACAGCAGGTACAGCGGCAGCGACATGACCTCGAGGCCGACGAACATGGTCAGCAGATCATGAGAGGCCGGGAAGAGCAGCATGCCGCCGACCGCGAACAGCACCAGCGGGTAGACCTCGGTGTGCGAGCCACCGGCGGCCTCGGCCTCCTCCTCGTCGGCACTGCCGGGCACGGCCGCCGCCGAGGCGACGAAGTGACCCTCGTCGTTGATCATCAGCACGCAGACGAACGACAGGACGAGGATGACGCCCCAGATGAACAGCGAGGGCCCGTCGACCGCGACCGCGCCCATGGCGACCGGCGCCGTCGGCACGGCGCCCTTGACCACCTGCAGGATGACCAGCGCGAACGCGCCGGCCAGCGACAGCAGGGTGAGGGGCACGTGGATCGACTTACGCAGGTAGCGCGGCGCGAACGCCTCTACGAGCACGCCGACGACGGCCGCGCCGAAGACCAGCAGCATCGGCGCCAGCGTGCCGTATTCGATGGTCGGCGCCACGACAGCGTCGTTCACTGGCCGGCCCCCTTCTCAGCGATAGCCGGGTTGTCCACTTTCACGTTGACCAGCGTCTGGGTGACCGTGGGGTTGATCACGTCGAGCAGCGGCTTGGGGAAGAAGCCGAAGCCGATGATCAGCGCGACGAGCGGCGCGAGCACGACGATCTCGCGCACGTTCAGGTCCTTGAACGCCTTGACCGACTCGGCGGTCGGCCCGTTCATCGTCCGCTGCACCATCCACAGGATGTAGACGGCGGCCAGGATCACGGCGAGCGCGGAGACGATCGCCGCGACCGCGAGCGCACCGGACCCGAAGGCGGTGCTGGTGTAGGTGCCGATCATCACCATGAACTCGCTGACGAAAGACGACAGTCCCGGCAGCGACAGCCCGGCCAGACCGGCGATCAGGAAGAAGCCGGCCAGCAGCGGGGTGACCTTCTGCACGCCTCCGTAGTCGGCGATGTGCGGCGAGCCGCGCCGGGCGATGAGGAACCCGGCGGCCAGGAACAGCGCGCCGGTGGCGAAGCCGTGGTTGACCATGTAGAGCGCGGCTCCGGACTGCGACACCTGCGACATGGCGAACACGCCCATCACGATGAAGCCGAAGTGCGAGATCGACGTGTAGGCGATGAGCCGCTTCATGTCGGTCTGCCCGATGGCCACGATCGCGCCGTAGATGATGCTGATGACCGCGAGCACCACGATCGGCATCGTGAACGCCTTGGCCGCGTCGGGGAACAGCTCCAGGCAGAACCGGAGCATCCCGAACGTACCCACCTTGTCGAGCACGCCCACGAGCAGCACGGCGGCACCGGCCGGAGCCTGCGCGGCCGCGTCGGGCAGCCAGGTGTGCACCGGCCAGAGCGGCGCCTTGATCGCGAAAGCGATGAAGAACCCGGCGAACAGCCACTTCTGCGTCGCGGGGTCCTGGATGGCGCCGACGAGCTCGGGGAACATGAAGGTGTTCTTGCCCGCGACCACGTACAGCGCGATGACCGCGACCAGCATGAGCAGGCCGCCGAACAGCGAGTACAGCAGGAACTTGACGGCCGCGTACGACCGCTGCGCGCCACCGTACGACCCGATCATGAAGTACATCGGGATCAGCATGGCTTCGAAGAAGACGTAGAACAGGAAGATGTCGGTCGCCGCGAAGACGCCGATCATCATCGCTTCCAGCACCAGCAGCAGCGAGAAGTACGTCTTGACCGACCGCTTCGGGGTGATCAGTGTGCCGTCGGCACTCTGTGTGCCGTCGGCGTCGTGCCAGGAGGCGAGGATCACGATCGGCACCAGCACCGCCGACAGCGCGATCAGGACGAGCGCGATGCCGTCGACGCCGACCCCGAACTTCACGCCGAAGCTCGGGATCCAGTCGTAGACCGCCTGGAACTGGAACCTGGGGCCGCCCGTCTTGAACTGGACCGCCACCACGAGCGTCAGCACCAGCACGACCAGGGACACCAGCAGCGTGACCTGCTTGGCCAGCTTGTCACTGCCCTTGGGGAGCAGAGCCACCACGATGGCGCCCAGGACGGGCACCGCCATGAGTATCGGGAGCCAGGGTGACATCAGATGTTCCCAACGAGGAGCAGGGCGCCTGCCAGGAGGGCAGCACCGAACAGGATGGACAGCGCGTAGGTTCTGGCGAAGCCCGTCTGGATCCGCCTGAGACGCCCCGAGGTCCCGCCGATGCCCGCCGCCAGGCCGTTGACCAGCCCGTCGACGCCGCGGTTGTCGAAGTACACCGCGAAGCGGGTCAGCCACTGGCCGGGACGCATGAACAGGGACTCGTTGAGCGCGTCGCCGAAAAGGTCGCGGCGGGCGAACGTGGTGAGGAACGAGCCGCGCGGCGCCACGGCGGGCACCTCGGCCCGGCCGTACCTGACCCAGGCGAAGCCCGCCCCGACGGCGACCAGCGCCAGCGTGGCGAGACCGGCCGTGCTGAACGGGTCGAACTCCGGCCTCTCCGACAGCGGGGGCGCACCGACCGCCGGCGCCAGGAAGTCCATCAGCCGGTTGCTGAGGATCAGGTAGCCACCCAGGAAGACCGCGCCGATCGACAGGAGGATCAGCGGCCACGTCATGACCGCGGGCGACTCGTGCGGGTGCGCGTCCTTCTCCCACCGCTTCTCGCCGAAGAAGGTCATGAAGACCATCCGCGACATGTAGAAGCCGGTGATGCCCGCACCCAGCACGGCCAGCCAGCCGAGGATCGGCTGGTGGTGGACCGCGGTCTCGATAATGCCGTCCTTCGTGAAATATCCGGACAGCAGGGGGAACCCGATGATCGCCAGGTAGCCGACGAAGAACGTCACGAAGGTAAGCGGCATGAACTTACGCAGCCCGCCGTACTTCCGCATGTCCACTTCGTCGTTCATGGCATGCATGACAGAACCGGCGCCAAGGAACATGTCGGCCTTGAAGAAGCCGTGCGTGATCAAGTGCCCGATCGCGAAGGCGTAACCCACCGGGCCAAGGCCCGCGCCGAGCATCATGTAGCCGATCTGCGACATCGTCGAGCCGGCCAGGCCCTTCTTGATGTCGTCCTTCGCGCAACCGATGATGGCACCGGCCAGCAGCGTGGCCGCGCCGACGATCGAGACGGCCAGCGCCTGCGCCGAGTCCGGCGGGAAGAAGAACGCGCCGGAGCGGACCACCAGGTAGACCCCGGCGGTGACCATGGTTGCGGCGTGGATGAGGGCGGAGACCGGGGTCGGGCCCTCCATCGCGTCGAGCAACCACGACTGCAGCGGAAGCTGTGCCGACTTGCCGCACGCGCCGAGGAGCAGCAGCAGGCCGATCGCGGTGATCGCGCCGCCGGACGGCGGGCTCTTGGCGATCTGCGCGCCCAGGTCGCTGAAGGTCAGCGTGTGGAACGTGGCCAGGATGATGAACATCCCGACCAGCAGCCCGAAGTCACCGACCCGGTTGACGATGAACGCCTTCTTGGCCGCCACCGCCGCCGAGGGCTTGAACTGCCAGAACCCGATGAGCAGGTACGACGCCAGGCCCACGCCCTCCCAGCCGATGAACAGCCCCACGTAGTTGTGGGCCAGCACCAGCAGGAGCATCGCGGCGACGAAGAGGTTCAGATAGGAGAAGAACCGGCGCCGCTCGGGGTCGTGCGCCATGTAGCCGATCGAGTAGATGTGGATCAGCGATCCGACACCCGTGATCAGCAGCGCGAAGCTGATCGACAGCGGGTCGATCAGCAACCCCATGTCGACCATGCCGGGAATGAACTCGTACAGACGTACGGCCTGGCGGCGCTGATCAGCCGGCAGACCGATGAGCTCCAGGAAGGTCAGCACCGCCACGACGAACGAGGCGAGGGACATGGCCACGCCCAGCAGATGGCCCCACCGGTTCGTCATGCGTCCGAGGATCAGCAGGATCGCCGCACCCAGCAACGGGAAGGCGATCATCAGCCAAGAGGCCCCGATCATGCCGCCGGCGGTGTGCTGGACGATCTCAGCAGGAGATTCCACCAGTCACCTCTTAGTACTTCAGCAGGTTGGCGTCGTCTACCGACGCGGACCTGCGGGTTCGGAAGATCGTCACAATGATGGCCAGGCCGACCACAACCTCGGCCGCGGCCACCACCATCACGAAGAACGCGATGATCTGGCCCTCGAGGTTGCCGTTCTGCCGGGCGAAGGCGACGAAAGCGAGGTTGCACGCGTTGAGCATGAGCTCGACGCACATGAACACCACGATCGCGTTGCGCCGGATGAGCACGCCCATCGCGCCGATGGCGAACAGCAGGCCCGACAGGACGAGGTAATGGGTGGTCACTTGGACTCCTCCTCAACCGACTCAGCCGACTCAGCCGACTCGACGGCGGCCCTGTGCTTGATGGCCTCGGCGAGCTTCGGGTCCTCAGGGAGATGACCCTGCTCGACGTCGTACCGCGCGATGTAGCGGTTGACCGAGCCCTCCGCGACCGAGCCGTCGGGCAGCAGCGCCGGCATGTCGATGGCGTTGTTCCTGGCGTAGGTGCCGGGTCCGGGCAGCGGCGACGGGCGGCCGCCGAGGAACCGGGCGCGGGCCAGGTCCTTCTGCGTCGGCCGTACGGTCAGGCGCTCGCGGTGTGCCAGCACCATCGCGCCGAGCGCGGCGGTGATCAGCAGCGCCGAGGTGATCTCGAAGGCGAAGACGTACTTCGTGAACAGCAGCAGCGCCAGCGCGCGGATGTAGCCGGCCTGCCCGATGGCCGAGGCCAGCCCCGCCTCCTTGGCGAAGACCGCGTTGCCGATGGCCAGGATGACCAGCGCGGCGAACCCGACGGCGGCGAGCGCGGCCCAGACGCGCTGGCCCTTCAGCGTCTCCACGAGCGAGTCGGACGAGTCGACGCCGACCAGCATGAGCACGAACAGGAAGAGCATCATGACGGCGCCGGTGTAGACGATGATCTGCACCGCGGCCAGGAAGGGCGCGTCCTGCACGGCGTACAGGACCGCGAGGCAGAGCATCACGGTGCCGAGCATCAGCGCCGAGTAGACGGCCTTCCGGTTGAACACCATGCCGAGCGCCGCGCCGACGGATACGACGGCGAGCACCCAGAACGTAATGGTCTCACCCATTGGTCCGTCCCAGCCGGTAGTAGTCCTCTTCGGTCTCCCCGAGCCGCATGGGATGCGGAGGCTGCTCCATCCCCTGGGTCAGAGGCGCGAGCAGCATCTCCTTGGTGAAGATGAGGCTCTCGCGGTTGGTGTCGGCCAGCTCGTACTCGTTGGTCATCGTGAGGGCCCGGGTCGGGCACGCCTCGATGCACAGGCCGCAGAGAATGCACCGCAGATAGTTGATCTGGTAGGTGCGGCCGTAACGTTCACCCGGCGAGAAGCGCTCCGCGTCGGTGTTGTCGGCGCCTTCCACGTAGATGGCGTCGGCCGGGCACGCCCACGCGCACAGCTCGCAGCCGACGCACTTCTCCAGCCCGTCGGGCCAGCGGTTGAGCTGGTGCCGCCCGTGGAAGCGAGGCGCTGTAGGCCTCTTCTCCTCCGGGTAGTTGACCGTGACAGGCTTCTTGAACATGGTGTGGAAGGTGACCCCGAAGCCTTTGACGGGGTTCAGCCAATCAGTTAGTCCCACTGGGAATCTCCTTGTGCTGCACCCCGTGGTAGTGCGGCAGGTCGAGCGGCGGCACAGGGAAGCCACCGGCCGTTGGCTCGTCGGACAGCTCCTCGAACTCCGCCTCGACCTCCGCCTTCCTAGCTTCCTTGCGGCGCTGGTTCACGGTGTCGAACCGGGCCCAGATGCCGAGCGCACCGACGATGACGATCACCGCGACCACCATGACGGGTGCCAGGCTGCCCTGGAAGCCGGCTTCGCCGTTCTTGACGTACATGACGGTCCGGATCGTGGCGACCAGCATGATCCACGCCAGGTTGACCGGGATGAGGACCTTCCACCCCAGCGACATGAGCTGGTCGTAGCGGACGCGCGGCAGCGAGGCCCGCACCCACACCACGAAGCAGAAGACCAGCACGAACTTGACGAAGAACCAGAGCAGCGGCCACCAGCCCTCGTTCGCCCCGGCCCAGAAGAACGTGATCGGGAACGGCGCCCGCCACCCGCCGAGGAACAGCGTGATGGCCATCGCCGAGGCGACGAACGTGTGCAGGTATTCGCCCATCATGATCAGCGCGAACTTCAGCGACGAGGAGTACTCGGTCTGGAAGCCGCCGACCAGCTCGCCCTCGCCCTCGGGCAGGTCGAACGGGATACGGGCGGCCTCACCGAAAGCGCAGAACACGTAGATCAGGAACGACGGCAGCAGCAGGACGACGTACCAGGAGGGCATCGACATGCCCCACAGCTCGCCGCCGGACGCCTGCGACTTGACGATCTCCGACGTCGACAGCGTCCCCGCGAACAGGAACACGCCGACGAACGACAGACCCATCGCGATCTCGTACGAGACCACCTGCGCCGCCGACCTCAGCCCGCCCAGCAGCGCGTACGGCGAGCGCGACGACCAGCCGGCCAGCACCACGCCGTAGACCGAGATCGCGCCCATGGCCAGCATGAACAGCACGGCCACCGGCAGGTCGACCAACTGCAACGGCGTCCGCACGCCGAACAGGTTGACCATCGGCCCGAACGGGGTGATCGAGAAGGCCAGGAAGGCCGGGATCACCATGATGACCGGGGCCATCAGGTAGAGCACCTTGTCGACGGTCCGCGGGAAGAGGTCTTCCTTCAGGCCCATCTTGATGCCGTCGGCCACCGACTGGAGCAGGCCGAACTTGCCGGCCCGGTTGGGGCCGATGCGGTTCTGCATCCTGGAGATCAGCTTCCGTTCGAACCAGACGCCGAACAGGATGCAGAGCATCAGGAAGGCGAACAGCATCACGGCTTTGATGATCGTGATCCAGAGCGGATCCTTGCCGAAGTCGGCAAGGGTCGGATCAGTCGCGAGAACAGGGATCATGAGGCGCTCCCGATCGTGACGATGTCGCCGGTCGACGCGCCGAGATCGCGCGTGACCGAGCAGCCGCCGGAGTTCGCCGGCACCCAGACCACCCGGTCCGGAAGGTCGGCGACGCGTACCGGCAGCGTGACAGCGTTGGGTCCTTGGCCGCCGACGACCAGCTTGTCGCCGTCGACGACGCCGATCTCCGCCGCCGTGCCCTCCGAGACCAGCGCTTCCGCGGCATGGGCGGTGCCCGCGAGGTACGGCTCGCCGTCCTGCAGGCGGCCTTCGTCGAGCAGCAGGTGCCAGGTCGCCAGCACCGCCTCGCCCGTCCGCGGCGCGGGCTGCGAGCGGGTGGCGGTGTTGGGTGCGGCGACGCGGGTGCCGCGCCAGGCGCCGATCGCGCTCAGCTCGCGCCGGGCGGCCGCGGCGTCGGGCAGGCCCAGGTGGACGTCCATCCGGTCGGCCAGGCTGCCGATCACGGCCAGGTCGCTCTGCAGGCCGGGCACCCGGAGCGGGGCCTCGAACGAGCGGCCCCTGCCCTCCCAGTTGACGAACGTGCCGCCCTTCTCCTGCACCGCGGCGACCGGCAGGACCACGTCGGCCCGGTCGGTGACCGCGCTGGCGCGGATCTCCAGGCTGACGATGAACGGGGTGTTCTCCAGCGCGGCCAGCGCGGCGCCCGGGTCGGCCAGGTCGTAGGGGTCGACACCGGCCACGACCAGCGCGTCCAGCTCCCCCTCCAGGGCCGCGAGCAGCATGCCCGTGGTGTCACGTCCTGGCGCGTCGGGCAGTGCGCCCACGTTCCACGCCCTGGCGATCTCCGCCCTGGCGCTCTCGTCGCCGACCGGGCGGCCGATGGGCAGCAGGTTGGGCAGCGCACCGGCCTCGACCGCGCCCCGCTCGCCGGCCCTGCGCGGGATCCAGGCGAGCTTGGCGCCCGAGGCGGCGCTGAGCCGTACCAGTGCGGACAGCGCGCCGGGGACCGCGGCGAGCCGCTCGCCGGCGAGCACGATCGTGCCCTCGGCGAGCGAGCCGACCAGGTCGCCGATCGCGTCGGCCTCCGCGCCCGGCGCGGTGCGGATGAGCGTGCCGCCCATCTTGGCCAGGCCGTTGGTGGCGAACGGGGCGATCGAGGTGACCTTGAGCCCTCGCTTCATCCACGCCTTGCGCAGGCGCAGGAAGACGATCGGCGACTCGTCCTCGGGCTCGAACCCGACGAGCAGCACGGCAGGGGCGTTCTCGAGGTCACTGTAGGAGACCTCGATGCCCTTGCCGGCCACCGCGTGCGCCAGGAACTGCGTCTCCTCGGCGGAGTGCGGCCTGGCGCGGAAGTCGATGTCGTTGCTGCCGAGGGCGAGCCGGGCGAACTTGGCGTACGCGTAGGCGTCCTCGACCGTCACCCGGCCGCCGACCAGCACACCGGCCTTGCCGCGCGCGGCGGCCAGGCCCTGGGCCGCGACGGCGAGCGCCTCCGGCCACGAGGTGGGCTCGAGCACGCCCTCCTCGTTGCGGACCAGCGGCAGCTTCAGGCGATCGGGCTCCGTGGCGTAGGAGAACGCCCAGCGGCCCTTGTCGCAGTTCCACTCCTCGTTGACCTGCGGGTCGTTGCCCGCCAGGCGGCGGGTGACCCGGCCGCGCCGGTGGTCGGTGCGCAGGCTGCAGCCGGACGCGCAGTGCTCGCACGCGCTCGGCGTGGAGACCAGGTCGAACGGCCTGGCCCGGAACCGGTAGGCGGCGCCGGTCAGCGCGCCGACCGGGCAGATCTGCACCGTGTTGCCGGAGAAGTAGGAGTCGAACGGCTTGCCGTCGGCGACGCCCACCTGCTCCTTGGCCCCGCGCTCGAAGAAGTCGATGAACGGGTCGCCGGCGATCTGGTCGGAGAAGCGGATGCAGCGCGCGCACTGGACGCAGCGCTCGCGGTCGAGCAGCACCTGGGTGGACAGCGGCAGCGGCTTGGGGAAGGTCCGCTTCTGCTCCTGGAACCTGGACTCGCCCTGTCCGTTGGACATCGCCTGGTTCTGCAGGGGGCACTCGCCGCCCTTGTCGCAGACCGGGCAGTCGAGCGGGTGGTTCATGAGCAGCAGCTCCATGGCCCCGCGCTGCGCCTTCTCGGCGACCGGCGAGGTGAGCTGGGTCTGCACCACCATGCCCTCGGCGACGTCGATCGCGCAGGACGGCTGCGGCTTGGGGAAGCCGCGGCCGTTGCCGGCGTCGGGGATGTCGACCAGGCACTGGCGGCAGTTGGCCGCCGGGTCGAGCAGCGGGTGGTCGCAGAAGCGCGGGATCTGGATGCCCAGGAGTTCGGCCGCCCTGATGATCAGGGTGCCCTTCGGGACGCTGACCTGGAACCCGTCGATGGTGAGGGTCACCAGGTTGGTCTCTACGGCGGTTGTGGTCACTGGTCACCCCAGAGAGTGGACTTCTTCGCGTCGAACGGGCAGCCGCCGACCTCGAAGTGCTTGAGGTACTCGTCGCGGAAGTACTTCACCGAGGAGTGGATCGGGCTCGTCGCGCCGTCACCGAGCGCGCAGAACGAGCGGCCCAGGATGTTGTCCGCGATGTCGGTGATCGTGGACAGGTCCTCCTCGGTGCCCTGGCCCTTCTCCAGGCGCTTGAGCACCTGCTTGAGCCAGTAGGTGCCCTCGCGGCACGGCGTGCACTTGCCGCACGACTCGTGGGCGTAGAACTCCGTCCAGCGCAGCACCGTACGGACCACGCAGGTCGTCTCGTCGAAGATCTGCAGCGCCCGGGTGCCGAGCATGGAGCCCTTGGCGCCGACGGACTCGAAGTCCAGCGGCACGTCCAGGTGCTCATTGGTGAAGATCGGCGTGGACGAACCGCCCGGGGTCCAGAACTTGATCTCGTGCCCCTCGCGGATCCCGCCCGCCATGTCGAGCAGCTCGCGCAGCGTGATGCCGAGCGGTGCCTCGTACTGGCCGGGCCTGGTCACGTGGCCGCTCAGCGAGAAGATGCCGAAGCCCTTGGACTTCTCGGTGCCCATCCCGGCGAACCAGTCGGCCCCGTTGGTCACGATTGAGGGAACACTGGCCACAGACTCCACGTTGTTCACAACAGTAGGCGAGGCATAAAGGCCCGCCACGGCCGGGAACGGGGGCTTGAGCCGCGGTTGACCTCTGAAGCCTTCGAGCGAGTCGAGCAGTGCCGTCTCCTCGCCGCAGATGTACGCCCCCGCGCCGCTGTGCACGACGAGTTCGAGGTCGTAGCCGGAGCCGAGGATGTCGGTGCCGAGGTAGCCCTTCTCGTACGCCTCGCGCACGGCCGCGTGCAGCCGGCGGATCACGTGCAGCACCTCGCCCCGCACGTAGATGAAGGCGTGGTTGGCCCGGATCGCGTACGCGGTGATGATGACGCCCTCGACCAGCGAGTGCGGGTTGGCCATCATCAGCGGGATGTCCTTGCAGGTGCCCGGCTCCGACTCGTCGGCGTTGACGACGAGGTAGTGCGGCTTGCCGTCACCCTGCGGGATGAAGCCCCACTTCATGCCGGTCGGGAAGCCCGCGCCGCCGCGGCCGCGCAGTCCCGAGTCCTTGACGGCCTGGATGACCGCGTCGGGGTCCATCCCCAGCGCCTTCTTGGCCGCCTCATACTCGCCGTAACCGGCGAGGGTGAAGGAGTTGGCCTGGTCCCAGTTCGCGGTCAGGACCGGGGTGAGAGTCGTGCTCATGCCTCTGGGGCCTTCCATCCGTTGGCCTTGGCGACCTTGAGGCCCTCCAGCGAGGGGCCCGCCGCCGACGGGCCGTCGCCCGCCAGGTCGTCGGGCAGGCCCGCGAGCACTCGCGAGGCCTCCTTGAAGGTACAGAGCTTCTTCGGCCCCCTGGTCGGCCGTACGTCCTTGCCGTCACGCAGGTCGTCGACGAGCTGCTTGGCCGTCTCGGGCGTCTGGTTGTCGAAGAACTCCCAGTTGACCATCATGACCGGGGCGAAGTCGCAGGCCGCGTTGCACTCGAGGCGTTCGAGCGAGACCTTGCCGTCGCCGGTCGTCTCCTCGTGGCCGATGCCGACGTGCTCCGACAGCTCTTCCCAGATCTGGTCGCCGCCCATGACGGCGCACAGCGCGTTGATGCAGACGCCGACGTGGTAGTCGCCGGCGGGCTTGCGCTTGTACATGGTGTAGAACGTCGAGACTCCGACGACCTCGGCCTTGCTGAGGCCCAGCATCTCCGCGCAGAACTCCTGGCCGTTGTCGGAGACGTGACCGTCTTCGGACTGCACCAGGTGGAGCAGCGGCAGCAGCGCCGACCGCGTCTTCGGGTAGCGCCCGATGATCTCCTTGGCGTCTCGTTCGAGACGCTCTCGGACCTCCGGTGAATAAGTCACCGGTCCACACCTCCCATGACGGGGTCGATAGATGCCACCGCGGCGATGACGTCGGCGACCTGGCCGCCCTCCGCCATCGCGGGGAAGCCCTGCAGGTTGCAGAAGGACGGCTCGCGGAAGTGAACGCGGTAAGGGCGGGTGCCGCCGTCGCTCACCACGTGCGCGCCGAGCTCGCCCTTGGGCGACTCGATCGACGCGTACGCCTGTCCGGCCGGCACCCGGAATCCCTCGGTCACCAGCTTGAAGTGGTGAATGAGGGCCTCCATGGAGCTGCCCATGATGTGCGCGATGTGGTCGGGCGAGTTGCCGAAGCCGTCCGGGCCCAGCGCGAGCTGCGCGGGCCAGCCGATCTTCTTGTCCTCGATCATCACGGGGTCGCCCTTGAGCGGCCCGGCGATGCGGTCGAGAGCCTGCTCGACGATCTTGAGCGACTCCTCCATCTCCCGCATCCGGACCAGGTAGCGGGAGAACACGTCGCAGCCGCGCTCGGTCGCCACCTCGAACTCGTAGGTCTCGTAACCGCAGTAGGGCTGCGACTTGCGCAGGTCCCACGGCAGGCCCGCGGAGCGCAGGATCGGCCCGGTGATGCCCAGGGCCATGCAGCCGGTCAGGTCGAGGTAGCCCACGTCCTTGGTACGGCGCAGGTAGACGGGGTTCTCGTCGAGCAGCTTGCGGATGTCCTTGATCCGCTGTGGCATGATCTTGAGGAACTCGCCGATCTTGTCGACCGCACCCGCGGGCAGGTCCACGCTCACGCCGCCGGGGCGGACGTAGGCGTGGTTCATGCGCAGCCCGGTGATGTACTCGAACAGGTCCATGATCAGCTCGCGGTCGCGGTAGCCGAACAGGAACGGCGTGGTCGCGCCCAGCTCCATGCCGAACGTGCCCATCGCCACCAGGTGCGAGGAGATCCGGTTGAGCTCCATCATCATCACGCGGATGGCCTGGGCCCGATCGGGGATCCGGTCCTCGATGCCGAGCAGCTTCTCGACGCCCAGGCAGTAGGCGGTCTCGTTGAAGATCGGCGAGAGGTAGTCCATGCGCGTGACGAACGTGGTGCCCTGGGTCCAGGTCCGGAACTCCAGGTTCTTCTCGATGCCGGTGTGCAGGTAGCCGATGACGCTGCGCGCCTCGGTGACCGTCTCACCGTCGAGGGTCAGCACCAGCCGCAGCACGCCGTGCGTGGACGGGTGCTGCGGGCCCATGTTGATGACCAGCCGCTCGTCCTCGGAGTCGCGGACCCCGCTGACGACCTCGTCCCAGTCCGCGCCGGTGACCGAGTAGACCTTGCCCTCGGTCGCCTCGTCATATCCGGTGCTCACGAGTGAACCTCACTTCGTCGCTCAACGCTCAGCTCGATGCTCACGCGTACGACCTCCTCTGGTCGGGCGCGGGGATCGTGGCGCCGCGGTATTCGACCGGGATGCCGCCGAGCGGGTAGTCCTTGCGCTGCGGGTGGCCGTCCCAGTCGTCCGGCATCATGATGCGGGTCAGGCCGGGGTGGCCGTCGAAGATGATCCCGAAGAAGTCCCACGTCTCGCGCTCGTGCCAGTCGTGGCCCGGGTAGACGCCGACGGTCGAGGGGATGTGCGGGTCCTCGTCGGGGGCGCTCGCCTCGACGCGGACGCGCCGGTTGTGGGTGATCGAGCAGAGGTGGATGACCGCGTGCAGCTCCTCGCCCTTCAGGTGCGGGTAGTGCACACCGGAGACGCCGAGCGAGAGCTCGAAGCGCAGGGCGGGTTCGTCGCGGAGCTTCTGGCACACCTCGACGAGCCGCTCCCGCTTCACGTGCAGGGTCAGCTCGCCCCGGTCGACGACCACCCGGTCGATGGCGTCGTCCATGGCCAGCGTGTCGACCAGCTCGTCGAAGTAGCCGCCGTACGGGCGGGGCGTGGCGAGCTGGGGTGCCCGCCGTACGACGAGGCCGCCGTAACCGGAGGTGTCACCCGTGTCGGTCGTGCCGAACATGCCGCGCCGGGCGACGGGCGGCTCGGGAACCGCCGGAACCTCGGGGACCTCGGCGTTGGTCGGGACCTCGGGCAGGTTGTCGGGCGAGGTCACTTCGCGGCCCCCTGGTCGATCAGCGGCAGCGTACGCAGCGCCTGCAGTTCGAGCTCGTCGATCTGCTTGGCGCGGTGGGCGCCGAACTTCGTGTTCTGGATCTTGTCGTGCAGCTTCACGATCGCGTCGATCAGCATCTCCGGCCGCGGCGGACAGCCGGGCAGGTAGATGTCGACCGGGACGATGTGGTCCACGCCCTGCACGATGGCGTAGTTGTTGAACATGCCGCCGCTCGAGGCGCACACGCCCATCGAGATGACCCACTTGGGCTCGGCCATCTGGTCGTAGATCTGCCGCAGGACGGGAGCCATCTTCTGTGACACGCGTCCGGCGACGATCATCAGGTCGGCCTGGCGAGGAGACGCCGAAGCGCGCTCCATGCCGAAGCGCGCCAGGTCGTAGTGGGGGCCACCGGTGGCCATCAGCTCGATGGCGCAACAGGCGAGGCCGAACGTGGCCGGCCATACGGAGTTCTTGCGCGCCCAGCCCGCGGCCTGTTCGACCGTGCTGAGGATGAACCCGCTGGGGAGTTTCTCTTCAAGTCCCATTTCTAGTCCCAGTCCAGACCCTTGCGGCGCCACACGTACGCGTAGGCCACGAGCACGGTGACGATGAACAGCAGCATCTCGACAAGCGCGAACACCCCGAGGCCCGAGGAGAGCACGCTGCCCGCGTCGTTCTTCAGCGGCGCGAAGGAGACTGCCCAGGGGTAAAGGAAAATGATCTCGATGTCGAACACGATGAAGAGCATCGCGGTGATCATGTATTTGAGCGGGAACCGTCCGCCACCGACCGGCTGGGGCGTCGGCTCGATGCCGCATTCGTATGCGTCAAGCTTGGCGCGGTTCCAGCGCTTGGGACCGGTGAAGGGAGCGATGGCGACCGAGAAGATCGCGAAGCCCCCCGCGAGAACGGCGAGCACCAGGATGGGCACGTAAAGGTCCATCGCTACGCCTCCTCTGGAGTCGCCACGCGCGCGGGCGCGCAGCCTGATCTATGACTTTGCCGGGTGAGTCTGAGGTTCATGCTGGTGGCGCGACCTTCGAGAGTGCGTTTATGATCTTGTCCGACGCATCGCCTCGCCGGTCGGTGAGATTACCAAGGAGTTTGAGCGCGAAGCGCATCAGCCTCGGGTGTGGCAACCCGTGCCGCGTCCCGAAGCTCATCACCCCCGGCTTCCCGATCGCCTGGACGAACATCCTGCCAAGCGTGAAATATCCGCCGTAGGCGTCCTTCAACACTTGAGGATAGGTGCGCAGGATCCGTTCCTGCTGCGCGGGGGTCGTTCCGCGCAGAGCCTTGACGATGGTCTCGGCGGCGATCTCGCCGGTCTCCATGGCGTACGCGATGCCCTCGCCGTTGAACGGGTTGATCGCCCCGCCGGAATCGCCGACGAGCACGAGACCGCGGGTGTAGTGGGGCTGGCGGTTGAAGGCCATCGGGAGCGCGGCGCCGCGGATCGGGCCCGTCATGTTCTCCTCGGTGAAGCCCCACTCGGCGGGCATCGCCTTGCACCACCGCTTGAGCAGATCGCGGTAGTCGATGCTCTTGAACTGGTCGCTGGTGTTGAGCAGGCCCAGCCCCACGTTCGCGGTGCCGTCGCCGACGCCGAACACCCAGCCGTAGCCGGGCAGCAGCGTGTCGCCGTCCCACAGCTCCAGCCACGTCTCCAGGTAGTCGTCGTCGTGGCGCGGGCTCTCGAAATAGGTCCGTACGGCCACGCCCATCGGGCGGTCCTCGCGTTTGTGCAGCCCCATGCCCAGGGCCAGCCGGGTGCTGTTGCCGTCGGCGGCCACCACCAGACGGCCGCGGTAGGTCACCCCGTCCTTGGTCGTCACCCCGACCACATGACCGCTGCGGTCGTCAAGCACGGGCCCGGTGACGTTCACACCCTCCATCAGCCGCACCCCCGCCTTGACGGCGTTGGCGGCGAGGATCTGGTCGAAGTCCTGGCGGGTGCGCACGAGGCCGAAGTCGGGGAAGCGCTCCAGCTTCGGCCAGTCGAGCTCGAAGCGGTGCCCGCCACCCACCACCCGCAGGCCCTTGTTCCTGATCCAGCCGGGCGCGTCGATGTCGACACCCATGTTGAGCAGTTGCTTGACCGCTCTGGGGGTCAGCCCGTCGCCGCAGACCTTCTCGCGGGGGAACTTCGTCTTCTCCAGGAGCAGCACGTCGAACCCGGCGAGAGCGAGGTAAAAGGCGGTTGCGGAACCGGCGGGACCGGCGCCGACGACGATGACGTCGGCGTCAGCCTGCATGGCTGCTGGCACGGTCACTGGACTGTCCTGTCCTACACGCTCGAAGGCCTCGGGGTGTGGCGCCTTCGTTCTCTTGTGAACCCCTTCACAAACTTGTCGGCCCGCAGTCTAACGCTTTTCCTGGACAAAGTGTCAGCCGGGGGGCGGTCTTCGCACGAACGAAAACCCTCCGTCGGAGACGAAGGGCCCTGGGTGGTCGCCACGGGGAGATCAGACCTCGAACTCGCGGACGTGCACCGGGCAGACTCCTTCTTGTCACGGATATATCGGAGCCTATCGTGCGGAATGTGACGCCCGTTACAACGGCGACAGCGAATCCGGTCACGCTCCGTAAGCAGAACGCTACACCAGCACGCCCATGAATTCCCGGGAACCATCCCCACCCGAAGCCGCGTCGCCGAGGTGAAGCCCGAACAACGGCTAATTCTCGCGATAAACGCTATCTCTCCCGGCGGTGATATCCGCAGGGCCGGGCCGAGAAGCATTAATGGCGACTCAAGCGGGCTTGAACCCCCGGTGCACCGCGACGATGCCCATGGTGAGGTTGCGCCATGCCACCCGCTCCCAGCCGGCCTCCTGAATGGTGCGCGCGAGCGTCGGCTGATCGGGCCAGTCCCTGATCGACTCGGCCAGATAGGCATAGGAGTCGTCGTTCGATCCGAAGACCGTGGCCACCCTCGGCAGTAGCTTCATCAGATATTCGCGGTAGACCAGGTCGAAGGCGCCGACCCTCACGTGTGAGAACTCCAGGATCACCAGCCGGCCGCCCGGCCTCGTCACGCGCAGCATCTCCCGCAGCGCCTGCGGGGTGTCGTGCACGTTGCGCAGCGCCACCGAGATCGTCACCGCGTCGAAGGCGTCGTCGGCGAACGGCAGCCGCAGCGCGTCACCCGCGATGAACGGGACCCCCGCGCCGCTCAGCGCGTTGCCACCGTGCCGGCGCACCCCCGTGCGCAGCATGCCGAGGGAGAAGTCCGAGGCGATCGCGCGGGCGCCGAGCGTGGTGAACGCGTCGGTGGACGTGCCGGTGCCGGCCCCCAGGTCGAGCACGATCTCGCCGGGCCCGGCGTCGACGGCGGCGGCCACCGCCTTGCGCCAGAAGCGCACCTGCCCCAGGGAGATCACATCATTGACCAGGTCGTAGCGCCGGGCCGTGCGATCGAACATCGCGGCGACCTCATCCGGCTGCTTGTCCAGCTGAGCACGCGTCATGGCCCAAGCCTATGACCATCACGACAATCGACGGAAAGTAGCCGCATGATTACTCACCGTCTGCTAGAAATTGGCGAATGCTTGTACGTGTCGCCCTCGCGGCGATCATCGCCACGGCCCCCGTCGCGCACCCGCGCGTCGTGTCGGCCGACCCGGTCGACACCACCCCGCACGTGCTCGACGGGATCGTCAACTCCATCACCCTGGTCGGCGGCACCGTCGTCGTGGGCGGCTCGTTCAGCGAGGTCGCCGACGCGTCACGGACCCACACCTACACCCGCGACAACGTCTTCGCCTACAGCCTCGCCACGGGACACATCCTGCGCTACTTCGCGCCGCAGGTCGGCGGGACCGTCTACAGCCTGGCCCCCGGCGACGGCGGCACGGTCTACGCCGGCGGCGACTTCCCCTCGGTCAACGGGACGCAGGCCACGGCGCTGGCCAGGCTCAACCTGTACGACGGATCGGTCGTACGCGACTTCACGCCCGGCGTCTCCGGCGGGACGGTGACCACGCTGGCCAGGCGCGGCTCGCAGCTCTACGCGGGCGGCGACTTCACCCGGCCGCGCACGGCCCTGGCCAGGCTCGACGCGTCGACCGGCGCGGCCGACCCGAAGTTCACGATCACGCCGGGGACACCGTTGACGCCCAAGGTGAAGGTCTACGCGCTCGCCGTGACCGCCGAACGGCTCGCGGTCGACGGCACCTTCACCACGCTCGACGGGCTGTCGAGACCGCAGCTCGGGCTGATCGACGTACGCGGCGGAGGGGCCAAGGTGGCCGACTGGCGGACCGAGGCCTACGTCCCCAAGTGCATGGAGGCCTTCCCCTCCTACGTGCGCGGCCTGGATTTCGCGCCCGACGGCAGCTATTTCGCCGTCGTCACCACGGGCGGCCCGATAGGCGGGAAGCGGTTGTGCGACAGCACGGCCAGATTCGAGACGTACGGCAGCGGCGAACGAATCACACCCACCTGGGTCAACAAGACCGGCGGCGACTCGCTCTACGCGGTGGCGGTGACCGGTGCGGCGATCTACGTCGGCGGCCACCAGCGGTGGCTGAACAATCCACTGGGCCACGACTCAGCCGGGCCGGGAGCCGTGCCCCGCGAGGGCATCGGCGCCATTCATCCGCGCACCGGAATGGCGCTGACTTGGAATCCCGGCAGGGAGCGCGGGATCGGGGTCAAGGCATTTCTGGCGCACAGCGGTGGACTACTCGTTGGTAGTGACACAACTCGACTCGGACGGGAGTACCATGCCCGGATTGGCATGTTCCCCCTGCCCTAGTCGCTCTGTGGCTTGGGTCGGTCGATCTTGTCGCTGATGCGTGTGCTAAGAGCGTCACGCTGCTTCGACAGCAAGACGTAGCTGGCTATCCCACTGATCAAGAAAGTCACGATGATCAGTGCCAGTGGGTTTTGCAGGCCAAGCAGGCGCAGGACACCTAGCGTCACGACAAACAGACCGATCCGCGACGCGGTGTAAACGAGAACGGGATGCACAGATCGAGGTTACTCGCCCTGTGTGGACGGTCGCTCTTCGCATCGGGCGCGGGCACTGCTAGTGTTCCCAGTTAGGGTGTTTCGTAAAGAAACACCCACGAGAGCCCCAAAGAGGCTCTATCATATAACAATCGGGCAGTCAGCTGATAACAACCCGTGATCTTTGTCGAAAACCACGGATAAATCAGGCTTCGCTCGACACACTGGTTACCTGTCCGCCCGCTGGCAGGAAGCGGGATGCGAGGGGGAGAGATTGGTGGAGAGTAGCAGCGAGCGTCTGCTGACCCCAGGAGAGGTTGCCGCCCTCTTCCGGGTAGACCCAAAGACGGTTACACGCTGGGCCGCGGCAGGCCGCATCAGTAGTATCCGCACCCCCGGAGGGCATCGGCGGTTCCGCGAGTCGGAAGTGCACGCCCTTCTTCGAGGCGAGGACGTTCTAACGGCCGACAGGTCGGCCGAGTCCCCGCGTTTTTGACGTTCCATCAGACGGTGGTCCTGCACGCAGGATCGCCGTCTCCCCCTGCCCAAGGAACGCCGACTCGGCGTCTGCGCACGGGGTCGGCCTCAGGCGTCTTCCTGTTCCGCCTTGAAGGCCAGGAACTCCCGCTCCAGCTCGTCGTTGTCCGTCAGCCAGCGCCCCCGGCGTTCTGCCGCCTCCTCCTCCGTCAGGGACTCCGGTAGCCACGTGTCGTAGTCGGGATCGCCGGGTTCGAGTTCCACGTACGCGTTGCCGATCAGACGCCCGTCTTCGCTGGTCAGGCTCTGCGGCACGCGCAGGGTCCCGTCAGCGAGCCGGATGACGTACATGGCTGATCACCTAGATTCCGTAGCGCCGGTTGAAGAACAGCATGACGTTGAGCGCGGTGCGGGTGTCGCCGCCCAGCATGTCGACGAGTGCCGGTCGCTGGCGCGAGGCGATCGCGGCGAACGCGTCGGCGAAGAACTCCTTGCGCCCCAGCCCGCCCCCCTGGCGATGGAAGGCGGAGACCAGGAGCGGCGTGATCTCCTCGTACAGCGTCGCGAACTCCCGGGAGTCGGACACCCAATCCCCGTGAGCCGAGTCGACGTCGTCGATGGCGTGCCCGACCTCGTGCATCATCACGTCGGGCGTGGGTGAGGGGCGATCGCCCACCACGATCTTCCCGTCGCCGTAGGCTCCGGCGCAGATGTCCCACGAGGCCCGGCCGGACGGCAGCGGGGCGCCGCGCAGGTAGCCCATGTCGTCCAGGTCCGGCACGCCGCCCGGGCCGACATAGATGCCTTCGAGGCCGTCGGCGAGCTTCTGCTTCAGCAGGTCGGGCAGCCTGGCCAGGCTCTCCACGGCCCGTATGACCTCCCGCGACGGCGGGCCCTCCCGGGCGTCCCACTGGCGGTGCAGGATGGTCTCCAGCTTGCCGCAGTGCCGCAGGCCGTCGCCGAACGAGGGCGCGTCGGGGTGGTTGGGCTGCGCTCTGGGCGCCACGTCGTCGAGCTCGAAGTCCTGCCAGGTGTACTGCGGGCGGTCGACCACGGCCGCCGACAACCGCTCCCCCGCCTCCCATCGCCGCGGCTCCCCGGCTTCGGCGGCGTCCCACTGCTGGAACTCCCCGCCCTCCTGCCGCCGGCGTCGATCGCGCCCGCCCCAGGACCACCTGTCGGACTCGTCTCGCCGCTCGCGGCCCACCCAGCCGAACAGCGCGAAACTCCCCTCACTCCCGATGGAGTCCCGCCCGGCGGGCTCTCGTCCCGGCCACCCGCGGCCCAGGCGCCCGTACCGTTCGGACACCGGATGGCCGTTGGCCGTGTCTTTGGCACCGGCCCGCCATGGCCACACCCGCCGCCCGGAGCCGTCCTCACGTGCCCGGTCCCGCCCGCTGTCCGGCCGTCCGGTCCCCCTGAGCCTGCCGGGGAACGCATGCCGGTCGTTCGTCCAGAAGGATCGGTCCGCGTCGGGGGGCGCCTCACCGCGACGGGAGAAGAGATATGAGCCGCGCCGCCACCAACGACCCCGCCGATGGCGGCCCTTGTCGTTAGAAAAGGCCATCGCACCCCTCAACGCCGTGGAGCGCCCGCGCGCGAGGCACCCGGCCGCCGGGATCGGCGGTCCCAGCGGGCGGACGCCGCTGAATCGTGTCCACCGTACGACGTAGGTCTCTCTGGAGTCATCCGAAATGGGACAACGGAAAAACACGATCACGACGCGAATGGCTTACAGTTCGGACATGGTAGGTGTCGTTATCGGCCTGGCCCTGTTGGCCTTCTGGCTCTACTCGTTGTTCGACGTCATCACCACGCCGGAGGAAGAGGTCAGGAACGTACCAAAGCCGCTCTGGGTGCTCGTCGTCGCGGTGGTGCCCCTGGTGGGCGGGGCCGTCTGGATGCTCCGTGGCCGTCCCCAGCACGACCGTGAGGCCTGGCCGGTGCCCCCGCAACCGGGCACCCGCCGGCGGTCGGCCCCCAAGGGCCCGGACGACGACCCTGAGTTCCTGCGTGACCTCGACCGCCGCATGCGCGGCGAGGACGGTTAGCTCACAGCCCCGAGTAGCTGTGCAGGCCGGAGATGAACATGTTGACGCCCACCAGGTTGAACAGCAGGCAGCCGAACGCCACCAGTTGCACGATCGTCGCCGCGCGGCCGCGCCATCCCGCGGTGACCCGGGCGTGGAGGTAGGCCGCGTAGGCCACCCACGTGATGAAGGCCCAGACCTCCTTGGGGTCCCAGCCCCAGTAGCGGCCCCATGCCCGGTCGGCCCAGAGGGCGCCGGCGATGACGGCGAAGGTCCATACCGGAAAGGCGAAGACGATCGCGCGGTGGGCCACCCGCTCCAGGTCGGCTCGCGACGGCAGCCGTGACGGCCCGTCGCCGCGAATCAGGTAGAGGATGCCCGAGACCCCGCCCAGGACGAACAGGCCGCTCGCCAGGATCGCCGCCGTCACGTGGATGGCGACCCAGTACGAGTTGAGCGCCGGCACGACCGGGCCCGCCGCCGTGTAGAGGACCTTGACCGCGAAGCCGAGGCCCAGCGCGGCCGTCACCATGACGAAGGCGCCGAGGAAGCGGACGTTCTGCCGGAGCTGGGTGCCGAGGAAGGCGGTGACCGCGGCGAAGCAGATGGCCACCACGAACTCGTACATGTTGCCCCACGGCCACCTGTCCACGGCCAGGCCGCGGGTGACGATGGCGAACAGGTTCGCGGTCCAGCCGAGCCAGCCGAACGCCATGGCCAGCCACCCGGCCTTGGGCGCCCAGTGCGGCGGCTCGACGGCCACCGGCCCGCCACCGGGCTCCGCGGCGGCGTCCACGGGGCCGCCCGACGAGCCGACTCCCACGGGCTGCCTGGCGCGGACGGCGGGCGCTTCGGCGCTGGAGCGCCCGAAGGCCAGCTCCAGCGCGAACCCGATCATGGCGGCCAGGTAGAGCAGGACGGCGGCGACGACGAAGAGGTCGCTCACCCCGGCCAGTTGCTGTTCAGCGGGCATCCTTGCCTCCGGCTGATAGGACCTTGACGATGTCGGCGAACTCCTCGGTGAAGCCCGCCGCGGACCCTTCGGTACGGGTCAGGCCGCCTACTTCGGCCACGCCGTCCTTGACCCGCACCCACACCCGGCGGCGGCGGATCGTCAGCGAGCACACGATGCCGGCGACGGCAGCGGCCGCGGCGATCAGGGCGGGCAGCCGCCCCGGGTCGTAGGTGATCTGGAGTGTGATCCACTCCTTCGCCCCGGTGAACTCCAGCTTCCCCGCGCCCTTGGGCAGCTCAAGGGATCCCCCGACCGCGAGGGGCGCGTGGCCGGTGCCCATGACCAGCGGCGTGAGCTTCCGCATCACCTCTGGCGGCGCGAGCTCGTAGACGGACTGCGGCCGGCCGGAGCGTACGCCCAGGTCGCCGGAGAAGGCCCCGAGGAGCTGGACCTGGGGGTTGAGCGCGCCGGGGAAGAGCGAGGCCCCGGCGCCGTCGCTCGTGGGCAGGAAGCGCAGCAGGAAGCCGAGCTGCGACGGCTGGGCGTCGGGCACCTTGACCACGCAGCCCGAGGTGAGCGAGGGCTTGTCCTCGATCAGGCACGGCACGGGCCCTTCGAAGGCCACCTGCCCCTTGCCGTCGGTGACCTTGAAGACAGGCGCGTAGCCGTGGCCGATGAGGTAGGTCTGGGTGCCGTTGATCTCCAGCGGCTCGTTGACCTTGAGCGTGTAGTCGCGCGCGGGTGACCCGGGCGAGTCGTTGACGCTCAGGAAGGCGGAGTAGTCGAGCTCCTGCCCCCTCTTGTCGCCTTCGACCTGGTAGCTCGCCTGGAAGTCCTTGAGCGTGAACGAGAACGGCTCCAGCGACTCCGCCGACACCTGCGTGCCCGGGATGAACCGGTCGTAGGCGGCGACCGTGTTGGCGAAGCCGTCGCCCTCGGCCACCAGCACGTTGCCGCGGTAGCCGTACAGGGAACCGAACCCGACCGCGACGAGCAGCCCGAGCAGGGAGACGTGGAAGAGCAGGTTGCCCGTCTCGCGCAGGTAGCCCTTCTCCGCGGCCACCCAGCCGTCGCCGACGTCGACGCGGAAGCGGAGCCGGCGCAGCCGGCGGGCGGCCTCCTCGACGGTCAGCGGGTCGTCCAGCCGCGAGAAGTACGGCAGGCGCGACAGGTTGCGCGGCGCGGCGGGTGGGCGGCGGCGCAGCTCGCGCACGTAGGTGGCGGTGCGCGGCAGGACGCAGCCGATCAGCGAGGTGAACAGCAGCAGGTAGATCGCGGCGAACCAGGCCGAGGTGAAGACGTCGAAGAGCTGGAAGCGGTCGTACCACTCGGCGAGCGTGGGGTTGTTCTGGAAGAGCTGGGCCACTTTGTCGGGCTCGACGCTGCGCTGCGGCACCAGCGAGCCGGGCACGGACGCCAGCGCGAACAGGAAGAGCAGGATCAGCGCCGTCTTCATCGCGGTGAGCGTGCGCCAGGTCCACCGCAGCCAGCCCACGGGCCCCATGCCGGCGGGTCGCTGCTGCTCCTTTTCGAGCTCGTCGACGGTCATCAGATCACCGGCCGGAAAGCGCCGATCAGACCCTGCATGGTGGCGATCATCTCACCCCAGAGGCCGGTCACCAGCAGGATGCCGACGGCCACCATCATGCCGCCGCCGATCCTGGTGATCAGCCGCGAGTGCTTGCGGATGGCGCGGAAGGTACGCAGCGCCTTGCTGTAGGCGAGGGCGGCGGCCACGAAGGGCAGCCCGAGCCCCAGCGCGTACGCCACGGCGAGCAGCGCGCCGCGCGCGGCGCTGCCCTCGTTCAGCCCGAGCGCGAGCACGACGGCCAGCGTGGGCCCGATGCAGGGCGTCCAGCCCAGCCCGAACACCACGCCCAGCAGCGGCGCCCCGGCCAGCCCCGCCGCGGGCAGCTTGTGGATGCGCACATCGCGCATCAGGCCGGGCAGCACGCCCAGGAAGGCCAGGCCGAGCAGGATCGTCAGCACGCCGAGCACCCGCGTGATCTTCTCCGCGTTGCCCAGCATGACCGAGCCGAGCCCGCCGAACAGGGCGCCGCTGAGCACGAACACCAGCCCGAACCCGGCCACGAACAGCACCGTGCCGAGCACCAGCCGCCCCCGCTTGGGGTCCTCGCTCATGCCCGTCACGTACGACAGGTAGCCCGGGACGAGCGGCAGCACACACGGCGACAGGAAGGAGACCAAACCGGCCAGCACCGCGATGGGCACGGCCAGGAGCAGCGAGCCCGAGGCGACGACGTCATTCATCGCGCACCTTGGTCACCGCGTTCATCAGGTCGGTGTACTTGACCGCGCCAAGCGCCCTGGCGGCGATCTTGCCCTGCGCGTCGATGATCAGCGTGGACGGGATGGCCGCGGGCGGCACCGTGCCCTGGAAGGCCAGCGCGACCTTGCCGGGCTGGTCGAAGATGCTCGGGTAGCCGGTCTGCTCGGTGCGTTCGAACGCCTGCGCGTCGGCCTTGCGGTCCTTGAAGTCGACGCCGAGGAACTCCACGCCGCCCTTGGTCTTGGCGGCGACCTCCTTCAGCATCGGCGCCTCCGCCCGGCACGGCCCGCACCACGACGCCCAGAAGTTGAGCACCACGACCTTGCCCTTGTGCGCGGCGAGCGTCGCGGTCGCGCCGTCAAGGGTCTCCCCGCCGATCGCGGGAGCGGCCTTGCGGTCGGCCACGCCGAACACCTGCATCTTCCCGTCGCCCGCGACGAAACGGGTGTCGCCGGCCTGCGGCTGGCCCGACTGGTTGGTGCCCGCGCAGCCCGCGACCAGCAAGGCCAACAGGACGAGGGTGGTGGACTTGGCGCGCACGGAGGAAGATCTCCTTGTACTACAACCGGTAGAGCTTGCAACTCTACCGGCGAGGTCAGGCGCCCGGCACCGTGGGGCCCGTCGCCAGTGATCCGGCGGGCTCGCTGTAGCCGACACTGACCAGGCGGTCGCCGTCGAAGGTGAGCGTGGTGACGCTGGCCAGCCCGCACTGCCTGCGCCGTGGATCGTGCCAGAGCCGGCGGCCCTCGGCCGCCATCCTGATCGACCAGATCGGCAACTGGTGGCTGACCAGGAGCGCCTCGTGCCCGCGTGCCTCGGCCCTGGCCTCCTCGATGATCGAGCGCATCCGCTTGACGATCACCGGGTACGGCTCGCCCCAGGAGGGGCGCAGCGGGTTCCAGAAGTAGCGGTAGTTCTTCGGGTCGCGCAGGATCGCCAGGCCCTGGCCGACCTTGCGGCCCTGGAGCATGTTGGCGGCCTCGATCAGCCGGTCGTCGGTGCGTACCGGCAGCTCCAGCAGCGCGGCCAGGGGGGCGACGGTCTCCTGGGCGCGTTCGAGCGGTGAGCTGTAGAGGGTGACGATGTCACGGCCCGCCACCGACTTGGCGACCGTCTCGGCCATCAACCGGCCATTCTCGGACAGGTGGTAGCCGGGCAGCCGGCCGTACAGGACGCCTTCGGGGTTGTGCACCTCACCGTGGCGCATCAGGTGAACTACGGTGGTTTCAGCCATGGTGTGGCACAGCCTATCCGCTCCGCCCGCTCCGAGATCTAAGGCGGGTCGTCAGGAGCCCGCGTTCCCCGGGTTTCCGCTGGTCACCGGCTCTGACGGTCTTGACGGCTAGGCGAGCGCCCAGGCGTTCTCCTGGGTACGGCTGGCGTCGGCGAGTGCCTCGACCGCGGCCCTGATCGCGGGGCGGCGGGCCGCGTCGGTCCGCCAGATCACATAGATGCGGCGTGACTGCCGGGGCCTGAGCGGCACCACGGCCACCCCGTCGGGCACGCAGTCGCGCCCCAGCCGGGGGATGATCGCGCAGCCGAGACCGGCGGCCACCAGCGCCATCTGGGTTGGGTATTCGTCGGCCATGCAGGAGATCTCGGGCTCCAGTTGCGCGCTGCGCAGCGTGTAGACGAGCCAGTCGTGGCAGACGGTGCCGGGCGAGGAGCTGATCCACCGCTCGTTGGCGGGCAGCGCGGACAGCGCGATCTCCCTGCTGCCGGCCAGCGGATGGTCCGCGGGGAGCACGACGTCGGCGATGTCGTCGAGCAGCGTCGTCCTGGACAGCCCCTCGGGCAGGGCCATCGGCCGGTTCAGCCAGTCCTGGATGACGCCCAGGTCGAGCTCGCCCCTGGCCACGTCGCGCACGATGCGCTCCGGCTCGCGCTCGGCGAGCTGGATGTGCAGGTCGGGATGGCGCTGCTTGAGCGCGGTCAGAGCGGCGGGCATCAGCCCGCGGGTCGCCGTCGGGAACGAGGACATGTTCAGCCGCCCCACGACCTCGCCGCGCAGCGCCTCGAAGTCCGCCTCCGCGGTCTCCACCAGCGCCAGGATCCGCTCGGCGTGGTCGGCGAGCAGCCCGGCCGCGTCGGTCAGCCGCACGCCGCGCCCGTTGCGCTCCATGAGCCGGGCGCCGGTCTCACGCTCCAGCTTGGCGATCTGCTGCGACACGGCCGACGGCGTGACCATCAGCGCGTCGGCCGCGGCGCCCACCGAACCGTAGATGTGCACAGCGTGAAGGGCCTTGAGGCGGTTCAAGTCCAACATGTAAGCCAGTCTAAAGGGTTTAGCGTAGAAAGTCTCGCTTGTGCTTGACTCTGTAGCAGGAGAAAATATATGCATGAGAAACAACAAGGCGCAGAAGCAGCAGCAGACCAGCATCTCCTACCTCAAGACCCTCGCCGAGCAGGCTCGTGACCTGCGCGTCCGCTACCAGAAGCCGGCCGCCAAGTAAGCAGCTAGAGGACCGCCGCGGCAGCCTTGGCGGCTGCCGGCAGCGCGTCGGCGACCCGGTCGAGTGACTCGTCGTCGTGAGAGGCCGACAGGAACCAGGCCTCGTACGCGGAGGGCGGCAGGTAGACCCCCCGATCCAGCATCGCGTGGAAGAAGGCGGTGAAGGCCGATGTGTTCTGGGCCCGAGCGTCGTCGAAGTTCGTCACCGGCGCATCCGTGAAGAACACCGAGAACAGGCTCCCCGCCCGCTGCAGCCGGTGCGGCACGCCTGCCGCGGTCAGCGCGTCGGAGGCGGCCTGGCCGACCGCCAGCGCTGCCGCGTCCACCCTGGCGTAGGAGCCGGCGTCGAGCGCGCGCAGCGTGGCCAGACCCGCGGCGCAGGCGAGCGGGTTTCCCGACAGCGTGCCCGCCTGGTAGACCGGTCCTTCCGGTGCCAGGCAGGACATCACGTCGGCCCGCCCGCCGAAGGCCGCCGTCGGCAACCCACCGCCCATGACCTTGCCGAACGTCATCAGGTCGGCGTCGACCGGGTCGAGGCCGTACCAGCCCGCGGCTGAGACGCGGAACCCGGTCAGCACCTCATCCATGATCAGCAGCGCGCCGTTGGCCGTGCAGAGCTCGCGCAGGCGGGCGTTGAAGCCGTCGAGCGGCGGCACCACACCCATGTTGGCCGGGCAGGCCTCGGTGATGACACAGGCGATCCGCCCATCGTTCTCGGCCGACGCGAACGCCTGCTCCACCGCGCCGATGTCGTTGTACGGCAGCACGATGGTGTCGGCCGCCGACGCCCCCGTCACGCCCGGCGTGTCGGGCAGCCCGAACGTGACCACGCCCGACCCCGCCGAGGCCAGCAGCGCGTCGACATGACCGTGGTAGCACCCGGCGAACTTGACCACCTTGGAGCGCCCGGTGAACCCGCGGGCCAGCCGCACCGCGCTCATCGTCGCCTCGGTGCCCGAGCTGACCAGGCGCACCTTCTCCACGGGCGCCACCCTGGCGACGATCTCCTCGGCCAGCTCGACCTCGCCCGGCGTGGCGGTGCCGTAGGAGAGGCTGTGGGACAGCGCCGACGAGACGGCGTCGATGACGGCGGGATGGCGGTGGCCCAGGATCATCGGGCCCCACGAGCAGACCAGGTCGACGTAGCGGTTGCCGTCGACGTCAGTGAGGTAGGGGCCCTGCCCTGAGGCCATGAAACGGGGCGTGCCACCGACCGCGCCGAACGCGCGGACCGGGGAGTTGACGCCACCCGGGATGATGGCGCGGGCGCGGGCGAACAGGTCCTCGGAGTTCTGTGTACGGCTCACGCGAACCAGGTTAGTCCTGGACCACGACGGCCTAGTCGGCGAGCCAGTCGAGGATGCGCAGCGGGTCGGGCAGCGGGCGGCCGTCGGGCGGGCGCAGCCAGGAGACGGGCTGACCGGTGGGGAGCGTGGAGGGCGGCGCCAGGACATAGCTGTCGCGGCAGTGCCAGCGCAGGCCCGGATTGTCCTCGATGGTGCCGGGGTCACAGTCGAGCTGGCAGGACCACCACTCGTCCTCGTCGTCGGGATTGCCGCGAGTGGCCACATAAAACAGAACCCGGTCGCCGTTGGCGGCGACCGGGCCTGAATGCGCTGCGGCGCCGTCGATCCGGGTGAGGGCCGACAGGCCGGTGTCGAGCGGTACGTCGAAGACATCGAACACGCGCCCGGTCGGCAGAATCACGTTGGCCTCGGGATCGGCCTGCCACCAGCGCGTGAGCTGGGTGGCGTCCGTCGTGGCCTGCACGTTCCAGGCGGGCGACAAGGGGTGCGCGCCCGGGTCGGGACACCCGAGGCGGTCACAGGAGCAGGAGCGGGCGCCTTGGCGCAGCGGGTGGGCACCCGGCACGCTCGGCCATCCGAGAGCGGCATAGCCCAGCACGGAGTCGATCCGTGTCGGGCGCGACCGTTTTCTGGTACGCCGAGCGAGTGGTACCCCCACCATGGTGTCTCCCGTCGAGTCCAAGTGCCTGAAGAGGTCCCGGCTCCTGGCTGCTAGCACACGCGGGACACACCAGCACTTGTTATCTCAGTCTAACGCACAGGTCCCAGGCACGACGGGAAACCCTCTGGTTCACAGACGTCGCGCCACCTCAGTGGCCCAGTAGGTGAGGATCAGGTCGGCGCCCGCGCGCTTGATCGAGACCAGCGACTCCATGATCATCCGGTCGCGGTCGATCCAGCCGTTGGCCGCCGCGGCCTCGATCATCGCGTACTCGCCGCTCACCTGGTAGGCCGCCACCGGCACGTCGACCTCGTCGCGGAACTGCTTGATGACGTCCAGGTAGGCCAGCGCCGGCTTGACCATCACGATGTCGGCGCCCTCGGCGAGGTCGAGTCGCACCTCGCGCAGCGCCTCCTCCAGCGGCCCGGCCGGGTCCTGCTGATGGGTGCTGCGGTCGCCGAACTGCGGCGCGCACTCGGCGGCGTCACGGAACGGGCCGAAGAAGGCGGAGGCGTACTTGGCGGTGTAGGCGAGGATCGGCACGTCATGGAAGCCGTCGGCGTCGAGCGCCGCCCTGATGGCCCCGACCTGGCCGTCCATCATGCCGCTCGGCGCGATCATCTGGGATCCCGCCCTGGCCTGGGCGACCGCGATCGACGCGTAGCGCTCCAGCGTCGCGTCGTTGTCGACGTCGCCGGCCGCGGTCAGCACGCCACAGTGACCGTGGTCGGTGAACTCGTCGAGGCAGGTGTCGGCCATGACCACCACCGCGTCACCCACCTCCTCGGACACCTCGCGCAGCGCGACCTGCAAGATGCCCTCAGGGTCGTCGGCCGCCGAGCCGCGCGCGTCCTTCACGGCGGGGATGCCGAACAGGATCAGCCCCGACACCCCGGCGTCAGCCGCCTCGTGGGCGGCCTTGCGCAGTGAGTCGCGGGTGTGCTGGAACACACCGGGCATCGAGGCGACCGGCTGCGGCTGGTCGATGCCCTCCTTGACGAACATCGGCAGGATCAGGTCCGCGGGATGCAGCCTGGTGCCCGCCACCATGCGCCGGAACGCGGGACTGCGGCGGAGCCTGCGCGGGCGGGCGGCAGGGTACTCGGCACTCACTTTGCCCTCCTTCTGGCGCCTCTGCGGTTCTGCGACGGCCGGCGCGGGCTGTCGCCCGCGGCGAGGGCCGCCTGGCGCTGCTTGGCGCCGTACGCGGCCACCGCGGCGGCCAGGGCGGACGCCGACGGCCTGTCGGCCATGACGTCGACCCGCAGCCCGAACTCCTCGGCGGTCTTCGCGGTCTGCGGCCCGATGACCGCGATCACGGTGACGTTGTGCGGCTTGCCGGCGATGCCGACAAGGTTGCGCACGGTCGAGGAGGAGGTGAAGAGCACCGCGTCGAACCCGCCGCCCTTGATCGCCTCGCGGGTCGCGGCGGGGGGCGGTGCGGCTCGTACGGTGCGGTAGGCCGTGACGTCGTCGCACTCCCAGCCTAGCTCCGTGAGCCCGGCGACGAGGGTGTCTGTGGAAATGTCGGCCCGCGGCAGGAGCACCCGGTTGATCGGGTCGAGCATCGAGTCGTACGGCGGCCACTCGGCCACCAGGCCCTCCGACGACTGCTCGCCCGAGGGCAGCAGGTCGGGCTTGACGCCGAACTCGACCAGGGCCCGCGCGGTGGCGTCGCCCACGGCGGCCACCTTCAGCCCGGCGAAGGCGCGGGCGTCGAGGCCGTACTCCTCGAACTTCTCACGCACCGCCTTGACCGCGTTGGAGCTGGTGAACGCCACCCACTCGTAGCGTCCGGTGACCAGGCCCTTGATCGCGCGGTCCATCTGCTGCGGCGTGCGCGGCGGCTCGACCGAGATGGTCGGCACCTCCTCCGGCACGGCGCCGTAGGAGGCGAGCTGCTCGGACAGGCTCTTGGACTGCTCCTTGGTGCGCGGCACCAGCACCCGCCAGCCGAACAGCGGCTTGGTCTCGAACCACGACAGCTTGTCGCGCTGCCCGACCGCGTCGCCGACGACGATCAGCGCGGGCTCGGTGAAGCCCGCGTGCTTGAGGTCGGCCTGCAGCCTGGCCAGCGTCGAGACGACGGTGTACTGCTCGGTCGTGGTGCCGCTGCTGCTGACCGCGACGGGCGTGCTGTCGGGCTTGCCACCCGCCACCAGCGCCTTGCCGATCGAGACGGCCCCGGCGATGCCGTTGTAGATGACCAGCGTGCCCTTGCAGGCGGCGTGGGCGGCCCAGTCCTGCTCGTGCGCGGCGTCGACGATCCGGAACTCCGGCGTATCCGCCGCCGCGGGGATGCCCGCGTAAGTGAGTACGGCGGTCGCGGGTGGCACGCCGGGCACGATCTCGAAGTCCACCTCCGCCGCGGCGGCGGCCGCGACCTCCTCGGTGATCGAGCGAGCGATCGAGGAGAACAGCATCGGGTCGCCCTCGCACAGGCGTACGACGAACTGCCCGGCCTTGGCGCGCTTGACGAGGTCGCCGGTCGCGACCTCCACGCCTTCGCGGCAATGGCGCAGGAACGAGCCGAACAGCTCCTCGTCGAGCGCGACCGCGTCGGCCTTGGCGAGCAGTTCGGCGCCGCGGAGCGTGAGGAGGTTCGGATCGCCGGGGCCCGCGCCCACGAACGCGAGGAAACCGGAGGTTGGACTATCGGAGCTCAACGGGATTGCTCCCCCATCAATCTGTCGGCCCCTTCGGAGATCATCTCGGCAGCGAGGAGCTGGCCGAGATTCACAGACTCGGAAGGAGAGCCGGCGGCGGACTTGCGCACCGCCTGCTGGCCGTCCAGAGAGACGACCACGGCGGTGAGGTTCAGGGTCTGCCCGTCATCGACGGCGAAAGCACCCACGGGGGCCGAGCAGCCGGCCTCGAGAGCGGACAGGACGGTGCGCTCGGCCGTCACCGCGGAGCGCGTCCGCGGGTCGTCGAGCACACCGAGGAAGGAGATCAGGTCGGCGCGGTCGGAGAGGCACTCCACGGCCAGGGCGCCCTGGCCCGGCGCGGGCAGCAGCTCCTCGACCTCGAAGATCTGCGCGATCTCCGCGTCCCTGCCGATCCTGGTCAGGCCCGCCGAGGCGAGCACGACCGCGTCGAGCTCGCCGGCGGTGACCTTGCCGATCCGGGTGTCGGCGTTGCCGCGGATCGGGACGTACTCGAGATCGGGCCGCAGCGCCCTGAGCATGGCGATCCGGCGCGGCGACCCGGTGCCGACCCTGGCCCCGGCGGGCAGGTCGGCAAACTTGGCATGGCCGACCAGCGCGTCGCGGTGGTCGTGCCGGGCCGGGATGGCGGCCAGCGTCACCTGCGGGTCCTGCTTGGTCGGCAGGTCCTTCAGCGAGTGGACGGCGAAGTCGATCTCACCCTCGATCAGCTTGTCCCGCAGGGCACTGACGAACACACCCGTGCCGCCGAGCTGCGCGAGCTGAGCCTTGGTCACGTCACCGAACGTGGTGACGCCGACCAGCTCGACCGCGCGCCCGGTGCGTTCGGTGTAGGAGTCGGCGACCATCTGCGACTGCGTGGTCGCCATCAGGCTGCGCCGGGTGCCCAAGCGCAGTGTCACAACTCCACCTCCCTGACGGCATCGGGCATCTTCGGATCGAGGTCGAACAGCTCACGCAGCGCTTCGGCATAATGATCGCCTCCCGGGCTGGTGGCGAGCTGTTTGACACGCACAGTGGGCTCATGAAGCAGCTTGTCGACCACCCGCTGCACGGTCTGCGCCACCTCGTCCCTGGCCTTGCGGTCGAGGTGGGGCATGCGCATCAGGAGCCTGCCCAGCTCGGCCTCGACCACGGTCGCCGCCTTGCTGCGCAGCGCCACCACGGTCGGGGTGACCTTGGCGGCCCGCTCAGCGGTGAGGAACGCGGCCAGCTCCTCGGTGACGAGCCTGCGCACCGAGTCGACCGTGTCGCCCTCCCGCCAGCCTATGCCCGATTCCTGGATGGTCTCCAAGTCGACCAGCGTGACTCCGGGCACCTCGCGCACGGCGGGGTCGATGTCGTGCGGCAGCGCCAGGTCCAGCAAGAACGTGCCCGTGGGGACTATGTCGGGGGTGATGACGTGCCGCCCGCCGCCCGTGCAGGTGATGACGATGTCGGCCGCCGCCAGCTCTCGGGGAACCGCGGAGAACTCCACCGCCCGGCCGCCGACCGAGGCCGCCAGCCGTACACCGCGCTCGAAGGTGCGGTTGGCCACCACGATGTCGGTCACGCCCGCGCGGGCCAGCGTGGTGGCGGCCAGCGAGCTCATCGAGCCCGCGCCGACCACCAGCGCCCGGCGCCCGGCGAGGTCGCCCGCCAGCGCCAGGCCGGCCGTGACGAGCGAGGCGCCCGCCTGGTCGATGTCCGTGTCGGCGTGGGCGCGCTTGCCGACCCGCAGCGCCTGCTGCACCAGCTCGTTGAGGGTGGCGCCGACCGTGCCCTGCTTCTGCGCCAGCGTGAGCGCCCTGCGGACCTGGCCGAGGATCTGGCCCTCGCCGACGACCATGGAGTCGAGGCCGCAGGCCATCGAGAACAGGTGCTCGATGGCCTGGTCTTCGTAGTGGACGTACAGGTGCGGTGTCAGCTCCTCCACGGGAACGCCCGAGTGGACGCTCAGCAGCCGGCTGATCCCGGTGAGGGCGCCGTGGAAGCGGTCGACGGCCGCGTAGATCTCGACCCTGTTGCAGGTCGAGACCACCATCGCCTCAGAGACGCACACGTCCTGCTGAACGTCGTGCAGAAGCTTGACGAGCGCCTCGCCGGATACGGATACGCGCTCGAGCATGGACACCGGAGCTGTCCGGTGGCTGATTCCGACGGTCAGAACACTCATTGACTGTCCACGGCCATAAGTGGCCCCCCTGCTTTGCGCTGCTCATGGAACGCAAGGATCTGCAGTTCTATTGATAGGTCAACTTTACGGACATCCACGCCATCTGGTACAGAAAGCACTACGGGTGCGAAGTTCAGGATGCTGGTCACTCCGGCCGCCACCACACGATCGCAGACTTCCTGCGCCGCCATCGCGGGTGTCGCCAGAACCACGATCGAGACTCCACGCCGTTCGATGACGGATTCAAGGACGTCTATGTGCTCAACATTCAACCCCGCTATGTCGTCGCCCACGACTTCGGGGTCGGCGTCGAGCAGCCCGGCGACGCGGAAGCCCCGGGACACGAAACCGCCGTAGTTGGCCAGCGCCCGGCCCAGGTTGCCGACTCCGACGATGGCGACCGCCCAGTCCTGGGTCAGGCCCAGCTCGCGGGAGATCTGGTAGACGAGGTACTCGACGTCGTAGCCGACGCCGCGCGTGCCGTACGACCCGAGGTGGGACAGGTCTTTACGGAGCTTGGCGGAGTTGACTCCGGCGGCCATGGCCAGATCCTCGGAGCTGACGGTCGCGACACCGCGTTCGGCCATCCCGTTCAACGCCCGCAGGTACAACGGGAGCCGGGCGACCGTTGCCTCGGGGATCCCGCGGTCACGGGATTGGGACGGGCTCTTCACGTGCCGGAGCTCCAGGGGACGAGCGGCCTCCCGGCCGCGTGAATGGGATCGAACCGCCTTTCAGGTTAATCCCTTTGTGAAGCGATGCACAAAGTCGGAGCGATACGGTTGGGTGCATGCACCGCATCACGCTGCTCGGCAGGCCGGGTTGCCACCTCTGCGACGACGCGCGTGAGGTCATCTCCCGCGTGGCGGGAGACCTGAGTGTGCCGTGGGAGGAGGTCGACATCGACTCCTCCGAGGAGTTGCGGGAGAAATACTGGGAGATGATCCCGGTCACACTGGTCGACGGGGTCCAGCACGACTTCTGGCGGGTCTCCGAAGACCGGCTGCGCGCCGCGCTGAGCGGCTAGTACATCGCGGTCGGGAGCGGCACGACCTTGGCGGCGTTGACGTTCAGCTCGATGATGTTGGTGGCCAGCACCATGGCCTGCCGCTCGTTGACGAACCGCTCGACGTGCGGCTGGCGCTGGTGGTCGCGGTAGGCCACCTCGTCGCGATAGAGCTCGTAGACGATGCGCTGGAGCGGGGCCGACTTGACCGCGTGGCAGGCGTAGATGAGCGTGTCCGGCTCGCCCCGGCGTACGGCCTCGACGGTGAGCTCGGCCAGCCGGTCGAACGCCTCGCCCGAGCCGTCCATGAGCGTGAAGACCGTCAGCATGCCGTAGATGCTGGGTGAGGGTCTGCTGGAGGCTGGCTGCTGCTGGGGCTGAAGCTGCGGCTGCGGCGCCTGAGGGGGCTGCTGGGCCTGTGGAGGCTGCTGGGGGGCGCGGGAGCCGGGGGCGAACATCTCGGCGCCCGGGTAGACCGCGCCGGTGGCCGGCATCCCGAAGTCCTGCGGGCCGGTCTGCGGTCCGGCGCCGTGCCTGCCGTTCATGATGTAGCCGGTCGAGGGGCCCTGGTCGGGCGGCGCCATCCGGGCGGCGTAGTCGACCGGCTGGTCGCCCGCCCGGTATTCGGCCACCAGATCGCCCAGACCCGACCTGCGGGGCTGGCCGGGGGGCAGCGGCTGCTGCTGCTGGGGCGGCGGCTGCATCGGCAGCTCGGCGACGGGCTGAGGGAAGGGGTCCTGCTCCCGCATGGCCCGGCGGCCATGGGCGGACCGTTCGGTGGGCTGCTCGGCGGACCGCTCGCCGCGGTGGCTCTCGGGCGCGTCGTCCTCGTCGTCGTCCTCGTACGGCGCGAGCGGGCGGAGCACCGCGTACCAGATGCCCGCGGCGGCCACCACGAACAGCGCGGTGGCGAAGATGCCCGGCACCGCGAACCGCATCGCGCCGATGATCGCGATGCCCGAGGGCGCGATGACCATGACGGCGTGCAGGTTGTCGGTGTCGAGTTCGTCACCGTTGCGCCAGCGCAGCCCCGCGATCACCACGGCCGCCAGCATGATCAGCCCGGCGATGGAGTGCGCGCCGACCAGCAGGTAGCGAGGGATGACGTCCCAGTGCCCCTCGGCCACCGGGAGCACCTTGCCCATCTCGTCGGCCTTGCTCACCGGGTCGAAGATGAGCACCACCGTGGAGACGATGGTGAACGCGATCCCGAACAGCCAGGCGGCGAATTTCGGCGGCACCTTCTCCGACAGGAGTTGGACCAGCCCGATGCCCAGCCAGAAAGGCGCGAGGAGGGATCCGGTCAATTGGTAGAGCTTGAAGGTGACGTCCCCGAACCCCATCAGGTAGCCGACACCGATCACACCGAGCGTCAGGCAGAGCGCGACGGCTGAAACGGTCCAGGCGATCAACCACCCCTCCACCTCCTCGCGCAACCGGCGGACCAGGGCGCCTGTGGCGATCGCGGCGAGGAGGGCACCGACAAAGGCTAGGACAGCAACGAGGATCTCCATGGTGACTCCAATGCTGCCGGACTATGCCTCCCAGCCGGTAGCCGAAGAGGGAACGGGTCGGTCCACACGGTATCGGCCGATTACGGCTAGTCATGCCTTCGGGAAGCGGATTGTGGAATTTCCGGTTGATTTCTAGAGTGTTCGAGCACGCCGCACCCCTTACCCCTAGGGATACCGGATGCCTGACTCGTGGCCGTTCGCCGGGCTACTCACACCAGCGGTCGCTGGCCCCGCCCGGACGAGCGAGCTTGCCGTGCGCGAAGAGATTCCCGATGACCTCCGTATGCTCGTGTTACACGCCAAGACCGGAGACACGGATGCCTTTGGCACGCTCTATGACCGCTATGTGGATCTCGTCTATCGCTACATCTACTTCCGCGTCGGCTCCCACCCGCTGGCCGAGGATCTCACCAGCGAGACCTTCTTACGCGCGCTTCGCCGGATCACCGACTTCACTTGGCAGGGCCGTGACTTCGGCGCCTGGCTGGTGACCATCGCCAGGAACCTGGTCGCCGATCACTTCAAGTCCGGCCGCTATCGCCTGGAGATTCCGACCGGGGAGGTGATCGACGTCCCGCTCGACGGGCCGCACATTCCGGAGAACGCCGTCGTCACGGCCATCATCAACGACCGGATGCTGCGCGCCGTCCAGGATCTGAATCCCGAGCAGCAGGAATGCGTGGTTCTCCGGTTCCTGCACGGCCTGTCGCTCGCCGAGACCGCGTTGATCATGGGGAAGAAGAGTGGAGCGATCAAAGCGCTGCAATTCCGCGCGATCCGCGCATTGGCCAGGGCACTCAAACACGACCTGGCGTAACCTCCACCAGCTACGCGTCGTTAGGCAGGTGTCACGACCGGGTCATTTCTCGGGGGCGTCAGGGAGCTGTCATGGGTAGGGGGCGCAGATCGCGCGAGCGCGTGCTCGGTCACCTCACGGAGCTGCGCCGGCTCCCGCTCGGCGGGGGTCCGGCCGCCGCCTTCCGCGAACGTCTCCGCGCCGAGCTCCTGTCCGCACACCCCGCCCTCCTCTCCGCCGATCCCGTACGGCGGCCGGCCCGCCGCTCCCGTCGCCGCCCGGCGCGGCGGCTCTCCTGGCTCTCCCAGGTCGCCACGTTCGGCCTGACGGCGGCCATGATGCTGTCGGCGTTCGCCACCTACCAGGCACTCCCCGGCGACACGCTCTACCCCCTCAAGCGCGCCGCGGAGAGCACCCTGGTCCGGCTCAGCACCGACGACGTGCAGCGGGCCGAGCGCGAGCTGATCTCGGCCAAGACCCGGGCGTCCGAGGTCGACCGGCTGCTCGGCTCGTCCGGGGACGGGCCGCTGGTCACCAAGACGCTCACCGAGATGGAGGAGTCGACCCGTTCGGGCATCAGCAGGCTGGAGCGGGCCGAACCGCGCTCGCCGAAGATCAACCGGTTCGCGCGCGACCAGAAGAACATGGTCGAGCCGATGCTCGAACGAATGGACGGCGACCAGCAGGACAAGGCCACCGGATACCTCGACTACATCGACGGGCTCGTGGCACCGAGATAGGTAAGCTGAGGCCCATGTGGCGGCTAATGCGACGACGGCACCAGGTGGAGGCGGAGATCGCCGGCGAGGCCGCAGCGGCGGCCGCGGTGGCGGTGACCCCTACGGAGCCCGACCAGCAGTCGGCCGCCTTCTTCGATGTCGACAACACGATGATGCGCGGCGCCTCCATCTACCACTTCGCCAGGGGCCTGGCGACCCGTGGCCTGTTCACCACCTCCGACCTGTTCAAGTTCGCCGTGGGCCAGGCGGTGTTCCGGCTGCGCGGCAACGAGAACCCCGAGCACATCGCGGTGGCCCGCGAGACCGCGCTGGCGTTCGTGGCGGGCGCGAAGGTCGACGACGTGATCCGGCTGGGCGAGGAGATCTACGACGAGGTCATGTCCGACCGCATCTGGGGCGGCACCAGGGCGCTCGCGCAGAGCCACCTCGACCGCGGCCAGCGGGTCTGGCTGGTCACGGCCACCCCCGTCGAGCTCGCCAGGGTCATCGCCCAGCGCCTCGGCCTGACCGGCGCGCTCGGCACCGTGGCCGAGACCACCAACGGCATCTACACCGGGCGGCTGGTCGGCGACCTGCTGCACGGCCCGGCCAAGGCCGAGGCGATGCGGGCACTGGCCCGCAGGGAGGGCCTCGACCTCACCCGGTGCACCGCCTACAGCGACTCGGCCAACGACCTGCCCATGCTGTCGCTGGTCGGGCAGCCGGTGGCCATCAACCCCGACAGCGAGCTGCGCGAGTACGCCAGGAAGCACAACTGGCCGATCAAGGACTTCCGCACCGGCAGGAAGGCGACGCTGACCGCCCTGCCGATCGCCGCGGGCGTCGGAGCGGTGGCCGGCGGCATCGCCGCCGGCATCGCCCTGCGCAGGCACTACCGCTCGACGCAGTAGCTAGCGCAGGGCGGCGAAGAGCTGATCCGCATCCGGCTGCTTCCACACGAGCCGGTTCTGGTCGTTCGGATCGGGCTTCCAGGGCACCATGACGAAGCGCACCTTGCTCTTGTCCAGCGTGCCGGCGATGCCGAGCATGGTGTCGAGGTCGAACTCCGCGTCTGTCTTGATCGACTTGCTGGCCGTGGTGAGGAAGACCCGCAGGGCCGCCGGATCCTTCAGCCGCTGCTGGGCCTTCTTCAGCATCGACGTCATGAGCACCTGCTGGCGTTTGATGCGCTGGATGTCGGACCCGTCGCCGTAGTGACGCAGCCGTAGGTAAGCCAGCGCCTGCTTGCCGTTGAGCACCTGCTTGCCCGCGGAGAGCTTCAGCTTCGCGCTCTTGTCGTCCACCGCCTCCGGCAGCGTGACCTCGACGCCGCCGAGAGCGTCCACGACGTCCTCGACCCCCGAGAACCCGAGCTCCATCATGTGGTCGACGCGCACCTTCGTCAGGGACTCGACCGTCTTCACCGAACAGGCGAGACCGCCCATGCTGAACGCCGAGTTGATCATATCCTTCCTGGCCGGCTGCGAGCCGCACGCGGGGATCCGCACCATCGAGTCTCTGGGGAAGGCGACCACCGTGACGTTCTTCCTGTCGGCCGGCAGGTGCAGCAGCATGAGGGTGTCGGAGCGGGCTCCGTTGCCGAGCCGCCCCGTGCCCGCCCGGCTGTCGCTGCCGACCAGGAGCACGTTCACCACTCCGCTCACGTTGGCCGGGCGGGCGCCCGTCGGCGGAGAGACGGTCTGGCGGCCGCTCAGCAGCAGCGTGGGCACGGCGACCGCGGCCATCGTGGCCACCGCGACGAGCCCCGTCATCAGCCACGTCACGCGCCTGCGCCTCGGTCTGGCCTGGAGCAGGCGCTGCCGTTGGCGCATCAGTGTCGCCGGAGGCTGGTGTTCGAGCTCCCGGCCGAGGTCCTGGAGCATCTTCAGGTCGTCCATCGTCACTCCTCCTCCAGCATCGGGTTGGTGTCGCCGAGCGACGCGCGTACCTTCCGCCTGCCCCTGTTGAGGCGGGAGCGCACAGTGCCGATCGGGATGCCGAGCGCCCGCGCGACCTCGCCGTACGTCAGATCGCCCCACGCGATCAGCAGGAGCACGTCGCGGTCCTTGGCGGGCAGGGCGGCCAGCGCGCTGGCCAGTTCGGGGCGCGACGCCTGCGCGGTCACCCCGGCGGCCACCCGGTCGGCCGGAGATTCCACGTCGGCGTCGACAGGGGCGCGCTGCAGGGCGCGATAGCGGGCCGCCTCGGTGCGGTGGTGGCGGGAGAGGAGTTTGGTCAGGATGCCGAAGAGCCACGGCCTGGCGTCTGGGTAGCTCGGGTCGTAGCTCCTCCTGCGGGAGAAGGCGACCAGGAACGTCTCGCCGACGATGTCCTCGGCCGGTTCGGGACCGAGGCGCTTGGAGACGTACCTGTAGAGCATGGCGGAGTAGCGGTCGAAGAGCTCGGCGAACGCTTCAGGATCGGTTAAGGAAGCGCTCACCAGCTCGGCATCCGCACCCCTGGTGGCGGGTTGCGTGATCATCTCCGCCCTTCTGCGGGGAAGTCGGTCACGGATGTATCACCACAACCCGCCAATCAAGTTCACAGCGGAATTACAGCTCCTTGAGGCAGCCTCCGTCGATCACCAGGTCGGCGCCCGCCGTGCTGCCGGAGCGCGGCGAGACGAGCAGCGCGATCGCGTCGGCGACCTCCTGCGGGGCGACCAGACGGCCGGTCGTCAGCTTCATCATCTCAGGGGCCACCTGGGTGATCACGCTGTCCCGGTCGGAGCCGACCATGCCCGCGAAGACGTCCGCCGCGCCGCCCTCGTCGGTCCACCAGGGGGTGAGCACGGGCCCGGGAGAGACCGTGTTCACCCGGATGCCCTGCGGGCCGTACTCCTCGTCGACCGCCTTGCTGACGTAGGTCAGCGCCGACTTGGCCGCGCCGTAGTCCATGTTCATCGCCGACGGCTGCCTGGCGCTGACCGAGGAGACGTTGACGATCGAGCCGCCACCGCCCTCCAGCATGACCGGTACGGCCGAACGGATCATACGGATGGCGGAGAACAGGTTGAACTCGAACATCGCCTGCCAGGTGGCGTCGTCCGAGTTCATGAAGCCGGCGTGCGGCAGCGTCACGCCGGGCGGCGGCCCACCGGCGTTGTTGACCAGGATGTCGAGCCGCCCGAACTCCTCGACCGCGCGGGCCACCACCTCGGCGGGCGCCTGCGGGTCCATCAGGTCGACCGGAACGTGCACCGCCTTCTGGGGCAGTTCGGGGGTGCGGGTCCTGGAGGCCGCGACGACGTGGACGCCTTCCTCGATCAGAGTGGTGGTCACGGCCAGGCCGATGCCCTTGGACGCCCCGGTGACGATGGCGACGCGGCCGGCGAGTTGCAGATCCATGGTGTTCCTTCGGTTCCGGTGTTCTTACGCCGGGAGAACACCGCGAGCGCGCTACCGGTTGCAGGAGCAGCGGGGACCGTCGAGGAAGTGCAGCTCGCCGTGGGCGAAGTCGAGGTGGGCGCGGCGGTTGAGCGTGGGGCACTCGGACGTGGCGACGTACTGGACGATGTCGTGCACCGCCCAGGCCGCGATGACCGTGTTGGTGGCGCCGAACGACCACGGCGTGGGGCCGTGGCCGCCCTCCAGCAGCCTCTCCCGCGACAGCCCGGCCTCACGGGCCTGTTCGAAGCAGACGTGGCAGTGCCCGTCGCGGGGGGACAGCAGCGGGCCCCAGTAGCCGTGTTCGTGGCCGACCGCCGCCCGGCTCATGGCCACGCCCCGCTCGCGGCACCATCGCCAGACCATGTCGGCCAGTTCGGCGGGCTCGTCGGCGCCGATGAGGACGAGGTCCACGTGCGGCAGGCCGTCGAGGTCGGCGCCACCGGCGACGCGCCGCCGTACGGGCACCACCTCGGTCTCGGGCGCGAAGTCGCGCAGCCGCGCGCTGAGCGCCTCGACCTTGGGCGCGCCCACGTCTCTCGTCGTGTACGGCAGTTGCCTGTTGAGGTTGTGCAGCTCGACCACGTCGGGATCGACGGCCACGATGCGCCCGACCCCGGCGGCGCCGAGGTGCTGGGCGGCGACCGCGCCGATGCCGCCCACGCCGAGGAGCATGATCGAGCAGGCGGCGATCCGCGACTGGAGCTCGCGCGCGTCGGGGGCGAAGAGCGTCAGGTAGCCGTGCTGGCGGGCGAGCCGGCCGGTGGATTCGGCCGGCGACTGCGGCGGCTCCGAGGTGAGCCAGCCCATGTGCGTCAGCGCCGCCACCAGGTCGGCCAGCAGCCGGTCGGCGTTGATCTCGCTGTCGTCGACGCCGCTGCGGAGCAGCGTCACCGCCTGCTCGACGCGGTCGAGGTCGCCCCGCAGCGACAAACCGTCACGCGAGCCGGTCGACAGGATGACCTGGTCGCCGGCGTTCGTGACGAGCACGGAGTCGACGAGCCGTCTCATGCGCGCTCCCTAGGTGTCGAACCCATGGGTATCCAGCGATTTCGCGACGGAGCGGTCCATCGGGACGGCCACGTCCGAGCCGGCGGTCTTGCGCCGCCGTCGTGCCTTACTCGGTTTCCCCATCCTTGATGGGCTGACCGATCATGTCAAGATCTGTTGAGTTCAGAAGAAAGGCGGGAATGCCGGGCCGCGGCGCAGTCTCAGCTCGTTCAGCAGCTGCTGGATGACCTCGCGGACATGATCCGTGAGGTTGAACACCAGCACCGGGTCGTCGGCGTCCGACGCGTCGTACTCGTCGGTGCGAATGGGCTCCCCGAACTGGATCATCCACTTCGACGGCAGCGGCACCAGGCCGAGCGGGCCGAGCAGCGGGAAGAGCGGCGTGATCGGCAGGTAAGGGAGGCCGAGCAGCCTGGCCAGCGAGGGCAGATCGCCGATCTTGGGGTAGATCTCCTCGGCGCCCACGATGGCGGTGGGCAGGATCGGCACCCCGGCGCGGATCGCCGACGCGACGAACCCGCCGCGGCCGAAGCGCTGCAGCTTGTAGCGCTCGGAGAACGGCTTGCCGACGCCCTTGAAGCCCTCGGGGAACACCCCGACCAGCTCGCCCTTGCGCAGCAGCCGGTCGGCGTCCTCGCGGCAGGCCAGCGTGTGGCCGGTCTTGCGCGACAGGTGGGCGAGCATCGGGAGCTGGTAGACCAGGTCGGCGCCGAGCAGCCGCAGCGGCCGCTCCGCCTCGTCGTGCAGGGCCACCTGCATCATCAGCGCGTCGACCGGCAGCGTGCCCGAGTGGTTGGCCACGACCAGCGCGCCACCCTCGTCGGGAACGTTCTTCAGGTCGACGGTCTCCACCCTGAACCAGCGGTGGTAGAGGGGCCGGATCAGCTCCAGCAGCACCTTGTCCGTCAGCTCGGCGTCATAGCCGAACTCGTCGACCTCGTAGTCGCCGGTGATGCGCCTGCGGATGAAGGCCAGCAGCTTGGCGAGGGGCTCCGGCTCCTCGAAGGACGGTGCCGCGCTGATGGGAATCACGCGGGCCTCGTCGTCTGGGACGGTCAATGCCGCACACCTCCGAGCGGGTGCAGCCCCCGCGAGAGCAGAAAGTCGTCGTACGCCGCTCCGGTGGTGAACTTCGGCTTCCAGCCCAGCTCGGCCTCCAGCCTGGAGCAGTCGACCACCCGGCCGTAGCTCATCAACCGGACCTGCTCGGGCGAGTAGTCGACCAGGCCGGCCCGGCGCGCGGAATCGCCCAGCAGCCGGAAGGCGGGCGAGAACAGCGGCAGCGTCGGCCGCCCCGCCCGGCGCGCGCACTGCGACAGCAGCAACACGCCTGCCCCGGCCACGTTGAACGTGCCGGGGTGATCTTCGGTCGCCATCCGGCGCAGCACCTCGACGGCGTCGTCCTCATGGACGAACTGCAGCCTCGGGTCGAAGCCGAACACGGTCGGCAGCACCGGCTGGGTGAAGTAACGGGTCAGCGGCGAGTCGACACCCGGACCCATGAAGTTGGCGAAACGCAGCAGCGACACCGCCATGTCGGGCCGACGGCGCGCGAAACCCCGCACATAGCCCTCGACCTCGACCGCGTCCTTGGCGTAACCGTGGCTGGGGCCCTCGTGCGACTCCAGGTCCTCGGTGAACACCGCCGGATCCCGTGGCGACGAACCGTAGACGGCGGTGGTCGAACGGACCACCACACGCCGCACGGTCGTCGACCGCTGGCAGGCACCGAGCAACTGCATGGTGCCGATGACGTTGTGCTCCTTCATCACGGCCCTGCCCGCGCTCCTCGACGGAGCGCTGACCAGGCTCATGTGCACAACGGTGTCGATGTCGGCAGCCGCGATCACCTGGGCGATGTCGGGGCTGCGCAGATCGACCCGGACGAACTCCGTCCGGCCGAGGGAGATGCCGCCATCTCGCGTCAGCGAGGGCGGCGGCACGGTGTCTACTCCGATGACGCGGCTGATGTCCGGGTCTGCGGCGAGAACGCTCGCCAGCCGGGCGCCCACGTGGCGCGAGACCCCGGTGACGAGCACGGTGTGGGTCATCAGCGCCTCGCAGCTGCGTCTGTTACTTCTTGTTACGCCGCTGGATGCGCGTCTTCTTGAGCAGCTTGCGGTGCTTCTTCTTGGCCATCCGCTTGCGGCGCTTCTTGATCACAGAGCCCACGGGACCCCCAGGTACTGATAGCAAGTCTGATCGATGCGCGAGCGCACACCGGCTCACAGACTACCGGCGATCGCCTGTGGATCGCGCCCTGGGGGGTGAGCCCGGCCGCTCAGCGGCGGCCGGGCGTCGCCCACGACGGCATTCACGGCGTGTGGCATACGCCGCTACCTCAGTTCTAGCCTGCCTCGATGTAGGCCTCCCGCAGATAGTCGTGGACCGCCTGCTCGGGCACCCTGAACGACCGGCCGACACGGATGGCCGGCAGCTCGCCAGAGTGCACCAGGCGGTACACCGTCATCTTGGACACCCGCATGACCGTGGCCACTTCCGCCACGGTCAGGAACTTCACCTCGCTGAGAGGTCTTTCGCCTGCACCCATCGGACGCCTCTTCCGCACGTGTTTACGGGTTATCCCCACTGGTGCCATTGCTCACGCACGTGTACTGCCGTCAGCGTAAGTCGGGACTCCGATAGCGCAAACCCCCTATTTTCTCAGTTGACGGAGCCACCTGTCAGCCAAACCAGCAAAGATGCTGGTTAACCACTGGCTTGAGCACCTCGCCTAGACGTTGGAACTGTCCAACTTGTCACACATAAGAGTCGCCCAGGCCGCCTCAAAAGTTGGCAAAGGGACAGCGAGCCTCTTGGAATGCAGGCGCGAAAAGACCGTATGGGGATGACCGAATTGAACTCAAGGGGTCTGTGAGGCTCGTGTGACCAGGTGCGCGGTCAACGGTCCGTAGTGGCGCGGTAGCACATTGTCGTCCAACGGGACGACAACGTCGATCTTTCCCTCCGCCTCGCCCAGGAAGAGTCCGGGGTCGTTGCTGTCGGCGAACGCCACCGTCGGCACACCCGCCTCTCCGGCCGCCCCCGCCCACCCGTGGTCGGCGATGACGAGGTCCGGCGACGCGTCTCCCAGCACGGTGAGCATCCGCTCCATCGGGGCCGAGTCGTGGGTGTGCACGAACCCGCCCTTGTCATCGAGCATCGCGATGTCCTGGAGATAGCGGATCTTGCGCGCGCGTCCGAAGCCCGACCCGGAGTAGGTCCATCCCTCGGCCGGCGTCAGCAGCGTCGCCCCGCGCTCGACGGCGAACCGGGCGAGCGGCAGGTGGACGGCGAGCAGGCCCGTGGGGTGCCCGGTGGCGAACAGCAGCCGCGGGTTCTCCCGCGACAGCACGCCGGCGATCCGGTCGGCCATGGCGTCGAGCGCGTCGATCGTCAGGTCGGGGTCGATGGTGTCCTGGCCCCGGCGGTGTCCAGGATCGGCTTTCACCCCCGCGGACTTGGCCATCTGCGCGAGGACGTCCCGGAACGACCACGGCTGTTCGAGGGTCAGTCCCAGCAGGTAGTACGGGTCGCGGTTGGCCGCCGAACTGTAGTGGTCGAGGTTGTTCTCGCGCGAAGTCGCGACCTCGCCGGCGATCCTGGTCCGGATCAGGTGTTCACGGAGTTGGTCGCGGCTGAGCACAGCTCTCCCTAAGGCATCGGGTCGAGGCCGTGCAGGGGGAAGACCGCCTGTCGGGTCGCCATGACCGCACGGTCGATGGGGTCTGCTGGGTCATAACCACCCGACAGGTCACGAAATTCCGGACGTCTACCATCCGTCATGGTCAGCGGGGCCGCCTCCCCCGTCCGCTCCCGGACGAAAGCCCGCCACGCCGGGGGTGTCTGGGTGGCCGGATCGAGCGGATGCCCGGACAGCTCGGCGATCAGGTGCGTCCAGGCCCGCGGCACCACCTGGACCAGTTCGTAGCCGCCGCCGCCCGTCGCGATCCACCGGCCGCCGGCCGTCTCGTGGGCCAGCCGGTGCAGGTAGGCGTAGGCGGTGCGCTGCCCGTCGACGCTGAGCATCAGGTTGGCGAGCGGGTCGAGCGCGTGGCTGTCGCAGCCGTGCTGGGTCACCAGGATGTCCGGCCGGAACTCACGCAGCAGCGGCGGCACGATCGAGTCGAAGGCCCGCAGCCAGCCCGCGTCTCCGCAGCCCGCGGGCAGCGCCACGTTGACCGCCGAGCCCTCGGCGCCGGTCTCCCCGGGGAACCCGGTGCCGGGGAACAGCGTGCGCGGGCTCTCGTGCAGGCTGATCGTCAGCACCCGGGGGTCGTCGTAGAACAGCGCCTGCACGCCGTCGCCGTGGTGCACGTCGACGTCCACGTAGGCGATGCGGCCGACCCCCTGCGCGAGCAGCCAGGCGATGGCCAGCGCCGGATCGTTGTAGACGCAGAAGCCGCTGGCGCAGCCGGCCATCGCGTGGTGCAGGCCGCCGGCGATGTTGACCGCGTGCTCGGCCGTGCCCTCCCAGACCGCGCGGGCGGCGGCCAGGCTGGCGCCCGCGATCAGCGCGGAGGCGTCGTGCACGCCCTTGAAAGCGGGATTGTCGGGCGTGCCGAGCCCCACGGACAGGTCGGGGCCGCCCGAGGCCGAGACGCGCTTGACCGCCTCGATGTAGTCACGCTTGTGCACCATGGCCAGCTCGTCGTCGGTGGCGGGCACGCAGCCGGCCACCTCGATCTTGTCGAGCACGCCGAGCTCGCGGGCCAGCGCCATCGTCAGCTCCACCCTGACGGGCGCCAGCGGATGGCCCGGCCCGAAGTCATAGGAGGTGAGAGCATCGTCCCAGATGGCCCGTGCCGTCGAACTCATGCCCGCTCCCGTCGCCTCGCCCCTTGAGGCGACGTTACCGCAGCGTCAGCGGAGCACGTCCATACGGTGACGTCGGCTGTTCCGGCGAAATATCATCACTTTTTCCCACCTGAACATAAGGTTGGATCATGCGCTTCATGCGTCGGATCACGGCCGCATGGCGTTTCTTCCAGCGTCCACGCGTCTTCGACAGCACGCTGGTGGCCGTGCTCGCCATCGGCGCCAGCATCGGCCTGTACTCCACCTGGCGCGACGGCTACCCGGACGTCGCCAAGGGCGCCGGTCTCTTCCTCCTCTGCACGTTCCCGCTGCTGTTACGGCGGAGCAGGCCGATCGCCGTCGCCGCGATCGATACGGTCGCCGACGCGCTCGGCATGGCCACCGACGTCCTGATCCGGAGATCCTGCTCTTCGACGAGCCCGTCAAACGGGCTGGACCCGGACGGCATCCTGTGGATCCGCACCTTCATGCGGAAGCTGGCGGCCGAGGGGCGCACGGTGTTCGTCTCCAGCCACCTGATGAGCGAGATGGCGCAGACGGCCGACCACCTGGTGGTGATCGGCAAGGGCGCGCTGACGCCGACACGAGCGTGTCGGAGTTCATCGGGCGCAGCTCGCAGGCGTACGTACGGGTGCGCTCGCCGCGGCTGGCCGAGGTGGCCGAGCTGATCAGGGTCGGCGAGCCGCACGGCGACCACCTGCGGGTGACCGGGGTGACGCCGCTGGAGATCGGCACGATCACCGCGCGGGCCGGGTTGCCGCTGGAGGAGCTGACGCTCGTCCAGCCCTCGCTCGAAGCGGCCTACATGGAGCTCACCAAGGACAGCTTGGAGTTCACGTCATGATGGACATCCTCAGGTCCGAGTGGACCAAGATCCGATCCGTCCGATCCACCGTGTGGACGCTGGCCGTCACCGCCGCGCTGATGCTGGGCTTCGCCGCCCTCATCGGCGCCGCGGCCAAGAGCACGGCCGACGGGCCGATCCCGGGCGATCAGGCGGTCACGATGAGCCTGGGCGGTTCGATGCTCGCCGCGCTGTCCATGGCCACCCTGGGCGTTCTGGTGATCTCCAGCGAGTACCGCACGGGGGGCATCCGCACCTCGTTCATGGCCGTGCCCCAGCGCATGCGCCTGCTGACCGGCAAGATCGTGGTGTTCGTCGCGATCTCGCTGGTCGTCTGCCTGGTCGCGTCGGCCGGCGCGATCGGCGTCGGCGTGGCGATCTTCCAGCCGCCGTCGATCGAGCTGGGCGACGTGGTGCGCTCCTCGCTCGGGTCCGGTCTCTACCTCACCGCGTGCGGGCTGTTCGGGCTGGGTCTGGGCACGCTGGTCAGGCACACGCCGGGCGCGATCGTGTCGGCCATCGCGCTGATCCTGGTGCTGCCCATGATGGCGAACCAGCTCCCGGGCGAGTGGGGCAAGACCGTGGCCGAATACTTCACCACGAACGCCGGCTTGCTGGTCGTGTCCGGCCAGACCAACGGCTCCCTGGGCCCGTGGAGCGGGTTCGCGGTCTACCTCGCCTGGGTGGCCGTCGCCGTGCTCGCGGGCGGCGTGCTGATGCGGCGGCGCGACGCGTGATCACTCGGCGCGGAGGGCGATGACCGGGTCCAACCGGCCCGCCCTCCGCGCGGGGGCGACGCCGAAGAACACGCCCACCGCCGCCGACACCCCGAACGCGAGCGCGACCGACCACCAGGTGACCGAGGCGGGCACCGGCGTGAGCGCCTGGATGGTGAGCGCGCCGCCCACGCCGAGCAGGATCCCGATGACGCCGCCGATCGTCGTCAGCAGCACCGCCTCGATCAGGAACTGGGCCAGCACGTCCCGCTGCCTGGCCCCGAGCGCCTTGCGCAGCCCGATCTCGCGGGTCCGCTCCCGGACGCTGACCAGCATGATGTTCGACACGCCCACGCCGCCCACCAGCAGCGAGATGCCGGCGATCGCGGCCAGCACGCCGGTGAGCATGCCGAGCACGCTGCCGATCGTGCCGAGCAACTGGGTCTGCGTGACGGCCGAGAACTTCTCGCCCGGATACCTGTCGGTCAGCGCCGCCACGACCCGCTCCTGGAGCGGCTCGATCTCGTCGGGCCCCGAGGCGCCCACCGCGATGCCGTTGACCCTGGCGATGCCGAGCAGCCGCTGGGCCGTCGTCACCGGGATGTGCACCTCCTGGTCGCGAGACACCCCGAAGGTCTGGCCGATCTTGGCGTAGACGCCGACGACCCGGAACCGCGCCCCGGAGATGGTGAGCTGCCGCCCGATCGGGTCGAGGTCGCCGAACAGCTTGTCGGCCACCTCGGAGCCGAGCACCGCGATCCTGCGCCGGGTGTCGACGTCGGTCTCGCTCAGGTGGCGGCCCTTGTCGAGCGGGCGCTCGAAGATGTTGGTGAGGTTCTGGTCGGTGCCGACGATCGTGACGAACGCCTCGGTCCCGCCGACCCGCACGGTCTCCCCCGACTGCAGCGACACCGTCACCTTGGCCGGGTCGCCGACCACGCGCCGCACGTACGCGACGTCGGCCAGGTTGAGCTTGCTCTGGGTCGGCGCCGCGCCCACGCTGAGCCGGCCCGGGACGACCAGGATGATGTTCGTGCCCAAGCCGGAGATCTCCTTCTCCACCGCGTCCTTCGCGCCGGTGCCGACCGCCACCAGGATCACCACGGCGAGCACGCCGATGATGACGCCGAGCATGGTCAGCACGCTGCGCAGCCGGTTGACCCGCAGCGCCTCCAGCGCCATCCCGAACGCCTCTCGCCCCCTCACTCTGGGTTACGGTCCGCGGTGTCGAGCTCGATGAGCCCATCGCGTACGTGGATCTGCCGCCGGGCGTGCTCCGCGACCTCCGGCTCGTGCGTGACCAGCACCACGGCCACCCCGCTGTCGCTGTTGAGCCGGTCGAGTATGGCCATGACCTCGGCGCCGTTGCGGGTGTCGAGGTTGCCCGTCGGCTCGTCGGCCAGCAGCACCTTGGGTTCGCCGACCAGCGCCCTGGCGATCGCCACGCGCTGCTGCTCGCCGCCGGACATCTGCGAGGGCCGGTGCTCCATCCGGTGCCCGAGCCCCACCGACTCCAGCGCCGCCCGCGCCCTGGACCGGCGCTCGGCCTTGCCGAGGCCCCGGTAGACCAGCGGCAGCGCCACGTTCTCCAGCGCCGTGGTCCTGGCCAGCAGGTGGAACGACTGGAACACGAACCCGATGGTCTTGTTACGCAGCTCGGCCAGCTCGGTGTCGGACAGCTGCGACATCTCCACCCCGTTCACCCGGAGCCGCCCGGAAGTGGGCCGGTCGAGGCAGCCGAGCAGGTGCATCAGCGTGGACTTGCCGGACCCGGACGGCCCGATGATGGCCACGAACTCGCCGCGGCCGATGCGGAGCGACACACCGCGCAACGCCTCCACGGCGACGCCGTCGAGCTGGTAGCGCCTGGTGAGATCCAGGGCCTCTAAGGCGGCGGTCATGGCAGCCGCTGCCCTTGCCGTACCGAGTCCGCGCCCTTGACCACGATCCGGTCACCCACCGACAGTCCGTTCAGCACTTCGACCACCGCCTCTCCCTGTGCGCCGAGCTTGACCACGCGGCGCTCCGCCGTACCGTTCCTGACCACCCAGACCACGCTCTCGCGCCCGCTGGAGACGATCGCCGAGGCCGGGGCCGCGATGGCGGCCGGAGACTCGCGGACCGTCAGCCGCGTCACCGCGCTCATACCCGGTTTGGGGGTGGGCGCCTTCGCGCCGTCGTCGAACCTGCCCGCGCCGAGCGTGAGCTGCACCGGGTAGCTGACGCCGCCCGTCGTGCCCGCCATCGGCGTCACGCCGACGCCCGTCACCCGCGCCGTGTAGCCCGCGCCGGGGACCGCGTCGAGCTCGACCGTCGCCTCCGTGCCCTTCTTGACCAGCAGCACGTCGGTCTCGTCGATGTCGGCGGAGAGAGTGAGCTCCGAGACGTCCGTGACGGTGACGATCGGGTCGCCCGCCGACACGGGGACGCCCACGGCCACCGGTGTGCCGCCGCTCGCGGAGCCGCCCGAGGTGTCTGCGGGAAGCTGCTGGCCGCCGGTGGGCAACTGGCTGAGCAGGCCGTTCAGGCTGCTCGCCGCGCCGCCGCCGGTGGGCCGGCCGAGCGTGACCACCCCGCCGAACGGCGCCTTGACGGTGAGCGACTTCACCGTGCTCTCCGCCGCCTTGACCGCGGCCTTCGCCTGGGACTTGGAGGCCGCCTGCAACGACGCCATCGACGACGTCAGCCCGCCGAACCCGCTGGTGACGCCGGCCAGCACGCTGTTGATCGACCGGTTGAGCTGGGCGGTGATCGACTTCAGCGCCCTGGTCTGCGCCTTGTGCTGGGCCTCGGCCAGGCCGATGGCGCTGAGCAGCTGCCTGCGGGCCTGGGCGTCGTCGATCTTCTTGGCTTCCCTGCGTGCCCTGGCGAAGTGCCTGGCCACGTTGCGGTCGAACGCGCCGGTGTCGAAGGAGGCGAGCCGGACGTTCGGGCGGCCCAGATTCGGGGTGGCGGGCGAGGCCGACTTCGACGCCTGCCGGGCCTGTTTGAGCTGGTCCTGGGCCTGTGGTGAACGGATCTTGGCCACGATCTGGCCCTTGCGCACGTGGTCGCCCTCGCGTACGTAGAGCTTGGCGATCGTGCCTTGAGCGGGCGAGCGGAGGGTGGCCGTGGCGCGGGCGCCGATCGTGGCGGGCGCCTCGACGACCTCGGTGACGGGGGCGCGCTTGACGTCGGCCAGTTGTACGGCGGCCGGTTCCTCGGTCGAGCAGCCGGTCAGCGCGAGCAGGACGAGCAGCGGGGGGATGCCGCGACGGATCGTCACCCGACCCATCGTAGGAGCAGGGCGGCCCGGGTGACTTTGGGCCTCCCGGGCTCAGCCCGCGAACCCGGTTCTGGGCTCAGCCGGAGGCGAGCTCGCGGCTCCGGTCGCGGGCGGCCTCGATGGCGGCCAGGAAGGCGGCGCGGACGCTGTGCCGTTCGAGCTCGGCGATCGCCGCGATCGTGGTGCCGCCGGGAGAGGTGACCGCCTCGCGCAGGATCACCGGGTGCTCGCCCGAGTCGCGCAGCATCACGGCGGCACCCACGATCGACTGGGTGACCATGTCGAGCGCCGCAGCCCTGGGCATGCCGAGCAGGATCCCCGCGTCGACCATGGCCTCGACCAGGTAGAAGAAGTAGGCGGGCCCGCTGCCCGACAGGGCGGTGGCCGCGTCCTGCTGCGACTCGGGCATGCGCAGCACCTTGCCGACCGGCTTGAGCAGGTCCTCGGTGTGCTTGAGGTGCTCCTCGCCGGCGTGGGCGCCCGCCGAGATCACGCTCATCGCCTCGTCGAAGCGGATCGGCGTGTTGGACATCACCCTGACCACCGGCACCTCGACGCCGAGCCGCTGCTCGACGAAGGCGGTGGTAATGCCCGCCGCAGCGGTGATCACCAGGCGGTCGGCGGGGACGTAGGGGCCGATCTCGGCCAGCAGAGTCGCCATGTCCTGCGGCTTGACCGCCAGGATGAGCGTCTCCGCCGCCTTGGCGGCCTCGGCGTTGGTGACGGTCCGCACGCCGTACGCCTCACGCAGCGCCTGCGCTCGCTCAGGTCTGCGGGCCGTCGCCATGATGTCGCCCGAACTGAACCCTGCCCGAAGTAGCCCGGACAGGAGGGCTTCGCCCATCTTGCCCGTGCCCAGAATCGCAATCACGCCGGTAGCCTACCTAGCTAGTGCCTGCTGACCAGCGACCGGGCGAAGAAGGCCAGGTTGCGCGGGCGCTCGGCGAGGCGGCGCATGAGGTAGGCGTACCAGTCGGTGCCGTAGGGCACATAGACGCGCACCTGGGCGCCGAGCCCGGCCAGGCGGGCCTGCTCGGCGGGCCGCACGCCGTACAGCATCTGATGCTCGAAGCCCGTCGCGTCCCGCCCGGTCAGTACGGCCAGCGCCGACGCGATCTCCACCAGCCGAGGGTCGTGCGTGGCGACCATGGGATAGCCGGTGCCGTTCATCAGCACCTTGAGGCAGCGCACGAACGAGCGGTCGATGTCGGCCGGGGCGGTATAGGCGCCGGGCGCGGTGTAGGCGCCCTTGCACAGCCGCACCCTGGCCCCCTCGAGCTTCTCGCAGCGCTCGCGGGCGTCCGGCAGGTACGCCTGCACCACGACGCCCACGTCGGGATGCTCCTTGCGCAGCGTGGCGTGCACGGAGTGAAGCCCGGGGATCGTGTCGTGCTCCTCGGCGTCGAGGGTGATCGTCACTCCCTTGGCCGCGGCGGCCTCGCAGACGGTGGCCGCGTTGTCCAGCGCGAGCTGCTCGGAGAGGCGCAGCCCCAGCGCGGTCAGCTTGATCGACACGTCGGCGTCCCGGGGCAGCCGGCCGAGCAGCGCCAGGTAGTCCTGGACGGAGTGTTCGGCCTGCGCGCGGTCGGTGACGTCCTCGCCCAGGTGGTCGACGGTGACCAGCAGCCCGTCGCGGGTCAGCCGGGCGATGACCGCGCCGACGTCGTCGGCGACGTAGCGCCTGACCACGTCCCTGGTCAGCGGCGATGTGGTGAGGACCCGCTCGGCGAGGTCGCTCCTGGAGACGGCCATCAGGGCCTGACGCAGCACGTACTCAACCCTAACTTCACCGGGGCGATATCCGCCGGATCCTCGCGGCTGAACCTCCGAGGCATCCCATTCGTCCTAGAAGTATGCGCACAATGACAGCGACTCTTCTGGCCGGATGTCTGGTGCTTGCGACGAGCTGCGGGGCCTCGGCGCCTGCCAAGCAGGCCCCCGCCCCCGCCCCCCAGGTGCCGGTCACCACTGACCCCGTGGCGAGCGGTCCCGCCGAGACGACTCCCACGAAGTCCCCGAAACCGGTCAAGCCCACGGGCGACACGATCAACACGCACAAGGTCCGCTGGACCAAGGCGCAGCCGACGTCCCACGGCCGCAAGCTCAAGCTGACCTGGTGGTCGGGCGTGGCCCCGTGCAGCGTCCTGGACCGGGTCAAGGTCAAGGAGACGGGCAAGCGCGTCACGGTCACGCTCTACGAGGGCACCGCCCCGAAGGCCAAGGACGTCGCCTGCATCATGATCGCGGTGGAGAAGACGACGACGGTCAAGCTCAAGTCGCCACTCGGCAAGCGCAAGGTCGTGGACGGCGCCAAGTCCTGAACCTCCCGATGAGCCCCCGGCACACGACCCCTGTTGTGTCGGGGGTTTCGCTTTTGAGGGGGGAATGCGGGTGCTCGGTGCGGGGTTGAGTCGAGTAGGCTCAAGCTGTTTGACAAACACCCCCGGCATTCGTACGTTGAGTCTGACCGACTCAACTTTAACTACAGGGACGTACTCATGGCACGTGCGGTAGGTATCGACCTTGGGACGACCAACTCCGTCGTCTCGATCCTCGAGGGCGGTGAGCCCACCGTCATCGCCAACGCGCAGGGCTCGCGGACCACGCCGTCCGTGGTCGCCTTCGCGAAGAACGGCGAAGTCCTGGTCGGCGAGGTCGCCAAGCGACAGGCCGTCACCAACGTGGACCGGACCATCCGCTCCGTCAAGCGCGAGATGGGCACCAACTGGTCCCAGGAGATCGACGGCAAGAAGTTCTCCCCCCAGCAGATCAGCGCCTTCGTGCTGCAGAAGCTGAAGCAGGACGCTGAGGCCTACCTGGGCGAGAAGATCACCGACGCGGTGGTCACCGTCCCGGCCTACTTCAACGACGCGCAGCGCCAGGCCACCAAGGAGGCCGGCACGGTCGCGGGCCTCAACGTGCTCCGCATCATCAACGAGCCCACCGCGGCGGCGCTCGCGTACGGGCTCGACAAGGAGCAGGACCAGACGATCCTGGTCTTCGACCTCGGCGGCGGCACCTTCGACGTGTCCCTGCTCGACGTCGGCCAGGAGGACGGCCACGGCTTCGTCGAGGTCAAGGCGACCTCCGGCGACAACCACCTCGGTGGTGACGACTGGGACCAGCGGGTCGTCGACGAGCTGGCCAACCGGTTCAAGAACGCTCACGGCGTCGACCTGTCCAAGGACAAGATGGCCCTCCAGCGCCTGCGTGAGGCGGCGGAGAAGGCCAAGATCGAGCTGTCCAGCCAGGCCGAGACCAACATCAACCTGCCCTACATCACCGCTTCGTCCGAGGGCCCGCTGCACCTCGACGAGAAGCTGACCAGGGCCGAGTTCCAGCGGCTGACCGCCGACCTGCTCGAGCGGACCAAGGGCCCGTTCCACCAGGTCATCAAGGACGCCGGCATCAAGATCTCCGACATCGCCCACGTGGTGCTCGTCGGCGGCTCGACCCGCATGCCCGCCGTGTCCGAGCTCGTCAAGGAGCTGACCGGCGGCAAGGAGCCCAACAAGGGCGTCAACCCGGACGAGGTCGTCGCCATCGGCGCTGCCCTGCAGGCCGGCGTACTCAAGGGTGAGGTCAAGGACGTCCTGCTGCTCGACGTGACCCCGCTGTCGCTGGGCATCGAGACCAAGGGCGGCATCTTCACCAAGATCATCGAGCGCAACACGACGATCCCGACCAAGCGCTCCGAGGTCTTCACCACGGCCGAGGACAACCAGCCGTCGGTGCAGATCCAGGTCTACCAGGGCGAGCGCGAGATCGCCTCGTACAACAAGAAGCTGGCCACGTTCGAGCTGACCGGCATCGCCCCGGCGCCGCGCGGCATCCCGCAGATCGAGGTCACTTTCGACATCGACGCCAACGGCATCGTCAACGTCTCCGCCAAGGACCTGGGCACGGGCAAGGAGCAGACGATGACGATCACCGGCGGCTCCGCGCTGCCGAAGGACGACATCGCGCGGATGATGCGCGAGGCCGAGTCCTACGCCGAGGAGGACAAGAAGCGCCGCGAGGAGGCCGAGGTCCGCAACAACGCGGACGGGCTCGCCTACCAGACGGAGAAGTTCCTCCGCGAGAACGACGACAAGGTCCCCGGCGAGATCAAGACCGAGGTCAACGACGCGCTCGCCGAGCTGAAGAAGGCTCTTGAGGGCACCGACACCGACGTCATCCGCAACTCGGCCGAGAAGCTCGCGACCGTCAGCCAGAAGATGGGCTCGGCGATCTACGCGCAGAGCCAGGGCCAGCAGGCCGGCGACGAGGGCGCTCCGCAGGACGCCGCGGCCGGTGAGCAGCAGAAGGCCGACGAGGACGTGGTCGAGGCCGAGATCGTCGATGAAGACCAGCCGAAGAAGGACAAGTGATGCCGACGCGTGACAACGGGCACGACGAGCCGGTGATCCGCGACAACCGTAAGATCGACCCGGAGACGGGCCAGGTGCGCGAACGTCCGCAGGACCAGGAGACCCCCGTTCCCCCCGCCCCCACCGAGGTGGCGGCGAAGGACGGGGACCTGCTGGCGCAGCTCTCCGAGCGGACGTCCGACCTGCAGCGCCTCCAGGCGGAGTACACCAACTACCGCAGGCGGGTCGAGCGTGACCGGGTCGCGGTTCGCGAGCAGGCCGTCGCGAGCGCCCTCCAGGAGCTCCTGCCCGTGCTCGACGACATCGGGCGGGCACGTGATCACGGCGAGCTCACCGGTGGCTTCTCGAAGGTGGCAGAGTCACTGGAAGCGGCGGTCACCAAGCTCGGCCTCAACTCCTTCGGGCAGAAGGGCGACCCGTTCGACCCGACCGTTCACGAGGCGCTGATGCACAGCTACTCGCCGGACGTCACCGAGCCGACCGCGGTCGAGGTGCTACAGCCCGGTTACCGGATGGGTGACCGGGTGCTCCGCCCGGCGCGGGTGGCCGTGGCGGAGCCGGAAGACGCCCCTGCGGCGTCCGACGACGACAACTGACGAAGAAGAACGAAGGGCGATAGATGAGCACCAAGGACTACCTGGAGAAGGACTACTACGCCGTCCTTGGTGTGCCCAAGTCAGCCACCGCCGAAGAGATCAAGAAGGCCTACCGCAAGCTGGCCCGGCAATACCACCCCGACACCAATCAGGGCGACGTGGCCAAGGAGACCAAGTTCAAGGAGGTCTCCGAGGCCTACGACGTCCTGTCCGACGGCAAGCGCCGCAAAGAGTACGACGAGGCGCGCACGCTGTTCGGGTCGGGGGTGGGCGGCCAGCGTCCCGGCAGTGGCGGCTTCCCGTTCGACTTCGGCGACCTGTTCGGCGGCACCGCCAGCCAGCAGCAGCAGGGCCACGGTGCGGGTGAGCGGCTCGGCGACCTGTTCGGCGGGCTGTTCAACCGCGGCGGCGGTGGCTCGGCCCGTACGACCAGCACCACCAGGCCGCGGCGTGGGCAGGACATCGAGTCCGAGGTCACGCTCACGTTCACCGAAGCGGTCGAAGGCTCCACGGTGTCGCTCCGGCTGACCAGCTCGGCCGCCTGCACGGCGTGCAGCGGCACCGGGGCCAAAGCCGGCACCACCCCGCGGGTCTGCCCGACCTGCGAGGGCACCGGGGCGGCCAGCCGCAACCTGGGCAACTTCGCCTTCTCCGAGCCCTGCCGCGACTGCAAGGGCCGTGGCCTGCTCGTGGACGACCCCTGCCCCGTGTGCGAGGGCAGCGGCCGGGCCAAGAGCACCCGCAACATCCAGGCGCGCATCCCCGCGGGGGTGGCCGACGGCCAGCGGGTCAAGCTCAAGGCCAAGGGCGCCCCGGGCGAGAACGGCGGCCCGGCCGGCGACCTCTACATCCTCGCGCACGTCAAGCCGCATGCCGTGTTCGGCAGGACGGGCGACAACCTGACGATCACCGTGCCGGTGACGTTCTCCGAGGCCGCGCTCGGCGCCGAGATCAAGGTGCCGATACTCAAGGGCCTGCCGGTCACGTTGCGCATCCCGACGGGCACACCCAACGGCCGCACGTTCCGGGTTCGCGGCAGGGGTGTCGCCCGCAAGGACGGCACCAAGGGCGACCTGCTCGCCACTGTCGAGGTGGTCGTCCCCAAGACGCTGGACGACAAGTCCCGCGAACTCCTCACGGAGTTCAACACCGCGACCGCGGGCGAGGACCCGCGGGCTGATCTCATACAGAGAGCCAGAAGCGAGTAGCCGATGGACGCCAACTATTTCGACCTGTCAGACGAAACGCCGGTCTATGTGATCTCGGTGGCCGCGCAACTGTCGGGTCTTCACCCACAGACGCTGCGGCAGTACGACCGGCTCGGACTGGTCTGTCCAGGCCGTACGGCGGGGCGCGGCCGCCTCTACTCCACCCGCGACATCATCCAGCTCCGCGAGGTCCAGCGGCTCTCCCAGGAGGAGGGCATCAACCTCGCGGGCATCAAGCGGATTCTCGAGCTCGAGAACGAGGCTCTGCGGCTGCGTGAGGAGGTTCACCGCCTCCGCGCCGAGATGCAGATGGTCAGGGCGCTGATCCGCTACGAGCTGCCACCGGGGGCCTAGAACACATGGACTACAAGCTCACCCAGAAGAGCCAGGAAGCTCTCTCCGGGGCCATGCGGCGTGCCGCCGCGGAGGGCAATCCGGAGATCGCGCCCGCGCACCTGCTGACCACACTGCTCGCCCAGACGGGCGGCACCGCCATCCCGCTGCTCGAAGTCGTCGGCGCCGACTGGAAGACGCTGCGCGCCAAGGCCGAGGAGCAGCTCGCCGCGCTGCCGAAGGCGCAGGGCTCCACCGTGAGCGCGCCGTCGAGCTCCCGCCAGTTGCTGACCGTGATCAACACCGCCGCGCAGCGGGCCAAGCGGCTCGAGGACGAGTACGTCTCCACCGAGCACCTGCTCGTCGGCCTGGCCACCGACGGCGGCCAGATGGCCGAGCTGCTGAAGTCCCAGGGGGCGACCCCGCAGGCGCTGCTCGACGCCTTCGAGAAGGTACGCGGCCACGCCCGCGTCACCAGTGAGACCCCCGAGGACACCTACCAGGCGCTGGAGAAGTACGGCGTCGACCTGACCGAGCGGGCCCGCAGCGGCAAGCTCGACCCGGTCATCGGCCGCGACTCCGAGATCCGCCGCGTCGTGCAGGTCCTGTCCCGGCGCACCAAGAACAACCCGGTGCTGATCGGCGAGCCCGGCGTCGGCAAGACGGCCGTCGTCGAGGGCCTGGCCCAGCGCATCGTGGCCGGCGACGTGCCCGAGTCGCTGCGCAACAAGCGGCTCATCTCGCTCGACCTGGGCGCGATGGTCGCGGGCGCGAAGTACCGCGGCGAGTTCGAGGAGCGGCTCAAGGCCGTGCTCTCCGAGATCAAGGAGAGCGACGGGCAGATCGTCACGTTCATCGACGAACTGCACACGGTCGTCGGGGCGGGCGCCGCCGAGGGCGCGATGGACGCGGGCAACATGCTCAAGCCCATGCTGGCCCGCGGCGAGCTCCGCATGATCGGCGCCACGACCCTCGACGAGTACCGCGAGCGCATCGAGAAGGACCCCGCGCTGGAGCGCCGCTTCCAGCAGGTCTACGTCGGCGAGCCCACGGTCGAGGACACGATCGCGATCCTGCGCGGGCTCAAGGGCCGCTACGAGGCCCACCACCAGGTCCAGATCGCCGACAGCGCGCTGGTCGCCGCCGCCGCGCTCTCCGACCGCTACATCACCAACCGCTTCCTCCCCGACAAGGCCATCGACCTGGTCGACGAGTCCGCCTCCCGGCTGCGCATGGAGATCGACTCACGGCCCGTCGAGATCGACCAGCTCCAGCGCAACGTCGACCGGATGAAGATGGAGGAGCTGGCCCTGTCCAAGGAGACCGACGAGGCCTCCATCCAGCGGCTCGAACGCCTCCGCAAGGAGCTGGCCGACCGCCAGGAGGAGCTCAACGCCCTCGTCGGCCGCTGGGAGACCGAGAAGGCCGGCCTGAACAAGGTCGGCGAGCTCAAGAAGCAGCTCGACGAGGCCAGGAGCAGCGCCGAGCGGGCGCAGCGCGACGGCGACTTCGAGGCCGCCTCCCGGCTCATGTACGCCGAGGTGCCGCGCCTGGAGCAAGCCCTGCGGGCCGCCTCCGAGGCCGCCACCCCCGACAACGCCATGGTCAAGGAGGAGGTCGGCCCCGACGACATCGCCGAGGTCATCTCGTCCTGGACGGGCATCCCGGCGGGCCGCCTGCTGGAGGCTGAGACGGCCAAACTGCTGCGGATGGAGGAGGAGCTGGGGCAGCGCCTCATCGGGCAGCAGCAGGCCGTACAGGCCGTCTCCGACGCCGTACGGCGGAGCCGGGCCGGGATCTCCGACCCCGACAGGCCCACGGGCTCGTTCCTGTTCCTCGGCCCGACGGGTGTCGGCAAGACCGAGCTGGCCAAGGCGCTGGCGGAGTTCCTGTTCGACGACGAGCGGGCGATGACCCGCATCGACATGAGCGAATACTCCGAGAAGCACAGCGTCGCCCGGCTCGTCGGCGCGCCTCCCGGCTACGTCGGCTACGAGGAGGGTGGCCAGCTCACCGAGGCCGTCAGGCGGCGGCCCTACACGGTCGTGCTGCTCGACGAGGTGGAGAAGGCCCACCCCGAGGTCTTCGACATCCTGCTGCAGGTGCTCGACGACGGCCGCCTGACCGACGGCCAGGGCCGTACCGTCGACTTCCGCAACACGATCCTGATCCTCACCTCCAACATCGGCTCGCAGTTCCTGGTCGACCCCAAACTGGCCAACGGCGCCAAGCGCGAGGCCGTCATGGGCGCGGTGCGCAACGCGTTCAAGCCGGAGTTCCTCAACCGGCTCGACGACGTGATCCTGTTCGACGCGCTCGGCTCGGAAGAGCTGACGCGCATCGTCGACCTCCAGGTCGAGCGCCTGGCCCGGCGACTGGCCGACCGCCGACTCAGGCTGGAGGTCACCGACGCGGCCCGCGAGTGGCTGGCGCTCACCGGCTACGACCCGATGTACGGGGCGCGCCCGCTGCGCCGCCTGGTGCAGTCGGCGATCGGCGACAAGCTGGCCAAGGCCGTGCTGTCGGGCGAGGTCGTGGACGGCGACCGCGTCCTGGTGGACCTGGGCGACGACGAGCTCACCATCGCCCGCGGCTGACCCCCCGCGCTCGCGCGACGCCCGGAAACCGGCTGGTTTCCGGGCGTCGGCGTTTCATGGCACGGTCAACGGCGGCCCTCCGTCGTCAAGTGTTGCGCCACCCTTCTGGCAAGCCGACACGCGGCGGACCCGGTCGTGGCTAGCTTCGGCTTTCGTCGCATCACCGAAAGCCGAAGCAGGAGGACGTGCAGTGTCATCTCGGAAGTTCCGCGGCATCCTCACGGTGGCCATGCTGACCGTGGCAGTGGGTTGGATGGCGGCGGGCCCCGCGGCCGCCCGCACCGCCTTCGACGCCACGGATGCCTGTACCGGCCCGTCGGCGGATGTGACGTCGCCCGCGTCCACGGTCCGTGTCTGCGACGCCAGCACGGATCTGGTGGTACTGGACGGGTCATGGAGCGGCAAGCCGGTCCAGTCGGCCGCCGACCACCTGACCACCGACCTGTCCGACCGCCGAACCGACCACCTGACCACCGACCTGTCCGACCGCCGAACCGACCGCCTGACCACCGACCTGTCCGACCGCCGAACCGACCGCCTGGCCGCCGACCTGTCCGACCGCCGAACCGACCGCCTGGCCGTCGACCTGTCCGACCGCCTGTCTATGGCCGCCGTGCGATTGGCCGACCGGCTCGGCGTGGCCGGCCTGGCGACGGGCCATTCGGTGATGAACATCGCCGACCAAGGCGGGATGGCCGCCACCGCGGGCGCCGCGACGCTCCCCGGCGGCATCCCCGGCACGGCGGGCCTGGCAGACGTGTCGAGGCTGGCGGAGGCACCCGACCTCCCCACACTGCGCCGCCTGCCACGCACCGACAAGCTGCCCGTGGACATGCCCGCAGCCGGCTCGCGCATAGTGGGCACCGTGACCGAGTCGCCCGTCGACCCGCTCCAGCCCGTCAACGCGCTCCCGCCCGTCGACCAGGTGAAGCGCGAGACCGTCGCCCCCGTACTGCCGGAGGTGCCTGAGCACGCCCCCGCCATCGACGACGCCAACGGCCTGATCCAGAGACTCCCCGTCAGCTTCTCGGCCGTAAACGACCGAGCTTGCAGCTCCTCACCGTCGCTGGCTTCGGCGGCGAGGTCCGCGTCAGGCAGCGTGACTCACTGCCCAGTCCGCCACACCGCGTGAGGCGATGTTGCGG
>NZ_JAHFZZ010000016.1 GCF_018603905.1 Nonomuraea sp. NEAU-A123
CGCTCGGCGGCATCATGACCAAGGTCATCGAACGCAACACGACGATCCCGGCCCGCCGGACCGAGACCTTCAGCACGGCCGACGACAACCAGGGCGCCGTCGACATCGTGATCCTGCAGGGAGAGCGCGAGCGGGCGGCCGACAACCGGGTGCTCGGGCGCTTCCGGCTGGAGAACATCCGACCCGCGCTCCGGGGAGAGCCGCAGATCGAGGTCACCTTCGACATCGACGCCAACGGCATACTCAACGTCACCGCGCGTGACAAGGACACCGGCGCCGAGCAGAAGGTCACCATCAGCGAGACCTCCACGCTGGACAAGCAGGAGATCGAGCGGATGATCCAGGACGCCGAGCAGCACCGCGACGAGGACCTCCGGCTGCGGCAGATGATCGAGGTCCGCAACGAGCTGGATTCGGTCGCCTACCAGGTGGAACGCCGCCTGAAGGAGCTCGGCGACACCGTCCCCGTACATGAGAAGGCGCGTGCCGAACAGCTCGTCCACGACGCCCGCGAGGCGATCAAGCAGGAGGCGCCGATCGACCGGCTGCGCACGCTCAGCGGCGAGCTCCAGCAGGTCAACCAGGCGCTGCAGACCAGCCAGTCGGCCAACGTGCCACCGCAGGGCAGGACGGAGAGCGCTTCGGGCGGCCCGGCCGACGACGACGTGATCGACGCCGAGTTCACCACCTCTGACACGGAGTGACATGAACGGCCACGAAGAGCGTACGGACCAGGATGGTGCGCGGGCGGTTCAGGTCGGCACCGACGAGGCCGATCCGGTCCCGGAATCGGAGGCGAAGCTGGCGGAGCTGGAGGACCGGTGGCTGCGTGCGGTCGCCGAGCTGGACAACGTCCGCAAGCGCATCGCCCGGGACACCGAGCGGCTCCGGGTCGAGGAGCGGGACAAGGTGGTCTCCCAGTGGCTGCCCGTCCTGGACAACCTGGAGCGCGCGCTGAGCGCTGCCGATGGGGACGGCGACGCCAATCCGGTCATCCAGGGGGTGCGTGCGGTGCGAGACCAGGCGGTCGCCACGCTGAACCGCCTCGGCTACCGCCGCCAGGACCAGACCGGCGTGCCGTTCGATCCCCAGCACCACGAGGCGGTCTCGACCGTCGAACGCGACGACGTCGCACCCGGCACCGTCGTGGAGGTGCTGCAGCCCGGCTACGGCGACGACCAGCGGCAACTGCGCCCGGCGGTGGTGGTGGTAGCCAAGAAGGCGGAGTGATGGCCGATCGACGCGACTTCTACGAAGTGCTCGGAGTCGGCCGTAACGCCGACCAGGACGAGATCCAGCGGGCCTACCGCAAGCTCGTCCGCAAATACCATCCCGACGTCAACAAGGATCCGGGGGCGGAGGACACCTTCAAGGAGATCTCGGAGGCGTACTCCGTGCTCTCGGATCCCGAAATGCGCCGCAAGTACGACGCGTTCGGGCACGACTTCCGCCAGGTGCCGCCCGACGTCGATCCCGAGCAGTACGCCAGGGGCCGTTCCCGTGCTCGTGCCCGCTCCGGAGCCGGAGCACGTGGCGGAGGTGGCCAATGGCGCACGAGCGACGACTTCGGGACCGGCGCCGGAGGTATCGACTTCGAGGACCTGCTCGGCGGCATGTTCGACGGCCGGGGCAGGCGCTCCTGGGGGCCCGTGCAGGGCGCGGACCAGGAAGCCGAGCTGACACTCCCGGTCGAGGAGGCCTACCACGGCGGGCGCCGGACGATCACGCTGGGCGGAGGACGGCGGCTGGACGTCACGATCCCGCCCGGGGTGACGGACGGCCAGCGCATCAGGCTGGCCGGCCAGGGAGGCCAGGGGAGCCAAGGCGCCCAGCCGGGCGACCTCTACCTTATCGTCCGGATCGCCGAGCATCCCCGCTACCGCGTCGAGGGCCGCGACCTGCACACCTACCTGCCGCTGGCCCCTTGGGAGGCCGCGCTGGGCGCCACGGTCGCCATCGACACGCCGGGCGGCGAGGCCAAGCTGAAGGTGCCGCCGGGCACCTCGACCGGGCGCCGCCTGCGGCTGCGCGGGCGCGGCATGCCCAACCCCCGCGGCAAGCCCGGCGACCTGTTCGCCGAGGTGCGGATCGTGGTGCCGCCCAAGCTCACCGAGGAGGAGCGGCGCCTGTTCGAACAGCTCGCCGCCACGTCCCGGTTCGACCCGAGGAGGGGCTCATGACGACGTACGCGATCGTCCGCCCGACACGGCTGGGCCTGGACTCCTATGCGCGGGTCACCGGGCTGCACCCGGAGACCATCCGCCGCCTGGTGGTGCTCGGCTTGCTGGAACCGGTCAGGGACGCCAGGGGAGAGCTCTGCTTCCCGCTCTCCCAGGTCGCCGCGGCCGCCCGCATCCGGCGGCTGCACGAGGGCCTGTCGATCAACTATGCCGCGATCGGGCTGGTGACCGACCTGCTCGACCGGATCGAGGCGCTGGAGAGCTCCCTGCGTACGCACGCCTCACGACACTAGGGGGACTGAAGTGGACCCGAACATTATGACGCAGAAGTCGCAGGAGGCCCTGCACGGCGCCCAGACGAAGGCGCTGCGCTACGGGCACACCGAGGTCGACGCCGAGCACCTGCTGCTGGCCCTGCTCGAACAGCCGGACGGGCTGGCCCCCCGGCTCGTGCAGCACGCCGGAGCCGACCCGGAGGCCCTGCGCAGGGACCTGGAGCACGATCTGGAACGCCGTCCCAAGGTCAGCGGCCCGGGCGCGCAACCCGGACAGGTCTACGTCACGCAGCGGCTGTCGCGGCTGCTGGACACCGCCGAGCGGGAGGCGAAACGGCTCAAGGACGACTACGTCTCGGTCGAGCACCTGCTGCTGGCCCTGATCGAGGAGGGCGCCGGCACACCCTCCGGACGGCTGCTGCACGAGCAGGGGCTCACCAGGGACCGGTTCCTGGAAGCGCTGACCGCCATCCGGGGTAACCAGCGCGTCACCTCGGCCATGCCGGAGGTCGCCTACGAGGCGCTGGAGAAGTACGGCCGCGACCTGGTGAGCGAGGCCCAGGCGGGCAAGCTGGACCCGGTGATCGGCCGCGACACGGAGATCCGCCGGGTGATCCAGATCCTGTCCCGCAAGACCAAGAACAACCCAGTGCTGATCGGCGACCCCGGCGTCGGCAAGACCGCCATCGTGGAAGGGCTCGCCCAGCGGATCACGAACGCGGACGTCCCCGAGGGGCTGCGCGACAAGACCGTCTTCAGCCTGGACATGGGCGCGCTCGTGGCCGGCGCCAAGTACCGCGGCGAGTTCGAGGAACGCCTGAAGGCCGTGCTGAACGAAGTCACGGCTGCCCAGGGACAGATCCTGCTGTTCGTGGACGAGCTGCACACCGTGGTCGGAGCCGGGGCGACCGAGGGCGCCATGGACGCGGGCAACATGCTCAAGCCGATGCTCGCCCGCGGCGAACTGCACATGATCGGCGCGACCACGGTCCAGGAGTACCGCCTGCACATCGAGAAGGACGCGGCCCTGGAGCGCAGGTTCCAGCCCGTCCTGGTGGACGAGCCGTCCGAAGATGACGCGATATCGATCCTGCGGGGGCTGCGCGAGCGGCTGGAGATCTTCCACGGTGTGAAGATCCAGGACAGCTCCATCGTCGCCGCGGTGACGCTGAGCCACCGCTACATCTCCGACCGGTTCCTCCCGGACAAGGCCATCGACCTGGTCGACGAGGCCTGCGCGATGATCCGTACGGAGATCGACTCCATGCCGGCCGAGCTCGACGAACTCACCCGGCGGGTGATGCGGCTGGAGATCGAGGAGGCCGCGCTCGCCAAGGAGGACGACCCCGCCAGCAAGGCCCGCCTCGCCGACCTGCGCAAGGAGCTGGCCGACCTGCGCGCCGAGGCCGACGCCATGCGGGCGCAGTGGGAGTCCGAGCGGCACGCCCTGCGCAAGGTCCAGGCCCTGCGCCAGGAACTGGAGACCGTGCGCCGGGAGGCCGAGCAGGCCGAACGCGACTACGACCTCAACCGCGCCGCCGAGCTGCGCCACGGCAAGCTCCCCGAGCTGGAACGCCGCCTGCAGGCGGAGGAGGAGCAGCTGGCCCTGCGCCAGAGCGGCCGCAGGCTGCTGCGCGAGGTCGTCACCGAGGACGAGATCGCCGACATCGTCTCCCGCTGGACCGGCATCCCGGTCACCCGCCTGAAGGAGGGCGAGCGTGAGAAGCTGCTGCGCCTGGACGAGATCCTGCACGAGCGGGTCATCGGCCAGGAGGAGGCCGTGCGGCTGGTGGCCGACGCGGTCATCCGCGCCCGCTCCGGCATCAAGGATCCGCGGCGGCCCGTCGGGTCGTTCCTGTTCCTCGGGCCGACCGGTGTCGGCAAGACCGAGCTGGCCAGGACGCTCGCGGCCGCGCTGTTCGACACCGAGGACAACATGGTCCGCATCGACATGAGCGAGTACCAGGAGCGCCACACGGTCAGCCGCCTGGTCGGCGCCCCTCCCGGCTACATCGGGTACGAGGAGGGCGGCCAGCTAACCGAGGCAGTGCGGCGCAAGCCGTACTCGGTGGTCCTCTTTGACGAGGTGGAGAAGGCGCACGCGGACGTGTTCAACACGTTCCTGCAGGTCCTGGACGACGGGCGGCTGACCGACGCGCAGGGCCGTACGGTCGACTTCCGCAACGCCGTGATCATCATGACCTCGAACATCGGCTCGCAGTACCTGCTCGACGGGGTCACCTCCGACGGCGAGATCAAGCCGGAAGCCCGCGACCGGGTCATGAACGAGCTGCGCACGCACTTCCGGCCGGAGTTCCTCAACAGGGTCGACGACATCGTGCTGTTCAAGCCTCTGACCGAGGCCCAGATCGAGCGGATCGTGGACCTGATGTTCAACGACGTCAGGCAGCGGCTGGCCGACCGGCGGCTCACGCTGCGGGTCACCGACCAGGCGCTCAAGCTCATCGCCAACCAGGGCTATGACCCCGTGTACGGGGCCCGGCCGCTGCGCCGGTTCATCGCCCGCGAGGTCGAGACCAGGATCGGGCGGGCGCTGCTGGGCGGCGACGCTCCCGACGGCTCGACCGTGACGGTGGACGTCGACCACGGCGAGCTGAGCGTCACCTTCACCGGACCGGGGAGCTGACATGATCTCGACCACCGTCGCCTGCCCGAACTGCGGCAAACGGAACAGGGTGCCGGCCGCGGCCGACGGCATCCCCCAGTGCGGGAACTGCCATCAGCCGCTGCCTTGGATCGCCGAGGCGGGCGACGACACGTTCGCCGAAGTCGCCGAGCGATCGGCGCTACCGGTCATCGTCGACTTCTGGGCGGACTGGTGCGGGCCGTGCCGGATGGTCACGCCCGCGCTCGAACAGCTCTCCCAGGACATGGCCGGCCGCGTCAAACTCGTCAAAGTCGACGTGGACCGCTCGCCACGCCTGTCCGAGCGCTTCGCGATCAAGCACATCCCGACGCTCATGATGATGGTCCGCGGCGAGGTCGTCGCCCAGCGGGCGGGCGGCGCGCCCGCCCACGAGCTGCGCAGATGGGTCGAGGACGCGATCAAGGCGCGCACATGACGCCGGTACCCGAGACGCCGGACTTGTACGGCGCCTATCCCCGGCTGAACGAGGCGCAGCTCGCCGAGCTCTCCCCCCGTGGCGAGCGCCGGGCCGTGTCGGGAGGCGACGTCCTGTTCCGTGAGGGGGAGCCCACCGCGGAGTTCATCGTCGTGCTGACCGGCAAGGTAGCCATGGTCGAGGGGCGCGGCCCGGACGAGCGGACGATCGCCGTCCACGGCCCGGGCCGGTTCCTCGGCGAGCTCAGCCTGCTCACCGGCCAGGCGGGATTCCTGACCGCCGTCGTCCAGGAGCCGGGCGAGGTGCTGGCCGTGCCGGCCGACGAGGTGCGCGCGCTGGTGGCGCGGGACCAGGCGCTCGGCGACCTCATCCTGCGGGCCTACCTGGCCCGGCGGTCCCTGCTGATCGGGCTGGGCATCGGCTTCCGCATCATCGGCTCCCGCTATTCGGCGGACTGCCGGCGGCTGCGCGAGTTCGCCGCCCGCAACAGGGTGCCGCACCGGTGGATCGACCTGGAGGAGGACGAGGAGGCGGACGCCCTGCTGCGCGAGCTGCGCATCCCGCCTGAGGACACCCCGGTCGTGATCTGGCGCGGCGACAAGGTCCTGCGCAACCCGACCGTCGCCGAGCTGGCGAAGGCGATCGGCCTGCCCGCCCCGGTGCCCGGCGACGGGGTCAGCGACCTGGTCGTCGTGGGCGCGGGCCCCGCGGGCCTGGCCGCCGCCGTGTACGGGGCCTCGGAAGGGCTGACGACCATCGTGCTCGACGCCGTGGCCGCCGGCGGCCAAGCCGGCACCTCCTCCCGCATCGAGAACTACCTCGGTTTCCCCTCCGGCATCTCGGGCGCCGAGCTGGCCGAGCGCGCCATCATCCAGGCGCGGAAGTTCGGCGCGGTGCTGACCGTCCCGGCCGAGGCGACCGGCCTGCAGCCGGACGACGGCTTCTACGGCGTCGTCGTCGAGGACGGCAGCACCGTCAAGGGCCACGCCGTGATCATCGCCACCGGCGCCCGCTACCGGCGGCTGGAGGTCCCCGAGCTGGAGAAGTACGAGGGATCGGGCGTCTACTACGCGGCCACCCCATTCGAGCTGCGCATGTGCAGCCACTCGCCGGTGGTCATCGTCGGCGGCGGCAACTCCGCCGGTCAGGCGGCCCTCTACCTGGCCAGGAACGCGTCGTCGGTGCACATGATCGTACGCGGTGACGACATACGCGCCGGCATGTCCCACTACCTAGCCGACGAGCTCGACCGCACGCCCGGCATCGAGATCATGCCCGACACCGAGGTATGCGAGCTCATCGGCGACGGCACACTGAAAGGTATCCGCGTCCGCAACAAGCGCACGGGGAAGTCCCTGGAGATCGCGACCAGGGCCATGTTCGTCTTCATCGGCGCCGACCCGCACACCAAGTGGCTGGAGGGCGCCGTGCCGCTCGACGACCGCGGCTTCATCATCACGGGACAATCCACCACCTGGAATGCACTGCTTCCCCTGGAGACCGACCACCTGGGCGTCTTCGCTGTGGGCGACGTCCGCAGCGGATCGGTCAAGCGGGTCGCCTCCGCGGTGGGGGAGGGCGCCATGGCCGTGCGCCTGGTGCACGAGAGGTTCACCACCACAGGAAATCGACAGAGAAGACGGTGATCGACATGCCGGTTATGGCACACTCCAGGTTCGAGCGCTTCTTCCGCGCCGCCGCGGGACTCGACGTGGACAAGAACGACCTCAAGCGCTTCAACGACTTCGTCAACCAGAAGCTGTACGACATGCTCGTCGTCGCCGAGGCCGCGGCCAAGGAGAACAGGCGCGACATCATCCAGCCATGGGACCTGCCCATCACCAAGGGCCTGCAGGAGAACATGCACGACTTCCGCGACCTGGACGAGGAACTGGAGCTGTCGCCGATCCTGGAGCAGCTCACCGCGCTGCCACCGCTCGACCTGTCGCTCAGCGTAGACGCCGAGGCCCGGCTGCCGGCCGTGGCCGGCGGGCTGTCCATGGTGTTCGCCCGTGCGCTCAAGATCGTCGAACCCGACCTCAAGAACCCCTCCAGCGAGCACTGGCAGCGCATGACCCGGCTGTTCGGCCTGCTCCTGTGACGAGGAATGCGCCAAGTTGGACCGGCATCCAGACCATCACGGGCGATGGTCGCAGTTCGAGGGTCTCCCATACCCGCACGGCGCTGATCTTCTTGCCGCCCTTTTCCGCCCGCTCCGTCTCCAGACGCTCGGCGAACTTGGTGTTGAACGGTCACTCATGACCGGCCTCCTGGCCGTACAGCCACGAACTAAACGCGCAGGTCAGAGCTATACGCCTTGATCGAAGCGTCTTCTTTAATCCGTAGGTTGACGTGGACTGAGCTGCGGTTATGCGGCGTCGCCGACTTGGCCTCGAAGTGATGTGACCAGGCCGGCCGGCACTGCGAACCCCGGCGGATCTGGTTGTCACGTTGCCGCCATTTGTCCGCTACTACTCCAGCCCGGTCCCGACGACGCCTTTGATGTACCACTTCTGGAACGCGAGGAAGATGATCAGCACCGGCGTCATGCTGATCACTGCCGCGGCCAGGCCGACGCTGGGTGACATCAGGGTGTATTGCCCCTGGGCAAGGGGCGCGAGCGCGACCGTCATCACCTGGTGCTCGCGGTCCGGCGCGACGACCTGCGGCCAGATGTAGGTGTTCCACGCGGTCAGGAAGCTGATCGAGCAATAGGCGGCCAGCGCCGGCCTGGCCAGGGGCAGCGCGATCAGGGTCAGGACGCGTGGCCAGCCCGCGCCGTCCAGCCGGGCCGCCTCGATGAGGCCCGGCGGCAGCCCGGCGAAGAACTGCCGGAACAGCAGCATCGCGAACGCCGTCTGGCCCGCTACTGGCAGGATCATGCCGGCGTAGGTTCCGACCAGGCCGAGCTGATAGGTGATGATGTAGAGGGGGATCAGCGTCATGTTGGCGGGCACGAACATCGGCACCAGGATCACGCCGAGGAGCAGGCCCGTCCACCGAAACGGGATCGTCGCCAGAGCGAAGCCCGCCGGGATGGAGATCACCAGTTGCGCGGCGACGATGCCGATGCTGAAGACGAACGAGTTGACGATGGCCCGTGCGGAGAGGAACTCGTAGGCCTCTGCATAGTTGTGCCATACGACGTTCGGCGGCAGCAGGTGGGGTGGGAAGGCACGCGCGTCCTGCGCCGACATCAAAGACGCCGAGAGCAGGTAGAACAGCGGCGCCGCCATGAGCAGCCCGCACAGCAGCAGCGTCGCGTATCGGACGAGGGTCCGGAGGGTCATGTGGCACTCCTGAGCTTGGCGGCGAGCCGTACCAGACCCACGGCGACGCCGATGAGCACGAGTTGGAAGAGCGCGAGCGCGCTGGCGTAGCCCATCTCGCCCTTCTCGAACGCCGTGCGGTAGGCGTACAAGGCCAGGGTCTGGGTGCTGTCGAGAGGGCCGCCGCCGGTCATGATGAGCGCCGTCTCGAACGAGCCGCTGACGAAGTTGATCACTTGCAGGACGGTCACCAGCACCGTCGTCTGCATCACGTTGGGCCAGGTGATGCTCCACAACCGCCGCCACAAGCCGGCGCCGTCCAGCGCCGCCGCGGCGTAGATGTCGTCGGGAATGCGTTGCAGCCCGGCCAGGTACAACAGCATCACCAGCGGCAGGGCCAGCCAGATCATCATGAGGGACAGCGCGGGCAGCGCCCAGGTGGTGTCGGACAGCCAGGCAGGGCCGTCGATGCCCACCCAGCGCAGTATCGAGTTGGCGATACCGGTCCGTCCGTCGTACAGGTACGCCCACAGCACCGCCGCGACCGCCGAGGACGCCACCATCGGGGCCAGATACAGCACCCGGAGCGCCTCGACGCCCGGCAGCCTGGTGTTGAGCAGCACGGCGAGCACGAAGCCGACCACGATCGTCGGAACCACTCCCAGGAGCACGAACAGCAGCGTCACCCACAGCGAGCCCCACATCCGGCCGTCGCCCAACAGGCGGGCGAGATTGTCCAGGCCCACCCATTCAGGTGGGGTGAACAGGTCCCAGCTGAAGAAGCTCAGGCCCAGCCCGGCGAGCGCGGGCACGATGACGAACACGCCGAAGGCGAGCATGCTCGGCGTCACGAACGCCGTCGCGGCCCACGCGTCTCGCCGTCGCCGGCGTCTGTTGCCATCCTGGCCAGGTGCGGGAGGGCTCGTGCCGACCGCTCTGCCGTCGGCTGTACTCGTCACTGTCGCCACCATCGATCTTCCTCCTTGGCCTTGGCCGTGCCCGCGTCGACGTCACCCGCCGGTCGTCGCGAGCGCCTCGTTGACGGCCTTCTCCGCGTCGGCGAAGGCCTCGGCCACCGGCCGCTTCTTCAGTACGACCTCCTGCACCGCCTTGAGCACCTGCTCGTCGAGCACGCCCTGGGCCTTGCCGGGCAGTTGCGTCGCCAGTTGGGCGTTCTTGGCGGCGTCGGCGAAGACGGCGTTGTTGGACGGCGGCGCCTTCAGGTCCTTCCAGATGCCGTTCTCCAGGCCGTCCAGGGTCGGCGGGACGACCTGGCCGGTCTCCTGCGCGATCTTCATCCCGCCGTCGTTGCGGTAGAACCACGCGAGGAACGCCCACGCGGCGTCCTTGTTCTTGCTGGTCTGCGCGATGGACAGGCCGTAGGAGCCGCCACCGACGGTGGTCTTGCCGTTGATGGTCGGCATGACCTCGGCGTCCCAGTCGTCCTTCAGCTGGCTCTTGAGTGTGGGCACCCCGGCGCGGACACTGAAGGACATCGCCACCTGCCCGCGATCGAACTTGGGCTGCGAGGCCGCGTTGGCGGAGTACGCCGGCGACGCGGTGCCGTAGGCCTTGATGAGTTGCGTCCAGGCCTTGACCGCCTCCGGCTGGCCGATTCCCGACTTCTTGGTCGTCGCGTCGTAGACGTAGCCGCCGTAAGCGTGGATCACGGGCGTATAGATGGCGGGCTGGCCGCCGGTGCCGAGCGGAGGCGCCAGGCCGACGACGTCTCCTCCTGACTTGCTCTGGATCTCCGCCGCGACCCGGTACATGTCATCCCACGTCCAGGTGGGCTTCGGCAGCTCGGTCACGCCTGCCCGCTTGAAGGCGGTCCGGTTGAAGAACAGCGTGACCGAGTCGGCGCTCACCGGCAGACCGGTGATCTGATCCGGCTTGGTGATCGGCCGATACTGTCCGACGAACTGCGGGAGGAACTCGCTGCCTTTCAGGCCGTCTTTGCCTTCCCCGAGCCACGGGGCCAGGTCCATGGTGACGTTGCCCGCTGCCAGCCGGTTGGCCGCGTAGTCGACGTTCATCAGGACGTCGGGGAGCTTGTCGCCGAGGCGGGCGGTGACGAGTTGCTGGATGTACTGGGTGCCGTCGTCCGGCAACGACTCGACCGTCACCTTCCGCTTCGGGAAGGCCTGCTCGTAGGCCGCGGCGTACTTCTCGAACTGCGGGACCAGACCGGCCTGCATCGAGAGGGTGATGCTGCTGCCGCCGTCGACGGCCCTTTCGCCCTCTTCGCCACCGCTGCATGCGGCGGCCAGGGTGAGCATCGGGACGAGGGCGGCGGCCAGGCCGCGGGCCCTCCATGGTGCGATGCGACTGATCATCTTCAATCTCCTTCTGACAGGAACTCGGCGAGCGGCAAGGCAGTCAGGGCCCGCAGCGGGTTGCGAGCCCGCTCAACAGGTGCGTGGCGCGCTGGTCCACCCCACATCGCCCACCCGGAACGGCAGGCTGGAGCGGCCCTCCCGCAGGTCGAGCGGGAGCGCCGGCCCTCTGGCCGAATCGGGCCGGTCCAGCCAGGCGACCCCGACGGCCACTTCGACCACCCTCTCCCTGCCAGGCCATCGCGACAGGTCGACGCTGATCCTGTTCCAGCAGACGGGAAGCGGGCGGACGGTGTCCTGAACGCTGCTGCCGTCGGCTCCGGTCAACCGGAGTATCGGCACGATCGTGCGGCCGGGCAGCACCGGGAAGCACAGATCCACCTCCGCGAAGGCGAAGGCCGCGTCACCGAGGTCGTCCCCGCCGGGGAGCGGCAGCCGTACCCATCGGGTCTGCCCTGGTGGAAGGGGCGGCCCGCTGACTTCGAAGGTCGGCCCAGGGAACGTTCCGTGGAAGACCGGCGTACAGACGAACGTGCCGTGGAGGACGTCGAGCCGGACGCCAGAGCCGGCCGTCCAGCCGGGCGCCCTGACGCCGCGAGACAGCCAGCGAGCGGATCGTCCAGCGCGGACCACCCGGCGGGCGAGCGGCTCGCCGGCGGCGCCGCGGAGGACGACTTCGGCGCAGGACCCGATCGGCGCGCCGGGTGGCGCCTCGATCCGCAGTTCGTGCCCATCGAGGCGGGCCTTCCAGCCCGCGTCGGCGTCCGCGCTCACCGCGCCGCCTCTGAGCACCGCCGCGGTGACCGCCTGGCCAGGCGGCACGGGCGGTGTCCTGCCAATGGCCGGCCGCTCCTGAGCGAGGGGTATGCCGGTCGCCACGATGCGGTGCCGGCCGGATTCGTACTCCCGCGCGGGGTGGCCCGGCAGGTCGACCAGGGCCGTGCTGCCCACCGGGACGGTCAGCTCCAGCGTCAGCGTGTCGCCGTCGAGCCTCCAGCCGAGTGCGATCGTGCCGCGGACCGTCTCGACCGTGACATCGATCCTGGTCACCGGCCCGAGCAGGCACGGCGCGACGGCGAAGCGGCGATACCCCTCTGCCAGCGGCCGGATGCCCGCCACGTGCGTCCATGCCCAGGCGGCGAACGGCGCGGCGAGACCGATGTGGTCAAGCGAGGCGACACCGGCGTTCTCGTCGTCGATCCACCAGGTTTCCCAGAACGTACCTGGCCCCGTGGTGAGCATCGCGCCGATGCCGGGCTGCTCCGGCTGGCGCACCGCCGCGATCAGCGCCGTGCCGCCGTCGGCCTCCGCCATGGCTCGCACGAGTAACTGGGTGGCCGCGAACCCGGTCGAGACCCTGTCGCCGCGTACGCGCATGTCCACGCGGATCTGGTCGGCCAGAGCGCGCCGCTCCGCCTCGTCCGAGGCCAGCCCGGACGCCAGCGCGACGGCAGCGGAACCCTGGCCCGAGTCGGCCCACTCATGGGTGAGCGGATCGTGCAGCACGGCTCTGGCCGTGCTCGCCAGCGCATCGGCCTCGCGCTCGCGCCGCGCGGCCTCGCAGCCGTCGCCTGCGACGGCCTCCAGTTCGGCCAGCGCGCGCAGGGAGCGGATGACGGCCGCGGTCTGCAGCATCACCGGCGAGGTGCGCTCGGGGGCGAGCCAGTCCGCGCCGTAGCTGATGTCAGCGCCCCTGACGACGCCGCCCGACAGCGTGCCGAGTTGCCAGTCGCACCAGCGGCGCATGGCCGGCAACAGCCGGATGATGAGCGTGTCGTCGCCGGTGTGCCGCCAGTGCTGGAGCGGGATCTCGGTCATCGCCGAGCCCCACACCGGGTCGGCGGGCTGGACGTGACGCGCTCCCAGCAGGTGCGGGGTCAATCCGAGGACGCCGCCGTCGGGGTGCTGGTCGGCCACCACGTCGTCGAGCCAGTGCCGATAGAGGCCGGCCATGTCGAGGTGGGAGAAGGCGGCCTCCGCCGACACCGACGCGTCACCGGTCCAGCCGCCCTGCTCGCGGGTGGGGCAGTCCTCCGGATGGGAGTGAGAGTTGTTGCGCTGAGTCCGTACCGCCATCGCCACGAGACGGTCCAGCAGCGGCTCGTCGCTCGCGAAAATGCCGGTGAGCGCGACGTCGGAGTGCAGCACCCTGGCAGTCACCTCGACGGCGGCGCCGGCCGGGACACCACGCACCTCGACATAGCGAAAGCCGTAGAACGCGAACCACGCCTCCGCGACGTCGACGCCGCCGGCGCAGGTCCAGACCAGCACCTGCCGCTCCCGGTCCCGGTCGTCGGGCAGCCGGATGTTGAGCGTCCCGACGCGGCCGGCGTCGTCGAGCTTCTCTCCGTGAACGATCTCGATCCTTGTACCGGGGGCGGCGCCGCGTACGACGACCCGGCTGCGCCCGGCCACGTTATGGCCGGCGTCGAAGACGAGGACTCCACCCGCGTCGCCGCATGGGATCGCCGCGATCTCCTCCACCACGGCGAGCGGCGGTCCGGCGTCGGGTGCGAGGGTGGCGACCGGCCGCTCGACCGCGCGCGCCGGCTCCCCTGCGACGCCTGTCCCGGCAGTGCCGGTGAATGTCCTGCGGGCGTCGTGCTCTTCAAGGTAGAAGGGGTCCTCGCGGATGATCGAGGAGGGGCCATGCCGCCAGTGCGGGCCGGTGCCCACCCGTACGACGCTGCCGTTGTCGAGCTCCACCCGCAGCTCGACCAGGGCGCGTGGCTCGGCGAGCACCTGCCCGTAGTGGCCGATGCCGGCCACGACCGCCAGAGTGTGTCGGTTGCCGTCCCGCAGCAGTCCGGTGACGTCATAACTGCGGCTCGCCGCCCGGGATAACGCCGTGCGCGAGGGGTCGCTCGCATCGGGGTTGACCGCCTGCCCGTCGACCAGCACCCGTAACAGGCCCTGGCCGGCCAGGTGCAGGCGCGCTCGCCAGGCCCGGCACGCCGGATCCCAGGAGAACTCCTCGCCTGCCGCGTGGGTCGCCGGAATCTCGATCCAGCGTGCCGTCCAGTCGTCCGCGGTCAGCGGCCCGGCGATCAGGTCCGTCGCATGCGCCCATGGCGAGAGCCTCGCGTGCTCGTCCCAGACCCTCACGGTCCAGCGCAGGGCCGAGTGCGGCGCGACGGGCGGGCCGCCCCACCGCACGTGCGCGTTCCTGCCGGACTCGATCCGGCCGGAATCCCACACCGTGCCATCCGCTGACGACGCCACGACCTGGTAAGCGGTCTGCCGCTGCCCCTGCCGCACCAGCGGAACCACCCACGACAGGCGGGGGTGAGCCGTCAGCACCACCGGCAACGCCCTGCCCGTGCGCGGGGGCCCCGCGGGGTGATCCTCCACGCGGAGTCGGATCGGGGCGGGGCATGCCGCGTCATGCGGTTCGGGGGGCGGGGGTGGCACGGAACCTCCACATCGACGCCGAGGGGAATTGAAACATTTCAACACCCGCACAGTAGATGGCGACCTCGGTGAGGTCAACAGGTTCGCGCACCGGATCGACGTCTGCACAGGTGAGGGAGTGAAACCTTTCAATTTGATACACTGGTCCAACAAGCTGTGAGCTGAAAGGGTTATCCACGGGGTGTCCGATATCGACAGACCGAGCAAGACCTCGACGAGCGGCTCCGACGGAGAGCGCGCCCGGACGCGCCTCAGCATGGTCGACGTGGCCGCGCACGCCGGAGTGTCGCTCGGCACCGTCTCCAATGTGCTCAACCGCCCCGAGCTGGTGGCGGAGCGGACCCAGCGACGGGTCCGCTCCTCCATCGCCGCCCTGGGGTTCGTGCCCAACGCGCCGGCGCGGCAGCTGCGCGGAGGCCGAAGCCGCACGGTGGGGGTGGTGGTGCGCGAGATAGGCAGTCCCTACTTCAGCGAGATACTGCCGGGCCTAGAGAGCAAGCTGGCCAAGGAGCAGTTCCTGCTGATGGTCTGCAGCTCCGACGACTCTCCCGACAAGGAGGCCTACTACCTGAAGACCCTTGAGGAGCATCGGGTCGCCGGCATCCTCATCTCGCCGGCAGGCGACGACATCGAGCACCTCATCGCACTCCGGCAGCGCGGAGTGGGGGTCGTGCTCCTGGACCGGCTCGGTGTCGGCTCCCAGCTCTGCGCGGTGGCCGTGAACAACGTCCAGGGAGGTGACCTGGCCGGTGACCACCTCTTCTCACTCGGCCACCGCCGCATCGGCTTCCTCAACGGGCCCTCCACGGTCCGGCAGTGCGCCGACCGCAGGGAAGGGCTGCACCGCGCGGCGCGCCGGGCGGGGCTCGACCCCGACGAGGCGATCAGCGAGATCACTCTGTCCGTGCTCAACGCCCAAGGGGGCGAGACAGGGCTGGCCCAGCTGCTCGACGACGAACGCAGGCCGTCAGCGATCTTCTGCATCAACGACATGGTCGCCGTCGGCGTCCTGCGCGACCTGGAAAAGCGCGGGATCGCCGCACCCGGCGAGATGAGCGTGGTGGGGTACGACGACGTCGAGTTCGCCGCCCTGCTGTCACCGGCGCTGACCTCGATCCGCATGCCGAAGCAGCAACTCGGTCAGGCCGCCGCCGAGCTCCTGGTCACCGACTTCCGCGCGGACGACAACCACTGGCACCAGGAGATCGTCTTCCAGCCCGAGCTCATCATCCGCGCATCCACCGCGCCCCCGCCTACCTCAGGGCAGGCCTCTTGATCCCGGTGCGGAACGCGTACGAGCCCGAACCGATCCGGTAGACCGCGGCTCCGCCGTCGAGCCGGTCGAAGGCCACGCACTCGGCCTCGATGGCCGGCACGCCGCCCTCGGTCACCCGCTCCGGCGGCGCGGGCACGTGTACCTCGGCGCGGGTATTGGGCGGCACGACGACGTCCAGGGCGAAGCCGTCGCCCTCCAGCCGCCAGGAGATCTCCACCCTGCCGTGCCTGGTGTGGTGCGCGGTTCTCGCCCAGCCGATCCCGCCGCCGGGGCGGGGGTGCACAACGATGTCGGCGTACCCCGGCGACCCCGGGGCCAGCCCGCCGACCGTCCGGTACATCCAGTCGCCGACGGCCCCATAGGCGTAGTGGTTGAAGGAGTTCATGCCCGGGTCCTGCAGCCCACGGTGGTGGCTCCATGAGTCCCAGCGCTCCCACATGGTCGTCGCGTCGCCGTGCACGACCGGGTAGAGCCACGAAGGGAAGGTGTCCTGCGTCAGCAGCCGGTAGGCCACGTCCAGCCGTCCGGTCGAGGTGAGCGCGTCCAGCAGGTACGGCGTGCCGAGGAAACCGGTCGACAGGTGATCGCCGCGTGCCTCGATGTCGCCGGTCAGCCGGGCCACGGCCCTGGGCAGCTCGTCCTCCTCCAGCAGCCCGGCCATGATGGCCAGCACGTACGCGGTCTGCGTCCTGCTCACCAGCACGCCGGGCCCCTCGATGAAGGCCGCGCGGAACGCCCGCCGTACGTGCCCGTACAGCTCCAGACAGGCCCGCTCGTCCGCGTCGCGGCCGAGTGCGGCGGCGAGTTCGGCGAGTTGCCGGGCGGACAGAGCGAAGATCGCCGTGCCGACGAGCCGTTTGGGGGTCTCGGCGCCGATCGACAGCCAGTCGCCGAACCCCTCCTCGGGGAAGATCCCACCGTCGGAGCGTTTGTCCAGGTACGCCAGCCAGCGCAGCATCGGCTCGAAGCAGGCCGCCACCACCCTGGTGTCGCCGCGCAGCCGGTGCAGAGCCCACGGCAGCATCACCAGCGCGTCGCCCCAGCCGGGCGAGCCCGCCTCCTTGGCGTTGGGCGACGAGCCGCGGCCCGACAATACGTCGGGCACCACGTGCGTGACCGCGCCGTCGTCGCCCTGCGCGTCGACCACGTCGGCCAGCCAGCTCCGCAGGAAGGCGGCGGCGTCGTAGTTGAACAGCGCGGTGGGCGCGAACGCCCAGATGTCACCCGTCCAGCCCAGCCGCTCGTCACGCTGCGGACAGTCGGTGGGGACGGCCAGGAAGTTGCCCCGCTGCCCCCACACGATGTTGCGCTGCAACCGGTCGAGCCGTTCGTCGGAGCAGGTGAACTCCCCCACCGGCTCCATCGCGGCGTGTGCCACCCTGGCCGTGATCGCCTCCGGCGCCGCGCGCAGCCCCGACACCTCCACGTAGCGGAACCCGTGGAAGGTGAACCTCGGCTCGAACGTCTCCATCTCCTCGCCACGCGGCAGGAACTCGTCCGTCGCGCGGGCCGAGCGCAGGTTGGCCAGGTGCAGCGCGCCCTCATGGTCGAGGACCTCGGCGTGCCGCAGCACCACCGGGCGGTCGCGGCCGGCGCGGCCGGTGAGCCGGACCCAGCCGACCAGGTTCTGCCCGAAGTCGGCGATCCACACGCCGGGCCGCCGCTCCCACACCGCCACCGGCTCCAGCTCCTCGTGCACCCGGATCGGCGGCGCGACGGCGGCGGTCAACCGGCCGGCGGGCGGGCTGACGGGCACCGCGGGCACCCAGCCGGAGTCGTCGAACCCGGCCGCCGTCCAGCCGAGCGGCTCGGCCGCCAGATCCTGCCGCTCGCCGTTCTGCAGGTCGGCGTAGCGGATCGAGCCCGAGGCGGCCCGCCATTCCGAGTCGGTGCGCAGCCGGGTGACGCCGCCGTCGTCGTGCAGGATCTCCAGCTCGGCGCGGAGGGCCAGGCGCCGGCCGTAGCGGAAGGGGCCGAACCAGCTGATGTTGCCCGCGTACCACCCGTCGGCGAGAATCGCGCCGAGCGCGTTGTGCCCCTCCGACACCAGTTCCGTGACGTCGTAGGTCTGGTACGTGACACGGTGGCGATAGTCGGTCCAGCCGGGGGCCAGGTGGTCGTCGCTCACCCTGGTGCCGTTCAGGTGGATCTCGTAGACGCCGAGCGCGGTGGCGTACAGCCTGGCCCGGCGCACCGGTGACGGCACGCCGAACTCGCGCCGCAGGTAGGGGCTGGGCCGGTCGCCGATCGGCTCGCGACCCAGCGGTGGGTCGCCATGCAGCCCCACCTCCTCGGCCGGCGGCCACGCCGCGTCGTCGAACCCGGGCTGCTCGAACCCGTCGCCGGGCCGGTCACTGGCCCGCCACCGGCCACCGGACGTGACGGTCACGGCGCTCTCCCCGGCCACCGGCACGAGTTGCGGCAGCACCGGCCGCCCCTCGGCCACGACCTCCAGCCGCACGCACAGCCCCGAGCCTGCGGCCCTGATCGCGAGCACGTTCTCGCCCGAGGCCACCAGGTCACCCGCGTCGGCCACGAACGCCCCTTCCCGCCTCTCCCCCGCGAGCGGCACGCCGTTGACGTACGCCTCGACCTCGGCGGCGCCGCCGATCACCAGCCATGCCGACAGCGGCCTGGCCCCGCCCGGCACCACGAACCGCGTCCTGAACGCCCCCGTCTCCGAGCCGGACGGCCCGAGCCGGTCAGCGACCCAGATACGCGGCACGTTCTCCAGCGACGGCAACCGCTGCGACCCGGGCACCACGGGCGTACCGATCCAGCCCGCCGTCCACCCGGTGGCATCGCCGAGACCGGTCTCGAACCAGTACGCCGGGCTCCAGCCCGTCCACGTGCCACTCTCGTCGGCCACCTTGACCCGCCACTGGTAGCGCGTACGGGGCCGGAGCTCAGCACCGCCGTACGGGAGGTCGTAAGTCGCGGCCGAGGTCACGATGCCGCTGTCCCAGACCACCTCGGCTCCCTCGGCGGCCGGATCGCACTCTCGTCCCACGATCAGCCGGTACGCGCTCTGTGCCCGCCCGCGGCCGGCCCCAGTGATCCGCCAGGAGAACTCCGGCGCACTCGCGTCAAGACCCAGGGGTTCGGCCAGTCCTTCCACGCGCATATCAGTCACGGCTAGATGCATGAAGCGGGCTCCTTCAAGAGAAATTGAAACATTTCAAGCACTGCGCACCGTAAGCAGCCCGAAGTCTTCACGTCAATGTCTGCGCGCTGAGGAGGACAGCGTGCCCGGCGTCACGAACAACCGCCGGCGACAGGCTGAGACAGCAGACGCGCCGGCGCACTGAGCACCGCCCGATCCGCGTTGCCGCCCGCTCGCCGGTCGGCTACGAGAAATGGCCACATTCGTCACATGGTTGACAGTGATCGGCTCGTCTGTGACCCTACTTGAAAGCTTTCAAGTCGACTGCCAGCTGCCGTTCCGGCGCTCGCTCCGACGACGTCATTGCGTGCTTCGAGCCGCGAACACCACTACCACGATCGAGCGACTGGAGACCTCCGTGGCCACGGACAGCACGCGATTCCGCATGAGTCGGCGCATCTTCCTCCAGGGAGCGGGCAGTGGCCTGCTCCTTGCCGCGAGCGGCCTGTGGCGCACCCCCCAGGCCGCCGCGGCAGAGGCCGCGACGTACCAGCTCGAAAACAAGTTCATCAGTCTCTCCGGCGCGTACGGAAAACTCACCCGATTCGCGTGCGATCCGACGGGCTCCGGCAAGTACGAACCCACGGTGTTCGGCTCGGTGTTTCTCGGCGCGACCGACTTCTTCGACGCCGGTTTCAACAACGGCGTCACCTGCACGGCGAGCGACACAGCGCTGAGCCTGGCGGGTATCCAACTGCCGTCGGCGATGAACCTTCAACAGCGGCAGCTCAACTCCCCCGTCCCGCTCAGCGCCGGGCAGACGCTCGGCCAGTCGTTCACCGCGACGATGTACCGCTTCTCCCGAGTCGGCGGCCAGTTCCCCACCTGGAACAGCCAGAACTCGGCGTTGACGATGACGCTCTACGCGGGAACTCCCCAGACCGGTCTCACCGAGATCGCCAGTCGCGAGGTGAACCCGGTGCAGGACAACGGATGGGCCTACCTCGATGTGCCGGATCAGCCGGCCGGGGCCTACTACCTGGAGATATCGCACCGTTCGGGAACCCCCGGCTGGTGGAGCCGGCTCGGCGGCACCACGGCCGACGTGGGCGGGTCGGCATACAACAATCGTCAGGTGCAGGCGGATCGCACGATGACGATCGAGGTCGCGGGTTTCAACGTCGACGGCATCGCGTCGTGGGATCTCAAGCTCTCCGGCCGGAACCTGACGATGACGTACGACATTCAGTGGCAGAACGAGCCACGGTCCGACCCCGGCCTGACGCTCAACACGTCGTGGCTCCGCGACGGATACTCCGTCGCCGCAGCGGACGGCGTCCTGTTCAACCGCTTCTACGGAGACCGCGGCGACTACATGCCCGCCGAACAACTGAAGCGTCGAGACGCCTGGACGAACCCGGTGTCGGGATCGAAGGCGGTCACAGCGAGCGGCAGCGGCCCGTACGACCTCCGGATCACGGGAACCGAACCGGTCCTCGACGGCACGATGACCGCCAAGTCGATGGCGATGACGCTCAACTCCGGCAGCGCGGACGCGGAGCGGGCCATCTCGCGATCGCTCGCGGTGGGAGTCCAGCCGCATTCCGACGCGCTGCCGGAGGTCTTTCCGGTCTTCGTGGCATCCGATCAGCACAGGGCGGCGCAGCTGTCCACCTTCTACTGGGAGCGTGCGCTCAGTTTCCGATTCAGCGGGCACGCCATGGACTGGGCCGACTGGGAGGGGCGCATCCTGGACTGGACCGCCACGGCGGGCTCCAGGGCACAGGCCGATTCCCTGTTGAGCACGCAACTGGAAGAGGACGGGTACGTCTGGTCATGGTCGGATTCGCCGGCGTGGCCCTTCCCCGACCCGACTCTCTTCGACGCTAGACACTTCACGTCCAATGCCATGTACATCCTCGGCGCCTGGCGTTACTACTCGTGGACGGGAGACTCCGAATTCCTCGCCACGATGCTGCCGCGAGTGCGGCGTGCGATGAGCTTCTATCTCGACTCACTCGGCGGAAAGAGTGGGATCGTCACGATCACGTCGCCCGACCACAGCGGACGGGACGGATCGCTGGCCTCCAACTACTGGGACATCACGTCGTTCGGCTATCAAGACGCCTATCTCAACGCCTACTTCTACGGGGCCCTCGAGGCGATGGCTCAGCTCGAGGAGCACGTCGGAAACACGAGGAGAGCGGACGAGCTGAGGTCCGTGCGCCGGCAAGCCCAGAAGCGCTACAACCAGGTGTTCTGGAACGATGCGGCGGGCAGGTACGTCCAGACCATCGACGCCGACGGCGTCGCTCACGACTACGGCTCGACCTACGTCAACCTCGAAGCGGCCTCGTTCGGCCTCCCCACCAAGAAGCAGGCCGCGCGCATCTTCGACTGGCTCGACAACGGCCACACCGAGCTGCAGGAAGCGGTCGTACTGATCGAGAGCGGCGGCCTGGCACCGACGATCGGAGCGGGCCACTCGCTGGGGCAGAGCTTCACGGCGAACGCCGAGTTCACGAGCGTCGCCGCGCGATTCCCCACCTACGGCAAGCGCGGTGCCGCGTTCACGATGTCGTTCTACCAGGGGCTGCCGGGCGAGACGTCGGTCAAGATCGCGGAACAGCGGTTCACCGACTGGAGCGACGGCCAGGTAGCGCACATCGATCTGCCGAAGCAGCCACCCGGCGTGTACTACCTGGAGGTCTCACAGGTCACGGGCACGCTCGCGTGGTGGTCGTCGGCGACGGCCGTGCCGGGGGCGGCGGCGTATTCCGACGGGAGTCCCGCACCGGATGCCTCGACCAGGTTCGTCGCAGCACTCGGCGACTACGTCGAGGGACCCGCCGACATCTACTCGAAGTGGGTGTTCGCCCCGAGGTCGACGACGCGTCGCAACAGCTACTGGTTCTTCCTGACCCACCTCACGAATCCCTGGGGAGACGAAGTGCAAGATGGCGGAGCCATCCTCTACACCTCGGGATTCGACGTGATGGCGCGCGCCCGCTATCGATCCGCCGATGATGCCTGGGCGCGGATGACGACGATCCTCGATCGGTGGAGCGAACCCGACCACATCTGCGGCGGCGCTCCCCTGTTCCGCGGCGAGAGCACGGTCGGCAGCCCGGGCGGAAGCTCGGTCGGAACCGATATCCCGTTCCCGGAGAGCGGACTGGCGCCGGCCAGTTTCCTGTACGCCTTCATCGGGGTCGAAGCCGAGCCGGATGCTCTGGTCATCACCCCGAACCTGCCGTCGAAACTGGCCAATGCCGGCGTACGTCACCTCCGCTGGCGCGGACACCAGCTCGACCTGCTCGTGACACGCAACACGGTCACCCTCACAGGCAAGGGACTGGCGATCAAGCGGCGGTACAAGCCTGGCCATTCGGTGCGCGTGCCGTCAAGTGAGCTGAAGTGAGACGCGGAACGCCGCGCCTGCCGGCCGAAGCGGCGTGGGAGCCCGCCCACGGTCCGCTCCATCCGCGCTCTCGTCCTGCGCCTGGTTCGAGGGAACCCCAGCTGGGGTCACCGTGCTCACCTGGGCCGATGCCACTGACACCATCAGTACAGAGCCGTCCGGCTGACCCTCATAGAGGCTATATAACCTATATATCCCACAGGTATAGTCGGTTTATGCGTACACCATCGGTCGCGGTCGTCGGCGGCGGCGCGAGCGGCGCCCTGACCGCGATCCACCTCCTGCGACTCGCCCGCACCTCCTGGACGCCCGTGGCCGTCACCCTGCTCGACCAGCACGGTCGGCACGCCCTCGGCCAGGCATACGCCACCACCGACCCGCACCACCTGCTCAACACCCGTGCCGACAGGATGAGCGCCCTCCACGACGAGCCGGACCACCTGCTGACCTGGGCGCGCATCGCGGGCTTGGACGTGAACGGCTCCAGCTACCTGCCACGAACCATCTACGGCCGCTACCTGCGCGATGTGCTGACCGTCGCGGAAGATCCGCCCAACCGGCCGCTCCACCGCGTCACCGCCACAGCCGTCGCCTTGGACGGCGATCACGCGGTACGGCTGGCGAACGGCCGGCGCATCGACGCGGACGCGGTCGTCCTGGCCCTCGGCAACCGGAGCCCAGCACCCGTGCCAGGCCTGATCGCGCATCCTCGGTACGTCGCCGACCCGTGGGCGGGCGGCGCGCTGACCGGCATCGGCGATGGCGCACCCGTGCTGGTGCTCGGCACCGGGCTGACCATGGTGGACGTGGCCCTCACCGTGACGCGGGCGCACCCGGGCACGGTGGTGTACGCGCTGTCGCGGCACGCCCTCCTCCCCCGCCCGCACCTACCCCAGCCGGCCTCGCCCGTCCCCGTGACCGTTCCCGACGAGCCGTTGCGGGTCGCGGACCTGCTGGCCACCACGCGGCGGGCGGTACGCGAGAGCGGCGGCGACTGGCACGGCGTCATGGAGGGCCTGCGCCCGCACGCCCAGGCGCTGTGGCGGCGGCTCGGCCCGGGTGAGCGGCGGCTGTTCCTGCGGCGGGTGGCGCGCTACTGGGAGATTCACCGGCATCGCATCCCGCCCGCCTCCGCGGCCGCCATCGCCGATCTGCGCGCCCGCGGACGGCTGCGGCTGCTGCGTGGCAGCCTGATCGAAACCAAGCCCGCCGCCGGTGGCCTGCGCGTCCGTGCCGATCTGGACGGCACCATGACCGACCTCGATGTCGGCTGGCTGGTCAACGCCACGGGGCCCAGCGCCGACGTCACCACCGATCCCTTCCTCGCGAGCCTCATCACCGCCGGGATGGCCCGGCCCGACCCGCTCCGGCTCGGCCTCGACGCCGGTCCGGACGGCGCGGTGCTGGACGCGGCCGGGCGGCCGAGCGACCGCCTCTTCACCCTGGGTCCGCTGCTGCGAGGGACTCTGTACGAGACGACCGCCGTGCCGGAGATTCGCGCACAGGCGGCGGCTCTCGCACCGCGCCTCGTCGAGGTGGCCGCATCCCATGCCGCCCGCGCTCAGTCGGTGGCGTGAGCGGCGGCACTCAACGTGGTGATGGTGAGCTCTGCCGCCGCGCGGGCCGTGCTTTCAGGTCCTCGCCGGTACGGCCGGTTCGGGGAAGGTGATGCCGGTCAGTTTCTCGGAGACGGTCCACAGGCGACGGGCGGATACGGAGTCGCTGGCCGCCGTGGAGCGGCCGACCAGGGTGGGGGCGCCGCGCATCTCGGCGAAGCCGTCGGGGCCGACATAGCTTGCGCCGGGCAGGTCCTGGACGGCGGCATAAAGGGTCGGTAGCGCCCCGGCCTTGTTGTCCTGGGCCATGAAGCTGTTGCCCAGGCGGAAGAGGGTGCGCCGGAGGACGTTGGCGTCGTGCCCTTGGAGGTTGGTCGCGGCCCAGCCGGGATGGGCGGCCAGGGCGCGTACGGGCGAGCCCGCCTCGGTGAGCCGCCGCTGGAGTTCGAGCGTGAACAGCAGGTTGGCCAGCTTCGACTGACTGTAGGCCTTCATGGGGGCGTACTCACCGGTCAGGTTGAGGTCGTCGAAGTGGATGCGGGGGTTGCCCGGCATCCGATGCGCGCCGGACGACACGGTCACCACGCGGTCGGTGATGTGCGGCAGCAGCAGGTTGGTCAGGGCGAAGTGGCCCAGGTGATTGGTGCCGAACTGCAGCTCGAAGCCGTCTTTGGTGCTGGCCTGCGGGATGTTCATGACACCGGCGTTGTTGATGAGCAGGGCCAGATCATCGTGCCAGCCGGCGGCGAACTCTCGGACGGAGGCGAGGTCGGCCAGGTCGAGCCGGCGTACCTCCACGCTCCCCCGCACGGTTGCGGCGGCGGCCTGGCCGCGCTTGGTGTTTCGTACGGCGAGCACCACATGAGCGCCCGCGCCGGCCAGCGCTTCGACGGTGGCGATGCCGAGGCCGCTGTTGGCGCCGGTCACGATGGCGATCCGGCCGGCCTGGTCGGGTATGTCGATGATGTTCCACATGGACTTCAATGTAGGCGATGACAACAATGCTGTCAACGACAACAATGTAGACGGCAGCCACATTCGGCTAGACTGACGGTCATGCACATCCGTCCTGGCCGTTACCACCACGGAGACCTCCGCGCCGCGCTGCTCAACCGCGCCGAGGAAACGCTCCGGGAGAAGGGGCCGGCCGCGCTGTCGCTGCGTGAGCTCGCCCGCGACCTGGGCGTCAGCCATGCCGCGCCGAGCCGCCACTTCAAGGACAAGCAGGCCCTGCTGGACGCGCTGGCGCTGACCGGCTTCGAGCGGCTCGACGAGACCCTCAAGGCATCCCGGGAACGGGCTGACGAGTCGTTCGCCGAGCGGCTGGCCGTCATGGCTCACGCCTATGTGGGCTTCGCCACGGCCAACGCGGAGCTGCTCGACCTGATGTACTCGATCAAGCACGATCCGGAGGCGTCGGAGGCGTTGGACGCGGCCGCCCAGCGCTGGTCCGAGCAGATCGTCGAACTGATCGGCGAGGGCCAGCGCCAGGGCCAGGTGCGCGAGGGGCCGATGGAACGCGTCGGTCTGCCGGTCTTCGTGACCCTGCACGGCTATGCCAGCATGGCGGTTAGCGGCATGCTGCCACTGGAGACGATCGAGCATGGACTGGACGACGTGATCGCGTACATCTTGCAAGGGTGTGCGCCGGAGTAGGGCTGCAGAGGACCATGATCGGGTTCATCTCCCGCTCCTTTCGGCCCGGTCGCTTCCGAGGCGGTCGAGACACTCCCGCTCCCCACCTGTGCTCTGATCTCCGTCGTCGCCGCCGATGAGGAGCGCACGGCGCGAGTTGCGCAGCTTGATCCCGCGACCCCGGCAAGTAGGGGCGACGCGTCTTGGGTTGCGTCCACGGGTGTGGTGTATGAGTTTGGCCTGGTGACAGGTGTGGCGTCGGGAAAGGGGGACGGCCATCGCGTGATCCTTCGAGTGCGCAGTTCAAGATCGAAGGAGAACAAGGCGATGGCCGCAGACAACAGTGTGACGCCCGGTGAGGCAGATCGAGGCCGATGACCCGGACATGTTGCGATCCATGTCAAGACCATGGCCGAAGCGTTGATGTCGGCCGAGGCCGACAGCTTGTGCGGGGCCGGCTACGGGCAGCGCAGCAGCGAGCGGACCGACTCGCGCAACGGCTACCGGGTCGCGGCCCCGCTGCGGGCGCTACCCGATCCGGTCGGCGCCGACATCAAGATCTCCTAACGAGACCGGCTCGGCGGCCTCCAACACGAATACGCCCAGGTCGCATGATGCGACACATCATCGCAGGTCAGAGGAGCTGCGCGGGACTACCAGGCCGGATTCGTAGGCGAGGACCACGAGCTGAGCGCGGTCGCGGGCGTGGAGCTTGGCCATGGCCCGGTTGATGTGAGTTTTCGCGGTCATCGGGCTGATCGCCATGCGGTCCGCGATCTGGTCGTTGGACAGGCCCTGCGCGACCAAGGCGACGGCCTCGCGTTCGCGGTTGGTCAGTTCTTCCAGCCCTGTGCCGGTGCCGGTGTTGAGCGGCTGTGTGACGTACCGGTCGATGAGTTTGCGGGTGATCGAGGGGGCGAGCAGCGCGTCGCCGCGCGCGGCGACGCGTACAGCGTGCAGGAAGTCTTCGGGCAGGATGTCTTTGACGAGGAATCCGGCTGCGCCGGCGCGCAGCGCGTTGAAGACGTATTCGTCAAAGCCGTAATTGGTCAGGATGACGACGTGCACCCCGGCCAGGGCCGGGTCCGCGGCGATGCGCCGGGTCGCCTCGATGCCGTCGACGATCGGCATCCGGATGTCGATGAGAGCGACGTCGGGCCGGTGTTCCCTGACCAGGGCCAGGCCCTCCATCCCGTCGCCGGCCTCGGCCACCACCTCGATGTCGCCCTCTAGGTCGAGGAGCGCGCGGAATCCGCTACGCAGCAGCGGCTGGTCGTCGACCAGCAGGACACGGATCACGGCATCCGGTCCACAGGGAGTTCGGCCTGGACGGTGAAGCCTCCCTCGCTGCGCGGCTCCGCGCGCAGGTGACCGCCGAGGGCGGTGACTCGTTCGCGCATCCCGAGCAGCCCGACGCCGGGTACCGGGGCGGTGTCCGGCGTCGCCTTGCCGTCGTCATCGATGCGTATCGCGAGGGCGTCCGGACGGCAGTCGATCCGGACCGACGCGGTGGCGGCGGCGGCATGCCGGGCGACGTTGGTGAGCGACTCCTGAACGATCCGGTAGACGGTCCGGCTCACCGCGGCCGGCACGTCGTGTCGTTGCCCTTCGATCGTCAGCGTCGCGTCCAAGCCGATGGTACGGGCCCGTTCCACCAGTGCCGGGACGTCGTCGAGCCCATGCGGCGGACTCGTGTCGTCGTCGCGCAGCGCCTCCAGGGTCGCGCGCAACTCCCGCGCCGCCTCACGTCCGGCCTCCCGGATCGCCAGCAGGGCCTCTGGCACCTGTTCGCCACGCCTGCGGGCCACGTGGACGGCGACTTCGGCCTGCACCTTGATGATCGAGATCTGGTGGGTGAGCGAATCATGCAGCTCCCGCGCGATGTGCAGCCGCTCCTCGTCGGCGCGGTGCCGCGCGGTCTCCTCCCGGGTCCGCTCGGCTTCCTCCGCCCGCCGCTCGGCCTGCCGCAGCGCTTCACCCGCGGCGCCGGCCGCGATCAGCCAGGCCAGCTCGAGGGCGCCTCGGGCCTGTGCGAACGCCTGGCCCGTGTCATGCAGGCCCGATGCCAGGGCCGCGAGAGGCAGAGCGGCCAGCATGACCACGCTCGCCGCCACCGTGATGACGCGGTGTCCCGCCCGTACGGCGGCATACACCGCGAACAGGTACGCGACGGCAGGCACGTCGAAACCGGCAGCCTGGTAACCCACCGCACACAGCCCGGTGACGGCCAGGACGACAACCGGAGCTCGGCGGCGCGCGGCCAGCACCAGGCCGCCTGCCACCAGCAGCGCGTAGCCGAACAGGTCGAGGTTCGTGGCGGAGCTCTGCCCGGACAGACCGGTGACCAGCAGCGCCGCCGCCACGCAGGCGGCGATCGCCCAGTCTCTGACAGCGGCTCGGACGCCGAACCGTCCTGTACTCATGCGCGCACCATAGCCCGATGCTCGCGCGGGCGACTCCTGCGAACGGATGACCGGCCGACTACCGCACACGCGGTACTTTCGCGATTCCTGCGGCGTCCGCGGTGGCCGGCTGCGGCATCGGCGGCAGCGCGAATTGCCTGCCTCTGCTGGACGACCGGTGGTGGGTCCGGCGGACATGATCAGGCCACGTCCAGTCGCCGAGGAGAAGGAGCATCTCATGTCAGTCCGATTCGTGCTTGCCGTGGCCGCAGCCGCCCTGCTCGGAGGTTTCGGGCTTGCCACACCGGCGGCCGCGCACGTCTTGGCCCAGCCGGACCCCGTCAGTACCTACGCCCTGACCGCCGGGCGTCTCTGGTCCTTGGTGGGTGCGCTGCTGGGGGTGGCCGGCGTGGTCATCGGCGGGCTGGCCCTGGCCCGCTCGGCCGGTCGTACCGGCACCGGCTCAGGGAGAAGGGGGGCCATCGTGGCCCTGGCGGCGGGGCTGGCTGGCGCGGTCATCGGCGGACTGGTCGTGGCCGCCGCCGAAGGTGGTCCCGGCACAGGCTACGGAATAGTCGGGGGCTACGTGGCCCTGGTGGTGGGGCTGATCGGCATGGTCCTCAGCGGGCTGGCGCTGGCCCGCTCCCGCCGCACCGGCTGACCACAGCGAATACGAGGGTCTTCCGTCAGCCCTGATAGAGATCGATGCGGTTCCCGTTGGGATCTGCCACGCACGAAGACAGCGGCTTCCACGGCTTGTCCACCGGCGGGTAGACCTCGATGGCCCCGGCGTCAACGGCGCGGCGGTGCGCAGCGTCCACGTCGTCAACGAGCAGACCAAACCGGGACACCCCGGCCGGACCGTCGTGCTTGCCATGCTCGTTGGCCTCATGCGCGACGGTCAGCAGGAAGAACTCCTCGCTCGGCCAGGCACCGAACTGGAACGAGGAGATCTCCTCGTTGAACACCGCGTCGAACGCGGCCCGGTAGAAGGCAATCGACTCGGCCAAGTCTGCGACGTTGATCGTCACCTGGACGATGCGCGGGGTCTTCAGGTCAGGCATAGCCACTCCGTGTTCGATGTAGTGGTCCACAACGCGGACCATGCGGGACAGAACCTCGGCGCGATCCACCAGCCGCTCTCGGTGCTGATGCAGCACGGTGCGCAGCGACTCGTCGTCCGGGTCGTCCATGACGACGCGGACAGCGTCGATCGGCACATCGACGCGCCGCAGCGCACAGATCAGCCTGGCTTGCCGGATCTGCTCAGGGCGGTAGCGACGATATCCAGTGACCGGATCGACGACCGCCGGCCGCAGCAAGCCGAGTTCGTCGTAGTGCCGTAAGGCATGGATCGACAGGCCGCAAACCAGGGCGAAGGCACCAATGGCCAAGAGATTGTCGCTACTCACTCAGACAGCATCCGGTCTCGGGCTACCCGAGAGTCAAGCGGGCATGGCCCCAACACGACCGCACTGCCAGCCCGGCTCGGTTCGTGCTTATGATCTTCAACGACGTGCACGGACCCCAACGGCCGAGTTTCGGGCAGCTACAGGGCACAGAAGTCCTGGCATGCCTATCCCTGGCAGGGTGTGGCTGGGTTGCGGACCGGCGACGAATACTGTGAGCCATGGACGCGAAACGACAGCTCGGCGAGTTCCTGCAGACCAGGCGCTCTCAGCTGCGGCCCGAGGACGTGGACGTCGCCACCTACGGTGGCCGGCGCCGGGTCCCCGGGCTGCGCCGGGAGGAGTTGGCCCTGTTGGCCGGGGTGAGCGCGTCGTACTACTCGCGGCTGGAACAGGGCCAGGCGTCCAACGCCTCGCCCGAGGTGCTGGACGCGCTGGCCCGGGCACTGCGCCTGGACGATGCGGAACGCCGGCACCTGCACGAATTGGCCACCGGCACCCGTCGCAGGGTCGTCGGCCGACGACCCGCGCCCGAACGGGTCAGCCCTGCGACGCGTCAGCTGATCGCGACGCTGAGCGACGTGCCGGTAGTGGTGCTCGGCCGGCGCGGCGACGTGCTGGCCTGGAACACGCCGGGACACGCTTTGTACGCCGGTCATCTGGCCATGGACAGTCCGGACATACCGCGGCAGCGGCCCAACATGGCGCGCCTGGTGTTCCTGGACGCACACACCCGTGACCTGTACGCCGACTGGGCCGCCAAGGCACGTGCCGTGGTGGCGACCCTGCGGATGGCCTCCGGGCACCACCCGGAGGACCCGCTGCTGGCCGCGCTGCTCGGGGAGCTGACGGTAAAGAGCCCGGTGTTCGCCACGATGTGGGCCGACCACAGAGTCAAGTTCGGCGGCGACGCGGTCTACGAAATGCGCCACCCGTTGGTGGGCACCATGCAGGTGACCCAGCAAACGCTGCAGACCGCCGACGAACAGGCGGTGGTCGCCAGCACCACCGAACCTGGTTCGCCCTCACACTCGGCGATGACCCTGCTCATACACAGCGCGGTCACCGGGCGTGCCTCCGCCGCGCAAGACCGTCGGCACGACGCGCCGACGCGGACCGGCTGACTCCTTCTCTCACGTTCCCAGGCGCTCCGGATGGAGCGCCCGATGTCGCACGCCCGCGAACCCCCGTTCGCGGAATCAGTCAAAGGAACCAGGAATGCGCAAGAGAATGCTCATCCTCGCGGTCGCCGCTGCTGTCGCCGGGATGGGACTGATGACCGTACCTCCGACGAACGCGGCGACAACGACCACCGCCGCCACCGCGCCGGCGGCGACGTCACGGATCACGGTGCACTTCGACCTGGCGAAGGGCCAGATGCCGGAGAACGTCACGCTCGGCCCCGACGGTACGGCCTACGTCACCTTCGCGGCCGCCCGCCAGGTTGCCGCGATCAGCCCGTCCGGCTCCATACGGATCCTGGCTACCCTCCCCGCGCCCGCCGACGGCGGCGCCGGCACCCCGGCGCTCGGGTTCGCTCTCACCACCGGTATCGTCCGCACCGGCGACGGCACGCTGTACTTCCTGTACGCCAGCGGCGACGCCGCGACCACCGGCCTCTACCGGCTGCGTCCCGGGCAGGAGCCGAGGCGCATCGCCGCGCTACCGGCCGCCGGACTGCCCAACGGCCTGGCGTATGACGAGTCGGCGAAGACCTTCTACCTCACCGACTCGGTGCTCGGCACCATCAACGCCGTGCCCTTGGATGGCGGCCACGCAGAGGTCTGGTCGTCGGCGCCGGAACTCGCCGCGACCGGATTCCTCGGCGCCAACGGCATCAAGGTGCGGCACGGCGCGATCTGGGCCACCAACCTCGACCAGGGCACCCTGCTCCGGATCCCGATCAAGAGAGGTCGCCCCGGACCCGTCCGGGTCGAAGCCGCCGACCTCGCCGGCATCGACGACATCGCCTTCGCCGGATCCGGCGACGACCAGGTCATCGCTGCACTCAATGGGCCGAACAAGGTCGTCCTCCTCGATGCGGACGGCCACGCGAAGACACTCCTGACGGCCGCCGCCGGACTGCAGAACCCGACCTCGGTGGCCGTCCGCGGCCGCACCGTCTACGTGCTCAGCGCCGCCTACACCACCGCCACCGATCCCAACCTGGTGCTGGCCACCCTGCCGCGCCGTTGACCCATACCCCTGGAGACACCCACATCATGCACGAGATCAAGCTCGGCGACGTCACCGTCACCCGCGTCGAGGAGACGCACGGCCCGATCATGCCCACCGGGGCGTTCTTCCCCACCATGCCGGACGAAGCCTGGCAGGAGCATCGCGACCTGCTCGTTCCGGACCACCTCGGCGCCGACGACGACATGGTTCACGTCGCCATGCAAACCTGGCTGCTGCGCAGCGAGGGCCGCACCATCCTGATCGACACCGGCATCGGCAACGACAAGAACCGCCCCGCCGTCGAACCCTGGCACCGGCAGCAGCTGGACTACCTCGGCCGGCTCGCCGCGGCCGGAGTCCAGCCGGAGGACGTCGACCTGGTCGTCAACACGCACCTGCACCTTGACCACGTCGGCTGGAACACCCGCCTGGTCGGCGGCGAGTGGGTGCCGACCTTTCCGAACGCCGGCTACCTGATGCCGGCCGTCGACTTCCACCACTGGAACCCGGTGAACAATGCGGGCATCCCCGGCAGTGTCAACGAGTACGCCTTCGAGGACAGCATCGCCCCGGTGCATGCCGCCGGACAGGCGCTCCTGTGGGAGGGCACGTACACCATCGACAGGAACCTGCGCCTGGAGGCCGCCCCCGGGCACACGCCCGGCCACGCCGTGATCAAACTGGAGTCTGGCGGCGACCGGGCCATGTTCGCCGGCGACATCATCCACACCCCGCTGCAACTGCACCACCACGGCCACGACAGCTGCTTCTGCGAGAACCCGGCCCAGGCCCGCGACACCCGGCGCCGCCTGCTCGACTGGGCCGCCGACACCGCCGCCTTGGTGCTGCCTGCCCACTTCAGCGGCCGGTCAGCCCTGGAGATCGAGCGTCACGCCGGCGCCTACGCCGTCAAGCAGTGGGGCCCTTTCAGCCGCTACTGACTGCTGGGCATCCGCGTTCGTGACCGGCCCGTACGTCACATCCGGCGGAGGCCGCCTCTGCAGCCCCGCCGACCGGGGCGCATCGTTGCGGCGCGTCCGAGTGCGCCCCGATCACGGCGCGGACCGCTCCGTGTCCCAACGCCATCCGTCCGCGCGGTTAGGGCCGTCCATCTGGGCTGATCAACACCAAGATCTCCACCTCTTTCGAGCCTGGGCCGACGCCACCCCGATAGGCTCCTGAAATGCGCAAACGGGGCAAGAAGCCGAAGAAGAGCAAGGCCGATTGGTACGCGGTGCGGTGTATCTTCCGCTGGCGGGAGCCGTACGACAGCTACGAGGAGCGCATCACCGTCTGGCGGGCCACTTCCCTGGAGGAGGCCATCGAGCTGGCCGAACAGGAGGCCGCCGAGTACTGCGAGGCCGGCCCGTTCGACTACCTGAACCTGGCGCAGGCCTACCACCTGGGTGATGAGGCGATCCAGTCCGGCGCGGAGGTCTTCTCCCTGCTGCGTGACAGCGACCTCGCACCAGAGGACTACCTGAGCGCGTTCTTCAACACTGGCACTGAGCGCCAGGCCGAGGAGGCCGAGGAGAGCTGACGATGTCTCGCCGGATCGACTTCTACGACGACTCCGCCCAACAGCCTGGTTCCCTCGGTCAACGTCATCGTCACCAACGACGCCGGGGACGTGCGCGCCGGGCCGAGGCGATGAAACCCTACGGCTGGACTACCACGGCCCCAACCATGCCCCAGGCAACATCTTCATCTACGCCCCGGACTACACCACGCTCATGGTGGTCGACGTCCTGTTCCCGGGCTGGGTGCCGTTCAAGAACCTGGCCGTCTCTCAGGACATCCCCGACTGGGTCAAAGCACAGAGCATCGCCATGGACTACCCGTGGCAGACACTCGTCGGCGGGCACCTCGGGCGCCTCGGGACCCGCGCTGACGGCGAGCTGCAAATCCAGTACATGAACGACCTGGACGCGAGTACCCGGGCCGCGATCACCTCCGTCGATCCAACGCCGTTCTTCGCCAAGTACGGCGCCCAGGGCAACGCCTGGGCGATCTTCAAAACCTTCCTCGACGCCGTCGCCCAGACTGCGGCGGCTCCCGTGACCGCCAAGTACGCCGGCCTCCTCGCCGCCGCGGATGTCTTCACCGTGGACAACGCGTGGACCCTTCTGGAATCTCTGCGCATCGACACCGGAATCCTCGGCCCCTTCGGCATCCGGCCCTGACGGACCATTCATCCACCTGCGCTCCCGAGAAGAACACCGCAGCGGGCCCCCGGTGTCCGGGTGGCTGGTTCAACCGGTGATGTGATCGGGCGCCTCGGCGTCCAGCACTGCCTGGACGATGCCTTGGTATCCGGTGCACCGGCAGGTGTTGCCCGACAGGGTTTCCCGGACGTGGTCGGCGGTCAACGGCTTCGGGCGGGAGTCGTTCTCGATCATCTCCGTTGCCGTGACGAGGAAACCCGGCGTGCAGAAGCCGCATTGCAGGCCGTGACGGCGGCTGAACGCGGCACGTAGCCGGTCGGCGAGCGGCCCGGTCAGTCCTTCGACCGTCGTGATCGAACAGCCGTCGACCTGCACGGCCAGTGTTATGCAGGCGCGCACGCTACGTTCGTCCACCAGGACTGTGCAGGCCCCGCACACGCCGTGTTCGCAACCGAGGTGGGTGCCGGTCAGGCCGAGGCGATCGCGCAGGAAGTCCGCCAGCGTCAGGCGGGCGGGCACGGTCGCCTCGATCTGCTCGTCGTTGACAGCCAAGCGGATGACATGGTCGGTCATTGTCGTTCCTCCCGAGCACGGCCGTGGGCCAGAGTGAGGCTGGTGCTGAGCGCGTCCCCGGCGACGGCGCGTACGTAGTCGGGGTCCTCGACCGGTTCTGCCGCGCTCACCCAGGAGCGAGCGATCCGGGACCACGCCTCGGGCGAGGGAGACTCGCCGACGACATCCGCTTCCACACTGACCAGCAGGGGGCGGTCCGCCGCGTGCAGAAGACCCGCGCGGACACCGGTGACTCTGCCCTGCTCGTCGGTGGTGATCAACGCACCGGCCCCAGCGATGCCGTATTCCCCGTGCCGCTGGGCATGTTCGGTGAATCCCCAGCCCTGACCGGGGGGTTGGACCGGCATACGTACCCAGGTGAGCAGCTCGTCGGCTGCGACGTCGGCTGTGTAGTAGGACACGAAGAAGTCCTCGGCACGCACCTCGCGGCGGCCGCGGTCACGGGATTCCAGATAAATGGTCGCGTCACAGACCAGTGCGACGAGCGGCAACTCTCCCGACGGGTCGGCGTGGGCGAGGGTTCCGCCGAGCGTCCCTCTGTTGCGGATGGCCACGTGCCCGGTGTGCCGTACGGCGTCGGCGGCGAGCGGGAGGCGATGCGTGAGCAACGGATCCGTCTCCAGCGAGCGCTGCCGGACGAGCGCGCCGAGGATCATCGAGTCGCCGTCGTCGAACGTGCGCGCGAGCTCGGCCAGGCCCGTGATGTCCACCAGCAGGCGTGGCCTGGCCAGGCGCAGGTTCATCATCGTGATCAGGCTCTGCCCACCGGCGATCACCCGGGCGTCCTCGGCGTCCGCGAGCAGGTCCAGAACCTGCGCGACGGACTCCGCGCGGACGTAGTCGACCGCTGCGGGCTTCACGCGGCATCAAGGGCGCTCTTGACCATCCGAGGGGCGATGGGGGTCGCGGTGACGTGCGTGCAGCCGGTCGCCGCGTCGATCGCGGCGGCCACAGCCGCGGCGACCGCGATGGTCCCGCTTTCCCCCGCACCGCGCACCCCGAGCGGATTGTCGGTGGGTACACCGAGATGCCGGATCTGCACCTCCGGAACCTCGCTTGCGCCCGGCAGGCCGTATTCGGCGAACGTCGTCGAGCGCGGGCCGCCATCGGCCCCATAGCGGAACTCCTCGTACAACGTCCCTCCGAGTCCCTGTGCCACACCGCCGAGCACTTGGCCTTCCACGACAAGCGGGTTGATCTCGACTCCCCCTTCGTGGGCCACCGCATAACGCAGCACCCGCGCGATCCCCGTCCCCGGATGCACACCGACGACAGTGGCGTGGACGCCCATGGTCCACGTCACCGTGCGGCAGCGGTACATGCTCGCCGCGCGCAGCGGTGGTTCGCCTTCCAGCGCTTCTCCCGGCCCGCCGAGCCGCGCGAGTTCACGCCAGCCGGCCGGGTCACGGTCAGGCGCCTGGAAGACCCCTTCGCGGTAGCCGACCTCGGCCGGATCCGCGCCGGTCGCTCGCGCGTACCGACGCCTGCCGGCGTCCACGAGCTGCGCGGCGGTCTGAGCGACCGCATTGCCCGCCAGTACGGCGGATCGGCTGGCGAAGGTCCCGATTCCGTGCGCGAGTGATCCGGTGTCGGTGGGCAACACCCGGACCGCTTCCATGGGCAGGGCAAGGCTTTCCGCGGCGACCTGCGCGAAGCTGGTCTCGTGGCCTTGCCCGGCCGATGCCGCGCCCGTCATCACCTCGATCCGGCCCTGCGGCGTAACAGTGAGCTGCGCGCTCTCATAAGGGCCGCGCCCGGTGGCCTCCAAGTAGCAGCCGACGCCGTGGCCGATGAGCAGCTCCGGATGCGCGGCTTGTTCCTGCGCCACCACGCCGACCGGCAACAGATCCAGGGCGGCGTCCAGGCACGCCCGGTAGTCGCCGCCGTCGTAGACGATCGGCACCCCGTCCCGGTACGGCAATGGCCGCGGATACGGCAGGTCCTGCGCGGTCAACAGGTTCCGCCGCCGGATCTCGACGTTCGTGAGCCCCAGCCGGCGCGCCGCGGCGTCCAGGCTGCGTTCCAGCACGAACGACGCCTCGGGTCGGCCGGCACCCCGGTACTGAGCGACGACAGCCTTGTTGGTGAAGATCCCTCTCCCGCCGACCCGCGCGGCGGGCACACGGTACGGCCCGAGGAGGTGAATCGCGGTGTTCGCGACGATCCCCGCGACCCACAAACTGCCCGCGCCGATGTTGACCAGAAAGTCGTCCTCCAGCGCGAGGATTCGGCCTTCGGCGTCCACCGACAACACGCAGTGGTGGACCTGGTCCCGGCCTTGGGCGGCGGCGGTCAGGTGTTCCTGGCGGTCCTCGACCCACACCAGGTCCCGTCCGGTCAGCCGGGCCAGCAGCGGCACCAGGATTTCCTCCGGGTACACGTTGGCCTTGGTGCCGAAGCCGCCGCCGACGTCGGGGACGTGCACCCGTACCTCGTCCGTCGTCCATCCGGTGGCGGCGCAGATCCCGCGCCGGACCATGTGCGGGACCTGGGTGGAGGTCCACACGTCTACTTCGCCCGTGCGATGCCCGAGCCGGGTGAGCACCCCGCGGCATTCCAACGGCACAGCGCCATGCCGGCCGATCCGGTACGTCTCGGCCACGGTCACCGCGGCCTGGGCGCGAGCCGAATCCGGGTCGCCGAAGGAGAAGGACAGCGAAGCTGCTTCGTTGCTGGAGAGATGTTCGTGCAGCACGGGCGCCTCGGCGTCGAGCGCGTCTTCCATCTCGACGACGACCGGCAATGCCGCGTAACCGACGTTCACCAGCTCCGCCGCGTCCTCAGCGAGATACCGGTCCGAGGCGACGACGGCCGCCACAATCTGCCCGACATAGTGCACACGCCGGTCGGCCATGACCGCCAGCCGTTGATCGACCATGGTGAAAGCGGTGGCCGCGACGAACTCCGGATCGGGCTCGTGCAACAGCGCGATGTAATTGTCGCGCAAGCCGAGTTGGCCGGCGGTGAACACGCCGACGACACCCGGCGCCTCCTGCGCGGCGGAGACGTCGATCTGCCGGAGGTCGCCGTGGGCGATGTCCGAACGGACGAAGACCACGTGATACGCGCCCTGCGCCTGGTCGGCCAGGAACGACCCCTTGCCGGCAAGGAGACGTTCGTCCTCTCTGCGCGGTACGGACGTGCCGATGAGCGTCATCGGACGCGCCGTTCCAGCCGCCACAGCAGCACGGACACCGTGAAGGCGGCCAGGATCAGCAGCAAGATCGTACTGACCATCTGCGCGTATTCACCGTGGCTGTATGCCTGCAGCACCACCCGGCCCAGCCCGAAGCGGGTGGCGAAGAACTCCGCGAGGACCACGCCCACCACCGCCAAGCTGATCGCGAGCCGGACACCGGTCAGTAGCGGGAGCCGGATCGCCGGCAGCAGGATGTGCACGAACAGTTGCCATTTGCCGGCCTGCACGGTCCGGCCGAGCTTCCAGTACACCGGCGGGATGCCACGCACGCCCACCGCGACGTTGATCAGCACCGGGAACAGCGCGAAGAGCACACCCATCACGATCTTGGAGCCGCTCAGGCTGAAAACGGGCAGCAGCACTGGGTACAGCACGATCTTCGGCACGCCGTTGAAGGCGATCAGCAGTGGCTCCAGCCAGGTGCGGGCCGCGGCCGACAATCCGAGCAGCAACCCGATCGCTCCACCGAGCAAGATTCCGATGATGAACGCCTGCGCCACTGCCTGCGCCGTCTCCCCCACGTCACGCAGGTACCTCGGGTCGGCGAAGTTCTGCACGAACGCCTCCGCCGTGGCCGCGGGTGACGGGATGACGAAGCTGAGGCCCGAGGAGATCTGCCAGATCGCCGACGCCAGCAAGGCCAGAACCACCGCGCCGACGAACTGCGACTGACGAAGCTTGGTGAGCGTGGTCATCGACGCCCCCTCAGCAGCACTCGCTCGGCCATCGCCATCAGGACGGTCAGCAGGACCGAAAGGATCAACACCACGAAGATGTAGGCGAACATGGTCTTGTTGTCGAAGGTCTCGTACAGGTAACGGATGCGGTAGCCCAGGCCGTTCTGCGCGGTGGTGAACTCCATCGCGATCGACCCGATCAAGGCGTATACGACAGCCAGTCGCAGCCCCGCCACGATCATCGGCGCCGCCGCCGGGATGGCGATGCCGAACAGCGTCTGCCTGGCGTTGCACTGCAGCGTCCTGGCCAGTTTGAGGTGTACCGGCCGGATGCCCTGCAGGCCGGTACGGGTGTTGAGCGCCAGCGGAATGGCCGCCATGATCGACGACAGGATGATGATCGACCCGGCGTTGATGCCGACCAGAACGATCATCATCGGGTAGAACAACACCAGCGGCACGGCGTAGAACGACACCAGATACGGCTCGAACACCCGGCCCAGCAGCGGAAGTTTCCAGAACACGATGCCCGCGCCGAGGCCGAGTGCGCAGCCGGCCACAATGGACGCCCCGATCTCCAGGCAGGTCCGGCCGAAGTCGCTCCAGAACCCGCCGGTGCCCAGCAACCCCAGGGTGCTGCCGACCACCTCGGTGGGCAACGGCAGACCGGTCTGCCTCAGCGCGCCGCTCGCGACACCGATTTGGACAAGGACGAACAGCACGGCGAGCAGCACCGCACTCGCCGCCGCGCTGCGAACGCCTTGGGGAACACGCTGGGCGGCCCGCCACCGGGCACCCCGCGGTGGAGGCAGGCGCTTGGGGGGCGCCTGCTGACTTGGCTCGATCCCCACCGCCATCACGCCGTCTCCACGTCCTGGAACCCGCGCATGGATTCCTTCTGCAGCGAGGTCCAGACCCGGTTGTGCAGTTCGTTGAACCGCGGGGAGGACACGATCGAGGCGTCGCGCTCGTCCGGCAGGTCGATGTCGATCACGTCGATGACGTGGCCCGGCCGATAGGACATCACCCAGATCTGCTGGCTGAGCAGGATCGCCTCGGAGATGTCGTGGGTGACGAACAGGACCGTCTGATGTGTCTGCTCCCAGATCCGGCGCACCTCGGCACCCAGGAAGATCCGGGTCTGCTGGTCCAGCGCGGCGAACGGCTCGTCCATCAGCACCACCCCGGGCTGCAGCGCGAGGGTGCGGGCGAGCGCCACGCGCTGGCGCATGCCGCCGGACAACGTCGCCGGGTAGGAGTTCTCGAACCCTTTCAGTCCCACGAGTTCGATGGCCGCGGCGGCCTTGGCCGCCCGCTCACCCTTGGACACGCCCGCCATCTGCATGGCGAACTCGACGTTCTCGCGGACGTTTCGCCACGGCAGCGTGGAGTCCTCTTGGAACACCACGCCGATGTCACGGTCCGGCCCGGTAACGCGCCGCCCGTTGATGTCCACGCTGCCGGAGGTGGCCGGCTGCAGGCCGGCGATCACCGCGAGCAGGGTGGACTTCCCGCAGCCGCTGGGACCGACGATGGACACGAAGCTGCGGGGCGGCACCTGCTGGGTGACGCCGTCGACCGCGATGGTGATCCCACTGGGATGGTCGAACTGGACGTGCACGTCATTGAGGTGGATGCCTTCCATGGGACCCCTTGTCGTCTCGTCAGAGGGTGGCGCGGACGTTCTCCGGCAGGTACTGCTGGTCCAGCGTCTTGGCCCAGTCGACCGGTTCGGTGAGCTGACCGGCGGCGACCATCAGCTTGGACAGGTTGTCCAGCGCCTGGGCGTCGACTTTCAGCGAATAGGCCTTGGCCAGCTCCGGCGTGTCCTTCAGGGCCTTCGCCATGACCTCCGGCGACACCTTCACCAGCGGGGCCAGCGCCTTGGCCGCCTCGTCGGTGTTGTCCACGACCCACTTGTTGAGGCGTTCGGCCACCGTGAAGAAGGCCTTGATGTTGTCCGGGTTGTCCGCCGCGTAGTCGGTGTTCACCGCCACCAGGTCGGCGGGCGTGTCACCCAGCTGGTCGCGGGCGGTGACCAGGACCTGGGCGCCTTCCTTGACCTGCTTGTCGGTGACGAACGGGTGCATCGCCCAGCCCGCGGTGACCTGGCCGGCCTTGGCCGCCGTCCAGTTGTCACCCATGGTGCCCACAGCCTGCGACGTCGTGCCGAGCTTCTTCTCCAAGCCCTTGACCAGCAACTCGGTGGACGAACCGGCCGAGGAGAACCCGAGTTTCGCGCCGGTGACCTTGCGGCCCGACGGCGCGATCCAGTAGAAGTCGTTGACCTGGAACCACGGCGCGACGATCTTCAGGTTCGACCCGGCCTGCCGGGCGGCCAGCAGCACCGAGGTGTTGCCCGCGATGGCCATGTCCGCGTCGCCGGTGGTCACCACGCGCACCGTGTTGCCGCCGCCACCGCCGTTGTAGAGGTCGACGTCCAGGCCGGCTTCCTTGAACCAGCCCTTGTCGATGCCCACCTGGAGAATCGCCATGAACGGCAGGCTGTCGGTGCCGGTCGCGGAAATGCTCAACTTGGTGGTGGTGCCGCTCGTTCCGGAGTCGCTACTCCCGCAGCCGACGAGCAGCAACGCGGCAGCGGCCAGTCCGGCTGCTAGAGGAACAAATCGGCGGTGGCGCATGAGGACCTCCTAGGCGGGGGTAGATTTAATAAAGTAGACGTTCCTACTTCTGAATGCGACATACTGCATGTAACGAGCATGTAACGGGACGTTTCCTGCCTGCGAGAATCACGCCAAGTGCGGCGGCAGCGCAGACGACCCCCGTCAGAAGGCCAGGGCTGACGAGCACCCGCTCCCAGCCCGCCGCCTCAGCGGAAGTGTGGTCGGCCACCAAGGGCCGCGGAGGCGCCGGGGGCGGTGTCCGGCCCGGAGCCACCGGCGTCGAACGGGCTGAGCGCAGTGCCGGCGGGGCGCCGGGAGCCGAGCTGCCCGGCGCTGGGAACATACCGCTGTCCTGGGGTTTCATCCCAGCGACGCACAGATCTCAGCGAACTGGGTGATCGTCTCGGTCTTGCTCTGGCCTGGCCGGACGAACGGCACGATCGAGATCTGGTCCACGCCCATGGCGTGGATCTGCTTGACCCGCTCGCGGCACTCGGCGGGCGTGCCGGCCAGCGCGAACAGGTCCACCAGGGTGTCCGGGACCAGGTCGGCGTGGTCGGCCTCCGTGTCCATGTGGTGGTAGTAGTCGTAGCTCTGCCGGATGCGGTCGACCGCGTCCTGCAACTCCGGGTCGATCTCCGCGGGCAGCGGCCGGATCACCACGCGCGACACATGCGCCCGCACCAGGTCACGCGCTTCCTTCGGGTCTTCTTGGATAGCGGTCGGTGTCCACAGGACGATCCGCAGGTCGGCCAGGGTGCGACCGCTCGCCTTCGCGCCCTTTTCGATCTGCTTCAGCGCGCCTTCGATGAACTGCGGGGCGGTGCCCACCAGCACGATCACGCCGTCGGCCACGCGCCCGGACATCTCGAGGATCTTCGGCGCGGACGCGGCGATGTAGATCGGGATCGGGGTCGGCTCGGTCAGGTAGTTCAGGTGGAAGTCCGCGCCGCTGGAGGCTTCCTTGACGCTCTCGCCCCGGAAAAGGGTGCGCAGCTCTTCGATCGCGTGCTCGAGTTCGGCCAGCTTGAGGGGCTTGAGGCCCATGGTCCGCAACGACGAGTCGCCGGTGCCGATGCCCAGCGCGACCCGGCCGCCGGTGAATTCCGCCAGGGTCGCCCACTGGGATGCCAGCAGCGATCGGTGCCTGGTCACGGCGTTCGTGACGCCCGTACCGAATACGATCCGCTCGGTACCCACCGCCGCGGCGCCCATCGTGATACCGGACTCCCGCCAGATGTTCTGTGAGTCTCCGAACCACACGTTGTCGTAGCCGAGACCCTCTGCGAGCTGGACATACTCCCGGATCGCGCCGACCGGTTCGGTCGGGAAAAGGCCCACACCCTTGCTGATGTTGCTCACGCTGCCTCCAAGTGTATTCTTTATAAAAAAAGTAGCAGAGGCTCCTCGCTGAGGCGAGGCTTGCGGAGGGAGTGCAGCGTGCGGCTGGTCAATACGTTCGATGTCCCAGCGCCTCTGGCCGCGGCCTGGCCGGTGATGACCGACATCGAGCGGTTGGTGTCCTGCGTCCCCGGCGCCGCACTCGACAGCCACGAAGGCGACGCCTACCGCGGCCACGTCAGCGTCCGGGTCGGACCGGTGAACCTGCGGTTCGCCGGCACGGCCGAGGTCACCAGCGTCGACCCCGGCACGCACACACTGGCGATACGGGCATCAGCCAGGGATCATCGGGGCCAAGGCGGGCTGACCGCCGTGGTCACGGTGACACTCGCCGCCGCCGCCGGAGAACGCACCACTGTGGACGTCCGCACCGACGTCGATCTCACCGGCAAGGTCGCCCAGTACGGCGCGGGCATGATCGAGAAGGTCAGCGGCCGGATCGTGCGGCAGTTCGCGGCCCGGCTGGAACAGCAGTTCGCCGGCGCGATGACCGGCGCCCGATCACCAGCCCCGCAACAGTTCAGCGCCGGGCACGACCGACCGGCGAGCAATCTGTTCAAAGTGCTGGCGCCGGTAGCCGGCGCCGCGTTGGGCGCCTTCCTGCTCGGGTTCGCCTGCCGGCGAGCGTTGGACCAGCAGACCATCCGCCCGCACGCGGCGCGGAACTAGGCCGTCACATGAGCGACCATGACGATCACTTGCCGTCCCCCAGCAGGCTGCGCAGGTGCGCCACCGAATCGCCGCGGTGCAGGTTCAGCAGGCGCACGGTCTGGCTGACGTCGTGGGCGAACGCGGCTTCGAGGATCGCCTGATGATCGTCGTTGACCGTCTCGGCGTTGAACCTGTCGCCGAAGTAGAGCTGCCGGTACGGGTCGGTGCTGTCCCAGAGCTGGCTCACGGTGCGCACGGCGCGGTGCAGCCCGCTCGGCTCGAACAGCTGGAAGTGAAACCGCCGGTTCTGCTCGTTGACCGTGGTCATGTCGGACTCGGCGGCGGCCTTGGCGATCTTGGCCATCGCGTCCTCCATCGCGGCGAGCTCGGCGCGGCCCAGCCGCGGGATGCTGGCGCGGACCAGCCCTGTCTCCAGCCATTCGCGCATGTCGTAGATCTCGATGAGCTCGGCGATGGTCAGCCGCGTGACACGGAACCCGTGGTGCGGCAGATAGGTGACGTGCCCTTCGCCCTCGAGCATCTTCAGCGCCTCACGCACCGGCACTCGGCTCATGTTGAACCGTTCGGCGATCTCGTCCTGGCGGATCGCGGTGCCGGGCGCCAGCTCACCGTTGATCACCATCTTACGCAGCTCGGCCAGAACTGCCTGGTGGGCAGTGGTCGGCCGGACGTACGCCTCCCCGTTGGCACGAACCACGCCGGCTCCACCCTCGTTGCTCACGTTAATAGTTTATACGAACCATCCTCTCATCTCGCGGAGCCATACATGACCACGATCATGATCGACAATATCGGCACACTGGCCGGCGGACTGCCCGGCGCACCGGTGACGCGGGAGACCTCCGTGCTCATCGAAGACGGCGTGATCGCCGCCATCGGCGGCGATCACCGGGCTGACCGTGTCCTCGACGCGGGCGGTCTCACGGTGATCCCCGGGCTCGTCGATGGGCACGTGCACCCGACCTTCGGCGAGTGGACTCCCGCCCAGGACGCGATCGGCTGGATCCACAACTACCTCCATGGTGGCACCACGTCGATGGTGTCCGCGGGCGAGCTGCACATCCCCGGGCTGGCGTTCGACCAGCTCACCCCAGAGCTGGTGGTCAGCATCGCGATCGTGTCCAAGCACACCACCGGCCGGATGCGCCCGTCCGGGGTCAAGGTCGGAGCGGGCACGGCGCTGCTCATACCGGGTATGACCGAGCAGCACTTCGACCGGCTGGCCGCCGAGGGCGTCGACCAGTTGAAGTTCATCTTCTACGACTGGAACCGGCTGGACGACGGTGAAGCGGTCCAGTACGTCGCCTGGGCGCACGAGCGCGGGATGACCGTCAAGATGCACTCCGGCGGCGTTTCACGCTCCGGGTCGAGCCGGGTGGCCGGCCACGAGATCGTCGCGGCGGTCGGCCCTGACATCGTCGCGCACATCTCCGGCGGGCCGATCCCGATGCGCGACGACGACATCCGTGCGGTGGTCCGCACGACCACCTCGGCGCTGGAGGTGTGCAGTTCGATGAACTACCGCGCCACCCAGGTCGTGGTCGACGAACTCCGTGCCGCAGGCGCGCTGGACCGGCTCACGCTGGGGACCGACACGCCCGGTGGGACCGGCGTGATCCCGCGAGGCATGCTCCGCAACATCTGTTTCCTGGCGTCGGTCTGCGGAGTCGATCCCGCCGACGCGGTCGCCGCGGCCACCGGCGTGACCGCCGCGGCCCACCGGCTGGACACCGGTGTACTGGCGCCCGGCCGGCCCGCCGACCTGGTCGTACTCGGTCCGATCACCGGCTCCGACGCCGGCGACGCGCTGGAGTCGTTCGCGATGGGCGACCTTCCCGGTATCGCGGCGGTGTTCGTCGACGGCGAGGCCCTGGTGTCCGGCCGCAGTGAGCAGACTCCCCCGCCACGGTCCGCCGTCCGGTGGCACTGAAAGGAAACCCGATGCTTCAGACTTCCCAGCTGCGGGCCGCGTTCGCCACTCGTCTGTCCGATATGTACGGCGCCGAGGTCCCGGCGTACACGACGCTGCTCGACGTGGCCGGCGAGATCAACCACGAGGTGCTGCGGCGTGACGCGGACGCCACGCGCTTGGGCGACATCAGCCGGGTGACCGCTGAGCGACACGGTGCGATCCGGGTGGGCAGTCCGCGGGAGATGCGTCAGGCAGCGCAGATCTTCGCGGCGCTGGGCATGCATCCGGTCGGCTTCTACGACCTGCGGGACGCCGCCGCCAGCTCGGTGCCGGTGGTGTCCACCGCTTTCCGCCCGATCGCGGCCGATGAGCTGGCGCGTAACCCGTTCCGGGTCTTCACCTCGATGCTCACCACTGCCGACCGCCGCTTCTTCGACGCGGACCTGCGGGCCCGGCTGGAAGCCTTCCTGGAGCGCCGGGAGCTGTTCGCTCCCGAGCTGCTGGAGCTGGCGGCACGGGCCGAGCGGTACGGCGAACTCGATGATCCCACGGCCGAGCGGTTCCTCCACTTGGCCGTCGAAGCGTTCCAGCTCTCCCCGGAGCCCATTGACCAGGCGTGGTACACCGAACTGGAGCGCATTTCCGCCGTGGCCGCCGACATCGGCGGCGTACGCAGCACGCACGTCAACCACCTGACGCCACGGGTGCTGGACATCGACGAGCTGTACCGGCGGATGAGCGAACGCGGGATCATCATGATCGACCAGATCCAGGGGCCGCCACGGTGGGCCGGGCCGGATGTCCTGTTGCGACAGACGTCGTTCCGGGCGCTGGCCGAACCCCGGAGGTTCCGCGCGGCCGACGGCTCGGACACCGACGGCACGCTTCGCGTTCGTTTCGGGGAGGTCGAGGCCCGTGGCATCGCTTTGACGCGCGAAGGCAGGGCGCTCTACGACCGCATGGTGGCTGAGACCGACCGGCTCGTGGCCGAGTCCGGCAGGTCCCGGCAGGACGTCGCGGAGGGCGTGTGGCGCGCGCACCTGCCTGCGGACGAGCGCGGGCTCGCTGACCAGGGGCTGGCCTACTTCACGTATCAAGCCGTTCTCGACGACGGCACGATCAGCGCGACTCCGATCGTGTACGAGGACTTCCTGCCCCGCTCCGCAGCCGGGATCTTCCAGTCCAACCTCACCGACGAGGGCACTCGGGACTCGACTCAGGCCGCCACTGCCTACGACGAAGGCCGGCTGTCGGAGATGATCGGCAGGCAGGTCCTGGATCCGTTCGAACTGTACGAGGCGCAACAGCGACAGTCGCTTCAACATGCCCGCAAAGAGCTTGGACAGCCACCGGTATGAGTACTGAACTGATAGCCGATCTGCGTGCCGCTGTCCGGGGCGAGGTGGCCGCCGACGCGGGCGCCCGCGCCCTGTACTCGGCGGACGCCTCGAACTACCGCCGGATCCCCGTGGCGGTCGTCTTTCCGCTCGACCGCGATGATGTGATCGCCGCGGTGGCCGCGTGCCGTCGTCATGGCGCGTCGATCACCTCTCGCGGCGGCGGAACCAGCACCTCAGGCCAGGCCGTCGGCGAGGGTGTGGTGCTGGATTTCTCCCGGCATTACTCGCGGATCCTGTCCATCGACCCGGACGCGCGGACCGCCCGCGTCGAACCGGGCATTGTGCTGGACGACCTGCAGTCCGCGGTCGCGGGGCACGGCTTGGTATTCGGGCCGGATCCCTCCACCCACGGCCGGTGCACGATCGGCGGGATGATCGGCAACAATGCCTGCGGCTCGCACTCCTTGGCCTGGGGAAAGACCAGCGACAACGTTCTCGAACTCGAAGTGCTCACCTATGACGGGGCGATACTCACCGTCGGCCCGCTGACCCGCGCGGAGCTCGATCACGCGATCGCCGAAGGCGGCGAACGCGGGCGCATCCTGGCGGCCGCCCGGGACCTCGTGCTGGGCGACCTCAGCACTCTGCGAACCGAATTCGGCCGGTTTCCGCGACAGGTATCGGGTTACTCCCTTGAGCATCTGCTGCCGGAGAACCGGTTCGACCTTGCCCGTGCGCTGGTCGGCACCGAGGGCACGTGCGTGGTGGTGCTCTCGGCGACCCTCCGGCTGGTGGCACGGCCGGCGACGCGCACCCTGGTAGTGCTCGGATACGCGGACTCGTTCGCCGCGGCGGACGCCGTACCGGCGTTGATCAGGTGCGCACCGATGACGCTGGAAGGCCTGGACCGCAGCCTGACCCGGATGGTCGACCGGCCCGCCGCACTCGACCGGCTTCCTGAAGGCGACGCGTGGTTGTTCGCCGAGATCGATACGGACGATCCGGCGGAGCTGGCGGCCGCGGCGGAGAACACGGGAGGCTTCCTCGGCACGCATGTGGCCGTCGACCCCGACGACCAACGTGCGTTGTGGAGCATCCGGGAGGACGGAGCCGGCCTTGCGACGCGGCTGCCCGACGGATCGGAGGCATGGCCCGGCTGGGAGGACGCGGCCGTCCCACCGGACAATCTCGGCGCCTACCTGCGCGATTTCGTGGCCCTGTTGGACCGGTACGCGCTTCGCGGCGCCGTCTACGGGCATTTCGGCGAAGGCTGTCTGCACGTCCGGATCGACTTCGACTTCAGCACCGAGGCGGGAACGACCCGGTTCCGGGCGTTCCTCGCCGAGGCCGCTCGGCTCGTCGCGGCGCACGGCGGCTCGCCGTCCGGCGAACACGGCGACGGCCAGGCGCGCTCAGAGTTTCTCGATCGGGTCTACAGCCCACAAGCCATCGGCCTGATGGCGCGCTTCAAGCAGATCTGGGATCCCGAGGGCCGGCTCAACCCGGGGATCGTCGTCCATCCGCGACGCTCCGATCAGGACTTGCGCGTCTCGCCGCATCGTGTCCCGTTGCAGCTGGCGACGGTGCTCGGCTTTTCCGAGGACGGTGGGGACTTCGCCAAGGCGACCCGCCGCTGTGTCGGCGTCGGCAAATGCCGGACAACAGCCGCGACCGGATCGGTGATGTGCCCCAGCTATCGGGTGACCCGCGACGAACGTGACTCCACCCGTGGGCGCGCCCGGCTGCTGTACGAGATGACGCAGGGCGAGGTGATCACCGACGGCTGGCGTTCCCGCGAAGTCCGGGACGCACTGGATCTGTGCCTGTCCTGCAAGGGATGCAGCTCCGACTGTCCGGTCGGTGTGGACGTGGCGAGCTACAAGTCCGAGTTCCTGTATCACCACTATCGGCACCGGCTACGCCCGATGTCGCACTACTCGATGGGTTGGCTTCCTCTGTTGTCACGGCTGGCGGGGCGGGCACCTCGGCTGGCCAACGCCGTGACCCACTCGGCGTTGGCGCCCGCGCTGAAACGGCTGGGGGGCATCGCCCGGCAACGCCCCATTCCTTCGTTCGCCGACCAGACTTTTCTGCGCTGGTTCCGCAGCCGTCCGCAAGGGCCGTCAGGGCGGCCGGTGCTGCTGTGGGTGGACTCGTTCAACAATCACTTCAGTCCTCAGGTGCTGCGTGCGGGAGTCGAGGTGCTCGAATCCGCCGGGTTCCAGGTTCGCGTGCCGCAGGGAACCCAGTGCTGCGGGTTGACCTGGCTGACCACCGGCCAGCTCGGCCAGGCCCGCCGCGTCGCGGCTCGAACCGTCGCCGCTGTGGAACGCCACCCGGACATGCCCATTGTCGGTCTCGAACCGAGCTGCACCGTGGCGCTCCGGTCGGATCTGCCCAACTTGCTGGACACGGCCGCCGCACGACGAACCGCAGATCGTGTCACCACTTTCGCCGAGGCTCTGGTCGACAGCGACTACGAACCATCGCGACTGGACACGCTTTCACTGAGCCAGACCCATTGCCACCAGCACGCCGACTCGGGGAGTGCGGCCAGCAGCGAGCTCCTGCGCCGAGCCGGTGTGGACAACACCGAACTGGCATCCGGCTGCTGCGGCCTGGCGGGCAACTTCGGTTTTGAACGCGGGCACTACGAGGTGTCGGTGGCCGCGGCCCAACAGGTGTTGCTCCCCCGGATTCGAGGTGCCTCGGCCGAAACGGTCGTGCTCGCCGACGGGTTCAGCTGCCGAACCCAGATCGACCAGCTGACCGACCGGACAGCCCACCATGTCGCCGAATTGCTTGCCGCCGCCGTCAGACGATGACGTCGAACGTCCCGCAGACGTCCGCCAGGCCGGCCTGGGGTGCACTAGCGCAGGGCGTCGAGCAGCTCACTCTCCTCTTGGCTCTGCGGAAAGCCAGACACGGCCGCCAGCATGATGCGGTCATCCTCGCGAACGGCGAATGAGTCGCACCTGACCGGCCAAGATCTGTGTCGGTCTGTCAGTGGGTCGTGGGCGACGTGGCCCCATACGGCGCCGCACGGTGTGACGACCTTCTCCAGGCCCAGCCCGTATCGGTTCGGGTTGCCGGGCTCCTCGGCGACGGTGGTGCGCATCTGCTTCAGCTGGGCGGGAGGCAGCAGCTTGCCGGCGCGGCCGGGACCGGCGAACTTCGTCCCGGCGGGCGTGCCGGGAGGCAACAGGGGCGCGATGTGGGCGGCGTCGGGCTCGTAGCCGTGGGCGAGCCCGCGGTTGTCCGGCCGGCCGATGCCGGTGGGCAGGTAGGTGTTCTTCAGGTTCAGCGGCTTGGCGATCCGCTCCTGGATCAGGTCGCCGAGGCTCTGCTCCGTGACCTTCTCGGCGATGAGGCCGAGCGCGACGTTGGTGTTGCTGTAGGAGTACTGCCTACCGGGCGCGAACATCGGGTCGTGCCCGGCCGCCGCGGCGATCAGCTCCTCGGGGGTCCACTGCCTGGTGAAGCACGTGTCCGCTTCTGGTCCACGGCGCCTGCCGGACGATCTCGGTCGCCGGCCCGTGGCCGCCGTCGACCCGCACGATCACCCCGGGGGCGCCGGCATCCACGGCCCGCTGAGCCAGCTTGGTCAGGTGAGCCGTCGATGTCACCTCCGCCTCGGTGTGCCGCACCGTGGCCTGTGTGGTCTGCGTGGCCGAAGCCGATGCGGCCGACGACCCGCCGGCCATGACCGCGCCGGTCAGGGCGGTGGTCACCAGCAGCGCCAGCGCCGCACGTTTTTCAGTCATGTGGTGCTCCCCCGAGGAACGCCCCGGCTCGATCAGATCGACGACCTGCGAGCTACCGGGCTCGTGCCGAACGACGATCAGTCTGTTCAAGCACGGCCCGCCGAACGATCAGGCTGTCCCCCTGGTCAGGGCGCGATCCACGACCACACGGGGTACGGCTAGCCCTACCAGCCAGGTGCCCCTTCATTGCCTTTGTCGGGATTTGAGGCAGTTGGGAGGTGCGGCTCAGTGTCCGGTTCCCGGGCCGGGGCAGCCTCTGCGAGGGGCTGTTTCGCCGTGACCGGGCGCCGGGTGCCTGGGCGGTGTGCCCGAAAGGGGGGTGACGATGATGTCACCGGGGAAGAGGAAGCCGGATCTGGTGAGCTTCATGTTCGCCGAGCAGCCGGACGGGAGTTACGTGACGTCCCTGCGGGGCCAGGCGGTGCTGCAGGAGCCGCTGCTGAACAAGGGCACGGCGTTCTCGCCGCAGGATCGGGCCGAGCTGGGGCTGGACGGTCTGCTGCCGCCGGTGGTGGAGTCGCTGGACGAGCAGGTGCGGCGAATGTACGCGCAGTACCGGGCGCAGCCGAGCGACCTGCTGAAGAACGTCTACCTGGAGGCGCTGCGGGACCGCAACGAGGTGCTGTACTACCGGCTGCTGAGTGATCATCTGCGCGAGATGCTGCCCATCGTGTACGACCCGACCGTCGGCGAGGCGATCAAGACCTACAGCCATGAGTACCGCCGTCCCCGGGGCGTGTACCTGTCCATCGACGACGCCGGCGGGATCGAACGGGCGTTCAAGAACATCGGGCTGGGCCCGGACGACGTCGATCTGATCGTGGCCTCCGACGCCGAGGAGATCCTGGGCATCGGCGATTGGGGGGTGGGCGGTGGCGCCGGCATCGCGGCCGGCAAGCTGGCCGTTTACACGGCCGCCGCGGGGATCGACCCCGGCCGGGTCATTCCGATCGCCCTGGACGTGGGCACCGACAACGAGGCGCTGCTGAACGACCCGGCCTATGTCGGCAACCGACACGCGCGGGTACGGGGTCAGCGTTACGACGACTTCATCGACGCCTATGTCACCACGGCCACCCGGATGTTCCCCGGTGCCCTGCTGCACTGGGAGGACTTCGGGCCGTCCAACGCCCGGCGGATCCTGGAGAAGTACACCGGCCGGATCTGCACCTTCAACGACGACATGCAGGGCACCGGCGCGATCGTACTGGCCGCCATGCTCAGCGCCGTCAAAGTGTCCGCCATGCCGATGCGTGAACAGCGGATCGTCATCTTCGGCGCGGGTACCGCCGGCATCGGCATCGCCGACCAACTGCGCGACGCGATGATCCGCGACGGCCTGGACCACAGCACCGCCACCCGGCGGATCTGGCCGATCGACAAGCAGGGCCTGCTCATCGACGACATGAGCGACCTGCGTGACTTCCAGCAGCCGTATGCCCGCCCGCGGGACGAGGTCGCCGACTGGGCGCGGAACGAGCACGGCATCTCGCTGGCCGAGGTCGTCGAGCGGGTCAAGCCGACCATGCTGCTGGGCACCTCCACCGTCCACGGCGCGTTCACCGAGAAGATCGTGCGCACGATGGCGGCGGGTGTGGACCGTCCGATCATCTTCCCGATCTCCAACCCGACCGAGCGGATCGAGGCGATGCCCGCCGACCTGATCCGCTGGAGCGACGGCCGGGCCTTGATCGCCACTGGCCTCCCGATCGAGCCGATCACGTACAACGGCGTCACCTACGCCATCGCCCAGGCCAACAACGCCCTGCTCTACCCCGGACTGGGGCTGGGCGTGGTGGTCGCGCGGGCCCGCCGGGTCAGCCCCGGCATGTTCCAGGCGGCGGCTGACGCCGTCGGCGACATGGTCGACGTCTCGGCGCCGGGTGCGTCCCTGCTGCCCCAGGTGGACAACCTGCGAGAGGTCTCCGCCACCGTGGCGGTCGCCGTGGCCAACCAGGCCGCTGAGGAGCACCTGGCCGGCACCACCCTGCGCGACACCGTCCAGCAGGTGCAAGATGCCATGTGGCAGCCCACGTACCGCCCGATTCACGGGAACGGGCAATGAGCGCGCCGCAGGTCCGCGATGTGCCGATCGGGCTGAAAGCCACTGGCACGCGGACGGAGAGCGACTCCCTTGGCGAGGTGGAGGTGCCGGCCGAGCACTACTGGGGCGCCCAGACCCAGCGGTCGTTGATCCACTTCGACATCGGCGACGACCGCATGCCCAAGGCCGTCTACCACGCCTACGGCTACATCAAGAAGGCCGCCGCGATCGTCAACGCCCGCGCCGGCCGGCTGCCCCAGTGGCAGGCTGACGTGATCAGCCGGGTCGCCGACGAGGTCATCCGTGGCGAGCTGGACAGCGAGTTCCCCCTGTACGTGTGGCAAACCGGCTCGGGCACCCAGTCCAACATGAACGTCAACGAGGTGATCTCCAACCGGGCGATCCAGCTCCTCGGCGGGCGGCTGGGCAGCAAGGACCCCATCCACCCGAACGACCACGTGAACATGGGCCAGTCGTCCAACGACACGTTCGTCACCGCCATGCATATGGCCGCTGTCGAGGCGATCGATGATCATGTGCTGCCCGCCGCGGCCAGGCTGCGCAAGGCCGCCGAGGCCAAGAGCCGGGAGTGGGCGCACGAGGTCAAGATCGGGCGTACCCACCTGGAGGACGCGACCCCGCTGACCGTCGGTCAGGAGTGGTCCGGCTACGCCGCTCAACTCAGCGACGCCATCGAGTATCTTGCGCGTACTCGTACCGGGCTGTACCAGCTGGCCATCGGCGGCACCGCGGTCGGCACCGGGCTGAACGCACCGCCGAGGTTCGGCGAGGAGATGGCCCAGCAGATCGCCGAGCTCACCGGGCGGCCCTTCATCAGCGCGCCCAACAAGTTCGCCGCCCAGGCCTCCTGCGACCACCTCGTGCGAGCGTCGGCGGCGCTGCGCGCGCTGGCCGTGCCGCTGTTCAAGTTCGCCAACGACCTGCGCTGGCTCGGCTCCGGGCCGCGTACCGGGCTGCACGAGTTGATCCTGCCGTCCAACGAGCCCGGTTCGTCGATCATGCCGGGCAAGGTCAACCCGACCCAGGCCGAGGCCACATTGATGGTCGCCATCCAGGTGATGGGCAATGACACCGCCGTCTCGATGGCCGGCGCCGAGGGCAACTTCGAGCTGAACGCCTTCCGCCCGGTCATCATCAACAACGTCCTGCACTCGGCGCGGATCCTGGCCGACGTGATGGACCACTTCCGCAAGTACCTCGTTGAAGGGGCCAAGCTCAACACCGACAGACTGCACCACAACATTGACCACTCGATCATGATGGTGACCGCGCTCAGCCCCGTCATCGGCTACGACCAAGCCGCCCACATCGCCCACCATGCCCTGGACAAGGGTCTGGCGCTCAAGGACGCCGCACTCCAATGCGGGGTCTCGGAGGACACCTACGACAGGATCGTCGACCCCGAACGCCTCACCCGACCCGGAGTCCCCAGCCCCGACGGCCACACCCGAGGCTGAGCGTGTCGCCCGCCGAACACCACGTGCGACCGACACGTTGGGCCCTGGGCGCCGAGAGCTCGTTCAGCCTCGTACCGCGGGCCGGGGGTCAGTGGTCGGCGTCTGGCGGGTGGCGGTCAGGTAGGCGATCGCCGACCCGAAGACCAGCAGGGCGGTCCAGACGTTGAAGCGCAGCCCGAGGATGAGAGGGGCGGGATCTATGCGCAGCCACTCGATCCAGGCGCGGCCGGCGGTGTAAGCCGCGGCGTACAGGGCGAACAGCCGGCCACGGTTCAGCCGGAAGCGCCGCTCGGCCCAGAGGACGAGGCCGGCCACACCCAGGTCCCACAGCGACTCGTAGAGGAAGGTCGGGTGGTAGGTGGCCGTGGATTCCATGCCCGGCGGTCGGTGGGCGGGGTCGATCTCCAGTGCCCAGGGCAGGGTGGTCGGCCTGCCGTACAACTCCTGGTTGAACCAATTGCCCCAGCGGGCGATCGCCTGCCCGAGGGCGATCCCGGGCGCGACGGCGTCGGCGAAGTCGCGCAGCGGGATGCCGCGCCGGCGGCAGGCCAGCCACGCGCCCAGCGCGCCGCCGGCGACGGCGCCCCAGATGCTGATCCCGCCCTGCCAGATCGCGAAGGCGCGCAGGGGGTCCTTGCCGGGGCCGAAGTACTGCTGCCAGTCGGTGGCCACGTGGTAGATCCGCGCACCGATCATGCCGAACGGCACGGCCCAGGCGGCGATGTCCCCGATCGTGCCACGCTCGCCGCCGCGGGCGGTCCAGCGGCGCTGGGTGACCCAGATGCCGACGGCGATGGCGAGCACCATGAGCAGGGAGTAGGCGCGGATGGGCAGCGGGCCGAGGTACCAGACGGCTTGGGACGGGCTGGGGATTGCTGTCACGCCGTCGAGTCTGGCTCCGGTGCGGCTGCGCGCACATCGAGCGGGACACCGATCGCCGGGTCAGTCGACTGGTTGATGCCAGACCGGCGGGTGGCTGATTATCGTCGGTGCTGTGGAGTCCTGGGAGCGGTCACGGCACCGGTGGCAGCACGCTTTCTTCGCCTCGTGGCTGGTGCTGACCTCGGCCGGGCCGCTGATGGAGGTGGGTCAGGTCCTGCCGGTGGCGCTCGTGGCCGGGCTGGCCGCCTGGTATGCGGTGTGGTTCGTGCTGCGCACGCCTCCCGCGGGTGAGGTGCCCCTGCCGTACGTGGTCGGCGGTGGGTTGCTCTGGCTGGGGCTGTTAGCGATCGACTCGTCTTTCCTGGTGGTCTGCCTGAGCGTGCTCGTGCCGTACTGCATGGACGCCCTGCGCGTCGGGCTGGTCGCGGTGCTGTCGTGCGCCGGGGCCTGGTTGTGGCACAGCTACCATGAGGGCGGGTCGATCACCTGGACCGAGATCGCCATCACCGCGCTGATCGCGATCAGCGCGGCCGCCTCGGTCGGGTACTTCTATTCGGTGGCCCGGCAGAGCGCCGAGCGCAAGGAGCTGATCGACCAGTTGCAGGCCGCCCAGGAGGCGCGGGCGGCGGCCGAACGGCAGGCGGGCGTGGCCGCCGAGCGGCAGCGGCTGGCTCGCGACATCCATGACAGCTTGACCCAGGGGTTCGCCAGCGTGGTGATGCTGTTGGAGGCGGCGCAGGAGCGGTTGCCGGACGACCGGCACCTGACCCAGGCGTTACGGGCGGCCAGGGAGAACCTCGCGGAGAGCCGCCGCGTGGTGTGGGCGCTGCGGCCCGGCGAGCTCGACGACGGCGGCCTGCCGGAGGCGCTGCGGCGGTTGTCGAGCCGGCTGTCCGACGAGACCGGCATCGACGCGCACACCGTGATCACCGGGGCACTGCGGCCCCTGGACGCGCACATCCAGGCCGAACTGCTGCGAGTGGCGCAGGAGGCGGTCGCCAACGCCCGCCGCCACGCCCATGCCGAGCAGGTCACCATGACCCTGTCGTACATGGAGGACCTGGTCGTGCTGGATGTCCACGACGACGGCGACGGCTTCGATCCCGAGCGGGCCGCCGCCGGCCACGGCCTGCTGATCATGCTTGAGCGGATGGAGCAGCTCGGCGGCACGCTCCTCGTGGAAAGCGCGTCCGGGGAGGGCACCACGGTCGTGGCCAGCCTCCCGGCGGTGGCGCGATGACCGCGCGGGTCACGATCCGGGTCCTGATCGCCGACGACCACCCGGTGGTCCGTGACGGCATCCGGGCGATGCTCGGCACCCAGGACGATCTGGAGGTGGTCGGCGAGGCGGTCTCAGGCTCGGACGCGGTACGGCTGGCGCGTGAACTGCGGCCGGATGTCACGCTGATGGACCTGCAGATGCCCGAGCTCCACGGCGCGACGGCGATCAGCCGGATCCGCGAGCACGACCCCGGCGCCAGGGTGATCGTGCTGACCACCTATGACACCGACAGCGACATCTCCCGTGCCATCGACGCCGGAGCCATCGGCTACCTGCTCAAGGACACCCGTCGTGAGCAGCTGTTCGACGCCATCAGGGCGGCGGCCCGAGGAGAGAGCGCCCTGTCGCCGGCGATCGCGACCCGGGTGTTGTCGTGGGCGCGCGCCGACGCGCCCGGCGCCCTCAGCGGCCGGGAGATCGAGGTCCTGGGCGCGGTCGCCCAGGGGATGAGCAACAAGGCCATTGCCGCCCATCTGTGCATCAGCGAGGCCACGGTCAAGACCCACCTGCTGCACATCTTCGCCAAGCTCGACGTCGACGACCGCACCGCCGCCGTGACCGTGGCGGCCACGCGGGGGATCATCCGCCTTGGCGGCTAGGACAAATCTTCTGTGCTCGCTGGGTTGTACGGCGCCATGAGCTGACCGGCCGGCGCCCGCGCGAAGCCGGCCGTCGAACGCCCGTCACCGCAGCTAGATCACCTGTCAAATGCGCGTACGCCTGTCCGAGGGAGCCCGTCGGACAGGCTGACAACACCGATCTTCTTGCGGACATGTGAGCAAACCGAAACCTTGGATTCCGCCGCACAGGAATCGCCTCCAGCCCCTGAACCAGGAGTATCGATGAAGTTGCCCGCATACGCCGCTGCCCTCATGCCGGCCGTCCTGTTCGCTTCGCTGATTGGAGCGTACGGGGCGTCGGCGGCACAGGCGGCCGACGCTGGGGCCCTTCCGAGCGTGAATATGGAAGCCACCCTCAAGGCGGCCCAGATCGACCCGCGGCGGCCCGACAGCACCCTGACCCCGGGCGCCAAGGCCAGCGTGCTCCTGGTTGAGCAGGCGCTGCGTGACCGGCAACTCCTCGACGCGAAGTGGGTCGACGGGTACTTCGGCAGCACAACGGTCACCGCCTTCGCCAAGTATCAGAAGTCTCTCGGCCTCACTGGTCTCGACGCCAACGGCCTGCCGGGCAAAACGTCGCTCACCAAGCTCGGAACCGGCCGCTTCAAGGTCACCAACGTCATCGACTCGGGCGCCCGGGTGTCCACCGGCGGTTTCGTCATCAACACCCGCACTCGAAGCATGCTGGCCGAGGCGAAGCGGCTGCTCGGCCGCAACCTCAAGCTGGATCAGGGTTCGTACAACCCCGGCGGCGACCCCACGTCCGCCGGCACCCACGACGGCGGCGGCGTCGTCGACATCTCGGTCGAGGGGATGAGTTCCGCCACCCGGACCTCGGTCGTTCGCACGTTGCGCCTTGTCGGCTTCGCGGCATGGGTGCGTAACCCCCAGCAAGACGACTGGCCGTGGCACATCCACGCCGCTGCCATCAGCGACCCCGCCCTCGCCGGCCAGGCCCAGCACCAGATCGGTGACTACTACCTCGGCCTGAACGGGCTCGCCGGCCGTGGCCCGGACGACGGCCCGAAGGTGACCATCCGCACCTGGGAGGAGTACCAGCGTCGCTGACTCCACCCAAACCCAGGCTCCGCTGACCATCCGAAACGCACAGAAGGAGAACAGCATGACAACTCTCACCAGGATCCTCGCCGCGACGACCGCCGCGATGGCGCTCGGCGGAACCGTACTCGCCACCGCAGCACCCGCCTCGGCCGCGAGCCGCGACGGCGTCTGCGACACCGGCGAGTTCTGCTACTACTTCAACAGCAACAACCAAGGATCGGTCTCCGACTTCACCGGATCGATCAGCGACTACGACACCGCACAGCCCACCTGCTACGACTTCAAGGGAGCCGGCGAAGGCAAGGGCAAATGCATCAAGAACGCCGCCGCCTCCGTCTGGAACCGCAGTAGCAAGCCCGTCCGCGTCTACTTCAACACCGGCTACACCGGCACCTACCAGGACTTCGCCGCAGGCGCCAAAGGCAACCTGAACGCCACCCTCAAGAACCAGAACGCCTCGCACCAGTTCAGCCCGTCATCATCGACGCGCACCAACATGTCGTTCGCGCTGTACGGGGCCAGCGGCGGCATCACCTGCGGCTTCGACGGTTACACCACCACCTCCGGCCGGCACGAAGGCATCGACATCGCCCGCGCCGTGGGCTCGAATGTTCGCTCCCTGGTGACGGGCCAGGTCATCAACGTCGCACGCGGCGCCACCGGCAGGGCGGGACTTTCCACGATCGCCATCTACATCGCCTCGGTGAACAAGACGGTGATCTACCTGCACTCCGCTCCGCTGTCCTCCTTGCGCGTGGGCCAGCAGGTCACCCGCGGCCAGGTCGTCGCCACCGAGTCGTGGCATGGGGTGTCGACCAAGGCATCCGCGCACACCCACGTCGAGATGCGCCCCGGACGGGTCACGCTCGCGGCCAAGAGCGTCGGCGACCCGAACCTGCAGAACCCGAACCCGACCTCGTTCTGGAACTCCCAGGGCTACAACGTCCGATAACGAACCCTGACCGCTGACAAAAGAGGAAGACACCTGTGCCTTCACGAACTGTACGGCTGCTCTCGGGGCTCACCGCGACGATGGCGCTCGGCGGAACCATGCTGGCCACCGCGACGCCCGCCTCGGCGGCCAGCCGCGACGGCGTCTGCGACTCCGGCGAGTTCTGCTACTACTTCAACAGCAACAACCAGGGATCGGTCTCCGACTTCACCACATCGATCCCCGACTACTCCACTACGCAGCCCAGCTGCTACGACTTCAAGGGCCCCGGCGCGGGCAAGGGCAAGTGCATCAAGAACGCCGCCGCCTCCGTCTGGAACCGCAGCAGCAAGAAGGTCCGCGTCTACTTCAACACCGGCCTCACCGGCACGTACCAGGACTTCGCTCCAGGTGCCAAGGCCAACCTCAACTCCACTCTCAAGAACCAGAACGCCTCGCACGAGTTCCTGGGTAGCTCCCTACCGCCGACCCAATGCAAGACCGACGGCACGGACAGCAAGCTGCCCACGACGATCCTCGTGTACCGCGAGTCCCTCAAGCGCGTGGAGCGGGTGGACTTCAAGACCTACGTCAAGAACGTCCTGCCCAACGAGTGGGTGACGACCTGGCCGAGCGAGTCCCTCAAGGCCGGGGCGATGGCCGTGAAGAACTTCGGCTGGTACTGGGCGCTGCACTCAGCCAGCAAGACGCCCAGCGGCCAGTGCTTCGACGTCTACGACCACACGTCGAGCCAGGTGTACAAGCCCGGCTCCGCGAAGGCGGTGACGAACGCCGCGGTGGACGCCACATGGGGCACCCGGCTGACTCGCAATGGGAAGATCTTCCGCGCCCAATACTGCTCCACGACGACGGCGTGCGGCAATTGGGTCAACGGGGACTGGATGTCGCAGTACGGCTCCCGCGATAAGGCCAATGCGGGCTGGAGTTACTCCAGAATCCTCAAGAACTACTACACGGGGATCGTAATCGGCTCCTGACCCCCCTAACTCTGGTTCCCCGCCGTGTCATGCGCGGCGGGGATTCAGAGTTCCTCGACGATGATCTGGAAGTTGATCGGCCGGCTTCCGGGGAAGACGACCGTTCCCGAAGCGTCCACCATCTTGAATCGCACGTAGCACAAGCCCGGCTTCCTCGGCGTGGTGATGTCAGTCCGAATGTCGACCATCTCGCCGGGTTGCGTGTCGTTGATGGGCACGTCGGAAATGGTCTGGCATTGATCGGCTCGCTGCGTGACGTCGAGGCGCCGCAGCGAATATCCCTTCCACGGCACGGTCCCGGCGTTCTTGAGCCGCCATACCTTGGTCATGGTCTTGCCGGCGCCGACGCGCGTGCAGTCGGGCAGCGTGACGTCCGCGATGAACACGGCCGCATCGCCCTCGTGCAACGGCAGCGCCGGAGGCGGGTTGGTCGAACGCACCGGGCAACCAGCGGGGGACAGCGCGGCAATGGATGGGCTACCGGTCGGGTTCAGGCTGTGTCCGTCGGGCGTGGAGTCGCGATTGACGACGGTCACTAGGAGAACCACGGCCCCGATGGTGACGGCCGCTGTTGCGAACGCGGCCGGGCGGATAAACCGCAATCGCCCTCTGCTCCCCCGCGCAGGGACACCGCCCGCGATCTCGTCGGGCGACAGCCCGGGCACGGATGCCGAGGTCTCGTCGGCCGACCGGAGCGCTTGTGACCCGATGGCGAGGTGCACGGTACGAAGTTCCACGGCGCCTGTGGCGGAGGCTGCGAGTCCATCAGACGTACGGTCCACCGAGGTGTCCACGCGGATGGAGGAATCCCCGGCGCTCGCCGATCTGACCGCCAGGTTCGCTCTCTCCCAGCGTTCGCGGTACGCGGCCGGGTCCGCGTTACACGCCTTAACGAACTCGACAGTGGTCTCCCAACTCGGGAGCCGGTTACCCTTCGTGGCTTCGTGCAACGTCGTGTGAGAAATCGCCCCTGAACGGCCGGACATCTCACGGAAAGGTGGGTTGCCGACTACGTTACGCAATTCCCGCAGAGTCGCCGCAAAGTCCTCGATTGTCTCTGCACGTGCACGCCTGTCGTCCACCGTGTGAAGGTAACAGCACCCACGGTCTTCACTCAACTCAAACCGGTATCTGCGCGAAGCCAGGCGAGATGCGACCCGTCCCGGACTCACTCCGTTTGGATGCGCGCGAGCACCTGATACGGCATAATGCCGGGCGGCATTCTTGTACATTTCATATGCGGGCAACACATGACAATAGGACACGATTCGATAGTGGGCGGCATTTAGCACTGCGACTTTTCATCCTTGTCGAACGTGCCCAGCTCGGCGCATGAAGGTCAACCGCGAAGTAGCTCCGTGAGCGGCCCGTGCACGTCAACGGGGTACAGGTTCAGCTGCTCGAACTCGGCGACCGTCGCCCACCGGAGTTCAAAGCTGTTGTCCGGCCCGTCCTCCGTAGCCTCCTGGCCGGAGAGTGACGGGACGCCGTCGACGTCACGCATGAGGAAGTAGAAGGCCGGGCGGCCATTGTGTGAGCCGGTGAAGAGCAGCCGGTCGATCGTCGCGGTGAGAGTCGTCTCCTCACAGAGTTCACGAACTGCCGCGTTCTCTGGCGACTCGCCATCCTCCACGTGGCCTCCGGGAAGAACCGCGTAGTGGTGCCCGGGACACGCCGTCCCCCGCCAGCCCGCGGCATCACACATGACGCAGGTGACGCCGGGGCTGAGCCGGAGGAACCGCTTGATGACCAGGACTCGGATGCCGTCGACGACCACGGCGACCGCTCGGGGGATCGGCATGAAATGGATCATACGATTCAGCCCAGCGGAGTCGAATGACTCTGCCGACCGTCGTCGTAGAGCCGGGCGACCGATCCGGCGAGCATGACCAGCTCGCCGTCACAGGGCCGCCCCGCCATCCTGGCGTAGGCATGGATACCGACGTTGAAGGACAGTGCGGCGCCGCGCAGGGAGGCGGTGACGGTTAGTTGGGGATGGCTTGTACGCCAGGGGGGAGTTGGGCCCGTTCCTGGGCGTCCAGGAAGGCTTTGACGACTGCGGTGTCCGACCGGCGTCTGGTCCAGAAAAGGGCGACTTCTCGGTGGGCAGTGGGAGAGTCGATGGTGCGGATCGCGAGACCTTCGGTGCTGGTGGTCTCCAGAGCGAGGCGGTTGATGACGCCGATGCCGAAGGCGGAACGGACCAGTGCCACCAAGGTCGCCGGCTGGTCGGTGAGGTAGGCGATGTCGGCTCGTCCGGCCTCGTCGCCGAGGGTGTTGCGCAGGTCGAATCCGCCGCCGTCGTCCTCACTGCCGGCCGGATTGCCGATCAGTGGCCGCTGCAGGATGTCATCGACGCTGACCGAGGTCTTCTGGGTAAGGGGGTCCTGGTCACGCAGCACGGCGACGATGTCCTCGCGCCAGATGGTCCGATGGCAGAGCGTGGTCTCGTGCATCTTCGGGAGCAGCGGCCGGAACGCGAGGTCGACGGCCCCGCTGACGACCATTTCCTCCAGTGTCGAGGCGGTTCCCTCGTGGAGCTCGATCGTGAGGCCCGGGTGTTTCGCCGTCAACTCCCGCAACACCGAGGGAAGGTACGTCGAGCTGACGCTCGGGTAGCTGCCGATCTTGATGTGCGCGACGAAGTTGTCGAGCGTGCTGCGGGCGGCCTCGATGCCGCGTTGGAGCTCGAGGAGGGCGTTCAGGGCGTGTCCGCGGAACAGCTCACCCGCCTCGGTCGTACGGATGGGGCGGGCCTTGCGATCGAAGAGGGTCACTCCGAGGGCATGTTCCAGGGCCGCGATGTGGGCGCTGACTCGCGACTGCGACAGATGCAGGACAAGGGTGGCGGCGCCGAATCCGCCTTTGTCGGCCACTGCGAGAAAACTGCGCAACCAGGCGGTCTGCAGCGACATGGCGTCCCGCGGATCGCGTGGGACGAGGTCGACGACCTCGTCGGCGGGGCCGGGGCTCATGCCGCTGTCATCCCTCCGTCGAGGACGAGCGCGGCTCCGTTGACGAACCGGCCCTCGGGCCCCGCGAGGAAGGCGACCATGGCCGCGATCTCGTCGGGTGCCCCCATGCGGCCGTCCAACTGCCGCTCCGCCATCGCCGCGCGGGCCGCTGCGGGATCCGGCGCGTCCGCGAGGATCTTCCCGATCCACTCGGTCTCCACGGTTCCGGGGCAGATCGCCACGCAGCGGATTCCTTCGCGTGCGTGGTCGACAGCGACCGCTCGGGTGAGGCCGACCAGCCCGGCCTTGGACGCGCAGTAGGCCGCCCGGCGAGCCAGCCCGACCTGACCGCCCACGGAGGCGATGTTGATGATCACGCCGCTGCCGCGGTCGAGCATCAACGGCAGGGTCGCCCGGATGGTGAGGAACGGTCCGGTGAGGTTCACCGCCATGACGCGATGCCAATCAGCGTCACTCGTCTCTAGGACGGTCGCGGCCAGGCCGATCCCAGCCACGTTCACCAGCACTTCCGGGGCTCCGACGGTGACAGCGATCTCCCGGGTCACCGACCCCACGGCCAGGGGGTCGCACAGGTCGACGGTGAAGGGGTGCGCCAGGCCACCGGCCTGCTGGATCAGGGTGCCCGTCTCGATGAGACCGGTGATGTCGAGATCCATCATCGCGATCTCGTAGCCCTCGCGGGCCAGGCGTAGAGCGGTGGCGCGGCCGATGCCGGAAGCCGCGCCCGTCACCACGGCGAGGGCGCTCATGAGTACGCCGTTCCGGGCAGCGAACCGTCCATGGCGTATCCGCCGTCGACGTCCAGGCAAGCGCCTGTGGTGTAACACGCCTCTTCGGACGCGAGGTAGGCGATGGCGGAGGCCACCCACTCGGGCGGCGCGATCTTCCCCAGTGGGATCTTCGCCGTCAGAGAGCTGACGATCTCAGGGGTGTAGATGGGCTCGCTCATCTTGGTCCGGGTGGCGCCCGGGCGTACGCAGTTGACGGTGATGCCGTGGGGAGCCAACTCCGAGGCCATCGTACGGGTCATCGCCTCGAGCCCGCCCTTGGTCGCCGTGTAAGGCGCGGCGTTCGGCTCGGAGACCACGGCGTGGACCGAGGAGACGTTGACGATGCGGCCAGGCGTGCCGTGATCGACCATGATGCGGGCGACGGCCTGGCTCAAGAAGAAGACCCCGGTCAGGTTCACCGCGATGACGCGATCCCAATCGGCCCTTGAGACCTGAAGAAAGGGTGCGATATGCAGGATTCCGGCGACATTGGCCAGCACGTCGACCTGCTGGAACTCCCCGCGTAGATACTCCTCCAGCGACCGCGCCGCATCCAGGTCCGCGACGTTCAGCTCGAGCGGGCGAAGGCGCCCCTCTTCGTGGTCCGGCCACGGCTGGGTGTGCTGCAGATCGACCGCTACCACCGTGGCTCCCTCGCCCAGAAGCCGAACCGCTGTCGCCCGGCCGATGCCGGAGTCGGCGCCGGTGACGACGGCGACCTTCTCGCTGAATCTCATGCGATGACCTCTCGTGAAAACGGAAGGGGGTCGGCGTCGCGCCGCAGTACCGCCCCTGCCGGCGGCCACCCCACATCACCCGCGGCGTCGACCCGAAGCCCATCGGGGATACCAGAGAGTGACGAGGTGTCCGCGAAGACCCGCACGTGCCACAGCGGTCCCTCGCCCAGCGTGGCCTGGCCGTGCCAGAACGTCATACTACGGCTCCCAGCCGCCACGGCACGATCTCCTCGGTGCCGAACCCGAGCGCCTCGGACTTGCTCGGTGTGCCCGATGCCATGTCCACCAGGGTCTCGAACAGCAGGATTCCATGGCGGATCTGGTCGTCCCGCGACATCGCCGGGCCGGCGTCGACGTCCATGTCGGCGCGCATGCGCTCGTACAGCCGGGTCGTCGTGCTGATCTTGAGACAGGGGGTCGGGCGCGACCCGAAGACCGATCCTCGGCCGGTCGTGAACGCCAGCAGGTTGGCCCCGCCGGCGACCATGCCGGTGGCCGAGACCGGGTCGTAACCGGGAGTGTCCATGAAGGTCAGCCCCGCGGCGGTGACCGGGGCGGCGTAGGCGACGACGTCGTTGAGCGGGCTCGTGCCGCCCTTCAGGACCGCACCCAGCGACTTCTCCCAGATCGTGGTGATGCCACCGTCCCGGTTGCCCTTGGAAGGGTTGTTGTCCAGCTCCGCGTCATTGCTCGCCGTATAGGCCTGCCACCAGGCGATCAGTTCGTCGATCCGGTGGGCGACCGCGGGCGCGGCGGCCCGCTCGCGCAGCATGTGCTCCGCACCGTAGATCTCGGGGGTCTCACCGAGGATGACCCGGCCGCCGGCGGCTACCAGCAGGTCAGCCGCCACACCCAGTGTCGGGTTGGCCGTCAGACCCGAGTAGGCGTCACTGCCGCCGCACTGCAACCCGAGTATCAGCTCGTCGACCGGAATGGGCTCCCGCCGCAGGCCGGCGAGCTGCGACGCCATCGCCGCGACAGAGTCCAAGGCGGCGTTGACGGTGGCGGCCGTACCGCCCAGGTCCTGGATGGTGAGGGTCTCGACGGCCAGGCCGTCTCCGAAGACGTTCTCCGGCTGGTTGATCTCGCAGCCCAGACTGACCATCACCACTCCGGCGATGTTCGCGTGGCCGGCGTACCCACGCAGAGTGCGGCGCAGGATGTCATCGCCGGCGGTGCCCTCGGCCATACCGCAGCCCAATTCGTGGGTGAGAGCGATGACCCCGTCCAGACCAGGTGCTCCGACCTGGGCGTTCGCGGCATTTGCCACCATCCGCGCCACTGTCGAGGAGCAGTTCACCGTTGGCAGCACAGCGAGGTAGTTACGGGTCGCGGCCCGGCCGTCGGGTCTGCGATAGCCGAGGAAATGGTCGCGCGTCGGGACGGCCGGCGCGGACCACAGCGATGGCTTGGAAGGGACCTTCGCGAGGCCGAGGCTCTGTGGCCCGACCCCGAGATTGTGCAGGTGAACGTGGGCGCCGGGCGGGATGTCCCGCAGCGCGATGCCGATGACCTCGCCGTACTTGCGGACGGCCGCCCCCTTGGCGACGGCGCGCACAGCGACCTTGTGGCCCGCCGGGATGTCGTCGATCGCGGCGACGACACCATCGGCCACCTGTACGAGCGTCCCGCGGCTGAGCTGCTCACGGACGAGCCCTACGTCATCCACGCCTTCCAGCGGAACCAGAGGGACAGCGACATCGGCCGGCATCGGTGCGGTCATCCAAGATCCAGCCAATGCGCGAACATGCCGAACCGGTAATCCGGAAATCGTTCAAGACCAAATTCAGAGGCTGTCACGCACGTCACCCTAGAGTCCGAGGCGACGCCAGATGAAGCGCGAATAACAGAACGACGCCATCCGTCCCACGAATAGTCGCCGACCAGATCCGGAATCCGAATGGCGCCCATTCGTAAAATGCATCCGCCGTCCGGACGACGCCGGCCTGCTAAGCGTTCTGCGGAACCGGTGAGGTGCCGTGCGGGATGGGTGAATCCACGACGAGGTCGATGAAGGCCTTCGAGGCACGAGTGAGGGGTCGCTCGCTGTGCCACCAGACGCCGACATCGCGATGGCGATGCAGGTCGAGGATCGGACGGCTCTCCAACCCGTCCGTCCGGACCATGGCCGCAGCGAGCAGGTTGACCACGCCGATGCCCAGTCCGGCGCGGACCATCGCGGCGAGCGTTGTCGGCTGCTGCGAGACCGTTCCCATCGGCACCTCGACGTAGCTGGCGTGCAGGGCGGCTTCGGCCTCGTAGCCGAGGGAGTCCTGGAGGGGGTTGCCGATCGTGATGACGCGGTGCGAAGCGAGTTGTTCCAGCGCCACGGCCTCCTCGGACAGCAGCGGATGCCCGACCGGGAGAAGCACCACGAACGGCTCGCGCCACAACGGGCGGTACGTGAGCGCGTGGTCGACGGGCTCAGGGCGCAGGGGGCGCAGCGCGACGGTGACCCGGCGGTCGTAGAGCGCGGTCTCGATCGACTGGACATCGCCGTCGAGGATGCCGATTTCGAGGGCCGGATGCCGGTCGCGAAGCGCCTGCACCACCGCGGGCAGGAATGCCGAGCTGGCGCTGGCGAAGCTCGCCACCTTGAGCAGCCCGGACAGCTGGTTCTTGCTGTGGCGGTGGCTGGCGAGCTCGTCCACGGCCGCGAGGACGGCACGTGCTTTCGGGAGCAGAGCCCGCCCGTCCTCGGTCAGCGCCAGCGGGCGCACGCGCCGTTCGATCAGCGTGCAACCCAGCGCACGCTCCAGGTTGGCCACGTGGGCTGACACCCTGGGCTGCGAAAGCGGGATCGCCTCGGCCGCCCGGGCGAAGCTGCCGGTGTCGACGACTTCGATCCACGTCTTGAGCCAGACGAGTTCTAGAGACATGGCGTCCTCCACATCCGGCCGCGGCCCCGGACCGAGCCGCTGAGCAGGGCATTCATCGTCGCATGCCGGCTGCCTTCACGAGTGCGCGGCCAGGGTCCCGTCGAGCATCGAGCGGATGACCGACGCGGCCGAGCCTCGCGCCCAGTCCTCGAAGGTGTGCGGCCGCGCGATGATCTTGCATTCACGGGCCGAACCGAATGCGTGCTCGTCGAACGCTTCGCGCACGCGACGTTCGAACAGGTCGTAGTTGGTGACCGACTCGCCGGCCACGAGGATGACGCCCGGGCCGACGAGGTTGGCCATGGTGGCGAGGGCGAGTCCGATCATGGAGCCGGCTCGTTCGAACACCGCGCGCGCCTCGACGTCGCCGGCTCGAGCAAGCGCGACGGCCTCCCGCATGGTCATCAGCGGGTCGTTCTTGGCGGTCCGGATGGCATGCACGACGGCGCTCGACGAAGCGACGGTCTCCACGCATCCGCGGCGCCCGCAGGTGCAGAGCAGGTTGCCGGGTGCGAGTGGGAGATGGCCGATCTCGCCGGCGACCCCGTGATCTCCTTCGACGACATCGCCGTTGACATACAGGCCGCAGCCGATGCCGGCGCCGATCGTCACGATCGCGAACGAGCCGGAATCAACCCCGATGCCGAACCACTCCTCCGCGATGGACAGCGCCAGCACATCGTTGTCCACCACGACCGGCAGCTGGCACTGCTCGTGGACGAGATCGCGCAAGGGCACCGCTGACCAGTTCAGTCGCGGCGAGTTGCGGACGATGCCGGTGGCCTTGTCGACGTCGCCGGAGACCGCCACGCCGACGCCGACCACTCGCTCGGCGTCGGGGCCCAGGCGGTCCAGAAGCTCGTGGACGACGCCGGCCACGCTCTCCACGACCGATGGTGGCGCCGTGCTGGCCAGGGGCCGGTGGATCGAGTGGAGCACATTCGCGCGCATCGTGGTGGCGACGCCGAAGATCTCGTCGACGCGGACGGTGATCCCGATGGCCAGGCGCGCCTCCTCCTGGACGCTGATCGGTTGCACGGGGCGGCCGGGCGTGGACGACCGGCGGTTGTCATGAGTCGAGATCAGGCCCTGCTCAGTGAGCCGCGCTACGGCCTTCGTGACCGCCCCCTGGGACAGCCCCGTCCGGCGGGCGACCTCGATGCGGGGGATGGGGCCGTGCTTGAGGATCTCGGCCAGGACGGTCGTCACAGCGGGTGAGTCGTGTGAGGACCCCAGCTCCGAGCTCGGCGAGCCGCCGGCAGGCACACCGGGTACGTCGTCGCCGATGGTGCGAGGTGGCTCGATCATCACAGCGCCTCTCTGCGCCGCCATGGACGGCCTGGTCGACGGCTTCAAGGAACTTTATTTCTTCCAGAAACTATATCAACGGCGCGTTAACGCTGGGTTCCAACGTCCAGCTCAGATCATTACTTGACACTGGAATGTAATGAAGCCTATCGTCACCGACCACCGCCGGCTTCTGATTCCGACCGACGGCACCGCCCTAGGGCGAAAGGTCAAGGGAGACTCCATGTCGATAATGGTGAGACCCAGGCCAGGAGGGCGTGAACGCGCGTACCGCCGGGCAAAGTTGCGTAACCCATCGCATCGCAACGACTGGCGGCTCGCGTTGCTGCTCATAGCGCCGGCCGTAGTGGGCTTCGCGGTGTTCGCGGTCTACCCGACTGTGCGGGGCGTTTACCTGAGCTTCACCGACTTCCAGGTTCTGAGCCCGCCGAAGTGGACCGGCCTGGACAACATCCGCACCCTGCTCGACGACGACATGTTCTGGCACTCGCTCCGCGTGACCTTGTATTTCGTGGTGCTGTCCGTGGTGTTCGGCCTCCTCATCTCGCTGATCACAGCCGTCGTCCTGCACCGGCTGACCAAGTCGACAGTGGTCCGCGGGCTGGTCATCCTCCCGTTCCTCATCTCCGGTGTCGTCGCGGCGCTCGTCTGGCAGTGGATGCTCGACCCGCAGTTGGGGATCGTCAACGTCCTGATCGAGAGCGTCACCGGCAAGCCGATCAAGTTCCTCGGGTCACAGGAGTGGGCGATCCCGTCGATCGCGCTGATCAGCGTCTGGAAGTCGATGGGCTACAGCACGATCCTCATCGTCGCCGGACTGCAGACCATCCCAGGCGAGGTCTACGAGGCAGGGCGCCTGGACGGGGCGAGTGAGTTCCAGATGTTCCGGCGGCTGACGGTGCCGCTGCTGCGGCCGATCATGGCGATGGTGGTCGTCCTCACCGTCATCAGCTCGTTCCAGGTGTTCGACATCGTGCAGGTGACCACCAAGGGCGGACCGGCCGACGCGTCGAACGTCCTGCAGATGTACATCTACGACAAGGCCTTCAACCAGTTCGACTTCGGCTACGCGGCGACGATGTCGCTGTCCTTGTTCGTGATGCTCATCGTCATCACCTTCATCCAGCTGCGCCTGCTGCGCGCGAACGAATCCGACACGAACTGAGGCCGAGCCATGACCACGACTGCCATGATCGCTAGCGAGGGGCGGGCCGCCACGCACGCGGCGGCGCCGCCTGGCGGCGGAAGGCGACTCTCCATCGGCCGGGCGGTTGCCTGGGTGTACATCGCAGGCTTTCTGCTGGTCACGATCTTCCCGTTCTACTGGATCGTGCGCACCGCGCTCTCCAACAACTTCGCGCTCAGCACCGACCCGGCGTCGATGCTCCCGGTCGGCTTCTCGTTGGGCGCCTTCGAGCGGGTCTTCGGCCTGACCAGCCAGGCCGAGGCGCTCGCGCAGGGCGGATCCGGCGCCTCGCTGGACATTCCGCTCTTCGTGCGGAACTCCGTGATCTACTCGGGGCTGCTCACGTTCCTCGTCGTCACCTGCTCGACGTTCGCCGCCTACGCGTTCGCCCGGCTCCAGTGGCCAGGGCGGAACCTGGTGTTCTCCATCCTGCTGGCCGGCCTGATGGTGCCGGGCATCTTGATGCTGCTGCCCAACTTCGTGCTGATCAACGACCTCGGGCTGGTCAACACCTTCACCGGCCTCATGCTGCCCGGCGCGCTCTTCTCCGCCTTCAACATCTTCTTCCTCCGGCAGTTCATGCTCGGGCTCAGCAGGGAGGTCGAGGAGGCCGCGCTGATCGACGGTGCCGGACCGTTGAAGCTCATGTTCCGGATCACCCTTCCGATGATGTCCGGTCCGCTCACCACCCTGTCCGTCCTGACGTTCATCGGGACCTGGAACGACTACTTCTGGCCACTGCTGGTCGCCAACGATCCGCAGGTCAGGCCACTCACGCTGGCGCTCGGCGTATTCCAGCAAGCATCACCGCAGACGCAGCCCGACTTTGCCGGCCTGATGGCCGCGACGCTTGTGGCCGCGGTGCCGATGTTGCTGCTGTTCGTGATCTTCGGAAAGCGAATCGTGAACTCCATCGGCTTCAGCGGGATCAAGTGACCCTGCAAGGCAGCAACAAGAGAGGCACCTCATGAGAACCAGAAAGATCGCTGCCGCAGCAGCCGGCGTTACTGCCCTGCTCACCCTCACCGCCTGCGGTGGCGGCGCCGAAAGCGGCAGTGCCGCAAGCGGCAGCACCACCGTCAACTGGTGGACCTGGTCTCCCGACCAGGCCGCCGCTTACACCAAATGCATCCCCGCGTTCGAGAAGGCCAACCCGAACATCAAGGTCAAGATCACCCAGTACAACGTGAGCGACTACTTCACCAAGATCACGAGTGGTTTCGTCGCCCACAACGCGCCTGACGCCTTCCAGAACAGCGTGACCTTCTTCCAGTCCTACGCGAACCAGCACCAGCTCCTCGCCATGGACGACCTCATCAAGCAGTCGAACTACGACCTCGGCGTGTTCGCCGCGGGGGTCGACCTGTGGAAGTTCACCGATGGCAAGCAGTACGCCCTCCCGCTGGACTGGGCGGCCAGCGCCCTGTACTACAACAAGGCCCTCGTCACCAAGGCCGGACTGACGGACAAGGATCTGCAGAACCTCACCTGGAATCCTGCGGACGGCGGCAGCTTCCTGTCCGTGGTCAAGCGGCTCACTGTCGACAAGAAGGGCGTCCGCGGCGACCAGCCGGGCTTCGACAAGGAGCACGTCGCGGTGTACGGGGTCGGCGCCATGGCCTCGGACGACAACCTCGGTCAGACGACATGGGGCTCGTTCGCCGCCAGCACCGGCTTCCAGCTCACCGACAAGCCCAACTGGCCCGGCCAGTTCAACTACGGCGACAAACGCTTCATCGCCACGATGGACTTCATGCGCAAGCTGTCCGACGACGGTTACGCACCCGAGCTCGGCCAGTTCACCACCGGCCAGGCGGACCAGATCGGCTCGGGCTCCGTGGCGATGGTGTCCGGCGGCTCGTGGGACGCGGCCTCGCTGGCGAAACTGCCCGGCCTCAAGCTCGGCATCGCCCCGGTGGTGAAGTCGCCCGACGGCACTCGTTCGCTCATCAGCAACATGAACGGCAACAACATCTGGTCCGGCACCCCCCACCCCCAGCAGACCTGGAAATGGGTCTCCTACATGGGCTCGAAGGAGTGCCAGACGACGGCCGCCACCTTCAACGGCTCGTTCTTCCCGTCCATCGCCGCCTCCATGCAGGCGCTGGTCGACTCCTCGGCCAAGAACGGCCTCGACCTGTCCCTGTTCGGCGAGTACCAGGCCAAGGGCGCGCTCTTCCCGGCGCCGGCCTACAACAACGGCGCGGCGATGGAGTCGAAGATCAGGCCACAGTTCGAGGCGTTCTTCATGCACCAGGTGAACGACGAGGTGTGGCCAGCCCTTCAGAAGCAGACCGCGCAGATCATCTCCGGCTGACACCGGGCCGGCCCAGATCGGCCGCAGCCGATTTGGGCCGGCCCACGAGCACACGAAGGAAGCATGTCTACGACAGAACAGCCGGCGCCCATCGTTCACCTGCGTGGCGGCTCAACCAGCTTCATCGTGGAGATCTCCGCGCCAGTGCCGCGAGTGCTGCACTGGGGCGCGGACCTCGGCGAGCTGTCCGCCGCCGAGCTCGACACGGTCCGCGTGACCGCCGTCCCGAGCGTCACCCACAACTCGACCGACACACCACGCCGGCTGAGCGTTCTCCCGACCGAAGCGGACGCCTGGTCGGGCACCCCGGGCATCGAAGGACGGCTCCGGTCGACGGGCATGCCCTATCCGCGCTTCGACCTCGTCGGCCACACCGTCGAGGAGGATGGCTCGGCTCTCGTGATCGCACTGCGGTCCGGCGAATTCGGCCTCACCGTCCACCTGCGGTACGCGCTCGACGAGCACGGCATCCTCGCGACCAGCGCTGATGTCACGCGCATGAACGTCGATGATCAGCAGGCCGCCGACGTCTTCGATCTCTCGGCGCTCACGATCATTCTCCCGCTGCCCGAACGGGCCGTGGAGCTCGTGGACTTCACGGGCAAATGGTCTCGGGAACGCAGTCCGCAGCGCACCGACATCCCGTTCGGGACCCACCTGCGTGAGAGCCGCCGGGGGCGGCCGTCGTTGGACTCCCCGTACCTGCTGTTGGCCGGGACGAGGTCTTTCGGCTTCCGTACCGGGGAGGTGTGGGGGCTGCACGTCGGCTGGAGCGGGAACCAGCGCTATTACGTGGAGCAGCCGCCGGAAGGAGCGGGCGCGCATCGGGCGGTCCTCGGCGGCGGGGAACTGCTGCTGCCCGGGGAGGTCGCACTCGGCGCAGGCGACTCCTACCGCACCCCGACGCTCTACTTCGCCTGGTCCGACCAGGGGATGGACGGCGTGGCCGGCCGTTTCCACGACATGCTCCGGTCCCGGCCGCAACACCCGGCCGGCCCACGGCCCCTGGTGCTCAACACCTGGGAGGCCGTTTACTTCAACCACGACCTCGAAACCCTCATCGACCTCGTCGACCGTGCCGCGACGGTCGGTGTGGAACGCATCGTCCTCGACGACGGCTGGTTCCTCGGGCGCCGCAGCGATCGGACGGGCCTGGGTGACTGGTTCGTCGATCCCGAGGTCTGGCCGCAGGGGCTGTCGCCGTTCGTCGAGCGGGTCCGTTCCCACGGTATGCAGTTCGGCCTCTGGTTCGAACCCGAGATGATCAACCTCAGCTCACGCCTCGCCCAGGAGCATCCGAGCTGGGTACTCGCACCGGCCGCGGGCGCCGGCCCCGCCTTCCGGCACCAGCATGTCCTCAACATCGCGGACGAGGACGCGTGGCAGTTCCTGTTCGACCGCATCGACGCGCTCGTGTCCGAATACGCGATCGACTACATCAAGTGGGATCACAACCGCGAACTGCACGAGGCCGGCCGCCGGGACGCCGGTGGGCGAGCCGGCGTCCGGGCGCAGACCGAGGCGCTCTATCGGCTCCTCGACGCACTCCGGACCAAGCACCGCGGCCTGGAGATCGAGTCGTGCGCGAGCGGCGGCGGCCGGATCGACCTGGGCATCCTGCAGCGCACCGATCGCGTCTGGGCATCCGACTGCAACGATCCGGTCGAGCGGCAGCAGATCCAGCGCTGGACCGGGCAGCTGGTCCCGCCTGAGCTCATCGGAACCCACCTCGGAGCCGCCGAGGCCCACACGACGAACCGCGTCACCTCGCTGTCGTTCCGCCTGGCCACGGCCTTGTTCGGGCACGCGGGCATCGAGCAGGGCCTGACCGCGTGCGACGACGACGAGCTGGGGACGATCCGGGCGTGGGCGGATCTCTACAAGGAACTGCGGCCGCTGCTGCACAGCGGACGCGTCGTCCGAGCCGATGTCGCCGACGAGCAGACACTGCTGCACGGCGTCGTCAGCCAGGACCGACGCGAGGCCGTGTTCAGCTGGGCTCGGCTCGGCACCTCGCCGGCGATCCAGGCCGGCCGGGTGCCGTTGCCCGGCCTCGATCCCGGACGCAGCTATCGGCTGCGGCTGCGTACCGAGATCGGAGCACCGGTGCTGCACGAGTACGCCCCGGAATGGCTGGCCGCCGCGGAGCGGGGCACCGTGACGCTGAGCGGACACGTCCTGGCGCGGCTCGGACTGCTCATGCCCACGCTGCAGCCCCAGCAGGCGATCGTCCTGCAGCTTGACGCCGCCTAGACCGGCATTGACCCTGGACCGGCACGACCCTGGAGAGTGAGCGACCATGCCTCTGGCCGGCACCGACCACCTGAGCGACGACAGCCCGCCGGCGCCGGCCGATGCCGGCGAGCTGTGGTACCGCGCGCCCGCGACTCGCTGGTTCGAGGCCCTCCCCATCGGCAACGGCCGCCTGGGCGGGATGGTCTACGGCGGCACCGACGCTGACCGGATCCAGTTGTCCGAGTCGACGGCCTGGTCCGGCGCGCCATCCGACAACGATGTCAGCCCTACTGGACTCGACCAGCTCGACCACATTCGGGCGCTGCTGTTCGCCGGCGAGCACGCGCGGGCGCAGAAGTTGACGGCCGAACACCTGCTGGGCCGCCCCACATCGTTCGGCACCAATCTCCCGCTGCCGGAGGTCGTGATCGAGCACAACGACGGCGGCCCGGTCCAGGACTATCGCCGCGGCCTGAGTCTCACCGACGGCGTCGTCCGGTCGGCCTTCACCCGCCGCGGCATCCGGTACACGACCGAAGCGTTCGCCTCGCATCCCGCCCGGCTGATCGCCTACCGTCTCGAAGCCGCCACGCCGGGCGCCGTCAGCCTCCAGGTGTCCGTCGGCGAGGGCGTCTTCCCGCTGGCGACAAGGATGGAGAACGAGGATCTCGTACTGTCCGGGCGAGCGGTCGAGACGCTGCACAGCAACGGCCGCGACGGCGTCGATCTCACCATCCGGATCAGGCTCCTGCACGACGGCGGGACCAAGACCGCCACCGGTGGGCGGCTCCTGCTCGACGGCGCCGACTCGGCGACCATCCTCGTCGCGATCGGGACGAGCTGGCAGTACGGTCAGCCGGACGAGGACGCCCTCGACCCGCTGGACGCGGCCGCGTCGCGGAGCTGGCCGGAGCTCCGGGACGCCCACCTCGCGGACGTCTCCGAGCTGATGCGGCGGGTATCGATCGACCTCGGCAGCACCGGCCCAGACCTCCGGGAGCTGCCGACCGACCAGCGTCGCGACCGGCTGTCCGCCGGCGAAGAGGATCCGGAGCTGGTCGCCCTCTACTTCCAGTACGGCAGATACCTCACCATCGCCGGATCGCGGCACGACTCGCCACTTCCCCTGGCGCTACAGGGACTCTGGAACGACGGCCTGGCCAGCAGCGCGCCCTGGACGAACGACTTCCACCTCGACATGAACACCCAGCAGAACTACTGGGCTGCCGAGGCGACCGGCCTCGGCGAATGCCAGGAACCCCTGCTCCGCCTCGTCGAGAACCTCCGGCTGCACGGCCGCGACACCGCCCGCCGGCTCTACGGCGCACGTGGATGGGTCGCCCACACGGTCACCAACGCCTGGGGCTACACCGCGCCCGGATGGGGCACGGGTTGGGGACTGAATGTCACCGGCGGCGCCTGGATCGCCATGCAGCACTGGGAGCGGTGGGAGTACGGCCGGAACGTGCAGTTCCTCCGCGACCGCGCCTACCCGGTGATCAAGGAGGCCGCCGAGTTCTTCCTCGACTACCTCGTCCCCGAGCCTGATCACGGCTGGCTCGTCACCGGCCCGTCCGACTCGCCGGAGAACTGGTATCTCACAGCCACCGGAGAGGAATGCTCGGTGTCGATGGGGTCGACCTGCGACCGCGTGTTCGTCGACGCGATCTTCCGGATGTGCGTCGAAGCCTCCGAACGGCTGGACCTCGACACCTCACTCCGCGAACGGGTCCGCGAGGCGCGCCGGCGACTCCCGCCGTTCCAGATCGGACGCCACGGCCAGGTGCAGGAGTGGCTGATCGACCTCGACGAAGCAGTGCCCAGCCACCGGCACACCTCACACCTGATGGCGCTCTACCCGGAGCGGCAGATCACTCCACGGGGCACCCCCGACCTCGCCCGCGCGGCCCGGGTGACCATCGAGCGCCGCGAGGCGGCGCCCGGATGGGAACAGACCGAGTGGGTCGAGGCCAACCTCGCCGTCTACTTCGCCCGGCTGCTCGACGGCGACACCGCCTGCCAGCACATCCGCAGCCTCATCGCGGACACCAGCGAGGCGAACCTGCTGTCCTTCTCCGCCGGCGGCGTCGCCGGCGCGGCCCAGAACATCTACTCCTTCGACGGCAACGCCGGCGGCACGGCGGGCATCGCCGAGATGCTCCTCCAGTCCGACGGCGAAGAGATCGAGCTGCTGCCCGCACTCCCATCCGCGTGGCCCAGCGGATCGGTGCGCGGGCTCCGGGCCCGCGGCGGCCTCGAAGTCGACCTCAGCTGGACCGGTGGTCACCTGGACCACGCCACCGTTCGGGCACCTGGGCCCGTGCGGACACGCGTTCGCTACCGGGACGACGTACATCTCTGCCAGGTCCGGCCCGGGAGGCCGTACCGGATCGCTCCGGTTCGCTGACCGACGGCAAGATGGCCACCCTCGGCTCGTCCGGCACGAGCCGGGGCCGCCTTCGTCTTGCCTCGCGGACGTTCGGTACATTCCTTCTCCGAAAGTTCGACATCCGCTGTTCGACGTTGCCGGGCCCCGGGCGGCGATGGCTGAATCAATGCCAACACCACAGGCACAACGAAGTGGGAGCCAGCGTGTCGAAGACACACTCCGTTCGCGTCGACGCACACCAGCATTTCTGGGACCCGGCCAGGTTCCGCTATCCCTGGATGGACGACGCCGCACTGGATCCCGTGCGCCGCCCGTACACGCCGGACGACCTCGCCGGCGAGCTCACGGCCAACGGCATCGACGGTACCGTTCTCGTCCAGACCGTCGCTGACCTCGCCGAGACGCGCCTGTTCCTGGACATCGCCCGCGAGACCCCGTTCGTCCACGGTGTCGTCGGGTGGGTGGACCTCACCTCGCCCACTGTCGGCGAGGTCCTCGACGAGCTGCTCGACGAGTACGGGGCGCTTCTCGTCGGCATCCGCCACCAGGTCCACGACGAGGACGACGCCGCGTGGCTGGGACGTCCCGACGTCCGGCACGGACTCGCCCAGGTGGCGGCCCGCGGACTCGCCTACGACCTGCTCGTGCGGACCCGCGAACTCCCTGCCGCCACCGCCGCCGTCGCGGCCCTGCCCGACCTTCGTTTCGTGCTCGACCACATCGCCAAGCCCGGCATCGCCGGCGGCTGGGACGAACCCTGGGCGGCTGCCATCGTCCACCTCGCCGCGCTCCCCAACGTGCGCGTCAAGCTCTCCGGCATGGTCACCGAAGCGGACTGGACCAACTGGTCCGCGGAGACGCTGCGGCCCTTCATCGATCGCGTCATCGACCTGTTCACCGTCGACCGCGTCATGTTCGGCTCCGACTGGCCCGTCTGCCTGCTCGCGGCATCGGCCTACGGCGACGTCGTCGACGCGGTCTCCACCGTGCTGAGCGGCCTGAGCCCTACCGAATCGGAACAGGTCTTCGGCCGCAACGCACAGACGTACTACCGGCTGCCGGGCAGCTGAGGCTCTGGGCAGGGTGCGTCGGGTCGGAGCAGGCCCTCTGCGCGAAGGTCGGCCCAGAGGGCCGACGGGATGTCGACGGACAGAAGCCCGAGGTCCATGTCGAGCTCGTCGAGTGATCTGGGTCCGAGGAGCACACTGCACACTTGCGGGTGGGCAAGGGGGAACTGCACGGCGGCGGCGGCCATGGGGACGTCGTGGCGAGCGCAGATGCCGCGGATACGGCGCGCGCGGTCGAGGACTTCGGCCGATGCCGGGACGTAGTCGAAGGTCGTGCCCGGCTCCGGGTCGATGAGGATGCCGCTGTTGAACACTCCCCCGACGACGACCGAGGTCGTGCGCCGGACGCACATAGGAAGGAGCTCATCCATCCCGCTTTGGTCGAGCAACGTGTATCGGCCGGCGAGGAGGATGACGTCGAGGTCGCAGTCGCGGACGAGTTTCGTCAGGACCGAGGTGCTGTTCATGCCCGCACCGATGGCCCGCACCTCGCCGTCGGCCCGGAGCTCGCTCAGCGCTTTGTACGCGGTGGTGCTTGCCTGCTCGAAGTGCTCGTCGGGGTCGTGCAGGAGGAGGATGTCGAACCGGTCCACACCGACACGCCGCAGGCTTTCCTCGACCGACTGGCGGATGCCGTTCTCACTGAAGTCCCAGACCGGGCCGGCGGATGGGACGTCCTTGTAGAAGGGTTCCCCGTTGAAGTACTGGCTGTCATCGCGGGGCGCGCCTTCGCGCAGGAGCCGGCCAACCTTGGTGGAGATCACCAGCTCGTCTCGGGGAATGCCGGCGATCGCCGCTCGGACACGCTGTTCAGCGAGCCCGTGTCCGTACAGCGGGGCGGTGTCAAGGTAACGAATGCCGCGTCCCAGTGCTCGCGCGATGACCGCCGCGGCGTCTTCGTCGCTGATGGGACTCAGGAAGTTGCCGAGCGAGGCGGTGCCGAGGCCGATCCGCGGCAGGCGCAGCCCGGTGTCGCCGATCTGGACGGTCGCCTGCGGATCGATCACTGTCCGCCTCCGGGGGTCGGGAACTGCGTGGGGTCGAAATGGACGCGGAGCGACCGGTCCAGCTTGGCGGCGGTTTCGTCCTGATCGGTGACGCGGCCGACACCGGGGATCTGCCAGTCGCGACGGGCCTCACGCCGGATGGCCGTCGACGCGCCGGGAGCTTGCGGACGTTCCAGGTAGCCCTCGCGCACCACGCTGCGTTGCTCGAACGCGTCCTGCGTCCACGGGATGAACTCGGCCAGCGGTGGCACGTCGCTCAGCGTCGTACCGACGAGGTGCTGATGTACCTGCATCATGTCGCCGGCATGCGGGGCGACCCGCAACCCGTGCGCGGCCGCGTGCTGAGCGACCTGAAGCCATTCGGTGACACCGCCAACGCGGGTCACATCCACCTGCACCACGCGAATCGCGTCGGCCGCGATGAAGCCGGCAAAGTGGTGATAGGAGTACAGGCTCTCCCCGGCGGCGATGTCGACGTTCGTTGCCTGTTGCAGCCGGGCGTGCCCGTCCAGGGCGTCGGCGTGCAGGGGTTCCTCGATCCAGTCCATGCCGACCTCTTCCAGAACCGGCAGGAGCCGGGTGGCCGTCGACAGGTCCCAGCGCTGGTTGGCGTCGCACATCAGGGTGATGTCATCACCGATCGCTCGGCGAACCGTCCGTACCCGACGGGCATCCTCCCGCCAGTCGGACTTGCCGACCTTGACCTTCACTCGATGCCAGCCCTGATCGATCAGCGAGGTGAGATCCCGCACCAGCGTGTCGACCGGATAGTTCAGCCAGCCTCCGTCGGTGTTGTAGGTCTCGATCGCCTCGGCGCCGCCGCCCAGCAGCCGCCACAGCGGTACCCCGGCCCGTTGCGCCGCGAGATCCCACAGCGCGATGTCGACCATGGCCAGTGCCATGTGCACCACGCCGGCCCGGCCGAGCCAATGGGTGGGCAGCCAGTACAACCGTTTCCAGGTCCCGAGAACGTCCTCGGACGCGGCTCCCAGCAACGCGGGCGCGTAGTAGCGGCTGATGACGTCGCACAGCAACTCCGGACCGCAATGCACTCCGGAGATGCCCGTTCCGACACGTCCGTCAGCGGTACGGATCTCGACCACCGGCACGATCCAGGACCGCAACGACGCCGTGGAGTCGGCGATCGGCTGCTTGAGAGGGACGGCCAGCGCATAGGTCTCCACTGACGTGATCACCGCACCGGCGTCGCCGGACGGCAGGTCCACCAGCGCTGGCGAGAGCACGCCGAACGCGTCTAGTTCCATCCCTATCCTTCCTGAACGGGCGGCGCACGCTGCCCGAGAGGGTCAAGTACGGCACATTCAGTCACGGGAACCGTGCTCGCAACAACGACGATCTGTGAATCGCGGCCATCCGCAACTCGAATAACGCCTGGTAGCGGCGGCCGGAGCCACATCGGGGCAGAGCCAGGGCGTTGCCCTCCGGTGGTGGCCCGCGTGACCCCCAGTAAAGTGCGGGTCCGCCGGGTGCTGAGAGGTGAGGGTGGACATGGATGAGCAGGAACTGACCGAGCCGTGGGAAGGCGTCCTGATCACTCCAGGCTCCGTCAGTCACACCGGCGTTCTTGTTCTGGCGGGGTCGAGCGGTCGTATCGAACGGGACAGGGCCCGCATCCTCGCCCGGGAGGGGATGACCGCGATGTCGATGCGATGGTTCGGCGGTCCCGGACAATCACCGGGCATCTGCGAGATTCCTCTGGAGACGTTCGTGTCCGCCGTCGATCTGCTCGAATCCACCGGAGTACGGCGCATCTGCCTGATGGGGTCGTCCAAGGGGGCGGAGGCCGCCCTGCTCACCTCCGTCCATGACCCGCGTGTTGACGGCGTCGTGGCGATGTCGCCCACCTCGGTGGTGTGGGGGAATGTCGGCCCAGGGCGAGACGGGCGGCAACGTCCTTACCGGTCGTCCTGGACATGGAAGGGACAGCCGCTGCCTTTCGTCCCCTACGACGATGACTGGACGGCTGCCGAACCGGTGAACGGTCCGGTCGCTGTTCGCGGCTGGTATGAGCGCAGCGAACGGACGTTCGCCGACCTGCTGCTCGCCGCCGAGATCCCTGTCGAGGACACCAACGCCGACGTGCTGCTGGTGGCGGGAGGAGACGATGCCATGTGGCCGTCTCTCCCGTTCGCTGAGCGACTTGTCGTCCGTCGCCGCGCCGCAGGTCGTACAGCTCATCTGATCAGCCGGGCCGAAGCCGGCCATCGGCCGCGACTTCCAGGGGAAGGCCCGGCTTCCGCGTCACCGCACTTCCTTTACGGCGGTGACGCCGTCGCCGACGCCGAGCTCGGAGCTGCCGCCTGGCCGCACATCCTCAATCTGCTCCGCGGCCGAAAAACTGCGGCATCCTGACCCTTTCTGTCAGGCCGCCACGAGTCGGCGGGGCTTCAGGAGAGCGGCACCAACTCAGTGATCTCGGACAGTTCCGCGGCGGTCGGTTCCCAGGCGCCGGCCGCCGCGTTGGCCCGGATCTGCTCCGCGCTGGTCGCGCCGGCGATCACCGAACCGCAGCCGGGCAGTGCGGCCAGCGCGCCGATGGCCACGTCCAGGAGGGACCGGTCGTGCTTGTCGGCCCAGGAGCTCAGCGTCTCCACCCGGTCCAGTTTCTCCGGTGTGACGAGGTGGGGACGCTCCGCGAGCCTGGTCCCGGCCGGCGGCTCCTGGCCGCGTCGTACCTTCCCCGTCAACAAGCCGTGGGCCAGCGGGAAGTACGGCAGCACGCCGACCCCGTAATGCAAGGCCGCCGGCACCACCTCGCGCTCCGCGCCGCGGTCCAGCAGCGACCAGTGGTTCTGCGCCGACACGAACGCCGCGCAGCCTCGCGCGCGGGACACGTGCGCGGCCTCGGCGATCTGCCAGCCGGTGAAGTTGGAGCTGCCGATGTAACGTACCTTGCCCTCACGCACCAGCTCGGTCAGGGCGTCCAGCGTCTCCTCGATCGGGGTGGTGCCGTCGGGAAAGTGGTACTGGTAGAGGTCGATGTAGTCGGTGCGCAGGCGGCGCAGCGATCCCTCCACCGCTCGCCGGATGTACGACCGGCCGCCCAGTGTTCCGCGCGCCTCACCCTGGTCGTCGTCGGGGCGGTTGCCGGGTCTGCCGAACTTGGTGGCCAGCACCACCTGGTGCCGCCGGCCGGCCAGCACCTCGCCGAGGATCTCCTCGGAGGCGCCGTGCACCGCGCCGTACGCCTCGGCGGTGTCGAAGAGGGTCACGCCCTCCTCGATCGCCGCGTCCACCACTTCCCTGGTGCGGGTCACGTCGATACGCGCACCGATGTTGTTGCAGCCCAGCCCGATCACTGACACCCGGAGGCCCGAGTCGCCCAAGGTCCTGTAACGCATGATCCAAAGCTACCTTCCGCTAGAACGGCCCCAGGCGACCGGCAGCCGGTCCACTCCGTACACCGCCATGCGGTCACGGGTCGGCACCTCGGCCGCCGGAACGGCCAGGCGCAGGTCGGGGAAGCGCTCGAAGAGCGCGGTCAGCGCGATACGGAGCTCGGCCCGCGCGAGCTGCTGCCCGAGACACTGGTGGATGCCGTGCCCGAACGCCAGGTGCCCGGTCGCCGAGCGGTCCATGTCCAGCTTGTCCGGGTCGGGGAAGTGTTCCGGATCCCGGTTCGCGACCGGCAGGGCCAGCACCACGGTCTCACCGGCCGCGATGACCTGGCCACCGATCTCGACGTCGGTCAGCGCGGTGCGTCGTACGTCGAACTGGAGGATCGACAGGTACCGCAGCAGCTCCTCGACCGCCGGTCCGGTGAGTTCCGGGTCCGCGGCCAGCCGGGCCCGCTGGACCGGGTCGGTCAGCAGCGCGAACGTCCCTAGCGCGAGCATGCTCGACGTGGGCAGATGGCCGGTGGCCAGCAGCACCATCCCGAGGTTGGTGAGTTCGTCGTCGGTCAGGTCGCCGGTCGCCACGGCGTGCGCCAGCAGCCCGTCGTCCGGTGGACTGGATTCGGCGCGCAGGCGCGCGAGGAGGCCGCGTACCGTCTCGGTGATCGACAGCACGGCACCGACGGTCTGTTCCGGCGTGGAGTCCAGGTTGTTCATCACCGCGGTCGCCGCCTGGATCAGATGCCGATCCTGTGCGGGGACACCGAGCAACTCGCAGATGACCAGCGCCGGAATGGGCATGGCGAACGACGTCACGAGGTCGGCGGGCGACCCGCTGTCCGCCATCGCGTCGAGGACCTGCGCGGTGTACCGCCTGATCTCGGGCGTCAGCTCGGTGACGCGACGAGAGCCGAAGTGGCGACTCAGCAGGCGGCGGTATCGGGTGTGGTCAGGCGGGTCCATGTGCGGAAAGATGCCCGGCTCCGCGGGCGTCGGCCGCTGGTGCGCGCGCTCGCCGCCGACCGGCTGGTGCAGCAGCTCACGCCGGGTGCTGAAGCGTGGATCCGCCAGGATGGCGCGGGTGACGGCGTATCCGGTCGCCACCCAGCCGAGGTGCCCGTCGGGATAGGCGAGGCGGCTGAGCAGCGGTCGATTCCGCAGCTCGACCGGTGGGTCGAAGGGGTTGGGCCGGTCGGTCTCCAACGGCTGGGCCTGCCGGCCATCGCTCATCCGCAGCCTCCCACCTGGGCACCGAAGCAGGAACCGACCCGGCACGCCGTTGATCATCAGCGTTGAAAATTATGCATGGTTAGTCCGAAAAATGACACCACTAGTCATATATGGATCATCCGATTAACATCGGCGCTGACCACCCGGACACATCTGTCAACACTCAGGTTGCGAGACCGCCGTACGCGTCGCCGGTCTGTGATGGGCAACCCGACAGCTCTTCCAGCAGGCTCATTTTCTCTCCCCAGCAGAGGTGTTAATGGCGCACGTGGAGGCACAGGTCGCGGTTGTCGGCGGGGGTCCCGTGGGGCTCATACTCGCGTGCGAGTTGGCTCTCCACGGCGTCCCGGTGGTGGTGCTCGAACGATTACCCGAGATCGAATGGCGCCCGAAGGCGGAAGGCATAACCGGGCGGGCGATCGACATCATGGACCGTCGCGGTCTCATGATCGGGGTCACCGAGGCGCCTGCCACGCCACCGACGGCCGAGCAGCAGGAACGCATCGCCGCAGGCGAGCAACGGCCGGACAGCCTGCTCCCCAAGGCGTTCCCCGGCGCGCGGCATTTCGCCAGTATGTTCCTGCTCCGCCCGGAGTCCCCCGACCTGCTGGTGCCGCAGCAACTCCTGGAGGAGGACCTGGCGCGGCGCGCGGTGGAGCTCGGCATCGAGGTACGGCGCGGCCACACCGTAATCGGTTTCACCCAGGACGACGACCGGGTGCGTCTCGACGTCGACGGGCCGGACGGGCCGTACCAGATGGAGGCGGAATGGCTCGCCGGCTGCGACGGCGGCCGGAGCCTGATCCGGAAGCTGTCCGGCATCGCCTTTCCCGGAACGGACGGCATCACGACCGGATACCGAGCCTTCGCCGAGATCGACGACCCCGGATTCCACCTCCCCGGCTGGTTCCGCAAGGACGGCGGGCTCCTCGTGTACGAGGAGGGACCGCCGCGGTTCATCACGCTGGAGTTCGACGGCGCACCGGCGAACCGGGACGCGGCCATCACGCTCGAGGAGTTCCAGGAGGCGCTGCGCCGGCTCAGCGGCACCAAGGTGACGGTCACCGAGGTCAAGAAGATCACCCGGTTCACCGACAACGCGCGGCAGGCCGAGACGTACCGCAGTGGGCGGTTGCTGCTCGTCGGCGACGCGGCGCACGTCCACTCGCATTGGAGCGGCCCGGGACTACGGCTCGGGATGGGAGACGCCCTCAACGTCGGCTGGAAGCTCGCCGCGGTCGCGCGCGGTTGGTGCTCCGAAGATCTGCTCGACACCTACACCTCCGAGCGGCACCCGATCGGCGAGCAGACGCTGGAGGTCCAGCGGGCCTCGATCGCGTTGATGCGGCCCGGACAGCACGTCGACGCGTTGCGCCGGCTGCTCACCGAGCTGCTGCTTCGCGACGAGGCGAACCGGCAGCTCACCGCCCTGATCGACGACCTGCACATCAGCTACGACATGGGCGACCCGTCGCTGACCGGTCCGCTGGTCGGGCGCTACAGTCCGGACCTGCGGCTGCGGTGCGCCGGCGGCACCGTACGGGTCGCGGAGCTGCAACGCACCGGGCGGCCGCTGCTGCTCGACCTCGCCGCCGACCCTGAGCTGCGCGCACTCGCCGAACCCTGGGCCGACCGGGTCGACGTGGTCACGGCCGAATGCGCCGAGGCCCCGGCGGACGCCCTGCTGATCCGGCCGGACGGCTTCGTCGCCTGGAGCACGCCCGCCGACCAGGCGTCGCTACTGGCCGCCCTCACCCGATGGTTCGGGCCACCCGGACCGCCTGACCACCCGAGCGCCTCCGGAGGCCGGAATGAGTGATCGCAAGCTGACCACACTGCCCGCGTCGGCCCCGGTCGACGAGGCGATCGAGGTGGTCGAGCGTGACGGAACAGTGATCATCGAGGACTTCATCGACGCCGGTACGCTCCGCGGCCTGTGGGACGACCTGGGCCCGGCCCTGGAACGCCAGGAGGACGGCGACGGGCGGCTGGTCGGCAAGAAGACCCGGATCCTGCCCGGCCTGGTACGCCGGAGCGAGCACTCGATCACGATCATGCGGCAGCCGCACTTCCTGGGCAGCGCGCGGCACTTCCTGCAGCGCCCGGTACGGGCCTGGCTCGGCGAACAGCGCGTGGAGCTGGTCCCGACGATCCAGCTCGGCATCTCGCGGGCGATCCAGATCCGGCCCGGTGTGCCGATCCAAGGGCTGCACCGGGACGACACGGCCCACCTCCGTAGCCACCCGGGTCCGGAGAGCCGGGTGCAGGTCATGGTCGCCGCGAGCGAGTTCACCGCGCACAACGGCGCCACCCGGCTGATTCCGGGGAGCCACCGGTGGGACGACGAGCGGGCCCCCAGCGATGACGAGGCGATCCCCGCCGAGATGCGGGCCGGTTCGGCGTTGCTGTGGCTCGGCAGCACGTACCACGGTGCCGGCGTCAACGCCTCCGACGCGCCTCGTACCGGCCTGTCGTACGCCTACGACCTCGGCAACCTCCGCCAGGAGGAGAACCATTACCTGTCCCTGCCGCTGGACACGGTCCGCGGCTACCCCGAGGACATCCAGCGGCTCCTCGGCTACGAGGCCTGCCCTCCCATGTGCGGCCTGTACGAGCTGAGCGATCCGATGCTGCTGCTCCGCGACGGGGCGGAGAACCCCGCGATGGCCGACACCCAGTGAGGTTTCCCGTTCCACCACGCCCGCGCTGCTTCAGCAAGGAGGACGGATGCGCACCCCCGACATTTACCTGCGCAGTATCGGCGTCCATCTGCCACCGGTGGTCAGCATCAAGACGGCTGTCGCCGAGGGCCGCTATCCGGCCGACGAGATGGAGTACTTCCGCCTCGGCGGCGCTGCGGTGGCCGGGGACGTACCGGCTCCGGAGCTCGCGCTCCGCGCGGCCCGGCACGCCTTCGAGCGCTCCGGCGGGATGTCGCCGCGTGACCTGGACCTCATGCTGTACGCCGATGTCTGGCATCAGGGGCCGGAGGGCTGGCAACCGCAGTACTACCTGCAACAGCACCTGGTCGGCGGCGACGTCCTGGGCATCGAGGTGCGGCACGGATGTTGCGGGCTGTTCAGCGCGCTGCAGCTCGCCGCCGGCTACCTGCGGCCGGGCGGCACCGCGCTGCTGGTCGGCGCCGACAACCACGGCACCCCGCTGGTCGACCGGTGGCGCATGATCGAGGGCAACGTGATGGGCGACGCCGGATGCGCGCTGCTGATCACCACGGACACGGGGTTCGCCGAGGTGCGGTCGGTAAACGTTATCGTGCTGCCGGAGGCCGAGTCGGTCAACGACGGCGGCGTGCCGATGTTCCCACCGGACGCGACCGTGGGCCGGCCGCTCGACTTCGCCGCCCGCAACCGTGACTTCCGCCAGCGACTCTTCGCCGGCGACGGAGCCGACGTCATGCTCGCGATCCAGACAACGCTGATGGAGCTGGTCGACCGCACGCTCAAGGAGGCGGGGATCACGCTCGACGAGGTGGCGCGCGTCGCCTTTCCCCACGGGCGCTGGGACGACCTGGAGCATCGGGGGGTGAACTGGTTCGGGCTGACCTTGGCCGACACCACCTGGGAATACGGCGCCGGCATCGGCCACCTCGGGGTCAGCGACCAGTTCGTCGCCCTCGACCACCTGCTGGCCGACGGGGCGCTTGTCCGCGGCGACTACGTGCTGCTCGTCGGGCTGGGCGCCGGCACCACCATGGCCTGCGCCGTCCTGCGGATCCTCGACATCCCCAGCGAGTACGTCTCCGACGGGCCAGGCTGAGCGGGCGTGCGCATCGACGATCGAGTTCGACCAGCCCGGGAGGCGGCATGGAGACGGCGGACATGTACATCAGCGGAGTCGGCTCGTACTTACCCGCCACGGTGAGCGTGGAGCACGCCGTGGCGGCGGGATGGTACTCCGCCGAGGAGGTAGAGCTGCACCGGCTCGCCGCGGTCGCGGTGGCCGGTGACATCCCGCCACCGGAGATGGCGTTGCGCGCGGCGCGGCGCGCGGTGGCCCGCAGCGGGCGCTCCCCCACCGATCTGGACCTGCTGCTGTACGTCTCGACCTGGCATCAGGGCCCAGAAGGATGGCCTCCGCAGGCGTACGTGCAGCGCCATCTGGTCGGCGACGACGTCCTGTCGACTCAGCTCAAGCAGGGCTGCAACGGCATGTTCACCGCCCTGGAGCTGGCCGTGAGCTACCTGCGCGCGCCCGGCCGCCAGGCGGCGCTGCTGGTCGCCGCCGACAACTACGGCACTCCGCTCGTCGACCGGTGGCGGATGCTGCCCGGGGCCGTCGCCGGTGACGCGGGCAGCGCCCTCGTGCTCGACACCGAACCGGGGTTCGCCCGGCTGGCCTCGGTGTGCACGATGTCGGTGTCGCAGGCCGAGGAGATGCACCGCTGCGCCGAGCCGTTGTTCCCGCCCGGCGTCACCGAGGGTCGCACGGTGGACTTCGCGGCGCACAACGACGTGTTCCGGCGGCGCGCGATGGTCGAAGGCGACGGGACCCAGGTGCTGGTGACACTGGACGACCGGATGGCCGAAGTGATCGACCAGGCCCTGTCGGAGGCCGGGATCAAGGCGGATGACGTGACCCGGGTGGCGTGCATGAACACCTCCCAGGAGATCGCCGACCAGATCTGCGAGCACCGGCTGGGCATTCCGGCGTCCCGGTCGGTCTGGGATTTCGGCCGGACGATCGGCCATTGCGGGGCCAGTGACCAGATCCTCGCGTTGGAGCACCTGATCCGCAGTGACGCCCTGGGACCCGGCGACCACCTGCTGATGTTCGGATTCGGTCCAGGCGTGACCATCTCGGGCGCCGTGGTGGAGATTCTCGAGTCGCCCGTGTGGGCGCGGATGCAGGGAGGCGATGTGTGATGGATCGACCGGTCGAGACGATCGCGCTGATCGGGATCGGCTGCCGCCTGCCTGGCGGTGTCGGCTCAGCGGACGACTACTGGAACCTGCTGTGCGAGGGCCGGGACGCCAGCGGACCGGCGCCCGCCGACCGCTGGCGTGACTACGCCGATCGCGGCCCTTCGTACGCGGCGGCGTTACGCCGCGCCGTCCCGTACGGGAGTTACCTGGACGGGGCGGCCGACTTCGACGCGGAGTTCTTCGGGCTCTCGCCGCGCGAAGCGGAGCTGATGGACCCCCAGCAGCGGCTCGTGATGGAGACCGCGTGGGAGGCGCTGGAGCACGCCGGCGTGTCGCCGGACGCGCTGGCCGGCACGGACGCGGGCGTGTACGTGGGCGTCTGCACCGGCGACTACGGGCATCGGCTGCTGGAAGATCTGCCTGACATCGAGGCGTGGACCGGGATCGGCGCCGCCGCCTGCGCGGTCGCCAACCGGGTGTCGTACGCGCTCGACCTGCGCGGCCCGAGCCTGGCGGTGGACACGGCGTGCTCGGCGTCGCTGGTCGCCGTCCACCTGGCCGTGCAGGCCCTGCGCTCCGGCGAGACCGACGTGGCGCTGGCCGGCGGGGTCAACCTCATCCTGTCTCCCGGCGAGACGCTGACCCTGGACGCCGCGGGCACGCTGGCACCGGACGGGCGGAGCAAGTCGTTCGACGCCGCCGCCGACGGCTACGGGCGGGGCGAGGGCGCGGCGGTCGTGGTGCTCAAGCGGCTCGCCGACGCCGTACGGGATGGGGATCGCGTCCTCGCCACCATCCGCGGCAGCGCGGTCAACCAGGACGGGCGCACCGCGGGCATCATGGCGCCGTGCGGCCAGGCGCAGGAGCACGTCATGCGCCGCGCACTGCGGCAGGCGGGCGTCGAGCCGGGCACGGTCGGTTACGTCGAGGCGCACGGCACCGGCACCGCGGTCGGCGACCCCCTCGAAGCCGGTGCGCTGGGCGCCGTGTACGGGGCGGACCGGCCGGCGGAGGAGCCGTGCCTGATCGGGTCGGCCAAGTCCAACATCGGTCACCTCGAGGGTGCCGCCGGCATCGCCGGCCTGGTCAAGGCGGTCCTGGCGCTGGAACGCGGTGAGCTCCCGCCGAGCCGGCTCGACACGCCCACTCCGGCGATCGACTGGAAGGGCAACGGGCTGCGGGTGGTCGACGCGCCGACGCCGTGGCCCGCCTCCGCGCATCCGCGCCGGGCCGCGGTCTCCGCCTTCGGCTACGGCGGCACCGTCGCCCACGTCGTCCTCGAACAGGCACCACCGACCGCACCACTCGCCGAAGAGACCGCGCGCGGGCTGCATTCGGCGTCCGCCAACGGGACGGCGCGTCGGCTGTATCCGGTGTCCGCCGCGTCGCGGGCGGCGTTGCGGCAGGCCGCCGGGAATCTTGCCGGCGTCGTCGGCCACCTGCCCGCGGCCGATGCCGGGCACACGCTCGCGCTGCGCCGAGCCCACCTGCCGCACCGGGCGGTGGTGGCGGCGGAGAACCCGGCCGCGCTGGCCGACCGGTTGCGCGCCCTGTCGACCGGCGCCCCGCACGACGCGGTGATCACCGGGCGGGTGCTCGTCGATCCCGGTCCCGGCCCGGTGTTCGTGTTCTCCGGACACGGCTCGCAGTGGGCCGGCATGGGCCGCGAGCTGCTGGCGACCGAGCCGGCGTTCGCCGCGGTGATCGACGAGCTGGAGCCGGTGTTCGCCGCCGAGATCGGCTTCTCGCCACGGGAGGTGCTCACCGATGATGAGCTGACCGAGGTGGACCGGATCCAGACCATGATCTTCGCGATGCAGCTCGGCCTCGTCGAGCTGTGGCGCGCGTACGGGGTTCGTCCGCACGCGGTCATCGGCCATTCGGTCGGCGAGATCGCCGCCGCCGTGACGGCCGGGGCGTTGAGCCGCCTGGACGGCGCCCGGTTGATCTGCCGCAGGTCCCGGCTGCTTCGGCGGGTGGCCGGCCGCGGCGCGATGGCCATGGTGCAGCTCCCGTTCGCCGAGACGGCGCGGCTGCTGGGGGACCGTACCGACGTGGTCGCCGCGATCGCGTCGTCGCCCGGCTCGACGGTCGTCTCCGGCGATCCGGACGCCGTGGCCGACGTACTGACCGGCTGGATCGAGGAGGGCATCCCGGCCCGCCGGGTCGCCTCGGACGTGGCGTTCCACGGGCCGCAGATGGATCCGCTCCTGGCCGACCTGACCGCCGCCACAGCCGACCTCAAGGTCGATGTCCCCGGCATCCGCGTCTACTCGACGGCGCTGGACAATCCACGGGCGAACCCCGGCTTCGACGGCGCGTACTGGGCGGTCAACCTGCGCCGGCCGGTACGCCTGGCCGACGCGATTGCGGCGGCCGCGGCCGACGGATACCGCGCGTTCGTCGAGCTCTCCCCGCACCCGGTGGTCACCCACTCGGTGCTGGAGACGCTGGGCGCGGGCGGGCACGAGGAGATCTTCGTCGGCGCGTCATTGCGGCGGAACCGTCCCACGCGGGCCGCCCTGCTGGCCAGTGTGGCCGCCGCGCACTGCGCCGGCGTCGAGGTGGACTGGCATCGGCTGCAGCCGGCCGGCGGGCCGGTCGTCCTCCCCTCATACCCCTGGCAGCACCGCACGCACTGGCGTACGCCGTCAGCCCCGGACACCGCCGGTCGCGGCCACGATCCCGACACGCACACGCTGCTCGGCGACGGCCTCGATCTCGCGGGCACCGACGTACGGCTCTGGCGGACCGGCGTGGACGACCAGACCCGGCCCTATCCCGGCAGCCATGCCATCGAGGGCGTGGAGATCGTACCGGCGGCGGTGCTCGCGGCGACCTTCTTCGCCGCCGCCGGAGGTCAGGTGCTCGGCGAGGTGACGATGTCGGCGCCGCTGCTGACCGCCGACCGCCGCGAGGTTCAGGTCGTACGGCAGGGAACCGGGCTGCGGCTGGCCGCCCGTGCCGCAGGCGAACCGGACGCCGCCTGGCAGATGATCGCCACCGCCACGACGCCCACCGAACCGGGCGAGGCGCCCACTCCCCCGGCGCGGCCGCTCACCCCGGCGGACCCGGGCCTGATCATGCAGCGACTCGCCGCCGTCGGCGTACCCGGCACCGGGTTCGACTGGACGGTCGAGGAACTGCTGCGCGACCACGGCGCGCTACGCGCCCGGGTACGCTGCGGGCCGGCCGCCACGTGGGCGCCCGTGCTGGACGCGGCGATGTCGGTGGCGCCGAGCGCGTTCCCCGGTGACCCGCTGCTCCGCATGGTGACGAACGTCGATCGGCTGGTCACGGTCGGCGAGCCACCGGCCATGGTGGACATCGAGGTGTGGCTCGACCCCGAGCGCGCCGACACGGTGCAGGTACGGGTGACCGACCTCGCCGGCGCCGTGGTCGGCTGGCTGTCGGGACTGCGGTACCCGGTGATCGACGTGCCGGCCCCCTCAGAGAACGGCGCCGATGGCGTGCGGCCCGCCGAATCGATCGCCGGCCTGGGGCCGGTGGAGCTGCGGGCGTTCCTGCTCGAGGAGGTCAGTGCGCAGATCGCCCAGGAGATGCGGCTGGCCCCCGCCGACCTGTCGCCCCACCGGCCGCTGGTCGAGCAGGGGCTGGACTCGGTGCTGACGGTGGTCGTCCGGCGGCGGCTGGAGAAACGGTTCCGCTGCTCGCTCCCGACGACCCTGCTGTGGCGGCAACCGACCGTCGCCGCGGTCTCCGACTACATCGCCGGTCTGGTGTCCGCCTCGAACGGTAATGGGAACGGTGCTGCGGGTTGAGGGAGCCCTGTAGGGGCGGAACGTTGCGACGGGTCAGTGGCGGAGCAGGGTCAGGCTTGTCTGGGTCTCAGTGCAGGCGAGCCGGCCTTGGCCGCCGATCGGGAAGGTGGCCAGCGGGTGGGTGTGGCCGACGTCGATGTTGGCCAGGACCGGGACGCCGGTCAGTGCCGGTTGGGCGTCGATGATCTGTTCCAGCAGTGGGCGGGTCATGCGGCTGGCGTGCTGGAACCGGCCGATCGCCAGTCCGCGTACTCCCTGAGCGTCGGGGAGCTGCAGCAGGGAAGTCAGGTCGCGGGCGAAGGTCGCCGGGTGCGACTCGAGGTCGTCCTCGAGGATCAGGAGCGCGCCGTCGAGGGATGGCATGGAGGGGGTGCCTTGCAGCAGGTTCAGGGTGCAGAGGTTGCCGCCGACGATGCGTCCCTCAGCGGTGCCGGGCCGGATCGGCCACCATCCGTCGTTGGGGGTCAGGTCGCGTTCGTCCTGGTCGAGGAACCAGAGATCATCGCTCCAGCGCGCCGCCGGGGCCAGGGTGACCGGGGCGGTGTCGAACACGACCGAGGTGAACCAGCGCAGCGTCTGTTCGAAGTGGTCTCGCATACCGAACGTCGACCAGTGGGGGCCGGAGTAGGTGACCAGCCCGGTTCGGGCGAGGATGGCGTTCTGCAGGGCGGTGATGTCGGAGTATCCGCACAAGATCTTCGGGTTGGCCCGGATCAGCTCCCAGTCCAGGAACGGCAGGAGCTCGTTGCAGTTGTAGCCGCCGATGACCGTCAGGATCGCGGCCACCGACGGGTCCGCGAAGGCCTCATGCAGATCGGTGACCCGCGAGGCGATGCTGGAGGAGTCGAACGCGTCTCGCTCATCGACATGGCTGCCGTACGAGAGCGTCAGGCCCAGCTCGGCGAACCGAGACCTGATGATGTCGGTGTGGTCGTGTTCCATCACCATCGCGCGAGACCTGGACGGCGCGACCACTCGTACGACGTCGCCTACGTTCAGCTTGCGGGGGAAGATCACATCCATCACTGCCGAAGCCTAACCAATCAGAACCCCCTGCGATCGCTTTCTAGCCGGCGGCGCGGAGGACCGTGACGCCGAAGGGGGGCAGTGTGGTGGTGCCGACGGTCTCGCTCGACGGGTTGAGGGCGTCGGTCCACTCGCCTGTGAGGGTGATGTCGTGTTTGTCGGCGGTGTGGTTCAGCAGGATCAGGAAGCGGCGGCCGGCTCCGGTGCGGAGGCTCGCCTGGGTCCCGGAGGGCAGGTTCTCGACGACGGGGGTCACTCCCGCTTCGGCGAGCGCGAGGCCGAGGATCGCCCGCATGCTGGGCGGGTCGAGGCGGGTCGAGAGGTAGCGGGCCGTCCCCTCGCCGAAGTCGTGCCTGGTCACGGCCGGGCGGCCGGCCCAGTCGTGGGAGTCGAAGGCGACCTCGGCCTCGGCGCCGACGAGTCGCACGTCCTCCCGCCACAGGTCGGCGACTCCCTCGAGGTGGGAAAGCGCCCCGCGGCCCCGGACGGGGAACGTCTCGTGCTCCAACGCCGGGCAGAACTCCTCCACCCGCACCCCGAGGACCTCGCGGAGCGGCGCGGGATAGCCGCCCAGGTGGACCCGGTCGTGCTCGTCCACGATCCCGCTGAAGAAGGAGACGACCAGCGCGCCGCCGCCGGAGACGTACGTCGAGACGCGCCGCGCGTCCTCGTTCGACAGGAGGTACAGGTTCGGTACGACGACGAGGGCGTAGCCGGTCAGGTCGGCTGAGGGCGGCACCACGTCCACGCCTACGCCGAGGTCGAACAGCGGGCCGTAGTGGTCCAGCAGGCGGTCCTGCTGGCGTACGCCGTCCGAGGGATGGGAGTCGAGCTCGAGCGCCCACCAGCTGTTCCAGTCGAGCAGGATCGCCACCTGGTTGCGGACCCGGGTGCCGGCCAGGTCGGGCACCGAGGCGAGTTCCCTGCCGAGCGCCACGATCTCGCGGTAGACCCGGCTGTCGGCCCCCGCGTGCGGCACCATGCCCGAGTGGAACTTCTCGGCGCCGCCTCGTGACTGCCGCCACTGGAAGTACAGGATCGCGTCGGCGCCGTGCGCGACCGCCTGCCAGCTCCACAAGCGCATCTGGCCGGGCTGCTTGATCGGGTTCCTGGTCCGCCAGTTGACCGCGCTCGGCGCCTGCTCCATCAGGATCCAGGGGTCCCCGCCCCTGGAGCCGCGCATCGTGTCGTACACCAGGCCGGGGGCGAGATACGGCTGCTCGTCCTGGGGGTCGGGGTAGGAGTCGACCGCCGCGATGTCCACCCTCGGCGCCCAGTCGAAGACGTCCACGGCTTTCAGGCCGCCCAGGAAGTTCGTGGTGATGGGCACCTCGGGGGTGACGCGCCGCAGGATGCCGGCCTCCAGGTCGAAGCAGTCGCGCAACGCCTCGTTGCTGAAGCGCATGTAGTCGAGCTGCTGGGCCGGGTTGGGGTACGTAGGAGCCGTGCGGGGCGGCCGGACGTGGTCGAAGGACGCGTAGCGCTGCGACCAGAAGTCCGTCGACCAGGCATCGTTCAACGCCTCGACGTCGTCGCCGTACCGCTCCCGCAGCCAGCGGCGGAAGTCGTCCGCCGACACCTCGCAGTAGCAGGCCGCGATGTGGCAGCCGTACTCGTTGCCGACGTGCCACAGCCCGAGGGCCGGATGGTCGCGGTAGTGCGCGGCCAGCCGCTCCACCAGCAGCGCGGCGCGTTCCCGGTAGACCGGGCTGGACGGGCAGAAGTGCTGGCGCCCGCCGGGTCCCAGTACGGTCCCGTCCGCGGTGACCGGCAGGATCTCCGGGTGCTCGTGGACCAGCCACGGCGGCGGTGACGCCGTCATCGTGGCGAGGTCGGCGGTGATGCCGTGCGCGTGCAGGTCATCAAGAACCTGGTCGAAGAACGAGAAATCGTACGCTCCGCGCGCAGGCTCCACGCGCGCCCAGGCGAACACCCCGACGGTCATGAGGTTCACCCGGGCTTCGGCCATAAGCCGCAGGTCCTCCGCCCTGGTCTCAGCCGGCCACTGCTCCGGGTTGTAGTCACCGCCGAAGGCCACGCCGCCGAGCCGGCGCCAGAACCGGTCGCCCGGAGACGGGCCGCCGGCGGTCCCGGAGACCGGCATGACATCGCGAGGTACGGCGTTCATTGTCGGCGCGGCGGCCTCGGCGGGCGAGGGCGCCGCTCCTCCCTTCTATGGGTGTGGTGCGGGGGCTCGGATCAGCTCAGCGGCGGCGCGCCGGTGCTCTCCCTGACGATCAGCTCGGGAGTGATGAAAGCAGTGGCGGAAGGGGCGGTGCCGGTCTCGATCTGGCCGATCATGAGCGAGACGATCCGCTCCGCCACCACGTCGAAGTCCTGGCGGACGGTGGTGAGCGGCGGGGAGAGGTACGCCGACTCGTCGATGTCGTCGAAGCCGGCGATGCTGACGTCCTCGGGGATGCGCCATCCCGCCTTGATCATCGCGCGCATCACGCCGAGTGCCATCTGGTCGTTGGCGGCGAAGACGGCCGTCACGCCAGGCCGCTCGGCCAGGACGCGGCCCGCCTCGTATCCGCTGGCCGCGCTCCAGTCGCCGAACAGGACCTGGGGAACCACGGCTTTCGCCTCCTTGAGCGTCGCGTGCCAGGCTTCGGCCCTGCGCCGCGCGGCATAGGAGTCCTCGGGCCCGGCGACGTGCCAGACCGTCTCGTGGCCGAGGTCGAGCAGGTGACGGGTGACGAGCCTGGCGCCGAAGGCCTGGTCGGTGTCGACCATGGGATGACGGTGGCTGGCGTCGCCGTCGGCCATCACGACCGGCACGCCCGGTGGCAGCCGGAGCGCCGGTGTGTCGAGGATCTGCGCCTCGATGAGCACGATGCCGTCGACTGCCTGCATCGTGAGCTGGTCGAACGCCTCGTGCACGGCCTGCTCGGTCTGCGACTCGATGGCGATCATGTTCACGGTGTAGCCGGCCCGCTGCGCCACCCTCGTGATGGCGTCGACGGTGCGGGCGTTGCCGAAGCTGCCGAGCCCGAAGCTGATCAGACCCAAGGTGCGGAACTGCCCGGTGACCAGGGCGCGCGCGGCCGTGTTGGGCCGGTATCCGAGGACGCGCATGGCCGACAGGACACGCTGACGGGTCTCCTCCTCGACGTTGCTGCGGTTGTTGACCACTCGGGAGACCGTCTGGCTGGAGACCCCGGCCATCGAGGCGACATCAGCCATGGACGGCCGCCTGCGCGGGCGCCGCCCTGACGCCGTTTCCTGGGTCGCCCCGTCCACTGTCACCTCTGGTCGTCCGATCGGCCTGCTGTCCGTGCAAACTCTCGCATGATGTTTACGTGAACACGACCCATCCGTCAATGGCACCCGTCCCTGGCGATCGCAGCGCCTAAATATGGATAAATCAGGCAGGGTTGTTAACTTTGGGTTACCTATTGACACGTCTCGCGGCCCGTTCCAGACTACGGAACGTCCCCGTCATGTTTACGCAAACACGCAATCACCGCACCTCCCGGCCTTGAGCGGAACACGGCAGCGCAGGTCGGAGTGCGGCTTCAAGGAGGGTTCAGTGTTCGTCATCGTGGCAGCGCGAACATCGCGCGGCAGGAGCACGAGATGACCGCGCCTGCCGTACGCGCGGGTCTCCCCCGGCCCTTCCTGCGCCTGCGTGTCGCCGGCTACGCCTTCTTCCTGCCGTTCTTCGTGGTCTTCCTGGTCGCGGTGGTCGCGCCGCTGGCGTACGCGATCTACCTCAGCTTCTTCCAGGACCGCATGATCGGTGGCACGGTCTTCTCCGGCCTGGCCAACTACACCCGCGCCATCAGCGACGCGCTGTTCGGAGCCGGCCTGCTGCGCGTCGCGCTCTTCCTGGTGGTGCAGGTGCCCGTCATGCTGCTCATCGCCCTGGGCTGCGCGCTGGCGATCGACAGCGGCCGGCTGCGCTGGCCGTCGCTGTTCCGCATCACGATCTTCATGCCGTACGCGGTGCCGGCCGTGGTGTCGGCCCTCATGTGGGGTTACATCTACGGCGACCAGTTCGGCCTGGTGGGGCAGATCGGCGACGCCCTGGGCGTCGCCGCCCCCAACCTGATGTCGCGCTCCTGGATGCTCGGGTCCATCGGCAACATGGTGACCTGGGAGTTCGTCGGCTACAACATGATCATTCTGTACGCCGCGCTGCGCGCCATACCGGAAGAGCTCTACGAGGCCGCCGAGATGGACGGAGCGGGAGCCATCCGCATCGCCTGGAGCGTCAAGCTGCCCGCGCTGCGCCCCGCGCTGCTCGTGGCGACGATCTTCTCGATCATCGGCAGCTTCCAGCTATTCAACGAGCCGAACATCCTCCAGACGCTCGCACCCGCGGTGATCACGACGAGCTACACGCCCAACATGTACGCCTACAGCCTCGCGTTCAACGGCCAGCAGATCAACTACTCGGCGGCCGTCGCCGTGGTGCTCGGCCTGGTCACCGTCGTCGTGGCGTACGCGGTGCAGATCCTCACGGCGAGAAGGGAGAAGACCCTGTGACGGCCGTCGCCGGGGCGAGCCCCGCCGCGCACCGATCCTCCAAGGCGAAGCGCCGGAGGAGCCCCACCCTCACCGTGATCATGCTGGTGATGTTCGGCTACGCCGTTCTGCCGCTGTTCTGGCTGCTGGCCAATGCCAGCAAGAGCGGCGGGGACCTGTTCTCGACCTTCGGACTCTGGTTCGGCGGGGACTTCCACCTGTTCGCCAACATCGGCGAGACGCTGCGCTACAACGACGGCATCTTCGTGCGCTGGTTCGGCAACACCGTGCTCTACTCCGTGGTGGGCGCGGGCGGGGCTGCCCTGCTGGCCACCATCGGCGGGTACGCCCTGGCGAAGTACGACTTCCCGGGCCGCAAGCTGCTGTTCGCGGTGGTGCTCGGCGGGATCTCCATCCCGGGCACGGCCCTCGCGGTGCCGACGTACCTGCTGTTCAGCCGCATCGGGATCGTCGACACCCCATGGGCGGTGCTCATCCCCTCGCTGTGCAGCCCGTTCGGTCTCTATCTGATGCGGGTCTACGCCGCCGACGCGGTGCCCGACTCGATCCTGGAGTCGGCCCGCATCGACGGAGCGAGCGAGTTCAGGATCTTCCGCACCATCGCCCTGCGGCTGCTCGCCCCGGGATTCGTCACGGTCCTGCTGTTCGCGCTGGTCGCGACGTGGAACAACTACTTCCTGCCGCTGATCGTGCTGAACACGCCGACCTGGTTCCCGCTCACCGTCGGGCTCAACCAGTGGAACGCCCAGGCCAACAGCGGCACCTCCGGCGCCGGTGACGCCACCTACTCACTCATCCTGACCGGCAGCCTGCTGTCGATCGTGCCGTTGATCATCGCCTTCCTGGCGCTCCAGCGGTTCTGGCAGTCGGGCCTCGCCACCGGAAGCGTCAAGCAGTAACTCCCCGTGAATCCCAGTGAATGAGGAAATGTCATGAAAACACGTCCATCGCGGCGCGGTGTCGTAACCGGCGGGGTCGCCGCAGCCCTGTCACTGGCCTTGGCCGCGTGCGGCGGCGGCACTGGTGGGGGCGCCACCACCGCCCCGTCCGCCGCCCCGAGCGCGTCGGCGGCGGTCCAGGACGCGTTGGCCAAGCCGGCCGAGCTGACGTTCTGGACGTGGGTCACGGGGATCGAGAAGACCGTCGCCCGCTTCCAGGCGAAATATCCGAACATCAAGGTCAACGTGGTGAACGCGGGTCAGTCCGCCGACCAGTACACCAAGCTGCAGACCGCGATCAAGGCCGGCTCCGGCGCGCCCGACGTGGCCCAGATCGAATACTTCGCGCTGCCCCAGTTCGCGCTCGCCAAGCAGGTGGTCAACCTCTCCGACTACGGCGCCGCCGCGCTGAAGGACAAGTTCGCCCCCGCGGCATGGGGCCAGGTGGCGATCAACGGCGGCGTCTTCGGCATCCCGCAGGACACCGGACCCATGGCGATGTTCTACCGGAAGGACATCTTCGACAAGCTCAAGCTCAAGCCGCCGACGACGTGGGCGGAGTTCATCGACACCGCTAAGAAGATCAAGGCCGACAACCCGGACAACTTCCTCACTTCCATCGATCCCGGCGACGCCGGCGGTGTGGACAGCCTGATCTGGCAGGCCGGCGGCGCGCCGTTCAAGACCTCGGGCGAGAGCTCGGTCAGCGTCACGCTCGCCACCGACCCAGGCGTCAAGCAGTGGGTCGGCACCTGGAACACCCTGCTCAGCGAGAAGCTGGTCGACCCACAGCCCGGCTGGACGGACGAGTGGTGGAAGGGCATGGGCTCCGGCAAGTACGCGGCCTGGCTGACCGGCGCCTGGGCCCCGAACGGCATCATCAACTCCATCCCCAAGACGAAGGGCAAGTGGGCGGTCGCCCCGATGCCCCAGTACGACGCGGCCAAGCCGATGAACGCCGAGAACGGCGGCTCCTCGGTGGCGGTCATCCCGCAGAGCAAGAACATCCCGGCCGCCGTCGCCTTCGCGGAGTGGCTCAACTCCGACCCGGAAGCCGTCAAGTCGCTGAACACCGAGGCCGGGCTGTTCCCCGCCACGAAGGCGCTGCTGGACGACCCGGCGTTCCGTGACACACCGCAGGAATTCTTCGGCGGACAGAAGATCAACCAGGTCCTGGGCGACGCCTCGGCCGCCGTCCGCGCCGACTGGCAGTACCTCCCCTTCCAGGTGTACGCCAACAGCATCTTCAAGGACACCGTGGGACAGGCCGTGGACGGCGGCGGCGACCTGTCCGCGGCCCTGAAATCCTGGCAGGACCGGATCACCGCCTTCGGCACCGAGCAGGGATTCACGCTGAGCGGCGGCTGATTTCCACGACCGGCGGCCCGGCGGGGGGACTCCCCCGTCGGGCCGCTTCATGCATTCCACACGTCTTCGGCATCGCGCCGGTGGACGCCGGAGCGGCACTGACGACGAACGTACATCTCTGTGGATCAGCGAAGTTGCCGATCCTGTCGCTGCTGGTCGGGATCTCTGACTTCGGCAGCAAGTCTTGCCACCCAAGCGAGGCTAGGGTGTGTGCGTGGGCGTGGTGACGGAAGCGTGGGCGCGGATCGAGGAGTGGCTGGCGCGGCATACCCCGGCCAGCGCGGCCGTGCTGGCCCCACCCGCCGACCCGGCCGACATCGCCACCGCCGAGGCCGCGCTGGGGCTCGCCTTCCCGACTGAGCTCGTCGAGTCGCTGCGCCGCCACGACGGCCAGCGCATCTGGGCGAACGTCCTGCCCGAAGGGCCGCCGCTGTCGACGGCCGGCATCGTCGACCACTGGCGCGCGTGCATGGATGTCGCCGCGAGCTTCGACGGGCTCACCCCGCACCCGCCGGGCGCCGAGCCGTGGTGGCACGAGCGATGGGTACCGTTTGCCGCCCAGGACGGCGATGCGCAGGTGATCGACCTGCGGCCCGGGCCCGGGTATGGGCGGGTCGGCTGTACCGCGCACGACGGCCTCGGCGACTTCGATGCTGCCTGGCCCACGCTCGGCACCTACCTCACCGAGGTGGCCGATGCGCTCGCCGCGGGTCTTGCGGTGCGCTACTGGTTGCCGTACCTGACGGTCGACGGCGAGCTGTGGTGGAGCACCGAAAATCCGGATGTTCTGCCCGCAGGTGCTAGGCGTTTTGTCCCAACTCCCTGACATGGCGCACGTCGCCCTCCGGTAGAGGTACGCCGTCGACCTGCGTTGGGGGCTGGCGATGGAGATCGAGGTCGCGCGGATACCGCAATCCGCTCTTTGGGCGTCAGGCACCGCCTGATCCATCGCGCAGAAGCCCCCAGGTCAGGCGGCGATGTCTGTCAGGGAGCGGTCGCGGGTTCGGACGCCGAGGCGGATGATGGCGGCGGCGATCACGAGGAGGCCGACCATCACGAAGGACGCCGGCCGCGCGCCGAGGCTCGTGAGGATGGGGAGCACCACGAAAGGTGTGACGGCGCCGCCCAGGTGGCCGACCCCGTCGGCGATGGCCGAGGCGGTGCCGCGGGCGCGGGTGGGGAAGATCTCGGCGGTGTAGGTGTAGGCCGGGGTGGCCATGAAGGCGATGCCGAACGAGCTGAACAAGGCCCCGGCGGTGGCGACCGCCTCGCCGAGGTCCAAGGTGATGAGCAGCAGGGACGCGGCGAACACCAGGGTGCCGATGACGACCATGGTGCGGCGTTCCATCCGCTCCACCAGCAGCACGGCCGCGATGACGGAGATCAGCGGCATCGCCCGGCCCAGCACGCTGACCAGGATCGCGTGGGAGGTCGAGATGCCGATGCCTTCGAGGATGAGCGGCAGGTAGCTGGCGTAGCCGTACATGGCGACGTAGAAGGTGAACCAGAAGCCCAGCACGATGAGCATGCGGGCCAGGTACGGGGCCTTGAACAGGGCCCGTGCGGACACCTCCTCCTCGGCGGCGGCGACGGCGGCGGCGGCGGCGGGGGCACTCTCCTCACCGGGGAGGTCGTCGGTGCCCCCAGGCGGCAGGCCGACGCGGGATTCCATCTGACGGACGATGTGGTCGGCCTCCTCCGCACGGCCCATCGCGACCAGCCAGCGCGGCGACTCCACCAGGGCGTTCCTGTTGACCAGCGGCAGCACCAGCAGCACCAGGCCGCCGAAGCCCAGCAGGAAGCGCCAGCCGGTGGAGGAGGCCGCCAGCACCGGCAGCGAGGCGAACCCGATGACCAGGAGCAGCACGGTGCCGACCATGTACAGGCGCGACAGGTAGCCGCCGCGCTGGTTCTTCGGGGCCAGTTCCCCGATGTAGGCCGAGCACAGCGCGAGCACGGCGCCCATCCCGCAACCGGTCAGGAACCGGAAGAACGTCAGCGACCACACGTCCCACGAGAACGCCGTCAGGAACCCGCCGACGCCGAGCGCGGCGATGGTCAGCGTCAGGCCCTTCTGCCGGCCGTACCGGTCGGCGACGCGCCCGAACAGGTAGGCGCCGATGCAGTAGCCGACGAGATTCCAGGTGACCGGGTACCCCAGCGCGGCCCCGGTCAGCCCGAACTCGTCGCGCATGGCCGGGAGGGTGATGGCGAGGACGGAGATGTCGTAGTTGGCGAAGAAGAAGCAGAGCATGAGGGCGAGCCAGGCCGCCCGGTTGAGCCCGACCTTGGGCATCGCGTCGATGCGGGCGTCCACGCCGCGGGCCGACACCGGCGCAGGCGAGTCGAGGGGCATGTGAGACATCGCGGCCTCCTGGAAATGGGACGAATGGAGCGTGGGCTGGAGGCGCTCTCTAGCGGCGGGGCTTGTGGCGGGGCTCACATAGAGGCGGTGCGACGAACGGTAGGCAGGTCACGGCGGCGGTGACCATCGCGGTTTGGCGCACGTGCACATGCGCCAAAACGCAACGTACGCGGACAGGCAACGTGCGCGGACAGGCAACGTGCCGAGCGGGGATGGCTGCGGACTAAAGGGTCAGGGCCTGTCCGGCCCACTCTTCGCGCATGGCCGCGACGAGGCCGCTCACCAAGGGGTCCCGCTCCACCCGGGAGCGCCGCCACGCCACGCCGAGCAGGAATTCCAGGTTCTCGCGGATCGGGACCACCGCGAAGGCCGGGTCGTCGAAGACGCTGGCGCTGCCGCCGTTGCGCGGATCGAGCGTCAGGGTGAGGCCGTGGCTGCGGCGGACGTGGCTGGCCAGCATGACCGAGTCGTTGTCCGGCATCTGGTGGAACGAGGTGATGCCGGCGTCCTTCAGCCGCTGGTGCAGCCGGTTCATCGCCACCGGCTGAGGCGTGGGCGGCCCGACGGTCAGCGTCCGGTGCGCGAAGTCCTTCAACGTCAGCTCCGGAGCACCGGCCAGCGGGTCATCGGCCCGCATCGCCGCCGCGAACATGTACCGGGCGACCACCAGGCTGTCGAGCTCGAGCCGGTCCAGCGGGAGGTGCACCAGGACCGCCTCCAACTCGCCCCGCTCCAGGGCGGGCAGCAGCTCGGCGGACGGCGCCATCGTCACGTCCACGGGGTGCGCGGGGAACCGCTGCTCGGCCACCGCCACGAACCGGTCCATCACCGCGGGCGGGCACAGGTGCGTGCCGCCCACGCGCACCACGCGGCTCTCCGTGGCCGACGCCTGGTGTACGGCCTCCTTCAGGCCGTCCACCTGCTCCAGAATGCCGCGTACCCGCGCGACCAGGACGGTGCCGCCGGAGGTCAGCTCGACCTGGTGGTAGCGGCGGACGAACAGCTCGACCCCCAGCTCCCGCTCCAGGTCCTTCACCGCGCGGCTGACCGGCGACGGAGTGAGGTGCAGCCGCTCAGCGGCACGACCGAAATGCAGTTCCTCGGCGACGGCGAGGAAGCACCGAAGCTGCTGTACGTCCATGAGGCGGGAGTCTGTGTCGGACCGTCGCCGCACGTCAACCCATGCATCGCGGTTGGGGCCCGGTAATCCGGCCGAAACGCGCGCCGCGCGCACGTTGCCGATCAGGACGCGTGCCACGTTGCCGTTTCGGACGTTTTCAGACAGGAATCGCCGTGGCATTCTCCGTCATAAGACACCTGTCGGTAACAAATCCGGCACACAGGCCTGAGCCGCCGGTCTGGATCGCCTCCGAGGTCCGTGACAGGTCACGTCTGGCGTCATTCGCGCACGTTCTTCACACACTGGGGTGATTCACCATGCCCGCGATCAGGGGCCTTCCCCTCGACGGCCTCCGGGTCATCGACCTGGCGGACGGCAAGGCCGAGATGTGCGGCCGGTACCTCGCCGACCTCGGAGCCGACGTCATCCGCGTCGAGCCTCCCGGCGGCGCGCCCACCCGCCGGCGGGAACCGCTCCACGACGGCGTCAGCCTCTATTTCGCCACGCACAACGCCAACAAGCGCGGCATCACCCTGGACCTGAGCGACCCCGCCGGCCGTGACGGGCTGCTTGACCTTGCGGCGGGGGCGGACTTCCTCATCGAGACCGAACGGCCCGGCACCCTCGACCGGCTCGGCCTGGGCGCGGACACGCTGCTCGCCCGCAACCCGGCGCTGGTCGTCGTCTCGATTACCGACTTCGGGCAGACGGGGCCGTACCGGGACTGGACCGGCACCGACTGGACGCACATGGCGCTCGGCGGGGCGCTGTCGCGGTCGGGCATTCCGGGCCGGCGACCGGTCATGCCGCCGGGGCCGCTGGCCTACGAGTCGGCGGCGGTCCAGGCCGCGTGGGCGGGGCTGCTGGCGTACCTGAACCGGCTGGACACCGGGCGTGGCGACCACGTCGACTGCTCGGTGTACGAGATGACCGCCCAGGTGCTGGACCCCGGATTCGGCATCGGCGGATCGGCCACCGGCGGCGTACCGGCCACGGAGCTGCCTCGCGGGCGCCCGGACGCGGGGAAGCTGTACCCGATCTTCCCCTGTGCGGATGGGTACGTGCGGATCTGCGTGCTTGCTCGGCGGCAGTGGCGTGGGATGTTCGGCTGGCTCGGCGAGCCCGAGGAGTTCGCCGACCCCAAGTACGACACGCTCGGCGCCCGGTTCGGGGCCGCCGAGCGGCTGCATGCCCTGATCGGCGCGCTGTTCAGGGACCAGACCAAGGACGAACTGGTGGCGCGGGGCCAGGAGCGCGGGGTGCCGATCGCGGCGCTGCTCGATCCGGGCGAGGTGCTGGCCGGCCCGCACTTCCTGGCCCGCGGCGGGCTGCTCGACGCCGAGGTCGCCCCCGGGCTGACCGGGCGGGTGCCGTCCGGGTACGTCGAGGTGAACGGTGTACGCGCGGGATTCCGCCACCGGGCGCCCGAGGTGGGCGAGCACGACGACGAGGTGTCCGCCGAGCCGCCCCGCGCGACGACCACCGAGCCCAGCGAGCCTGCGGGCCCGCGGCGGCCGCTTGACGGGCTCCGCGTGCTCGACCTCGGCGTCATCGTGGTCGGGGCCGAGCTGGGCCGGCTGCTCGCCGACCAGGGCGCCGAGGTCATCAAGATCGAGAGCCGGGCGTACCCGGACGGCAGCCGCCAGGCGCTGAACGGCGAGGCCATCAGCGTCAGCTTCGCCTGGGGGCACCGCAACAAGATCAGCGCCGGCATCAACCTCCGCTCTCCGGAGGGCCTGGAGCTCTTCAAGCGGTTCGCCCAGGAGTCCGACGTCATCCTGTCCAACTTCAAGCCCGGCACGCTGGAGTCCCTGGGCCTCGGCTACGACGTCATCAGCGAGCTGAACCCGCGCATCATCATGGCCGACAGCAGCGCCCTGGGCTCGACCGGGCCGTGGAGCAGGCGCATGGGCTACGGCCCGCTCGTCCGCGCCGCCACCGGGGTCACCGGGCTCTGGCGCGACACCGGCGTCGAGGCCGGGTTCTGCGACGCGATCACGATCTACCCCGACCACATCGCCGCCCGCGTCGGCGCGGTCGCCGTGGCCGCCGCGCTGATCGAACGCCGGCGTACCGGGAAGGGCGGCACGGTCAGCGTCTCCCAGGCCGAGACCATCCTCACCCAGTTGTCCACGAGCTTCCTGCGCGAGTCGCTGGAGCCCGGCTCGTTCACCGCCCACGGCAACAGCGGCGAATGGGACGCGCCCCAGGGCGTCTACCCGTGCGCGGGCGACGACGAGTGGTGCGTGGTGAGCGTCGAGGACGGAGAGCAGTGGCGCGGCCTGTGCGCCGTCATCGGCCGCGCCGACCTGCGCGCCGACACCCGGCTGGCCGACGCGGCCGGCCGACGCGCGCACCGCGACCTCGTGGACGCGGCCGTGACCGCGTGGACGGCCGGCACCCCGCCGCGCGAGGCCATGGAACGGCTGCAGGCGGCCGGCGTGCCCGCCGGGATGATGCAGCGCGTCACCGAGTACCCCGGCGACCCCCAGCTCACGGCCCGTGGATTCCTGCGCGAGATGCGCCAGCCGAACATCGGCCACGCGTTGCGCACCGAGAACGCCCCGGCCACGTTCCGGGAGGTCGCCGACCCCGAACTCCGACCGGCGCCACTGGCCGGGGAGCACACCCGGCTGGTGGCCGCCAAACTGCTCGGCCTGGCCGAGTCCGAGATACAGACGCTCATCGAGGCGGGCGTGCTGGAGGAGACAACCATGCAGAACGAGAGGAACTGACCGTGGGTGAGCCCGCCGCGCTCGTCGAGCGCCGCGACCATATCGTGCTGATCACCTTGAACCGTCCCGAGGTGCGCAACGCCGTCAACGCCGACCTGACCCGCGCCGTAGGCGAGGCCCTGGACGCGGCCGACGCCGATGCCTCGGTTCGCGCCGTGGTCCTGACCGGAGCCGGGGACAAGGCGTTCTGCGCCGGCGCCGACCTTAAGGAGGTGGCCCGCGGCGAGTTCTCCACCGAGGGGATCAAGCCGCACTGGGGCTTCGCCGGATGCGTCACGCACCCCATCGCCAAGCCGGTCATCGCCGCCGTCAACGGGTTCGCGCTCGGCGGCGGCACCGAGATCGCCCTGTGGGCCGACCTGGTGGTGGCCGCCGAGACGGCCGCGTTCGGGCTGCCCGAGGTCAAGCGCGGCATCATCGCGGGCGCGGGCGGCACGTTCCGGCTGGCCGCGCAGTTGCCCGCGAAGGCCGCCATGGAGATCCTGCTGACCGGTGAGCCCGTGAGCGCCGCCGACGCCCTGCGGCTCGGCCTGATCAACCGGGTGGTGCCGCCGGACCAGGTCGTACCGACCGCGCTGGCCCTGGCCGAGACGATCAGCGCGAACGCGCCGTTGTCCGTGCAGGCCAGCAAGCGGATCGCGCGGGGCATCTCCGACGGCGCGATCCCGTCGGAGCGGGCCGGCTGGGAGCGGACCGCCGCCGAGACCGCCGCGATCATGCGGTCGGCGGACGCGAAGGAGGGACCGCGCGCCTTCGCCGAGAAGCGCGCCCCCGTGTGGGAGGGACGATGAACCGCGCACCCGTCATCGCCGGTCTCGGCATCACCGAGATGGGCAAGGTGTACGGCCGCAGCGCGCCCGAGTTCGCCGCCGACGCCGTACGCCTCGCCGTCACCGACGCCGGGCTGGAACCGCACCAGGTGGACGGCCTGCTGACCAACACCGGCATCACCGGCGACGTCGGCCTGTCCCTCCAGCGCGACCTGGGGCTGCGCCACCTGCGCCTGCTGTCGGAGGTGCAGGCGTACGGCTCGTCGGCCGGGGCCATGGTGCAGTACGCCGCCATGGCCGTCTCCTCCGGCATGGCCGACGTCGTGGCCTGTGTGTTCGCCGACGCCCCGCTGAAGGACAAATCAACCGGAGGCGGTGCCGCCTACGCCGGCGCGGGCGGGGCCCTGACCGGCTGGCAGGGCATGGCCGCGGCCTCCGGCATCTACAGCGCCAACACCATGTACGCGCTGGCCGCCAGCAGACACATGCAGACGTACGGCACCACCAGCGAGCAACTGGGGCACATCGCCGTCGCGCAACGTGCCTGGGCGGCCCGGAACCCGCTGGCCCAGATGCGCACCCCGATCACCCTCGAGGACCATCAGAGCTCCCGGTGGATCGCCGAGCCCTTCCACCTCCTCGACTGCTGCCTGGTCAGCAACGGCGGCGTCGCGGTGATCGTCACCTCCGCCGACCGGGCCGCCGACCTCGCCCAGCCCGCCGTGCACATCCGCGGCTGGGGGCAGGCGCACCCCGGGTACGTCATGGGCAAGGACAGCGAGTTCGGGCTGGTCAGCGGTGCCGCCCTGTCGGGTCCCACGGCGCTGAAGATGGCCGGGATCACGATCGCCGACATCGACGTCGCCGAGCTGTACGACTGCTACACCTACACCGCGCTCATCTCCCTGGAGGACTACGGCTTCTGCGCCAAGGGCGAGGGCGGCCCCTTCGTCGCCAGTGGGGTGCTCGGGCCGGAGGGCAGCCTCGCGGTCAACACCGGCGGCGGGCAGCTGTCCTCGTACTACATGTGGGGGATGACCCCGCTGTCGGAGGCCGTCATCCAGGCCCGCGGCCAGGGCGGCGACCGGCAGGCCCGGCGCAACGACATGGTGCTCGTCAGCGGCAACGGCGGCGTCCTCGACCATCACTCCACCCTCATCCTCAGCCCGCACGCGCGATAGGAGCATGCCGATGCCCGTGGGAACCGTCCTCCGCGACGCGGCCACCGCCGAGTTCTTCGACGGCACCGCGCGCGGCGAACTGCTGATCAGACGCTGCGACGAGTGCCGCGGCCCCGCCGCGCCGCAGGCCCGCACCTGCCCGCACTGCGGCTCGCCCCTCCTGTCCTGGACGCCCGCCGCCGGGACCGGCCAGGTCGTGAGCTGGTCCGTGGTGCATGCCAAGGGCGCCCCGCCCATCGTGGTCGCGATCGTCGAGCTGGACGAGGAGCCGTGGATCCAGGTCCAGCTCACCGACGCCCTGCCCGAGGAGGTGCGCGGTGGGATGCGGGTGCGCGTCGCCTTCGAGCGGCCAGAAGGGGGTGAGGCGATCCCCGTGTTCCGGCCCGCGAACTGATCGCCGGGGGCCGCCGCTACCCTGAGCTGGATGGACATCCAGCAGCTCCGTTACTTCGTGGCCGTGGCCGAGGAGCTCCACTTCGGGCACGCCGCCGAACGGCTGCACGTGACGTCTTCCCCGCTCAGCCGCCGCATCCGGGAGTTGGAGAAGGAGCTGGGCAAGGACCTGTTCGACCGCGGCTACCACCAGGTCGAGCTGACCGCCTTCGGACGGGCCTTCCTGGAGCCCGCCCGTGACGTGCTGGCCCGCTTCGACGCGCTGGCGGACCTCGCGGCCGGACCCGCCGCCGACGGCAAAGCCGTGCGGGTGGGGGCCACGCCGCTCGCCCCCACCCAGGTCCTGGACCTGGTGCTGGAGACGTTCGAGCAGGTGAGCCCCGGGATCGAGCTGCCGGTGAGCCTGGAGCCGTCGGCCGGGCTGCTCGCCCTGCTGGCGACGCACAAGCTGGACATCGCCGTCGTCCACCTGCCCGTGGACACCCCCGGCCTCGACAGCCTGGCCCTCGCCGAATACCGCTTCGCCATCGTCATGCGCGCCGACGATCCGCTCGCCGGCCATGCCCGGCTCACGCTCGGCGACCTGGCCGACCGGCAACTGCTGCTCACCTCGTTCAAAGTGCACCCGTTGGTGATGAAGGGGCTGCGCGATCACCTGCGCGAGGGCGGGGTCACCCAGATCCGGGAGATGCCGCACAGCGACGTCGTACAGATCGCCGCGCACGTCACCCACTCGCGCGCCCTGTCGCTGACCACGCTCAGCACGATCGCGGGCCGCATCCTCGCCGAGACCGGGCTCGTCCTCGTGCCGCTGGACGACCCGGACCTGCACTTCCGGCTCGGCGTCGCCTGGCCGGCGAGCGCGGCGGCTCGCGGCGGCCCGCTCGCGAGCGTCATCGCCGCCCTGCGCGAACGCGCCGGCGACTCGCTCACCATCCTCTGATCACCGCGTTCTCGGTAGCGCTGGCTGTACCTCCGGACTCCAGTGAGTGGGATCGATCATGGAGGGGTCCCGCCGGTGACATCGCAAACGAGCCACCGAGCAGGGAGCCCCCCGATGTCGTACTTCACCGTCAAGTCCCCCTCCACCAAGCGTCGCGGCCGGCTGGCCCTGGCGGCGGTGGCCATCGCCGCGCTGAGCGGCCTCAGCCTGAACGCCGCGCCGGCGACCGCCGCCTCCGCCTCCGCCTCCGCCGACAAGGTGCAGCAGGCCCTGGACGGTCTGGTCGGTAAGGGCGGGTTCCCCGGCACGCTGGCCGCCGTGCGGGACACTGACGGCCGTACCCGCGACTACACCGCGGGTGTGGGTGACCTGAAGACGCGGGACGAGGTGCCGGTCGACGGCCGGGTGCGGATCGCCAGCAACACCAAGATGTTCACCGCCACGGTCGTGCTGCAACTGGTCGGCGAGGGCAAGATCAAGCTGGACCGCCCCATTGAGAAGTACGTGCCCAAGCTGGTCCGCGGCAAGGGCGTGGACGGGCGCGAGATCACAGTACGCGAGCTGCTGCAGCACACCAGCGGCCTGGCCGACTACGACGACGTCCTGGCGAAGGACTACCTGTCGGTCCAGCACACCTACTACGAGCCGCGCGAACTGCTCGACGCGGCGCTGACGAGCGCGAACTCCCCCGCGCGCGGCTGGAGCTACAGCAACACCAACTACGTGGTGGCCGGGCTCATCGTGCAGAAGGTCACCGGGCGGCCGATCAGCGAGGAGATCACCAAGCGGATCATCGAGCCGCTCGGGCTGCGGAAGACGTACTGGCCGGCGCTCGGCGACCAGTCCATCCGCGGGCCGCACCCCAAGGGCTACTTCGCGACCAAGCCCGGCGACCCGTACGCGGACGTCACCACGATGGACCCCTCCATGGCTTGGGCGGCCGGACAGCTGATCTCCAGCCCGAGCGACCTCAACCGCTTCATGGTCGCGCTCCTGGACGGCAAGCTGCTCAAGCCCGAGCAGCTCAGGCAGATGAAGACCACCGTCGACGCCCCCGAGTTCACCCCTGCGGGCGGGGCCCGGTACGGGCTCGGCATCGCCAGGGTCAAGCTCAGCTGCGGCGGCTTCGCCTGGTCCCACGGCGGCTCCGCCCCCGGCTACGCCACCGCCAACGCCGTCACCGAGGACGGGAGGGCGGCCACCATCGCCGTCACCGCGCTGCCTACCTCGCTGGAGGCGTACAAGCGCTTCGAGTCCGTCCTCGACACCGCGCTCTGTGACTGACCCCGGTTCTCTTGGCTGCTCCCCGACGCCGTCTGCGTGGCGAGTAACTCTCGCCACGCAGACGGCGTCGCGGACGTTGGCCGGCTCCGTGCCGCGAGACTTTCGGCACGCCCCCACGCTGCGAGGCCGCGCGGCTAAGGTTTTCTCAGTGAGTTCCGCCTGCGAAAGGCGCGGATGATGCGAGTCCGCCGCGGTGTGTGAGGGCGGCGAAGGAGGCGTGTGAACGAGAGCGTGTCGTTGATCCAGCTTGCCCATCGGCTGGAGGAGGTGGTGGGCGAGCTACGCGGCATCCCCGTCGACGTCGAGCGGCTGGAGGACAACGAGCTCGTCCGGCAGCAGATCGCGCAGGCCGCCCGCACGGCCGGCGAGCTGCGCGCCATGCACCCGGTGGGCTCGTCGGAGAAGGGCCGCGAGGAGCAGAAGAGCAGGCGCGACGTGCTCGACGCCCTGCAACACGGCATGACGATGCGGACGATCATCCACACGAGCGTGTTGGACGACCCGCGCAAGGCGGCCCGGATCAGGGAGTTGCACGCCGCCGGTGACCTCCACCGGGTCGTCGACGAGCCGATCCAGCAGTTGCTCATCTTCGACCGCACGGTGGCGTTCGTCCGCATCACCCCCGTCGCCTACTCGCCGGGCGCCCTGGTCATCAGGCAGCAGAGCCTGATCACCACCCTCATCGACCTGTTCGAGCAGACCTGGACCAGGGCCAGGGAGGTCACTGAGCCGGCGCTCCGGCTGACCCCGCGCGAGCGTGAGGTGCTCACTCTGATCGCCGCGGGGCGTACCAACAGCGCCGTCGCCCGCGCTCTGTCGATCAGCGAGGCGGCCATCGGCAAGCACGTGGCCAGCGTGTTCGCCAAGCTCGAGCTACCCGCGTCGGAGGACGACAACCGGCGGGTGCTGGCGGTGCTGGCGTATCTGCGCGGCGCGGCGAAGTAGGGCCAGGTCTACCTCGTCCTCGCCCCAGCCCCCATGCGGACGGACTCCGGTACGCATTTCAATGGTGTCATGCAGCGAATGACTGGATTGCTGGTTGGCGCGGTCTTCGGCGCGGTCTTCGTCGTCGTCAACGCGCAGAGCCCGCTGAACACCGTGACCGCGAACCTCTTGCGGGTGGCCGCCTGCCTGGCGGCCGCGAGTGTTGTCGCCATGTGGATCATCACCGCCAGGAAGGAGCGGTCCGTCGCGGGCCCGCGACGGAACATGTTCGGCCGCGGTTATCTGATCGTCGTGGCCGCCGAGGCGATCCTGCTCTTCGGCGGGATCCGGGTGCTGGCCGCCTGGGAACGTCCTGAACAGACCAACGTGGCCTGGGTGGCGTTCGTGGTCGGTGTGCACTTCATCGCGTTGGCGCCGGTCTGGAAGGACTGGGGGATCGCCGTACCCGGGGTGGTTCTCACCCTGCTCGGCGCCGCCGGGCTCGTTCTGGCGTCGACGGCCGCCGTGGCCTGGGTACCGCTCATCAGCGGTGTGCTGTCCGGCGTGGTGCTCCTGACCGGGGCCCTCACCTTCGGCTGGCGCACTGTGGCCCAGCCGGCCTAGGCCAGCCGCCGGACGAACGTCTCGAGGTGTCTTAGACGCCTTCCGCGGCTTTGGCAGTCGCGGCGGCGTGCTCGTCGGCGGTCATGCCGCGGTCGGGGAAGCGCTGGTTGAGGTCGTACTGGTCATCAGCCCACTGCTGGTAGTCCCGCCGGACGGTGAGCTCGTCGGAGTTGGTGATGTGGGCGATATCGGCCCAGGTGACCCCAGCCAGCAGCGCGTGGTGGATGTTGGAGGGATGGCGCACGGTGCGCGCGATGCTCTCCGCCAGTGCCAGTAATTCGATGTGTTCGGCCACGGTGAGGGAAGGCCGGTCCTCGGCTCCATGCCGGGCGGGGTCATAGATCCCTCGGGTTACCAGCTCGATCCGGGCGCGAGCCGATGCGTTCTTGGCGGCCAGGTCGTTGTAGCGCTCCAGTTGCTGACTGACGGGCATGTCGTAGCGAGCGTCGTGCCAGGTTGCGCTGTGCTCAGGCGTGGTCATGACGACTTCTCCAGGGCAGTCGGGTATGAACGATCATGCCGCAGATCTTTGAATCTGCCTCACTCTCCACGAAACGGGACACCTGACCCCGAGGTGAAAGTTTCAGCGTCGCAACGGCTCTACCGTGCGGGAATGGCTGCGTCTCGAAAGTTTCGCTTGATGGGCTGAAACCTTTCTGAGACGCTCAGCCATCGTCGGCCTCGCCCCCACGGAGGACGCAGTGCACCTCAACCGCACCCGGTTCTGGGCCATCGCGGCGGCCTTGGCCGCGATCGTCGCCGCGCTCATCACGCCCACCGCCCAGGCCGCCCCCGGCTGCCGCGTCACCTATACGGTGACCAGCCAATGGCAGAACGGTTATGGCGCCAGTGTTAGCGTTACCAACCTTGGCGACCCGCTCACCAGTTGGAAGCTGACCTGGTCGTTCACCGCCGGCCAGACCATCAGCCAGCTCTGGAACGGCACCTACACCCAGTCCGCCGCCCAGGTCACCGTCACCAACGCCGCCTACAACGGCTCTCTGGCCACCGGCGCCAGTACGTCGTTCGGCTTCAACGCCTCCTGGAACAACACCGCCAACCCGGCGCCGACCGACTTCGCACTCAACGGCACCACCTGCACCGGCAGCACCCCGACCCCGAGCCCGACACCCACCCCGACAGTCACACCCACCGGTGGCACCGGCACGTTGCCCAGCAGCTTCCGCTGGCGCTCCGGCTCCGCGCTGATCGCCCCCAAACCGGATGCGAGCCACAACATCGCCGCCGTCAAGGACCCGTCGGTCGTCTACTACAACGGCCGCTGGCACGTCTTCGCCAGCACCGCGAACGCGAGCGGCTACAACATGGTCTACCTGAACTTCACCGACTGGGCACAGGCGGGCGCCGCCACGCACACGTATCTCGACCAGAGCGCGATCGGCACCGGCTACCGAGCGGCGCCCCAGGTGTTCTACTTCGCGCCGCAGAACAAGTGGTACCTGGTCTACCAGACCGGCAACGCGTCGTACTCGACCACCACCGACATCAGCAACCCGAGATCGTGGAGCGCGCCGCAGAACTTCTACTCGAGCATGCCGGACATCATCCGCCAGAACATCGGCAGCGGCTACTGGGTCGACATGTGGGTCATCTGCGACACGGTCAACTGCTACCTGTTCTCCTCCGACGACAACGGCCACCTGTACCGCTCCCAGACCACCGTGGCGAACTTCCCCAACGGCTTCACCAACACCGTCATCGCCATGCAGGACAGCAACAGGAACAACCTCTTCGAAGCCTCCAACGTCTACAAGATCACGGGCACGAACCAGTACCTGCTGCTGGTGGAGGCCATCGGCAGCGACGGCCGGCGCTACTTCCGCTCCTGGACCTCGACCGCCATCACCGGCCCGTGGAGCCAACTCGCCGCCTCCGAGAGCAACCCGTTCGCCCGCAGTACGAACGTCACCTTCGACTCCACCGCCTGGACCAGGGACATCAGCCACGGTGAGATGATCCGCGACGGCTACGACCAGACCCTGACCATCAGCCCGTGCCAACTCCGCTACCTGTACCAGGGCCTGGACCCGAACGCCGGCGGAGACTACAACTCGCTGCCCTGGAGGCTGGCCCTGCTCACCCAGACCAACTCGACCTGCTGACATCGTGTGGGAATGGAACCCACCCCGCTGAACAAAGGTCCGGGACGCGTCATCATCCTCAACGGAGCATCGAGCGGCGCGACGACGAAGGCCCTTTCTCTTGGTGGAACGAGATGCGGCCACGCTTCTTCAAGGGCTTTCATCGATGCCTGCCCGCCCTGGCCGGTGCCGGCAACGACCTGATCGTGGAGCACGTCATCGAATTCCGGACCTGGCGGGAATCTCTTTCTCGCCTGTTGGCGGACTTCGACGTGTTCCTCGTCGGAGTGCATTGCGACCTCGCGGAGATCGACCGAAGAGAACGCGAGCGCGGAGACCGCCGCATCGGAGAGGGCCGCTCCCACGTAGAGACCGACGGCATACACACGTTCGGCCCCTACGACTACGAGGTGGATACCAGTGACGGGGTCTCCACCACGCTCACCCAGTCCGTGGTGACCGCCTGGCGCTCAAGGGGCACGCGACGCGCGATGAGCGGAAAGAGCTGAAAAGGGGCCGATGTCAAAGTCTGGGCCGCATGCTACGGTCCCAAGTGTGACGGAGTCGATCCTGTCAAATTCGGTTGCTGCTCGTAATCGTCGTTGGATTTTGTGGGCGGATTTGGTTTCCGCGATCTTGCTCATTGGAACTGGGGCATTATTTCTGGCAAGTCGCCAGACGGCAACAGGAAGCCTCCTGTCGACTCTGACGAGCCTGGTCTCGCAGGCTTGCGCGGTAGGCGCCGCGGTCCTGTTGGTTGCGGGACTCTGGCGGCGACCGAGCACCGGGGCATCTTTCCTCAGTCCAATCCTTGACGAACGTGAAACCCCTGAACGATTGGCTGCGCAGCGTTTAACACAAGCACTGGACTGGAAGCTGGTGGTGCTCCGCACTGCCATTGGCATCATCATTCTGCAGGCGACCCTGATGGGCATATCTGCGGTTCTGCCGTAGGCAGCCGCAAACGGGGTTGACGCGCACCGTCGGCGGACGTTCGTATTGACCCTCGAACACCCGCGGAAGGCGCCCATGACCACTGGCAAGATGCACGCGAACGAGCCCGACATCGACACCCACCTCGTCCGCCGGCTGCTCGCCGGCCAGTTCCCCCAATGGGCCGAGCTGCCCATCGAGCCGTTCCCCTCCTCGGGCACGGTCAACGCGGTCTACCGGCTCGGCGACGACCTGTCCGTCCGCCTGCCCCGCGTGAAGGCAGGCGTCAAGGACGCGGTGAGCGAACGCCAGTGGCTGCCCAGGCTCGCGCCGCTCCTGCCCGTGACCATTCCAACAGTCCTGGAAACCGGGGAACCCGCCGAGGGCTACCCCTGGAACTGGACCGTCTGCCCCTGGCTGGCCGGCGACAATCCCGTCGTCAACGCGCTGCCCCACCCCGACCTGCTGGCCAAGGACCTGGCCGCCTTCATCATCGCGCTGCGCCGGATCGATCCCGCAGGGGCCCCGCCCGCCTACCGAGGCGGTCCGTTGGCGGCGCTCGACACCGAGACCCGGGCCGCGATCGACGAGCTGCACGGATTCATCGACACGCAGGCGGCGACGCGCGTCTGGAACGCCACCCTGAAGGCCCCGGACTGGTCAGGGCCGCCCATCTGGTCCCATGCCGATCTGATGCCCGGCAACCTGCTGGTCGAGCAGGGCCGGCTGAGCGCGGTCATCGACTTCGGCTGCATGGGCATCGGCGATCCGGCCTGTGACCTGATCCCTGCCTGGAACCTGCTGCCCGCCCCAACCCGCCCGGCCTTCCGCGCGGCCCTGGGCGCCGATGACGCGATGTGGGTACGCGGCCGCGGCTGGGCCCTGTCCATGGCGCTGATCCAGCTCCCGTACTACCACCGCACGAACCCCGGCATCGCCGCCAACGCCCGCCACGTCATCCACGAAGTCCTCACCGAGGCCCAGCAGGAGGCGTCGGAAATCGCCTGATTCATCATCACCGCCTGTAACGCGAGCGTCACTCTTTCGAATTGAGTAGTGACCTACTCATGTCCTGGCCGGACGGCGTGCCTAGCGTCGAGGCTGATGTCAGGGAGGTGGCGATGCGGCGGTACGGGCTGGTGGCCTACGCGGTTGCCGCGAGCGTGATGGTGCTGATGGCCGCGAGCCTGATCGGGCCGGCGAGCCCGGCGACGGCCACGACCCTGATCAGGCCGGCGAGCCCAGCGATGGCCGGAGCCACGGCGCCGACAGGCGAGCCGGTGGTAGGCGGGTCGGTGACACCGACGGCCGAGCAGTCTTGCCCGACGCTGTCCGAATGGAACAGCGAGACGCACGACGGCAGCCACCCGGGGCCCGTGCCGAACGTCATGGGGATGACGCGGGAGAACGCGAAAGCCACCCTGGCGCAGGCCGGGTTCGACACGGAGGCGACGCCTTCTGACGCGGCGGCCGACTGGACGGTGACCGACCAGACCCCGACCAGCGAGGAGCTCGCGAACTGCGGCTCCACCGTGACCATCGACCTGGAAGCGCCGACCGTGGAGGTCCCGGACGTCGTCGGCGACCCGCTCGATCAAGCGGAACAGGAGGTACGGGACCAAGGGCTCGTCTCGTCCGTGGCCCAGGGAGAGGCCGCCGAACCGCGCGTGGTGGACTCCCAGGATCCCGCAGCCGGGACGCGGGTGCCGAAGGGCAGCACCGTGACGCTGCGCCTGCGTCCCCCCACGCCGGTGTCCCCGACTCCCGAACAAGTCACGGTCCCCGACCTGAGCGGGCTCAGCGCGAGCGCGGCGAGACGGCGGGTCCAGGAACGGGGGCTCACGCTCATCGTCGGGAGCGGAGATTCCGGCAATGTGAGCGAGCAGGAGCCGGCCGCCGGCAGCCTCGTCGAACGCGGTAGCTCCGTCACCGTCACACTGACACCGGTCACCGGTCCGACCGACCCCGCGAGCCCCACCGTCACCCCCACCGACACCGACGAGTCGCCGGAGGCCGGCACCATCGACACCGACGAGAGGGGCTCGTCGAGCACGCCACTGCCCGGCTTGCTGGTGGTCGTGCTCGTGGCGGCGGCCGTCCTGGTCTGGGCGCTACGCCGCGCCCGCCGCAGGCGGGAGACGCCCGCGATGGCCGCGGCATCCGCGATGACCGACATGACCGCGACCACCGTCATGCCGACAACGTCCGCGACGCCGCCGACGCCCTCAGTCGTCTGCGTGCCGTACGCCGACCTCTCGCCCTACCTGGAGCTCCGCGAGCTGGTGGCCCCCTCGCTCAGCCTCGACTTCGTCTGCCATCACGACCAGGGCCGCCAGGAGATCAGGGAGATCGTACGGTGATCGTCACCTTCACCACCCACCCCAGCACCGCCGACCTGCTGCTCTACGCCGATCCGCGACATGCGGCCCAGGAGCTGTCGCGGGCCGTGGACGCCCACCGGGTGCTCGACGAGATCACCCGGCAGGTCCAGGCGCCGCCCGGCGAGCTGCTGCACAAGGCCGCGGAGGCGGGCGCCACGCTGCTGGGCGGCATCGACGTGGGCTCGGTGCTGCTGGGCGGCTGGGCGAAATACCGCAGTCTGCGGGCCGCGGCCCGCAGAACCTTGGACAACCCGGGCCTGGGGCTGATGGTGCCCCTGGCCGAGCATGAGGTCGTCTCCCACCACGAGCCCTATGTCGAGGTGCAGGTCAACGGCCAGCCCGTGGGCCGGGTGACCTTCGGGATAGACCTGATCCTGCACCTCACAATGGTGACCGCGAGTGTCCGGGCCGGTCGGCTGATGCGCCTGACCGGGGGCGCCTGCACGGCCGCCATCGCCTGCAAGATCCATGGCGTCGAGGTGGCCAGAAAGGAATTCGAGCTGGTCACGTTGCCGATCAACCGCGACCTCGGAGAGGGTTTTCCCCTGCTTCCCGAGGCACGGATGGCGAGCTGACGGACCCGTCCACCTCCAGGAATTCGGGGCGCAGCCCACGGGTGCGCACCTCGCTGGCCGGTGGCGAGGGGACAAAACGGGGCGCCTGGCGAAGATGCCGGTCGAACCATTCGACGGCGATCGTCATGGATTGACCGAGCCCCGGTTCCACGGACAGGCCGCGCTCGTCGAAGGGCAGGAGCTCCAGCTGCTTCGGTTCGCGGGCCTTGGCGTACGCGTCCAGGACCTCGCCGATGTCGTGGGTCAGGTCCTCCCGTCCGGTGACCATGAGCAGCGGTCGCGGCGCGACGCGATCGATGAACGCCTCCGGCGCCCAGAGCAGGACCTGGGCCAGGGACTCCACCTCCACCTCGTCGTCGAACGTCGGGAACACCTCCTTGGCGAGCTGCAAGTAGTCCGCGATGTCCGAGTCGCCGTTCCCGAGCAGTGGCGTCCGAATCCCCGTCCCGGTCTCGTACCGTTGCTGCCGGTCACGGTCGACAGCGTCCAGCATCGTCTGGACGCCGGGCCGCCCGCGGGCCTTCTCCATCGCCCGCCAGCCGCTGAACATGCTGGGGTTCTGGCAGACCACGCACGTCACCCGCCGATCGATGGCGGCCGCCTGGATCATCACGGTGGCGCCGAGACTGTGTCCCCACAGCCCGATCCGCGCCGGGTCGACCTCGGGCCGGCTCGCCAGGAAGGAGACGCCGTTACGTACGTCGTCGACGTATCGCTGCGGGAAGACCTGCCCACGCGGGAGGCCCTCGCTGGCACCGATGGTGCGGTAGTCGATCGCGAGTACGGCGAAGCCGGCTCGAACCAGGTAGGCGGCGCTGGGCGCCAGCGCCTCCTTGACCATGTGGACGCTGTGCCCCATCACCACGCCGGGGACGGCCTCGCCCGTGTCGTCGGGCAGGTAGAGGTCCGCGGCGCAACGGACGTCGCCGCTGCGGAACATGATGTGCTCGACCGTCATCGGACCTCCACGACGGGCGGCGTCCAGTCCCACAGCCTGGCGCTCTTACGGCGGGCGACGCCGGAGGATGCCCGGCGCGTCATGGCGGTCATGATCCGGTAGGTGAACGGGCTCGTCGACAGGGTGAGCTTCGGGTCGGTCCGCGCCATGCGCTGCACCTGCTGCGTCCGGTGCCGGCGGGTCCGGTCATAGGCGGCCAGGGCCTCGGCGACGGGGGCGACGCTCAACTCGGCGGCGAGTACGGTCGCGTCCTCCAGCGCCTGGCAGGCGCCCTGGGCCAGGAACGGCGTCATGGCATGGGCCGCGTCACCGAGCAGGGCGGTGCGTCCCGCCGCATAGGCGGGCAGCGGGTCCAGGTCGTAGATGTCGTGGCGGAGCACCTGCTCGGACGGCGTGGCCGCCAGCAGGGCAGGGATCGGATCGTGCCAGCCTCGCGTCCGGCGCCGCACCTCAGCGAGGTCGTCGTCATAGCGCCGCCCCGGCTCCTCCTGCCTGACGGTCAGGAACCAGAACACCCGCTCCCCGGTCAGGGGGTGCGCCCCGAACCGGGCGCCGCGTCCCCAGGTCTGGAAGCCGTTCACCGGCCACACCGAGCCGGGCTCGGTCACTCCGCGCCAGCACAGGATGCGCTGGAAGATGGGTTCGGGCGTGTCCGGCCATACCTGGCGGCGCACGGCGCTGTGGATGCCGTCGGCTCCGACCAGGAGGTCCGCCGTCGTCGTACGCGTGTCCCCGCCGTCGACGTAGGTGACCGTGACCCCATCTCCGGTCTCCTGGACGCCGGTGACTTCCGCGCCGGTGTGCAGCCGATCGGCCGGTACGTGCCGCGCCAGCACACGTTGCAGGTCGGCGCGATGATTGGCCAGGAGCGGGGCGTCGGTACCGGGTTGGAAGCGCATCAGATATTCGCCGCCGGGCAGCCGCATCGTGGCGCCCGCCTCGGTCGGCACCGAGCATGCCCGGAACTCCTCGCCGACCCCCAGGGCGTCGGCGGCTCTTAACGCGTTCGGCGCGAACGACCAGCCGGCCCCCGCCTCCTCCAGTTTCGGCGCCCGTTCCAGCACGGTCACCGTCCAGCCGGTTCTCAGCAGGCCGATGGCCGCGGCCAGGCCGCCGATGCCGGCTCCCGCCACGATCGCCTCACGATTCATCGTCTTCCTCCTCCTCTGACGCCGGTCCCGGCATGCTCGCGAAGGCCCTGTCCATCCAGTCGAAGACGTCATGCGCCACACGCAGGCGCCGTCGGCGGGCTCGGTCCGGTCCGGCGATCTCCATGCCCTCCGCGGCGATCTCGCGGAAGGCGGCGAGGCCGGCGACCCGGCGTCTGACCACCGTCTCCCAGGCGTCGTCGCCCACGTAGTAGTAGTTGGTCTTCTGCCCTGGCCGGGTCCGCCTGCGGACGAACCCTGCGTCGATCAGCACCCGCATGTTCGTGGTGAGCGAGGCCCTGCTGGCGCCGATCGCCTCCGCGATCTCCCCCGGGGACTGCTCCGGCGGATCACAGATCATCAACCACGCGAGAGCCCGGCCGGCGATCGGTGGCACACCGTACTCATCCGCACAGAACATCGCCGCCCGCTCCACCCAGCCGAGCACCCGATCCTCATCAGTCACCCGCATCTCCTCTCATCGACTAGCAATTACAGTAAATACTGAATTAGCTAGCCAATGCAAGAGGGATGGTCAGTCGAAGGTCTCGTGGGTGGTGGCCGGGATGTCGTCGTCCAGCTCGACGCGGACCCGATCGATCGTCCCGGTGAAGGGGAAGCCGCGCGGATAGTCCCAGCTCACCGGCGACAGGGCGTCACGGCCCAGCACCAGGCCCTGCCAGCCGATCAGGTAGCGCGCGGTCGTGAGCGGCTCCTTGCCGCCGGCCGGGCGACCGTCGACGGCCAGTTCGGCGACGCCCTGGCGGGGGCCGGTCCTCGTGAAGATCATGGACAGGACGCGGTCGCCGGGCGGCAGGTCGCGGTCGCCGTGCACGCGGTAGCGGGTGCCCTGGTGGTTGTACTCGTAGTGGAGCCGACCGCCGGCGACGTACAGGACGTGACCACCATTGACGTCGCCCTGCGAGATGAGCACGCCTTCGTCGCCCGCCCGCAAGCGGACGTGGGCGTCGATGCGGTACGAGCGGTCGTAGATCAGCGGAGTGACCCCGCCGGGGATGCGGCTCATCTCCGGGTAGAGCACGAAGCTCCGTCGCCGCCTGGGCGAGGCCGCGCTGTGGTACATCGCGGCCCGCTCGGCGAAGTTGCGATCGTCCAGCGGGAAGACGTCGTAGCGGTCGGCCTCGGACCACCAGCGGCCGATCAGCTCATGCAGCACATCCGGGCGCTCGGCCGCCAGGTCATGGCATTCGGAGAAGTCCTTGTCCAGGTGGTACAGCTCCCACCGGTCCTCCTCGTAGGCGGCGCCACGCTCGTGGTAGGCGACGGCCTTCCATCCCTCGTGCCAGATCGCGCGGTGCCCGTACATCTCGAAATACTGGGTGGTGCGGCGGGTCGGCGTCGCGCCGTCGGTGAACGTGTAGCGCATGGACATGCCGTGCACCGGCAACTGCGCGAGCCCGCGGTAGGTCTGCGGCATCTCGGCGCCGACGATGTCCAGGATCGTCGGCGTCACGTCGATGACGTCGTGGAACTGCGCCCGCACGCCACCACCGGCGACCCGCCCCGGCCACGAGACGATGAGCGGGGCCCGGACACCCCCGGCGTGCGTGTTCTGCTTGTACCGCTTGAGCGGGGTGTTGCCCGCCTGCGCCCAGCCCCAGGGGTAGTTGCCGTGGCAGCGTGGGCCACCGATCTCGTCGAGCCGGGCGTAGTTGTCGGCGTGGGAGACCTCGTCCCCGTTCTCGTAGGCGATGGAGTTGGTGTTGCCGAGCCTGCCTCCCTCCTGGCTGGCGCCGTTGTCCGACAGGAGCACGATCAGCGTGTCCTGCCGGGTGCCGATGCGGTCGAGGTGCGCGAGGAGCCGGTTCAGGTGGGCGTCGGTGTGCTCCAGCATCGCGGCGAACGCCTCCTGCAGCCGGGCGGCCACGGCGCGCTCCTCCTCGGGCAGCTCGGCCCAGGGGTGTACGCCGTCGTTGCGCGGCGCCAGCGCGGTGCCGGGCGGGATGATCCCGAGTTCGAGCTGCCTGGCGTGGCGGCGCTCCCTGATCACGTCCCAGCCCTCGTCGTAGCGGCCTCGGTAGCGCCGCAGGTACTCCTCGGGCGCCTGATGCGGCGCGTGGCCCGCCCCCATGGCCAGGTAGAGGAAGTACGGCTTGTCGGGCCCCACCGACTTGTGGTCCGAGATACAGGCGATGGCCCGATCGACGAGGTCCTCGGTCAGGTGGTAGCCCTCCTCCGGCGTCTTCGGCGGCTCCACCCGGTGGTTGTCCTGGACCAGCTCGGGATAGTACTGGTCGCTGATGCCCTCCAGGAAGCCGTAGTAGCGGTCGAAGCCCCGGCCCAGCGGCCACTGGTCGTAGGGGCCGATCGCGCTGGTCTGGTCCATCGGGGCCAGGTGCCACTTGCCGAGCGCGTAGGTGTTGTAACCGGTCTCGCGCAGCACCTCGGCGATCGTGGCCGCGCGGTGGGTCACGGTGCCGCGTTTGCCGGGAAAGCCGCTGTCGGCGTTGGACAGCAGGGACATGCCGACGGCGTGGTGGTTGCGGCCGGTGAGGAGCGAGGCGCGGGTGGGCGAGCACAGGGGCGTGACGTGGAAGTTGGTGTAGCGCAGCCCGTCGCCGGCCAGCCCGTCCATGGCGGGCGTGGCGATCTCCGATCCGTAGCAGCCGAGGCTGCCGAACCCGACGTCGTCGAGGACGACGACGATCACGTCCGGCGCGCCCTCGCGCGGCTTGGGCGGCTCCGGCCACCATGGCGTGGAGTCCTGGTAGGTACGCCCCACATTTCCGGCCGTCATGCGTACACCCTCTCCTCGAGCTGGCGAAGCGTCAGACCGCGGGTCTCCGGAGCCAGCCGGTAGGTCACCGCCACGTTCAGCAGCGCCAGGCCCGCGATCACCAGGAAGGACACCGCGCCGAGCGCTTCGAACATGCTCGGCAGCGCGAGCGTGCCGACCACGCTGCCCGTCTTGCCGACCATGTTGACGATGCCGATGGCGCGTCCGCGCACCGAGGCGGGGAACAGCTCGGGCGCCCAGGAGTAGAAGGCCAGCGAGGTGCCGCCGTTGATCACCGCGATCGTGATCGCGAAGGCCACCAGGACGAGCCACGAGGTGCCGAACCCGGCCCAGATGAGGAACGTGCACACGGCGGCGATCGCCGTGCCGGTGAGCGCGATGAAGCGGCGGCCGATCGACTCGATCACCCACAGGCAGACGACGAGGCCGAGGATCACCGCGAGCGCCGTCGTGGCCGCGGTGAACAGCAGCGCGGTGAACGTGCTCGGCGTGACGATGCGACTGATCAGGGTGGGCTGGTAGAGCAGGATGGCTGAGCCGTACAGGTTGTTGCATCCCCAGTACACACACAGCATGACCATCATGATGGCCAGCGGCTTGCGGAAGAGCAGGCGCAGCGGGGCCGGCTGCCGGGGGCCGGGGGCGGCGGCCGGAGCGGCTTCGGGCGGGATCTCGCCGGAGGTGGCGTAGCGCCAGGCGGCCAGCGCCTCCTCGTGGCGGCCGTGGGCGCGCAGCCAGTACGGTGACTCGGGCGTGCGGCGCCGCAGGAACAGCAGCAGCACCGCCGCGATGGCCCCGGTGGCCATCACCCATCTCCAGTGCTGGGCGCCCGCGAGGGTGAAGATCAGCAGCGTTACCGCGATGGCGGTCAGCGCGCCCAGCATCCAGGCCACCCCGCCCAGACCGGTGAACGTCCCACGCCTCCTGGACGGGATGAACTCCGCGATCAGGGCGGCCGAGGCCGGCATGTCCGCGCCGATCGCGAAGCCGACGAAGAAGCGCAGCGCGATGAGCTGCCACACGTCATTGACGAGCAGGAACCCCAGTGAGGCCAGGACGAAAACGGCCATCGACGCGAAGAAGACGGGGCGGCGGCCGAGCCGGTCGGTCAGCGGGCCGGTCAGCACGGAGCCGAGGGCCATGCCGACGAACGCGGAGGCGCCCACGAGGCCGAGAAGTCCGGGATCGGGGGAGAGTTCGGGCTTGATGCCCAGCAGGGCGCCGGACAGGACCAGCAGGTCGTAGCCGTCTACGTAGTAACCACCGATGGCGGTCAGTGCGATCCTGCGCTGCCCTCTGGTCATGCGTCCCGTGTCGAATTCGACAGTTTCGCTCGTCATGCGGGCGAATCTATGCCGGACATATCCATTCGTCTATTGCCATAGTGCGACTGCAAACCATACGTTTTTCGAATGAGCGAGCGTCTGGACCTGCGGCTCAGCTGGCTGGCCACCTTCGTCGCCGTCGTGGACCACGGCAGCTTCACCGCCGCCGGGCGCGCCCTGGGCCGGTCGCAGCCGCGGGTGAGCGCGCACGTCGCGGGACTGGAGCAGGCGCTCGGCGGCACGCTGCTCATCCGTACCAGCAAGGAGCTCACGCTCACGGCCGCCGGCGCCCGGTTCCTGCCCAAGGCGCGGGCGGCGCTGGCGGAGATCCAGTCCGGCGTGGACGAGGTGCGCACCCTGGGGACCAAGCTCAAGGGCCGGGTCACGGTGGGCGGCTACCCGGGGCTGAGCGCCGTGCTGCTGGCGCCGCTGATGCAGCAGTTCCGCCGGCTGCATCCCGGGGTCACGGTGGTGCTGCGCGAGGGCGACCCGCTGCAACTGGAGGAGGCCCTCGCCCACGGCGAGGTCGACATCGCCCTGCGCACCTCTGACGTGCCGCAGGTGCACCACAACCTCCCCTCGACACACCTGTTCCACGAGAAGATCGTCCTGGTGGCGCCGGCCCGCCATCCCCTGGCCACCGCCTCCCCTCTGGACCTCGGGCTGCTGACCGAGGAGACCGTCATGGTCACCGGGGACCCCTATGGGGGCTGGGCCGACTACCGCGACAGGCTCGACCGGATCGGCGCCGACCCCGTCGAGATCATGGTCATCGCACAGCCCACCACCATCTCCGCCCTGGTGGCCGCCGGCTTGGGGGTGGCGATCCTGGGGGCGTTCGCCGCGCAGGTGGCGGTGTTCGGGGACGACGTGGTGATCCGGCCGCTACCGGGGCCGCTGTGGCAACGCGAGATCCGCCTGTATCGCCGGGCGGGACGCGTGGCCACCCCGACGGTGGACGCCTTCCTCGACCTCCTCCGCCAGGAGGCCCCGGCCCTGACCGCACGTACCGCTGTCTGGTAGCCGCTTTCGTGACGCTGATCCTTCACACAACCGGAGGTACCCATGGCGAGACTCAGCCTCATCCACCCTGACGACGCGACCGGGAACGCGGCCGAAACGCTCGCGGCCCTACCGATCAAGCTCAACATCTTCCGCATGCTGGCGCACGCGGAGTCGTGCGTGATCCCGCAGGTTCGACTGGGCCAGGCCATCCTCAGCAGTCTTGACCTCGGGCATCGACTGCGCGAACTGCTGATCCTGCTCGTGGCGCAGGTCGAGGGCGGCGCCTACGAATGGCGGCAGCACGTGCCGATCGCCCTGGGAGTCGGCGTGCCGCAGGCGCAGATCGACGCGATCGAACGGCTGGATCTCGGCAGCGACGTCTTCGACGACGCGGAGCGTGCGCTGCTCGCGTTCGGCAGGCAGGTGATCGAGACCGTCAGGGTCGAGGAGACCGTGTTCGATGCGGTTCGGGGACACTTCTCCGAGCGGCAGATCGTCGAGGCGATCCTGGCGATCGGCTTCTACATGACCATGGCCCGCCTGACCGAGGCGACGGAGACCGACCTCGACCCGGCCTCGGGAATGACCGTGTTCGACTCCATCCAGCCTCGGGACGCGTCCGGATGAACCGCGTGGTCCCGCCCGGGAATTATCGGCGGGCGCGACCGGCTACACGGGTGAGCTTGTGGACATCCCCGGTACGGCACCACCACCTTCCCTTTTGGAGCCGAACATGACCGATCGCGCCGACCAGATCATCGACGCTCTGCGCAGCGGACACGATCACTTGGCCGCTCTCGTACGCGGCCTCGCAGCCGACGACCTCACCCGGCCGTCCGGAGCGGCGGAATGGGACGTGTCGCAGGTGCTCAGCCACCTGGGCAGCGGCTCGGAGATCAACCTGGCCAACCTGGAGGCCTCGCTGAGCGGCGCCGCCGCACCGGACGGAGACTTCAACAAGACGGTCTGGGCCCGCTGGGACGCGATGTCCCCGGCCGAGCGGGCCGAGGGCTTTCTGGCCGCCAACGAGGCGCTGGTCAGCCGCTACGAAAGCCTCGACGCGCAGACGAGAACGGACCTGCGGATCGATCTCGGCTTCCTGCCCGTCCCCGTGGACGTCGCGACCGCGGCGGGTCTGCGGCTCAGCGAGTTCGCCCACCACTCCTGGGATGTCGAGGTCGCCTTCGACCCGGCGGCGGCCCTGGCCCCGGCCGCGACCGAACTGCTCCTCGACCAGGTGAGCCTGCTCCTCCACTTCATCGGCAAGGCCGACGCCCTTGGCGGCCGCCGGGGCAGTCTGACCATCCGGACCATCTCCCCCGAGCGCTCCTTCGGACTCGACGTGGGTGACACGGTCACCCTCATCGACGAGCCCGCCCAGCCCGACGCCGTCCTCAGCGCGCCGGCCGAGTGGTGGCTGCGGCTCACCACCGGCCGGCACTCTCCCGCGCACACGCCGGAGGTCGTGACTCTCACGGGCCAGACCCTCACCCTGGACGACCTGCGACTGGTCTTCCCCGGCTACTGAGCCCGGGACACCGAGCCCGGCCCCCGGGCCGGGCTCGGTGACGTGATCCCTAGAACCGCACCTTCCGCAGGTAGCGGTATCCGACCTCCGCGGTACGCCGGGGAGTCACGTCCGGGGTGTCGTTCTCCACGATGTACTCCTTCACGCGGTGCGCGTCGAAGATCCGCCGGAAGTCGATGGTCCCGGTGCCGAGGTCGGCCATGTCACCGTCGAGGTGCCGGTCCTTGACGTGGAACTGCAGCACCCGCTGCGGCGCCCGGCGGATGACGTCGAGCGTGAAGCGCACCGGGTCGGCGACGCCGCGCCCGATGCCGCCGGTGACCGCCCAGTAGATGTCGATCTCTAGATGGACCAGGCGCGGATCGAGCTCCGACGTGAGTACGTCCCACGGCGTCCGCCCGCCACCGAGGTCGGTCGTGAACTCGTGGGCGTGGTTGTGGTAGCCGTACCGCAGCCCAGCCGAGCGGGCGGCCGCCGCCTCGACGTTCATGCGCTCGGCCCACGCCTTCCACTCGTCCGCGCTGGTGGAGTTCAGGTAGGGCACGATCATGAAGGACTGGCCGAGGGTCAGCGCGTTGTTGATCTTCGTGTCCAGCGCGGCGGCGTCGGTGGTGAGGCCGTCGTGGCTGGAGCTGGCCCGGATGCCGATCCCGTCGAGGAACTCCCGGAGCTGCTGGGCCGTACGACCGAAGTAGCCGAGCGCGAGCTCGACCTTCGGATAGCCGGTCTCGGCCAGGTAGGCGAGGGTGGTGTCGTAGTTCTGGGAGAGGTCGTCGCGTACCGTCCAGAGCTGGATGCTGATCTGGTCGGGAGGGACGCGGTGACCGCCGTTGCCGAGCGGGGTCGCCGCGGCGGCGGGCGAAGCGGCGGCGGCCACGGCGCCCACCCCGAGTCCTAGGCCCGCGGCGAGCAAGGACCGCCTGCTGGGGCCATACCCGTAACACATGGGGATCTCCTAACGTGTGGGCTGGAGTACGACCTGGTCGCTGCCGGTCAGCGGGGGCAGATCGGCGCCACCGGGGTCGGTGTAGCCGGCGACGAAGACGCCGGTGAGGTGGTCGGTCTCGGGGTCGTGCCCGCTCGGCTCGGTGGTCTGGATGGAGCCCGTGCAGCCGCGGGCCGTGGTCTGCGGATGGCCGTGGTCGTCGTGGCCGAGGATGTAGTCCACGGTCACGTTGGCGCAGTCCACCGGCTGGTCGTCGGTGATCCGCACCTCGAACTCGACGACGTCGCCGAAGTGGAACGCCTGCCCCTCGGCGGGCCGGATCAGCTCCACGACCGGCGCGGCGTTGCCGACCACGATCCGCACCGACGTCGCCGCGGACCTGCCGGCGCTGTCGGTGACCTTGAGCGTGGCGTTGTAGAGGCCGTTCGCCTGGTAGGTGTACGACGCCTCGGGGCTGCGGGAGTCAACCGTGCCGTCGGCGTCGAAGTCCCACGCGTAGCGGAGTCTGTCACCGTCGGGGTCGGTCGTACCCGCGCTGGTGAAGCGGACGGTGAGCGGCGCGTGGCCGCTGGTCACCGACGCCGCGGCGGCCGGGATGGGGGTGTGGTTGCCAGTGTGGCCGATGTAGTCGTAGCGCGCGAGCTGGGCGTCCGGGTTCTCCTGGAAGTAGCCGTCGCCGTACTCCAGCACATAGAGCGCACCGTCCGGGCCGAACTCCATGTCCATCGGGTTGTCGAAGACGAACGACGGCAGCACGTCCTCGATCCGCCCGTCACGGTGGAACGCCTTGACGTAGTCACGGGTCCACTCGTAGAAGAGCGGAACGCCGTCGAAGTACTTTGGCCACGCCACCGGAGCGCGGCCGCGCGTGGTGCGCGGGTCGAAGTGGTACGCCGGGCCAGCCATCGGGCCGATGCCGCCGGTGCCCAGCGCCGGGAACTCCGCCGAAGGCCCGTAGGAGTACCACACGTCCGGCTGCGCCACCGGCGGCAGCTTGCGCAGGCCGGTGTTGTGCGGCGAATCGTTGACGGGCGCGGCGCAGTCGAACTTCGCGCCTGATGTGCCGGTCGCGAAGTCGTAGTCCACGTACGGGAGCCGCGCCGTCGCGCAGTACGGCCAGCCGTAGTTGCCGGCCTTGCGGATCAGCGCCCATTTGCCGGTCCCCGCCGGGCCGCGCAGCGGATCGGCCTCTCGCGCGTCGGGCGAGTAGTCGCCGACGTAGAGATCCCCGGTGGACCGGTTGACCTCGATGCGGAAGGGATTGCGCAGGCCCATCGCGTAGATCTCCGGCCGGGTGCCCGCTGTGCCGGACGGGAAGAGGTTGCCGCGGGGGATCGTGTAGGAGCCGTCCGCGCGCACCTTGATGCGGAGGACCTTGCCGCGCAGGTCGTTGGTGTTGCCGGCGCTGCGCTGGGCGTCGAAGGCGGGGTTGCGGTCGGGGCGCTCGTCGATCGGGGCGTAGCCGTCGGAGGAGAACGGGTTCGTGTCGTCGCCGGTCGACAGGTAGAGGTTGCCACCGGCGTCGAAGACGATGTCCCCGCCGACGTGGCAGCAGATGCCGCGATCCACCGGCACGTCGAGAACGCGCTGCTCGGTGCCGAGGTCGATCGTGGCGCCGGTGAAGCGGAACCGGGACAGCCGGATCAGCCCTTTGAAGGGCGCGAAGTCCGCCGGGGTGCCGGTGAGCGGGGCGTCACCCTCGTTGACGTCCGGCGTCGCCGGGTCGTCGATCGGAGTGTTGAGCGGCGGGGAGTAGTAGAGGTAGACCCAGTCGTCCGCCTTGGAGCCCTTGCCGAAGCCGGGGCTGAGGGCGATGCTCTGCAGCCCCTCCTCGTCGTGCCGGTAGACGTCGAGCCGTGCGGCCTGCGTGTTGAGGCCGGTCTTCGGATCATGCAACCAGATGACTCCGGTCCTGGTGGTGTGCAGGACCCTCGAATCCGGTAACACCGCCAGGTCCATCGGCTCGCCCGGATTGTCGTTCAGCGTCACCTTCTGGAACTGGTTGTCGGGCGGCGGAGCCACGGCGACGGCGCTCCCAGTGGTGCTCCCGGTGGCGTTCGCGGCGGTGGCCGGCATGAGGATCGCCGCAGCGGTCAGGGCGGCGATTGCGGTTCTCGTTCTCATGCCTCTCCCTTCGGTCGGCTCGGGGGGACAAGAGAGGGCAAATTAACGTGAATGTAACCCGACTTACGCCGACTGAGGAGGACCTAATCACGAACGATCATTCAGCTTTCGCCTCTTATCGGACTAAGCATCGTTTCTCACCTGATCTTCATGATTCATCGAGATCCATCTGAGACGGCTCGGACAGCGTTGAGGCCACTGAGAACCCCCCGACCGGACGGCCCGCATGAAACCAAGCAAGATCAGGATCGCCCTGGCGGTCATCGCCACGGCGGTCTCCCTCACCGCCTGCACCTCGACGACGGACCAGACCACCTCCGCCGGCGTGAGCACGTCCGCCACGAGCGCGTCCGCCCCGGCCGGGAAGGTTTCGGCGAACACCGCCGACGAGACCCAGATCACCGCCGCGCTCAAGGCCGCCGGAGTGACCAACCCCGAGCGGTGGGCCAAAGAGGTCATGGAGTACCGGCCCTACGCCGCCGACGACAACGACCTCACGTCGCTGCGGCAGAACCTGGCCAAGTACAACCCCGGCCAGGACACGGTTGACAAGATCGTCTCGGCGCTGACGCCATGATCGTGCGCAGAGGGCTCCTGGCCCTGGTTCTCATCAGCATCATGGGCGCCGCCTTAGAGCTCGCCGCCGAACGCCACTGGCAGACCTTGCAGCAGTTGCTCCCCTGGGGAGCGCTGGCCCTGCTCACGCTCGCGCTGGCCATGCTCGCCATCGGCCGGCCCCAGGGAGCGCTGACCACGGTACGGGTGCTCGCGCTGGCCGTGCTGCTGGTGGCGGCGTTCGGCGTGTACGCCCACGTGTCCGCCAACTACGACGCGGGCCTGCTCGACCAGCGCTACGCCGACACATGGGACGCCCTGTCCCCGCTGACCCGCTGGTGGTACGCCGTCAGCAAGTCGGTCGGCGCCGCGCCACCCCTGGCGCCCGGCATGCTCGCCCAGAGCGCGCTCCTCCTCCTGCTGGCCACTCTGACCCGCACTCGCACTGATACCCCGGACCCGGTGCCGAACCGGTAACCGGGAAAAGACACGCGCACGCTCCGTTAGCATGATCTGACACAAAGTGCCGGACGGAGCAGATGCGCAACCCCCCACGCGAACTCGCCCTGGTGATCGGCGCGGTGGCCGTGCTCAGCGCGGTCTTCACCGTGCTGGCCGGGATCTACGTCAACTTCGCCACCGACGGCCGGCCCGAGCTCAACCCGGCGCACATCCTGCCCGCGATCCTGTTCGCCTGCCTGGCCGCCGTGCTCCCGCCGCTGGGCGGCTTCCTGCAGTCACGCTGGGCCAACCGGACGGCGACCGCGACCGATCCGTTCACCGCCCACGACCTGCCCACGTTCAAGCGGCTGCTCAAGGACCTGCGCAGGGAGGCGAGCACACCCAGGTTCGCCGAGCTCCAGGCGCGCGCCGCCCGGCGAGGGCTCGCCTTCGACCGGGCCGACCTGGAGAAGGTCACCAAGCAGGGCGCCGGCTGGCTGACCGACGCCGAGCGCGCCGAGCCGGTCATCCGCGCCTTCCTCCTGGTGCACGACGTGCCGGACGCCGCGGCGGACAAGTGGCTCCAGTCCTACCGCAGGCTGGCCGATCCCCGGCCCGCTCCGCCCGCCCGCCGCACCAGGCTGGTCGTCGGCATCGTGGTGTCGGTCGCGTTCGCGACCGCGGCCTTCCTGACCTATGTGGTGTACGTCGACACCCACGTCCCCGACTCGCTCAAGCGCTCGAACGTGACGATCCTCTCCCTGTACGCATCCGGCAAGCCCCTGGTCGTCAGCACCTCCACCACCGCTCCCCCGCACGCCAGGCTGGGCGGCTCGGCCGTCGACACGGTCCCCGGCGCGGCCCAGCGGTGGGACCTCGAACCGGACAAGCGCGATGGCACGTTCTTCTACCGGATCCGCAACCGCCTGAGCGAGCGCTGCCTGACCCCGGAGGCCCGGCGCGTCACCGAGGGGATCTTCCTCACCGAGGCGGCCTGCGACGACTCCGACGACCAGCTCTGGCGGCTCACCGGCGACCACGCGATCGCCATCTCCTCCCCCCAGGGAGACCTGTGCGCCGAGCCCAACCAGAGCACCGCCGACTCGGGCACCCCGCTGGTCCTGCTGGCCTGCGCCGCCGACCGGCCCGGCCAGCGCTGGCTGGTCACCGCCCGCCTGCCGGACCTCGGCAGCTCGCTGGCCAGCGCGGAGAACGGCCGGTGCCTGGACGCCACGGGCACCACGGACCTGATCATGTGGGGCTGCCACGGCGGCGTCAACCAGGCGTTCGGTTACCAGCGGAACGCCCGGGGCGAGTACGCGATCACGAGCATGGGCGGCTGCCTGGCCGCCACCGGCCCGACGGATCGGCGACGCCCGGCCCGCGAGTCCTGCTCCGGCTCCGCCGGCCAGCTCTGGCGGTTCACCTACCGCTCGGCGTACAACCGCTGGCACTACTGGGAGGTCCAGCACGTCGCCAGCGGCCTGTGCCTGGAAATGGAGCCTGCCCGGCAGTCGGTGTCACTGCGCCCCTGCACACGCGCGAACGTCCAGCAGTGGCGCACCCCCGACTGGCTGAACCCCCCGAACACGCCCGCCCATCCTCAGTGACCCGTCTGCCAAGGTTTCTCCAGGTCGGCGCGCCTCCCGTCGCAGGCCGCGCGGGCGGCCCGACCATGGGAGGATGCCGGCCAGCAACCGCCTGCCCGTCCTGAGCCTGGCGCTGGCCTCGGGTGCCATGGACGCCTTCACCTTTCTCGCCCTGGGCCGGGTCTTCACCTCGAACATGACCGGCAACCTGGTCCTGCTCGGTGTGTCAGCGGGTCACGGCCGGTTCTCCGAGGCCCTGGGCTCGCTGGTGGCGCTGATCGCCTTCACCTGCGGCCTGGTCGCCACGTTCCGGTTCACCGCCTCGACCACCGGCTGGGGCACCCGCACCAGGCTGGCCCTGGCCGCCGAGCTGGGCCTGCTGATCGTGCTGGCCATCGCCTGGGCACTGTCCGGCCCCAACCTGCCGCTGATCGCGACCGCCGCCCTCGCCATGGGCGTCCAGAGTGCGGTGACCGACCGCCTGCACACCTTCATCGGCTCGACGACGTTCATCACCGGCGCGCTGACCAGCTCGATCTCCCGTTTCCTCACTCCCGGCACCGGGCAACCGCACATTCCCGAGCTGGTGGCCGTATTCCTCGCCCTGGCGCTCGGCGCCGCCGCCGCCACGGTGACCCTGCACCTGCTCCCCGCGGCGGCGCCCGTGATCGCGCTGCTGGGCGCGGCGCTCGCCCTGATCTCCAGTACGCGCTGACGGCCCCGAGCACTTCACGCCCTGACGTTTTCTTCTCACTGAGGCTTAATGGTCGCCTCACCGCGGTTCAAGGGCCGCCGTCGATGGTAGGCGTCATGAGCACGATGACCGCACAGTTGCTGGAGCGCCCGACCAGTGGCGCCCCGGCCGACCACCGGGGCGACCCGCGGTGGGCACGTCCCGCGATGTGGGGCGTGCTCGCCTTGGCCGCCGTCCTCTACACCTGGGCGCTCGGCCAGAACGGCTACGCCAACGACTACTACTCCGCCGCGATCTACTCCGGCACCCAGAGCTGGAAGGCCTTCTTCTTCGGAGCCCTCGACGCCGGTTCGTACATCACCGTCGACAAGCCACCACTCGCGCTGTGGGTGATGGGCCTGTCGGCCCGCCTCTTCGGGTTCGGAACGTGGAGCATGCTGCTCCCCCAGGCCATCGCGGGCGTCGCCGCCGTGGGCCTGGTCCATTCGGCGGTACGACGTACGCTCACCGCCAGGCTGATCGGCGACGGGGCGGGGCGCCTGGCCCACGTCGCGGCGCTGATCGCGGCTCTGGTGATGACGCTCACGCCGATCACGGTGGCCATCAACCGGGACAACAACCCCGACACGCTCCTGGTTCTGCTGCTGGTCGCGGCGGCCTGGTTCTGCCTGGAGGCGATCCGTACCGGCCGGACGCGTACGTTGCTGGTCACGGCGCTGCTGGTCGGCCTGGCGTTCAACACCAAGATGCTCCAGGCGTACCTGGTGCTGCCCGCCTTCGCGGCCGTCTACCTGATGGCCGCCCCGGGCCGGCCGCTGCGGCGGATCGGGCGGTTGCTCGCGGCCGGAGCGGTTCTCGTCGGCTCCAGCGGCTGGTGGCTGGCGATCGTCGATCTGTGGCCGTCGGGCAGCCGGCCGTACATCGGCGGCAGCGCGGACAACACCGTCTGGGACCTGGTCGTCGGCTACAACGGGCTCGGCCGGATCTTCGGTGCGAGCGGCGGGGGCAGCGGCGGCGGCGCCAACTTCGGCGGCGAGGCCGGGGCCACCCGGCTGTTCAACGACACGATGGCCGGGCAGATCTCCTGGCTGATCCCGTTCGCGGCCCTCGCCCTGGCCGTGGGGGTCGCCTTGGTCGGCCGTCGGCCGCGGACCGATCCGGTCCGGGCCGCGCTGCTGCTGTGGGGTGGCTGGCTGGCGATCCACTTCGTGGTGTTCAGCTTCTCGGAAGGCGGCTTCCACCCCTACTACGCCACCGCCATGGCTCCCGCGATCGCCGCTCTCACCGGGATCGGCGCGGTGCTGATGTGGCAGGCCTTCCGGCGGTCCGCCGCCTGGAGGTGGGTGCTGCCGCTCGGCATCGCCGTCACCGGTGGCTGGTCCTTCGTGGTGCTCCGCCGGACCACCGACTTCGTGTCGTGGCTGCCCTGGCTGGTCGTCGGCGCGACGGCGGTGGCGGTGCTCGGGCTCCTGGCGGTCGCGTTCGGCGCCAAGCGGCTGGCCGCCGTGGCCCTGGTCGCGGGGTTGTTCGGCGGTCTCGCCGGACCGGCCGCGTACGCGGTGACCCCGCTGACCTCGGCCGTCCAGGGCACCAACCCGACCGCGGGCCCGGCCGGCAGCGGCGGGATGGGTGGGATGGGCAGCAGGCCCGGTGGCACCCAGCAGCGTACGGCCGAAAGGCCGCAAACCGGCCGGCCCGGCGGTGGACAGGTGAGCACTCAACTGATCAAGTACCTGGAAGCCAACCAGGGCGACGCCACCTGGCTGGTGGCCGTCGACAGCGCGCAGAGCGCGTCCTCGATCATCCTGTCCAGCGGCAAGGCCGTCATCGCCATGGGCGGCTTCACCGGCAGCGACCCGGCCATGACCGTCGCCAAGCTCAAGGGGTACGTCACCGGCGGCACGCTCAAGTACATCCTGATCACCGACGGCAGAAGCTCGTCAGTGACCGAGTGGGTCAAGGCCAACGGCACCCTGGTGGACGCGTCCGCCTACGGAGGCACCGACAGCAGCGGCCAGGCTCTCTACCAACTCGGCTGACCACCGGTGCGGCCCGGGCGACGCTGGTCGCCCGGGCCGTTCGGCACGCTCATGGGCGCCGGTGCCGGTAGTGGTCGACGACCAGGGCGGCGGCGCACGCGAGAGTGGCCAGCCCGAATCCGATGCCGATGAAGATGTTGATGCCGATGTTCGAGGTCACGATGTTGAGCACGGCGCTGATCACGAGCAGGAGCCACAGCACGGGACGCGGCATCCCGCGCTGAGCGCCGGCGGGCTGGACCGAACTGGACGACTCGGACATGGTGTGCTCCTCACTCGATGGGCTGTCAGTAATCGAAGCTACGAGCGATCACCGCCGACGACGATCCCACCAGCGAGACAGGCGAGGTATAGCAGGCTGTACTCCTTGGCCGACGATCTGTCGGCCGCCCGGATATGCCTTATTGTCCTGGGCTGAGGAGGTGCCGCATGTCGACTCATGACCCCACGGCCGGTCGTCGGGCGGCCCGTGGACGGGACGCGTTCGCGCTCGCCCGCGCCCGAGCCATCCTGGACGCGCTGGAACACCTCGTCGGCGGGCTCGGCACCGCGGTCCTGGCGTTCGTCGCACTCGTGTTGGTGATCGCCACCGCACTGACCTGCCTCATCGGTGTGGGCCTGCTGCTGGCGCCCGTCACGCTGCGCGTGGTGCGTGCCGTCGCCGACCGGGAACGCGGGCGGCTGTCCCGCTGGGGTCCGGAGGTCGTCGGGCCGGCGCCGATACCGCACGGGCTGCGCGCCGCCCTCGCCGACTCGGCCGTGCGCCGGGAAGTTGGCTGGGTGGCCGCCTATCCCGTTCTCGGACTGTTCCTCGGTGCGGTGGCCATCTCGCTGCCCATCTACGTGGTGGAGGACACCCTTTTCCCGTTGTACTGGCGGATGTTGCCACCGGAAGAGGTGTCGGCGCGGACCTGGGGGCTCTGGACCGTGCATGACTGGCCCACCGCCCTCGCCGTCGCCCTGCTGGGCCTGGGCTGGATCGTCGTCACCACGACGGTCACCCCGGGCATGGCGTGGCTGCAGGCCTGGCCCGGCCGCCGGCTCCTGGCGCCTGTCTCCGGCACCGACCTCGCGCTGCGGGTCGTCCAACTCACCGCGACCCGCGCCGCCGCGCTCGACGCGCACTCCGCCGAGCTGCGGCGCATCGAACGCTCGCTGCACGACGGGACGCAGAACCGGATCGTCGCCGTCAACGTCCTGCTCGGCGCGGCCCGCCGGGCGCTGACCCGCGATCCGGCCACCGCCGAGGCCATTCTCGAACGCGCGCAGGACGCCGCCGAGCAGGCGCTCGCCGAGCTCCGCGGGGTCGTCCGCAGCATCCTGCCGCCGGTGCTGACCGACCGCAGCCTCGCCGACGCCCTCACCGGCCTGGCCACGGCCTGCCCGGTGCCCTGCCGGATCGACGCCGACCTTCCCGTCCGGTGCGCCTCTTCCGTCGAGGCGACGGCCTACTTCGTGGTGGCCGAGACGCTCACGAACATCGCCAAGCACAGCCGGGCCGGGCACGCCACCGTCGCGGCCCGGCTCCATGACGACCGGCTCCACCTGCAGATCAGCGACGACGGCCAGGGCGGGGCGGATGAACGCAACGGATCCGGGTTCGTCGGCATCCGCCGCCGTACCGAAGCGCACGATGGGACATTCATGCTGAACAGCCCTCCTGGGGGACCCACCACCGTGACCGTGAGCCTGCCATGCGGATCGTGATCGCGGAGGACGACGCGCTCCTGCGCGAAGGGCTCGCGCTGCTGCTGCGCGCGGAGTCGCTCGACGTCGTGGCCACCGCCGGCGACCCCGACGGCTTCCTGGAGGCCCTCGGCGTCCACAAGCCGGATGTCGCGATCGTCGACGTACGGATGCCGCCGACCCACACCGACGAGGGGATCGTCGCCGCCGTCGAGGCCAGGCGGCGCCAGCCGGACCTGGCCGTGCTCGTGCTGTCCGCCTATGTCGAGCAGGCGTTCGCCACCGAACTGCTCTCCCACGGCAGTGCCCGCCTCGGGTACCTGCTGAAGGAGCGGGTCGGGCGGGTCGATGAGTTCCTGAGCGCGCTGCACCGGGTGGCGGACGGCGGTACGGCCATCGATCCGGATGTCGTGGCGCAGTTACTCGTCCGCACCCGGCCCGACACCCGGCTGGACCGCCTGAGCCCTCGCGAACGTGACGTGCTGGCCCTGATGGCCGAAGGTCTGGGCAACGCCGCCATCGCCGAACGGCTCTTCGTCACCGATGGCGCCGTGCACAAGCACATCCGCAGCATCTTCGCCAAGCTCGACCTGGCGCCCACCGACCGGGCGGACCGGCGCGTCACCGCCGTCCTGCACTTCCTCGAGGACGCCAACCGCCGAGTCTGACCGGCGAACCGGGCCCTGTGTGTCGAGCGGGCCCACCAGGGCAGGGCCCAGGGCGTGGGCGACGATGAAAGCAGAACGAACGGCAGCGGGCTCCTTTCCACCGGCCCGTATGGGGAGAGGGGGGTGGCGTCCTCCCTCCTCGACGATCTTCCCTACCTACGGGTGATCGACGAGGACGACGACGACCCGTTCCTGATCGGCCGCGACGGCCGCCCCATCGAGACCTGGCGGGAGCACTATCCCTATCAGAGCCGGATGGACCGGGCCGAGTATGAGCGGATCAAGCGGTCCCTGCAGATCGAGCTCGTGAAGCTGCAGTACTGGATCAAGGACTCCGGCGTCCGGCTGGTGATCCTCTTCGAGGGGCGCGACGCCGCGGGCAAGGGCGGCACGATCAAGCGCTTCAGGGAACACCTCAACCCCCGCGGGTCGACCGTGGTCGCCTTGGACAAGCCCGGCGAGCGTGAGAGCAGCCAGTGGTACTTCCAGCGTTACATCGCCCACCTGCCCGCGGCCGGGGAGATGGTCTTCTTCGACCGCTCCTGGTACAACCGGGCCGGGGTCGAGCGCGTGATGGGGTTCTGCTCCGCGCCGGAGTACCTGCAGTTTCTGCGTCAGGCGCCGATGTTCGAGCAGATGCTCGTCGAGGACGGCGTCCACCTGATCAAGCTCTGGTTCTCGGTCTCGCGCGGCGAGCAGCTGACCCGCTTCATCATCCGCAGCATCGACCCGGTCCGGCGCTGGAAGCTGTCCCGGATGGATCTGGCCTCCCGCCAGAAATGGGATGAGTACACCGACGCCAAGGAGGACATGTTCCTGCACACCGACACCGACTACGCGCCGTGGACGGTCATCAAGAGCAACGACAAGAAGCGCGCCCGGATCGCCGCGATCCGTCATGTCCTCAGCCAGTTCGACTACGACGACAAGGACCACGACGTGGTCGGCGTACCCGATCCGCTCGTCGTCCGCGCGGCGGCCGACGTCCTGGACGAAGACCGCGACTCTCAGAGCGTCGGCGGTCGCTGACAGGGCTGCGCATGCGCGATTGACGATGAGCTCATCTGGGATTGGCCATTTCCGGCTCCTCGGCACTGCCGCATGATCAATTCATGGCCCCGTGCGGTCCCATCATCGAGTTCGTCGCGTTCGGCAATGGCCGGCTGCGCATCAGGCATGATCTCGATCTGCGGGAGCTGCGGGTCGTGGGGGATCTGGACTGCGTCACCTTGCCCGTCCTGGTCCGCGCGTTGGCCTCGATCACGGGTGGCGGCGTCTGCGTCGATCTGGCGGACCTGGAGTTCATCGACGTCGGCTGCCTGCGCGCCCTGGTCGACGTCGCCGCTCGGCGGGATGCCGGGCACGTTCTCACGTTGCGATCCGCGCCGCCGCAGGTACACCGCCTGCTCGTCCTCACCGGCTGGGGGCCCGCTGAGCCCGCGAGCTCAGGCGGGCTCCTCGTCATCGGCGCCGACGACTGTCGGAGTCCCCGCGACCGGTCGCAGCCACCCGAGCCGCTCGGCGAGTCGGCGGGCGCTGTCGATGACGGCGGCCAGGTGGCGAGAGGGGTTCGCGTCGCGCCACAGGAGTGACCAGGGGTAGTGCGTGACGGGTTCGGCCAGCGGCCGCCAGGTGGTGCCCGGCCGGTTGGACGTGCGGGAGGAGGAGGGGATGCAGTGCACACAGCGGTGCTGGAGGACGAGGTCGGCGGCGGCCCGGGTGCTCTCGACCGTTCCCTCGTAGACCGTGGGCGCGAATCCGGCCGACCGGCACAGCTCGATGACGAACTGGTTGAGCTCCGGCGTCTGGCTCTCCTCGCCGAGCAGCAGGAGCTCGGCGGCGAGGGCCGTGACGGGTACGGCGTCGCGCCCGGCGAAGCGGTGGTCGTCGGGGACCAGCACGCCGAGCGGATCGAGCCGGATCAGTTCGGTGGCCACGCCGGGCGGGGCCTGGGAGGCACGCCCGATGCCGATGTCCAGCCGCCCGTCGGCCAGTTGCCGATACTGCTCGGGGGTGCCCGCTTCGACCTGGTGGATGGTGAAATCCGGATGGCTGCGCTGGACCTCGCGCAGGATCTGGGGCATGGAGTCATAAGCGGCGTCGATGATGCCCACGCGGAGCGTCGGCGACGGCGAAACGGCGTTGCGGGCGGCCTGCTTGGCCCTGCTCACGTGGTCGAGGATCTGGCGCGCCTCGACGAGGAACGCGGCGCCCGCGGCGGTCAGGTCAACGTGATGGGTGCTGCGGTCCAGCAGCCGCACTCCTAATTCACGCTCCAGCCGCTGCACCTGCTGGCTCAGCGCGGACTGCACGATGTGCTCCCTGGCCGCCGCCCGGCCGAAATGGAGTTCCTCGGCAAGCGTCACGAAATAGCGCAACTGGCGCAGCTCCATGGCCGCCACCTCTTCCCAAGCCGGGCGGCGCCGATACCGACCATCGTCCTACCACTGTAGAACGTCTTGGGAGTCGTCAGCAGGCGTCACTTGCTGGGCTGGGGGGTCTGACAAGCGATCTTCGGGTTCATGCCGAGATAGTTGAGGGGACCCGCCAGAATCGTCACGGCGATCGTGGCCACCCGGTTGCAGTCGTCGATCGGTTTTGTGTAGTAGTCGCGCTGAGCCGCCGCGAAGGCGCCGACAACCAGCCAAAGGATCACCACTATCGATCCTAAGCGCATGGGCTCTCCTTCCATCTTCCTGACCGTGGCCCCTCCTCTCCCCTCAAATGAGACAAGGAAACGGAGCGGTCGCGTCCTATGCGGCCAGGTCCTTGACCCGTCCTGTGGTGCTGGTGGCGGCCAGCGCGACGGCGAACAGGATGAGCTGGTTGAGAATCTTGAGGAACACGAGCATCCCCACGGCGCCGGTGACGACCTGGTAGGCGGGGTTGGCCGCGGTCAGGTTGAGGTAGACCTGCCCGAGGCTCTTGAGCACCTCCAGGCCGATCGTGATGACCAGCGCGGGGCCGATCACCCTGCGCAGCGGCAGATGCAGCCGGGCCGGGGCGGTCAGCAACGCCATGGCCAGCAGGGTGTTGACCCCGAGACCGATGACGAACGCGGCCGCGGACAGCACCCACTGCGCCGAGTCGGCGTCCGTGCCCACGGTGTGCACGGCCAGCCAGCCCAGCAGCCACTCGGCGGCGAAGGCGAGGCCGACCGACAGCAGGAGCAGCAGCCCGAGCCCGGCCACCACGCCCAGGTCGATGAGCTGGCGCAGGAGGAAGTGTCCCGGATACTGCTCCAGCCGCCAGATCGCTCTGCTGGCCGAGCGCAAGGTGTCCATCCAGAACAGGCCCGTCAGCGGCAGCGCGACGAACGCCACCAACCCGGCCGTCCCGCGCGCGTCGATCAACGCCTGGACGTTCAGCCGTGGAAAGTTCTCGCTCAGGTAGTGCTGCACCGCGAGCAGCACCGGCGGATAGTCCAGAAACCGACCGAGTATCGCGAACCCCAGCAGCGCCAGCGCGAAGGTGGCGAAGAAGGCGTAGTACGTGAGCGCGGCCGACAACCGGCCGGCGTCTGTCTCGTCGTAGCGGGCCACGGCCCGGACCAGGTGATCCAGCCAGCCGTGCCGGCTTCTCGCCCGCTCCCAGGCCGCCGCCAGACGCTGTCGTGTCACTTGAGGTTACTCACCGTACCGTTTCGTGCTGGTCGCGGGCGGAACCGCCGGAAAATGCGAGATCTTCAGTCTGCCCCCCGCGAACGCGATGAGGAAGACCGGGACAACGCGTGTCCCATTGTCCCGGCCGCACCTCACTGGGCGGCCGGGAGCCGTGCCTATCAGGACCAGAGGTGAGAGTCTGAAGGTGTGAAGCCGGATCAAGAGCCCCTCTGGGGGCTGGTACCACCCACGCTGGCCAAGATGGCCGCGTGGAGCGCCTGCTTGATCTTCATCGGTGTCGTGGCCAACTACGTGTTCGGCATCGTGGCGATGATGCGCATCATCGCCCTCCCGGTCGCGGTCGCGCTGCTGCTGACCGCGCTGCTGTACCCCCTCACCAGGCAACTGCGCGCGTCGGGGCTGCGGGCGATCTACGCCACCTGGGCGACCATGCTCGTCGCGTTCGCCGTGCTGGGCGGGACCGGCTGGATCATCGGGGCACGGGCCAACGAGGAGTTCCCCGGCCTGGTGAAGCAGGTGCGGCAGACCGCCAAGACGGTGGAGGGCTGGCTCTACACCGGCCCGCTGCATCTGCAGCCGTACCAGCTCAGCAAATGGGTCGATGACATCGCCGACATGGTCACCGCGCAGCAGCGGCAGATCACCACGACGGTGCTCGCGGGCACCGTCGTGCTGGTCGAAGTGCTGGCCTCGATCGTCCTGCTGCTCTTCGTGACGTTCTTCCTGCTCAAGGATGGCGAAGGGATCTGGGCCTGGTTCCTCAAGGCGTTCGGCTCGGTCGCGCCCCGAGTCGATCGAGCCGGGCGGACAGCCTGGGTCACGCTCTCGCACTACGTCCAGGGCACCGTGGCCGTGGCGGCGGTGCACGGCGTGCTCATGGGCATCGTGCTGGCGATCATGGGCGTCCCGCTCTGGGCGGCGCTCGCCGTGCTGATCTTCCTGGCCAGTTTCATCCCGATCGTCGGCATCTTCTTCGCCGGCGCCGTCGCGACGCTGGTGACGCTCGGCGCGCGGGGCCCGATCTACGCGCTGATCTTCCTCGGCATCCTGCTCGTCGAGCAGCAACTGGAGAACCACGTGCTCCAGCCGCTGATCGTCGGCCGGGCGCTGCACTTCCACCCGCTGGCGATCATCATCGTGCTCGCCGTCGGCGGCATCCTGGCCGGGATCGCGGGCGCGGTCGTGGCCGTGCCGATCGCCGCGATCCTGTACCGGTCGGTGCCCGAGCTCTTCCGGGACTCTCCGCTTGAGCTCCCCCGTGGGCCGGATGCGGCACCACCGGCGCACCCGGACGAACCCGCGCGGACGGGCGACGACTCACCCGTGTCCCCCGCTCCCACCAGCGGGAAGGCCGCCCGTCCAGGGCAGGCGTAGGCTGGCATTACCTAGGACATTTCGCATGTCGGCTACCGTGTCGGCGTCGCCCCGGGCACAACCGGCTCTCCGGGGGCCGGAGACAGGCGGCACGTCCGATGTCGAATCACAACAGATCCTTCGCACCCATCGATCTTCGGCCGCCGTCGAGCGCCCGGATCCGCCTGGAACCGACTCTGACCCGCGACGGCGCGCTGGACGGCGCGTGGTGGCCGCGGTCCCACGACCTCCGGCGCGAACTGCCCGGCCTCGTCCAGGCGCTCGATGCCCGCCTCGGCCCGATCCTGCGGATCCGGCTGGACCTGACCGCCTGGGAGCACGTACCCAGCCATCTGTTCGTCATGGGTAGGTTCCTCCGGATCAGCGGCCTGCCGGGGGCGGCCGACACGGTCAGGGTGGTCCGCGGCGGCCAGGATGACTTCCTGCTGCTGGTGATCCCGCCGGAGACCACCACGTGGGCGGCCACCGCGGCGATGCGGACGGCCGCGCGTACCGACAACAGCCTGTCCGCGGCGGAGATCCTCGCCCGCGGCCGGACTCCCGTCGGGACCGGGCCGGGCACCACGATGCGCCCCTATGAGAGCGCCGACGAGGCGGCGGTGCTGGCGCTGGTCGACGCCGACCGCCTCCCGGGCCGGCCGGCCTGCTCCCTCCGGATGCTCGGCGACGCCGTCGCCGGAACCTCCGGGCGCGACCCGCTGCCCTGGACCGATCTCGAACCGCCGTGCACGCAGGTGATGGTGGACGCGAGCGGCGACGTGGTGGGCGCGGTGTCCTATGCGGTCCGCCGTACGGACGGCGCCGGCGTGATCCTCTGGTTGCACGGACACGAGAGCCGGGCCGTCATCGAGACGCTCCTCGGCCACGCGCTCCGCGGTCTGGAGAGCAGCCCGGCCGTACACGCCTTCGTGTCCGCCTTGGGCCTTGGCCTGGCGGCTCTTCCGTCGGGTCGTCGCCCGGTGACGCGCAGGATCATGGAGCAGGCCGGGTTCTCCTCCCGGGATTCGTGGCGGTACCTGCGTTGTGTGCTGCCCGCCTCCTGCCCGCCGCCCGCGTCCTCTCCGGTCGACGTGATCGGCAGTGCTTCGCTGCCCGGCTGGTTGCTCAAGATCCAGGGGGACGAGCTGGCCGCCGAAGTCGTCGTCGAGACGCCGCGGGATGGGACCGGCGTCGTGTGGTGGTTCGGTACGGACACCGCCCACACCGACGACGTCCTCGAGCGGGCGCTCCTGGCGGAGGCTCTCACCCTGCTCCACGAGCACGGCGCGAAGGAGGCGGTCCTGTACGCCGACGACGGATCGTCCGACGCGCATCCGGCCTGGAGCGTCTTCGACGCCGCCGGTTTCGAGGAGATCGACCGCCTCGTCTCCTACGCCCTGATCAGGCGGGATTAGCGGTCCGTGGCCAGGAGGATCTTCAGCAGTTCGTCGAGCGCGTCCCGCATCACGTTGTGCTTGGACACGAGGGCATGCACCCGCCACGCGGGATCGTCGAGCACCTGCTCATAGGTGGCCTTGAACGGCGATTCCCCTTCCGACAGGGTCGCGTACACGTACTCCTTGCGCCGGAACCGGTCGAGGCCGCCGCGCAGGCGGATCGACTGCAGGAGGGACGCCAGCGGGTGCGGCGTGGCTCGCGGATCGAAGAACGGCAGCGGCGGGGTCGTGTAGCCGTTCGTGCCGACGTCGCTGAGAAGCCAGTCTCGCGTGCCACCCGGGGCCAGGGTCCAGCAGGAGTCGCCGTCCCGGGGTACGAAGGCGTCGATGTAGACCAGGCCCTCGACACGTTCGGGGACACGATCGGCGGCCCCGGTGATCACCATTCCGGCATAACTGTGCCCGACCAGCACGGCGTCGGTGATCTGCTCGTCCTCCAGGAGATTCACCACGTCGTCGATATGCGTGTCGAGGTTGACCGATGCGTTGAGCAGGTGCTTCCTGGCCCCCACGCCGGTCAGCGTGATCGGGTACGCCTCGTGGCCGTGCTGCCGGAGCCGGCGCGCCAGCGGTTCGAAACACCAGGCGCCGTGGCAGGAGCCGGGAACAAGCACAAAGGTCGTCATGCCCCCACCCTGCGGCAGAACGAACCAGAAGTCCAAGAGATGATTCCTCTGCCTACCAGCACGATTGGTTATGAAGGCCGAGGCCGCCGTCACCCCGCAGCGAGCGACGGCGGCCTCGGCCTGCCCCCGGTCAAGATCGGCTGAGCGGCCAGGGGAGCTGGGGGTGCAGGGCCGCGGGGGCGCCGGTGGCCAGAGCCCAGTAGCGGTCGCCGTACGACCAGTGCCACCATTCCGTTGGATAGTTCACGAAACCGGCCTCGGACAGGGCGTCACCGAGGATGTCCCGGTTGGTGGTGGCCTGGTGGGAGATGTTGGTCGCCGCCGTGTAGCAGGCGTCGTCGCTCTCCTCCGGGCCGGCGTTCACCTCCGTGCCCATGTCCAGTTCCCTACCGTCCGTGGTGCACAGGGTGAGGTCCACCGCCGCGCCGCAGACGTGCGGGCCGATGTGCGGCGGGGCCAGGGAGCGGCTGGCCTGCACGTAGACGTGCTCCGGCGGCCAGTCCGGGTTGGCCTCGCTCAGCGTGGCCGCGTAGCGCCGGAAATACCGCTCCTGCAGCTCGGGCGGCCGGTACGCCTCCACGATGAGCAGGCGCAGCCCCCCGGGGAGCCGGCTCTGGGCGTGCAGGAGGCGTTCGACGTGGCCCTGGCGGATGTGCGCGTACGCGCCGTCCTGATCGGCCATGCGCCCATCCAGCCGCAGGTCGGGCACGGTGCGAAGGTCCACCAGCGGCTCTCCTCTATCCTCGACGGGCATCTCGCTGACCCGTGGGTCGGACATGAGGACGATGTCCAGCACGGTGTTCTCCTCGCGTTGGTCAGGCAGGCAAGGAGAACGTTCGTCGAGAGCTCTACAAATTCGCTTCAAGAACGCAATAGCTCCGGGACCGTCAGGTGCTTCCGTGCAGCTCGCCGTACTCGCGGGTGCCGAACTTGGCGAAGACGGCGACGGCCTCGGCCCGCAGGGACGCCGCGGACGGCCCGTCCCCGGTCGCCTCGCGCACGGCGGCCAGGTCGCGCAGGGTGCGCGCGCGAAACAGCGGCAGGTCGAGCCGGTCCCACGCCTCGGCGGCCCGGCAGAGATGCTCCTCGGCCAGGGCGTACCGGCCACGGGCCAGGTGCAGCTCGCCGACGGTCCGCTCGACGAGCGCCACGCCGAACCGGTCGCCGTGCCGCTCGCACACCCGCAGCGCGTCGAGGAGTTCGGGCAGGATCCCGGCGTCGCCACCGAGCCGGATCCGGGTTTTGGCCAGGGCCTGCACGGCGTAGGCCGCCATGAGCGGGTCACTGGCCTCGCGCAGCAGGACGACCGCCCGCTCGGACAGCGCCGCCGCCCGGTCGAGCTCGCCGACGGCCCGATGGACCAGCCCGATGGACCGCAGCGTGAGGCCCTCGCCGCGCCCGCTGCCCAGCCGGCGGAAGGCGGCCAGCGCGTCGTCGAGCAGCGCGTGCGCGGCGGCGAACTCGCCCTGTTCGAGCAGCACCGATCCGGCCAGCCGGTTGACGTGCCCGATCCCGGCGTCGTCGCCGAGCGCGCGGAAGGTGTCGCCCGCCTGGCGCAGGTGTACCAAGGACTCGGCCAGGTCGCCCTGCTCGCGGCAGGTGGTGCCGATGCCGGTGATGGCCACCGCCTGCCCGTGCCGGTCGCCCCCCGCGCGCAGCAGCGGAATCGCCTGCTGGAAGAACCGGTTCGCCTCCGGGTAGCGGTCCTGCCGGTAGCGGAGCTGGCCGAGCCCCACCAGCAGGGTGGCCTCCGCCAGCGGGTCGCCGGCGCGCCGGGCCGCCTCCAGCGCCGCCTCGTGGGTACGCCGCCACTCCTCGAAGCGGGCGTCCAACCAGAACGACGAGGAGCACAGGGCGGCGGCCACCTCGCAGGCCACCTCGTGCAGGTTCATGGCGGCGGCCCGTTCGACGGCGACGACGAGGGCCGGGCTCTCCGCGTTGAACCAGGTCAGCACGTCACCGGCCGCCTCATCGGGGATGTCCGCGTCGACGGGCCTGGCCGTGGTGTACTCGCGCCGCAGAGCCAGCGCGCCCGAGGGCCAGGCGGCGGCGGCCCGCGTGATCAGCCACAGCCATCCGCCCAGGACGCGGGTCACCGCCGCCGCGCGCTCCTCGGGCGGCTCCTCCACCTCGGCCCGCTCGGCCGCGTACACGCGGAGCAGGTCATGTAATCGGTAGCGGGTCTGGCCCACCGCGTCCACGCCGACGTGGTCGAGGATCTGGGCGTCCAGCAGGCGTTCGACGACCCCCTCGGCCACCGCCTCGGGCGCGTCCAGCAGGGCCGCCATCACCCAGGACGCGAAGTCGGGCACGCCGAGGAGCCCGAGCAGGCGGAACGCCCGCTTCGCCGCGTCGTCGAGCCCCCGGTAGCTCAGCCCGACGCTGGCCCGCACCTCCAGATCGCCGGCGGTGAGCTCGTCCAGGCGGCGGCGCTCGTCGGCCAGGCGCAGGGCGAGCGTGGCGAGCGGCCAGTGCGGGCGGGCGGCCAGCCGCGCGCCCGCCGTACGCAGCGCGAGCGGCAGGTGGCCGCAGAGCCGGACGATGCGCTCGGCCGCCTCGTGCTCGGCGCGGACGCGCGCGGAACCGGCGATGCGGGCCAGCAGGTCCACGCCCGCCTCGGTGTCGAAGACGTCGAGGTCGTTCACCCGCACCCCGTCCAGGCCCGCGAGCCTGCGCCTGGCCGTGATCAGTACGGCGCAGGTGGGGCTGCCCGGCAGCAGGGGGCGTACCTGCTGCTCGGTGCCCGCGTCGTCGAGCACCACGAGCAGTCGCTTGCCGGACACGGCGCTGCGGTACGCGTCCACGCACTCGGGCACGGTCTCCGGGATGGCGGCGGGCGGCAGGCCGAGCGCCCGCAGGAAACGTCCGAGCACCTCCAGGGCGGGCGCGGGCGAGCCGGTGACGCCGCGCAGGTCGGCGTACAACTGGCCGTCGGGGTAGGCCGGGGTCACCTGGTGGGCGACCTTCACCGCGAGCGTCGACTTGCCCACCCCGCCCTTGCCGGAGATGACGCACACCGTCAGCGTGTCGCTGGCGGCGCCGAGCAGGTCGGCCAGCTCGGCGAGCGGCTTCTCCCTACCGGTGAAGTCGGCGACGCCGCGCGGCAGATGCGCCGGGACCGCCCCGGGTCCGGGCCGCCTCGGGGGTGGCGGCGTGGGCGGAGCAGGCGGAGCGGAGTCCAGGGCGGAGTCCGCGCGCAGGACGGCCTCGTACAGTTCCTGAAGCTTCGCGCCGGGGTCCACGCCCAGCTCGTCGGAGAGCGCCTGCCGCCCCTCGTGATAGACGGTCAACGCGTCGGCCTGGCGGCCCAGCCGGTACAGGGCCTTCATGAGCTGGGCACGCGGGTGTTCGCGGGCGGGGTGGGCCCGGACCAGCTCGGTGAGCTCGCCGACCGCCTCCGCCTGCCTGCCCAGCGCCAGCTCGGCGTCGAGGCGCTCCTCCAGGACGAGCAGTCGCGTCTCGTCCAGGCGCGCGGCCTCGCCGCGCAGCACGTGCCCGATCCCGCCGAGCGCCGATCCCCGCCACAGCGACAGCGCCGCGCGCAGGCTCTCCGCCGCGCGCTCGTGGTCGCCGTCCACAGCGTGCCGGCGGCCGTCGGCGACCAGCCGCTCGAACGACTCCACGTCGAGCTGTCCCGGCTGGAACAGCGCCGCGTAGCCGGGCAGCCTGGTCTCGATCACCTCCGAACCGCCGCCTTCGGCGAGCGTGCGGCGCAGGCCGGAGACATACGTCTGGACGAGCGCGTGGGCGCTCTTCGGCGGATCCTCGCCCCACAGCACGTCGACCAGGTGTTCGCTGGAGACCACCTTCCCGGCGGCGAGCAGCAGGGCGGCCAGGAGGGCACGGGGTTTCGGACCGCCCAGCGGCAGACGGCGCCCGCCGTCCCAGACTTCGACGGGACCGAGCAGTCGAAACTCCACTGATCCCCCTCGGGGACATGACCTTGTACCGCAGTGATAGCACCGCGGCCCGGTCAGCGGAACCCATGTCACCTGCCCAAGCAGATGATCACGCGGTGAGGCGGGCGATCTCCCGCAGCTCGCCGCGGGTCGTCTCGCAGTCGAGCAGCCGCAGTTGTTCCACCACCCGGCCGGCCCCCGGGCTGTACTTGAGCTCCTCGGGACAGGTCTCCACCACTTTCCTGAGCATGGCGGTGGCGGCTTCCGGATTGCGGTCCATGGCGTACGCGGTGGCCAGCAGGGCGAGAGGGTGCCGCCCGGAGCCGCGCAGCAACGCCGCGAACGTCTTCACCTCACGTCGAGCAGTTCCCGCATCGCCGACTCCGCGGCCTGGCCGTCGGCCATCCTGATGGCCGTCAGCACCGCCAGGTGGCCGGGCACGGGGTCGGCGCCGGAGCCGTGGACGAGCCCGTCGCGTCCGATGACGGCCTCCATGCGGATCAGCAGCTCGTTGCCGCCCGCCGCGAGCAGCGCCCGGTGGAAGTCCAGGTCGGCCGCGACGGGGTCGGCGGCGGACGCCATCGCGTCCAGCGCTCGCTGCAGGGTGTCGAGCTGCTCGGGGGTACGGCGCAGCGCGGCCAGCCGGGCGACCGGGGGCTCGACGATCGAGCGCAGTTCGCGCAGGTCGCGCAGGAATCCCGGGTCGGGGCGCCCGGCGGACTTCCACCGGATCACGTCGCCGTCGAGGAGGTTCCAGTCGGCGCGCGGCCTTACGTAGGTGCCGAGCTTGGGCCTGGCCCCGATGAGCCCCTTGGCGGTGAGGACCTTCATCGCCTCGCGCAGCGCCGTCGAGCTGACGCCGAGCCGCTCCCGCAGGGCGGTGACGTCGAGGCTGTCGCCCGCCTCGAACTCCCCGCCGAAGATCATCGCGGCCATCGCCTCGACCGTCTGCCCGTGGAGGCCGCGCCCGCTGTAGGCCGCCGCCATCACACCGAGTCCTTCATGGTTCCGCCACCACGACGACGTCAAGGGGAGCCAGCTCCACCCCGGCGGCGCTCACGGCACGGTCACCGTGGTTGAGCAGGAACAGGTGCCGCCCGCGCCGTACGGCCTCCACCTCGTCGGGCAGCCCCGGCAGGACGGGCGGAACCGCCGCCAGCCGCAGGGTGTCGCGTACGAGCTCGCGCATGGCCCGCTCGTCGGGGCGCGTGCCGAGATAGGTGGCGGTGCCCAGGCCGAAGGCGTGCCTGGTGATCGCCGGCGACCCGGGCAGCGGACCGTCGGTGTAGGCGGCCAGGACCTCGGCGCCCTCCGGCACGACGTGGTCGGCCCACAGGTCGGCGCTCCCGCCCGAGGTCAGGCCCACGCTCTCGCCCTCGCTGAGCGGCCAGAACTCCGCCACCCGCAGCCCGAGCAGCTCCCGGAAGGCGCCCGGGTACCCGCCCAGCCGGACCCGGTCGCACTCGTCGACGATCCCGCTGAAGAACGACATCAGCAGGTGCCCGCCGCCCTCGACATAGCCGCGGAGGTTGGCGGCCGCCGCGTCGGTGCACAGGTAGAGGTTCGGCACGACGACCAGCTTGTACGAAGACAGGTCCGCCTCGGGTGTCACCACGTCCACCGTGACGTTCTCCCGCCACAGCGGCGCGTAGTGGGCGCGTACCCTCTCGGGGATCTTCAGCTCGCCCGGCCTGGCGTCCAGCTCCAGCGCCCACCAGTTGGCGTAGTCGTGCACGATCGCCACGTCGGCGCGCACCCGCGAGCCCGCGACGCCGGACAGCGCCGCCAGCTCGGCGCCCAGCCCGGCCACCTCGCGGAAGATCCGGTTGTCCGCGCCGCCGTGCGAGACGATCGCGGAGTGGAACTTCTCCGCGCCGCCCGCCGAGGCCCGCCACTGGAAGTACATGACCGCGTCGGCGCCGCGCGCGACCGCCTGGTGGCTCCACAACCGGTTGAGCCCGTCCCGCTTCGGCCGGTTCGGCGGGCGGTAGCTGATCGCGCTGGTCGCGGTCTCCATCATCAGGTACGGCCGGCCGCCGCCCAGCGAGCGCATCTGGTCGTGGAAGAAGGCCGCGTCGATGTGCGCGCCGGGGTCCTTCGGCTCGGGGTAGATGTCGAGCGCCACGACGTCGAAGTCGGCCGCCCAGGAGGCGTAGTCGGCGACCGGCTCCCACATGCCCATGATGTTCGTGGTGATCGGCACGTCGGGGGTCAGTTCCCGGAGCACTGCCCGCTCGGCCCGGTAGCAGGCCAGCAGCGCGTCGGAGCTGAAGCGGCGGTAGTCGAGCTCCTGCGCGGGATTACGCAGCGTCGGGGTCGCGCGGGGCGGCAGTACGTCGGCCCAGTCGGTGACCCGCTGGCTCCAGAACGTGGTGGACCAGGCGGCGTTGAGCGCGTCGAGGTCGCCGTAGCGCCCGCGCAGCCAGGCCCGGAACTCCTCGGCGGAGACCTCGCAGTAGCACTCCTGGATGTGGCAGCCGTACTCGTTGCCGACGTGCCAGATGGCCAGCGCGGGGTGCTCGCCGTACCTCTTGGCCAGCTGCACGGCCAGGCCCGCGGCCGCCTCGCGGTAGACGGGCGAGCTGGGGCAGTAGTGCTGGCGGGAGCCGGGAGACAGGCGCACGCCGTCGCGGGAGACCGGCAGTGTCTCGGGGTGCAGGCGCGAGAGCCAGGCAGGCGGTGACGCGGTGCCCGTGGCCAGGCTGACCTCGATGCCCGCGTCGCCGAGCAGGTCCATGACCTCGTCCAGCCAGGCGAAGTCGTAGGACCCCGGCTCAGGCTCGACAAGGGCCCAGGAGAAGACGCCGAGCGTGACGATGGTGACCCCCGCCTCGCGCATGAGGCGGATGTCCTCGCGCCACACTTCCGGCGACCACTGCTCGGGGTTGTAGTCGGCGCCGAAATGCACTCGCTTCACGTGCTACTCCATTATTTCGTATTTTATTAATAATACACAGCAGTTGCCGGGCGGATTCCAGTGCATCAGCGTGACATATGGGAATATGGTGAATCTTGGTAGCGAAGGGGTGCGGTTGATGCACGATGACCTGCAGGCAGCCATCGAGGATCTGGTGGCGGAGTTCGGCAGGCAAGTCCGCCAGGTTCGAGAGACACACGCCCAGCTCCGGGAGGTCACGGCCACGGTCTCCGACGGCAACGTGACCGTGACGGCGGGTCCGCAGGGCAGGATCGACGAGATCACCTTCCACCCCCGCGTCTACAGCCGGCTCTCGCCGTCAGAGCTGGCCCGGGCGGTTCTCGACCAGGTCACCAAGGCCAACGCGCAGGTCGCCGAGGAGTCGCGGGTGCTGATGGCGCCGCTCGTACCCGAGGGGATGGCGGCCGAGGAGCTGTACGGCGGCGAGTTCGAGCTCGACCGGCTGCTGCCGGACATGCCCTTCCAGACGCCCGCCAAGCGCGGGGAGGCTCGATGAGCGACTGGGCGCAGGGGTTCGACGTCGCCTGGAACCACATGCGCCGGGCGGGCACGGACTGGTGCACCCCCGCCGCCACCATGCGTGACGCGCACGGGCTCGTACGGTCCGTGCTCGACAGCGCCCCGTGGGGCCAGGACCAGTATGGCCGGCAGTTCGCCGCCGGCTTCGTCGGCACGCTCGAAGACCTCCTCCGGAGCTGCGGCGAGGGCGCGAAGAGCATCGACGATCTGGAGGCGCAGGTCGACCTGGCGGCCCGCAATTACGAGCGGGCCAATCACCCGGACCCGCGGGCCTGAGGCGTGGACCTGCAGACCTTGCTCGGCCCCGCGTTCCCCTACGTGGAACCGGTACTCGGCTGGGTCGTCGGCATGGACTACCCCCAGAACGACGGCGAGCAGAGCGTGGCGGGAGCCACCGACCTGCGTACCGCGGCCACGAAGTGCCGTACGGCGGGCGGCGAGGGCGACGAGACGCTCAACCACGTGCTCGCCTACGCCATGGGCCCCGCGGCTTCCGCGCTGACCGCGTACTGGGCGAAGTTCACCGTCGATGACCCCGCCTACGTGGAGGAGCTGGCCAAGTCCTGCGAGAGCGCGGCGAAACGGCTTGAGGCGTACGGCCTGGACACCGACTACACGCAGAAGTACATCGCGCTCTGCCTGATCCTGCTGGCCTTCCTGCTGCTGCGGTCCTACGCGTTCGGGCCCGCCACGGGCGGCGCCTCGTTCCTGTCGATCGGGCCCGCCTGCTCGATGGCCAGGCTGAACGTCAAGACGATCGCCAAGCTGCTGATGATGAGCGTCGCGTTCATGGTCGGCCTGGACGGCGGCACCCAGCTCTGGCAGTTCGCCGAGGGCAGGCGGGACGAGTGGGACAGCGACAAGACGGTCGCGGCCGTGGAGGGCGGGCTGCTGACCGGGCTGGCGTTCGCCGGGCTGGGTGGGATCATCGCCAAGCTGGGCGGTCCGCGGTTGCTGGGTGGCGTCGTGCTGAAGGAGGAGATGACGGCGCGCGAGCGGGTGGCGGCGTTCCTGACCCAGACCGTGGGCGGGGTGGCCACCCAGAGCAGCGTGGCCTCGGTGATCGGCTCGGTCCCCATGCTGGTGGAGAACGGCCAGCTCACTCCCGAGGCGCTGGGCAAGGCAGCGGTGGCGGGCTTCGTGGGCGGCATCGACGGCCGGGCGGGCTACGCGGGCCCGCGGGCCGCCGACGGCCTCCACGTGCCGCGGCTGGGAGAGGCGCCACGCCTGGGAGAATCCGCACCGACGGGCGGCACCCGGCTGGCGGACGCCCGGATCCCGGGAGAGGCGCCGCGGCCGGCTGACCAGCGGGTGCCCGCGTACCACTTCGGCGCGGACCCGCACGACGGCGCGGGCGGACCGTCCCACTACAGCGCGGGCGGACCACTGCACAACGGCGCGAGCGGGCGACCCCATGAGGGTGCGAGCGGGCGGCCCCATGAGAGTGCGGGCGGGCAACCCCGCGACGGCGCGGGCGGGTCGCCACACGAGCGGACCGGAGGGGGCGAACCCGGGGGCGGGGCGCGCGGGACCGACGGCCGGGCCGCACCGGAGCTCACGCCCAGGCATCGGGAGCTCATCCGGCAGAGCAGGCACGAGGTGGCCGCGGGCGTCTGGTACCGGGATCCGGACCGGGCGGTCATGCCCAGCGCGGACATGCGGCTGCTGCGGCAGACGCCGGGGATCATCGACGTGGGCATCCGGACCGACCGCAACGGGTTCCACATCGGCGACCAGCGGCTGTCGAGCCACGACGTGGGCACGATGCTCGCCAACGACCCGGTCGTGCTGGCCGATCCCGGCGCCAAGCTGCGCATCCTGGGCTGCGACATCGGCCAGGACCTCGTCGCGATGCGGCAGCTCGCCGACATCACCGGCCGGGAGGTCATCGCGGCCGACAAGTTCGTCTACATCGGCGCCGACCGGCTGGCGCACACGGGGAGCATCCCCCAGTACCGCCAGGACGGCCGGCCGATCTTCCGCGAAGACGGCCAGTGGCACCACACCCAGCCGGAGCAGCCGCACCAGCAGCCGACCGTCCCGATGGACGTGGCCCGGCCGAGCCACGAGCTCCCGCCGGGGCCGCTCAACGAGGAGACGCTGAAGGCGAAGCTGGAACGGGAGCAACCAAGGATCAAGGTCGTGGGCGATGGCCAGCACGGAATCGTACAAGAAGTCCGATTCCGCGATGGAACCCTCCTGATCAGGAAACTTCATAACTTCGGGCACGTCACGGTGGCCAAAGACCTGCTCGCCTCCCTCGTCGGGCGGGCGATCGGTGCTCCCGTGCCCCACATCATCAGGGATCCGGCCAACCGGGACGCCGTCTACATGCAGTTCATGGACGGCGTCGACCCGTCCCAGCTCAAGGGCAGCGTCTACCCCTTCCGCTCCGGCGCGTCAGGGAGGTTGCTCGGCCTGCTCGACGCGCTGGTCGCCAACACCGACCGCAGGGGCGGCAACTGGCTCGCCCACGGTAAGGACGGCGTCCACGGGATCGACCTCAGCAGATCCTTCACGTTCGGGCTGCCGAAGGACGAGTACACCGTGAACGACTTCTCCGAGCACTACATGGACGCGGAGGGCGACTGGATCGACAACCAGCTCACCCGGCAGGACATCGAGCTGTTCACCCAACGGATCGAGGCGCTGCGGCCGGAGTTCGAGAAGCTGGGCCGCGAGGCGTGGCACGACCAGGTGCTCGACAACCTGTACCAGATCGGCGACCACGCGACCGGTGACGTGCCGTTGAGTCATGAGCCCGTCCACCACTTCGGCGACTCCTACAGCGACTATCCGGCCGCCTTCGACCGGGTGCACGACCAGGCGCAGGCGATCTTCCAGACGCGGTGGCGAGTGGGCGACGTCGTCCCGTACCTGGCCCGAGGTGGAGGGAGCGAGCGGACGTTCGGGGTCGAGCTGGAGTACAGCCTCCCGCACGTGCCGCCGGAGCAGCACGCCAGGGTGAACGCGCAGATCGCCCGCGCCCTGCACGAGGCGGGCCTGTCCGCCGAGACCGGGGTCCTCGCCCATCACACAGGCCACGAACGGGGCTACGGCGAGGCTCGCGACGGCTGGTGGGTGGAGCTGGAACGGACGGCCTCCGTGGCCGGCGAGGTCGTCTCACCGATTCTGCGCGACACGCCCGAGACCTGGCACCGGGTCGCCCAGGTCGTCGAGATCATCCGCGCGCACGGCGGGGAGGCGGGGCCAGGGGTGGGCGGGCACATCCACGTCGGCACGCCCGACTACCGCGAAGTGGTCAACTACCTCAAGCTGCTCGACAGCGTCCGAGGGCACCAGGACATCCTGTTCAGGCTGGCGCAGAACCCGGTCGCCGAGGGCGCCCTGCACCGGGGTTACGACTCCTGCATCCCCAACATAGCGAGACCAGGACTCAGGCCGTACCACTTCCAGGCCCTCATCGACGCGAACGGTCCCATCTCCGCGGTCAGCATGGAATCGGTGCGGGGACGAGCCAACGACCACGTGCAGTTCAGGCTCTGGGACGGCTCGCTGGAGACCGGCGTCATCCAGGCCCAGGCGCGGCTCTCGCTGGCCCTCGCCGACGGGGCGTTGACCGGCGACGGCGTCGGCCACCCTCCCGAAGTGGTCGGCCACCACCGGGAGCACGGCGACGACTCCGAGTCGTTCCGCCGCATGCTCGACGAACTTCCGCTGCACGACCTCGACAAGGAGCAGCTCATCAGCCTCTACGCGATCACCGGCTGGCAGCCGTCCGTCCTCGAGCGGTACAGCCAGGGAGGGGCGAGGCGGCCGTGATCGCGGTCGCCCGGGTCTTCGACGGCGTCAGGGACGGTGTGCCGTACTTCGAGCCCGGCCATCCCCTGGTGGAGAACCCGCGAGAGCGCGAACGGCTCGCCGGCTACCTCGAGGCGGGCACGCCGATCCTGGCCACCACCGGGCTGGACGTGGACCGGGTCGAACCGGAGCGCGGCGAGGTGGTGCCGCTGAGCTTCCGCACCGACGGTACGTACGTCTGGACCGACACGGTCGCCTACTACCTGCGCGCCCACCACCTGCGGCCGGACCCGGAGCTGTGCGCGCACATCGCGGCCGGCGGGTACGTCTGCCCCGAGGTGGGCGAGGACCAGGCCGCGCGGGTCCTCCAGGAGTTCTACCGGTTCTCCGCCGAGCCCGGATGAACCCACACGGCCGGGCGTCCGTACCTGTACGCAGGACGGATTTCGCGAGCCGAGGAGGACTGCCACGTGGTCATGCGTCGCCGGATCGCGAGCCTGGCGGTCACCGTGCTCGGTGTCGGCCTGCTGCTGCCCGCCGGGCCGGCCGGTGCCCACGGGGCACTGGAGAACCCGCTCAGCCGGGCGGCGGCCTGCGGCACCGGCAGCCCGCGGACGGCCAAGTCGCCCGCCTGCAAGGCCGCCCTGGCGGTGAGCAGTACGGCACTGCCCGGCGGGTGGGACAACCTCAGGGTGGCCAACGTCGCCGGCCGGGACCGTCAGGTGATCCCCGACGGGAAGCTGTGCAGCGGCGGCATCAAGGGGTACAGCGGCCTCGACCTCGCCCGCAAGGACTGGCCCGCCACCAAGCTGACGGCCGGAGCGAACTTCACCTTCAAATACCGCGGCACCATCCCGCACAAGGGGACCTTCCGGCTGTACGTCACCAGGGACGGCTACAACCCGTCCCGCGCCCTCAAGTGGTCCGACCTGGAGAAGAAGCCCTTCCTCAAGTTCACCGACCCGGCGATGGCGGACGGTTCGTACGTCATGAAGGGCCGCCTGCCCGCCGCTAAGACCGGCCGCCATTTGATCTACACGATCTGGCAGAACTCTGACACACCGGACACCTATTACTCCTGCTCAGACGTGGTCTTCCGGGGCGCCAAGACAGCCGCCACACGGCCCGAACCCGCCGCCGCGTTGTCCGAGGCCGCGGCCGCCGGACCCGCATCCGCCGGGAACGGCCGTCTGCCGTGGGCGGTGGGCGGTGCGGCACTCGTCGCCGCCGCTGGAGTGATCACCCTGCTGGCCCGGTCGAAGAGTCGCCGCCTCCGCTAGCGGACCGCCTGGCCGATGTGCAGCCCCGGCTGCCCGAGATCATCGGGCAGCCGGGAACGCCACGGTGCTAGCCCGTCGTGATGAAGCCGTCCGGGTTCACCACCACCGGCGACTCCAGGTAGAGGCCGCGGTACTCGTCCTGGATGCCGCTGTTGTGGATCTGGATGGCCAGCGGGCCGACCTGCCCGGCGGTGGTGTCCTTGAACGCCAGCACCTCGACCGCCGTACACGTGGGCGCGCTCGCGGTGAGCGGGCAGCAGGCCATCCTGGCCTGGCCGGTGCTCTGGTTGGCCACGAGCTCGCACTGGCTCCAGTTGTGGATGTCCCACTTGGTGTGCGGGAACTGGGTGAACAGGCTGCCGCCGCCGTTGTTGTGGCCGGGGCGGTAGTCCCAGTGGCCGCCGTTGGGCGGCTGGAACTGGATGGCGCTGAGGGCGTCCCTGATCGGCGTGGTGGTGCCCCAGATCAGCACGGTCGGCGCGTGGTCGCCCGACACCTGCCGGACGTTGAAGATCCAGCGGAAGGTGCCGGTCTGCTGCTTGTTGTAGTAGATCCAGCCCCTGCCTGCCGTACCGGTGCCGTGGATGGCGCCGCTCTTCACGGTCCAGCCGGCCGCCGCGTGCGGGGTCCAGCCGTCCAGCGTGGTGCCGTCGAACATGGAGACCAGATAGGGGTCGCCGTACGGGTTCTGCGCGACGGCGGTGTGCACGGTGAGATCGGGGCTCGGCGGCGAGAGGTTGCCGGCCGCGTCCCGCGCGACGACGTGGATGACGTGGTCGGCATCGGCGCTCAGGCCCGTACAGGTGCCCGTGGTGGTCTGTCCCGAGACGGTGCCGCACGCCCGCCCGTCGCCGAACAGGTCGTAGAAGGCGACGCCCACGTCATCGGCCGAGGCGGCCCAGGTCACCGTGACGCTCGCCGAGGTGATGTCCGTCTGGCTCGGCTGACCGGGTGCCGTGGGCGGGTGGGAGTCGATGGGCCCGGAGACGGTGAGCTTGTCGAGGTTGGGCCCGCCGGCGGCGCCCGTGGCGGTCGCCCTGACCGTGTTCGTCCCGGCGTTCAGCGAAGCGGTGATGGCGAGGTCCGCCCAGGTGTCCCAGTTCGCCGTGGGGTTGAACGCCTGGCCCGCGGCGACCACGGTCCCGTTGACCGAGATGTCCAGGGGGCGGTTGGCCGTCGTCCCGTTGGCGTAGCGCAGGGTCAGGGTCGTCCTGGCCGCCTCGGGCGCGTTCACCGTCCACTCGACGTAGCCGCCCGTCGTGTTGACGTAGTCGACGAAGCCGGTGCCGGTGAAGCCGGTGTGGTTGCTCGCCACCGCCGCCTGGGAGAGTAGGGCCGTTTCGGCCTGGTAGGCGATGTCCTGGGTGCTGGACGGAGTGACGTCGAGGAAGTCCAGGTTGGGGTTGCCGTTGGCCGTGGTCGCGGTGATCCTGACCGAGTTGGCGCCCGCCTGCAGCGTCGCGGTGAGGGTGGTGGTGGCCCAGGTGTCCCAGTTCCCCGTGCCGTTGAACGCCTGGCCGGTGGCGATGGCCGTGCCGTTGACCGTGATGGTGGCGGGACGGTTGGTGGTGGTGCCGTTCGCGTAGCGCAGGGCGAGGGTCGCGGGACCGGCCGATGGGGCGGTGACGGCGAACTCCAGGTAACTGCCCGAGACGTTGTCGCCGTTGACGTAGCCGGTGCCGGAGAAGCCCGTGTGCGTGGTCTCCAGGACGCCCTTGGAGATCGTGGCGGCTTCCGCCTCGTAGCGGGTGGGCGCGGCCTGCGCTATACCTCCGATCAATATCGTTGCCAGCAGGGTTAACATGGCTAAGACAGGCACCGTTCTGGACATGGCGCAGCTCCCTGTGACGTGCGCTCGTTAATAAACTTTCCTAATATTTCTCGATATGACCACCGGCAGCCAGGCGAGTCAATAGGTCGGATGTGTTCTCTTGGCGAACCCTGTGGAACGGGATGGAACGCCTTTAAGACATGGAACTGCGGACACGCTTCACCGACGCGTACGGTCTGACCACCCCGATCGCGCAGGCCGGCATGGCGTTCGTCGGAGGGCTGCCGGAGCTGGCGATCGCGGTGAGCAATGCCGGGGCGCTGGGGTCGCTCGGGGTGGGACTGATGCCGGCCGACGCCATGGTCGAGACCATCGCCGCGGTACGAGCCGACACGACCGGGCCGCTCAACGTCAACCTCATCACCCCCTTCGCCAAGCCCGAGCAGATCGACGCGATCTGCGCGGCCGGTGTCGCGGTGGCGTCGTTCCACTGGGGGCATCCGCCGACGAGCTTCGTCCGCCAGTTGCACAGCGCGGGCGTGCGGGTCTTCGAGCAGGTCGGGTCGGTGGACGACGCCAAGTGGGCGGTGGACGACGGCGTGGACGTGGTGGTGGCGCAGGGGCTGGAGGCGGGCGGGCACAACTACGCGACGCTGCCGACGTTCGCGCTGGTCCCGCTGGTGGTCGACGCGGTCGCCCCGGCGCTGGTCCTGGCCTCCGGGGGGATCGCGGACGGCCGGGGGCTGGCCGCCGCGCTCATGCTCGGGGCCGACGGCGCCTGGATCGGTACGCGGCTGGCGGCCACGGCCGAGTCGGCGGCGCACGAAGGCTACAAGAGCCGGCTGGTGGCGGCGCGGGGCACCGACACCGCGCGCACCCAGGTGTTCGGCCCGGAGATCCCCCAGTTCAACCCGATGCGGGTGCTGCGTAACCGGGTGGTCCGCGAGTGGCACAACCGGGCGGACGAGGTGCCGCGCGACACCTCGGGCCTGGAGGTCATCGGGCACACGACGCTCAACGGGGAGCGGGTGGACATGCGCAGGTTCTCCTCCCTGGTGCCGATGCGCGGCCTGACCACCGGCGATCTGGAAGAGATGGCGCTGCTCGCGGGGCAGGGCGTGGGCCTGGTCGACTCGATCGAACCGGCGGCCACGGTGATCGAGACGATCACCGCGCAGGCCCGCGCCACGCTCGCCCGTTACCGCGAATAACCCGGCGAACCGTGGTCACCAGTTGGCGGGCAGTCCCGGCGTGGTCGCGGGCAGGGCGTGGCCGGGCGGGTGGATGACGTACACGATGCCGCCGCTGCTGGAGCTGCGGAGCCAGATGTTCTCGAAGTCGGCCCGCGGATAGACGTGCCGTACGACGTCGTTGGAGGCGGAGGCGGGGTCGTTGGCGATCACGTCACCGGTGGCGGTGAAGCCGACGATCACCATGATGTGCCCGTTGGTGCCGTATCCGGCGCCCGGCAGCTCGCCCTTCTTGAAGGACTGCGAGGTGATCACCGGGATTCCGGCGCTGATCAGCCGCTCCAGCTCGGTCAGCGACCGCAGGCGGGTGATGAAGCCGTCCAGGCCGTAGCGTCCGGCGTAGGCGGTGTTGAACGGCCAGTTGCCCGCGCCCTGGTAGGCGTGGTCGTAGGAGTAGCGGGCGGCGTAGTCGACCTCCGGGTTGGGGTCGGCCGGATCGACCCAGGAGGTGTCCTGCGCGCTGGGCCACTTGCCCCAGTAGCCGAGGACCATCGTGGTCGAGGTCGGGCTGCACCAGGCCTGACCGCCACCGTCCCATTCCGGGTAGTGGCCTTCGTGCACGTTCTGGGAGCGGCGCGGCACGGTCAGCTCGGTGCCCCACGCGCCGCCGCCCGGGCTGACCGGCACGGTCTTGCGCTCGGGCACGTTCGAGGCCATCGCCCCCAGCGTCCGTACGGTCGGCGTCACGGCGGAGCCCGGCGTCCGGTAGAGGGTGAGGCGTAGCTGGTAGGCGTTGATCTGCTTGCCCGTCGCCGCGACGAACGTGTCGACGGAGACGCTGCCGTCGGCGTCGGCCTGACCGGGCACCGAGGTGCGGCGGATGTCGTCCTCCCCGTACGCCCAGCGGCCGAGCACGTACCACTTGGTCAGCCCGGCCGCGTGCCGGCCGCGGGCCTCGACCTGCAGCCAGCTCCCCGCCGGGACGTCGGCGGTCCAGGACGCGATCAGCTGGGTGGCGGCGAAGTCGATCGTCCGCTCCGGGCCGGTCCAGCGGGCGTACTCCCAGCTCTTGGTGCCGAGCGCGTCGGTATAGGTGGTGGTGCCGACCGCGGCGGCGAACGACAGGCCGTCGCCGGAGGCCATCCCCTCAGCCGTACCGGAGGCGAAATCGGCTCGTTGATAGACGACGTTCACCGTGGCCGCCTCGGGTCGCGTGGCGGCGAGACCGGGCGCGGGAGCGGCCAGGGTCGCGGAAACCAGGACGGTGGAGAGTAAGACGGTCAGCGCGCGCATGAACCCACCTTGCTTGAACGGCGCTCGATGCGGCAGACAGTAGACATAGAGTGCATTCCACACATCGGAAAATCTACGTACGCGCCGCCCGCCGGTTCGGCTCAGGCGCGCAGGGCGGCCCGGCGCTCCAGCCGGGGCAGCCGCATGGTGACGGTCAGACCGCCCTCCGGCCGCGCCTCGGCGGTGACCGTGCCACCGTGCGCGTCGACGATGGCCCGGACGATCGACAGTCCCAGCCCCGCGCCGCGAGCCGACCGGATCCGGTCGCCCTGCAGCCGGCGGAACGGCTCGAACAGGTCGTCCACCTCGTACGGCGGGACAGGCGTCCCGGTGTTCTCCACCACGACGACCGCCTCGTCACCCTCCTCACGCAGGCGCAGCCACACGTCACCGTCGCGGACGTTGTACTTGATCGCGTTCTCCAGCAGGTTGTACACGCACCGCTCCAGCAGGAGCGGGTCACCCGTCGCGAGAGCGGCGCGCAGGTCCTGGTGGAGGGTGACCGGCCGCTTGCGGGGTTGCAGGTCGAGCTGCTCCTCCACGGCCCGGACCACCTGGCGCAGGTCGATGCTCTTGCGGATGGCGAGCTCCTGCTCCGACTGCGCGAGCAGCAGCAGGCCCTCGATCAACCGCTCGTAACGGGCGTTGGTGCCCAGCAGCGCCCGGGCCAGCGCCTTGAGATCCGGCGACGCAGCCGGCTCCTCCAGCGACACCTCCAGAATCGTCCGGTTGATCGCCAACGGCGTCCGCAACTCATGCGAGGCATTGCCGATGAACCTGCGCTGCGCCTCGAACACCCGATGCAACCGATCCAGCATCGCGTCGAACGTATCGGCCAGCCGCTTGACCTCATCATGCGGACCCCGCAACCCGATCCGCTCATGCAACGTGCTCTCCGACAACCGCCGCGCCGTCTCGGTCACCCGATCCAACGGCCGCAACGCCCGATCGGCCATCAAGTAACCGAGCACGAACGCGATGATCCCGATCAGGATCATGATGACGAGCGAGGACCGCAGCATCTCGTCGAGCACGCCGTCCGCCCGCGCCTTGACGTTGACCCGCTCGAGGAACACCTCGCCCTTGACCGCGTCCCCCGGCACACCCTCGGCTCTCTCGCCGCTGATCATCCTGGGTCCCGGGGAGAACTGCTGGTCCAGCGCCTGCCCGGTGATCAGGTACGTCGACCAGAGCAGCAGCGAGCCGGCGACGAAGAACGAGCAGCCGTACAGGAGCGTGAGCCGCATCCGGAGCCCCAGCCGGTTCCACGGGAGTACCCGGCCCCAGGCCCGCTCTTTCACGACAAGACCCCTTCCGGTCCCGTCGAGCATGGCCGATCAGGTGTTAGGTGCGGGTAAGGGGGAGGCTGTCGCCGTGGGCCATCAGGTGGACCGCCGCCAGGGCCGACCACGGCCGCCACTGCCCGGCGTCCGACGGGTGGAGACCGAGGTCCGCGAGCGCCGCGCCGAGCGACGGGTCGGCCGCCGGGAACGCCTCGCGCCGCCCGAGCCGGAACCCGACCTGGTCGTCCACGTCCGTGCCGTAACCGATGGGTCCCAGCTCGGCGATCGCGGTCGCGTCCGCCTCGGGCAGGCCGAGCGCGGTGAGGGCGGCCAGGGTCATCGCCTCCAGGGCAGGGAAGGTATGGGTCAGGCCGCCGGGCAGCCCGGCCACGGGTGTGCCCAGCCCTGTCACGATCGCCGCCATCCAGCGGGCCGCTCCCCCGGGAGCGTGGTCAAGCAGCGCCCGTACGCCGAGCTCGTACGGGCTCCACACGCCCGGCACGACCAGCCCGGGACGCTTGCGTACCAGCGGGCCGAGCAGCGGATCGGCGGAGAGGGCGGCGATCCCGGCGGAGTGGTCGGTGTCGATGCCGAGCAGCCGCCCCACCTGGTCCACCACGTGGATCAGGCCCTCCCAGTACGGCAGGTGGGCGCGCAGCAGGAGGTTCCCTTCGCCGTGGGGTGAGATCTCCAGGACTCCGGGGGCGCCGTCCACGGTGACCGTGCGCCGGTAGGTGTCGCCCTCGATCGCCTCGACTCCAGGCGTGGCCCGTACCGCGAGGAAGGTCCGTACGGCGTCCCAGTCGTAGCCCGGCAGGACCGGCAGCCGCAGCGCGAGCCCGCCGTCGGCGACGAGCCGGTCGGCGCGGCGCCGACGCGCGCGTAGCTCGGTCGGCGACGCGCGGAACACCTCCCGCATGATCCGGTTGAACTGCCGCAGGCTCCCGAATCCCGACGCGAAGGCGATGTCGAGGGCCGTGAGGTCGGTGTCGTCGAGCAGCCGGCGGGCGAAGTGCGCCCGCCGCGACCTGGCCAGTTGGTCCGGGCTGGCACCCAGGTGCTTGACGAACAGCCGGCGCAGATGCCGGGGCGACAGGCCGACCCGCTCCGCCAGCGCCGCCTCCGTGCCATGGTCCAGCACGCCGTCGATGATCAACTGCCACGCCCGGCACACCAGCTCCGGCGCGTCGGAGCCGATGGGCCCGGCCACGCGGTAGGGGCGGCAGCGCAGGCAGGCCCGGAACCCGGCGGCCTCGGCGGCGGCGGCCAGCTCGAAGGTCCGGTTGTTCTTGGCCAGCGGCTTCGCGCCGCACCCGGGCCGGCAGTAGATGCCGGTGGTGACGACGGCGGAGTACGTGGTCATGGCCCTACATGTACGCCATCGCCCGCGCGACTGCCGTCGAATCCGGACATATGGCCGAATCTTGGAGACCGCTTTCCGTACGGTCAAAGCCGTGACCCTCAACCGGCAGACGCCCGAACCGGGCGGCACCCTCCTGAGAAATCGCGACTTCATGCTCTTCTGGACCGGGCAGAGCATCAGCGATCTGGGCGCCGCGGTCACGACGCTGGCGGTGCCGCTCGCGGCCATCACCATGCTCCGCGCCTCGACCTTCCAGGTGGGGGTGCTGACCGCCTGCAGCACAGCCGCCTGGCTGGTCATGACACTGCCCGCCGGCATGATCGTCGACCGCGTCACCAAGCGCCCCCTGATGATCGGCTGCGGCGTGGCACGAGGCGTGGTGGTGGCCTCGGTCCCCGTCGCGGCGGCGCTGGGCAAGCTGACGATCATTCACCTGTTCGCGGTGGCCTTCCTCGTGGGGTCGATCAATGTCGTGTTCGAGATCGCCGGCCAGAGCTACCTGCCGGTCCTGATGTCGCGGCGGCGGCTCATCGAGGGCAACGGCAAGATCGCCACGACCAACGCGGTGGCCGTCGCCGGCGGCCCCTCCCTGGCCGGCGGCCTGATGGCGCTGCTGAACAGCGCGGCACGGGTGATGGTCGTGGACTGCCTGTCGTACGTGATCGGCATCGTGACCCTGCTGCTGATCCGCAGTCCCGAACCGCGGCCCGCCGACCACGGGGACCGGAGCATGCGCAGGGAGGCGGCCGAGGGAATCACCTTCGTCCTGCGGCACCCGGTGCTGCGGCGCGTCGTGGCGTGCAGCGCGATCTCCAACCTCTGCGACGCCATGGTCACCACACTCGTCGTCGTCTTCCTGCTCGGCGATCTCGGCACCGACCCCGCCACGCTCGGGCTGGTGCTGGGGCTGGGCAGTGCCGGCGGGATCGTGGGCGGCGTGCTCGCCACGTCGTTCGCGCGCTGGGTGGGCGCGGCTCGGGCGTTATGGGCGGGGAAGCTGTACCTCGGGGGGTTCGCGCTGCTCGTCCCGATGGGCGGGCCCGGCTGGGGAGTGCTGGCCGTCGCGGCGGGGCTGTTCGCCTCGCGGCTGTCCACTGTCGCGTACAACGTGCTGCAGATCGCCTTCCGGCAGTCGATCTGCCCGCCCGAGCTGCTCGGGCGGATGAACGCGAGCATCCGGTGGATGATCCGCGGCGCGATGCCGATCGGCGGTCTGCTGGCCGGGATCCTCGGCGCGTGGCTCGGCGCCCGCGTGACCCTGGCGGTCGCGGTGAGCTGCTCCTGGCTGGCGGTGCTCTGGCTGGTGTTCTCACCGCTGCGGGGGCAGCGGGAGATGCCGGTCACGCCGGATTGGTCTTGACCACCTTGCCGTTGACGTCGGCTACCAGGTAGCCCGAACGGTATTCGTCGCCCACGTAGACGAGCACCGTGTCGTGGCCGCCCACGAAGTCGAAGGAGGGGTCCACGACCAGGTAATGGGTGGTGGGCTTGCGTACGCCCAGATCCTTGTCCGCCTTGCGCAACAGGGCGGGGAGGGCGTCCCAGTTGAACTTGGCCAGATCCACCGGGGTCGTGGTCATGGTGCTGCCAGGGCCCTGGCGAGCGGCTTCGCCGTCGCGGTAGGTGAAGTTGTCGTAGATGCCCTTCTCGCCCTTGACCGGCGCCTGAGCGCTCGCGTACTCCGGGTAGACCACCAGCCGGACGACCTTGGTGCCGCCCATCACCGGCTTCAGCTTGGAGATGATGGTCCGCATCCCCGCCGGGGTCAGCAGGTTGCCCGGGTCGGCGGCCTCGGTGGGCTCGCTTGTGCTCTTCTTCGTGGATTTGGGGGTGGATCTGGTGGCGGAGCTGGTCGGCTGCCCGGACTTCTGTGACTGCGGATCGTCAGCGGCGTCGCCGTTCAGCGCGGGCAAGAACGTCCACACCAGCACGCCGACCACCACGACCACGGCGGCGGACACCGCGACCACGGCCGGGTGCGCGCCGCGCCGCCGGCGACGGCGCGTGGTTCCGGTGACCGGGCGCGGGAGTGGCGGGCTGGTGTTCTGCTGGGGGTACTGCGGACCGGTGCCCAACTGCGGGCCCATGGCCGAGTACGGGCCCATGCCCGGCTGCGGACCCATACCCGGCTGCGAGCCCATGGCCGGTTGCGGGAACCGCGGGCCCGTGGGCGGCTGCTGGAAAGACGGGCCGGTGGGCGCGTGCGGGAACGACGGGCCAGTGGGCGCGTGCGGAAAGGACGGCCCGGTGTTCGGCTGCGAGAACGGCTGGCCGCTGTTCGGCTGCGCGAGTGGCGGGCCCGGGGCCCAGCCCGGCGGCGGGGGCATCGACGCGGGGGCGTCGGTCACCGAGGCGAGCATGCGGTCAAACGTCTCGCCGTCCGGCCGGGCGGCCAGGTCGCGCGTGAGCACGTAGCCGAGCACGGGACCGAGCGCTCCCGCCCGCTGCGGCGGCGGCACGTCCTGGTTGAGCACCGCGGCCAGCGTCGCGAGCGTGGTGGCCCTGCGCAGCGGATGGCGGCCTTCGACCGCGACGTACAGCAGCATCCCCAGCGACCACAGGTCCGAGGCCGGGTCGCCCTCGTAGCCGTTGATGCGTTCCGGCGCGATGTACTCGGGCGAGCCGATGAACGAGCCGGTCGCCGTCAGGCTGGTGGACTCGCGGACCGCGGCGATGCCGAAGTCGGTGAGCACCGACCGTCCGTCCGGCCGCAGCAGGACGTTGGCGGGTTTGACGTCGCGGTGCTGGATGCCGACCGCGTGCGCGGCCCGCAGCGCGGACAGGATCTCGCGGCCGAGACGCGCGGTCTCCTGCGGCGTCATCGGGCCGCGTTCGAGGCGCTCCTGAAGAGAGCCGCCGGAGACCAGCTCCATGACGAGCCACGGGTAGCCGCTGTCGCCGTTATCCACGATGTGGTGGATGGTCACGACGTGCGGGTGGTTCAGCCGGGCCAGGGCGCGGGCCTCGCGGAGCACCCTGGCCCGCAGCTCGCGGGCGGCCTCGGGGTCGCGCTCGTCCATGTCGGGGTCGGGCGGCCGTACCTCCTTGAGCGCGACCTCCCGGTGCAGGGCCACGTCCCAGGCCCGCCAGACGAGGCCCATACCGCCGCCGCCGAGCCGTTCCACCAGCTCGAATCGGTCGTCGATCACCCGTCTGCGCATGCAGAGCAGCGTACGCTGTCGGCCTCGCCCAGGATGGACCGTCTCATATACAGATTTTTCCTGCTAACAGGCGTATGGGCCGCTCAACCCGGCGCCTTGCGGCTGAGGTGCTCCCAGGCGCGGTACTCCTCTGTCCGGGCCTGCTCCATCTGCTGGACGAGGTCGTACGAGTGGCCGCCGACGATCAGCCGCAGCGGCGGGTCCGGAAGGTCGACCAGCTCCATGATGACGGGTGCGGCCGTGATCTTCGACTCGTTCCTGGCGCTCAGCGAGGGGGCCGAAGGTCTCGCGCTACCCGACACGGGCGACATCGAAGCCGACCTCAAGACCGTCATGCGCGCGACCGTCGCCGAGTTCGCCGACCCCGGCTTCGAGGCGCCGATCCGGGCGCTCAACTCGGAGATCATCAACGATCCGGAGCTCGCCGCCCAATACCGCGAGAAGCTGGCCGGCCCCGTGGACGAGGCCAAGAAGGCCCGGCTGCGGAGCGCGCAGCGGGCGGGTCAGTTCGCCGCGGACGCCGACCTCGACCTCGCGCTCGAACTGCTGTACGCCCCCCTTTACCAGCGCTGGCTGCACCGCTCCGGGCCGCTCACGCCTGACTACGCCGACGCCCTGGTGGCGCTCACCCTCAGGGCGTTCGCCCCTGAGCCCAAGGCGTAGTGCGGGCCCTCAGCCGACGTGGACGTGCGGTCTGCGTTCGAGGTCCGGCTCGGCCTTGCGGAGGACCTCGCGAGTCAGCGCCGGTACGTCGCCACCGCCGAAGACCAGGTACCGCAGCATCGCCACGATCGGGTTGCCCTCGGCCCAGTGGAAGTAGATGTGCGGAGCGCCGCCGGTGCGGTCACGCAGGTAGATCAGGAGGGCGGCCAGCGCGTTGGCCACGGCCGAGCTCTCGATGGTGAGGATCTGGTGGCCGTACCGCTCCTCGCCCTTGACCCGCAGCTCGGTCTCGAACTCCGACGCGTCCGGCACCGACACCTCGACGAACAGGACCGGCTCGGAGCTGCGCAGCCGGTGGTTGATCCACGTCTCGCGCAGCTTGTCGTTGTACTCGTTCTGGTCACGCTGGTGCGGCTCGTTCGCGATCACGTGGATCTCACCGCACGCGTCATTGACGAACTCCTCCGCCAGCGGGTCCAGGTGCACCTGGGTGACCCGCAGCTCGGTGGAGCGCGTCGCCCGCGAGATCAGCGACGTGACGATGATGGCGGCGATGAAGAACGAGGCGATCTTCACGCCGTCCGGCCGCTCGAAGACGTTGTCGACCAGCGTGTAGGCCAGCACGGCCGCGATGACGCCGAACCCCGCCGTCGCCCGGTGCTGCCTCTTGGTCCGCGCCGACAGCGTCACCGCGACCGCCGCCGACAGCATGAGCACCAGCACCCCGGTGGCGTACGCGCCGCCCTGGGCGTCGACGTCGGCGTGGAAGATGATCGTGATGGCGAACCCGATGGCGGAGAAGCCCAGCACGAGTGGCCGCACGGCCCCGGTCCACTCCGGCGCCATGCCGTACCGGGGCAGGTATCGCGGCACCAGGTTGATCAGGCCCGCCATCGCCGAGGCCCCGGCGAACCAGAGGATCGCGATCGTGCTGACGTCGTAGACGGTGCCGAACCAGTTGCCCAAGTACTGGTGGGCCAGGTAAGCGAGCGCGCGCCCGTTGGCCTTGCCCCCCTCCCCGAACTCCTGGTGCGGGATGAGCACGGTGGTCACGAAGCTGGAGAAGATCAGGAACACGCTCATGATCAGCGCCGCGACCGTCAGCAGCCGCCTGGTCCCCGCGATCCGCCGCGGGATGTCACCCTTGACCACCGGCATCACCGCCACGCCGGTCTCGAACCCGGACATGCCCAGCGCGAGCTTGGGCATCACCAGCAGCGACAACCCGATCATCGCCAGCGGGCTGCGGTAACTCGTGCTCAGGGCCTGCTTCCAGTCCACGACCACCCCTGGCGCCTCCAGCACGTGCGCGATCGCGGTGCTCACCACCACCGCGTTCAGCCCGAGATAGACGAAGACGAGCAGGACGGCGATGCCGATCGCCTCGCTGAACCCCATCAGGAACACCCCGCCGAGCAGCGCCAGCAGCACCAGCGTGACGATCACCCGCTGTCCGGCCAGGAAGTCGGGCACGAACGGGTTCTCCAGCAGGTGCGCGGTCGCGTCGGCGGCCGACAGCGTCATCGTGATCACGAAGTCGGTGGCCGCGAACCCGAGCAGGGCCAGCACGAAGAACTTGCCCCACCACTGCGGCGCCAGCTTCTCCAGCATCGCGATCGAGCCCTGCCCGTACGGGCTCTCCTCGGCCACCCGCCGATAGACCGGCAGCACGCCGAACAACGTCAGGGCCACCAGGAACAGCGTGGCCAGCGGCGACAGCAGCCCGGCCGCCAGCGCGGCGATGCCCGGCTGGTAGCCCAGCGTGGAGAAGTAGTCCACACCGGTCAGGCACATCACCCGCCACCACGAGTGCTTCACGTGCGGGCCGTGCTCGATCTGCGTGCGGTCGGTCTGCAGCCCTTCCAGGAGCCACGACCGCAGCGTCCCCTCGGTAGCGACCGGCCGTTTCGCCAGCACCATCCCGGCCACCCTCCATCAACATCGCGCACTAGGCACACTAGTGAGGAGAGATGGGTGTTTTGCCTGGTGAGGGCGTCAAGAAAACGTATATATCGCGGCCGGAAACCTATCAAGCCGAATGTGAAAATAACAGCCGCCGCGACGCTCCGCCCACCGAGCCACTCCGCCCCGCATGAGCTGGCACTTCACCCCTATGGCCGCCCCTCGGCCCCAGCGGGATGTTACGAGATAAGGCTCCTTGTAACGCTGGACAGCGTGAGAATCACATGTCAATGTTAGGTCGCGTTATGCCCTCCGCTTCGCGGAAACCCCCTCCGGAGACGCCATGATGACCGACGACAAGGAGCCCCGGCAGGGACCCGCGCGGCGGCAGCAGGCCATCGCGGAGCGGATCCACGCCAAGGGCGAGCTCGCGGCCGCCGAGCTGGCCGAACTGTTCCAGGTCAGCGTGATGACGATCCACCGCGATCTCAACGAGCTGGAACGCCAGGGGATCGTACGCAAGCTGCGCGGCGGCGTCACGGCGCAGCCGTCCAGCGTCTTCGAGAGCAACGTCGCCTTCCGCGAGAAGTCGATGCGCAGGGAGAAGGACGCGATCGCCGCCAGGGCGGTGGAGCTGGTCGAGCCCGGCATGGCCGTCATACTCGACGACTCCACCACCAGCCTGGCGCTGGCCAGGAAGCTGGAGCCGCTGGCGCCGCTGACCGTCGTCACCAACTTCCTGACGACGATCGAGCTGGTCGCCGGCATGTCCGGCATCCGGCTGATCGCGCTGGGCGGCGACTACGACGTGCTGCACAACTCCTTCCTCGGCGTCTCCTGCACCGACGCGGTCGCGGCCCTGCAGGCGGACCTGTGCTTCGTCTCCACCTCGGCGGTGACCGGCGAGTACGCCTACCACCAGGAGCAGCACATCGTGCCGGTGAAACGGGCGATGCTCGCCTCCGCGACCCGCAGCGTGCTGCTGATCGACCACACCAAACTGGCCAGAACCGCGCTGTACCGGGTCACGAACCTCCGGACGTTCGACCATGTCATCGTGGACGGCGGGGCCCGGCCGGAGGCGCTGTCCGACCTCGACGAGCTGAACCTGTCCTACGACGTGGTGGCCGTGGCCACCTCCCCTTTGGAGCTGCCATGACCCTGCCGGCCGAGCTTGCCGACATCCTGCGTCACCCGCCCCGGGCGTACTCCCCCGCGGCCATCTGGTGGTGGAGCGGCGAGCGGTTGAGACACGACCGGCTGCGCTGGCAACTGGAGCGGTTCGCCGAGGGCGGCGTGTGGAACCTCGTGATACTCAACCTGGCGCCGTCGGGACCGATGTTCGGCTCGGACGCCGACGACCCGCCGTTCTTCTCCGAGGAGTGGTGGACCCTGCTGGAGCAGGTGTGCGCCGACGCCGAGGAGCTGGGGATCTCCCTGTGGTTCTACGACCAGCTTGGCTTCTCGGGCGCCGACCTCCAGGCCCGGCTGGTCAGCGAGGAGCCCCGCTTCGCCGGCCGGTGGCTGTCTCCTGACGGCTCGGTGACCACCCGCGGCTTCGACTACCTGTCCGCCGAGGCGTGCGCGACGCTGATCGACCGGGTGCACGGCGAGTTCGAGCGCCGGGTGGGGCACCGGCTGGGCGGGGTCATCGCCGGTTCCTTCCAGGACGAGCTGCCCTCGCTCCCCACCTGGTCCGACACCTTCGCCGTGGAGTTCGAGAAGCGCCGGGGCTACGATCTCACCCCCCACCTGCCGCTGCTGTGGGCGGACGGTCCGGGCGCGGGCGAGGTCCGCCGTGACTACCAGCGCACCCGGGCCGAGCTGGCGGAGGAGGCGTTCTTCCGCCCGCTCGCCGCCTGGCACGACCGCCACGGCCTGCTGAGCGGCTGCGACCAGCAGGATCCCGCCCGCGGCGGGTACCCGGTGGAGGGCGTCCAGTTGTACGCCGACTACCCGCGCACCCACCGCTGGTTCAGCGCACCGGGCTCCGACCACCACGGTGACGCGCGGGTGCACTCCTCGCTGGCCCACCTGTACGACCGGCCGCGCACCTGGATCGAGGCGTTCCACTCCAGCGGCTGGGGCGGCACGCTGGAGGAGACCTTCGACTGGCTGCTCCCCTGGCTGCGGGCCGGAGCCACGCTCTACAACCCGCACGCCGTCTACTACACGACCAAGGCCGGGTGGTGGGAGTGGGCGCCGCCGTCCACGGACTGGCGCCAGCCGTACTGGCGGCACCACCGCGTCTTCGCCGACGCCGTCACCCGGCTGTGCGCGATCCTTTCGCTGGGCCGGCACGCCTGTGACCTGGCGGTCCTCATGCCCACCGCGACCGCCCAGGCGAGCACCCGGCTCGACGGGGTGGCGGCGGAGGCCGCGCGGGCGCAGGAGGTCTACCGCGAGATCGTGGGCGAGATGGCGTGGTTCCGGATGGTGCCCGGCGTCCTGGACCGGCTCGGCCTGGACGCCGACGTGATCGACGACGACTCGCTCCAGCGAGCCACCGTCAGGCCTGGCACGGGTGGGACCCGGCTGGAGGTCGCGGACGAGTCCTATGCCGTGATCGTGCTGCCCGCGTGCGTCACGCTCGATCCGGCCACGGAAGCGGCGCTCGTGGCGTTCGTCGACAAGGGCGGGCTGGTCGTCGCCGTCGGCGCGCGCCCCGACGGCCCGCTGCGTTCGCGCGTCCGCTTCGCCGCGACGACGGCCGACCTCGGCCCGCTGCTGTCGCCGCTGCGCCGGGTCGAGGCGCCGGTCCCCCCGCTGGTACGGGAGTTCGACGGGACCACCATCGTCTACCTCCAGGCCACCTTCCCCATGGCGAGCCGGGTGTCGGTCGAACGGCCCGACGACCGCGGCGCCGACCAGGGCTGGGACTCGGCCACCATCGACTTCGACGCCGGCCGGTACGCCGCCGAGATGCCGGTGCGGGTGCGCGGCGTCTCGGGGACGCCGCTGCTGGTGGACCCGTTCGGGGGTGGCGTGCGCGCGTTGCCGTACACGGTGGAGGGCGAGCACACCGAGGTCGTCGTGCCGTTCGACGCCGGTCCCGCCGCGCTGCTCGTCTTCACCGGCGAGCAGGTGGCGACGCCCGAACCGGCCGCGCCCCCGACGCGGGAGCTCGATCTCGGCACCGGCTGGGAGATGGAGCTCGTACCCACTCTGGACGACACCTGGGGCGACCTCGGCCACTCCGGGCCGGTCCTGCACCGCTGGGAGGTCGAGCACCGCGTGGACGGGTTGAGGTGGCAGCCCGCGTACGCGACGTACGGGTCGCACGGCAGCTCGCGGATCGACGGTGGCGAGTGGCGGCCCGTGGTGTTCTCGACCTCGCGCGGCATCAGGAAGGACCCCATCCACCGCCGCACCCTCGGGCCCAAGGGGCACGTGCCGGAGGAGTTCCTGGACTTCGGCGAGGTGGCCATGGGGAAGAGCGCCTGGTTCAGAACCGAGCTGACCGTGCCGGAGCACGGGTTCCTCGCCATCGGCGCCGCGGCCGCCAAGGCGGTGCGGATCGACGACCGTGACGTCGAGCTGGACGACAGGGGCTACCTGGCACTCGCCCGCCGGCCGCTCTCGCCCGGCAGCCACCTGCTGGAGGTCCGGCTGGTGCCCGAGGACGACGGGTGGCTGCGCGCGCACGTCGCCGTCGTGACCAGCCCCGAGCACTACCTGCGCCCGGAGTGGATCACCGGTCCAGCGGGGCCGGCCGAGCTGACCGCCGTGTTCACGCCGAAGGGCACGGTGCTCCAGGTGGCCTCGATGACGGCCTGCCAGGTGCTGGTCAACGGGGTGGAGATGGGCCGGCAGGGCGGGTTCGACCCGTACGCCGACGAGCGCAAGCCCCGGGTGCGCCGCTACAACCTGGCCGGCGTCCTGCGGCCCGGCGCGAACGAGGTGACCATCCGTGTGGGGGACGGCGCCGAGCCGGTCCTGGTCGACGGCTGCGTCACCTCCGGGCCCGGCTGGTGGGCGGTGCACGACGGCGAGCGCGCCCAGGCCGAGACCCGCAGGACGCAGTACCACGACCCCGCCGCCCTGCACCTGCCGCGCCGCCCGCACCCGCTCCCCGGCACCGCCTGGCTGTCAGGGGACGACCCGGACAACTCCGCGTCGCCGATCGTGCTGCCGGTCGTGATGGCCGAGGAGGGTACGGCGGGGCGCGTCGAGTGGCTGCGCTTCGAGGTCCCGGCGGGCGCGACCGCCCTCCGGGTGCCGTTGCGCGGCACGGCCGAGCTGCTGATCGACGGGAAGACGGTGGCGGAGGGCGCCGGCTGTCTGGGGGCGTCCCTCGACGGGCGGGCCGGGCCGCGCGAGGCCCTGCTGCGTGTGGTGACCGAGGCCGGGCACACCGGCGGCGCCATACTCACCGGACCGATCGAGATCGAGACCGGCCCCGGCCCGATCGAGCTGGGCGACTGGGAGCGGGCCGGCCTGCCGGAGTACAGCGGCGGCGTCCGCTACCGCCGCACCGTGCGGCTCGACGAGCGCCCGGACACCGGCCTCATGGACCTCGGCCGGGTGCGCGGCACCGCGGAGGTGCGGGTCAACGGCCGCTCGTGCGGGATCAGGGTGTGCTCGCCGTACCGGTTCGACGTCGGCGCGGCGCTGCGGGCCGGTGAGAACACGGTCGAGGTCGAGGTGTACGGCACACTCGCGCCGCATCTCGACGCGGTCAGCCCCACGCACTTCGTCTTCCCGGGACAGCGGGTGAGCGGCCTGTACGGTCCGGCACGCCTGCTGCTCGGCTAGGCGCGCCCGCGACTCCCGCTAGGTGCGGTCCGGCGCTCCCGCCAGGTGCCGGAACCGGTTGCGGTAGGTGGTCGCGCTCAGCCCGAAGTACGCCTTGAAGCGGCGGGCGAAGTGGCTCTGGTCCGGCCAGCCCACCGCCCGGGCGATCGACGTCACCGGCTCGTCGGTCCGCAGCAGCAGGTCGGCCGCGGTCTCGACACGCAGCCGGCCCAGGTAGGCCATCGGCGGCAGCCCGGTGGCCGACTTGAACAGCCGCACCAGATAGGCGGGGCTGAGCGCGACGGCCCCGGCCAGCTCGGCCAGCGTCCAGTCGTGGGCGAGGTCTCCTTCCACCATGCCCACCACACGCATGACCGTCGGATGCGTCACCGAGCAGTCGGCCGCCGCCTCGTCCTGGCCGGTGTCGACGGTGCGGGACAGCTGCCCGAGGAAGAGCGAGACCCAGCCGATGACGTCGGCCCGGTGCTTCTGGATGCTGCGATCGCGCAGCCGGTCGAGCGCCTCCAGGTAGCCGACGCACGTACGCAGATCAACTTCCTCCAAGTGGGTGGTCAGCAGGCCGCGGCGCTGCAACGAGTGCGGCCCGGTCCAGAGCAGGTAGCCCAGCCGGGAGTCCTCGCGCGTCCAGGACAGCTCGTTGCGGAGGAGGTCGGTGCCGATGCAGCAGTTGTACAGGGCGAGCCGCGCGCAGTCCTCGTACCCGTGCCAGACGCCCGGACGCAGCAGGACGACGTCCCCGACCTGCAGTTCCTGCCGTCCCGACGAGGAAAGGTGAACACCCGTCCCGGCGACCACGACGGCGATCTCCACGAAGCTGTGCGTGTGCACGGGCTCCTCGCCCTGGTGCGTGTATCGCCGCGCGTAGGCGGGAGAGCCGTCGGTGATGAAGAGCAGGCCGCGCGACAACTTCAGGGGGGTGGCCATCACAGCAGCCACCATAGCCACACGGATTGACATCAATTTTGTCCGACTCACACGTGTTTAGTGCTATCTGTGCGGCCACTCCGGCTTCCATGCTTTCTGCTGTCCGTCTCTCAACACGTGGGACACGAGCCGGATGGAGAGGACGCCCCTTGTCCAAAGCCGTGGCCAGAATCGCCGCCATCCTCCTGTTAGCCACCGCCCCGCTCGCCGCCGCCACCGCGGCGCACGCCGATCCCGTCAACGACTCCGCCTACGGAACCCCGCTCGTCGCCGTCTCCGGAGCCGGCGTCAACTGGCACCCGACGACCGGGCTGAGCACGCTCAAGGCGCAGTCAGGCCTCACGCAGGTCGACTTCGCCGACGTCATGACGAGCGCCAACCACCCCATGCGCACCTGCGACAGCACCGAGGCCGCGGGGCTGCCGATCAAGCCCGCCGCCACGGTCAGCTGGTGCTGGGACAGCGGTGACGCGAGCACCACGACCTGGATCCCGCAGAGCCTCACCACCTCCGGGGACGCCGACGACGACGGCATCTGGCGCGGGTACAAGGCCATCATCAGCGGCTGGAACTACTGCAACTCCGCCGAGTGCGGTGCGAACACCCGCAACAACGACGCCAGGATCGCCTTCATCGACTACACCACCCCCTCGGCGCCGAAGTACCGCTGGGTCTACCTGGTCGCGCCGACGGACGGCACCACCAACCCGAACATCACCAGCTACGCCAACAACACCTTCGGCCCGGCAAAAGCGCATATGGGCGGCATGGCCTGGTACGGCGACAAGCTGTACGTCAGCGCGACCGGCGGCAACTCCACCGGCATCAGGGTCTTCAGCATGTCGGAGATCCTTCAGGTGAGCGATGCCGACTCGACGATCGGCAAGACGAGCACCGGGTACGCCGCCTACGGCTACCAGTACGTGATGCCGGAGGTCGGCTTCTACAGCTACGCCAGCGGCACCTGCACCAGCAGCGTCGACACGGGCGTGCCGTGCTTCGCCTCCATCTCCCTGGACCGCAGCACCAGCCCCGACAGCCTGACCGCCGTGGAGTACTTCAGCGACCCCGCCCTGCACGGCAGGGTCTACCGCTACAACCTCGGCGGCGCGGACTACCTGCTGAGCGCCAACGCCAGCGGCTACACCCCGGCGGCCCAGGCGTACCGCACCCGGGTCGGCAACATGCAGGGGGTGCTGTCGTGGAACGGCACCTGGTACGTCTCGCACAGTTGGGCGGACGAGCGAGGCGAGCTGTGGGCCCTGAACACCTCCACCGGCAGATCCCACACCTGCACCAACCCCTACAGCTCGGCGTATGAGTGCTGGGGATTCCACCCCGAGTCGCTCACCTACGACTACGCAACGGGCCTGGTCTGGTCGCTCACCGAGTGGACCAAGAACCAGTGCGCCACCGAAACCGCCACCCCACTGAACTGCGGCCGGACCATCTTCGCCTTCCCCCGCACCGCACTCCCGTAGCCCGTCGCTGGTAGGGGGTGAGCCCCCCGCACCCTCCTACCAGCCCTACACCTCGCCGACCTGGGCGATGTCGACCCGGTGATGCCGGTCGCGGAGCCGTTGCACCGCCTCGGGAGGCGCGTTCGAATCGACCACGATGACGTCGAAGGCGTCGAGAGGAGCGACCCTGTGCAAGGCCACCCGGTCGAGCTTCGTGTGGTCGACCGCGAGTATGCAGCGCGTCCCCGCGGCCACCATGGCCCGCTTGACCAGCACGATCTCCTGCTCCTGATGGAAGGCGTGCCGATCGGAGATCGCCGAGGTGGAGACGACCACCGTGTCGGTGTTCATCGCCTCGACCGCGTCTACGCAGGCCACCCCCAGGAAGGAGTCGTGCGTCGGGTAGTACTCGCCGCCGAGCGCCATGAGCCGGATGCCCGGCATGGGGGCGAGCAGCTTGATCGCCTCCAGGAAGTTCGTCACCACGGTCAGCGGGGCCGCCTCGTCGAGATGGCGGGCGACGGCCAGCGCGGTCGTGGAGTCGTCGATCATGACCGAACTGCCCGGCTCGATCAGCCCCACCACATGCCGGGCGATCGCCTCCTTCTCCGCCGTCTGGGCGGTCTTCCGGTAGGCGATGTTGCTCTCGAAGATGCTGGACGCCTGGGCACTCGCGCCACCGCGATACTTCCGCACCATGCCCTGGCTCTCCAGCAGATCCAGGTCACGATGGACGGTCATCACGCTCACGCCGAACGTCTCGGCGAGCTCCGTCATCGAGGCCGAGCCCTGCCGCAGGACATGCTCCGCCATGGCCTGGCGCCTGGTGGCCCCACCGGCCGCGCGTGACTTCACCTACGGCACTCCCCATGCATCGGTGAGACCTTCACGAATCCTTATAATCTCTCACACCGCCGCCACCATAGGGAGCGACGTGGCATGCCCTGACTCCGCTTCGAACCTTGTTTTTTAAGCGACATCAAAGTTGTAGTGACACCAAATTTATGGCTAGGGTGACGCCTCATGACGTTCACCTTCGGCATCTATCCCGGCGCCCTGCTGGGCACCGCCACCGGGGCCGTACACCTCGCCCATCCCGACCATCCGGAGCGGATCGAGGACGCGCTGCGGCAGTTGCAGGCTGACGCGCCGACGCTGCTCGTACGCGCCTACCGCCCGTACGCGGCCACCGTCGCACCCGACGCGCCGCCCACCCCCGCCGACCCGGAGCGCTACCTCGCCAACGGCCGCAAGCTCGATCTGGTCGTCACCTTCCGCGAGCCGACGGGCGCCCTGGAGGGCTGGCTGGACTTCATCCGGGCCACCGTGCGCGAGGAGGGGGCACGGATCGCGAGCCTGCAGATCTGCGAGGAGCCCAACGCGAACCTGCCGGTCCTGGACGGCAGCATGCCCAACGTCCACCAGGCGCTCGTGCAAGGCGTGATCGCGGCCAAGGAGGAGGCGCGCGCCTGCGGACATGACCTCGCCGTCGGCTTCAACGTGGTGCCGACCTTCAACCCCGCCGACACCTGGTGGCACGACCTCGGCGCGGTCGCCGACGACCGCTTCCATCAGGCGCTGGACTACGTCGGCCTGGACTTCTTCCCCGACGTCTTCCGGCCCATCCCCGCCGAGCAGTTGGCGGCGGCGATCGAAGGGGTGCTCACGGCGCTGCGGACCGCCGACCTGCCCAAGGCCGGCATCGGCGACGGCGTGCCGATCCGCGTCTGCGAGCACGGCTGGCCCACCGGCCCGGAGCGCAGCGAGGAGCGCCAGGCCGAGGTCATCGAGGAAGTGATCAGGACCCTGGACAAGCTCCGCGGCGACCTCAACATCACCGGCTACTCCCTGTTCGGCCTGCGCGACGCCAACAGCGCGGGCGAGGGACTGTACGACCGGTTCGGTCTGCTGCGCGACGACTACACACCCAAGCCGGCCTTCTCCACTTATCGCCAGTTGATCGCGGAACTGACGCACTGAGCCCGCCCCACGGGCGGCAGAAACGGTAAGGAAACGCCTCTCGGCCTACAAAGTCCTTGAACGTCGGCGCGCGGGGAGCGTCTGTGCCCTAGCAGACGCTCCCCGCGCGTTCCCACGATGAAGGGACCCTTGTTGTGAATCATGTGACAGCGACTCGTGTCGCCGGTCTGGCCTGCGCGCTACTGACACTGAGCATCGCCGCGCCCGCCACCGCTGCCGACCAGCAGCCGACCGGGAATGTGCAGGAGGCGCTGAACGCCCTCGCGAAGACCACTGGAGTGGTCGGTGCCATCGGTGAGCTGTACGTCGACGGCAAGCGCGTCGGCCAGGGTTCGGCCGGCTCCCGCCTCCTCAACGGCAAGGGCGGAAAGATCCCCGCCGACGCCCGCTACCGCATCGGATCCCAGACCAAGCAGATGACCGCCACAGTCCTGCTGCAACTGGTCAAGGAGGGCAAGCTCGGCCTGGATGACAAGCTCAGCGACGTCCTGCCGGAAGTGGCTCAGCAGGACGTGGTGGAGCGGGCCGACGAGATCACCGTACGGCAGCTGATCCGGCACACCTCTGGCATCCCGGACTTCTTTGGCTCCGGCCGGTTCGACAACTTCGACTTCACGATCTACTACCCTCCGATCGAGCTGGTGAAGGCCGCACGCGGCCTGCCCCGGACAGGGGAGCCGGGAGAGAAGTTCACCTACTCCAATACCAACTACATGCTCCTCGGCATGATCATCGAAAAGGTGACCGGCCATACCCTGCCCGCCGAACTCACCCGGCGCATCTTCGCCCCCCTCGGGATGAGCCACACCTACCTGCCCACCAAACCGCCCCAGGGCATCAAGGGCCCGCACGGGCATGGCTACTTCCCCGACCCCCAAGGCAAGCCGCGCGATGTCGACCGGCAGAACGCGAGTTTCGGGTACGCGGCCGGAGGGGTGATCTCCACCGCCCGTGACGTCAGCGCTTTCCAGCGCGCGTTCGTCCAAGGCAAGCTGCTACCGGCGTCGCTGCAAAAGGTGATCACCGACCCGCCGAAGGACGCGCCACCCCAGCCTTCCCCCGGCAGCCGCCTGTGCGGCGGCGAGCCCCTGGTGCAGGCGATCGCGGGCAGCGGGCCCGGCTTCATGGCCACGACCTTCACCTCGCTCGACGGCCGCCTGCAGTTCGCCGTGTCCGCCACGTTGAGCGTCAGCAACATGGAATACTCCCCGGACGCCATCGACCAGGCGGCCAAAGCTGTGATCTGCCCTGGAAGATAAGCCTGCGGACCCTCCCCTTCGAGCTTGCGCCTGACGTCGCGTCAGGTACTAGCGTCCGATCTGGGTGATCACATGGACGAACGATGCTGGAAGGTCGGCGACCTGGCCGCGGCGACAGGCCTCACGGTCCGCGCTCTACACCATTTCGACCAGATCGGCCTGCTACGGCCTACGCAGCGCTCCCCTGCCGGGCATCGGATCTACAGCTCCGACGATGTCCGGCGGCTTTACCGGGTACTCGCGCTGCGCCAACTCGGGATGCCGCTGGACCTGATCGCCCGCTCGCTGGACGGTGACGCGAAGAACCTCGGCTCGGCGGTACGTGCCCAGCTCTCGCACGTCGAGCAGCACATCGAGACGCGACACCAGCTACGCGCGCGGCTCTTGGCCCTGCTCCGCGCCATCGAGGAGGCCACCGAGCCGTCCATAGATCAGCTCATCGAGACCATGGAGGCAATGATGCAGGCGAGCCATTTCACGCCCGAGCAACTGGCACAGGCGAAACAACGGCACCAGGAGGCCGGCTTCGCGGAGAGGTTCGCCGAGTGGCAGCGCCTCGGGGCGGAGATCGCCGGCGACATCACCACGCATGTCGAACGCGGAACCGACCCGGCGGATCCCGCCGCACAGGAGCTGGCCCGGCGGTGGACGGAGGTCATGCGGGACATGGCCGGCGGGGACAGATCCGTGCTCTCCTCGATCTACGCCAAGATCGAGGGGAAGGGGCCTGAGACCGCGACCCGCGGCGTGCTGACCCCACAGGTCTGGGACTACCTCAAGCGAGCGTTCGCGGTCGGCTTCGGCGCCTGACCGCCCACGAAGCATCCCGGCCACCCCCGCCTCGTACGGGGCGGGCCCGCGAGAACAGCGTCCAAGGCCCTTGTCCTAATCTGCCCTTCGGAGGAGGGCTGATGACCAAGGACTTGCGGTTCGCCGTGTTGGGGCCGTTGCGGGGCTGGCGAGGTGAGGAGCCGCTGGATCTCGGTCGCCCGCAGCAGCAGGCGTTGCTGGCGCTGTTGCTGCTGCGGCAGGGCCGGGCACTGTCCGACGAGGCGATCGTGGATGGGCTGTGGGGTCAGGCGCCGCCCGCGCGGCCGACGCACGCGATGCGGATTCTGGTCTCGCGGTTGCGGCCGGTTCTGGAGCCGAACGGGTCACCTTGGAAGGTGCTGACCACGGTCTCCGGCGGCTACGCACTGCGGCTTCCGCCTGGCGCGTTGGACGCCGCGGTGTTCGAGGAACGAGTGGAGGCGGCCGACAAGGCCCGGGCCGCCGGCGAGCTGAGCCGAGCCAGGGACCTGCTGTCCGAGGCGCTCGCGCTGTGGTCCGGTGTTCCGTTGCTGGGACTGCCGGGGCCGCTGGCCGAGACTCATCGAGCCCGGCTGACCGAACGCCGGCTACTGGCCCTGGAACAGCGGCTGGAGCTGGACCTGGAGTTGGGTCGTCACCATGAGCTGATCGCGGAGCTGACGTCATTGTCCGAGGAGTTCCCGTTGCGGGAGCGCCTGCGAGGGCTGTTGATGCTCGCTCTGTACCGGTCCGGACGCCAGGCCGAGGCGCTGGCGGTCCACGCCGGCACGCGCAGGTTGCTCGCGGACGAGCTCGGCGTCGACCCCGGTCCCGAACTCACCGCCCTCCACCAGGCGATACTGCGCGCCGACCCGGCACTGACCGCTCCTGTTCAGGCGCCTGCCCGTACGGTTCCCGCCCAGCTTCCCGCCGACGTCGTCGATTTCACCGGACGGCAGGCGTTGGTCGGCGAGCTGACCGGCCTGCTGCACGAGGGCGCGAGCCTGGTGATCTCCTCGGTGTCGGGGATCGGCGGCGTCGGCAAGACCGCGCTGGCCGTCCACGTGGCCCATCTGGTCCGCGACCGCTATCCCGACGGGCAGCTTTATGTGGATCTGCGCGGCGTCGAGTCGGCTCCGCTGGCACCGGCGGTCGTGCTCGCGGCGTTCCTCCGTGCGCTGGGCGTCGCCGGTGACGCCATCCCCGAGGATCTGGAAGAGCGTGCCGCGCTGTACCGCACCACGCTGGCGAACCTGCGGATGCTGGTCGTCCTGGACAACGCGGCCGACGCCGCCCAGGTCCGCCCACTGCTGCCGGGTGCGACCGCGAGCGGGGTCGTCATCACCAGCCGGGCCAGACTGACCGGTCTCAACGCCGACCGGATGATCGGTCTGGAGGCGCTCACGACCGGCGAGGCGCTGGAGTTGTTCACCCGCATCGTCGGGACCGCCCGCGTCGCCGCCGAACGCCAGGCCGCCGAGCAGGTGGTCGCCGCCTGCGCCTGCCTGCCGCTCGCGGTCCGCATCGCCGCCTCCAGGCTGGCGGCGCGGCCGGGGTGGACGATCGCCTCGCTGGTCGGCCGGCTCGCCGACCAGCGCCGCCGATTAGCGGAGCTACGCACTGGCGACCTGGCGATGGAGGCCACCTTCTCCCTGGGGTACGGCCAGTTGGACGTCGGTCAGGCCAGGGCGTTCCGGCTGCTGGCCGTACCGGATGGCGATGACTTCTCGGTGGCCGCGGCGGCGGCCGTACTGGATCTGGAAGACTGGGTGGCGGAAGACCTGTGCGAGTCGCTGGCGGACGCCGGCCTGCTGGAAGCCCCGAGTCCGGGCCGCTACCGCTATCACGACCTGCTCAAACTGTACGCTCGCGGCCTTCCCGAGCAGGACCGGGACGCGGCGTTGCACCGGCTCGTCGACTTCTACCTGGCCACCGCCAGAAACGCCCAGTCACTGCTGGAGCCGGACGCGCTCTCGACCGCCCGGCAGTCGCCCACCGCCTCGCCCGGCCTGGCCTTCACCGGCCATCCGACGGTGGAGGGGTGGCTGGACGCCGAGGTGGCCAACCTGTTCCACACGACCCTGCAGGCCGCGTCCGATCCGGCCGTGGCGGATCTGCTGTACGTGCTGCTGTACGTGGCACGGGTGCACTTGCGATGGGAGCAGATCAGGCAGATCGCCCAGGCGATCGCACGGGCCTCGGCCGAGCGAGGCGACCGGCGCAGCCACGGGCTGGCCCGTACGGCTGTCGCGGCGATGCTCATCTATCAGCGGTCGCTCAAGGAGGGCGTCGAGGAGGGGACGGCGGCCCTCGCGCTGGGTCGTGCGATGGGCGACCCGGTGATCGTGGTGGAGAACCTGCAGGTGCTCGGCTCCGCGGCGATGATCCAGCGTGACTACGAGGCCGCCATCGGTCATCTCACCGAGGCGCTCTCCCTCCATCGCGAGCTGGGCGACGTGACAGGAGTAGGGGCGGCGCTGGGGGTCATGTCCCGGGCCTGCCTGGCGCTGGGCAGGCATGACGAGGCCGTCGACCTGGCCAGGCAGGGCGTGGAGCTGGTGCGGGAGACGGGCCGCTCGCGGGATCTCGGCACCCGCCTGTACGACCTCGGCATCGTGCTGCACGGGGTCGGCCGGTGCGATGAGGCGGTCGAGGCCTGGGCGGAATCGCTGATGCGGCACCGGGCCGCCGGTGATCGCCTGATGGAGGGCGGCGCCCTGTTCCGGCTGGCCGAATGCCATCTGGCGGCGGGCCTGTTCGACGAGGCCAGGGTACGGGCGGAAGAGGCCGTGGCGGTGAACGTCGAGATCGACGCCGCCTGGGAACAGGCTCGGGCGCTGACCACACTCGGCAAGGCGCTGTCCCGGCTGGGCCAGGAGGAGAGCGGCCGAGCCCGGCTGCGGGAGGCCTTGGAGATCTTCGAGCGCCTCGACGTTCCCGAGGCGGAGGACGTACGGGCGATGCTCTGACGGTCGCGTGGCAGTCGGTTGGCAGTCGAGCTCCGTCACCGTTGTCCACATGACAGAGACCGCTGTGGAAAAAGTAACCTTCGACGCCGACGGCGTCACCCTCGCCGGGCACCTGCACCTGCCCGCCACGGCCGACCGCGGACTGCCCGCGGTCGTGGTGGCAGGGGCGTGGACCTCGGTAAAGGAGCAGATGGCCGGGCTGTACGCGCGGCGCCTGGCCGAGCGCGGTTTCACCGCGCTGGCCTTCGACTTCACCGGGTTCGGCGAGTCGGGCGGTGAGCCGCGTGACGTGGAGTCGCCTTCACTGAAGGTGAAGGACCTGATCCACGCCGTCAGCTTCCTCTCCTCCCAGGACCGGGTGGCCCCCGCCAGGATCGGCGCGCTGGGCATCTGCGCCGGTGGCGCGTTCGCCGCGGTTGCCGCCGCGGACGATCCCCGCATCGCCTCGCTGGCCCTGGTCGCGCCCGGCCTGCAGGACGGCGAGCTGATGCGGCTCGCCCTCGGCGGCGAGGCGGCCTTCACAGCGCGATTGGCGGCAGGACAGCGGGCCCGCGCGCACTTCGAGGCGACCGGCGAGGTCGAGTACGTGCTCGGAGTCAGCGAAACCGACTCAACGGCTGCGATGTTCGGCCCGTACGCCTACTATCTGGACCCCGCCAGGGGCGCCATCCCCGAGTGGGGGAACAGGTGGGCGACCATGGCCTGGGCCGAATGGCTGACCTTCGAGCCGCAACCGTCCGCGGACCGCATCACCGCGCCCGTGCTCATCGTGCACAGCGAGAGCGCCGGGATCCCGGTGGGCGCGCGCCGGTTCGCCGACCGGCTGACCGGAGCCAGAGAGCTGGTCTGGCTGGAGGGCCGCGGCCAGTTCGACTTCTACGACACCGAGCCCACGGTCACCGAATCCGTGGACAACGTCGCCCGCCACCTGCACGCCACCCTCTAAGGATGAATGTGAGTTTCCTACGTAGCGCCCTGGTGGCGGTGATGGCGGCGGCCTCAATGTCGGCACCAGTGACCGTCGTACACGCCGACGAGTGCGACCAGGCCTGTCAGGTCAGCTGGGCATGGGCGGCGCAGCAGCAGAACGCGTTGCCCCGCACCGGTTTCTACGACGCGCCCGACCCGCTGCGGTGGGGACCGCTGGGGGCGTTGATCCGCAAGCAGGAGACCAGCGAGTACGTGGTCGAGGGCAAGCCCGTGACGGCCACGCGAGTGCTCTACCACTCGCGAACCTCCGCGGGACGAGACGTCGCGGCGTCCGGGGTGGTGCTCGTGCCGCAGGACCGCCCCCGGCCCCGTGGCGGATGGAAGGTCGTCGTGGACGCGCACGGTGCGAGCGGCATCGGCACCGCCTGCGCGCCATCTCTGATGCGGGACCTGTACCACGGCAACCAGATGATGCGGTTCCTGGAGCAGGGCTATGCCGTTGTCGCACCCGACTACGCCGGTCTCGGCACGACGGGAAGGCCGGAGCTCCTCAACAAGGCCGCGCAAGCCGCCGACCTGGTCGGCGCGGTCCGTTCCGCCTCGCGGGCCGTACTCGGCCTCTCCCGCCAGTGGGTGCTGTGGGGCCACTCGCAGGGCGGCGGCGCGGCCCTGGCCGCCGCCGAGCGGCAGGCCCGCGAGCCCGAGCCCGGCTACCTCGGCACGGTCGTCACCTCGCCCGCCGCCGACCTCGCCGCGCTGGTCGACCACCTCGCCGTGACCGCCCCCTACGGCGGTTTCGTACCGATCATCGCCGAAGGGGCCGCCTACAGCGACGCGAGCATCCGCCCCGATGAGCTGCTCACCCAGGCCGCTCTCCAACGCCTGAACACCGTCCGCAGCGGCTGCCTCAATGTCGCCGTCGCCGTGTACTCCGACCTGATCGGCCCCACCCTCGTCCAGGCCGGCTGGCTGTCGAACCCGGCGTTCACCGGCTATCTGCGAGACAACACCCTCGGCCGAGCCCGCGTCGCCGGGCCTGTCCTGTTCCTGCAGGGCGACGCCGACACCGTCACTCCGCGCGCCGTGGCCGACCGGGTCGCGGCCGACCTTTGCCGCACGGGCTCCGCCATCGAGTATCGGACCTACCCCGGTCTGGAGCACGACACCTGGGGCGGCTCCACCGGCATCGACGACGGCGCGATGCCCGACATCCTCGCCTGGACCAAGGCACGCTTCGCGAGCCTCCCGGCCGCGTCAACCTGCCTCAGGGACTCGTGATCACCGAACCCACGGATGAGGACGGCCATGGTCTAGTGATCGTCAGCAGACAGGGGGCCGTCCCGCCCGGGTGAGCCGGGCCACCGTGGACCAGCGCATCGGTGTGCGGGTGCCGTACCCTCCGCGCAGCCCCTCCGCGAGTCCGGCAAGGGAAGCGCGTAACGCCGCAGGGTCTCGGAAGCGCCACAGGGTCGTCAGGGCCCAGATGGCGAGGTTGAGGGGGATCAGCGGGGCGGGCAGGTTGCGGAGTGCCAGCCAGACCCGGTTGCGGGCGTTGAGACGGTAGAAGTTCGCATGGCGGGCTGGGTCGGTGGCTGGGTGATGAACGATGACATCGGGCGCGTAGTGGCCGATGCAACCGCGGTCCCACAGCCGCCAGGCCAGGTCGACTCCCTCGTGAAAGAGGAAGAAATGGCCGGGCCACCCGCCGACGGCCTCGAACAGGTCGCGGCGGACCATGACGACGCCCTCGGCCATGACGGTCACGGTGCCGCTCCGGTCGGGGTGAGAGACACGCAGGCGGGGCACCCAGCGCCGCAGGGTGCGGCCGGTGACCGGGTCGGCGATGCGCGGCTGGACGAAGGCGCGGCGTGGGTCGCGGGTGAACTCCGCCGCGAGGCGGAGCAGCGAGTCGGGAGCGGGGAGTACGGCGTCGTTGTCGAAGAAGAAGAACAGGTCGCCTTTCACGTTGGCGGCGCCCACGTTGCGTCCCTCGGGAATGCCCACGTTCGTCGGCAGTTCGACGGTCCGCACGCCGCCCGGCACCTGGTCCGGTGTGCAGCCGTTGCCGACCACCACCACGTCCAGGTCGACGCCTTGCTGGGCGAGCAGGGAGTGCATCGCGACGGAGAACTCTTCGGGCCGGTCGTTCATGGTCAGGACCACGACGCCGACCGTGGGGCGCGGGGTGCCAGTGCTCACTGGTCTTCCTTTGCTGCCTCAGGCGCGCTGGTACCAACGACGTCATATTCGTTCGGCCACCGCTCACCGTGTCGCCATGACGTCGTCACACCACGGACGCCCCACCTTAATAGGCGGAGATGGTCGGCGGGGGCCGATCGGACCGCGCGTGGCAAGATGTCGATGCACCCAGGCACCACCTTCGACCATCGCGCCGGCGTGGAGACGTTCTAGCGAGAGGGAGGACGCGTGACAGTGGCACGAGTACTGGTGGTCGGCCTCGATCCCGCCGAGATCCAGGGCTGGGACCCGGAGCCGATCCAGGCGGCGATAGCACGCGGTCAGGCCCGTTTCGACGATCATGGCATCGAGGCCGACTGGTGCCTGCTGGCACTCGACAAGAACCCCGAAGGAGCGCTCGTAGAGGCGCTGACCCGCGAACCCTACGGCTGCGTGGTGATCGGGGGCGGCATCCGCAAGCACGAGCCGCTACTCGAATTCTTCGAGAAGGCGGTCAACCTGGTCCGGCAGTACGCGCCCGACGCGGCCATCGCCTTCAACAGCAGCCCCGAGGACTGCGCCGACGCGGCTCTACGGTGGCTGCGCTGACCCAGCAGCTGTTCAAGGAGCACGTCGGCGTCCCGCCCAGCGTCTACCGCGACACGTTCGCCCGTACATCCCAGACAATTACCGCCTGAGGCTCTTAAGGCGTGTCGACGTAAACACTGATTTCGATGAGGTTGCGGTCGGGGTCGCGCACGTAGACGCTTTCGATCGACCCCAGGGCGCCGGTACGGTGGACCGGCCCCTCCTCGATCTCCACATTGTGCCTTGCCAACTCGGCCATGACCTGCTCCAGCGGGACTCCGCTGATCAGGCAGAGATCAGCGCTGCCGGGCACGGCGTGGGCGGCCTTCGGCTCGAACTCGCTGCCTGCCTCGTGCAAATTGATCTTTGATTGGCCGAACGCGAGCGCCTTGCGCCCGTCGCCGAAAGTGACCGGCTCCATGCCGAGAACGCGGCTGTAGAAGTCAACCGTCGCCGCCACATCGGCGACGGTCAGCACCAGGTGGTCGAGGCGGTCGATACGCATCAGGGATCCCCTCATCGCGGCAGGTGGCCATAGTGACACGCGCTTATGGCTTCTTTCCCATCGAAGCGGGGGTCAGTTCGACCGGCGGGCGACGGCCGGCATCAGGATGAAGGCGAACAGGGCGCACAGGATGCCCGTCGCGGCGCAGGCCCACCACAGCGCGTGGGCCTGGAACAGGACAGCGCCAGCGGCAGGCCCGGCGAAGCGGGCGATGGAGGTGGTCCAGCCGTACAGTGCCTGGTAGGTGCCGTGTGCGCCGCCGGGGGTGAGATCGGCGATCAGGGCCGCCTCGAAGCCCGCCATGCCGATCTCGCCGATCGACCACAGCACCACCGTGGCCACGTAGTGCCAGGGCCGACTGGCCACGCCGGTCAGCGCGAGGCCGACGCCCACCACGGTCATGGAGACGCCGAGGACCGGCAGGCGGGGCAGCCGGGACAGCCAGGTGATGAACAGCGGCTGGAAGATCACCACGATGGCGCCGTTGACGGTGATGAGCAGCCCGTAGAAGGAGGCCGGGAGCCCGTCGGCGGCCAGGGCCAGGGGCAGCGCGTACGAGGCCTGCGCGTACAGGATCAGGCCGATCAGCAGGAAGATCAGCGCGGCCAGCAGCACCCGGTCGCGGGCCGCGATCGCGTACCCGTTGCGCGCGGGCTTGGGCGCGGCTTTGTCGTGGCCGCGCGGGATGCCGACGTACACGATCACGGCGAACGCGACGCTCGTGGTGACGTCCAGGATCACCAGGAGCCAGAACCCGTGGGCGAGCAGCAGGCCGGCGATGGCGCCGGCGGCGGCGGTGCCGACGTTGACCGCCCAGTGCATCAGCCCGAACGCCTTGGCCCGCAGGTGCGGCGGGGTGGTCTCGGCCACCAGCGCCGAGGCGGCGGGCCGGTAGACGTCGCCGGCCAGCCCCATGGCCAGGGCCGATGCCATGAGCCAGGCCAGGCTGCCGGCGACGCCGATGAGGATCAGGCAGGTCGCGGTGGCCAGCAGGCCGCCGATCAGCGTGAGACGGCGGCCGAACCGATCGGCCAGGTACCCGCCCAGTGGTTGCCCGCCCAGGCCACCCAGCCCGTACGCCGAGACGACGGCGGCGATCTGCGCGGCCGCGTACCCTCGACCGGTCATGTAGAACACCAGGAACGGCAGCACGACCCCGCCGAACCGGTTGACCAACTGGCCGGAGAACAGTAACCAGAACACCTTGGGCAGCCCCTGGAACATGGTGGGGCGGGCCGGAGCCGTGATCGTCATGCCAGCATGGTGGGGGCGGCCCGCGGGGTGAGGCGACACATTCGGCCCCCGCCGAATCAACTGTCCATCAGGGCGTGGGCGCGGGGAGTGCGCACGTAGAGCATGGCCCGGCCGACGCGATGCTTGGTGACCAGGCCGGCCGACCGCAGCAGCGTGAGCTGCTCGGAGACGTTCGCGGGCGACAGGCCGGTACGGCGGGACAGGTCGGTGGTGGAGGCCGGTACATCCAGTTCGCTGAGCAGCAGGGCTCGGGAACGGCCGATGACGGCGGCCAGCGCGTCGGGCGCGGGCGCGGTGCCGCGCTCCCACAGGGTGGCGATGGCGCGTACCGGATAGGTGATGATCGGCTGGCCGGGTGAGTCGGTGCGGTAGAACAGGCCGGGCCAGACGAAGATGGACGCGGCCAGCAGCAGCCCCTCGCCGGCCAGCACCCGGGACATCTCCTCGGGGCGCTGTTCCAGGTGCAGGTTGCGGCCTTCCCAGCGGATGGCCGGGTGCATGTCCGCGAACACGCCGGCGGGGCCGTGTTCGGCGTATTGCCTGGTGCGATAGAGCAGGTCGCCTTCGAGCAGGTTGCGCATGCGTGGCCAGTGCGGGGCGAAGGCGAGCTGCCAGTAGGTCTCGATGGCGAGCACCAGCCGTTCGAGGCCCACGGCCGGATCCTGGTGCAGCTCCGCGGCGCAGCCGGTCAGCGGGCCGAGCTCGCTCGCCATGCGGTCGAGGTCGGCGCGGATGACTTCGTGGGGGGTGGCGCGCAGCACCGCCAGCTCCCCCGCCAGGTCTGGCGTCGGACCGGTGGGGACGGGGCAGAGGAAGTCGGGGATGTAGCCGGAGCCGGTGATGAGGTCGAGCAGCGGCCCGAGCTCACTGCCGAGCTGCGGGCGTACCTGCTTGAACCAGGGCAGATGCAGGGCGCGCCGGGCGGGTGTACGCAGCGCGTGGACGCTGGCGGCGACCTCCCGCAGCGGGGAGAAGGCGAACCTGAGAAAGGACAGGTCATAGGCGGAGAACGCCAGCGTGAGCATGTCCGGGGGCTCCTTGGATTCGGCTGCGGCCGAATGTATCGCAGAGGCCCGCGCCGCGTCATCGCCACCCAGGACGACGTCCTGCTGGGGCGCGGAACGTGCGACTGCTGGGCCGGCCACTGGCCCACGTCGGACTTCCAGCCCTTCGCCGACTTCATCAAGGCGGTCGCGCCGATTCCGGCCAGGCTTTTGGGGACGGCCGGCCCTTGTGTCACGGGGTTGTCCACCTCCTCTTCTTGACAGGCGGTGTCACGGGCGGGCGCCCAGGGCGCGGAAGTAGTCGCTCACGGATGCGAAGTCGACGCTGTCGCCGCGGAAGCCGACGTACTTGTCCGGGCGGATCAGGTACAGGCTGGGGCGGCGCACGCCGTAGCGGTTGTGCGCCTCGCTGCGCAGGTCGGCGAAGACTCCGTTCATGGGGTCGTGCGGCAGATGGCCGCGGGTGATGACATGGACCTCGCCGTGCCCGGCCATCGCCTCGTGTGCGGAGGCCTGCCAGGCGGCCAGCGTGGCGGAGTCCGTCGTGTCCGCCGCGAACAGGACGAGGTGGTGGCCCGGCGTCCGGAGGATGTGGCGGAGCGCCACCGGCCCCTCACGGTTCTCAACGTAGGCGTCCCGTACCAGCTCGCCGGCTTCCGGTCCGGTGCAGGCGACGTCACTCCACGCCCTGGCCTGTGACTCGTGCCAGCGTTCGAAGACGAGGTCACTGTCGCGGTAGTGGACGAGATGTTCGCCGAAGGCGTTCGACAGCCGCTGCTGCACGGGATTGAGCCGGCCGAACAGGCGCAGCGCGTGCCGCCTGGCTCTGCGGGCGACCAGCGTGCTGCCGGTGGCGGCCTTCGTGGTGGCCGAGGTCGCCTCGACCACGGCCTTGACCACGGGCCACCGTTCGGCCTGATAGCTGTCCAGGAGGGACTCCTCGGCGCGCCCGGTGACGACGAGCGCGAGTTTCCAGCCCAGGTTGTAGGCGTCCTGCATGCCCGTGTTCATGCCCTGGCCGCCCACCGGGCTGTGGCTGTGCGCGGCGTCGCCGGCCAGGAGGATCCGGCCCTCGCGAAGCCGGTCGGCCAGGCTCTCGCGGGCCACGAACGACGAACTCCACTGCAGATCGCGTACGCGAGAGTCCAGGGGCGTGCGTTCGGCGACGTAGGCGGCGAAGTCGTCCAGCCCTGGAGTCTGTGGCGGCCGGTCGTCCGGCGTGCTGGCCAGGATGCGCCAGTAGCCCCCGATCATGGGGAAGACGGCCACGAGGCCGGACTTGCCGAAGTAGACATGGAAGCGGTCGCGCGTGAGCGGCCAGTCCACGGCGACGTCGCCCAGGATGAACCCCCGCTTCAGGTCGGCTCTCTCCCGGGTGATTCCCGCCGTCTCGCGCACGGTGCTGTGGGCGCCGTCGGCGCCGATCAGCCACCCGGTTTCGCACCGTTCGCCGCGTCCGTCCTCGTGGCCGAGTTCCACGCTGACGCTGTGCTCGCCGGTCTGCTGGCCGACCAGGCGGGTGCCCCATTCGATGATGACTCCGAGTTCGGCGGCGCGCTCGCGCAGCAGCGCGACCGTCTGCCACTGCGGAATGCACAGGTCCAGCGGGAACGGGGAGTCCACGGCCGTCACGTCCATCTCGGCCAGGGCCGTCGTGCCCTGGTAGAAGTTCAGGGTGTGCAGCGGGACGCCTCGTTCGATGGCGGCTTGGGCCAGCCCGAGATCGTCCAGCATCTCCAGCGATCTCGCCACGATCGACACCGCTCGACTCTCCCGGTGGTCCGCGCGCCCGGCGTCGATGATCCGTGGGATCACTCCCCGCCGTGCCAGGTCGATGGCCAGCACCAGGCCGGTCGGCCCCGCGCCGACGATGAGAACGTCCGATTTTGTAGTCACAAACCCACCCTCTTAGAACGAATGATCGTTCTTTTTAGAAGAGCACGGTTGAGCCGCGACCGTCAAGAGCGAATGTTCATTCTCTATTGGGCGGCTTGCGCAGGCGCCGACATCAGGGCTCGCATGCCGTTCCTGAAGGCCGCCGAATCCGCGTGACCGTACACCGCGCGGCGCACCAGGAACCCGTCGACCAGAGCCATCAGGACATCGGCCACGTGCTCGGCAGGGACGTCGGCGGGAAGCAGCCCGCGCTGCTGATGCCGCGCCACGAGGCCACCGACCACGCCGCGGGCCTCCGCCATGACCTCCTTCAGTTTCGTGCACAGCGACGGCGATCGCAGCGCCTCCGACCAGACCTGGACCAGCAGTTGGGCCGACTCCTGCGATCCGGACAGCGGCGGGCGCTCGACCCCCAGCACGAGATCGACGATGTTGTCCAGATCCGGCGGCCGCGCGCCGTCGTCCGCCTCGAACGCCGACGCGACCTCGGCGAGAGCCTCGGCGGCGGTCGCCGCGATGATGTCGTCCTTGCTCTTGAAGTAGCGGTAGACGGCCCCGGCCGACAACTCGGCCTCAGTCAGCACGTCCTGCATGGACGTGGCATGGAAGCCGTTGCGGATGAAGCAGTGCCGGGCGGCGTCCAGGATCTGGCGGCGGCGGGCTTCGAGGTGCTCCTTGGGCATGCGTGCCATGGGATCACAACGTAGAACGAACATTCGTACTTGACAACTTTGCCGCCTCTCTCTTAAAAAAGGAATGTTCGTTCTCTCTTCTGCGAAAGGTCGTACCATGGCGTTTGTCGCCAACGCACTGAGCGCTCTGGTCGCGCTCGTCTTCCTGCTCGCCGGCGCCCAGAAGGTCCTGCTACGGGATCCCGTGACGGCCAACCTGCTCAGGCTCGGCGTCGGCTCGACAATGACCCGAGCGATCGGCGCCCTGGAGATCGCCGGCGCGCTCGGGCTCGCGGCCGGCCTCTGGCTCAAACCGCTCGCCATCACGGCCGCAGCCGGTCTCACGCTGCTGTTGATCGGCGCAGTGGGATTCCACCTCCGCGCCCGCGACTTCACGCACCGGCGCCACCGCTCCCACGCCGTGGCGCCCGTGGTGCTGGCCGTGGTCACCGGAACAACCATGGCCTTGTTGCTCGCGACTTCCTGAGCGAAGAGCGCAATGACAGCACACTTTGCGCCGCCCTTGAGCGTCTTCGCCCTCTCGCTTGGACATGGGCCTGCCGAGCCACGGTTTACGAGCTCTGCTCCAGCGGAAGTCGTGGGCTCCTCCGTCGCACTGTCCAACTCGATGGCGGACACCAAGTGCATGAGACACCGCCGATGTCGACCAACGACGCGTGGTCCCTCTGGGCCAACCTGCTGGATGGAGCCGTCCGCCAGGCCGCAGCGTCCTTCCGAAAGAGTTAAGGCGCCGCCCACCCCTCGACCGTTCTGCGCGCTGTTGCCTGTCTCGGCACCCCGTATCCGATCTTGATCGGTTTCGTCAGGACGACTAACCTGATCGCCGTGCTGCCGGAGGGCGGGGCCGTGGCGATCGCGTCACGCGGGAAGAGCCCCGACCACGACGAGTTGCTCGACCACGCCGCCATGGAGTTTGGGACCGACTGACGATGAGCGCAGAAGAGGATTTCCATCAGGTCGGTGCCGAGCTGGCCGACCTGGGTGTACGGATCTCCAGGATGATGGGGAGTCCCGCGCTCAAGGATCAGGCGGGGAAGGTGTTCGCGAGCCTGCAGCGCGACGGCGCGATGGTGTTCCGGCTGGTCAGGGACACTCCCGAACACACGACCGCGCTCCAGCTGGCCGGGGCGTCCCTGTTCGACCCCTCGGGGCAGGGCAGGGCGATAAAGGACTGGGTGGTCGTGCCCCACTCCTCGGCCGAGAAATGGACGGATCTGGCCGAGGCCGCCCTCAGCCGCCCACGCTGATCAGTAGGCCATTGACCAAGGCGCGTGCCAGCATGCAGGCTCAGCGCTCCCCGAACACCGCGCGGCCGAGGGGCGGGACGGCTCCGCAGGTTCGGAAGAACCATCGAGCCGCTGATCGCTTCAGCGTGCTTCTGGTGATCGCACCTTCGGTGTTGCGCACCACCTCGCGGACCGTCTCGAACCCGTAGCGCAGCATGTCCGCCTCGTACGCGCGCAACGCCCGCGGCAACGGTTCCTCGCCGCGGTCGGCCGAGGTGAGCGCGGCGCAGAGCCGGTGCGCGTCGCGCAGCGCCGTGTTGCCGCCGAGCCCGCCGACCGGGGGCATCTGGTGGACGGCGTCTCCGAGCCCGGTGACGTTGCCGGTCTCCCACTGGTCGAGCGGTTCGGCGGCGCTGAACCCGGTCTGGTACAGGGTGTCCGGGGTCGAGGCGGTGAGGAGCCTGCGCAGGTCGGGATGCCACCCGGCCGTCCGCTCGGCCAGTAACTCCCGCACCGCGGCCGGATCGTCCTGAGCCTTCGACGCGAAGCTCGCCGGGAGGGAGTCGCGGTGCATGATGAACGCCCACAGGACATAGTCGTCGTCATGCGAGTCCGCCAGCAGGTGCTCCGGGTCGAGCCCGAGCGCGCGTACCCGGTCGCCGAGTCTGGCGATGATCGCCGCAGGGTCCTCGCGCCTGCGGAAGATCGCGGTGAACAGGAAGTCCCTGCGCGGCCAGAAGACGTTCCGGCCGGCCAGCAGCCGCTCCGGCAGCCACCGGCGGTTCTCCTCGGTGAGGAACAGCTTGCCGGCGACCGCCATCGCCGGCAGTGCGGTGCGGTCCGCCGCCGGGTGGAGCTGCGCCCACACCCGGGAGTTGGCGCCGTCGGCCGCGACAAGCACGTCGGCGGTCGCGGTGGTGCCGTCGGCGAACTTCGCCGTGACCGTCCCGTCGTCCGCCCGGGAGAAGCTGGTGAACTCCTTGCCGAAGCGGACGACGTCGTCCAGGCCGGCCAGCAACAGCTTGCGCAGTGTGACGCGGCTGACCGCGTGCTCGCTGGTGGTGGGGTCGAGCGGGTCATGTTCTGGGCCGTTCTGCCCGATGAGGATGAGTGGCCGCATCCGCTCGTCGAGGAAGCCGATCCCGGGTCCTGGATCGCCCGCGGTGGCCACCAGCAGCTCCCATAGGGCGGGTGGCAGGCAGGCGTGCAGGGCGACGCTCCCGGTCGGCTCGATGTTCAGCCGGAAGCCCTGGAGTCGTGAGTCGGCCGTGCGGTCGCGTTCGTACACGGTGACGCGCACGCCGGCTTGCTTCAGGCCCTGCGCCAGGCAGAGCCCGCCGATGCCGCCGCCGATCACGGCGACGTTCAAGCGCCGAGACAACATGGTGTTCCTACTTTCCGGTAGGGGGCGCGCTGCCAGGCGAGCCCGTGCCGTCAGGTTCGCCGGCCATGTCCGCGAGCTCCGCCAGCAGGCGGTCGTGCCAGGTGACCTCCATCTCGAGCCGCATCAGGGTGTGGTCGAAGGCGATGGCTTCCAGCCTGGTGAGATAGGGCTTGGCCTCGATGCGCAGGTTGCGCCAGAAGTTGAGCTGCCCGGCGTACGAGTCGCGCCGCTGCTGGGCGGCCGTCCGCAACTCATCGGGGCCGATCTCGCTGACGTGCAGGAGCACCAACTGGATCGGATCCGGCCGGAGCCCGGTGTCGGCCAGGACCGACCTGATCACCGAGACCAGCTCGGTCCGGCCCTTGTCGGTGATCCCGTACACCGTTCGGGCGGGGAGGTTGCCTTCCTGCTCGGTGCGGACCACTTCGACGACGCCCTCGTCCGCCATCCGGCGCAGCGCGCCGTACAGCGATCCGGGCTTGATGTCCGCCCACAGCTCGACCCGGTCGAGTTGCGCTGCGGTTCGGATCTTGTGCCCGTGCATGGGGCCGCCGTCGGCCAGGGCGCCGAGAATGAAGAGGCGGGTTGCTCGCATATGAGTACTAAAACATGAGTAGTCGCGAGTGCACAAGCATGGCGGCTGTCCGCGATTCGAGATCTTTCCCATATGCCGACTATCGGTATATAAAGATCCTGTGTCTAAGTTACGGTCCTTGCAGGAGCCTTCGTTCCTCATCCTGACCGCGCTGGCCGCCGAGCCTCAGCACGGTTACGGCATCATCACCGACATTGAGCGCATCTCCGAGGGCGAGGTCCGGTTGCGGGCCGGGACCCTGTACGCCGCCCTGGACCGGCTCCAGTCCGAGGGGCTGATCGGGGAGGACCGGGAGGAGATCGTCGGCGGCCGGTTGCGGCGCTACTACCGGCTCACCGACGAGGGCAGCGCCCGTCTGGCCGCCGAGGTCGAACGACTGCGGCGCAACACCCGGACCGCCGCCGCCCGGCTGCGCACGCGCCCGGCCGGAGGTGTCGCGTGAGCGACCTCGAACAGCGCTACCGCCGCCTTCTCCGACGTCCTGCAGAACCAAGCCCATATCCAGGCCGGTCGGGTGAGCATCAGCGGCACCCTCACCAAAGCGACGATCGACAAATACGCCCCGAGTGGCGTGAAGATCGGCGGCAACGGGGACCGGCTCACGGCCTCGGGAGAGGTGACGATCGGGGCGAACAAGGTGAAGTTCAACGCCGAAGTGCGGGTCGAGGTCGCTGACGGGAAGATCAAGATCCAGGCCGACAAGATCCAGGGCGTACCCATACCGGACCAGGTCGCACAGCTGATCTCCTACCCGATCCCGTTCAAGGGGGATCTGCCCTCCGATGTGAAGCTGACCAGGGTCAGAAGCGTGCCGGAAGGACTGGAGTTCTCCGCCGAAGCGTTTGACGTGCCGATTCGTGGATGAGGTTGAACCACTCCGTACTCTGTCGGATCCAGCCGGTAAGGTCCTCGCGTCCGGAACGGAACGTCATCGGAGAAGTGAGCAATGGCCCGTCATACTCCGTCTCGGCCGGTAGCTGTGGAGGCACTCTTTCCCGAGCTGAAGCCGCTCGGCAGAAACGCGCTCCGGCTGCATCCGCGGACGGGAATCCCGTCGTACGAGGACAGCTCCGTCGGGGGGCCGCTGAGGTGGCCGGCCGATGAACCCTGGCCGTTGTGCGCCGAGGAACACTACAACGACGACGGCCTGGAGGACGCCACCCGCCACGAGGCCGTGGTGCCCATGGTGCCGGTCGTACAGCTCTACGCGGCGGACGCGCCTGGTGTGCCGTTCCCGCAGGGAAGCGATCTGCTCCAAGTGTTATGGTGCCCGTTCAACCACGGGGATGAGCCCTACGAGCGCTGCCCCTTGCCGCAGGTGCACTGGAGGAGTGCGGCAGATGTCCGCCATGTGCTCCTCACGCCTCCGGCACCCGCCGACACTCCCGAGGGTCACGTTCCCCTCCCCTGCGTGGTGCACCCAGAGCAGGTGACGGAATACCCCGACTGGGACGACATACCGCAGGAACTACGCAACGAGATCGACCACCGGTTGCGCCGGTCCGAGGAGAGCACCGGGTGGGATTACTTCTACCACCTGAGCACAGCCCCCGGAACCAAAGTCGGTGGTCATCCGCGCGGCTGGAACGGCTCGACGACCTCGTTCAGCTGCGAGAGGTGCGGACAGCCCATCCACCATCTTCTGACCGTGGCCTATGAGGAGTTCGATGGGAAGTCCTGGCAGACCTGGCTCCCGGTGGAGGACCGGCCCGACGACGACAGCGGGCCGGAGATCTACCTTTCGGAGTCCGAACGGGCCGAGGCCGCGAAGAACCCGCCCGGCCTGATGGTGTCGGGCGGAGGCAGTGTGTACCTCTTCGAGTGTCGTTCCTGCCCCGATCGCCCCGTCGAGCACCTCTTCTATCTCAACTGAGCAAGACGAACGGGATTCCACCTTCCAGAAATGCCTCCAGGATTCCGGACATGGACGTAGATGACCGATGATCCAGTTAAGGAGACCGGATGGGAGTCGATCCCCATAGCCGGTTCGTGGAGATCTACGAATCTGCCTACGAGCCCATACTCGGCTATGTCCTACGCCGCTGCCCGCACCCGGAGGACGCCGCCGACGTGGTGGCCGAGACGTTCACCACGGCGTGGCGGCGCATCGAGGAGTTGCCCGAGGGCGACGAGGCAAGGTTGTGGCTGTACGGCGTGGCGCGCCGGGTGCTCGCCAACCACCGGCGCGGCGAGCGGCGCCACGAGCAGCGTACGGCGGCCCTGCGCGAGCGGCTCGCCGCCTTCCCCGCGCTGGCCCGCCCGCCGGAGGACGAGATCTCGCAGATGGGACGGGTCTTCCGCGACCTGACCGACGACGACAGGGAGTTACTCTCCCTGGTCGCCTGGGAGAGGCTCGATCATGGGCAGATCGCCCGCATGCTCGGCGTCTCCCGCAACGCAGTGCGGATCAGGCTGTATCGCGCCCGCAAGCGTTTCGCTCGGGGGCTGGCGAAAGCCGGGATCGACCATCCTCGTGCCGTCGCTCTGGAAGGGAGCTCACTGTGAACCTCACCGATCTCGCCCGCGTGCGCGACAAGGACCTGGCCGGAGAGGCGTCCGTACCGGAGGCGCGGACGCTCATGCACGCGATCATGTCCGAGGAACGGGAACCGGTGGCCGCGGCGCGGCCGCGCCCGAAGGTACGGCGGCGGCTCGTGGTGAGCTTCGCCGCCGGGCTGAGCCTTGCCACGGCCGCCGCGGTAGCGGTCATCTCCCCCGCGATGCGGTCTGACAGCACGATCTCCGTCGCACCGTCGGTGTCCGCGACGGCCGAACCGACTGCCCGGCAGATCCTGCTCGCTGCTGCCGTCGCCATGGAGAAGGCCCCTGCGAGCGGCGACTACTGGCGCACCGCGACCGTCAACCAGTGGATGTTGACCGACCCCACCCGCAGCTATGTGCTCGAGGGCAGGCGGTCCCTTGAGACGTGGCTGGCGAAGCGGCCGGACCTGCAGTACTGGCGCATCTGGCAGGATCTCGGCGTCAAGCCCGCGACCCCGCAGGACGAGGCGGCCTGGCGGGCCGCGGGGGCGCCCACCAGTTGGCGATACCCCAAGAACATGAAGACGGAGAATCTGTTCTCCGTCCCGTCCAAGCCGCTGGAGGCGGCGGCAGGTGAGCGAACCGCCGAACGGCTTTACGGCAAGTGGAAGGGTTCGGCCGGGGACATGGCGGGGGACTCGATGACCTGGAAGGAGGTGCGCGCGATCCCGAGCGAGCCCGACAAGCTCCGGAACTACCTGGAAGAGCGCATCGGCCGGCTGGAGCTGGCCGGATCCGGGATGGACGTGGAGGAGGCGAGGGCGTCCATCCTTCTGCGAGATTGTGTGGGCATCATCAGTGGCCTGCCGGCCTCGCCCGAGGTTCGTGCATCCGCATACCGGATTCTCGCGTCTCTGCCCGGCATACGGGCCGAGGGGGAGATGACAGACCCGCTGGGCCGGCGCGGGCAGACGCTCAGCTATCAGGAGGAAATAGAGCCGGGCCTGTTCGCCCAGGTTCAGCTCGTGGTCGATCCCAGCACCGGCCTGCTTCTTGCCGAGGTGAGGACGAACACCACCAAGCTCGCGAACGGGCGGCAGGCGGAGCTGCGTCTCTCCACCTCGTACCAGGCGATCGGCTGGACCGACGAACGCCCAGAACTGCCCGCGCACCGGAACTGAGCCGCTCACCAATCCGGGCGCGAGAGCCGGCGGAGGGGCCCGCCTGCTTAGAGGTCATAACAGAATGAGATGACCCGCATCCCTACGGTGATGATTGTCGTTGGGTGGGGTGTGAGGAAAGGTGAGCAGCTGCCGTGGATCGTCTCGGACAGCTTGTGGGAGCGGGTCGAGCCGTTGTTGCCGAAGGTGCAGCGGCGAACGCACCATCCGGGGCGCAAGCGGCTGGACGACCGTAAGGCGTTGTGCGGGATCTTGTTCGTGCTCTACACCGCGATCCCGTGGGAGTTCCTGCCGCAGGAGCTGGGCTTCGGTTCTGGCATGACGTGCTGGCGGCGGTTGCGGGATTGGCATCAGGCCGGTGTCTGGGACAGGCTGCACCGGCTGCTGCTGGCCGAACTGCACGCCGCCGGCCAGCTGGATTGGTCCAAGGCGGTGATCGACAGCTCGCACGTGCGGGCGCTCAAGGGCGGCCCAAAACCGGGCCGAGCCCGGTCGACCGCGCCAAGCCGGGCTCGAAGCACCACGTCATCGCCGAAGGCAACGGCATCCCGCTCGCCTTATCCCTGACCGGCGGCAACCGCAACGACGTCACCCAACTTCTGCCGCTGATCAAGGCGATCCCGCCGGTCCGGGGCCGAGTAGGGCGGCCCCGTAAGCGTCCTGCCTGCTTATACGCCGACCGCGGCTACGACCATGACGTCTACCGCCGCCGGGTCTGGCGCGTCGGCATTCGTCCGCACATCGCGCGGCGCGGTACCCCGCACGGCTCCGGCCTGGGCGTTCATCGCTGGGTCATCGAACGCACGATAGCGCTCTTGCACTGGTTCCGCCGCCTGCGCATCCGATGGGAAATCCGCGACGACATCCACGAAGCATTCATGACCCTCGCCGCCGCGATCATCTGCTGGCGACGCCTCGTCCGATAAGTCCTTTGTTAGGACCTCTTAGTGATCACCCGCCGCCGACGCTTGCGGGGGCCGGCGGCGGCTCGACCAATTAGCGAAACACCAGGCCATGGCCATATCCGCCAGACTTTTCCCGAGTACTATGTCGACCCCGAATCCTGCGAGGCCGGGAAAGATTCCGTTGCCGCGTTGAATCCCTGTCCCAGGTTCCTGACCTGCCAATTTGATTGTCCTAATATCTCTGGACAATGCTTGGATGACTGGACGTGGCAGATCGCTTGCCATTGTCGGGCATTGACGGTCAGAGTAGCGCCGTTCCCAGCGCCGGTGTTCGGCATCGGCGCCATCGACAGGCGTACAGATATTCGCTGAATCGCCGTACACGGTCGATCGGGGACTCCCGAGTCGGAAAGTGCAGAGGATTTCTTTGAAAGGAGATCCGATGATCGGACGAAAAGGGATTACCGGAGCGGCTCTCGTCGTCGGGCTGATGGCGACCACGCTTATGGCGGGGTCGTCCGCGTCGGCGCAGGCAGGCCTGGGCGTCACCGCCGTCTCGGACGGCTCGGCCGTCCTGGCGCCGGGCTGGTCGGCGAAGTCCTACCTGGGAATCAGCTACCACGACCGCTGCAAGGGCTGGCAGCGGATAAAGACCCCGTACAGGACCGGCGCCTACATCACCACCAGCAGGCAGGTCCACTGCGAGAAGGGCGAGTGGGGCCGCCGGGCCGTGGTCAAGACGACCCTCCAGCAGTATCGCGGGCTCGGTTTCTGGCGGACGAAGGCCACCTCGGAGGTGAAGAAGGGAAGGGAGGCGTTCACCGTGACGACGACCCCTTCGTGGAAGTGCTCCGGCGGTAGCCAGCTCTACCGCAACCAGACGAAGGTGCATCTCTACTCCGTCCTGCGTGGCAGCGAAGTGGCCACCCTGTACAAGCGGACGCAGGAGCGCCGGATCAAGTGTTGATCCCGGGCTGGGACGGGGACGTAGCTCGGCCGGACTTCGGCCCTTGGCGCTCGCGAGAGCGCCAAGGGCGTTTTCCTCCGAAGTTTCTTCCGAAGGAGTGAGCGGCGGATGGGATCGCGTGAGAGAAGGCATGTCCCGGCGTGGCGCGTGATCGTCGGCGGGGTCGTGCCGGCCCTGGCCTTGGTGCTGTGGGCGACGGTCTCGGTGGCGGAGGAGCAACCGTACGAGGACGTAAAAAAGCAGTACATCGCCGCCGTGGACGCGGTGTGTGAAGCAGCGTCCCGGCAGTCGGATCTCCGCGAGGAGCCGCCCGCGAACCTGCGCGAGGAGGTGGACGAACTCCGCCGCGCATCGGAGTCGATGACCGGCACCATCGCCGCGATAGAAGCGATCGCGCCGCCCGGTGGTGACGTCCCGCGCGTGCGGACAAGGTTCTACGTGCCCGCCAGGGCGCTGGCCACGAGCCTGCGCGAACTCAGCGGAAGCGCGGAGGCGGCAATGCGCGCAGGCAGGGAGGGCGAGGCGAAGAAGGCGGTGGAACAGTCCTTGGAACCGGACGAGAACGAGAAGGCGCTGCGATCCTTCGCGGCGGAGTACGGCTTCCGGGCATGCGCGGGTGAATGACCAAGGCACCTGAGTAAACCTCAGAATTCCGGACTTATTCGGACAATCCAGGTAATCTCATTTGCTCTCAGGTGGCACAGGTCATGCCGGGCTCGTCGGCACGGCCGGATGACGGCTGCCGGACAGGGCAGGTGAAGATGCCGGAATTACCGGGGACATCAGGCTCGCAGGGGGACGAGCCTGGCCCGCAGTGGACGGTCAGCGGAGCGCGGCCCGGACGAAAGCCGGTCCGGCCGGAACCGGCCGCGGGCCCGGTGGCGGCCCTCGCGTACCGGCTGTGGGAGCTCAAGGCGGAGGCGGGCGACCCGTCCTTCGCGGAGATGTCGACCCGTATGGGCGCGGCGGCCTCGAAGTCCTCGCTGGCGGCCGCCGCCCGAGGGCTGGTGCTGCCGACCTGGGAGACGACGTGGGAGTTCGTCCGGGTCCTCGCCGTCGACCGGCTGAGTCAGGACCCCGAGGAGGCCAGGCGCGAGTGGCGAACCCACTGGGAGCGGGCCGCGAGCGCCGCCGTATTTAGCGAGACCGCCGAGGTCCATGCGGACCCCATTCTCGACGAGACCCGCACCGGGCACATCGCGACAGGCGTCCGTATGGCGGAGCGCCCCGAACGCCGAGCCCGGCGCCTCTTTGCCAGGAGGGCGGCCATGATCGCGGCGGTCGTGACCGCCGCCGGTGCCGCCCTCTTCACCTGGCTCGCCCCGCTCTCCGGAAAGAACGAGCCCACCGCGCAGGCCACCCCGGCTCGGTCCGCCACCCCCTACGACGATTCCGCCTTCGAGCAGGACATCACCCATCCGGACGGCACGGTGGTGAAGAAGGGGACGGAGTTCACGAAGATCTGGCGGATCAGGAACACCGGAACCATCCCGTGGCGGGGACGCTATCTCACCCGGCTGAACGACACCCCGTGCCGCGCCCCCAAACGGGTCGAGATCCGCGCGGTCCAGCCGGGCGAGCCGGTCGACATCGCGGTACGTGTCCGCGCATCGGACTCCCCCGGCAGATGCAAGATCTACTGGAAGATGACCGACGGGACCGGGACCCAACTACTGTCCACCAAGAGGCCGATCTTCCTGGACGTGGTCGTCGGCTGATCAGCTCTCCGAGCACGTCTTGGCCGGGTCGAAGGACCGGCAGCCGCAGGGGAAATGGCCAGCCTTGGTCAGCGTGGCATAGATGCCGCCCTGAACCTTGCGCTCGGTCGCGATAGGAGTGCCCTCACCAGGTCGCGTGAGTAGATCGCCTCATCGAGGCGGAGCAGCAGATCCCCGACAAAGCCAGTCCGGCTCCGGACCACGATCCCTGTAGAGAGGGGACGTCCGAGCACCGCGGCCGCCTCCTGGCCGACGCCCGTGGTGGTGATGCCGGTCAGCCCGCCGCGACGCCCGCATCCGAACACAAACCCGCATGCGGAGAGTGAATTATCAAATACACAACGTGTCTGATGCGACTACCGTTCCAGACGACGGATCACCCACCATCCATGGAGACCCCGCCGTGTGGACCAAACACGCCGCCGTCATCGCCACAGCAATAACCCTGGCCACCACACCAGCTAACTGCGGCAGCGGTAGCAGCACCACCCACCCCGCAGGCCGCCACGGCTGCGTCAACTCGTGGGGACAGCTCACCGTCGTCCGGGTCGGCACCGCCGAACCCCGTGTCCGAGCGAGCCTCCGCGTCAGGTGCGACCAGGAGGTGATCACCACGTTCATGGCCAGGATCGCCATCGACCACAAGGACGGTCGTTTCGCCGACTGGTACGAGGTCAACTACGACTATTACAACGAACTGCCCGGACTCGCTTACTCCTACCCGTTGCTGTCGCGGCCGTGTCGGGATGGCTGGTACCGCGCCCGAGCGTCGATCTCCGGCACATTTATCGACGGCAGCCCCTACAAGGTCACCGACGAGAGCAGCAGTACCAGCGTGGACTGCGACAACTCCGAGCCGCTCACATGAAGGGCGCTGCCGGGTCACCCCGGTGCGAGCACGAGATGTGCAGGCGCGGGTGCGCGGGTACCACGCCCGCCGCCCAGCAGCAAGCCGCGTCCGAGTCGGCCTGCGGAATGTTCTCTGTCGTGTAGATGGGCTCGGCCGCCATCGGATCAGCGTCGGCCGGCCAGACGCCCCAGCCACCCTGCCACCAGGCGACCCGCCAGACCTGCTCGTCCCGTTCCGCCAGCGGGTCATCTGCGAACGCATGGATGGGCTGGTGCCAGAACCAGCGCCGTCGGCTCGGCCGGAAGTAGAAGCCCTGGCGTTTGTGACCGAACATGCACCTAGGGTCGCACGAGAACTGGCGGCGTGCAGTATCTGTCGAACAGCGGACGGTATGTCAGGCGCTGTCCAGGTGACGGCGCGGGATCTTCCAAGGCGCTCGTCCTCGACCAGCCGCAGACCCTTCTCAAGACGGCGGACACGGCCGCAGTCAGCACGGGCAGCACCGCAGCCAAGGAGTGAAATACTGCTCGACGAACTGCGCGCCCAGGCCGCACGTGAGCTACATCGACGCCGGCGCGCTCCGGGCTGAACGAATGGCGCCCGGCGGCCAGGCATAGCTATGCCCCGGCTGCGTGCGATGCAGAGGCGGAACCGGGGCTTATGCCTCGACGGTACCAGGCTCGGGAGCGTCAGGGTCGTCGTAGTACTCGGTGCGGACCACTTACCGCTCCTCGCCGGGGAGCCGAGACTGCTTCCACAGGCGATCACCCAGGCGCGGCAGCGGCTTGGATCTGCGCCTCGCAGGGCGTTCTACGCGCACTAAGCGGTCTCCGATTCCCAGTATTCGCGGTCTGCGACCTTCGAGCCGATGCCCGGTTCTGTCCGGATCAAGCCGTCCGCGCGAAGCTGCCGGATGACCTTCTGTGCTGTGGCGTTCGCGATGCCGAACTCTGCCGTCAGGTCCACGAGCGACGGGACGCGTTCCCCGACTTCGATTTCTCCTGAGCGGATCCGTCCGCTGATCACCGCGTACACCTGTCGCCAACGAGGCTGTTCGGTCTCGATCTGTGCCACGTGATCACGCTAGGGACATCTGCCTCACGTGGCGATAGCGGCGCACGTAGTACACCTAGCGCACGTGGCGCACTAGGCATACTCTTGACACCACGACAAGAGCAGGTGAGCGAGGCGAGGCGTAATGGATCAGCCCGAGTATGAAACCCAGACCTCGATCGTCGGCTTCGAGGATGGCGGGACGTGGCGCGGTCGGCACACGGACAGCGGCCGGGAGATCAGCGCGGAACACTGGGAACTTCTCATCTGGAGAGCTCGCGAAACGGTCATGTTCGTAGCGATCACGAATGTTAATGATCTTCTCAAGCGAGTCACTCCAGACGCCGGCGAATCCAAATGACCGCCGTTCACGTCGGCCTGGAGTGGACCCCGTACATCAAGCGCGTCGAGCGTTCCCGCGTGCTGGAGTTCGTCACGATGAGCGGAGTCGAGTATGAGCTGTGCGGCGAAGGCGGACAGTGGGTCATCCGGCGCACCGACCGGACGAACGGCCGGACCGTCGTCACGGAGTCGAGCCGGGGGCGGCCGCGCGACGTTCAAGAGGTCTGGCGGACAGTCCAGCTCTGGGGCTGACTGCTCACGGCCGGTCGTGTCGCTTCGAGTCGCTCAGGTGCATCTTCTCGCGCACGCGCGGGCGCGCGCTCTTCCCGCATGCGTCCGAACGCCTCCGTCACCGGCCAGGTCGGCATTTTCTTGCCGGCGCATGCCTCGGCGAGCACCGCGTGCGAGCAGTAGACAGCCTTGTCTATGGCCCGGAAGGTCAGATCCGGGCTCACTTCGTCCTTCCGATCGCGCAGCCGCTGTGCGAACTCGCCAATGGGCCGCTTGTCGGCGATCGGGTTGTACCTGCGTCCCCTTGTGCCGCCCCCTCACGCCCAATTAGCGGCGGCAACGCCGTGTTTGACGGGCTGACCTTTACTGGCGACGCCGTATTTGGCGAGGCGACGTTCAGGGGCCGCGCCCAGTTCGGCGGGGCGGCCTTCACCGGAGACGTCTGGTTCCGCGGGGCGACTTTCATCGGCGACGCCTGGTTTGAGGGGGCGACGGGGCTGGAGGGCGCGGATGTGGGCGCTGTGCGGGTGGCCGCGGGGGTGCAGCGGCACTGGCCGCCCATCTGGCGGGAGGTGCCGGGCGAGGGCGGGTGGCGGAGGCTGCTGCGACTGGCCGCGGAGTTGGCGGCCGAGGAGGGGCACGATGCGAGTCGACGGAGTCGGGCAGGGTGACATAAGGCTCCTTACCGGGCAGCACGACCTGGGAAAACCCCCACTTTGATCGTTATCGCGCGGGACTTATCCCCTCATGTTCGAGCCGTAACCTGCGGCCGCAGGATCAGCTGTTCGCGATAGCTTCCTGCGCTTCCGCCAGCCGATTGACCGCTGAAGCCAGCGCCAGGATGGCCAAGACCTTAGCGTCCTCGGTCTTGTCGTCAGCCAGAGCGTTCAGCGCGGCGTTCTCGTGAGCACCAGGTCCGATCATGTTGTCGTCGCTCATCATCATCTCTCTCTGCGGGGATCGAGTTCAGGAGAACACGACCGCGGAGAACGAGTTGCCGAATTGGGGGTTCGTCCGGCGTGATCCAGCCGTGTTGGTGATGTCCGCGAGGTGGATTGTCCGGACATTGTCCCGGGTTGCGAACAGACAACGGTCCTCCGCCGGACAATGGCGGAGGACCGTCAACGTGGTGTCCCACTGCGCTCGTCCGGACCAACGAACTGACGCTTTGGGGGCTTTCACCAGGCACTTTGGTCTCGTATCGAGGGCCCGCGCTCTGGTGTGAGATCTGGGCCCTCCACTCAGGTTGGCGCGACGAGCCCTAAAGTAGAGGCGTTATCGCAGGGCGCAAGCGCTCTGATCACGGCTTGGGGCATTTGCCTCGGCAACAGCGGTACGGCGGGGTGGAATGGGTCATGGGCCTTCTCCCTCGCTCCCCGAAGCCGTCAGTCCGCCGGCGCGGCCGCCGGCGCCGACGTCGCGCCCAAGACCATCACCGCCTGGCTGGCCAGGGCGCAGGCCAAGCGCCTGCCTTTCCCGGCGCCGCATCGCATCCTGTACCGCCTGTACTGGCCGCTGTCGGCCGTAGAGGCCTGGCGCCGGGACTACAGCGGCCAGCAGCGCCAGGACGAGCCGGGTGCCTCGCCGAGCTCGGCGCGCGAGCAGCTGCTCCCGGCCGACACGCTTGAGCTCGGGCCCGAGCCCGGCGCGCCTGGCATCGGCCAGGCCGTCGCCGCCTCCACCGAGCGGGCGTCGGACGTCGAGCCCGCCTGCCACGCTCCAGCCGCCGCCCGCCCCGGTCGGCCAGCCGGTGCCCTGGACCAACGAGGCCGACCCGGTCAAGCGCCGCACCTGGTACACCGATGACGAGCTCAACGCCGTCCAGGTCGTCAAGACCGACCGAGGCGACGGCAGCTACTCGTCGCCGGCGACCTGCTCGGCACGGTCGAGCCGCACCGCACCGCACGCGGCGGCCGCTCCGGCTGGGAGGCCCGCCACCGCGGCGGCTCGGCGGCCTGGCACCTGAGCACCGGCGTGAAAGGCGCCGGCACCCGGCCCGCCACCCGTGACGCGGCGGTCATCGACTTGATCGCCGCCGTCCAGCACGCCTGGAAGCACTACCGCGAGCGGAAGAAGCGCGACGCCACCCTTCGCCATCTCGAAGAAGACGACCGCCCGTAGCATCCACCGCGCGTCCCGGCCTGTCGTTAACGAGGCTGTCACGAAGTGCATTCGAGGGTCGTTAGCCCTGGTCCGCACGCCTTTGGTGTGGCTGTTTCCGGATCTTTCGCGGTTTCCGATGCTGTGTCACACCTGCGAGCGACGAAACCCCCTGCCTCACCGTGACACCCCCTTCGACCGCGACGAACGGCCATGTTGACATCTCGACTCGGAGAAAAGCTATAATCAGAGTTGTAGGTTTCCTCTTAGAGGGCAGGCCTCCTGAGTGACCAAGAGGCCCCCGGAGATCTTCGGAGGTGGAACACGATGCTGCTCACGTCGATCGACCCGTTCGTCCAGGAGTTCGAGCGTCAATTCGACCGCCTGGCCCGCCAGGCCGCCGCCCAGGGCAGCGGAGCGGTCATGCCGATGGACGGGATCCGCCGCGCCGACGAGGTGGTCCTGCGCTTCGATCTGCCCGGCATCGACCCTGACTCCATCGAGGTCGCGGTCGACCGCGGCGTCCTGTCGGTGACCGCACAACGCGAGGAAGAGTTCGGCGAGGACGAGCGCGTCTTCGTCCGCGAGCGGGTGATGGGCTCCTTCACCCGGCGCGTCTACCTGTCAGAGCACCTCGACGCCGACGCCATCGAAGCCGCCTACAACAACGGCGTACTGGCCGTCCGCATCCCGGTGCTCGAGCGCGCCAAGCCGCGCAAGGTCGCCATCCAGCAGACCGGCGACACCTACAAAGCGATCAAGAGTTGACATCCTCGGGACGAGGCGGGCGCGGCCCCGTCGCGGTGAACGGCACCGCGACGGGGCCGCCCGTCATTGCCGCACCCCACCGGCGCCAGGAGACACGACCATGAACCTGCCCTTCGACGACGAGCACGCGGCGCTGTTCACGGTGGGACAGGTCGCCTCGATGCTCCAAGTGCAGCAGGCGTTCCTGCGCCGCATCGACGACCACCAGGTGATCTCGCCCCAGCGCTCGGCAGGCAGGCAACGCCGATACAGCCGCCACGAGATCGGCCGCATCCAGCAGGTCGTGATCATGATGGACCAGGGAATGACACTCCCGGCCATTCGCCTCATCCTCGACCTGCAGCACCAGCTCATCGAGGTCACGCGAGAGCGCGACGAACTGGCCCGCGAGCTGGCCGATCGGGAGGCCAAGCGCGACCGCCCAGCGCACCCCTGACCCCGCATCGGCCGGCAGGCGAGTGACGCCCCGGCACAGGCCCGGGACGCATATGGCGCGCCCGAGCCCGTCAAACCTCGCCATGCTGCCGAAACAGCGCTGACCAGCTAACGCAGCTCGAATGCACTTCGTGACAGCTTCGTTGACGACAGGCCCCAGCGGGTCAGCAGGTGGCAGTACCTGACCGGGATCACCGACGCCGAACGCGAGCAGATGCGCGCCGAACGCCTGGCCCGCAGCCTGCTCGACCGTGACATGCACGACCACATGCGCATCGACCCCGGTAAGCGACAGCAATCGCGCCGGCGTCGCCTGCAGGGCGGCCACGCGCACCTCACCACCGCGGTGAAGACAGCTTTGATGGCAGGCCAGCAGACTGCCCAACCCGCGGCTGTCCATGAACCTCAACTCCGCCAGATCGAACACCACCTGATCGGCGGGCCCCTGGCGAACCTGCTCGAGGAAGTTCTCCAGCTCACTGTGGTTGGTCGTGTCCAGCTCACCACCCACAGCGATCACCGTCACCCCGGGCAGGTGCTGATGGGTCAGCGTCAGCGGCATCATCATCATCACCACCTCCGCAGCCCGCATACCCCCAAACAACGCAGCACGACCAGGGGTGGGACCATCCGGCTGAAATTGAACGCCAAGCCTCCCCCGCCAGACCGTGTGCTGTGCGTGGTGGCCAATGCCGTCGGCCGGGGAGGGCCGGCATCGGCGTCCCGGCGTTCAAAGCGTCGTTGGGCCTGGTCGGCGCTTTGCGGGACCAGGCCGCTGAGTCGAGGAGGTCGCCGGCGCTAGTGGTCGGCCGGGCGGTGGTGGGAGTTGTTGATGCGCAGCGCCTCGGCGAGCTGGTCTTCCAAGATGATGATCCGGCAGGCGGCTTCCAGGGCGGTGCCCTGGTCGACCAGCTCGCGGGCCCTGGCAGCCAGGCGGAGTTGGTAGCGGGAGTAGCGGCGGTGGCCGCCGTTGGAGCGTTGCGGCTCGATCAGTTTGGCGGCGCCCAGGCTGCGCAGGAAAGCCGCGCTAACGCCCAGGATCTCCGCGGCCCGGCCCATGCTGTAGGCGGGGTAGTCCTCATCGTCGAGTTTGGCCTCAGCGCTGGCATCCACCGCCGCATCGGAGGGTGGCTGGATGCGGGACTCGGCTTTGTCGCCGTAAGCGGCGCTTGATGCGAGCGTGGAAGTAGCGGCCGTGGCCCGGGGCTTGGGCTTGCTATCGGGCCCGGTGGCCAACGCTGTCGATGTTTGATCCATGTAACCTCCCGAACGCGGACGAGGGCCCCGGCGCCATGATGCGCCGGGGCCCGCAACTAGGTTGTTCAACACCATCTACCGGCCAAGAGGCCGAATTGCCGTTTCCGCAACAGCCGCCCGCTGAGGGCGGGGATGCGGGGATCGCGTAAGCGTGACCGTAGACCACCTTCCCGTCTGTGGAGCTGCGGTACCCGTGCGGCGAAAACACACCGGCGACGGGCGATCCTGATGGCGTTCAACACTCCCTTCGCTATCTGTGAACCTTCTACAACCCATGTCATGGAACGACCCGTATGGCCGCCCCGACAGCGCGTCCACGCGTCGGGCCCCTAACAACTGCTCGGCCCTGCACGTCCGACCTTCTGCCGATCACTTCCCACTGCAACTGCGGTACTGCTGCGACCCGTATGGCCGCTTTGGCAGCGCGTCCACGCGTCGGGCCCTTAACAACTGCTCGGCCCTGCACGTCCGACCTTCTGCCGATCACTCCTGCTATCCACGCTCGTCCGGGCGGCTCGTCGTGACGCCGGGTATCTCGTGCGCCGCCCTCGTGGATCCGTTCCTTGCGATGTGAGAAACACTAGCCACAACAGCCACGAATGTCTACCTCAGCCACAACAGATTTTCGATCCCCGACGCAGGCAACTCTGGCTGGATGGATCCGCGGCCCGACCGATCCCGCGCGGGTCGCTGAGCAACCGTCCCGAAAATGGCAGGTGTATGAGGACCTCGACGGCGGCGGCGCGCTCAGAGCCCGCCTGAGCGTCGTCGACAGGGCCACCATGGCGCTGGTCCGCGAAGTCGTCATGACCGTCCCGGACGACGGCTGGAGTAACTTCGAAGGCGGTGATGCCGTCTTGGCCTGACGCACCCCGGGCCGCAAACGCAGAAGGCTGCCTCTTGCCGGGGACGGCCATCGCGTAAGGGCCCATCTGAGGGGACCTCGATCGTCACGCTGCTGCCAGTGTCTCTGCACGCCTCAGCAGCGCCACAACCTGAGGAGATCTTAGCAACATGGCTGAAGGCCAGCATGGTTCCTGCCGTCATGCCCACACCTGGCTGAATGTGAACCTGAGCCCCCTTCACCTCAGGCAGCCACTACAAGCGGCGCATGGGAAGTGAAGATCGCTATCTACCGCTGAAGTGCTGGACGAAGTCCAATCAGCTGAACGCCGGGGAGCGCGAGGGGCTGGCAAGCCCCTCGCCAGGGGGCGAAGCCCCCGATAAGAGCGCCCGAGCGAAGCGAGGACCATGCCTTTGTGGGGGCATGGGGGGCGCAGCCTCCCATTAGACGCAGCCCGACCCCATAGCGCGAAGCGCCCTGTTGGAGGCCCTTGCTTGTCAGGGGTGGTAGCCGGCCTGCTGGAGGACGGCTGTGAGGTATGTCTTGACGTCGGCGGCGCTTGTTGAGTCGGGGTAGGCGCCGAGGTGGTGCAGTATTGCGCCGGCTAGCACCTGCTGGAGGATGTTCAGGTCCCTGTCTGGCGGCAGTTGGCCGTTGTCGCGGGCTCGGGTCAGGGTGGCGAGTTCGGCCGAGGCGCGGCGGGCGCTGTGGGAGCTGCGGTACGTCTGGAGCAGCTCGGGGTAGTCGTCCACGGCGCCGTACAGTCTGCGGAGCATGGAGCGGTTTCGGGGCATGCTCAGATACGTCGCCCAGTCGGTGAGCATTCGGTCGATGTCCGGCCAGTCGAGGACCTCGGACTCGGGGGCCTGGTGGACCGACTCGATGGCCTGGATCAGTAGGGCGGTCTTGTCGGGGAACCGCCGGTAGACGGTGGCTCGGGTCACGCCGGCTCGCTGGGCGACCTGCTCGATGCTGGTCAGGACGGCGCCACGTTCGATCAGCAGGTCTAGCGCGGCGGCGAGGATGGCCGCGTCCACCTCCTGGCTGCGCGGGCGGCCGGCCGGGCGCTGGGACGGTCCGGGGTGTGCGGGGTGTGCGGGGTGTGCGGTGCCAGTCATGTCGACCGCTCGGGGAGAGCCATGGTTATCCCCTCCGTGCTGACGGCATCGTGGACTGCACCGCCGACACCGCCCGCGACACCGTGCGCGATGCCGCCGACTGCACCGCCCATGGCACCACTGCCAGCGTCACTGCCGACGCCGAGAACGCCGATGACGCCATCGACGTCGATGGCGCTAACGAAGGTGCGAAACACGTCCGCATTGTAGTCATGCGGAGCCGGACCGGCCTGGGTGGCGGGCCTGGGTGGCGGGCCTGGGTGGCGGGCCCGGGTGGCGGGCCTGGGTGGCGGGCCTGGGTGGCGGGCCTGGGTGGCGGGCCTGGGTGGCGGGCCCGGGTGGCGGGCCCGGGTGGCGGGCCCGGGTGGTGAAGAGGGATGGGTCTTCCGTAAATTCCATTGCAATACAGTACTGTACTGTATTTGAAGTAGCTTGAAGCTCTCCACACGAGAGGCAGATGGGATCCAGCGATGAGCGCCTACGTACTCGGCTTCCACGAGATCGACAAAACCCAACTCCCCCTGGTCGGCGGAAAGGGCGCCAACCTCGGCGAGCTGTCCGCCATCGACGGCGTTCGCGTGCCGGACGGCTTCTGCGTCACCACCGCGGCCTACCGGGCAGTCGTGGAGGGAGACCCCACGGTCAGCGCGCTCATCGACGGGCTCGCCGGTCTGCGGGCCGATGACCGCCCGGCCATCGCCGCCGCCGGCACCCGCCTTCGTACGGCGATCGAGGCGCTGGCCGTACCAGCGGAAATCGAGCGCGACATCGTCTCCCACCTGGCAGAGCTCGGCGACGTCCCCTGTGCCGTACGGTCGAGCGCCACCGCCGAGGACCTGCCGTCGAGCTCCTTCGCCGGGCAGCAGGACACCTACCTGAACGTCCGGGGGCCCGAGTCGGTCGTTCACAACGTCAGGCGGTGCTGGGCTTCGCTGTTCACCGACCGCGCTGTGGCGTACCGCATCAGGAGCGGCTTCGACCACCGTGCGGTCCAGGTGTCGGTGGTCGTGCAGCGGATGGTCTTCCCCGAGGCGGCGGGCATCATGTTCACCGCCGACCCGGTCACCTCCAACCGCAGGGTGGTCTCGATCGACGCGGGCTATGGCCTGGGTGAGGCGCTGGTGTCCGGGCTGGTGAACGCCGACACCTACCGGGTCAGGGCGGGGCGGATCATCGACAAGGTGGTCTCCACGCAGACGATGGAGCTGCGCGCCTCGGCAGGCGGCGGCACGGAGGAACGGCGGGTGGAGGCCGCGCGGCAGAACGCGCAGACCCTGGCCGACGAGCAGATCCTTCAGTTGGAGACGCTCGGGCGGCGGATCGAGGCACACTTCGGCCGGCCGCAGGACATCGAGTGGGCCATGGATGACGGCGTGTTCCACGTGCTGCAGAGCCGTCCCATCACCACGCTGTACCCCGTTCCCGTCCCGGACGACGGCAAGAACCACGTCTACATCTCCTACGGGCACCGGCAGATGATGACCGACGCGTTCACCCCGCTCGGCCTGTCGTTCTTCCTCCTGCTGGACGAGTGGCTCGGCCGGCCGAAGATGGACGTGGCCGGGAACCGGTTCTACAAGGACATGTCCCACGAGCTCGCCTCGACGTGGGCCAGGCCGATCACGCTCAAGAGCCTCGGCCAGGTCGACGTGCTGATGGCCAACGCCCTGCGGACCGTGCTGAGCAGGAAGGACTTCATCCGGTCGCTCGCGCACGGCAAGACCTCGGTGCTGAACTTCGGCAAGGGCGGCCCACTGCCGATGGCCCGCCAGTACCTCAAGCTCTCCCGCGAGGACGATCCCCGCGTCGTCCCGGAGCTCATCGCGCAGAACGAGGCGTCGGTGGCGCGGCTCCGGGAGACGATCGCCGGGAAGTCCGGTGACGAGGTGTTCGCGTTCATCATCGAGGACCACCGCGAGCTGACCGACATCATGTTCGAGCCGCGGAGCGTGGCCGCGGCGTTCCTCGGCATCCAGTCGGTGAACTGGGTCAACAAGCACATGAACGCCTGGCTGGGCGTCAAGAACGCCGCCGACGCCGTCGGTCAATCGGCCGACCACAACGTCGTGGCGGCGATGGGACTCGACCTGCTGCACGTCTCCGACGTGGTCCGGCAGTACCCGGACGTCGTCGACCATCTCGGCGAAGGAGGAGCCGAGCGCGACACGTTCTTCAGCGGGCTGTCCGAACGCGACGGCGGCGATGCCGTCCGTCAGGCCATCGAGGAGTACCTGCACAAGTACGGCATGCACTGTCAGGGGGACATCGACCTCACCAGGACCCGATGGAGCGAGGACCCGACGCTGCTCGTCCCGCTCATCCTCGGCAACATCAAGAACTTCGCGCCCGGCGAGCGCGAACGCCGGATCGAGCAGGGCCGCGCGGAGGCCGAGCGCACGATGAACGACCTCCTGGCCAACCTGCGAAGCAGGAGCAAGCGCAAGGCGAAGAAGGCGGCGCGGCAGATGAGCCTGGTGCGCCACTTCATCGGCTACCGGGAGTACTCCAAGCACGCGTGCCTGCAGCGGTACGGCCTGTACAAGCAGGCGCTCATGGGCGAGGCCAGGAAGCTGGTGGCCCAGGGAGTGATCAAGGACCCGGAGGACGCGTACTTCCTGTCCCTGGAGGAGTTCAGGGAGGTGGTCAACACCGGGCGGCTGGACTACGCCGTGATCACCGAGCGGCGGGAGGCGCACGAGTCGTACCAGAAGCTGACCCCGCCGCGGGTGATCACCTCGGAGGGTGAGGTGATCAACGGCGAGTACGACGCGGGCAGCCGTCCGGAGGGGGCGCTGGCGGGCATCCCGGTGTCGTCGGGTGTCGTGGAGGGCCGTGCGCGGGTCGTCCTGAGCATGGAGGACGCCGAGGTGGAAGAGGGCGACATCCTGGTCACGGTGTTCACCGACCCGAGCTGGTCCGCGCTGTTCGTCTCGGTGAAGGGGGTCGTCATGGAGGTCGGCGGCGTGATGACGCACGGCGCGGTGATCGCGCGGGAGTACGGGCTGCCGGCGGTCGTCGGCGTGGAGGGCGCCACCGAGCGCATCCAGGACGGCCGGCTCATCCGGCTGAACGGAAGCGAGGGCTACGTGGAGCTACTGTCCTGAAAAAGCGAAAGCGAGGGCTACGTGGAGGTGCTGTCCTGAGAAAAACCGTCCTGATCGTCCGTCCGGTCCATCTTCCTGGTGTCACGCGGTTCGACGTACGGCTCCCGTTCGGGGGACTGGCCGGCCTCGATGGCGCGTTCGCGGGCCAGCTCGGCGTCGAACTCCACGCCGAGCAGCACAGCGATGTTGGTGATCCACAGCCACACCAGGAAGACGATGACGCCGGCCAGCGCGGCGTAGGTCTTGCTGTACGACGCGAAGTGGGCCACGTAGAAGCCGAACACGACGGACGCGATGACCCACACCGCGACGGCCAGCAGACTGCCGGGGGTGATCCACCGGAACCCGGGATGCACGACGTTGGGCGCCGCCCAGTACAGCAGGGCCAGCACCAGCGTCACGACGACGACCAGGATCGGCCACTTGGCGATGCCCCACACGGTCAGGGCGGTCTGGCCGATGCCGAGGAACCGGCCCGCCTGGTCGGCGAGCCCGCCGGTGAACACGACGGCGACCGCGCCGACCGCCATCAGGAGCACCAGCACGGTGGTGATGGCCAGGCGCAGCGGCAAGGTCTTCCAGACGGGACGGCCTTCCGGCATCTCGTACACGACGTTCGAGGCCCGTATGAAGGCCCCGACGTAGCCGGAGGCCGACCACAGGGCGATGGCGATACCCATGACGGTGGCGAAGCTCGCGGCGCTCCGGCCGTTCTGCAAGGACTGCAGGACGGTGTCGATGATCTGCCGCGCGGGCCCCGGAGCCATCGCGCCCAGGTTGTCCACCAGCGGCTGGGTCGCCGACTGGCCGAACACCCCGAGCAGTGAGACGACCACCAGCAGCGCCGGGAAGATCGACAGGACCGCGTAGTAGGTGAGCGCCGCCGCCCAGTCCATGAGATTGTCGTCGCCGAACTCCTTGACGGTCCGCTTGAGCACATCCCACCAGGAGCGCTTGGGCAGCTCCGTCGGTCCCTCGGCTACCTCGGCCTGTATCACGGGGCTGCGGCTACCCGCGCCTTCCGCCCCTATGCCTATACGTACGTATAGTAGACTTCCTGATCAAGTAGCTGGCTATACAAATGGCGGTGACAGCGTGACGATCGGACCCGACCCCGAAGACCTCACCGCCCGCGCCCGGATCAGAGACGCGGCCCTGCGGCACTTCGGCGAGCACGGGTTCGAGCGGGCCACGATCCGGGGCATCGCCGAGACCGCCGGCGTCTCCTCCGGGCTGGTACGCCACCACTTCGGCTCCAAAGAGGCGCTGCGCGAGGCCTGCGACGACTACCTGGCCAAGCTGGTCCGCCGGATCAACGACCAGGTCCGGGCCGACACCCTACCGAGTGACGTCAACTATGTGGCCGTCTCCAGGGCCGCCTTGGGGCCGTACCAACGGTATGTGGCGCGGGCCCTGGCCGAGGGCCGGGCTGAGATCGTCTTCGACGAGCTCGTGCGGATGAGCGAGGAGTGGATCGAGGAGATCGACCGGGGGCGGCCCGACCCCTCTCCTGTGCCCCGCAAGGCCCGGGCCGCGGTGGGCACCGCGATGGCGCTGTCGGTCTCGGTCCTTCACCAGCACCTGTCCCGGGCCATGGGCGTCGAGGTGTACAGCCCGGAGGGCGACCGCCTGCTCGCCCAGGCCCTGATCGACATCTACTCGCATCCCATGCTCAGCCTGGAGGACGCCGCGAAGTATCAGGAAGTCCTCGATCAGCAGGGCTGAGGCGACCACCCGGCGGTCCCGGCCACGATACGTATGGCCGCGCGGACCAGCGGCTCCAGCCCCGCCACGTCGATCTTGTCGAGGGTGTCGGCCGAGTCGAACAAGTACATCGGCGCCGACAGGAAGTGCACGAGCGGCACGCCTTCAGGATGGAAGAACGCCCCGTCGGTGGGCGGCATGGGCGAGAACGCGTCGGGCGGGAGCACGAAGGACCGGCGCAGGCCCTCCGTCTCCAGCGTCTCGGCGACCAGCTTCTCCAGTCGCGGCATCTGGCTGGTGAACCACCATCTGACCTCGGGGTCCGCGGTGGGGACGAGCTCACCGTCCACGGCGTCGCAGCGCAGCGCGGCGTGTTCGAGATGCATTTGGAGCACCACGTCGGCCAGCAGCGGGCGGTGGCGTTCGATGAACGCCCTCGTGCCCGCCGCATGCGCCATGTGCCCCGAGGTGAACAGGAACATCAGGTTGTGCGGCCGGGCCGAGACGGGCACCTGAGACCAGTAGCGCGCGGCGGCCAGGACCAGCGCGATGCCGGAGGCGTCCTCGACGGCCGACGCCCACGGCCCGTCGTGGTGGGAGGCGACGATGACCGTGTGCGGCGAGTCGGCGGGCAGCGTGGCGACCACGTTGTACGTGGTCACGGTGTCGGTGACCGACTGGGCGACCAGCTCGCCCGTGCAGGGCAGCCGGTCCAGGAGCCGCCGGCCGTCGGCCCCCGACAGCCACAGACCGGGAATCGGCCGTTCGATCGCGTCATAGGGCACGTAGTAGTCGCGCGTCTCCCACGGCAGCCCGGTCAGCGCCCCGATGAAGCCGGCCGCGCCCGCCTCCAGCGCGGGCTCGACGACCTCCATCATCCGGGGCCCGAACGGGATGGTCTGGACGAGCGTGTCGAAGACGCCCTCCGGGTCGTAGGCCGAGGTCGCCAGCGTGCTGACGTACGACTGCGGCAGCTCGGTGAAGGCCAGCTCGTCCACCGCGATGTCGCCGGGCCCCGCGTCGGCGAGCGGCACGATCCTGGCGCGCAGGCCATCGGTCGGCGCGGTGTGCGGGAGCGGGAACCCGGCCAGCTCCGTGCCGTCGTCGAGCCGCAGCACCCCGGTGCCGGGCTGCCAGCGGGGCACCTCCACCGGCTCCAGCGCGACCTCAAGCCCGAATTCGGTCAGCCGCTCGGCCAGCCACCGCTCGGTCCATATATCGGCCGGATAGCCGGGTCTGCGGATGCCCCGCGACACGACGGTCTCGATCCAGCCGAGCATCTCAGCGGCGGAAGGCACGTGCTTCATGAGCCTGATCCAACCATTGACAGCGGTCCTTTGTGAAGCGACAGTTTCGGTCATCCGTACAACTTGTGGAGGCCGTATGAAGCTTCTCGTGGCCGTCGTCGTGCTCATGTTAGGGGTTGTGGCCATACCGGCCCAGGCCGCGGACACCATCGAGGCGCACTACAAGGTCGCCGGTCCTTGGGCGGTCGCCACCGCCGACGCGCCGGGCTACAAGCTCTATTACCCGGCCGACCTCGGCGCCGGGGGTGTCAAGCATCCGATCATCACCTGGGGCAACGGCACGAACGCCGTGCCCACGCAGTATCCCGGGCTGCTCAACCAACTCGCCTCCTGGGGCTTCGCCGTGGTCGCCTCGACCGACACCACGACCGGCACCGGATCCGAGATGATCGCCGCCGCCCAGTATCTGATCGACCGGAACACCGACAGCTCCAGCGTCTTCTACGGCAAGCTCGACGTGACGAAGGTCGGCGCGGTCGGCCACTCCCAGGGCGCCGGTGGCGCGGTGAACACCGCCACCAAGTCCGGCGGCCTCATCGACACCGTCATCCCCATCGCGCTGCCCGCGCCGATCTGGGTGAGTTCGGGAGACAAGTTCTACGTCGACCAGCTCACCTGCCCGGTGCTGTTCGTCAGCGGCGCCAACGACACCCTCATCTCTCCCAACTCGGCCCTCCAGACGTACTACGGCCAGGTCCCCGGCGCCGCGGCGAAGGCGCAGCTCAAGGGTGCCGACCACAACACGATCCAGGGCACCGGCGGCGGCTTCCTCGGTTACGTGACGGCCTGGCTGATGTACCAGCTCCAGGGCGACACCTACGCCAGGGGCGCCTTCGTCGGCACCGCTCCGGAGCTCAACACCAACGCCAACTGGCAGAACCAGGTGGAGAAGAACCTGCCCTAGCGGCGCAGTGCGAAGGCGGCGCGCGGGTTCCCGGTCAGCGCCGCCTTGGCCACCTCACCCAGACCCGCGGCCTCCAGCCGCGGCACGAACCGCTCCAAGAGGTACGGCAAGCCGGGGCCGCCACCCAGACTCGGCCAGTACGACCTGCGCGCCAGGTCCATCCCGAACAGCACCCGATCCCCCAGCCCGTGCCCGGCGAGCTCGGCGACGAGCGAGACGACGTCACTGTCCGGGCCGTACTTGATGCGTCCGGGCCGATCAAAGGCCAGATAAGCCCCTCTCTCCGCCAAGGAGATGAGATATCCGGCGTCGGGATTGTGGTCGATGTGCCCGAGCACGACCCGGTCGGCCGCCACCCCTTCGGCGGACAGCGCGTCGAGCAGTTCGTGCCCCATCGTGCCCTTGTCGCAGTGCGTGACGACCGGCACCCCGCTCCGACGCGCGGCGGCGGCCACCGCGCTGATCAGCCGCGCCACCCCTCGCCCGAACGCGTGGTACCCAGTGGCGATCTTGATAGCCCCCGCGCGGGCCGACGACCGCCGCACCAGCGGCCCCACCAGCCCGTACTCGTCCATGCCCAGCTCGATCTCCGTCACGAGCAGTTCGGTGATCTCGTCGACCGAGTAGTGGTGCAGCCAGTGCGCGTCGCTGTAGTAACCGCTCTTGTGGAACCCGGTCACCGCGATCACGTGCAGCCCGGTCCGCTCCGCCAGCTTCTTCATCAGCGACGGGCTGCGGCCGAAGCCGAGCGGCGTCATCTCGACCACCGCGGACAGGCCGAGCCGCTGCGCATCCGTCACCTCCACGACGGCGGCGTCGAGGGAGTCGAGCCGGTAGTCCGGCTCGTTGCGCACCGGCCAGTCACCGGTCATGAACAGGTGCTCGTGCGCGTAAGTGATGCCGATCTCCTCGACATCTCCCAGCACGGTCCGGACCGTCACAGCAGCGCTCCTCCTTCTCGCAGCCGCGTACGCAGCAGCTCTGTGTCCACCGCCGCGGGCTCCACCCCCGCCTGTACGGCCAGCGCCGCCGCCGTCCCCGCCGCCTGCCCCATCGCCATGCACTGCCCCATGGACCGGGCGGAGGCGTGGGCGTCGTGCGTGGCCGACAGAGAGCGCCCGGCCACGATCAGCCCGCCGACCTCGACGGGGAGCAGGCACCGGTACGGGATGCCGTAGGTGCCGAAATCGTGGACGTACTCCCAGCGGGTGGCGTCCCCCGAGTCGTGGTCCTCGATGGGCGCGCCGCACCGCGCGATCGTGTCGGGAAAATCCCTCCCGGCCAACACATCATCAGAAGTCAGGACATATCGTCCCACCAGGCGTCGTGACTCCCGTACGCCGATCCGTACGGACGTGCTCAGCAGCACGGCCGAGCCGTACCCCGGCACCTTCGCCCGCAGGAAGGCGACATAGTCGCGGACCTGCCGCCGCCCCACCCGCTCGGCCTCGGCCAACTGGACCGGATCGGTCGGATCGAGGCCGGTCACCCGCGTGAGGTTGGTGTGCACGATCCCGTCGTGCACGGTCCTGTGCACGGACCCCTCGCGCCTCGGCAGGTCGGTGTCGGCCATCAGCGCGTGCAGCTCCGCCGTGCTGGTGGCGGACAGATCGACCCCGCCGAGCCGGAAGGTGGCCGTCATCGGCTGGAGCCGCATCCCCGGGCGTTCGAGGGTGGCGCCGGCCCGCCAGGCCACCTCGGCGTCCCCGGTGGCGTCGATCACCACCTGGGCCTTGACCAGGAACCGGCCCGCCACGGTCTCCACCACGACGCCGGTGCCGGGCACGAAGTCGCAGACCCTGGCGTGCAGCAGCGCGTCCGGGACCAGCGCGTCCCAGACCAGCTTGAGCTCCTCGGGCTCGTAGGTCACCCCGGTGCCCGCGCCATAGGTGTTGGGCCGCTCGAAGGCGGCTCCGGCCTCGAAGAGCCGCTCGCACACCTCCCAGCCGACGCCGCCGACGACCCGCCGCGAGACGGGGCCGGGGGCGTAGAAGCCGTAGAAGGTGTCGAGCACCGCGGCGCCCGTACCGCCGAGGAAGCCCGCCGACTCCACCAGCAGGCACGACGCCCCGGAACGCACCGCGGCGACGGCGGCCGCGCACCCGGCGCTGCCTCCGCCCGCGACCACCACGTCGCCTTCCCACAGCACGTTCATCGCAGGTGCCACCCTCCGTCGACGGGAATGACCGCGCCCGTGGTCCGCCCGGACGACGGCGACAGCAGCCAGAGCACGGCCTGCGCGACCTCCTCCGGCTGGCACGGCCCGGCGCCGAGCGGCATCAGGGAGGGCAGCTTGGCCTTGACGGACTCGGAGGTCTGGGCGCGGCGGCTCATCGGGGTGGCCACCAGCCCGGCCGAGATCAGGTTGACGCGTACGCCGTGCGGCGCCGCCTCGCGGGCCGCGGTCCTGATCAGCGGGATCAGCGCGCCCTTGGCGGAGGCGTAGGCCACGGTGCGGAAGTCGTCGTCGAGCGATGAGCCCAGCGCCGAGCCGATCACCACGATCGAGCCGCCCTCCCGCATCGCCGGGATCGCCGCGCGCAGCAGCCGGAACACCGACTCGTGGTTGACCCGGTGCACCTCGTGCCACGCCGTGTCGGTGCACTCGACCACGCCGCCGTCGCCGAGCGAGCGGCCCGACATGCCGACCGCGTGCACGACGCCGGAGATCTGCCCGTGTGCGGCCGTCGCCTGGGCCAGGGCCTTCTCCGCGTGCCCCGGGGCGGTGATGTCTATCCCGCCGGCCAGGTCCACGCCGAAGGCGGCCCCGCCGGTGGCCTCGACCGCCTCCAGGCAGGCGCGGCCGATGCCGCCGTCCGAGCCGGCCACCAGTACGGCGCTCATGGTTTCCTGAGCACGTCGGCGGCGCGGCGGGCGTGCTCGAGGTAGGCGGCCTCGAACAGCTCCTCGGAGCGCGGGGCGCCGACGAGCTTGGCGCTGGAGATGACCGGTGGGATCCAGCCGCCCGCGACGAGCAGCTCGGCCGTACGGACCTTGATCTCGTTGACCACGGAGACCGCGGCCAGCGTGCTGCCCGGACCCACCGGCTCGGCCAGCCCGTCCACGGAGCACAGCGCGTCACCGACCGGGGTGCACAGGTCGATCACCACGTCGGCGTGGTCGGCGAGCCGGGTCCCGCTGGGATGGCCGGGCTCGACGGCCGTGGTCTCCCGCATCGACGTCACGGCCACCACGCGCAGTCCCGCCTTGCGCAGTCCCATCGCCATCTCGATCGGCACGGCGTTCAGCCCGCTGACGCTGAACACGATGGCCGCGTCGGTCGGCCGCAGCTCGAAGTTGGCCAGGATGGCGTCGGCGAGCCCTTCGACCCGCTCGATGAACATCGCCTGCCGCATCCCGTTCGACCCGGCCACCTGGGTGTAGAACGTCGTCGACAGATCCACGATGGGATGGAAACCGGGATAGGAGCCATAGCGGGGGAACATCTCCTCCACACCCATCCGCGAATGTCCGGTGCCGAAGGTGTGCACCACGCCCCCGCCGCCGATGGCCGCGGCAGCGATCCGGGCGGCCGCGGCAAGCGACTCCTCCTGTGTTCGCTCGATCTCGCCGAGCAACTCCATCGCGCGCCGTATCCATTTCATTCAGATCTCCTCCCATAGAGCGCGGCGCCGATCGCCCCTGCCATCGGGCCGAGTACGGCAGGTAGCACCGCGATGTCCCCAATAAGCGGACGTCGCCGCTCAAGTTCCGTGTTCAGGGCGGATCGCATGAGATCGAGCGCGCCGGCGACCCCGCCGCCCACGACCACCGTGCCGACGCCGAAGAACGCCGCCGCGTCGCCCAGCGCGATGCCGAGCGCCCAGCCGGCTCTGGAGAGCACGCCCTGTGCCCGCCCGTCACCCGCCCTGGCGGCCTCGGCGACGGCCTCGGGCGGGCCGGAGCCGAAGGCCCGCACGATGCCGGACGCGCCGGTGAACGTCTCCACGCAACCCCGGTTGCCGCAGCAGCACACCGGCCCCCAGGGGGCGACCGTGACGTGCCCGATCTCGCCGAGATTGTCGCGAGGGCCGACGAGGATCCCGCCGCGCAGCGCCACCGCTCCGCCCACCCCGGTCCCGAGCACCGCGAACAGCACGTCGGGCAGCCCGCGAGCCGCCCCCAGGAGCAGCTCCGCGAGCCCGAACGCGCGGGCGTCGTTGACCACGCTCACCGGTGTCCCGGTCAGGGCGCCCAGCCGCGAGCCGACCGGATAGCCGTCCCAGTCCCCGGGCGGGTTCGGCACGAACAGCGCGGTCCCGGTCGCCCTGTCCACGTGGCCGGGCAGCCCGATCCCGATGCTCTCCACGCGCCGGGCGGCCAGCGAGGCCACGAACGTCATCGTCTCGTCAGGGCTCGGCGGCGTCGGGACGGTGCCCATACTGACCACCTCGTCCTCTTCGAGCAGCACCCATTTGATGTACGTTCCGCCGACGTCGATCCCGAGCCGCGTCACAGCCCGATCCTCAGGACCCGCGACTCGAACCCGGCGTCGTCGGGCGCCTTGGCCGGGCGGAACGGCTCGACGCCGAGCAGCCGCAGGTAGGCCAGCAACGGCTGGGAGTGGCTGTGCAGGTTGGCGACGGGGTACGCCTGCATGGCGACGCCGACTTCCGCCAGGTCCCACGTACGGCCCGGCCGCTCGGTCTCGGGTGCCAGGTAGGCGTCGGGGCCGGACAGCGTGCCCTCCCATACGTCCGGATAGGCAGCCGTATGGGCGGCCAGGGACATCCGGCGCCACCACTTCCAGCCCAGCTCGGGGACGTGCTCGGCGGCGGCCCAGATCAGCGTCATGTTGATCGCGTACCAGATCGTGCCGATCCCGCCGGGACCGTAACCGCCCCGGTCGGGCCAGCGCAGCCGGGCGCCCAGCGGCGAGTCGGCGGCGGAGGTCCGCTCGATCGTGTGCAACAGCTCCACAGCCCGCTCGGGTGACGCGGCACCGCTCAGAATTGCCCAAGGCTGCACTTCCAGCCACAGGTCGGACTCTCCGACGACCGCTCCCGGGCCGTACGCGCGGCGGTACCACCGCCCGTTCCACTCGCCCGCCACCAGGTCGCGCAGCTCCTCGCCGAGCTTGCGGGCCTCGGCCGCGGTCGCGTGGTCGCCGAGCCGCTCGGCCAGGATCGCGTAGCGCGGCAGGACCCAGGCGGCCATGGCCGAGTTCAGGACCGATTCGCCGTGCGAGATCATCACGTCGCGGGCCACGCCGCTCTCGGTGATGGCCATGTCGTTCCAGTCAGCGTTCAGTATCCGCAGGTGGCCGTGCTCTCCCCGGCCCACCACGTCGGTGAGGAACCTGAACTGCCGGCGCAGGTTCTCGCCGAGCGGCACCGGCTCGGCCCCGTGGACCGGGTGGTACGGCACGGCGTCGGCGAAGGCCGCCACGTCGCCCGTCGCGCTCAGGTATTCGGCCGCCAGCCACAGGGCCCACAGGTTCTGGTCCGAGGGGCGGAACAGGTCGGTCCATGGCTGCTTGTCCGGTCTGAGCGCATAAGGCAGGTCGCCGTCGGGGCCGCCCCAGGCGCAGGTGTTGCGCAGCACGGACAGCGCCAGGTCCGGCTCGATGTACACCAGCGGCAGCGCGTGCTGGAGCGGGTCGCGCGCGGCGCCGTTGAAGCCGTGCCGGAAGGAGTAGCACGAGCCCTGGTCGAGGGTGTGCCCGCCGAGCACGCCGTCGGCACAGGCCGCGCCGGTCAGCAGCGCCGCGTGCCACGGGACCTCCCGCTCGGCCTCGGGCGCCCGCGCCGCGACCGCCTTCGGCAGCCGGTCGCGCAGCGCGGCGATGCTGCCGTCGAACGCCCCCGCCGCCTCGCCCGCCCGGCCGCTCGCCTCGCCGTCCGTCCAGTAGCCGGACGCCGGGACTCCGCCGTGCGTCCCGCCGCTGGACGACGGGGCTGCGGTCCCGCCGTCCAGCAGGCCATATCTCAGCTCCAGAAACCGCTCTTCGCCCGCCGCCAGATCCAGGGGTACGGTCAAGCGGCCGGACCCGGTCCTGGTCCCGCCGATGAGTTCGAGCTCCAGCCCGGGATCCTCGGTCGGCCGCGCACCGGTGATGAGCTCGACCCGGGCGGCTCCGGGCGTCCACTCCTCGGTCAGCTCCAGCCGTACCGGCTCGTCGAGCAGGTTGCGCACGCGCAGCCGGATCAGCACCCACGGCCACTCGCCCTCGGGGCACAGCACCGTACGCTCCAGCGTCATCCGGTCATCGGCGACCCGGACGATCGCGAACGTCGGCCCGAAAATCCGCTCTGATCCCGAAATATCGGTGGAAAGGGTCCCGGCGCGGGTGACGCCCGTGCCCCGGGTGAGCCACAGCAGCCCGGTGTGCTCGTCGAAGAGGTCGCTGAGCCCGTAGTTGTCCGTGACCAGCGTGATACGCCGGTTCCCGACATGGAGGAAATGCCGGCGGGTGAGCGGATCCAGGACCGGATCCCATTCGGCGCGTGGGTCGCGCTCCTGGTCCATCGTGTACGAGAAGGCAGGCAGCCCGTACGCCGTGGTCCATTCCCCGAACGCGCTCATTTCCGTACCCCTCCCAGGGTCAGCCCCGCGACGTAGTAGCGCTGCAGCAGGAACATCAGCACCAGCGGCGGCACCGCCGTGATCAGGGCCGCGGTGCTGACCAGGCCGATGCTGAAGTCGTACTCCGTCTGGATCTGCGCGAGCCCCACGGGCAGCGGCCAGAGGCCGGGATCGTTGGCCACGATGAGCGGCCACAGCAGGTTGTCCCACTGCGCGAGGAACTGCAGCAGGAAGAGCGTGAGCAGCGCGGGCCGCAACAGCGGCGCGGCTATGCGGACGAAGATCCGGAACTCGCTCGCGCCGTCCACCCGCGCCGACAGCAGCAGCTCATGCGGGATGGCCAGAGCGAACTGACGGACCAGGAACACCCCGAACGCGCTCATCATGAACGGCACGATCATGCCCTGGTAGGAGTTGATCCAGCCCAGCTCCTTGACGATGAGGTACATCGGCACCAGCACCACGATCGGCGACAGCGAGAGCGTCCCCACGATGAGCGCGAACAGCACCCCGCTGCCGGGGAATCGGAGCTGCGCGAGCGCGTACCCGGCGGCCGAGGAGAAGATCACTTCGAGGACGCCGATGCCGAGCGCGAGGATCAGGCTGTTGCGCAGATAGACGGGGAAGTCACCCTGGTTGAACAGCTGGGAGACGTGCTCGCCCAGTTGGGACACGTCGAAGGCGAACCCGCCAAGATCGGTCGCGTCCGACGCGGACGAGACCGCGAACATCGCGTACACCGGCAGCAGCAGGACGGCCACGACCAGCGTCAGCAGCGTGCCACGGACCACCTTCACCCTTCCTCGCCTCCCCTGAGCACCCTGAACTGCACCAGCGAGAGCAGCAGCATGGCCACCAGCAGGACCATCGCGATCGCCGAGGCGTAGCCCATGCGCTCGAACCCGAAGCCGGTCGCCCACAGGTAGAGCGGCAGCACCTCGGTGGCGCCCGCCGGTCCGCCCTTGGTCAGCAGGAAGGCGGGCACGAACGACTGCATCGCCCCGACCACCGCGATGACCAGCACGAACAGCAGCGTGCGGCGCAGCAGCGGAAGCGTGATGCGGTAGAAGATCCGCACCGGACCGGCGCCGTCGAGCTCGGCCGCCTCGAACACGCTCAGCGGCAGCCCCTGCAACCCCGCGGTCAGGATGATCACGAACAGTCCGAGGTGCTTCCACGTGGTCATGATCACCAGAGCCCAGAGCGCGAGCCCCTCGTCGGTCAGCCACGGCTTCGGCGCGGCCCCGACCAGCCCGATCAGCGCGTTCGCCAGGCCCTTCTCGGCGAAGATCACCGACCACACCATCGAGGTGGCCACCAGCGGCATCGCCGCCGGGATCATGACCAGGCCGCGGAGGAAGGCGTTGTACCTGCCCGGCTTGCTCAGCGGCACCGCGATCGCCAGGCCGAGCACGATCGACGGGACCACCGACCCGACCGTGTAGGCGGCGGTGACGCGGGCCGAGTTCCAGAAGCCGGGGTCGCCGAGCATCCTGCGGTAGTTGTCCAGGCCGGTCCATTCGGGCGTCCCGGCCAGGTCGTAGCTGGTGAAGCTGAGATACACGGCCACGACGAACGGCACGAGCCAGAAGACCAGGAAGTAGACCGCCGCCGGCAGGGCCAGCAGCCCGCCGGTTCGGGCCTCCGCCCATCGCTGGCCCTTGCCCGAGACCCGGGCGACGGGCGGCACCAGCCGTAAGGACACCGTCACAGCGTGATCCGCATCGCCTGGTCGAAGTCCGCGGCCGCCTGCTCGGGCGTCTTCTTGCCGAAGGCGACCGCGTCGGCGGCGTCGGTCAGCGACTTGGCCATCTCGTTCCACACCGGCGTCTGCGGGCCGAAGTCGGCGTGCGGGGCGGCGGCCGCCATGATGTCCAGCGCCTTCTGGTCGGCGCCCGTCAGCTTCTCCCAGCCCTTGACCGGCGTGAGCAGGCTGGCGTCCTTGAGCTGCTTGGCCGCGACGTCCTCGCGCTGGAGGTAGTCGACGAAGTGCCAGGCGGTGTACGGCAGCTTCGACTGCTTGGCCACCGCCCAGCCCCAGGTGTAGGCGGGGGCGACGGGCTGCCCCCCGTCCCAGCGCGGCAGCGGGGCGATGTCGAAGGCCTTGCCGAACGTCAGCTTGGGGTTCAGCGTGGGGAACAGGTCCATCGCGAACAGCCCGGAGACCAGCATGGCCGCCTCCCCGGTGGCGAACAGCCCGAAGCCGGACAGCGGGTTCGACAGCTTCGCGTTGCCCAGGCTCCCGTAGTAACGCAGCGCCTCGACACCCGCGTCAGTGGCCAGCGTCGCCTTGGCCGCGTCGGCACTGAGTATCCCGCCGCCCTTCCCCTTGACCAGGGCGAGCAACTGCATCAGCGTCCACTGCGGGTTGCCCAGGATCCACTGCAGGCCCACCTTCTTGCCGTCGGCCGAGGTCAGCCTCTTGCTGTACTCGGCGACCTCTTCCCAGGTCGTGGGCGGCTTGTCCGGGTCGAGCCCGGCTTCTATGAACCTGTCCCGGCGGTAGTAGAGGTAGCAGATCGTGTAGTCGATGGGGACGCCGTAGACCTTGCCCTCGTACGACAGCGAGCCGATCGCGTGCGGGTCGTAGTCCTGGATCAGCGCCTTCTCGTCGGCCACCCCCATGGCCTTGGGGATGATCGGGGCGAGCCGGCCCTTGCGCGCGTGGCCGGGGATGGTCCAGCCGCCGATCTTGAACAGGTCGGGCGGCACGTCACCGGCGAAGGCGGTCAGCAGCTTGGCGTCGAGCTGGGCCACGGGCACGTAGAGCGGGGTGATGTCGACACCGCCGAACTCCTGCATGTATTTGCGCAACAGCGGGGTGAAGACCGCGTCGTACGACTTGGTCTGGTGCAGCCAGACGGAGATCTTTCCCCGCGGCACCCCGTCGGCGGGCACGGTGGCCACCGGATCCGCGCCGCAGGCGGCGAGCACGCCGGACGCCGTGGCCAGCGCGGCGGTTCTGAGCAGGTTGCGCCGGGTCAACATGGTCATGCTCAACCTCCGGAAGGCAGGGCTCCGCCACCGACCGCTAGGTGGCGAGGTGTTGGGGGGTGGTGATGGGCTGGTTACTGGCCCATCAGGGCGTTCTTGGCGTCGTTGAGCTCCACGGAGAACACGGCGAAGTCGCCGCGCGCGTGGCGGATGGTGTATTCGAGCGCGACGCCGCTCTCGGTGCACGTGTTGCGGGCGGTCGCCAGCAGGGCGGCGGCGAGGGGAACCTGCAGCAGCTCGGCGAGCCGGTAGTCGGCGTTGACCGCCCCGATGGTCTCCCTGCCGCTCGCGGGAGTCAGTCCGTACTTCATGCGCAGCAGGTCGTACAGCGAGCCGGTCAGGTCCTCGTCGAGGATGCCGGGCAGCAGCTCGGCGGGCAGGTGGGCGCTCTCCAGCATGCAGGGCGCGCCTTCGATCAGCCGCAGCCGCTCGACGAAGACGACCTGCTGCGCCTCCCGCAGGCCGAGCGCCACGGCGACGTCGGCGCCCGCCGGCTGCAGATGGGCCTTGAGCACCCGCGTCGTCGGCTTGCGGCCGAGCCGCGCCATCGTCTCGGTGAAGCCGACCGGGCGCGCCCCCAGCTCGGGGGCCACGGCCAGCGGCGCCGTGTAGGTGCCGCTGCCCTGCCTGGCCACCAGCAGGCCCTCCTGCACCAGGTCGCCGATCGCCCGGCGGGCCGTCGCCCGGCTCACGCCCGCGTAGACCATGAGGTCCTTCTCGGCGGGGATCAGCGTGTCGGGCTCGCAGTCGCGTATGACCGCCCGCAGGCGCTCGCGTAGCTGGTAGTAGAGCGGCACAGCGGCTGACGGGTCGAGACCCAGCCGACGTTCCCAGTCGGTCATACGCTCACGTCCTAAGTTGTACGGACGACCGTATCTTTTCTGTTCGACCTGGATGGTGTCAACCACTCGTTGTGTATCGTGCTGAGATCGAGGGCCAGGTGGAGGATCTGTGTGGGGTGTCGCGAGTGCGGTGATCTGCGCGTCCCTCGTGCTGGCGCCGCACGGAGAGCACGCCGCCAGAGCCGCCACCACCGTCGACTTCAACGGCGACGGCTTCGAGGACTACGCGATCTCGGCCCCCGCGGGCACGGTCGGCCACACCCTTAAGGCCGGATATATCGCCATCTTGTATGGCGCGGCCAGTGGGGTCGATCCCGCCCGGCGCCGGATCCTCCACCTCGACAGCGCCAACGTGCCGAACGACCCCGTGGCCGCGGACGCGTTCGGGGCCCGCACGGCCGCCGGCGACTTCAACGCCGACGGCTACACCGATCTGGCCGTCGGCTCGTACAACCCCTTCGATCTGGACCGGCGGTTCGTCACCCTGTTATGGGGCGGCAAGGACGGGCTGGCGCTGGGCACCCCGCTGATCGACCCCCCGCGCGCCGGGGTCCCGCCGGACCTGGTCGACCGGGCCGAGGGCCGGGAACTGGCCGCCGGGGACTTCGACGGCGACGGCAGTGACGACCTGGCCGCCACCGGCGAGAGGGGGACGGTGAACATCTTTCACGGCCCGTTCCAGCGTGACGGCCGCCCCGCCCGCAAGGTCACCCTGGGCGGGTCCTACGAGCAGCCGACCAGGCTGGTCGCGGGCGACCTGACCGGCGACGGCAAAGACGACCTGGTCACCACGCACGCCTGGGAGGAGACGGCCGAGCCGTCCCTGTTCTGGAAGGGCGGCCCGCAGGGCCTCGCCGGGCGGCCGGAGCGGCTGGACGCGGCCACCACCGCCACGGTGGGCGACATCGACGGCGACCACTACGGCGACCTGGTGATGCGCGTCATCCCCGGCGGCTTCGTCGACACGCTCAAGAGCGACAAGGGCACCATCAAGGTCCTGTACGGGTCGGCGGACGGCCCCGGCCGTCGCACTCGTACCCTCACCCAGGACAGCCCCGGCGTGCCGGGGACGGGAGAGCGAGGCGATCAGCTCGGCTTCGATCTGGCCGCCGGGGACGTGAACGGCGACGGGTACGCCGACCTCGCCGCCGGGCTGCCCGGCAAGGCCGGTGGCGGTGCCGTGCTGCTGTTCAGCGGTGGCAGGGACGGCCCGGCCGGGGCGCGGCTGTTCACGCAGGCCAGTCCGGGCGTGCCCGGGACCGCCGAGGACGGGGACCGGTTCGGCGCCTCCGTCAGCCTGCGCGACCTCAACGGCGACGGCAAGGCCGATCTCGGCGTCGGTGCCCCAGGAGAGAGCGGCACGGCCGCCGGCACCGGCGCGGCCTGGGTGCTGCCCGGCTCAACCGGCGGTCTGACCACCGATGGCGCCCGCTCGTTCGACCCGGCCGCTCTCCAGGCGTCCGACACGGGCTCCCACCTGGGAATGTGGTCCGCCAAGTAGGTCCGCGGACGGGATCGTCCGGCGGGTGCGCGGGCCGAAAGGTCGTTATCGGCTGAACCGACTCCCAAAGCTACGCGTACCTACTCACGTCCGGACACGTGCCCCAGGAGGTGTCGTGGAGCTCAGCCTTTTGCGAGCGCAGGCGCACAGCCCTTCGTACTTCTCACTGCTGCGCGGCTCATCGGGACAGCGTGCCCCGGTGGACTTCTGCATCCCGTGTAACCCTTACTTCCCGACCCCGGAAATATTCGAGCATCTCGGGAGGAACCTGGAGACGATCCTTAAGTTCTATCCGAGCGACGCGGGCACGATCACCGCGGAGCTCTGCTCCACGCTGGGGCTTCATCCCCAGACGGTCGCCATGGGCAACGGATCCACCGAGCTGATCACCTGGATCGACCACCTGCTGGTGAAGGAGAGCCTGGCGGTGCCGATCCCCACCTTCGGCCGCTGGACCGACCAGCCGATGGAGACCGGGAAGCGGGTCGACATGTACCCGCTGATGGAGAGCCGCAACTTCGCCCTCGACGTCAATGACTACGTCCGGTTCATCCGCATGCGCGGCTCCCGCGTGGCGGTGATCTGCAACCCCAACAACCCCGACGGGGGCTACCTGCCCAAACACGAGGTCCTGCGGCTGCTCGACCAGCTCATCGACCTTGACCTGGTGATCGTCGACGAGTCGTTCGGCGACTTCGTGGACGCCGAGCCGTATCCGGGCATAGCCGCCGAGGCCGCGGTCCGGCCCAACGTGATCGTGCTCCGCAGCCTGGGCAAGAACTTCGGGCTGCACGGCATCCGGTTCGGCTACATGGTCGCCAACCCGGCGCTGGCCGGGAAGGTACGCGACGCGCTGCCCAAGTGGAACCTCAACTCGTTCGCCGAGGTCGTGGTGTTCATGATGAAGCAGTGCGTGCCCGAGTACCAGGAGAGCCTCAGGCGGCTCACCCAGGACAGGAGGGCGATGTACCACCAGCTCAGCGCGATGCCGGAGCTCACCGTCTACGCCTCGCAGGGCAACTTCCTGCTGGTGAAGCTGCCACCTGGGCACGACGGGGTGCCGCTGCGCGACCACCTGCTCTCCGAGCACGGCGTGTACGTACGCGAGTGCGGCAACAAGCTGGGCACGACGAGCCAGTTCCTCCGGCTGGTGGTCCGCCCTCAGGAGGACGTACGGCGATTACTGGTCGGCATGACCCAGTATCTGTACTCCGGCAGCCTGCACGAGATCCCCGTCACCGGCCTGCACCATCGAGCGGTGAACCCGTTGTCGGCTTGATCCGGCCCCCGCCGCTGCTTCCGTGGTGCCGCGCTCGTCCACCCGGGCGCGGCACCACAGAAACAGCGGCGGCTCTCGGGGGCCGAATCGATCTACTAGCCATCATAGTAAAGGCTCAGAATGCGCATCAACCGCACGGCCTCGTACACCGCCGCCGCGGGCGCGCTCGCCCTGCTCACCGCGTGCGGGGGCGCCGGCATGACCGGCCACGACGGCATGTCGAGCGCCGCGCCCGTCGCCGCGACGGCGGCCAGGGCGCCGGCGGCCAACGACGCCGACGTCATGTTCACGCAGATGATGGTCCCGCATCACGAGCAGGCGGTGGAGATGGCCGGCCTGGCGGCGACCCGCGTGCGGGACGTCCAGATCAAGGAACTCGCGGCGAAGATCAAGACCGACCAGGAACGAGAGATCGGCACCATGAAGGGCTGGCTGGCCGCATGGGGCAAGACCGAGATGTCCGGCCACATGGGCCATGAGATGCCGGGCCTCTTGTCCGAGAAGGTGATGAAGCAGCTCGAGTCGGCCAAGGGCCAGGAGTTCGACAAGCTGTTCGTCCAGGGGATGATCGCGCATCACAACGGCGCGGTCGAGATGGCCCGTACCGAGCAGACCGATGGGGCCGACCCCGAGGTCAAGAAGATGGCCGCGCACATGGTGATCCACCAGCGGGGCGAGGTCGCGCTCCTCCAAGAGATCGGCCAGCGGCTCTGAGACCGGCCGCCCGAGGCGTCACGCGGTCACCCTGGGGCACAGCAGCGAGAGCATGGTCGTGACGAGCACCCGCTCGACGTCCGCTCGCTCCAGCCGTCCGGCCTCCACCTCCTGGGCGGCGCTGTGCAGAACGCCGAAGAACGTGGTCACCAGCCACGACAACGGCAGGTCGATACGGAAGTCGCCGTCGTCCCGCCCCCGGGCGATCAGGCGCTCGATCCGCCGCAGGGGAACGTCGTGGTGCTCGCGGATCCGCTCCATGGGCAGCACCCGGTCGGCGGCCACGAACAGCCGCCGATGCCGGTCGAGCACCTCCCAGGAAGATCGCAGCAGCGCCGCCACGGCCTCGGGCGCCGGCGGCCCGTCGATGTCGACGCCCCCCAGCGCCAGGTCGGCGATGCTGATCGCGTGATCGAGCACGGCGTCGACCAGGGCCTCCCGAGACGGGAAGTGACCGTAGAGCGTCACCCTGCCCACCCCCGCGGCCTTGGCGACGTCGGCGACGCTGGCGGCCGGGTCGGTGCTGAGCAGTCGCATGCCCGCGTCGAGGATCGCGGCGATGTTGCGCTCGGCGTCGGCGCGACGCGCTGGAACGGGTTGCCGGGCCGCGCTCTTCACCATGCCGTCCAGCCTACCGACGGGCCCGGCAAAGCCGACTCGCTACTATCTTAAATAGGCGTCAACACCGCTCAACCCACTGGGAAGCGGGTGACCCAGCCGCGTTGCCACGGGGTCTCGACCGACCGCCGATGGTGGTTCTGCCGCGCCCAGGTGATCGCCTCGGCCGGGGACAGGCCGGAGAGCACGGCCAGGCAGGCGAGGACGGTGCCGGTGCGGCCGACCCCATGGCCGCAGGCCACCTCGACCCGCTGACCGGCGCGCGCCTGCTCGTACAGCGCGTGGATCCGCCGGACGGCGTCGTCACGATCGCGGGGCAAGAGGAAGTCCGGCCAGTCGATCCAGTGGTGCGGCCAGGACAGCCCGGCCGCACCGCGCCGCCGTAACCCCGACGAACCCAGGTAGAGGCCGTAATCGGGAGCGGGCCCCGTAGGGGGCGTGTTCAGCAGGCCGCGGCCGCGGACCCAGGTCCCATCGGGGAGAGAGATCGCACCCGTCAACTGTGTATCGGTCATGTCCCCATTCTGGCGCTCAGTTGGCCATGAGGCTGATGCCCAGCATGCGCGCTCCCGTCTCGGTCCGCGGCTGGTGACGGCTGCCCGCCGCGAACACCACGTAGGTCCCCGCTGCGTACCGCGTCTCGCCCTCGATCACCTCACCGCTGAGCACGTAGTAGCGCTCCTCCTTCTCGTGTACGTCGACCTCGGGCCACTGCGTGCCGGGGGCGAAGTCTATGAGCCAGCCCCGAGCCCCCTCGGTCGCGATGAGGCGCCTCCTGACGATGCCGAGCGCCACCTCGACCGGTTCGATGTCATCGATGTGCACTGCCTGCGCTTCTGATTCCATGTCCGCCATCCTGGCGAGCCCGACCGGCACCCACCCAGTGCCAGAAAAGACGTCATGGAGTACTTTTCTGCCATGTCCTCAGAGCACCGTGTCGTCGCGCTGGCCAGCCCGCCGCTGGCGACGTTCGAGCTGAGCTGCGCCGCCGAGGTGTTCGCCACCGTACGGCCGGGGCTCGCCCGCCACTACGACTTCCGCGTCTGCGCCGAGACACCGGGACCGGTGCCCACCCTGGCCGGTTACTCGATCACGGTCACCGAGGGCCTGACCGCGCTGGAGAACGCCGACACGGTTGTCATCCCGGGCTGGCAGACCCGCACGGCCCCGGCGGCCGTGCTGTCCGCGCTCCGCCGGGCGTACACGCGTGGCGCGCGGATCGCCGCCATCTGCTCGGGCTCGTTCGTCCTGGCGCAGGCCGGGCTGCTCGATGGACGGCGGGCCACCACCCACTGGCGGCTGGCGGCCGAGCTCGCCGAACGCTTCCCCGCCGTCACCGTCGATTCCGACGTGCTGTACGTGGACCACGGCGACGTGGCCACCAGCGCCGGCACCAGCGCGGGGATCGACCTGTGTCTGCATCTCGTCCGGGCCGACCACGGCGCCGCGTACGCCGCGAAGGTGGCCCGCCACATGGTCATGCCGCCGCACCGGGAGGGCGGGCAGCTCCAGTACGCCATCGCGCCATCGCGGGCCCGGGTGTCCGACTCCCTCGCCCCCTTGCTGGGCTGGGCCGCGGAGCGGCTCGGCGAACCGCTGACCGTCGACGACCTGGCCGCCCACGCCGGTGTGTCGGCCCGGACGCTGGCCCGGATGTTCGCCGCCCAGCTCGGCACCAGTCCCGGTCAGTGGGTGCTCGCGCAGCGAATCGCCGGGGCGCGAGCGCTGCTGGAGGAGACGGACCTGTCCGTGGACGCGATCGCCGCCCGGGTGGGCCTCTCCTCGGCCACGAACCTCCGCCGCCGCTTCCACGACGTCCTGCGCACCACCCCCGCCGCCTACCGGCGCGCCTTCCGTCTGCGCACGCGTACCGAGTCTGAGACCATTCCGCTGTCCGACCGGGGAGACCGAACCTGAGCCCCTATACCGGACGAGATCCGCTCGCGTCACGAAGGGTGCGGATGACCCTGGCCGCGTCCACGGGGGCACCGGCGGATTTTCCGACCCCAGCCGTGCCCGAGATCACCAGGACGACCGGAGCGGTTGGCAGCCGTGGGGGGGCTTCGCGTCAAGTAGGCGGGCGACGGCGAAGAAGGCAGGTCCAGGGCCGGATCCTGTCTCAGCACAGCGATCTCCAGCTCCCGCAGCGGCTGACTGGGATCGATGCCCAGCTCGTCCGCCAGGGTACGGCGCAGCCGTTGGTACACGGCCAGAGCCTCGCACTGCCGGCCGGCCCGGTACAGCGCGAGCATCAGCTGCGCGTGAACCTGTTCGTGCAGCGGGTGCTGCCTGCTCAGATCTGACAGCTCGGGGACGAGCTGGAGATGCTGTCCGAGAGCCATCCGGGCGTCGATGAGCGCGTGCCGTGCCTGCAACAGCAGTTGCTCCAGCCGCTGGGCCTGCTCGTCGAACCAGGCCAGCCCGGTCAGTTCCGCCAGCGGCGCCCCCCGCCACAACGCCACCGCGGCCTGCAGCCGGCTAGCCCGCGCGTCCGCCGCGGCAGACTCCATCCCCTGCCGGATGAGGCGCTCGGCGGCCTGGACGTCCGTGGGCTCTCGCTCGTCGAGGTCCAGCAGATAGCCGGGCCTGCGGGCCGTGATCGCCTCCCGGCGGTTCAGCACGCCGCGTAGGTACGAGACATGGGACTGCACCGTTGTGGCGGCCGAGGCCGGTGCGGCCGTACCCCAGACCGCCTCGACCAGCCGGTCGACACTGACCACCGCGCCGGGCCGGAGCGCCAGCGCGGCGAGCACGGCCGTGCGGCGAAGTCCCCGCACCGGTCGCGGGATGTCGTCGATCAGCACATCGACCGGCCCCAGCAGCCTCACCCGCATTCCGATCCCCTCTCCAGCACCAACCCCGTCGGCCTTCTCGCGCTACGTCATCGGTGTCATAACGCGTTCCAGCCTGGTTGGAGCCCCGTTACAGCCCGTGATGCCAACCTGACGGAGTTTCCAACCAGGAAGGATCAGCATGAGCGTGACATTCAACCCCGGTCCAGCTTCGGGCAAGACACGCACTATCCGGACATTTGCCGGGCTCTTTGCCTTGGTCATGGCCATGGTGGGACTGGTGGCGACGCCGGCCGCCGCCGTCACCAACACCATCTGCGCGCTGGCTCCAGGCGGCACGTCCGTGTGGCGTTACAACGGCTACGGCACCAGCTGGACCCAGATCGGCGGCCCGGCTGGGACGCTGTACGGCGGAGGCATCGGCCTGTTCGCCACGTCGCCCAACGGCAGCAGCATCCACCGCTACCTCTCGCCCTTCAACTGGCAACACATAGGCGGCCCCGGCGCTACGTGGGCGGTCACCAACCAGGCCATCTACGGCCTCTCACCCAACCGCAGCGCCATCTATAGATGGACCGGAGTCGGCACCAACTGGACCCAGATCGGCGGCCCGGCCAACTGGCTGTACGGGGGAGGCTTCGGGGTATTCGCCACCTCGCCCAACGGCAGCAGCATCCGTGCCTACCTCAACTCGCCCTTCAACTGGCAACACATAGGCGGCCCCGGCGCTACGTGGGCGGTCACCAACCAGGCCATCTACGGCCTCTCACCCAACCGCAACGCCGTCTACAGATGGACCGGAGTCGGCACCAACTGGACCCAGATCGGCGGCCCGGCCAACTGGCTGTACGGGGGAGGCTTCGGGGTATTCGCCACCTCGCCCAACGGCAGCAGCATCTGGGCCTACCTCAACTCGCCCTTCAACTGGCAGCACATAGGCGGCCCCGGTTATAGCTGGGCGGTCAGCAACAACGCCATCTACGGCCTGTCACCCAATCGCAACGCCGTCTACAAGTGGACCGGAGTCGGCACCAACTGGACCCAGATCGGCGGTCCCGCCGACCAGATCGTGCCGTGCCCGTAACGGAGTGCCGCATGCAAAAGGGAGCATGGGCCAAGGGCCCGTGCTCCCTGCCCCCTGTCCAAGCGCCTCACCAGTCGCCGCCCAGCGCCTCCTTGGCCGCCGCGATGCGCCCCTCGTCCCGCTGGTAGAACACCCACTGTTTGATCTTCTTGCCGCGCACCAGCCCCGCCGCGCTGAGCACCTTCAGATGCCCGCCGCAGGTCGGCTGGCTCACACCGAGCTTCTCCGCGATGAACAGCGAGCAGACCCCGTCACTGACCAGGTCACCGTCACGCTGCGGCGGAAAGTGCCGCTCCGGCTCACGCAGCCATTCGAGGATCAGCAGCCGCTTGTCGTTGGCCAGCGCTTTGACCAGATCCACATCCACCACGAAGGCATTGTGGCAATTAGCTAACTGCCTGTCCATGGTGGTCCGGCTTTTACGACCTGGCGCGTGACCAGACCCGCGCCAGCAGGACGACGCTCCCGCGAACACGGCCACCACGGCCGTGACGTACTCCTTCGAAGGGTGTCAGTCGCGGAAGGCGGCGGCGTGGTCGGTGACCCATTCCGCCCAGGTGCGCGCGGGACGGCCGAGGGCCTTGTCCACCTCGTCGGTGACGGGTGCGGGCTGGCCGGCGCCACGGGCATACCTGGCGAGCAGGGCCACCACGAACGCCTCGTTCATCCCCATCCCGACCATGCCCTGCCTGACGGCCTCCGGCGGCACCTCCTGGAACCGCAGCGGCCTGCCGAGCACCTCACCGATGGTGGCGACCAGTTCCTCGTGGGTCAGGGACTGCGGTCCGGTCAGCTCGAGCTTCCTGCCCACCAGGTCATCGGACAGCAGCGCGCGGACGCCGACCTCGGCCAGATCCCGCTCGTGGATGGGCGCTTCGGAGAAGTTCGCGTACGGCCCCCGGACGACGTCACCGGCGCGGATCTGACCGCCCCACGCCAGGAGAGTGTTGATCGCGAAGGCACTGGCCCGCAGGCTCACCCATTCCAAGCCACTGGCGACGGCGGCGGCCTCGACCTCCTTGTTCCTGTCCCCGTTGAACCGGGACGGCTGGTGATCGAGGTCTTCGTCGACGTTGACCGCGGACAGCACCGCCACCCGGGTCACCCCGTGGTCCTTGGCGAGTGCCAGTAGTTCGGGGGCGGCGAGTCCCGCGGCGCGCGGGTTGAGGAAAAGACCGGTGACGCCTTCCAGGCAGGCGGCCAGCGTGCTGGGCCGTGCCGGGTCGGCCGCCACGACTTCGACCCCGTCGGGCAGGCCGGCCGCCTGCGGATCACGGGTGACCGCGCGGACCTTGGCGCCCTGGCTGACGAGCAGTTCAATGAGGGGGCGTCCGACGATGCCCGTGGCTCCGGTTACGAGGAACATTGCACGGCCTTTCATTGGGAGCTATCTATGTGCGATCACCCCCATAGAGCCGGGTGGGCATGCCAGGTGTGACATCCGCCCCGCAATGACATTCCTCAGCCTGACCGGTTGAGCGGGCGGCCCCGCAGCTCGGCCTTCTGGAGCTTGCCCGAACCGGTCCGGGGCAGGCCGTCCACCAGGTCGAAGTAGCGCGGGATCTTGTACCTGGCCAGCCGCCCGGCGAGGAACTCCCGCAGCTCCTCGCCGGTGACGGCCGCCCGGCAGACCACGAACGCCCGCCCGACCTCGCCCCAGGTGGCGTCCGGCACCCCCACGACGGCGGCCTCCGCCACGGCCGGGTGCTCGAAGAGCACGCCTTCGACCTCCGCCGGATAGACGTTCTCGCCGCCCGAGATGTACATGTCCTTGACCCGGTCCACGAGGTACAGGTGCCCCTCGCCGTCGAACGCGCCGATGTCGCCCGTACGGAGCCAGCGCCCCGCCACGAACGCCGCGGCGGTCGCCTCGGGATTCCGCCAGTAGCCGGGGGTCACGTTCGGCCCCTGGACCAGCACCTCGCCCGGCTCGCCGACGGCCGTGCCGGAGAGGTCGGGCCGGACCACGCGTACGTTGGTGAAGAACACGGGGACCCCGGCCGAGCCCACCTTGCGCACGCTCTGCCCGGCCTCCAGGAAGGTCGCGCCCGGCGCCGTCTCGGTGAGCCCGTAGCCCTGGCAGAACACCAGGCCCCGTTCCTGGTAGGTGCGGATGAGCGCGGCCGGGATCGGCGCGCCGCCCGACATCAGGTTGCGCAGCGACGACAGGTCGGCCGTGGCCCACCTCGGCGACCGGGCGAACGCGGCGAACATCGTGGTGACGCCGAACATCCAGGTGATGCGGTGCTTCTCGATGAGGTCGTAGCAGCCGTCCACGTCCCAGGACGGCATGATCACCGAGCAGCCGCCCTTGGCGAACGTCGGCAGCAGCGTCTGGTTCAGCGCCGCGACGTGGAAGAGCGGCGCGCTGATCAGCGTCATCTCGTCGCTCGCCACGTCGACGCCGATCAGCATGTTGAAGGTGTTCCACACCAGGTTGCCATGGCTGAGCAGGGCGCCTTTGGGCCGCCCGGTGGTGCCGGAGGTGTAGAGGATGAGCGCGGGGTCGGCCAGCCCGACCCGTACGTCGATCGGCCCGGAATCACCCTCGGCCAGCCAGCTCTCGTAGTCCGGCTCCAGCGGCACGAGCAGGGCGGAGGTGCCGGTGAGAGCCCGGACCACCTCGGCGCACTCGGGCGCGTAGATCAGGACGGCCGGGCCGCAGTCGTCCAGCATGTAGCCGATCTCGGGCGCGGTCAGCCGGAAGTTCAGCGGCACGAAGATCCCGCCGAGCAGGTGCGTGGCGAACATGGTCTCGGCGAGAGCGGTGTGGTTCGGGCCGAGGTAGGCGACCCGGTCTCCGGCTCCCACCCCGGCCGCACGCAGGCACGCGGCCAGCTTCGTCGTCCGCGTGTGCACCTCGGCGTAGGTGACCGCCCGGCCGTCGAAGACGAACGCCGCACGGTCCGGCGTCATCTGGGCCCGGCGAGCCGGCCACCCTCCCACTCCCGCGTTCTCCATGGGCGTACGGCCTCTCGCATCGGTCAGTCCGATACCTACCCCATTCACATGAGGCAGTTTCTCAACCTGAGTCAGAGTTTTGCCGACCGTGACGGATCCGTCTACCCTCTGTGCTGTGATGCTCGGCGATGGAGACGCTCTGACGGCCCGTCCGCAGTCCCTGATGTTCAGCTTTCTCGGCGTCTACGTGCTGGGGCGCGGCACCGCCGTCTATTCGGGCAGCGTCATCGACGTCTTCGCCCGGCTCGGCGTCACCGAGGAGGCGGTGCGCTCCACGCTCACCCGCATGGTCAAGCGGGGTCTGCTGGCCCGGCACCGTCAGGGGCGCAGGATGTACTTCGGGCTCACCGAGCACGCGGTGGAGGTGCTCGACGACGGGCGCCGCCGGGTCTGGGAGACCGGCGCGGTCAACCGCGACTGGGACGGCGCCTGGACCCTGGTGGGCTTCTCGATCCCCGACGGCCTGCGCAGCACCCGGCACGACCTCCGCTCGCAGCTCGTCTGGGCCGGGTTCGGCCTGCTGCAGAGCGGGCTGTGGATCGCGCCGGGCGTCAAGGACGTCGCGGGCATCCTCGCCCCGCTCGAACTCGGCGATCACGTCACCGTGATGACGGCCCGGGCGTTCAAGCCGACCGAGTCGGCCGACCTGGTGCGGAAGGCGTTCAGCACCGAGCGGATCGCCGCGCGCTACCGGGCGTTCCTCGACCGCTGGGACACCCCGAACCCGCTCCCCTCGGCGGCCGACGACCTGGCCCGGCAGCTTCTCCTGCACACCGACTGGCTGCAGCTGGTCCGCCAGGACCCGCACCTGCCGGCCGAACACCTGCCGGCGGACTGGCCGGCGATCCGGGCCGAGCAGGTGTTCCGCACCCTGGCCCGCGACTACGCGCCGAGCGCCAGGGTGCTGGCCGACACCGTCCTGGACGAACTGACCGTCACTTCACCGGCCGGCTGACCGCGCGGCCCGCCTCGCCGTCGGCCGAGCCGATCAGCGAGCGCCGCCCGCCCGATCAGCGGGCGCTGGTGGCCGCGCGGCGCTTGGTCCACACGTCGAAGGCCACAGCGGCGAGCAGGACGGCGCCCTTGACGAACATGACCCGCTCGCTCGGCGCGCCGATCAGCGACATGCCGTTGTTGATGACGCCCATGATCAGACCGCCGGTGACCGCCCCGACCACCTTGCCGACGCCGCCCTGTACGGCCGCACCGCCGATGAACGCAGCGGCGATCGCGTCCAGCTCGAAGGAGTTGCCCGCCGTGGGCCCGGCCTGGTTGAGCCGCCCGGCGAAGATGACCCCGGCGAGCGCGGACAGGACGCCCATGTTCACGAAGATCCAGAAGACGACCGACTTGACCTTGATGCCGGACAGCAGCGCCGCCTGCAGGTTGCCGCCGATGGCGTAGATCCGCCGGCCGAACACGGCCCGGTTGGTCACCAGTGAGTAGGCCAGCACCAGCAGCGCGAGCAGGACCAGCACCCAGGGCAGGTTCTTGAACCTGGCCAACTGCACCACCACCGCGAGGATGACCGCGGCGGCCGCGGCGATGCGCAGCAGGAAGATCGGCAGCGGGTCGACGCTCTGGCGGTAGCCCAGCCGCGCCATCCGGCTCCGCCACTGGGTGGCGGCCATACCGGCCACCGCCACCAGGCCGAGCAGCAGGCTGAACAGATCGGCGCCGCCCAGCGGGCCGAGCCCGATGTTGCCGAGATAGCTGTCGGTGAAGCCGTTGGACAGCGTACGGACGGCGTCAGGGAACGGGCCGATGCCCTGGTTGCCCAGCACGGTCAGCGTGAGCGCGCGGAACAGCAGCATGCCGGCCAGCGTCACGATGAACGCCGGGATGCCGTAGTAGGCGATCCAGAACCCCTGCCACGCGCCGATGAGCGCGCCCGCGATCAGCGTGATGACCAGCGCCAGCGGCCACGGCACGCCGTAGTTCACCATGAGCACGGCGGCGATGGCCCCGGTGACGGCCACGACCGACCCCACGGACAGGTCGATGTGCCCGGCGATGATGATCAGGATCATCCCGATGGCCAGGATCAGGATGTAGGAGTTCTGGACGATGATGTTGGAGATGTTCTGCGGCTGGAGCAGCGCCCCCTTGGTGAGGAACGCGAACAGCACGACGATCAGCGCGAACGCGACATAGATGCCGCTCTGCCGTACGTTGAACGACAGCCACGACGACCTGCCCTGTCCCCGTGGCGGGGGCGGTTCCTGGCCGGCGGGCGCCAGCCCGGCGTCGGTGGATGAGGTGCTGCTCATCGGATCTCGTCCAGTCCTTTCGTCATGTACTGCATGAGGCCCTCCTGCGTGGCCTCCTCGCGCGGGACCTCGCCGGTGATCCGGCCGGCCGACAACGCGTAGATCCGGTCGCACAGGCCCAGGAGTTCCGGCAGCTCCGAAGAGATGACCAGGATGGCCTTGCCCTCGTCGGCGAGCCGGTTGATGATCGAGTAGATCTCGTACTTGGCCCCGACGTCGATGCCCCGGGTCGGCTCGTCAAGGATGAGGACGTCGGGGTCCGTGAAGATCCACTTCGACAGGACGACCTTCTGCTGGTTGCCACCGCTGAGCTTGCCGGTGACGCTCAGCACGCTGGGCGCCTTGATGTTCATGCTCTCGCGGAACTCGTCGGCGACCCGGTATTCCTCGTTGTCGTTGACCCAGCCGCGGCGGGCCAGCTTCGGCAGCGCGGCGGCGGAGACGTTCCGCTTGATGTCCTCGATCAGGTTGAGGCCGTACTTCTTGCGGTCCTCGGTGGCGTACGCGATGCCGTGGCGGATCGCGTCCTGCACCGACCGGATCTCTATCTGCCGGCCCTCTTTGTAGATGCGACCGGAGATGTCGGTGCCGTAGACGCGGCCGAAGACGCTCATGGCCAGCTCGGTACGCCCGGCCCCCATGAGCCCCGCGAGGCCGACGATCTCGCCCTTGCGCAGGGTGAGGTTGGCGTTGGAGACCACGACCCGGCCGCGATGGGCCGGGCTGTGCACCGTCCAGTCCTCGATGCGCAGCACCTCCTCGCCGATGTTCGGCTCGTGCGGCGGGAAGCGGTTCTCCAGGTCGCGGCCGACCATGCCGGAGATGATGCGGCCCTCCGTGACGTGGTCGTCGACCATGTCGAGCCGCTCGATCGTCCGGCCGTCGCGCAGGATGGTGATCGAGTCGGCGATGTCGATGACCTCGTTGAGCTTGTGCGAGATGATCACACAGGTGATGCCCTCGTCACGCAGGCCGCGCAGCAGGTCGAGCAGGTGCGCCGAGTCCTCGTCGTTGAGCGCGGCCGTCGGCTCGTCGAGGATGAGCAGGCGCACCCGCTTGGACAGCGCCTTGGCGATCTCCACGAGCTGCTGCTTGCCCACCCCGATGTCGGAGATGAGCGTCACCGGGTTCTCCCGCAGCCCGACCCGGTTCAGCAGCTCGGCCGCCTCGTGGTTGGTCCGGTTCCAGTCGATCAGGCCACGGGTGGCCTGCTCGTTGCCGAGGAAGATGTTCTCGGCGATCGACAGTTGCTGGCACAGGGCCAGCTCCTGGTGGATGATGACGATCCCGCGGTGCTCGCTGTCACGGATGTCGGCGAACCGGCACGGCTCTCCCTCGAACAAGATCTCGCCCTCGTAGGAGCCGTGCGCGTAGACGCCCGACAGCACCTTCATGAGCGTGGACTTGCCGGCACCGTTCTCGCCGCAGATCGCGTGGATCTCGCCCTGTCGTACGGACAGGTTGACGTCTTGCAGCGCCTTGACTCCGGGGAAGGTCTTGGTGATCCCGCGCATCCGCAGGATGTCATCAGTCATGACGTCAGCCCAGCTGGGACTTGGAGTAGTAGCCGGTGGTGACGAGTTCCTTCTCGTAGTTCGTCTTGTCGACGATCAGCGGCTGGAGCAGGTACGACGGCACGACCTTGTTGCCGTTGTCGTAGTCCTTGGTGTTGTTGACCTCGGGCTTGCCACCCTTGAGGACGGTGTCGGCGATCTTGACCGTCACCTCGGCGAGCTGCCGGGTGTCCTTGTAGATGGTGGAGTACTGCTCACCCGCGATGATCGACTTCACCGACGCCAGCTCGGCGTCCTGGCCGGTCACGATCGGGTACGGCTGGCCGGAGGTCCCGTAGCCGTTGCTCTTGAGCGCCGACAGGATGCCGATCGACAGGCCGTCGTAGGGCGACAGGACGCCGTCGACCTTGGTGCCGCCGCTGTAGGTCTTGGTCAGCAGGTCTTCCATGCGCTTCTGCGCGGTGGCCGGGTCCCAGCGCAGGATGGCGACCGTCTTGAAGTCCGTCTGGCCGCTCTTGACGGCGAGCGTGCCCTTGTCGATGAACGGCTTGAGCACCGACATCGCGCCGTTGAAGAAGAACGTCGCGTTGTTGTCGTCGGGCGAACCGGCGAACAGCTCGACGTTGAACGGGCCCTTGGCACTGCCCGCGGAGCCGTCGGCGTTCAGCAGCTTCAGCCCGACCAGCAGCGACGTGGCCTGCTGCACGCCGACCTTGAAGTTGTCGAACGTGGCGTAGTAGTCGACGTTCGGGCTGTTGCGGATCAGCCGGTCGTAGGCGACGACCGGGATCTTCTTGTCAGCGGCCTCTTGGAGCTGCGTGGTGATGGCCGTGCCGTCGATCGAGGCGATGATCAGGAGCTTGGCGCCCTTGGTGATCTGGTTCTCGATCTGGTTGACCTGGGTCGGGATGTCGTTCTCCGCGTACTGCAGGTCCACCTTGTACCCGAGCTTCTCCAGCCCGGCCTTGACGTTGTCGCCGTCGTGGATCCAGCGCTCCGATGACTTGGTCGGCATGGTGACGCCCACCAGCGCGCCGGCGTTGCCTGCGGAGGCGCTGGAGGCGGCCTGCTGGTCAACCGTCTTCTCGGTCGAGCCACATGCGGTCGCGACCGTGGCTAGCGCCAGGACGGAGACCACGGCCGCGAATCGTGGAAATCTCATATTTCTCCTTGCGGAAATGGGGGGCTGCCCGCGCGTGCGGGAGACAGCCGATCCCGCGAGTGTTATCGCTAACATTTCCGGTGTCAAGCGGAGGGGATAACGTAGACGTAACACAAGCTTCACAGTTGAAGTGGCCCGGGACCTGCGGCGCGGGCTAGACGTGAGGCTACCTCGCGCAGATGGCTGGTCAGCTCGGCGGGCTTGTGCACGTCGAAGTCACAAGCCAGCAACGTCAGCCGGAAGGCCAGCCACTCCAGGGTGTCGGCGTGGCAGCGCAGCCGGCAAGTTCCTTCGTCGATCGGCGTGAGCTCCCCCACCCCGGCGCCCAGCCGCGGGGCCACCTCCGCCACCGGGGCGTGCAGGGTGACCACCGCCTCGTAGGTGGGGAGCAGCGAGTAGAGCCGGTCGGCGACGTATGCCGCCGCGTCCTTGGCGGGCAGATCGCGTGGCGTGACGCGGGCGCCTGTCGCCGTCAGGCGGGAGACGCGGTCGATGCGGAAGATGCGCCAGTCGTCTCGGTCGTTGTCGTAGCCCAGGAGATACCAGCGGCGACCGGCGGGAACGAGCCGGTGCGGGTCGACGAGCCGCGGGCCGTCGGCCCCGTCGGCGGACCGGTAGCCGAACCGCACCCGCTCGCGGTTGGCGATCGCCGCGGCCAGCGTGGTCAGGTGCTCCGGGTCGAGGTCGGGGCCGTCGGCGGACGGCATGGGCACGGTCGCGGAGTTGAGCGAGCTCACCCGGTATCTCAGCCGGGCGGGCAGCACCTGCTCCAGCTTGGCCAGCGCGCGCACCGACGCCTCCGCGATGCCGCGCACCGGGTTTCTGGCGGCCGTGGTCAGTCCGACCGCGATGGCCACGGTCTCCTCGTCGTCCAGCAGCAGCGGCGGCATGGCCGTACCCGCGACCAGCCGATATCCGCCGTCGGCGCCCATCGTGGCGGCCACCGGGTAGCCGAGGTCACGGAGCCGGTCGATGTCGCGGCGGATCGTGCGGCGGCTGACGCCGAGCCGCTCGGCCAGCTCACCGCCCGGCCATTCGCGCGGGATCTGCAGCAGCGACAGCAGGTCGAGCAGCCGTGCGGACGTCATGGATCCAGCATGCCCTCCCATGTGGGACAGGAACCGACCTACATGGCCTCTAGCGTGCGGAGCAACCGATCACAAGGAGGAGCATCATGGCTGTCCCCGAGGGCTACACCACCGTGACGCCGTTCGTCATCTGCCGCGACACGGCCCGGCTCATCGAGTACGTCAAGGAGGCGTTCGGCGCCGAGGAGCTCGGCCGGGTGACGACCGACGAGGAGGGGCACATCGGTCACGCGGAGGTCCGGATCGGCGACGCGGTGGTGATGATGCTCGACGCGCCGCCGGACTGGCCGCCGACGCCCGCGTTCTTGCGCCTGTACGTGGACGACGCCGACGCCGTGCACCGGCGGGCCGTCGCGGCGGGCGGCACCTCGGTGACCGAGATCACCCACGTGCCCTGGGGCGACAGAGCGGGACGCGTGCGCGACCCGCTCGGCAACCTGTGGTGGATCCACACCCGCGTCGAAGAGGTCAGCCCCGAGGAGCTGGAGGCGCGCTTCGGTGACCCGGTGTTCGTCAAGGCGATGGAGTACATGCAGAGCGCCGACTTCTTCCCGCGCTGAGGCTCCTTTTACCGGCTACGGGCTACTCTGCGGCCATGACCACGCAGTCCCCCGCCGTGCCGCCCCTGACCCTCGGACCGAGGCTGATCCGGGCCGAGATCCTCGTGGTGTTCTCCGTCTCGCTGGGGGCCAGCGCCCTCGTGGCGCTCGTCCGGCTGATCGGCGCGCTCACGGCGCCCCGGGAACTGAAGGGGCAGCAGGCCGTACTCGTCGGATCACTGGCTCCCGGACGGCCCTGGCTGGACCTGACGTTGCAGCTCGTCGGCATCGCGATCAACGTGGCCCCGGTCGGGCTCGTCGCCTACCTGCTGGTCCGTTCCGGCGAGTCGATGCGGTCCATCGGCGTCGATCTCCGTGAGCCACGGCGCGACCTGGTGCGCGGCGCCCTGCTCGCGGCCGCGATCGGCGGGACGGGGCTGGCCTTCTACCTGGCCGTGTACGCCGCCGGGATCAACCTCAACGTCGTGGCCGGCGGGCTGCCCGAGGTGTGGTGGCGGATCCCGGTCCTGCTGCTGGCCGCCGCGCAGAACGGCGTGCTCGAAGAGGTGCTCGTCAGCGGCTACCTGCTGCGCCGGCTGGAGCAGGCGGGATGGGCGCCCTGGCGCTCGGTGGTGGTGGCGGCGCTGCTGCGCGGCTCGTACCACCTCTACCAGGGGTTCGGCGGCTTCGTCGGCAACGTGGTGATGGGGCTGGTGTTCGGCCGCCTGTACCAGCGCTGGGGCCGGGCCATGCCGCTCGTCATCGCGCACACGCTCATCGACGCCGTCGCCTTCGCCGGTTACGCCGCCCTGCACGGCCGGGTGAGCTGGCTTCCCTGAGTACGGCTTACTCATGCGGTCCGCGCCCACGGATCGCACAGTCGGGATGACGAGAAGTCCCGATATGAGGAGAGAAACGACCATGGGCATGCAGAGGCTCGCCGCCGCGGCGGCCGCGTCGTCACTACTGTCGCTGGGCCTGCTGATCACGGCCACGGCACCCGCCTCGGCGGGATCGGCGGCGGCCGCGTGCGGCGGCGCGGACGACACAGTCAGGACGCCCCAGTGGTACCGGCAGCAGTATCCGGACTGGACCGACAGCCGGATCAAGGCCGCGGTCACGCTCAACGAGGGGTTCGCCTCCGCCAGCATCCGCTGCCTGGTGAACGCCGAGCGGACGAAGGCCGGGCTCGCCCCGGTGGAGGACACCCTGCGTCTGTACAACGCGGCCGACGCTCACGTGAAGGCGGCCATCCAGCAGAAGTGGTGGGTGGACGGCGCCAACTGGCACGTCAACCCGAGCACCGGGTCCACCGTGGCCAGCAGGATACGCGCGGCGGGCTACTGCCCCTCGGGCACGTGGCAGGCGCTGGAGAACGTCTACGCCGGCTGGGGCACCGCGTACGCGACGCCCCGGGCGGCGGTGCGCTGGTGGATGAGCAGCGCCTCCCACCGGCAGAACATCCTCAACCCGCAGATGAAGCAGACCGGCATCTCGGTACGCAACGGGAGCGCGCGCCCGGGTGTCACCTCCACCATCACCCTGGTGACGACGGAGGTGTTCGGCTTCTGCCGATGAAAACCCCGTCGTCGGCATCGCCGGCTTCGTGTTCAAGATGCTCGCCGTCCCTTACCCGGACGGCGATCCGGCCAAGGCCCGCCAGGCCGCCGCCGCCTGGGCGCGGCTCGCGGACCCGCGGCTGCTGTCGAAACTGCTCGAGCACAACATCGCCAGGATCCTGCTGAGCAAGCTCACCGAATACAGCATCGGCAGCGCTTTCTTCGCCGTCGGAGATGTGAGCGTGGTGGCCGGGGTGAAAGCGCTGCGCAGCGACGACACGGGTGACGCATGGCTCCTGACCCTGACCCGAAACCGCCGGAAACGGTTACCGTCACTCCTCAGGGCGGCCCGTACGATTCGCTCTGGGACATCGCCGAGCAGCTCTTCGAGAATGGCGCCCTCTGGGGCGGCATTTACCAGGCGAACCGCGATCTCCTCGACGATCCCGGCGCACTACGTCCGGGAATGCGGCTGCGCCTGCCGATGGAGATCTATCCGGGCCATATCAGGTCCGCCGCCGGCGGGTTCGACACCGAGAAACACGACCTCGGCGAATTCGTCAACGCGGTGGCGGCGGAACTGAACGCCATCGGGAATTTCTGGGGCGGCGGCAAGGAAGGGACGATGTTCTTCAAAGGTGAAGGCGGCGGCATGGGATACGAGGCCGTGACCAGCCAGATCATCGAGGGCGTCGACGTCCTTCAGGACGCCCATCACGCGATCCCCAAGCGCCTGCGGCTCATGGCCGACCGGGTCCAGGTCGCCGACTGGGACAACGTGACCACCGTGCTGTCCGCACTCCCCGCCCCGGATCCCGACAAGCGGATCTGGGGCGCGGGCTGAGCCGCTAGGAGGAGCGGGAAAGCACGGAGCGGACGGCCTCCGTCGTACGGCCGACCACGGCCGCGCCGTCTCCGGCGGTGATGATCGGGCGCTGGATGAGGATCGGGTGGCTGGCCAGCGCCTTGATCCAGCGATTGCGGTTCGCGGCGTCGCGGGGCCAGTCGGCGATGCCGAGGTCGGCGGCCGTGGTCTCGCCGAAGCGGGTGATGTCCCAGGGCTCGAGGCGGAGCCTGGTGAGCACCTCGCGGAGTTCGAGCTCATTGGGCGGATCATCGAGGTAGCGGCGAATGGTGTATTCGGCGTTCTCGGTGTCCAGGAGTTGCAGCGCGGAGTGGCACTTGGAGCAGTCGGGGTTGATCCAGATCTCCATGCTGACTTCCTTTGGGGATGCGAGGAGCGCGGAGCCGTCCGGCAAGGCGTCCCATGGAGAAACAGGAGGCGCACTGAACGTGACCTGCCCCCTATTTCACTAGCAAGTGTTAGCCATACGGATTACCACGTCAAGCGCCGCTAAATAGCCATCCGGCGCTCGAATGGCCCCGTGACCAGGGGCGAGGCGGCTGAGAGAACCGCCGCCATCTCCCCCGAGCTTGATCCGCCCCGGGGCCCGATCCTGCCCTGTCGAGCCGTTACGCAGGCCACGGCACAGAGCAGTCCGGTTACCGAGCGTGATCGCGCGGCCGTTTCCGTGAAAAAAATGCCGGACCCGGATTCCGGCCGGAAAGGCCAGTGTCAGCAGGGGTTCCCGACGCCTCTGGGATCACTTTGGTTTACCCACATCACAGATTGATGTCCGAAATTTCATGACAGAGGGCACCTGGCACCGACAGAATGCGGAACGCCCACCCGCCGTCCACTCCATACGGAGGACACCCATATGCGTAGACGCCTAGGGGTACTCGCTGGCTTCGTGAGCCTGGCAGCCCTCGGTGCGCCGATCGCCACGGCCGACGCCGCAACGGTGCCGCGAACCGCATGTCGCGTGACCGTGGCCAAGCCGCAGGTCACCACCGCCGGCAAGATCCAGGCTTCCGCCACCCGGCAGGGCTGCGAAGGCACCGCCCTGGTCCGCGTCCGCATCAAGCGCGCGGTGCCCGGCCCCGACCGGACCGTCAAGAGCGCGTCGGGCAGGGGCGTCAGCCCGCGGGTCACCGTCGCGCTGCCGTGCACCCCCGGTGTCTACTACGCGTTCGTCACCGACTACCGCGGCAACACCGGCAAGTCCCGGCCGGTCCGGCTGCCGTCCTGCGCGCCGACCACGCCTACGCCCACCCCGACGGGCACACCGTCCCCCACGGGGTCTCCCACGTCGTCGCCGACGTCCACCCCCACGGCCACCGGCACGCCGTCGACGAACACGGTCGGAACGGCCGACGAGAACGAGGTCGTACGGCTGACCAACGCGGAGCGGGCCAAGGGTGGCTGCCAGCCGCTCAAGCATGACGCCCAACTGCGCACGGCCGCCTTCGGCCACTCCTCCGACATGGCGACCAAGAACTACTTCAGCCACACCTCGCAGGACGGCCGCAGCTTCCTGGACCGCATCCGCGCGGCGGGCTTCACCGGCGGAACGGGCTGGGCCGAGAACATCGCCATGGGCCAGCCGACCCCGGCGTCCGTGGTCACCGGCTGGATGAACAGCGCGGGCCACAAGGCCAACATCATGAACTGCAAGTACAACCTCATCGGCGTCGGCGCGGCCAAGAACTCCCGGGGCCAGATCTACTGGACCCAGGACTTCGCCGCCAAGTAGCGGCCGCCCGAGAAGAACGATGCCCCGCGGCCGGCCGCCCGGCCGCGGGGCATCACCTCAGGCCTGACGCCACTCCGCGACGCTGCCGGGCTCGTGCAGGTGCAGGTCGGGCGCGCCCTCCAGGGCCTTCTCCTCGCCACCGGGCGTGTACGTGACGATCAGGCGCAACGGCCGCCAGGTCGAGTTGAACGTCGAGTGGTAGGCGCCCGCCGGGATGTGCACGGTGTCACCCTCCTTGATCGGGAACGGCTCACCGTCGTCGACCATCTGCGACGCCTCGCCGGAGATGACGTAGATGATCTCCTCGGCGTTCGGGTGGTTGTGCCGGGCATGCCCCTGACCGGGGTTGATGATGACCTCGCCCAGTGTGCTGCTCGCCCCCTCGATGGCCGACGGGGTGACGAACCACTTGATGGACCCCCAGTCGAAGGCCATCGTGGGCACGGTGTCCGGACTGACGTGCATGGCGTCTCCTCAGAAGTTCAGTGCTTTGAAGGCTCGTACCTGGTCGGTGATGGCCCGCTCCGTGGGCAGCCGCTCGACGGACGAGGCGCCGAAGAAGCCCACCACGCCCTGGGTGCGCGACAGGACATAGGCGGCGTCCTCGGGCTCGGCGATCGGGCCGCCGTGGCAGAGCACGAGGATGTCGGGCCGCACGGCCGCCGCGGCGTCGCGCATGGCCTGCACCCGGGTCACGGCCTCATCCAGGGTCAGGGCGGTGCCCGCCCCGATGCTGCCCTTGGTGGTCAGCCCGACGTGCGGGACCAGCACGTCGGCGCCGGCCTCGGCCATGGCGCGGGCCTGCTCCTCGTCGAAGACGTAAGGAGCGGTGACCAGGTCGCGCTCGTGGGCCAGCCGGACCATCTCCACTTCCAGCTCGTAACCCATGCCGGTCTCTTCCAGGTTCTGCCGGAAGACCCCGTCGTACAGACCCACGGTGGGGAAGTTCTGCACGCCCGCGAAGCCCATCGCGGCGAGCTGGTCGAGGAAGCGCGGCATGACCCGGAACGGGTCGGTGCCGCAGACGCCCGCGAGGACCGGGGTGTCGGCGACGACGGGCAGCACCTCGGACGCCATCTCGACGACGATCTGGTTCGCGTCGCCGTAGGGCAGCAGCCCGGCCAGTGAGCCGCGCCCGGCCATCCGGTAGCGGCCGGAGTTGTAGATGATGATCAGATCGACGCCGCCGGCCTCGGCGCACTTGGCCGACAGGCCCGTGCCCGCGCCCGCGCCGATCACCGGCCGCCCCTCCGCGACGGTCCGGCGGAGCCTGGCCAGCACCTCCTGCCTGGTCACGAGGGATCCCCTCCCGAGATGAGGCTGTGCAGCCGCTCGGCCATCGTCCGGCCGAACTCCGGATCGTTGATGTGCAGGTCGAGCCGCTCGGTCGCGGGGAAGACGGCCAGCGCCTCGAAGCAGGCCTCGTCGGCCTTGGGGTCGTGGAAGTCCATGCCCGGCGCGTCCAGGGCGGACACGCCCCGCTGCGGGATGAACAGCTCCGTCGGGCCGGTCGCCGCGCTGAGCTTGGCGGCCATCCGAGCACCCAGCTCGGCCATCTCCTCCGGCGTGGTGCGCATCAGCGTGACGGTCGGGTTGTGCACGTACAGCAGCCGATCCGCGAACCGCGCGGGCACGGTGTCGCGCGGGCCGAAGTTGACCATGTCCAGGGCGCCGGGGGCGACCACCTGCGGCACGCCGTTCGCGCCCGCCGCCGTCAGCCGCTCGGGACCCGCTGACAGGACCCCGCCGACCAGGTCGTCGGCCAGCTCGGTGGTGGTCAGGTCCAGCACCCCGGCCAGCAGCCCGCTCGCCGCCAGCCCCTCCAGCGCCCGGCCGCCCGAACCGGTCGCGTGGAAGACCAGCACCTCGTAACCGAGCTCGTCCAGCCGCTCGCGCGCCGCGTCCACGGCGGGCGTGGTCACGCCGAACATCGACGCACCGATCAGCGGCCGATCCCCGCTCTGCGCGGTCCGCACCGCCCTGGCCAACTGGTGCGCCTTGGCCATGCCGGCCGCGGCGGCCGCCGCGTTGCCGAGAATCGCCCGCGAGACCCAGTTGATGCCCGCGATGTCGACCACGCTGTACATCAGCATGACGTCCCTGGCCCCGACGTACGGCGACACATCACCCGACGCCATCGTGGACACGATCAGCTTGGGCAGGCCGATGGGCAGGTCGCGGACCGCCCGCGCGGCGATCGACGACCCGCCGCTGCCGCCCACGGCCAGCACCGCGTCGACCCGGCCCGCGCCATGCAGCTCGGCCATGATCACCGCCGCGCCCTCGCCCATCGCGGTGACGGCGGCCCCGCGGTCGCCCCCCTCCTGGAGCGCCCGCAGGTCACCTCCGGCCGCGTCGGCCACCCGCTCGTTGGAGACGTCGGGCAGCAGGTTGACGCCGGGCTCGCGCACTCCCGTGTCGACCACGAGCACGTCGCTGCCCAGCTCCACCAGCCGGTTGCGCAGCCAGGCGTACTCGTCGCCCTTGGTGTCGAGCGTCCCGATCAGTACGACGGTCGGCATCTCACGCCACACCCCTCTGTTCGAAGACCTTCTTCGCCACGTTGATCGCGTTGATCGCCCTGGGGAACCCCGCGTACTGAACGCAGTGGATGATCACTTCGACGATCTCTCCCGGCGTGAGGCCCACGTTGAGCCCCGCGTTGATGTGCCCGGTGAGCTGAGGTTCAACGCCACCGATGTTGACCAGCGAGGCGATCGAGGCGATCTGCCGCTGTTCGAGGTCCAGTCCGGGGCGTGAGTAGATCTCGCCGAAGTTGAACTCCACGCCGTAGCGCCCGAGGTCGGCGCCGGGCCCGGACAGCATGTCCAGCAGCCGGTCGGCGGCCCCGCGATCATCGACCGGTCCACGCCGGCCGCGGCCGTCACGGCCATGCGCGGCCACATGAACGCCGCCAGCGGCCGCCTGCACCGCTCCTTGCAGGACGACTCCCCACAGGACGACGAAACCTGACAATCCGCGCGGGCCGCCTCGTCGTCGGACGGCCCATGCGGTATGTTGATCAACGTCGGTTGAACGACGGCTGAGGCGCCGGTGAGTAGGGAAGGGAGCGAGGAGCGTATGACCGCCCGTTGGGTGGCCGCTGTGCGCGGCATCTCCTCCCCTGTCCTTACGGGCTGCCCGGGAGCCGGTCAACGCCGCTGAGCTCGGCCGTTCTCCGCGGGAGCCCTCTGTTCCGATGAAGGGTTCCGTTGAACATCACACCGTCGACCATCACACCGCGGGCGGAGACGCCCGGGGACGCCGCTGCCATCCGCGCGGTGAACCTGTCGGCCTTCCCCACCCCACTGGAAGCCGACCTCGTCGAGGCGCTGCGCCTCGATCCGGCCTGGATTCGCGGTCTGTCCTGGGTGGGGGTCTCCCCTGAGGGGGAAGTCGTCGCCTATGCCCTGCTCACCCGCTGCCACATCGGGCAGGCGTCCGCGCTGGCCCTCGGGCCGGTGGCCGTTTCGCAGGCCGTACAGCGGCAGGGGGCGGGTGCGGCAGTGACCCGGGCGGCACTTCAGGCGGCCCGCGAGCGGGGTGAGAGCGCCGTGGTCGTGCTCGGGCATCCCGAGTACTATCCGCGGTTCGGCTTCACCATCGCCTCCGGGCACGGCATCGGCGTGTCCTTCGACGTGCCGGACGAGGCGCTGATGGCCATGTCGCTGGACGGGAGCCCGCTGCCGGCGGGCACCATCAGGTACGCGCCGCCGTTCGGCGTATGATCCCGCGCCGCGCCGCCGTACCAGGTGTTCTGGTACGGCGGCGCGGCGCCCACGCGGGACCGGTCACGGGGACACGGCCGGTCCGCGGCGCGGGTTGATTCCGCGACGAGGGTCTACTTGCCCTCGTGGCGGTGGTCATCGCGGTGGGCGCCGCTGCTCACGACGGTGAACGTGGCGGTGGCGACCCGGTTGCCGACCTTGACGGACACGGTCTTGGTGCCGGGCTTGGCGTGGGCCGGCACGGTCAGGGTCTTGGTGACCTTCCGCTGGTCGAGGGACACGCGGTAGCTCTTGCCCTCGGGGCTCGTGATCGTGGCCGCGCCGCCCGCCGAAGCGCCCTTGACGACGATGGTCACCCCGTAGGAGGCACCCTGCTTGACGCGGGTCGGGTTGACCGACACGTCGAGGGAGGTGCGGTCCCGCCGCTTGGTCTCCTGCACGTAGAGGGTGTCAGCCGTGGGGGTGGGGCGGCTGGTCTTCACCGGTGCGGTCGGCGGGGTGGTCCTCGGGCCCGGCGTGATCGTCGTGGTGGGCTGCGGCTTGGCGGTGTCGGCGAAGGCGCCGCCCGCGAACGGCAGAGCGATGAGGGCGGTGGCGGCAGCGGTCACGGTGAGGGGCTTGATGAAGCGCACTGAGATCAACGTCCAATCGTGGATGACCCGGCCGAACCCCCGATGAATTCGGCCCCGGAGGTCATCCGCACGCCTTGAACTCTGCCTACGCAACATTAGAGCCGTCTGATATGCCGCTTTGATTTATCTATGTCGGGTTAACATAAGGCGGCCGCGGAGCCGGGGCCGCCCGCGCTCACTGTCGGGCGATCCTGTCGCCCCGATGGCGAGGTGACGACCGAAGGCGGAACAGCGGCGGTCGAGACGCTCCCCGCGGCGCGGGTGGAGTTCTGATCAAGGCGGAACGGCAGTTGTCTCCTGACCCAAACACGGGGCCCGGCCAGGGGAAGCGCCGGTGATTTTCCGTTCCACCAGGCAGGTCCCAAGATCTGCCATTTTTCATGAGGGAGTACGAGAGGCCACGTGCTAGCGTGGCAGCTGTTGCAGTTTTGGTACCCACGAACTCTGTGCGCGCCCGACGGGGTTTGCCCCCCGAAGGCGTGTTGTTTTCACCCGGTCATTTCCGGATGGGTCATTGCGGCGACATGGGATTCGTGACCTGCGAGTTCCAGCTCTGCGCCTATCAAGGGAGATCGACATGGCGACTGGCACCGTGAAGTGGTTCAACTCGGAAAAGGGCTTCGGCTTCATCCAGCAGGACGGCGGCGGCGCCGACGTCTTCGCCCACTACTCGAACATCGCCGCCCAGGGCTTCCGCGAGCTGCAGGAAGGCCAGAAGGTGAGCTTCGACATCACGCAGGGCCAGAAGGGCCCGCAGGCCGAGAACATCGTTCCGGTCTGATCACCACGCATCATCTCGACGAGCCGGGGTCCGCAGGTGCGGGCCCCGGTTCGCGTGTGTCAGGCTAAAAATGGCCCAAGAAACCTGGATCAGGAGAAGCGCCGGTAGGTGATCGGCCCGTGCTGGACCGCCACCTCTCCCACCCTGACGTTCGCCCCCGGGTGCGGCGCGTGGATCATCTTGCCGTCGCCTATGTAGACCCCCACGTGATCGGGCGGGGCGCCGAAGAAGACGATGTCACCGGGCTGCGGCGGCCCCGAGATCGGCTGCCCGCTCGCCTGGTATCCGGCCGCCGTGGTGTCACCGATCTTGATGCCCGCCTGGTTCAGCGAGTAGTAGACGAGCCCGCTGCAGTCGAAGGCGTTCGGGCCGTTGGCGCCCCAGACGTACGGCTTGCCGAGGTGCTGCCGCGTGGCGTTGACGATGTCCGCGCCGGTGCCGCCGCCCGGCACGTACGGCACGGCCTGAGCGGTCCCGCCCCCACCCCCGCCCCCGGAAGACGCGGCCGTCGGGGACCCGCCGGCCGGGCTCGACGCGGAGACGGGGCTGGAGCCGCTGCCGTCCGCACTCGCCAGCGACGTCGTCTGCCAGTCGGGGAGCGGCGTCCGGTCCCAGTGGACGGTGTGTCCCGGCGCGGGCACGAACGTCTGGTCGCCGGGCGCCTTGATGGCCGCGAACGTCGCCTCGCGATCGTCCCAATGGCCGCCGATCGTCTTCACGGCCTGGTTCACGGCCTTGTTGGCGGAGTTGAGGTGCACCGTCGCGTCCTCGACCGCGTCGGAGACGTGCGACGAGAGCGCCTTGTCGAACTCCGCCTGCGTGGCGTGGGGGTGGGCGGTCTTGTAGGCGCTGGCCTTGTCGAGGACGTCACCGCAGATCCCGCGTACCTTCGAGGCGGACGTCTCCAGCGCTTGGGCGACGTTGTCGAGGACCGTCGCGCTGTCGGTCATGGCGTCGTAGAGCGCGCCGCCGGCCGTGGAGTAGCGGCTCATGTACTTGTCGAAGGCGTCGGCGGAATCGCCCTGCCAGGCCGTGTTGACGCCCTTGACGGCAGTGCCGAGCCGGCCGACGTACTCGCCGGTCTTGCCGCCCGCGCCGCGCCATCGCTTGGCGACGTCGCGGACCGCGCCGGGATCGCCGCTGACCCGCTCCAGGATGCGCGCCAGCACGTCGCCGCCGGGCAGATCGCCGAGCTCCACACTCACCCCTGATCCGCGCCCGAGGACTTGTTGGCCGCACGGACGTTGTCGACCACCTTCTCCAGAGCCCGCTCGACGCCCTGGAGCTTGTGCTGGGCCTGCCCGAGCTCGCCTGAAACGCCCTTCTCGATCTTGTCGAGGACGGCGGCCAGCGAGGCGGAGCCAGTCAGGTCACCGAAGAGCTTGGAGTCGGCGGTCTTGGCCGGATACTGGCCCGCGAGGTCGGCGAACTCCTTGGACAGCCGGTTCGCCGACGACTGGCAGTCTTCGAGCGCCTGGCGGTGAAGGTCGACCTTCGCCATCAGCGATCCTCCAGGGGCACGACGCACTGATCAAATTGAGCATTCACCACAAGTAGCTGATCGTATCGGAATGGCCCTTATTCAGGCATAAAAGCCGCACTTATCGCGCCGATCTCTCAGCCTCCCGACATCGGGCGGCCCAGCAGGCTGGTGGCCACGGCCGCCAGGTAGGGGGCGACGTCATCGGACGTGGCCGTGGCCAGGGCCGGAGTGGCGACGACGGAGCGCAGGATGCCGATGCCGACCAGCCAGGCGCTGAGCAGCTCCGCCCGCAGCTCCTTGTCCGGCCCGTCGACCAGCTCCTCCAGGGCCCGGACGTAGGTGCCGCACACCTCCTCGCGGATGCGCTGCCTGGTGTCCTCGTGCGCCGACGAGCGCAGCATGGCGACGAGGGGATGTTCGCCGCCGTACCGCGACCAGTCCTGGAAGACGACCGAGCGCAGCATCCGGGCGACCAGCTCCTCCGGCGGCCCGTCGAGCAGGTCGGCGGGCACCTCGCCGGTGGCCGTGGCCTCGTCGAAGAGCCGCTTTTTGGAGCCGAAGTAGCGGAAGATCAGCGTAGGATCCACGCCCGAGTCGCGGGCTATGTCGCGCACGCTCGTCCCGTCGTACCCCTCGCGGGCGAACCGCAGCCTGGCGACCTCCAGCAGCTTCGCCCTGGTGGCCTCCCGGTCCCTCTTACGCGTCTCGGTCACGCCGCCCCTCCTGAGTCATCGACCGTTGACATTGTAGGCAGCGCGCGGCTACTGTCCACTCAAGTCACCGTTCGATGACTTGAGGAGGATAAATGAGGAAATTTGTGGTGGCGGGGGGCACGTTCGGGATGGGGCGGGGGCTGGCCCTGCACTACCTCGGGCAAGGTGACCAGGTGACGATCGTGGGGAGCGATCCGGAGAGGGGGCGGCAGGTCCTCGACGAGGCCGGGCGGCTCGGCGCCCGGGACCGGGCCGCGTTCATCCAGGCCGACCTGACCTCCGTGGCCGAGAACCGGCGCGTGATCGAGACGGTCAAGGCGACGCACGACTCGCTCGACGGCCTGGTCAACACCGCTCTCCGGCACTTCTCCCAGCGGGTGGAAACCCCCGACGGCTTCGAGGGCACGTTCGCGCTGTACTACGTCAGCCGTTTCCTCCTCGGCCACGGCCTGACCGAGCTACTGGAGAAGGGCGACAACCCGGTCATCGTGAACATCTGCGGCGTCGGGATGACCAAGGGCCGGATCCACTGGGACGACCTGTCGCTGAAGCGGGGATTCGGCAGCATGGCGGCCATGCTCCAGGGCGGCCGCGCGACCGACCTGCTCGGCGTCGCCTACGCGGACGTGCACCGGGGCGGCCGGACACGGTACGTCCTGCACCACCCCGGCTTCACCGACAGCGGCACCAGCTCGCTGAAGCAGCCCGCGAAGACGATCGTCCAGGTCCTGGCCAAGGTCTTCGCCCAGCCGGTCGGGAAGAGCATCCAGCCGATCATCGAGCTGATGGACGACCCGTCCGGCCGGGGACTCCTCGCCTACGACCGCCGCAAGCCCGTCGATCCGGGCTTGCCGACCCTGGACCTGGGTGACGCACGCCGCCTGTACGAGCTGACCAGCCACCTGCTGTAAGTCATGGCGCCCAGGGAGCCGCGACGGCCCAGATGGCGTCCTGGTCGTAGCTCTCCGATGATCGTGAGCCGTTTCGCCGCTCCCGGACGTCCTATAGGTATGAGAATCTGGCGGATCGCGCTCGCCCTGATGGTGAGCACCCTCCTGAGCGCCACCATGACAACCGCCGCGCTGGCCACGCCTGTGGCCAAGAAGGTGCTGGTCGAGCTGCGCGAGCAGGGCGGCTTCGCGGGCTTCGACAACCGGGTGATCGTCTACACCAACGGCTGCGTACGACTGAGCCGTCGTACGGGCCCGACCGTCGACAAGTGCCTCACCAGCGGCGAGAAGCGCAAACTGCACGGCGAGCTGAAGAAGCTACGCCTCGGCCACTCCGAGGCCCAGCCGCAGGGAGCCGACTTCCTCAAGTACACGCTCACTTACAAGGGCCACCGCGTCAGCCGTTACACCCTGACCCGCACCTGGACCCCGGTGGTGCATCGGCTGGAGAGGTTCCTCGTGAAGTACTGGGCGCCGGACTGACACACCGCCACAGATATCCCTATTCGCCGTAGGATGCGGGCATACGTGATGAAGGGGGTAGTCGTGCCCGAGGATGAGCAGCCCGCCGGGAAGGTCGACCCGACCGTCCCCAGCGTCGCTCGGATGTACGACTACTTCCTGGGCGGGAAGGACAACTTCTCCGCCGATCGCGAGGCGGCCGAGCACATCGTCCGGATCAGTCTGGAGACCGGCTCGGACATCCGCGAGATCGCCCGGGCCAACCGCGGGTTCCTCATCCGGGCCGTGGAGGAAGCCGCCAAGTCGGGCGTACGGCAGTTCCTCGACATCGGCACCGGCCTGCCCACCCAGAACAACGTGCACCAGGTCGCGCACCGCATCATCCCGGACGCCAAGGTCGTCTACACGGACAACGACCCGATCGTCCTGGTGCACGCCCGTGCCCTGCTCGCCGACAACCCCGACACGGTGATCGTCGATGGCGACACGCGCGACCCGAAGGCCATCCTTGAGGCCGCCGCCGCGCACCTCGACTTCAGCCAGCCGGTCGCCGTGCTCGTCGTCGCGGTGTTCCACTTCCTGGCCGACGACGAGGAGGTGGCCCGCATCGTCCAGACCCTGCGCGAGCCGCTGGTCTCCGGCAGCTACCTGATCATCTCGCACGGGTACATCGAGGAGAACGAGGGCATCCCGGAAAGGCTCGCCGAGGCCCAGGACGTCTACCGGCAGTCCAGCTCGGGCGCGATGATCTGGCGCGACCGCGAGACCGTGCGCGGCTACTTCGACGGCCTCGAACTGCTCGAACCGGGCGTCGTACCCGCGCAGGACTGGCGCAACGACGAGCAGTTCATCCCGCCCGGCCTGGAGAAGGGCGGCGTCCTGGGCGGCGTCGGGCGCGTCCCGTAACGACCTGACCCGCGCCGACCACCCGAGACGCCCGACTGATACGCCTGTACGGCCGGGCACTGACCTCGGTGCGGCCAGGCGCTGACCCTCGGTGCGTCCCGGGGCTGACCTCGGCATGGCCGGGGCTGACCTCAATACGGCAGGGTGACTCCCGAGCCGGGCTCCTCGACCTCGGCCAGAGCCCAGAACAGCAGCGCCACCCCGACCGCTCCCGGATCCGCGACACCCTTGGCCCGGTCGCCCACGTAGCTGGCCCGCCCGAGCCGCGCTCGCAGCTCGGCCGTGCTCCGCGCGCCGTCGGCGGCCGCCTCGGCGGCGCGGGCGAACGCTCCGGCGCCGTCGTCCTCCAGCGCCGCGACGGCGGGCACGAGTGCGTCGACCAGGGTGCAGTCGCCCACCTCGGCCTCGCCCACCCGCTGGATCGCAGCCAGCCCGGCGGACGCGCCCACGGCCCACCGCCGCACGTCACGAACCGCCCCAGCCACGTCCGACCCGGCGCCCGACGCATCGGTGGCCTCGGTGGCCGAGCCGTCGAGAGCCTGGCCCAGTTCGGTGAACAGCAGGCCGAACAGCGGCCCGCTGGTGCCCCCGACGTCGTCGAGGAACACCCGTCCCGCCACGTCGAACCCATGGCCCGCCGTACCGGCCCGATCGAGCTCGTCGATGACGCGGCGCAACCCGGAGCGCAGGTTGTCACCGAAGTCGCCGTCCCCGCTGAGCTGGTCGAGCCGCGTCAGCTCGGCGTGGGCCGCGTCCACCCCGGCGGCGTAGCGGCGTAGTACGGGTGAGGCGGTCATCGGTTCTCCTTGACGACGAGGGCCGGTGTCGTGGCCGGGGCCCGCCACCAGCGGTCCCAGGACGGGTCGAGCCGGGTGAGGGTCAGCGAGAAGCCCGCCATGTCGAGGGCCGGCACGTACGTCCCCACCTGCGAGCCGCGCACGTTCAGCCCGCGCGCCGGCAGCTCGTCCGCCACCTGGTCGAAGATGCTGTACAGCTCGAGCTGGGTGGTCCCGCCGAGCCCGTTGACCAGGACCACGAGGTCGTCGGGACCCGGTGGCAGACCGGCCAGCAGTTCGTCGAGCATCCGGGTGACGAGTTCGCCGACGGGCGGCCGGGTGATCGTCTTGGCCGCCCGCTCGCCGTGGATGCCCACGCCGTACTCCAGCTCGTCGGGCCCCAGCTCGAAGGAGGGCGCGCCGGTCTGCGGCGAGGTCTGGGCCCGTGCCGCCACCGCGAGGCTGCGTGAGGCGGCGGCGAACCGCGTGCCCAGCCCGGCCAGCTCGTCGAGGCCGAGCCCCTCGTCGGCGGCGGCGCCGAGGAGCTTCTCCACGATGACGGTCGCGCCGGTGCCGCGCCGTCCCGTCGCCGTCTCCGCGCTCTCGGTGGCCAGGTCGTCGTCGATCAGCACCCGGCGTACCTCGATGCCGTCGTGCCGCAGGCGCTCGGCGGCGATGCCGAAGTTGATCCGGTCGCCGGTGTAGTTCTTCACGATGTGGATGACGCCGCCGGGACCGGCGGCGGCCCGGCTGGCCTCCAGCACCTGCCGGTTGTGCGGCGAGGCGAACACCTGGCCCGGCGCCACCGCGTCGAGCATCCCCCGGCCGAGGAAACCGCCGTGCAGCGGCTCGTGCCCCGAACCGCCGCCGGACACCAGCCCGACGATCCGGCGCGGATCGCGGTCGCGGGCCCGCAGGAAGACCGGGTCCTGGTTCAGTTCGACGAGGTCGGCGTGCACCCGGGCGAACCCGCGCAGAGCGGGCGCCACGGGATCGCCTTCGGCGAGGAACAGGCTCATTGGATCGACTCCTTGGCTGCGGGCGCTTGCCCAAGCGCCTCGCGGTTCAGCTCGCCCGTGCTCAGTCGGCTCGCCGCCAGGCTGGACAGGGCCGCGATCGCGATCATATAGACGACGAGCCACGTCCAGTGGCCGCCACCCGCCGCGAGCAGCGCGGTGCCCGCCAGCGGGGCGAGCCCTCCGCCGAGCGTGGCCCCCACCTGCTGGGTGACCGACAGGCCCGTGTAGCGGACCTGGACCGGGTAGAGGTTGGCGAACAGCGCCGCCTGCGCGCCGTACATGGCACCGTGGCCGACGGCCAGGCCGAGCACCATGGCCAGCGTCATCAGCGGCAGGCTGCCGGTCTGCACGAGCAGGAAGAACGGCACGGCGAGCAGCACCTGGAACACCGCCCCGCCCACGTACACCTTGCGCCGGCCGATCCGGTCGGACAGCGTTCCGAACAGCGGCAGCGTGACGCACTCGGCCAGGCACGCGATCAGCACGGCCATCAGCACCGGCCCGCGCGGCAGGCCCAGCTCCGTGGTGACGTAGGCGATGGCGACGACGTAGTAGACGTTGAATAGCCCGCTCTCGGCCACCTTGGCGACGATCGACAGCAGCACCTTGCTCGTGTAACCCGCGAACAGCTCCTTGACCGGCAGCCTCTGCACCTCGCGCTCGGCCCGCATCCTGACGAACTCGGGGCTCTCGCTGATGTGCAGCCGGATGTAGAAGCCGACGGCGATCAGCGCGATGCTGGCCAGGAACGGCAGGCGCCAGGCCCACGACTCGTACGCGCCTTCAGGAAGGAACGCGTCCAGCCCCGTGACCAGGGCGACCGGCAGCAGCACGCCGGCCGGGGTGCCGATGTGCACCAGGGAGGTGAAGAAGCCCTGGCGCTGCTTGGGGCTGTACTCCAGCGCCATCAGCACGCCGCCGCCGTACTCACCGCCCATCCCCAGTCCCTGGATCAGCCGGATGAGCACCAGCAGCAGGGGCGCGGCCATGCCGATCGACTCGTACGAGGGGATCAGGCCGATGGCGAAGGTCCCGGTGCCCATCATCAGCATCGTGGTGATGAGGATGTTCTTGCGGCCCAGCCGGTCGCCGAAGTGGCCGAAGATCAGGCCGCCGAGCGGGCGTGCCAGGTAGCCGACGAAGAACGTGGCGAACGCGGCCAACGTGCCGACCAGCGGTATCTCGGCCGGGAAGAAGACCTTGTTGAAGACCAGCGCGGCCGTCGTGGCGTAGAGCGTGAAGTCGTAGTACTCCACGGTCGTGCCGAGGGCGCTGGCCCAGACGACACGTTTGACTGGCGTCCCGCTCTGCATTGGACATTCCTTTCATGTCCGGGTGATAATCTAATATATCAGACACTAGATTTAACGTGGCCGCAATAGCCGGTTCACGAGTTCACGAGGAGGATGTCGATGAGCGACCTGAACCTGCACGGGATGATCTCCACGGTGGTGACCCCGTTCGACGAGAACGACGAGGTGGACCTCGATCTGCTGCGCCAGGAGGTCAAGTACCTGCTGGAGGCGGGGGTCACGGCGATCTGCGCGTGCGGCAGCACCGGCGAGGGCCAGACGCTCTCCCTGGAGGAGAGCCGGGACATCTGCCAGGTCGTGGTCGAGGAGGTCGCCGGGCGGGTGCCGGTGATCGCCGGCGTGATCCAGAACTCCACGGCCCAGGTGATCCGCTACTCGCTGGCGCTGAAGGAGGTGGGCGTCGACGCGTTGCAGATCACGCCGGTGCACTACGTCTTCGCGCCGTCGGCCGAGGAGACCGTGGCGTACTACCGCGAGATCGGGGCCGCGGTGGACCTGCCGATCGTGCTGTACAACGTGGTGCCGTGGGCCCTCGTACCCGTGGACGTGATCGAGCGGCTCGCGGACGTCCCGCAGCTCATAGCCATCAAGCAGAGCGGCGGCGACATGCACCTGCTGGTCGACCTGCTGGCCCGGGTACGTGACCGGTTCACCATCCTGGCCGCGCTCGACGACCTGCACTACCCGGCGTTCGTGCTCGGCGCGCACGGCGCGCTCGCGGCCATCCCGACCGTCACCCCGCGGCTCAGCGTCGAGCTGTGGAACGCCATTCAGGACGGCGATCACGCGCTCGCCCTGAAGCTGCACGAGCGTATTCTCACGGTGTGGCGGGCGATCGACGGCCCCAACCTGCCTGCCACGCTCAAGGCCGCGCTGGAGCTGCAGGGCCGCAACGGAGGACGTCCGCGCAAGCCCTTCGCGCCGGCGAGCCCCGCCGAACGCGAGCGGATCGCGGCGGCCCTCCGCACGGCTAACCTGATCGACTAGACGTCACACATCTGCAGGGAGAGATCGTGCCGGGTCAGTCCGTCAAGCTCTCGAAGAGCTCGTCCCTGGTCGTGGATTCCATCTCGGACCAGCTCTACGGAATCCTGCGCGACCGCATCACCAGCGGGGTGTACGCCCCCGGCTCCCGGTTCGATCCGAACGCGGTGGCCACGGAGTTCGGCGTCTCGCGTACCCCGGTCCGCGAGGCGCTCGCCCGCCTGGAACACGACCAGCTCATCGAGACGCGCCCTCGGTCGGGAACGTTCGTGGCCCGGCCGGGCGTCACCGACGTCCACGAGGTCTGCCAGCTACGCAAGGGCATCGAGTGGCTGGCGACCGGCATCGCCGCCGCCGTCATGCCGCTCCCCCAGATCGCCGAGCTCCGCGCCGAGGTCGTCGAGGCCCTGGCGGACGCCGAGAAGGGCGACTACGAGCCGTTCTTCGCCAGTGACACCCGCCTGCACACCGAGATCGTGGCGGCCACCGGCAACGAGCGGCTCATCCGGGTCCGTTCCTCCACGGAGCCGTTCGTGCAGTGGCTGCGTGTGCTGGGCGCCACCGGCTCCCACCGGATCGCCGGCTCCACCCGCCGCCACCTGGAGATCCTCGACGCCATGGCGGGCCGCGACGTCGCCGCCGCGCAGGCGGCCGCCGCGATCCACCTGGACGAGGTCGAGGAGTGGACGGTGGCCGACATGGAGTCGCACGCCATCACGACCTGACGCGCTTGGTAGGGCCAGCACCACCCCGATAGGGCAGCGAGCGGGAGCGATCTGGAAGGCGGCGGCTCGTAACGTTCTTGGCATGACGACCCTCCGGCACCGCATCGCCACCGACACCCGCTACGTGCTGCTCGGCTTCCCCACCGCCGTGATCTCCTTCGTCCTGGTCGTGGCCGGCGTAGCGGCCGGAGTGGGCAGTGCCGTGGCGTTCGTCGGCCTGCCCATCCTGGCCGCGGCCGCCGCCATGGCGCGCAACTTCGCCGACGTCGAGCGCGTGCTGCTGCCCGACGTACTCGGCCGCCGCCTCGCGCGCCCCCGCTACCGTCAGGCACCGGCGGACGCCGGTTGGTTCCGCCGCACCATGAACCCGCTGACCAGCGGGCAGGCGGCGCTGGACATCCTGCACACCATCGTCGCCTTCCCCATCGCCATCGCCACCTTCGTCGTCACCGTCGTCTGGTGGGCGGGGGCGATCGCCGGGCTGACGTTCCCGCTCTACGGCTGGATCATCGCCCGCATCCCCGGCTACAGCGGCGACCTGCCGGGGATGCTCGGCCTCGGCAGTGACCTCACCACCCTCGTGGTCTTCAACACCGTGCTCGGCGTCCTGTTCGCGCTGACCCTGCTGCCGGTCGTGCGCGGCGCCGCCCTCGTCAAGGCCAGCCTCGCCCAGGCGATGCTGACCCGTCCCGCGTACGACGAGCGCCCCGCGACCATCCCGGCGCACCGGTTCGCCGCCGGAGTGTGAGATCATCCCCGCACCCGCTGATTGAACCTGGACCAAGTGCGGGCCGTACACCATCAAGACAGCTCAGGACGCTCCCACGGGCATGTCGCGGAGGTATCCGTGCCGGTGAATCGCCAGCTGTTCGTGAGTGGCCTGGCCTTGGCCATGGTCGCCGCGTGCAGCCCTGCCGGGACACCATCCCAGGACGGTGCCTGGTCGGTGGGCTCCCTACCGCGGACGACCGCCTCACCGGCCGCACCGGCGCAGGGCGAACTGACCCAGGCCGAGGCCGCACTCGTCCTCGACCGCTACCGCGAGCAGCTGCAACAGGCCAGGCTGCAGGACGGAGCCGGACTGGAGGCGTCGAGCACCGGCCTGACGCTGGAAATCGACCGGGCCATACTCCGGCTCGCCAAGCTGCGCGGCGACCGGCTCGGCGCCCTTCCCCCCCTCACCAGCACGCGGTTCGTCATCCCGAAGAACCCCCCCGGAGCCCGCTGGTTCCTGGCCGAGATCACCGAGCGGGGCGAGGACGACCGGACCCAGCTCATCCTCCAGGAGACCTCCGACGGCTGGCGCCTGGTCGCCCGGACGAGCACGCCGCTCCAGGGCCCCGCCCTACCCATCGCCGTCGACGACGAGGGGCGGGCGACCGCGGTGTCCGCCGACGCCACCGCGAAGCTCGCGATCGCCCCCCGCGTGATGGCCGCCGCGCACGCGCGTTCCCTGGCCACCAACGGCAAGGACGCCCGGGCCAACCGCCTCCTGGGCGCGGGCCCCTACACCACCCAGTCCACCACCGCCCGCCTCGCCGACCTGCGCCTTCTGCGCGGCCAGTGGGACGTACGCGACCGCACCCAGGTGGTCCCGTCGATCTACGCGCTGCGCGCCACGGGAGGAGGGGCCGTCGTCTGGTACGGCGTACGGGAGCAGCAGGTCTTCGTCGCCCGCCCCAAAGCCGCGACCCTCACCTTCACCCGGCCGGAGCCCGCCGTGCTGAGCGGCAAGAAGGAGTTCCGCAGCCGGGTCATCCTGGTTCAGGCCAGCTGGTTCGCGGCCGTCGTGCCTGCTTCGGCACCGAAGAAAACGCGAGTCGTCGCCGACTGGACCGCCCAGATCAGCGTCACCGGCGACTGACCGCTTTTGCTCTATGATCTTTGAAGTCCGGCCAGTAGCTTTTGCACATGACGCCCACGCAGCTTCGCGCGTTCGCGGCCGTGGTGCGGCTCGGGTCGGTCAAGCAGGCGGCCGCGGAGCTCGACGTGTCGGAGGCGGCCGTCTCCCTGCACGTCGGTCAGCTGCGCAAGGAGCTCGGTGACCGGCTGTTCACCAGGACCGCTGCCGGGCTGGCGTTCACGCCCGGCGGGTTACGGCTGGCGAGCAGGGCGGCGGAGATGCTCAGCCTGCAGGAGCGCACGATCATCGAGGTGAGCCAGGCCGGGCGCGGCCGCAGGCTGCTGCGCGTCGCCGCGTCGAGCCTGTTCGCCGAGTACGCGGCGCCCGGGCTGATCGGGCTGTTCGCCGGGCGGGCCGCCGACCTCGACGTGGAGCTGAGCGTGCACGACCCGCGGCGGTTCGGGTCTTTGCTCCGCTCGCGGACCGTGGACGTGGCGATCGGCCCCCATCCGGGCGGCGGCGCGGACGAGACGCTGTCCTGCAAACCGTTCCTGAACTACCAGCTCGTCGTCGTATGCGGGCCCGAGCACCCGCTCGCCGGGCGCGACGTCGGCGCGCACCAGCTCCGCGACCAGGTATGGCTGCTCGGCCCCTCGGCCGCGACCGACCTCGGCGCCGTACCGACGATGCTGCGCAAGCTCAACGTGCCCGAACACCACCAGCAGATCTACCAGAGCCACGCCGCCGCCCTGGAGCAGGCGCAGCGCAACAGCGGCGTGGCCCCGGCGATCTCGTTCGCGGTGGCGCAGGACCTCGCCAACGGCCGGCTGGTCCGCGTCGCCGGCCCGTCACTGCGGTTCGACGGCGGCTGGGTCACGATGACCCTGTCCGAGGGCGGCGTGGCACCGGCAGCGGCCGAACTGGTCCGTTTCGTCACCACCCCCCGCGCCACCCAGGCCATGCTCCGCGGCCCCGGCGTGAACGTGGGCCGCTTCCGCCCGTCCATCCACATCACGTTGTGGAGTTGAGCGTTTCAGCGGATTCTGGCGTGGAACCCCGGGCGTTTACGCCCGGGAGGAAACGACAGCGCGGGAGGGCCTCCCGGCCCGAGTGGTGTAGTAGCGGGCAGGTCTGGATAGGCAGATCAGCCGGGTCGTTTCTGGTTCTCGATGTACTCCTTGATGATCGATAGTGGGGCACCGCCGCAGGAGGCGGCGAAGTAGGACGGGGACCAGAA
>NZ_JAHFZZ010000017.1 GCF_018603905.1 Nonomuraea sp. NEAU-A123
CTCTGCTCCGCCGGGCCATGACCAACTTCGCTGTCACCGACCTGGCCGGTCTCGTCCGGATCGTCAAACGCAAGCTGAAGAAGATCCAATACCGGCCCCACCTGCTCACCGGCTGCCTGGCCCAGACCGGACTCACCCTCGATACCCCGACAAAGCCATGACCGACTCTACGAATTCAACCTGTGTAGCCAGGTTTGCCTGAGGGATCCCCTCAACATGGTCATAATTGCAGCATGGCGAGGGAGTACCGTTACTCAGAAGCAGTCACTCTCTTGGGAGGGACGGACCCAAGAGTTAGAACGTTAGACACTGTGTTAAGCGCAGCTACGCTCGGTATGTGGGATCTCATCGATGCCAAAACTGAACTCATCAAGGTTGGCAATGATCTGCTTGGGCGATGGCGGGACTGGCGTGCGAGCAAGGTGTGGCGTGACCGTACCGAGAGAATTGAGGCAGCGCACACAGTACTAGTGGTAACCGCATTCTTTGAGGCCGTTAAATACTCGGGCCTCAAGCTGCAATTCAGCAAAGGTGAACAGGAAAGACTTGCCAAGCTAGATCAGAACGATTCTGCACGTCTACTCACTGTACCGGGTTGTCCTTCGGCCCAAGTCTCATACGAGGAGACTCTAGACGCGCTAGAAAAATATTATTCTAGGCTTTCCGGGCAATTAACGCGCTTTATTCAAGGGTTGGCGATCTGGGAGTCATTACCCGAACATAAGCGTGATCGCTATTCCGAGAGTGCGCTAAGCCTAGCTGCTCTACGGTGCTATAAGGATAAGTATCGGCAACTGGCTATGGACGTGCCAGAGTTTGCCTTCTGGTCGAGCATGGTGGATCACCAGGCAACACGAGCAAGCCTTGGCGAGCTTGAACGGCTCTTGTCGAAGATTGCTACCAGCGAAGTGCTCGATGTGCAACTACAAAGCCTGGCCAGGTTGCATCGAGCGGCCCTGGATAGGCCTATCGCGGAGACAGGCGATGTACCAATGGGAATGGTACTGCCCGCCCTGGCTGACGCCTATATCACGCCAAACTTCTTGGCCAAAGAGGCAGGGCCCAGGCACAATCCGAGTCTGGAGGAATGGTGGGAGACGTGCCGATTGCGCGCAGACTTTACCAGTTTCCTAGCGAGCTTTCTTACTGGGTCGGCGGCCAGTCGTGTCCCGTTGGTAGTCCTAGGTCAACCTGGAGCCGGAAAGTCCGTACTCACTAAGGTGCTTGCGGCGCGGCTCCCAGCACAGTTCCTGCCTGTTCGTGTGCCGCTACGAGAAGTCCATGCCGGTGCGGACATTCAGGAGCAAATTGAGCAGGCGATTTATCGGCTCAGCGGTGAGCGACTAGAATGGCCAGCCCTTGCTCGAGCCGCCAAAGGTGTGCTACCCGTCGTTTTCCTTGACGGCTTTGATGAGCTGCTTCAAGCAACGGGCGTTCGTCAGTCCGATTATTTGAAACAAGTCGCACAATTTCAGCAACGAGAGCTCGATGCCGGACGGGCCGTTGCAGTCATTGTGACTTCCAGAACGGCGGTGGCCGATCGCGCTGAATTTCCCGAAGGAACAATTGTGGTCCGACTGGAGCCATTCGATGATGCACAGGTCCGCAATTGGTTATCCATCTGGAATGAAGCTAACGCTCCATATTTCAAATCATCACAAATCGAGCCCTTTACGTGGGATGTTGCGCTTTCACAGATAGAACTTGCTAGGCAGCCGCTCCTGCTTATGATGCTAGCTTTCTATGACGCTGACGGTAATGCACTCCGACGTGGCGTTAAAGAACTGGGACGCGTGGAACTCTATGAGCAGCTTATGCGTAGGTTCGCCAAGCGGGAGCTTGAAAAAGAGTTTCCAGATGATCAAGTTTCTGTCCAGGTAGACAAGGAGCTTTTTAGACTTTCTATCATCGCATTTGCTATGTTTAATCGGGGTCGTCAATGGGCAACGGGCGGCGAGGTGGACGCAGATCTTGCGGTCCTGTCGCCTCCAATTATTCGCCCAGCTTCCTTTAATTCCCCGCTCACTGCCAGCGAAGAGGCTTTCGGGCGCTTCTTCTTCGTCCATCAGGCGCAAGCTGTTCGTGACGGAGATATGCTCCTGACGTACGAGTTCCTCCACGCCACCTTTGGTGAATTCTTAATAGCGCGGCTAGTCGCAACGCTTCTGCATGAATTGGTCGCTCAGGAGCGCACTTTCATTGGCACCAACGATGGATTGCTAGGGGCTCTGCTATCTTGGGCGACGTTGTCCAATCGAACACCGGTACTTAACTTCCTCAGCGAACTGATAAAAGAATCAGCGCGGTGCAAGGCGCTGATTGCTCGGCTTCTGCAGGGAATTGACAGCCACAGATATTCTGAATATGCCAGCTATGAACCGTTGCGCGGGGGTCCTGCGCGACGCCATGCATATTATTCGGCTAATCTATTCATGTTGGGGCTTGCTGCAGGGATGAAGCGCGCTAGCGAGATTATGCTACGTGACGCTGACATTCTAGCGGAATGGCGTAAATTTACATTCCTGTGGCGCTCTCAGTGTACTCCTACCGACTGGCTTGGACTCGTTCGAGCTGTCGCTACATATCCTCTAAATTTAGAGGGTGGAAGGTTTGATCTGCATCTGGGGCTGACGCCTCTCGGAGAGTTTGCTTGGGGAGAGGTGGATTCCGTTTGGATCTCCAAACTTGACCTTTCTGCAACAGATCTTTTGCAACAGGCCGCTTTCTGCTGCTCAGAAGAAGTTCTTCATCTGCATGCGGTAGAGCCGCTTAGACACCTGGTGCTTGTGCAGGAAGAAAAGGGATTGACTAAATATGCCCTCCGCACAGTTTTGGAAATCTTAGCCTTGCGGCACGGGGCCCAAGCTGACCGTATTGCGGCATATCAAGCTGTGGCCTCAGTCTTTGACGAGATCGAGGCCAGCGTGCCCCTTAAGGCGGTTCTCGGCGATCTTTCGATGCTTGATCCTGATGACGTTCATGTTCTGCTTGAGGAAGTTGCTGCAAAATCACCTATTAGTCGACGTCTTGTGGACTTCGTTGTGCGGCATGGTCTCAAGCGGAGATGAATTCTTGGCCTGCCCACGGGGATCGAGCCGCTGTCGCTCCAGGACGTTGTGTCCACGTCCGACCTCGGCAGCAGCCGCTGGCGCTTTACTCAGTCGAAGAAGTCGAACTCTCCCGCCCGAACCCCATCCAGGAACGCCTGCCACTCCGCCCTGGTGTAGACGATCGCGTCGCCCTGAAGCTTGCTGTGCCGGACCGCCACCCGGCCCGTTCCGTCGTTGAGAGGGCCGGCCTCGACGCAGTTGCCGCCGCCGTCGGCGCTGAAGCTGCTGATGTGCCAGGAGATGTCGGGGGTGGTCATGATCGGACGGCTCCATCCCTAGGCGTCGGAGATGCTGTCCGCAACTGCCGCGATCAGGTCCAGCGAGTCTTTGGCATTGAGTGAATCGCGGTGAATGCGGTCATATTTCAGCTTAAGCCTGTCAGCTGCCTGACCTTCCACGTAGATGGAACCCGCCGGCGTGGGGACATAGGCGACGGCCGGGTAGGGCTCGGGGAGTTCGAAGATGCGAAAGGCGCCGTCCGGGCTGGCATGTGCTCCTGCGGAGACTGGGAGGACCCGGACCTCGACATTGGGGGAGGAGGCGTGACTCGCGAGGTGGGACAGTTGACTGCGCAGGACCTTGGGGCCGCCGACCATGCGGCGTAGTGCGTACTCCTCCAGGATCGTGGAGAAAGCAGGGCCGTCGTCGGTCAGGATCTTCTGTCTGGTCAGGCGAAACTCGACCCAGCGGTCGATCTGCTCACTGGAGGCGTCCGGGTCCTCGGCACGGATGACGGCTTCCATGTAGTCCCGTGTCTGGAGCAGGCCGGGGACCACGAAGGCGTCAAAGGAGCTGATCTTCTCGGCGCGGTTCTCCAGCCAGGCGTAGTCCACGATGCCGTGCGACACGTCGCCGGAGTAGTCGTCCCACCAGCCGTTCTGCCACACTTCGCGGCTCAGGCGGGTGAGGGTTTCGCGCTCGTTCAGGATTGTGACGCCGTACAGGTCGAGCAGGGCGATGACGTCAGGGGTGCGGGCCGGATAGAGGCCCGCCTCGAAGCGGCTCACTGTGGAAGCGTCGCGCTGGAGGTAATCGCCGACCTCCTTCAGCGTGAGGCCCGCGCTTTCGCGTAGCTCCCGTAGGTGCTTGCCGAGCCATTGGGCTCGGAGCGTTACGCCACGCTTCCCGCTCATGGTCACCACCTTGTCGGCTGCTGGCAGCTTCCGCTGCGTAGTTCAGTTGAGAGATCTTCATCGATTTGCTGTGCAAGCTTGCATGGTGCATGTGAGCATCAGTGTATCTGCGGAACGTAACGGAGTAAGTCGTTTGCGTGATGGCGTCCAACGCTGTCGGCGGAGGAAAGGTGGGGGCGATGAACGGCATGGCGTGGCGCTGTGATTTCCCTGGTGAACGAGTTCAGTTGCGTACCGTACGTCGGCTCGCTGCCGCGCTGCTGATGGACTGTCCCGCACGCGATGATGCGATCTCCTGCATCGTCGAGTTGGCCAGCAACGCGATCTTGCACACGAGGTCGGCGGGCGGTGTGTTCACGGTCGGCATCTGGTCGTCCAGGACCACCGCCCGAATCGCGGTGAAGGACGCCGGCGGATCGAGCAAGCCTGTCCTGCGTGCATGTCGTGGGGGAGAGATGTCAGAAGGCGGGCGAGGGCTCGCCATAGTGGCCGCCCTCTGTACGCGGCTGAGCGTCACGGGAGACGAAACCGGGCGCGTCGTCTGGGCTGACCTCGCCTGCGACGGTGGTGCTGGTGACCTGGCGCCAGGGGACGAGATATCGCTGCCGGAGCAGGCATGCGATTGCTTCTGGGGTTCGCGCGCCTGGCCGTCTCCAGCGGCGTCTTCTGCTGTCTCCTCGGGAAGCAGAGGCGTCTCGTGAACGACCACACTTGGCATGGTCTGCGCGCTGCGCCGCTTCAAGCCGGGCATGGGCCAAAGGTCGGGTGATCCCGAGTAGCTCGATGCCGTGGGCCGACCAAGGAGACATGCGGCATCGATCGCCCCGACCCCGTATGGAGTTTGGCCAACGCCAGCGATCGTCACGACATGCGCCCTCGCTCCTCCAGCGCGGGTCCTGGCATCGGCAAACGTTTCGGGCCGAAAGGTTCCGAGTGGCTGACTGCCTGACCTAGAACGGGCCGACCCCAGATAGTTGTCCGTTGGGCCGTCCTGCGGGGATCAAGCGCTCGTCTGGGCCGGTTCACTGTCGCGGCCGCGCTGGCCGCACTTGCGCTCACCGGCGCGCTGTTCGTCTGAACTGTGGCTTGCACGCTTTTCTGTGCGTCGGCGATACCCTGGTGGCGAGGCAGGCACCCAGACGCTCAACAACCTCGACCTGCTCTCCAGCGTCATCATCGCCCTGGGTGATGACATCATTCAGGGACAAACGGCACGGAACTCCACTCCGCGTGCATACTCGTCCCACTCAGCCTGAGTCAACGGATCCCCGGGAAGTGCGCACATGGCGGCGGGAAGATCGGATGGGGGGCCTGCCATCAGCCGTACCCAGCCCTGCTCGTTGTTGAGGTCACCGGTCCTGCTACCACTGGCCAAGGTATGGCCGTCCGGGCTGAAGACCGCCGAGACCGCATAGCCGACGGGGTCGTGCAGGGCGGGGCCGATCTGCCTGCCGGTGGCGCGGTCCCACAGCCGTATCCAGCCCTCCGCGGTGTTGATATCGGCTTTTACGCGGCCGCTGGCGCTCGCCAGCGTGCGGCCGTCCGGATTGAAGGTCACCGACGTTACCGAGCCGTCAGGGTCGCGCAGGGCGGGACCAGCCTGTTTGCCGGTGGCGCGGTCCCACAACCGCACCCAACCCCCCGATGCGCCGCTGCCGCTTGCCAGAGTGCCGCCGTCCGGGCTGAAGGCCACCGAGGACACCTTGCCGTCGGGGTCGTGCATCGCGGGGCCGGTCTGCTTGCCGGTGGCCGGGTCCCACAGCCGTATCCACCCCTCTATGTTCTCGCCGCCACCGCTCCCGCTGCTGGCACTGGCCAGGGTTTTGCCGTCGGGGCTGAAGGCCACCGAGGACACCTTGCCGTCGGGGTCGTGCATCGCGGGGCCGGTCTGCTTGCCGGTGGCCGGGTCCCACAGCCGTATCCACCCCTCCGTGTCGCTGACAATGCTGTCGCTGCCGCTTGCCAGGGTGCGGCCGTCGGGGCTGAAGTCCACCGAGTTCACGCGGCCGTCGGGGTCGCGCAGGGTGGGGCCGATCTGTTTCCCGGTGGCCGGGTCCCACAGCCGTATCCATCCTTCGCTGCCGTCATCCCCGATACTGTGGCCGCCGGCGCCGGCCAGGATGCGCCCATCCGGGCTGAAGGCCACCGAGGACACCTCGCCGTCGGGGTTGTGCATCGCGGGGCCGGTCTGCTTGCCGGTGGCCGGGTCCCACAGCCGTATCCACCCCTCAATACTGTCGCCGTCCGAGGTATCGCGACTGCTGGCGCTGGCCAGGGTGCGGCCGTCGGGGCTGAAGGCCAGCGAGGATACGTCACCGTCGGGCTCCTGCAGGGTGGGGCCGATCTGCCTGCCGGTGGCCGGGCCCCACAGTCGCACCCATCCCAGGCCCCCGTTGTCGATGAAGCTGTGGGTGGCACTGGCCAGGGTTTTGCCGTCGGGGCTGAAGGCCACCGAGGCCACCGCGCCATCGGGATCACGCAGGGCAGGGCCGATCTGCTCGCCGCCAGCCGGGTCCCACAACCGCACCCATCCGTTGGATGCGCCGCTGCCGCTTGCCAGGGTGCGGCCGTCGGGGCTGAAGTCCACCGAGTTCACGCGGCCGTCGGGGTCGCGCAGGGTGGGACCGGTCTGCTTACCGGTGGCCGGGTCCCACAGTCGCACCCATCCGTTGGATGCGCCGCTGCCGCTTGCCAGGGTGCGGCCGTCGGGGCTGAAGTCCACCGAGTTCACGCGGCCGTCGGGGTCGCGCAGGGTGGGGCCGATCTGTTTCCCGGTGGCCGGGTCCCACAGCCGTATCCATCCTTCGCTGCCGTCATCCCCGATACTGTGGCCGCCGGCGCCGGCCAGGATGCGCCCATCCGGGCTGAAGGCCACCGAGGACACCCCCGAGCCGGGGACGTGCAGAGGCGGTCCGATCCGTTTCCCGCTGGCCGGGTCCCACAGCCGCACCCACCCCTCAATGTCGGGGCTGCCGGGGCTGCTGCGGCTGCTGGCGGTGGCGAGAGTGTGGCCGTCCGGGCTGAAGGCCACCGACCATACCCGGCCGTCGGGGTCGTGGAGGGCATGGCCGATCTGTTTGCCGGTGGCCGGGTCCCACAGCCGCACCCAGCCTTCCGCATTTTCACCAGCCTCGTTGCTGCTGGCGGTGGCCAGGGTGTGGCCGTCCGGGCTGAAGGCCACCGACCGCACGCGGCCGTCGGGGTCGTGGAGGGCATGGCCGATCTGTTTGCCGGTGGCCGGGTCCCACAGCCGCACCCACCCCTCTCCGCCACCATGGCTGCCACTGGCCAGGACGCGGCCGTCCGGGCTGAAAGCCACCGAGCTGACATAGCCGTCGCGGGTCGACAGAACCGCCCGTAATGGCCTGGTTGTCACAGCCGTCATGCTGTAGCGGGCTTCAGCTGCTTGGTCGACCCGCCAGGCGGCGGCCGCCAGCTGTGCCGCCAGCCGGGGGTTGTCGTCGGGGACCTGTTCGCTCCGCGCAGCCAGGACCTGGGATGCCGCGCTGTCCCGTTCTCGTATGGCGGTCTGCTGGAGCCGGATCGCGATCGCGGCGGTCCCGGTGGATAGGAGGAGCAGGGCCGCGAGAGCGGTCATCAGGGTCCGGCGCAGGCGCGTGGTCCGGGTCTCCGCTGTGATCGCGGCGGTCAGGAACTCGGCGGGCACGCTGCCCAGGTCTGGGTAGCGATCCGTGTTGGCCTGCCAGCTGGGCACCAGTTCCCGGACGCTGGCGAGCTGTTCGCCCCGGTACAGGTAGCTCGCCCGTCTGCCGTTGCTCTGCCAGTTACGGGCGTCGTCCAGCAATTGGCTGTACTGGGCATGAGCGGCGAGGTCGCCTTCCAGCCAGCCGCGCAGCTGGGGCCAGCTCACCAGCAATGCGTCGTGGGCGATCTGCACTGTCTCCCGGTCCACAACCAGCAATCGCCGCCGGGTGAAAACCTCCAGCAGCTGGGCGAGCCCTCCGTCGGCCGGCACGTTTCCGGTGTCGTCGATGCCCAGCGCCGAGCGCGGGACCGCGCGGCGGGCGGGCACGCCGTCCGCCGTCACGAGGGTCAGCTGCTGGAACAAGCGCCGGGCGGCCGCCTTGGCCTCCTCACTCAGTTCCCGATAGGCGACGTCGGCGCTGGTGGCCACCGCCTGCCTGACCCCGCCGGTACGGTCGTAACCGTGGTGAGTCAGGCGTATGCCTTCACGGTGCTCCCAGATGGTTAGCATCGCCTGGGACAGCAGCGGCAATGTCCCGGCCAGCGGCTCGCCTGGCCCCTGCCGCAGTTCGGTCAGGATGTCGTCGGCCAGCCCAGGCTCCAGCTCCAGCCCCGCCTCGGCGGCAGGGCCGGTGATGGTCAGGCGAAGTTCCAGCTCGCTCATTGGCCCGACGATGAATGGCTGGGCCAGGGACTGGGCCAGCAGTCGGAAGTCCGCGCACCGGTCGATGTAATCGCCCCGGACCGCCATCACCACAACCGCGGCCGGGATCTCCTCCGGCCCGCACAAGTGTGTCGCCGCCGAGTGCAGCACAGTGATCAGCTCATGCGCGGCAGCCGACGAATCGTCGGCCGCGGTGAAGATCTCCTCGAACTGGTCGACGACCAGCAGTAGCCGGCTCGCCGCCGCTTGCCGGTCCGTCAGGCCCCGCCGTGCAGCGTCTGCCTCGACCGCCTGGCGAACCAGCAGATGGGATTGCTCGGGATGGTCGGCCAGTTGCCGCAGCACCGAGGTCGCCTCCAGCCCGGTCAGGCCAGCGAGCAATGTGGCCAGGCGTTCCAGAGGGGCGGAGGTCGGCCGGTCCAGCACAGCACGGGGCCACAGGCGGGCCTGCTCGCTCAGCTTCCCCCGCGCCAGCTCGGGCAGCAGTCCCGCGCGCAGCAGTGAGGACTTGCCCGCCCCCGACGCGCCCGTCACCACCACCAGGCTCGGCCCGCCTGACCGCTGAGCCAGCGTGGCCACCAGCTCCGCGACGATCACCTCGCGGCCATAGAACACCGGGGCGTCGTCCTCGTGAAAGGCCACCAGCCCTTTGTAGGGGCACTGCTCCCAAATGGCTGGGCGTGTGCGGTCCTGGCTACCCCCCGGATCGCGGGTGCGCTGTTCGATCACCGCGACCTGGTCGGCCAGCAGCCGGATGTCGGTCGTCTGCCGGTACTGTAACCCCACCGACACCTGCAGATCGGCGCTGGCCTGGTCCATCCGAGTACGAATCAGCCGTAGCTGTAGCGCCATTTCGGCGGCCACGAACCCGAACTCCGTGAACTGCTCACCTAGCCTGGCCAGGCCCGTGGCCAGCTGTCGCTGTACTAGGCGGTCTCCGCTGATCACGGCCTGTTCGATCGCCGCCCCGACCAGATCGTGGTGTCGCATGACCTCGGCGATCTCTGCCCGTAGCTGGTCGGCCCGCTCACCACCGGCCTCTAGAGCGACCTGAATCTCCTGCTCCACCATGGTCTGCAGATCCCGCCCGGCGGCGGCGGTGTCGGGCCCGCCCGGGCCCAGCCGATTGATCGCCGCCTTGACCAGATCGGTGAGCACATTGCCGCCCACAGCGGCCAGCGCGCCCACCAGCGCCGCGGTGGCCGTGGCGCCCGGGATCAGTAATGGCCCCAGCGCACCCGCCGACAACACCGCCAGCAGGGTCGGCGGCGTCCACCTCCGCGCTCCCGTACCCGCAGCCGAGGTCAGCCGCATGATGCGTGCACGTATCCCGGCGCGCATCAACTCTGACGGATCGTCCGGCGGCTGGATGCCCACGCGACTCTATCGTCGGGCACGAACGAAACGTTCCGGTCAGCGCCAAGCTCCCCGGAGCAACCTGAGCCCGCTGTACGACTTGATAACCAAGCCGGACCCGATCCTGGGCTGGAGCGGCTCCTTGGGCACGCTTCCCCGGTCATCACCCAGCGCTACGACCGCGGACAGACAGCACTGGACGGGCGCGCTGCCTACCGGCTCACCGCGCTGAAGGAGGATCCGGGGCCGCTGCATCTGGTGACACTGCCCGATCGCGCCGACCCGGGTGGTGAGCCAACATGCCTTACGCGCCTGAAAAGATCATCTCGCGTTGACCTGCGAGGAGATGCTAAGAACTCCGGATAACGATCGAAGTACGGGCATCGGCTGCCGCCGGGAAGCGACTACATCCATGAACTCGTCATGGTCCGCGTCGACGTCGCGCTCAGGAACCTCGTCGAGGTCTTCGAGGGGAGGACCGCGTGACATGGCGGAGATCCCTGACTTCCATGGCCCGCACTTCGGGCCTCCGCAGGCCAACCACGTCAAGCTGACCTGGTACGCACTAACCGATCGGGCACGGTGGATCCGCGTGGTCTCGCATTCTTGCGAGTGCAGCAGGACGTTGTACGAGCTGTGCGCCGCCGGTGGCTAAGGGTTCGTACGCTGAACGGACCGCGCCGAGGGTACCACCCACGAAACCACGTGGATGTTGACCGCGGCGGCGAGGAGTCTGTACGAACGGATCCTGCGCGGCGAGGTGCGATGAGACTGTCACGGCGGACGGTGTCCTAATGCGCGTCGGGGCAAGACCGCCCTGTGGACGGACAGGAGTTTCTCCTGGTAGGCGGCCATCACGATCGTGGTACACGGCCACGAGTCCTCCCGGTGGGCGGTCATAAGGAAGGCGGGTTGGCGGCCTGCGCCGAGCTGCCGCCTTGATGTTGAGCGCGGCGAGAATGTCAGTGGAGACGGGGACGAAATATCAGTGGTCAGATAGGTCTCCGACCAATTCCTTCTTCTTTGGCGTCGACCGACACGACCGGCTCGCTTTCGGCCATGTAGGCGGTCACCTGGAAGTGGATTTACCCGAACTGGGCATGGCGATCCGGTTGCTGGTTGCCCTCCAGCACCTCGGCGTTGCCCTGCAACGAGTACCCCGCCTCGATCAGCAGCCGCCGCGCGGTGTCGTCACTGATCGGATGCCCCTGGCGGGTCAACTCGGTGGCGAGTGTGTTCAACGACCGAGTGTGTTCAACGACAACGCCGTCCAGCGCAGCGGCGACTCTGGATCGCCCTGAGTGACCGGCTCCGCCAGCGTATCCAGCGCCGCGGGCAGCCCGGGGTCGACCTGCTCGGCTCGCTTGCGGCCCGCTCCGGAGCGACGCATCCGGAGCTCGGCCAGCGTACGGCGCCCCTCGTTTCGGGCGGTCTTACAGAGAGTAGGCGCCGGAGGCGAGGGCGATGACGCCGACCACGGTCATCAGCAGCGCCGAGCCGGGGTGCATGGCGATCGAGATGCGGATGTCCTGCTTCTTCCAGGCGAGCCAGACGCCCGGGTAGAGGAAGACAAGCTTTGACAGGACCGTCCAAGGGGCCCAGAAGTGGTACACCGAGAAGAAGAAGGTGTTGAAGAACGGGGCCCACTTGCCGAGCTGCGGGAGGCGGGGCAGCAGGAAGCCGCGGAAGTAGTACTCCTCGAGCAGGGGCAGGGTGAAGCCGGTGAACGGCGCGCAGATGAGCAGCGTGGTGAGCACGAGCTCGTGTGAGTAGCCCTGTAGGTAGGTGGCGCCGTCGGGGCCGGCGCCCTGGTAGTTCACCCAGGTGAAGAACCAGTCGTAGACGATGTTGTCCAGCGGGGTCAGCGAGAGCGAGACCACGGTCATCCACACGAGGCACGCGGCCCCGAGCCAGAAGACCTTGCGCCGCGAGAGCGGCTTGTCGCGGTAGTGGACGACGCCCTTCATCGTGAAGCGGCCGGTCTGCTTCTTGCCCAGCCACAGCAGGAACAGCTGGAGTGGGAAGAGCACAACCGCGAGGGCGATGGCCCAGGCCAGGAAGATCGGGAAGTTCATCGTCCGGACCAGGGGGGCGGCGATGAACGCGTACACGGCGACGATGACCGCGCCGGGCACCAGGTGCAGTGCGATGGAGAACGGGACGGAGTGACGGTCGGCGAGGAGCTTCGCGACGAAGCCTTTCGGCTGGGCGCCTTGGGTGTCGGCCGGGGGCCGCATTGCTGTGTCCATGCCGAGAATCGTGGCCCCGCGACCCAACACGGAGCTGACATGGCCCTGATACGGCTTCGAGTCGCCGTGAAAGGTGCAGGTTGCGGTGGGTGCGGACCGGGCGGGAGCTATCGGATCGCTCCCGCATCGCGGGTTCGACGGGGATCGGATTTATCTCCAGGAGCTGCTGTACGGCGATGCCGCCCCGGACGCCGAGACCGTATGGCAGACCACCACAGACGACAGCGCTCCGGTCACTGACCTTCAGATCCGTGCGAGCTGCCGCCTCCTGCGCGTTCCGCGAAGGTTCACGCCCCCATCACGCCATGGCCGTTACGAGGGTTGGCCAACGATCTAGCGTCGTGAGGCCAGATAGACCTAACGCAGCGGAGCCCCCTCATGCACCTTCGTCATGTCCTGCTGAGCTTGGCCTTTGTGCCTGCGCTCGCCGCGCCAGTAGCTGCCCACGCGTCAACGGCCGACGGTCCCGGCGTGTTGCCCCAGAAGACTCACTTCGACCTTCAGGCCCACCGCGGTGGCATCGGCATGACGACCGAGGAGTCGCTGGAGGGGTTCGGTAAAGCGATGCGCCTCGGGGTCAGCACCCTGGAGTTGGACACCCACGTCACCAAGGATGAGAAGGTCGTCGTCAACCACGACCGGCAGATCAGCGCCCAGAAGTGCCGCGACACCGCACCGGTCACGCCCGGTGATCCGCTGTACCCGTACGTCGGAAAGTACATCAAGGACCTGACCCTGGCTCAGATCAAGACCATGGACTGCGGGTATCAGCAGTTGCCCGGTTTCCCCGAGCAGGAGCAGATCAAGGGCTTCCGGATGATCGAGCTCAAGGACGTCTTGAACCTCGTCAAGAGCTACCGCGCCAAGCAGGTCACGCTCAACATCGAGACCAAGGTCGAGGCGGGCGCGCCCGAGCAGACCGCGCCTCGCGAGCTGTTCGTCCGCCGGGTCTTCGAAGAGATCCACACCTCGGGGATCGAACGCCAGGTCACCATCCAGTCCTTCGACTGGGGCGCGTTGATGGAGATGCACCGGCTTGCGCCGACGTGGCCGCTGGTGGCGCTGACGAACTACGACTTCCTTCAGATCGGCAAGCCCGGCGCCTCCCCGTGGCTCGGTGGCATTGACGTCGACAACTATGAAGGCGATTTCGTGAAGGCGGCCGCCGCCATCCCTGGCGTCACGGCCCTCTCTCCGAACTACGGCTTCCCGCAGAGTGGGAAGGTCGGTGACCCAGGCTTCCGCTTCTACCCCGATCAGGCGATGGTGTCGGAGGCGCACGCCCGGGGCCTGAAGGTCATCCCGTGGACCTGCGATGACCCCGCCACCATAGAGGCCCTCATGGACATGGGCGTTGACGGCATCATCACGAACTACCCGAACCACGTCCGGCAGATCATGGCCGACCGCGGCATGCGACTGCCGAAGGCCTACGCGCCGCGCTGACTCTCTCTCGGGCACGCGACATCCTCCCGCCTACCGCGACCCAGTCGAGCCCAGCAGGCCGGGTCCGCAGGTCAGACGGCGATGGCCTCGCTGTACGGAAGATGCCAGACCACGCCGCTGAGGAGCCCGCAGCCGGTGCAAATGGACGAACTCCAGCAGGTCGCGTGCGCTGATCGCGAAGTGGGAACCGCTGGGCGCGGAGTTCCGGGTTACTCGGCGGGGCTTGTCTCCCCGTTCGCGTCACCCACGAGATGTTCGCGGACCGCGGTGAGGATGCGGTCGGACAGGTCGTCGTCGGCGCAGGCCCGTGACAACAGCAACGCTCCCACGATGGTGGACAACTCCACGAGCACCGCCTCTTCATTCCCGTCGTCGAGCTGCCGCATCCCGTCGACCATGCCATGCAAGCCGATGGTGAACGCCTGACGCAGGGGGTCGCCGGGTTCGGCGCGGGCAGCGTCCACCGCGAGGGCCGGGCCGGGGCAGCCGAGGGCGGGGTTGTCGCGGTGCAGGGCCGACACATAGCCCGCCAGGAATTCGGTGCGGGCGCGGCCGGGGGCGGTGTGCTGTGTGAGGTCGTCCAGGGCGGTGGCCCGTTCGGCGAACGCTGCCGAGCAGGCCTGGGCGATCAGGTCGTCCTTGGAGCTGAAGTGGCGGTAGAAGCCGCCATGGGTCAGCCCCGCGGCGGCCATCGCCTGCGGAACGCTCACCTTGTCGACGCCGTGCGCGCGCAGCAGCTTCGCCGTGGCCTCGATCACCTGCTCACGGTGCCGCGCGGCTTCGGCCTTGGATGCTCGGGGCATGGTGGGTACACTTCCCTCACGGTATAGATGATGCTAATAATCTATTCTACTCAGAAGGAGGTCCGTCCATGGTCGCGATCGAGAACTCCGTGGCGCTGGTGACCGGTGGCCAGCGCGGTCTCGGCAAGGCGTTCGCCGAGGCACTGGTGGAGCGCGGTGCGGCGAAGGTCTACGTGACCGCGCGCAAACCCGCTACCAGCGATGATCCGCGGATCTTGCCCGTTGCCCTCGATGTCACCGATCAGGACGCGGTATCGTCCCTCGCCGCCCAGGCCCGGGAGGTGACCATCGTGATCAACAACGCCGGCGTGCTCATCCCATCGCCGCTGCTGAAGGCGGACATGGCCGACGTGGTCGCCACGTTCGACACCAACGTGTTCGGCGCGCTGCGAGTGGCGCAGACCTTCGCTCCCGTCCTGGCGGCCAACGGCGGTGGGGCGCTGGTCGACATACACTCCGTGTTGTCCTGGGGTGCCGGCGCGGCGGCCTACGGTGCCTCGAAGGCCGCGCTGTGGTCGATCACGAACTCCCTGCGCGTCGAACTGGCCCCGCAGGGCACCCAGGTCGTCGGCGTGCACCTCGGCTTCGCCGACACCGACATGACGGCGGGGATCCCGGTCCCGAAGGTATCGCCCGTCGAGGTCGCCATCGCGGTGCTGGACGGCATCGAAGGCGGTGCCGACGAGGTGCTCGTGGACGAGGTCACCAGGCAGATGAAGGCGGCGCTGTCCGGCCCGGTAGGAGGGCTCACCGTGGCCATCGGGCGTTGAGCCATCTGACATTGAGCCGTCTGACATCGAGCCGTCAGGCGCGTAGCCGTCGAACCTCAAGGAGGCAGGGCAGATGCCGTTGTGGCAGGTCTATCATCCCGTCGGCGCGTATTCCGAGGAGCAGAAGCGTGGCTTCGCCGAGGATGTCACGCAGTTCTACGCCCGTTTCGGGCTGCCGAAGTTCTACGTCGTCACGCTCTTCCACGAGGTCCCGCGGGCATCGTTTCTGGTCGGGGGAGTACCTTCGGACGACACCGTGCGCGTCGTGATCGAGCACATCGCCCGCCATGCTGAGGATTCCGGCCTGCGCGAGCGGATGAGCGAGGGCCTGGGTCGCCTGCTGGCCGCGCATACCGGCGACCGCGGGCTGCACTGCGAGTTCCACATCGACGAGACCCCGCGGGATCTGTGGATGATCGACGGGTTGTTCCCGCCCCCGACGGGCTCGGAGGCGGAGCAGCTCTGGGCGCAGGACAACCGGCCCGCGCCCTACTGATCACGCCACACCGATCAGGCGCGTGGTCACGGGCCATGCTCCTCGTCGTGGGTGGGGTGTCCGTCGAACTGGCTAGAGCACCTTGGACAAGAAGGCCTGAGTCCGTTCGTGCTGAGGGCGGTCGAGCACTTGGCTGGGTGGGCCGCTCTCGACGACGGCGCCGTCGTCCATGAACACCACCTGGTCACAGACCTGCTTGGCGAAGCCCAGCTCGTGGGTGACCACGACCATGGTCATACCGGCCCCGGCGAGGTCGCGCATCACGTCGAGGACCTCCCCCACCAGCTCGGGGTCCAGAGCCGAGGTGGGCTCGTCGAACAGCATGAGATTCGGCTTCATGGCCAGTGCCCGGGCGATGGCGATCCGTTGCTGCTGGCCGCCGGAGAGTTCTTGGGGGTACGCGTCGCCGCGGTGCCCGAGCCCGACCCTGTCCAAAAGCGTCTGAGCCTCGGCGGTGATCTCCTGGCGGGGACGACGCTGCACCTGAATCGGCGCCTCTACGACGTTCGCGAGCACAGTCATGTGCGGGAACAGGTTGAAGCGCTGGAAGACCATGCCGACGCTGAGTCTCGCCTTCGCGGTCTCGCGCTCCCTCTTCTCGTAGAGCTTCCCGTTGCGCTCGGTGTAGCCAACGAGCTGCCCGTCGACGTAGAGCCGCCCGGCATCGACCTTCTCCAGGTGATTGATGCACCGCAGGAAGGTCGTCTTGCCGGAACCCGACGGCCCGATCAGACAGGTAACTGAACCTTTGGCCACTTCGAGGTTGATGCCCTTGAGGATCTCCGTGGAGCCTAGGCTCTTTCGAACGTTCTGGGCTGACACCATCGCGGTGCTCATGATGCCGTCCTCGTCTTGTGGCGGACCCGCCGCGGTGGTGTGTCGAATCCGCGGCCGTAGCGGCGCTCGATCTTGTTCTGGAAGAAGGACAAGATCGTCGTCATGAGCAGGTACCAGAGACTGGCGACGATGAGCAGCGGGATCGTCTGATAGTTCGCCGCGTAGATGATCTGCGCGGAGTAGAGCAGGTCGGAGATTGCGAGCACGCTGACCAGCGAGGTGCCCTTGAGCATCGAGATGACTTGATTGCCCGTCGGGGGTAGCACGACCCGCATCGCCTGGGGTAGCACGATGCGCCGCATCAGTGTGCCCCTGCTCATCCCCAGAGCTCGTGCGGCTTCGGTCTGACCGCGGTCGACCGATCCGATTCCACCTCGGATGATCTCCGCCATGTACGCGGCCTCGTTGAGTGAGAGGCCTAGGAGGGCCGCCCCGAGCGGGGTGATGAGCTGGTTGGCTGAGGCGATCTCGATCGAAGGCCCTCCGAAGGGGACTCCCATGCTGATGGTGGGGTACAGCGCGGCGATGTTGTACCAGAAGATCAGTTGCACCAGCAGCGGTGTACCGCGGAAGAACCAGATGTAGCCGCGACTCAGCGTGCTGACGATGGGGTTGGCTGAGAGACGCAGGATCGCCAGGACCGTGCCCAGGAGGATGCCGGCTGTCATGGAGATCAAGGTCAGCACGAGCGTGAGGCCGGCTCCGGCCAGAATCTGTTCGTTGAACAGGTAGGAGCGAACGACCCCCCATCGGTAGTTCTCGTTGGTCGCCACGCTGAAGGCGACAGCCGCTGCCACGACAAGCAGCACGATCGCTATGGCCAGCCGGACGTTGTGCTTGAGCGGCACCACCGTGGTCGCCTCGTCCGTGGCACCACTCGTTCCTGGTGACCTGGACTGTTTCCGCATGTCAGGTACCACTACTGAGCAAAGTTGACGCGAGCGTCGGTGATTGCCGCGCTTTCGATGCCGTACGTGCTGAGCACCTTCGCGTATCCCTGGCTCTTGATCACGGCGGCCACAGCAGGACCGACTGCCTTGATCAGGCCCGAGGACTTCGGCATGCCCACACCGACGGGGTCCACGCCGTAGTTGGCGACCACCTCGATCTGCGGGTTCTGCGTCGCCGCGTAGCCCATGATCGGCGAGTCGGCCAGCACCGCATCGAGTCGTCCGCTCGTGAGGGCGGAGATGGCCTGACGAGTGTCCTGGTACTGGAACGTGGCGATGTCCTTCTCGCCTTTGCCGGCGCACTCCTTGTTGTACTCGGGAACGTGGGTCGTCAGCTGGTAGGAAGCGGTAAGGAAACCGACCCGCTTCCCGCACAAGCCGTGCTCGTCCTTGACGCCGACCGGATTGCCCTTCGCGACAGCGATGGAGTTGCCGATGGAGAGGTAGTCGACGAACTCAAGGACCTTCATCCGCTCCGCGGTGGGAGTCATCGACGAGACCGTCATGTCGTATCGGCCCGCCGCGAGCCCCGGAATGATGGAGTCGAAGTTGGCCACCTCGATCTGTACATCCACGCCCAGCGCGTCACCGATGAGGCGAGCGATGTCGGGGTTGATCCCCGTCATCTCCTTCGTACCCTCCTTGTAGTACTGCGTAGGAGGCTCGTTGGTGGGGATGGCGACCCGAAGGATCTTGCTGGACTTGATCGAGTCGGGCAGCAGTCCCGCGGCCTTCGAGTCGACAGCCGTGGAGGGCGCCGACGCCGACGCCGACGATTTGCTGTCGGTACCTGAACCGCAGGCTGCGAGCAAGGCGAGGAGGGGCAGCACTACGGCCGTGGCCACGACGGCCCGGGGGCGACTGGGGCGCTTGATGGTGAAGAGGTTGTTCATCTGGGACTTCCATTGTGCTTGGCGCTGCATGGCGGACCTAAATGTGGGTGCTTGTGGGGCGTGCCTGGAGGCCGAGTACGTCGCTACGGTGTCGTAGCAGGTCCCTGCCTCGGGTCCGCAGTTCCTTGATGCTTGTGACGCCGAGGAGCATCATCGTTCTGGTGATTTCGGCGCGAAACAGGTTGAGGACGTGCTCCACGCCGGCCTGCCCGGCGGCCGCCACGCCATAGAGGTAGGGCCGGCCGATGGCGCAGGCATCAGCCCCGAGCGCGAGGGCCTTCACCACATCGGTGCCGCGACGAATGCCACCGTCGACGATGATTTCCACGCGGCCTGCGGCCTTGTCGACGATCTCGGGCAAGACGTCCAGCGGTGCGGCCATGTGGTCGAGCTGGCGGCCGCCATGGTTGCTCACCTGGACGGCGTCGATGCCGATTCCAGCGGCGACCAGGGCGTCATCGGCGCTGACACAGCCCTTGACGATGATCGGACCGCGCCACCGCTCGCGCAGGTCCTCGATGTCCCTCCAGTCGGTTGGCTCGTAACTGCCGGCGAGGAGTGAGCGCCACATGTCCGGCGTGCTCGTGAGCGGGCCGGTCGAGACCTCGCCGCTCAGATTGGGGAAGGCGATCGCGTCATTGGCCAAGAAGCGCAGGGTCCATCGAGGGTGCAGCGCCCCTTCGATGACGGTCTTGCCGCGGATCGACGGCGGAGCCGTGAATCCATTGCGGTAGTCGCGCTCGCGGTGCCCGATCGCCCGGCAGTCCACGTTGATGATCAGACCTTCGTAGCCGGCGCTTGCTGCCCGGTCGACGAGCGCTTGGAGCAGGCCCTTGTCGGTCGTGAGGGAGAAGTTGAAGAACCGGCGCAACGAGGGCGCAGCAGCGCTGACGGCCTCCATGGGCGTATTGCTCAGGCCCGCGAGTCCGAAGGGCAGGCCTGCCTTTTGTGCTGCCAGGGCCACTGCGATCTCGCCTTCGGGGTGAAACAGGCGAGTGCCACCGGTGGGTGCGAGGTACAGAGGCATGGAAGCCGGTCCGCCGAGCAACGAGCTGCTGACGTCGAGGTTCGCAACAGAGCCCCACCTCGGGACGAACGACCAGTCGGAGTAGGCCTCCTGGTTACGTCGCAGCGAGGCCTCGTCCTCTCCTCCACCTTCCATGTAGTCGAAGATGCCCTTGGGGAGCCGGCGGGCCGCGATGCGGCGGACGTCTTCGACACTGAAGCAGCTCCTCTCGAGCCGCTCGGAGACGGACCTGGCGGGGGCCTGTACCAAGGCCAGGGTCCGCAAGTCCTTGAACTTCACGTGGCACCTCTCTGGCGAGTGTGGGGCTGGCACGCCCCAACAATGACTTTCGCCACAAGCAAGGTAAATGTGAAAACGTCCAGACCCTACGCACCTTGATTGTGTTAGCGTCCAAACCCATGGCTGGCGGTGGGTTGCATCCGCGACAGTCGATGGCGGTCAGCGTGACGCACGACTCGACGCACGGCTCTGACGAAGCGACATCGATCGTTCGCCTGGCCGACTGCGTGAGACTCATGCAGTCCGACCTCGTACACGCCAACCCCCGCTCGGACACCACCGAGCGGCCCGTCACTGACGTCATGCTCTACGACCCCGTCGACGACTGGACGAGCCTGGACGGGCGCATCATCCTCGCGGTCGGCTGCACCTACGGCTCGCCTGAGTTCGACACACTCCTGCAGCGAGCTTCCGCGGGGAACGCCGCGGCCGTCGTGGTGAAGGCGTATGGCGCAAACCTCGCACTCCTGGGCTCAACCGCCGACAGGCACAGCGTGGCGATGCTGGTCGCCCCCCACGACGCCGACTGGGCCCGTCTGGCCGCCCTCGCGAGATCTGCCGTCGTAGGAGCTGCGGTCGACACCGTGTCAGGGGTCCGGCTCGGTGACCTGTACGCATTCGCCAACGCCATCGCATCGATCACCGACGGCGCAGCCAGCATCGTGGACACGTTCGGCAATGTCGTCGGCTACTCGACGTTGCCCGGACAGCCGATCGACGAGATCCGGCGCCTTACTACCCTGACCCTGCAGGAGCCCGAGCCCCCCGCATTCGACCCGGGCTTCAAAAAGGTCTACGCCTCTGAGAACGCATTGGTCATGCCCTCCCCCTACGCAGGGATGGACCGACTCGCGTTGGCAGTGCGGGCAGGCGGAGAACTGCTCGGGTCCATCTGGGTCATCGACCCCGGCGATGAGAAGCGGGCAGCCGCGCTGCAGGCCTTGGACAGGATGGGAGACCTGGCGGGTTTGCATATGCTCAATGCGCGTTCAGAATCTGACTTTGGTCAACGGCGTAGCAGCGATCTGATCCGCACGCTCGTGGACGATCCGCCCAGCGCTCCCTTCGCAGCCGCCCAACTGGGGCTGGATGTCGCCCACGAGATCGCGGTCGCCGCATTCAGCATCGTTCGGCCCGAGCGCGGAAACCTCGACGCGGTTCGGGAGATTCGACGTCTGCTGCATCTGATCACGACCATCTGCAATGTCCAGTTCGGAACAAGCCACAGCGCGGTCATCGACTCGGTGGTCTACGCCTTGCTGCCCGCCGACGGCGCGAACCCCAGAGCAACGCAACGGCGGGTGATCGAGGAGATCTGCACCTACGCGAACAAAATCACAACGGGTCCCCTCATCGCCTCCGTTGGCAGCATCGCGCCGAAGATCGAGCAGGTGGCGCAGTCCAAGGACGAGGCATTGGAGACGCTGCACTACTTGAGCAAGCTGCATAGGAATGGCGCATGGCCTGACACCCAACATATCTCCGGGATGTACGAAGATCACAGGGTCCCGCTCAGCCTGTTGAAGATCGGTCACTTCGTCGCCGACGCCGGCCTGCACTTCGACGATGGAATCGACCGTCTCAGACGACATGACCAGGAGCACGGCACTGACTACCTGCCGACGCTGCTCGCGTACTTCGTCCACAACACCAACATCTCCGCGATGGCTGCGAGCCTGCAAGTGCACAACAACACCGTCCGCTACCGGATGACGCGACTGGCAGAGGACTTCGAACTGGATCTGGAGGATCCGAACTCAAGACTCTGGGCGTGGCTGCGCTTGTCCATCTCTGAGCTGTCCGGCCCTTCCTAGCCAGGGCGAACGGACGACAGCGCGAATCTCGAAAGGGTGTAGCTCTTCCTCAGTGAGTGCCTGAGCTGGGGTTTTGTGGTCATGACTGTTCGACCCATTGTCACGGTGACGATCACGCGGGAGACGCGGCAATTTCCTTGAGCACGTCCAAAAGGTCGATCACGCCCCACCGGCGGGAGATCTCCACCTTCAGCGCCTTCAGGCCTGTTCGGCTCCTGCTGCTTATTCAGTGGCGACGCGCTGATCCACGGCTCGCCCCTCTTCCGTGTGATCTTCGCCCCGCCGGTGGTGCCCCTGCGCATCGCCGTCTCCAGCCGATCCAGGTCGGCGGTGTGGCGGCGTTGCGGGTCGGCGATGAACGCCGCCGGGTCGCGCGGCTTGGACAGGACCTCGTAGTGCACGTCCCGGGTACCGCCGACGCTGCGCGGGCACGCCTTCACCGCCGAGAAGGCCACCGTGGCACGCAATCGCGCGACCGCCACAGGCCGAAGCTCCCCAAGAAGGCCGTCGAGTCCGGCGATGTGAGCCTGGCGCGACTGCTGCGCGGCGAGTAGCGCCATGCCCTCCAGGGGCTTGGTCGATCATGCCGAGGTCGTCTCGCTGAAAGGCGACAGCTACCGGCTCAACGACCGAGACCTCGGCCGTGTCCCCGCGGCCAAGACCGACAACTAAAGATGAAGACTTCGGGTGGTTCAAGGTTCACCCGGAACATTCGGGTCACGATCGAGCCGGAATTGACGCCGCGATCGGATGAGCTTGTGATGGCTCACATTGTTTGATATCCGACCGATATCGGCCATGAGGTGCTGCTGCATCGGGCATTTGATTTAACGGAATTAACAACCCAAGGGCCGTATACCGTGGTGTAGCTACCGCTGCTGTCCTGGCAGAAGAGCACGACCCGTGTCTGAGTCACTCCGGCACCGCTGCACATCGCCCAGCCAGTGCCGCCGATAGTGCCGATCTGCGCGTTAGTGCTGCAGGTCGCTGCCTGGGCGGGAGCGGTCGGTGACGTTAGGGTTGTCGCGGCGGCGATCGCGGCCACCGCGGCCGCCGAAACGCCGAACTTCTTGATACGGCCCATTAGTTACCTCTTTCGGTGTCGATGTTTACTGCTTGATGGTAGTCACAGCCTTGGTGGAGATCCATAGGGGAGGGTATGCAATTTTAGTGAGCGGTTTACGGGCTGGCCGCAGGGCCGCAGATTGTAGTCCGGAATAGAGAAACAGTCTGTCTGTTTGAGAAGCGCAATCGGGCGTAGCTCTTCCTCAGTGGCTGGAGCGATCAAGCCGTGAGGGAGTATCCGTTCTGGTAATCCGGTTCGTGTTGCCGGGCGCGGTGGAAACGCCAGTATTCGTCGAGATCACCGTTGGCGATCAGGGCGCGGAGTTTCAGGACGGCTTCGGCTCCGGCCAGGCCCCAGCGTGCCCCGGCGAGGTCGAATCTGTCGGCGATCAGATGGCGGCAGGCGCCTTCGATCACGCCGGTCGCGATCGGCCATCCCGCCTCCAGCGCCTGGTCGTAGCGCAGATACTCGACGTTGTTGGTGAGGTAGCGGATGCACGCCTCGATGCCGTCGCGGCGGTGGACGGCCGTGGTGGCCGCCTGGCCGGACAGCGCGGTGATGACGTGGCCGGTGTGCCCGGCCAGCAGGGCCAGAGCGTGACCGGCGACCCAGTCCTCGGCGGCCGGTGCCGCGGGAGAATGCAGGCTCCAGGCGGCAGCCCATAATCTCTCCAGCACGTGAACGAAGTCGATGACGATGTGGACGCTGATGCCGCGGCGGGCGGCCTCCGCCGTGATCAGATCGAGCTGGTGGCGGGCTCCGTCGACGAGCACGACCCAGGGACGGACATGGCCGGGATCACGGGCTTCGGCGTGGGCGGGCGTTCTCATGCAGTTAGGGATCCAGAAACGCGGCCGAAAGTTAGGCGTTCCCTGGAGTTGATTATGATCTTCCGCCTTGAACAGCTCGCATTCCACGCGATCCGGGACTGCGAATATGACGAGTCGGGAGCATCTAACTTCATGCGCACGCGTAGCAGTGTCGTCACCTTGGCCAGTGTGGCGCTAGCCTCCACCTGTTTCCTGATCAGCCCGTCGCCGGCGAGCGCAGCCGGCCCATGTGGAGCCGGCTACAGCCGCATCGACGTCTACGCCATCCCCCAGAGTGGTCCGAAGATAGGTTCCCTCGAGCTCTACTACAACTCGGGCACCGGGAAGAACTGCGCCCTCGCCTACGGGGTCGGCTCCAACTACTACGGAAAGTCCACCTACAAGGACGTGGCCATTCGCCGTGCGGGGGGCAGCGGCGGATGGGTGTCGAACAACGGGTATTTCAAGTACTACGCGGGTCCGGTTTACATCTCAGCCAAGGACACATGCATCGATCTTGCCGGCTACATGGGGGGAACTGAGCGCTACGTGTGGAACGTGCACTGCGACTGACCCGCGGCCGGGGTCGTTGCCGCTCGCGGCTTGCATCCTGTACCTAAATACAGTTTTACCGTCATCCCGTCCCCGGGGCCCGGGGACGGGATGACGGGAGTGGTGAGTGCGATGAGTGATCTGGCGTGGGTGCCGCAGTCCTGCACGCTGCCCACCGAGGAGCGGCCGCTGCGGGTGGCGGAGTGGGACGCGCTGTTCGCGAAGTGGCTGACCGGGGTGGCCCGGCCGCAGTCGCTGACGCTGAGGCTGGAGCTGGAAGACGGTCCGGGTGTGACTGATCAGGTTCGCGACCTGGCCGAGCGCGAGGGCGGGTGCTGCTCGTTCTTCACCTTCGCCGTCGCCCCCGGCGAGAGCGGGATCCGTCTGGACATCTCGGTGGACCACGTGCACGAGCCGGTTCTGGACGCCCTGGCGGTGTGGGCCGGGACGCAGGTGCCGCGATGAGTGCGGGCCTGCGCAGCGGGCAGGGCGCCGAGGCCGCCGGGGTGAACGTTCAGATCCTGCGCTACTACGAGCGCCGCGGTCTGCTCGTCGTGATCCGCACCTCGTCCTCGACGGACACCCTGGTAGTACGCCCTACTTCGGTACCTGGAAGCCGCCGATCTTCTGCTCGAGCAGTTCGGCCAGCCGCAGCGGGGTGCGGTCCTCGAACATCGGGCCGATGAGCTGCACTCCCACCGGCAGACCCTCGGGGGACAGGCCCGCTGGGATGGCAGTGGCGGGGAGGCCGGGCATGGTGGCAAGACCGGCCCAGACGAGCTGGTCGAAGTACGGGTACTCGACGCCGTCGATGTTGATCCGGCGTTCCAACGGATTGGGGTGGTGGTCGTGCGGGAACGCGGGAGTGGGCGTGATCGGACACACCACGGCGTCGAACTCGGCGAAGAGCTGCCGCCAGCCGTGGCGGTGGAGCTCGCGACGGCTGTTCGCCTCCATCCAGTCGCGGTGGGTGAACACCATGGCGCGCAGCCGCGCCGCTTCGAGACTCTGGTCGTCTGCGCTCAGTCCGGCGGCGCGGGTCTGCAACTGCTCGTACGCTTCGACGGGAAAACGGGCAACTGAGCTCGAAATCAGCAAATGCATGTAGACCATCGCGGCTTCGGTCAGATCGGGCAGCAGCGGACTGTGCCGTTCGACGCGGGCGCCGCCGTCGGCAAGCGCGTCGGCCACCCGGTTCACGCCCGCCCGTACAGCGGCCCCGGACGGAATGAGCGGATGTTCGTCGAGGACCAAGACCCGGAAGTCGCGGAGCCGTTCGTGGCGCGCGGGCGGCAGCGTCAAGCCGTGCGCCACGCCGAGCGTCAGCGGGTCCGGTCCGGCCATGACGTCGAGCAGGAGCGTGAGGTCGCGGGCGGTGCGCGCCATCGGGCCGACGACGGCGAGGTCAAGGTCGACCGGCAATGCCGGCGCGGGCGGCGCGACCATGCCGCGGGTTGCCGCCAGTCCGAGTGTCGGCTTGTGCGCATAGATGCCGCAGAAATGCGCGGGGGTGCGCAGCGAACCGGCGATGTCGGAACCGATGGACAGCGCCCCGAATCCGGACGCCAGGGCCGCCGCTGATCCGCCGGAGGATCCGCCCGCCGTGCGATCGTGATCCCACGGATTGTTGGTGGTGCCGTAGATCTCGTTGAAGCTCTGGATATCTTGCAGCCCCAAGGGCACATTGGTCTTGCCGAGCACCACCGCGCCTGCGGCCTTGAGCCGCGACACCTGTACCGCGTCCTCGGCCGGCATGTAGTTCCGGTGTTGCGGCATGCCCCAGTTCGTGGGCAGCCCGGCGATGTTGTAGGACTCTTTGACCGTCACTGGAATGCCGAGCAGCGGCCGGTCCTCACCGCGGGCGCGCGCCTGGTCGGCGCCGCGTGCGGCGGCTCGTGCGCGGTCGAAGTCCGGCACACAGATCGCGTTGATCGCCTTGTCGTCCCGCTCGATACGGGCGATCGCTTCGTCGGTCAATTCCGCCGAGGTCACTTCACCGGTACGCAAGGCGGCCGCGAGTTTTTCGGCTGTCTGAAAATTCCACTCCATGAATCCGGGACCGTACCGGCCTCTAAAACAGGCCACAAAATGCCGATTCGCACAACGGGTGCTGGCTTCGATCGTCTTCCCGAGTTCGGCCAGCGAGGCGTTGTCTGCCGGCTTCTCGTACAGCATCCGGGCAATTCCTTGCAGTCGGTCGTTCCGTGGCTCCGACAGGTGCGGTGTTCGTGTGCTTCGCGGAGTTCATCGACGAGGGCTCGAAGGAGGCGGGAGCGCGCGGAGCGGCTGTAGTCGGGCGCGGCGTCGTCGTAGTTGTGGGGGCCGGTCAGGGCGAGCAGGACCTCGCGGGCGAGGCCGGAGGCCAGGAACACGGCGGGATGCGACTACACCGCGCTTGTCTCGCCGGATGGCCACAGGTGGCGCCCGCCAGAGGGCCACATATGTGACGTCGCACCGGCGATCGGGCGAGGTTGGCGGCGAACGGGCATCGGTTGGCATCCTAGCGGTAGCACGCCACACCTTCACCCGGTGACACTGTCTCCATGCGGAGTGGTCCTCAGTCGTGCAGAGCGCCCGACCGCACCACATGTCATCGAGGCAGCGTGCCTCGATGCCGCGGTTTGAGAGAGAAGGAGAAACGCATGGCGACGTTCGTCCTTGTGCCCGGCGCTTGGAAGGGCTCCTGGTCGTTTGAGGCGGTGGTTCCGCTGCTGGAGCGTGCCGGTCACACCGTTCACGCCCTGACCCTGACCGGTCTGCGGCCAGACGACGACAACGCGACGATCGCGACCGCCAACCTTGACACGCACGCCGACGACGTATTGCGGCTCCTCGATCGCGCCCACATCACCAGCGCGACGCTGGTCGGCCATAGCTACGCCGGGATGGTGATCGCCGCCGCCGCCGACCGCGCTGACGGCCGGATCTCACGACTGGTGCATCTCGACGCCTACGTACCGCGCGATGGCGAGTCGTGCTGGTCATCAACGAACGAGCACTTCCGGGAAGTGTTCGCTGCCGGCGCTGCGGCCACCGGCTATGCCGTCCGACCGCCGGACGGCGGCGATCCCCGCCGCCGTCCCCATCCCCTCGCCTCGTTCTTGCAGACGATCCGGCTCACAGGCGCGCTCGCCCAGGTCCCCCGTCGGGAGTTCGTCTACTGCTCGGGATGGGAAGACCGGACGCCGTTCGCTGAACTCCGCACCCGGCTCCAAGCCGATCCCGAGTGGCAGGTCCACGACCTCCCAACCGGCCACGACGCAATGCATGAGGCCCCGGAGGCGGTCGCTGCACTACTGCTCGGCGAATGCATCGCGGATGCGTCGACGCACAGACGACAGGTTTGCCATTGAGGGCTGCACAAGCCCAGTTCCATCCGGCCCCGCAATACTCATGCCGTCGTCTGGGGCCACGTACTCCGCGCGCGTGGCCGAGATCGGGAGGCCGAGTAGGGGTGTAGAGGACCCATCGGGAAGACCTCGACGTGCTTCGCTACCAACGACCGTCCTGACCTGACCACGTTCGCCCGGCTCGATACACTCGGCCTCGAAGTCACCGGGCAGTGCGCAGTGCTGGCGTGCCGAGTCGTTGAGCCGGACCGGTGGTCAGAGCCCTACCGCTCCATCGATCTGTTCCCGAAGCAGGTCCGCGTGGCCGTTGTGCCGCGCGTACTCCTCCACCATGTGCATCAGCACCCAGCGTAGTGACACGGGTCCTTCTCCGGGTTCATGCCCGGTGAGTTCGAGGTCGGGGGCGGCGTCGACGAAACGATCCGCGAATGCGATCTCCGCTTGCCACGTTCGCCATGCCTGGGCAACCATCTGCGCGTCCGCGCTTGCCACATCGAATGCGCCGTCGGGGGCGGTTGGAGAGGAGAACAGGGGTGGGAGTTCCTGTCCAGCCATCACCCGACGGAACCAGAAGCGTTCGGACTCGGCCGCGTGTCGCACGAGGCCCAGGAGCGACAGCGCCGATCGACCTACCGCCCGCTCGGCGAGCTGCTTCGGCTCCAGGCCGGCGCACTTGTGTTCCAGGGTTTGCCGATGCCAGCGCAGGAATGCCACCAACGTCGTACGCTCATCCGCTTGTGATGGCCGCTTGGCGCGGGAATCGCCGCCACTCTGGACGAACAAAGGGCTCGACATCCCGTCATCATTCACCATCACGCCGCTCGCCGCAGGTCAAGGTCAGGACAGCGCAGGCCAGACTGCGATGGCCTCGCTGTACGGGAAGATGCTCGACCACGCTGCTGAGGAGCCGTTGTACGACTCGCTGGTGAAGAAGGGCTGCGTCAGCCCTTGCCGAGGACGCAGAACTCGTTGCCTTCGGGGTCGGTGAGGACTGTCCATGACACATTGCCTTGGCCGACGTCGGCGTTGGTGGCGCCCAGGGCCCGCAGTCGGGTCACCTCCGTCTCCTTGTCGTCAATGGGGTACGGCAGCAGGTCGAGATGGACGCGGTTCCGCACGGTTGTCACGTCGGATGTGCGGCGGAGCTCCAGATATGGCCCGACGCCGTCGGCGGAGCGCAGCAGCGCGTGATCGTCGGTCACCTCGTGCGGGGTCAAGTCCACCGCCTCGCCCCAGAACCGGGCCATGGACCGCGGGTCCGTGCAGTCGACGACCACGGCGGCGATCGGCCCGGTGTCCTGGTGGGTCTCCCGAGGCTCCCGTACGCAGAACTCGTTGCCTTCTGGGTCGGCCAGGACCGTCCACGGGACGTCGCCCTGGCCCACGTCGGCGGGTGTAGCGCCGAGATCTTTCAGGCGCGCGACCAACTCGGCGTGATGGGCCGCAGAGGTGGTGGCGAGTTCGAGGTGCGCGCGGTACTTCACTGTTTCGGGGTTCGGGACGGTCACGACATCGATGTAGAAGCCGGCGGGGTCTGGCCAGGCGAAGCCCTCGGGTTCGAGGTTGGTCACGCCGGGTCCCTCGCTGGAAACATTCCAACCGAGCGCCTCCGCCCAGAAACGGCCGAGCGCCGCGTCATCCCGAGCCTTGAAGTTCACCTGAACAAATCTCAATGCCACGCCGCCGATCATATGCCCAGGCAGATGAGGCCATTTCCGTATTCAGACGCTCAAGGCGGGTTCGTTGCCTAGCTAGGTGAGAGGTGGCCAGTCCCCGTCTCGGAGGTGCCGTAAGCGGTCCCAGCCGATCCTGGTGGGCCGAGTGCGCAGTAACTTCCGCGTGTTCCTCGATGGATGCAGACGGTTGAGGACGCCGATTCCTACTCGGGCCTTACCCTCGCAGCCATGTTCTCGAAAGCCCTCGGGTGGAGGGCTTCCGAGAACATGGTGCTCTCGAAAGCTGCCGGCCTGCGGAGATGGCTGGCAGCGGGAATTCTGGCCGGATACGACACGACCTTGGCCTGCAACGCTGTGGTCGCGCTCGTCCTTCATGGCGAGCCTGGTAGGGAAACCTCGATCAGGAAGCGAATCCGAAGGCCGCAGGAGACTCAGGCAGATTCCATTGCTGGTCGGGGTGGAAGTGGCAGTCCCAGATCACGAGCGGGGTGCCGTTGGCGGTGCTGCCGTTGTTGGCCAGGCCGACGCACTTGGCGGTGCTGGCGGCGAAGCTGCGGATGGAGTAGGTGTTGGCGCCCAGGGCCGCGAACCTCCATTGCTGGTCGGGGTGGAGGTGACAGTCCCAGATCACGAGCGGGGTGCCGTTGGCGGTGCTGCCGTTGTTGGCCAGACCGACACACTTGCCGCTGCCGGCGAGTGTGCGGATGGAGCGGTCGTTGTTGCCTTGCCAGATCTGGTCGGGGTGGAAGTGGCAGTCCCAGATCACCAGCGGGGTGCCGTTGGCGGTGCTGCCGCGGTTCGCCAGACCGACACACTTGCCGCTGCCGGCCTTGCTGCGCAAAACGGTCGAGGGAAGAGAGTTCGCCTGGGCGGCGGCCGGGAACCCGAGGAGCGGAGCGGCGACGACCGGTTTCCCTGCGGAGCCGGTTTCCGCTGTTGCTCCTGGGGTGGCGAAGACGCCACTAACGATGACGGCAGAGGTTCCCAGCGTCATTGCCAGCCGCGCTGACTTCTTCATGTCTACCTCCATGAAAGAGTTGGATTGGATTTCTCCAACCGTGCATCGCAGTGGCTTGCGCAAAGAATCCTCAGATTTAGGGGTTGCGATGGCGTGGATTCGCCAGATTAGGGTTTTTGGGGAAAAGTCGGGGAAGGTGGCTCCCACCGCTGGCCGGGTCTGCGGTCTGTCCGGGTGGTGCGGACCCGGCGGTACGCGCAGATGAAGAGCTGGCGCATCCTTCGAAAGCTACGCTCCAGCCCTTCCAAGGCCGGCCACCTCTGCAAGGCCATCGCCGTCCTTCAAAACCACCGAGTTACCCAGGCCGCCTGAGGACGGAACGGCTCACTGGTGCGCGTCGTCCCGGAACTCATACCAAGGCCCCCTCACGTGCCGGACATCGCTTGGGCGGCTCGCGGGGCTCCAGACATAGCCGTAGCCGTCCCCTCCCCAGCCCTTGCCTCGGTAGAAGTAGACCTGTTCGTTCTCCCGACGGACGAACTCGAACGAGAGGCTTCCGATGTTTTGATCCCTGAGTTCGACGCCTTCCCCCAATGCGCGGGCGACCGTCTCCATATTCCCTGACGAGTGGATGAAGCGCAGATCCTCAGCCCAGATAAGAGCCACGATAAGGATGGCAGTCAGGAGAACCGCACCCAAGTACGCAGCTCTGCGTAACGCAGGCCTTTCCACGCGCCTCGTCTCGATCATGTGGTCATCTTCACATGTGCTGGGGCTTGAGCGGGCTAAGGGGTTCATCAGGTCGTGGGCATTACCGGGTACGCCGGCTGCGAACTCCGCCGTGATGCTTCGATTCGGCTCATACGATCCGGAGCGTGATGAGGATTGATGGTTTGGCCTATGACGAGGTGGGTGAGGGTCCTGCGGTGGTGCTCATCCACGCGGGGATCGCCGATCGACGCATGTGGAGACACCAGCGCGACGCGCTGTCCGGCCGTTACCGGGTGATCGGTTACGACTGGCGCGGGTATGGCGAGTCGGCCGATCCGGCAGACGAACTCGTACACCATGAAGATTTGCTGCGCCTGATGGACGGACTCGGCGTGGAACGGGCGGTGCTGGTGGGTGATTCGATGGGTGGCTCGCACGCAGTGGAGGCGGCGTTGACGGCGCCGCATCGAGTGGCCGGGCTCGTGCTGATCTCCTCTGGGCTGTCGGGCCACCTATGGCCCGATGACATGATCGCCCAAGCGCGGGAGCGGGTGCACAGCACCGTCCCTGCCGACCGGCTGGCCCGTTATCGGAGCGGGACGGCAGAGGTCGTCTCCGCCGATCTCGATGCCTTCTCCCGGGCCCATGCGCTATGGCAGGTGGCCGGCCCCGACCGCGGTATGGACGATCTCGATCCGGAGGTATGGGAGTTGGCGTTCGCCATGATGCGCCGGGTGTTCGAGCGTTCCTGGAATCGCCGGCCCGTAGCCGAGCGGCACCTGTCGGCCAAGGATCGGCTGCACGAGATCACTTCGCCCACTCTGGTCATCAACGGACTGTCGGATGTGCCGGGTATCCAGGCGGTGTCGGATCTGCTGACCGAGAAGATCAAGGGAGCCCGGCGGCTCGATCTGCCGGCAACGGGACATCTGCCGCCATTGGAGCGGCCTCAGGAGGTCAATGCCGCGCTGAGCAGCTTCCTGGACGATCTGAGCTGGCGAATCTCGCCGGCCTGATGTGGGTCATGGACGAACCCGACACCTTCGTCTTGTCCGGCACGATCAGATTCCACCGCTACGCCTGACAGCTCCTGAGCCGCTCAAACCTCGATGACATACGCACAAGATTCGCCGTCACCGGACATTGATCACCTTGAGAGATCCCGCCCGTGGAGCGAACTCAGCCCGCCGTCAAGGTCTGGGCGGGTCCGCCGATGTGCTGCCAGGTGCCGGAGTCAGCGGACCAGCGCAGGATCCGCGAGCGGTCCTCGGTCAGCACGAACACCGCCTCCCGGCCGACCGCCACCTCCGCGCCGGCCGGGCCGATGTCCTGCCAGCTCTGGTCCGCGCGGCCGTTCGTCGAGTCAGTTAGGACGCGCAGGCGTGCGCGCGAGGGGTCGGTGGAGAAGAGGCCGGCGGGGCCTCCGTACAGCTCTGCCGCCGGACCTGCCGCGTACGTCCAGGGCGGCCAGGGTGCCGACGGATCGTCCGAGAGCCAACGGTTGACCAGAGCGCGTTCCGGGGTCAGGCCGTACAGGTGACGGTCGGTCAGAGCGAACGAGGCCCCTGCCGTGCCGACGCGGTCCCAGGCAAAGGGGCGGCCCGCATACCGGAAGATCCACCCCGCCTCCGGATTCGTCGCGAAGAGTCCGGGCTCGCCGCCGTACAACCGCACTGCTGGGCCGCCGATCGTGGTCCATGACGTGCCGTGCCCGTCCCACACGGTGACGGACTGGCGGTCGGCGGCCAGCCGGAAGACGTGTGCGCCGCTGACCGCGAAGTCGCTGCCGGGCTCACTGATCAGCGTCCAGCGGCCGGGTCGGCCCTCATACCGGTAGAGGCGGTCGTCCGTGCCGGTCGCGAACAGACCGGCGGGTCCGGAGTGCAGGCGCTTGGCTCCGTCGCCGATTCTGGTCCAGCCTGCTGCGTCCGTGCCATCCCAGCGGAAGACGCCATCACCGCCCGGCCCTACGGCGAACACGGCGTCCCCACCTGGAGAACCCCGTCCGAGCAGCAGGGCGAGCACCGTGAGAACCGCGATCGCGGTGCCGCCACCGACGAGGAACAGGGGGCGTGGACGGCGGCGTCTCGCAGGCGCTCGAGGCTCTCGGCCGGTGCCATGACCGCCGCCGTCGGTGTGGACGTCGGCGGAGGCAGCGGCGGCGGAGCCACCGGGATGGGTTCCCGGTGTGCTGCTTCGAGGGCCGCCGCGTACAGCCGGGTGGCGGTCTCCATGTGACCGTGGCGGGTGCGTTCGTCCGGTGCGTGGTCCTGGACCAGTCGTGTCAGCAGCTCCAATGGGATGATCTTCAGGCCTGAGCGGTACTCGCTCCAGAGCGTTTTGCCCACGTGATACCGCGCGGCGAGCTCGCGGACGGTCATTCCGGCGGTGAGCGTCAGCAGGAACTCCGCCAGTGCGTTCGCCTGCTGTGTGCTGCCACGAGGGCCGCCCTGGGGCCTGCCCACTTTGCGGTTCATCGCGGCCATCGCTCCCTCCGCCGGTGATCAAGTCAACAGGCCGGATTGTCCGCGGACAACTCATTGTCCGGATTTGATCAGGGATTCACGTCGGCCGCTTCCGGACAATCGGCGGACCCGTCAGCCTCGAAAACGCCGGATGGTAACCATCCGCGCAGCCCTGCCGCCCCCAAGTTCCGCCAGATCACGGGTATCTGGCGCGGGAGGAGATTTCGTGACCAGAAACGCTTTCACGCGACTCGCCGCAGCGACCCTGCTCGCCACCGCCACCGCCGGGTTAGCGGCACCCGCCGACGCCGCAGGCGGGTACACCCCCGAGCAAGTATGTGGCAGCGGTTTCAACACGGTGGCGCTGGGCCGCATGCCGGTCACCGACCAGACGAACACCCTTCGTGGCCATGCTTACCTGCTCTACAGCCCGTACACGGGAGAGCACTGCGTCGTCACCATCAAGTCGGATTTCGTGGGCACACCCACCATGACCACGGCGACCCTCCTCGTGCAGAGCGTCGCCTTCACCGGCCCGCGCAAAGAAGAGGACCTGGGAAACTTCAAGTACTACGCGGGTCCGGTGAAGGTGAACGCCAGAGGCAGATGCGTCTCCTTCAAGGGAATGATCAGCTCTCCCGGATCCGGCTTCCGGGCCTGGGGCGGTTGGAGCGGCTACGGCGACTGCGACAGGCAAGCTTCCCGCCAACGAGGCCTCCGCTGATAAGGACACCCAACGCAACCGGCTGACCGTCCGGGAACAGGTCAAGGGCGTTCTCCGCCATCGACGGAGAAACGTGAACCACCCCGCCGAGCGGGTGACCGTGGTGCGTCGGTCACGGCGGCCGCGGGAAAGGGACGTTGATCACGATGGTGAGGGATGGCCGTGCGGCCGACTCCGGGGTTGTGAACCCTTGGACGGTGGCCGAGAGCGTTGAGGCGCGGTGTGCGATCACTCGTACGGTTCCTCCTGGATTCACCGCACGGCCGGACCAGGTCCGGTGGCCTGCGCGTCCACCGAGACCCTCGAAATCCCCTTCGGGACACTCAAGAAACGCCCGCCCTTCGACGACCCGGCATTGCGTGATGAGCTACGGCAGCGACTCAACGACGCGCCGGGCGTGGACATCCCCGCGGCCAGGCTGGAGCTCTACTCCTCGATCAAGAACACCCAACTGGCCAACATGGTGGTCTTCACGTCATCGTCGCTGTTCCCCACTGGCTCACCGCGCAGGTGTAACCCGTCTTCGGCGCCCCTCTGGATCGTAGGAGTTACACGACGGGGTCAGCAGGAGTCGTCGACGTCGATAACACCGACCTTTTCGGGACCGACGAGAACCAGTTGGGCGCCTTCACCGCGAAACTCCAGCGGCCAGCCGCTGCTGAAGACGAGCAGCGGCTTTTCGTCGCTGTCGGAGACCCGTTTGGTGACCGTGTCGATAAGATCGCGAAGGACGGGGATGACAAGTTGGTCTACGGGTGGTTGAGGGTCGTCCGAGCTGTCGTCCTCGCTCAAGCACACTGACAGGGCCATGTTGGCGGCGGCTTGTTCGGTCTCGGCAAGTACGGTGGCCAGAGCCACGCCGTCCAGAAGTCGAAAGTCGTCATCTTTGAACCCCTTCCAGGTGCGGAAAGTGGCATCGGCACTGGTGTCCAGGACGAGGCCGTGCGGTTCGACGGTGACCTCGAAGCCGACTGGGTTGTTGTTGTTCATCCAGAGAAACTCGCTGAGCAGCGTCCTATCCCAGGTGATCCGCGTGTCCAGTCCGGCGGGTTCGTCGACCGGCGGCACTGCGGTGCTTGGAGCCACGGACAGTCGGCATGCTTTTCCATCGTGATCGCGTATGAGGAGGTGCAGTTCGTCGTCAAGCCGAGCGCCGCCCGGCTCGGCGGCGACGTGGATCCTCAGCAGGTGCTCGCAGGCCCACTCGGTCAGCACACCAGCCAGGAAGCCCACCAGCGGCCGGACGCGTCGGTCGAGCGGTCCGGAACCCGCCTCCAAGGTCTCGGTCAGGGCCTCGATGACGTACGCGGCGATCTCGTCGGGCCGACCGGCTGAAGCCCGCTGGCCGCAGTAGTAGTCCAGGCCTTCCTCGAACTCCATCAGCTCGGCCTCGATGGGGAAACGGTTCCCGTCTGCGCCGAACGTCTCCGGGAACAGGCCGTACTCGGTGATCTTTGTCAGTGGCGGCGGCGATTCCCAATCCTCGTCGAACACGCGGGGCGCACTGCCACCAATGACCTGCACACGCCATGCCGAGACGTCGGTACGCGAGTCGGGCGGTAGCCACTGCTCCAGCAGACGCGCGGTCGTTCTGATCAGGTGTTCCTCGATGGCCATGTTCGTTTCTTCCTGATCAGGACATAGCATTTTCCTACATAACGACGATCACCCTAACGATCAAGCGCCATTCTCGCGGCCTCTTCTGACCCGCGACGCTCAGCAGAGCGTGGCGAAATCCTATGGGTGTCCACTTCGATGCCGGTGTGAAGAGCTACCCCGGGCCAGGGCTGGGACTGGAAACAATCACCAGGTCCGTCGAGGGCTGAGCTGCTGGGGTGAGTGTTCGGCCGCCCCAGCGGATGCCTTTCTCACTGCGGACACAGGCGCCTTCGCGCCGCCGGGCGGCCGGCACGTCGAGGTGGCGGGCATCGGCGTTGGACAGTGTGGTTACCCTACGGCGAAGTCAAGCTCAACATGAACAGCCGACTCACCCTCGGCGGAAGCTGACCCCGTGCCGTTCGGGAGCGGCCGATTCCTTTTTGTGGTGGCCGGGGTCTACATGAGAGAGACAGGCTCGCGCGCCGGGCCGGTCTCTCTCATGTACGCCGAGAAAGACAGGCTGATCGCCGATGAGCATTCCCGCGACCATGCGCGCGCTGCAGCAGACTTCCCTCAACGGCCCGCAGGACATGCGCCTGATCACCGACGCGCCAGTGCCGAGCCCCGGGCAGGGCGAGGTCCTGATCCGCGTCACCGCCGCCGGCGTCAACTTCGCCGACATCTCGAAGGCCCACGGCACGTTCATGGACGGCCCGCGGCCACCGTACCTGGCCGGTTTCGAGGCCGCCGGTGAGGTCGTCGCGATGGGCGAGGCGGTGACCGGCCCGCAACCGGGGACCCGCGTCACCGGCGTCGGAAACGGCGCTTTCGCCGAGTACATGGTGCTGCCCGCGGCTGCGGCGGTGCCGGTGCCCCCCGGCTGGACGGAGCAGCAGGCGCTCGGCCTGGTCGTGAACTGGCCCACCGCGCTGGCCGCACTCAAGCCGCTGGGCGGCATCACCGCAGGGCAGACCGTGCTGATCCACGCCGCGGCGGGCGCGACCGGCCAGGTCGCGGTCACCATGGCCGAACACTACGGCGCGACGGTCATCGCCACCGCCTCACCGGCCAAGCACGAGACAGTGCTGGCACTGGGAGCCGACCACATCCTGGACTCCCGCGGCGGCGACCTCGCCGCCGAGGTGCTGCGGCTGACCGGCGGCGCCGGCGCCGACCTTGTGCTGGAGTCGGCGGGCGGCGCCACCTTCGACGCCAGCCTGGCCGCCGCCAAGCGGGTCACCGGCCGTGTCGTCGTCTACGGTGTCGCAGGCGGCGAAACCGCGCTCACCAACTGGGACCTGGTGTACAAGCACCAGGTCCACGTCATCGGCCTCAACATCGGCGTGCTGATCCAGGCCGCGCCACAGATCTTCGGCGAGGTCATGTGTGAGCTGTCCGCGCTCATCGCCGCCGGCGTGCTCGCCCCCGGCCGGCCCACCGCGTACGACCTGGCCGACGGCCCGAAAACGCTCGCGGAACTGGAAACCAGAGCCACCATCGGCAAACTGGCCCTGCTGCCCTGAGAAAACCCCCTGGCAAAGGTTTCCTATGACAGGAGTCGAAACCATGACCGCAACCGTGGACCCGGTCATCAAGCAGATGGCGCGATTCGTGGTGATGTACGACACCCCCTCCGACGTCGACGCGTTCGAACGTCACTACAACGAGGTCCACATCCCGTTGGCGAAACAGTATCCGGGCCTGCGCCGTTACACGCGCAGTCATGAGCCGGCAGCCGTGATCGGCGAGCCGTGCTACATGGTCGTGATGCTGGACTGGGACGACATGGCTGCGCTGGAAGCCGCGCTCGGGTCCGAGATCGGCCGGCGCACCGGCGAGGATGCCGTGGCGAACCTGGCCCGCTACGCGACCTTCCGCGGCATGATCCTGCGGCTCGACGAGGTCTGATCGCGGATGCGGCTTCTGCGAGAGGGTACCCGCGTCGTCGATGGTGGCCGAGGCGGGGCCGGGTGTTGTCGGCGGCATCGCCACGTGGACCACGCCCAGGCGCGTTGCGGTACTAGGGTCGCGGCGTGACATCGCATCTGCGGGCGGTACCGGATCAAGACCGGTTCGCCGCGGAGACTGAGCGGTTCCGCCGGGAGCTGTTGGCGCACTGCTACCGCATGGTCGGCTCGGCGCACGACGCCGAGGACCTGGTGCAGGAGACGTATCTGCGGGCGTGGCGGTCCTACTCCGGATTCGAGGGCCGGGCGTCGATTCGGTCCTGGCTCTACAAGATCGCCACCAACGTCTGCCTGACGGCGTTGGAGCCGCGCCCGATCCGGGTGCTGCCCTCGGGTCTGACAGGCCCGTACGACGGATCCGATCGCCCGCCGAGTCCCGTTGCGCCGGGCGAGGTCTCGTGGCTGGAACCGCTGCCGGACGCATGGATCGCCCCGCCCGCCGACGATCCGGCCGCGGTGATCGTCGAACGCGAGTCGCTGCGGCTGGCGCTCATCGCCAGCCTGCAACACCTGCCCGCCCGCCAACGCGTGATCCTCATCCTGCGCGAAGTGCTGGCCTTCTCGGCGGCCGAGACCGCGGAGATCCTCGACACCACCACTGCGGCGGTCAAGAGCGGTCTGCAGCGCGCCCGCGCCCGGCTCGACGAACTGGCGCCCGAGCCCGCGGAACTGCTCGAACCGACCGACCAACGGGCGCGCGCGCTGCTCGACGGCTACATCGCGGCCTTCGAGCGCTCCGACGCCGGCCTGCTGGAACAGGTGCTGCGCACGGACGCCACGCTGGAGGCGACGCCATTCCGCGACTGGCAGTCGGGCCGGGCGATGTGCATCCACATGCTCGACGCGTACGTGCTGGGCACACCGGGCGACTGGCGGATGATCGCGACCACCGCCAACGGCCAACCCGCCGCCGTCGTGTACCACCGGGACGCGGACGGCGCGCTCCGAGCCGACGGCGCCGTGGTGCTGGCTCCCACCGCCACCGGCGTCTCCCGCGTGATCAAGTTCCACGATCCCGCGCTGGTCGCGACGTTCGGCTTCCCGGACGTGCTCCTCAGGCCGCAGGATCGAGGGTGGGATCGGTGGTGAGGATCCGCTGGTGGAGTTCGCGTACGGTCGTCCCCGGTTCCAGGCCCTGTTCGGGGATCACCGTTGCCTGATGTCCGAGTTCGACGTCGGCCTTCGGCCTGACCTCGACGGTCAGGAGTCGCGCCTCCTCAGACTTCGTGACGATTTACTACCCGTCGGCCCCTTCTACAGTCGGAGACCACCGCCCGGCCAGGTGATCTCCAGAAGTGTCCAGTCTGGGAAGAAACTTCTGATGACGAGCACGACAAGTGCCCAGAACAGAACCCCGATGACCGGAGCGATGTAGTCGTCGTCAGCAGTCCTGCCGAGACGAATGACCAAGGGGACGGCGACAGCAATGCCGGCGCCGGCGGCCGAGAGGCCGATCCAGCCAAGATCGTGACCCTGATTTACGAGGCCCGCCAACTCCCCAAATGTGATCAACCCGGCCAGGATCCAGGCGCTGACAAACACCCACCGTGGCTGTCGCTTAATGGAGCTGAACGATCGGGGCCTGGGTGACTGCCGCGGCGGATAAGCAAGTTCGGGCCAAGAGATGCCTTGCGTTGGCGGCTGTGCATGACCGTGCACCGGGGGCTCTGTGGAGTAAGGGGGCGCGGCGGGGCGAGACGGTTGTGGCGCCGTGGTCGTCGGGCCTTTTCGATCTTTACGGTGGTAGCTCAATGCATCGTACACAAAGCTTCCTGCGGCAAACATAAGACCCGCAATGGCAATGAAGGTGAGCACCTAACCAGGTTCCAGCATGCCGCCCACGCTTGTCACGATTTCACGTAACTGATTTCTCAACTGAACCTTTTCGTGCGCCCAGCAGAACGGAGGTGAGGCTACGTGAGTAGCTGATCTTCGTGTTCGAAGCGAAGCCCTGCTTTCGGGTGGGAACAGGGAGCGCCGAACCCATTGAAATCGGGGTTAAAGGCCATGGAAGCGGCGAAGAGCCTGGAAGCGCAGCCCGCCTGGCCCAGGGCATCGCGTAAACGCTCCTCAGGCCGCGGGGTCGAGGGCGGGATCGGTGGTGAGGATCCGCTGGTGGAGTTCCCGTACAGTCATCCCCGGTTCCAGGCCCTGTTCGGAGATCAGCGCCGCGCGCAACCCGGTGTACACGGACAGGGCTTCGGCCTGCCGTCCCGACCGGTACAGGGCGAGCATGAGCAGTGCGTGCAGCGGTTCGTGCAGCGGGTGAGTGGCGGTGAGTTCGCGCAGTTCGGGGATCACTGTCGCCTGGTGCCCGAGTTCGACATCGGCCTTCAGCCTGACCTCGACGGCCAGGAGTCGCGCCTCCTCCAGCCGGTCGGCGTGCGCCTGGATCATCGGGCTGGCGGGCACGTCGGCCAGCGCGGGCCCGCGCCACAGATCCAGCGCCGCGCCCAGCAGCCCGCGGGCCGGCTCCAGCTGACGTGCTCGAATGGCCTGCTGTGCTTCGGCGAGCAGCCCCTGGAAGCGGGTCGCGTCGGTTTCCAGCGCGGGGCCGCCCAGTTCGTAGAAGCCCCCTCGGGTGCGTAGGTCCTCGCCCAGCACCCGGCGCAACCGCCAGACGTATCCCTGCAGCGTCTTACGGGCGAACTTGGGCTCGGAGCCCTGCCAGAGCTCCTCGATGATCCGGTCCGCCGAGACCGGACGGCCCGCGTTGATCGCCAGGATGGCGAGGACGGCGCGATGCTTGGGTGCGGTGATGGGGACCACCCCGTCGCCGCGCACGACCTGGAGCGGGCCGAGCAGACTGAGCCGGGCTCCGCGGAATGTCAAGGGCACGATCACCTCCTGAACCGGACAGGCCGGATCCGTACTACCGGACGGGATGAATCGCGATCTAGACTGCCACGCCGGGCTTGCGCGGGACTTGCGCGGCGAAGGGGGCGGCGTGGATTTCCGGATCCTCGGGCCCCTGGAGCTCTGGAACGGTGGCTTGCCGGTGCCGCTGACCGCGCCGAAGCAGCGGGCGCTGCTCGCGCTCCTGCTGATCAAGGCGGGACGGCCCGTCCCCGTCGAGCGCCTGGTCGACGAGCTGTGGGGCGCGACACCACCGCGGAGCGTGGGGAGCACGCTGCACTCCCTGATCTCCCGTCTGCGCGGAATAGGCGTCGTCACGCTCGTCAGGGAGCCGGGCGGCTACCGGCTGGGGTTGGAGGGCGCGACCCTGGACGCTCGTACCTTCGAGTGGCTTGCCGTAGAGGCAAGGGAACTGGCGGAGGCGGGGCAGTTGGAGCACGCCGCGCGGCGTTTCCGGGAGGCGCTGGATCTGTGGCGGGCGCCGGCGCTGGCGGACGCGCCCGAGTCGCCGATGATCGAGGCGGAACGGGCCCGGCTCGACGGGCTGCGGCTGGCGGTCTTCGAGGAGTACGCCGACACGCTGGCCGGGCTCGGCCGGCACGCCCAGGTCGCCGTTGAGCTGCGTGCCTTGCTGGCGGAACACCCGCTGCGCGAATCCCTGTGGGCCAGAATGATCGGCGCCCTCGACCGCTCAGGTCAGGCCAGAGAGGCGCTCGCCGCCTACGGCGAAGCGCGCCGGGTGCTCGCCGAGGAGCTCGGCCTGGACCCCGGACCGGAGCTGCGCCGTCTGCAGACCAGGATCCTGCGGCGGGAGAACAAGCGGGAGAACAAGCAGGAAAACGAGCGGGAGAACGAGCGGGAGGCTCGCGGGCCGATCTCCCCGCAGCTCCCGCCCGACCTGGCCCAGTTCACCGGGCGCGGCACCGCTCTCCGTGAGCTGACCGCGCTGGTGCAGACCGCACCGGGGACGGTGGCCGTCATCAGCGGCATGCCCGGCGTCGGGAAGTCGGCCTTCGCGGTCCACTGGGCCCACCGGATGGCCAAGCGCTTTCCCGACGGGCAGATCTTCATCGACCTGCGCGGGCACCGGCCGCAGGAGGCGATCACGCCACGAGAGGCGCTGGACCGGTTCGTCCGCGCCCTGGGCATGCCTCCGGAGCGGGTCCCGGCGGGCGAAGACGAGCTCGCCACCGCGTACCGAACGCTGCTCGCCGGACGGCGGGTGCTGGTGGTGCTCGACAACGCGGCCGACCCCGCCCAGGTCCAACCGCTGCTGCCCGGCACCGACGGCTGCCTGGCGCTGGTCACCAGCAGGAACCGGCTTTCCGGTCTGGCCCTGCACCACGTGACGCGCACCATCGACCTCGACATCCTGGCCGAGCCCGAGGCCGTCGCCCTGCTGACCGCCGTCATCGGCCCACGCGCCGGCGCTGAGCCGGACGCGGTCGCCGAACTCGCGGACCAGTGCGGGCAACTGCCCCTGGCCCTACGGATCGCCGCCACCCACCTGGCCGGCCACCCCCACCGCCGAATCGCCACCTACCTGGCGGACCTCACCGAGCGCGGACGGCTCAGCACACTGTGCCTCGGCGACGTCCCGGCCACCGCCGTACGCGCCACCTTCGACCTGTCCTACCAGGCGTTGGCCGAGGCCGACCAGGTCACCTTCCGCCGCCTGGGCCTGATGCCCGGTTCGGGCTTCACCGCTCAGTCGCTGGCCGCGATGCTCGACGTCTCCGCCGCCCAGGCCCGTACTCACCTGGACGCGTTACGGGCGGCCAGCCTGATCCACCCCCACCGCGGCCGACTGCTCCAAGAGCGTTACCAGCTGCACGATCTCCTTCTCGACTACGCCCGTCACCGAGCCCAAGCCGAGGACGCCCCGCCGATCCGCGAGGAGTCCGTGCGCCGGTTGCTGGAGTGGTATCTCACCATCGATGACCCGCTCGTGCTGCAGGACGAGCACGAGAACATGATGGCAGGCACCCGCCACGCCGCGGAGCATGGCATGGACGCCGCCTGGCGGCTGCCCGCGGCGCTCGCCCAGCCGCTGCGACTGCGCCACTGCCTGACCGATGCCGCTGAGCTGCACACCCTGGCCGCCACCGCCGCCGAGCAGGCCGGCAGGCACCTGGAGGCCGCCGTCGCCCACCACAACCTCGGCGCCGTCCTGGAGCACCTGGGCCGCTACCCCGAAGCCCTGGCCGAGCACCGCAGGACACTGGAGATCTACCGGCAACTGGAGGACCGGCACGGGATGGGCACCGCGCTGCGTAGCATCGGCACCGTCTCCTGGCTGCTGGGCCGGTACGGCGAAGCCCTCACCGATCTCCAGGAGGCACGGCGCCTCCTGGAGGGCACAGACGCCGTGGGCCAGACGCTCAACATGCTCGGCATCGTGCTGCGGAATCTGGGCCGCCTGGAGGAGGCAGTCACCCACTATGAGCGCGCGCTGGCCATCCACCAGCGCACGGACGACCTCCAAGGCCAGGCGAACACCCTCAACAACCTCGGCGTGGCACGCGAGGCCCAGGACCGCCACGCCGAGGCGCTGGAGCTGTACCGGAAGGCGCTCGCGCTGCGCCGGGCCGCGGGCAGCCGCAAGGGAGAGGCACGCGCGCTGAACAACATCGGCCTGGTGGAGGCCAAGCTCGGCCGGTTCGAACCCGCGCGCGAGCATCTCCTGGCCGCGCTGGCCAGCCATCGCGAGAGCGGCGACCTCAAGGGCGAGGGGCAGGTGACCAACGACCTGGCCGGCCTCTACCACCGTCTCGGGCGGGAGGAGGAGGCGCTCACGCATTTCGCCGCGGCGCTGCGCATCCGCTCCGGCATCGGCGACCGCAGGGGCCTCGCCGAAACCCACAGGGATCTCGGTGAGGCCCTTGCCGACCAGGGCGACGCCACCGCCCACCACCATCTGGCCGCCGCGGACCAGATCTTCAAGGAGCTGGGCGTGATCACCTGAGCTCAGGAGCCTACGGGGACGATGAGCCTGGCTGCGAGGAGCTCGGCCACACCGAGCCCCAACCGGTCGTCCGTGCCGGGTCCTGCTGCTTGGTGGTACCGGTCGCGCAGCGACGACAGGTCCCTGCCGTCGCACAGGGCGTAGATCAGCCATGCCTGCTCGTTCAGCCATTGGAAGCTCGGCGCGCCGGGTGTGACGGCCACCAGCTCACGCTGCTCGGGGATCGGGCACACCTGAACCGGCTGCGCCTGGCGGTAGCCCCGTACCTCCAGCTCCACCTCCGTGCGCGGGCGGGCCTGGACGGGTAGCGGTTCGGGCAGGATGCCCGGCGCGAGGGGAGCCACGGCGCCGATCAGCCAGTCGACGAACCGCCTCCCGCCGGCCGTCAGCATCCCGCCGTACGCCTGCGAGGCCTGCCCGGCGAGATAGGTCACCCGTTCGACAGTGGTGGTGTACTCACCGCTCCCGGCCGCCTGGCTACCGGGCGTGGCCTGATCGACGAAGTCGGTCGCGGGCGGCTCTCCGTACCTGGCGCGCAGGTCAGGGCCGGCGCCGACTGCGGCCGCGCGGAACAGCAGCAGGTGAGCGTAGACGTGCATGGCGAACAGCACCCGCGACAGCGTCCACGACCGCAGGCGCCAGGGGATCGGGATCAGCTGGTCCGGATCGGCGGCCATGGACCCAGTGCGCAGCACGTCGAACAATTTCAGGTGCAGGCCCTCGTGGAACAGCGTCTCCGCTGCCATCCAGGGGTCGGTCAGCCGCTCGGGGGCCAGGAGCACCGCCGAAGGAAGCGGATCGCCGCCGGAGAACGAGTTGAGGACTCCGTCGGCCAGCTCGTCACGGACCAACCCGGTCAGGGAGATGTGCGGCAGCACGCCGGCGCCCGCGTTGGGCAGCAGCTCGGCGAGCAGTTCGGCTCCCCGGCTGAGCCCGGCCAGCATGCCGGCGTCGGGACGTACCCGGCCGCCGGAGCCGTTTTTCGAGAGCGTCCCGGCCATCAGTTCTTCCAGGCGAGCGGCCAGCACCCTTTCCGGCTCGGAGCCCGGTTCGAGGTCGGTCCACACCCACGAGACGGCATGGCCGGGCCATGGACGCACCCTGGGGTGAGACAGGCGCTCGCATGGCCCGAGGCCGTCGAGCACGTCCGCCGCACCGCCTTCCAGGTAGCCGACCAGAGTGCCGTTCTCACCGGCCTGCCGCTCCAGGGCGGTCAGGTCATTCTCGAACGCGTTGCGCAGCACCGGGTCGTACATCACCGGGCGGAGCTCAGCGTCATCAGCCTTGCACAATCGCTCCAGCCGGTCGGCGGCGTGTGGGTGGTGCCGGGCCAGCACGCCGAGACCCAGGCGGTAGCGAGCCAGGTTCCTGACCTCGATCGCCTCGGCGCTGCCGAACCGGGGATCCGAGCCGAGTGTCAGGTCGATGCCGGCCGTCAGATCGGCATGTGATTCGGTGTCCAAGACGTCGCCTCCATTCACTGGTGGGGGACCGGCGGCGGGATGCCCCGCCGCCGGTCGGCTCGTTCTCCGTTACTGGACGCGGGGTGAGGAGAACTCCGGGACCCACGCGCGCTCGTGCACGGCATCGGTCGTCACGCTGGGGGCGGTGTTCCCTGCCAGCGGGAACTGCGGCAATTCCACGGTCTGAGTCGGCATGCTGTTTCCTTTCGTGCGGTGGACCACTTGGTGCTCTTGAATTTACGAAGCGAGGGTGTGGGCCCGGTGTGGCGGTGTTCGCGAGACGCCTCGCCCCTCGCTATCGGGCTCGGCCCGCCGATGCGGGCGGCGGTGACAGCGGGCAAATCCCCGGGCCGGAAGCGGCCGCGGGAATGGAATTTCCCTTAGGGGTTAATCACTCCTAAGGGTGACTCGTCAATGGATCTCCATTGACGAGTCACGGGCGGAAGAACAACATTGCCGCAACCTTCCCGTCATTCCTCTCAATGTTTCAACGCGCAGAAAAGGAAGACGGTTCACCTCGCGAAGAAACCATTCGCGAAAAGACTGCGTGGAGACCAGATGCAGCGTCATGCCCATTCTGCCACTCGACGAGCGTTGTTATCCGTCGCCTGCGCCACGCTGCTCGTCCTCAGCGGGGTGATCAACGCCACGGAAGCCGACGCGGCCGTCCCCTTCGAGGTCCAGAGGCTCGACGGCACCGGCAACAACGTCGCGAATCCCGCATGGGGAAAGGCGGGCACCGCCTATTCGCGGGTGGGTCCGACCCGCTACGCCGACGGGGTGAGCGCCCCTCGTACGGGGCCCAACACCCGTTTCATCAGCAACCGCGTCTTCAACGACGTCAACCAGAACATCTTCTCCGAGCGGCGGATCACCCAGTGGGCCTTCACCTGGGGCCAGTTCGTCGACCACACGATCGGCCTGCGCGACTCCGCCGGACCGACCGCGACCGCGGCGAACATCCCGTTCAACAGCAACGATCCGCTTGAGAGCTTCACCAACACCCTCGGCAACATCGCGTTCAGCCGCTCCGCGGCCACCGCGGGCACGGGGACCAGTACCAACAACCCGCGCCAGCAGTCCAACACGGTGAGCTCCTACCTCGACGCGTGGGCCGTCTACGGGGGCACCGACCAGCGGCTCGAATGGCTGCGTGAGGGTCCGGTGGACGGCAACCTGGCCAACAACAGCGCCCGCCTGCTGATGCCCGGCGCGTACCTGCCCCGGCGCACCAGCCGGGGGAACGCGGCCACCGCGCCCGCCATGGACGCGGACGGCAGGCTGGCGGCCACCCCGAACAACGCGATGGTCGCCGGGGACGTCCGGGCCAACGAGAACATCGCGCTGACCGCGACCCAGACGCTGTTCGCCCGCGAGCACAACCGGATCGTGTCGCTGCTGCCCGCCTCCCTGTCGGAGGAGGACAAGTTCCAGATCGCCCGGCGTGTGGTGATCGCCGAGCAGCAGTACGTGACCTACAACGAGTTCCTGCCGGCGGTGGGCGTCACCCTGCCCGCCTACACCGGCTACAAGTCCGGCGTGAACGCCAATCTGAGCAACGAGTTCGCCACCGTCGGCTACCGCGCGCACAGCCAGATCCACGGCGAGATCGAGCTGGAGACCGACGCCGACCGCTACACGGCCGCCCAGGTGCAGGCCCTCGAGGCTCAGGGCATCGAGGTCGCGATCGAGGACGGAGAGGCGGAGATCACGATTCCGCTGAACGTGGCGTTCTTCAACCCCGATCTGGTGCCCTCCCTCCAGCTCGGCCCGCTGCTCCAGGCCATCGGCCTGGAATCCGAGTACCGCAACGACGAGCAGATCGACAACCAGCTCCGCAGCGTGCTGTTCCAGGTCCCCGTCGCGGGCAACCCGGGATGCCTGGACGGGCCGACCCTGCCCCAGTGCTTCCGCGGCGTCGTCGACCTTGGCGCGATCGACACCGAGCGGGCCCGCGACCACGGCCTGCCCAGCTACAACGAGCTCCGGCAGGCGTACGGGCTCGCGCCGCGCACCAGCTTCACCGCGATCACCGGCGAGGCCACCGACGCCTTCCCCGCCGACCCCGTGCTGACTCCCGGCAACGAGATCAACGATCCGGACAGTCTCACCCACACCCAGCTCTTCGACATCGACGGAGCGCCGCTCCCGGTCGGCGACGAAGCCGTCGTCGGGACGCGATCGGTCCGCCGGACCACAACGGCGTCGCGACTGCGCGCGATCTACGGGAACGTGAACAACGTGGACGCGTTCGTCGGCATGGTCGCCGAGCGGCATGTGCCCGGCACCGAGTTCGGTGAGCTCCAGCTCGCCATCTGGACGAAGCAGTTCCAGGCGCTGCGTGACGGCGACCGGTTCTTCTACCGCAACATCGCCGGCCTGGACACCATCAAGCAGCAGTACGGGATCGACTACCGGCGGACGCTGGGGCAGATCATCGCCGCCAACACCGACATCCCGGCCGCGGAGCTGAACGACAACGTCTTCCTCGTCTCCGACGCCGAGCTGCCCCCCACGACCTGCAAGATCGACTACACGGTGGCCACGAGCTGGCCGGGGAACTTCCAGGTCGCCCTGAACATCACCAACCTGGGCACGGCCCCGACGCAGGGCTGGACCCTCCGCTGGCGGTTCCCGAACGGGCAGGCGGTCACCCAACTCTGGAACGGCGTCGTCGCTCAGTCGGGCGTGAACGCGACGGTGACCAACGCGAGCTGGAACGCCGTCATCCCGCCGGGCGGCACGCTCACCGGGGTCGGTTTCAACGCCACCTGGGATGACGCCACCAACGCGGAGCCGCCTGACTTCACCCTCAACAACGCTCGCTGCGCCCGCGGCTAGCGCACCACGCCTTATTCCTGAACGGCCCTATTCCTGAACGGCCCTATTCCTGAACACCCAAGCTCACCCCGAGCTGGTACGCGATGACGAGCGTCTCAGGTCTGTTCCGCGCACCCAGCTTCCTGAACAACCGAGCTTGGGTGTTCTCGACCGTCTTGCTGGTGATGCCGAGCGTGCGGGCGGTCTGCCGGATGGTGTGCCCGCTGGCGATGGAGCGGAGGATGTCCCGCTCTCTCGACGTGAGCTCCGGGACGCGCGGGAGGCACTCGGCCTGCCCGGAGAGGTACGGAGAGGTCATGACGAAGCAGTAGTCCCGAGCCACCAGTCTCAGGACCGTTTCCAGCTCCCGGCGGACATCGGTCGCGCGGATGAGGGCACGGGCGCCGCGGCGGAGCGCGTCCGTGACCGCGTCCAGGTCCGGCACCGCGGACCGGACGATGACGACCGGAGCGCACAGGCGCGCCGGCAACCGCCAGTCCTGTGGAAGGGGATCCACGAGCAGGACGGTCAACGGGCCCCGGTGCCGGCGGATCCCGGGGTCGCTGATCACGTCGTTCGTCCGGGTGAAGACGAAGGCCGTGCCATGCTCCAGGAGCGCGATCCACAACTCGGGGCAGACACCCTCCGGCCGGGCGTGCACGACCACCAGCTCCGAACATCCGGGTTCCGGACGGCGCCGGTGCACGTCCTCGGCATTCTTGGGTACGTCGAACAGGCCGAGGGAGATCCCGCGAGACACCGCATGGATCTGCGAGCCCACGCCGAGTTTCCGGTAGATGTGCCGTTTGTGGCTCTCGACGCATCGCGGGCCGATCCTGAGCAGCTCGGCGATCTCCGAGACGCGGTGCCCACTGCCGATCAGCGAGAGGACGGTGATTTCGGTGCTGGTGAGCGCATCGATGGGAGTAGCTTTCACTCGGACCTCCCCGACGGAAGTTCCGTATATAGAGTGAATTAATGTGACATAAATAGTCAATAAAGTGGGCAGGGCTATTTGTTCGGTGTGCGTGCGGTCGTGAAACTTTCACCGCCGAGGTGCGAGCGACTCGTTCAAGCAGAAGGGACAGAGCTCCCGGCAGACCGTTCCAGTCAGTGCCTTCCCGCTCGGGCTAGTGCGTCCTCAGCCTGGGCGGCCAGGGTCCCGACAAGGTCGGCTGCGGAGGGCAGGTCGTTGATGAGGTCGATGGCCTCGCCGGCCCACACCGGCAGTGGGGGTATCTCGCCTCGTGCCACGCCCTCTTGGTACGCCTGCTTGGCCTGGACATCGGTGGCGAGTTCGGCCTCCCGGCCCCGCCACTGATCAAGGAAGGGGTGGCCGAGGGTGCGGGCGGTGTACTGCGACGGCCATCGGGACCCTCGGGCGATATCAAGCACGCTGTTGCGCTCGGTGTCCTCCCCGCGTCCCTCGACGATCGCCTTGGTGGTCGAAGGGGGTACCAGGGCCTCGGTCGTGGCCTGGAAGCGGGTGCCGAGGAGTGCTCCGGCGGCTCCCAGAGCCAGTACGGCGGCCAGGCCGCGGCCGTCGGCGATCCCGCCGGCCGCCAGCACCGGCACCGGTGCCGCCAGGTCCACCACGACCGGTACGAACGGCAACGTGGAGCGCCCCTGCCGAGCACCATGCCCACCGCTTTCGACCCCCTGCGCCACGATGACATCGGCGCCCAGGTCCACCGCCCGCCTGGCCTCCTCCAGATCGGTGACCTGAATGATCAGCGTCGTACCCGTCTGGCGGATGCGTTCGGTGAAGGGGCTCGGGTCTCCGAAGGACAGCATCACCGCCCGGGGGGCGTACTCCAGCGCCCGCTCTACCGCCCCAACATCGATCTGCCAGGTCAGGAAACCGATCCCATACGGCCTTCCGCCGGCGCCCTCGGCGACGATCGGCATCTCGCGGGCCAACCACTCCGGATCCCCGTCGCCGCTGCCCAGCAGGCCGAGTCCGCCACCGCGAGAGACGGCCGCCGTCAGCGCACCACCGGCCGACCCGCCCATCGGAGCCAGGGCAATGGGGTGCTGCACGCCGAACAACTTCGTGAATGCTGTCGAAAACGCCATAACTACAATGATCACCCCTTCCTGGCTTGCACGCGGCGACCGTCCTGCGCAGGACGGTCGCCGCAGTGCCAGCGCGGGCAAGAGGTTGATTCACCTGACCAAATAAACCCTCAGCCAGCAGAAACGTCACGGTGATGTCGGCTCCGGGAGTCGATCGAGGATCCAGGTGCAGAGTTCTTCGGTGATCTGGGTGTGCGCCTCGTTCTCGGACGCGCACAGGAACTCGTCCAGCTCGCTTTCCGACGGGGGCAGGCTGCCGATGTTGGCGTACACGTCGTCCTGCTCATCGATGTCGCGGATCGCCACGGCGCTGACCGCGGGGACGAAGCAGATGGAGCGGTAGTACGCCTCGGCCGGGTCGTGCTGATTCAGGGCGTCGGCCAGGATGCCGAAGGACTCCAGCGTCCCGCCCGGTGCGCCGTCCAGCTCGGGCAGCCCGCTGGTATAGATGTCCTCGGTGGCGCCGAAGATGCTTCTGAGCGCGGCCACCTGCTGGTCATCCCCGGCGGACTGGGTGTAGAGCACGGTGCCGTTGAATATCAGGCCGGTGCACTTGAGCGCTTCGACGCCGGGCGGAACCCCGTTGCCGGTGCCGTTCCCCGAACCGTTGGCGACCCCTATCTTCCTCGGGATGCTGGGCCACGAGCCGACCTCGCGCAGCCGGTCGAGGAATTCGTCGCGCAGCGTGTCCTGCTGGGGGTCGCTGTCGACCTCAGCGATGTGACGGAACAGCAGTTGGCGCGCGGCCGGGCTGTTGATCTGGCGGGAGAAGACGGGATTGCCCAGCCTGAGGAAGTGCGCGAACGCCTGCAGGGAGATCGGGATCCACGCACCCCGATGTGGACTGTCGTAGGAGACGTAGAGAGCCGTCTGGTGATCGATGCCGTCGTGCTCCATCTTGGCCAGGGCGTAGCGGGTGACCAGGCCGCCCATGCTGAGACCGCCGACAGCGAGCGGCGTGTCCCCGAACCGTTCGGCGATCGTCTGGGTGATGGCGGCGATCGCGGTCCGCGCGTTGTCCAGGATCGACGCGCTGCGCTCGGCGAAGCCGAGGATGATGAGGTCGTGGCCACGGCGGCGCAGCTCGCTGATGAGGGGGTAGTCGCCCCGCTCCAGGAAATGCCAGGACTCGTGCAGGTTGGACGGACCTGTGTTGAAGCCGTCGGCCAGAATGACCGGGTTGACCAGGTGCTGGCGGCCTTCTCCGTAGTACACCCAAGCGGTGCCGCCGGGAAGCTCCCACATCCTGTCCGGCGTGGGGGCCGGTGCGGAGACCTCCAGTGGCGCGATCAGCTTGATCGGCCCGATGGCCTGCGCCGCTCGTACTGCCTGCTCGTCGCTCATCCCATTTCCCTCTCCGGTGCGCATGGGTGATCCGGCAGCCTTGCCGGATCACTGCGATGATTACGCACCGCAATAGGGCGAACACCGATCGACATGGCGGAGGAGGGACAAGGATTGACCATCCGTCACAGATCAATTACATGACTCGCGTTCCTGGAGGTTGGCCGGCTGGTTTGCGGATAGCGGCATGTGACACTCATCGAATACGGCGCTCCGATTCATTGCAGGAGGGGCGGAGATGCCGCGCTGGCTCAAAGTCGTGATCGCGGCGGTGCTGCCGTCGATGGCTGGGGCCTTGGCCTGCACTCCGAGACCGTCGAGCAACTTCACGGTTCCGTGGATCAGATGGCTGCCGAACTCGGGTTACGCAGCGACGCCGACGACCGTGGAGCAGTTCACCGAGGGCGAGGCGGTGAGCTACCTCAGCACACGAGTGGGCACAAGCGACAGCGGCGGCTTCCGGCCGCTCGCCGAGGAACTGGATCGCTTGCCGCTCGCCCTGGCGATCGCCGCCGCGGCACTGGTCGGCCCGCCCCGCCTGTCCTGCGACTCCTACCTTGCGCGGCTGCATGCCACCCCCATCGAGGTACTCCTCGTCCGGCCCCGCGGCCAGCCGTACCCCAGAGGAGTCGCGCAGGCGATCATGCTGTCGGTCGGGGAGATCGGCCGCGTGTCCGCGCAGCTGCTCGGCGAGCTGTCGGTGCTGTCGACGTCTGGTGTCGGACTCGACCTGCTCGACCCGCCGGCGGAGACGGCTTTGGCCGAGTTGGGGGCTCGATCGCTGGTCACTTTCAGCCGCGACGACGCGACCGCGTTCGTCCACCGGCTGGTCCGGCGTGCAGTACGTGAACGGGCCAAACGTGACGGCACCCTGGCCGTGATGATCGAGACTGCCGCCCAGCGGCTGCGCGTGGCCGTCGAGGATGTCACCGACCAGGACACCTGGCGGAAGTTCCCCACGATCATGGCGGTGGCCGACCATGCGACGGCCCTGTGGGAGGCCGTGGAGCAGTTTCCTGACGACGAATCCGTGCGGATCCGGGCGGCGGCCGAGGCCGTGCTGCACGTCCGCCAGGTCGTGGCCAACCATCTCATCTATCTCAACGACCAAGTCCGGGCCGTCCCGATCGCCGAAGCCGTCGCTGCCGGACGTGAGAAGCTCCTGGGCGCCGAGCATCCGGACACCCTCACTGCTCTGCACAATCTCGCCCACGCCTCCGAGGACGGGTCGATGCAGGCCACCGCGCTGTATCAGCGCGTCGCGGCCGAGCGCGCCCGGACCCTTGGTGAGGATCACCCGGATACGTTGTGGTCACGTGCTTGTGCGGCGTTCTCGTACACGATGGCAGGCAGGGCATCCGAGGCGATGACGCTGCTGGACCAGGTTCTGGCCGACCAGGAGCGGGTTCTCGACCCCGACCATACGACCCTGCTCGGAGCGCGGTACTTCCAGGCCTACACCAATATCGAGGCAGCTCGGCCGAACCGGGGGATCACTCTGTTCCAGCAGCTGATCGCCGATCATGAGCGACTGTTCGGTGAGGACTATCCCGAGACCTTGGTCATCAAAGGGCAACTGGCCCGGGCCTACAAGGCGGCGGCCAGGACTGACGAGGCTGTCCACATGTACGAACACGTCGCCGAAAGGCAGGCGAGAGTGCTGGGCGCCGACCATCCCGACACGCTGATCACACGACATGGCCTGGCCGCGGCGTACGCGGCGGTGGGACGGACCGCGGACGCGCTCGCCGAATACGAATGGGTCGCGAACCGATTCGAGGCCGTAATGGGCCCGGAGCAGACGCTGACCAAGACCGCAAGAGACGACCTGGAGCGCGCCCGCCGGGCTCTCCAACAGCGTTGAACGTCACCGAAACCCGCGGGGCAGGATGTGTGCTGTGGAAGTTGAGCAAGGCAGAGGGGGTCGGTTTCGGGATCCCGGTGTTCGTCTGTGGCATTTCGCCAAGGAGATTTTGGTCCGGTGTCCGCGGTGTGACGGACGTGCGCTGGTGGCCGTACATCCTGATCATCGCGACGGGCATACGTACGCCGTCGGCTGGCTGACGGCGCCTCATCGGCTGACCTGTCTCGGGTGCGGCCACCTCGCCGAATGGGTGCCGCGGCGGTGGCGTAGCGGTGCCGGAGATGCGTACTTCACCGGCGGCGGCGCGCTTTTGGTGCCGCAGTTCGGCGGGCCGGACGACCCCTACTTCGGGCTGCCGTTGTGGTTGCGGCGGCCGTGCTGTGGGCGGGTGTTGTGGGCGTACAACGTGCCGCATCTGGAACTGCTGGAAGCGTACGTGGCCGCGTCGCAGCGGGAGCGGCCCAGCCCCGCGGGGTCGCAGACGTTGCTGGAGCGGCTGCCCGCGTGGATGAAGGCGGCCGGCAACCGGGCCGAGGTGCTCGCCGCGATCCGAGAGTTGCGTGACGGGGTGTAGGCGGGTTCACCCAGGCGGGGGGAGTTGACCTCAAGTGGACTTGGGGTTGCAAGCTGCTGACCATGAGACAAGAGACAGCGGTGGTGCTCGGGCCTGGTGGGATGTTGGGGACGGCCTGGCTGGCCGGACTGGTCGTCGGGTTGCGACGCGAGAAATTCGACCTTGCGAAGGCCGATCTGACCATCGGCACGTCGGCAGGAGCGATTGTCGGTGCGGCGCTGGCGGCGGGGCAGGACCTGGAACGGCTCGCGGTGCTGCCCGATCCGGATGGTGAGCCGGCGGTCAAGGCAGATCACGAGCGAATGGGCGAGGCGTTCGCCATCCTCGGTGATCCCACGCTGGAGCCGGCTGCGGCTCGGCACCGGGTCGGTCGGCTCGCGCTGGCTGCCGAGACCGGTGCCGAGGAGGCGTACCTGGCGCGGATGGAGTTCCTGATCGGGGCTCGCGAGTGGCCCGAGGGCAGGCTGCTGATCCCCGCGGTGGACGTCGAGACAGGCGAACCGCTGGTGTGGGAGCAGGCCAGCGGCGTGTCTCTGGTGGCGGCGGTGGCTTCGAGCACCGCCTTTCCCGGCATGGCCCCGCCGATAACGATCAACGGTCGGCGTTACATGGACGGCACACTCCGCTCGGGTTCCAACGCCGACCTCGCCGCAGGCATACAGACGGCAATCATCATCGAACCGTTGGCCCACCTGTTCCCTGCGAACCTGCCACAGGACGCAGCGGCGGTACGGCTCGCGCCGGACCTGGCCGCACAGGAAGCCCTCGGTGATCTCAACAACCGTGCCGCTTGGTCGTCTGTCTACCAGGCAGGGGTACGGCAGGCGCCCGAAGCCGCCGAGCTCATCGAGCCTGTTTGGGCGCGGTGACGGGCCACTAGTTGGTGCAGTCCTGGTTCTTGAGTTCCAGGCTCACGATGTAGACCTTGTTGTGTTCGAGCAGGAACCGGTAGAAGGCCTGCCGGTTGCCGGGGATGTCGGTGACGAGGAGAAGGTAGGCCGGGCGCGTTGAGGATCTGTCCATGTGGCAACTCCAGGGAGGGGGACGGCATCTAAACGACGTAGTCGATCAAAGGTGACGGGGTGGTGAGATGGCGTCGGCCCTGCTTCCTGGCGACCCGCCTCGGCTGGGGGATTTCTGGCTGGCCGGTCGGCTTGGTGCCGGGGGACAGGGGGTGGTGTACGAGGCGTACGACCCCCAGGGCGTCCGGGTGGCGATCAAGGTGTTGCACGGGGATGCCGTCGGTGATCGGGGTCTGCGGGCACGGTTCGGCAAGGAGGCTGCTGCCGCCCAGCGGGTGGCCTCGTTCTGTACCGCTCGGGTGCTGGCGGTTGATCTGGACGCGCCCAAGCCGTACCTGGTCAGCGAGTACGTCGAGGGGCCCAGCCTGCGTCAGTCGGTCGACGGCGGGCGCCGGTTCAGTGGCGACGAGCTGCACCGGCTGGCGACCGCGGTGGCCACGGCGCTGACCGCCATCCACGACGCCGGGGTCGTCCACCGTGATCTCAAACCCGACAACGTGCTGCTGGGGCCCGACGGCCCGCGCGTCATCGACTTCGGTGTGGCGCGTACCCCGGAGATGTCGCTTACCACCACCGGCCAGGTCACCGGCACCCCGACCTACATGGCTCCGGAGGTGTTCACCGGACAGCGCGCCGGCGCGCCCGCCGACGTGTTCGCGTGGGGCGCCATCGTGGTCTACACGGCGACCGGTGATGATCCGTTCAGGGCGGAGAATCTTGGCGCGGTCATGCACCGTGTTTTGTTGGTCGAGCCGGATCTGACGGCGCTTCCGCGGTCGCTGCGATCTCTGGTCTCGGCAGCCCTGGCCAAGGACCCTGTTGGCAGGCCGACCGCGCGCGAGCTGCTGCTCGGCCTGGTCAGCGGCTTCCAGGGCAGCCAGGCCGACCTGCTCACCGTCGGCAGCGCCGAGGCCGGGCTGCTCGATCGCGGGGCCCCGGCCGACCCCACTCTCGGCGCCCTGGCCGACGACGCCTACGGATTCCTCGAACCCGCCGAACGTGATCTGGTCCCCGATCTGTTCCTGCGCCTGGTGAACGTCACCGACACCGGCGAGGTGACCGTACGGGCGGCGTCGCGGGAGGAGTTGTCGGAGGCCAGGACGCCGCAGGAACAGGCCGCACTTGAGCGGATCCTGGAAGTCTTCGCCTACCTGGTGATCACGCGGGGGGACGACATCACCCTGGCCCGTCCGGCGCTGGTGCAGGCCTGGCCGCGGCTGCGCTCCTGGGTCGGCGACGAGCGCGACGGACTGCCCATGCACGACATGATCCGCACCGGCGCGCGCCACTGGAACGCTCATGGACGCCGTGAGGGCGACGTCTTCCAGGGCAGCCGCCTGGAGACTGCCCTGCGCTGGGCCGCCACCGGCCGCCGCCACCTCACCCTGAGCAAGCTCGAACGCGACTTCCTCGACGCCTGCAACGCCGCCACCCGCAACCGGGTCAGGCGCCGCCGCCTTCTCACGGTCGCCCTGGCCGTCCTGCTCGTCCTCGCTCTGGCGGGCGGCGGCGTTGCCCTGCGGCAGAGCCGCCTGGTCTCGGAGCAGAGCAGGATCGTCGCGGCACAGCGGGACGAGGCGGTCGCGGGCAAGGTGGCGGCGCAGGCCGACACGATGCGGGCGACGGACCCGGTTCGGGCGATGCTGCTCAGCGTCGCCGCCTGGCGGCTGGCCCCCGTGTCCGCGACGCGGGCGACGCTGGAGAACGCGTGGGCACAGCGTGAACGCGCGGCGTTCACCGACCCCGACACCGGCGCCGAGACCGTACGGCAGCTGACCGCGGACGGGCGTACGTTCGTCAGCGTGTCGCCTCAGGGCGTGCGGATCTATGACGTGCGTACGGGCAAGAGAATCGGCGGTTGGAACGACCTGAAGATGGGCGCGGACCGGTTCCTCGGAGCCGACCTCAGCCCGAGCGGCCGGTTGCTGGCCGTGGCCGCGGGCCATGCCATCACCATCTGGGACACGAGCACCGGCCGGCAGACGGGAGCCAGGCGCAAGATCGATGTGCCGGGGTTCTTCAACGGCGTCCAGTTCCTGACTGGCGACCGGTATGTGAACGTCGTGGGGAGCCAAGGTGGTGACCTGTGGGACCTACGGACTGGCGCGACCGTCTCCGCCAGAGCCGGCATGCTGAGGCCGGCCGTCACTCCGGCGGGCGACCTGGTCGTGAACGTCGACCTCGAAAAGCATTTCCAGTTGCTGAGGCTGCCGAGCGGGAAGCCGGTGGCGCGGTGGCACGACGGAGAGACCTGCGGCAAGGACGGGCAGGTGGCCGCCATCAGCCCCGACGGGCACACGGTCGCGTGCGGCACCGGCTCGAACATCTCGTTCGTGGACCTGCGTACCGGGCGTACGCTCCCCAACCGGGCATCCACCGGCTGGGACGCCAACGGCGACGGGCAGATCTGGTTCAGCCCCGACGGCCGCTACCTCGTGAGCGGCGGCGTCGGCCGCTTCGTGCTCGTTCGCGTCTCCGATGGGGACACCCTGCTCGACTACCGGGCCGCGCCGCAGAACGTGGTCTTCGACGGTACGACCCTGCGCTACCTGGCCGACGAGACCGTGGTGAGCCTCGACATCTCCGATCTGGTCCACCCCGTACGGCTGCCCGGCCGCACCCCGGAGGCCGCGGTGTTCAGCCCCGACGGCCGGTTCCTGGCCACGCAGCAGCAGGCCGAGTCGCGGCAGTTGGTGCTCTGGGACGTGGTGCGGCGCCGCCCGCTGGGCTCCCCGCTGAAGATCACCATCGGAGACGGGGACATGGCCCTCGCCTTCAGCGGTGACGGGCGGCTGCTGGCATCCATCGGCGGGCTGGGACAGCGGCTGCAGATGCGGGACACGTCGCAGCCGTCGCACGTGTCCGAGGCCCGGCTGCCGGGCAACTGGACGGCGTCCACCATGGCGGTGAACGGGAACGGGACGCTCGTCGCGGTCGGCGCCAGCGACACCAATGACGACCTTGAGGGTACGGGGCACAGTCGCGTGTTCGTCTGGGACGTGCCGCACCACACGTGGATGCGGTCCGTCGATACCGGGAACCTGTCGGAGGTCGTGTTCCGGCCGGGTAGCCCGATGATGGTCCCGGTGGTCAACTCAGGGAACCACCTGATCGATCTCTCCACCGGACGGCCGGTGGGCCCCGGGTTCGGCCCGGGAGGGCTCAACGGCAGGATGCAGAGGATGGCCTTCAGCCCGGACGGAGCGACCCTCGCCACCGGCGACGACTCGGGCAGGCTCGCGTTCTGGGATGTGGCCACGGGCGACAAGCACGGTCCGACACTCCGGGCGAACCCCAACGACGGCGTCGGGATCACCCAGATCATCTTCTCTCCCAAGGGCGACGTGGCCGCGTCCATCGGCGCAGGACAGGTCCAGCTGTGGGACGTCGCCACGCCGCGCAAGCTCGGGCCGTCGATGGCGGTGGACCAGAACCTTGTGTCAGCCGCGTTCGGATCAGGTGGCGCGGTACTGCACACGCTCGACGACACAGGCGTGCTGCGGGACATGTCCGTCGGCCCCGAGGCGACGGCCGCCACGATCTGCGCCCGCGCCGGGCGGGGGCTGACGCGGGCCGACTGGCAGCGGTATCTGCCCGGCGTGCCGTACCGGGAGGTCTGCCCGTGACCGGCCCGGCCCCCGTCGATCGAGGCCGGGCCGGCTGTGGTCGTACCTCTGTCCGATGTCAGCTCAGGAAGCTGCCGTACGGACCGGACAAGATCTGGTTCTTCTGGCTCTGGCTGAAGTGCGTGTTCGGGTAGTCGTAGAACGACGCCGACATCGGTGTCCCGTCGGTGGAAGTCGAGTCGGGCAGGCCGAAGGCGTGGCCCAGTTCGTGGACCATGCCGCCGTACCAGCGGTTCATGGGGCCGTTCACGCCCGCGGCGCCGTCGGCGTCGTGCTGGTTCAGGATCACCCAGCCGCCTCCGCCACCGCCGCCCGCGCCGGAGCCTTCCGCGCTGATCTCACCTACGTTGATCCAGCGTGAGTCGGGTGCTCTCAGGCTCAGCTTTCTGATGAGTTCTTGCTGCATGTTGAATACGGTCCACCAGTACGGGTCGCTTCCGTTGGGCGTGGTCTCGTACCAGCTCTTCACGTGGTCGCCGTTGACGACCTCGACCACGGTGGTGTTGAGGGTGAAGGTCTTGCCCAGTTCCTGCTTGTAGTAGCGCTGCGCTTCCCGCATGACGTTGGCGATGCCGTCGGGCCACCGCTGGTCGTACGCCACGTCGGAGGGCTTCAGCCAGTACACCCGGACTGTCTTTTCCGGGGGTGTGGTGGTGCCGCCACCGCTGCTGTAGTTCGGCAACCGCCAGGTCCGTGAGGACACCGCGTCGCAGGGCAACTGCACGAGGGCGGCGTTGGCGGCCGAGGAGCCGCCTGTGGGCACGACGCACTTGCTGGAGTGCACCGCTTGGAGCCTGAAGGTCTTGTCGGTCCCGCTGACCGTCACCGGGACCAGGCGGAACTTCTGGTTGTTGGCGGTGGAGCAGGTCCACTGGATGACCGTGGCGTTGTCGGCGGTGGACGCGCCGTAGACGTCCACGCACCTGCCGGCGGTCGACGTGGCGATGGTGTACTGGTCGGTGGTGCCGCTCACCGGGGTGAAGGTGAGGTTCTGGTTGGCGCCGCCGTTACAGGTCGCCTGCGTGAGCTGGACGCCGTTGGTGGTGGAGCTGTTGGGCAGGGTCAGGCAGTTGCCGCCGTTCTGGTTGACGGCTGTCGAGGTGAATGTCGTCGCGGCATTGGCTGGTAGGGCGGCCAGCGTCATGATCAAAAAGACTACGACGGCGGTGAGCGGCGCAATGGCAGCGGGTAATCGTCTCATCGATACGCGTCCTCCGTGTCGTGGGGATGAGCGCAGGTGGCGACGATCTCCCGGGTCTGAGTGACGCCCTCGATCGTCGCCCGGCCGTGGATGGGTCTTGCGGCCTTGCGGACACCATGACAAACGAAAAGGTTTTCGGCAAGATCTTATGAACGTTACATCGGGGCAACGAGGACAGCATGCCCCGGCGGGCCTGCGGCGCTGACGTGGCACGTGCGGCTTCTCGAAATGCTTTTCGGTCGTTCGCAGCGAGACGCCACATCGTTCAGGAGACGATCCCGAGGACCTCAAGGATGCGGTAGACGTCGGTGGAGGGGTCGCGTCGGAGGATGTCGCAGTTGGGGGCGTGGCCAGGTGCACCGGGCTCGGGTGTGGGAGCGCAGCGTCCGCTCGGGCAGTCGGCAACCAGATGCTGGGCCAGCTTGACCGCCGTTGCCTGCCGACCTTCCTTGATCAGCTCCTCGAAGTGATGAGGTTCGATGAGCTTTTCGAAGTCTGCGAATTCCTTGGTCCTTCGAAGCTTCGCGGGGATCGCCGTACGGTCTCCGCCGAGCCGGCCAGGTGGGCCTGACGCGAAGTGGAGCCAGAGCCAGAGCTCGAAGTGCGGGTGGGAGAAGGCGACGTTGATCCCGTTCTGGCGGGCAAGGCGGAACGCCTCGTAGATGTCCTCGTTCTCATCACGATCGAAGACCGCCCAGAATGCCGAGTTTTTTGATCCCCTTGGTGGACTTCTTGAGCCGGATCGCCTCTCGTACCGCAGGGGCTGGCTTATAGCCGTTGAACTGCTGTCCCTCGGTGACCTTGCGCGGGGTGAGCTGGATCTGGAAGTTATGCTCTGCTCCATAACGGTGGTTGAGATGGTGGAAGTAGCTCCGCTCGGTCTGCCCCTCGCAGACTACGAACAGGACATTGTTCTTTCTGGGGGTGCCCAGACCTGGACGCGGAGGCGTAGCTCCACTGGGTGCTCCGCGTTTGGCCATCAGGTGCGCACCTCCGTCGTCGGCTCCGTGAGCGGTCTGGCAAGGGTCTCTGCGATCTCGCCGACGGTCAGCCTTGGCACGCCGCCGTACGTGCCGGCCAGGTAGTTGCGGTCGAGGGCCTCGGTCTTGCGAGGACGGGCGTCGGTCAGCGGATAGATCTCGGAGACGCCGTCCCGGTTCTTGACCGTGATGCGCACCTGGTCCCGCTCCAACGGCTGGAAGATGTGCGTGCGGCCCAACAGGGTCGCGTCGTGGACCGTGCACACCAGTTGCGCGTTGTTGGGGTTGGCCGCGGGATCCTGGAAGAGCCGGAGGACTTCGGCGGCGAAGAGGGGATGCAGGCTGGTGTCGAGTTCGTCGACGAGGAGGGCCGCCCCGTGGTCGAGGGTGGTGAGGAGGGGGCCGAGGAAGGCGAACCAGGATCGGGTGCCCATGGATTCCTGTCGTTCATAGCTCAGTGCGACAGGACCGTGGGGGCCTTCGTGCATGAGTCGGAGTTCGCCGGTCAGGCTGTCGATCTCGGTCCCCACGACTCCTAGGTCCGCGACCTTGAGAAGGCCGATGATGCGATCCCGCTGCCGGGGGTCGTCGAGCATCTTGCGGGTGAAGCTCTGCCGATCTTCGAAGTCACGCCCTGGACTGATCCACCAGAGGTTGTGCCGGAACCAGTCGTGGATCGGCTTGAGATATGGCTGATTGAAGGCTGCGGCGACGGTCAGGAACAGCGCGTTGGGCCGGGTCTGGGAGACAAGGCTTTCCTTCGACCCCTTCAGTCCTTCACCAGGAAAAGCGAAGGGCTCGTCGGCGTCGCGTTCGAACCAGACCTGCCGACGGGCCTGTCCACCAGGGTATGTATGCAACCATTCGGTCTCTACCCGCTGGTCGGACACCTCGAAGCCATAGACGTACCGGTCACCGTCGAGAACAATGTCGACCTCGAAAAGGGACGTATCTGTACGGGCGTCCGGGTCGAGTTCGTACGGCTCGCGCGGGATGCCGTCAAGGGCGGACCAGCCGTGGACGGAGTTGAGGACGGCCTGCCGCATCCAGCGGATGGCATGCAGGACGTTCGACTTGCCGGACGCGTTCGAGCCGTAGATCGCGGTCGCCGGTAGGTAGGCCAGATCGGGATCTTCGGCGAGACCGGCAGGGCGCCTTGCCCCTTGGTTGAATTTGCTTGCCGCCAGCCAGACCTCGAACTCGCCGCGAAACGATCTATGGTTGGCTCCTCTGAACCTAAGCAGCATTGCACGCTCTCTAACTCGTTCTCCGGATCCATTCTAGTTCGGTACATGCAGATTATCTACGCGACGCTCGTCGAGCGCCGGAGGGAAAGGGTGTATGTTCGGGGGACAACTCACGCGTGACGATTCGCGTCTAATCCGCCGTGGAGTCGCTGAGCGGGGGAGATCCGCAGCACATCGGAGGTTACTGGCTGGCCGGGCGGATCGGGTCGGGCGGTCAGGGGGTCGTCTACGAGGCGTACGACGGGGACGGGCGCCGGGTGGCGCTCAAGATGCTGCACGCGGCCGGTGGCGACGGCAGTCGCGACCGGTTCGCCAAGGAGGCGATCGCCGCGGGCCGGGTGGCCTCGTTCTGTACGGCCAGGGTGCTGGCCGTGGATCTGGACGGGCCCAGGCCGTACATCGTCTCGGAGTACGTGGCGGGGCCGAGCCTGCGGCAGGCCGTGCGCGAGGGGCGCAGGTTCACCGGTGACGATCTGCACCGGCTGGCGACGGCGGTCGCGACGGCGCTGACGGCGATCCATGAGGCGGGCGTCATTCACCGCGATCTGAAACCCGACAACGTGCTGCTCGGCCCCGACGGTCCGCGGGTGATCGACTTCGGCATCGCGCGGACCCTGGACATGTCGCTCACCAGGACCGGAGAGGTGTCGGGCACGCCCAGCTACATGGCGCCCGAGGTGTTCACCGGGCAGCGGGCGGGCGCTCGGGCGGACGTATTCGCGTGGGGCGCGATCATGGTGTACGCCGCCACCGGGCAGGAACCGTTCGACGCCGACAACCTCGGAGGCGTGATGCACCGGGTACTGTCGCACCAGCCCGACCTGAGCGCGCTGCCGCCCCGGTTGGCCGAGCTGGTCTCGGTCGCGATGCGCAAGGACCCCGCGACCAGGCCGACCTCCCGCGAACTGCTGCTCGCGCTGGTCAGCGGCAACGGTACCGACACCAGAGGGCTTCTGGCCGAAGGCAGCCGCGCCGCTGAGGGTGTGCGCGGGGAGGGGGAGGCCGATCCGGCGCTTGGCACCATCGCCGAGGATGCCTATGGCGCGCTCGGGCCGCAGGAGCGTGAGCTGGCCGCCGAAGTGTTCCTGCGCCTGGTCGCCGTGGACGAGGACGGTCGCGAGAGCGGCAGGACCGTCTCCCAGGACGAGCTGTTCGGCGGGCGTCCCGAAGAAGAGGCTGCTGCCATCCGGCGCATCCTGCGAATGTTCTCGTACGTCGTCGTCACCGACGACGAGTCGGTCGCGCTGTCGCGTCCCGCGCTGTTACGCGCCTGGCCCAGGCTGCGCATGTGGGTGGACGCCGACCGTGAGGGTCTCGCGGTCCTGGGGCAGATCACCAGCGCGGCGCGGCACTGGACCGACAACGGCAGGCGAGACGGCGACCTGCTCCAGGGCAGCCGCCTGGAACAGGCGCTGAGCTGGGCGGCCACCGGCCGCCGCCACGTGACGCTCACTCCCCGCGAGCGCGACTTCCTCCAGGCGGGCACCGCGCTGACCAGGAAGCGCAACAGGCGCAGGGCCCTGACCACCACGGCGCTGGCCGTGCTGCTGGTGGTGTCGCTCGCGGCGAGCGGGCTGGCGTTGTGGCAGCGCCAGCAGGCGGCCGGTCAGCGCGACGTGGTCACCGCCAAGCAGGTGGCGGCCGAGGCGGACCGGCTGCGTACCACCGACCCGGTTCTGGCGATGCTGCTCAGCGTGGCGGCCTGGCGCGTCTCCCCGCAGGTCGAGGCCCGCTCCGCGCTGATGGCCTCGCTCCAGCAGCAGGAGACGGCCGTCTTCCACGACCCGCAGGTCAAGGGGGTGGCCACGCGGACGCTCAGCGGCGATGGCCGCACGCTGGTCAGCGTCAGCGACGGCGGCGTCAACGTGTACGACGTCCGCACGCACAAGCGGACGGGCGGCTGGAGGGGGCCAGAGCTCAAGGACGGCCGAGAGCTCTATGCCCCGGTGCTGAGCAGGACCGGACGGCTGGTGGTGATTTACACCCAGGAAGAGCTCGGCGTCTGGAACCTCGCCACCGGCAAGCGGCTGCTCAAGGAGCGCTTTCCGGCGGGCGGCATGCAGATCGGCGTCACGATCGGCGAGGACGAGGCCACCCTCGCCGTCAGTTACGACAACGACCTCGACCACCTGGTGGACGTTCGCACCGGCAGGAAGTTCGGCAGGAGCGCCGCCTTGCACGGGTGGGGTCCACTGATCGACCCGACGGGCAAGCACCTGCTGCTCACCGGCGACAGCTTCGCCGAGCGCGCCCTGCCCGGCTGGGTCCCCGAGCACCGCTACGCGGGCTGCCGCCGGTCGCACTCGGTCGCCGCGTTCTCGTCCGACGGCGCGACCCTGGCCTGCGCGGACAGCGAGGTGGTGCTGCTGGACGCCGTCACCGGACGCCGTCGTGGCAAGGACGTCTGGACCTGTGACGTCTGCGGTGGCGACTTTCCGCGACTCCGCTTCAGCCCCGACGGTCGCTACCTCGCCGCGTTCAACGTGCGCAAGCTCCGGGTGTGGAAGGTTGCCGACCACGACCTCGAGCTGCTTTCGTACCAGGCCGAGGGCGACCTGTCCGATGTCGGTTTCGACGGCTCGACCCTGCGCTATCTGATGGACGACGCGGTGATCAGCGTGGACCTGTCCCCGCGCGCCACCTCGATCAGGGTGGGGGGTGACGACGCCATCCTCAGTCCCGGCAGCGACTGGGCCGCGATCCGCGGCCTTAGCAGTAAGTACGTCCGGCTCTGGAACGTGCGCGAGCGCAAGGAGGTCGGCCGCTTTCCCGCCGACCCGGACATGACGGCCGTGTTGCGGTTCGACGAGCTGGGCAGACGGCTGCTCATCGCGCCGGATTCCGGCCGGATCGAGCTGGTCGACGTCGGTACCCGCAAACGGATCTGGTCGTTCGCCTCCCGGCACGCTGCCGACGGCTTCGCACCGTTGGAGGCCTTCTTCAGCCCTGACGGCAGGACGATCGCGCTCGTCCTCGGTCCGTACGGGCAGACCCTGGAGTACTGGCTGACCGTGCTCGACGCGGCCACCGGCCGGGTTCTGCACGACAGCTTCACCACCAGCGACGGCGGCCCGTATCTGCCCGACGGCAAGAGGCTCGCCACGGGCTCCGGCAGGTTCATGGACGTCGCCACCGGCAAGCTGGTCGGGGCGGGTTATGACACGTCCACCTCCGGCGGGGTAGGTGTCGCTCTCAGCAGCCGTGGTCTCATGGCCATCGCCTACGACGAGACGGGACGTGTCTCGCTCTGGGACCCCTCCGGGCCGACGGCATTGCGCCCCATGCTGCCGAAAGCGGCGGGTCCCGTGAGTGTCCTGGCCTTCTCACCGAGCGGAGACGTGCTCGCTGCAGCCAGCGGTGGCGTCCTCCAACTCTGGGACCCCGTCAGCAGGCGGCGGCTCGGCGGCGGCTTCGACCCCAGGACGATCCAGGATGTCGACTCGCTGACCTTCAGCGCCGACGGCAGCACGCTGTACTACTCGGCCGACGGCGACATCCTGGAGATCCCCATAGGACCCGAGCGGGTCGCCGCGCTGGTGTGCGGGCGCGCGGGCCGCCGGCTCACCGAAGCGGAGTGGCGCCGCTACCTGGGCGACGTCGCGTACCGGGAGGCCTGCCCGAAGACGCCCGGCCGGTGAGGCTCACGTCGGTTGTCGCTGGTCCGGGCCGGCAGTCGCGCACCGAACTACCCGGCGCTCACGGCGGTGAGGCGAGCGTGCAGCGCCGACTTGACGGCCGGCCATTCGGCGGCGATCACGGAGAACATGGCCGAATCTCGCAGCATCCCCGCTTCGCCGGGCGCCCATGACGGTGACCAGCTACGCAATACGCCCTCGAAGCGCGCGCCGAGGCGCTCAATGGCCCGACGTGACCTCTCGTTGCGGGCGTCCGTCTTGAGGTCGACGCGCGCCACGCCCAGCGTTTCGAACGCATGGGTGAAGAGGAGGAGCTTCGCCTCGGCGTTGATCCCGGTGCCCTGCGCCGATGCCGCGAGCCATGTCCAACCGATCTCGATGGCGTGCAGGTCCTGCCGACCCGGCCACGTCCGGGGATCCCAGAACGCGGTGCATCCCACCGCCATCCCGTCCCGCGTCCGAACCTGCGCGAAGGGAGTCAGGCCGTCGTTTCCCCGGGCGAACTGCGCCGCCAGATAATCCTCGATCTCGGCGGCCCGGGGAACCAAGGTGAAACCGTAGGAGGAACGGTCCTCCTCTGCTGCCCGCGCCAGATCCGGCGCGTGTGTCATCGCCAGTGGCTCCAGCCGTACGGACGATCCATGGAGCACGGGAACATCGAGCCGTAGGCTCATGGGGCTCTCCTCATCGTTCCTGGCGTTGGCACCTTGCCCTTGGGCAGGTTGCCGGACCGTCATCGGGCCAGGCCCCTCGGATCCTCTGGATGATCTCGGTGGAGAGATCCTGCCTCAGCGCGAAGACGGCGTCAAACGTCAATAGCGATCGCGAGCAGAGGCACCGCTAGGCTTTCGACGGGCCGCAGCGCGTGGGGAGGTCAGCCTTGGATCGTACGGGAACGAACCTTCCCGCCGTCGGTGAGTACAACCAGACGGTCGTTCTCGACGCCATTCGCCGGCGCCCCGAGGGGATCACCCGGTCCGAACTCGCCGCCCTGACCGGCCTGAGCGGGATGACGGTGACGAAGGTCTGCCGGCGCCTGCTCGATGCCGGTCTCGTTGACGAGCACGGCACGCGTACGAGCGGCCCCGGCAAGCCGGCGGCGGTCGTCAAGCTGAACCCGGGCGGCGGTTTCGCGATCGGGGTGCACATCGATCCCGCAGTGGTGACCTACGTGCTCGTCGACCTGTCCGGCAGGGTTCGGGACCACTCGCGTACCGGCACACCGACCGCGGGAGACCCGAGCGCGGTCATCGACGAGATGGCGAACGCGATCGAAGCGCTCATCGCGGGTTCCGCCGTCGACAGGTCCCGCATCCTCGGGATCGGCATCGCGTCGCCCGGCCCTGTCAACGTTGACGACGGTGTGCTCTTGAACCCGCCGATGATGCCCAACTGGTATCGGGTGGCCTTGCGGCGCTCGCTCGCCGAGGCGACCGGCCTGCCTGTGCTGCTGGAGAAGGATGCGACGGCCGCGGTCGTCGCCGAGTTGTGGTTCGCGGGTCCGGGCAGCAGCCGCGACTTCGCGTTCATGTACTACGGCACCGGTCTGGGCACCGGCCTGTCAGTGGCGGGCGAGGTCGTCCGCGGCGCCAGCTCCAATGCGGGAGACGCGGGTCACATCACCGTCGATCCCGACGGTCCGGTGTGCACCTGCGGGCGACGCGGCTGCGTCGGGTACATCACCGTTCCGCGAGCGCTCGTCGAACGCGCGGTGCTCGACGGCGTGCTCTCGGCGGCCGAGGCCGGTGACCTCGATGACACGGTCGACGTGGACGCGGCGTTCAGCAAGCTGGCGGCCCTCGCCGCGACCGGGAAGCCCGAGGCGAGGGCGATTCTGATCGACGCCGCGCGTTCTCTGGCGCGCGCGATCGTCGTGATCGTGAACCTGCTCGACATCGACGAGGTCATCTTCGGCGGGCCGTTCTGGGCGCGCATCTCCCCGGTGATCCTCGATGCGCTGCCGGACGCGGTGCGCGACGATCCCGCCCTCATCCCGCCGCACCCCATCCGGTTCGCCCAGTCCGCGATCCCCGTCGATGTCGCCGCCGTCGGAGCCGCGACTCTCGTGCTCGACAACACCTTCTCGCCTCGGCCGTCTGCCCTGCTGCTCGCGGCGGAGTAACCACACGCCACTTTGTCCTCACAAAGTGTTGCGGGTAATTAGGAAATATGATTTGCTAACCCGCCATGGCGCTCGGCGTCAGCGTCGGCCCGTTCAGCGCCGTCGCCAGTCGTTCTCTGGAAAGAAAATATGAGCAACACAGTCACGCGCATCCGCCTCGCGGGCGCCGTCGTCGCCACAACCGCCGGCATCGCCGTACTAGCCGCCTGTTCGTCGCCCGCTCCGTCGGGTGACGCGTCCGCAGCCTCCTGCGAGCCCGCGAAGGGCAAGGTCACCCTCCAGTACTGGAACACCGTTCCGGGCATGGATCAGGTCGTCGCCCTGTGGAACACGAAGAACCCGAACATCCAGGTTCAGACGAAGAACATCTCCAACGACCAGTACGGCACCATCGGCAACGCCCTCAAGGCGGGCAAGGCGCCGGAGCTCGCTCAGGTCGGTTACGACGAACTCCCCGCCCTGCGCACCCAGGACGCCTTCGTGGACGCCTCGGCCTGCTCGGCGGCCACCGCGGCCAAGTCGAAGTTCGTGCCGTGGACCTGGTCGCAGTCCAGCTTCGGCGGCACCGGCGTGTTCGCCTTCCCGCAGGACACCGGCCCGATGGCCCTCTACGTGCGCAGCGACCTGTTCAAGAAGCACGGCCTCGAGATCCCGAAGACCTGGGACGAGTACGCGGCGGACGCGCGGAAGCTGCACGACGCGGACCCCAAGCTCAGCATCACGTTCTTCGACCCGAACAACGCCGAGTGGTTCAACGGGCTCCTCTGGCAGAACAACGCCGAGATGTACGGTTACTCCGGCGACAAGTGGCACGTCACAGTCGAGTCCGACCAGAGCAAGCAGGTCGCCGACTACTGGCAGAAGCTGATCGACGCCAAGCTCGTCCGCACCGACCTCGCCCACGGCTCGACCCCGATGTACGCCGCGTACCAGCAGAACCAGATCGCCAGCTACGTCGGCGCCGCCTGGGGCTACAGCATGTTCCGCGACAACCTGCCCGACCAGGCCGGCAAGTGGACGATCGTCCCGATGCCGACATGGGGCTCGAGCGCCGCATCCGGCGACTGGGGCGGATCCACCGTCGCGTTCATGAAGGGCAACACGCACCTGTACGAGTCGGTCATGTTCAACTCCTGGCTGAACACCGACCCGGAAGCCCTCGCGCTGGAGAACAAGCTGGGCGGCCTCTACCCGGCGGCCACCGCCGGTTCGGAGCTGCCCGCACTCTCGCAGGGCGTCCCGTACTACAACAACGAGAAGATCTTCGACGTCTTCGCCGACTCGTCCAAGAACATCGACACCAGCTTCACCTGGGGCCCCACCCAGAAGACGGTGAACCTGGCGCTTCAGGACGCGATGGCCAAAGCGGCAGGCGGCAGCGGTGTGCTCACCGACGCGCTCTCGGCCGCCCAGGCGACCGCGCTGAAGTCGATGAAGGATCAAGCGATCCCCGCGGTGGCGGGCAACTGACCGCAGCATGACTGACATCGCAACCCGCGCGACCCGCGTGGTCACAGCGGCCGGGAGCCGCCGTCGTCCCAACGGCGGCGGCCCCCGGGCGGGCACCATCGTCGCGTTCCTGGCCCCGTTCTTCCTCCCGTTCGTGCTGTTCTACCTGGTGCCGATCGGGTACGCGGTCTGGCAGAGCTTCCTCGTCGTACGCCGCACCCGCGGCCAGTACGGCACGTCGTACACGACCTTCGGCGGTTTCGAGCAGTACGGGCAGGTGTTCCAGAACACGGAGTTCTGGGCAAGCATCGGGCGCATCGCGCTGTTCGGCATCGTGCAGGTGCCGGTCATGCTGTTCGTCGCGTTGATCATGGCGCTGCTGCTCGACACGCCCCTGCTGAAGCTCAAGGCGTTCTTCCGCGTCGCGGCGTTCATGCCGTACGCCGTGCCCGGCGTCATCGCCGCGATCATGTGGTCGTTCCTCTACTCGCCGCAGCTCAGCCCCCTGGTCGACCTGCTGGAAGGCCTCGGCCTCCAGCCCGACTTCCTTGGCCCGGGCGCCGTGCTGTGGTCGGCGGCGAACGTCTCCACCTGGCTCTGGACCGGCTACAACATGCTGATCATGTTCTCGGCGCTGCAGGCGATCCCGCAGGAGCTCTACGAAGCCGCCAAGCTCGACGGCGCCGGCAACTGGGCGATCGCGTGGCGGATCAAAGTCCCGATCATCGGCCCGTCGATCATCCTCACCACGGTGTTCTCGATCATCGGGACGCTGCAGCTCTACGCCGAGCCGGCCGTGCTGCGCCAGATCTCCTCGAACATCTCGAGCACGTTCACCCCGAACATGCTCGCGTACGCGGTGGCCTCCGGAAACAACTACCAGTTGGCGGCGGCGATCTCCGTGGTCATCGCCGTCATCACCTTCGTCTTGAGCTTCGGGTTCATGCGACTGACCGCGAAGAGGGCCGGACTGTGAGCGACCAGACCCTGATCCGCGAAAGCCGCGTCAGCCGTACGGCCGCCATGGCGCTGATGTTCCTCCTGGCGATCTACTTCCTGCTGCCGGTCTACTTTCTGCTCGTCGCGGCGACGAAACCGCAGGGTGACCTCGCCTCCACCTTCGGGCTGGCGTTCTCGCACTTCGACCTGGTCAAGAACCTGGGCACCCTGTTCGGCCGCAGCGACGGCATCTTCGGGCGGTGGGCTCTGAACAGCGTGATCTACGCGGTGCTGGGCGCGGCTGTCGGCACCCTGATCTCCGCGCTGTGCGGCTACGCGCTCGCCAAGTTCAGGTTCCGTGGCCGGGAGTTCCTGTTCTCCGTCATCCTCGGCGGCGTCCTCGTGCCCACCACGGCGCTCGCGCTCCCGCTGTTCCTGCTGTTCTCGGCGACCGGGATCGTCAACACCTACCTCGCGGTGTTCCTGCCCAGCATCGTCAGCCCGTTCGGCGTCTACCTCGCCCGCGTCTTCACCGCCGCCGCCGTTCCCGAGGAGATCATCGAGTCGGCGCGCCTGGACGGCGCTGGTGAGTTCCGCACGTTCTTCTCGGTGGCGTTGAGGCTGATGTCGCCGTCGCTGGTGACCATCTTCCTGTTCCAGTTCGTCGGCATCTGGAATAACTTCTTCCTGCCGATGGTGATGCTGCAGAAGGAGTCGCTCTTTCCGATCACGCTCGGCCTCTACCAGTGGAACGGTCAGACCGCCCGGGTCTCGCTCCTTCAAGGATCCGTGATCACCGGCTCGCTGGTCTCGATCGTGCCCGTGATCATCTTGTTCATCCTCCTCCAGCGGTTCTGGCGCACCGGGCTCGCCTCCGGCTCCCTCAAGTAGAAGGCTCCTCTTTCCATGCAGAAATCCGCCGTCTTCGTGCCCCATTTCCATTGGGACCGGGAATGGTATGAGCCTTTCCAGGTCTTCCGGCACCGGCTCGTCGCCGCTCTTGACACCGTGCTGGCGACGGCCGAGGCGGACGTGGACTTCCGGTTCACCGTCGACGGGCAGATGGCCGCGATCGAGGACTACCTGGAGATGCGACCGGAGAACCGCGATCGCGTCGTGGCCCTGGTCGCCCGCGGTCAGCTCGCCATCGGGCCGTGGCTCATCCTGCTCGACGAGTTCCTCTGCTCCGGCGAGACCATCGTGCGCAACCTGCAGCTGGGGTGGGCGGCCGCGGCGGAGCTCGGCGGCTCGATGCCCATCGGCTACCTGCCGGACATGTTCGGCCACGTCGCGCAGATGCCACAGATCCTGGCGCGCGCCGGGATCGAGCACGCGGCGCTGTGGCGCGGTGTTCCCGGATCTGTCGACGGCCACGCCTTCCGCTGGCGCGCTCCCGACGGCTCCGAAGTGCGTACCGAGTTCCTCTTCGACGGCTACGACAACGGCCTCGACGTCCTGCTGGTGCCCGACCAGATCGGGCGCGCGCTCGGCGAGTACGCGGAGATGACGGCCGAGCGGTGGGGTGACGACCCGGTGCTCGCGATGGCCGGCACCGACCACAACGCGCCCGACCCGCGCCTCGCGGCCTGGCTGCGGCGCGCGTCCAGCGACGAGCGCGTCATCACCATCGCGACGCTCGACGAGTACATCCGCGAGCACGTACGCGACGAGGTCACCGCCGTGGTCACCGGTGAGCTGCGCAGCCACGTGCGCGGCAACATCCTGCCGGGTGTGCTCTCCGTGCGGCTCGGGCTCAAGCAGCGGATGTCCGTCGCCGAGCGCACCATCGACCACGCCGAGCGGGTGAACGCCCTGTGGTCCCAGCGCGACGACTCGCCGTTCCTCTCGCTCGCGTGGCACAAGATCATCGAGTCGACCGCGCACGACTCGGTCGTCGGCTCCGGCACCGACGAGACCTCCGATCAGGTCGAAGCGCGGCTCGCCGAAGCCACGCACATCGCGCGGGCGGTTCGGGACGCGGCCCTGGCCGAGCCCGCCGCCCTGGTGCCGAGCGACGGCTATCTGGCCGCCAACCCGCTGTCGTTCCCGCGTACGGCATTGGTCGAGGTGGATGTCGTGGCCCCGCCCGAGGGAACCGTTCTGGTCGCGACCGCCGCCGACGGCTCGGCGCAACCCGTGCAACTGACCTCAGCGGCCCCGACCGTGCTCAGCGACGAGCGCATGGACGCCTCGCAGCTCGAACGGGTGCTGCGCCGCATCCACCGCCGCGAGCTGTTCGGCCGCCTGATCGACCACTACGAACTCACCCCGGGGTCGCTCGTCTTCCACCTCGCCGAGGTGCCGGCCAGCGGACCGTTCGACCTGCTGATCCTGCGCCGCGAGGTCGCCGCCGCGGCCGCCGCGCATCCGGGTGAGTGGACGGTGCTGACGCTGGCGGAGGCTCGGGCGACCGCGCTCGTGCCCGTGAACGTGCCCGCCTCCGGGCTGGCGAGTTTCCGGGTCGAACCGAGCGACCAGGCCGCCGTGCCGCCGACGACGTTCGCACCCGCGACGGCGACGGCCCGCGCGCTTTCGAACGGGCTGGTCGAGGTCGTGATCGCCGCCGACGGCACGTTGGACGTGACCGGGGCCGACGGCACCGTGCTGCGCGGAGTCGGCCGCCTCGTGGACGGCGGTGACCGCGGCGACAGCTACAACTACGCCCCGCCGGCACAGGACGTGCTCGTGTCGGAGCCGGCGGAGGTGACCATCGAACTCCTCGAGAACGGCCCGCTGCGGTCGAGAGTGCGTGTCACCCGCGTCTACGCATGGCCCATCGCGCTCTCCTCCGAGCGCGACCTACGCGACAGCCGGACCGTGCCGACCCCGGTGGAGACGCTCGTGGAGGTGCGCGCAGGGGAGCCGTTCGTACGCGTCTCCACGTCGTTCCTGAACCAGTCCGCCGACCACCGGCTGCGCTTCCACGTGCCGCTGCCCGAGCCGGTGGCCGTGTCCGCCTCCGCCGGGCAGTTCGCCGTCACCGAGCGTGGGCTCACCGCCGAGGGCGGCTGGGGCGAATACCCGATCCCGACCTTCCCCGCGAGCACGTTCGTGTCGGCCGGCGCCGCCAACGTCCTGCTCGACCACGCCACCGAGTACGAACTCGTCGGCGACGGCTCCGAACTCGCCATCACCCTGCTGCGTGCCATCGGCTCGATCAGCGTCAACATCCATCCACTCCGTGACGAGCCCGCGGCGACCGAGATCCCCGCACCGGGCGCGCAAGATCTCGGCGTGCGCATCGAGCACCGTCTGGCCGTCGTGCCCTCGGCGACCGGCTGGCAGGGCGCGAACGCGGTCGCTCTCGCCGAGGACTTCCGCAACGACATGCTGGTCACCCGTGGGACCGCGCCCGCCGAAGGTCAACTGCCGCCCGACGCGACCGGCGTACGGGTCGACGGCGCGGACGTCCTCGTCTCGAGCATCCGCCGCGTCGCCGACGACGACCACGGCGCCGGCATCGAGGTGCGGTTGGCCGCGATGAGCGACACGAGATCGACCGCCCGCGTGACCGGCGCCTTCACCGAAGCCACCACGGTCGACCTGCTCGGCCGGCCGCTGTCCGCGACGCCCGTCACGGACGGACTCGAACTCGCCCTCGGCCCGTGGGAGATCCGAACGATCGTGGTCCGGTAGCCAAGATCTCCCGGATTCACCGTCGGGCTCTAGAGTGGGCGTGATCATAGGCTCGTGGTTGGCGGGTGACATGACGCGTCCGACGGCACACAAGGCGAACTCTCCCCTGGAGCCAGCACCGATTTGGGGGCAGCTCGGCTACCTCAGGTATGTGTCCCGTGGCAGTTACGGCTCGGAGGCCATCGAAACGCCTACCGCGATGCCGATACTCCTCGCTCCTCTGGCCCAGGATCGTGAATTCACTCATCAGGGTGTGTCGCAGTGCGGCCGTTGTGGCGTCCTGGTCACCATGAAGAAGCGGCGTACCCCTTCCAAGCGTTCGCGTCTCGCGGCGAAGAAATATTGGGTCGCCGGTTTTTCGGGGGGCCTGTTGCTCTCGATCGTCGGAGTCGTGGCGTTCTTCGCGCAGATGCGGGACGCCACAGACGGGGCGCCCGGCATGCTGACAACGGCGTTCGCTCTATCGGGGCTGTTTTTCGTATGGGTGCTGGCCGGCATCATTGGCGAAATAGTAAGAGATTGGGGTTTTGTCTGCGATCCGGGGATCTCTTCGGGAGATGTCGAAACCTCCTGCGATCATGTAGCAAGGATTGTGGAAGCTCCCAAAGTCAGGAGCTGAGGTCGGGCAGACGCCCCAGTTCAGTGGCTCTCAAGGGCCTTCGCGAGCAGGCGTTTGGCGCGGACCGCGCGGCTGTGGACGGTTCCCGCAGGGATGCCCAACCTGTCGGCGATCTGCTTGTGGGTGAAGCCCTCGAAGTAGGACAGCAGGAGGACATCCCGTTCCTCCCGGGGGAGTCCGATCAGGGCCTGGCGTACCTGGGAGAACAGGTCCGAGGGAGGCTCCGGCGTGGGGTGGGTCTCGTCGAGGGGCGTGGTCGTCAGGTGGCGGCGTTCGCGGCGCCACACGTCGGTCGCGGCGCGGCGGGCGATGGAGTACAGCCACGGCTGGAGCTCGCGGTCCGGGTCGAAGGTCAGGGCCGCCCGCCAGGCGCGGATGAACGAGAGCTGCACTGCCTCCGCCGCGAGTTCCCGGTCACCGAGGAGGCTCAGCGCCAGGGAGAACAGGGATCGCGAGTAGACGCGGTACATCTCCGCCAGAGCGGTCTCGCTGCCACGGCGGAAGCGGTCGCCCAGCGATAAGTCCGTTGTTGTGCCCATGGGCCGTGATGCAAGGTGGGACATGCGCAGCAGCGTCCCCACGCACTCTTAAATCGCCCTAAATCCGGACTAAATCGAGGGATTGTGGAGATTCGCGTTCTTGGGCCCATCGCGGCTTTCGATCGTGGTGTGCCGCTGGACCTGGGGCCGCTCAAGGTGCGGATGCTTCTGGCGGCACTGGTACTCGCCCATCCGCAGCCGGTCAGGCCGGACGCCCTGATCGAGCGGATCTGGGGTGAGGAGCCCCCTTCCTCCGCCCTCGCCGCACTTCACGTGTACGTCGGCAAACTCCGCAGAGCCGTCGACCCCGGTCGCGTCGTTCTCGGGCTCAACGGCTACCAACTGTGCGTCCCGGCGCAGGCCGTGGATGCGAACCGGTTCCTGGACATCGTCGCGCGGGCCCAGCGCGCGCTGAGCAAGGGGGATGCGGCGGACGCCGAGGCGGAGGCGGCACGGGCGCTGGCGATGTGGCACGGCGAGCCGTACACCGAGCTGGACGGCCGCGACTACGTCATGCCGGTACAGGCGCACCTGCTGGAGAACCGCGACCGGGCCAGGGAACTGCGGGTGAGCGCGATCCTGGAGCAGGGCAGGCACGCGGAGATTCTGGGAGATCTGGCGGCGCTCACCCGAGACCATCCGCTGCGCGAGCGCCTCTGGCTGCTGCGTGCCCTGGCGCTCTACCGGTCCGGGCGGCAGGCCGACGCCCTGGAGACGCTGCGGTCGGCGCGCCGGGTGCTCCGCGACGAGCTCGGCCTCGACCCCGGCGAGGAGCTGCGGCAACTGGAGCGGGACATCCTGACCCAAGATCCGGTGCTGCGCCCGCCGCGGCCGGCTCCGGCACGAGGGCCGCTGCCCTTCGTCGGCCGGGCGGCCGAGCTCGGTGCCCTCCGTGGACTGCTGAAGGAGACGGTACGAGGCGGCGCGGGCTTCGCCCTGGTGACCGGCGAGCCGGGGATCGGCAAGACGCGCCTGGTACACGAGGCCGTCGCGCATGCGCAGGCATCGGGGTTCCAGGTCGCGGTGGGGCGGTGCGCGACGGTGGAGGGAGCGCCCGCGTTCTTTCCGTGGACCGCTGTGCTGGAGCAGCTCGCCATCCCAGAAGAACTGCACAGCATCGGCTGGGCGCCGTCCGGGGAGGATCCGGAGGGGGCGCGCTTTCGCGCCTACCGCGTGGCCGAACGGGCCCTGACGACCGCTGCCGCCCGCCGGCCGCTCGCGATCGTGCTCGACGACCTGCACTGGGCCGACGCCTCGTCCCTGAGTCTCCTGCGTTACCTGGCCGACGTACTCGAGCGCCAGCCCATGGCCATCCTCTGCACGGCACGTACGGACGCGCCTTTGGCTCGGGTGCGGGAGGCCTTCGCGCGCCGTCATGCCGTACAGGTGCTCCTGGAGGGCCTCGGCCTGAATGACATCGCCCGGCTGGCACCCGAATCCAGTGAGGCCTTGCGCGACCGGACGGGCGGCAACCCGTTCTTCCTGACCGAGCTGATCCGTACCGGTGAGCTGCGCGACGCCTTGCCGCTCGGCGTGCGGGACGTCGTGCGGGCCCGGGTGGGCGCGCTGCCTCGCCCCGCCGCCGAGCTGCTGGAGCTCGCGGCGGTGGCCGGGCGTGAGTTCGAGGTGTCGGTGGTCGCCGAGATGGCCGAGCTCGACCTCGGCGCGGCCGTCGAACGGCTCGACCCGGCGATCGCCACGGGCCTGATCGAGGCGGGGCTGTACGGGCGCTTCCGCTTCCCCCACGCGCTGGTGCAGGAGGCCCTCGCTGAGACGCTGCCGGTGCTGCGCCGCGCGGCGCTGCACGCCAGGGCCGCGCGGGCCACGGAGCGGCTGCCGGGCAGCGCCACGCCGGAGCGGCTGGCCACCGCGGCGCACCACTGGTTCCTGGCGGCTCCGGCGGGTTTCGCCGGCCAGGCATGGCGGGCCGCGCGCCGGGCGGCGGGCGCCGCGGGCGGGCTCGGCGCGTACGACATGGCCGCCGAACTCCTGGAGCGGGCCCTGCCGATGCTGGCCGCCGACCCCGGCGCCTCGGCGGCCGACCGGGTGGATCTGCTGCTCGCGCTCGCCGAGGCCCGGCACGGGAGCGGCGACGCGCGTGGCCGCCGTGCCGTGCTGGCCGAGGCACGCCACTTGGCCGCCGCCGCGGGCTACCGGCGCGGCCTGCTCACCGCGGCCACTGGGACCGAGAACCGTAACACCGCGTCGATGGTCCAGTTCGGGTCCTGGGACGGGGAGCTCATCGAGACGCTGGCCGGGCTGGCCGCGCTGCCGGATCTCGACCTCGAAGACCGCTGCCGCGTCCTCGGCGGCCTCGCCGTGGAGAGCTACTACCAGCCGGGCAGTTCCCCGGCCGGGCGCGACGCGCTGAGTGCCGAGTCGGTGGCGCTGGCCCGCAAGTCCGGCGACCGGCGGCTCCTGGGGTGGGCCCTCCACACCCGCTACCTGTCCATCCGCGGCCCCGACCTCCCCGAGGAGCGGCTGGCGATCGCGACAGAGCTGGCCGAACTCGGCCGCCTCGCGGGCGACGACGAGCTTCTCGTTCTCGGCCTCGGCCTGGCCGGCGCCACGCTCCTGCAATGCCTGCGCTTCCGCGAGGCACGCACGCTGATCGACGAGGCCGTCGCCGTCGCCGCGCGCGCCCTGCCGTACGCGCGCGTCTACCTGGGCTGGCTCCGGCTCGGCGTCGTGGCGCTGACCGGTGACCTGCCGGCGGCGCGGGCGCTGTTCGACGAGACGGCGGCGCTGCAGCGGACGACCTCGATGTGGGGCCTGGCAGAGGCCCAGCTCGCCGGCCTGCTCCAGCTCAGGCTGGGCGGGGCGCGGGATCTCGACGAGGAGCTTTTCCGGCAGGCCGGTACGGCGGCCGCAGGCCCGCTGGGCGAGATCGTGCGCGACGTTCACGCGCTACTGCTGATCATGGACGGTCGGGTGGCCGAGGCGCGGCGGCTGCTGGGGCACTGGCGCGAGCAGCCGCCGATCCCGCGGACCTTCCTGTGGCTGGCCCACGCGGGCGTGCGCGGTGTCGTCTGGGCTTACTTGGGCGACCGTACGGCGTGCGCGGAACTCTACGAGCAACTGCTGCCGTACGCCGACCGCATGGCGATCGGGAACAACACCCCGCTGCTGTGGCCGATGACCCGGCCGCTGGCTCTGCTGGCCGGGGTGCTCGGCCTGCCGGAGGCCACCGGCCATGCCGAGCACGCACTACGTACGGCGGCCGACCTCGGCGCCGGCGGCCTGGTGGCGGTCATCTCGGGCGAGCTTGACCGGCTGCGGCGATAAGTGCATTTTTACTCATTCGTGGTGCGAGCGGGTCGGTGCGTGCGTAATGCGGGGCGATTAGCCAAGGACTGAAGGAGTCCCATCATGTTCGGTATCCGCCGTTCTTTCGCCGCCCTCACGCTGGCCACCGCCACGCTGACCGCGTCCGCCGTTCTCGCGTCGCCGGCGCACGCCGCCGGTGCCACCGTCCAGGCGAGTATCGGTCTCGTCACCATCGTGGGAACGCTCGGCAGCGACAGCATCGACATCAGCAACTCCGGCAGCACGGTGTTCGTCACCTCCAGCGCGCACTCGGTCACCGCGGGCTCGGGGTGCGCGCAGGAGGGGCCCAGCAAGGTCAGCTGCGCGAACGTCGACCACATCTCCGCCAACGTCCGTCAGGGCGACGACGTCGTGAACAACAACAGCGGCCTGACCGCCGAGATCTTCGGCAGCGCCGGCTCCGACCGGCTCTCCGGTGGCTCCCAGCGCGACATCCTCTCAGGCGGTACCGGCAACGACGTCCTGGTCGGCAACGCCGGTAACGACACCACGAACGGGGGCGCGGACTTCGACACCTGCGACGGTGAGTCCGAGCTCAACTGCGAGGCCTAGAAGCCGGCCACCGCCTAGCCGCCACCCGGTCTCGGCCAGAGATCGGGTGTAGGTCTGCGCGGCGTCGTCGGCGAACCGACGAAACGGTCGTCGCCGCGGCCGGTCAGCCGTCGCTCCTCATGAGATGGGTGGTGATGGCGTTGAGCTCGATCGGCGCTTCCTCGCCGACCACGACGGTGCCGCCAAGGCCGGCCAGGCGCCGGCCTTGTGCGCAGTTAGGGGTGGGTGAAGGCGAAGGTCATGCCGGGGGCGAGCGGCAGGTCGGAGCCGAGCGTGGGATTCTCGGCGAGTAGCCCGTAGCGGGCGGTCTCCGTGTGAATTTTGCGGAACGGGTTGGTTACGACCCGTGTGTCTCGTTCGTCCCAACTCTCCCACCCGCCAAGCTAGGGCCATTCCCTGCCCCTCTGGGAGGTTGCACAATGCTCAGGCGTACGCCCCTGTTCGGCACGAAAGCCCGGATCACCTTTACTCTGCCCGTGGACCAGCCCGCCGGCATCGTCAGTGTGGTCGGCGACTTCAACGACTGGTCACCCGGCCGCCATGAACTCCGCACCCGCCGGCACGGCATGCGTACAGTGTCGGTGATCCTCCCGCCGGGCACGCACCGCTTCCGCTACCTGGCGACCGGTGGCGTGTGGTTCGACGACGAGTCGGCCGACCACATCGACCAGGACGGCAGCCTGCTCCGCCTCTGATCACCACCTTTAGTGATCAGTCGCCGAGGCGACTGGACCGCTCCGGGTCCAGGTCAGGGTGGCCGTGGCGGCGAAGGCCAGGGCCGCGCAGCCGATCTGGGCGAGGGCTGTGGGAGTGGATACGAACGGCAGGTCGCCGAGGTCGCCGAGGGCTGCGGCGGGTAGGAACAGCAGGAGCGCCGCCCGTCGCCCCACGGCCGATCGGCACGCGTATCCGGCCGCCAGCGCCACCACGATGAGCCATGGCACGGGTTTCCAGGTCACGATGTCGTGGTAGGCGATCACATCCACCCAGCGCACCATGGCCTTGCTGGCGGTCAGTGCTGCCAGTGCGAGCGGCCCCCACAGCAGGAAGGCGCGCCAGGGGATGAGCGTGATCGCACGGTGCGCCGCGGGGGCGAAAGCGATGATGATCGCGGCCACCTCGGCCAGCAGGACGGGGCCGTGGTTCGGGAACAGCAGCGTGTCCAGCTCCAGCAGGCGCGGGTGGTCGGCCTGGAACAGCACGAACGCGACCGCGCCGAGCACGGCGATCCACCGGCGGCGGAGCAGCAGGGCCAGCACGGGCAAGGCCGCGACGACGACAGGCTCGGTCGGGAGCAGCGTCCAGGTCAGTCGCTCCCAAGCGGTGCCGTAGCCGTTGTTCAAGGTCTCGGCGGCCTGCAGCAGACGGAGCGCCAGTGCGCCGGTCAGCATCAGGAACGGCCACAGCGCGACAGCGAGGGCCAGCCCGTCCCGCCAGGCGGGCGCGGAGACCGGGCCGAAGGCCCGCCGGCCGTGTACGCGCAGCGCACCCCACAGCAGGTCGGCCATGTCAGCCGGATCCGGGCGAGTTTGGCCCGGCCGCGCCCCGGCCAGCAGCACGCTGATCATCTCTTCCTCATGCCGCACTCGGTGGGCGCGCGGGTAGCAGGCCAGGAGGCGGCGGTAGCGGGCTTCGAGCGGGCTCATGCCGTGCCTCCCGCGCCGGCGGCGCGCAGGCGTACGGTGGCCGCTCGCGCATGCCGCCGCATCCGCTCGGCCTCCGCCGCCAGTCTGGCCGCGCCGTCGCCGGTCAGCCTGTAGTAGCGCCGAATCCTGCCGTCCACGATCTCCTCCCGGTCCTCGGCGATGAGACCTTCCGCCTGGAGACGGTCGAAGGCGGCGTACAGGGTGCCGGCACGTAGGCGGACCTGGCCGTCGGAGATGCGGTCCACATCGGTGATGACGCCGTACCCATGCTGTGGACCGGCGGCGAGCGCGGTCAGGATCAGGAAGCTGGGTTCCTGCATTTGCCTCATATGATCAATATATACCGATGATCGATGTATGGCAGGGTGGTTATGTCGTACATATCTGGGCAAGACTTGCATTGTGTCCGGTGGGGGATGGTTCTCCCGGTGGCCGGTGGTTCGGCAGCTCAAGGGAGAGGATGGCCGGGGCGACGCTGTGCGCTCCGCCCGTACCGACGCGCTGACTCCCCGCATCCAGGAGGCCGACAAGATCGCGCGGTCGATCTGCCCCTACTGCGCGGTCGGTTGCGGGCAGCTCGTGTACGTCAAGGACGGCCGGGTCACGCAGATCGAGGGGGACCCCGACTCGCCCATCTCGCGCGGGCGGCTGTGCCCCAAGGGGTCGGCGAGCAAGCAGCTCGTCACGCATCCCGGCCGCCAGACCCAGGTGCTGTACCGGAGGCCGCACGGCACCGGTTGGGAGCGGCTCGACCTCGACACCGCGATGGAGATGATCGCCGAACGGGTGGTGCGGACCCGGCGGGAAACGTGGCAGCAGACCCATGAGGGCAAGGTCGTGCGCCGCACGATGGGCATCGCCGGTTTGGGCGGGGCGACGCTCGACGACGAAGAGAACTACCTGATGAAGAAGCTCTACACCGCCCTCGGCGCGATCCAGGTGGAGAACCAGGCGCGTATTTGACACTCCTCCACCGTCCCCGGTCTGGGGACCAGCTTCGGGCGCGGTGGCGCGACCACCTTCCAGCAGGACCTGGCGGGTGCGGACTGCATCGTCATCCAGGGCTCCAACATGGCCGAGTGCCATCCGGTGGGGTTCCAGTGGGTGGTCGAGGCCCGGGCGCGGGGCGCGAAGGTGTTTCACGTGGATCCCCGCTTCACCCGGACCAGCGCGCTGGCCGACCGCCACCTGCCGATCCGCGCGGGTAGCGACATCGTGCTGCTCGGTGCGCTGATCAGCCACGTGCTCGGCAACGAGCTGGACTTCCGCGAGTACGTGCTGGCCTACACCAACGCCGCCACGATCGTGTCCGAGGACTTCCGGGACACCGAGGACCTCGACGGGCTGTTCTCCGGCTTCGATCCGGAGACGCGGACGTACGACCCAAGTAGCTGGGCGTACGAGGGGACGGGTGAGCAGGCGCCGGGCGAGCACCTGGAGGGCGGCCGGCACCACGCCGCGGCGGCCGGGGCGGATACCTACGGCTCCGGCGGTGCCGCCGCGCATCCCAGCGCGGCGACGGATCCGACGCTGCGCCATCCGCGCTGCGTCTACCAGATCCTCCGGCGGCACTTCGCCCGCTACACCCCGGAGCTGGTCGAGCGGCTGTGCGGCATCTCGCGGGCGGACTTCGCCGAGCTCGCCGACGCGATCACCGCGAACTCCGGCCGGGAGCGCACCACCGCCTGGGTGTACTCGGTCGGCTGGACCCAGCACACGGTGGGCGCGCAGTACATCCGCACCGCCTCGATCCTCCAACTGCTGCTGGGCAACATGGGCCGGCCCGGTGGCGGCATCCTGGCGCTGCGCGGGCACGCGAGCATCCAGGGCTCCACCGACATTCCGACGCTGTTCAACCTCCTGCCCGGGTACCTGGCCATGCCCAACGCCCACCGGCACGAGGGCCTGGACGACTACCTGGCCCGGGAGGGCGGCGAGAAGGGGTTCTGGGGCCACCGGCGCTCCTACCTGGTCAGCCTGCTCAAGGCGTGGTGGGGGGATGCGGCCACCGAGGAGAACGACTTCTGCTTCGACCATCTGCCACGCCTCACCGGCGACCACGGCCACTACACCACCGTGATGGGCCAGATCGACGGGACCGTGAAGGGCTACTTCGTGATGGGGGAGAACCCCGCCGTAGGCTCCTCCGGCGGCCGGGCGCAGCGCCTCGGCCTGGCCAACCTCGACTGGCTGGTGGTACGCGACCTGACGCTGGTGGAGACGGCCACCTTCTGGCAGGACGGTCCGGAGCTGGAGACCGAGGAGCTGCGTACCGAGGACATCGCCACCGAGGTGTTCTTCCTGCCCGCCGCGAGCCACGTGGAGAAGGAAGGCACGTTCACCAACACCCAGCGGCTGCTGCAATGGCGGGAGAAGGCACTCGACCCGCCGGGCGACTGCCGCAGCGACCTGTGGTTCTACTACCACCTCGGCAGGCTGATCAGGCAGCGGCTGTCCGGTGACGAGATCGACCGGCCGCTGCGCGAGCTGACCTGGGACTATCCCGAGGAGGGGGAGCACCGGGATCCTTCGGCGTCGGCGGTGCTCCGCGAGATCAACGGGGTCGGCCCGGACGGGCGGGCGCTGTCGGCCTACACCCAGCTCAAGCCGGACGGATCCACAAGCTGCGGCTGCTGGATCTACTGCGGGGTCTACGCCGACGAGGTCAACCAGGCGGCCCGGCGCCGACCGGGGCGGGAGCAGTCCCCCGTGGCGCCCGAATGGGGCTGGGCCTGGCCGGCCAACCGGCGGATCCTCTACAACCGGGCCTCCGCCGACCCGGAGGGCCGCCCGTGGAGCGAGCGCAAGGCTTACGTCTGGTGGGACGCCGAACGCGGCGAGTGGACCGGCCACGACGTGCCCGACTTCGAGAAGGGCAAGCCGCCGGACTACGTGCCACCCGAAGGCGCCAAGGCCGAGGCGGCGCTGGCCGGGATCGACCCGTTCATCATGCAGTCCGACGGGAAGGGCTGGCTGTACGCGCCGGCGGGGCTGGCCGACGGCCCGCTGCCCGCGCACTACGAGCCGCACGAGTCGCCGGTCGGCAACCCGCTGTACACCCAGCAGGCCAACCCCGCCCGCAAGGTCTACTCGCGGCCGGAGAGCCCCTACAACCCGCCGGAGTCGCCGCGTTTCCCCTACGTGCTGACCACGTACCGGCTCACCGAGCACCACACGGCGGGCGGCATGAGCCGGCCGCTGGCCTACCTGGCCGAGCTGCAGCCCGAGCTGTTCTGCGAGGTGTCCCCGCAGCTCGCCGCCGAGGTGGGGCTGGTCAACGGCGGCTGGGCCACGATCGTGACCAGCCGCACCGTGATCGAGGCCAGGGTGCTGGTCACCGGCCGGGTCCGGCCGCTGCGCATCCAGGGCAGGGTGATCCATCAGATCGGCCTGCCGTACCACTGGGGCTGGGGCGGTGGCGGCCTGGTGACCGGCGACGTCGCCAACGACCTGCTGCCGCTGGTGCTCGACCCGAACGTCTACATTCAGGAGAGCAAGGCCATGACCTGCGACGTTCGGCCCGGTAGGCGGCCGAGGGGCCAGGCGATGCTCGATCTGCTGGAGGGTTACCGCCATGGCTGAGCGGATGGGCTTCTTCACCGACACTAGCATGGTGTACCCATAGGCTCCATATACTGAGGAGCATGAGCGACAGCGACCTGCTCCCCGAGGGTGCTCGCACCTTATCTGGCCTGCGCGTTGGCCTTTATATCCGTATCTCTGACGACCGCGAGGAATTGGGCCGAGGAGTGGCCCGTCAACTTGAAGACGCAACGGCCCACGCCCTGCGTCGGGGCGCATCCCATACGCAGGTGTACGAGGAGAACGACACCAGCGCCTACAAAAAGCGGCGGCGGGTGGTCCGAGGTGAGGACGGGGACCCGTACTTCGTCTGGCGGGTGATCCGCCCGGTATGGCAGCAGATGCTGGCCGATCTCCGCCGTGGCGCGATCGACGCGGTCGTGGTCTACGACATCGACCGGCTGGCACGTGATCCGCGTGACCTCGAAGACGCGATCGAGATCGCCCAGTACTGGGGTAAGCGCTTTGAGGGCGTGACCGGCTCGCTCGACCTCAACACGGACTCCGGCGTAGCGATGGCGCGCGTCATGGTAGCCATGGCGTCCAAGTCGTCCGCCGACACGGCTCGACGGGTGAAGCGGATGCACCGGGAGTTGGCCGAAAAGGGCATCTCGAAGGGCCCGTGGCGTCCGTTCGGCTGGAACGAGGACAGGACGACCGTTCACCCCGTCGAGGCGGAGCTGGTCCGTGAGGCCGTGCGGAAGATCCTGGCGGGCGTCCGTGTCGGCGGCATCGTGGCGGACTGGAATGAGCGCGGGGTCAGGACGACTCGCGGCAACAAGTGGGTGTGGACCAACCTGCTCCTGATGCTGCGGAATCCACGCCTCTGCGGCTATCGGGGACGGGTGAATCAGTGGCTCAACGACAAGGGCACGTACGTCAGCGAGTTGGAGATCGTCACCAGGCCGGACGGCACGGAAGTGCTCGGGCAGTGGGAGCCGATCATTACCCGGGATGAGTGGGACAGGCTGATCAAGAGGATCGGCAAGCACGCGAAGCCGACCGGGCTCCCCGGAGGGGCCAGCGCCCGGAAGTACCTGCTGACCGGTTTCGCCCGGTGCGGTGCCTGCGAGGGCCATCTGAAGATGTCAGGCAACGCCATCCGCCCCTCGAAGCGGTACAAGAAGAACTTTTTCTACTACTGCCCCGGCGTGGAGCGTGGTGAGTGTCAGGGCAACAGCCGGACAGGGCCGCCCGTCGACGAGCTGATCCGTGACCTGATCTTCATGGTTCACGACCAGCAGATGAGCGGCGGCGTGGTCGAGGAACCGGGCGACACGCCGGAGGAGCTTGCCGTGCAAGCTCGGCTCGCCGAGATCGACGAGTTGATGAAGGACCTGTACGAGCGGTGGAAGGCGAAGAAGCTGCCGTCCGACCGGTACTTCGCCATGTCCGATGACCTGGAGGCCGAGAAGGGGGAGTTGATGGCGAACCGGGCCGCCACGACCCAGGTTGTTGCCGACGCCGACTTCGCCGACGCGGTCAGGAAGGGCTGGGACGACGCCACGCTGGACGAGAAGCAGGCGTTCCTCGGGAAGTACCTGAAGGCCGTGATCATCCACCCGATCCCGCTCATGAAGAGCAAGACCAGTGACAAGCTGGTGCCGTCCCCGAAGTTCAACCCTGACCTGATCGAGCCGGTGTGGATCCACGGCTCGCCGTTGCAATAGGAACCGGTCTCAGGCGGCCTGCTGCCTCGGGCGGGCGGACGCACGACTTCCGCTTACGCGGATGCCGAGGCAGGCATTGGCCGCCGCCCATTCCTCCGGGGAAAGCCGGGGGGCGAGTGCTGCGTGGCGCTCCAGCCACGCCTCACGCTTGCGTTCGTCATCGCTCACGGACGCCTGGTCATTCATCGCACGCACAGGGGCGTTACTCACCGCTTCCGCATTCGTCCGGTTGATCACGGGCACGACGTTACGGAGGGGTTAGTTGGGATGCGCAAGCCGTTCAAAAGAGTGAAAACTCACAGCTCACCTAGTTGGGATGTTGTTTGCCAGACCACAGGCGCGTCTGATAGCGGCCCCAGAGCCTGATCGCTTCCCTGGAGTCGCCAGAGCGTCACAGCGCTGCCCACAGCCGATTGGCGAGGAATTGGGCTAGGGCGGCATTGATGGGGCCGGAGAGTGGCTCTCGGGGTCGCGTAGGGGTTGATGTGACTGGAAGACGCAGCCAGGGGTCCGGGTACCCTGCCGATAAATCGGTCGGAGGCGGCCGTATCACTGGCTGAAGATATACATCTCCCCGAAAGCCTGCTTCCAGCTCTCCGCGTTTTCCGGCCTCGTTTCTCGGTCTCCCCGGCGTCGAGCGCGAAGCGCGTGACGTACGAAGTACTGTGATTATTTGCTCTGCTTCAAGACTCTGCTTATAGCTGGAAGTCGGTGACGGGATCCATCGGAAGCCGGTGACGGCATCCATCGGAAGTTGGTGACGGGATCGGCCTCGACCAGGAACTTCATCGGCGTACGTCTCGGGACAGACTTCCGGCCCTCTTGAGTTGGGATGTTCTGTAGGGTCCCCACAAAACCCGAGCTGAAATCCCCGGCTCGCGAGCCCTAAAGCGTTCGCCGCGCTCCTGGCACTGCTGCCCGAGAAACAGGCACTGCTATCGTGGATCTTGGCCACTAAAACGGCCCGCAAGTGCTGGGAACACTTCGGGCCGGTGAGATGAAGGATGGTTCATCTGTGAATAGCGTATCAGTCCGTAGGGTCGTACGAGCTTTTGGCGAAGTGCCGGAGACGACCATGTTCTCGGACTATGTGACCAGTACTGGAATTCGCATTATTGCGCTGATCCTCGCGAGCAAGAGCGACCACAGCGCCTACGGTTCCGGTATCCGCTGGCCGATTTTCACCGTCCCGGAAATCGCCGAGAAGCTCCACACGTCGGAGAGCACGATCGAGCGGACCACCGCTCAGCTCCAGAAGCTGGACCTCCTGAAGAAGATCAAGACCAAGGACGGCGTCCGGTACGAGGTCCTGGAGAGGATCTTCGAGGACGACACCTACCGTGGTAAGCCGCACATCAGCTTCAAGGCCAAGTCCCAGATCGAGATGCCCGTGATCGCCTGCGAAATCTCGGACGAGGCGTTTCACCTGCTCTACATGCTGGAGGCCACGGCCAAGGGCCGGTACGACGCCGTCAAGGTCCCTCAGAGCAAGCTCCGGACGTACTTCAAGAGCCCGCGTCCCGGCAAGAACGCCGAGGATCCGTACATCAGCCTTCGGCAGCTCAACACCTGGCTCCGCGAGCTTGAAGGAATCGGCCTCCTGGAGCGCCACCGCCCCGGCCAGATGGAGCAGAACGAATACATCCTGAACCAGGAGATCCACCGCGTGAACGGCGTGGAGGTTCGCGGCATGGTCCGCTTGCCGGATCAGCTCGCTAGTGCCGGACAGGCCGAGCTCGACGAGGCCGCAGAAGAGCTCCAGGACGAGGGGATCGTCACCGGGAAGACCCTGGCCGAGGAGTTCCGCCAGTCGATGAAGGAGTACCGGAATGATCGGGATTGGGCGCTGGCTCTGAGCCGTGAGGGGGCTTTCAACACCCCCGCTCTGGGCAGCACGATCAACCGGTGGCTCAGCAACGGTGTGGAGGCCAGCGTCATCCGCCGGATGATCGACCTGTACCCGATCTTCTCGAACCTTGGCAGGGATCAGGAGAACCTTCCTGAGGGGCTCCGTGAGGCTATGTCTCACACGGTGATCTGGAGGGACTTCGTCGGCCTGCGCTTCCTGCTCCACGAGAAGGCTGACGGGCAGAAGGCCCAGGCGATCATGCCGAACCTGGACGACAGTCCGTCGGAAGGGTACGAGGACTTCTACGAGAACAACGTGTTTCTCCCCGCGCCCAAGGTCGCCAAGGCCGACGATGACCCGTGGAGCCCCGCGAACCGGCTCGCCATGTACCGCAGCCGGATGGCCAGCTGACGCCTCGGCGGGTGATTTGGCTGGCGTCGGGCTTCTCCACTGGCCCGCGCATGCGTGCCGAGGAGCAGGCCGCTGCTGACCCGGCCGCCCCGCCGGAAGCACAGAGCCAGGCCCGGCAGCGGGCTGACGACCTGCGCCAGTGGATTGCGCTCGGCAGCAGCGACACTTTTGGAGCCAGCGTGTAGACCCGCGCGGCGGGGGAAAATCGGGCAGGCCGAGGCGCCGGGGATGTGCTCGTACACCCATCAGATAAATACCCCGAGGCACTGACCGGCTCCCCTCGCCGTACGGCGTTACCAGCTCCCGGCTACGAGCCGGATTTTCTGGGCCCGATGCCCTCGGCCAGTCACCGTATTTTTGCCTCTGAGCACCGTTTCCGCAGGTCAAAAAATGGTGCCGGATTTTCTGGGCAATCGGCCGGCGGAATCAGCGAGGGTCTGGGCCGATCCCTCTTCCACCCCCTACAGCGACACCGTCACATCACGGGCGCCTGGTGCCTGCCGTGGCCGTCGACACCATGCCGCCAGCTCCGGCCGAGGCCGAGCGCTAGCAGCTTCCCGCCGTCGACCAACTAGGCCAGCGCCCCGCCCCCCGATTTTTCAGGCATGGGGCGCAGACGAGCGTCGGGGGATCGTGCACAGTGGCCGGAGCTGATCACGATTTAGGTCACGGCCCTTCAACGGCATGAGTCCCAGCGATGTAATGGCCGAGTGAAGGTCACTTCCCAAACAGTCGCTGCAATCTGGCTGACCGCGATAGCAACCACCGTTGTTGCCGTAGCCGAGGGGGGTGCAGTCGCCTGGTGGGTTGCCGGGTTCTTCCTCCTCGGCAGTGTGGGCGGCCTGTTGGAACTCAGTGGCGTAGGTCGCAGCATCACTGGCAGATCTGACCAGCGCCTGGCCGCCGTGGAGGAAAACCCTCACGCCCGGCTCCAACGCCACATCGACGAGGTCAACAAGGCGTTCGCCGAAGCGGCCTCCGTCATGAGCGATCTACAGCGCGACCTCGACGCACAGCAGGCCGCCCGCGAGGTGCTCCTCGAACAGGCCGGTGAACAGCAGCGGCTCTTGGAGGTCAATGAGGTGCAGGCCGAGAAAATCCGCCAAATCCTGGTCGGCGAGACCAAAGCGACGATTCGCGCTGAACGGCGTCAGCAGTGGCTGTTCTTCGCCCTTGGCGCGCTGGTCTCCATCCCCATCGGTATCGCCATCAACCTGCTCGTCCCCTGAAACGACGAACATGCCCGACACGGCGTCATGAACGCGCGCCGGTTGCGTCCGGCGGCCGGGGGTGTCGACGGCATCGCGTACGTCACCCGTACGTGAACCGGATGACGTACAGCCGCGCGTGTGTGTGGTGTGGTCCCCGCCCTGGGAAATCGGCCCTCCAGAGCAGAGGCGGGGACCAACACCTACCCCGGTAGTGACGTACCGAGGGTGCTGGCCCGGCTTCCGTCGGCGGTGGGTGGTGAGCTGCAGCAACGGAAGCCGGGGGACTAGGGCACGGATCTAAGTCCGCGCAGCTCCACAACCTGAGAGGTGGCCAGCGCATGAGGGTGATGTGTGGAGTCGTCCCAGGACACGAACACGTTGTGCGCCGTCGGCATCAACGTGCCAGGCAGCAAGCCAGGCCGGTACATGTCGGCGAGGACTCCAGCGGACTCGACTCCGACCGCCGTGACGAGGCCGAAGCTCTCGCCCAGCATGGGGCACTCCTCCATGGCCCTGGGGATGCAGCCCCAGCACGTCGGCGGTGCGTTGGTACGTCCGCTCTCCGCGCCGGTGCGCTCGAACACGGTCGCCGTCAGCAGCCACGGGATAAGCCCCGTCTCAGGGTCGGTCGCGGGGTCGCCGCACACCTGGCAGAGCCGTTTGTCCATGCATTGCCATTGACGGCGCTGGTTGAGCTTGCGCATACGTTCAGCGCCGCGCTCGTCCGGCTTGCCTCGCAGGTCGCGCACACGGGCGCGGAGGATGCCCGGCTCCCACGACCGGGCTGACGGGCCCTTGACCCAGTCGCCAGATCTGGATGAGGGCAGATAGCTCAAGCGCTGTCGGCACGCGTACGGGACAAATCCGATCGGGTCGGACACCAGCTCGTTGGCGTACGCGATCGTGTAAGGCACAGTCGTGTAGCCGCTCATGAGGCCGGTCGCCCCCACGTGTGGAGGATGCGGACGGTCGGCGCCTCTATGTACTCCAAGCGCTGGCGAGTCGGCGCGGTGATGACCTTGCCGCTGTAGTGAACGGCCGTCCAGGTGCCGTCCGGGCGTTGTTCGACGTCGCGAAATTCAGGGACGTAGGTGCCGCTAGACGTCGTGCTCTCTGGGATGTGGAGCGCCATGGGTGGAAGCTACGAAGGCGTTCCGAGCTGGCTCAATGCCGTTGCCATGCCTTGCCCACATATCGGTCAGGGGGTGGTCACTCCGATCTTGCTTGGCAACTTCTGGCAATCGTGTTGAGGTTGGGTGCGGCAGCGCGCAAGCTACGGCACGTGGGTACTCGATCTCTCAGGAGGAGGAAATCCATGATGCTTCGGTTCCTCGGCAAGGATCCCGACAGCCCAAGCGGGGGGTCGCCAACCCTGTGGCAGGACCAGGACACCGGCGACCTCATCGTGCAGGGCTACACCCTCACAGACCCTGTAGCCGTGGGGGAAGTCGGAGACATCCCCCTGGGGGAGGCCGTCGTCCGGATCCCCCTACGGATGGTCCAGTTCCTGCCTAAGGCCGAGTAGTGACCCCAGCCGAACGCGTCGACGAGGCCCTTCGGCGGTGCCGTCGCTCTGCGCTCCACCTGGAGATGCGCGACGGCTACATGCTCGATGATCCGGACTACCACGCCTGGCAAGCCGGTCACCGGCTCGATCCGGAAGACCGATCATCGTGGTGGCGACCGTGGCTGCAAAACATCGCCGACGTCGTCGCCCGTGGTGTCGAGGTACGCCGGGCGCGTATCGTGTCCGAGCCCATCAGCAACTACATCCGCTACGAGTACGACATCACCTTCCCCAACCTGCGAGCCGGTGAGGAGGTCCGGTGGCTGCCGCGCAGGAGAGCCTCAGACCTTGCCCTCCCAGGCAACGACTTCTGGTTGTTCGACGGGGAGGTGCTCCTGATTAACCACTTCAGCGGAGAGGGGGATTGGCTGGACGTCGAGCACGTCACCGACCTTGAGGTGATCAAGTTCAGCGCCGAGGCGTTCGAGGCCGTCTGGCGACGCGCCATTCCGCACGACCAGTACCAGCCAGCTTGATCAAGCCGATCGTGCCCCTCTCGTCCTCCAGCGCCCAGCACGCAGCGCGTGTGCTCGCGGCCAGGCTCCGCAAGGTCCGGACCGACGCCGACATGACCGGCCGAGATCTCGCGGAGCTAGCCGGTTGGCACCCCTCCAAGGTCAGCCGTATCGAGAACGCCCGCCGCACACCCTCGACCGCCGACATCCGCGTGTGGTGCGCACGCTGCGGTGTGCCCGATCAGACGGAGGATCTGGTGGCCTCCCTGGAGGCCATCGAGGGCATGTTCGTGGAGTGGAGGGAGATGGAGCGCACGGGCCTGAAGGCCGCGCAGGAGTCCGTCATCCCCACCTGGGAGCGGACCCGGCACTTCCGCATCTACTCCTCGCAGCTCATCCCTGGCCCGTTGCAGACGCCCATGTACATCGAGGCGTTGCTGACCTCCCTCATGCATCGCCGGAGGCTGCCTGACGACATCGAGGAGGCCGTCCAGGTCCGCGTGGACAAGCAGCACATCATCCACGACGGTGGCCGGCGCATCGCGGTCATCCTGGAGGAGAGCGTGCTGCGCCAGCCCATAGGCGGCGTCGACATCATGGCCGCGCAGCTCGGTCATCTCCTGAGCGTGAGCATCTTGGCCTCGATCTCCCTGGGGATCATCCCCTTGGGAGCCGACCGGTCCACAATCTGGCCGACCGAGGGCTTCTTCATGTTCGACGAGGCCGAGGTGACCGTCGAACTCGTCTCCGGCCATCTGACGATCACGCAGCCGCACGAGATCGCCATGTACGGCGACGTATTCACGAAGCTGGCAGAGCTTGCGGTGTACGGCAAAGCGGCCCGCAGCCTCATCACATCCGCGGTGGCCGCTCTCGACGAATGATGCCAACCGACGACATCTAGCTGGTTCCACCGCAAAACATGTGAAGGCCGGGCCTCCGACCGCCCTTCAGCGCCTCTTGCCCAACCCCGGCAACCCGCCCGACACGGTACGCACGCTGACGGACGGCCCTTCGGGCGGGGTGATGCGTCTCTTGCGCTGAGGCCGGGGAGGGTTGGGCTTCTCCAGCCGAGGCGGTACAGGAGGGGGACCGCCAGAGGGTTCCATCACGAGCGATCCGGACGCCCTACAGACCTTGGTCGATCGGGGAAGGGAATGGGAGTAGAGGCGACCCGTCCGTTGATTGGCCCGCGTCATGCCCCCGCATTCCAAGCAACGATGCTCTACCGCATCAGGATTACGCGCCAATGGATGCCCCCTCTATTGATCGCGGGCTGATCGTCCAGAGCCGTTGGCTCAGCCGAGCGAGGGGAGGTTCGTCCGTGCCGCCCCGTCGTTGTCTAATCGTGTCGCTGGGATGATCGTTACAGATCTGGCTCCTGATAATGTTTCTTCTCAGGAGTTAAAAGCAGCCCGAGGAGACCCCCGTGACCGAGCTCGTCCCCGTCGCTCTGGCCGTCCCCGCCGTGCCCGTTCACTCGGCCGCCGATATCGCCCTGAGCGACGACGCACGGGCGGCCATCCTCGCGGGCATCCCGGAGTCGACCCGCCGCGCGTACGCCTCCGACTGGAGCGCGTTCACCACGTGGTGCGCCGACCGTAGCCGCGTGGCGCTCCCGTCGACCGCAGAGACCATTACCGAGTACGTCACTCATCTCACGCTGACTCCCTCGGCACGCACCGGCCGTCCGCTCTCGCCGTCCAGCATCGAGCGCGCGTTGGCCGCGATCCGGACGGCGCACAACGCGGCGAACGCCCAGCCCCCGCAGACCAAGGCATGCCGCAAGGTGTTGTCTGGCTACCGGGAGCGCCTGGCCCTGACGAAGGATCCGGCCGCCCGTCCTCGTAAGGCCGATCCGGCCGTGCCCGACACTCTGCGCGCGATGCTGGCCACGCTCGACCGCTCGACGCTGGCAGGCAAGCGTGACGCCGTCCTGCTGCTGCTCGGCTACGCCTGCGCCGCTCGCGTCTCGGAGCTCGTCGCGCTCGACGTGGCCGACGTTCGGGAGACCCCTGACGGCCTGCTGGTCAACGTTTACCGACGCAAGATCAAGACGTTCACGGAGACGGCCATCCCCTACGGCCGCGTTCCGGCCACGTGCCCCGTGCGTGCCCTGAAGGATCTGCTCACCGCGATGGCCGAGGATGGCCGGACGTCCGGCCCGCTCCTGGTCAGGATCGACAGGCACGGCCGTGTGGCCCCGCCCATGCTGCGCAAGGGCCTCCCGATCGGTGATCCGTCCGGCCGCATGACCTCTGACGCTGCTGCGGACGTGGTCACCAGGATCGCTCAGGCTGCTGACCTTGACGGCCGGTGGACTGGTCACTCCCTGCGGCGTGGCTTCGCTACGGCCGCCAGGCGCTCCGGCGCGGCCTTGGAGAGGATCGGCCGTCATGGTGGCTGGGCCGACGGCTCGAAGGCCCTGCTCGGCTACCTGGAGGAGGGAGACCGCTGGACGGACAACCCCGTGACCGGCCTGTAGCCAGCCACGGCCACCAGGAGCGCCTACCTTCTCTCGGGAGTGTGGGCGCTTTCTGCGTTCCTGGGCCCGGCCATCGTCGAGCTGGCGCACGCGCACGGCGGCCGTCGTCGTCGAGCTCCTGGCCGTCGACCTCCAACCGGCTTGCCCTTGGCAAAAGCGACCCCACCCACCCTTAAGCCAGCCCCTCCCAGGGGACCCCGCCTGGTGTCGCGAGTAGCCGGGCGGTTCATGGCGTAAACAGTGGCCTCCCGCCACGAGAAACGGCATTACCGAATGGCGGAAGGAGTTGGCCACAGTTGTTTGCATGGCAGAGCTTGAAACGAATAGACCGGGCATAACAGTAATCGTTGATGATGATATTGCCGAGATGCTGAAGGATTGCAAGATCACCGTACGGACCAGCACCCCTGGGGCGTGGTACGCGTGGGCGCGGACCGACGCGGGAACCAAGCCCGTGGCTCGGTTGGTGATTGATGTGCCCGAGGGTATACAGGTAGACCACATCAACAGGAATCCGCTGGACAACCGCCGGGAGAATCTCCGGCCTGCCACGCGCACCCAGAATGCCAGGAACCGCTGGGGCTGGGGACAGACGGGGTACAAGGGTGTCCGGGCCCGGGGGCCCCGAGGAGCAGGGCCGTATGAGGCCGCTATCTACGTTGACAAGAAGCGCATTTATCTAGGCAGGTTGAAAACGGCCGAGGAGGCGGCACGCCTATACGACGCAGCCGCCAAAGAGCGTTTCGGGGAGTTCGCTGCACTCAACTTCGACGACTAAGAATTCGCGAGGGGGCATCCTTAAACACTCCTGAGGAAGGGGATGCTACCTGGAAATCTGCACGGCATATCGACCCGTGATCGTGAGCAGTGGCCTGGTAGAGCACTTACGCAGAGGCTTTTCAGGCCACACGCGTGTCTGGGCATTGTCCGGCAGTCGTAGGGCTCTCTGAAGCCTGCGAGAGGGCCCGTAGTAGGTATGTTGGCCGATCGGCCACGCGGAGAAACACGGAATTCAGCGCCGTCAGAGTTGGGGCCTAACCACCGGCAATGCGGAACAGCACCCCAACTTCAGCGCGGGCAGCGTGGCAAGCTCTGGAGGTCCCCGCGGCTTGGATATCATTACCCTGAACTGGGAAAACGCACAACGCCAGGCCCCTGCAGCATTCGCCGGCGGATGTGTGGCCGTCCTGAATGTACCTACTACTTCTGCGGCCTTGCGGAGCGCGAACGTGCCCTGTCGCTGCAGGTTCCCTGCCGTCCCATTCGAGGGTGGTCCCAACCGACAGTCGAGTGGCAGAGCGAAGGGAGATCCGAGAGACTCGCTGCATGAGTGCGCCTGTACTATCTGCCATCGCTGCCGCCTGTGCCGCTGTGTTAGCTGGCCTCAATCTCTTCGTCACTGGACGCCGGGAGCAAACGAAGTGGTCCAGGGAGGTACTCGTCGATACCCTCGCGGAGTTCCTGACCGCAAGCTATCGGTGCAAGGACGAGTGCAAGCAAGCCGCAGCGATGAAGAGGGCGGGCCTGTCGGACGATGACCTCAAATCTCATTTAGACGCTGCGAGTGCCGTCTACGACGAGCAGAAGGACGCGCTAACCCGACTCCGCCTTCTTGCTCCTCCGAGCGTGGTGAAGGCAGCCAACGCGGTCCGGTACAGGAACAAGGACTATCTGACGTTCGCTACGGAAGGGCTTAATGGAGATATTGAGCAGGACCGAAAGCTTCGTTGTGGGTTGGGAGCAGCTCGTGAGGAAGCTCTTCAAGCCGCCAGGCGGTTTCTCAAGATCCCGTAGCCTTCTAGGCTCACTAGAACGTTCAGCTGTCATCAGTGATCAAGCCTTGATCGCCCTCGAGAAGCGAGTAACGTATCTATAAGTCCCTGACGTTTGGGGATCTTCTGGTCAGTTATCCGGCCTCTCCTTAACCGGAGGAGCGCGAAGGGGTCACCTCATGCAACCATCCGATAACGAGAAATACTGGCAATACACGTGGTTGGACGAGCTGCAAATTCGGTCGATTAAAGATTATCGGAAAGCAATCAGGAAGCCTGCAAATATTGAAAGACTGGTGGAGTTGCAGGCAGCAGATGTGGCATTGCCACTTCATGCTAGAAGGTTGAACACAAATAACATCGTCGCCGGTCGCCGAATGGATTTGTCGGGACGAATGGGTTGCGTTCACTTCGACTGTCTTCGGCCACAGATAGATAGTCTATTCGGCAGCATATGGCACTACTTTGACAAAGTTACCGTCGACGGACATAGCCCCGTCGAAAGAGTAGCGAGCCATGATAATTCGGAAGCGCACTACAAGGCTCTTTACAATTTGGAGCAACGCATACGCCTCCTTCTGCACCTCCGCCAAATCGGCGCTGAACCTTTCTTGGATTTTGCCCCCAAGGCCGGAAGTTTCTGCGACAAGCATTTTCGTAAAAGCGCCGAGGAGTACGGTCTGTCGGTCTTGATTGACGATTCTATGCTCGCTCGTCTAACAGACGCGCTAATAGATGAATCGCGGATTGAACTGAAGCAATACCCTCGCGCATGGCATTACACGCTTAAGCATCCGAGAATGGATGAAGTATATGGAGAGATTTCTCACGCAGAAGATCCATCCACCGAGCCAACAGCCAAGGATGTTGCGTTGGAGGTCATTGGAAGACATTCAAATGCGCTCGTGATGGACGTATACACTGCCCGCGCTCTCAAACTTCCGCTTCTCCAGACCCCCGACGCCTTTTGGTTCAACATGAATAACGACAGGTCGGACACAGAGCGACAAGAACAAGAACAAGAAAAGGCCGTTGCTCTAGAGATCCGGCTACCTGTCCTTAGAGGCGTGCCCGCGCGTGAGCTGCTTCGAATTCGCCATGACGAATGGCCGCACTTTGAGCGATACCGCAATGCTCTGCGCCAGGCTATTCGAGAGCAAATCGCTCAACAGGGAGAACGTGACCCACATGAGATCGCACAGTCAGTGGTTGACGAGTTCATCAAACCTGAACTAGCTCAGATAGAGAGCAAACTAAAGGCCGTAAATAAGACCCTGGCTCGTAAGCTCACCACTAACGTGTCTTTGGGAAGCATGGCTACCATGGTTGGTGCGCTTTCAAGCGCGCCATTGGTAGCAACTGCAGGTGTCGCAACCTCCGGTGTTGGCACGATTGTTGCGTCGCTTGCGCACCTTCACAAGTACTTCGACGACCGGTCCGCGATCGAACTATCGGATCTGTACTTCCTGTGGAAGGTTCGAGGCAAGCATGGCTCCTAATAGGTCGAAGGTCGGCCGGAGGCGAACGTCTCGACGCAGAATCTCGTCTGCGTACGGCATGCAAAAGGCCCCTCCGCAAGTTCGCGAAGGGGCCTGCTCGGGTTAGGGCACCCGGACCGTTATCTAAGGGCTTCTACTCCTGCCGTCTGACCGATGCCTGCGTCTTCGTCGGCGGCGGGGAGGTTGCTCCACCGCTGGGGGATCCGGCTGGTCTTCCGCCTTGGGCGGTTCCAACTCCGGCATCTCTGAATCTGTCTGCTGCTGTAGATCTTGACCCAGATGTATTGAGGCTCCCCACAAAGTCAGACGAGCGTCGCTCACCTTCTGCTTCTGATCGCGGGCAGAGGCCAGAATCTGGCGTGTCCACAGGACGGCGATCAATCGGTAGACGATGAACACGATCATCCCCCATGGACCCACATCCAGGAGCCAAGCTCCCCATGTGGTCCATGGCATGGTGGGCGAGCCTAGTCCAGGCCCAGATCGATCTTGGCGAGCGGCATCGGTTGCCCTTCCCCGGATTCGTTACGGACAGGTGGTACGGAACGCCCGACCTAGCAACAATCATCAACGCCCCGTTAGGTCGGGGAAGCAGCTCCTGAGATGTCGTAGCGGTACTCACGAGGTCCTCCCCTCCCACTAAGCGTGATGACTTGCCTCGGTCTGGCAGTCCCTGACCTGCTGGGACCGTCCTGTGTATCCCGCAGGTTCCCCTTGCACACGTGCTGAATTCGCGTGAGCCTTGGCTTGCCGTGTCCTTTTTGGCGTGCAAGGGGTCTTCCCCGAGTCTTGGCGTGCGTGACTCGTGAGCTAGCCCAGGTGCACTATGACGTGCACACGACGCCCTCTGGAAGTAAGAGCGCAGGACTGGCTGACCCAAGTTTGCCATGCCGTTACCTGTGCTCGCACACCGCGACACTTCCGTGTTTATGGGTGTTCGAGCTCGCATCCGCCGATAATGATCACGCCCTTGGCAGTGCGCCACACTGACCGTGGGGCTCGTTAGGCAAACTGTCCATCTGCGATAGCTAGATCAGGTTGCGGAGCCTCACCGAGGTAGCGGAGCCGCTACCAGAGTGCGCTATCTGGTTGACGTGTCGTTATGTACCGAGGTAGCGGTGTAGCGACCGGCTCTCCCCCTGTTTTTTGGGCTGAATCTGAGTCCAAACGCGCTGGACGTCGTACAGGATGTCGAGCTTCGGCTGATCGTGATCCTCGCTCGCCGGCAAAGGTGACCCGGAGGGATGTACCAACTACGTTAGGCGGTACGCCAGGCGGCCCCATGACGTCACGACTTCATGGCCTCACAGCGTCCCCAGACACGACAGAGCCCCGCAGGGACGTCCTCGCGGGGCTCTCTGATCAGTTGCTCAGCAATACCAGCGGCGGCTACAGAACCGGCTTTCTCCACGGTCCCGATGACTGTCCCGATTCCCGTCCCGACCAGGCACGTGCGGCCGGTAGGTGGAGCGAGGCCGCTTGGTCCCGTACGTGATCCAGATCTTGACCGGCTGGCCAGCGGCCAGCTTGGCGCCCGCCTTGGGGACCTGCTTCGTGACCTTCTCCCGGCCGACGGCCAACGTGTTGTCCGCCGTCCTGGCCACCAACACCGTGTCTCTGACCGGCTGGAACAGCTTGGTGAGCTGCGCGAGCGTCCGGCCGGACAGGTTCGGCATGGTCTTGTGCTCGGTGTAGAACCGCTCAGCCTCCGGCGGGAGCGCCGTCGGCGAGCTGGTGGCCGTCGGGGTGGTGAAGGCGTTAGCCAGCGGGCGCGGCCGTTCGTCACAGGCGTTGACCAGCGCGCCCAGGGCGATCAGGCCGACGATCGCGCTCCCCGTGACCACGATCTTGCTCATGTTCCTCTTCCCTGCTTTCTGGATGATCCTCTTACCGGCTTTCGGGAAAACGGCCAGGCGGTCAGCGGGCGCTGATCTCACCCTTTCTGCCACACCTGGTGCACGGCCGGAAACGCTTGGACCACACGCCCGACCGGAGTACACCGGCGCCCTTGCACGTCGGGCAGACCTTGAGGGGGTTCCGGTTGCGGGAGATCAGCGCGACCACCACGGCGGCGACCAGGAGGGCGATGAGCAGTTCCATGAGGGAGTCCTTCCGAGGGGATGACGGGCCCGCCGCGTGATCACGGAGCGCGAGGAACGCGGCGGGGGAGGTCTGTTAGAGGGAGGGGGGAGTCACTGACCGTTTTCGCAGGTGAGAGACTCGCGACCCTTTGCCGGCGGATTTCGTAGGGCGGCCTTGTCAGCGAGGCCGTTTCGGCTGGTCATGAGGTCTGCACCGGAGGTCTGCACAGGGCCTACACCGTGTTGACCGATGTAGACCCCCGTGCAGACCCGCAGGCCGTCACGCAGCGTGTAGCTACGGCGTGGCCAGGAGATCCCGCCCGGCGGCCGTCAGGAGTGCGGCGCGCGGCCGAACCATGCCCGTCGACCGGCGCCGTGACGGGATGTCCGCAGCGTCGAGCAGGGCGGCCGTCCGCATCTCGGCCGTCTTGCCCTGCTCCCAGCCCATCCGGGTCGCGGCCATGCTGGCGAGCTCGGCGGCGGGTACCCACTCCGTGCTCCAGGACTGGACGTCCTGGGCAATGGCCACCAGCAGCGCCAGGGCCTCGTCAGGAATCGGTGCGGAGACGAGCTCCAGCGTCACCGGAGCGGCCTCGATCTCGTCAGCGTCCGTACGGACGTACACGCTGGCCTCGTCCAGCCCGGCGGCCGTCAGCGTCCCGGCGTCGAGCAGCGGGCACAGGCCCATGGCCGCGTACTGCTCGGCCCTCGTCTGTGCCGTGGCGCCGGACATGTACCCGACCTTCATGGGCAGAGCCATGTCCTCCCCGGCTCCGGCCACGTAGAACGTCCCCGCGTCGTTCGGAGAATCGGCGGAGGTGGCGGGCTGGTAGCGGCCCGGGTCCCAGCCACGAGACCGCGCACCGGCGCCGAACAAGAGATCAGCCTGCCAGTCCTGGAGGCCAGGACCGGCCGCCCGGAACGCCACCTGACCAGCGATGGAGTCACCGAGGGTGTCCTTCTTGGCGTCCTGGCTGGCGAAGATCAGGAACACGGCCGCCTTACGGCCGATCCGCAGCAGCGACACCGCAGCCTCGCGGGCGGCCGACGTCAGGCGCGGGTACTCGTCGACGATCACGGCCAGGGCCGGACGCTCCGGAGTGGCCTGCCAGGAGTCGCCCATGCCCAGCTTGCGGAGCAGCCTCGTACGGGCAACCGCGATGGCCACGGCGTCCGTCAGGGCCCGCTCACAGTCTTCCGGGTCCAGCGCCACGCGGCCCATGACGGCCGCCTGCGGCGCCTGGCCGACGCCGGACGGGTCAAGGTCCCAAATGTGCGTGTCGGAGGCCGCTCCGAGGCCGTCAGCGATGGACCGGAGGAGGATCGACTTCCCCCCGCCGGACGCGGCCAGGATGAGGCTGTGCTTGCTGGCGAACGCCGTGTTGATCTGGGCGCCGTCGAGACGCTGGCCCAGCCAGATCGAGTCACGCACGGACCGGCCCAGAGCTGCGTAATCGGGCATGGACGGCATGTCCGCCCACGGGTCAGACTCGACGATCCGCAGCGTCACACGGGCCCGCCTGTCGCGGTGCGGCGTCGTCAGGACTCCGGCCTCCCGGACGTCGAGCAGCGTTTCCAGGTCAGCACCCGCCCGGGTGATGTCGCCAGGCTGGCCCTTGCGCATCTGGACGACGACCTCCCAGCCCCAGGCCGTTGCGCTGGCCGAAAGCGGCCGGACGCTGATCTTCTCGATCGCCAGGGCCCGACGTACGGCCTCCATGGCGGCCTGCGGAGTCGAGCAGTCCGAGATCGGGATCGCGGGGAGCAGCTCCCCGTCCTGCATCACGCCGACGTCGGCGCCGTCCCGGATACGCATCTGTGCGCGGCGGCGGTCGTGCTCCTGGCGGATGCTGCCACCGATCATGGCCAGGCCGAGAATTCCGGCCGCAGGCAGGGCAACCGGGCTGGCCAGGCTGGCAACGGCCGCCACGGCATCGGCGAGGAGACCGTTCAGTCCGCCCATGACCGTCGACAGGAACGGGTGCGACGGGGAAGCGAGGTAGGCCACTTCACCAGCGGTAACGCCCCAAGCCCCGAACGCCAAGGGGAACTTACCGACCCGTACCCGGGTGATCCAGGGCAGGGCAGCGAACTTGACGACGGCACCGGCCCGCGCGGCGCGGTCCTGCTGGAGCTTGGTGTAAATGGCGGCGTGCTTCTCGGCCACGGCGCCACGGTGCGTGCCACCCTCGCGCAGGTGAGACAGCATGGCCCAGTCCCACGCGCGCTCCCAGGAGTGCAGCGGCGTCCGCAGAGCCCCGTGCCCGACGATGCTCACGGCATACCGCAGGGCGCCCGCGTCGCCCGGCGACAGCGGCCGACCGGTGGAGGTGCGGCCCGTGGGCTCGGAAGCCTTGACCGGGCTGGCCGCCTCGTCGCTGATGCGGCTCTGAGCGGCCTTGCCCGCCTCGGAGATGGTCTTGATCGGCTTAGCCACGGAAACGGGCAGAGGAGCGCGCTCAGGGCCGCTCAGGGTGATCTCTACGGCATCGGCGCTCATCGGGTGCCTCCCTCGACGTCGGCGGAGCAGAAGGTGTGCAGCGGGTCACGGCCGCAGCGGGGGCAGGTGGAGCCGTCGGTCACGTCGGCGTCCAGCTTCCGGATCACGTCGGCGAACCGGCGCAGGTGCTCGTAGTCGCCGAAATCCGGGTCGGAGGCGAACTTGTGGGCGTAGGCGACGAGGGCCAGGGGCTCGTGATCAGCCAGGGCCTCGGAGATCCGCTTGAGCATCCGGGAGCGCAGCCAGGCCGGGGCCGTCCGGTAGTGGTCCGGCATCTGGCCGAGCACGTCGCCAGCCAGCCGAGAAAGATCTTCCTGATTCGCCGAAGGCGTCTGTGCGGCGCCTCGCGCGGTACGGACCGTGCGCTCGCCTACGGCGAGAAGATGATCACTGATTTTCTTCTTGTTCTTCTTCTCTTCTGTTCTTCTTATAGGGGTGGAAAATCCGTCGTTGGTGCTGACCTGCGACGATGCCTCGTTTCCGCTGGTCACGTCCTGCGACGGGTTTTCCGTCGTAGGTGCGGCCTGGGCGTCGACCTCGTTTCCGCTGGTCGGAACCTGTGACGGATTTTCCGGCGTAGGCGCGGGGGTGGAGGTGCCACCAGGGACGGAAAATCCGTCGTTGGTGCTGACCTGCTGATTTCCGGCGGTCCAGGGGTCGCAAAGGATGTAGTCGACGCGGCCGAGCTTCCCGCTGCTGGCGCGCTGGCGCTCCCGAACGAGGTAGCCGTGCTTCTCCAGCTCCCTGATAGCCCCGCGTACGGCGTCACGGCCGTCCGGCGCTGCGGCGATGAGGGTGTTCTCCGAGATCCGGAAACCGACCTTGTGGGAGGCCAGCCAGGCGAGGACACCGCGAGCCTTCCAGGTCAGCCGCTTGTCACGGACCCACCTGTTACTGACCGTCGTGAAGTGATCGGTGGGGAGTTCGGCCCGGCGGAACCCCGGGGTACGGTTGGGCAAGGTTCGCTCCTGAAGGTGCAGGGGTGGCCCTAGACCCCGGGCCGGTGTTGGCGCACCGACCGGGGTCGTACTGTCTCTGTGGCTTCGTCAGGCCCTTGTGCGGGCCTGGATCAGCTCTCGTCGCGGAGCTCGTCGCGAAGGGTCATGGCGGCCTCACGGCTGCAGCCCAGGGCCTTGCGGATGCGCTCCGCAGAGGGCTCCGGAGGGAGGACGCCGTTCGCGATCAGGACCGTGAGATCGGTCCGGTGGTCAGCCAGCGACTTGCCGCGCGTCGGGCTGCTCGTGTGGGTCTCCGTGACCCTCTCCGACCGCAGGTCAGCGGGGGCGGCGGGGGTCTGCGGACGGGTCGAGCCGGAGGGGGTCACCGACTGGCGGCCGTGGTCGAGGCCGGAGAACGCGGCCAGGATGATCGGGAGAGCGGTCACGATGGCCACGGCCACGACCGGCCCGAGGATGTGGAGGACCAGAGCGGAGAGGCTGAAATCGGCGGCCACGCCGGGCAGGTGGCGCCAGGCGTTCATGCCGAGCGTGAGGGCCAGGAACAGGTACTCGATCCACGTGAGCGTCTTGGACTCGATGGGCTGGCCGTGGGTGGCCATGTAGGCGCGTGCGCCGACGACGACCAGCAGGGCCATGCTCATGAACGGCTCGACCAGCCAGGCGAAGACCCACGACGGCGACCAGGCCGGAGCTCCCTCGGAGGCGAACACCTGGACACCGGCCGTCGACCAGGCCAGCGCGAGCGTCAGCGACACCATGGAGACGGCCACCAGGAGCTTGCGCATCCGCGCGGCCTGCCACGCCTTCATCATCGGGTCCTGCGCGAGCTCGTGCAGGCGGGAAGCCTCGTACGCGGCCCGGCGGCGCTTGCGCACCTTGGGGGAGTCGAGGAGCAGCGGGGAATCGTCGTCCTGGAGGTCTGCCAGAAGGTGAGCCTCGGCGACCTCGGCCCGGAGCTGGCGCACGCGCTTGGTCTCGCCGGTCACGGCCGCCGACGGGGTCACTGCCGGGCCGGTGGTGGCGACCGGCGGGGCGGGCTGCTCAACCGGCGCATTGGCCGCCAGGAGCGCCTCGGCACCGCTGATGAGCGCAGAGACGTCCTCAGGCTCGGGGATGCTACTAATGGTCATGGGTCCTCTCCTGGTTGATGCAGGTGGGGGATCAAGGCCCTGAGCAGGTGTTCCAGCACCGGCTTGGGGCCGTTCGCGTTGTCAGGGGAATTTGTGGCCGAGTCCGTCACGACGGCCATTGAAAGGTTTGTCCCGCTCCGACCCGGGCACGCCGCTCAGAGACGCCTCAGCGTTCTCCCAGGTCAGGGCAGAAACTTGGACACTCATCATTCGAGGCTTCCCGTGACGGACATAGCACCACATAGGTACGGCTTCTTCACCGACACGAGCGTCTGCATCGGTTGCAAGGCCTGCGAGGTGGCCTGCAAAGAGTGGAACGAACTGCCCGACGACGGGTTCGTGTTCGAGGCGAACTCCTACGACAACACCGGGGCGCTCGGGGCGAGCACCTGGCGGCACGTGGCCTTCATCGAGCAGTCGCGTCCGGTGGAGCTGCCCTCCGCTGACGAGGGCATCGAGCGGTGGCTGATGTCGTCGGACGTGTGCAAGCACTGCACGCACGCCGCCTGCCTGGACGTCTGCCCGACGGGCGCGCTGTTCCGCACCGAGTTCGGCACGGTGGTGATCCAGGAGGACATCTGCAACGGCTGCGGCTACTGCGTCTCGGCCTGCCCGTACGGCGTGATCGACCGCAGGGAGGGCGACGGACGGGCATGGAAGTGCACCATGTGCTACGACCGGCAACGCGGCGGCCTCGAACCGGCGTGCGCCAAGGCCTGCCCGACCGACTCGATCCAGTTCGGCCCGCTCGACGAGCTCCGCGAGCGGGCAGAGGAGCGGGTGGAACGGCTGCACGCCGACGGGCACACCGAGGCCCGGCTGTACGGCGAGAGCCCGGACGACGGGGTGGGCGGCGCGGGGGCGTTCTTCCTCCTGCTGGACGAGCCCGAGGTGTACGGGCTGCCGCCGGATCCCGTGGTGACCACCCGTGACCTGCCGTCCATGTGGCGCTGGGCGGGGGCGGCGGCGCTGTCCCTGGCCGGGGCGGTGGCGGTGGCCTTCGCGGGGTCGCGCAGAGGGGCGCGGCGGTGACGCGGGAGCGGTCGATGGTGCCGGAGGCGGAGTTCCGGTCGTACTACGGGCGGCCGGTGCTCAAGGCTCCGGTCTGGCACGAACCCCACATGCCGACATATCTGTACATGGGGGGTCTGTCGGGAGTTTCGTCGGTGATGGCGGTCATGGCCGGGTTGACGGGGCACGAACGGCTGGCGCGCACCGCCCGGGTCGCGGCGGCGATCGGCGCCGTCGCCGGAGCCGGCCTTCTCACAGCCGAGCTGGGCAGGCCGTCGCGGTTTCTCAATATGTTCCGCGTGTTCAAGCCCACCTCGCCGATGAGCATGGGCTCCTGGATCCTGGCCGCCCAGGGCGGGCTGTCGGCGGTCGCGGCCTCGACCGAGCTGACCGGGATCTTGCCCGCCGTGGGTGACGCGGCGGTGCTCGCCACTGGCCTGACCGGTCCGCTGACCGCCACCTACACCGCTGTACTGATCGCCGACACCGCCGTGCCCGTCTGGCACGAGGCCTATCGGGAGCTGCCGTTCCTGTTCGCGGGGAGCGCGCTGGCCAGTGCCGGGGCGGTGGGCATGCTGGCGACCCCTCGGGCGGAGGCGGGGCCGGCTCGGGTGCTGGCGGTGGTCGGGGCTGCGGTGGAGAGTGTCGCGGGCCTGCTGATGGAACGCCGGCTTGGGCCGATCGGTGAGCCGTACCGGGTGGGGAAGGCGGGACGTCTGATGCTTTCGGCCCGCGTGCTGACGGCTGGTGGCGGGCTGCTCGCGGCGGTCGCCGGGCGCGGCCGTGCCCTCACGGCGCTTTCCGGTCTCGCCCTTACGGCGGGCGCGCTGTGCACCCGGTTCGGCATCCTGGAGGCGGGCAGGGCTTCGGCCGGAGACCCGAAGTACACGGTCGTCCCTCAGCGGCAACGCCTCAATACCTGACCTCGGGCTTTTCCATCCCGAAAGCTGTACGGCCGGCGCCAGCCGTACAGCTCACGCACGCGCGACCGGGGGCACCTCTATTACTGGGGGCGTGCGTCGGGCTGAGAAGAACGACGCGGCTCAGGTCTGAAAGCTCAGACCGGGGTCACCGATCTTCTTGATCGAGCTTGCCGTGAGCCTCCGTTGAAAGGTCCTGCCAGTCGGCCCAGGTCTTGAGCCGGTCGGCGTAGATCTGCTGGATCATCGGGTAGAAGCCCTTGCCGAAGAGGATCCGCAGGGGCGGGTTGTCGGAGTCGACGATCTTGAGGAGGGCTTGGGCCGCGGCGGCGGGGTCGCCGGTGGGCTGCTTTCCGGTGAATTCGGCGAGGCGCTGGCGGAGGCCGTCGTAGATCGGGTCGGGCTCGGCCATGTGGCCGTTGGCGAGTGGGTCGGGGTTCTTGCCGGACCTGGTGGCGAAGCCGCCGGGTTCGACCACGGTCACCTTGATGCCGAAGTCGGCGACCTCTTGGGCGAGGGATTCGTTGAGGGCTTCCAGCGCCCACTTGGAGATGTGGTAGGCGCCGCCGAGCGGCATCGCGATGAGCCCGGCCGCCGAGGACAGCTGGATGATGTGCCCTGAGCCCTGCTCGCGCAGGTAGGGCAGTGCGGCCTGAATGACCCACACCGCGCCGAACACGTTGGTCTCCAGCTGGTCGCGCAGGTGCTGCTCGGTCAGCTCCTCGATCGCGCCGACCTGGGCGTAGCCGGCGTTGTTCACGATGACGTCCAGACGGCCGAAGTGTTCCATGGCCCGCTTGACGCTGTCGAAGACGGCGGCCTTGTCGGTCACGTCCATCTCCAGCGGGAGCACCGCGTCGCCATAGGCGGCGACCAGCTCGTCAAAGCTTGCGGTGTTGCGGGCGGTCGCGGCCACCTTGTCGCCGCGCGACAGGGCGGCCTCGACGAAGCTGCGGCCCAGACCGCGCGACGAACCGGTGACGAACCAGACCTTACTCATGATGTCTTCCCGTTCTTTTGTTGCTGGCTGTTGAACGCGGTACCTGGTCGACCATGAGACGCCGACGACCTGATCCCTGTGGTTGCGCATCTAGATGACGTGCGCAACAGATAGGCGGGTCCCGACCTCGCTGATCTGGCCGCACCCTCATTCGACCAGCCGCCCCGTCGAGTCCAGGTCGGCAGTCAGTGTTGATCGGCATGGATACCTCCGTGTGCGGGCAGTGCGGTGGCCGCCTGGTGGACCTCGGTGTATTCCCCACGGGCCGAACGGCGGATGATGCCGGTCTCGACCCCGTGCGCGCGCTGTTCGCGGCCTTGGGCCTGCAGGGTCAGACAGATGCGGCGGGTGACCTCAAAGACCACGGCCGGTCCGGCGACGACCGCGATGCGGAAGAACCAGGTGACCGCGAACAGGGACGAGCTGAAGTGGTAGGCGAACTGGTCGTTGGCGGCCGCAGCCCACAGCAGGCCGTAGAAGGTCATGCCGGCGGCGCCCAGAGCGGTGCGGACAGCGGCCTCACGGGGCCGATCCAGGGGACGGCGGACCCCGCTGTCGCCGGTGAGCCGGCGTTCGATGAGGGGATAGGCCGCCAGGACGGTGAAGAAGCCGCCCGGCACGACAAGAGCAGGGATGAGGACCGACAGAGTGAGCGGGTGGCCGGCGACGATGGGTTCCCAGCTGGGCATGATGCGGATGGCGCCGTCCAGGAAGCCCATGTACCAGTCGGGCACCGCGCCCGCGCCCGTTGTGCCCGGCCGGCTCGGGCCGTACAGCCAGATGGGGTTGATCTGCGCGACGGTGCCCAGCAGGGTCAGCACGCCGCAGGTGGCCAAGAACAACGCCGGCGAGCTCAGCGGCGGCAGCTGGGCCGCGCCCGGGTAGTGGGTACGGCCGTGCCGCCGCAGCAGCCCACGCCGGACGATGAGAAGCCCGATCATGATCACTGGAACGAGCAGCACGTGCAGCCAGTAGAACAGCGGGATGACCTGCTCACCGGGGACGGCTCCGCCGAAGAGCAGACCGGTCAGGTAGGTCCCGGCGAAAGGGATGGCCTGGGTGACGCCCTGGATCAGCGCGAGGCTGCCACCGGACAGCAGGTCGTCGGGCAGGATGCCCCCGGTGACGCCTGCCACGATGCCCAGGACGAACAGGCCGACCCAGATCAGCCAGTTCAGGCCGTGCGGACGGCGGAAGGCGCCAGTGAAGAACAGGCGTAACAGGTGCAGGCAGACGGCGGCGATGAGGATCAACGTGGCCCAGTGGTGGACCTGCCGCATCAGCAGACCACCCCGCACCTCCAGGCTGACCTCCAGTGTGGAAGCGAAGGCGCGGCTGACCAGCACACCACGCAGCGGGGTGTGACCGCCCTGGTAGATCACCTGGGCCATGCCGGGGTCGTAGAAGAAGGTCAGGAAGGCTCCGCTGACGAGCAGCACCACCAGGCTGTAGACCGCCATCTCCCCGAACAGGAACGACCAGTGGTCCGCACGGCTCCGCGGCCGCGCCCCCACCAGGTGCGCAAGCCGTACAACTTTGCTGCGACCGGGCCGGCGATGAGGTTCAAGCGAGCCCATGGGTGGCCTCCTGCTGGGGGTAACGGCTGGACCAGATCGGCACGGCACGGATCGTGCCGTTGAGGGATAGCGTGCTCAACGGATGCGCACTTGTCAACACGGCACGTGCCGTTCCGATAAGGTGGCGGCATGACCGCCCGCCGCGCCACTCGTACCGACGACCGGACCGAAACGATCATGCGGGCCACGCTGGACCTGGCCCGAGAGGCCGGCTACGCCAAGCTCAGCATCGAGGCCGTCGCGACCCGGGCCGGCGTCGGCAAACACACCGTCTACCGCCGCTGGCCCTCGAAAGGCCTGCTGTTCCTCGACTCGCTCCTGTCGATGAACGAGCCCGTCCTCGACTATCCCGACACCGGCGATGTCCTGGCCGACCTGCGCCGGCAGATCTACGAAGCGGTAGACCTGCTGGGCAATCCACCGTGGGGCCCGCTCTATCAGGCCCTGGTGGGCGAGGCCCAGCACGATCCAGCGGTAGCCGCCGGCCTCAACGAACGCTTCATCCGCCCGCAGACGGACAAGACCATCGCCCGTCTCCAGGCGGCCCAAGAACAGGGACAGGTGTCACCCGACTTCGATCTCGACCTGGCGATGGAGATCCTGTCGGGCCCCTTGTACTTCCGACTGCTGATCACCCAGCAGCCGATTACGCACGCCCACATCGACGGCGTACTCCAGGCACTCTTCGCCGGGATGAGCCCCAGACCGCAAACGCGATAGAGGCCGATAAGGCGGCCGCAGGACTCGCTCGGCTCGACTTCGGCGTACGCACTGCGTCAGGTGGGAGGAAGTGGACAGTCGGAACAACCACCGACTAACGTGATCTTCCCCTTACTGACTCCTGCGTGTGAAAGAGGAAATTCGTGCGGAAACCGGCCTCTGTCGCGCTGCTCGCATCCCTGGTCCTGGTCATCCTCCCGGGTGCGTCCCCAGCCGAGGCCGACACCCCGGCGGCCACACGTTACTTCTGCCTCTACGAGCACGACGACTTCAAGGGCGGGAAGTGGTGCATCACGGAAGGCGGCTACAAGGAGCAGAAGAAGGACCCCAGCCTGTCCAACAACTACTGGGCGGGCACGTCACGCCCGGTCAACAACGGCACAAGCTCGGTAAAGAACGGCACCAACTGCTTGGTATGGCTCTACGACGCCAATTCGTACGGCGGCGACTCCTACTACTCGGACGGCAGGTCCGAGGACTCCGATGTGACGAACAACCACTTCGACAACAAGGCCTCCTCGCTGCACATGGATTGCTCCTAGGCCCTCCGGCTGTCCGGGTCCGGGTCCGTCAGACTGCGATCTGGTGGTATGACAATTCGTAGAGGTGCCCGCCCTTGATCAGCACCGACGCTTCGACCGGCCGCTCACCGTCGCTGTAGATAACACGGAACTGCCGAAACACCGGCACATCAGGTGGGAGATCCAGTCCCTGCACCTCCGTTTCGGTGGGCTGCCGAACGGAGATGCGATCTCTGAAGTGGCGCTGCGGATACCCGAGGTCGGCCAACGCCTGTGGCGCGCCACCGCGGATTCTTCCCCGGCCGGCCAGCGGGCTTCCTGCCGCGATGCTTACCGGGTAGTAAGACCATGACAGCTCCACAGGAGCGCCGCCATGCAACAGCAGCCGGTGACGCATGACGACCAGATCGTCACCGCCGACTTCGAACGCCGCAGCAACGTCGCTGGGCGGTGTTACCTGCCCGACCTTCAGTAGCTCATAGCTGTATTCACGAGGACTTGGGGGCTCATACGCGCTTGCGTCGACGACATGCGGCCGCCTGTCGCGGATGAACACGCCCTTTCCCGCGTGGCCGCGTACGAATCCTTCGTCTTTCAATGCCTGAAGGGCGCGCTGGATCGTCGCGTTCGCCGCATGGAAACGTGCCACCAGATGTGGCGTGGAAGGGAGTTGCTCGCCCGCCTTCAGGTCACCAGACATGATCTCCGCACGTAGTTCTGCTGCGATCTGCTGATGGCGCGGACGAGAATCCAGCCGCCTACCCACGATTGCAGGTCCCCTCACTTGATGATCATCTGATAGCGCAACTCGCGACCGTGGGCCACCATCGTCATCACGCTGACCTCGATCGGCGTTCCGTCGCCAGCTCGAACGATGCGGGTCAGGACCAGAACCCAGTCCTCTGGCCGGAGTTCGAGCGCCTGTCGCTCCGTCTCGGTCGCGGGGCGGGCTTGGACGGCCTCTTCCGCGCTGTGCGGGTGGTAGCCGAGCTGGGCGAGAAGGGTGGGAGCCCCACCAGGGATCTTCCGCATCTCGGCAAGCCGAGTGCCACGGGCGATCGTCGCCGGGTAGTAGGAATCGGCGAGCTCTGTCGGCTGGCCGTCCGCGAGCACGAGACGGCGGCGGACGAAGGCGGTCTGATCCGCGGCCAGTCCGAAGGCCCGCGCGACTTCCTTCGGCGGATGGACCTCTTCCACGGCCTGGAGGTGATGCGTCCCAACCTTGCCGTGCTGGGCGGCTTCCTCTGCCCATGCATCAGGCTCTCCGGGACGCCGCGGCCGCACGTAGGGCGCGGAAACGCTGACCCAGCTCGCGTCTTCCATGCGCTCCTCCTTCGGTCACGAAAGGCCGTTCAGGAGCCACCGTACCGGGTCGGTGGCAGCCCAGACCGATCAAGGGAAGCCGTGACGCACGGATGTCGAAATTCTTGATGCCTTTCGCGAATCGCAGTAAGGTTAGATCCAAGTCGATCGAGCCGCAAACGACTTTGCCGCCGCCTGGTCACATCCGGGCCGTCAGTCCTCAAAGAGGCCGAAGGGGTGGAGAAGAAATGCTTCTCAAGCCGTCGATGATCGCGCTCAGCCCTGCTCAGAGCGCACATGCCCTTCGGCATGCCCTGGCTGATCAGGGCATCACTTCCGACATTCACGTCGGCTACGGGCTCGCTCTGGTGTCGGTGTGGGTCAGCCTCGTGGTGTGGTGCGACGGCAACTGGTTCTGGTGGCGGGTGGGCTGGAACGATCAGCGCAAGCGAGTCTTGTACGCCCGGCATCCAGCAGACGAACCCGTTCGAGCCGGTCGGCGGGTGGCTTTCCGATACGAAGAGGTCTGCCGACACCATCCGCACTCGGAGTTGATCGTCGATGTCGTCTCCTCCACCTGATCGGCAGGAGACAGCGTCCGGTGAGTACGCCATGGTCAAGGTTCGGCTGTCGGGCGGTGATCGTGGACTTGATGCACAGTCCCGCGTCCTCTCGGAGGTTCGCCTCGCTGCTGATCGGGCGGCAGGGCACCGTGGTGAGCATTCTGCGCAACGGCACGCTGGCCTTGATCGCGCTCGAGGGCGAGTCCGGTGAGTTGCCCGGCGGGGTGCGGCGATGGTCTGTCCACTGGGACGACCTGCAGATCGACTCGGGGGTGAACGGGCCTGAGAAGGCTGTTGTCCAGCCACAGCATCCCGTACAGGCTGGTGACGTCGACCACGGCTCATGAGCCGCAAGCCCGCGCATACTCGGTAACGTCGGCTGCTGGGGTATGAGCCTTATGCGGTCAGCGGAGTCGCAGGTGGGGGCCGTCCAGGGGGACCAGTTCGCCGATGACCGGCACGCCGGGGATCTCACCGGCCACCAGCAGGCCGCCGGAGGTCTGGGCGTCGGCGAGTAGCAGCAGGTCGTCCTCGCCGAAGCCGCCGGGATCGAGCCACGGACGGACCCAGTCGAGGTTGCGGCGGGTGCCGCCGCTGACGTAGCCGTCGCGTACCGCCTCGCGGGCCCCTTCCAGGTACGGTACGGCGGCCACGTCCACCACGGCCGTGACGCCGCTTGCCCTGGCCAGCTTGTACAGGTGGCCCAGCAGGCCGAAACCGGTCACGTCCGTGGCGCACCCCGCTCCGGCGGCCAGCGCGGCCCGTGAAGCGTCGCGGTTCAGGGCGGTCATCGCCGCAATTGCCTGCGGGAACACCTCGGCGGTCGCCTTGTGCCGGGTGTTGAGCACTCCGATGCCGAGCGGTTTGGTGAGGGTGATCGGCAGCCCGGGCCGGCCGCCGTCGATGCGCAGCAGGCGCTCGGGATCGGCCAGGCCGGTGACCGCCATGCCGTACTTCGGCTCCGGGTCGTCGACGCTGTGACCGCCCGCGACGTGGCAGGCCGCGGCCCGGGCCACGTCCAGGCCGCCGCGCAGCACCTCCTTCGCCAGCTCCAGGGGCAGCTTCTCCCGGGGCCAGCCGAGCAGGTTGACCGCCACCAGCGGCTCCCCGCCGACGGCGTAGACGTCCGACAGGGCGTTGGCCGCCGCGATGCGGCCCCAGTCGTAGGGGTCGTCCACGACGGGGGTGAAGAAGTCGGCGGTGGCCACGATCGCCCGGTCGCCGGCGATGCGGACCACGGCGGCGTCGTCCCCGTCGTCGAGGCCGATGATCAGCTCTCCTGTGGCGCCGGGGTCACGTAGGTGGAGGTTCGCCAGCACGGCCTCCAACTCGCCTGGCGGGATTTTGCAGGCGCAGCCGCCTCCGTGCGCGTACTGCGTCAGCCGGACCGTCTCGGTCCTGTGTGTCATGGCGTCCTCGGGTGGCTCGCGACGGGTGTGGCGCTTCAGGCCATACCCGCTGGTCAAGTAGGTTCTCCCTTGGAGGCGTCTGGGTGCCTGGTGGCCCCCGCGGTCTTCAAAACCGACGAGGCCGAGGTCCTCGGCCTGGCGGGTTCGATTCCCGTCCGCCTCCGTCTTATTTTCGAATGGTGGACCCACGAAGGCACGTACCACGTACCGATGCCGTGCTCGCCGATCCGCGGCTGGTCGCGGCGGGCGGGCGGCTGGGCCGGTCGGTGGTCAAGGACGCGGTGACGCGGGCGCAGCAGCGGGCGCGGAGCGGCGAGATCAGTCCCGAGGAGGTCGCCGACATGGCGGTGGCGGCGCTTCCGCCGCAGGCGGCGAGCCTGCGGACGGTGATCAACGCGACCGGTGTGCTGGTCCACACGAACCTCGGCCGGGCGCCCCTGTCGTCAGCCGCGATCGAGGCGGTGGCCGCCGCGGCCGGTGCGGCCGACGTGGAGTTCGACCTGGAGACCGGTGCGCGGGCCCGTCGCGGGCGGGGTGCGCTGGGCGCGCTCGCCCGGGCCGTGCCGGGTGCCGAGGATGTGCACGTCGTCAACAACAACGCGGCCGCGCTCGTGCTGGTGGCGACCGTACTGGCCGCCGGGCGGGAGATCGTGATCAGCCGGGGCGAGCTTGTGGAGATCGGTGACGGGTTCCGCATCCCCGACCTGCTCGGCTCCACCGGGGCGCGGCTGTGCGAGGTGGGCACCACCAACCGCACCTCCTACCAGGACTACGCGGCGGCCGTGGGGCCGGAGACCGGATGCGTGATCAAGGTCCATCCGTCGAACTTCCTGATCGAGGGCTTCACCGGCTCCGTCGAGGTAGGGGAGCTGTCCGGGCTTGGGGTGCCTGTCGTGGCCGACATCGGTTCCGGTCTGCTCGTTCGCGAGCCGCTGCTGCCCGACGAGCCGGACGCGGCGACCGTACTGGCGGCTGGGGCGGATCTGGTGACGGCGAGCGGTGACAAGCTACTCGGCGGGCCGCAGGCGGGACTCCTCCTCGGGCGCCGTGACCTGGTCGAACGGTGCCGACGGCACCCGCTTGCCCGCGCCCTGCGGGTCGACAAGCTGACGCTGGCCGCGCTGGAGGCCACGCTCCGGGGTCCCGCCGTGCCCGTTCGGCTGGCGCTGCATGCCGATCCGGCCGCACTTGGCGACCGTGCCGCGGTGCTCGCCGGGCGGCTCGCCGACGCGGGTGTTGACGCGCGGGCGGTGCCGAGCCAGGCCGTCGTCGGGGGTGGCGGGGCGCCCGGTGTGACGCTGCCGAGCGCCGCCGTGAGCCTGCCCGAACGGCTCGCCGCGCCGCTGCGGACCGGTGAGCCGCCGGTGGTCGGACGGGTCGAGGGCGGGCGGTTGCTGCTCGACCTCCGTACCGTTCCTGGTGAGCGCGATGAGGACGTGGTGCGCGTGATCCTCGGGGTGGGCGGCTGATGTACGTCGTGGCCACGGCGGGGCACGTCGACCATGGCAAGTCCACGCTGGTGCGGGCGCTCACCGGGATGGAGCCCGACCGGCTGGCGGAGGAGCGGCGGCGCGGGCTGACGATCGAGCTGGGGTACGCGTGGACGACGCTGCCTTCGGGGCGGCGGCTTGCCTTTGTGGATGTTCCGGGGCATGAGCGGTTTCTTGGGACGATGCTGGCTGGGGTTGGGCCGGTGCCGGCGGTGATGTTCGTGGTGGCTGCGGATGGGGGGTGGATGCCGCAGTCGGAGGAGCATCTGGTGGCGTTGGAGGCTCTCGGCGTACGGCATTGCCTGCTTGTGGTGACCCGAGCGGACCTCGCCGACCCGGGGGCGGCCCTCGAACAGGCACGCACTCGCCTGACCACGGCGGTGCTCGAGGCTGTGGTGGTGAGCGGGCGGACCGGACAGGGGCTCGGGGAACTGCGGGAGGCGCTGGACCGCCTGGTCGCCCGGCTTCCCCCGCCCGATGCGGAGGCGCCAGTGCGGCTGTGGATCGATCGGGCGTTCAGCGTGACCGGTAGCGGGACGGTCGTGACCGGGACCCTGCCTGCGGGCACCATTTCGGTGGGTGACGAGCTGGCGCTTGGTGGGGAGTCGGTGCGGGTGCGGGCGTTGGAGGCCCTGAAGGAGCCGATGTCCTCGGTGGCCGGTGTCGCCAGGGTGGCGGTCAATCTGCGTGGCCACGGACTGCCCGAGCGCGGCCAGGCGCTGGTCACACCCGGCCGGTGGACGTACACGGACCTGGTCGACGTCCGGATCTCCCCGGTAGGGGGCCGCCGCGATGCCGGGGAGGAGTGGCGGCTGCCTCGGCGGCTGATCGCGCACATCGGGTCGGCGGCGGTGGGGTGCGAGGTGCGGATGCTCGGTGGGCGCGTCGTACGGGTGCGCCTGGCCCGCCCGCTCCCGCTCCACCTCGGAGACGTGCTGCTGCTGCGCGACCCCGGCCGCGACCGGGCAGAGGTACGGGTGCTGGCGGGGGCGAGCGTGCTCGACGTACGCCCGCCGGCGCTCGGCCGCCGGGGCGCGGCGCGGGCGCACGCCGCCCGGCTGGAGTCGGCGGCACCGGACGCCGCCTCCGCCCTGCGCATCCACCGGCTGCTACGCGCGGCCGACCTGATCGCGATGGTCGGCACGTCCAGCGCGGACACCAAGGTCGGTGCGCTCAGCGCGGGACCGGTCTGCGGGGACTGGTACGCCGATCCCGAGTACTGGGCCGAGTTGGCCGAGCGGCTGACGGCCACGGCGAGGCGGTACGCCGTGGAACACCCGCTGGAGCCCGGCATGCCGCTCGAAGCCGCCCGCCACGAGCTCGGCCTGCCCGACCGGCAACTGGTCGCCGCGTTGGTGCGGCCGCCGCTCACGCTCGCCGAGGGGCGGATCATGACCGGGCCCGCCGGCCTGCCCGCGCCGGTGGTTCGGGCGGTCGAGCGGCTGAGGGGGGAGCTGGCGGCGCACCCGTTCCAGGCGCCGGAGGCCGGGCGGCTGGCCGAGCTGGGGCTGGGCTCGCGGGAGGTGGCGGCGGCCGTACGGGCCGGGCGGCTGCTGCGCGTGACCGACGGGATCGTGCTGCTGCCCGGCGCGGACGCCCGGGCGGCGGAGGTGCTGAGCCGGCTGCCGCAGCCCTTCACGGTCAGCCAGGCCAGGAACGCCCTCGACACCAGCCGGCGGGTCGCGGTGCCGCTGCTCGAACACCTCGACCGGAGCGGGCTCACCCAGCGCGTGGACGAGGCCCATCGCCGCTGTCTCTGACACAGCTCCTTTTCAGGGTGTCAGGTATATATTCGAATTTGGGGATAAACCATCGTCATCGGGGGGTTGCGATGGTTAGAGACCTGCCGCGACGTCTCGTCGCGGAAGCCATCGGAACGATGTTGCTGGTTCTCTTCGGTGCCGGCTCAGTGGTGGCCGCGCTGGTGATGGGGAACGGCCGGTTGGACTATGCCGGGCTCGGCATCATCTCGCTGTCGTTCGCCATCGTGGTCGCGCTCGTCATCTACGCGTTCGGCACCACGTCAGGCGCGCACATCAACCCGGCGGTCACCATCGCCCTGGCCGCGGGACGCAGGTTCCCGTGGGCCGAGGTGCCGTTCTACATCGTCGCCCAGCTCGTCGGCGCGTTCGCCGGTGGCCTGCTGATCGTGGGTGGGTTCGGCCGGCGGGCGGTCACCCAGGGCGTCGGGTTGACCGCGCTCGCCCCGGGCGTGAGCTATGGGCAGGGCATCCTGCTGGAGGCGTTGGGGACGTTCCTGCTGCTGCTCACGATCATGGCGATGGCGGTCGACCGGCGGGCGCCGTCCGGCTGGGCCGGTTGGATGATCGGGCTGGCCGTGGCGTGCGAGATCTTCGTGCTCGGCCCGCTGACGGGCGGCTCCGTCAACCCGGCCCGCACGTTCGGGCCGTACCTGACGACCAGTCTGTTCGGCGGTAGCGCGCCATGGGCGCTGTACGGCGTCTACGTCGCCGGCCCGATCATCGGCGCCGTGCTGGCTGTCGTGGTGTACGACCTGGTGGCGCGCCCGGCCCGCGAGGTGCCGGAGATGGTCGAGCAGGGCACCGCCGGAGAGATCATCGGCGCGCGGGGGCCGCGGAGCGAGATGGCCGAGGCCGCGCAGGAGGCCGCGCAGGGTGCCGCGGGTGACATTCCGGCGGCCCGGCAGCCGCACGACGAAGAGATCCGTGACCGGGTGGGGCACGGCGGCCGCCGCCGCTGGCACCTCGGACACAGGAGGTGATCCGTGACCAAGTGAGCGAACGAACATCCGTCACTTTCGTACAAGGGAGGGATCGTCATGCCCGGCAACAGGGGCGTGTCGTACGACGGTCCAGGCAAAGTCGAGGTACGCCAGACCGACTATCCCGAATTCGAGCTCAAGGATGGCCCGGGCGTCAACCCGGCCAATGTAGGACGCAAACTACCGCACGCCGCCATCCTCAAAACGGTGGCGACGAACATCTGCGGCAGCGACCAGCACATGGTCCGCGGCCGCACCACGGCTCGCAGGGCCTCATCCTCGGCCACGAGATCACCGGAGAGGTGGTCGACACCGGTCCCGACGTGGAGTTCATCAAGATCGGCGACCTTGTGTCGGTACCGTTCAACATCGCCTGCGGCCGCTGCCGCAACTGTAAGGAGGGCAAGACCGGCGTCTGCGAGAACGTCAACCCCGACCGGCCCGGTTCGGCGTACGGCTACGTCGACATGGGCGGCTGGGTAGGCGGCCAGGCGGACTACGTCCTGGTGCCCTACGCCGACTGGAACCTGCTCAAGTTCCCGGACAAGGACCGGGCCATGGAGAAGATCCTCGACCTGGCCATGCTCGCGGACATCTTCCCGACGGGGTTCCACGGCTGCGTGAGCGCGGGGGTGAAGCCGGGATCGACCGTCTACATCGCCGGGGCCGGCCCGGTCGGGCTCGCCGCGGCGACCTCGGCGTTCCTGCTCGGTGCCGCCGTGGTCATCGTCGCCGACCTGAACAAGGAGCGACTGGACCAGGCGCACACCTTCGGCTGCGAGACCATCAACGTGGCCCTGGGCGAGCCGAAGGACCAGATCGAGCACATTCTCGGCGAACCGGTGGTGGACTGCGCCGTCGACGCCGTCGGCTTCGAGGCGCGCGGTCACGGACACGAGTCGGAGGAGGAGCATCCCGCCACCGTGCTCAACACGCTGATGGACGTCACCCGGGCGGGTGGCGCGCTCGGCATTCCCGGCTTGTACGTCACCGGCGACCCCGGTGCGCGCGAGGAGTCGGCCAAGCACGGTTCGCTGTCCATTCGGATCGGCCTCGGCTGGGCCAAGTCGCACTCCTTCGTCACCGGCCAGTGCCCGGTCATGAAGTACAACCGTCAGCTCATGATGGCGATCCTGAACGACCGGGTGCAGATCGCGAAGAACGTCAACGCCACGGCGATCCCGCTGGACGAGGCGCCGCGGGGCTACCACGAGTTCGACGAGGGGGCCGCGCGCAAGTACGTGCTCGACCCGCACGGCATGCTCGCCAGGGCGTCCTAGCGACACTGCGAGCGGTGCGAAGCGCCGCTCGCAGCGCGTCGCTTTCGTCCTCCCGTGTGACAGTCCGTAGGTAAATCTTTCTCCACATTCTTTGGCGCGGAGGCCGGACGCAACTTACAGTTCCCGCATGCGTTTTGTCCCCTTTGTCATAATTCCTCTGGCATGCATGGTGGGTATCGCCGCCCCCGCGTCGGCCATCACCCATGGCTCCGCCGACGGAAGCGTCCATCCGGAGGTGGGCGCCCTCATCGCCGGCAAGCCGCACTCGGACGGCACGTGGAGCTACTGCACCGGCACGCTCATCTCGCCCACCGTGTTCCTCACCGCTGCCCATTGCGGAGAGCGCGGCCAGAAGACCGCCCGGGTCTCCTTCGCCAGCCAGTACCAGCCTGGGGCCAAGACCTACACCGGTCGCTACGTGCCGGACGCGCGCTTCAAGGACAGCTCTGAGCTTCATGACATGGCCGTCGTCATCTTCAAGACGGCCATCCCGGGCATCAAGCCTGCTGACTTGCCCGCTGAGGGGCTGCTCGGCCGTCTCAAGGCCGAGAACAAGCTGAAGACTGCGCAATTCACCCCCGTCGGGTACGGCGCGGTGGGTCGGAAAGAGCGGCATTTCGACTACTCCGACGTCCGCCAGCAGACCTCCATCTCCTTCGAGGCCCTGTCCCGCAAGTGGCTCGACCTGTCGGTGAACCGCTCGAAGGGCGACGGAAGCACCTGCTTCGGCGACTCGGGTGGCCCGAACTTCCTGGGCGATCCCACCTCGCACCTCCTCATCGCCACCACTGTCAGCGGAGCCGACGACGCCTGCAAGGCGACCAACTTCGACTACCGTCTGGACACCGCCACGGCCCGGCGGTTCCTCGCCAAGTTCGTCACGCTTCCCTGAGGCCCGGTACGCCGTCGGCTCCGCACTACGTCAGGCGATGGTGCAGGTCGTGCCGCCGAGGGTGAAGGCGGTGGGTTTGCCGGTGTTGCCGCTGTGGGTGGCCTGGAAGCCGAAGTTGGTGGAGGCCCCGGCCGCGATGGTGCCGTTGTAGCTGACGTTCCTGGCGGTGACCTGGCCGCTCGTGGGGGAGATGGTGGCGTTCCAGGCGGAGGTGACCGTCTGGCCGCTGGGGAGGGTGAAGGTCAGGGCCCAGGTGTTGATCGGGGACGCGCTGGTGTTGGTGATGGTGACGGCCGCGGTGAATCCGGTGTTCCAGGTGTTCATGGTGTAGGTGACTCGGCAGGCCCCGCCCGGCGTTGGAGTCGGCGTCGGCGTCGGTGCCGGCGAGCCGGGGGATCCGCTGTCCAGGCCGAAGAACTGGATGACGGACGCGGCCATGCCGCCCTGCGGAAGGCTGTGCCCGATGCCCTGGAGGCTGACGCCCTCGACGGCGACGTTGGTGCCGGTGCCGCCGTAACGGGTCCGGGTCCAGGTCGACTGCGGGTGGTCGGTGAAGGTGGGGGTCTGGCTGAGCCCGTGGACGTTGGTCCACTGCTTGATCTCTTCCTGGAAGTTCGGGTAGCGGAGCGTGGCGTCTTCGGTGCCGTGCCACAGTTGCATGCGCGGACGCGCTCCGGTGTAGCCGGGGAAGGCCCCGCGCACCAGGTCACCCCACTCCTGCGGGGTCTTGATGATGGTGCCGTTGGCGCAGGCGCTGTTCCAGCCGGAGCCGTCGGTGGTGGCGAAGCAGCCGAACGGCACTCCCATGAACGCCGCCCCGGCCTTGAAGACGTCGGGGTAGTCGCCCAGCAGCACGTTCGTCATCATGCCGCCCGAGGACGCGCCGGTCACGTAGACCTGGGCGGGGTCGCCGTTGTTGTGCTGCTCGACGTACTTGACCATGGACACGATCCCCACCGGGTCGCTGCCGCCGTCGTGCTTGAGCGCCTGCGGCGAGGAGACGTCGAAGCAGGCTCCGCTCCTGGTCGCGGAGGGGTAGATGACGATAAATCCGTACCTGTCGGCCAGTGAGGCGAACTCGGTGCCGGAGTAGAAGGCGGGCCCGGAGCCCGTGCAGTAGTGCACGGCCACCAGAATCGGCGGCCGGGCCGCGACGTTGTTCGGCACGTACAGGTGCATGCGCAGGCCGCTGGGGTTGGTGCCGAAGTTGGTCACCTCGGTGAGCGAGGCCGGCGACGCCGGCGAGGCCATGGTCAGCCAGGCGATGATGAACATCGCGGCGGCGATCGAGGCGCCGAGCACCCTGGTGGTTATCCTCATCCGCTTCCCGTTCTCTCGATGCGGCCCGAAATATTCGGAGTATTTGCAAAAATATTTCGATCGGCAAGAGTCCACGTGAGCCGTAGGATTGGGCAGGCAAGTGACCTGGGAAAGCTCCGTCGGCGAGGTATCAAAGCTTGAAACTTTCGGACTGCTGGCGGGTGCTCACGACCTCCCTTTAGGAGGTTTGGGGTGGAATGCGATGATCAGAGTCGTCCATTGCCGAGCGGATGGGTGAAAGCATGACGGACGATCACGGCCGGAAGGCTCTGGTAGTGAGGGGCGGCTGGGAAGGGCACGCTCCGGTCGCGGCCACTGAGCTGTTTGTTCCCTTCCTGGAGAAGCAGGGGTTCGAGGTGCACCGGGCGGATTCGCCGGCGCCGTACGCGGATTCCGGGTTCATGGCCGACGTCGATCTCATCGTGCAGTGCTACACGATGGGCACGATCGAGCCGGCGGAGCTCAACGGCCTGCGAGCCGCGATCGAGTCGGGCACCGGGATGGCGGGCTGGCACGGTGGCATCGCCGACTCCTTCCGCAACTCCTCCGACTATCTGCATCTCATCGGCGGGCAGTTCGCCTGCCATCCGGGCAAGGATCCGGCCGAGCGGGAAGGCTCGCAGGCCGACAACTTCGTGCCGTACACCGTGAACCTGCTCCCCGAGGCGGGCGATCACTCCATCACGGAGGGCATCGCGGACTTCGGCCTGGTGACCGAGCAGTACTGGGTGCTGACGGACGACTACATCGACGTGCTGGCGACCACGACGCAGAAGGTCCGCCCCTGGGACCCCTGGCATCGGGAGGTCACCTCGCCGGCGATCTGGACCCGGCAATGGGGGAGCGGGCGGATCTTCGTCGCGACCCCGGGACACAGCCTCGACGTCCTGCAGGACGAGAACGTGCGCACCATCATCGAAAGGGGCATGCTGTGGGCCAGCCGGTGAACGTGGGCATCGTGGGGTGCGGTGCCATCTCGGCGCAGTATTTCCAGACCATCGACCGGCTGCCGCAGTTGCGGCTGGTGGCCGTGGCCGACCTGGACCTTGACCGGGCACGGGAGGCGGTGCGGCCGTATGCGGGGGTCGACGTGCTGAGCGTGGCGGAGCTGATGGCGGACCCGCGTGTCGGCGTCGTGCTCAACCTCACCATTCCCGCCGCCCACGCCGAGATCGCGCTCCAGGCCATCGCGGCCGGCAAGGACGTCTACTGCGAGAAGCCCCTTGCCGCGACCGCCGCGGAGGCCGCGGGGATGCTGCGGGCGGCCGATGCCGCTCAGGTCCGCGTGGGGTGCGCGCCGGACACCGTATTGGGCACCGGTACGCAGACGGCGCGCAAGGCGATCGACGACGGCCTGATCGGCAGACCCGTCGCGGCGACCGCGACGATGATGACGCCCGGCCACGAACGCTGGCATCCGAACCCCGACTTCTACTACGCCCCCGGCGGCGGCCCGCTCCTGGACATGGGCCCCTACTACATCACCAGCCTGGTGACGCTGCTCGGGCCGGTGGCGACGGTCATCGGCGCCGCCAGCCGCACGCGGGCAAAGCGCACCATCAGCTCGGGCCCCCGCCAGGGCGAGGAGATCCCGGTGACGGTGGACACGCACGTCACCGGAGTGCTCGTCCACACCTCGGGAGCGCTGTCCACGCTGGTGATGAGCTTCGACGGGACGGCGACCAAGGCGCCCAACATCGAAGTACACGGCGAGGCGGGCTCGCTCGTCGTCCCCGACCCCAACTATTTCGATGGATCCGTCCTGTTCTCGGAGGTGCGGGACGGCTGGCAGACGCTTCCGGCGGCGGCCGGCTACGTCGGGGCCGGGCGCGGAGTGGGCCTGGCCGACTTCGCGGCGACCCCCGTGGGCGAGGAGCCTCGTACGAGTGGAACGCTGGCGTACCACGTGCTCGACGTCATGGAGTCGCTGCTGGCCTCGGCACACTCAGGCGCGGCGGTGAACATCACGAGCACCTGCGAACGACCCCCGCCGGTGGACCTGATTGAGCCTTTGCAGAATATCGACTCGATGTAAAGGTCCGTTGTCGGCGAACATTACCGAGGAAATTAAGCAAGATCTGCTTCTGCTTCAGGCGGCATCTCGCTTCATCGTTAGACCGTCAGGTGAACCTTGCCGTTTCCGGCCCCGGGCAAGAGAAGCAGGTCCTCATGGTCAGACGATCCCTCGTGCCGTTAGCCTCCGTCGCCCTCTCCCTGATCGCCGTCCTCGGATTCGCACTACCAGCCTACGCGGTGACTCTGGAGCAGAAACTCGCCGCGCTTTCCGGATTCTCCCAGCCCACCGCCCCCAGCGCCGCCTCCTGGCGGGCCGCCTGGCAGGACCAGGCGGCATGGGCCGACTACGCCTTCGACTGGTCCACCGACCTGTGCTCAAGCAGCCCCGACCAGCCACTCGGCTTCGATTTCCGGATGCCCTGTCGGCGACACGATTTCGGTTATCGAAACTACAAGGCCGTGAGCCAATTCCCGGCGAACAAGGATCGCATCGACAGCGCATTCTATTTCGATATGAAGCAAGTGTGCGCCGGATACTCGGGACTCTCCAAGTCCACCTGCGACGGCCTTGCCTGGACGTACTACCAGGCGGTCAAGCAGTTCGGTGACCTCGTCGTCACGGACGCGCAGATCCAGCGAGTGAAGCGGGACGCCGAACTGAACGCCCAGAACTCCGACGCGTGAACTGAACGGTCTAGGCGGGGATGCCATCGCCGCATCCCCGCCGCTCCGTTCTTATGGTGAAATATGCCGAATGGAGCGAGCGCGGCAGTTGGTGGGCGAGATGCTCGTCTACTGTTTTGTGGTGGTCCTGCTCACCGGCGGATTCCTGGCCTTCTTCTACACGCCCAGTGGCCAGACGGCGATGTACGACGGCAGCTACGCGCCGCTCCGAGGCGTCATGATGAGCGAAGCCTACGAGTCCGCCCTGAGGACCAGTTTCGAGGTGCGTGGCGGTGTGCTCATGCGGCAACTGCACCACGAATCCTCGGTTCTGCTGGTGATGGGAGCCGTCGTCTGGGCTCTGCTCGGCCGGTTCCGGTACACGCTCGCGCTGCTGGGCCTGGGCCTGGGGTTGCTGGGCGGCCTCGCCGGCTACGGATCCGTTGACGACCTGCTGGCCGGGACCGTCCTGGGGAAACTTCCCATTCCCCTGTGGTACGGCCTGCACCTGCTGGCGGCGCTGGCCATGGGTGTCGTGCTGGTGATCTCCTCGTACCGGGAGGCCGCCCGCGACCCCAGAACGTCGGCCTTTATGGCATTGGGCCTCGGCCTCGTCGTGCTGGTGATCTTCTGGCTTTGACCCCCGCCGCGGCGAGCAGCACTTGGGCTGTGGTACGCCGAGGCCGGGGTGGACGAGGTCGCTTTGGTACCGGTGAGCACGGACCGCGATCCCGGGGGCACGGCCACGCTCAAGGCTTTGGGCGGCTGATTCGCCATGGCCGTCAAAGACCGACGTCATCCGTTTCCAGAACGGCACGCGTTCAGCGCACGATCGCACAGGACGGGGAGCCTGCTTACCGCGTCCAACACCACGCGATCCCCCAGCGGCCCGTGGAGCCTGATCACGTCCTTGCCGGACATGCCGACCCCCCCGCATATGCCACCGGCGTCGCCGTGGACGTCGATCCCCAGGACCACCAGGTCCGGCTCCTCGCGGAGTCGTAGGCGGACGTCGAGCGGTTCGCCGTCGCAGGAGCCGTAGTCGTAGCTGACCAGCAGCGTGCGTTCGTCGAGCACTTCGAAGTCTCTGATGCTGCCTGGCAATTGGTCGCCGACGGCGGCTTTGACGGTACCGACCGCTTTCTGATCGACAGCGACGCGGTCGATCGGGCCGGGCAGGTTCGAGAAGTACAGCCGCCACGCGGGCACGGTCGCCATGCCGCGCAGGGTTTTCAGCCGCATCCTCGTGTAGGTGGCGCTGGTCAGCTTATACGCCTCCCCTTCGGGAAAGGTGTACTCCTCAGGCCAGGGAGACACAGCCAGCAGCGCCTCTCGCGCTGTGATCACGGGGACCCGCATCGTGGACCCGTCGTCCCAGCGGATCTGCGCGCCGGCCGGCGGAGCGGGGAGCGGGCCGGCCACCACCCAGCCGTACTCCTCATCGTGCTGGATCTGCTTGAGCACCTTCGGCGGTATCGCGCTCAGGTCCTCGACCGGGACGAAACCCTTGTGCCAGATCTCCGCGGCACCGCTGGTCCGCCAGGTCCCGACGGCTTGTGCGGCGTGGTCTTCGAACGTACGCGGTTCGAACGGGAGTCGGCTGCCGCCGAGGAGCACTATCCCGGCCAGGAGCGTCATCACTAATCGCAGCATGTGGCGATCTTGACAGCGCGAACGCACCTAGGCGATCGGGCCGGGTTCTTCTATGTTCGGTCTGACCGTAGGCCTCCGAAGGAGATGTTCACTGTGAAGAGACTTCTCGAAGGAACCCCGTTACGTGCCGGTGTCGCGGCCGTCGCGCTGGCCGGTGGACTGCTGGCCGCCACCCCCGCCGTTGCCGTGGCCGGTGAGCGTACTGTCGATTCGGTGTCGCAGACGGCCGCTGCGGCGCGTCCCCGTAACGGCAAGATCCTCTACCACCGCCTCGGTGGCGGGCTGGGCACTCTCAAGATCAAGAACGGCACCTCCAGGGACGGCGTCGTCACGCTGGTCAAGGGCAAGGCCAAGGCGGTCAGCATCTACGTTCGCGCCAGATCCACCGCCAGCGTCAAGGACGTCAGGGACGGGACGTACCGGGTCTACTTCACCACCGGCTCCCGGTTCAGCACGTCGAAGGGCAGGTTCGGCCGGAACGCCGTTTACCAGCGGTTCAACGATCGGCTGAAGTTCGCCACGACCGCTACCTCGGCGAGCATCTGGACCCTGACCCTCAACCCGGTCAGGGGAGGCAACGCGCGGACCAGCTCCATCAACCCGAGGGATTTCCCGGCTTAGCCACGGTAGATAGTCAGGGAGCGTAACTTGCCCCCGGTTTGATGTGAAAAGTCACTACCGGGGGCAAGGGGTTTCCAGCGAGTGTTCTCCTGCCGGCGGAAGGGTGACGGAAATGGGGGATATCGGAGCCAGGAACCATGTGGTGGTGAGCGGCCGTACGGACGGGCCGACGGTGATGTTGGCCCACGGGTTCGGCTGCGACCAGAACCTGTGGCGTCTGGTGGCGCCGGAGTTGGCCCGCGACTTCCGGGTGGTGCTGTTCGATCACGTGGGGGCGGGCCGGTCCGATCTGTCGGCCTGGCGGCCGGAGCGCTACGCCACGCTGGACGACTATGCCGAGGACATCCTGCGGATCTGCCGGGAGCTGGACCTCTCGGACGTGGTCTTCGTGGGCCACTCGGTCAGCGCGATGATGGGCGTGCTCGCGGCGATCCAGGAGCCACAGCGGTTCGCCAAGCTGGTGCTGCTGGTCCCCTCGCCCTGCTACATCGACGACGAGGGTTACCGGGGCGGGTTCAGCCGGGCCGACATCGATGAGCTGCTGGAGTCGCTGGACAGCAACTATCTGGGCTGGTCCGCGGCGATGGCGCCGGTGATCATGGGCAATCCGGACCGTCCCGAGCTGGGTGAGGAACTGACCAACAGCTTCTGCCGTACCGATCCGCTGATCGCGCGGTCGTTCGCCCGGGTGACGTTCCTGTCGGATCACCGGGCCGAGCTGGCCAAGGTGAGTGTGCCGACGCTGGTGGTCGAGTGTGTGGAGGACGTGATCGCGCCCCGCGAGGTCGGCGCGTTCGTTCACGCCCAGATCGAGGGGAGCCGGCTCGTCACGCTGCCCGCGACCGGTCACTGCCCGCAGCTGAGCGCCCCGGAGGTCACTATCGAGGCGATCGCCTCCTTCGCCGCTCGGTGATGAACGCGCCCGGGCACGGCGGTCGGAGGGAGGTGGTGGTGTTCTCCTCGCTGCTGGAGGACAGCGCCGAGGACCTGTACGAGAACGCGCCCTGCGGCTACCTGTCCACGCTCCTGGACGGCCAGATCGCCAAGGTCAACGCCACCCTGCTGGGCTGGCTCGGCTACACCCGAGAGGAACTCGTCGGCCGCCGAGCCTTCTCCGACCTGCTCACCGTCGGCGGCCGGCTGTACCACGAGACCCATTTCGCGCCGCTGCTCAGGCTGCAGGGCGAGGTCGGCGGCGTGGCCCTGGAGCTGCGGACCGCCGACGGCAGCAGGCTGCCGGTGCTGGTCACCTCCAAGGTCAAGTCCGGCGCCGACGGACGGCCCCAGCTCATCCGCACCACGATCTTCGACGCCTCCGACCGCCGCGCCTACGAACGCGAGCTGCTGCGGGCCCGTCAGGAGGCCGAGCTCGACCGCGAACGGCTCCAGCGCCTGGTCAGGACCTTGCAGCACAGCCTGTTGCCGTCCTCGCTGCCGCAGGTGCCCGGCCTGCGGGCCGCCGCCCACTACCACATCGCCTCCCGCGACGAGGTCGGCGGCGACTTCTACGACCTGTTCCCGCTGACCTCCGCGCGGTGGGGCTTCTTCCTGGGGGACGTGTGCGGCAAAGGCGCCGGTGCCGCGACGGTGACCTCGCTGATCCGCTACACCCTGCGCGCGGCCGCGGTCTACGACTCCGACCCGGTGACCGTACTGGACACCCTCAACGCCGCCCTGCACCAGGAATACCACGGTGACGACCCCCGCTACTGCACCGCGATCTTCGGCATTCTCGCCCCTGACGGTGACGGCTTCTCCATCACGCTGGCCAGCGGCGGCCACCCTCCGTGCCTGCTGCTGCGCGCCGACGGCACCGCCGACTACCAGCCCACCCCGAACGGCCTGCTCATCGGCATCCTGCCCAGCGCCACGTTCACCTCCAGAGCGATTCACCTGGGACCGGGTGACACGCTGCTGCTGTACACCGACGGCTTGACCGAGGCCCGTACCGGCGCCACCGGCACCCCCGACGGCCGCTTCGGAGACGAAGCACTGCACGCCTTCGCCACGCGCCTCGCCCCCACCACCGCGAGCGCGGCCGTCGCCGCCCTGGCCGGCCTGCTCGAAGGCTTCGGCACCGGTCTGGACGACGACACCGCCATCCTCGCGCTCAGCGTCCCTTCGCCCGGGGAGTGAACCGGGCTCAGCGCACCGGCAGCTTGCCCGAGGCGACCACGTCGCGGTACCAGTACGCGCTGTCCTTCCAGGTGCGCTCCATCGTGTCGCGGTCCACGCGGACGATGCCGAACCGCTTGGCATAGCCGTGCGCCCACTCGAAGTTGTCCATCAGCGACCACACGAAGTACCCGCGCACGTCGGCCCCGCCGGCGATCGCCTCGGTGACGGCCGTCAGGTGGCGGTGCAGGTAGTCGACGCGCCGCTCGTCCCTGATCCGGCCGTCGCCGTCCACGACGTCGGCGAACGCGGCGCCGTTCTCGGTGATCATCATGGGCAGGCCGGGGTGGTCGCGGTGCAGGCGCAGGAGCAGCTCGGTCAGGCCGGTCTCGTCGATGTTCCAGCCCATCTCGGTGTACGGGCCGGGCTGGCGGACGAACTCGATGTCCTCACAGGCGATCCACGGGGAGGCGGCGCCGTCGGCGTGACCGTCCGCGGTCTCCCGTGAACTGACCCCGTCCCACTGGCGTACCAGGACGGGGTTGTAGTAGTTGACGCCGAGCATGTCCAGCGGCTGGCACGCGGCGGCCTCGTCACCGTCGCGGACGAACGACCAGTCGGTCACCGAGGCGGTGTCGGCGATGAGGTCGCGCGGGTAGGCGCCCGCCAGCATCGGGCCGAGGAAGGCCCGGTTGGCCAGGCCGTCCGCGCGGCGTACCGCGTCGGCGTCGCGCTCGGACACGCCGCGCACCTGGTGCAGGTTGAGCGTGACCGACATCCGCGCGGCCGGGTCGGCGACCGAGCGCAGGGCCTGGACGGCCAGGCCGTGGCCGAGGTTCAGGTGGTGCACGGCGGCCAGGGCGGCGGCGGGGTCGGTCCTGGCCGGCGCGTGTACGCCGGAGGCGTAGCCGAGGTAGGCCGAGCACCACGGCTCGTTCAGGGTGATCCAGGTGTGGACGCGGTCGCCGAGCGCCTCGCCCATGAGCTTGGCGTAGTCGGCGAAGCGCAGCGCGGTGTCACGGTGCGGCCAGCCGCCCGCGTCCTCTAACTCCTGCGGCAGGTCCCAGTGGTAGAGGGTGGCCACCGGGGCGATGTCCCTGGTCAGCAGCCCGTCGACCAGACGCGAGTAGAAGTCGAGGCCGGGCCGGTTGACGGGCCCGCGACCGCCGGGCTGCACGCGCGGCCAGGAGATGGAGAACCGGTAGGCGCCGACGCCCAGGCCGGCGAGGAGGTCCAGGTCCTCCTCCAGCCGGTGGTAATGGTCGCACGCCAGGTCGCCGGTGTCGCCGTTGGTCACGAGACCGGGCGTGTGGGAGAAGGTGTCCCAGATGGAGGGGCCGCGGCCGTCCTCGTCCCAGGCGCCTTCGACCTGGTAGGCGGCGGTGGCGGTGCCCCACAGGAAGTTCTCGGGGAAGGTGGGCATGTCACTCCTTGGAGCTGAGGGTGATCTCGATGTGGTCGATGCCGGGGGCCGCGGCGCCGTCGACGCCCGCGTACCGCAGGTTCCAGGGGGCGGGCGCGCCCTGGAGGCGGCGGGCGTGGACGCGGTCGCCCGAGCGGGACACCTCGAACACGGCCCCGGCGCCGCCGTCCACGGCGGGCACGGTGACGGTGCGGGACGCGCCGTCGGCGAGCTGGTAGGCGGTCAGGGTGACGCCGTCGGCGTAGTCGTAGTCGGGCCGGTCCGCGCGGGCGCCCGTCGCCAGCACCGCTCCCGGCCGTACCAGCAGCGGCAGGCTGTCGAACCCGTGCCGCTCGGTACGCCAGCCGGGCCCGGTGACGGTCTCGCCGTCGAGCAGCCTGGTCCACACACCGTCTGGCACGTAGTAGGAAATATCACCATCCGCCGACAGCACTGGAGCCACCAGCAGATCGGGCCCGAGCATGTACTGGGCGTCCAGGTGGTCGCAGGCCCGGTCGCCGGGGAACTCCAGGTGCATCGCCCGCATCATCGGCAGGCCCTCATGGGTGGCCTGGACGGCGGCACCGTACAGATAGGGCATCAGCCGCAGCTTCCACCGGGTGAAGGAGCGCAGCACGTCGACCGACTCCTCGTCGAACAGCCACGGCACCCGATACGACCCGCTCCCGTGCAACCGGCTGTGCGACGACAGCAGCCCGAACGCGACCCAGCGCTTGAAGACCGCCGGATCCGGCCGCCCCTCGAACCCGCCGATGTCGTGGCTCCAGAACCCGAACCCGGCCAGGCCCAGCGACAGCCCGCCGCGCAGGCTCTCCGCCATCGCCTCGAACGTCGACTCGCAGTCGCCGCCCCAGTGCACCGGCAGCCGCTGCCCGCCGACCGTGGCCGCCCGCGCGAACAGCACGGCCTCGCCCGCGCCCCGCCGCTCGGCCAGTACGTCGTGCACGGTCTGGTTGTAGAGCAGACTGTAGTAGTTGTGCATCCGCTCGGGGTCCGAGCCGTCGGCGTAGACCACGTCGGTGGGGATGCGCTCGCCGAAGTCGGTCTTGAACGCGTCCACCCCCATGTCGAGCAGCCCGCGCAGCTTGTCCGCGTACCATTCGCGGGCGGCCGGGGAGGTGAAGTCCACCACCGCGCGCCCCGCCTGCCAGTGGTCGTCCTGCCAGACGCTGCCGTCCGCGCGGCGCAGCAGGTGACCGGCCGCCGCCCCCTCGTCGAACAGCGCGGACGCCTGCCCGATGTACGGATTGAGCCACAGGCAGACCCGCAGCCCGCGCTCCTTGAGCCGGGCGATCATCCCCGCAGGATCCGGGAACACCTCGGGATCCCACTCGAAGTCACACCATCGGAACTGCCGCATCCAGAAGCAGTCGAAATGGAACACGCTCAGCGGCAGCCCCCGCTCGGCCATCCCGTCCACGAACGACGCCACGGTGGCCTCGTCGTAGTCGGTCGTGAACGACGTGGACAGCCACAGCCCGAACGACCACGCGGGCGGCAGCGCCGGCCGGCCGGTCAACGCCGTGTACCGGCGCAGGATCTCGGCGGGCGTCGGCCCGTGAATGATCAGGTACTCCAGGTCGTGGCTCTCGGTGCTGAACTGCACCCGCGACACCGTCTCCGAGCCGACCTCGAACGAGACCCGTCCGGGATGGTTGACGAACACCCCGTAACCGCGGTTGGTGAGGTAGAAGGGAATGTTCTTGTAGGCCATCTCGCTGCTGGTGCCGCCGTCGTCGTTCCAGATGTCGACCGACTGCCCGTTGCGCACCAGCGCGCCGAACCGCTCGCCCAGCCCGTACACCAGCTCCCCGGCGCTCAGCCGAAGTTGCTCGACCATGAAGTGCCGTTCGTCGGCATCGTGCATGATGCCCAGGCTCTTGCCGGCGCTGCGGGTCAGCTCCCGGCCGTCCGCGCTGAAGGACATCTCCCACGGCAGGTCCCGGCGCACCTTGACGGTCAGGGCGCCGCTGGTCAGGCTCGCCTCCTCGCCGTCCACGACGATCTTCACCGCGGGCGCCTCGTCCCGTACCTCGAAAACCGGCGCGGCCGGTACGGACCCGGCGAAGTGCACCGCACGGACCCTGATCACGTCCGGCATGGGGGACGACAGGTCCACCCGCAGGACCGGCCCGTCGATGGTGTTGCCGCGACGGGTGATCGGCCGCGTCGGCGCCAGCACCCGCAGCGAGGCGGCGTCCGCGGTCACGTCGTGGGCCGCGGTGGCGTAGTCGCCCCGCACCCCGGGACGCATCCGCCAATAGCCGTCTTTGAACTTCATGACAATCCGTTCGTGAGTGGAGTGGTCAGCCCTTGACGCTGCCGGCCACGAGATCGAGCCGCCAGAACCGCTGCAGGAACAGGAACAGCGCGATGATCGGGATGATCGACAACAGCGAGCCGCTGATCACCAGGCTGTACAGGGCCGGCTGCGAGGCGCCCCGGTTGAGCAGCGAGTAGAGCCCCACGGTGAGCGGGAAGCGGTCGTCGTTGGCCAGCATGATGTACGGCAGCAGGAAGTTGTTCCAGATCCCGATGAACTGCAGCAGGAACACCGTCACCAGCCCCGGCGTCATGATCGGCACGCCGACCGACCACAACAGCCGGAACTCGCTCGCCCCGTCCACCCGGCCGGCCTCGAGGATCTCGTCCGGCACGGCCGCGGCGGCGTAGATGCGGCACAGGTAGATGCTGTACGGGCTGATGACGCTGGGCAGGATGACCGACCAGTAGGTGCCGACCATCCCCATGTCCGACAGCAGCAGGTACTGCGGGATGGCCAGGGTGATCTGCGGCACCAGCACCCCGGCCAGCAGCGCCCCGAAGATCAGCCGCTGCCCGGCGAAGCGGTATTTGGCCAGGGCGTACCCGCACGCGGCCGACACGACCACGGTCAGGAACGCGCCGCCGCCGGCGTAGATGAGGCTGTTGAGCATCCACAGCCAGAACCGCCCGTTGCCGTACGCGCTCAGCGCGGCGATGTTCTCGGTGAAGCCGCCGTTGAAGCTTGGCCGGCCGGAGAACGTGGTGAACAGCTCCTCCGGGCCCTTCGTCGCCGCGATCACCACCCACAGCAGGGGCAGCAGGGCGTACACGCCGCCGAGCGCCAGGATCAGCGTGGGCACGATCTTGGTAGGCGCTCTCATCGATCGCTCCTCGCGCTACGGGTCCTGAAGACGGCCAGCGCGGCCAGTGACAGCAGCACCGTCGCGCCGGCCAGCAACACCGAGCTGGCCGCGCCCAGGTAGATGTCGTTGTCCACGAACGCCTGCTGGTAGATCCGCATCAGGGGCACCCAGTCCTGGCTGATGGCGTTGGTCATCGGCCGCAGCGTGGCCGGCTCGCTGAAGACCTGCAGCATGCCGATCAGGGTGAAGACCGAGGTCATGGTGAGCGCCGGGCGCAGGAGCGGCACCTTGATCCGCAGCGCGATCCGCCACTCGGTGGCGCCGTCGATGCGGGCCGCCTCGTACAGCTCCTTGGGGATGGCCCGCAGCGTGGTGTAGAGCACCACCATGTTGAACCCGACCGAGCCCCACACGGCGATGTTGGCCACCGAGAAGAAGATCGACACGTCGCCGAAGAAGTCCGCGGCCGGCAGGCCGGCCCCCTCCAGGGCGGCGCTGATCGGGCTGACCGCCGGCAGGTAGATGAACCCCCAGAGGAGGCTGGCGATGACGCCCGGCACCGCGTACGGCAGGAAGATCGTGATCCGCGAGGCGCGCTTGCCCCCGACCCTGGGCGCGTCCAGCAGCAGGGCGAACAGCAGGGCCAGGCCCATGGTGGCGGGCACCATGATCACGCCGTAGCCGAGCATACGCTGCATCGCCTCGTACAGCGCCGAGTCCTGGATCGCCTCCAGGTAGTTCTCCAGGCCGATGAACACCTCGGTCCGGATGCCGAACCCGGCGCCCCGCACCCGCATGGCGTGCAGGCTCAGCCAGATGGCGTACCCGATCGGCACCACGATGAAGACCGTGAACAGGATGACGGCCGGCGCCGCCATCAGGTACGGCGCCCGCTTTTGCTGTCCGGTCATCCGCCGACGACCTGGTAGCCCTGCTTCTTCAGGTCGGCGACGCTCGCCTGCTGCACCTTCGTGGCCACGGCCGCTAGGTCGGCCTTGTTCTTGACCGCGGTCGGCAACTGGTCCTCGAACTGGCCGTAGGTGACGTTGGTGTTCGGCCCCCAGCTGTCGAAGCCGCGCGCCGTCTGCGAGATCTTCGAGGCCGACTCGTAGTAGTCGGGCTGTCCGGTCATGTACTCGGGCGCGGTGTCGAGCCCGCCGGAGGTCTGGCCGAGCGTGGCGGCCGGATAGAGCCCGATCTCGACGAGCACCTTCAGTGCTTCGGGGTCGGTGCTCAGCCACCTGGCGAACTTCGCCGCCTGCGGCTTCTGCTTGGAGGTCGCGCTCACCGCGGTGGACGAGCCGCCCCAGAAGCCGGTGACGTTCTCGCTCGCGCTCCACTGCGGCAGCGGGGCCATCTTCCACTTGCCCTTGCTGGAGGGGGCGACGCCCGCGAGGACGCCGGAGCCCCAGACCGCGCTCGGCCAGGCGATGATGGTGCCGTCGTTCATCTGGCTGTTCCACTGCGGCGTGTACATCGGGTCGCCGAGCACCGCGCCCGAGTTGACCAGCCCGCCCCAGAAGCTCAGCACCTTGCGCGTGGCGGGGTCGTCGATGGCGACCTTCCACGCCTCCTTCTCGTTGGACCACCAGTTGGCCCCGGCCTGCTGGGCGAACCCGGCCACCCAGCCGGCGTCGCCGGGAGAGAACGTGGTCAGGTAGCGCTTGGCGTCCTTCTGCCGGACCGTCTCGGCGAGCGCGCCGAACTCCTCCCAGGTCTTCGGCACTTCCAGGCCCAGCTTCTCGAACAGGTCCTCGCGGTAGAAGAGCATCATCGGGCCGACGTCCGCGGGCACCGCGTAGGTGGCGCCGCCGAAGGAGGTCAGGTTCCAGGTGCCTTCGGGGAAGGCGGACTTGACCGGGGCGATCACGTTGGTCAGGTCCTGCAGGGCGTTGTTGGTGATCAGGGTCGGCAGCGACTGGTACTCCGCCTGCAGGACATCGGGCGCGTTGCCCGCCTTGACCGCGGTCAGGAACTTGGCGATCAGCTCGTCGCTGGCGGCCTGCCCGCTGAGGGTGACCTTCTGGGTGGGGTTCTTCTTGTTCCAGAGGTCGACGACGCGCTGGATGTTCTCCGCCCAGCTCCAGAAGACGAGGGAGGCCGCGGCGTTCTCGTCCCCGGCGACGGGGGAGGGAGCCGGGGCGCCCGCGTCGGAGCCGGGGTCGCCGGTGCCGCAACCGGCCAGGAGCAGCGTGGCGGCCGACGAGAGGAGGAACGTTCTTCTACGCAAGGGGATCTCCAAAGTGGGGTTGAACTCGGGGGCGCAGCGCGGCGACCGCACGTGGCGTGAGCGTGACGTGGTCCGTCACGGGGGATCCGGTCAGCAGGTCATCGGCCGCGTGGGGGATCGGCATTCGTACCGTGGCGGTGCCGTGGTTGAGCAGGAACAGGACGTCGCCGCGGCGGACCGCCTCGACGCCCGGCGGCAGGTCGGGCAGGACCCCGCGCACGCCCGCGTCGGCCAGCATCCGCCCGGCCAGCGCGCCGAGCGCGACCGGCTCGGGCATGGTCGCCACGTACCAGGCGACACCCTGCCCGGCGCGGTGCCGCAGCACGGCGGGGTGCCCGGCGAGGTCACCCTCGGCGAACTCGGCCACCGCCTCGGCGCCCTCCGCGGCGATCAGCTCGGTCCAGGTGTGCGCGGCGAACTCGGCGCCGCCGCTCCACCGGCAGCGCACGGGCCGGTCCTCGGGCGCGGGCAGCCACTCCTCGCCGGAGGCGCCGAGCACTTCGCGCAGCGGCGCGGGAAACCGTCCGGTACGCACGTGCGCCCGCGGGTCCACGATCCCGGAGAACGGCCCGACCATCAGCACGCCGCCGCCGTGTACGTACGCGGTAAGGGCGGCGGCGTCCTGATCGCTGAGGAGGTAGAGGTTCGGCACCACGACCAGCGGATAGCCGCCCAGTTCGGCCGAGGGCGGCACCAGGTCCACGCTCACGCCGCGTTCCCAGAACGGCAGGTAGTAGCTCAAGAGCTGGTCCGGTGCGTTGAGGCGGTCGCTGGGCCGGCCGCGCTCCTCCAGCGCCCACCAACTCGCCCAGTCGAACACCATCGCCACCTGCGCCGGCACCGGCTCGCCCGCCACGGGGGCGAGCTTGCGTAGTTCCTGGCCGTGCGCGCGGACCTCGGCGTGCAGGCGCGTGTCCGGGCCCGCGTGCGGCACCATCGCGGCGTGGAAGCGCTCGGCGCCGAAGCGCGAGGCCCGCCACTGGAAGTAGCACAGCCCGTCCGCGCCGCGGGCCACCGCCTGCAGCGATTCGAGCCGGAACTGTCCCGGCGGCTTGGGCAGGTTGTGCGGGCGCCAGTTGACGCCGTTCGTGGCCTGCTCCATCAGCAGCCAGGGCCGTCCCTGGCCGAGCCCGCGCATCAGGTCGTGCGTGAGCGCCGCCCGCGCGGGGGAGAGCGGGTCCGCCGGGTCGGGATACCAGTCGTTGGAGACGATGTCCTCTTCGCCGGCCCACGACCAGTAGTCCACCGGCTTGAACAGGCCCATGAAGTTCGTGGTGACCGGCGTGCCGGGGGTGCGCTCGCGCAGGATGTCGCGTTCGGCCTGGTAGTGGGCGAGCAGCGCGTCGGAGCAGAAGCGCTGCCAGTCGAGCCGCTGGGTGGGATTGATCATGTACGGGGCATGGCGCGGGGGGATGATCTCGGCCCAGTCGCTGTAGCGCTGGCTCCAGAACGTGGTGCCCCACGCCTCGTTGAGCGCGTCCAGGTCGCCGTGGCGGTCCTGGAGCCAGGTGCGGAACGCCGCCGCTGACTCGTCGCAGTGGCAGATCTGGCCGTACTCGTTGCCCACGTGCCACAGCGCCAGGGCGGGGTGGCCGGCGTACCGGTCGGCCAGGTCGGTCACGATCGCCAGCGCCCGCTCCCGGTAGACCGGCGACGACGGGCAGAACTGGTTGCGCGAGCCGTACCAGAGGCGGTGCCCCGACTCGTCGACCGGCAGCGTCTCCGGCCAGCGGTGCCCCAGCCACGGCGGCGGCGAGGCGGTCGGCGTGGCCAGGTCCACCGCGATCCCGGCCGAGCCGAGCAGGTCGAGCACCCGGTCCAGCCAGCCGAAGTCCCGCGCGCCCGGCTCCGGCTCGATCCGCGCCCAGCTGAACACGCCGACGGTCACCAGGTTGACCCCGGCCGCCCGCATCAGCTCGACGTCCTCGGCCCAGACCTCCTCCGGCCACTGCTCGGGGTTGTAGTCCCCGCCGAACAGCAGCCCGCGCCCGTCGGTCAGCGTGTGCATCCCCAGCCGCGCTCTCATGCCGATGCCGTCCTCTCTTCGCGTGATGGCCCGTCGCGGGGCGGCTCGTCGCGTGGTGGTGCGGAGCTGTCACCGACCACCAGGCGGCAGGGCACCAGCCGCTGCTGTGGTGGGCCGTCGTCCAGCAGCCGGTCGATGAGCATGCGCGCGCCGAGCCGGCCCAGCTCGGCGCTGGGCGGCTCCAGCGTGGTGAGCCTGGGGTGGAACATCTCGGCGACCCGCGCCGACGACAGCACCAGCAGCAGCGTCAGATCCTCCGGGATCCGCCAGCCGCGCGCCGCCACGGCGGCGATCACACCGACCGCCGCGTGATCGTCCATCACGGCCAGCGCCGTCACGTCGGGATGCGCGGCGACCAGCTCCTCGAACGCCTTCCGCCCCTCCTCGGCCGAGCCGGGGCGGAAGTCGTCCACGTACCCGATCCCGGCCGCGCGGGCGGCCTCGGCGAACTCGATCTCGGCCCGGATCGCGGGCCCGTACTGGGCCGCGTACGTGTCGGTCGACAGGTTGAAGAAGGCCAGCTTGCGATGCCCCAGCCCGGCCACGTGCGCCACGGCGTCCCTGGCCGTCGCCGCGAAATCGATGTCGGCGTAGTCGATCGAGCCGGGCTCGCGAGTCCGCCCTATCATGCTGAACGCGACCCCGGCCGCCGACAGGAACTCCGGCCGCTCGTCGTCGAGGCCCACCTCCATCAGCAGGACGCCGTCCACCAGCCCCAAGCCGGTGAGGTGGCGCAGCTCCTCGATCGGGTCCGCGTTCTCGGGGGAGAGCAGCAGGTGATAGCCCAGCTCGCTGGCCGCCTCGGCGGCGCCGGTCGCGAACTGCATCTCGGTGAGCCCGAACCCGCTGCGCGGGGCCGGGAACAGCAGGGCCAGGATGCGCGTCCGCTTACTCTGCAGGCCCTGGGCCAGCAGGTTCGGGCGGTATCCGAGCTCGGCCGCCGCCTGCTGGATGCGCCGCTTGGTCGCCGCCGCCACCGGGCGGGTGCCGTTGAGCGCGGCGGAGACGGTGCTGACCGCCACCTGCGCCCGCTCGGCCACGTCATGTATCGAAGACATTCCACTCCGGCCCTGTGTCCGGCCGCCGATGACCGGCCTGTACGGTTGTCGAAACGTTTCGCACAACCTAGAGTCCGTTTTGTGGAGATGTCAATATCGTTAAATCTGCCGTCCTAAATACGGCACCCAGCCTGCGTCATCAGCCGCTCGCGGCCGACCGCCTGGTGTTGAGCTGGTCGAACCCGACCGCGACGAGGATGAGCACGCCGATGGCGATCTGGAGGTAGAAGGCGTTGATCGCCAGGAGGTTGCCGCCGTTGTTGAGTACGCCCATGATCAGCGCACCGGTGGCGGCGCCGATCGCACTGCCCTTCGCGCCGAACAGGCTCGCGCCGCCGATGACGCAGGCGGCGATCGCGTTGAGCTCGAAGCCGGTGCCTGCGGTGGGGATGCCCGCGCCCAGGCGGGAGGCGAGCAGCACCCCGCCGAGACCGGCGAGCAGGCCGGAGATCATGTAGACCGAGACCGTCACCATGCGCACGGGGACGCCCGCGAGGCGGGCCGACTCCGGGTTCGAGCCGACGGCGTAGATGTAGCGGCCGAAGACCGTCCGGGCGAGCACGAACCACATCACGGCGGTGATCGCCGCGGCGATGATGAGGAGATTGGGGATGCCCAGGACCGTGCCGTTGGCGATGACCTGGAATGCGTCCGGTACGCCCTGAATGGTCTGGGCATCGGTGGTGACCAGGACCAATCCGCGGGCGATGCCGAGCATGCCCAGCGTCGCGATGAACGGCGGCAGCAGGGCCCGGGTCACCAGCAGTCCGTTGACGATCCCGAGCGCGGTGCCGATCGCCACTCCGAGCAGGATCGACGGCAGGATCGGCATACCGGCGACCAGGAACTGCGCGGTGGAGGCGCCGGACAGGCCGAGAATCGACCCGACCGACAGGTCGATCCCGGCGGTCAGGATGACCAGGAGCTGGCCGACCGCGATGATCCCGAAGATGGCGACCTGGCGGGCGAGGTTGGCCAGGTTGTTGCCGGTGAGGAACTCATCGCTGGCGAGCGTGAGAGCGCCGATCGCCACGAGCAGCACGACGAGCCCGCCGCTCTCCCGTCCGGCGATGTCTCCCAGCGTGATGACCCGCCGCCTCGGCTCGGCCTTCGTCTCGGCCGTCTGCCTGGGCTGCGGCACCGTCTCCAGTGCCGCCGCGTCGGTTGTTTCGGCTGTTCCGCCTGCTTCGGCGGTGGGTGGCCGGTTGGTGATCGTCGTGGTCTCGATCGGCTCGCGCCAGATCAGCTTAGGCATCTCGGCTCACCCCTCCTGGGTCGTGCGGGCTCTCCTCCGCGGCGGGCGGAGGCTCGGCGCCTCCGCTGCCGCTCGCCAGGCGGAGCACCTCCTCCTCGGTGGCGGAGCCGGGCAGCTCGCCCGCGATGGCCCCGTCGCGCAGCACGAGGATGCGGTCGGCGAGCCCCAGCAGCTCCGGGAGGTACGACGAGACCACGATGATCCCCAGCCCGCGCGCCGCCAGGTCACCGATGACGGTGTACAGCTCGCCCTTGGCCCCGACGTCGATGCCCTTCGTGGGCTCGTCGAACATCAGCACCTTCGGTTTGGTGAGCAGCCAGCGGGCGAGCAGCACCTTCTGCTGGTTGCCGCCGGACAGCGTCGACACCGGCTGGTCATAGGAACCGGCCCGCAGCCGCAGGCTGTCGAGCAGCCGGTCCGCCTCCTCGGCCTGTTCGCGGCCGGGCAGGAGACCATGGCGAGAGCCGCTGCGCAGGCTCGCGATGGTGACGTTCTCCCGGATCGACAGCTCCGGCAACAGGCCCAGCACCTTGCGGTCCTCGGTGAGGAGCCCGACCCCGGCGTTCATCATCGTGCGCGGTCCGGACGGTTTCACCGCCTTGCCCCCGACCTCCACCTGACCGGCCACGATGGGCGCGGCGCCGAAGATGGACAGCAGCAACCCGCTCCGTCCCGCCCCCAGCAGCCCGCCGATGCCGAGGATCTCCCCGGCCCCGACCTGGAGGTCGATGCTCGGCGAGCCGCCGAACCGGCGCAGCCCCTGGACCCGCAGCGCGGGCGTTCCCGCGTGCCGATGGGTCTCCGGATAGAGCGAGCTGATCTCCCGGCCGACCATGGCGGTGATCAGCCGGTCCTCGTCGTACCCGCTGATCGGCCCGGCCTCGGACAGGCCACCGTCCCGCAGGACGGTCACCCAGTCGCCGATCTCGAACATCTCCTCAAGCCGGTGGGTCACGTAGAGCATCGCGATACCGCGCTCGCGCAGCCGCAGGATGTGCTGGAGCAGCCGTTCCGACTCCGCCTCGGTGAGCGCCGTGGTCGGCTCGTCGAAGACGATCACCTTGACGGACTCCGCGGTCAGCACCTTGGCGATCTCCACGAGCTGGCGGGTGGCCGCCGGGAGCCGTTCCACGATCGCCTGCGGGCTGAGCTCCGTCAGGCCGACCTCGTCGAGGGCCTTCCTGGCGCTGGCCTGCAGCCGGCCCCTGGCGATGATCCCGGTGCGGGCGGGAAGGCGGCCCATGAACAGGTTCTCCGCGACCGACAGGTGGGGCAGCAGGCTGAGCTCCTGGTAGACGGCCTGGACGCCGGCCGCCCGTACGGATGCCGGGGTCGGCGTGTTGACCGGCCGGCCGTCGATCTCGTAGCTGCCGCTGTCCCGGCGCAGCGCACCCGTCAGCACCCGGATCAGGGTCGACTTCCCCGCGCCGTTCTCCCCGGCGAGGCAGTTGACTTGGCCGGGGACCAGCCGGAGCGAGACGTCGCTGAGCGCCTGGACGGGGCCGAAGGCCTTGGAGACGCCGTGCAGTTCGACGACGGGATCGGCCATCATTCCGCCTTCATCGTCGGCGGGTTGAGCAGCTGCTTCACGTCGGGCTCGGTCATGTTCGCCTTGTCGGCCACGACCGCCCCGGGATCGATGTCACGCGGCGGGATGCGCTTGACCGTGGCCATCCCGGCGGCCAGGACACCCTGGTAGCCGAAGAAGTAGGGGTTCTGCACCACCAGCGCGTCGATGGTGCCGGCGGACAGTGCGGCGTTCTCCTGCGGGTCGGAGTCGAACGCCACGACGGGGACGGTCTCGGCGGCGTGGTTGTCCTGGATCGCCCGAGCCGCGCCGACACCTGAGGTGTTGTTGTCGGCGAAGACCCCCGCCAGGTTCGGGTTGGCGGTCAGCGCGTCGTTGACCTGCGAGGCCGCGGTGTTGATGTCGTTGTTGTTGAAGCGCTGCATCGCCACCTTGACCTGCGGGCAGTTGATCGCGATGCCCTGCTTGAAGCCGGCGTCCCGATCGACGAGTGACTGGATGCCGGCCACGGAAGACTCGATCATGACACTGCCGCTCGTCTTGTTCTGCGCCTTGAGCAGCTCGCACATGCGCTTGCCCGCCTGCATTCCGGCCTTGACGTTGTCGGTGCCGATGAACCCCTCGGAGGGGGCGGTCACGCGGCTGTCCACGGTGATGACCTTGATACCCGCCTTGCGCGCCCGGTCGATCGCCGAGTTCAGGGCGCTGGAGGAGTTGGGCGCGATGACCAGCCCGTCAGCGCCCCGGGAGATGGAGTTCTCCACCAGTTGCACCTGCTGGTCGATGTTCGTCTCGGACGTCGGGCCGAAGGTGCTCACGTTGAGCCCGAAATCCCCACCCGCCTGCTTGGCCCCGGCGATCATCGTCTGCCAGAAGGATGAATCGCTCGCCTTGATGATCACGTCGATCTTCTTGCCGCTGGCCGCCCCGCCCGCGCCGCCGCCCGCAGCCTGTACGGCCGAACTCGTCGCCCGGCCGCCCACCACCCCGAGTACCAGCGCCACCAGCGCGATGGCCGCGACCAGTGAGAGCGAGAAGACGATACGAGAACGAGCCATGACGGCCCCCCAAAGAACTCTGCATTCCCCTCCAGCAAAGCCTGGTAATTCACTGGTTGGAGCTAGCAAAGAGAAAAGAACGCATTACTCGCTACAGCAGGATGCGTCTGTGTCTCGCGTCCTGGCGCGGGAGCTGGACTCTGGCGAGTTCGCGCAGCGCTCGCAACGCGCCGCTCCGCCTGGCCAGGGCGAGAGCCTGACGGGCCGCCTCGGCCGACCGCTCCCTCTCGTGGGCGTCGGCGTACGCGTGGGCCATGCGGGCCATGGCGTACGCGATGGCATAGGTCGGCTGCGCCTTGGGCGGTTCGTGTTCCAGGATCTCGATCGCGCCGCCGGCCTGACCGAGATCGACGAGACACCCGGCGCACAGCGCGTTGTGCGCTTCGGCGGAACTGTCGAACCGGTAGGGCGTCTCGTCGCCGGGCTCCTCCAGCGACTGCGCCGACTCCTCCAGGCGGCGACGGCACATGTCCCCGTCCCCGGCGAGGGCGTGACCTTGCGCTTCGTGATCCCGCGACAGGGCGTCCACCCGCGGCGGAAGGTGGGCGCGTTGGCGGGCGGCGACGGCGAGATCGACGAGCCGGCCGGGATCATCGCCGATGTCGCACAGACCGCCCCGCTGGGCGAGCGCATACGCCTCCAGCAGCGCGTCCGCCGCTTCACGCGCGTCGCGGATGGCCTCGTCCGACCACGCCAGCGCCCCGTCAGGGTCGCCGGCCTCGTGGTGCATGCGACTGATCAGCTCGGCGTTCTCCGCGGCGAGCATCAGGAAGGCCCGCCTGACAGGCGAACCGGCCTCGCGGTGGAACTCCTCGATCCCGGCGAAGACCGGCCGCAGCACGTGGATCAGGTCGGCGGGCCGGAGATCGGTCCGGGCGTAGGCGTCGAGGGTGGCCTGGAAGTAACGGACGGTTCCCTCATCGGCCCGCTGGGGTGCCTCGATCGCCCGGCCGGTGCGCTCCTCCTCCTCGGCGGTGAACATCCCCGACCGCAGCGGAATGCCGGTGAGGTAGTGCCACAGAGTGGTGCCGGCCGCGTCCCCGACGAAGAGATCCGCCTCCGCCACGCCGAACGCCCGGCAGAGCAACTCCGCGTACGACTCGTCGGGCCGCCGCTCGCCGGTCTCCCAGAGACGAATCATCGCGCTGAGCGTCTCCGGTGCGGGCAACTGATCACGCGACGTCTCGTCCGCCGCGTCGGCCAGCCGCCTCCCGAGCTCCCGGTGGCTCCACAGCCGCCCTCGGCGCAGGACCCGCAGACGTGCGGCCCAGATCGGAACATCGATGTCCACCATTGGCGTTCCCCAGCCATCCGAATGATTTGTACCTATTGTCCGCTTTCTGGGCTGTCTCGTTAGTCCCGAATCGGTAGATCAGCTAAGGCGGAAGTAGTGGCCCTTGTCGAGGTCGTCGATGAGCCCGGGGTGGGTCGGCTGCCAGCCCAGGAGCTCGCGGGTCAGCGTGCTCGAGGCCGGGCTGTCGGCCCCGAGGAAGCCGGCCAGCCAGCCGAAGTGCTCGCCCGCGTCCTCGGGAGAGATGGCGGCCACCGGGACGCCGAGCTGCCGGCCGATCACCTCGGCGATGGTCCGGATCGGCACGCCCTGGTCGGCGACGACGTGCAGCACCGATCCCGCCGGGGCCTTCTCCAGTGCCAGGCGGAACACGTGCGCGGCATCGAGCCGGTGCGCGGCGGGCCAGCGGCTGGACCCGTCGCCGAGGTAGCCGGAGACGCCCTTGTCGCGGGCGATGCCGACCAGAGTCGCCATGAAGCCGTTGTCTCCTTCGCCGTGCACCGTCGGAGGCAGTCGTACCACCGACGAGCGGACGCCGCGGGAGGCGAGGGCGAGCGTCAGCTGCGCGGTGGCCAGCCGGCCCTGCACGCCGCTGCCTGGCTGCCCCGCACCACGGCCGTCCTGTTCGGTCGCCACCCGCCCTGGTGCGAGTCCGATCAGCCCCGAGGCGAGGACGAACGGCCGGTCAGAACCCGCCAGTGCCTCGCCGAGAGCCTCGACAGCGCGCCGATCCGCGTCGACGGCGCCTTGGAAGTCTCCCGAGAAAGCGATGTCGTGCTTGAACGCGAGGTGGATCACGCCTTCCGACGCGGCAGCCGCACTCCGCAGGCTGTCGAGATCATCAAGCGTGCCGCGATGCACCTGCGCCCCGGCCGCGGTGAGGGCGGCGGCCGAGGCGTCCGAGCGGGCCAGCCCGGTGACCTGGTGGCCCGCGCCGATGAGCTCGGGGACGACGGCGGAGCCGATCCAGCCGGACGCGCCGGTGACGAAAACGCGCATGAGAAACCTCCGGGTGAGACGCGATCGATGTCAGTTGCTGTCATCACCATAGCAAGCAATGTCAGTCACTGTCATCAACTATGATCTGAGCATGGGGCGATGGGAGCCGAACGCGCGCGGCCGGCTTGAGCAGGCGGCACTGGAGCTCTATGGCGAACGCGGGTTCGAACAGACCACGGTGGCCGAGATCGCCAAGCGGGCGGGGCTCACGGAGCGAACGTTCTTCCGGCACTTCGCCGACAAGCGCGAGGTTCTGTTCTGGGGCCAGGGCGCACTGCAGGAACTCCTCGTGCACGCCGTCGCCGACGCGCCTGATTCCGTGGCGCCGATCGACGCGATAGCCGCGGCCCTCGAGGTCGCCGGCGCCCGGTTTCAGGGGCGCCGCGAACACTCCCAGCAGCGCCACGCCATCATCGCCGCGAACGCGGAGCTTCGAGAGCGTGAGCTGATCAAGCTCGTATCACTCGCCTCGGCGCTCGCCGGCGCGTTGCGCCTGCGTGGCATCGCAGACCCGGCCGCGAGCCTGGCCGCCGAGGTCGGGATCGCCGTTTTCAGGGTCGCGTTCGACCGCTGGATCGGCGAAACCGGCCAGACGGACTGGTCGCAGGTCATCCGGGAGTCAATGGACGAGCTGAAGGCCGTGACCGCGGGCAGATGACGGGCGCGTGAGCGACGCAAGGTAACCATCGCGTCACTGATCACTGACATCTGTTGTTTCTCGGCCCCAATCCCTATGTGATGGGTTGCTGATCATTTACCGAGTTCCTCCACAAGGGGTCAAATGACGACGAACCTCCCCTCCTTTCCGGTCGTGGGCGAAAACCCGCTCGACACCTGCCTCCGATATCGGGAGATCGCTCCCGTGGTCGAGGTGGAGTTCCCGGGGGGCGTACCCGCCTTCCTGGCACTGACCCACAAGGCGACGCGGGAGATCCTCGCCGGGGACAACAAGACCTTCCTCAAGGATCCCCAGCACTGGCCCGCACTGCACGACGGCTCGATTCCCGAGGACTGGCCGCTACGCGCCATCATTCAGGGCGGTCACCTGGCCACCATGGACGGTGGCGACCACAGGCGGCTGCGCGGCCTGATCGGCAGGGCGTTCACGCCCGCCCGGGTGCAGGCCATGGAGCCGCGGATCCAGCAGATCATCGATGACTTACTGGATGACGTGGCGGCCACCGGTGACGGGGCCGACCTGGTTCCCGCCTTCACCGAGGCGCTGCCGATGTGGGTGATCTGCGAGCTGTTCGGCGTGTCCGCCGAGGACCGGCTCCGGCTGCGAAAGTGGACCGCCACGCTGCTGGCGCACACCACTTCGCCGGAGGAGGCGTTCGCGACGCAGAACGACCTTCAAGCCTTCCTGCACGCACTCGTGGAGCACAAGCAGCGCGAACCGGGAGACGACCTCACCACCAGCCTGGTTCAGGCCCGCGACGAGGATGACCAGCTCACCACCGACGAACTGGTCGGCGTGCTGTGGGTCATGCTCGTCGCCGGCCACGAGACCACCGTCCACCTGCTCGGCAACGCCATCGTGGCGCTGGCCCAGAACCCCGGCCAGCTCGACCTGGCCAAGGCCGAGGACCGGTGGGCCGACGTGGTCGAGGAGACCCTGCGCTACCGCCACTCGGTGATGATGAGCAACTTCCGGTTCACGGCGGAGGACGTGACCATCGCCGGGGTGCACATCCCCCAGGGCAACGCCGTGGGCGTGGTCTTCCAGGCGATTGGCGTCGACGCGGCGGAGCACGGCCAGAGCGCCTACCAGTTCGACATCACCCGCGAGCAGACCGGACACCTCGGCTTCGGCCACGGCCCGCGGTACTGCATCGGGGCGCCGCTGGCCCGGCTGGAGAGCCAACTGGCGCTCGCCTCGCTGTACCGGCGATTCCCGGGGCTCAGCCTCGCGATCGACCCCGACGACATCCCGTACTCCCCGTCGTTCTTCACGATCGGCCCGCTGTCCCTGCCGGTCAACCTGGGTATCGCCACGCCCTGACGGGTCAACCTCTGGCCCGGGCAGCCCACGGTTGCCGGGGCCGGACTGGTTTCCGAGCCACACGGTTCTTGCTCAGTTGGACTTACTAAGTTTTACTTAATAGATGGGACGCAGGACACCGGACCTCGGGCGCTTCACGGACGTGGCGCTGCTGGTGCTCATCAGCCTGGCCGAGGGTCAGAAACACGGTTACCGCATGATCAACGACATCGAGGAGTTCTCGGGGACCTCGTTGGAGCCGGGCACGCTCTACGGTGCGCTGATGCGGCTGGAGCAGCGCGGCTGGATCGAGGCGGTCGAGTCGGCGGAGCGGCGCAAGCCGTACCGGATCACCGAGGGCGGGCGCGAGGCGCTGCGCGAGCAGCTCGCCACCCTGCGCCGCATCGAGCTGGCGGGCGCCAAACGCACCGGCGTGGCCTGGGGGTCGTCATGATGCGGATCGTCGCCGGATGGGTGCTTGTCCTCTATCCGCCGGTGTGGCGGCGGCGCTATGGCGAGGAGGTCCGCGACCTGCTCGACTCCCGGCCGGTCCGCCTGCGGACGGTGCTCGACCTGGCCCGGGGCGCGACCGACGCGTGGCTGCACCGTGAGCGCGTCCCGGGGGCCAAGCCGTTGCTGATCCCGCTCCCGCTGGTGCTGCCCATCACCAGTTACGGCTTGTTGTCGTTGTGGAACCCCGGCGTGCGGGACGTGCCCAGCCTGTACGGCGTCTGGGCCATGGCGGCGGACACGGGGGCGCTCGCCGAGGCGCTGGAGACGCTGGCGACGTCGCTGTTCATCGTGGCGGGCGGCACGGCGATACTCTCGGCGGCGCCGCTGCTGATCACCTCGCTGGCCGTGCTCGCGGGGCGGCGGCTGCCCGTCACCCGGGGCACGGCGTTGGGGGTGATCGCGACGGCTCTGCTCCTCGTCCTGCCGATCTGGTTGTTCTGCCAGTTGTATTACCAGCTCGTCTTCGCCGACGCGGGCTTTCCTGTCGGGCCGCTGGGTGACGCGATGACGGGCGGCTTCTTCGCCCCGATCGTCATCGCGCTGGTGCTGCCGCTGTCCTCGGTCGCGGCCTACACCCCCGCGCTCGGGCCCGGCGTGCGCAACAGCGCCGGCACGCTCGCCGTGGCGGCGGGCTGCAACATGGCGGCCTGGCTGCCCGTCGCGCTCCTGCTGCTGCTGGGCCTGCCACAGGCGTCGCCGGGCTTCGTGGTGGCGGTGACGGCCAGCGCGCTGGTCAGCGGCTGGATGGGCGCGGTGGTCGCCCGGCGCGCACTGCGACAGGGCCGGACCGCGACGCAACGGCTGAGCCTGTCCTGAACCACCACGGCCAGAAGCAATGTCAGTACATCTTGGTACTGGTGCGCTGGACGGCGGCGGGGGTCAGACGGATGCCTTTGGCCGTGACCCGGTGGCCGCGGGTGTCGGTGACCCGCACGGTGAAGGGGCCCTGGCCCACGCCGGACTCGGCGATCCAGTAGTTGTAGTCGGCGCGGGCCAGCTTGCGCCACGCGCCGCCGGTGGTCTTCACCTCGACCGACGTGAGCGGGTTGCCGTGGTCGACGACCAGCAGGGCCAGCCACCACTGCGACGACCCCTCCTTGACGCGGAAGGAGAGCGGACTGGCGACTCGCGGGTTGGAGACCGGGCGGTACGTGACCCCCACCAGGCCCTTGCCGGGGTCGGCGACGCGGGCGAAGGCCGTACGGCTCAGGTCGATGTGCCCCGCCCGGCACTCCGGGCACTGGTCGACGACCTTGACCCGGACGGTGCCCTTCGGTCCGGTGACGTCCAGGTAGCCGCCGCAGGCGGCCGCGGCGGCGTACTCGCCGGGGGAGAGGGCGACGTAGAGGTTGCCGGCGGGAGGTGACGGATACGAGCAGTTGCCGCCCCCCGACTGGAGCTCGTACAGGGTCGCCTGCCCCTTGATCGCCTTCGCCGTCACATGGGTGGCCGCCGTGGTCTCTCCGCTCCGGGCAGGTTGCGCCAGGGCGGGGGATGGGAGGAGCGAGGTCGCGGCGAGCGCGGTAGCGAGAACGGAGGGTAAACGTCGCATCCGGGGTTCCTCTCGTACGGGACGGAAGCGACAGTAGCGAAATCAGTGCATCACGGTACGGTAAAGCACTAGATATCCAGATGTGATGATCCGGACCCGTCACGTGAACTGCTGGCCGCCATTGACGTCGATGGTGGCGCCGGTGACGGCCTTGGCGTGGTCGGAGGCGAGGTAGACGACGGCGCGGGCTCTTCGGTCAGCAGCCCCGCCAGCGTCCGACCCAGCCCGGGACCCGCCCCGGTGACGACTGCGACCTTGCCCTCCAGCAGCACGCCCCGACTCTACCAAGCGTTTGCTCGATAAACGCCGTCGCAGCCCAGGATCGGACTTCTGGGCGGACAAATGTAGATCATGTAAGGTGAGCCCGGCATACCCTCCAACGGCCTGGAGTCCGCCGTGCCGCACATGTCTCGCCGCCAGGTTCTCTCCCTGCTCCCCGCCGCCGGTCTGCTCGCCGTAGCCTCCCCCTCGCGTGCCGCGGTGGGGATCGATCACGCGCGGCTGCTCGCCAACACCGTGGCGATCTTCGCGGGGACCCCGGACGTCAACGCCCGCCCCGAGGTCGCCGGCAATCTCGCGGCGATCCTCCGGAACGCCAAGCAGCGGCTGGCCGCCATGGACCAGGCGGGCGACGGCGAACTGTTCTCCGGCCTGAGGCTCGGCACCGACGACGCCAACCTGCGACTGGCCTTCCAGTACCTGTACGAGATCGCGCTCGCGACCCGCACACCAGGCGGCGCGCTCGACGGTGACGCCGCCGCCCAGCGGCGGGTCGCCGACGGTCTGCTGTGGTTGCACGAGCGCTACTACGGCCACCAGTCGGCGGGCTACTACGGCAACTGGTTCAACTGGGAGATCGGCATCTCCACCCAGGTGAGCAGGACGCTGGCCCTGCTGGCCGAACGGTTGCGGGAGGAACGGCCCGACCTGACGGCGACCTACATCGCCTCGATGGACGCCTACCTGCGCAACGGCAAGAACGGCGACGTCGACCTCGACTCGCGCTTCCACACCGGCGCGAATCTGGCCGACATCACCGGCAACCGGATCCTGCAGGGCGCGCTCACCGGCGACGACGCCCGCGTCGGCAAGGCCATCTCCGACCAGGCCACCGTCTTCGCCACGATCGACCCCTACAACCTCCAGCACGGGGTCACCGACGGCTACTACCGCGACGGCTCCTTCATCCAGCACGACTCCGTCGCCTACACCGGCTCCTACGGTCGCGCCCTGCTGACCCGCGTCGTACAGACCCTCAAGATGCTCGAGGGCGCGACGAGCGGCGGCGCCTCCGACCTGGCCGGCGTGGTGTACCGCTGGATCGCCGACGGCTTCGCCCCGCTGATCTTCGAGGGGTGGATGATGGAGATCGTCAAGGGGCGGGCGGCCTCGCGCACCACCACCGGCTACGCCGACGTCGGTGTGGTCGTGGAGGCCATCACCGACCTGGCCGACCACGTCGAGGGCGCGGGCGCGCTCGCCCTGAAGAAGTACGTCAAGTTCCTGCCGGCCGCCGACACGGCCGCCTTCGTCTCCCCGATCAGTGTCGCCCGGTACGCGGCCATCCGCGCCGACTCCGCCATCCCGGCCGCCGACCTGAACCCGCCCGAGCGCTGCGTGGCCTTCAACGCCATGGACAGGACCGTCCACCGGCGCCCCGGCTACGCCTTCGCCCTGGCCCGCAGCTCCGACCGGATCAGCAAATACGAGTACATGAGCGGCGAGAACCTCATGCCCTGGTTCCAGGGCGACGGCGCGTACTACCTCTACCTCGCGGGCGAGGACCAGCGCGAGGTCTTCGGCGTCGACTACTACACGGCCGTCTCGCCGTACCGGCTGGCCGGGATCACCGCGCCGGTGCAGGAGCGGCGGACGGTGCCCGAGCTGTACGGCCGGCTCTGGTACGAGAACCCGGGTCACCCGCTGAACTTCACCTCCTCCTCGGAGTCCCAGAACACCTACGTGTACTTCCCCCGCGCCGGGAACGCCTTCTCCGGCGGCGCGACGCTCGGCGCGTACGGCGCGGCCGGCATGGTCCAGTCCGACGACGCCGCCTACACCGCCAAACAGGCGGGCATCCTGCCCGACGACTTCGTCGCCTACCAGAACGCCCGCGCCACCAAGTCCTGGTTCATGCTCGACGACGAGATCGTGGTGCTGGCCGCGGGCGTCTCCGGTGAGAGCGGCCGCGACGCGGTGACCACCGTGGACAGCCGCATCGCCGCCCCCGGCGACGCGGTCGTACTCACCGGCGAGGGCTGGAACGGCAAGGCCTGGCAGCCGGGCGACACCACACCCCCACGCTGGCTCCACTACGCCAACGGCACCCGCCGTACCGCGGTCGGCTACGCCTTCCTCACCAGGCAGCCCGTCGCAGCCGGTATGGAGACGGTGACCCGCAGCCGCAGAGTCGTGCGCACGTCCAATCCCGACACCAGCGTGACCAAGAACGTCTTCACCGCCTCGATCGCCCACCCCACCACCGGCGCGGTCCCCGCCCTCGCCTACGCCCTGGTCCCGAACGCGACCGAGAACCACCTGCGCGGCTACACGGACGGCCGGCTGGCCGTCCTGGCCAACGACCGCCACGTACAAGCGATCAAGCACAAGACCCTCGGGATCGTCGCCGCCAACGTCTTCTCCAACGGCCCGCGCCACGCCGAACGCCTGCTCATCGACGGCCCCGCCTCGGTCATCGTGCAGTCCGGCAAGCGCACGGTCGTCGCCCTGTCCGACCCCACGATGAAACGCGACCGCGTCTCCGTCGTCCTCCTCGGCGCCCACCTCAGGCTCGATACGGCCGAAGAAGGGGTGACGGTACGGCGCGTACCGGGCGGCACCCTGATCCAGGCGACAACCCGCCACACCCACGGCCGCACCTTCACCGCCACCCTGCGCTGAACCGGCAGGTGAACCCGCAGCGCAGCGCCTCGGTCTAGAAGCGGCCCCACGCCACGAAGACGGCCAGGGCGAGCAGGACCAGGTTCACCACGATCGCCTGGGCCTCGTGACGGCGGAGGTGCGTGATGATCGCGCCGACCATCAGCAGCACCACACCGACGGCGGCCAGCGGCACCAGCACCGGCGCGACGTCGAGCACGGCGGGCAGGATCAGACCCACCGCAGCCAGAACCTCGAGGGTGCCGATGGCCTTGACGGTGCCGGTACTGACGTCTTCGACGAATCCCAAGCCGTAGGCGGCCAGCTTCTCTTTGGGCTGGATCAGCTTCACGACGCCGCCGGCCAGGAAGATCAGGGCCAGCAGTCCCGCAATGCTCCACAGAGCGATGTTCATGACAGTTCTCCTTGCAAGGGTGGTAAGCGACCTCGGCTTCGAAGCCGCTCGTGGTCCTACTTGAGGCCAATCTGGTGTGTTCGTCTCAGCGGTCCGACGACACAGCCCCTCAGAATGTGAGGCGACGGTTGCTGGAACTGGTGAACTGGCTGGGGGAGGAGTACGGGCCGGTCACAGGAGAGGAGCGAGCGGCAGCGATCGAGGAGCTGGAAGATCTCGACGCCGAGCACGAGCGCCGCCGTGCCCGCGGAAAGCGCGAGGCCGGAGAGGCTGCGTGAGCAAGCCAAGCCGTGAGCATGGGCGCTGGGACTGGGTGCTGTCGAGGCTCAACGTCGCCGACATCGGGAAGGATCAGGCCCGCCGGCTCCTGGCCGATGCCAAGCTGCACGGCCACAAGTACGCGATCGACGCGGTGCTCGCCGTCGTCGCGCGACAGCAGAAGGGGCAGGTCACCGTCTTCACCTCAGACGTAGACGGCCTGGAGAAGCTGGTCCCGGACTCGATCGTCGTCAAGAAGGTATGATCTTCTAGGCAATCCCGCCATGAGTGGATCGTGCTTGTCACCGGAAATTTCGCCGTTATTGGCCCGTAGGCGGATTTCGGTCCTTACCATAATGCCCGCGGTGATCGCCGGTGAAAGTCTCCGGTGCAGACACCGCCGGGAGTCTCACGTGCGAAAGATCGCAGCCACCACCCTGGCCGTCCTCGTCCCCCTGGCCGGAGCCGGCGCGGCTCCAGCCGAAGCCGCACCCGACCGGTCCCAGGTTGTCATCATCGGCCACCGCGGCGCGGCGGGTCACCGCCCCGAGCACACGCAGGGCGGCTACGAGTTGGCCGTGGCCATGGGCGCCGACTGGATCGAGCCCGACCTGGTGCCGACCAAGGACCACGTGCTGGTCGTCAGGCACGAGAACGAGATCTCCGGCACCACCGACGTGTCGTTGCGTCCCGAGTTCGCCGCACGCAAGACCACCAAGGTCGTCGACGGGCGCAATGTGACCGGGTGGTTCACCGAGGACTTCACGCTGGCCGAACTGAAGACGCTGCGCGCGGTCGAGCGACTGCCCGCGATCCGCCAGCGCAACACCGTGTACAACGGCTACTACCAGGTGCTCACCTTCCAGGAAGTGCTCGACCTGGCCAAGCGGCTCTCGCGCCAGTACGGCAAGCAGGTCGGCGTCTTTCCCGAGACCAAGCACCCGACCTACTTCAGGTCGATCGGGCTGCCGCTGGAGGAGCCGCTGATCGAGACCGTCAAGCGCAACGGGCTCAACCGGCCGAACAGCCCGGTGGTGGTGCAGTCGTTCGAGCCGTCCAGTCTGAAGCGGGTGGCCAAGGACCTGCGCGTGCCGCTGTGGCAGGCCCTGGGCACCACCGGCCAGCCGTACGACCTGACGGCGGCCGGAGACCCCACGACCTACGCGGACATGATGAAGCCCGAAGGGCTGGCGAAGATCGCGCAGTACGCGCAGTGGATCGGGCCGGACAAGTCATCGGTTATCCCGATCAACCCGGACGGCAGCTCTGGCACCCCGACGACTCTGGTGTCCGACACGCACAAGGCGGGGCTGAAGATCGGCGTGTACACCTTCCGCAGCGAGAACCAGTACCTGCCCCTGCAGCTTCGCCGCGGCCAGATCCCGACCGACCACGGTGACGCGCTGGCGGAGTACCGCGCGCACCTGGACCAGGGCGTGGACGCCTTCGTCGCCGACTATCCCGACACCGCCGCCCTGGCAAAGGCCGAGCGGGGCCAGCCGCACAAGCAGGTGCAGCCGAAGCAGTTCGACAACGGCCTGCCTGAAGAGGGTCAGGAGTAGACGGAGCAGACAAGGGGGTCGCCTCGACACAGAGGCGGCCCCCTTGTCCGTTAGACCGGTCGTCGCAGGGCATCGGTGCCGGACTCGTCGCCGCCTACCGCAAGCTCGGCTATGGCGTAGTCGCCACCTCGCGCACCATCGCCCCCGCCAACGACGCCGACGTCGTGACCGTCCAGGGCGACATCGCCGACCCCGCCACCGCCGAGCGCGTCATCGCCGCCGGCGTCGAGCGCTTCGGCCGTATCGACACTCTGATCAACAACGCCGGAATCTTCATCGCCAAGCCCTTCAGCGACTACACCGCCGACGACTACGCCACCGTGAGCGGGGTGAACCTGACCGGGTTCTTCCGCATCACCCAGCTGGCCATACCGCACATGCTCGCTCAGGGCGGCGGCCACATCGTCAACGTCACCACCAGCCTGGTCGACAACGCCAACTCCAACGTCCCCTCCGCGCTGGCCTCGCTGACGAAGGGTGGCCTGCAGTCCGCCACCAAGTCCCTCGCCATCGAGTACGCGACCCGCGGCGTACGCGTCAACGCCGTCTCGCCGGGCACCATCAAGACCCCGATGCACCCCGACGAGACCCACCAGGCCCTCGCCTCCTTGCACCCGGTCGGACGGATGGGCGAGGTGAGCGACATCGTCGACGCGGTGGTCTTCCTCGAGAACGCCCCGTTCGTCACCGGCGAGATCCTTCACGTCGACGGCGGTATGAGCGCCGGCCACTGACAGCCGCAGGCCCGGACGCGTCACGTACCCCTGTTCATCGCGACGCGCGCCGGGCCTCCGCAGGCGTATTTACACCATGGACAACATTTCGTCAGGCGGTTAGGTTCGCTGCAGATGACAACGATGTCAGTCCCGGTCCCTCCAGCAAGGAGCAGCGATCGCTGATGGTGTCACGACGTAGTTTCCTCTGGGCGAATGGCGTGGTCCTCGCGGCCGGCAGCCTCGGAATCACACTCTCCGACCCCGCCGCCGCCACAACCCGTACCGCCGCCGCCCCCCTCCTGCCGAATTTCGGCCGCCCCACCCGGCTCGACGTCGCCGACGTCGGCGCGCTTCATGGAAACGACCAGCTTCTGCTGACCACCCTCCAGGGAATCGTCAACCGGCGGCAGCCGCGCCTCTACTTCAACTACGACAGCGCCGGCTACGACCTCCGCTGGCTGTCCAGCACCGGCGCCACCGTCACACGCCACGGCCAGCCGCTCGACCTCGTCGCCCGCTACAAGAACGAGGTGCGCGGCGCGATCGTGCACGATCCCGCGGTGCCCGACTCCGTGAACGTCGCCACCACGCTGGCCGGGCTGGAGAACGCCGTCGCCGCCACCGCCGAGCAGGCGAGCCAGTACGGCTTCAGAATCATCACCGACCTGCGCGGCCGGTTCAAAGCCGACGACGTTCTGGGGACGTACCGGTGGCAGTTCGACAACCTCTTCCCCCGCTGCACGCACGCGCTGCTCACCGGACTCCCGCCGACCAGGACGGTGCGGGTGGACGGCGTTCAGTGGCGGGAGATCGCCCGCGAGAGCGAGCGCATCCGTGACTCCTCCAACCGGGCGGTACGCACCTTCGACCTGAGCCAGGAGCTCTCCGGCCAGGACGGCGTCTACCTGCGTTTCCAGGATTCCCTCGGCGACGACGGCTGGGGCGCCTCGGTCGGCTCGGTGAAGGTGAAGGCCGACGGCAAGGACATCGTGTCCTTCATCCCGGGTACGGACGCCGAGGCCCCATACCTGTTCGACGGCCTCAATTCCTCGATCGGCGGGGACGCCAACCGTTTCTCCGACGGTGGCGGCTATTTCATCTACCGATTCACCGCGCCGGCCGGGACTCAGCAGCTCCTGGTCGAGGTCGACCTGTGGAACCAATATCTGGTCACCGCCGCCACCACCGCGCCTACGCGCGTGGAGCCCTTCCCGTATTTCCGCGACTACGCGGCGGCGATGCGCGCGATGGTGTTCTGGCTGCCACCATCGGGCGAGACGGGCAAGTTACTCGACGAGATTTTCCGCAAGGTGAAGCCCACCACCCCTTATGCGGGCTGGTTCTCCAATGACGTGGCGGGTGAATGGGGCGGCGTGGACCGCGCGTCGCAGCACGCCGTCGAAGTGGTGCCCGCCGACTATTACATGAACGCCACCGTGCACGCGGGCGTCCCCGCGAAGGTCTCCAACCGCGTACGCCCGAGACCGGCGGCCACGTTACGCAACCGCGTCTACCTCACCCTCACTTTCGGCGAGGGCGACAACATCCAGTACTGCCAGCGCAGAATGCGCGAACTCTGGGACGACCCCAAACGCGGCGGCGTGCCGGTGAACTGGACCGTCAGCCCCCTGCTGGCCGACATCGGCCCCGCGCTCCTGGCGTACTACCAGCGCACGGCCACCGCCAACGACCTGCTGATCTCGGGCCCCTCCGGCGCGGGCTACACCTATCCGGGCTCATGGCCGGCAAAGGACCTGGACGCCTACACCGAACTCAGCGGACGCTTCCTGCGCGACACCGGCATGGACCTGGTCTACGCCTACAACTACCGCAACCCGGAGAACACCGGCTGGGTGGCGTTCGACGACCGCATCGCCGGCTCGTACAGAAAGAACACCCCGCTGCGCGGCATCATCCAATCGTGGGAAAGCGGCGACCTGCGGACCCGCCCGGCCGGTATCCCGCTGATCGGCAATTTCTCTCCCCAGGGGAAAGCCCAGGAGTATCGCGACACGCTGCTGAAGCACATCGAGGGCTGGGACGGGAACTCACCGCTGTTCATCGCCGGCGCGATCAACGCCTGGAACTGGACGCCGTCCGATGTCGCCGAGCTCGGCGCCCTGCTGGCCGACCCCTTTGAAATCGTCCGCGGCGACACCTTCTTCAAACTGCTGAACGACGACTTCGAACGTCCACGGAGTGGCTGATCGCGCTCAGCGCTTGGCCTTCAACGCCTCGACGACGTAGGCGGCCGCGCGGTCCACGGGGAAGTATCCGGCCCGCGGACCCCAGTAGTCCACGGTCACCTGGACGTTCGTCAAGCAGAACGTCGTCGCGGAACGGTGGAACCCCGCGCCTATCTCGGGAGCGTTGCGCGTGTAGGCGTAGGTCGGGTATCCGGCCGGCCGAGCGGACCGGAGCCTGGTCTTCGGATAGCGCTCCTTCTCGTCCCCCATCTGGGTCACCGCGCCGTCGAAGTTGAGCTTGCAGCTCTTGACTGTGGGGACGCGATAGGTGGTGACCATGATGCTCGCGTTATTGGGGCTCGACCATTGGCAGCGCATGGTGGAGCGGAGCGGGCGCTTCACCGTTCCGTTGAGCAACTTGAGTGCCTGCGCGTTGCTCAGCAACTGGCAGGTCTTGGGCTGGGCCCTGAACAGCTTCACGGCTATGGGCGAAGGGGAGGAGGAGGTGGAGCCGGTGGATGGCAGCGTCTCCTTGACGGGATCATGGGGCCCGCCACGTATGTTCACCCAGATCACCAGCCCCGCCGCCACGCAGAGCGCCGCGGCGGCCGAGCCGCCCACCAGGGCGGCTCTGCGCTTCTTCGCGGCGCGCGCCCGGCCCCGCGGGACCGTCGGCACGGACTCGGGCACGTCACCCCGGGCGACGTCCCGCAGCCAGACGGCGGCCTGCTCGGCAGTGCAGCGCCGACCCGGATCCTTCTCCAGCAGCGCGGCCAGCACGGGCGCGAGCGGCCCCGCCAGGCGGGCGGGCGCGGGTTCGTGGAGCAGCACGGCCGCCATCACCGCGGCCGCGTTCATGCCGGAGAAGGCCGGGCTGCCCTCCACCACGGTGTACAGGGTGGCTCCGAGCGACCACAGGTCGGCCGACGGGCCGTCGGCTTCGCCGCGCAGCCGTTCGGGAGCGATGTACCCGGGCGAGCCGTTGAGCAGGCCGGTCTGAGTCAGCGCCACGTCCCCGGCGAGGGTGGCGATCCCGAAGTCGGTGAGCAGAACGCGCCCGTCCTGGGTGATCAGCACGTTGCCGGGCTTGACGTCACGATGCAGTACGCCCATGGAGTGCGCGGCCGTCAGGGCGTCGAGCACGTGCTGCCCCACCCATGCGGTCCGGCTGGGGGAGGTCGGCCCGTCCTGGCGGACGATCTGGTCGAGCGAGCGGCCGTTGATCAGCTCCATCACGATCCAGGGCCGTCCGCCGTCCATGACGACGTCGAGGACGGTGACGATCGACGGATGGGAGCGCAGCCGCGCCGCGGCCCGGGCCTCGCGCAGGGTGCGCTCGGTCAGCTCCGCGCGGGCAGCCTGATCGAGCTCCGGCGGCAGACGTACCTCCTTGACGGCGACCTCTTGCCGCAGCAGCTCGTCAACGGCCCGCCAGACAGTCCCCATACCGCCCTGGCCCAGAGGCGACAGCAGGCGGTAGCGGTTCGCGATGACGGTCACGTGGTGTCGTGGCCGGTGATCGGCAACGTCCGTTCGTGGGCTAATCGCATCTCCACCTTCATGTGCTCCTCCTCAGCTCTCTCGCCGTGCTGAAGATCGGCATTCTACGGGTTCGTCTGTTTGGTCGCCTGGTCGGCGGCCAGCAGGATCACCCGGCTGGCCCTGGACTCCAGGTAGCGCTGCTCGGCGATGCTCGCGGTGGCCTTCGCGGCGCGCCGGTAGTGCTCGTACGCCCCGGCCATGTCGCCGGTCTTCTCCAGCAGATGCGCCCGTACGGACAGCAGCCGATGATGCCCGACCATCCGCTCGTCACCGTCCAACGTGGACAGCAGGGCCAGCCCGGCCAGCGGGCCCTCGGTCTCGGCGAGCGCGATCGCCCGGTTGAGGGTGACCATCGGGTTGGGCGCGATCCGTTCCAGGACCAGGTAGAGGGCGTGCACCTGCGGCCAGTTGGTCTCCTCGGCCGTGGCCGCGTCGGCGTGCGTGGCGGCGATGGAGGCCTGCAACTGGTACGGCCCCAGCTCCGTGCCCGCGAGCGACCTCTTGACCAGCTCGATGCCCTCGTCGATCAGCTCGCGGTCCCACTTCGTACGGTCCTGCTGGTCCAGCGGCACCAGGTCGCCGGCCGCCGTCGTACGTGTCTCCCGGCGGGCGTGAGTGAGCAGCATCAACGCGAGCAGCCCGGTCACCTCGCCGTCCTCGGGCAGTTGCGCGTGCACCATCCTGGTCAGCCGGATCGCCTCGCGCGCGAGGTCGGCGCGGTGCAACTCGCTGCCCGAGGAGGCGGTGTAACCCTCGTTGAAGATCAGGTAGAGCACGTGCAGAACGACCCGTAGCCGCTCCTCGCGCTCCGCCCAGTCCGGCAGACCGAACGAGCTGCCGGCGGCCTTGATACGTTGCTTGGCCCGGCTGATCCTGGCCGCCATCGTGGCCTCAGGCACCAGGAACGCGCGGGCGATCTCGGCAGTGGTCAGTCCACCGACCGCGCGCAGCGTCAGGGCGGTCTGCGAGGCCGCGGTCAACGTCGGATGACAGCACAGGAACAACAGGACGAGCGTGTCGTCGGCGTCTGGTACGTCCTCGGGCACCACCTCGGTGGCCGTCGCCGACTCCCGCTCGCGGCGCGCGTGGTCACTGCGCATCTGGTCGATGAGCCGCCGGGACGCGACAGTCACCAGCCAGCCGCGCGGGTTGTCCGGTACCCCCTCGGCCGGCCACTGCGTGGTGGCAGCGAGTACGGCCTCCTGTACGGCGTCCTCACACCCCTCGAACTGGCCGTTCCGGCGTACCAACGTGCCGAGGACCTGCGGCGTGAGTTCACGCAGCAGGTCCTCGATGGCAGGTGCTGTCATGCCTCCAATTGTCCGTCAGCGAACATCACCTGCCGCACCTCGACCCCCAGCCCCTGGATCGCGGAGTCCGGGATCTGCGCCGCCAGCTCGATCGCCCGCTCCTTGTTCTCGCAGTCGATCAGGTAGAACCCGCCCAGATACTCCTTGAACTCCAGGAAAGGTCCGTCGGTCACCACCGGCTGGCCGTTGCGCACGGACACCACTGCCGCCTGCGACGGGTCGACCAGCGCCTGCGTGGTGATCAGCTCGCCGGACTTCTTCAGCGCCTCGATGAACTTGCCGTGGCCGTCACCGATCGCCGCCTTCTCCTCGTCGGTGAGCGCGTCCAGCACGGCCGGGTTGATGTGCAGGCTGATCAGGAACTTCATCTCGTACTCCCTCGTGGTTCGGCTGGGCCTTCCACCGGTTGGTCGGAGCCGCCGCCGCAGTCTTGACATCCCCCGCCAGAACTTTCGCATGGCTTTTCACCGTCCTGGCGCCCCCGTCCTCACCCATGTCAAGAAGCTCGCGACCGCTCCGACCAACCGGCGAACGTCGAGCCGTCGAGAGAACAGGAAGTTACGGATATGCGAGTCAACCGGGCGTGGCTGGGACTGATCGTCCTCATGCTGCCGACATTGCTCGTCGCGATGGACATGACGGCGTTGCTCCTCGCGCTCCCACAGCTGAGCGCCGACCTGGGGGCCACCAACGTCCAGCAGCTGTGGATCAGTGACAGCTACGGGTTCATGGTGGCCGGCCTGGTCATCACGATGGGTACGCTCGGCGACCGAATCGGCCGCCGACGCCTGCTGATGATCGGCGGCGCGGCGTTCGCGGTGCTGTCGGTCGTGGCCGCCTTCGCGACCGGCCCGCTGATGCTGATCGTCGCGCGTGCGCTGCTGGGCGTCGCCGGCGCGACCCTGGCGCCGTCCACACTTGCCTTGATCACCAACATGTTCCGCGACGAACGCCAGCGCGGGCAGGCCATCGCGATCTGGGCGACCTGCCAGTTCACCGGCGGCGCGCTCGGCCCCGTACTCGCCGGATTCCTGCTCGAGCACTTCTGGTGGGGATCGGTGTTCCTGGCCGCCGTACCGGCGATGGCGTTGCTGCTGCTCGCCGGGCCGGTCCTGCTGCCGGAGTTCCGCAGCGACCAGGCGGGCCGGCTGGATCTGGCCAGCGTCGGGCTGTCGCTCGTGGCGGTCCTTCTGATGGTCTACGGCATCAAGCAGTTGACCGTCGAAAGCGTGCCGGTCATCCCGGCGGTGGCCCTCGTCGCCGGCGCAGCCATCGGATTCGTGTTCGTAAGCCGGCAGTTGCGGCTGGAGACGCCGCTGCTGGACCTGCGGCTGTTCCGCAACCGCCCGTTCACGGCCGTACTCGTCGGGCTGGTCTTCGCCGGGGTCGCCATGGCTGGTACGGGCCTGCTGGTGACCCAGTACCTGCAGAGCGTCCTGGGCTTCTCGCCGGTCGTGTCGGCGATGCTGTTCGCACCCATGGGCCTGGGCGTGGCGGCCGGCACCATGGCCGCGCCGGCGCTGGCCCGGCGGATCAAGCAGACGACCGCGATCGCCGGCGGGCTGGTGGGGTCGGCGCTGGGCAGCCTGCTGCTGATCGCCGTCGACGTCGACGGCGCGATCGCCCTGCCACTGGTGATGATCGGCATCACCGTACTGGCGCTGGGCACCGGCCCGCTGTTCGCGCTGGGCACCGGGCTGGTCGTCGGGTCCGTACCGCCGGAGCGCGCCGGCTCGGCGGCGTCGATGTCGGAGACCGGCAACTACTTCGGCGGTTCGCTGGGCTTCGCGCTGTTCGGGGTGGTGGCCGCGGTGGTCTATCGCAGCGGGATGGACGGTACGTCGCCGGCCGGCACGTCCGACTCGCTGGCCGGCGCGGTCGCCGCCAGCCGGCACCTTCCCGCCGGACAGGGCGCGGAACTGCTGCACACCGCGCGGGAGGCGTTCACCGCCAGCCTGCACGTCACCGGCGTGGTCGCCGCGGTCATCTTCGCCGGGCTGGCCGTACTGATCCTGATCATGCGCCCGGCAACCCGGACCACCCCGGCCGTAATCCCCGGCTACGAGGCAACCCGCTCATAGAACCCCGCTGCGGCCTACGTTGTGGTGGTCACGCCCGTGACGGGCATGGCCGTGATCCTTTGGCGAGCAGCGGTCACGAAGCGTCTGTCTGATAGGCACGGCATACGCTGCGACACCGCAGGTCCAACGTGACGGAAGGATTTTGATGTGGGCGTGAACAACGGTGGCGGCCTGGCGTCGCTGGTGCGACTGCCTGGCTACGTCTTCCGGCCATACCGGGGCCACGCAGATCACGGCGCGATGGTGGCTGTGCGGTTGGGATGTGCGGAGCGGGATGGCATCGACCCCGGGTCGGTTGTGGAAGGGCTCCCGACAGCAGCCAAGATCGCGGAATCCTGTGCCAAGCTGGACGATCCGTCCGAGAACCAGGTCTTGGTAGAGCACGACGGCGGCGTCGTCGGCTACTCGACCATCAGGTGGTGGCAGGAGCGGGACGGGACGTGGTTGTACCTGCACCGTGGCTATCTGCTGCCCGAGCATCGCGGCCAGGGCGTCGGCTCAGCCATGCTCACCTGGGCCGAAAGCCGTATCCGCCAGCTCGTGCGGCAGCAGGGAACCGCACAGACGGCCGTGTTCGGCGCGAATGCCATGGCCTCCGAAAGGGAAGCGACGGCGTTGCTGCTCGACACCGGCTATCGGCGTGTCTTCAGCCTGGTAGAGCTGGAACTGGCCGATCTCCGACGGCTGCCCGACCGCGGTCAGTTGCCGGCTGGCGTCCGCATCGGCGCCGTCGAGCCGAGCAGTTACCGCCCGGCATGGAAGACAGTCGTTGATTCGTATGCGAATGCCGCCTTCACCCAGAAGTGGACTTTCGACAGCTTCCTCGCCACGGCAGACCCGACCTGCTGGCGGGCCGCTTGGGACGGGGAGCAGATGGCCGGCGTTGCTCTGTGCTCCATCCGTCGGCAAGACCGCACCGTGGGCGAAGTCGAAGAACTCAGCGTGCGGGCAGAGTCGAGGCGTCTAGGACTTGGGCGGGCCCTGCTGCTGGCTGGGTTGCGATGCCTCAGCGAGCACGGCGCAGTAACCGCCCGCTTGTACACCGGGACGGCGAATCCGCACCGGTCCTACGACCTGTACGAGGGCGTAGGGTTCCGGCGCAAGAACGAGTACGTGCGCTACCGCAAGCCGATCACCGACTGATCGGACGACCGTAACCGTAACCCCCAAGCGCGTCGACGGTGGTGATTCCCGAAGATCGAACTTAGCTTGATCGAGCGGACATGCCCTAAGCGGGCGGCGCAAGGGCAGGCCCCACGGTCGGGCCTGATGCGCACGCGGGCGGCGGAACGACTTTGGCCGGGAGCTGCTTCGGCGCGAGTGATCATGGCCCGCAAGCTTCCGGCGCGTCGGGCAGTCTGTGTACCTGCCCGGTAAAGCACGACGTTGGGGCCATGATCTTCGAGGCTAGCGCGGGAATCCGCGTCCTCGTTGAAATTTTCACGGCCGCACAGCCGCACAGCACGAGGATGAGGCCTTCTCCCTGCCTGTGACCTCGGCTAACTTGCGCCCCCCAGTGAAGCTGCCATGGCGCAGGTGGTCGCGTGCCTTTCCGTACTCGGCGGTGCGTGCTTAGCTTCGCTCGTCCACCGGAAAGCGCTTACCAAGCCCATGGAGACGAAAGATGCGCCTAAAAGCCGTCATCGCGTGCGCCGGCCTGTTAGCCAGCGGACTCGTCGGACTATCACCATCCGCCGCCAATGCCGCGACCACCCGCTACGAGGCCGAGACCTCGCCGGCTGTCTGCACCGGCACGATCGACTCCAACTGGGCCGGCTACTCCGGCAGCGGCTTCTGCAACGGCACCAACGCCGCGGGCGCGTACGCCCAGTTCACGGTGAACGCCTCGGCGGCGGGCACGGCAACGCTGGGGGTGCGGTTCGCCAACGGCACGACCATCAGCCGTCCCACCGGCCTGATCGTCAACGGTACGACCGCGCAGTCGCCGTCGTTCGAAGGCACCGGTACATGGGACACCTGGGTCACCAAGACGTTGACCGTCAACGTGAACGCGGGCAGCAACACGATCCGGTTCAACCCCACCGGCAGCACTGGCCTGCCGAACATCGACTACATCGACTTCACCTCAGGCACCACACAGCCCCCGGGCGACACCCTGTACGCATCACCGAACGGCAGCGCGAGCGCACCCGGAACGGAGTCGAGCCCCACCACACTCGCTTCGGCGATCACCCGCATCACCGCCGGCGGGACGATCTACGCGCGTGGCGGGACCTACAACCTCGCGCAGACGGTCACCATCGCGCCAGGCAACAACGGCACCTCCAGCGCCCGCAAGAACCTGTCCGCCTACCCAGGTGAGACCCCAGTACTGAACTTCTCGGCCATGACCGAGGACTCGGCGAACCGCGGGCTCGCCCTGAACGGGTCGTTCTGGCACCTGTACGGCATCGTCGTTGAGCATGCCGGTGACAACGGCATCTTCGTCGGCGGCAGCAACAACATCATCGAGCGCACGGTGACACGCTTCAACCGAGACTCAGGACTGCAGATCTCCCGGATCGCCTCTGACACCCCCCACGACCAGTGGCCATCCAACAACCTCGTCCTGAGCGCCGAGTCGCACGACAACGCCGACTCAGACGGCGAGGACGCCGACGGCTTCGCCGCGAAGCTCACCTCCGGCCCCGGGAACGTCTTCCGCTACGCCGTCTCCCACAACAACATCGACGACGGCTGGGACCTCTACACCAAGACGGATACGGGCCCCATCGGCCCAGTGACCATCGAGGACTCCCTCTCGTACGGCAACGGCACCCTCAGCAACGGCACCCAGAACGGGAACGGTGACCGCAACGGCTACAAGCTCGGCGGTGAGGACATCGGGGTCAACCACGTCATCCGGCGCAACATCGCCTACCACAACGGCAAGCACGGGTTCACCTACAACCGGAACCTCGGCACGATGTCGATATCGGACAACGTCAGCATCGACAACACCGAGCGCAACTACTCGTTCGACGGCGGCACCTCGGTCTTCCGGAACAACGTCTCATGCCGCAGCAGCAGCGGCACGAACGACCGGATCGTTGGCGACGCCGACAGCTCGAACCAGTTCTGGTCCGGCTCGAACGGGTCCCGATGCTCCTCCTACACCGGCGCCCTGCACTGGTCCTTCGCCGCGGACGGCCGCCTCGTCGTGACCTTCGGGGGTAGCCCGGCAACGCCGTAGCCGACCCCGTCGCACAGCGTGTCGCCCCCGGCCAGCACCCCTAGCCCGACCATGCCGCCGAGCCCGCCGATTTCGAGGACGGTAACGCGATCGGCCGGGCCATGGTCGGGGGCGAGCACGGAAATTGGCGTACGTCACAAGGGCGTGTGAGTCGCCGGACGGCGCCGCATCTACTGCCCAGGGGTACGGCTGGCACTACCTCGAAGCTCCAGTGCACGGACCGATCAAGGGCGCCGTCCACCGACATTCTTGGTGATGTCCGAAGCGGACGACCCCTCACCAAGAATCTGGAGCGTTTCCCATGTCGCGTACCTCTTCTGAGTCGAAGTCTCCCCGGCGTGTGCGGGTTCTGGCGGCGGTGGCGCTGACGGCGCTGACAGGGCTGGTGGTGGCGGAGACGGCGGCGGCGACCGCGAGTGTCGTGCAGAACCGGACGGCTTGGGATGAGGACCTGCCCGCCGAGTTGGCGGAGGTGCGTGATGAGCTGAAGCGCAACCACCGGCCCGACGCGGTGCAGAAGAGTCTGGACGCGTTGGTGGCGAAGGACGGGTTCCCGGCGGCGCTGGCCGCGGTGCTGGATGACCTGGTCTGGATGGCTCGGTGAGTCCGACGACGCTCTCCTGATCCGATCTTGTCGAGCTCGTCGATGCCGATGTACACGTTGTGGTCCGGCTGGAGGCGGCAAGAGACGAGAGGTCATTACCTCTGTCTCGGTGAAATCCTCCGTGCCTTGACCCGCTGGTAGTGTCTGGCTGCCTTGGCCCGGTTGCCGCAGCCCTCCTTCGTGCACCAGTGGCGCAGATGGCGACGGTCGAGGAAGAGCCAGCCGCAGTTGTCGGCCTGACAGATGGACACCGACCGCAGATCGGGCGAGGCGAGCAGTTCGGTGCCCTGCCGGGCGATCGTCCACACCACCAGGTCGGGAGAGCCCTCGTCGTCCCAGCCCCACGCCAGGTCGGGGGTCAGCCGCGCATGACTCATCGCCATCCGCAGGTGCGCGTTGACCGTGTCCAGGTCCCCGGGGTCGGGGGAGTGCTCATTCATGGCGGCCAGGAAGGAGCGGAACAGCATCTCGCGTAGTTCCCGGGCCGCGGCCAGTGTGGCCTGCGTGCCGGCGGGCACCGGGATTCCCGCCTGCTCCGCCCAGTCCGCGAGGTCCTGAGGGGTCTGCAGATGGTCGTACGGCTCCGGCCCGGTGTGCCAGCTGACCGTGTTGGCGAAGTCGAGCGGAAGCGAACCCCCGACGAACATGAACGGCATGCTCTAACTATAAGAGTTGACACAAGGGGTTAGAAGGCTTATTTCTAACCCCGTGATACTCCTTAAGAGGGTAGAAGATCGCGATTTCGGATCGCTGTGGGCCGCGCAGTCCATCTCCCAGGTGGGATCCCAGATCACCACCGTGGCGCTGCCGCTGACCGCCGTCGCGCTGTTTGACGCCGGCCCCGCTCAGATGGGCTTGCTGAACGCCGCCGGCTACCTACCCGCTCTCCTGCTCACCCTGCTCGCGGGCGTGTGGATCGACCGCAGCCGTCGCCGGCCGCTGCTCCTCGGAGCCGACCTGGGGCGAGCGGTCGCGATCGGCCTGATCCCGGTCACCGCCCTGGCCGGGGCGTTGGGGATCGAGGGCCTCTACCTGATCGTCCTGGTGAGCGGGGCGCTGACCGTGCTGTTCGACACCGCCTACCACGCCTACGTGCCCACGCTCGTGCCAGGCCAGAATCTGATGCGGGCCAACAGCCGCCTGCAGTTCAGCGCCTCGCTCGCCCAACTGGCCGGGCCGGGGCTGGGCGGTCTGCTGATCCAGGTGTTCAGCGCGCCCGTCGCGCTCGTCTTCGACGCGCTGTCCTTCCTGCTCTCGGCGCTGTTCCTGGTCCGCATCCGGCACCGCGAGCCGATCCCGGAGCCCGGCGGCCGCCGGCGGATCCGGCAGGAGATCGCCGAAGGGCTGCGCGCGACCTTCGGCAACCGCCACGTCCGGCCCGTCGCCCTGGAGGCGGCCACGTTCAACTTCTTCGGCCAGTTCATCGCCGCCCTCTACGTCCTGTACGCCGTGCACGACCTGGGGCTGTCCGCCGGAATCATCGGCGCCATCGCCTCGGCGGCAGCGGCGGGCGCCGTGCTGGGCGCACTTGCCGCACAGCCGTTGGTGCGCAGGCTCGGCTTCGGCCCCGCACTCATCGCGACCATGGTGGTCGCTTCCACGCCGCTCATCGCCATCCCCCTGGCGACCGGCCCGGCCAGCCCGATCGTGCTGGCCGTCGCCTACTTCGTGGAGGGGTTCGGCATCGCGGTGTCGGCCTCACAGGCGGTCACGCTGCGGCAGGTCGCCGTGCCCGCCGCCGTGGTCGGGCGGGCCAACGCCGCCTACCGCACGCTGTCGTTCGGCGTGCTCCCGCTTGGAGCCCTGGCCGGCGGCCTGCTGGGCGACCTGATCGGCCTGCGCCCGGCACTGCTGGCGGGAGGCATCGGGCTCGCGCTGGCACCCGTGTGGGTGCTGCTGTCGCCCGTACGCCACCTGCGCACCGCCGAGGACGCCCGTCCTCGCGAGGCCGAGGCCAGTGCCTGAACGCATCGTCATCGGCGCCCATGAAGGGCCCACTGCCAGGCGAAAGAGAGACGTCGTCTGGGCCGGCCTCGGGGCTCTCCAGTCGACGGTCAGATGGTCGGTCCGGCGTCGTGGGCGAGCAGCGCGATCTGGGTGCGGTTGTTGAGGGCGAGCTTGGCGAGTATCGACGACACGTGGGCTTTGACGGTGGCCACGCTCATGAACAGCTCGTCGCTGATCTGCGCGTTGGACCTGCCCCGGCCCACTGCCACGGCGACCTCCCGTTCCCGTTCGCTGAGCCTGGCCAGCTGGGTCCGGGCGTTGCGCTGCCGGGCGTCCGCACCGGTGGTGCCGACATGGGCGATGAGCCGGCGGGTGATCGCCGGCGACAGGATCGGGTCGCCGGCCGCGACGCGGGATATCGCACGCAGGATCTCGGTGGGCCGGGTGTCCTTGAGCAGGAACCCGCTGGCACCGGCGCGTAACCATTGTGTTCACGATCGGCGGCGGGACGGCGAATCTCCACTACGCGTTCTTTGCGACTGTGGAAGTCGTGTGTATGTTGCTCATTATCCGGTATGCGTGGAAGTGGCCCCGTCCTCAGGATGCCAGTGCCTGAGTCCGCCTTGTCGTGGCTCTCGCCCGTACCGGCTCCTCAGTCACGCCCACATGGGACTACCGTTCGTCCTGCTCCTCGTGTTCGCGAGGTGCGTCTTCGGCGTAGGCCTCACCACCGAAGCGCGCCAGGAGTCTTGGGTACCTCGCCGAGGCACTCAGAACGCCCGCAGCCCAGGACGAGGCCAACCGGTACCGCAGGGAGGCCCTTTCCCTCCTCGTCGACTTCCCCGACAGCAGGTCCACGTCCCTCAGGGCCCGGCTAAGTGCTGCGCTGGTGTTCTGCCGGTGACGCGAGGAAGCTCCTGGTAGACGGGTTGATCACCACAATCCACACCGTCGCAACCAGGAGCCTCGAGTGCTGTTCCATTGTGCCGCCGTCGATCCAGGGCCGGCAACGGCCGCCATGAGCGCCCTCGGCCCTCCGCTGACGACACCTACCCACAGCCACCGCCCGTCGGCTGGAAAATCGCCGCGAGGACGCCATGCACTGGTATCGCCAGGCCGCCAAAAGTGGCCACACCGACGCCATGTTCTGGCTGCGTGGGCTGACCTACCTGGGGGCAACGTCGAGGAAGGCGCGAACCGGTTCCGCAGAGCAGCCAAAGCAGGGCACGTCGATTCGGCGCACGAACTCGGCGTGTTGGCCTATGAATGCGGCGACACTGACGAGGCGGCGGAGTGGTACCGCGTAGCCGCCGACGCCGACACTCCCACGCCATGCTGAACCTCGGCTTCCTCCTCTTCGAGCAGGGCCGCTCCGAGGAGGCCGAAGCCTGCTATCGCCAGGCAGTCGACAGCGGCGACACCGCCAGCAAGGCGGGCCATCTGGGCCAGCGTCTTGAGGTCACGTCGGCCGTCGATCAGCGCCTGCAGCATCTCGCGGCCGAAGATGTCGCTGATCATGCTGGACAGTTTGATCTGCGTGTCTTCCAGTGGTTTCTCCACGCGCTGCTTTTCGCGGGTGCGTTCGCGGACCAGGCTGCGTCGGTAGCGGGTCAGGTCGCGAGCGGCGACACCCGGCGGGCCTGGTCGCAGGCGAGGGTCAGGCCGGTGGGGCCGGAGCCGACGACGCGGACGGGGCCCCAGGCACCCCCAGTAGCGGCAGCCACACCTCGTCCACGATCTCGACGATCGACTCGTCCGACACCGAGCGCATCGTTATGAACATGTCGTGGCGAAACAGGTCCAACGGCAGGTTCACCACGCGGGACGAACGCGGCACGTCGGGCAGCTCGCCGCGCTCGACCGCGCGGGCGACGATTGTCTCGAAGGCGGTCGCCTGGCCCGGCGGTAGGAGGGTGTCGCGTAGCTCGCTGAGGCTGGTACCGGTGTCGCGGAAGTAGTCCGCCAACTGCACGCTCATCAACGTGATCATGCCTGCGCGGTCGGCGTCGGCGTTGTGCAGGAAGCCGATCGCGTCATCGCGGAGGCTGCCGGTGTCGGGCACCGCGATCGGCTGCCAGAACTTGGTGAGAGTGGCCAGCAGTAGGTCGTCGCGCTGCGGCCAGCGCCGGTAGAGCACAGGACGACTCGTGCCGACGCGGGTGGCGACCGCTTCGTAGGTGAAGCCGTGATATCCGTGCTCGACCAGCACGTCCCACGCGGCGTCGAGGATCGCGTCCTCGAGTCTGGGCCCGCGTCGACGGGATGCGCCGCTGTCGCGGGTCGTGCCGCCGTCGGCACGACGTTTCGCCGTCTGCGCCCCAATCGTCCCGCGCTCACCCGCGATCCGCTCGTGCTTACGATTCACTTGCGTATCTTATCGCGGTGACTTACGGTGTCCACCGTTAGATACAGCCCCGTACTCTAAAACCCCTTCGAGAACAGGACGTGCTGATGGCCGACGACAGCTTGATCAAGGAGTCTCCGAGCGCGAGCCCCACGGCGATGCGGCAGATCCTGCCAGCGGACATGGTGGAGCGGGGGCGCTGCCCGTTCGATCCGCCACCGGGTCTGCGGGGAGAGGGCGCGGTCCGGCCGTTGGATCTGCTCAATGGCGCGCGGGCGTGGCTGGTGACGGGGTTCGAAGAGGCCCGTACGGTCCTGTCGGACGCGCGTTTCAGCGCCGACAAGATGCGCCATCGCGACGCGACGAAGCTGCAGCCGCACGAGGTGGCCGCGATGGAGGCGGCGGAGCCGTCGAAGGCGGAGGTGGTGGAGCGGGAGGACGGCATCTTCGTCTTCATGGACCCACCGGAGCACACCCGGTTGCGGCGGTTGCTGACGGGACAGTTCACGGTGCGGCGGATGCGCGAGCTGGAGTCGCGGGTGACGGAGATCGCGGTCGAGCACATCGAGGCGATGAAGGCGGCGGGCACGGAGGCCGATCTGGTGCCCGCGTTCGCGTTGCCGCTGCCGTCGCTGGTCATCTGCGAGTTGCTGGGCGTGGACTACGCCGACCGTGCGGAGTTCCAGGAGCGTACGTCGGTCGGGCTGAACGCGAACTCGACCCCGCAGGAGCAGGCCATGGCGCGCGCCGGGCTGTATGCGTTCATGCGGCGGCTGGTGGCCGACAAGCGCTCGAACCCCACCGATGACCTACTGTCCGGGCTCATCCACGACGCCGACCCGCCCCTGACGGACGCGCAGTTGGTCGATGTCGCACTCATCCTGCTCAACGCTGGCCATGAGACCACGGCGAACATGCTGGGTCTGGGTACGTTCGCGCTGCTGGAGCATCCTGACCAGCTCGCGGCGCTGCGTGCCGATCCGGACCTGATCGACAACACGGTGGAGGAGCTGCTGCGGTTCCTGTCGATCATCCAGCTCGGGGTCAGCCGGGTCACCACGGAGCCGGTGACGCTGGGCGGTGTGGACATCCCGGCCGGCGCGACCGTCGTGATCGCCACGCCGGAGGTCAACCGGGACCCGCGACACTGGCCCGATCCCGACGCGCTCGACCTGCACCGCTCGCGCACTCCGCACCTGGCCTTCGGGCATGGGGTTCACCAGTGCCTGGGTCAGCAGCTGGCCCGGATCGAGATGCGGATAGGGCTGGGCGAACTGATCTCCCGTCTGCCGGATCTGCGCCTGGCGGTGCCCGCCGAGAAGGTGCCCGTACGCAACGAGATGCTTATTTTCGGCGTGCATTCGCTGCCGGTCACCTGGTCCTGAGACGGCCGGGGAAGGGCGACCGGTGGTCTACGGCCGCCTGGCACGGACGTAGTACAGCAGGTAGGGCAGGTCGCCTTCGGACTCCACGGTGAAACCGGCGTCCGGGATCATGGTGCCGAGCAGGTCGCGGGGGTCGTGTCGCATGGCCGGACCGGACAGCGCGCCGATGACGTGCCGGGCCAGGCGGTTGGCCGGCGGGCGGAACTCGGCGATGAGCAGCCGTCCGCCCGGCCGCAGCACGCGCACCATCTGCCGCAGGGCCTGCGGGCGTGCCTCGACGGGTATGTGGTGCACGGCGAGGCTGGAGATCACCAGGTCGAACGAGCCGTCCGGGAAGGGCAGGCGCTGCCCTTCGCCATGCACGTAGGTGCAGTTGCCTGGGGCGTTCCGGGTGGCGTAGTCGATCATCTCCGGCGCCGGGTCGAGACCGGTGACGTGACCGCTGGGCGTGACCACCGGGGCAAGGATGCGGCTCAGGTAGCCGGTGCCGCAGCCGACGTCCAAGACCTGATCGCCGGCGCGTGGCCGGGCCGCTGCGGCTACGCGCGTGAAGGCGGCCCGGCGGCCGCCGAGGAACGCGATCGCGCCGAAGAGCTCATATGCGCGCGGCCGGTTGAGGACGCCGCCGGCGTCGGCGTGCTCGGTGTGTTGGTGCAGGAGCTTTCCCAGTCCCATGGCGTCGCCTCCCAAGTAGTGCCGAACAGAGTGTTCGGTTATGAATGATGCGTTCATACTGAGGGCGGGTCAACGAGCAGATCGGTCGTGTTGTGCCGTACCGAACAGGGAGCGGGAAAGTGTCCGGAGACCGGCGGGTGCGGCGCACGCGCAGATTGATCCAGGAGGCGCTCGTGACGCTGATCCTGGACAAGGGCTATGACGCGGTGACCGTCACCGACATCATCGACCGGGCGGACGTGGGCCGCTCCACCTTCTACTCGCACTTCACCGACAAGCAGGACGTGCTGCTCAGCAACCTCGACGAGCTCACCGTCCTGCATCGCTCGCCGGCCGACGGCGGATCGGACCGGCTGCTGGCGTTCAGCCTGCCGATGTTCGAGCATGTGCGCGAGCAGGAGCGGTTGGTGCGGGCACTGCTGGGGCGGCGCGGTGGCGGGCCGGTGCACGCGCGGGGGGAGCAGTTGCTCGCCGCCGTCGTGCGGGACGAGCTGCTGGGCGCGGGGGCGCGGCCCTCGGCGACGCTCGAGTTGCTGGTGGTCTGCGTGGTGGGTGCATTCATGGGGCTGCTGCGGGCGTGGCTGGAGGGTGAGACCACGGCCTCGCCCGCCGAGTTGGACGCCGCTTTCCGCGCCGCCGTCGAGCCCGGAGTGCGTGCGGTGCTGCGCGAGAGCGGGAATGAATCGCCATCACACCATTAAGCGTGCCCTAGTCTCACCCGAATCCGGTTGTGGCTCGTCGCCCTCACGCATCGTGGCAATGATGTCGGGCGAGCGATTTGTCCGCCAGGATGCGTTCCAGGGTGCGTAGGCTCATCCGGCTCATCGCCGGGTTGCTTTCGACGTAGTACAGTACACCGTCATCGAGTGAACCGCAGAGCGCGGGACCGGTCATATTGTCTGCCACGACAGGTGATGGAGTGACCTCAATGCGGAATGGAGAGAGGTATGGACCTGTCTATTGTCGGTTAGGACAAGGCGGTTGGCCGGCCGGCCGCTCCGTCGAAAGACTCAAGCCCCATGCGGTGTACAGCCGGAGCGGTACCGGGGCTATACAGCCCGCCGTTTCGAAGTCGCCCCCATAGCGCCATGCGTTGCCGCCATGTTTGCTCCAGAAATGGATCCTGTCGACAATGGCGATGGCATAGAAAACATCGTCGGCTTCGGTCTGCCCATATACGGCGCCGTAGTAAACGGTCCCGCTCGCAGCCACCGTCAGCGCTGCGGGCGTACCTGCTTCACGAGCGGCGTCAACGAGGCTCTCGCGTGTCTCCCCGTCGAGCTGCAGCGACCATGCGGTCCCGGGAGCTACCCGTTCCCCGTCTTCTTCGTCCTCGTCGATGACTTGCTGGGACGCGGCAGGTGCCGGGGTGGTCGCTGGGCGGGTTTCGCCAGACGGCCCTGGTAGGACGAGCACGACAGTGGCAATCGCGGCCGCGACCACGATGATCAGCATTCCTGCGATCGCCAGGGGTGCTAAGGCAGATTTCCGCATGACCAATTCCTAGTATGCGAGAGGACGCATTGGCGAAACGGTTCAACGGGCGGCCGTAGCCGCCCTGAAACCTTCTCCCGAGGGAGGAAGGAGATTGCTCTGCTCGTCGATCCGGTTGCGGTTTGGCAGGTCGCCGCTGAAGCACAGGCTACCGTTCGATCTTTCATCTCGCTCTGGCTGAACTCGGGCGTTCCGGCCCCTGGCATCCCGCAATTGACCAGGTCGGATGCGAGCTGGGGCAGAATGCGGCGCAGTACCGATGGGTGATCGTCCCAGTCCGTGGGCTGCTAGGCGCGCCGTAGCAGGTCGGGGTACAGCTCCACGTCCGGCACCTTGAGCAGGGCGAGGTTTTCGGCGCTGCCCCAGTGACACGGGCAGTTGTGCTCGTCGGGGCGGGCGGTCATCCCGCGAAAGGTGACGGCCAAGTCCGCCAGGGCGGCGTCCAGGCGAAGCCGTGCGGGTGTCTGGTCTGGGCTCGTCATGAGCGTCCGCCTCGGGAAACTCCGGAAGCTTGCGCCAGCCGAAGATCGACGATTTAGCTGACGCTTTTCCACCTTCGGCCTCGGGGTGGCCGGGGCCACTTCCGCATTGGCATGCCGCGTCGTTCCTGCCAGGCATCGCCACGCTGCGTCACTCTGGCATGAACGGGTAGTGAGAGAGGAGGACCATGCACGATGACCACGACAGCCCCGCCCCGTCTCCCAGCGAGCCGCGCCCGCTGAGACGGCCACCGTACGGCCTGCCGCTCCGCGACCGGCCCCGGCTCGTCGCCGCATCCGACTCCCTCGACTGGCGAAAGTACTCCCTTCCAGCCCCACCAGAGCGAACATCCTTTCAAAGCTGGGACCGCCTGACCCGGCTGGCGCTCATCCATGGCGTCCTAGCCTGCGTAGCTGCCGGCATCTGGTCGAGCGTGTGGGGCACTGACAGCGCCTCGCCCCGTACGAGGGCCGCCTCGATGCCGACGCCTCGCCTGAGCATTGCTGCACGCTCGGTGGCCACCTCACCGCCCACATCCACGCCCCGGACGCCACCCCCGGCGACGCCCAGCTCAAGTCCCAAGGTGTGGACATCGTCGGGAAGCCTTCATCGATCAGCGGTTTCGGCTGTGCCGCGGCAGCGGCGTGAGAGCGTCCCGGCGGCACCGCGCACAAAGACAACGACCCTTGTTGATCGTGCTAGAAAGCCCAAGCGCATCGGTCCCGATGACAGCAGCAAGAAGGGAGTGGCAGCGCTGATCGCCGGGAAGTGCGATGAGTTGTTCCCGCCTTCCCGCCCCGCGTTCCGCCTACGCAACCAGGTGTGTCATCAGATCTACGGCTAGCCAAGCCCATCGTCAAAGCCGGTGATCCATCTACTACCAGTCGTTCCCCAGAGGTAGCGCTGGCTATACCTGAGCGCTCCAGTGCACGGGATCGATGAGGGATACCGTCCATCGACATGCTTGGTGATGTCCGGAGCGGACAGCCCCTCACCAAGAAATCAGGAGCGTTTCCCCATGTCACGTACCTCTTCCGAGTCGAAGTCCACCCGGCGCGTGCGGGTTCTGGCAGCGGCGGTGCTGACGGGGCTGGTCGTGGCAGGGACGCCGGCCGCCGCGGCCACCAGCCTTGACCGCACCACGAACGTCGTACGCCAGAGCCCGGACGAGGGCCTGTCCGCCGAGCTGGCCGAGATTCGTGACGAGCTGAAGCGCAACCACAGGCCCGACGCCGTGCAGAAGAGTTTGGACGAACTGGTGGCGAAGGACACGTTCCCGGCGGCGCTGGCCGCGGTACAGGACCGAAAGGGCCGGACGCGCCACTACACCGCCGGGGTCGCGGATCTGACGACCAAGGCGAAGGTCCCGGTCGACGGTCAGGTGCGCGTCGCCAGCAACACCAAGATGTTCACCTCCGTCACCGTGCTCCAGCTCGTCGGAGAGGGCAAGGTGAGTCTGGACGAACCGATCGAGACGTACCTGCCGAAGGTGGTACGCGGCAAGGGCATAGATGGCGGCAAGATCACGGTGCGGCAGTTGCTTCAGCACACCAGTGGCCTGCCGGAGTACGTCCGGTATCTGCCGGGCGTCTTCTCCGCCCGTAACGCCTCCTACTCGCCCCAGGACCTGCTGAAGCTGGCCTTCGCGCGCGAGGCGTCGTTCGCGCCGGGCACGAGCTGGGAGTACAGCAACACCAACTACGTGCTGGCCGGTCTGCTGATCGAGAAGGTCACCGGCCGTCCGCTGGCTGAGGCGATCACTGACCGGATCATCAAGCCGATCGGGCTGCGCCACACATACTGGCCGGCCAAGGGGGACGCGACGATCCGCGGGCGTCACCCTCAGGGGTACGGCTCGGAGAAGCCTGGCGGCAAGCTGGTCGACATCACCGACCAGGACCCGTCGCGGGCGTGGGCGGCCGGGCAGCTGATCGCCACCCCCAGCGACCTCAACCGTTTCATGAGTGCGCTGGTGGATGGCAAGCTGCTCAAGCCGGCGCAACTGGCGGCCATGAAGCACACGGTGAAGGCCACCGGGATGCCGGCCGGCTGGGAGTACGGGCTCGGCCTGGTGAAGATGCCGCTGACCTGCGGCGGCGTCGCGTGGGGCCACGGCGGCGACATCGACGGCTACGAGACCCGCAACGGGGTGACCGAGGGCGGCCGGGCCGCCACCGTCGCCGTCACGGCCCTGCCCGCCACCCGGGACACCATGCAGCACGTGATCGACGCCATGGACACCGCACTGTGCAGCAAGCGGTAGCCACGACATATCCGATCAGCCCCGGGAGCACACCAGCCCCCGGGGCTCACCCTTGCGGTGCCCGCCGCGATCAAACGCCTCGCCAGGGACGGCTGCCCAGCGGTGAGCTGCGGCTTGTATGAGCGTCCCAGGACGGCCGCGCCGGCCAGGGACGCCGTCGATCATCCGGTCATGGCGGCGTGCAACCGCAGGTAGGTCGCCGCCTCGGCGTGCCGGTTGGCCCGCTGGAGGGTACGGCCCAGCAGCAGGTGGGCGTACTCCTCGGTGGGAGCCAGCTCGACGACGGCCCGCAGCTCCGCCTCGGCCCGGCCGAGCTGGGCGGAGTGGTAGTAGGCGCGGGCCAGCAGCAGCCGGGCCGCCACGTTGCCCGGCTCGGCGGCGACCAACGGCGCCAGGATGCGGGCGGCGCCGATGTAATCCTTCAGCTCGAAGTACATCCGGCCGCGGGCGAACTCCTCGGCCAGGCTCACGGTCATGGCCGCTCCTTTCCGTCGGTGTGCGGCATCCGGGCGGCGGGGACGACGCCCAGGCGGCCGGCCTGGTAGTCCTCCATCGCTTGCAGGATCTCGGCGCGGGTGTTCATCACGAAGGGGCCGTAGTGCACGACGGGCTCGCGGATCGGCTGCCCGCCGAGCAGCAGCACCTCCAGGTTCGGCTCGGCCTGCGGCTGGCGCTGGTCCGCGGCCAGCGTGAGCGCCCCGCCGGGCCCGAATGCGGCCAGTTGCCCCTTGCGGATCGGCGCATGCCGGGTGCCTGCCGTACCCTGGCCGGCCAGCACGTAGGCCAGCGCGTTGTAGCCGGGGTTCCACGGCAGATTCAGCGTCGCGCCCGGGCTGAGGGTGGCGTGCACCATCGTGATCGGGGTGAACGTGACCCCGGGCCCCTCGTGGCCGTCCAGCTCGCCGGCGATCACCCGCAGCAGCGTGCCGCCGTCGGCCGAGGCGAGCAGTTTTGCCTGGCCGCCGCGGATGTCCTGGTAGCGCGGCGGGTGGAACTTGTCCGCTCGCGGCAGGTTGACCCACAGCTGGATGCCGTGGAACAGCCCGCCGGACACCACCAGGTGCTCGGGCGGCTTCTCGATGTGCAGCAGCCCGGAGCCGGCGGTCATCCACTGGGTGTCGCCGTCGGTGATCGTGCCGCCGCCGCCGTTGGAGTCCTGGTGGTCGAAGATCCCGTCGATGATGTAGGTGACGGTCTCGAAGCCGCGGTGCGGGTGCCAGGGGGTGCCCTTGGGCTCGCCGGGCGCGTACTCGACCTCGCCCATCTGGTCCATGTGGATGAACGGGTCCAGGTCGGCGAAGGAGACCCCGGCGAAGGCTCGCCGTACAGGGAAACCCTCGCCCTCGAAGTCGCTGGGCGCGGTGGTCACCGACCGGACCGGGCGCTGAACGGCGGCGGCGGGATCGGCCACGACGACGCGGGGCAGCGTCAGCGTGTTGGCGGTGATGGCGGGCATGGGCTCCTCCAAATCTGGTTGAATATTAAACAGTCGATTTGAGGAACAGTTCTGGACTGAGAGAAATTCCACGAACTCACGCTGTTGAGTGCCGTACAAGCGACGACAGACGGGGTGAGCGCGGGTGGCCCTCATCCGCATCGCCGTGCTCTGGATCTCCAACCATCGCCTGCTCAGCATGGTCGAGGTCCTGGACCGCCGGACCATCCAGATCGATCTGGCGCTGCTCGCGGTGATCGCGGCCCTGCCGTTCCCGACCAAACTCCTCAGCCGCTACAACGACAGCGCCCTGGCCACATCCATCTACGGCGCGACGATCGCCGCGTGTGGCCTGCTGTTCCTTGCCCTGTCGAACGCGGCGTCGCGGTCGGTGACGTCCAGTTCGATCGGCAGGACGGCGTCCCCCATGCTTCGACGAGGGGCGCGAGCGCGTTCAGGTCACGGGCGGTCGCGGCCACCGAGTCGCCGCGCTCCAGGGCCGCCTCCGTCCACACGCGGCACGTGCAGGCCTGGCCGAGCAGGTACGGCGCGCTGGCCAAGCCCACGTACGCGGACGCCGCCGCCCAACGGGCCACCGTCGTGGAGGCGGTCCGTCGCCTGACCACCACCTAGGGTCCGGACCCTGCGCTCCTCAGGAGGTGAGGAAGCAGCCCTTCCGTACGCCTGGCAGCGGATCGGTGCCGAACGCCGCCGTCGTACAGCCGGTGCCGCCGGTGAACGACTTGTACACGAAGCTGCCCCGTGCGCCGTAGGCGACGGTCTGCTGTCCGCCGAAGGCGCATGTCCCGTTCTCGTCCGAGCAGGCCGTGGCGTAGCCGGCCGGGCCGCCGGTGGCGGTGTAGCAGCCCTTCGACTCGCCGGGAATCGGGTCGCCGAACGTGGCGTCGGTACACGGGGTGTCGCCGGTGGCGGTGATCGTGGTGAACGCGCCGAAGGCGCCGTACATCACCGGCTGTCCCGCGGCGGCCGGGCAAGTGCCGTTCTGGGACGCGCACTTGGTCCAGCCGCCGGGCGGCCCTCCGTCGGGCGGCAGATAGCAGGACTTGGCGACTCCGTCGATGGGATCGCCGAAGTGGGCGTTGGTGCAGGGGACGGAGCCCTTGGTGACCTGGTGCGCGAAGTTGCCGTTGGCGCCGTAGGCGACGTCACGGTTGTAGCCGGGCACGGCGCAGGTGCCGCCCTCGGCTGCGCAGACGGTGTATCCGGGCGGGCCGCCCGCGTCGGCGACGTAGCAGGATTTGACCAGATTCGACGCCGGGTCGCCACCGAAGGAGGCGTTGGTGCAGGCAGTGCTGCCGGTCGCCGTCTTGTACGTGTAGGCCCTTGCCCCGTAGGCCACCGAACGGGTACCGCTGAAGGAGCACGTGCCGCCCTCGCCCGCGCACCGGGTGTAGCCCGCGCGCAGGGCGCCCGTACCCGGCTCGGCGGGCGCTTGAGGATTGCCCAGTCCGGTGGCGTTCACGGTGTAGCTGCCCGGAGCGACGCCGGTGAGGTAGACGTAGGTGTCGTCCTGGCTCGCGCCGGTGACTCCCGGGGTGGGGGTGAAGGTCCCGTTGCTCCAGACGACGTTGCCGTTCACGGACACCGAGATGTTGCCGCCGCCGAACTTCGGGACGCCGATACGGCCGGTGGTGCCGGCCGGGCTGGTGAGGTGCGCCGTGTACGTGCCGGCGGCGGGGACGCGGGACCAAGAGGCGTTGACGGCACCCTGGGGCAGGGTGATGCGGCCCTCGGTGCTGGTCAGGTCGCCGGGGTGCGGAACGAAGCGGTACGCGCCGGTCGCCGACTCCGGTGCGGTGCCGAGCACGTCGAAGGTGAGCGTGGAGGTGGGCGCGGTGGACCAGCCATGGGCCAGGCTCATGAACGAACCCCCGTAGGCGTGGCCGCCGTCGGCCCTGATGCCCTCCCAGAAGGTGCTCTTGGTGCCGATGTCGCTGTTGAGCATGTGGCCCCAGGTACGGCGGATCTGCGCTAGGCCGGTGTGGTCGTCGTTGGCGGCGAAGTGGGCGTTCAGCTCCATCCCGCCGGCGAAGGGCGAGACGTTGCCGCCCCACTCGGGGGTGGTGGGGCCGTAGATGCCCCAACGGGTCGCGAGTCGGCTGACGATGGTCCGCGACTTCGCGGTGGAGTCGGTGAGCCCGTACCAGACCGCGAGCGAGTTGCCGTCCTGCGGGTACAGGCCGCTGGTCGGGTTGTCCCTGTACAGGCCCTGCGAGACGTCCCACAGTCGGGAGTTGGCCGCGCTCTTGAGGGCGGTCGCCCTGTTGGCCCAGTTCGTGGCGAGCGCGCTCTCACCCTTGACCGAGGCCAGGGTGGCGCCGCCCTTGAGCGTGGCGTACAGCAGCGCGTTGGCGGAGATGTTCTCGCCGCCCTGGCCGACGCGGGCCCAGTCCTGGGTGCGGGTCACGTTGAGGAGACCGGTGCCGCCGATCTTGGCGATGATGAAGGCCATTCCCCGCTTGTAGTTGGCCCATTGGGAGTCCAGCCAGGCCCGGTCGGCCGAGTACGTGTAGTACGTCGCCGTGCCAAGGAGTGTCCACAGGTGGTAGGTGTCCGACCCGGTGAGGTTGAACGGCGGTCCGGACCAGGGGATCTCCCCCTCGGCGGACTGCACGCCGTACATCGTGCTGAGCGCGTTGCGCGTCGAGGTGAGGTCACCCGAGTAGGCGTACTGCGTGGGTACGGCGATGCCCAGGTCGCCGGGCCACACCGTCCGGTCCCGCTTGGCCCCGTCGACCAGGACGGAGTCGCCCACGCCGACGGTGGCGCCGTTGTCCCACTGCGTGGCCGGTGGGGGCCAGGCGCGGCCCTGGTTGGAGGCGATCGTGTTGAGCTGCACTGTGTACGCCCCGGCGTACCAGATGCGGTTGAGCAGGTCGTCGTTGGAGTGGAAGTAGTTGGCGTAGTCGGCCGGGTTGGCCTTTCCCGGAGCCGCGGTGAAGGCGAGGCTGACGCCCTTGAGGTCCACCCAGCCCGAGGTGTCGAGGAAGACGGTGAGATAGCGGAAGCCGCCCCGCTGTTGCGCGGTGGGCATGGTGTAGGTGCCGTTGGTGGAGGCCGTGGCGTGGAGCGCTCCGTCCTCGCTGTCGCGGCCGCTGCTCCGGTCGCTGTTGGTGCCCACGTACAGGGACGACTCGCTGAAGGCGAGGCCGACCCGTTGGCCGCTGCTGGTGTCGCCGAAAGACAACGTTGTCAGGCCGGCGACTTCTTTGCCGAAGTCGAGGGTGATGGCCGACTGCGCGCCGGAGATCCGCGTAGGTAGTCCGCTGAGGACGTTCTGCGGGTTCGCGACGCTGCCGGATGTGGAGTACACGGCAGTCGGCTTGAGGGTGCGGGAGGTCGGCGAGTAGCTCAGGGGGTCAACGGCCGCCGAGCCGGTCGAGGCCGCCGCGGCGGCGGACGGCACCGGACTTGCTGTCAGCAGAGCGGCGAGCAAAGCGAGGCTGGGTAAGTGGTGCCGACGCACGGAAACCTCCTGGGACCGGGGGCCATTTGATCGTTTTAATAAACGATCATGAAACCCCGACAGTCAATCGGAAAGTTTGTTACAAGATAAGTTCCCACCGAATGATGGACGTGTGAAAACAGCGTGTCAACCCGTCGCCGCCACCGCGGACCGCTCTTAAAACGTTCCTTCCGAAACTATTGACAAGCCCTGCCAACCCGGTTTCACTGCGGTCGAAAACAGATGGACAAGTGCCCGATTCCCGCCCGCGTGGCGGCATCCCCCACCGTGAAATCGAGGCGAGCTCCGGTGTCTTCACGCAGCGCCGACAACGTTGTCAGATCACTCCTCACCTTCTTGCTGACGGCCGCTCTCGCGTGTGCGGCACTGGTCCCGGCCGCGACGCCCGCGGCCGCCGCCACCCCGGTGTGCGTACTGGCCTGTGACACGCGGGACCCCTCGCTGGCTCGGCAGGAGAGCTTTCCGGTACCGGCCAAGAACCTCAACGGCCGCCGCCTCGCACTGCACGTCTCCGACGCGGACGACATGGCGTGGGCCAGCATCGACGACGGCGTGACGGGCGACTCGGTGTGGCTGGACCGCTCCTGGGACCGCGGTGCCACCTGGGAGGGACTGCTGGGCAAGGCGAGCATCCCGGGAACCTGGACCGGCACCAGGACGCTGATGTACAACATCACCGATCCTCGCAACCACCGACGCGGCCTGGTCCGGGCCTGCGGCGACGCCGCCGCCGTCGGCTGTACGGACTGGGTCTACCCCACTGTCTGCGACACGCTCTGCGACGGCACCAACGCCGGTCAGGCGGCCGGGGACGACCAGCCGGTGCCGACCAAGACCCTCTACGGCCGCACGATCCGGCTGCACATGGACCAGAAGAACTCCATGGCCTGGGCGAGCATCGAATCCGGCGGCAGCGGCGACGAGATCTGGCTCGACCGCTCCTGGGACGGCGGTTCGACCTGGCCGGACGGCTCATCGCTCGGCCGTACCAGCACCCCGTCCGGAGCCACCAGCACCCGTACCGCCATGTACGCCACCCGCGATCCGCGCGGCCTCCTCTACGGCGGCGCGGTTCGCGCCTGCGGCCGGGAGGCCTCCCACCAGGAGGGCAGCTGCACCGCCTGGGTCAGGCCCGCGCCGACGAGGGCGCGCGCCGCGGCAGACGCGCTCATGTACTCCTACGACCCGTACAACGGCTGGTGGCCCAGCAGCTGGTGGAACTCCGCCGCCACCCTCAGCTCCCTCATCGGCTTCGCCAGGACCACCGGCACGCACGACTACGACTGGATCCTGGCGCGCACCTTCGAGCAGAACAAGGGCGTCTTCGCCGCCGGAGTGCGCAGCTCGGACGCGCTCGAGGGTCACTTCATCAGCCGTTCCATCGACGACTCGGCCTGGTGGGCCATCGCCTGGATCGACGCGTACGACTACACCGGCGACGCCCGCTACCTCAATGAGGCTGTCATCATCGCCAACTACGTCCAGCAGTACTGGGACCCCGGCACCTGCGGAGGCGGCGTGTGGTGGGATCGGGAACGCACCTACAAGAACGCCGTGACGAACGGGCAGCACCTCTGGCTGACCACGGCGCTCCACCAGCGCATCCCCGGCGACACCGGATGGCTCCAGCGGGCGAAGACGGCCGCCGACTGGTACAGGTCCAGTGGGATGATCAACTCCTCGGGACTGGTGAACGACGGACTGAACTCCTCCTGCGCCAACAACGGCAGCACCGTGTGGAGTTACAACCAAGGACTGGCCATCGGCGGCTTCACCGAACTGTGGAAGACGACCGGGGACAGCTCGCTGCTGACCACCGCGCGGGCCCTGGCCGACGCCGCCATCAGCCGCCCGGCGCTGACCCGGGACGGAGTGCTCACCGAGTCCTGCGACATCGGCTCGGCGTCATGCGACGACAACCAGAAGCAGTTCAAGGGCATCTTCATGCGGCACTTCGCCGACCTCGCGAAGGCCACCGGTTCCAGCGTCTACCAGGGCTACATCCAGAAGCAGGCGGACACGCTGTGGGCGCAGGACCGCAGCTCCCTCAACGCCCTCGGTCAACGCTGGGCCGGCACCAGCCCCAACCAGACCGACTGGCGGACGCAGGCCAGCGCTCTTGGAGCGCTCACGGCCGCCGCGGGCTGACGACCGCCCGTGAGTATGGGAGATGGTTCAGCACGTGTTCGGCTCGATGCGCTTTCGTGGCGCCTGCTGCATCCGCATGGCGTCGCGGGCCAGGCGGGAGAGGAGATGTTTGAGCGTGGTCACGTCCTCCTCGCTCCAGTCGGTGAGCATCGTGTCGACGTACTGCTGGCCGTGCGTCATGATCCGCTCTCCGATCTCCCGGCCTCGGGGAGTCAGCGCGAGCAGTACGCCGCGTTCGTCGGAGGGCTCGCGCACCCGTACGATGAGGCCCGCCTCGTCCAGGCGGTGGGCGATCTTGGAGAGGTTCGCCCGTCCTGTGCCCAGGGCCTCCGCCAGTTCGCTGGGGCGCATCGCCCCTCGATAACTGAGCTGGTTGACGACGAGGAACATCGACACGTCGTTCACGGGGAAGTCGACAGCGGCCATGACGGTCAGCCGCCTGGTGAGACTGTCGGCCTCGTGGATGATCGAGGCCAAGGAGACACGCAGGTCGAGAGGGTCCGGCGGGATGGCGGGTGACAGGTCGATGTCTGGATCGCCCAGCTCGTAGCGTTGTACGCGCGCCACGATGTGCCTCCCCTATGGCGTTGCATAGTTCGTACTCGGCGAAAGCCTATGTGCTGGCGGTTCAGGCGCGGGCGACCGGTCAGGCACATGGTCGCCCGCGCGGATGGCTCAGCTTGTCGTCGCTTCGAGCAGCAGCCGTACCGGTCCGAGCAGCCCGTGGCCGTGCACTGTCGTCTTCTGCGTCTCGTTGCCGCCGGTGAAGGACGCGATCACGTCAGGGATGGCGTCGTAGTAGCCACGGGCGAGCAGCCGGTTGTTCAGTGAGCTGGAAACCCGGACCGTCACCCGGTTCTGGCCCGACTGCAGGTCGCCGGTGACGTCCACCTGCGGGCAGGACGTGTCGAAGCCCTTGACCGCGCCCTGGTTGACCTGGACACAGCCCAAGGCGCCGGCCGTCGATCCGAGGTCGAGCAGGTACCTGGTTCCTGCGGCCGGGGCCTGATCGAGAGTGAACGTGGTGGTGTACTCGCCGATGCCGCTGACCTCGGGCCCCACCTCGGGGAGGTCTTTCCATGGCCGCAGGGGGCCGTGACCGGCGTCGAGGCGGGTGATGGCCGTGGTGGGGCGCTCCTCGCGGGTCTCATAGCCGAGCCCGCGGTCCTCGGAGATCACTTCCAGGTCGCCGGCGTCCCAACTCTCGACCGCGATCGTCCACTGGGGGATCTCCCGCAACGGCTTGGCCGTGACAGGATCGGTGCCCGTCGGCTGCGGCGCCGCGCGGTCGAGGGTGAGCAGCGCTGTCTGACCGGGGGCCAGGGCCACGGTGACGATCGTCCGGCCCGCCTCGTGCCGTACGCCGTGATGGGGCCGGATGTCGCCGGTCCAGGCGTCGATCCGGTGTACGGCCGCGGTACCCGGGAGAGCGACCTCGACGGTGGTCGGCTCGCCGGTCTCGTAGAGGAAGTGGTACAGGTACAGGTGCAGCAGGTCACCGTCCTCGCGCAGATGGCTCAGGACGGTGTCGTTGCTGGTGGTGAACTCGGCGCGTCCGGAGAGGCCGAGGTCGCGCAACGCCTGGAGGCTATGGGCGGGATCGGGCACCTCGGCGACGGTCGGGAGCACGCGCAGCTGCGCCATCGTCTGGGCGAGTTCCTCATCGCGGCCATCCAGGCCCGGGGTGCGGGCCGCCGCCTGGTGATGGGTGGTGTGCTGGCCGGCGACGAGCCACTTGAGTTCGCGGGCGCCGTTGACGATGACAAGCTTCAGACCCTGGCGCGCCCACTGCAGAAGCTCGGCCGCCACGTCCGCGTCCAACGTCTCCTGGTAGACGATGAGCGCCTGGTAGCCAGGGCCGTCGGGCTGGACGAGCCCGCCGGTGAACGACACCTCCTCGCGCAGCAGCAGCGATCCGTCGAAGAACTCATACGTCCATCCGGCGTCCTGCATGCCCAGGTCCTGCCACCAGTGGTTCTGGCGGTCGCGCATCCACATGCGCCCGTAGGCGTCCTCGTCCGGGATGCGACGGCCCTCCGAGTCCGTCAGGGCCACGCCGCAGGTGTTGTCGGTGAAGTGGTCGGTACGCAGGATCCCGACGTCGATCCGTGGCCTGCCCTGACGCAGGACGGCCTGGAATCGGCCGATCGCCTTGTTCCACAGGGGATAGAACTCGGCCGCGGGCTGCCGGGTGTCGAACCGCTCGGAGAACCTGGACCACATGCCCTCATGCCCCGGCCACTGGGTGACACCCTCGGCGCCGGCGGTGCTCGCCCAGCCGTGCAGCACCGTCTTGGTGATCCCGGCCGCCAGCTGGGTGGCGATGATCTGGTCGTAGAAGCGGTGGTCGAGGATGTGGTTGCGGGTGGTCGCACCGGTCTCGGAGGAGTACTGCTTGCCGAACAGATGGGCGGGCCCGGCCATCAACCGGTAGGCGTCGATCTGCGCACCGAACTCCAGTGACTCGGTCTCGATGCCGTCGACCTCTGGCCCGGGCCGGGTGAGCTCGAACGGCAGCCCGTAGCTGATCTCGGAGCGTAGCCCGATCCCGTTGTCGTGCAGGAACGTGGCGAACGGGCGCAGCATGTTCTCGATGTAGAGGTCGGTGAGCGTGCGCACGTAGTCGAAGCGCACCTTCTCGACGGTGACGCGATGCTCCTCGCGTACGTCGTAGTGATAGGTCGTACTGACCGCCATGAACGGCACACTGCGCAGCAGGAAGGGCAGCCAGACCGTGATGTCGTAGCCGCGGCGGGCACGGAACTCCTCGGCGAAGGTACGCCCCCAGAACAGGCCGCCGGCGCCGTAGGTCGACAGCTCCAGGGAGTCCATGTACATCTGCACCCGCGGGTTGCGGCTGATCTGCTCGCGCAGCTCGGGGGTGAGCACGACCGAGTTCCAGTAGTCAATGACCGCCTCGACGCCGTCCCGGTCCAGGTAGTTGACGGTGTAGTTGACCGAGGCCGAGGGCGAGGCGGTCTGCCCGGTGCCGTGCATCCACAAGACGAACAGCCGCCACGGGCCGTCGTCCGGGGCGCGCCACTCCAGCGTCTCGTCCCGTACCTGGTCGGTGAGGTCGACGACGGATTGAAGGTCGAGCGTGGTGGCTTCCAACACCCGCGCGGCCACGACGGCCACCAGATGCTGCTCGGTCACCTTGCCGCGATGACCGGGAAGCTGAGTCACGGGCGCCTCGGCGTCGAGGTCCACGCGCGGGAGCAGGCCGCTGCGCGAGCCGGCGGGCCCGAGGTCCTCGGTCACCACGTCGAGCTCCTGCGCCGCAGCCGGGTGATCGGGCGTGATGGTGGGCAGGTTCGCGTTCGCCCAGTTCGTACCGGAGGTGAAGCTCACCGCCATGTTCCGCCTGGTCGTCTCCTCCACCACCACGTGGGAGTCGTGCGTCCACTCCTCCGAGCCCCAGCCGTAACGGGCATGGTCGATGCCGGCCTCGTCCATGGCGAGGAACTCCATCCCGCCGAACCCGAGCCGGTGCGCGGTGTCGACCTCGCGCAACAGCGTCTCGTCGGTGTGCAGGCCCTCGGCCAGCCACCATCGCACCTCAGGCCGGAACTCGATGGGCGGGTCGGTGACCAGGCGGGTGAGGTCGTCAAGTGACATGCGTTCCTCTTCATGGTTGCATCGATTTAACGCATCCTGCGGGTGCCGTTGGGGCCGACACTAGGCCGCGCCGCGCGCAAAAGCAATGTCGTGAGGAAACTATAAAATGTCGGTGTGGGCGGCTTCCTGCTCTAACTGGGCCCGACGAGCCTCGCTTCCCTGCGCGAGAGGCTCAGGCGTCAAGCGCCGCCATGTCTCGCACCCCCACCCTCTTATGCACGTGGTGTTAAAACGATTCACGCCGTCGGGGTTCCGAGCTTCCGGTTCTCTTGACCGAAAGAGACCGCCGGCGAGCCCGACAGCGCCGCTTTCTGTCCTGCCATGCCTTCCGTCGCGCGGCGGAAAGGCGGTCGTGGGCGGCGCCGCTACCCCGTCCGGCTCCTTCTTGCATGTTCTATGACATATGGCATAAGTTACCCACGAGTAGCGTCGAATGAAGGTCGGTGGCGGTGTGAGTCCCCGTAGGAGCGACAGCCGGGAGCGGATGGTCCTCAGCGCTGCCACCCTGCTGCGCGAGTACGGCGCCGGCGCGACGAGCATCGACCGCGTCCTCGCGCACAGCGGCGCCCCGCGCGGGTCGGTCTACCACCACTTCCCAGGCGGACGCGCCCAGTTGATCGACGAAGCGGTGACGCTGGCCGGCGACTATGTCGCGGGCCTCATCGACGCCGCGACGCGGGCCGACAACGTGCTGGAGGCCCTCGACACGTTCTTCGCCCTGTGGCGGGACCGGCTGGTGGAGAGCGACTTCCGGGCCGGCTGCCCGATCGTGGCGGTGGCCGTGGAGACCAACGACGACGCCCCGCAACTCGCCCGCTCCGCCGCCGAGGTCTTCGCCCGCTGGAGGGAGGCACTGACCGGCCTGTTCCTCCACAACGGCCTGCCCGAGGGGCGGAGCAGGAGGCTGGCCGCCTTCGTCATCGCCGCAGTTGAGGGCGCCGTGGTCATGTGCCGAGCCGAACGCGGCACCGCACCTCTGGACGACGCCGCCGCCGAGATCCACGACCTGCTGGTCCACGCCCTGCGGGACCGGCCCGACCCTGACCTCGGTCACGGCACCCGCCCGTGACCGCCCAACTCCGGTCACGGCACCCGTCCGCGACCGCTCAGCCCGAGGGAGCCGCGCCATGCCCGTACTCGACCGCCAGGACGACGTCTTCATCCTCGACCTCGGCGACGGCGAGAACCGATTCCACCCCGACTGGATAGCCGCCGTCGATGCCGCCCTGGACGAGGTGGAGAAGGCGGACGGGCCTCGCGCCCTGGTGACCGCCGCGACGGGAAAGTTCTACTCCACCGGGCTCGACCTGGACTGGTACTTCGCCCATCCGGACCAGCACCAGGATTACGTGATTTCGGTGCACGCGCTCTTCGCGCGGCTGCTGTCCCTGCCGGTGGCCACCGTGGCGGCGCTGCAGGGGCACACCTTCGCGGCCGCCGCCATGTTCTCGCTGGCCCACGACTTCCGTGTGATGCGCGCCGACCGCGGCTTCTGGTGCCTGCCCGAGGCCAGTATCAACATTCCCTTCACACCCGGCATGTCCGCTCTCATCCAATCCCGTCTGACGCCGCAGACCGCCCACGAGGCCATGCTCACCGCCCGCCGCTACGGCGGCCATGAAGCCGTGGCCGCCGGCATCGTCGACCACGCCGTCGACGAGAACGCCGTACGGACGACCGCCGTTGAGCTTGCCCGGGCACAGGCGGCCAAGGCGGGCGACACACTCGCCACGATCAGAACCCGCATGTACGCACCTGTCCTGGCCGCGCTGCGCGACACGACCAGCCTCATGGGCTGACACCGTATCCGCCCCACGGCCGACGAGTTGCCCGGCACCACCCCCACCTGGCACAAGCAGGCGCCTGCCCGTATGGAACGCCTCCAGGACTGACCGTCACCCGACGGCTCTATCAGCACCACCGCAAGGAGCAATCCGTGTCCACGACCGACTTCACCGCTCTGTCGGGCCTCGAAATGATGCGCTGGGTACAGTCCGTGCGGCCGACCGAAACCGACATCCCTTCGATCGGCAGGCTGCTCGGCATGCGGTTCGACGAAGTGGAGCACGGCCGCATCGTCATCTCGCTTGACACCCGACCCGACTTCGCCAACCCCCTCGGTACCGTCCACGGCGGCATCGCGGCCACCCTCCTGGACTCCGTCATGGGATGCGCGGTGCACACCACCCTCCCCGCGGGCGTCGGCTACACGACCCTCGAACTCAAGGTCAACTACATCCGGGCAGCCCACACCGGGGGTCAAACGCTCACCGCCGAGGGGAACGTCATCCACGCTGGCCGCCGTACCGCCACGGCAGAAGGAAAGGTCCTGGACGATCAGGGGAAACTGGTCGCCCACGCCACCACCACGTGCCTCATCATCGGAGGCAGCGACTGACCGTGGTTCGGAGCCTTGGTTCACACCGCAGGGCGAGCGTGCCTGAGGCCACCGCTGCCATACCCGACCTGCACGATGATCGCCAGGACGGTGACCGCGGGCAGTACCAGAACCGCCGTGGGCGAGAAGAGGACCGCCGCCACAATGCCGCTGTACCCGCTGCTGCGGCGCCCGACCCCGAACATGGAGTTCTCGTTAAGTGTCGTACGGCGATGCGGGAAGTCTTTGCGATAGCGCGCGAGGGCTTCCCGGCGATCAGACGTCGAACTCGCCGTGGGTCGCTCCGTGCAGGAACGCCGTCCACTCATCGCGCGTGAAGATCAATGCAGGCCCGGTTGGGTTCTTGCTGTCACGTACGGCGACGACGTTCGGGAGATTGGTTGCCACTTCGACGCACTGGCCGGTATCGCCGCTGGCGGTCGCCTTACGCCACTCCGCTTGCTCCAGGTTCACTTCGACCATTTTCTTATCGCATCCCCTATTGCCCGTTGTGACACTGATTGTGAGTGAGCGTCCGCTCTGATGGTGTCATATCTCACCTTGATTTGTGCTACTGCACCATGATCCCCAGTGACATGGCCAGACAGGATCGAGTCCGCCGACACCACTTCGGTCCCGTCACGAAGACGTGCCAGGGCGAATGCACTCACCATGCCAACCACGCAGCCTGCTGCGACTGGCACCAATTGGATGGTGATTCGCGGGTGCTGCGTCAGTTCGTGCAGGTAATGGAGCTGGTTCAGGAGGACTGCCGGCCCTCCGATGGGGCGATCGAGCACGCTCTCGTCGACCAGGGCGAGGAACGTCGGAGGCGTCGGACCTTCGAAGATCTGTATGCGTCGCGTTCGCGCTTGAACCCGTTCCTCCACTCGGTCGGGAGGAGACGTTGTGGAGAAGAGCGCTCGCGCGTACTCCGGGGTCTGGAGTAGCCCTGGCACCAGGAGTGGATCCCACGACTGAAGGATGACCGCCTGTGGCTCTATCTCCTCCACCCAGCGTGCAAACCAACCGAGGGCGGGTGAATGGGCGATTTGCCTATATAGCTTTGCAAAATGCCCGTCAAGCCCGAGAGCCTGATCGGCCGCTTCGGCGAACTCCAGTGTCGGCGTCCGGCGCCCTCGTTCGACGTGGCTAATGAGGGAGGTATGGCATCGCATACGGGCGCTTAGCGATATTTGGGAAAGCTTCGCCTTCTTCCGGTAGTGCTCCAGATTGGAGGCGAAGCGCGCCCGCGGTGACATCTGATCGCTGTTGCCGGTATCCACCCTGCCCTCCGATCATCACGCTCTGCCGTTCATGGCCAGGGCCGCAGCAATAGAACGACGGATATGCGACAGATAATACAGGCTTTGCGTCTTCTTTTGTCATCCAGTTTCGTGAAGTGGAGGCTCTATCGGCCGCCAATATTGCTCATGCTTGGGTTCCAAGCAACAGCGAAAGACGGAGCTTTCGTCGCGTGCGGTGAACGGATTTCCAGGCCCGTGGAGGTGGTCGACGAGATGGACGCGCACGGCTCAGCTCGTGGAGAGGTCGTCCGGCCCGTACATCCGGATCTTGATCGGCAAGAGAAAGGGGGCGCAGGCCATGAGCGGGAGATGTGGCCGTCGCCGACCCAAGCGGGTGTGGATCAACGCGACCGTCTCCGGGAGCACGATATGGACGGAGCGGCGAAGGAAATGGCGAATCGACACACCTGCATAGAGCTACCCGCCTTTCCGGTATCTGTGTCGATTGCGCGTAGACATGTCGTGCGTGTGCTGAAGGGGTGGGGTTGCGAAGAGCTGGTTGCCGACGCCCAGCTCATCATCAGCGAGCTCGTGACAAACGGCATAAAAGCCGTCGAGCCAAGCGAACATTCCCATGGAGAAGAAATCGGGATGTTCGCCTGGTGTGATCGACACGTGTGGATCGGCCTCCATCGGACGGTCCATGACGTGGTCATAGAGGTGTGGGATCCCAGTCGTAAGCCGCCGAGAATCAGCCACCCCAACGCGTCGGAAGAGGGCGGACGAGGGCTGCAGGTGGTCGACAAGACAGCCGCATGCTGGGGTTATCGATGGCCGAGCACGGGCGGGAAGATCGTCTGGGCCGCACTGAAGATCAACCAAGGGTCTGGAGCGCCGGATGGGCCGCGCTGAGGCCATGGCCAACGAGAAGCGCGCGGCTGACGCCCCGGCTCCACCCGCAGGTCTGGAGACGAAGACATGGCCCTGCCCTGGACTCTCCCCACACCCACCCCACCGGGCAGACGACCCGAAGACCCTCCTGGAGTGGACGGCGGATAAGTCGTCCCGCTGCCGGGTCCTCGACTACACCTGCTCATGCGACGCGGTCGTTTACGAGTTCCTGGCCTGCGGTGGCAACTATCGGATCCGCCGCACGGACCAGGCATTGTCTCCTGGTGAGACATACGCCGGCCCGTGGCGCCGCCAGGTAGCGGAACGCATGTGGGCGCTGATCCTCTCGGGCGAGGCCAGCTTATGTTCGTGTCTCACCTCCGAAGCGTCCAGTGAGGCCAGTGAACGCCACTACGCCCCCTTTGGTATTCGCAGAGCAACCTGTTACGGGGAGCCGATCGTCGCTCGGGCCGTTTCGATGAAGCTCTGCAGCCGGTCACGGAACACCTGGTGCGCGTTGTCGAAGCGTGAACGTGCTTCAGGGGCGCCTTGCGCGATGTACCACAGCGCTCCGTTGGCGTCCGTGGCCGCATGTTTGACGGCTTCTGCCTTCGCAGCGACTGCTTCGGGTCCTTCGAGGAGAACCACCCTGGCGCATCGTGCCAGCGGATCATAAGCATCCCGCAGGGCAGTACGTAAGTCCTGAATCTTCTCCAACTGCTCGTCCTGCTCCGTCAGTTGCATGTAGACGTCGCCGAGCCTGTAGTAGAGCTCGCCCGTGATGTGGGCCTGCTCCAAGAACTCGAGGTAGGTCGTCCGACGTGCTTCACGAATCTGAGCATGATGTTGAGCCTTAGCGGACGCTTCGGCCTGGATTCGTGCTGCGGGAGCGTTCCCCAGGCTGGTCACCCATCCCGCTAGGATCGCCGTCCCGCCCGTCAAGATCGCAACCCACACCGTGCTGTCCACACGATCTCCTGGTCAAGGTCGGCGCGTTCGCTCGAAGGCTGCTGCGCCTAGCCACGAAACGGCCCGTCGAAGGACTCTTGCTCCGGTCTCGTCACCTCTGTGTATCCACCATCGCTGTTCCGCAGCGTCTAAACCAGGCCGATCTCAAGAGGAGGTGGCGGCTTGTACGTGTTCTTCCTGAAGGGGAGTCCCGGTCGCGAGGGTGACCCATGACCTGTGAGTGATCTGGGGAAACGCATCCAAGATTATCTCGGACACCCGTGATCACGGTCCTACGGCTGAGGGCAGTGCCGCTTGCCAGCGGCTATCTGGTGCCCGGCTGAGATGCGTGCCAACGACTATCGGTTGATCTTGACGGTGTTGACCTAGTACCGCAGCTGTCATTCAGCGTACGGCCCGACAAGATACGAACGCCTGGTCGTCCAGGTGCGGAAAAAGCAGGACAAGGAGACGAGCTTGGTTACCGATGACCCGGTGCAGCACAATGACGCCCTACGGCCGTTCTTCGTGATCAGATCGTGGTGATTCAGATTGTGACAAACGGCCGTAACCATGTGCGCCGAATTACGAGATCTCTACCAACTCCGGCACTCTCATGCCCGCCGCAGGAAGTCACGTGCGGTAGCCCTTCTCAGAAACTCAATGGATGGATATTCATTCTCTGGCGGTACTGGTGGGCGGATCATCGACCGGCAAGACCCGCGCCTGTTGGGAGGCCGTCCAGAGGTTGCGCGACAGCGGATGGCGCTTATGGCATCCCATCGACCCGAACAGACCCAACGCGGCAGCCGAAGTGCTGTCCGAGATCGGTCCCCGCACCGTGGTGTGGCTGAACGAGTCTCAGTTCTACCTTGCTCCGGACTCGCTGGGTGAGCGGGTGGTCGCAGGCCTGCGGGAGCTCCTGCGCTACCCCGGCAGGGCACCGGTGCTCGTGCTGGGCCCACTGTGGCCCGAGCACCGGGCCACCCTGACGGCCACCGCCCTCTCCTGGTGCCGCTGATCCGCACGCCCAGCGCAGAGCTCTGTTGAGCGGCATGGGAATCTCCATGCCCGAGTCGTTCTCCGACCAGGACCTCGACGCTCTACGGGCGACCTCTGATCCTCGACTGGAACTGGCTGGGGCTCACCTTTCCGCTGTCCTACGAACTGCTCCACGACGCGGCACCGGGCTACCTTACAGGCCAGCAGTGGGACGAGGCCGGTGACGTCCAGAGTCTCGTGGCTCGCCCGGAATGAGATCGCGGACTCGACTCCGCGGCTCGACTGGCTCCCAGTCACAGCTCAGTGTGTACAGCTGTGCGCTTGTGGAGCTCGCGCACTCCACTCGGTTGGCGCGGTAGATCACCGGCTCATAGTCGAGTGGGTGGTGATGGGTGAGGTTACAGATTACGAGTTCACTGGATTCGAGCGGTCGCAGTTCCAGTTCCACCTCTGAACGCGCAAGCTCAGGATCGCCGCAGAGTGGGTTCTCGATGACAATTCCAGTAACCCACTCCCGCACTCGCATGTTGGCGATTGGCTCTGCATCTTCGTCGTCAAGATCGAAGTCTAGGTCGAACACATCGGGCTGAACGATGTAGGCCACTTTCCTGATATCGATCTGCGTTCCCGTAGAGAATCTCCGGGAATGGGTGATCGATCGGCCTTCCAATGGCCGGAAGTACACCGCCTCATGAAGTCCGATGGCCTTACACAGTTGCATCAGCGGGGCTAGGTCCAGCGGGATACCTTGTAGCTGAAACGACAGATTGACTATCGACGCGAGCCGCGACTTGTGAGCGGCGAGTTTAGCCGTGAGGGTATAGAACCCGCCGTCGCACACATCGGTGTAGCAGAGCTCCTCAGAATGGTGAGAATCCTCGGACGCGGCTCGCTCTGCCCACCGAGGGAGCACTGCGGTGAACTCGTCTGTGCCAAGGCCGTGCCAGTTCTGGGAGGACTGCTGGATGCTCCAGCGCGCTTGCCCGGTCGCCCATCCGAGGCTCGCGAGCGTATCGATCAAATTTAGGACTGCCTGCTCACTGAAGATCTCCGGGTACAGATCAAGTGTTACGCCGACGCCGGCAGCCGGCACCCAGTCGATGTCCGGGATCTCCTGGGTGAACACGAACTGCCCGAACCCACCACGACAGTCCAGCACGCGGGTGCGATGACCGTCAGGCCATACGAACTCCGCAGGTGACGCGGGCAGCGCCGTGGGCGACTTCTTGCGCCTCGCCGGCTTGGGTTGCACGAGCGGCGCGTCCAGCAGCACCTCACCATGGGTAAGCAGGGCATCTTTCTTCCGATGCAGGAGCCGCAGTAGCGACTCGCGATCGAGCAGGATTCGCTCAAGTTCGCCACCGGACAGAAGAATGACTGGTTGGGCGGCGTTCGCCACCACGTCTGCGATCACGGACTCAGAGAATCCCTCAACGCTGACCAGGAGCCCGGCTACATACGCAGGTACTCGGCGTAGCCGCGACCGCAGCCCATCGATATCACTGATGTCCAACTTGTCGCTTCGCCACTTTGTTTCGATCAGGTAGCTCTCCGCGTCCCGTGTCGCGAAGAGATCCACCTGTCGAGGCTTGGCAGCTCCAGCGTTCGGCGTAGTTTGAAAGTGATGAGCGCGGAACAGATCGACCATAAACCGTTCGAGGGCGTAACCACGCTGCGCGGGCCGTTTGATCGACGTGATAGCCCGGAACTCCTGTAATAGCCCACGTTTGGTCATAGGGCGATCATGCCAGGCGCATGTGACTGAATACAGCGGCCCCGAGCGCCGCTAGCTACGGAAGCCGCGTCGCCAGCTCGAACGGCGAAAGAACGGTCGTTGCTCGCGCTATGAGGCGAAGGTCCTCATCCCGCCATGGCAGGGACGATCAAGCCCGGACAGAGAGTCTTGGTCGTACGCCCTGTGGACATAGCGTTTGGCCTTGGAGCCGCAGGTGCGCGTGCGTTTCTGACGGGCGCTACGTACTGGCCAGTGCCAGTGTTCACGCGTCGTCGGCATCCCGCATGCGCTTGGGCGAGATCGGCGACTGGAACCTTCGTGCAACTGGACTGCTACCTCAGCCATGCTTACTCGATGCCGGGTCCTGACGAAGGAAGGACTTGGCGGCGATCGCCCCGGCCCCGAACGGCGGGGTCCGAAGTCGGCGATCGTCACGGCCTCAGCAATCCGGAGTCAGCTCAGAAGAGCATGATTACCAGGGATAAGATACAGCCAAAGCCGCGACCGGCGCGCTACTCGAAGAGCGGATCGGCATAGGCCTCCTCGACGGTTGCTTCATCGGCGAGAGGGGCGCTTTCTGAAACTTGCTGCTCCGACTCGTCCTTGCGGCAGAGTCGTCCGCTTTTTGACTCGATTGTCCACCCGTCTTCGACCAGAGTATTATTGATAACGCTTAGGTCGAGCTCTTCGACTGTCCAATTCTTGCGAATCGCCGCTCGTAGGATCTCCAAATATAGATGGCTAGGTGTAGTCCCGCGACTGTCTTCTGCTAGCCTACGCACTTCCCTCACAATTTCCCCTGCGGGAATGTGAGATAGGTCTGGAGGGGTTGCATCAGATGAGCGCATTGTGATGATCAAGTCTAGTGTGGCGATGTGCTCGAAACCAGACGCCAAGCCTTTAACAGAGCGCTGACCCTTGTTCAGGATGGTAAGGGATTCCGGAACGATAGCTAGCTTAGCGCCGCGGATTGCTCGTTGCACAAGCGCCCACATACGTCCCGAAGAGTTGCCAAAAACCATGCTTATGCTGCCACCGGGCTTTAGCACTCTTCGACATTCGGAAAGGGCTGAGGTTAGCAGTTCCTCATACCGCGTCGCTGATCTGTTGCTTCCCCGGCTACGGTCAACGACTGCTTCCTTTTCTACATCAGAGAAGCCGTCAAGCCAGGCTTCCTGAAAGAGAGCCATGTCGGCATAGAATAGGTTCGATCCGAACGGGGGGTCCGTGAACACATAGTCGATACTTTGGTCAGGAAGCGGTATTGCCTCTGCGCTACTTATTTCATAAGTCACGTCAGGCGCAGGGGAATCGGGAGTAGAATATGGATGGCGGGCCGACTTTATCCATTCGTCCGAACGAACTACAGCAGTTACCTTGCGAAGGAAGAGATTATAGACGTTCCACTCGTAGAACACAGGAGCGATATAGTAATTCGCGTTTGCGGCGTTGAGTGGACGCTTCGGATGCCATTGATATCTCTTGGAGGCGCGCGTCAGGCATGCAGTGAACGCGAAGAGCAACTTGCTTCGTATAGCCTCATCGGATACTGCGCGTATTTGCTCTCGTAGAGTTGTGAGAACAGCTAGATTCCTATTCGAATAGAAGGAAGCGATCGTGGTCATGCCGCTCTTGCCAAGTGCTGACGCCTTGTACATTTGGCGGTCTGGCGTTATCTCGACTCGAGGATACGGAAGTCGTTCGATCTCAAGGTCGGCCGAAGTTTGCTGCGGACGCTGCTCCACTTGAGTCCTGCGGCACTCGCAGTCGACGTAGTCTAGGACTGGGATTTCGCTGACACGTTCATTGCGACTACTGATAGAGCTGCGGCAGTGAGGGCAAACCATCTTTGGCTTGTTCCATTCAACTGCCTTCATGGACTCGTAATAATTAACGGGCTGCTCGCAAGCCGGGCATTGTATAACGACCGACCATACGGTTTTGGCAAGCTCTCCTGTACGCGAGCAGCTTAGACATTTGACGGCATATACATTGCCAAGTTCTCTTTGGGCCGCCCGTACTACTTCGCCCGCCTGTTTCTCCAAGAGTTGGGCATCGACCAGGTTTACGTAGTTCCTGCCTATGTGTTGGCCGAGCACACTGATGTCGAAGAGCCGTGCAGAACGGCCCAGCATCGCCGCAGCGACGCCGGTCATGCCTGAGCCGGCGAACGGATCGAGCACCACGGCCCCGGGGCCGGTGTGGGCTTCGATGAACGGGGTGATCGCTGGCACGGGGACCTTGGTCAGGTAGGCGTGCGCCATGTAGGCAGGATCGCTCCTGCCTACGTTGAGCTCTTCTGTCACGGCTCTGATGTTACTCATAGTCTGTAGCCTCATCGTCTGCATCGGCCCTAGCTTCGATCAGCATGACCGAGCGGGGACAGGCGAGATTCCAGCCCCAACGGGTAGCGTTCGGCAATCGTATACGAGAGCTTCGTGAAGCCAAGGGACTATCCCAGGAGAAGCTGGCCGACCTGGCGAGCATCCACCGAACGTACATCTCTAGCGTAGAGCGTGGCCAGCGAAACGTGGGCCTGGACAACGTTTTTGCCATCGCTAGGGCGTTGGAGGTTTCACCTGCTCGGCTATTCGAACATGCCGAGGAGACAAATGGGATTTAAGGAAGATGCCGTCTTCGCTCGAAATTTAACAATGGGCGCTTATGGGGCGGTTGCTCTCAAGAATGATCTAGAGTTGCATGATCATAGCATAATAGAGCTTGAGCGATATGCCCTGGCCAATAAGGTCTGGGGTATAAAGGTTAAGCGTCTTCGAATCCCTGATCTGCTTTGTATCAGATGTGGCCGGCGCTTCGAGGCGAAAGGCAAGTCAAAGCTTGAGATTCAACTCTCGGATTCCGCCACTGCTGGGCGGGAGTGGGACGCCGGAGGTATGCGTGATGAAGATATTTTCGGCTTTGTTCGCGTTGCTATCGCCGAGCAAGATGTTCGGATAGGTCGACCAGTATATGTGACTCGCGCAGCACTTCAAGATGCATATGGAACTGCCAAAAAAAGTACTAGGAAGGCTGTTTCTGCTGGCTCGGAACTCAGTCTGTCTTGGCCGATTTGGGTTCCTAGCTATTCGGGGCAACTTTCCTCAATTGAACCTTTCGATAGTGGCGGCAACGTCTATGTACAAAAGCTGAACGGCGGAAGGCGAACCTATAAGCGGAAGAAGGAATGGTCGCAGGTTTATCTGTACCTATCTCCGGGTGAGTCTTTTGAGGGCACGTTCACTGCTGTAGCAGGGAGTGTAGCTCCCGCTAGCATTGAGTGCGTCGGTGATGCCTGGGATTGGCGGCTAGATCTGACTGCGCCCAATGATGATGATCGCTATGCTGCCGTTAAGTCATGCTATATGCGTCAAGATGCTGACTTGGATGCCCTGCTTGGCGATATAGCACATAACGATCAGGATTGGCGTGTAAGGCTCGAAGCTGCAGGTGTGTTGGCGGCTGCTGACGCAAGCGCGTGGGTACCTTTTCTCCGAGCGTTCGCGAGCGATGTATCCATGGCTCCAGAGCAGCAAATAGAAGGTGTTTTTCTGCTATCAGATTTGGCTAGCACCGAAGCAGCTGATGCTCTCTACGACTTAGCAAGGCCGGAGAGCAATAGGCCTGAGGAGGTTCGTGCTGCTGCGGTGTGGGGCTTAGGGGTGGGAGCGAACAAGCGGCCTGAATGGCTCGTGGAGTTTCTTTCTGATGATAGCGACCGCGTTGCTCTCCATGCAGCATCTTCCCTGACCGGGGGGTTGCCTTCTACGGTTATTGAGTCTCTGCAACAGTGGCTGTTTGCTGGTGAAGAGCGTAAGGCGGCAGTCGCTGCGTCGCTTCTTGCGCGGCACGGTCATGTTCAAGCCTTGTTAGAGGCGGTAGAGACTTCTAATGCTTTTGGTTCCATGTTGGCTCTACGAGCCTTAGGAGATCTTCCTCGAGATCAGGTTGAACGCGGCGCTTCTGGCCCCATTCGCCCAGAGACGTTGAAGGCTCTTGAGCCGATCTGGATTCAACACCGAGATTGGCTGCGACGTCCCGAGAATCTAGGAGCCCTCGACATTCTTGATGCTCAGCAGATTCGGTTCTCGTGACGCAGCAGCCCCTCCAAGGCTGGTCGTCTCTGCAAGGCTATCGAAACCACCGCGTCGCGCAGGCCGCATAGAGGTGAAAGGAATCCAACGTACCACAGGCCCGGCTGTTAGAGAGTCTGGCGCCGGGCCTCTCGCAATAAGTGCGCGTTCTGGCTACGGCAATTCCTCGGTTTCGTAAAGCCCTTGCTGTACGTAGTCCGGCATTGGCAATTCTCCTTCAGGCCATACTCGCACTCCATTTTGTTTAATGAAGTTGAGTGGAATCTTGGGGTTGTTCAGGTGTGATGGTGCACCACCGTTTACCTGGTTTTCCGCTTGCGTGATGAGTTTCTGTTCCCAATCCATGAAATACCGCTCTAACGCTTGCGGCGTGACCTCGTAAATGGCTTCGGGGTGGGATTGATTAAAAACGGCGACAATCCAGAGTCGCACCGATCGATAGCGCCGAAGGTTCTCAAGCGTCAACGTGTGCTCTGTGGTAACTGAAAGGCTTGTCTTCCGTTTTCCGCTTGAGCTAACCCGTGCCACTGTCTTTATCTCGTACTGATTTCCATCGTCGTCGGCGGCATCGTCGCCCGTTCGGTTCAGCTTGTGGAGGCCAAACATTTTAAGAAGGAGAAGTTCTTTATATCCACCGTCGTCGAAAACGTTATGGATGTTATATTCGGATGCCTCGTGCTGAAGTTGCGTGCCCAACTCCACGATGTCGCGAATATCGCCAGTTGGAATCAAGAGCGATCTCTTGCGGTTCCTCGACCCTTCGCTGCTGTCAGTCATGCACCGAAGGTTTGTTGATCTATGCCCTGAGCGTCCACAGACTATGGGTAACACTTTGCCCCCGAGGTAAGGATAATCGCCCAATCGGCGCCACGAGTACATCTACTGGCCGGCCACGGGTAGCTTGCTGTCACAGCAAAGCGGATATCGCATCAGTGCTTGTGCTAGCCTATCTTCAAAGGTGTTACCTTTGACGCGCATCTTTTGTGGGCCTACGTACTGTCGCCATCGTGATGGGTGGCGCGGAGCACCGGCGAGCATCCAAACCTCGCAGATGCCGCTATCGAATGCGAGCCGATAAGTCCATGCAATTTGCTCGGCTAAGACGGTCGCATGCTTGCCTCGTATGGCGCTGGTCCCCCAAGCGAATAGAAGTTCATTTGCGTGACCTATCGAGGCCTGGATTGCTTCTCGCGACCTCATAATTTCTGTTGCTCCGATGTGGACTTCACCTAGCGTATCCAACCCCTTAGAGGGGACGTCCAATAGGTTGACAACCTCCAGTAGATTGCACCTAACTACAGATAGTGCTGAGATCAGATTTTTGTGGGTTGGGGTTTTGGTAGGAGTCCCTGTAGGGGGATTTAGGAGCACCGCGCACAAGGTGTGGGATGGGGTTTCCGGTTCGCTCACGTCTTCCTCAAGATGTCATTCCACGTTGCTCAAGTTCCGCCATGCCGGATCGGATATGCCGGATCAAACTGTTGTTCGTGTACCTACTGGTCGTGGATGACTCAACGCGCGCTGGCTGGTCTGTGGGTACTTGGCCGTGGGCAGTGGTCGGCATGACATGCCTTGAGCATACGGAGAGAAGAGGTGATGGCTCATCCACCTCGGCTCGCGTCTTCCGCATGCGAGCCGGGGCCTTATTGCGGATCGCTCCACGTTCCCTTTACCGCCGAGTTGGCGCGTCTGGGCTGCTCCGACTTGCTCGCGGCTTCCATCACGTGATGGTTCGGCGCATGGGCGGCACTGGCTGTGACCGGCCGGAGAGCCGCAGCACGGCCAGCGACCGCCCACGCGCGTGCCGCCACAGGCGGCCCGCGCCTTGAAACCGTAGAGAAAAGTCTCATCCGGCTGATCAATCATGTCTCTGAGCTGCAGTCATACTGCCTAGTGACCTGCTGCTTCGTAGCGGTTGATGCTTGACATTGTTGGCTGCGGCTGCTTCAGCCAATGTGTGGACTGCCGCCTTGGAGGTAGTGGCTGATCCTCAGTCGCATCGAGCGGTGCATGCCGTAGCCATGAAGCTCGTCTCGGGGCACCCAACGCACTTCCCGAGATTCCGTACTCGGAGTCGGCCGACCGCTGACCGGCCGGCCCGTGAGGACGATGGAGAACTCCTGCCGGACCTCGTCGTTGCTCGTGTAGTGGATGACGTGGCGAGGATCGCTGTAGGTGCCGACCAGCCCAGTGATCTCGCAGGTGATCCCAGTCTCTTCGAGAGTCTCCCGAATGGCCGCCTGGGGGATCGACTCGCCAAGGTCGATGGCTCCGCCGGGCACGGCCCAGTTGTCGTTGTCGGAACGTCGGATCAGCAGCACCTCGCCAGCGTCGTTGGTGACCACGACGTTCACGGACGGGACGAGGCTGTTAGGGGCAGGCGCGTTCGGGTCGTTGAAGTAGTCGATCCGCTGACTCACGTCCCAGGAGGCTACTCCGCTGGAGGCTTGTCTCTGGGCTCGTCGGCGTCGTTGTTCTTCACGCCTCATGGGCGGCGTTGACGAAGCTGCCCAGGTTGGGGACGGTGTAGATCTTGTCTGCGGCCCTGAGGCGTTCCATGGCCTTACGTATGGTGGGGCGGGAGACCCCGAACTCTTCCATGAGTTTGACTTCGGAGATCTTGAACTTGGGTCCCCATTCACCGGTGTCGATCCGCTCCAGCAGGACTTCGAGGATCTGTTCCCAGCGGGAACGGTCCTCGTCGAACTCCCAGGTGCGCGTGTGCTCGACATAGCTGGCCACGGTATGAGAGTAGGAGGGCGTTTCACTGCCCTTCACACCGGATCGTGAAGCTCCATGGAATTTCACGGAGTAGACAGGGACTTACAGGCTTGCTAGTTTGGAGATGTGGCGTTGGTGAGCGAAGGTCTAGAGCCCCTCCGGGTGGGGCTCCGCTCGTGCGCTCCGGCGGGCCGCCCCCGTGAGGGCGCACCATGCGGTACGAGCTGGTTGCTCGCTCACCAACGCCCATTCATCGACCGTGCTCTTTTCGGGCATCGCCAGCCCGACAGGGGCACTCGTGCGCTATGAGGGACGGTGAGCCTGTGGCTGCGTTCGGCGATTTTCACAGCATGCATCCCACCTCGCCGCGGCCGGACGCCGCATCGGTGGCATGGTCACCCGTCCAGCAGCGTACGGATCGTGTCCGCGTCCGGGCTCACACCTGCGAGTGCCTGCCTCTGGTCTTCGAGCAGTGCAGGGCCGGCGGGCTGGGATTCGTACGGCGGCATGACCGGTCCGTCTCCCCGTGGATCGTCGTCGACAGTCCATGGATGAAGGTCGGTGATGCGGAAGTGCTGTGGCAGCGCATCATGCGCGGCGAAGCGAGGTGATGACACGCCGAACCCATAGCTCACACACGTAGCGTCACGATTCGCAACTGATCTGTGACGGCCGTTTCCGCAGGTCGTGTGCCACGAGCGCTGAAGTAGGCGTGTCCGTTGACGCCACCGGAGGCGGTGCTGTGCAAGAGATGGAGGTAGGTCCTCTGGGATCGCCCTGCAGGGGGAGGTTCCAAACCACCGCAGGCTGCGTCGGTTAAGTGCCGTTCGTGGTGAGCGCTGCGGGAAAAGGCGCGGCCAGATCGCGTCAGGTGTGGGTCAGGAAGGCGAGCGAGAGCGAACCGCTGATGACGTGTCGTAAGAAATTCCGGTGGCGTCGAAACCGGGGCAAGACCTGGGCTCCGGGACAAGTCTGGGGGGAGCCTGCTGACTGCCCAGATGGCGTCCGGCATGTAGGCGGCGCGAGCCTGGCCTGGGCTCTTGCATGGAACGTGGGAACCTGTCGCCCCGATACTGTCGCCGACCCGTCAGGGTGGCGGCGAGAGGGAGATCCTCAAGCGGTCCACGCCGCAAGAGGCCGAGTACCGTCGCGGGGCACGGGGGCGGACCGTCTCGTAGTAGCGATGAAGCCCGGTAATGCGGGTGGAGCCAAGGGGACGGGTCATCCTGGTCTGTTCGGTGGTCAACCGGCATTGCCGGGAGGAGCCAGGTGAGCGGGCCGAAGTCGTTTGAGATTTCCAAGCACATGGTCTTTGAGGCGTATCGGAGGGTGAAGGCGAACCAGGGTGCGGCGGGTGTCGATGGCCAGTCGATCGAGCAGTTCGAACAGGACCTCAAGGGCAACCTGTACAAGCTGTGGAATCGGATGTCGTCGGGCTGTTACTTCCCGCCGCCGGTGCGGATGGTGGAGATCCCCAAGCCGGCAGGCAAGGGGGTCCGGGTTCTCGGCGTGCCGTGCGTCGCTGATCGGATCGCGCAGACGGTGGCGGCCATGGCCTTGGAGCCGGAAGTGGAGAAGATCTTCCACCCCGACTCCTACGAGTATCGGCCCCGCAAGAGCGCGCTGGATGCGGTGGGGGCGTGCCGGGAGCGCTGCTGGCGAACGGATTGGGTCATCGATCTCGATATTGAAGGATTCTTCGACAATCTCGATCGTGATCTGGTCCTCCAAGCGGTCGCTCATCACACCGGCCAGAGGTGGATCCTGTTGTATGTGGAGCGGTGGTTGAAGGCTCCGCTCCAGCGGCCGGACGGCACCCTGGAGGCCCGAGATCGCGGCAGCCCGCAGGGCTCGGCGATCTCACCGTTGCTCGCCAACCTGTTCATGCACTACGCGTTCGATGTGTGGATGGCTCGGGAGTACCCGGGCGTCGCCTTTGAACGGTACTGCGATGATGTGGTGGTCCACTGCCGAAGCGAAGCCGAAGCGCACCAGGTGCGGGAAGCGATCGCGCAGCGATTGGACGCGTGCGGGGGGTTGCGGCTGCATCCCGGCAAGACCCGCATCGTGTACTGCAAGGACGGCAAGAGGTGCGGCTCGTACGAACACACCTCCTTCACCTTTTTGGGGTACGGGTTTCGGGTGCGGAAGGTCCGGACGAGGCATGGAAGGTACTTCTTCAGCTTCAACCCGGCCATCAGCGACGAGGCCGCCAAACGCATCCGCGCGCGGATTCGCGCCTGGCGGCTGCACCGACGCAGCGGATCAAGCCTGAGGACCTCGCACACGAGATCAACGCCGTGGTGCGGGGCTGGATCAACTACTACGGACGGTTCTATCCGTCCGCGTTGGTTCCCAGTCTCAACCGGATCAACGACTATCTGGTCCGGTGGATCGTGCTGAAATACAAGCGGTATCGCGGCCGATGGATGCGAGCGAGAGACGCCCTGGGCAGAGCCGCAGCGCTCCATCCCAGAGGCTTCGCCCACTGGCAACTGGTCAAGCCGTGAGCGCGAACGACCGGATGATGGGAGCCGGGTAAGCCGAGAGGCTTAAGCCCGGTTCTGCGAGGGCCGGGGGCTGAGATGCCCCCGGCTACTCACCGAAGCCCGACCTGCGGTTTCGCATGCCCGCCGACTGGCAGTCTTTCTGCCAGTCGCGCAGGTCCTCCGCCTTATCGTCAAAGCAGGCGACGACGAGAAGGAGGGGCGGCGACGTGGCAACAGAGTACGTGACGCAGCGCCAGCGGATCGCGCGAGCTCCTCACCGCAAGGGATGGGATCAAGCGACCCTCGCCGAGAAGATCAGCAGGTCCATCTCCTGGCTGTCCAAGGTGGAGAACGGACGGATGCCGCTCGACCGGATGAGCGTCGTCGGCCAGCTCGCCGAGGTCCTCGGGGTCGAGGTCGCCGAGCTCACCGGCCAGCCTTACCAGCACGAGACGGCGGAACTCGACTCCGGGCACGCCGCGGTTCCCGGGCTGCGGCTGGCGCTTCAGCAAGCCTCCCTGCCCAGTGGGGTGGTGCTGCCGGCCCCGGGGGAGCCGCGGACGCTTCAGGAACTGGAGGCCAATGTTCGACTCGCCGAGCAGCTTCGCCAAGACGCCAAGTTCACCGCTCTGGGCGAGGTATTGCCCAGGATTCTTACCGACCTGATCGCGATCACGAGCGGCTCGTCTGCTGATCGCCCCGAGTTCCTGCTTCGCAACCATGCTTGCCATGAGTTGTTGGGCTATCGGATCTCTGCCAAGTTGCGGCTGCGTCCGTACTTATTACGATTAAACGCACATACGCGGTTCAGATTGTTTGTAAGAATGTATAACGCATTTACGTGAGACGCCCGTTGTGCTTGACTCCCGGCGTGTAGCCACACCCTCTGGGAGGGGGCCATGGGGGAGTTCGTCGGGGTCGATCCCCTCGGCGCGGAGAAGCTGATCCGCCAGATGGAGGCCGGGAAGGATGTCCTGGGCAGGGCGCGGCCCGGGCTCGAGGCGGCGATCGCCGAGGCCGGTGAGGACTGGGCCGGCCGCGGGGGCGTCACCCCGATGCATCGCACCTGGGCGTTCTTCCACGAGTCGCAGCAGGACCTCAAATGGCGCGTCGGCACCATCAAGCGGATGGTGGCGACGCAGCAGAAGGGCATGCTGACCGGCACCTTCCCCTTCAGCAGCGAGACCGAGGCGATGCAGGCGGCCAGGAAGGACGCGGCCGCCATCGCTGACGCGCTCAAGCACCATGACCAGTACCTTTCCGGGCAGAGCTGGAGTGAGGTGGAGAAGGCTCTGGCGGCGCTCAAGGGCAGGGCTGACGACCCTGCCTACGCCGCTGCACTGCTGACCGCACTCGGCACCCAGACCTTCCAGAAATTGTTCCGCGACTGGATGAACACCCAGGCCAAGGGAGACCGCAGAGGCCTGGCCCCGGACGCGCTCAAGCGAGCCGGCGACGCTTCGCCAGGGCTGCTGGCCAAGGCCTTCGCCAGCGCGGAGGGCTCCGGGCGGCTCGGGAACGACTGGCGGAAGATGGTGGAGACGGCACCCTCGGACATCCTGACGGCCCTGGTCCGGCTGGCCCCGCAATCCGGCACGTTCCTCAATCAGGTGGCGACCAACCTGCTGAATCGCCCACCGAACTCCGACGCATATCCGACGGACCCCAACTGGAACCTGTACAACCTGGCCAAGGCATACCAGGCCAATCCGGAGGCGTTCCAGCGATTACTCGCCGAGCACCAGAAAGAGGCCGGTGTCCTGCTGGACGCCTACACCATCACGACGACCGGCGTCCCGGCCTACGAGGAAGCGCTGGCAAAGGCGCTGCACGGGGCGTTGAAGCCGGGTTCCGGGGCGGACGACGTGCGGGGGCGGGCGTGGCTCACCGTCATCAACAGCATCGGATCCGAGAACACCTTCTGGGTCGGCGGCGGCATCGGGACCTTCGCCAACTCGCCCATCAGCCGGGTGTTAGCCCAGGACATCGAGCCCATCCTTGACAACCTCGCCCGAGGCCAGGCCGAGCGCAACTCGCCGAAGATGCCCTACCTGGGGCCCAGTCCACCATGGGACAAGCTCGACCCCACAGTGAGCGCCCGGTTCCTGGGCGCGTTAATGCAGGACCCCGCCGCAGCCGACACATTGATGAAGGCAGGGACGGAGTACACCAAGGAACTCGACATGGGGCGCTTTCACCCCTTCGACCCGAGCAACTACAAGCAGGAAGCGCACATCAACCTCGCCGAGCGGACGGGCGCGCTGTCCAACCTGTTGCTGGCCGGCTCGACCTACGCCGAGTGGAGCGACGATGAGTACGCCGATCGATTAGCCGGTTTCGTCCTCATGCCCGTCGACTACTTCGACGAACACTTCCCCATCAGCAGCAAGATCGTGTCCACCGGCAAAGCCAAGGGGCTCGACGAGGTCAAAGACGCGCTGAAGGGCATGATCACAGACTATCTCGACAAGAAGACACCAAACACTGCTGAGAAAGTCGCCGACAAGCTCATCGACGAGCAGATCTCCTGGCTGGATGGCTCGCTGCGAGCACACGGGCTTGCCCCGATGACGACATCGCAGATGGGCTTCATGAGAGACGCGATGGAGGGCCGGATGCAGGACGCTCTGCTCGACGCGCTGAAAAGAAGGGGCGGCTGACCATGCCCGTCCGGCACCAACTGCTCCGCGAGGCCGCCGAGAAGGAGGCCCTCGCCACCACCTTCACCACGTATGCGCGGACCCTGGCCGACACATTCGAGGGCATCCCGTCAAAACCAAGCGACAGCGAGCCTTTCTGGAAGGGGCCAGCCGCGGAACGGTATCTCACGCATGCCATCCGCCTCAGGCGCGAGATGAGCGACCTGGAAAACTCGTGCCTGGCCACCGCTGAAAGCCTTCGCCGCCGAGCCCAGCAGTTGCGGACGGAGGCCGCACAGGTGCCGGATCCCATGTGACCGAGCTCAGCTGTTGCCGGGGTAGCACTCTGTCTTGCCGACGATCATGACGTTGGGTGTTGGCTCTTTGCGGGCGAGGAGCACGAAAGTTAATTTGGTCGTCGGGTTGGTCACCACAGAAACACTCACATCGTCTTCCCAGAGGTCCAGGTTGTCCACGACCTCGGTGTAGCCCTTACCTTCGAGTTCGCCTTTCAGCAACCCGACAAGACTGGGCGGATTCTCCGCGGACGGGTTCGCGAAGGTTCCCTTGGCCCTGAAGTAGCGTTGTGTCTCGCCCTTCAGGCATGTCGTGTTCCGGTCCTGGTCCGCCCGCTCCTGCGTCAGCCCTGTCAGGCCCGACTTGATCCCGGATACCAACGCGTCGCCATCGCTCACGAGCTGCCGGGTCGCCTCTGCAAGCGTCGGTCGTTCCGGCTCTCCCGCACAGCCCGCCAGGACCGCGGAACAAGCAAGTACCGTGGCAACTGCCTTCGAAAACGCACCCAGGTGCATGATCCGGACCTTATCCGACCATCGCCCGCTCGTATATCCGATTCGCTCCAGCTATAGCGAGCTGCGATAGAGGTCAATACACGCTGCCGTGAACGCCGCCATGACGCGGCCGTCGCAGCCGGACAAGAACAGGGGAAACGCAGTTTCGCAGCCTGGCCGAGATCCTCTCGCGGTCTTGCACACGTCCCTCCTGCACAGGCCCAGTACGGAGATGCGGTTCTGCTGGAAGAGCAACTGGGCAGGCGTAGTCCGCCCATGGTGGGTGCGAAGGCAAGTGGAAACGGGAAACGAGGAAATCTCCCTTGTCCACCTTGATTTGCTGACGCACTCTTACAGGCAGTGACTCTCGGCTGCTCGGCGGGGTGAGGGGGAGGTTCAGGTGGTCCAGGACCCAGCCGGTTTCGGCCGAGAACTGCGCCGGCGACGTCTGGCTGCAGGTCTGACGCTCACTGGCCTGTCCAAGCTGGTCCACTACAGCAAAGGCCAGCTCAGCAAGGTCGAACGAGGGTTGAAAGCGCCCAGCCGAGAGCTGGCGCGACTCTGTGACAACACGCTCGGCGCCGCTGGTGAGTTGGCGGCTCTGGTTCGCATACAGCCGACCTCCACGGAGGCTACCGAAGCACGCAATGGAGAGGAGGTGTGGTTGATGGCGTTGTCCGGAGACGGACAGAGCTGGTTCCAGCCGTTGAGCAGACGGCAGGTGATGACCATGGGTGTCGCGTCCGCCGCCGGGATGAGCATAGGCCGCCCGGACACATCCTTCCCCGCTGGAGGCACGACGCTTCTTGGCACGTCCCGTACCTTGTTCGACAACTACCGACAGCTCGGTCAGGTAGCCGGGCCTGGGGCTTTGCTGCCTGCGCTCATCGCGCAGACCCACTCGCTGCAGGAACTCTCCTCTGGTACGGGACCTCGCACCCGTGGAGGACTACTGCAGTTGGCCTCTCGGTACGCCGAGTACGCCGGCTGGATGATGCAGGAGATCGGCAACGATCAGGGCGCCTTGTGGTGGACCCGCCACGCGGTGGACCTCGCGGCGGCGGGCGGGGACAGGGACCTGGCCGCGTATGGCCATGTCCGTCACGCCCTGGTCACTCTGTACCGAGACGATGCTGCGCAGACGATTGAGCTGGCGAGGCGGGCGCAGAAGCCGATGTTACCGCCTCGGATCCGAGGCCTGGCCGCACAACGCGAAGCGCAAGGCCACGCTCTCGCGGGTGACTACGACGCCTGCATGCGAAGCCTGGACCGGGCTCGCGTCCTGCTGACCGGGGTGAGGTCGCAACCGGATGGGCCGCCTGTGATCGGCACCACCAATCTGCCCGATCCCGTGGGCATGATCACCGGTTGGTGCCTGTACGACCTCGGACGCCCGCGAGATGCGGCTGAGGTGATGGGCAAGCAGATGGCGCACGTGCCGCCGCACGCGTTACGGACGCGCGTCCGCTACGGGATGCGCCGGGCGCTCGCCCACGCCATGGCAGGTGAGATCGAACACGCCTGTGATCTGACCGGTCAACTCCTCGGCGCTGCCGCCACCGTGAGCTCGGCCACCATCGCACAGGACATGCGCGCGCTCGCGCGGACGCTCTCCCGTCATCCCAGGAACGTGGCGGTGCGACGGGTGGCGCCGGAACTCGGCACGGCTCTGCAATTCGTCAACTCCTAGACCCAGGGATGGGGACCAGCCAGTGACGTACGAGGTGTTCATCAACTACCGCACGGGTGACGGTGAGAAGATCGCTGCTCTGCTCGAGCGGGATCTTTCGCACCGCTTCGGGGACGAATACATTTTCCGCGCGTCCAAGTCCATTCAGCCCGGCGCCGCGTACCCGGACCAACTGATCAGCGCGGTACGGCGCAGCGGCGTCGTGCTGGCCGTCATCGGGCCGAACTGGTCGAAGCGCCCCGAGCTGCATGACGAGGGCGACTGGGTACGCAAGGAGATCCTGGAGGCACTCACCTGCGGCATAGAGGTAATCCCCGTCCTCGACGACCGCAAGACCGAGCGGTTGGACCCCGCCGACCTGCCGGCGCCGCTGAGGCGGCTCGCCGACGTCCAATCGGTTCGGCTGGACCTGCATGATTTGCAGTCGGGTCTCACACGAATCGGTGACATGCTCGCCGCGAAACTGCCCCGGCTCAAGGCCGCGGACCGGACCCCGCAGCGGGAGCCCGAGGCCGGCGACGTGCGCAATTCGATCGACGAGGCGCGCGGGAACATCATCCAGGCCCGAGACTTCACCGGAGACGCTGGCACCGTCTTCAAAGGCAATCAGGGGCTGCTCCATACCGGATCGGGTGACATCAACCAGCACTCCCCGCGCATCTCGGGGATGGGGGCGACGTATATCGCCGGCGCCAATCAGGGTGGGATCCAGCACGACTTCGGTGGCACGCGCGACAAAGAGGAGGAGGACGACGACCGGTGACCGGGCCGATACACACGGGGAGCGGGGACCTCAACTACTACGCCGTCATGGCAGCGACGGCGGCGCGGAGCCCGGACCCGCGGTTCACCTTCATCGAGGAACTGGACTGGTTCTGGCGGCGCTTTGTCCATCCTCCCGGCTACGGCAAGGCGAGCGATCTCCTCGAGACCCACCGGACGGTGTTGCTGAGTGGTGAGGCGGGCAGCGGCAGGGTCGCGACGGCCAAGGCTCTTCTGCGCGGGCTGTCCACGGGAGACGAGCTCTTTCACGAGCTGACCTGGGAATGGGACAAGGAGATCGGGAGATACCGGCTGGAGCCAGCCGCCGTCGGTGACGACGACCGCGTATGGCTGAACCTGGCGCAGGCTGACGAACGGGTCTGGCGCGCGTTCCAGGAAGAGCTGTCCTCCGTACGCAAGATGATCGTCGGGCATTCGGCCCTTCTCGTGGTCGTTTTGCCGAGCAAGGGCGGTGAAGGGCTCTGGCCAGAGTTCACTCGGTTCCACGCCGCGATCGGACGGCCGGTCGCGCACGAGGTTCTCCGACGCTACCTGCGGCTGGCGGGTGTACCCGGCGCTGCGACCGGTCCGCTGCCGGGGTTTCTGCGTACCAACCGGCCGCTTCGGGACGTCGCACGGTTCGCTTATCTCGTCGACCTGGCACATCAGAAGAACCCCGGGAATGATTATGCCGCCTGGTACAAGGCCGCGGAAACGGCCTACACCGGACACGGTGCCGAGGTAGCTGAAAGGATCGCCAAGCTGCGCCTCGGCCCTCAACGTGCTCTGTTTCTCGCTGCGGCCATGCTCCAGGACGCCCACGTCGACCACGTCTACAACGCCGCCATGACGCTGCTTTCGACTGTCTCGTACGCTGATGAATGTCACTCTTTGGAGCGTTCCGATCTCGTGGAGAGCTTGAAAGGCATTGGCGCGGAACTCGATGACCGAGGTCACGTGCGGTTCGAGGAGCTGGGGTACGACGCCGCGGTCCGCGCGCACTTCTGGCACCACATGCCGGGGCTGCGGGACGGCATCCGGCAGTGGGTCGGGAAGATGATCGATCGCACCGACCTGCCCGACAAGGACCGCGACCTCCTTGTCACGCGCTTCGCCGGCCAATGCCTGCACCCGAGATACCGGCACGTTCTGGTCGACGCGGTGGCCGAGTGGACCAAGGGACCGATGACCTACCGTCGGCAGATGGCCGCCCACAAGGCTTTGCAGCGCGCGCTCAACACCGAGGAACACGGCGGTTTCTTCCGCAAGCAGATCTACAACTGGGCGACCGACGACCACCTCTCCGAGGCGTTGTCCCAGGTCGTCATCGTGATGTGCGCCAAGGTCATCGCCCTCAGCCATCCCGACCAGGCCATAGTGCGGCTCCATCACCGCGCCAGGAGGGAAAATCGGACGTCGGACGCCCGTACCGCGCTGCTGGAGCTGGTTTCCGGCGACCCGTGGTTCAGGCGGCAGTTGCTCCTCCGGCTCACCCAGTCGCTTGAAGGTAACCGGAAGGAGTACGAAAAAGACCCCGATCTCTTCCTGGACCTCGCCGACCCCGCGGCGTTCACCGCTCCCGGGCACCACGGCCGGCCCCTCGCTGCGAATGCGGAGGTTCGCACCATGCTGACCGACGGGTGGAGGCGCGTCTTCCACGAGCGCGACGAGACCATCTGGCAGGCGCGTATGCGGCAGTGGCTCGCCGTGGCTCATCACGACGATCGTCACCGCGACGTACTCGTCGACGTGCTCGTCTCCGGCGGCGAGCAGCGTAGCGCGATCCTGGGTCGCCTCTACACCGAAGCGCGGGCCGTGTCCCGATCTGCGGAGAACGGGGCTGACCACTCCGCCGCCTTCCTCGATGTCGTCCTGCGCAAGATTTCCACCAGTCAAGGCATCCAGATCCCCTGATCAACGCTGTGGAGGGCACCATGAGCTCGGGCCGCAACACGGTCATGATCTATCTCTGCGTCATCGGCGGAGTACTGCTGGCCGGCCTCGTCGCCTTCGCTCCCTGGGAAATATGGCTTTCAGCTGTCGCGTTGGCGCTCGTGGTCGCGGTGGGCTCGCTCTACAGGTTCGTCATGGCCAGGCGTCGGACGACAGCCCCGATAGAGCCTTCGAGCCTCTACGTGCCTCCGCCGCCGCCTCCGGTCGAGCCCCGAGAACAGCGGGTTGACCAGGTCCCGTTGCCCAGCCAGGAGGACGACTACGATTTCCTTTTCTCCGCGGTCGTCCTTTGGACGCCCGTCGATCGGCTTTGGGACGACAAGCGGGTCAATCTCGCAGCGTTGGCCATGGACGCGATCCTCAAGCGCGCGCGGGAGATCACCGAGCACCGCGAGCCGGGCAGGGCCTCGCTTGTCGCGCACGAGCTCGGCGGAATTCTAGGCACGATGCAGAAGGACCCCACCGGCCATGTCCAAGCCATGGCCGAGTCTGTACAGGTCACCCTCTCTGCACAAGATCAGGAACGGCTCGACAAGCTGGCCGAGGTGCGCAAGGACCGGGTGGTCTGGGAACACGACCGCAAGTACGAGCAGAGCAAGCGGGAGTACCTCGAAGAAGACGTACTCAAGGACACCGGGAGCGCCGTCGTGTGGTGGCTCGTCAAAAATGACGACCAGGTGGAGAAGACGGTGAACGACATCGGCCTGCTCTCCACGCTGGCTTCCGCGGCCAATAACAGGAAACTGCCGGACGCAACCAGCTACGAGTTCAGCGCTATGCCATCGGTGAATGGAGCGTCGCCGGTGGATGACCTGGCAGCGTTCTTGCACGCCCTCGATCTAGAGGGGCAGAGAGATCTCTTCGTGCACCAGATAGCCCTGCTGGTGCACAACTACGGCCGACCAGATGTTGCCGAGGAGATCGTACGCCGATTCGACCTGGCCGAACCGAGCGCTCCCCCCGACAGCGACGCGCGTAACGACCCAGACGTTGATGGACAGAATCCGTGGAACGATCAGTAAGGAGGAGATCATGGAAGCTGAACTGATGGCGCTGGCGGTTTCCGGCGCATCGACTCTGATCACATTGATGATCTCCGACGCCTGGGCCCAGACGAAAGACAGGCTCGCTGCCGTGCTTGGGAGGGCTGGTGACGAGGAGGACGTGCTGCGGGAGCTGGAAGCTTCCCGGGCCGTCCTTGTGAACGCCCTTTCAGGGGGAGACGGCGCGGGGGCGGCGGTGGTCGAAGGCGAGTGGCGGGCTCGCCTGCTGCGGCTTCTCCAGTCGGACTCGAGCTGGGTCGGTGAGTTGCAGAAGCTTTCGGCCGCGCCTGGCGGCACGGTGTACAACCACATCACTGGGCGGGTCCAAGCTGGATTGCTTATCCAAGCCGGACGGATCGAGAGGTCTACCTTCCACACGCCGGATGAGACGACCTGAAGAAGGTTTAGCCGGTTGTGGGCGTCACAACACCTGGTGCAACAAGCGCCGTGAGCGGTGAAACATCCCAAGATCACTCCGCCCATATCCGGAAACATGGTCCTACGGCTGCACACGGGCGCCCTCGACGGCCTACCGAGGATCTGACAAGCGAAAAATCGCCAACCGGGGACCGCGTTCGGCGGACCATCGCTTCGGCGCTGCGGCAGGCCTGGTAGGCCCAGACCTTGCGCATCAGCAGATGGCTCCAGATTGATGTGGGCCGTCAGTTGCTGGCACTGATCGACCGGGCGGCGACGAGTGGGCGATACACCGCACGGCCATCCGAACTGCCCTCGATGATGTCAGAGCACAGACTTAGACGATTGCCAGCCGGGTCAAGCGCGATGAGGAGCAGTAGGCCGTCAGGGCAATCTACTGACTGGACGTTGGCTGCCAGCGCGAGTACCTATCCGCCCGGCGCGGCTCCCCCGTCCAGTCGTCCTTGAAGAACCGACCATCGAGGACATCAAGGAACAAGCCTGCTTGGTCTTCCTGGAAGTGAAGTCTTCCCTCACCATCGAGTAGAGAGCTGATGTCGATCGAATGGAGATCGAGAACATTGCCTAGCCGGTCGAGGTCCAGTTTGATCTCTGATAGGCGCTCCTGCAATCGATAGAGCCTTGCGGCGAACGATACTCGCCTCTTCGAAGCTGCGAGCAATGCCGCCTTGGCATCACCGGTGATGCCGATACTTTCCTCTTCGAGTACCTTGCTGATGGATTCCACGTACTTCGGAACGTCTTGCAGAACGATGTGTACGTCTGTGAAAAGAGTTCTGAGGTGCTGTCCGCTGAACGCGACTAGTTGATCCGAGGTGAGGATTATGTCCACATGCTCGTCAATAACCATGGCCGGATCCTCGATCCGCTTCAAGCTATCGCCGAAGCCGAACCATTTCAGGCCAGGCTTGAATACTGAGCGTGGGTTCGTCTTGCGGATGAAGTGAACCCATGCGTCGTCTGCCTGCTGCCAAGCTACTGAGTAGAAGATGGCCGGAGCGAACTCCGGGAGCCCGTAAGGACCTAGTACATCCAGGATTCCGACATCTCGAAGTGTGCGGACGAGAGCAGCAGTGCGATCTTCATTGTGGTCCTCTTCAGGTAGATCACTCTTCTTGCGCTTCGACGGTTTCTCGGGCTGCTCGGGTATCTCGTCGAGGTCAAGCAGGAAGTACTCCTCCCCCCGTTCGAGTTCTGCGTTTGGCTCGTAGGGGCGCGGGCTACTTGCCCGAACTCGCTCCAAGGCGTTAAGGGACAGCTCCCAGAGGGGCTCGTGTAGGGCCTCGTGGATTATGATCTTCTTGGCCTCCATGTCGCGCCGCCCTTTGCGTCGACCGAGTACCAGGTAGGGAGTGCCATCGAGAGTGATGTCGCCAAGCGCTCTTGGTCCATCGGGGGTCATTGCTCAATGGTGCCATATGTTGCGACAGTCACGTGCACTCCTAGCGCCACTGCGACATGTACACTTTCTCCGAGTTTGACTGGTTTGCGTGATACAAGCAGCGTGTCTCGTCCGTTGAGGGCAACACGCGAGACGCGCCAGCCGAGAACGTAGAGCGTAGGATTAACGACTCCAAGATTCGATTTGAGGAAGATCACAAAGGCAGTAGCGAAGTATAGGAAGTATGCGATCCCGTCGCCCCAGCCGTTAGGTAGCTCTGTAAGGAAGGGAAGAAGGTAGGTCGCAAGGTAGCCTGAGACTGCATTGCCCTGATCTTCGACGCTGGTAATCTTCATGCGCGCGCTCGATCGCTTTTGGCTGGTGCGTACCATGCGCCATCCATCAACTGCGCCCACTATGGCCAGGATGGAAAGCGAAATGGTCCACAACCAGTTCGGTGCACTCCGGGCCGCGAAGATCCCGATGAGTGGAACATAGGAGACGATGAATAGGCGTGTCTTGGTTCCCCAGAGTCCCTGCCCGTCCGGCCCCTCGATCACCATGCACTCACATTAGAACGCGCGTACGACATTTTCGGGGCTCTATGGAACGGTAACGAGGAGGATCTACGCAGTAAGCACTCATCAAAATGCCCGCTAGGCGTGGTGGGCGAGGGACCCGACGTTGCTGCTGCAAGGCGCGGCCTGTAAGGGACCTGGGGGCGGGGAGAGATGTCGCCGTCGGCAGGAGGTGGCTCAGGCGAAGACAGCCCGGGCTCGGGCGACTGGGTCTTCGGCGAGGAGGTCGTCCTGGAGTGCTTCGCAGGAACGGACATGCGCCACCTCTCGTGAGGACTCGCACGTGGCTCGCTAGGTGTCACGTCTGGTCGGCAAGAGTGTGGCATGTCCGTGGTCGTGCGCACGTATCTGGCACAACCACTCGCCAACGATCACCCATGGCCGGACACCACCGGACACATCAAAAAGCCCTTGACCGACGTTCTGCTGGTCAAGGGCGCTTTGCTGCTGGTCGAACCTGGTGCCTCGGCAGGATTCGAACCTAATGACTGTGTAGGACCCCGAGTTCTCCGGTCGCCAGGATCGTTGCATGAGCCAGTCGCAGGAAGTACTGCTTGTGTCTATGGGGGCCGCTGAGCCCCGCGGCCCCGTCGATTTCGGCGCGCAGCAACACGGTGTGCTGGTCTCGCGGAGCCGGCTTTCAAATCTCAGCCTTCCTCCCGCCGCCCGAACCGGGTGTGGTGCAGCACAATCCAGGCATGGATCTTGCCTCCCTGGCCGCCATCATCGGCCCGCCGCCCCCTGCTGCCTTTCCCGTCGACTGGTCCGGCGTTGAGCGGTGGCTCGGTCTCCGGCTTCCCGACGACTACAAAGAGTTCGCAGAGAGGTATGGGCCCGTACTGGTCGGAGAGTGGGTCTGGGTCGTGGTGCCGCATTGCTCCGGGCTCGGCGGTTATTTCCGGCAACTCGACCAGCGGCAGGGGGTGCAGCGCAGCATCCGTGCCGGTGATCCGCCGTCTCACCCGTTCGCCTTCCATCCCGAACCGGGTGCGCTCCTGGTGTGGGGTGAGTCGCGCGGAAGCGAACACTACTTCTGGGACACCTCGGTGTCCGCCGATCCGAATGACTGGCCGACCAGGGTCTTCACCCAGCATTGGCCGGATGAGAAGTGGCGGCTGGTGGACGCGCCCATGACGGAGGTGCTCGCCGCGCGGGTGGGGGGCAGCCTGGACCTGGGGGAGGCCCTGCCCGCGGTGTCGCCTCCGTACGCCTGGAAGTTCGCCCCGCTCGTGCTGAAGGACGTGCCGGAGAGAACTTCCTTCCCGGGAGCGCCGCTCGTTCTCGAGGTCGCTGGGCAAGCGGCGAGGGTCGAGGCGGCCACGGGGGTGCCCGAGGACTATGCCGCGCTTGTAGGCGAGTACGGCGTGGGGAGGCTGGCCGGCGTGCTGCGGTTGCTCGGTCCCGGGGCGCCGGAGGGGTTCGAACTGACTGCGGAGGAGGCCGTGGTGAGCGAGCGGTTGCGTTCGCGGCGAGTGGCGGGGAAGCGGGTGGTCCCGTCGCCGATCGCGCCCGAGCCGGGCGGGTTGCGGTTGTGGGGGGTGTTCGACGGGGGTGAGACGTGCTGGTGGCTTCCTGTCAGCGGCGAGTCGGCCGAGTGGCCGGTGGTGCTGCTGGATGGCGACGGTCTTGGGTGGCAGCGGCTGCCGTACGGCGCCTCAGGGTTTCTTGACCGGTGGCTGGATGGGCGGCTGGATCTGCCTGTGCTGTCGCTGTCGGCGGTGCCGCGTGCGCGCGTGCTGTTCCCGCCGGGCGTCGATCCCGCTGCTTCCGCCACGCCTGCGGGGGAGGGGCCGCGAGATGCGCTGGCGCAGTTGGCCACGATCATCGGGGAGCCGCGGACCGGTAGCCACACCTACGACTGGCCGGGGATCGAGCAGTCGCTTGGATTGCGGCTTCCGAGCGACTACAAGCGGTTGTTCGAGGTGTACGGGACGATCGGGATCAACGGCCTCATGATCGGAGAGCCGGAGGACCTCCAGCAGCGGCATGAAGAGGAGGTCGAATATCTCGGCTGGGAGGAAGACGAGGCGATGGCCGTGCATCCCGCCCCGGGAGGGCTGCTGTGGTGTGCGAACACCGAAGGCCGCGACTGCATTTGGTGGGACACCGGCGATCCGGACCCCGACCGGTGGACGATGGTCTGGGACGTCGAATTCGATCGACGCGTCTTCTCCGGCACCTTGACCGAGCTGGTGATCGCCGACCTGACGAGCAAGCTGGCCTCGCCGCTCACCGGGCTGGATCCGTCAAGTGACGGGCCCATGATGTGGCTCTGAGGGGCGACGATGGGAACCGTACCGGTGAACGGGGTGCGCGAGAACCGCACACCCCGTTCGATGCGGCACGCCCGATCACTCCGGGTGCGCCCGGCGGCCCGGCGACTCCACCGCCGGGTGTCCGAGCAGCTTGTCGATGCTGCGGCGCTCGCGTTTGGTGGGACGACCTGCGCCCCGAGCCCGGACGGCCACCGTCACGGTCTCCTCGCGCGGAGGAGGTGGAGGGCTCTTGTCGACGTAGCACTCGGCGGCCACGGTGGCGCCGACGCGCTTGCTGATGATCCGGGAGACGACCACGATGCGTTCGTGCCCCTCGTGTCGCAGGCGGATCTCGTCCCCGACCCGGACGGCGTGCGCGGGCTTGACCCGCACCCCGTTGACTCGGACGTGACCGCCCCGGCAGGCGTCGGACGCGATCGAACGAGTTCTGGTCAGCCGCACCGACCAGATCCAGCTGTCCGCCCGCGCACTCAGCTGCTCACCCGCCATCCCGACACTTTACTTGCCCGCTCTGCGCCACCACCTCGTCGGCCGCGATGCGGGCGAACTGCGCGAACCGCCTGGCCGGGGGTGGAACTCGAACGGCTCACGGTACGGGCGGCGATGACGACCTTCGCACCCTCGGCGGCCAGCCGTCCGGCTATCGCGGCGCCGATGCCTCTGCTGGCTCTGGTAACGACTGCTACCTTGCCTTCCAGTACGTCCATGGCTGTTCTCTTTCTGAATGTGGCCGAAACCTCGGCGTGTGGGCAGCGCGAACTCGCCATCAGCCGGAACTCGCCATCAGCCGGAGCGCGAAGGCAGGGCTGGCGGCATGTCATGGCGATGGGCATGCTCGGACTGTCCATGCCTGGGAGTGGAGGGTGGCGCATGATCGTTCCAGGGCGAGTGCTGGCGGGGCGGTACCGGCTGGTCCATCCGCTGGGCGCGGGCGGCTTCGGAGAGGTCTGGCAGGGCGTCGACGAGCGTCTGGAACGCGAGATAGCGGTGAAGATCCTGCTGGGGGCCGGAGACAGGGACGGGCAGGCTGCTCGGCTCTTCGAACGCGAGGCCAAGCTCGGAGCGCGGTTAGCGCATCCAGGGATCACCGTGGTGCACGACGTGGGGGTCGACGGCTCCTGCCGGTTCGTGGTGATGGAGCTACTCTCCGGCCGCAACCTGGCAACGGTGCTGGGTGCGAACCCTCGGGGGCTGGAGATCGACGAGGTCGCGGACTGGGGTGCACAGGTGGCGGACGCGCTGGCGGTGGCGCATGCCGCAGGGATCGTGCACCGTGACATCAAGCCCGCCAATCTGATGTTGCTGGATGGCGGGCGGATCAAGGTCTGCGACTTCGGGATCGCGCGAGCCGCCGGGGCCACCACCAGCGTGACCGCCCAGGGGTTCGCCTCCCTGCTCTATGCGGCTCCCGAGCAGCTCTCGAACGAAGCAGTAGACGGGCGTGCGGACCTGTACTCGCTGGGCTGCACCCTGTACCACCTGCTGACCGGGCGGCCGCCGTTCCCCGGAGAGACCCCTATCGAGATTCTGGCGGGACACCTGTCCCGGCTGCCCGTCCCGCCGAGTGCACTGCGCGCCGAAATCTCCGCCGCGTTGGCTGAGATTGTCATGGACTTGCTGGCCAAGAGCCCCGCTCACCGTCCGGACGACGCCACCGCGCTCGCCGCCCGGCTACGCGCCGCCTCCCACGAGCAGCACCCGCCCATCGTGCGGACACGGCATATGGCGCCAGCGGATGAGCCGGTGGCGGGGACGACTTACCTCGGCGCCGCGAACTGGAACGTCACGGCGGCCGACCTTCGGGGCCGCGACTACGAAGTGTTCACCCTCGTCTACCCGCCCGGCGGAACACGCAGTGACGTCGGAAGCGTCTGGGGAGACGGAATCTACACCGACGACTCCTCCGTTGGCCTCGCCGCCGTCCACGCCGGCATCATCACTCTGAAGAACGGAGGTCCTGTCACCTTCGAAATTCGCCCCGGATATAAAAGCTACGGTTCGGCGAAACGCAATGGCGTCCAAAGCTCCACCTGGGCACACTGGTCAGGCAGCTTCGTGTTCTCCGAGCAGCAAGGAAGGGCGCGCCCGATTCCGTCGGGGCCGGCGGCGGTGTACCTCGGCGCCGCGAACTGGAACGTCACGGCGGCCGACCTTCGGGGCCGCGACTACGAAGTGTTCACCCTCGTCTACCCGCCCGGCGGAACACGCAGTGACGCCGGAGGCGTCTGGGGAGACGGAATCTACACCGACGACTCCTCCATTGGCCTCGCCGCCGTCCACGCCGGCATCATCACTCTGAAGAACGGAGGCCCTGTCACCTTCGAAATTCGCCCCGGACATGAAAGCTACGGCTCGGCGAAACGCAATGGCGTCCAAAGCTCCACCTGGGCACAATGGTCACGCAGCTTCGTGTTCCCCTGAATGCCCATTCATGGACGGAGATGATATGCACTCTCCCTACGGGAGGCGAGGACCATCGACCGACCTGATCTTCACCGGAACCTCGACCCAGTGCAACGGCTCCGCCCGGGCACGCGCCCAGCAAGCCGTCACCGTCACGTCGGGCTGACCGAGCCCTCGGAGGCGATCCTCAAGGAGGCCCCACGGGTAAGTGATCGTTGTAAAGATGGGGCATGAGGCTTCGCCGGTTCCGTCTGCTGCCGCGCCGCGTATCTTGGCCCAAGCGCTCCTTAGGGCGGTGGATCGTGGTCGCGCTCGGTCTGGGTGTGCTCGTGGCGGCCCTCGCCGGCGCCGCCGGCCCGTACCGGCAGACCAGGGAGTTCCGCGAGGTCGTGGCGTGCGACCGGAGCGTCGGCGACTGTTTCGGCAGCGAGGCGGGATCCACTGTCGGTCGGCGCACCTACACCACGACCTCGACGACGACGAACACCGACGCCAACGGCCAAACGCACACGAGCACGACCACGACCACCCACTACGAGGTCACCTGGCAGTGGGCCAACGGTGCCCGGCAGGCCCGCGACGTGTCCTCGAGCTTCTACGCCAAGGCCAAACAGGGACAACCGGCCACACTGCGGCTCTGGCACGACGAAGTCGTCGGCGTGGAGGTGATGGGCGGCGCGCAGTGGTTCCTGCCGGAGTCCGGCACAACGCTCGGCGGCTGGCTGTACCTGGCCTTCTTCGGCCTCGGGGTCCTGCTGTGGGGACTGCTGTTCGGCTGGTGGGACGGGCTCTTCATGCTCGCCTTCCGCACATTCGCCTGGATGTTCATGAGCTTCATGCCAGTGGACATCACGACGGACGCCCTGGCCTACGGCCTGGCCACCGGCACCGATCTCGTCGTACAGATCGTGTTCGCCCTCTTCTTCACCGGGATCGCCGGCGGGTTGCTCTTCGGCTCACTTAACACCTGGTGACCGGCATGACTGGCCCCTCTGAGCCTTTACTCGTCGATGCGGTTGACCCACAGGGCGAATCCCGGGCTGTCCCAGCGGCACTTGTACTGGGTGGCCCGGCCGACGTCGAGCCAGAGCCTGCCTATCTGGTGGCAGGTGGCCTCGTACTTGTAGACGGCCACGATCTCCCAGCCGAGCATCATGGCCTGGGCGGGGGCGGCGTTGACGAACATCAGGCCGAGGATCGTCCCCGCGAGCATCGCGGAAAGCTTGCGTCGTATGCCAGATCTCCTTCGGTGGATCGACATCTACCTCAAGATCGTGATCAACGTCGGCGGAATGTCAAGGCCCAAAGATCACCGACCATCTCAGTCGTCGTGGGCGATGTGCATGAGCTGCCGCCACAGCAGCACCACGAACACCGCGGAACCAGCGAAGGCGAACCAGAAGGGCGCTGCGACACCGAGGTGGGTGGCCAGGACACCGCCGATCAACGAGCCGACCACCAGACCGGCGTAGACACAGACGGTGTTGACGCTGCCCACTCGGCCCTGCAGGTCGCGCGGGACCGCGCGCTGGCGGACGGTGACCGAGGTCGTGCCCCATATAAAGGCGTGCGCGCCGAAGGCCAGGAAGATGCCCCCGGCGACCCACGGCGAATGGGTCAGGGCCAGGCCCAGGTGAGTGAACGTTTCGATGATGAGTCCGATTCGCATCAGAGCGCCGAGGCTCACCCTGCGGGTGATGGCCCCGTACAGGCCGGTACCGATCAAGCCGCCGATCCCGCCGATGGTGGTCATCAGACCGAAGCCCAGGGCGCCGAGGCCGAGTTGCTCCTGGGCGTAGAGGACGAGCACCGACCAGGCCGCGCCGAAGGTGAAGTTGAAGATCAGGATGGTGAGCGCCAGCGTGCGGACCGCCGCGTGCTGGATGGTCCAGGTGAACCCGGCGATCAGTTCTCGTACGGTGTCAGGCATCACGGGGTCGTCGGCCTGTCGGCCGTGCGGCGGCAACGTGATCCGGGAGACCAGGACGATCCCCGCCACCACCAGGAGCAACTGGCCCGCGAACGGCCAGGTCAAGCCCAGACCGAACAGTGCCGCGCCGATCGGCGGCCCGACGAGCTGATTGAGCGTGATGAACCCCGTGCCCAAGCGGGCGTTGGCGATGACGAGATCGTCCTTGCCGACCATCATGGGCGTCAGCGTGGCCGTCGCGTTGTCAGCGAACACTTCGGCGACGGATCGGAGCGTGAGCGCCACCAGCGCCGTCGCCACGGTCACGGTGCCGCTCACCATGAGCGCGACGAGCGCCGCCAGCACCACGGTCCGCATCGCGTTCGCGGCGAGCACGATCCTGCGCCGGTTGTGCCGATCCGACAGCACGCCCGCATACAGGCCGAACACCAGCGGCGGCGCCCAGCCCACCAGGGCCGACAGCGAGATCAGCAGCGGGTCGCGAGTCAAGGTCGCGATCAGCAATGGGCCCGCGGCGGCCGCGACCCCGTCACCAAGATTTGTCAGCCAGCTCGAGGCCAGCAACCACCGAAATCCTGTCCCCAGCCGAGCAGGCAGGACTCGCTCCACCACTGTAATCACGAGCGCAAAACCATACGTTTTGCGAGCATCTACGGCAACGCGTTTTCGCTCGCGCTGAGGGACAGTGGACAATTCCTGGGCTACCGCATGTCGCGGTCTCCGATGATCAGGGATACGCCCGCGTTGAAGATGTCGTCGGCGGTGAGTCCGGTGCGGCGGCCTTCCGCCAGGGCGCGGGCGATGGTGGGGAATGTCTGCGTGAACTCCCCTGACAGGGGAGGAAATGGAGGAGAGTTGGCGGATCCGTCACAATGCCTGATGTGATTGTGGACAAGGCGATCTACTGCAACGGCATGCGTGAGACCATCACCGGCGACATCAGCGATGCCTTCAACGCCGCCCGCGCCAGAGGCGACTGTTACCTATGGATCGGCCTGCACGAGCCCACCCAGGAGGAATTCGACCTGATCACCAGCGAGGTCAAGCTGCACCCCCTGGCGGTCGAGGACGCCATCCACGCCCACCAGCGGCCCAAGCTCGAACGCTACGACGACACCCTGTTCGTGGTCCTCAAACCGCTGCTGTACGTGGAAGAGACCTCCGACATCGAGGTCGGCGAGATCAACCTGTTCCTGAGCGGCGACTTCGTCATCAGTGTCCGTCACGGCCGGGCCAACCCGCTCGCGGGGGTGCGGCGGCGCATCGAATCCGATCCCGACCTGCTGGCGGCAGGGCCGGCTGGGGTGCTGTACGCGATCTGTGATCAGGTCGTCGACACCTACTCCCGCATCTCCCATGAGGTCGAGCATGACCTCATCGCGTTGGAGCGGCGGGTGTTCAGCGGGGAGTACACCGATGTCACCGAGGACATCTACTCCCTCAAGCGGGAGGTACTGGAATTCCGTGCGGCCCAGGACCCGCTGGTGCCGGTCCTGGAGGAGATCGTCAAAGGCCGGGTGGAGCTGCGCACCGTCGCCCGCGACCAATTTCGAGACGTGCTGGACCACCTGCTTCGAGTGGACGCCCAGGTCGATGAGCACAATGAACTGCTGACCAGCGCCTTGAGCGCGCACCTGGCCCTGGTGAGCCGGGAGCAGAGCACCGCGGCCATGCAACAGAACGCCGACATGCGCAAGATCTCCTCGTGGGCGGCCCTCATCGCCGTCCCCACCATGATCGCCGGGATCTATGGCATGAACTTCGACTACATGCCCGAACTGCACTGGCTGCTCGGCTATCCCCTCAGCCTGAGCCTCATGGTCATCTCCGTGATCATCGTGCACCGGCTGCTGCGGAAGAGCGGATGGCTGTGAAGAGCCTGAAGTTCTTCCGCCGCAGGCCCTCCCTGAACAGGCTCATCCTGACTGCGGTCGTGGCCTGGATCGTCGTGCTGACCGTCATTATCCTGCTCGATCCCAGCGCTGCCGGCCCCACGCCATGAAGATCCGGCCGCCGACGTGGATGCCGATGACGGCGGAGCCAGGTCCTGCTTCGACGTTTACGGACGTTCGATACGGGTGGGGTTGCCGCGTACGAGCTCATCGTGGATGCGCCAGCGGGCCGTGGTGACGGCGCGTCCTGCCGCCTCGTTGCCGTGCTCGAGGCGCTGTCGCAGCAGCCGTATGGCGATGCGGCGGTTGAGGCTGAACTGCCGTTCGGTGTCGACCACGACGACGATCCCCGTGGGCCGGTGGATCGCCCGTACGGCCGTGCTGGCCTTGTTTCGATGTTGCCCGCCGGGGCCGCCGGTGCGGCAGGCGACGATGTCGACGTCTGCTTCCGTGAAGGTCGTGTGGGGGGTGTCGACCTGGCACGGTTGGGCGATGACGTACCAGTTCTTTCGGCTGGTGTTGGTCCGGTATGGGCTGGGGGCCTGCCAGCACAGGGTTCCGGTCCACGAGGCGGCGAATGCCTCGGCGCCGTCTCCTTCGATCTGGATGAGGACCGAACGGTAGCTGCCGGGCCGGTCACCGGGAACGGTCTGGGCTCGATGGGTCTCCAGGTTCTGCCGGGTGGCGTCGGTTTCCAGGCGGTGCAGCAGTTGGGCCAGTGCCCAGGCGCACTCCTGCGGGCCGCGCCCGGCCGACAGGAGCAGGTGAACGCTCACGGCCGGCCTCGCTTCCGGCGGCTTCGGGGGCCGAGGTCGGGTGTCTTGTAGGTGACCAGAGGGATCGTGGTGGCCACGGGCGTGGCCAGGTCATGGTCGACGAGGTCGGCGATTACCTGTTCGATGCGCTTGTAGGCCGTTGGTGCCTCCTCGAAGAGCAGTTGGCGGTCACCGCACACCACCAGCGATCCCATCGGTGTGCGGCGCAGCTCCTCGACCGTGTGCTTGGCCCGGCCCCGGCGCAGGGCGTCGGCACGCGACATCTTGCGGCCCGCGCCGTGCGCCACGGAATGGTTGGCGTCCGGCCCGGCGTGGGCGGCCACGAGATAGGAAGGGGTGCCTCGCGTACCGGCGATGAGCACGTCGCGGCCGTCACCCGGCGCCGCCCCCTTGCGGTGCAGGTAGATGCCGTCGCGGATCTCGACCAGGTTGTGGCACTGGTCGACGATCGGTTCGGTGGGCTCGGTACCCAGGGCATGGGCGACCCGGGCGGCCAGCAGCCGACGGTTGAGCGATCCCCAGCGTACGGCGTCGTCATGCATCGCCAGGTAGGCGCCGGGATCAGGGGCGGGTCCCGCGCCGTTGACCTCGGTGTGCGCCCGCAGGATCCGCTCGCCCAGCCCGCGGGAACCGCTGTGGACGATGAGAACCAGGTCCCCGGCGGCGAGTCCGAGACGGCTCGCGTGCCCCGGCTCGAAGACGGTCCCGATCCGCGCCAGCTCGACGAAGTGGTTGCCCCGGCCGACCGTCCCGAGGCCCTCGACGTGACCCGCGGGAACATCACCCTTGACCACGGCCCAGGCGGGATCCTCGAGGTCCAGCTCTCGATCGAGATCGGGGAACCGGGCGGCGAGCTTCTCGGGTACGGCGCGCTTCAGCTTGACGGGGAACACGGCGATGCCGCAACCGATGTCGGACCCCACCAGGAACGGGTACAAGAGGGCCGACGCCATGGCGGCGCCGATGGGGGCGCCCTTGCCGGGGTGCAGGTCCGGCATGCCGGCTACGTGCATCATGCCGTCGAGGGTGGCCACCTGGTGGCATTGCGCGACGGCATCGGACTCGATCCAGCTTGTGGGGGAGGCGAACACGGTGACGGTGGCCGGGGTCCGGGTGTCTTGCTGAGACAAAGACGCTCTCTTCGCTGAACAGGGTGTGGGCAGGCGGCATTACGGCACGAGCCGACGCCGTGGCATCTCGGGGTAGCGGGTGCTGTCCGTCAGAGCATCATGGACTCCACATTCCCTGAGCCCTGCCATTCGAGGCAACCGGTTTTCGGCTGTACGGGCTTGCCTGCCTGCACCCGCCCGCCCTCAGCCGCGAAATCCGGACACGTCGTATCATTTCCGCCCGAATCGGAATTGCTTTTGTACTTGACGCGCAACGCGTATCACGGTGGCCGGAACTTTTCTTTCTGGTGCTCCCGTCAGAACGGAAGTTAGCATGCGGTGACTCTGGCCATTCATTCGTTAAGGACAGGTATGGCGTCGGAATCGGAGAACGGGCCCGTTCGGCGCTTCGATGACATGGCTCGCGCCATTGTCGCCGAGGTCGCCCCCAAAGAGGCGGAATACTTTCCGGCGATCGCCCAGGCCACCCGGAGAAACCCTCGGCGAGCCTTCCGCGGCGGCGGTGACGACCTTCTCGGGTTCTCGCTCGCGGACGCGGTGACACTCCTGACTCCCATCGTCCTGACCGTCCTGACCGGCGCGGCGACCAACACGCTCACCCAGGCCGTCGAACGTACCTCGAAACAGGTCTCCAAGAGCGTGTGGGACAGGCTCTTCCCTTCGCGCCCGGCGCCCATTGCCGGCTCCGAGACCGTCGTTCCCGTTCTCGACCCCGCTCAGGTGAAGGAGACCGCGCAGGCTGTCGAGGAGATCGCACTCGCGCTGGGCGTGGACAAGGCCACGGCCCTCCGCCTGCGACAGGCGACCTTCGGGCACTTGTCGGGCGAGAGGTGACCGCGGCGGGCGAGATGGTGTCAGGCCGCAGGCTGAACCCGTTCGCGCTGCCGTCGTCGACGACGTCCCGGTTCCTCATCCTGATCACCGCGACGATCGCCTGCTCCCTCTACCTTGCCCTGTTTCTGTTCGAGCTCCGGCTGCGCGTCGCCTATCTGCCCGAGCACGTTCGGCACGCGGAGTGCCTGTCATCGCTGCGTTCCGGCGTGCGCTCGGTCGAACCGACCCTGCTCGTGGACAGGTACGGCGAATGCACCGCGGGAGTGACGGCGGGCGAGGCACTCCTGCCGATCGGGTCGCTCGTCGTGCCCGCGCTGTTCGCCCTGCTGCTCTACGCGTTTCACCCGCTGTGGGCGTACCGCCGCGGACTCATGGCCCTCGCGCAGGTGAGCGGCGGCGAAGCCCACGCGGACCTGGTACGCGGGTTCACCTCCATCGCCGAGGAGGAGGCTCCCGGCAAGAACGTCCGGTTGCTGGTGGATCCGGGAAGGGGAGAAGTCACCGGGCGCGCGCTCGGCCTGCCGCGACGCCACATCGTGGTGCTGAGCATGGGGCTGGTCCTCGCGCACGCGACGACGCCCGCCATTACCGAGGCGGTCCTGCGGCACGAACTGGCGCACATTCGCAACCGCGACGTCGGCATCGCGCACTTCACGGTGGCGATCTGGTGGTCGTTCCTGCTGACGGCCTGCGTGCCCGCGCTGGTCGCCACGGCGATCTGGATTCCCGGCGGCCTGCTTCCGCAGTGCGCCAGGCTGGCGGCGATGACCCTGGTGCTGTGGCTGGCCAGGACCGCGGTGCTTCGCGCCCGCGAGCACCACGCGGACGTCAGGGCGGGCGACACCGCCGAACGACAGGAGACGATGGCTGCGGCGATCGAGACCGCCTCGTCGAACCGGCGCTACCCGGGGCCGCTGCGCTTCTTCAGCAGTCATCCCGCCCGGCGATATCGCCTGGCCGTACTGAACGAGCCGGGCAGGCTCCTGCGTCTGGACCAGTGGGAGATGTTCAGCGCGGGGTCGCTGGCGGGCCTGGGTTTCGCACCCGTCTACCACTCCTATTCCCAGCTCGACATCGAGGGGGTGGTCGACGCCCGCTATTTCACGCCCGGGCTCATGTTCGGGCTGCTCATCTCAGGCGTCCTTGTCGTGGCCGTCTGGAGGGCGAGTACCGGGCGGCTCGCGGGACAGGGTTCGCGGATGAGTCTGTGGTGGGCCTCGGCCAGCTTCACGGTGGGCGTCATCGCCGGCCAGTACGCGGCCATGATCCGCGCGGAGGTGTGGATCTGGACCCTCGCCTCCGCGAACCCGCTGATCGGGCTCACCTACTGTCTCGTGCTTCTGCTGATCATCAGGGCATTCCTCTCCTGGGCCAAGGCTTGCTCCTCGGCCTGGCTGGCCGTCTCCACCCACCCTCGGACGATCACCCTGGCGGCCGTGGCGGTGTCGGCGGTGGTGATCGGCTCGTGGCTGGGATTCTGGTTCTATGGCATCGCCACCGTCGTCCAGGCCGGTGTCACGTGGGACCTGCTGGTGGTGACACTGGTGACGATGGTCAGGTACACCCCACTGGTGCTCACTATCGCGCTGGCCTGCGCCTACCTTGTGGCGGCCGGGACACGAGCGCGGCCGGCACCGGGGAGCGGCCTGCGGCTTCATCTCGACGACGCCGCGCCCGTCCTGCTCCAGCGCTTGCCCGCCCACCTCGTACGGGCATCCCTGCCGTTCGCCGTGGCCTGCTGTCTCATGGCGGTGGGCGGTTTCGCGCTGCAACCCATGCTCACCGCGGGCAGCAGGCAGGTGGGTACGGGTCAGTTCCTCGAGGCCGTCTACGTGACCATGGGCGTGGCCGTGGGCCTGCTGGCGCTGGCCGCGCTGGCGGCCGGGATCCTGGTCGGCGGCCGCGGCTCGGGAACGTGGGCCGTGGCTCATGCGGGGGTCATGCTCCTGGCGGCGGTCGTTCCGATGGCTCTGGTGATCCTCGGCCATGTCGCCGTGGCCGAATGCGGGTGGGAGCGGGCGGGCGCCTGCTTCGCGCAGGGCGCGCCGCTCCAGGTGACGATCGGCAACTACGCCACGCTCACGTACACGTACGCGATCTACCCCTGTCTTCTGCTCGCCGGGTGCGGCAGCCTCCTCAGAGCCCGGAGGCGACCGCCCGTCCCCGAACCGCGTCGGGGCGTCAACCGCCCGGTCGTGGCGAGCGCGACGATCGTGATAACGCTCGCCTTGGCGGCCGGCGTCTACGGCGCCCTGCTGAACTGGCGGCTGACCGTCGGGGCCATCCCCGCGGCGCGCATGACCTGGCAGCGGCCGGTCATGGAGGCGGCCAACCAGCCGATCAAGCCGGGCTCGGTTCCGCAGCTCGACGCCTGCCGCTACGCCTTGGGCGTGTTCGCCAGCCCGGGAGTGCGCGACGCGCTCAACACCGACCAGCGCTACTACGTGCTGGCGGCCGGGCTCATCAACCGTGTCGCCTCGTCCGACGACCCCGCCCTGCGGGCGATGGCCCAGGCCGGATACGTCTGGCTGGACAGGGGTCGCGCGGACATGGTCACCAAAGTGGTCAGCAGAGTGCTGCACTACTGCGTGCTCGTCGGGGGCGAACACCAGGTCGATCTGCAGGCGAGCTAGGCCAGGCACGCCCTGACGCCGTACCGGACGCCGGTGTTGAACGCGTTGATCCGTTCGGTGGCGCTGCCGTGATCGCGCGGGTTCGTCCACGGCGTGTCACCCGACAGCCCCCGCAGCGTCGCCGCGATCTCTCGGTTGTCGCCCCGCTCCCACGTCAGCGTGCCGTCCCTCGACGCCCCCGCGAGTGCCGCCCCTCCCATGCAGTCCGCCTGCAGTTCGACCTGCGCCGCCAGATATCTGAACGGCATACGATTCTGGACGGCGTGGCTCCATTCATGTGAGATGACCTGGTACACCAGCCCGTCGCCGTAGGTGTAGCTCATCCTCATCAGGTTGATGTCCCAGGCGATGAAATGCTGGGTCATGCAGTAGGAGGCGTTGTAGGGCAGCATCTTGTGTCCCGAGCACGCAGGCCGGTTCGGGTCGCGCCCGTCGTAGGAACCCAGGACGCGGGGCGGCGAATATCTCCCGGGGAAGTAATCCGACCAGTGATCTGACCAGAATCGATGGACCGCGTAGACGGCCGTCCCGATGTCCTGCTGGAGGCTGTCGACTTTCACCGCCGCCTCGGCTCCGCTCACGCCTCCTCCGCCGATCCACGTGACGGCGAGAATGGTCACCACGACCAGTCGTGAACGCGCTGACATGGAGCCCCCATTTGTTGGTTGTTCGCTTCCGGCAGGCTCCGAACGATAAACGCGCGCATTCGCCGTGAATAGTCGCCGCTACCGAAACATCACCGTCGCCCTCGCCGACGGGCGGGCGGGCGTCAAAGGAAATGCCATGCGGCGGTGTAGTGGGTTCATCGTCGGTTTGTGACCTGCTCTCGTACCTACGATCTGATCGTGTCCTGGGATGCGGAGCTGACCGAGGGGATCGCTGGGCTGATGTTCACCCGGCCTGAGCCGCGCGCGGACGCGCCGAACGCATCGTCCGGGTCGATGCTCGGCCGATCAGCCCGCGGCTGATACCAAATCTCTGAAGCAGATCGGCACTCATGTGGCGTGGATTCGGTTCAGGCCTGTCGGGGGGAGCGGATCAGTAGGGTGGCCAGCGCTTCGTCTGGGCCGACAGTGCTGTAGATGTGTGGGACGTCGGCTTGCCAGGAGATGTGCTCGCCTGGCGCGGCCAGCAGGGGGGCGTCGGCCGGGCCGGCGCGCAGCACGCCCGCGTGGACCGTGACGTGTTCGGTCACGCCGGGGGCGTGGGGTGGCGAGTGTTGCACGATGCCGGGGCGGACGCGCATGCGCAGCAACTCGAACGTTGCGGTCGGCTCCTCGAAGACCTCCAGCAGTGTGGCCGTTACGGCGGCGCCGGGCACGTGGACTGCCTCTGTGGGCGGTGCGCCGGGCTCCAGAACCAGGGCCGTCAACGGTAGGCCCAAGGCTCCCGCCACCGCGTAGAGCGTCTCCAGCGTCGGGTTGCGGGTGCCCAGTTCCAGGCCGGACAGGGTGGCCTTGCCGATGCCGGCGCTGCGGGCCAGCGCCGACAGGGAGATGCCGCGGGCCTCCCGCAATCGCCGCAGCCGGCTCCCGATATCCGTGTCACGGCCGTTCACCCGGCAATCCTTGCATTCCGCCGCCGGGCTTGTCCCGCGGTGGCCACATGGCTATGGTTCGTTCCGCAAACGGAACGATTGCGAGTCTGAGGGGTTGGCGTGCGGGTGCAGGCTGTCATGGCGGGGCTGGTCAGCGCGGTGGTCGGCTACGCCAGTTCGTTCACCGTCGTGCTCGCCGGGCTGCGTGCCGTCGGGGCGACGCCGGGGCAGGCCGCGTCCGGGCTGCTCGCCCTCTGCTGCGGCATCGGGGCGGCGGCGCTCTTCCTTGGGCTGCGGTACCGCATGCCGATCAGCATCGCCTGGTCTACCCCCGGCGCGGCGCTGCTGGTGGCTACCGGTCCTGTGTCCGGCGGCTTCCCGGCCGCGGTCGGCGCGTTCATCGTCTGCGCCGGGCTCATCGTCCTCGCCGGCCTGTCGCCTTGGCCGGCCCGGGCGATCGCCGCCATCCCGCGTCCGATCGCCGGTGCCATGCTGGCGGGCGTCATCCTCAGCCTGTGCACCGCACCGGTCCGTGCCGTCGTCGACATCCCGCTGTTGGCCGTGCCCGTCGTCCTAACCTGGGCGGTGTTGCAGCGGTACCTGCGGAAGTGGGCAGTTCCGGGCGCGCTCGTCGTGGCGATCATCGCCATCGCGGTGCACGGGCCCAGCAACGGCCTGTCCGGCGCGGCGCTGCGGCCCGCAGTCGAGCTGACCACTCCGACGCTGAACCCGTCCGTAGTGGTGAGCATCGCCATCCCGCTGTTTCTCGTCACCATGGCCGCGCAGAACGTCCCCGGTATGGCGGTCATGGCGACATACGGGTACATGCCGCCCCTGCGCCCGGTCCTCGTCGCGACCGGCCTGGCGAGCGCCGCGGCGGCGCCGTTCGGCGGTCACGCCGTCAACCTGGCCGCGATCACCGCAGCGCTGACCGCCGGCCCGGACACCCACCCTGACCCCGGCCGCCGGTGGATCGCGACGGTGGCCCTCGGCGCAGGGCAACTGACGCTCGGCCTCGGCGCCGGCCTGGCCATGGCTCTGGTGCTGCTGTCCCCACCCGTGCTGGTCACCGCAGTGGCCGGCCTCGCCTTGCTGTCGGCGCTCGGCTCGTCGCTGGCCAGCGCGGTGACCGAGCCGGAGGGACGGGAGGCCGCGGTGGTCACTTTCGTGGTCACCGCGTCGGGGATGACGATCCTGAGCATCGGCGCGGCGTTCTGGGGCCTGGTCGCGGGCGGCCTGACCGCCCTCCTGCTACACAGGCGACCACCGTTGGAGCGGCGATCGTCATCCACCGCGGAAGCCGGGGCGGAACGTCCCGAGGGCCGGGTGGCTGATATGTCGGCCGATCAGCCGTCGTAGTGGAAGTGGTGGTGCCCTTCAAGGCGGCCAAGCAATCGAAACGACGGCCTGGGCAAGCTGCTTGTCGGTTCGACGACCGAGCGCTGGTGGCCATTCGGGACTGCCGAGTGTCGCAAATACGAGATGGAGCACAACTCGTTCGGAGACTATGAGTGGCGGTGGTCCTCCGGGGCGCCGAGGACCGAGATGGCATCCCCGTCGCCCAGGCCCCACACCTGGTGGTCGCCCTCTGCCGCGGACGTCGAACAGTGGCGGTTGCCCTGGTAGGTGGCCGAGGATCGAAACAAGCCCCTGATTCCCTTGATCAAGGCCACGGCTGCGTGAGCTCGGCCGTGCGCCGGTCTGTGTCCAGTTGCCGAACCTCGAACTCCGCGTCTGGCGGAGCGACTTCATGGCCTGGCTCGACTCGCGACGGGAGGCGGCGTGAACACCACCTACTACGTGCAGCTCGGCCAGATACAGCAGCGTTCCAACCGCGGCACGCCCGCCTACATCGCCCGCTGGCGAGTGGCAGGCAAGGACAAGTCCAAGACCTTCCGGACTAAAGGGCTGGCCAACGCCTTCATGTCCGACCTGCGCCAGGCGACCAAGATGGGGGAGGAGTTCGACGTTGCCACTGGTCTGCCGGTGTCGATGCTCGCGAGTGAGTCCTCCGGACCGTCGTTCCTGGATTTCGCCCAAGCGTACGTTCTCCGGCGGTGGAACACCTCGGCGGCCCGCACCCGCGAAACAGACGCGTACGCGCTCCTGACGTTGGTGCCTGCCTTGGTGGCCGACGCGCCCCGCCGTCCCACCACGGAGGACCTGCGCGAGATCCTCAAGATTCACGTTCTGCTCCCAGAGAGCAGGCGTGCCGACCTGACGACGAGCCAAGCTGCGGCGTTGAGCTGGTTGGAGAGGGCGTCTCTTCCTCTTGCGGTACTTGGTGAGGCGCATGTCCTTCGTACGGCTCTTGATGCTATCTCGGTCACCTTCGCCGGTTTCCCGGCGGGCGCGAACACGGTACGGCGTAAGCGCCCCGTGCTCCATCACCTGTTGGAGCACGCGGTAGAGCAGAAGGTGTTCAGCAGCAACCCGCTGGACGAGATCAAATGGACGGTGCCAAGAGCTGTGACGGTCGTCGATCCGCGCACGGTGGTCAATCCGGTCCAAGCGCGGCAACTCCTCGACGCCGTGCCCAAGGTGGGTCGCAAGCGCGGTCCCCGGCTCAAGGCGCTGTTCGCCTGCATCTACTACGCCGCGCTCCGGCCGGAGGAGGCGGCGGACCTGCGGCTGAGGAACTGCACCTTGCCTGAGACGGGCTGGGGCCTGATCGTCCTGGAAAAGGCGCGGCCCCAGGCAACGAAGCGCTGGACCAACTCCGGCGAGACCCACGAGTCGCGCAGCCTGAAGCACCGCGCGGACAAAGAGACACCAGAGATCCCGATCCCACCCGTCCTGGTCGCCATGCTCCGCGAGCACATCGCTGAGTTCGGGGCGGCCAAGGACGGCAGAATCTTCAGCACAGGCACCGGCGGCAGCTACTCCAGCTCGGCGCACTCCTACGTCTGGCAGGAAGCCCGCAAGCTCGCCCTAGCCCCGGAACAGGCCGTCTCATCGCTGGCTGCTCGACCCTACGACCTCCGCCACACGGCGGTCTCGCTCTGGCTGAACGTGGGGGTCCCGGCTCCCGAGGTCGCCAAGCGGGCCGGTCACAGCGTTGACGTCCTGTTGCGGGTCTACGCCAAGTGCATCGACGGCCAGCAAGAGCAGGTCAACAGCAAAATCAACAACGCCTTGGACCTATAGCCACATTTATCCATCTCCGGCCCTGGTTGTTTCCGGGGCCGGTTCGTCTTGCACTGCTCTCTTGCCGAGTCGTTTCCGCTGCGTGGCTGCGCTGAGGCACGCTGGCAGGCAAGGCAGTGAGTAGAGAGGATCATGCACGATCACGACCACCTCGCTCCCTCACCCGACGAGCCCCGCCTGATACGGCGCCCGCCGTACGGCCTGCCGCTCCAGGACCGGCCCCGACTCCTCGCCGCGTCCGACTCCTTCGGCTGGCGAAGATACTCGACCCCAGTCCCACCAAGGCGATCACTCCTGCGAAAGCGGGATCATGCGGCCCGGCCGGGCGCTTGTCGCCGGCTTCCTGACCTGCGTAGCCTTTGGCATCTGGTCAAGTGGGTGGGCCGCTGACAGTGCGTCGCCTCGAACTAATGTCGCCTCGATAGCGACGCCTCGCCAGAGCGTTGCCGGGCGCTCAGCTGTCATCACCTCGCCGCCGACATCTAGCTAAACACGTGAGAAGAGGGCGGCCCCGGGTTCTATTGCCCGGGGCCGCCCCCTCGTCGTCTCGTGGTCCGCCTGGTCAGCCCTACGCGATGAGATCGGGGCCGTACGTATCAGTGGTGCCGTCGTCGTGCTGCACTTTCCAGCCGGTCTCGAATGACCCGTCGACAATCGTGCCTCGCTTGTCGCCGTCGACGCTGCGAACCTTCTTGCCGAGCTCATCCCGAGTGCGCTGCTCGGTAAGACGCGGTCCGCGACTTTCGTATTGACGGCCTGAGCTGGCCCGAAAGCCTGCTCAAACCTTGACGGGTTCTATCGACGCGGCAGCAGCAGGCGCAGGAGGCGCCAGGCGCGGCCGCGGCGGGCCTGGTCGGCGGAGTACAGGTAGATGCCGGCCAGGATGGCGAACAAGGACAGTAGGGTCAGGGCGCCCAGGGCGAGCTGCGGCATCATCGGTGGGGGTGTTCCTTCCGTGGTTGGGGCGCCTCGCGGGCGCTCCTGCGCCGTGTCCGGTGGTAGGGGGCGGCGCGGGTGCGCCTCGCTGGCGAGGTCCCCGCAGCAGGGGACGTACTCCCAGCTTGGAGGCAGGAACGAGGGCGTTTCCGATCTCCGTCAAGGTCTTCCACCGCGGGCGCACATCGTTCCATCTGGCTGCGTTCGCTGGTAGACGTTGACACTTCACACCAGGCGCGGGCGACTTTCCGCGAAGTGGGTTTTACGTTTTCTTCCACTCTGGGATGCTCGACCCATCATGAGCTCCCCCGCCGAACCCACAGCCGTCCCGCCCGGCACGGACGACGCTGCCGCGGCCTTGGCCGCGCTGCGCGAGCAGCTGAGCCATGCGTACCTGCACGGCGGCGCGCCGAGCTACCGCGAGATCGAACGCCGCACCGGCAAAGCCCTAAGCCACACCACCGCCCGAGCGGTGCTGCGATGCGAGAAGCTCCCCCGCTGGGGGCAAGTCGAACTCGTGGCAGAAGCCCTGCAAACCAACCCGGAGGACTTCAAGCCGCTGTGGGTGGCAGCCGTTCGTGCCGCCGACCTCACCGCAAGCTCCCGCAGCCAGAACCACGGACCACGACCGCTCCTTCCACGCCCCGATACCGACTCGGCCACGACGCGTAGTCAGCCATCGACATCCGCACAGCCGGTCGGCAACCGCGATGCTGCGATGATCTCCCCCTCCGACGAAGAGGAGGAGGAAGTCGACAACTCCCCCTACACACGCCAAGAAGCCCGGGAAGCAGCCTGGGATCTGCTGAGCGGAATCACGCGCGCCGACCATGCCGCCTTGATTCAAGGCCAGCTGGACACCTGGCGCATCTCCTCACCTAATCGGAGCCGCATCCTCGAGGAACTTGCCGGGGTGCTCAAGCAGGTACAGGAGTATGTGGAGGTAGCAGCCAAAGAGCCTGACCTCGTCTTATCGGTGGACCTTCCCCAGCTGAACAAGCAGCTGGACTTGTACGGGATCGAAGTCGTCGAGTGCGATCCCGCCGATCCCCAAGATCCTTACAAGGATAAGGCGCGGCCGGACCTGCGGCACGTCGCAACCTTCATGATCGTCAACCGCAAGTATCACGCGCTCGGCCGTACACCCGACGAGGCGGTGTGGCGGCTGATTGGGGTGGCTATGGGGGTCAACCAGAGCAGCAGCGTGATGCAGGAGCTCTTCTGGTGAAGGGCGGCAAGGGTGCCGTCTGGCGGCCTACCTGAGCGTTGCCCGCCAACTGAGCCGGCCTGCTCGTCGCGTTCGGCGGCGCGCTGCGCCGGGGCCTGCCAGCTCCAGCCCATCCGGTGCAGCAGGTAAGACACCCCACCCAGCATGTAGCCGACCTTTGAAGAGGCGGTTCGATCACCTCAGCGATCCGAGCCAACGTCCAGCACTGGTCTGGCCACCCGTAAGCCATCGGTCCTTCGTCCAGGACCTGCTCCAGACACGCGAGCTGGGCATCATCCAGCTTGCACATCGCCCCGCCGTGCACCTTGGACAGCAGCGCTTCGTGCCCGCCGATCTCAAGAGCTTGCCGGCCGACACGCGCGAGACCCGGAACTCCCGTGCCACCTCCGCATCCATCCGCCCTTGGCGAACTGGTCCGCCCGCCTTCATCCGCACCTGCTCGCGACGTAACCGCTGCTGCGCGGTCAACCCGCCACCATCGGGATATCTTATGCACCGGGCGTAACATCTTGATGCTCGGCTGCCCAGCCCACTCACGCGCAGGTGAGGGCGCATCTCGCTACGTTCGACAAAGGGTCACATGGGCGCCTTTTCTACGGCGTCAAGGTCGGTGAACTGCCGTTCATCACATACCGCCGAGCCTGGAAAGCCGCTCGTAAGACAGCCCTGACGGACAAGGAGTTCGCCTCACCACTGGCCGCCCGCTCGTACGACTTGCGTCACGCCTGCGTTTCCATGTGGCTCAACGCTGGCGTCCCCGCACCTCAGGTGGCCGCGTGGGCCGGCCATAGCGTTGATGTACTCCTGCGTATCTACGCCAAATGCATTGTCGGCCAAGACGAGGCCGCCAAGCGAAGGATCACCGACGCGCTCGCCGAATGAGACATGATCAGCGGCAGCTCGACAAGTGGATTCTGCTTCCTGCGGCCCATGTGAATCAATGGACGATGGCAGGAAACCGCGCACATCCCGCTGGTGCTGTCGGCCCCGGGCGCAGGAACGGGGTGCCGCAGTTGGAGGAGTTGGCGTCCACATGCCGCGACGGTAACCGCCTGGTGTCGCGTGCTGACGGTGGCGGCACCATGGATCAGCCCTTGGCAACCTGCCGATTGCAAGCAGAACTTCTGCAATGCCGCTTTAGGATCAGCAGCATCTTCCTGGCTGAGTCTACCCGCCGCCATGGGAGCGCCGTTCGGCATGCCGGATGCGGATGATCTCAGCCAGACGGATGCACAGATTGAATGCGTAGAGTCTTAGCCTCGTGACGGATCGCTTTTGGTGCGGTACGACCGAGGTATGCGGTACGGGCAAAGGGGTGGGTACACGCCTGCGGAGCAGGAGCGGCGGGAGTGTGTACG
>NZ_JAHFZZ010000018.1:0-27043 GCF_018603905.1 Nonomuraea sp. NEAU-A123
GCCGCCTGCTCAGGCGTCGGCAGAAGCTTCACCTGCACCACCAGCTTCACCTCGAACACACTACCGTTTGGTCCATGTCACCGCGCTGGGAACCCAATCCCGATATCCGACGGGGACGCACCGTCGTATACAGCCTTCACGCACATTTGGTCTTTACCCCCAAATACCGGCGGAAGGTCTTCACCAATGAGCTCCTGACCCGTTGCGAAGAGATCATGATTGAGGTGTGCGACAGCTTCGGGGCCCTACTGGTCGAGTTCAACGGCGAACACGACCACGTCCATCTCCTGGTTCACTACCCGCCCAAGGTCGCCCTGTCGGTCCTGGTCAACTCCCTCAAGGGCGTCTCGGCCCGGCTGCTGCGCAAGGAGTTCGGCCCGCACGTGCGCCAGTACCTGTGGGGCGGGCACTTCTGGTCCCCGTCCTACTTCGCCGCCTCCTGCGGCGGTGCCCCACTATCGATCATCAAGGAGTACATCGAGAACCAGAAACGACCCGGCTGATCTGCCTATCCAGACCTGCCCGCTACTACACCACTCGGGCCGGGAGGCCCTCCCGCGCTGTCGTTTCCTCCCGGGCGTAAACGCCCGGGGTTCCACGCCAGAATCCGCTGAAGCGGACCGATGCCGACGACGTACTCGTCCGTCTGAACGTCCTGCAGGGCAGCGCCGCCCGGCGGCTGTACGAGCGTCACGGGTTCACCGTGGAGGCTCAGGACCCGGTCGACATCTTCATGGTGCGACGGCCGGGTGCGGGCGCCCCATGAGGTAGGCCGTCCGTATGGGCCCATGCGTCTTTGTCGCATCCTGCAGCGGTTCCGGCCACCAGCCTGATCTCTTCCTCCTCCTGTCCCGCCCGCTCCGGACGGAGGTATCCCCATGAGGCAGGACACGACCTCCCAGTGATCGGCATGGACGTCGGCGCCGGTCTTCGCGTGGAAGGCCATCAGCCGCCAACCGTCCTGGTCGGCCGCGACGGCCTCAGTCGGCCAGGCCACGACGCAGGGCCGCGGCAAGTTCGGCGAGTTGCCGCTGTGACACCTCGGCGGACAGGATCGCCTGCGACCCGTGGAAGGTGCCGGGCCACTGGTGCAGATCGACCGATACGCCCGCCCGCAGCAGGCGCAGCGCGTAGTCGATGTCTTCGTCGCGGTTCGGGTCGAACTCCGCCGTGGCGATGTAGGCGGGTGGCAGGCCGGACAGGTCGCTGGCCCGTGCCGGGGCGGCGTAGGGCGTGGCCAGCGTGGTGCCCAGGTAGTAGCGCCACGATGCGGTGACCGCGTCGCGATTCAGCCAGGGCGTATCGGTGAAGTTCCGGGCCGACCAGCTCTCCTGGCGGTCGTCGAGCTCGGGCTCGTTGAGCAGTTGGAAGCGGATCGGCGGGCCCTGCTCATCACGCGCCCGCAGCGCCACCGCGGCCGCGAGCCCCCCACCGGCACTGTGACCGCCGACCGCGATCCGCCCGGCGTCGATGCCGAGCTCGGCCGCGTGCTCGGCCGCCCAGCACAGCACCGCGTAGACGTCGTCCAGCGCGGCCGGGAACCGATGCTCGGGAGCCAGCCGGTAGCCCACCGAGATCACCACCGCGCCCGAGCCGTCCGCGAGCCGGGCGGCCCAGAGGTGCTCGGTGTCCAGGTCACCCATGACGAATCCACCCCCGTGCAGCCAGACCATGGCACCTTGGGCCTGGCGCGGGCGATAGATCCGCACCGCTACGTCCGGATCGGCGGGCACCATCCGGTCCTCGACCTCCATGTCCGTGAGGTCCAGTGTCGGCCTCGCGGCGGCCGCCTTGGCGTAGTGCTCGCGGGCGGCGACCGGGTCGGTCAGATCGACCTGGGAGACCAGCGGGAGGAATGCTTCAAGTTCGGGATTCATGGCGACCATTCTCACGGTCGCCATTCCCGAGATCATCCGCCATCCGTCGGCCATCCCCACGGAGTCGCACACCGATCGGCGCTATTCTCCTGCCATGGAGGCACTGGCCGAACGGTTGTCGCAACTGGACGCGCAAGCCGAAGGCGCGATTCGCGTCGTCGCGTTCTACGACACGCTGATGCGCCGGCGGGTGGACCTCCCCGCGCTCGCCCGGGCCTCGGCGGTCCTCGCCGAGTGCGTGGCCGGGTTGCGGCTCCACGGCACGGGCCGGGCGATCCGCATGGCGCCCGACGGCAGGCAGGCATCCACCCCGCCGGCACCCGCGTCCACCACGATGCCGATCACCCTCGACGAGGAGGAGATCGGCACGGTGTGGCTGGAACGCCCCGGCCCACCCGTCCCACTCGACGACATGCTCCTCGACCGCCTCGCCATCGCCGCCGCGGCGGCCGCCGAGAGGTATGGCCCGGCCCGCACCACCATGGCCGACCCCGCACTCGTCGAACTCGCGATCAGCACCGACAGCGACGACCCCGCCACAGCCAGGGCGCTACGCCTGCTGGGCTTCGCCGCCGACCTGCCCATCCACGTCCTCGCCGTACGCTCAGAGCTCCCACTCGACCAGATCGCCACCCTCGTCTGCCCAGCCCGCCCGGTAAAGGCGGCACCACTCACCGACGCGGGCGTCATCCTGGCCACCACCATCGACCCAGCCCGAATTCCAGCGAGCGCACGCGCGGGCATCGGCGCCGCGGAAAGCCCCAGCCGATCCTGGCGGCAAGCCCGCACCGCCCTCCGTTTCACGACCCCACGCCAACCGGTCATCCACTACGACGACCTGGGCGCCCTGACGCTCCTGACCGAAATACCCCCCGAAACCGCCCGAGACAACACCGACGTGGCCGCCATCACCCACATGGCCGACAACCCAGAAGACCTGGAGACGCTGGACGCCTACTGCACCACCGGCTCCCTGCGCCAAGCCGCCGACCTCCTCCACCTGCACCACAGCAGCGTCGCCCGCCGCATCGAACAACTCGCGAAAACCCTGCGCATCGACCTCACCCAACCCACCGGCCTGACACGCGCCAGACTCGCCCTCACCACATGGCGGCTCCTCAACAACTGAGCGAGAACAACCACACACACGTCTGCTGACCCCGCCCGACGACCGCCTCGGCTGAGTCCGGGGTTGAAGTCTTCGGGAACTGGGGCAGCCGGTGCCGCGCGATCAGTTACCGGTGGTCAGGACCATGCGGAAGCGGGCCTGGCCGGAGACCATCTTCTGGAACGCCGCACCGGCTTCCTCCAACGGAACCTCCTCGGTCCACGCCCGGACGCCGCTCTGGGCGGCGAACCTCATGGTGTCCTGGATGTCGACCGCGATGCCGGAAGCATGCCCGTACACCCGCTTGGCCCCGCCCACGAGCTGCAGGGGCGTGATGTCCAGTGACTCCATGTCGACTCCGACAATGATGAGCTCACCGCGGCGCCCCAGCCCATCGACCGTCGCGGACATCGCCGCGGCGTTGGTCACCGTCGCCAACACCACCTTGGCTCCCCCGCGGGCCTGCAGCGCGTCGGCCGTCTTCTCGGTGGCACTGTCGATGTAGTGAGAGGCGCCGAGCTTGTGAGCCAGCGACGCCTTTTCCGGACCCCGAGCGATCGCGATGGTGTCGAAGCCCATCTTCGCAGCGAACTGAACGCCCAGGTGCCCCAGACCACCCAGACCAAGGACCGCGACGGTGTCGCCTGAACGCGCGGAGCTGCGGCGCAACGCGTTGTAAACGGTCACGCCGGCGCAGGCCAGGGGCGCGGCTTCCACCGCCGTCAGCTCGTCCGGGACCGAGGCCAGGGCGACGGCCGGGACCACGACCGAGTCAGCGAATCCTCCGGCGTACGCGACTCCCGGCACCTGAAGCTCGGGACAGAGGACGCCGTCCCCCTCCCTGCAGGCGTCGCAGTGGCCGCAACTGCCGCCGTACCAGCCGACCGCGACCCGATCACCCACAGACCAGCCGGTGACGTTGTCGCCGATCGCCGCGATACGTCCCGCGATCTCGTGCCCTGTGGTGACGGGAAAGGTGGTGCCCGGAATGTATCCGGCGGTGATCATCGCGTCCGAGTGGCACACCCCGCACGCCTCGACGGTGACCCGCACCTGCCCCGGCCCCGGCTCCGGGGTATCCACCTGAACCAGCGACATGTCCCCGTCAGGCTGGGCGACCTGCATGGAACGGTGCGTTGCAGAAGAAGACATACCGTCTCCTTTTCTCACGGTTCTTACGGTTCTTACGGGAAGCAGCCGCCTTACAGAGCGGCCTCTACTAGTCCACCATTTCACCTCATTCATTCACTTCTTGTCGGACCCCCGGTAAGGATCCGCGACTGCCGTCGATTGCTGGTCAGAGCGCTGTTTGCGCCCTCGTCACCGACCGGTGGGACGGGCCTCCCGTCCGCGTCCGTCGCGGCCCCGCGGTGCCGGAGCCCCCGACGTTCTGTACGCCTTCACAGCAACCGGGCCGATCCAGCGGGGCGAGATCACGTCAGGCGTGCTCCGCGCAGAAGCAGCCAACGCCCTTTTCGATCCACTCCTGGCCGACCCACTCCGGGTGCCGCTCGATCATCAGCGCCCTGACCTCTTCGACGATCGCCTCCTGGGTCATGGCCGAGTCGCGCCGTACCCAGGTCTCATCGCGCAACAGCTCGAGATAGTCACGGACATCGACCAGCAACTGCCGGCCGGAGATGTCGCCGTGGCCGGGCACCACCACGTTCGGGTCGGTCGCGACCAGGCTGCGCATCACCTCGATCCAGCCCAGCCCCGAGACGTCGGTGTCGTACGGCGGGAACCACGGGAAGATCGAGAATTGGCCGGCGTCGACCAGGTCACCGGTGAACAGCACGCCCGCGTCCGGCACGGTCACCACCTGGTCGCCCTTGCTGTGGGCGCGCCCCGTGGCACGCAGCCGCACGACCCGGCCGCCCAGGTCGAGCTCGTACGCGCCGTCGTAGACCGCGTCCGGCGCGACCAACTCGACGTCTTCCAGCTCCCGCGCGATCGGCGCGCCCAGACCGCGGAACATCTCAAGGTAGCCCGGCCCCTTTCCGGCCAGGTCCGCTGCCTGCGCGCCGTTGACCAGGTACGTCGCCTCGCCCGCGAAGGCCTGCGCGCCGAACGCGTGCTCCGGGTGGAAATGCGTCGTGGTCAGGTAGAGCTTGCGGCCCTTGGCGTACTCGGTCGCGAAGGCGAGCACCGTCTCGCCGTTGCGCGGACCCATGCCGGTCTCGACGACCAGCACAGAGCGGTCGCCGCCGATGACACCGATGTTGGGCACGAGCTCCACCCGGCGGTTCGGGATCACCACCAGGTCGCGGGCGAGTTCCCGGACCTGGGTGATCTCGACGATCGGCTCGTGGAGGAGGGGTTCGGAAGACATGCCCCGACCCTGCCGCCGGCGCGTGCCCGGCGTCCAACACCGATTCCGCAAGCCCGATACCGTACTGGTATCTTCGCTGATGATGGAGCTCCGCCTGCTGCGCTACTTCGTGGCCATTGCCGAGGAACGGCACTTCGGGCGGGCCGCCGCCCGGCTGCACATGACGCAGCCACCGCTGAGCCGGGCCATCAAGCAACTGGAGACCGACCTGGGCGTCGTGCTGCTGCATCGTTCGGCCACCGGCGTCGAGCCCACCCCTGCCGGCAACGCGCTGTACACCGAGGCGCGCACGCTCCTGGAGCAGGCCGAGCAGGCACGCGCGCGAGTGACGGCAGCCGCCGACGCCGTGACCCTCACCATCGGCACGCTCGCCGACAGCGCCGAAGAGGCCGGCACGCGCCTGGCCGCGACCTTCCGCCGCCGCCATCCCAAGGTCTCGATCCGGATCCGTGAGGCGGACTTCACCGACCCCACCACCGGGCTGCGCAACGGCCTGGCCGACGTGGCGCTGACCCGATTGCCCTTTGACGGCATCGGCATCAGCGTTCGCGTGCTGCGTTCCGACCCGGTCGGGGTCGTCCTGCGCGCGGACGACCCGCTGGCCGGCCGCGACACCGTATGCCTGGCCGACCTCGCCGACCGTCCCTGGTTCCAGCTACCAGAAGGCACCGACCCGATCTGGCGCGCCTACTGGAACGGGGCGACGCCCGTCGGCGAGCGGCCGGCCGGCCCGGTGGTGCGCACCGTCAACGAATGCATGCAGGCCGTCCTCTGGAACGGTACGGTCGGCATCGCGCCGCTCATCCACGCCCTGCCCGATGGGCTGACCTGGGTGCCTTTGACGGACATGCCGCCGAGCTCCCTCGTTGTCGCCTGGGCGACCGAACATGAGAGCCCCCTGGTCCGCTCGTTCGCCCACATCGCCGTTGAGACGTACCGGTCAGCGCACACGTAGTCGCGTTCGTGCGAGGTTGTCGAGGTAGCCCTGGCCGATCACCGACGGCTGGGCGCCCTCGGCGTTGATCAGTCCCGCAGACAGCCTGTCCGAACAAGTAGTTGCCGTAGTTCATTCCAGGGACTGCGCCGCTCGGGCGGACACGCTCGCAACGGGGAGGCCGCCTACCTACACAGAGAAATCTGCAGATGGCACTAGACTTGTGCTTGTTCGAGCACCTATCGGTGATTGCGAGGTAACTCCGCGTGGGCAGGCCGAAGGATTCCGGCGAGACCGCGGATGTCCCGTGTGCACCGCTGCCCGCCTCGGCCCAGGCCGGGCCGATGAACCACGCGATCGTCCGCGTCGCACGCCTGCACCGCATGCTCGCCACCCAGCTCCTGCGCCGCGTCGGCCTGCACCCCGCCCAGGAGCTGGTGATGATGCAACTGTGGGACCACGGCCCCCAGCGTCAGGTCGACCTGGTCCGGATGCTCGGCTCCGACGCCGCCACCATGACCCGCACCATCCAGCGCCTGGAACACGCCGGGTTCGTCCGCCGCAAGCCCTGCCCCACCGACAAACGCGCCACCATCATCGAGGCCACCCCCGCCAGCCAGTCCGTCCACCGGCAGATCGAAGACATCTGGACCGAGCTCGAAACCGCCACCACCGCCGGCCTCACCCCCGACCAGCAGGCCGAGGCCCTCATAGTCCTCCAGCAGATCGAAGACAGCCTCGCCCGTGCCGTGTGTGGCTGAGATCTCCACGTCCGTACCCATAAGGCGCGCCGGCCTTCTCGACGTTGGCGAGCGGGACGACCATCCCGGTGACGCGGGCCGACCGTCCACCGCGAGCCGATCACCCGGCCCCGTCAAGGCGTGACCTGATCAGAACCTCCACGCCGTCCAGGATCCGGTCCAGGCCGAACCCGTAGTCGAAGTGCCGCTCCTCCTCAGGGATGCCCGCCGGGTAGTCGAACGCCCCCGCGTCGACCGCCAGGCGCAGCGCGGGAAAGCGCCGCTCGTCGGCCAGCGAGCCGAGCAGCGTACTGTAGGCGGCGATCGACTCCCCTGAGGCGGCCTGGCCGAGATCCGCGGTCATCCGCGCGGTGGTAAGCATGTAGTTGGCGACCAGCAGCACCACACCGGCCTTGTCGCTCTCGCTGAGCCCGGTGCCGCCCAGCACGGCCAGGGCCCGGTCGGTCCACGCGAGCTGGTTGGGCGTGACGGGCGGCCCGGTGACGGGCAGGTGGACGATCCACGTGTGGGCCCGCAGCATCTCCCACTGCGCGCGGCACCAGCGTTCCAAGCCGGGCCGCCAGCCCTCGCAGGGCCCGTCCAGCTCGGCGGGCACGGCGGCGACCGAGTCCAGCATCAGCAGCAGCAGCTCGTTCTTGCTCTTGACGTGCCGGTAGAGCGACATCGTGGTGAACCCCAGCCGCTCGGCGACCCTGGCCATCGACACCGCTTCCAGGCCGCCCGCGTCTGCCAGATCCACCGCCGCCCCCGCGATGCGGGCGAGGCTCAGCCCGGTCCTGGGCTCGGGCGCGGGCCGATGGAGCCGCTCCCAGAGCAGGTCGAGCCCGGCCGGCAGCTTGTCGTTCATCGTCTCCCGCTTTCATGGTCGCGCTTACGCCAAGTGTATGCCATACACTCGGTGTATGACATACACAGCACTGATCGCGGGCGGCGGAATCGCGGGTACGGCGGTCGCGATCGCCCTGCGCAAGGCGGGGATCGACGCGGTGGTCCACGAGGCGTACGACACGACCGCGGACAACGTGGGCGCGTTCCTCACGCTGGCGGTGAACGCGCTCGACGCCTTACAGGCGATCGACCTCGACATGGGCGAGGTCGGCTTCGACACCCCGCGCATCACGATCACCAGCGGTTCCGGCCGGAGGCTCGGCGAGCTCCCGTACGGCACGGGCGCACCGGGCGGCCTGGTGAGCCGTACCGTCAAGCGCGCCGACCTGTACCGGTTCCTGCGCGAGCAGGCCGTCAGCCGAGGAGTGCGCATCGAGTACGGCAAGCGGCTCGTGGACGCGACGAGCACCGGCGGCGGAGTGGCGGCGCGATTCGCCGACGGGAGCGTGGCCGAGGCGGACCTGCTCATAGGCGCCGACGGCCTGCGCTCGCGCACCCGCGAGATCATTGACCCGGCGGCGCCGGGCGCGAGGTACGCCGGGCTGCTCAACACGGGTGGCTACGCCCGCGGCGTCCCCGCCGCCGGGGAGTCCGGGATGATGCACGCCATCTTCGGCAAGCGCTGCTTCTTCGCCTACATCGTGCACCCGGACGGCGAGGTGTGGTGGGCGGCGAACCCAGCACAGGCCGCCGAGCTCACCCCCGCCGAAGTGGCGGCGATCACATCGGAGGAGTGGCGGACCCGGCTCAGCGAGCTGTTCAGGCGCGACCATGGGCCCGCGCTCGACATCATCGCGGCGACCGACGAGATCTTCGCCGGCTGGAACACCTACGACGTACCCACGGTGCCGCTCTGGCACCGCGACCGGATGATCATCATCGGCGACGCGGCCCACGCCACCGCCCCGTCGATCGGGCAGGGCGCGGCCATGGCCATCGAGGACGCCGTCGTCCTGGCCAAGTGCCTACGCGACGGCCCCGACCCCGAGTCCGCGTTCACCGCTTACGAGCGGGCGCGGCGCGAACGGGTCGAGCGCGTCGTCGAGCAGGGCAACCGTACCGGCGGCTGGAAGGCGCTGAGCCCGCTGGCCAGGGTGCCGCGCGACGTGATCATGAGCCTGGGCATGAGGCACCTGGCCAGGACCGGCAACGACCCGAGCCGCTGGATCTACGAGCACCGCCTCGACTGGGACGAGCCCGCGTGGAGCGCCTCTCACCGGTGAGCGCGCTGGCACAAATAACTGACCAGAAGAACCAGATTGGTCAGTTCGTCAGCTAGGGTGGCGGTGACTCGACAGGAAGGGAGTCGCCATGAAGAACGCAGTCGGGCGTGGCCGTGCGCTGGTGGTCGGGCTCGGGATCGCGGGCATCGCCACCGCGCTACGGCTACGGCAGGTCGGCTGGGAGCCGGTGCTGGTGGAACGGGCCCCGGCACGCCGCTCGGGCGGGTACTTCATCATGCTGTTCGGCACCGGTCTGGCCTCCGCGCGGCGGCTGGGCGTGGCGGAGGCGATCGGCGACCGCACCCCGCGGCCTGCCCCCTACGAGGTGAACCGGGCCGGACGCCGCACCGCCGGCATGAGCCTGGCCAACCTGCCCGGCAAACCCCGGGTGGTGCTGCGCGGTGACATCGAGCAGGCGCTCTTCGCCGCGCTGCCGACCGATGTGGAGATCCGCTATTCCACCGTGCCCACGCGCATCATCCAGGACGACTCCGCGGCGGAGGTCACCCTGCGCGACACCGCTTCCGGCGCCACCGTCACCGAGCGCTTCGATCTGGTGGTGGGCGCCGACGGCATGCGCTCGACCGTGCGCAGGCTGGCCTTCGGTGCCGAGGATTATCTGCATCCGCTGAACTACATGATCGGCGCCACCGTCCTTGACAAGCCGATCGAGGGCCTCGACCAGGAGCAGGGACTGATCCTGGCCGAGCCTGGACGCTCGGCGTGGATCTTCCCCTTCTCCGACCACACTCCGGGCCTGCTGTTCTCCTACCGCACCAACGACATCGACGCCGAGTTCGCCCGCCCACCGATCGAGTCCATCCGCGCCGCCTTCGGCCCGCAGCCCCCCGGGCCCCTGCTGGAGAGGTTGCTCACCGCGTTCGAGCACGCTCCGGAGGCTCTGTTCGACTCGGTGAACCAGGTCAAGATGCCGCGCTGGCATCAGGGGCGGGTCGTGCTGGTCGGCGACGCCGCCTGGTGCGTGACCCTGTACGCGGGGATGGGCGCCTCCAGTGGCATGGCCGGAGGCGAGTTGCTGGGCACCATGCTGCAGCGCCACGGCGACCTGCCCGCCGCGCTGCACGCGTGGGAGGCCCGGATGCGGCCGTTCATCCAGACCGAGCAGGACGCCGCGCTGATCATGCGCAGGATCTTCACGCCCCACGATCGCAGGGAGCAGTTCCTGCGCGCCGCGATGCTGCGCCTGATGCGCGCCCCGGTCATCGGGCCGGCCATGGGCAGGATAATGAACGGCGCAGACATGGAGAACAAACAGTTCGACGTCGCCGCCGTTTGACGCCTCCCGAGCACGGAAGAACAGGACAGCCCAGGTGAGCCAACTGATCGAGCGCCACTCGCGCAAAGCCGCCCGTATTCTGGACAGCGCCCGCGAACTGGTGCTCGACCATGGCGCGCACAAGGTCACCGTCAGCGAGATCGCCCGCGCGGCAGGGGTCGGCAAGGGCACCGTCTACCTGTACTGGCCCGCCAAGGAGGACCTCATCCTCGGCTTGTTCGCCCGCGAACTGCTGACCTTCCTCGATGAGATCCTCGCCCGCATCACCGCCGACCCCGCCACCGTGCTGCCGCGCCGCCTGGCCCCGCTGCTGATCCGCACCGGGCTGCGACTCCCCCTGGCACGCCGCGTGCAAAGCGGCGACACCGATCTGCTGCGGCTGCTCACCCAGCAGGCCGGCGACCGCGAGCTGTTCGCCCGCACCGCACCCAGCGCCATGTGCGAGACGGTCATACCGATCCATCACCGCCACGGCCTGATCCGCCACGACCGCCCCTTGCCCGACCTGACCTATGCCGCGCACGCCCTGCTCACCGGCTTCGGCACCGCTCTGTCCGACCCGGCCACCGCCGCGTTCGGCGCGAACGACCCTGACCAGGTCCTCGCCGACACCGTGGCCCAGCTACTCGAACCCCCCGTCGCGCCCGGCGAGCCGGGCATCGCCGCAGCCGCCGAGGAGATCCTCACCGTCCTGCGCCAGCACCGGGAGGCGGTGCTGGCGCTGATAGAGCGCAGCCAGACTCTCCAACAGTGAGCAGGCCTGGCCGCTTTCGACGCGAACGCCAAGCGTGCGCTGTCGGCATAGCCCTGGCGGCACCGGAATTCTGTGCTGCGCGTCCCGCACGGCGTGGGGGTGGAGGGGGCGGCCAAGCGGCTGCGGGGCCTGTTCATCGGGTCCGCTGCCGCTCGGGCAGGACGAGCCCGGCAACACGGAGGTAGTCAGGTTTCCGCGCAACCTCAGGAATTTGGTGACACGAGGTCGCGCACGACGGCAAGGCTTCTACAGTCCCCCTGGAACAGCCGGGAGCCGGCCGACGGCTCAGTTTCCGCTCCTGTCCTGGGCATCCGTGGTGGACAGCTCAAGGGCGGCGTCGAGCAGGCTGCGGGTGTACTCGTGCCGCGGCGCACCCAGAACGTCCGTCGTCCGCCCTTCCTCCACCACCACACCGCGGCGCATGACGGCGATCCGGTCCGCGATCTGGTGCACCACCCCGAGGTCGTGGGAGATGAACAGCATCGCCAGATGATGGCGCTCGCGCAGGTCGACCAGCAGCCGGAGGATCTGCGCCTGGACCGACACATCCAAGGCCGACACCGCTTCGTCGCACACCAGCAGCCGCGGTCTGACGGCGAGCGCGCGGGCGATGCTGACCCGCTGGCACTGTCCGCCGGAGAGTTCGTCGGCCCGGTGCCGGGCGACGCTCGCGTCGAGCCCGACGTCGTCGAGCAGGCGGTGCAGAGCGGCGGTACGGTCGCCGGGCGGGGCCGATTCCGGATGGGTGCGCCATGCCTCGTTGATGATCGCGGTGACGGTCATGCGCGGGCTCAGCGACGACCGCGGGTCCTGGAAGACCATCTGCGCGGCACGTTGCTGCGCCGTGGTCCGGCGCCCGACCGGTCCCAGGGGCACGCCGTCGAGCAGGACGGCGCCGGAGCCGGGCCGGACCAGGCCGACTATCGCCCGGGCCACCGTGGTCTTGCCCGACCCCGACTCTCCGACCAGTCCCACGATCTCATCGGGAGCCACCGCGAGGCTCACGCCGTCGACCGCGACGAAGTCCGCCGAGCGTGACCGGAACCAGGCATTGCGGCGGGCGAAGCTGACCCGCAGGTCATTCACTTCCAGCAGGCTCATCGCTGCAGCAGCTCCTCGGCGAAGTGGCACGCGGCCCAACGGCCGGGCGCGACGGGTCTCGGCTCCGGCTCCTCGGTGCGGCACTGGTCTTGCGCCAGCGGGCACCGAGGGTGGAACGCGCAGCCGGGCGGGCGGTTCGCCGGGGTGGCCGGTGTGCCGGGCAAGGGGTGTGCCAGTGCGGTACGGGTTCGCACCGCGGGCACGCTCTCGACCAGTGCCCGGGTGTACGGGTGGGCCGGGCGGGCCAGCACCGCCGTGGTGGGGCCGCGCTCGGCGACGCGGCCGGCGTACATGACGACGACCTGGTGCGCGACGTGCGCCACGACCCGCAGGTCGTGGCTGACGAGGAGCATCGCCAGTCCCTGGTCCTGCTGGATGGAGCGCAGCAGGCGCAGGATGCGCGCCTGCACCGTCACGTCCAGCGCGGTGGTGGGTTCGTCGGCGAGCAGCAGTGCCGGGCTGCCCGCCAGGGCGAGGGCGATCATGGCCCGTTGCCGCAGCCCGCCGGAGAACTCGTGGGGGTAGCTGCGCATCCTCGCGGCCGGCTCGGGGATGCCCGCCCGTTCGAGCAGTTCGAGCACCCGCAGGCGTACATCGGCGCGCGGGCGGCCGGCGCGGCGGAGGATCTCGCCCACCTGGCGGCCGATCGTCTGAGTCGGGTTGAGCGCGGCCAGCGGGTCCTGGAAGATCATTGCGATCTCGTGGCCGCGCAGCCGGCGCCGCCGGGCGGGGCTCGCCCGGAGCAGATCTTCGCCCTGCCAGTGCAGTTCCCCGCCGGTCTCCGCTCCGTTCGGGAGCAGGCCGATCACGGCGTTCGCGGTCATCGTCTTGCCGCTGCCCGACTCGCCGATGAGCCCGACCGTCGTCGCCGGCGGGATGTCGAACGTCACCCGGTCGACGACGCGGACGCTGCCTCCGGCGACGGGCAGGTCGACGACCAGCCCGTCTACCTCGAGCAGCGGGTCGCCCGTCGTCGCGTCGGCCGGCACTGGGGACGCCGCCCCCTCGGCCGGGGTCCGCGTTCGGCTCATGAACCGCTGACCTGCATGCCGGCGAAGTTGGGCAGCCCGTTCGGATCCGGTGTGACGCCGGTGACCCGGCGGTTCCAGGCATAGGCGTACTTGACCGCCATCGGGAACATGCCGACCGCGTCCTGCCAGATGATCTTGCTGGCTTCGCCGTACAGCTTGACCCGCTCGTCGGGGTTCGCGCTCGCCCCGGCGGCGGCGAGCAGCTTGTCGAGCTCGGGGTTGCAGTAGCCGTTGCGCTTGGCCGCGCACGGGTACAGCCGGCCGAGCGTGTTGGCCGCGTCGAACGTGGGGTTCGAGAGCTGCTGGAAGTTGATGTCCCAGTTCAGGGCGAGCAGGTCCTTGGTGAACACCGCCTGCTCCTTCTCCAGCAGGTCCACCTGGACGCCGATCTTCTGCAGGTCGGAGACGATCGCCTGGTTGAACGGCCGGAACTCGGCGTTGGCGAACTGCAGCCGCAGCTTGGCGGAGAAGTCGAAGCCGGCGGCCTTCAGCGCGGCCTTCGCCGCGGCCGGGTCGTAGCGGACGGGTTCCTGGGGGACGTAGCCGAGGGTGACGGGCGAGACCGGGGCGTCGGCCAGGGTGCCCGACTGCGGGTACAGCCGCTTGATGATGGTCGCGAAGTCGACCGCCTGCCACAGCGCCCGTCGTACCTTGGCCTCCTTCAGCGCCGGCGCGGAGGAGTTGAACCACATGGTGAACACGGCGGTGCTGGGCACCGTCCCGACCGTGAGCTTGGAGTCGCGCTGCAGCTCGGCGAGCTGGTCGTCGGGGATGCCCCAGATGAGGTCCACCTCGCCGGTCCGCAGCGCGGTCATCCGGGCCGCGAGCTCGGGCATCTTGCGGATGGTCACCCGGCCGAGCCGCGGCGCGCCGCCGTAGTGGTCGGGGTTCGGCACCAGGACGAGCGTCCCGGAGGGGTCGAACTTCTCGACCTTGAACGGCCCTGATCCGACCGGGTGCTGGAAGAACGCCGGGTCCTCGCCGGTCAGGCTGCGGGGCAACACGTAGAAGATGGCCAGCTTGTACGGCACCGCCGCGTCCGGTTTCGCGGCCTTCAGCACCACCTCGGCAGGCGACGTGGCCGTCATGGTGTAACCGGCGAAGTTGGCCGCGTTCGTGCTCTTGAGCTCGAGGAGTCGCTTGAACGAGGCGACGACGTCGTCGGCGGTGAGGGGCTTGCCGTCGCTGAACTTCACGCCCTGGCGCAGCGTGAACGTCCACTGGGTGGCGGAGGCGTCGGGCTTCCAGGCGGTGGCGAGGTCACCCTCCAGGCTGCCGTCCGGACGCGGCCGCACCAGCCGGCTGAAGATCGCCTGAGATGCCAGCTGGGTGCCGGTGGCGCTGCCACCCGTGGGACTGCCCGGGTCGAGACTGTCGATGGCGTAGGTGCCGGCGACGGTGATCTCACTGCCGCCGGCCGCGCCGCCACCGGTGCCGCCACCGGTGGCGGCGCTGCATCCGCTCAGCGCGATGGCCGCGGCGGCGATAAGGGTCAGTGCCGCGTGGCGCGGCCTGCCTGAGGCGAGAGGTCTGGTCATGGACGTCTTCCCGTCTTCCGGGGGCTTTCAGGGAGTGCTTGTGAAGGGAAGGGAGGTGTGCCGGTGCCTTACCTGAGGTGTCCGCGTCCGTAGCGGGCGGTGAGCTGGTCGCCGAGGATCCCGATGTTGATGATCAGCAGCGACAGGGCGATGCCGGGCAGAGCCGAGATCCACCAGGCGGTTTCGAGGTACTGCTTTCCGTTCGCGATGGTCTGGCCCCAGGACACCGCCGAGTTGGGCAGGCCGATGCCGAGGAAGCTGAGCCCGGCTTCGGCCAGCACGACGAGAGCGAACTCCAGCGTCGCCAGGGCGACCACCGGACCGACCGTGAGCGGCAGGATGTGCCGCAGCAGGATGGACGTCGGCCGTACGCCGAGGACGCGGGCCGCGTCGATCCAGGGCCGCTCCCGCACCGACAGGGCGACGCCGCGGGTGACCCGCGCGAACGAGATCCACGGCGTCGCGGAGAGCGCGGCCACGACCACCAGGACGCTGCGCTCGAAGGCGCCCGCGATGACGATGGTCAGCAGGATCGCCGGGAAGGCGAGCAGGATGTCGATGCCCCGGGCGAGCACCGTGTCCAGCCAGCCGCGAAAGTAGCCGGCGACGATGCCGACGGTCACACCGATCAGGCAGGAGACGACGACCGTCGAGACGCCGATGATCACCGACGTGCGAGCGCCGTAGACGACCTGGGCGAGGACGTCCCGGCCGAGGCCGTCGGTGCCGAACCAGGCGATCCCGCCCGACACGACGTGCGCTCCCGGGCTGAGCAGCCGGTCGTCGAGAGAGACACGCACCGGGTTGTAGTCGATGATCAGCGGGCCCACCCCGCCGACCACGGCGTAGACGGCGAGCACGGCGTACGGGATCCGGCTGATCCACCGCCCGACTGCCGCCCGCCCGCGGCGGGCGCCGATCGGGGTTTCACGCTGGACGTCGACGGCGGCGGTCATGCCGCACCGTCCAGTTTGATGCGCGGATCGAGTTGGGAGTACAGCAGATCGGCGACGAGGTTGAACAGCATCACGATGCCGGCGATCAGGAAGGTGGCCGCCTGCACCACGGCGTAGTCGCGGTTGGAGACCGCCTCCACCACGAGCGTGCCGAGCCCGGGCCAGGCGAAGACGTTCTCGACCACGACCGCGCCGCCCATCAGGCCGGCCATGTGCAGCCCGACGATGGTCACCACGGGGATGAGGGAGTTGCGCAGTGCGTGTCCGAGCAGCACCTGCTGCTCGGTGAGGCCTTTGGAGCGAGCTGTCTGGATGTACGGCTCGCGCATCGTCTCCGCGACGCTCGTCCTGGTCAGGCGGGCCACGATGGCGGTGAACGGCAGTGCCAGCGTGATCGCCGGCAGGATCAGGTGCGCTGGTGAGCCCGCCCCCGCGCTGGGCAGCAGGCGGAAGGCCAGCGCGAAGATGAGGATCAGCATGATGCCCACCCAGAAGGTGGGGAACGACTGCAGGGCGATGGTGCCCGCGGTGACCATGCGATCGACGGCGCCGCCCGGACGCCCGCCGGCCAGCAGCCCGAGCACGAGGCCGAGGGCCACGGCGATGAGGCTGGAGGCGAGCATCAGGTCGACCGTCGCGGGCAGGCGCTCGAACACCTCCGACATCGCCGGCCGATCGAAGCGGTAGGAGTCACCGAACTGCAATCGCGCCACGTCGGCGAGGTAGCTGAGGTACTGGGTGAACACCGGCCGGTCGAGTCCGAGTTTCGCGGTGAGCTCGGTCACCTGCTCCCGGTTCGCGTCCGGGCCCAGCAGGATCGTCGTCGGATCGCCCGGCGCCACCCGGACGATGAGGAAGATGAGCGAGGCGGCTCCCCACATCACCAGTACGCCGACGAGCAGCCGTTTGGCGATGACGCGAATCATAGGATGTTCCAGCCGGCGGGGGCGGGCTTGGTCACTGCTCTCTCCTTGGTGGGGCCACCGTCGCGCCCGGCATGAGGGGGCATTCGACGTATTCTCTGCAGGCCTCCTGCTCGGGCGTCTCCAGCAGCCGCACCAGCAGGTGGGTGGCCTGCCGGCCCATCTGTTCACGGGGGACCACCAGGCCGGTCCAGGGCGTGTCGGTGCGGGGCGCGCCGGTGGAGTCACCCAGCACGACGATGCTCAGGTCGTCCGGTACGGACAGTCCGTGCCGCCGCGCGCAGGTCAGGAGCTCCTCCGCCAGGAGGATCTGCTCCACCACCACGGCGGTGATGCCGCCGTGCCGGATCTCCGCCAGCAGACCCGGCACGTCGTCGGGGGACTCCAGCGTCCATACCGGACCGGTGAGCCGTCTGGCTTCCCCGGCGGGCATCGCTCGCCGGAACCCCTTCTCCCGGTCTCGGCTGGGCTGCGCCCCGCCGTCGCCGATGCGGGCGTATGCGACGCGCCTGTGCCCCAGCTCGAACAGCCGTTCCGTGAGCTGCCGGGTCGCTTGGGCGTAGTCGGCCGCCACGTAGGAGATCGGCGTTCCGGACACCTCCCGGTGGCCTACGTAGACGAACGGATAGCCGGTGTCGCGCAGCCGTTCGATCTCCTCGACGTTCGGGTCGCGGCCGAGCAGCAGCGCGCCGTCCGCGAGCGACAGCCGGGTTGCCCCGTCGCGGAAGACCTGCCGCTCGCCACCGACGCTGGTGAACATCAGCAGGTCGTAGCCGAGGTCCGCGGCCGCCTGCTCCATGCCGAGCAGGAACGGGAAGTAGAAGTCCACGCTGGTGGTCGGGAAGACGGGTTCGAAGGTGTACACCCCGAGGATCTTGTTCTGGCCGCCGGCGAGGGATCGCGCCGACGCGTTGGCGACGTAGCCCCACTCGCGGATCGCCGCCAGCACTCGCTCTCGGGTCGCCGGACTGATCCGGACGTCGTTCCGTTCGTTCAGCACGAGCGAGACGGTGGCCTGGCTGACCCCCGCGAGGCGCGCGATGTCGGCCTGGGTCGGTCTTCGCACCGGTCCGCGACTCATCCGAGCCTCCTGCTAATACGCCTGATCCGGTGAGCGCAAAGTCTTGCTCTCGATTCTGTGAGATGTCAATGGACCTGGGACAGAATGGCCCCCGGCAATGCAGCGGAAATGCTAATACCCATAATCATCTGGCATCCGGGACTGATCGCCGGTACCGTCCGGATCACTCGCCGAGGGAGGTCCCATGGCCACCGTTGCCGACCCGTCCGACCATCCGGTCGCCGGGGTGATCATTCCGCTCGTCACCGCGCTCGACCGGCGTGGGCGGCCCGATCCACCGGCCGTCCGGCCGCTGCTGGCGCATCTGGCGGCCGGCGGCGTCACCACACTGATGCTGGCCGGCACCAACGGCGAGGGCCCGCTGCTGCCCGCCGACGCCGTCCGTACGTACGCGGTGGAAGTGGCCGCCATGTGGCGCGAGCTGGCCGGGGCGTCCGCCCGGATCATGGTGACCGCCGCCGGCACCGGCACCCGGGAGACCCTCCAACGCATGGAGTGCCTCGACGGCCTCGACCTGGACGCCGTGGTCGTGCTCGCACCGTCCTACTTCCGGCATACCGAACGCGAACTGCACGCGCACTTCCGCGACGCCGCCGGCCACGGCAGGCCCGTCGTGATCTACAACAGTCCCGGCTACACCGGCAATCCGATCCCCGTGTCCCTGATACGCCGCCTGCTCGAGGAGCCGGCCATCGTCGGCTTGAAGGACAGTTCGGGGAACACCACCCTGTTCGCCGAGTTCTGCGCGCTGGCCCGGGAACGGCCCGCCTTCCAGGTGGCCCAGGGCACCGAACGGCAGCTCGCCGAAGGGCTGCGCCTGGGGGCCGCCGGGCTGGTGCCGGGCGTGGGCATGCTCGCGCCGGCGCTCTGCGTCGACCTGCTCAAGGCCGGCCGCGATGGAGACCACGCCGCCGCGGCCGCACGGCAAGGCGACGTCGACCGGCTGGCCGCGCTCTTCGCGATCCGGCCGGCGTCCAGCGGCATTGTCGTGATCAAGACCGCGCTGCACGAGCTGGGGCTCTGCCCGCCCCACGCCGCCGCGCCGTTCCTGCCCCTCACCGAATCCGAGCTCACCGCGCTGCGCAGCGCGCTGGCCCCGTTGCGAGACCTTGTGCGGCCAGACGCTCTGCGGGCAGCGCGTCAACCCGAGTAAACCGACCCCCGCCCAGTCCTGTCCTCAGGAAGTTCATCCGAGGAGAGTCGTATGCCCATGCCCATCAGCCGACGGACGTTCGCCCTGGGGCTCGCCGCAGGTGCCGCCACGACCGCCTTGCCTTCCCCCGCCGCGGCCTCCCCGGCCGGAGCCGAGCCGTTCTTCGCGGAGTCCACCTTGTGGGACTCCGCCGTGGATCCCCTGGCCAGCTACCACGTGCACGCCCTCGCCGTACTACCCGACGACACGATCCTGGCCTGCACCGAAGGCCGGCACCTGGTGTGCGACGCCGGACCGCACGACCTGCTCATCCGCCGCAGCACCGACAAAGGGCAGACCTGGAGCCCGTCCGAGGCGGTGGCGCTCTCCGTCGACGGCCAGTCCTGGTCCAACCCCACCTTCGTCGTGGACCGGGTGACGAGCGAGGTGTTCCTGCTTTACGGGCTCTGCGTGCAGTTGCCGGAGAACACCAGTTGCTCCGCCGACTCCAGCACGATGTACGTCACCTCCAGCAAGGACGGCGGCGCCACCTGGAGCGAGCGGCGCAGCCTGGCCGGCCTCTTCGACCACTTCCCGTACAACTGGGCGATGCACGGCCCGGGGCCCGGTCACGGCATCCAGCTCGACTCGGGCCGGCTGATCCTCACCGTCTCCCACCGGACCATCATCAGCGGCGTCCCCACCACCGAGCGCCACTACGGCGCCTCGACCCTCTACAGCGATGACCACGGCAGCACGTGGCAGGCCGGCGGCGAGGTGCCGATGGCCGCGGGCTATCCCACCGTCGGGGAGGCCAGGCTGGTGCAGCGCGAGGACGGCACGGTGGTGATGAACAGCCGGCCAGGTTCGGGCAACGACTGGCCGCGCGACATCGCGGTCAGCGTGGACGGCGGTCTGACCTGGTCACCCCCCACCATGGACTTCAGCCCCGGACTCTTCAACGGCGTCGACACCAGCCTCCTGCGCTACACCGGCGGACCGCGCAGCCGAGACGTCAACCGCATGCTGTTCAGCCGGCCCGACGCGCCGATGCGCTGGAACATGACGGTCGCGGTGAGCTACGACGAAGGCTACTCCTTCAGGTATGCCCGCTCCGTCAACCCGGGCCGGGGATACTACTCGGATCTGGCGCGCCTGTCGGACGGCACGATCGTTCTCCTGTACGGCTGCGACGGCGACCTCGACGGCACCCCACGGCGCGTTGCCGCCGCCCGGTTCAACCTGGAGTGGGTGACGCAGGGCCGAGACAGCCTGGCCACCGGCCCGAAGCTGACCGAGATGACGCACGACCTGGGTCGCACGGCCGTGCGGGCACGCCGGTCAGGCGGGACGGCGTCGGTGGTCAGCGAAGCCACCGCGCGCGGCGGTGCCCGCGCGGCCTTCGCCCCCGCCGCGACCGGGGACTTCATCGAGTACCCCTTCATCGTCGCCGCCCGCAGCCGTGAGCAGGAATTATGGCTGCGTTACTACCGATCCGGGGACGGGGGCCTCATGGCGGTGACCGTGGACGGGAAGACGCCGCGTAACTCCACGCTGGATCTGACGTCGTTCCGCGGTGACGGCTACGACGTCGTTCTGCTGGACCGGATGAGGTTGCGACCCGGCCTGCACACCATCCGCTTCACGCTGGCCGGCGCCGGCCGGGGTGGCGGCACCGCCATCTCACTCGACCAGCTGAGCCTCATCCAGGCCTCCGCCGCACCGGACGTCCGCGAGGAGGTCACCGTCGACAACGGCGGGCTCGGCTTCGACACCACCGGCACCTGGCCGAGCAGCAGAGGCGTCTTCGGTTACTACGGATTCAACTACCTGACGCACGCTCGCGGCACCGGCGCCAACCTCGCGCGGTGGCGACCGGCGCTCCCGGGCGACGACCGTTATGAAGTGCTCGTCTCCTACGCGGCCGACCCCAACCGGGCGACCAACGCCCCGTACGTCGTCCACCACGCCGAAGGCACGACTCCGGTGGCCGTCAACCAGAAAGTGCGCGGTGTGCCCGAGGCCCGCATGGGCGAGTGGATCTCTTTGGGCACCTTCCCCTTCCGAGCCGGCCTCGACGGATATGTCGAGCTGAGCGATGCGGCCGACGGTGTGGTCATCGCCGACGCCGTCCGGTTCCGACGACAGGCGCGAGCGTGACGGCCCCCGGCGGCCCGGCCGCGCCCACCTCGACCGCCGCGGTGGCGCTGCGCCCGCTGCCGCTCTCGGGCAGCCGCGTGGTCGGCGGGTTCTGGGCGCGGCGGCTGGCCGCCAACCGCGCCGCGATCCCGCTCGGACATGAACGGCTGCTCGAGGCGGGCAACATCGGCAACCTCCGGATCGCCGCCGGGGAGGCCACCGGCACGGCCCAGGGCGCGAGCTTCCGGGACTCCGATGTCTACAAATGGCTGGAGGCGGTCGCCTGGGAGCACGCGCGCAGTCCCGACGAAGGGCTGCTGGACCACCTGCTCCAGCTCAGCCGGACGATCGCCGCGGCGCAACGCGACGACGGATACCTCAACTCCGCCGTCCAGATCCGCGGCGAGGAACGGTACGCGCGACTGTGGACGAGCCACGAGCTCTACTGCGCCGGCCACCTGATCCAGGCGGCCGTGGCCGCGGCGCGGGCGACCGGCGAGGTCCAGTTGCTGCGGGTCGCCACCCGGTTCGCCGACCAGCTCGCCGACACCTTCGGGCCCGATCGGCGCGGTGAGCTGGACGGGCACCCCGTGGTGGAGATGGCGCTGGTCGAGCTGTACCGGCAGACGGGCGTGCGCCGGTACCTGGACCTGGCTCGTCACTTCGTCGAAGCCCGCGGGTACGGTCGGGCCGCGAAACCGGGCTTCGACCCCTCGCACTACGGCGACCCCGCCCACTACTCCGACCGGCTTCCCGTACGCGAGGCCGAGACGGTGGAGGGGCACGCCGTGCGCGCCCTCTACTTCGCCGCGGGCGCCACCGACGTCGCCATCGAGACCGGCGACGCCGAACTGCTGGCCGCGGTACGCCGGCAGTACGACACGATGCGCCGCCAGAAGCAGCACATCACCGGCGCGGTCGGCTCACGCTGGGATGGCGAGGCGTTCGGCGAGGCGTACGAGCTGCCGCCCGATCGGGCCTACGCGGAGACCTGCGCCGCGATCGGGGCGATGCAGTGGGCGTGGCGGCTGCTGCTGGCGACCGGGGAACCGGCCTACGCCGACCAGCTCGAGCTGCTGGTGTACAACGCCCTGCTGCCGGCGGTGTCGCTGCGCGAAGCGGACTACTTCTACGTCAACACGCTGCACCGGCGGACCGGCGCACGGGGTGATGTGCAGCGGTCACCGGCGTACGGCCGCCGTCCGTGGTTCAACTGCGCCTGCTGCCCGCCCAACGTGATGCGTACGCTGGCCGGCCTCCCCACCTACCTGGCGACCGGCACGGAAGACGGACTCCAGGTGCACCTGTACGCCCAAAGCACGCTGACCTCGGGCGGCCTCACCGTGGACGTCGAAACCGACTACCCATGGGACGGCCTGGTCACGGTGACCGTACGAGAGGCGCCGGGGCGTGAGGTGGAACTGGCGCTGCGCGTACCGGACTGGGCCGAAGGATCCACCCTGGATGACAAGCCGGTGGCGTCCGGCGGCTACGCCCGTACGCGCCGGGTGTTCCAGGCCGGCGATCGGGTGCTGCTGCGGATGCCCATGCCCGCTCGGGTCCTGGTGGCCGACGACCGCGTCGATGCCACGCGCGGGTGCGTCGCCGTCGCCCGTGGGCCGCTGGTGTACGCGATCGAACAGCCCGACCAGCCCTCTGGCGTCGTCCTGGAGGACGTCCGCATCGATCCCACCACGCCGCTGCGACTCGAACACCGGCCGGACCTGCTCGATGGCGTGATCGTGCTCAGGGCGGACGGCGCGCTCGCGCGGGGACCGGCGGAGTCCCCGTACCGGCCCTACGGGCAGCCGGTGGCGCCGGCGCGGTCCACGGACATCACGCTGATCCCCTACTACGCCTGGGCCAACCGCGGCCCGCACGCCATGCGCGTGTGGATTCCCCGAAGGAACGCATGACGAACTACGCCCATATCCAGGCCTCGCTCGCCCGAGGGTGGAACACCTGGGACACGCGCAGCGTGCTCACCCACGTGCTCCTCCCCGACGCCCTGGGTCTGTCCCTCGGCCTGAAGGAGTACTACCGGGGCACCTCACTGCGCGCCGCCCAGATCGGCCGCCGCACCGAAGGCGCGGAGACCGTCACCCTGGGCCGGCACGCCTACGACGGCCGCTACACCGAGACGACCGTGACGTGGGCGGGCATCACGATCCGGGTGCAGGCGGCGCACGCGGGTGCCGACCTGGTCGTGCTGGTGACACCCACCGCCAACCAGCACAAGAGCGCGCTGCTGACCGCCGGCGTCGGCTACCTGTGGAACCGGCCCGGCTCCGTCACCCGCGATGGGGCCCGGATCACCGCCGAAGGACCCGGCGGGACCGTCCAGGTCTTCTGCACCGCCCCGCACGTCGACGACCCCTACACCGACATCGACGGGCCGTACCTGGCGATGGAGCTGACCGGCGCCGTCGGCATCAGCACCGGCCGCGCCCGCGACCTGCCGGAGATCGCGGAGATCGTCGCCCGCGCCGCCACCGAGATCGGCACGGCCGGCACCGACCCCGTGGCGCAGCACCGCGAGATCGTCAGGGACGCCATCTCCTGGAACACGATCTACGAACCCGCGCAGTCCCGCGTGCTCACGACCGTCAGCCGGCTCTGGAACGTCGGCAAGCGCGGCGGCTATGCCCTGTTCTGCTGGGACGCGTTCTTCAACGCGCTGCTGGCGGCCGTGTCAAGCAGGGAACTCGCCTACGTCAACACCGTCGAGATGCTGCGCGCCCTGACGCCGGAGGGTTTCGTCCCGAACGTCGAGCAGGGCACCGGCCGCAAGACCTACGACGGATCCCAGCCGCCGGTGGGCTCGCTGGTGGTCCGCGAGCTCTACCGCAGGTTCGGCGACCGGTGGTTCCTGGAGGAGACCTTCGAGCCGCTGCTGTCCTGGAACCGCTGGTGGTGGCGGGTGCGCAGGGACGGCGACCTGCTGTGCGCCGGCTCGACGTACTTCGACCCCGAGTTCCCCTCACCGCAGGACATCCCCCGTATCCACCAGCACTTCGGCGCGACCTGCGAGACCGGCTGGGACGGCCACCCCGTCTTCGAGGACGTGCCCTTCGACCAGGCCAAGAGCCTGCTCGCCGCCCACGACGTGGGGATGAACAGCCTGTACGCGGCCGACTGCGAGGCACTCGCCGACCTCGCCGACCTCCTCGGCGACCGGGAGGCCGCGGCGGAACTGCGCGAGCGGCACGCGACCGTCGTAGCCGCGATGGAATCCCTGTGGGACGAGCCGAGCGGCATCTACCGCAGCAGGCGCACCGACACCGGGCTGCCGACCGAACGCCTGTCCACGATGAGCTTCTACCCCCTGATGGCCGGCGTCGGCGCGGGGGAACGGACCCGGCGCATGGTGGCCGAGCACCTGATGACCGAAGACGGCTTCGGCGGCACCTGGCTGCTGCCGACCTCACCGCGCGGCGAGCCGATCGACCTCAGCGAAGGCAGCTACTGGGCGGGACGCGCGTGGCCGCCGGTGAACTTCCTCGTCTACCTGGGACTGCTGCGCGCCGGGGAACGGTCCGCGGCCGCGTGGCTCGCCGAAGGCAGCTCCAGGCTGGTGCTCAAGGAATGGAACCAGCACCGCCACGTACACGAGAACTACTCCAGCAGCCACGGCGGCGCGTGCGACAAGCCGAACAGCGAGCCGTTCCAGACCTGGGGCGCGCTGCTCAGCCTCATCGTCCTCATGGAACGCGGCGAGGTCGGCTTCTTCGAGAAGGGTGGTGCGGCGTGACCGGCGCCGAGGCCGACGTCCTGGTGGTCGGGGGCGGAATGGGCGGGGTCGCCGCGGCGCTGGCCGCGCTGCGGCGCGGCCGCACCGTCCTGCTCACCGAGGAGACCGACTGGCTGGGCGGGCAGCTCACCAGCCAGGGCGTGCCGCCGGACGAGCATCCGTGGATCGAGCAGTTCGGCGCGACCCGCTCCTACCGTAGGCTGCGTGAGGCCATCCGTGATCACTACCGCACCTGGTACCCGCTGACCAGAGAGTCCCTGGAGGCGCCCGACCTCAACCTGGGGCGCGGCACGGTCAGCAGGCTCTGCTGCGAGCCGCGGGTGGCCGCCGCGGTGCTGGCCGCCATGGTCAGCCCCTATCTCGCGGCCGGCCGGCTGACGATCCGCTACCTGCACCGGCCGGTGGCCGCCGACGTGGACGGCGACCGAGTCGCCGGAGTGACCTTCGCGGGACCGGACGGCGAGCCGTTCCATGTCCGGGCGGCGTACGTGCTCGACGCCACCGAGCTGGCCGGACCGGCTGCTCAGCCTCGTCGCGCCCGACCCGCGCACGCTGGAGCCGGCGCCGCGCACGTTCGTGCCGCACGCCCCCTCGGGCCCGGTCGTCGCCGACCAGAGCCGCGACCCGGGCGACAAGGACCTGTGGGTGTTCCGGCGCATCGTGTGCCGCGAGGTGTTCGAGCCCGGCTTCGCGGCCAGCGACGTCGTCATCGTCAACTGGCCGCAGATCGACTACCTGCCCGGCCCGCTGATCGGCGTCACCGACGACGAGCGCGCCCGGCATCTCCAGGGCTCCAGGGACCAGGCGCTCAGCATGCTCTATTGGCTGCAGACCGAGGCGCCCCGCCCCGACGGCGGCACCGGCTGGCCCGGGCTGCGGCTGCGGCGGCGAGCTGCCCCTTCCAGATCCCGCTGGGCGCACTGCTGCCGGTCCGCGTCCGCAACGTGTTGGCCGCCGGAAAGAACCTCGGCACCACGCACATCACCAACGGCTGCTACCGCCTGCACCCGGTGGAATGGAACATCGGCGAGGCGGCCGGCGCGCTGGCGGCGCACTGCCTGCGGAACCGGCTGGAACCCGCGCAGGTCCACGAAGACCCCGCCGACCTCGAACGTTTCCAAGCCGAACTGAGCGCCGACGGCTTCGAGCTGGCCTGGCCGCAGGTCCGCGGCTACTGATTCGAGGATGGAGCCATGACGAACACCGAACTGAAGAGCACATACGAGCGCGACGGCTTTCTCGTCCTCCGGGACGCGTTCAGCCCCGGCGAGGTCGGCAAGCTGGTCGAAGAGGCCGTCCGCATCTGCCGCGGCGAACTCGGCGACGTCCAGGGGGCGCTCCCCGCCGGGCCCGCCGACACCGACGACGACGTCCTTCGCCGCTTCCTCTGCGTCCACTACCCGCACAAGCTCTCCGAAGTGATGCTCGCCGCCATGCGCCATCCGGCGATCGTCTCGCCGCTCACCACGATCATCGGCCCGAACGTGAAGTCCATGCAGTCGATGCTGTTCATCAAGTCCGAAGGAGAGCCGGGACAGGCCTGGCATCAGGACGAGATGTTCATCCCGACCCGCGACCGTTCGCTCACGGCGGTCTGGCTCGCGCTCGACGACGCCACCATCGAGAACGGCTGCCTCTGGGTGCTGCCCGGCTCACACCGGTCCGGCGTGGTGTATCCGAACCGTGAGCACGATGATCCGCGCTACGACTGCACGGTGGAGTCCTACGGCTTCCCGTTCGACGACTCCGACGCGGTGCCCGTGGAGGTCACGGCCGGCTCCGCGGTCGTGTTCAACGGCTACCTGCTGCACAAGTCGCTGCCCAACACCGCCAGGAGCGGCTATCGGCGGGCCCTGGTCAATCACTACATGAGCGCAGAGTCGCTGCTGCCGTGGGACGCTCCCCCGGAGGGGACGCCCATGGCGCAGGCGGACCACCGCGACATCGTCCTGGTCGCCGGCGCCGACCCGTACGCGTACAAGGGCCTGCGGGAGGTACGCCGGCCGCGGATCCGCCCGAACAGGGACGGCGGCTGTGACAGATGAAAAGGGAAAAGCCCCGAATATGGCACACATGCACATCCGGAATACGAAAGTCGCCTGGGCGAATCGGGGAAACAGCATACGTATCGAGCGGGACACAAGAATGGCGCGGCCGGGCGGGGTCGGGGTACCCCCAGCAGGCCCGCCCGCCGGAGGCGCGAACCAGCACCCAAGG
>NZ_JAHFZZ010000018.1:27053-219439 GCF_018603905.1 Nonomuraea sp. NEAU-A123
CGCGGGGCGCGCCCGCCCTCGCGCCTCCCCCCCCCCCCCCCCCCCCCGGCAGTAGCCGATCACCATCACGAATGGCTCAGCTCGGCGGGGTCAGCCCGTTTTTGGAGACTGGTACGGCCAACTGCAAGGCACCGGTCAGTCTCGCGTCCTCTGCCGGCAGCCTCGCCAGCACCGGGTTGAGGTGGGTGAGGGTCAGCCCCACCGCAGAGATGGTCGGGGCGAGGATGTCGAACTTCTCCAGATCGACCCATTGCACGATGTTCAGCACGTCCGCCGGGATGTCGTCACCGGACTTCTGCACCGGTACGCAGAGTTGGCGGGCATTGGCGACCCGGACGTCCGCGGCCGGGATCTGGTTGGTCAGCACCGGGTTGAGCTGGGTGAGGGAAAGGCCGACGTTCATGACCGGGTTCGGCGTGTGGGCGTAGCACAGCAGGTCGATGTGCGAGATGAGCCGCACGACGTCCGGGGCGGGGACCACCCCGTTCTTGGCCACCGGGACGCACAGGTGCTGAGGCACGTTCAGGGTGACCCCTATGCCCGGCACATTCTGCAGGACCGGGTTGAGATGGCGCAGCGCCAGGGGCAGGTTGAGCGAGGGACCAGTGACCTTGTAGCAGGACAGGTCGACGAACCTGATGAAATCGAGGGCGGTCGGCGGCGGGATCACGTTGTTCTTGGCCACCGGGACGCACAGTTGCTCGCGCTGTCCGAGCGTGACCTGCACGGTCGGCTGATTGGCGAGTACGGGGTTGAGGTGCCGCAACAGCAGCGTGGTGGCCGGCGGCTGGTACAGGGTGGTCCTGAAGCATTCCAGGTCGAGGTTCGTCACGAATTCCTTCGGCGTCGGCAGTACCTGGGCCCGGGCGGGCGGCGCGACGAGAAAGGCTACGACGAACATTGCGAGGCCGGCCGATAAGAGACGTCGTACGAGGTTTTTCGCGCGGCGATGTGGCGTGACCGTGCCGTCCATAAACGACTCCATTTCTGTAGACGGTGCCTCGACTGTGCTCCTATAAGCCCGGCCGGACAAGGCGTGTGACCCCTTTTTGCCACGCCGACATCCACGGAAAGTCGGGCTTGTTTTCGGCCCGAACCTCCGGTCATTTCCGCGTTAGAAGATATGGCCGCGCGGTGCTCCAGTAACAGCCCCTGCCGGACGTGACGTACCGGCAGGGGCGAGCAACACGCCTCTGGTGAAGACGCGCGAGATCAGCCGACAGACTCGACGGTCCACAGCGGGGCCTGGACCCCCGGAGGAAGCAGCAGGACCCGCTTGGGCAGCAGGCTGCGGTCCTCGGCGAAGTGCCGTCCGATGTACTGGTCGGTGCCCGCCAGTTTGATGGTGACGACCTTCGCGCCGGCGGAGAGCTCGTCTCCTTCGTCTGCGTCGCCCTCCGGGGATTCGAGGATCCAGGTCGAGTAAGGCGGGATCTGGCCGGGCTCGCTCACGGAGAGTTGGGAGAAGGGCTCAAGGCTGGGGTCGGCGTACACCACGCCACCGGTTCTCTCGTCCCGGAACCGGACGCCCTCAGGGGTGTTGACGACACGGAACTTGGTGGGCAGAGGGTGGGGCAGCAGGGCCGCGAAGAGCTTGTTGCCGACGTTCACCACGTGCCCTCCGCCGATCTTGAGGATCACCACGCCACTGATGGGCGACGGGGCCTGACGGGCGGTGGCGCAGGAGGCGTCAGCGAGCCAGGGGGTCAGGGCAACGGCCAGGGTCGCGGCCAGGACGGCCAGCCGGGTGCGAAGCATCCGCATGTCTTCTCCCTATCCTTCGGGTGCGATGAGCCGGCTGACCGGGTTTCGGCCCGGCAGCCGTATCACAGAAAGCATGCGATCAATTACTCTCCGTAGCTGTAGTCGGATGGTGACGTTGCCGTGACCAAGCCGCTGATCAGTCTGTGACAGCCACCATCGCGATCGACACCAGAATCCCCGGCCGGTCGACGCCCAGCTTGCTCACGCAGCGCGGCGGCCGTACGTCCGGGAAGAACTCGTCGAAGACCTCGATGACGCCATCGGCGTCTTCGGGTCGCTTGCCAGCGCGTACCGGCCACCTGAGAATGCGAGCAAGTCGTCTACGGGGTGGTGCCGTCATGGCTCTGACCGCTACCGGGGTGTGGGACGCGCTGGCCGACCCGCTCACAGCCGTGGTCGTCGTCGTGCTCCTCACGGTGCTGGCGTCAGTCAGCAGATCATGCCTGCTGCGCGTGGTTCTGCTCGGTCTCGCCATAGCGGAGCTGGTGTGGACGGGCATCACGTACGCGTCCCTGGGCAAGTCCCCGGGGCAGCTGCTGCGCGAGCTGAAATGGGACGGGGTGGTGTCCTTCCTGGAGCGGCCGCTGGTCGCCCTCGTGCTCGCGGTGTTGCTGGCGTTCATCGGCTCGCAGTCGGGGTGGCGGCTGACCAAGCTGCTGGCGTTCTGCGGAGCGGTCGCCGCCCTGGTGTGGGCGGCGATCCGCTACTCGGCGGTGGGCGGAATCGTCTCGTCGGCGTTCCAGTTCGCCGGGACCGTCCTGATCTGGCTCATCGTCGCGGTGGTCGTGATCTCGCTGGCGGTCATCGCCGCGATCCTCGTGATGTTCTTCGCCTCCCCGCCCGCGCGCCGGCGCTCGTTCGGGCACGTCCCCAGGCTCGACCCCGAGGGGACGGAGGCGGACCGCGTCGCCCGGTTCCAGGCGCTGCCGGACGCGCTGGCGGAACTGCTGGACGACGCCATGCCGGACTCCGACCAGCCGGGAGAGCTCCTGCGCTTCTACTTCTCCGGCCTCCACGACCTGCGCGAGGAGATCCACGACATTCACCTGCGTTGCGATCGGGAGATCGGCGCCCTGGCTGACTCCGCACCGCAGGAGTTTCCCGGCATCGACGCGGACATGCTCCGGGCGCTGGCGCGCAAGCGGGTGGCCCTGCCCGACAGGTACGAGTGGGCGGTGCTGCTGGACGAGCTGGACGCGCGCATTCCGTACGTCATGCTGCGACTGCTGGTGCTGCGCCGGGACTGGCGGGAGGTGGCGACCATCATCTACAAGTGCTACTTCTGCGCCGATCTGATGCTGCGCCACAGCACCGCCCGGCCCGCCCAGGACGAGGCTTACTGACCCTCGGAGCCGGGCCGGCCGGGCCGGGAAGCGTCAGCGCTTCATGCCGTGCTCGATGGCCTCGATGATCCGCGGTCGCAGCTCGGCGGCGCTGATGATCGCGTCCACCGAGCCGACCTCGACCGCGCGCTGAATGCTGTGCACCCGGTCGAACTCCGCGGCGAGCTCCCCGAGCTTCTCCGCCCGGACGGCGGAGCGCACCTCGGCGAGCTGGGCGTTCAGCGCCGCCCGCGCGGCGCCGCTGGCCGCCGAAACCTGCCTCTGCAGCTCGGTCACCCGCGGATCGGTCGCGGTGCGGTTGTTCACCTCACCGGCGAACACCACGGCAGCCGCTGGAGCACCGCCGAGCACCGAGGCGAACGAGCCCTCCAGCGCCAGCACGGTCAGGTTCGGGTTGAGCGCCTTGGAGAACACCACGAACGCGCCGCCGTGGTAGCGGGAGATCACGCAGAACACGATCGGCCCGTCGAAGTTGACGATCGCCCGGCCGATCTCCGCGCCGTACTCGAGCTGGAGCTTGCGCATCGACTCCGGCGAGCCGTCGAACCCGGACAGGTTCGCCAGCACCACCAGCGGCCGGTTGCCGGAGGCCGAGTTGATCGCCCGCGCGGTCTTCTTCGACGACCGCGGGAACAGCGTGCCCGCGGTGTAGGTGTCCGGCCCGTCGGTGGGCGGGAAGCCGCGCCGCGGCACCGACCGCGACTCGATGCCGATCAGGCAGACCGGCCAGCCGCCGATGTGCGCGTCCTGCACCGCGGACGTCTCCGCGTCAGCCATGCCCGCCCAGCGCTCCAGCACCGGGTGATCCTGGTCGGACACGGCGCGCATCACCGTGCGGATGTCGAACGGCTTCTTGCGGTCCGGGTTGTGCTCGGCCGAGAAGATCTGGCCGACGGTGGTGAAGTCGCTGCCGGCGATCGCGTGCGGAAACGCGGAGACGTCGCGGTCGGCCGGGTCGGTGGTGCAGGCCCGGCGCGGCGCCGTCTCGCCGGGCACGATGTAGGTGTGGTCGTAGTGCGCCATCAGCACGTCGCGGGCGGCCGGCAGGGTGGGCGCCCAGTACTGCGCCTGGCCGTTCGGCCCCATGACGCGGTCGTAGCCGCCGATGCCGAAGTTGTCCTCGGCCGACACGCCGCCGGAGAAGTCCAGCGAGTGCTTGCCGGTGAGCACCATCGCCGAGTCCGGCGTCATCACCAGGATGCCCTTGGTGTGCATGAGCATCGTCGCTTCGGCGTTCCAGTACGGCTGGGCGCCGACGGTGATCCCGGCGACCACGATGTTGATCTCGCCGCCCGCCTGGGTGAACGTGACGATCCGCTTGAGCGCGGCCGCGACCCAGTCCATGTTCTCGGTGCCCGAGGTCATCGAGATGCGCGCGCCCGCCGACAGCGCGAACCACTCCAGCGGCACCCGCATCCGCTCGGCGAGGTCGAGCGCGGCGATCACCCGCGAGCACTCCGGTTCCGACAGCGCGCCCAGCGCCTTGGTCGGGTCGCCGAGCAGGACGACGCGGGTGACGCCTTCGGGGTGCCGCTCGGTCGGCGTCGTGACGACGCCGGCCACGATCGCCGCGGAGTTCTTCCCCTTCGGCCGGTCCACCGGCACGAGCGCGCCGCGCTCGTCGAGGTCGTGCTCGACGAAGCCGCCCTCCGGCCCGGTGAGCAGGCCGGTCAGCTCGTACGGGTAGACGTTCCCGCGCCGGGCCGCGCGCAGCACCTTCTGGCGGTAGTCGTCCAGCGGCTGCACCGGCTCCGTCGACGGCTTGTCGACGTAGAGGCGCGCGCCATGGCCCGGGTCGAGGGTGATCCGCACGGCGACCTCGCTCAGCTCACCTGCGGAGGTGCGCTGGCGGGCAACGAACAGGACCTCCTCCAGCCCCGCGCCCGCGGTGGTCGGCAGGATGCGCTGGACCAGCATGTTGAGCTCGTCGGTGGACAGCTCGGTCGACGGCCAGACATACATCATGATCCGGTTGGTGTCGAACCGCTTGTTCTGGGGTCGCTGCGACTGGATGTTGCGGATCGCGTCCAGGCCCGCGGTGATCGCGTCCTCCACCGCGGGCAGCGCGACCAGCCTGCCGTCCGCCTCGCGTAGCGGCGTGAGGTCGCGGACCTGGCCCATCGCGATGAGCCGCTCGTCGGCCGGGTTGCTCCGCGCCACGGCCTTGAACAGGTAGATCTCCTCGTCGGCGGACGGCAGCCGGGTCAGGTCGAACTCGCGCAGCCGCTGCAGTTGCAGGCGCCGGGCGATCTGCGGGTGCAGGCCGCGGATCAGCCGGTCCTCGGTGAAGCCCGCGTCGCCGGCTCCGTCGGGCCGGAAGGTGAAGTGGTGGTGCATCACGGCGCCGCTGGTGCCGGCGACGGTGGTGGTGATCCGGCGGACGCCCGCGGGCGGCGGGTACTCGGCGAGAAGCTGTCCGAGGCGTACCGCCATCGCGTCGGCGTCCGGCTGGTCCTCCCACGTGACGTAGAGGTCGGCGACCAGCCCGCGCTCGGGGACGTCGGCGGCGAACGCGGCGACGGCGCCGATGGCGTCGGGCAGGGCGGCGATGTCGACGGCGGTGGTGACCACGCGTGTCGCGCCGCCTGAGCCGGTGTGCTCGGCGGTGACGAACCGGCAGCCCGCGCTCTCCCGCGTGGTGACCTCGGACAGTCCGCGGTTGCCGTAGTAGCGGCGGGTCAGCACCTCCAGCAGCGGCGCGTGGTCGCGCCCGGGTCGGCCGATCCGCTGGCCGATCAGCCGGACCAGCGGCTCGGCGCTGGCCACCATGGCCTGGATCCGCTCGGCGCGGTCCGGCGCGTCCGGCTCGCGGTCCAGGTAACGCAGGTCGTCGCGTACGGCGGCGTAGACCTTGGCGCGGTTGCGGCGCAGCAACGGCTGGGCGAACCAGCGGAACACGACGCCGCGGGCCAGGTCGGACACCATGGGGAAGCGCACCTGCGTGGCCTCGACCAGGTGCTCGAGGGTGAGCCCGGCGCGCTCACTGAGCGACTCGAGCGGCGGCGCGCCGGCCAGCCACTGGCGCAGCAGCTCCGACACGATCGCGACGTCGGTGCTCATCCGCTGCTGGGCCAGGAAGATCCGGAAGACCGCGGCCTCCAGCTCCGGCGTGCGGTCGAGGTCGGCGATGCCGTAGTGGGCCAGGACCTTGGTGAGCTTGGCCTGGAAGCTTTCGCTGACGCCCGCGCGCTCGACGTCGAGGCTCTGCAGGTAGCTGTGGAAGAACTCGCGCGGGCTGTGCACCTGGCTGTCCGGCTCGACGTCGAGCTTGCCGCCCGGCTTGTTGCGGCTCAGCTCGGACAGGTCGGCGAACACGGTGAGCAGATCCAGCTCGCCCTCGAGCAGCCGGCCGCCCAGCTCGGCGCGCGCGGCCAGGTAGGCGGACAGCACCCGCTTGTGGTCGTGCGGGTCGACGTCGAAGCCGAGCAGCAGGCTGCGCAGGTCCTGCAGGCCGCGCTCGACGCGCTCGGCCGCGGATGCCGCCGCGGGCTCGGCGGGCAGCTCGATCTCCACGGTCTCGGTGGCGGACTCCGCCTCCTCGGCGCCCTCGTCGAGCAGCGGCTCCAGTCGCATCAGCGGCGCGCCGGTCTCGACCTGGCTGCCCACCGACACCGGGCACTCACGGACGCGGGCGCGGAACGGCGCGCGCAGCACCGTCTCCATCTTCATGCTCTCCAGCACCAGGAGCGGCGCGCCCGACTCGACCTCGTCGCCGGCCGACACCGGCGTCGCGACCACCAGCGCGGGCGCGGGAGAACGGACGACGCCGCCCTCGTCGCGGCTGATCCGGTGCGTGACGCCGTCGACCTCGACCAGGTGGATCGGACCGTGCGTGGCCGACACCAGCCGGAACCGGCGGCCGTTGACCGCGATCTGGCCGCTGTGCGCGTCGAACCGCTCCACCTCGACGTCCGCCGGGGTGTCACCGCCGCCGGAGACGCTGACGCGGAACCGCTTGTGCCCGACCCGGGCCACGCTCACCCGGTAGCCGACGCCGCGGAGTTTGAGGTTCAGGGGGCGGCTCGAGTCGTGCTGCACCTGCGGACGGCCGCCGTGCGCGGTGGCCAGCAGCTTCTGGCGGCTGACCTCCTCCTCGTCCTGGTACGCCTCGATCGCGGCGGCGGCCAGGGCGATCGCGGAGTGCCGGTGGCTGACCAGGCGGCCCTCAGCGCGTACGCGGTCGATCCAGCCGGTGTCGGCGCTCGCGTCGATCACCTCGGGCTGGTCGAGCAGGTCGAGGACGAAGCTCTTGTTGGTCGCGCCACCCTCGATGATCACCGTGGTCTCGGCCATCGCGCGGCGCAGCCGGCCCAGTGCCTGCCGGCGGTCGCGGCCGTAGGCGATGACCTTCGCGATCATCGAGTCGAAGTCGGCCGGAATGACGTCACCCTCGCTGACGCCGGTGTCCACTCGGATGCCGGGCCCGGCGGGCAGCACCAGGCGCGCGATGCGACCCGGAGCGGGTGCGAAGTCGCGGTCGGGGTCCTCGGCGTTGAGCCGGGCCTCGATGGCGTGGCCGGCCTCGCCCGGCTGGGCGCCTTCGAGCTTCCCGCCGTCCGCCACGTGCAACTGCAGCCGGACCAGGTCGGTGCCGGTGGTGATCTCGGTGATCGGGTGCTCGACCTGCAGCCGGGTGTTGACCTCGAGGAAGGCGAACAGCTTCTCGCCGGGGTGGTAGAGGAACTCGACGGTGCACGCGCCGCGGTATTCGACGGCCACGGCGAGCCGCTCGGCCGACGCCTTCAGCTCGGCGATCTGCTCGATCGCCAGGACCGGGGAGGCTGACTCCTCGATGATCTTCTGGTTGCGCCGCTGCACCGAGCAGTCCCGGACGCCCAGCGCCCACGCGGTGCCCTGCCCGTCGGCGATGACCTGGACCTCGACGTGCCGGGCGCCGGTGACCAGGCGCTCCAGGAAGACCACGCCGGAGCCGAACGCGCGCAGCGCCTCCTGGCTGGTGCGCTCGTAGGCGTCGGCCAGCTCCTCCTCCGACGCGACCATGCGGATGCCGCGCCCGCCGCCGCCCGCGGTCGCCTTGAGCATCAGCGGGTAGCCGATCGCCTCGCCGGCGCGCAGCGCGTCCTCGAGGGTGGCGACCTCGCCGCGGCTCCACGGCGCGACCGGGACGCCGACCTCCTCGGCGATCAGCTTCGCACCGATCTTGTCGCCGAGCTTGCGCATCGCCTCCGCGCTCGGCCCGACGAAGGTGACGCCGATCTTCTCGCACAACTCGGCGAACGCCGGGTCCTCGGCGACGAATCCCCAGCCGACCCACGCGGCGTCGGCCCCGGTCTCCACCAGCGCGCGTTCCAGGACGGCGTGGTCGAGGTACGGGCGGGCCGAGGCGGGGCCCAGCGAGTAGGCGACGTCCGCTTCACGGACGAAGGTCGCGTTGCGGTCGGCGTCGGTGTAGAGGGCGACCGTCTCGATCCGTGTCCCGGTTTCTGCAGAAAGATCCCGGACGGCGTGGATGAGCCGCATAGCGGCCTCTCCACGGTTGACGATGGCGACACGACTGAACACCGGCTGAGCCTCCCAAGTACCCGCACAGAAGGCGACGTCCGGGTCCCGGAGCGTCGCCTGCACCCTGATTTCTATACCCTGCTTGATTACCGTGTGGTTAACCAATGGTCCGCATGACGCGTGCCGGAGCCGCTTCGTTGTAGGGAACCTACAAAATGCTATCCGGACCACACCGCCCGGCCGCCATCGCACGTAAGGTCTACGACAAAGCACCGCACGGTCAGGTTTGACCTGGCCGCCCAGGCAGGGTGCCGTCCAACGCTCGAGGGCGTCAGCGGGCGAAAAGGGCGCGGTGCAGCATTTCCCGTACGCGCTTGTGACGATTGTCGCGCTGGGCGGCGTCGTTGGTGGTGACGGCGCCCTCGCCCATGGAGATGGCGAGCATCAGGTCGTCGATCTCGACGACGGCGCGGAAACCGGGAGCTTCGGCCCCAAGGGCGTGCGCTGCAACGGAGTGATGCCGGGCCTGGTCATGGGCGAGACGCAGGAGGCGCAGAACGACGTCCAGCTCCAGAAGATGTTCCTGGAGCACGTCCCCACCACCCGGCTGGGCCGCCCGAGCGACCTGGCCGCGGTCGTGACCTTCCTGCTGTCCGACGACGCCGAGTGGATCAACGGCCAGGTGTGGGCCATCGACGGCGGCGCGAACATGCGCGCCTGACCCCCCTGAGGCTTCTGGTCATCATCGAGGAGCACCGACGTCCGGTCGGGGCGACCCCAGGCCGGGGCGCGAGCTGCGAAAGGTGCGGCGGTAGGTGTCCGGGGGCACGCCGACAGTGCGGTTGAAGTGTCGGCGCAGCGTCGTGGCGGTGCCCATGCCGGTGGCTTCCGCGATGGCGTCGACGCTGTCGTCGGTGGTCTCCAGCAGTTCCTGGGCGCGGCGGATCCGCTGAGTCAGCAGCCACTGCAGCGGAGTGGTTCCGGTCACCGACCTGAAGTGCCGGCCCAGATTGCGCGAACTCATCGTCACCTGGCGGGCCAGGTCCTCCACGGTCAGCGGATGGTCCAGCCGTTCGATCGCCCAGGGGAACAACTCGGCCAGCGGGTGGTTCTCCTGGGCGGGCACCGGGGACGAGACGAACTGGGCCTGGCCGCCGGCCCGGTGCGGCGGCACGACCAGGCGGCGGGCAACCGTGTTGGCGATCGCCGAGCCGTGGTCAAGGCGGACGAGGTGCAGGCACAGGTCCATCGCGGCCGCCTTTCCCGCTGAGGTGAGCACGCTGCCGTTGTCCACGTAGAGCACGTCCGGATCGACCTCCACCCGGGGATAGCGCGTGGCCAGGACCTGGGCGTGCGCCCAATGCGTGGTCGCGCGCCGCCCGTCCAGCAGGCCGGCGGCGGCCAGCACGAACGCGCCCGTGCAGAGAGCGGCCACGCGCGCGCCCGCCTCATGGGCCGCGCGCACGGCGTCGACCAGCTCGGCGGGCGGGTCCTGGTCGACATCGGCCCACGCGGGGACGATCACGGTGTCGGCGCGCGAGAGCTGGTCAAGCCCGCAGTCGGACTCCAGCCGGAAGCGGCCGACCCGTATGACGCCCGGCCCGCAGGTGACCACGCGATACCAGGGGTCGGCTATGTGGGACAGGTCGGAACCGAAGACCTCGTAGGCCAGGGACAGCTCGAAGTGCAGCATCCCGTCGGTGACGGGAATCGCGACAGTACCCATGTCCGAAATTGTACGCATAACGGCGTTCCAGACACTCGTACCGGGCAGCCGCCATCGACAGGATGTCCTCAGCGCATCATTCGAAGACGGTGGGAGAACTGATGGAATCGGGTCACGCGGTCGCGGTGTTCGGCGCGTACGGGCACACCGGGCGCTTTGTGGTGGCGGAGCTGCGGGATCGTGGGTTCGTCCCGGTTCTCTCCGGCCGCGACGCCGGCAAGCTGCGGGCGCTGGCCGCGTCCGATCCGGGGCTGGATGTCCGGCCGGCGTCGGTCGACGATCCGGCCTCGCTCGACCGTGCGCTGGCCGGCACGGCGGCTGTGATCAACTGTGCCGGGCCCTTCGCCACGACCGCCGCCCCGGTGATCGAGGCGGCTCTGCGCGCCGGGATCCCGTACGTGGATGTGGCGGCCGAGATCGAGGCCAATGTCGATACGTTCGCGCACTTCGCCGACCGCGCCCGTGCCGCCGGAGCCGTGATCGTTCCGGCGATGGCCTTCTTCGGCGGTCTCGGTGACCTGCTGGCCACCGCCGCGATGGGCGACTGGACGGTCGCCGACGAGGCGCACGTCGCGTACGCGCTGAGCAGTTGGCACCCCACCGCGGGGACGCGCGACGCGGGCAAGGTCTCCCGGGAGCGGCGGGACGGCCGGCGGGTCCGCTTCACCAACGGGAAGCTGGAGTATCACCAGGACGAGCTGCCGTCCCTGAAGTGGACGTTTCCCGATCCGACGGGCGTGCGGCCCGTCTTCGGGGAGTTCAGCATGGCCGACGTCGTCACGATCCCCAGCCACCTGGCGGTCCCCGAGGTGCGCTCGTACATGACGGTCGAGGCGGTCGAGGACCTGTCGGCCCCGGACACGCCGGCGCCGGCGGCGGCCGACGAGCGCGGACGCTCCGACCAGAGGTTCGTCGTCGATGTCGTCGTACGCTCCGGCGGCGCGGAACGGCGCGCCACGGCGAGCGGCCAGGACATCTACGCCGTCAGCGCGCCGCTGGCGGTGGAGGCGGTCCACCGCATCCTCACCGGTCAGACCACGACGACCGGGGTCGCCTCCGCCGGGGAGATCTTCGACGCGCCCGGCTTCCTCCGCGCGCTGTCCGCGCACCTTTCGCTCGAACTGCGCCAGTAGCGCCGGCGTCCCTCACTCCGCCGGTAGTGCCCGGCGCGTCGGCTGGTGCGGCAGCGTCGTGCGGTCGATGCGGGTGGCGGGGTCGAGGTGCTCGACGTGCGACCCGGTCGAGCCCCCGTACGTGGCGATCTTGTACTCGGTCGCCGTGAGGGAGAGGGTCAGCTCACGGATCCGGCGGCGGATGGTGTCGCGGTGTTCGAGCAGCATGTCGAGCCGCTCGGGCACCGTGCGCTCCCCTGCGTCGACGAGCGAGACGTAGTGCTGCAGGTCACGCATCGGCATGCCGGACAGCCGCATCCTGGTGACGAACACCAGGCGCCGCACCGCTCCGGCGTCGTAGACGCGATGACCGTTGCCGTCGCGGGGCACCTCGACCAGCCCGGCCCGCTCGTAATAGCGCAGCGTGTGAGGCGAGACGTCGAGAAGGTCGGCGACCTCGTTGATCATCATCGACTCGGGCGTGTCGGCCAGGTCGGCGAGACGATGGATCGCCTCGACCGACAGCGGGCCGTCGTCCCCGAGCGTTTCGAGCGCCCTGGACATCAGATCGTCGGTGGCCATGACAGCCAGCCTAGATGGGCCGGACCGATGCCCTCGAATCCGGCACCGCGGGCGATCGCCTCCTGACCACGCCCCTACGTCGTACCCGAGATATGCTCAGCGTTCTCGCGCCCGAGTGGCAGCCGCAGCGGCACCCCCGCACCGTGCGCGAGGGACACGATGATCTCGGCGGCCCGCGCCGGGGACATCGCAAGGTGTCCTGTGAGGCGTGTGAACACTCGTTTCCAGGATAGAAGCCTCCCCCCGGGAACGCGTACTCAGCGCTCTTACCATGGTGCCGAAAGGGCTTTCATGTCAGCCAACCCTCCGTTCGTCTGCCCGACCTGCCAGGGCGTGATCGTCTCCTCCCAAGCCGACTCCTATACGCCCACTCGTGGGCGGCTCATCGTGACCAACGGCTTCTGCCAAGGACACGGCTCCAGCCCCGAGCCCGCCCCTGAGCCACACGCTGAAAAGCTCCCTGCCGGCCAAGGCGCGCAGTAACGCCCTCAGGACGATCCATAGAGGCCTCCGTGCACCCGCGCCAGCAACCGGCGCAGGTGCACGGCATCGGGAGCTGTCGCCGAACATCGGCTGGAACTCGATGGAACGCCTTCCGGGTGAGTGCTCATGAGGCACCGTCTCACCCGAGAAAAGGGGCGTACATGTCAGAACGTCGATCAGGCCGCGTTCCGCGCGGCATGCTGCGGGTGCTCGGGGGCGCGGCGGCGCTGGCCACCCTGCCGGCCATTCTGTCCATGCAGCCCGCGATGGCGGCGCCCTGCTACGGCGACTGCCAACCCGGTGTGGTGCGTTCCGCGGGCGTCCTCAAGTACGACGCCCCCGTGGGAGTGGACGACCAGATCACCATCAGCGCCGGCGACGGGTTCCTCACCGTCGCCGACCCCGCCGCCACGCTCACCGTGGGCCCCGGATGCACCCTGGTGACCCCGCACGAGGCACGCTGCGCGCCCGCGCCCGCCGGGTTCATGGCCATCCGCGGGTTGGACGGCAACGACGTGATCACGAACACCACGGCCCTCGCCGCGCGCCTGATGGGCGACAACGGCGACGACCGGCTCGTCGGCGGCTCCGGCGACGACACGCTGAACGGCGGGTTCGGCAGCGACGTGCTGCAGGGCGGCGGCGGTTCCGACACCGCCACCTACTCCGGGATATCGAACCGGCTCAGCGTCCGGGCCGACCTCGACGGCGCGACCGGCGACGACGGCAGCTCCGAAGACGGCCCCGCGGGGGCCCGCGACACCATCGCCGCGGACGTGGAGAACCTGGAAGGCACCAACACCGACGACGTGCTCATCGGCAACGCGGGCCCGAACGTCATCAACGGTTCGGGCGGCCACGACCAGATCCAGGGCCTGGGCGGCAACGACCAGCTCACCGGCAGGGGCGGCGGCACCGTCGACGGGGGCGCCGACACCGACCACTGCACCTCCAACCTCGTGGGGCTGCCGGCGCAGGCGGACACCTTCATCGGCTGCGAGACCACGGAGATCGTCACGTAGGGCGCCCTTCACCGGTCCGCCCCTCCCCCGCTGCCGGGACCGCCGAGAGCCAGGCGGTCTCGCAGCAGGGCGTGGCGGAACTGGAACACTCCGCCCACCTGGCGCAGCGCCCCCCGCCGCGCGGCGTCCTGCAAGAACGCCATCGGCCGCCAAGGCAGCCTTCCGGCTGCCGCGAGAGACAGCAGCGCGAGCAGGAACTGGGTGTACGCCGTGCACAGCCACGCGCAGAGGCCACCCGCCACCCCGACGTGAACGGCCCGGTCGGCGAGCTGCCACGCATCGTGCGGCTCCCCGTCCATGAACGGGATGAACATGGCGGTCATGAACGCGGTGATGACGGCGCCGAAGAGCGCGGCGGTCGTGGTCCAGCTCCGGTCCGAGCGGAGAACCTCGGCGGGCGTCGCCCCGCGCTCGGTGTCGATGTCATCGAAGACCGTGACGAACTCAGCGCCGAGCCCGGTGACGAAGCTGTAGAAGAAGCCACAGCAGAAACCGAAGGCGAAGGCGATCAGCAGCAGGGAAACGGAGTACTGCACGTAGCCGGACACACTCGATACGCCGGGCGGGCGCCTGGTCAAGCAGGTGATCAGGGTGATGATGAGCATGGTGGGGACACCGCTCTCCACCCCGCCCCTCAACCCGCGCCGGAGCCCGGAGCCGAGACCCAGGCAGATGCGCAGGCCCGCTGACCGGCCCGTTCGGCGGATGGCGAATCGGCGGAACTTCGGGATTTTCGGGAACAACGGCGTCCAAAGGCTGTTCACCGCTCCGACCACGAGCCCACCCCCGAGACCCCATAACAGGTCCTGCCCTGCTCTCGTGGCGGGGTCTTCGGCTGTCAGGCTCCAGGGGAGTCCCACGAGCGTGTTGGCGAGCGCGAGCACGATCCCGGCCGCGACGGCCCAGATCAGGACGCGGGCCCGTCGGGGGACGGCGTGGGCCAGCTCCCACCAGGCCAGGTCGTGGATGTCGCGGCGGTGCAGGTGACGGGCGAGGAAGGCGAGCCAGCGGTGCGCGTCCCGGCCGTTCCAGGGGCGTTCGTCGGCAGTGGCCTCGGGCAGGTCGGGATAGAGGACGCCGAGGAGCTGGTCGAGCAGATACGACCGCAGGGCGGCGGCGCTGGGCAGGGTCAGCAGCTGATCGGGATCGCCCTGGCCGTCGGCGTAGGCCAGGCGGGCCAGCGACAGGTTCAGCGGCACCGACAGTGTCGCCGCCAGTTCGCCGCGAGGCTCGCGGCGTATGCGGGTGAACACCTTCTCCCACCGCGCGACCCGGTCAGGTCGCGTCGCGTCACTCAAGTAGGCACAGATCTCCTCGGGGGAGAGCGGATCGAGTTCGATCACCGCGGCCCCTGTGATCACATCGGCGTCTCGTACCGCCTCGTGGTATTCGCCGCTCCTGCTGGTGACGATCAGCGGAGCGCCGGGCGTGAACGCGGCGTTGATGGCGCGCAGGGCCGTCCCGCGGACCCTGGCGGGCATCTCGTCGAGTCCGTCCAGCACCGGGAGCAGCGACTCGATCCAGGTGAATCCGCTGACGCCGTAGTCCTGGTCCAGCCGCTCCGTGATCCATTGCCGCAGGGTCTGCGCGGTGGGGTCCCAGGTGGGCAGTCTCAAGATCACGGGTACTGGCCGCGTTCCAGAGGCGGGTGCGGCCAGGCAGGCCAGGGCGAAGCGGATGATCAAGCTGGTCTTGCCTGAGCCGGGTGCGCCGAGCACGACCAGTCGCCGGGTCGGCACTGACGTGGTCACGACGCGGTGCAGGTCGTCCAGGGTGCCATCCAGCCGCAGCGGGGCATCGCCGTCGCCTTGGCGGATGACCCGCCAGTGGTCGCAGGCCGGCGGGCCGACCGTGTGCCAGGAGACCGGCATCGGAAGGGGGTCCAGGAGCCGTCGCTGCCGCTTCTCGGCGTCGCACTGCTCGGACACCTTGGCGGCCAGGAACCGCAGGCGCCGTTCCTTCAGTAGTCCGTGGTCGTCGTCCGGCGCTCCAGTCGCGGTGCGGTCCTCGCCGCGCCGGCGCAGCCACCCAATCAGCGATGCGGCCGCGGCCAGGACGGCGACGGACGCCGACAGCATGCTCGACCCTTGGTCGGCTGCCGTCGGCCCTTCCAGGTGGAGGAGCAACCCCAGGCCGAGCAGCCCGCCGCCCGCCGCGACCACCACCGCGGTCACGGTCCACCGCGAGCGCTTGGGACGAAGACGTCGACTTCGCACGGGACCAGGATGCCGCACTCCGCACGCTCTGGGTAATCGAGCCGATGCGCTGGGTCATCGACGGGGTCGATGACTCCGGTAGCGAGGATTGTTGGTGACGCTTCATGAGATCATCTAGATCATGATGGGTCTGTCAGGTTTGGGCCGCCGCGTCCCGCACGCCTCCGGGTCGGCCGGCGGGGCTTCCGCGACGTTCGACGCCGCCCTGGTCGCTGCGTCGGTCGCGTGCTGAGCATGGTCGAAGCAGACACCGCCAAGCGGGTCCCCCGCACGTCCGGAGGCGACCTCGTCTCCGCCCCTATGAGGCCCGCGAGCGATCCCGAACCGGCGAGCGTCGGGCAGATCGCGGGATTGCGGCCGCGCCTGCGCCCTCGTGACGGGGGTGACGTCCCCGGAGCCGACGTCGACCTCGTGGACGCGCTGGATCCGCTGACGCGACATGTGGTGACGGCCTGGCTGCGCGACAACTCCTCCGCTTCCCAGCGACAGACCCGCCTGCGGGTCCTGGCCTCGTACCTGCGCTGGCTGTACGCGGCCGAACCAGCCCTCGAACTGCTCGCGGCATCTGACGCCCAGTTGGACGCGTACTGCTATGCCGCCCTCATCACCGGCGTGAGCACGCCCGGCAAGCCCTTGGCCAGGGCGACGGTGATCAGGCGGCGCGCCACGCTGGCCTCCTTCTACGCCTTCGCCTGGCGATACGGCGCGGTGCGGCCGCGCCGCGACGTGACCGGCACGCCTCCGCCGACCCCGGCGGAGCGGCGCCTGCTGCGAAAGGGGGTCATGCGGCTGGCCGACGACGGCCGGTGGGCCGAGGCTCTCGCCGTCGCGCTGCTGGAGGCCACCGGCGCCTCCGTGGAGGCGCTGGCCGCTCTGACCGCCCACGATGTCCATCCCATGACGAGCGACGACCAGCTCACGCTGATCACCCTGCGCGGCGGCCGTGACGGCATCGTCGCGTTCCCGGTGTCGCCGGAGGTCCGCCACCTGTTGCGCGCGCTGTGCGGCAGCCGGGCCGCTGGGGAGCCGCTGATCTGCCGGGGCGACGGGCGGAGCGTGGATGCCGAGTGGATCGGGGCCGCGCTCACCGACGCCGCCCTCGCCGCCGGGGTGCGCAGGCAGCGGGCGGAACTCCTGCGCCCGCACCTGCTGCGCGCCCTCACGGTGACCGAACTCGCGGATTGCCCCTGACGCTTTCGATGTCCCGCTCAGCCCCAGTACCGCCGCGCGTTGATACCCGGCGCGACAGGTCTTCGATCATGGCGGACCAACTGGTATGGTAGCCTTCAGTCCGCTATCAGCCGCAACGAGGGGACGGGGCTCAGTCGAATGGCGAGGTCGCAGGCGAGTGGCGGCGGTGCCACGTCGGGCGAGAAGCCGCGAAGCACAGCCCCCGCGTCGGCGAGTTCGTTGTCTGCCGACGATCTCGACGGCGGCTCGATGAAAGACGCGATCGTCAGACAGCTCCGGCAGGACATCGCCTCAGGAACGATCGCTTACGGCGAGAAACTGTCCGAGGCGCGCCTGGCACAGCGGTTCGGCGTCAGCCGGATGCCCGTACGGGAGGCGTTCAAAGAGCTCGAGACCGCCGGCTTCGTCACCATCGAACGCCGACGCGGCACGTTCGTCAGGCGCCCCAGCCGCCACGAGATACTCGACCTGTTCGAGGTACGCGAGGCCGTGGAAGGCATGGCGGCCAGATTGTGCGCCAACCGCGCCAACAACGAGATCGTCGCGCTGATCGACGAGGCGATGGTGGAGATGACGACGGTCGCACAGGCGGGCGACACCGACGGTTACAGCGCGACGGATGAGCGTTTACACGAGCTGATCGTCAAGGGGGCGAGCAACGAGCGCCTGACGGATCACTACCGCCTGCTCGTCCACCAGCTCCATCGGGGGCTTCTGTCGTCCATCGTCACCCGCCGCGAAGGGCGTATGGAGCGGTCGCTGGCCGAGCACTGGGCCATCGTCCAGGCGATCCGGGCCCACGACGCCGACGCGGCGGAGCGCGCCATGAGGGCGCACGTTCAACAGGGACGTCTGGAGCTGGCCGATGAGGTCAGCGTCAAGTTCGCTCTCTGATCTTCCGGGGCGGCGCGGCTTACGGCGCCTTCGCATGTGCCGCTAGAGGACGCGTCCCGCCGCCCCGGGACCACAGCTCTCGCGGCTAACCGCCCACGGCCTCCCGCCGAGCAGGCGCGCGCTTGGTGCACCATCTGGAATGTTACGCGCCCGAACCACATCTGACATGTCAGATAGGTATCAGGCGCGAGCCCCGAGCTCTTCACGTCGCCACATTTCGCACCACACCCCGAGGACAACGCGACAGCTCCTAGCTCTTGACAACTAGTATGGTAGATGGAAATCTGACGACACCATGCAGGCCACATGGTGCTGGTAACTCCCAAACTGGCATACCAGTTTTCCAGCATGCCCTCCCATATCTAGCTCATGCCCCGCCCGGCGTACCGGGCGTTGGAAAGGGTCACCATGCGCACCAGGATTCCTCTTACCTCAGCCGCCGCTGCCCTGACGCTCACGCTCGCCGCGTGTGGCACTTCGTCGGGGAGCAGCGCAACGGCCAGTGACAGCACCGGCCCGGCCAGTCAGACGGTGTCGATCGGCTTCATCTCCCAGGCCCCCCGCAACGACAGCGGATTCACCCAGTACGGCCTGGCCGGGGTGAACGCGGCCATCGCCGCGCAGAAGAACCTGAAGCTCTCCTCCATCGTCGACAACGTCTCCAACTCCCAGGAACAGATCAAGGGCCTGCAGACACTGGCCGCGGGCAACTCGATCGTCGTGGCCGACGGGGCGTCACTCAACAAGGCCGTGCAGGTCGTCGCGCCCAAGTACCCGAAGGTCAGGTTCATTCTGGTCGCGGCGCACACGGAGTCGTTCGCCGACAATGTGACCTCGGTCGACGCCGCCGTCGGCTACGACGCCATCGTCGTCGGTGCCGTCGCCTCGACGCTGTCGAAGTCGAAGAAGCTCGGGATGCTGGCGGGACTGCAGGTTCCGGCCTCCGCCAGTTGGTATTACGGCATGGTTCAGGGCGCCGGGCTCGACACCTCGGGCGCCAAGGTGGTGCAGACCTACACAGGCGACTACAACGACGTCGGCAAGGCGAAGCAGGCCGCCGAAGCGATGATCGCGACTGGCGTCGACTCGATCCTGTCCGACCTGGACAGCGGTTCTCAGGGCGTCTACCAGGCCTCCGACGCCGCGAGCTCGACAGTGGACGTCTATCAGGTCTTCGGCCTGGACTGTAAGGCCGGCAAGAACATCATCGGCTCCGGCGTGGTCAACTGGTCGGCGATCCTGCAGGACTCGGTGACCGCCGCGGCGGCCGGAAACCTTCCCGCCGGGGCGATCAGCTATGGCCTGGCCAAGGGCGCGGTGAAGTTCGAGTTCTGTCCGGGCAAGGCGACGCCGGCGGCCAAGGAGCTCGCTGACAAGGTGACCAAGCAGCTGATCGGCAACGAGATCACCCCGGCGGCGAACGTCCTGCTGCCGAAGCCGTCGTACGCCTTCGCGCAGCGCTAGGCCGCTGGCGATGTCCAACCGAACGGATTCCACCGTCGTACGCCCGCCGGCCCTCCGCCTCCGCGGAGTCACCAAACGCTTCGGCGCCTTCACCGCGAACGATCGCGTCGACCTCGACATCAACCGGGGCGAGATCCACGCGCTGCTCGGGGAGAACGGCGCCGGGAAGACGACCCTGATGCGTATCGTCACCGGCTTGTACCAGCCCGACGAGGGCGAGATGCGGCTGGACGACGAGACGACCCGGTTCAGAAAGCCGGAGCACGCCCTGCGCGCCGGAATCGGCATGGTGCACCAGCACTTCACACTCGTGCCGACGCTCACGGAGCTGCAGAACCTGGCGATGCGCCCGGCGCGCTTCCCGTGGCGCAACGCGACGGCTGACGTACGCCGGCGCTCGGAGCAGATCGCGGCCACGACGGGCCTGCGGATCGATCCCGACCGCCTGGTGGCCGACGCCTCCATCGGCGAGCGTCAGCGGCTGGAGATCGTCAAGCTGCTGTGCCGAGGCGCCCGGATTCTGATCTTCGACGAACCGAGCGCCGCGTTGAGCCCCGGCGAATGGGACGAGCTGGCCGCACTGATGCGAAAGCTGGCGGCGGAGGGGCACGCCATCGTGCTCATCTCCCACAAGCTCACGGAAGTGTTCGCCGTCGCCGACCGCTTCACCGTCCTTCGGGCCGGAGCCGTCGTCGGGACCGGGCTCGTCGCGGACGTCACCTCGGACGAGCTGGTGACGATGATGGTGGGCGGCCTGGTCACGGAGCGGCCGGCGCGGGCGCCCATCGAGCCGGGCCCGCCGGTGCTGAGCATCCGAGGGCTGGCGGTGGCCCGTGACCCGCTCGACCCCAAGAGCCCGCCGGCCTTGAGCGGGATCGACCTCGAGGTCCGTGCCGGGGAGATCCTCGGCATCGCCGGCGTGGCAGGCAGTGGTCAGAACGAGCTGGTCGAGGCGGTGATGGGAATCCGGCCGGCGTTGTCCGGCCGGATCGAGCTCGACGGCGAGCCGTTCGAGGATCGTACGCCGAGGCGCTTCTACGAGTCCGGCGGCGCGCTCATCCCCGAGGACCGCCACCACGTCGCGATCGTCTCGGGCATGACCCTCTGGGAGAACGTCACGATGCGGGCGCTCCGGCGACCGCCACTGAGCCGCCGGGGCATCCTGAACGTCTCCGCGGCACGCGCCGAGACGCGGCGGCTGATGACCGAGTTCGACATCCGAGCCGACACGGAGAAGACCCCGATCGGCCGGCTGTCCGGTGGAAACCAGCAGAAGGCCGTGCTGGCGCGAGAGTTCTCCGACCACCCGGCGCTGCTCATCGCCGTGCAGCCGGTGCGCGGCCTCGACGTGCGTGCGACCGACTTCGTCTACCGGCAGCTCAGCGAACATCGGGCGCGCGGCGGAGCGGTCCTGCTCATCTCCATGGATCTCGACGAGATCATCGCCATGTCGGACCGGATCGCCGTCCTGGCCCATGGGCGGATCACCGGCGTGGTGGACGCGGACGACGCGACGAGAACGCGCATCGGCGCCCTCATGACCTCAGCGGAGGACACGCCATGCTCATGAGACAGCAACTTCCGCGCGTGCTGATCACCGCGGGAGTGATCGTCGCTGCGGCGCTGATCGCCTCGCTGATCCTGCTCGCGAGCGGAGTCGCGCCCGCGGCCGCCGTCTCCGCCTTCTGGGAGGGCACCTTCGGCAACAGCGCCAATGCCGGGACGACCCTCACCCAGGCCGTGCCGTTGTTGCTGGTCGCGCTCGGCTGGATCGTGGCGACCCGCGCCGGCCGCCTGCACGTCGGCTACCCCGGGCAGGTGATCGCTGGCGGCGCGCTGGCGACGGCGATCGGCCTGCACTGCGGTGGCCTGCCCGGTCCCCTGGCCGTGCTGGCCACCGCGCTCGCCGGAATCGCCGGCGGCGCGCTGTGGGCGGGACTGACCGCCTGGCTGTGGGCCTCGCGCGGCGTGCTGGAGATCATTTCCTCGCTGCTGCTCAACCTGGTCGCGGTGCAGGTGGCGGCCTGGCTCGTTCGCGGCCCCTTGCAGGGCTCGGCGAGCCAGGATCCCCAGACGGACAACTTCCCGCTGTCCACGATCTGGCCGAGCTTTCCCGGCGTCCCCGGTCAGACCCTGTCCTACGACGTCGTGCTGCTGCCGATCTGCGCCGTCATCGTGGTGCTGCTGCTGTCCCGGACCGTCTTCGGGTTCGGGCTGCGCGCCTCCGGCGGCAACGGAGAGGCGGCTCGCTGGTCGGGCATCGACCCCAAGCGCGGCGGAGTGGCCGCCATCGTCATCTCCGGAGGCTTCGCCGGTCTGGCCGGAGCGGCCCTGCTCTTCGCCGGGACCGCTCCCTGGATGAGCGACGGCTTCGAGGCCGGGGTCGGCTTCAACGGCATCGCGGTCGCGCTGCTGGCGGGCAACTCACCGATCTTCGCGATCCTCACGGCCATCGTGTTCGCGTCGTTGAACGTCGGCGGAACGGCCTTGCAGGCCACCCTCGACGTGCCGTCGTCGCTGGCCGAGGTGTTGCAGGGCGCGGTGATCGTGCTCGTGCTGCTGGCCGCCGTTCTGGCCGGACGACGTAGGGGACGGACGCCGGCGACCCAACCGGCCGCCGCCACGAAGAGCCTCGCGCTCGTGGGCACCGAGGAGGTCTGACATGGGAATCTTCGATGTCGCGTTTCTCGTCTCGGCGGTGACAATCGCCGCGCCGATCCTGCTGGCCGCGACCGGCGAGCTCGTCTCCGAACGCGCCGGTGTGCTGAACGTGGGCCTGGAAGGCGTCATGCTGACCGGCGCGTTCGGGGGTTACCTCGTGATGTGGGGAACCGGCTCGCTCGTCCTCGGGTTCCTCGGCGGCATGATCGCCGGCCTGCTGTTCGGCGCCATCATGGCCCTGCTCTCGATCGAGGCGAAGGTCGACCAGATCGTGTCGGGCATCGCGCTGACCCTGCTCGGCTACGGCCTCACCGCGTTCCTCAACGAACGCTTCCTCGTCCCGTCGCGGACCTTCGAACCGCTGCCCCGGCTCGCGATCCCGTTGCTGAGCGACATCCCGGTGATCGGCCCGGTCCTGTTCCACCAGGACGTGTTCATCTACGCCACGGCGATCCTGCTCGTCCTCGTCGTGCTCGCGCTCAGCCGTACCACCTGGGGCATCAACCTCAAGGCGGTCGGCGAAAGTCCCATCTCGGCCGACGCGGCCGGGGTGGGCGTCCGCGGGATGCGATGGGCCGCCGTGCTCTTCTCCGGCCTCTGCGCCGGTGCGGCCGGCGCCTACCTCTCCATCGGCGACGTCGGGGTGTTCCGCGAGGGCATGACCGGCGGCCGGGGCTACCTCGCCATCGCCGCGGTGCTCTTCGGCGGCTGGCGGATGGCGGGGCTCGGGATCGCGGCGATGATCTTCGCGGTCGCCGACGCGACGCAGCTCAGGCTGCAGGCCATCGGTGTCATCCCCCGCGAGGTGTGGGTGGCCGCGACGATCCTCGTCGTGCTCGGGATGGTGCTCGGCCGGATGCGGCGCGGCGGAGGTGCCCGGTGGCTCGCCTCCGGGCGACCCACCGGCATCGAGGTCGCCGGGCTCGCCCTCGTCGTCGTCCTCTCCGCCCTCGTCCTCATATCCCCCTCCATCACGTTGCCGGTGTCTCTGTGGCTTGGCATGCCCTACCTCCTGGCGCTGGTCGCTCTCGGCACCGAGGGAAAGCGGCGGCACAGGGCCCCCACAGCACTGGCGATTCCCTATCTGCGAAGTGAGGTCTAGCGGCCGTGATCACCGATGTACATACGCATTTCTGGGTCCCGGACCATCAGGGACCGCCGTGGACCGACGGCCTCGGCCGCGTCTCCACCCGCCTGGCCGCGGACTCCATCAACCGTGTCACCGTCGAGTCCTACCGGCGGCGGGTCGCCCCCGCGGAACGGACCATCGTGTTCGGCCTGCAAGCTCAGGCGTCGGGGATCATGGTCCCGAACGACGCCGTGGCCGCCTTCGTACGCGAAGTCGGCGGCCAGACCGTCGGGTTCATGTCGGTGGACCCCCTGCGGCACGACGCGGTGGACGAGATCGAGCGGTGTCATGCCGACCTCGGGTTGTGCGGTATCAAACTCGGTCCGATCTATCAGGGGACCTCGCCGCTGAACCCGTTGACGATGCGCGTCTTCTCGGCCGCCGAGCGGCTCGGCCTGCCCGTGATGATCCACCAGGGTGCGATCTTCGCCAACGCCGGCCGGCTCGCCGACGCCAACCCGTTGCTGATGGACGACGTCGCGATCGCGTTCCCGGACCTGCGCGTGGTCATCGCCCACATGGGTCACCCGTGGGTGTACGAGACCGCCATCGTCATGCGGCGGAACCCGAACGTGTACGCCGACACCTCCGCGATCGCGAGCCGGCCGACCGTGCTGGCCACCGCGCTGTCGGCGGCCAAGGAGTACGGCGTGCTCGACAAGGTGCTGTTCGGCAGCGACTCGCCCATGGTCTCGGCCGAGAGCGCGGCCACCGCGCTCACCCGCATCGTGACTCGCATGCAGCACATCGCCCACACGCCCATCACGGACGAGGAGCTGCACGCGCTGATGCACCGCCCCTCCTTCGAGCTGCTCGGGATCCCCACACCCGCCGAACTCGAGCTCGTCCCTTCCGTCCAACAAGGAATGCGCCCATGACCGGGACACCGTCCGTTTTTCTCGACGCCCATCAGGTGCTGGCAGGACCACTGCCCGAAGAGGTGTCGATGGAGCCCATCATCGAGGGGGTGCCCTTCGCGTACGAGAAGACGCTCTTCGACGGCGCCGACGGCTTCTTCGCGGTCTGGGCCTGCGACGCGGGGGTGTTTCCCCGGGTCAAGGACCGGCGCGGATCGTTCATGTACATCATCTCCGGCGAGGCCACGATCACCGACGACGACGGCACGTCGCACGAGCTGACGGCCGGCAGCGTGCTGGTGCTGCCGTTCGGCTGGGTGGGCACGTGGCACATCCGGGAGACGATCCGCAAGGTCTATCTGCACACCAGCCCGGTTCCCCCGCTGCCGGACGCGATCGTCGCGTCCGCGTTCATGCCCGCGACCCAGGTGCTCGAAGGGGCGCTGCCGATCGAGGTGCCGATGGAACCGGTGACCCGCGGCGCGCGCACCGCGAAAGAGGCCGTGGTCTTCGACGGCCCGGACGGCCACTGCGCCGTCTGGGAGTGCGAGCCGGGGGTATATCCGCGGGTCAAGGACCAGCGCGGATCGTTCATGTACATCATCTCCGGCGAGGCCACGATCACCGACCGCGACGGCACGTCGCACGAGCTGACGGCCGGCAGCGTGATCGCGCTCCCTTACGGCTGGGTGGGCACCTGGGACATCCACCGGACCATCCGCAAGGTGTACGTCCACAGCACACCCTCCTCCGACCAACCTCGACAGGACACCACATGATCAACGACGACCCTTACGCCGCGGTCACCCCGGTGCCGGCGCTGGACGTACGCAGCGATGACCTCCGTCGCGGAGAGGAGATGCCGCTGGCCTTCCGCGACCCGCAGATCGGCGGCGCCAACACCTCACCGCACCTCGCGTGGAGCGGGTTCCCGCCGGAGACGAAGAGCTTCGCGGTGAACTGCTACGACCCTGACGCGCCGACCGGAACCGGTTTCATGCACTGGGCGGTGGCCAACATCCCCGCCGAGGTGACGTCGTTGCCGGCCGGTGCCGGGGCCCTCGACGGCCCGCTGCCCGCCGGATCCCTGACGCTGCCGAACGACCTGCGGATGCGTCAGTACATCGGGCCCAACCCGCCACCCGGTTCCGGTCGTCACCGCTACGTCTTCATCGTCCACGCGGTCGACGTCCCCCATCTGGACATCGACCCTGACATGACCCCGGTCGTGCTCGGCTTCAACCTGCACTTCCACACCCTGGCCCGCGGCAGCATGACCGTCTGGACAGACGCGGTCGGCTGAACGTTTCTCAGCCTCCGGGAGGCACTGATATGACAACACCACAGACGCCGGCCCGTCACGTCGAGGTCGCCGGGGCCGGCTTCGCCGGTCTGACCGTGAGCACCGCGCTGGCGCAGCGGGGCTGGAGCGTGCGCCTGCACGAGCAGAACGAGGACGTCCGCGACTTCGGGGCCGGCATCCTGCTGTGGCGCAACGCGATGCTCGCGCTCGAGGTCATCGGCGTCGCCGAGGCGATCCGGGACAACGGCGTGCGGCCGCACTACTACGAGACGAACCTGGACGGCGTCTCGGTCTCAGCCGAGTTGCCCGGCTACCCCTACTGGGCGATCACCCGGCCGAAGCTGCATTCCCTGCTGGCCGGGGCCGCGCGAGCGGCGGGCGTCGAGATCGTCACCGGATCGCGGGCCGTCGGCGCCGATCCGGCGGGCGAGCTGCTCCTGGAGGACGGCAGCAGGCTGACCGCGGATCTCGTCATCGGCGCCGACGGCGCCGGGTCGGCGGTCCGGAGCTCCCTCGGCAACCCCGTTCAGGAGCGCAAGAAGTACTCCGACGGCGTGTGCCGGGTGCTGATTCCACGTCCGGAGGAGTTCCGCGGCGAGCGGTGGGACCGGGTGGTCGACTTCTGGACGCTCAAGCCGGACGCGATGCGCATCCTGTTCATCGCGACCGGGCCGGAGACGCTCTACCTCGGGATGATGGCGGAGACGAGCAACGAGCGCGCGTCGCGGATTCCGATCGACGTCGAGGTCTGGTCGGAGCGCTTTCCGCACCTGGCGCCGATCATCGAGCTGGCCGGCAAGGCCGAGGGTGGGCGGCACGACAGCTACCAGACCACCCGCGTCGCGCCATGGTCGGCCGGGCGCGCGGTGCTCGTGGGCGATTCGGCACACTCCATGTGCCCCGCGCTGGGTCAGGGAGCCAGCGTGGGCATCGTCAACGCCGTCGATCTGGCCCACGCCCTCGACCAGTACGACGACATCGGCGAGGCCCTCGCCGCGTGGGAGCAGCGCGAACGCCGGATGACCGACGACGCGCAGGCGCGCAGCGCCCACATGGCCGAAACCCGCACCCTGGCCAAGGGAAACGGCTTCACACCGCAACTGCTGGAGACGGCGAACTTCGTCTCGGCCGCCGTCTCGCCGGAGCTGGCGGCGCGGTATCCGGTGCCTGAGGCGAACCGGTCGTGGTGACCTCCCCATCCCGCGTCGTCCTCGGCGACGTCGAGGTCACGCGGGTGCAGGAGTACGCGGGTCCCAGTCCCGCCACGCCGTCGTTCATCTTCCCCGACGGCGACCCCGGCTACTGGGCCGACAACGCGGGCTGGCTCGACCCCGCCTTCTACGACGCGCGGAGCGGCACCTTGCGTTCGGTGCTGCACACCTGGCTGATCCGCAGTCAGGGGATGGTGATCCTCGTCGACACCGGCGCCGGTAACGGCAAGGAGCGTCCGTACGCACCCGTGTACGGGCATCACGACACCCCGTATCTGGAGAATCTCCTGGCCGCCGGGGTGGCGCCGGAGGACGTCGACATCGTGATCAACACGCACCTGCACGTCGATCACGTCGGGTGGAACACCCGGCTGGACGGGCGCGCGTGGGTGCCCACGTTTCCCAACGCCCGCTATCTCATCCCGGAGCCGGACTTCCTGTACTGGGATCCCGTTCGCACGCCCCGCCCGCCGGGCGACGGCAACCAGAACGTCTTCGAGGACAGCGTCATGCCGGTGCGCCGGGCCGGGCTGATCGACCTGTGGAACGGCGAGCACCGGATCAACTCGGAGCTCGTCCTGCGGGAGGCTCCGGGCCACACGCCAGGGTCCGCCGTCCTGCGGCTGGACTCGAAAGGAGCCGGCGCGCTCTTCGTGGGCGACGTGCTCCATTCACCGGTGCAGATCGTCTCTCCCGACGTCAACAGCTGTTTCTGCGAGGACCCGGCCATGGCGCGGGCCACGCGCCGCCGGCTGCTCGCCGAGGCGGCGGACCGCGACCTGCTCGTCTTCCCCGGGCACTTCGGCGGCCACTCGGCCTGCCGGGTGGATCACAGCGGTACGGACGTCTTCGTCATTCGTGACTGGGCCGACTTCGCCCGAATCTGACCACCGACTCTCTACCAGGAGCACACCATGAACAAGGACCTGTACGACGCCGGGCTCGCCGTGCGGCGCCAGGTGCTCGGCGACGCCCACGTCGACGCCTCCCTCGCGGCCGCCACCGACTTCTCCCGTGACATCCAGGAGTACGTCACCCAGTACTGCTGGGGCGATCTGTGGAACCGGCCGGGACTCAGCCTGCAGGAACGCAGCCTCATCAACCTCGCCATGATCACCGCCCTCAACCGTTCGCACGAGTTCAAGGCGCATGTGCGCGGCGCTCTCAACAACGGCGTGCCGCGCGAGAAGATCAAGGAGGTGCTGATGCAGAGCGCCTTCTACTGCGGCGGACCGGCGGCACTGGAGGCGTTCCGCCTGGCCGCCGAGGTCTTCGAGACGATGGACGCCGAACGGTGAGACTCGACCACGTTGGTTTCATCGGCCTCGGGAACATGGGAGCGCCGATGGCGGCGCACCTCGCCGACGCCGGCCACCGGCTGACGGTCGCGGACGCGGCACCCGGCGTGGCCGCCGCCTTCGTCACCGAACACCCGGCCGCGGCGGTGGCGAAGGGGCCCGAGTCGTTCGCGGCGGTTCAGATCCTGATCCTCATGCTGCCGAACTCGGCGGTCGTGGAGGAGGTACTCGAGCGCGACGGGGTGGCCGACGCTCTGCGGCCCGGGTCTCTCGTCATCGACATGAGCTCCTCCGAACCGCTGCGCACCCGCGCGCTCGCCGCCCGCCTGGCCGCCAAAGGTCTCTCCATGCTGGACGCGCCGGTGTCCGGCGGTGTCCGCGGCGCGAAAGCGCGCACGCTCTCCGTACTCGTCGGCGGGTCCCCGCACGAGCTGGTGCGGGCGACCCCGGTGCTGCAGGCCATGGCCCGCACCGTCATCCCCGTCGGCGACATCGGATCGGGCCACACGGCGAAGGCGCTGAACAACCTCGTCTCGGCGGCCACCATCTCGATCACCGTCGAGGCGCTGGCACTGGCCGAGTCCTTCGGCATCTCCCCCGAAACGATGACGCACGTGCTCAACAGCTCGTCGGGCCGGAGCAACACCAGCGAGAACAAGGTGTCCCAGTTCATGACGAGCGGCAGCTTCGACTCCGGCTTCTCGCTGCGGCTGATGTCCAAGGACGTGGACATCGCGGTCGCCCTGGCGCGGGCCCTCAGCCGGCCCGCCGAGATCGCCGACGGGGTGGCGCGCCAGTGGCGGCGCATCGCCGGCGCCGCGCCGGCTCAGACCGACCACACCGAGATGTACGCGCTGCTGGGCGCGGGTACGTCGATGAGCGAGGCGGAGTCCGCATGATGAGCACACCGCTGCTGCACTGGATCGACGGCAAGGCGGTGCCGTCCACCGGCGGCACGACGCGCGTCGGCACCAATCCGTCGACCGGCGGCCCGGGAGCCGAGGTGAGCCTGGGCACCGCGGCCGACGTGGACTCCGCCGTGCGAGCCGCGCACGGCTCCGCCAAGGGCTGGCGGCACCTGAACTCACTCGACCGTGGCCGCGTCCTCGCGGCCATCAGCCGCCGGCTGCTGGCCGACATCGACGAACTCGCCGCGATGGAGAGCGCCGACACCGGCAAGCCCCTCGCCCTGTCGACGGCCGAGATCCGCGGCGCCGCCGAGTATTTCGAGTTCTACGCCGCCCTGGTGAACCTGCCGGTCGGCGAGGTCCTCGACATCCAACCGAACCTGCACGTGTACACGCTGCGGGAACCGCTGGGCGTGGTGGGCGTGATCACCCCGTGGAACCTGCCGCTCAACCAGGCGGCACGCGCCTGCGCACCGGCCCTGGCCGCCGGCAACACCATCGTGGCCAAGCCCGCGGAGTCGACGTCGCGCACCACCGTCGCGCTCGCGCGGATCGGCAGCGAAGAAGGGCTGCCGCCGGGCGTGTTCAACGTGGTGCTCGGCCGGGGTACCGAGGTGGGCACGGCCATCGTGCGGCACCCGCTGGTGCGCAAGGTCGCGTTCACGGGTTCGGTGCCGGTCGGGCAGGAGATCGGCCGGATCGCCGCCGATCGCATCCTGCCGCTGACCCTGGAACTCGGCGGCAAGTCGGCGAACATCGTCTTCGCCGACGCCGACCTGGAGTTCGCCGCGTCCGAGGCGGTGCGTGCGTTCACCACCAACGCCGGTCAGGTCTGCTCCTCGGGCACGCGCCTGCTCGTGCAGCGTGAGGTCCAGGAGCGGTTCACCGCGGCTGTGGTGGCCGCTACCGGCAGGCTGCGTCCCGGCCACGAGGTAGGCCCGATGATCACCCGTGGCCAGTGGGAGACCGTACAGAAGTACTTCCAGATCGCCGAAGAGGAAGGCGCCACCGCGGAGATCGGCGGCGGCGCGCCCCTCGACCCCGAACTCACCGCGGGGTTCTACGTCGAGCCCACCATCTATTCCGGCGTGACCAACGAGATGCGCATCGCCCGCGAGGAGATCTTCGGCCCGGTTCTCGTCGTCATCCCGTTCGAGACGGAGGACGAAGCGGTGGCGCTGGCCAACGATTCGGACTTCGGCCTGGTCGGCGGGGTGTTCACCGCGGACATGTCCCGGGCCATTCGGGTGGCGGAGTCCCTCGAAGCCGGACAGGTGTACATAAACTCGTGGTCGACCCAGTCGGTGCAGATGCCCTTCGGCGGGCACAAGCACAGCGGCTATGGGCGCGAGAAGGGCATCGAAGCCCTGAACCACTACTCCCACGTCAAGAGCATCAGCATCCGCCTGACGGGCCGGTAGACATTTTGCTTATTCATGAGGAAGGCACAGACATGGCCGAGGCGCGCTTCGCCCCCACCGTCAGCGATGACATCCGGCTCGCGCAGAAGATGCTCATCGGCGGCGAGTGGGTCGGCGCGATCAGTGGCAAGACGTTCCCGGTGTACGACCCCGCCGACGGGCAGCTGATCGTCGAGGTTCCGGCCGGTGCGGCGGCGGACGTCGATCGTGCGGTGGCGGCGGCACGCGCCGCGCTCGCGCCGGGGAGCACCTGGCGGTCGATGACGCCGCAGACGCGCGGGCGGCTGATCTGGAAGCTGGCCGATCTCGTCGAGCAGAACGCCGAACGGCTGTCGATGCTCGACTCGATCGACAGTGGTAAGCCGATCAACGAGATGCGGTACTTCGACATCCCGTTCTCGGCGGACGTCCTGCGCTACTACGCGGGCTGGCCGACGAAGATCACCGGTGACACCATCCCGATCTCCTACCCGGCCAGTTCCGGTGGCCGCTTTCACGCGTACACCCTCAAGGAGCCGGTCGGCGTCGTCGGCGCGATCGTGCCCTGGAACCTGCCGTTGCTCATGGCGATCAAGAAGCTGGCGCCGGCCTTGGCGACCGGCTGCACCATCGTCCTCAAGCCGGCCGAGCAGACGCCGATCTCCATCGCGCTGCTGGCCCAGCTCACCATCGAGGCCGGCATCCCCGCCGGGGTGGTCAACTACGTCACCGGGTTCGGGGAGAGCGCGGGTGCGGCCCTTGTCGAGCACCGCGGCGTCGACAAGGTGACGTTCACCGGGTCGGTCGAGACCGGTAAGGCGATCGTCCGCTCGGCGGCCCAGGACCTCAAGCGGGTGTCGCTGGAGCTCGGCGGCAAGTCCCCGAACATCGTGTTCGAGGACGCCGACCTCGACGCCGTCGTCGCGGGCGCGGCGGCCGGCGCGTTCGCCACCCAGGGCGAGAGCTGCATCGCCGGATCCAGGCTCTACGTGCAGCGCGCCGTCTTCGACGAGGTCGTGCAGCGCCTCGCCGACCACGCGGCCTCGCTCAAGCTCGGGCGTGGCATCGATCCCACCACCCAGATGGGCCCGCTCATCTCCGCCGAGCACCGCGACAAGGTGCTCGGCTACGTCAAGATCGGCGTTGCCGAGGGCGCCAAGGTCGTCACCGGTGGCCGCGCCCTGGAGGGCGAGGGGTTCTTCGCCGAGCCCACCGTGCTGGTGAATGCCCAGCCCGACTCGCGCATCATGCACGAAGAGATCTTCGGGCCGGTCGTCTGCGCGGTCCCGTTCGACACCGAGGCGGAGGTGCTGGCATTGGCCAACAACACGCGGTTCGGGCTGGGCGCCGCGGTGTGGACCAAGGACATCTCGCGCGCGCACCGGATGGCGGCGGCCATCGAGTCGGGGCAGGTGTGGGTGAACTGCTACCAGGCGGCGGACTCCGCCCTTCCGTTCGGCGGGACGAAGGAGTCCGGCTGGGGCCGCGAGACGTGCCGGGAGAACCTTGACGAGTATCTCGAGACCAAGACCGTGGTGGTGTCGCTGTGACACGGGGCGAGGGTGACCGGGTCTACGACTACATCGTCGTCGGAGCGGGCACCGCCGGCTGTGTGGTGGCGGCCCGTCTCAGCGAAGATCCGTCCCGCAGCGTACTGCTGATCGAAGCCGGTCGCGCCGAGACGAGCGACCGGATCACGACCCCCCACGCCTGGCCCGCCCTGTACAAGACCGACCTCGATTGGGCGTACCAGACAGTGCCCCAGCCGAAGACGGGCCGAGTGCACGACATTCCCCGGGGCCGGACGGTGGGCGGCAGCGGAAGCACGAACGCGATGGCCTTCCTGCGCGGCGACCGCCTCGATTTCGACACCTGGGCGTACGCGGGTTGCACAGGATGGGACTACGCATCCGTCCTGCCGTATTTTCGACGGGCAGAGTCCGTGCCGAACGGCGATCAGCGTTACCGGGGCAGGACCGGTCCGCTTCGCCCGGCCCCGGCTGGCCGGTTGCATCCGCTGTCCCAGGCCTACCTGGCCGCGGCGCAGCAGGCCGGGCATCCGCTGACCGCCGACCTGAACGGCGCGCGGCTGCGGGGTGTGAGCAGCCATGATCTCCTCATCGTGGACGGGCGCCGGCAGAGCACCGCGACGGCCTACCTCGAACCGGCGCTGAGCCGCGCCAATCTCGAACTGCTGCCGGGAGCCTTCGTCGATCGCCTCACCTTGGACGGCGACCGCTGCACCGGCGTCGACGTGGTCGTCGACGGCGAGCTGATCCACTGTACGGCGAGCGCGGAGGTCGTGCTCTGCGCCGGAGCCATCGGCACTCCGCACATCCTCCTGTGCTCCGGCATAGGCCCGGCCGACGAACTCGAGCGGGTGGGGGTGAAGGTGCTGCACGACCTGCCCGGCGTGGGACGGAACCTACAGGATCACATCATCCTGGCCGGTCTGACCGTTCCCGCGCGCGGAGCCCTGCCCCCGCCGTCCGGCAATCTCGGGGAGGTGACCCTGCTGCTCGACAGCGAGCCGGGGCGCGCCTCGATCGACCTGCAGATCGTGTTCATCCATGTGCCCTTCACCAACCCCTGGCAGGCGGCCCCGGAGCACGGTTACACCTTCGGCGTCGGGCACATGCGCCCGGCGAGCAGAGGGTCGCTGACCCTCGCGAGCCCCGATCCGAAGGTCTCGCCGCTGATCGACTTCCGCTACCTCGACGAGATCCACGATCTGCGCGCTCTCGTCTCAGGCGTGCGCCACGCGCTTGAGATCAGCGACATGGCGGCGTTCGACGAATGGCGGGGTGGCGGGCATCCGCTCGTCGGCGCGGACGACGAGACGATCGCCGCCTTCGTCCGCACCGCGGTGCAGTCCTACGGTCATGCCGCCGGCTCGTGCCGGATGGGAGTCGACGCGTTGTCGGTCGTCGATCCGCGGCTTCGCGTTCAGGGCCTCGCGGGCCTGAGGGTGGCCGACGCCTCCGTCATGCCGGAGATCGTCTCCACCAACACCAATGCGGCGACCGTGATGATCGCCGAAAAGGCCGCCGATCTCCTGCGGGGGCTGACCGGCGCGGAGTAACTCCGCGCCCTGTCGGCGTACGACGGGTGCGACGCCATCGCCCGCGTCCGCCATGAGGCCCATGGAGATTCCTCTACCAGCAGCTCCGGATGCCGTAGCAATCTCCATGGTCCGGCTCGTGTCCCGGTTGGTTGGCTGTGGGCATGCGAGTCATCGTGCCCGCCACCGAAGGACGGGCGGTAAGGGTCGGCGCCGGCCGGCGCGTACGCGTCACGGACCTCGAAGGAGGCCAGGTCGGCGACGTGTTCGCGGTCGCCGCGGACGACGTCGACGAGCACCTCAGCGCGTCGCACACGCGGGCCGCCACCAGCCGCCTGTTCCCGGTGGCCGGCGAGCAGTTCGTCACCAGCCGGCGCAGGCCCATCCTCACCCTGGTGGAGGACACCTCCCCCGGCTGTCACGACATGCTCATCGCGGCCTGCGACGCGGAGCGCTATCGCGCCCTGGGCGTGCCCGGCCACGCCTCGTGCGCGGACAACCTGCGTACGAGCCTGGCCGCGCTCGGCCTGTCCGTGCCGGTCATCCCGCAGCCCGTCAACGTGTTCATGCGGATCCCGGTGGCCGGCGACGGCCGGCTGAGCTGGCTGAGCTCGATCAGCCGTCCCGGTGACGCGATCACGTTCGAGGCGGCGATGGACTGCGTTCTCGTGGTCTCGGCCTGCCCGCAGGACCTGGTGGGGATCAACGGGCACCACCCGACGGCGTTGGCGACCGACCTGCTCACATCAGAGAAATGAGTGAACGATGAACGACCTTCTGCACCCCGCTCTGCGCCCGGAGCGCATCGGCGGTCTCAGCCTGGCCAACCGGCTGGCGGTCTCCCCCATGACCAGGGTGTCCGCCGCCGCCGACGGCACGCCGACCGGCGAGATGGCCGGCTACTACGCGGAGTACGCCCGCGGCGGCTTCTCCCTCGTCGTGACCGAGGGAACCTACACCGACACCTGGCACAGCCAGGGGTACGCCAACCAGCCCGGCATCGTCACCGACGGCCACGAGGCCGCCTGGCGGGAGATCGCCGGCCAGGTGCGCGCGGCCGGCGCGGCCTTCGTCCTCCAGCTCATGCACGCCGGAGCGCTGTCGCAGGGCAACCGCTACCGCGACGACACCGTCGCCCCGTCGGCCGTCCGGCCGCGCGGCGAGAAGATGCCCGAATACGGCGGGCACGGCCCGTGGCCCACGCCCCGGGCGATGGACCAGGACGACATCGACCGCGCGGTGCGGGGCTTCGTGGCCGCGGCCGTCCGCGCCAGGCGGGCCGGCTTCGACGGGGTCGAGGTGCACGGCGCCAACGGCTACCTGGTCGACCAGTTCCTGACCGACTACACCAACAGGCGCGACGACCGCTACGGCGGCGCGGTCGCCCACCGGGTACGGCTGGCGGCGGAGATCGTCTCCGCCATCCGCGCGGAGCTCAGCCCGGACTTCTGCGTGGGCATCCGGCTGTCGCAGGGCAAGGTCAACGACTTCACGCACCGATGGGCGGGCGGCTCCAGGGACGCCGAGACCATCTTCGCCGCGCTCGCCGAGGCAGGCGCGAGCTACCTGCACATCGCCAGCGAAGGCCGGGACTGGGTGGAGACGGCGACCCTGGACGGAGCGATGACGATCACGGGCCTGGCCCGGAAGGTCACCGGGCTGCCCGTGCTGGCCAACGGCGGCATGCACGACCCGGCCCAGGCGGCCACGGTGCTGGAGGATGGCCACGCCGACGTCCTGGCCGTCGGCCGGGGGGCACTCGCCAACCCGGACTTCCCGCGACGCCTGGCCCAAGGGCTGCCCATGACGCGCTTCGATGACCAGATGCTCCAGCCAATGGCGACACTGAGCAACGCCCGCCAGTGGCGGCGGGGCACCGAGGCGACCGCCACCTGAGCTCAGTCCATCGCGTCGATGGTCAGCGCCAGGAACAGGTCCACCCGGTCCTCGGTGCGGCCCACGTCCCGGCCGGTGAGCTCGGTGATCTTGGCCAGCCGGTTGCGCAGCGTGTTGACGTGGACGTGCAGCGCTCCGGCCGTCGCCCCCCACTGCCCATCGTGATCGAGGAACGTCCGTAGCGTCAGCTCGAGCTCACCGCCCCGCCGCGCGTCATGGTTCTTCATCGGCCCGAGGAGCTCGCCGGCGAACTGCCGCGAAGTCTCCACGTCGAGCGATCCAAGGAGCAACCGGTGCGTCCCCAGCTCGGCGAAGGCCCGTACGGAAGGTCCCGTGGAGGTGCGCCGCAGCACGCGGCAGGCCTCCCTGGACTGCAGGAGCCGGGGTCGCAGCTCGGCCGCCTGAGAGGCGATGCCGCTCAGCCCCGCGACCGGGCGGAGGCCGGGAAAGCGCCGCTCGACGCCGCGCACCAGGCGCTGGGCGAGCAGCGGCAGCTCGCGTTCGGGATGGCGCCAGGGCAGCACGGCGACGACGTCCTGCGTGCCGCCGGCGACGACCGCCGGCACGCCTTCGGCCGCGAAGAACTCCCCGATCACCTCGGCGAGCCCGTGCATCGTGGCGGCCTCGCCCTGCGCGAACGCCACGGCGCACACGGCCAGCGGGCCGCCCGGATCGACGCCGAAGGCGCGCAGCCGGCCGGGGACCTCCGTGGCGCGCCGGCCGCCCGAAAGGATCATCTCCAGGAGCTCGCTCGCGAAGCGCATCTCGATCGCCTGGACCGCCTGCTGCTTGGCGACCTCCAGGCTCAGGAACCGGGCCGTCTGCTCCAGCGCCTCCCGCTCGTCCGCCGCGAGCTCGCGCAAGGGGCGCAGGCAGATGAGGGCCGCGTCGATGTCGCCGACGGCGCCCACCGGGAACAGCGCCACGCGTCCGGCGTCCCCCAGGTCCACCTCCAGGGCCGGTGGATGCCTGGCCAGCCCCGCGGCCACGGCGTGGAGTTGGTCCGCTGCGAGGTCGGCGCCGGCCACCGCGAGCGAGCGAGCCATCCTGTCGACCACCGCGAGTGGCAGGTCGTGGTCGCGCCGCAGGACGTCGAGCACACCGGAGGCGCCGGCGCCCCGGGAGATCGCCGTGGCCAGGGCGTCTCCCCGGCGCACCATGCCGACCAGCGACTGCTTGCGCTCTTCGGCCAGCAGGTCGGCGACGGCCGCCGAGACCGCCGTGAACGGCACCGCGATGGAGATCTCCAGCAGCGGCAGCTCCTCCTCGCGGCAGGCCTCGACCAGCGCGGGCGGAGTGGCGGGCAGCTCGGCGCGCAGGCCGAACACGATGCCGCCGGCCCCGGCCTTCTTGACGTGGCGGACGAACTGCGCCGGATGCACCCGGTCGAGCCACACGCCGTTCGTCAGCACGAGCTCGCCTTCCCGTACGTAGGCCGACGGGTCGGGCAGCTCGGTGTTGTGCACCCAGGCGATGGGCTCGTCCAGCGCGCCCGGACGGCCCGGCACCAGCACGCCGAGTTCGAGCGAGGAGCGATCGACCAGGGATTGGAGCGTGAACACGATGTGACTCTATACAGCAGAGAGCTGTTTTCATGAAACTTCGTCCACCGCTTCTTGAGCCGGTGCGCGGATCGGCGTGGCGCGTCGGGCACCATGGTGCTGTGACCGAAAGTGCGGGAGGCCGCGGGAGTGTGCTCGGCCGTTCTCCGCTCGCGTCGCTGGCCGAGTTGGTGGCCGGGGGCGGCGTGGCGGTGCTCAGCGGGGCGGGGCTGTCGACGGAGTCGGGGATCCCTGACTACCGGGGGCCGACGGGCCGGGCCCGGCGGGCGGAGCCCATGACGTACCAGCGGTTCGTCGGCAGCGCGGAGGCGCGGCGGCGCTACTGGGCGCGCAGTCACGTCGGGTGGCGGCAGATCGGCCTGGCCGCGCCCAACGCGGGGCATCGGGCGGTGGCCGAGTTGGAGCGGCGTGGGCTCATCGAGGGGATCGTCACCCAGAACGTGGACGGCCTGCACCAGGCGGCCGGCGCGCGGCGGGTGATCGAGTTGCACGGCGGGCTCGACCGGGTCGTGTGCCTGACCTGCCGGGAGCGGACCCCCCGTACGGAGCTGGAGGACCGCCTGCGCTCAGCCAATCCCGGTTGGGAGGCGAGCGGGCAGATCAACCCTGACGGTGACGCCGTGCTCGCCGACGAGCAGGTCGAGCGGTTTCGGGTGGTGGACTGCGCGACGTGCGGCGGGCTGCTCAAGCCCGACGTGGTGTTCTTCGGCGAGAACGTGCCCAGGACCCGGGTGGACGAGTGCTTCGCGCTCGTCGCGGGGGCGCGGACGCTGCTGATCCTCGGATCGTCGCTGACGGTCCGATCCGGTCTGCGGTTCGTCACCAAGGCCGCCGCGCTCGGCATCCCGATCGCCATCGTGAACCAGGGGCCGACCGGCGGTGACGCCGAAGCCGTGCTCACCCTGGACGCACCCCTCGGCGCGACACTGACCCACCTCGCCGCCCAGCTCTGAAACACCCGGCGAACGCGGCCCAGGACGGTCACACGTCAGCCGGCGGCCAGTTTCTGAGAACGGAGTCGAGGGCGTCCAGGGCCCTGGACCACGAGGCATCCGCGTCGCGCGGGTGGTGGCTGAACCCGCCCGCCCTCTCCAGACTCACATAGCCGTGGAACGTGCTGTGCAGCAGTCGTACCGCGTCTGTCTGGTCGGGCTCCTGGAGCTCATAGGCGCGCAGTATCGCCCGCGTCATCTCCGCGTGCCGGCGCGCGGGGCCGGCGGCCGCCGACTCCGGGTCGAGCTCGATCTGCGCCGCGGCGTACCTGCCCGGATGCTCCTTCGCATAGTCCCGGTACGCGCCCGCGAAGGCTGCCAGCGCGTCCTTGCCCGCGCGGCCGGCCAGTGCGGCGGCGACCCTGTCGGCGAGCTCCGTCAGGGCCAGTGCCGCCAGCCTCATCCTCAGGTCCTGCGCGTTCTTGATGTGGGAGTACAGGCTCGGGTCCGTGACGCCGAATCTGCGCGCGAGCGCCGAGACGGTCACGTTCTCGAAGCCGACCTCGTCGGCCAGTTCCGCCGCCGCCTGGGTCAGGCGTTCGGCGGTCACCCCCGCGCGTGCCATGTGCCGCCCTCCTCGCTTACCTAGAGGTATTAAGTATTTGCATAATACTCCTAGGGAAGCTAGTTTCCCCACCTATGAGAGTGGTTTCCGAGAGCGACATCCGCGCGTCAATGGTCAATTGCACCAAGGGCGAGGCGAAGCGGCTGGCCGTGCCCAGGGATCTGGCCGCGCGGCCGTGGGACGACCTGGACTTCCTCGGGTGGCAGGACCCCGCCTCACCGGAACGGGCCTATCTGGTCGCCGAGTCCGGCGACGGGTTCGTGGGGGTGGCGCTGCGCCGGGCCACGCCGCATGCCGGGCATGTAAGGCGCAGCATGTGCTCGTTCTGCCTGACCATGCACACGGGAGACGGCGTATCGCTGATGACCGCACGCAGAGCGGGACGGACCGGACAGCAGGGCAACTCGGTGGGCGCCTACATCTGCACCGATCTGGCCTGCTCGCTCTACCTGCGCGGGAAGAAGGAGGTCGGGCCCGGCGGGCGGCTTCACGAGTCGCTCACGCTGGAGGAGCAGATCGAGCGGACCGCGGCCAACCTGGCCGGGTTCCTGGACAAGGTGGTCGGGTGACCACGCGAAAGACCCATGGCCACCCGTTCGCCTCGCCGGCGCGGCCGGAGGCGAGTCAGGCCGCGTCGGTACGTGGCGAAAGCTTCGAAGGCTGCTCGTGTGCGGCCAGGTCGAGCAGGACCATCGCGTCGTGCTCAGGGGTACCGGGTTCGGCGTAGTACGCGACCAGGCGGTGCCCCGGGGTGCCCTCGAGCTGCATGGACTGGTAGCCGAGCGTGAGGTCGCCGACGTCGGGGTGGTGGAAGGTCTTGAGGCCGTGGGAGTGCGCCTTGACGTCGTAGCGCTCCCACAGGCGCGCGAACTCCGGGCTCTTGAGCATGAGCTCGCCGATGAGTTCGGCCAGGTCGGGGGCGTCCGGGTCGATGCCGGCCAGGGCGCGCCTCTTTGCCGCGTTCCAGCCGGATGTAGTAGTCGATGCTGACCCCGGCGAGAGTGGCCAGCTCCTCACGGCGCAGCCCGGGCGTGCGGCGCAGGCCGGGACCGACCTTGAGACCGGCCTCTTCGGGAGTCACCTGGGTACGGCGGGCGCGCAGGAAACACCCCAGCTCGGTGCCGCCGCCGCTGTGCTGCTCACTCGTCATGCCTTCAGTCTTACAGGGCCATGACCTGCGGGGCAGGAGTGGGAGGGGCCCTGTCGCACCCCCATACGCGCGCGATCTCCGTATGGGCACCGGGCTCGAGCTACCCGTCGGCGGCCAGGCGGTCGAGCCATTCGCCGAGGAGGTGCCGCTCCGCGCCGCTCAGCGCGGTCTGCTCGGGCAGTGCGGCACGCAAGGCTCGGGCCGCGCCGGCCGGGCCCGCGTCCTGCACGGCGGGCTTCTCGTTGGTTACGGCCGTGACCATCGACTCCCGCATGGCGGTCAGCAGGGCCGGGTCGCGTTGATCGGCGGGCAGTGACAGCCAGGTGAGCACGGCGCCGCGCGCCGTCGCGTGGATGAGGGCGGCCGCGAGCCGTTCGTCGACGCGCAGCCAGCCGCCGGCGGCGAGGCGCCGGATGCGCCCCAGCAGGATCTCCATGCCGGCCTGGAAAGCGGCCGACGTCGTGCCGCGTCTGGGCTCGCCGTACATGAGCACGTACAGCGCGGGGTTGGCGAGGCCGAACTCGACGGCGAGGTCCCAGCCCGCGCGCAGATCCTCGATCGGGTCGGACGGGTGGGGATCGACGCGCTTGGCCGCCAGGAACGTGACGTAGCCGTGCTCGGCCACCGCCTCGAGCAGCGCGTCCATGTCGGCGAAGTGGCGATAGATCGCCGGGGGCTGCAACCCGGCCGCCGCCGCGACCGCGCGGGTGGTGACCGCGTCGCGGCCCTCACGCGCGAGCAGGTCCGCGGCGGCCTCGATCACGCGCCGGCGAATGAGCTCGCGCCCGCCGGCCGCGGAAGTCACGTCGTCCTTCGTCCCACGAGGCATGAATCAATGATACGGCCATCGCTGTACTGCCGCTAGTATCACTGATACCGTTCAAGTGTTGCCAATGGAAACGCAGGGAGCATGGAATGTCAGCGAAAATGCGTATCGTCGGGCTCGAGGAACACGTCGCCTTGCCGGTAGTGCTCGACGCCTGGACGCGGGCGGGGGTGCCGCAGATTCCGCAGCTCGGCTACGGCGATGAGCCGATCGCGCGGCGGCTGCGCGACGTCTCCGATCGGCGCCTGGCCGACATGGACGATCAGGGCGTGGACGTCGCGGTGCTGTCCCTGGCCACACCGGGCGTACAGAACCTCGCGGCGGCGGACGCCGTGAGCGTCGCGCGCGCGGCCAACGACGCGCTCGCCGAGGTCGTCGCCGGTAACCCGGAGCGGCTCCAGGCGCTCGCGGCCATCCCGACGCCGGCGCCCGAAGCCGCCGTCGAGGAGCTGGAACGCGCGGTCACGCGGCTCGGCTTCCGCGGCGCGATGCTGTACGGGCGCACCGGGGACAGGCTGGCCGACGCGCCGGAGTTCGACGACCTCTACGCGGCCGCCGCGCGGCTCCGGGTACCCCTGCACTTCCACCCGCAGACCCCCGCGCAGCCGGTCCTGGACGCGTACTACTCGGGGCTGGGCGGCGTCGGCATGGGGCTGGCCACCGCGGGGCTGGGCTGGTACTACGACCTGGGCGTCCAGTACCTACGGATGATCTTCTCCGGGGTGTTCGACCGCCACCCCGAGCTGCAGGTGATCGCCGGGCACTGGGGCGAGGTCATCCTCTTCTACCTCGACCACACGGGCATCCTGGCGCACAACGCGAAGCTGGAGCGGCCCCTGGCCGACTACTTCCGCCAGAACTTCTGGGTAGCGGGCAGCGGCACGGTGAGCGAGCGCTACCTGCGGTGGACCGCGGAGGTCGTCGGGACCGAACGCATGCTGTACTCCACCGACTACCCCTACACCTACGGCACGCGGCCCGGCGGCTTCCCGTACCTCGACACCAGCGGCGGGGTCGCGCGGTCCTTCCTGGAGCGAGCGCCGTTCACCGAGGAGCAGAAGGCCGCGATCGGGTCCGGCAACTGGGAGCGGCTCACCGGGCATGTCGCAGCGGCGCGCAGGCAGCACTGAGGACTCAGCTCCGCGTCGGTATGACGGGCTCGAGGTGGAACATGCCGGTCACCACCTCGCCGTGCTCCTTCGGGTGCTGGGTACGGCCCGCCACCGCCAGCACGACATCGCGGGCGGTGATCATCCCGACCAGTCCCCGGTCGGACACCACGGGTACGGCGTCACAGCCGGCGTCGGTCATGACGGCCGCGACCCGGGTCAACAGGTCGTCCGGCTGCACGCGCGGCCTGCGTTCGCCGGCCAGCAGCTCGCCCACCCGGCGGTTCGACTGTTCCTGCGGACCGCCCGACCAGGACGCCGCCAGTTGCTCGCGCGACAGGATGCCCAGGACGTGCTGCCCCTCGACCACTGGAAGATGGCGTACGTCGGCGCGGCGCATCAGTTCCCAGGCCATCAGCGGCGACTCATCCGCCTTGACCGCCACCAGGATGCGGCTCATCACCCGCTCGGCGGTCAGCGACTCGATGCTCAGGTTCATGGCCCCTCCTGACGGGGCCGTACGACCGCGACCGGGCAGGTCACATGGTGCAGCACGGCGTGACCGACCGAGCCGAGCACCGCCGAGGCGAAGCCGCCCAGCCCCCGCGACCCGACCACGACCAGGTCGGCCGTGGCCGCGGCCCTGATCAGGGCGCCGGCCGGGTCGTCGCACAGGTGCTCGTCGGTGATCTCGACATCCGGGTTCTTCTCCCGCCAAGGCACCACCCGCTCGCCCGCCGCATGGACCTCCTGCTGGAAGGCCTTCTCCAGCACGCTGTCGTAGGCGGCCGCGTACGGCGAGAAGACCGGCGGCCGCCAGGCGTACAGGACGTGCAGCCGCGTATGGCACGCGCGGGCCTGCTCGATGGCGTACTGCATGGCCGCCTCGGAATGCGCCGACCCGTCGTAGCCGACGACGATCCGGCCGTACTCCTCCCGCCTGGCCCCGCGTACGATCACCACCGGACCCCGCGCATGGCCCGCGACGGCCATGCTGACCGAGCCGAGCACCATACCCTCGAAACCGCCGAGCCCCCGGCTGCCCAGCACCAGGCTGTCAGCCGACGCGGACTCGCCGATCAGCTCGTCGATCACGTTCCCCGCGCGCAGGTCCGTCGTCACCTCGACCTCACCGGCCAGCTCGCGCGCCCGATCGGCGGCGGCCTCCAGCGCGCCCGCGCAGTACTCCGTGCTGAAGTCACCGACTCCGTGCGGCCACTGCTCACAGATGTGCACGATCCGCAGATCCAGCCCCCGACGCCGCGCGTCGGCGGCGGCCCACTCCGCCGCCGCCGTCGCCGGCGCGGAGCCGTCCACCCCGGCCACGATCCGTGCGTTCATCACCGGTCTCCCTTCACAAGCTCGCCCTCCACCTCCAGCCTCGCCGAACAGGCGCCCGGCCACCGGAGGACGAAGTCCCGAATTCGGGTGCCATTGGTCCCAAGGGGGATCCGCTCTGTCACACGATCTGGATGATGTGCTTTCCGCGTACGCCACCGGCCTCCAAGGCGCGGTGGGCCGCGGCGATGTCGGCGAGGGGGTGGACGGTGTCGACGACGGGGCGGAGGTCGCCGTTCTCGGTGTGCCGGGTCAGCTCGGCGAACAGCTCGTGCCGGGGGTTGCCGCTGAAGAAACGCACCCGCCGGGAGCCGTGGACGGTCGAGGCGAGGACGTAGGAGAGGCTGGCCAGGACGTTCTCGATGTCGAAGGCGATGGCCACCATGCGTCCGCCCGGAGCCAGCAGCCCGCGGTAGACGGAGTGCTGGGTGCCGACGGTGTCCATGATGACGTCGAACCTGCCCAGCTCCGACGGGTGGGCCGTCCGGTAGTCGAGCACCTCGTCGGCACCCAGCCCGTGGACGAAGTCCAGGTTCTTCGAACCCGCCAGAGCGGTCACGTGAGCGCCGAGGAGCTTGCCGATCTGGACCGCGACGCTGCCGACCCCGCCGCTGGCGCCGCGGACCAGAAGGCGTTCGCCGGGCTTGAGCCGGGCTTTGGCGCGCAGGGCGGTGATCGCGGTCGTTCCGCCCGCCGGGAGGGAGACCGCCTGCACCGGAGTGAGGTTGGCGGGGGCGAGGGAGATCTGCCGTGGGTGGACGGCCACGTACTCCGCCGCGCTGCCGAACCGCCGCGGCAGGCTGCCCCACACCCGTTCCCCTTCCCGTGGTCCGGTCACCGAGGAGCCGACCTCGGCGATCTCGCCGGCGAAGTCGATCCCGGTGCGCTGGGGGAAGCGGCGCCCGGTCACCAGCCGCATTCGCCCGGCCCGGCCGTGCAGCTCGCCGCCGTTGACGCTGGCCGCGTGGACGCGGACCAGCACCTGGTCGGGCTTGACGGCCGGCACGGGGACCTTGCCCTCGTACAGCACCTCCGGGGGCCCGTACCGGTCGTAGAGGGCCGCGCGCATCTCGTTCACGATCTCGTCCTGTTCTGTCACCGGAGCCGCGAGCAAAGGGATGTTCCGCTCGCTCGCCCAAGCTAAGGCGTTAAACGGATGACACATTCCATTTACGGTAAAGTGAGAGATATGCCTGCTCAGCTCTCTCAAAAGCCCCCTGCGGCCATGCGTGCCGACGCGAGGCACAACCGCGAGCGCATCCTCCGAGCCGCCCGCGAGGCGTACGCCGTCCGGGGAATCGACGTGCCCGTCACCACGATCGCCCGCCGGGCCGGCGTGGCCGCGGCCACCCTCTACCGGCACTTCCCCACCCGCGCCGCGCTCATCAATGAGGCCTTCGCCGAACAGTTCGCCCACTGCGTCGCGGCCCTCGACGAGGCGCTGGCGGACCCCGATCCCTGGCGCGGCTTCTGCTCCGTCATCGAAAAGGTGTGCGCCATGCAGGCCACCGACCGGGGCTTCACCGGTGCGTTCCTCACCCAGTTCCCCGACGCCATCGACTATGACAGCGAACGCACCCGCGCCGAGGATGGCATCGCCGAGCTGGTACGGCGTGCCAAAGACACCGGGCAGTTGCGCGAGGACTTCGACCCCACCGACATCACCCTCCTGCTCCTCGCCAACTGCGGCGTCGTCGAAGGGTCCCAGCAGGTCTCGCCGGCCGCGTCCCGGCGCCTGGTCACCTACCTCCTGCAGTCCTTCCGGGCCGGCCACGCCGAACCCCTGGCGCCGCCCGCACCGCTGGAACTGCACCAGATCCATCAGCCCGCGCGCCGCCACTAGCTCAGGCGCCCCTATCCCCCCAGATCAAGGGGGATGTGGGAGACCAGGAAGCTGCCGACGATGGGAGGGAGCCGAACGGGCTCGTCCAGAAAGGGGTCCCCATGTCCACGGAAGCCGTCGGCGTCATCCCCACCATCGAAGCCGACACCGACCCGCCCGCCACAGCCACCGACTGGGCCAACGGCCGGAACGTCCTGTTCAGCGCCGGCGGCGAGGTCATCCTCCGGGCCGCGCTGGCCGGTGTCACACCATTCACCCCGGTCACCGTGTCGATCACGGAGGTCGACGCCAACGGTCACCCCTTCATCGGCGGCGCCCGTATGACCGTGCACAACGTGCGCGCCTTCGAGGGCGGCGTCGACACCCGGGTCAGCATCGAGTTCAACGGGGCGCTGCGGGTCAGACTCAGCTATCTCTGGTCCTGAACCCCACCTGCCGTCGCCTCCCCCGGCGCGGCAGACTGGTGTCTGGCAACACGCTGCGCTTCATCTGGAGAAATCGTGACGGACCTTCATCTCGTGGTCGTCACCGGCCCGCGGCTCGTCGCCGACCCGGGGCTGCTCCGGCAGATCGTGGCGACCGAATGCGACGCGCTCGGGCTGCCCGGCCGTCTGGAGGCCGCCGCCGACGGCGAGGCACTGGGGAAACTGCTCCTCGACGGCGGCCTTGACGACACCTGCGCGATCGTGGCGCTGCCGGGAGCCGACCCCGCCGGCCGGTCGATGCTCACGCGGCCCGGATCCCACACCTCCCGGACCGTGTGGTACGACGTGAGCGACACCGGGCCGGCCGAGGTCGCCGCCGGCTCCGTTCACCTGTTCGGCCGTGGGATCGGGGGGCTGACCTGGGCGATCCGGCACGCCATACACCGGCTGCGCCACCCGGCGCGCAGGATCTCCTACGGCCCGCACGCCGACCAGTGGGCCGAGCTCCGCCTGCCGGCCGATCATGACGCCCGGCCGCTGCCGGTCGCCGTTCTGCTGCACGGCGGATACTGGCGCTCGATCTGGGGCGCCGACCTGATGGACGCGCTGAGCATCGATCTGGCCGGGCGCGGCTACGCCGCCTGGAACCTCGAATACCGCCGCCCGGACCGGCATGGCTGGGACGCGACCACCGCGGACGTCGCCACCGGATTCGCCGCGCTGGCCACCGCGGCCCGCGAGCACCCGCTCGACCTCGGCCGGACCGCGGTGATCGGCCACTCGGCGGGCGGGCAGCTCGCCCTGCGACTGGCCGCCGACGTGGCCGGGATCGGCGGGCAGCTCGCCCCGCGGCCGGCCACCGACGTGGCCGGGATCGCGCTGGCGGTCTCGCTGGCCGGGGTGCTGGACCTCGGCGAAGGCGCCCTGCGGCGGATCAGCTCGGGCGCCGTCCCGGCTGCCCTGGGCGGCGCTCCGGAGGAGATTCCCGAGGTGTACGCGGCCTCTGACCCGCTGACCCGGCTCCCGCTGGGCGTGCCGCAGTTGATCGTGCAAGGGCTGGACGACGACCTCGACCTCGTCGACTTCAACCGCCGCTACGCCGCCAGGGGGCAGCGGGCCGGCGACGAGCTGGTCCATGTCGAGCAGCGAGGCGACCACTTCGCCGTCATCGACCCCGCCTCCGACATCTGGCGGGCGACCGCCGCCCGCCTATCCCGTGAGAAGATCCGTGGCGATATGTGATGGTTTCGATGGCGGAAGAGGGCCATGTACGCGATATCCCTGGGTGACGACGGCGCGGAGTTGCGGCCGCTTGAGCCGTGGCAGGCCGAGGAGTTCCTGACCCACATCGATCGGGGACGGGAGTTCATCGGGCAGTACGTCGCGATGCCGGACGCGGTCACGGACCTGGAGTCGAGCCGCTCGTTCCTGCGGGCGTACGCGGAGAAGGCCGCGGCCGACGCCGGGCGGATCCACGGCATCTGGGCGGACGGCACGCTGGTCGGCGGAGTCATCTTCCGGACGATGGACCTCGAGCACGGCACCGCGGAGGCGGGCTGCTGGCTGGAGCCGTCGGCGGCGGGCAAGGGCCTGGTGACCAGGGCCATCCGCGTGATCATCGACTGGGCCATCGAGGAGCGGGGCATCCACCGCGTGGAATGGCAGGTCTCGGCGGCGAATGCGGCCAGCATCGCGGTGGCCCGGCGGCTCGGGATGACCAAGGACGGCGTGCTGCGGGAGAGCTACTCGTACCGGGGGAAGCGGCACGACATCGAGGTCTGGTCGGTGCTCGCGCCGGAGTGGCGGGCGGGCCGCCCGGCGTCTTAGAGGCTCAGCGCTAGAGGCCGTAGCTGGCGAAAAACGAGGAGGGACTGCAACCTTTCGCCCGACGCATCGCGTTGGCATGAGCGAGAGGAGATCACATTGGATCGTCACGTCGGCTTCCGCGAGTTCGTACTCGCCCGCGAGCAAGCGCTGATGCGGAACGCGTACCTGCTCACGGGAGACGCCCACCTCGCCGAGGACCTGCTGCAGAGCGTCCTCATCAAGGTTCTCGGGCAGTGGTCCAAGCTGTCCAAAGGCGGCAACCCCGAGGCCTACACGCGCAAGGCACTGGTCAACCAGTACATCTCCTGGAGGCGCCGGCCACGTCGCGAGTCACCGAGCGCCGACCCGCCCGAGCACGGCGTCTCCTACGACGGAGCCGCGCTCGACCGGATCGTGCTGCGCCAGGCGCTGGCCAAGTTGACGCCCAAGCAGCGTGCCGTGATCGTGCTGCGTTTCTGGGAGGACCTCACCGAGGCGCAGACGGCCGAGGTGCTCGGCTGCGCGGTCGGCACCGTGAAAAGCCAGGCCCATCACGCGCTGGCCCGCCTGCGCATGGTCGCGCCCGAGTTGGCGCATCTGCTGTCCGATTCCGAGATCGAGGAGGTGATCCGATGACGAGGCTGCGTGAGGCGCTGAACGACCTCGCTGACGAGGCTCCCATGGTGAGCCTGGTCAACGGGGCCATCGCGGGCCACCGGCGCAGGCAGCGCACCACCCGGGCGGTGGCCGCGGTCGCCGCCGTCGGGGTGCTGCTGGGTGTGGGGATCACCGCCGCGACGCTGCCGTGGTCGTGGGCCGACCGCACGGCCACGCCGCGGGCCACCGACACGGTGCCCGACCTGCCCGACGGCAAGGTGGGGTTGATCGGCAGCGCGTACCAGACATCCTGCGAGGTCGACGCGCAGCGGCGAATCGACTGCGGCACCGTCGAGTGGCGGGTGGTCACCCGCGCCGGCACGACCTACCGGGTGCCGCAGGCGCTCGCCAACACCACCAAGCTGCGGCGCGTACCCATCGCGATCAGCCGGGACGGGCGCAAGCTCGCCTACTACAGCCATCAGGCCCAGGCGCATGTGGTCCGCGACCTGATGACCGGATCCGAGGTGACCTCCCCGGTCAAGGTGAAGGAGGAACGGATCGGCATCGGCTCCATGCTCGTGGTCTCCGACGACGGCCGCTACCTGTCCTTCGACCCGCGTGAGGGAAGCAAGGAGCCCGGGCTGCTGATCGACATGCAGACGGGCAAGACGGTGCCGGTGCCCGGCAAGTACGAGCCGGTCAGCGTCAAGGGCGGCGTCGCCGAGCTGGTCCGGTACATCAAGACCGACTTGTGGCTGATGCCCGTCACCGGCGGAGGCGCGCCGGTGCGCTTCCATGGCACGTTCATCATGTTCAGCGAGCTCGCCCCGGACGGCCATACGGTGGCCGCCATCGAGTTTCGGGACATGAAGAAGCGCACGCTCACCCTTCTCGACGCCAAGAGCGGGCGGACCCTGCGGAAGGTGGCCATCCGCGGCCTGCCGAAGACCGGCGCCATCGCCGGCACCTCGATCTGGGAGAGCGGATCCGAGGTCACCATCGCCACCCGAGACAAGAGTTCCATGATCACCTACGCCGTCGATGTCCGCACGGGGCAGAGCCGGCAGTTGGCCCGCCACCCCGGCAAGTCCTTGCAAGTGGCCTTGCCGGGCGCCGCAGGTTAGTCGCCGGTTGGGAGGTCACGCGTCGCGCAGCCGTAGCAGCAGCCCGCCGCCCAGGAGCGCGGCGGCGGCCCAGGCGGCGAGTACGCCGAGCCCCGCCCATGGGCTGAGGGGCAGGGTGGACAGGTGGGTGGTGGCCTGGATGGCGAGCCCGGCGTTCATCGGCGAGAGCTGCCAGAGGAGCTTCTGCCAGACCGGGTCGGCGATCATGAAGGGCAGGATCGAGAGGATGTAGAGCAGGCCGAGCACGGCTCCGATGGCCGTCGCCGAGTCCCGTACGGCGGCGGCGATGCCGAGGCTGAGCAGGGCGATCAGCGCGAGGTAGAGGACCGAGCCGAAGGCGGCGCGCAGCATCGGCCCTTCGGCCAGGGACAGCATCGGGGTGCCGGGGCCGCGGGTGAAGCCGTTGTCGAGCAGGATCCGCCGCCCGACCATCATCGAGGCGAGCACGGAGACGGTGCCCGCGGCCAGCGTCAGCCCGGTGACGACGGCCGCCTTGGCGGCCAGGACGGTGACCCGGCGCGGCATCGCCGCCAGCGTGGTGCGGATCATGCCGGTGCTGTATTCGCCGCTGATCGCCAGTACGGCCAGGATGGCGACCATCGCCTGGCCTACCTGGACCCCGAAAAGACTGATCTTGGCCGGGTCGTAGTTACAACCGGCCGACGTGCAGGACACGGCGGCGGCCGCCACGACGCTCACGGTGACGGTGAGCGTGATGAGCCCGGCCAGCAGCCAGCCGGTGCCCGCCACGGTACGGAGTTTCGTCCACTCCGCATACAGCTGTTGTCTCATGCGTCCCTCCGACGGAGTTGGAAGATGGCCAGGCCGAGAGCCAGCGCGGCGTATCCGCAGAGCACGGCGAGGCCGGCCCAGGGTGCCAGCGGGTAGTAGCCGGCCGACGGGGCGTAGTTGCCGAGCACGTGCGCGTACTCGGGAATGCTCTGCTGGATCGCGAAGCCGGCGGCCGGGGTGAGCCGCAGCAGCCACTGCGCCGCGCTCGCGGGCAGGACGGAGGCGGTCGCGAGGATGTAGGGGACGACGATCACCACGATGGCGACGATGACCGCGGCGACGCTGCGCCGGAACAGCGTGCCCACGGCGAGGGCGAGGACGGCGGCGGCCGCGAACAGCACCGCCGTGCCGACGATGACGCGCAGTTCGGTGAACACGGTCACCGGGAGGATGTAGTTGCCGTTGGCGCGCAGGACCTGCTCACCGAACGCCACCGCGGCCGTGGTGGCGGCCAGTCCGGCGACGAAGGTGACCAGGCCGATCGCGAGGGCCTTGGCCGCGAGCGTCCGGCCGCGCCGCGGCCCGGCGAGCAGGGTGGTGCGGATCAGGCCGCGCCGGTATTCGGCGGTGATGAACATGACCGCCACCACGATCACCACGATCAGCCCGGTCAGCACGCCGGTGAGGGTGTTCTCGATCTGCTGGCCGTCCGACAGGGGCGCGATGTCGCCGACCCCGGTCACGGTGTACGTGCTGCCGGACTCCTTGAACCCGCCCGGATGGTGCGCCGACCCATCGGGATTCAGGGTGACTCCGACATCGTCGGGCCGCCACGTGCCGCCGCCGACCGGCCCCTGGAGGCTGACCTGGTCGAAGACCGCGGTGGCCTCGGCGAAGCGCGATGCCGCGCTGGACCCGCCGAAATCGCCCGGCGTCACCGTCAGATCGCCGGGAGAGGCGGAGAAGAGCCCGACCTGCACCGCGGCCGGCAGCCCGGTCAGGTGCGCGGTGCCGACCTTGGTCCACTGCCGGCCGTCGGCGGACTCGTAGCCGGTGAGCTCCTCGCCGGAGCGGGTCAGCCGCAGCCAGCGCGGGGACTGCTTCGAGACGCCGCCCGGGCTGCCGGCCACATCCTGGGTGAAGTTGTGCTGCATCCGCACCCCGTGCTTACCGGTGACCATCACCGCCGCGTAGGCGGAGCCCTGCTTCATGCTCTCCTTGATCATGATTCCGGCCTTCGCCCACGGCACGACCCCGGAGATGACGCGCCGGTTCCCCGGGGTGAGGTCGGGCAGGCGGATCTGGCCGGTCATGGAGGTCACGCGGACGGTGATGCTGCCGTCCCCCTCCAGCGGCCGGTGGACGAAGTAGAACTTGTCCTCCACCGCTTCGCCGCCCGGCCCCACCGGGACCGCGGGGCATACACCGTCGCACGACTGGTGGCTGCCCGAGGCGGACAGCAGTCCGAGCAGGACGGTGACCAGCGCCGCGGCCGCCGTGGCGACCACCCAGCCGCGGACCGTCCGGAACTTGGTCCATTCGGCGCGCAGCAGCAGCGCGAAGCCGCCACGCACGGCCCGGTGCGGGGCGGTGGCGCTCATCGTGCCGCCTCCTGCCCGGCGGCGCGGAACTCGACGGCGTCCCGGGTCAGCTCCATGTACGCCTCCTCGAGCGTCGCGCGATGCGCCGACACCTCCGAGAACGGCACGGCGTACCGGTTGAGGAGCGACACGATGTGCTCGCCCGCCAGGCCGATCACGGTCAGGGTGTCGCGGCCGGTGGCGGTCACGGTGGCGCCGGCGTGCGTGAGCGCCGCCATCGCCGCAGGCGGCGCCGAGGTACGCAGGGTGACCCGGCCGCCGGAGGCGGTCGCGATCAGGCCGGCCACGCTGGTGTCGGCGACCACCCGGCCGCGGCCCACCACCACGAGGTGGTCGGCGGTGTCCTCAAGTTCGCTCATCAGATGGCTGGAGACCAGGACGGCGCGCCCCTCGGCGGCCAGCGACCGCAGGAAACCGCGCATCCAGATGATGCCCTCGGGATCGAGGCCGTTGGAGGGTTCGTCGAGCATGAGCACCGGCGGGTCACCGAGCAGCGCCGCGGCGATGCCGAGCCGCTGCCGCATGCCCAGGGAGAAGCCGCCCGCCTTGCGCTGGGCCGCCGAGCCGAGCCCGACCTGCTCGATCACCTCATCGACGCGGCCGGCGCCCAGGCCCTGGGAGTGGGCCAGCCACAGCAGGTGGTTGCGGGCGGTGCGGCTGGGCTGCAGGGCCGAGGCGTCCAGCAGCGCGCCGACGTGATGCAGCGGCCTGCGCAGGCTGGTGTACGGCCGCCCGCCCACCAGCGCGGTGCCCTCGTCGGCCGTGTCCAGGCCGAGGATCACCCGCATCGTGGTGGACTTGCCCGCGCCGTTGGGGCCGACGAAACCGGTGACCTGCCCCGGCGTCACGGTGAAGGACATCCCGTCCAGCGCCATGGTGTGACCGAACCGCTTACGCAGCCCGGCGACTTCGATGGTTGCTTGCATGGGTTCGGTTCTACGGAGGTGGCCATAACGTGGGCCGAACGGAGGCTGTCATGTCGTTGTTAGGTCCGGCGCGGCATCCTGGAGGCCGGTATGGAACGGGAGAGGATCGATGAGGAAGCTGCGACGCCTGGCACTGGCCGACCGCACCGTACGACTGCGCTTCACCGCCCTGTACGGTGCCCTGTTCCTGCTGTCCGGCGTCGGGCTGCTGGTCATCACCAACCTCGTGGGCCTCGGGTCGCGGATCAGCTCCCCCGCCCAGATTCCGCCGGGCGAGCCGCTGACGCTCGGGACCGCCCAGGAGCTCATCGGCCGGCTCCAGACCCAGCTGTCGGAGATCGAAGCGCTCCAGGCGCGCCAGCTCCTGATCGGCTCGGCGGTCGCGCTCGCCGTCATGGCCGTGGTGTCGGTCGTGCTGGGCCGGATCGTCGCGGGCCGGGTGCTGCGCCCGCTGCGGACGATCACCGCGACCACGCGGCGGATCTCCGCCGACAACCTGCACGAGCGGCTGGCCGCGCCGGGCCCCGACGACGAGGTGAAGGACCTGGCCGACACCATCGACGGGCTGCTGGAGCGCTTGGAGGGCTCCTTCGCCGCGCAGCGCCGCTTCGTCGCCAACGCCTCCCACGAGCTGCGCACCCCGCTGGCGACCATGCGGGCCTCGCTGGACGTGGCCGTGGCCAAGCCGGAGCCCGTACCGGCGCAGACGATCGCGCTGGCCGGCCGGATCCGCACCGAACTCGACCAGGTGGACCGGCTTCTGGAAGGCTTCCTCATGCTCGCCCGCACCCAGCACGGCGCCCTGTCCGACCGGGCGAGGCTCTCGCTCGGCCGGGTGGTGGCCGCGGCCCTGATCGCCCGGGCCGCCGACATCACGGCCAAGAACCTGACCGTCCACGACGACGACGTCCATGACGGCGCCTGGACGCAAGGCAGCCGGACACTCCTGACCCGCATGGCCGACAACGTGATCGACAACGCGATCACCCACAACCACGACGGCGGCTGGATCCGGCTGACCACCACGGCCGACGGCGCGACCGCGCTGCTGGTGGTGGAGACGGGCGGTCCGGTGCTCGATCAGGAGCAGGTCGCGCGGCTGGCCCAGCCGTTCCAGCGGCTCGGCACGGACCGGACCGGCTCCAGCAACGGCTCCGGGCTGGGGCTGTCGATCGTCGCGGCCATCGCCGCGGCCCACGGCGGCGGCCTGGACCTGCGTGCCCGGCCCGAGGGCGGCCTCCGGGTCGCCATCTCCCTGCCTCTGGCATCCGCGCGGGCGGGGGTCGCGGCGTGAGGGTGCTGGTGGTCGAGGACGCGCGCTCCCTCGCCGCCGTCCTGGTCGAGGGCCTGGGTGATCAGGGCATGGCCGTGGACGTGGCGTACGACGGGCTGGAGGCGGCGGCCAAACTCGACCTCAACACCTACGACGTGGTCGTGCTCGACCGGGACCTGCCGGGGATCCACGGCGACACCCTCTGCCAGATGATCACCGAACGCGACGACCGCGTCATGGTCCTCATGCTGACCGCGGCCGGCGCGCCCGGCGACCGGGTCAGCGGCCTGACCCTGGGCGCCGACGACTACCTCGCCAAGCCGTTCCACTTCCCCGAACTGGTCCTGCGCATCCGCTCCCTGGCCCGCCGCCGGCCCGCCGCCCGCGCCCGCGTCCTGCGCGCGGCGGGCCTCGAACTCGACCCCCTGCGCCGTACGGCCACCCGCGACGGCAACCGGCTCGACCTGTCGGTCAAGGAGTTCGCCCTCCTCGAAGCCCTCCTGCGCGCCACCCCGGCCTTCCTCAGCACCGAGGACCTGCTGGAACAGGTGTGGGACGAGCACGCCGACCCGTTCACCAACACCGTGACCGTCACCATCGGCCGCCTGCGCCGCAAACTCGGCAACCCCCCGATCATCACCACCACCCCCGGCGTGGGTTACCGCATCGGTTAGGCGTCGCTTCACCCTTGGGAGCCGTCGGCGGACAGGGAGTCCAGCCAGCCGACCAGGCGGGCGCACTGCCGCGTCATGATGTCGGGGTCGCGCAGGGCGTTGGCCAGCAACGACATGCCCTGGTAGGCGCCCACCAGGGTCAGGGCGAGCCCGTCGGGATCAGGCAGCCCGAGCTCGCGGAACTGGCGTTCGGCCCAGTCCAGCAGCACCCGGATGGCCTTGCCCGCCGCCACGTCCAGGCCGCCCTCGGTGCGCTTGTCCAGCTCGGCGGCCAGCGTCCCGGTCGGGCAGCCGTAGCGGGCCGCGAGCTCGCGCTGACCGGCCCATGCCTCCACGAGCCCCTTGAGCCGCTCCCTCGGGTCGCCAAGATTGTCCAGGTGGCCGGTGAGCAGGCCCAGTTGCCGGACGTGCTCGGTGAGCGCGGCCGCGACCAGATCGTCCTTGGTCTTGAAGTAGTAGTACACGTTGCCCACCGGGACGTCGGCGGCGTGGGCGATGTCGGCGATGGTGGTGCGTTCCGCGCCCTGCTGGTGCACGACCCGGGCGGCGGCGGCCATCAGCCGCTGCCGCTTGGCGGACGCGGCCTGCACCCGGGAGTTTTTCGAGTCAGTCACCTAACTAACTATAGGCGCTGGGCGGCAAGGTCCACCCCCTGCCGCGCAGACAGGTGCGGGACCGCTGTCAGATCCTGCGTCTGGTACGGCGGGCCGCCACCGCCGAAGCGACCACCAGCAGGGTGAGCAGCCCCCAGTAGGCGAAGCCCTTCCTGCCGTGCGCGGGCAGGTTCTCCGCCAAATAGGCCAGGCCCGGGATCATATAGATGGCGGCGGCGAGAGACCACCTGGCGTCCTTGGCCGCCACGGTGGCCCAGAGCACGGCGCTCAGCGCCAGCACCTCCACGCCCGAGCGGAACAGCAACCAGGGCAGTTCCTCCTCGAAGGAGAAGTCCACGAACTGCAGCATCCAGCAGGACACCGGGATGAGCAGCCACAACCACGACCGCGCGGGCAGCGCCTTCCCACGCCGTCCTATGGCGAGGATGGCCAGCCCGGCCACGATCACCACGTGGGGGACCACGTTCGACGTCTCGACGTAGGCCGGCCCGAAACGGGGGACGCCCATCCGGGCCGCGAGGCCGCTGGCCTGGACGACGGCCACGATCGCGAGCGGCAGCGCCAGCCGCAGCCAGCCTCGGGTGAGCGCCACCAGCAGCAGGATCGCGAGCGCGATCCAGATCGGCCGGATCAGGTGGGGCAGGACGTCGACCTTCATGGCGTAGGTGGTCGTCGCCACGGCCAGCACACCGAGATGCAGGCCGTCCACCCACCAGGGCGCGCGGGACCTGGCGTCTCTGGCGTGGGCGGCGAAGCCGCCGGCCAGGAGCGGGAGCGCTTCGCGGATCGCCGGCCGGCGGGTCTCCGGGTCGGCTGCCTCCATCAGCGTGCTGAGGAGTTCCTCGCCGTGCTGCTCCCGGTAGGTCCGGGGATAGGCCCTCAGCAGGCGGCGGTAGCGTTGTTCGAGCGTGGCGGAGTCGTTCACGTGCCCATCACCATGATCTGGCTGGTCACGACGGCCGCGGCGCTCTGGAGCCGCACGGCCTCCGCGCGCACCGCGGCGGTGCCCTCTTCGGTGATCCGGTAGTAGCGTCTGGCCCGCCCGTCGACGATCTCCTCGCGGTCGATCACCACCAGTCCGGCCTCGGCGAGCCGATCGAGCGCGCCGTACAGGGTGCCGACGGCGAGCTTCATGCGTCCCGAGGACTGCTCGCCCGCGCGCTTGATGATCCCGTAGCCGTGGAGCGGCTTCTCCAGCAGTGCGGCGAGGATGAAATACGTCGCCTCTGTCATCTTGGTCACGCGGACAGCATATATCGAGCGTCGAAATATATCGGCCGTTTAGCGGAGGAGGAGGTCGCGGAGGACCTTGGTGATGTCGGCGGGGGCTTCTTCGGCCATGAAGTGACCGCAGGTGACCGTGTCATGTCGCAGGTCGGGCGCCCAGGCGCGCCACCGGGCGGCCGCGTCGAAGCCGAGGGCGGCGCCCCAGTCCTGCTGGACCACGGTGACCGGCATCCGCAGCCGGTGGCCGGCGTCCCGGTCGGCCTGGTCGTGGATGACGTCGATGCCGGCGGAGGCGCGGTAGTCGGCCACGATCGAGGGGACCGCGTCGCGGCAGGCGGCCAGGTAGGCGGCCCGGACCTCGGCGGGGATCGCCCGCGGGTCGGTGGCCCAGATGTCGAGGAAGTGGCCGAAGAAGGCGTCCGAGCCGGCGGCGATCAGCTTCTCGGGCAGGCCCGGCGGCTGGGCCATCAGGTAGAGGTGGAAGCCGACGGCGGCACTGGTGCCGTGCATCACGTCCCACATGTCCAGGGTCGGCAGGACGTCGAGGCAGGCCAGGTGCGTGATCGCCTCGGGGTGATCGAGGGCGGCGCGGAAGGCGACCAGGGCGCCGCGGTCGTGCCCGGCCAGCGCGAAGCGCTCATGTCCCAGCGCGCGGGCCAGGGCGACGACGTCGGCGGCCATGGTCCGCTTGGCGTAGGTGGTGCCGTCGGTCTCGGCGGGTTTGTCGCTGGCGCCGTAGCCGCGCAGGTCGGGGCAGATCACGGTGTGGTCGGCCGCGAGGTCGGCGGCGACGTGCCGCCACATCAGGTGGGTCTGCGGGAAGCCGTGCAGCAGTACGATCGGCGTGCCCGAGCCGGCGACGGCCGCGTTCAGGGCCACGCCGTCGGCGACGGGGACGCGCCGGTAGTCGAAGCCGGCGATGGCAGGCGTCATGGTCGAGCCCTTTCCGTAGGTGAGCGGGTGTCCCCAGACTGCCGGGCGCCGATGAGCATCGGATGAGCGCGCTATAGCGTGGCCGGGGTGGCGATGACGCGGAAGGTGTTCGGGGTGCTGGGGCCGGTGACGGCCTGGGACGAAGCCGGGGGCGCGATCGCCTTGAAGGGGCCGCGGCACCGCGCGGTGCTGGCCCGGCTGATCGTCGCCCGCCGCCGCGTCGTCCCGGTCTCCCGCCTGGTCGAGGACCTGTGGCTCGATCCGCCGCCAGGCGCGGTGGGTGCGGTGCGCACCTTCGTGGCCGCGCTGCGCCGCGCGCTGGAGCCCGAGCGCCCGCCGCGCACCGCCGCCCGGCTGCTGGTCACCGAGGGGCCGGGGTACGCCCTGCGCACCGAGCCGGACGCGGTGGACGCCTGGCGGTTCGAGCAGGCGGTGGCCGCGACGCTGCCGCCCGAAGGTGTGCTCGCCCGGCTGGAGGAGGCGCTGGGATGGTGGCGCGGGCCCGCTTACGCCGAGTTCGCCGAGGAGGACTGGGCCCGGGCGGAGCGTTCCCGCCTGGCGGAGCTGCGGCTGCAGGCGGTGGAACGCCGGGCCGAGGCACGCCTGGCCCTGGGCCTCGCCGCCGAGGCGGTGCCGGATCTGGACGCGCACGTGGCCGAGCATCCCTGGCGCGAGGACGCGTGGCGGCTGCTGGCCCTCGCGCTGTACCGTACCGGCCGCCAGGGTGACGCGCTGGCGGTGCTGCGCCGGGCACGTACGCTCCTGGTCGAGCAGCTTGGGGTGGATCCGGGCCCGGCACTGCGCGGCCTGGAGACCGACATCCTGCACCAGTCCGGCCACCTCGACCCGGCCGGTGCGGCGGGCCGGGTGTGGGCGCAGACGGCCGCCGCCTATGACCGGACCGTGGCATCCGGCGCCCGGGCGCGGCTGGAGTCGACGGTGGGCCTGCTGCGTAATCTGGCGGTGACCGGCGGCGGCGGTCTGGAGGCGGCCCGCCGGTATCGCGTGGCGGCCGTCGCCGCAGCGGAGGAACTGGGCGACGCGGAGCTGACCGCCCGCGTGATCGGCGCGTACGACGTACCGGCGATCTGGACCCGCTCGGACGACCCGGAACAGGCGGCCCAGATCGTGGCGGCGGCCGAACGCGCCCTGACCGCCCTCCCACCCGCCGCGCACCAGGCGGCGCGGGCCCGGCTGCTGGCCACGATCGCCCTGGAGTCGCGCGGCACCCGCGCGGAACGCGGACCTCAGGCAGCAGGGCAGGCGGAGGAGATCGCCCGCCGCCTGGACGATCCGGCGCTGCTGGCGTTCGCGCTCAACGGCGTGTTCATGCAGACCTTCCACCGGGCGGGTCTGGCGCCGCGCCGGGACGAGCTCGGCGCCGAGCTGGTCGCCCTGTCCACCCGGCATGGCCTGGTCACCTTCGAGGTGCTCGGGCACCTCATCCGCCTCCAAGCCCGCAGCGCGCTCGCCGACTTCCCCGGCGCCGACGAGCACGCGGCCGCCGCCGACCGCCTGGCCGAACGGCACGAACTGCCGCTGGTGGGCGTGTTCGCCCAGTGGTACCGGGCACTGCGGCTCGCCGCCACCGAGCGGGCGCCGGTGGCGGAGGCGGTGGAGGCGGTGGAGGCGGCCTACCGGGACGCCGCCGCGCGGCTGGACGGCGCCGGCATGCCCGGGCTGCAGTCCGGGCTGTTGCCGCTCGCGCTGCTGTGCCTGCGTCTGCGGCACGCACGGCCCGCCCAGGCCGACGAGGGCATCGACTGGGGGCCCTACGAGCCGTGGACCCGTCCCCTGGTGCTGCTGGCCCAAGACCGCCCGGGCGAGGCCGCGGCGGCACTGCGCCTGATACCGGAACCGCCCCGCGACCTGCTGTACGAGGCGCTGTGGTGCCTCACCGCGCGGGCGGCCATCGCCGTCGGCGACCGGGAGACGATGGAACGGGCCTACACCGAACTTCTCCCCGCGGCGGCGGAACTGGCGGGGGCGGGCAGCGGCCTGCTCACCCTGGGCCCGGTCTCCGAACACCTCGACGACCTCACCACCGCCCTCCGCCGCCCCCTGTGAGCTCGCACCACACGCCCAACGCGCTTGGGGATGGCGTTCATGAGGTCTTCGCGGGTCCCGCGGCCCGTGCGGGGCCGGCGCCGAAGGCGTCCGCGCACAACTGGGCGAACCAGCCCACCCCCGGCAGCAGGAGCAGCCAGCCGAGCAGCGCCCAGCCCAGGTGGAGGTGCTGGGCCACGTGGGCGAAGGCAGCCACTCCCTGGGCGCGCAGCCCGTCGGCGCGTTCGTAGGTCATCCGGCGCAGGCCGTGCGGATAGCCCTCGGCGGGCCGAATCCGCAGCGAGACCGGCCGCCGGTGCGCGATCCAACGGCCGAGTGCGCCGCATCGCTCGCAGGTCGCGGCCACGTAGACGTCGGCGTGCGGCATGCCGGTGTAGGGGCGGAGCCGGGGCAACCAGGGGCGTACCTGATCACGATAGGTCGCCCAGTCCCGGCCGTACCGCGTGGCAAGGTATGTCCCTTCGTGCCAAGAAGCCAGCCCAGCACCGTAGGCGACGCAGATCGCCGCAGCGGCGGCGAACCGGAGGTCGAAGACCGCGAGCACCAGGTAGGCGCCCGCCATGGATGCCTGCATGGGATTGCGCAGGTAGGCGTACGGGCCGCTCGTGACGAGCCGTTTCGGCGGGTCGTACGGCAGCGGCGTCCCTCCCCCGGCGGCGGCGAACTCGCGGACGGCGGCCAGACCGAACAGCAGCGGCACGGCGAGGACCTGGGCCAGCAGCCCGATCACCCACTCGGGCTGCCGCCACACGCCGGTGAGCGCGACGGGCGCGCCGAGCATGAGCCCGCCCGCGAGGACCACCTGAAGCGGCGCGCGCCAGGCGAGCCGGCGGTCCGCGGCGGTCCACCGGGCCATCAGCAGGCCGGGCAGCAGGCAGAGCGCGATCGCGACGGCCTCGCCGTACAGCCAGCCGTGCCCCAGCACCACGACCGGCTCGGCCGGCGGCATTACGCCCAGGTCCAGCCAGGCGAACCCGGCCAGGACCAGAGGGAGCGGGTAGGCGCGCGCCGTGTGCGCGGGCAGCGCCCCCCACAGCAACGCCCAGCCCAGCAGCAGATCGACGGGGATGCCCGCGACGACGGCGCCGTCGGCGGCGAACCGCCACCAGCCCGCGTACGGGGCGAGGACGTTCACGATCGCGAGGGTGAGCAGATTCCACGCCGTGGCCAGGATCATCGCGGCGATGTCCCGCTCCCCCGGCCGCCGTACGGCCGCCGCGATCCAGACGGCGGCCATCGGGCCGAAGAGCGCGACGCCGCGGATCAGCGTGGGGTCGTTCATGAGGTGAAGGTCTTGGCCAGGTAGCCGGCCGCCTCGGAGACCGCGTAGCGCTGGAGCGGGCCGAAGTACCAGCCCGGGTCGAAGGTACGACGATAGCCGAGGGTCAGCCTCAGGTCGCCGCTTCGCCAGTCGAACGTCGCCCGGCGCAGGTCCATCCAGCGGGCGAGGGTGGTGTCCGCCACCACGGCGAACACGACCCGTCCGGGCGAGCGCTCGCTCACGCGCAGGGTCATGGACCGAGGTTCGAGGGGAGCGCCGATGCCCAGTGAGCGGCGCGGCGTGAAGATGATCTTCCGGGTGTCGCCGACGGCCAGTCCGGTGCCTTCGGCCCGTAACGGCCGGGGGAAGCCGAGTGCCAGGAACCGCGACTCCACCGGCCCGAATCGTGGTTCGGCGGCCAGCGCCCGTTCGACGTCCGTGGTTCCCGTGGCCTGGGTGACGCTGACCTCGTTGTCACGGGGCAGCGAGGCCGCGGTGCCCTCCAGCATGGCGGCGATGAGGAGCGGCGCGATGAGGAGGTTCATCCGCCCGTTGCCATCGCGGCGCCTGCCGTGATCGATGAACAACCCGACCACCGCGCCGACGAGGTAGAACAGCGGCGCGGCCATGACCAAGCAGACGATCCCCTCGCCGAGCAGCGGGCCGGCCAGGGCCAGCGCCACGGTGATGGACGCCATGACCATCCCGGTCGTGCTGCGGGCCCGCGCGGTGAGGGCGACGGTGATGGCGATCACGGCCGGGAGGCCGATGTAGAACAACGCCGTCTGCTCCAGATGCCCCTCGTGCAGAACTCTGTGGAGCAACATCGCCGCGAACAGCGCGGCCAGCACCCCGGCCAGCGTGCGCCGCGCTCTCAGCTGCGGTTGGCGTTCAGGCTCCACACGCACCTCTTAATCGAGAGATTTAATCAGGTGATTAAACTGTACGATGAGGACGCGGGACTCTGTCAAGCGGGGGTGCGGGTGGCCGGAAAGCAACAGTCGGGTGCGGAGACCCGCGACCGGCTCATCGACGCCGCGGCCGAGACGATACGGAGCCAGGGATACGCCGGCACCAGCGCGCGGGCCATCGCCAAGGCCGCGGAGGTCAACTCGGCGCTGGTCTTCTATCACTTCGGCGGCGTCGACGCGCTGCTGCTCGCCGCGCTGGACCGGTCATCGGAGCAGCGCATGGCGACCTACCGGCAGGCCGTGGAGAAGGCCGGGAACCTCGAGGAACTGGTCCAGACCGCGAGCGAGATCTACCGGGCCGACCTCGAAGGCGGGCACATCACCCTCTTCTCCGAAATGGTCGGCGCGAGCATCGCCCGGCCCGAACTCCGCGCGGAGATCACCGCCCGGTCCGAGCCCTGGATCGACTTCATCGAGCAGGCCCTGGACCGGGTCATCGGGGGGTCGCCCCTGGCCAAACTGCTGCCACCGCGCGATCTCGCGTACGCGGCGATCACGTTCTACCTCGGCGTCAACCTCTTCACCCACCTCGACGCCGACCGCACCCGGACCGAGGCCCTGTTCAACCTGGCCGAACGGGTGGCGCCCCGCGCGAGGCTGCTCACCATGCGCCTCCCCGGCCGCCGCAAGCCGGGGTCGACGCCGAAGGCTGTTACGGAATGACGATGGAGAATGCCCGGTCTTCCCACTTATTTGGCATTCCGGTAATGACCAGGAAAGTGTCCGTTCGGGTACCGCAGGTGGGGTCAGGCCACATTGACACCCGGATTCCGTACTCGAATGACGTGTACTGCAGAGTGGCCGACGGAACAAGCCTCGTGACGTCCAGTTCCTTGTCCGCCAACTCGACGCAGTAGCGCCCGGTGGCAGGCTTCGTGACCGACGCGATTCCCTTGGCCCGGTTGATGCTTCCGTCGGCGTTGACCACGGCCGCCGCCTGCGCGTACGGGGCCGTCACCTTGGTCGGGGCGGCGATGGTCGCCGCCGCGGCCCCGGCGCCCGCGACCGCCACGACGAGGCCGGCCGCCGCGCTTGCCCAGACAAAAGCGCGTACCTTCTTGTTCTCAAGCATGCCATTCCCTTTTCGAGAGCACTGAAGTCACGCATGAATATGCAGCACGTCTCGATGGCCCCGTGTGCATCGCGGGTGGTGGCGAGGTAAAAGTAGTGAATTACGGAGTTGGTCGCCGTGGAGGTTTATCGGTCGCAGGTCGTGATCCCCGGATGCCAGCGGCAGGCGATCGCCGCGTACCCGCCCTCGGCCGGCACCGCCACCGAGAGCCGGCCGCGCGGCCCGTCGACCACCTGGCTCTCCCGCACCAGGCCGGTCGGGCCGTCACGCACCACCTCGACCAGCCAGCGCCCGCGCAGCATGCCGAGCGCGACGTCGAGCGTCCGGGCCGCGCCGGAGATCCCGGCGCCCACGAACCACCGGTCGCCGCCGCGCCGGGCCAGCACCACGTGGTCGGCCGGGCGGCCGGACAGCAGGCGCGTCTCGTCCCAGACCGTGGGCACCTGTTCCAGGAAGCGTTCGGCCTCCGGCCGGGTCTGGTAGGACGCCACGGTGCCGGCCAGGTCCTGCAGGCCGGACTCGTACGTCACGGCCAGGCCCAGCTCATGGGCGTCGGAGGTGGGCCGGGCCGGACGCTGGAAGGCCATCGGGGTGTAGTCCATCGAGCCGACGACGTTCCTGGTGAACGGCAGGGTCGTCAGGTGGGCGGTGGTGAGGGTGCGCTTCTCGCTGCCGTGCACGCCTTCCATGGTCATCACCTGCGGCCAGGTGCGGTGGATGCCCTTGGGGATGGTCGAGCCGTGGAAGTTGACCATCAGGTGGTTCTCGGCGGTGGCGGGCAGGATCTCGTCGTACCAGCGCAGCCGTTCCTGCGACTCCGCGTCCATGAAGTCGATCTTGACGCCGCGTACGCCCCACTTCCGCAGGGTGGGCAGCCACAGGGCGCGCTCCTCCGGCGTGTCCAGGTCCCGGAAGTGGATCCAGACCACGATCTCCACGCCCTTGCCGCGCCCGTACTCGACAAGCTGGGGTATCCAGCTCGTGGACGGCCATTCCGGGTCGGTGACGTCCCACTGGTCCTTCAGGAAGTACCAGCCGGCGTCCACCGCCACGTACGGCCAGCCGCGGGCCGAGGCGTAGTCGACGAACTCCTTCTGCAGGTCCAGGCTCTGCCCGGCCTCCCTGCCGCCCGCGAGCCAGGTCCACAGCACCTGGCCGGGCTCGATCCAGGAGGTGTCGCGGACCTTGGAGTCCGGGGCGAGGTCGTCCACCAGCGTGGACTCGGTGACCGTGGCCAGGTCCCCGACGATCATGACGCGCCACGGGGTGGCCAGGGGCCCGCTGACCTGCACCTGCGGATCCCATAACTGCAGGCGGTAGGTGCCGGTGCCCTGTTCGTGGGTGAGCCTGGGACCGGAGTAGCGGCCGTCGAGGTCGGACTCGGTGACCAGGAGGTAGGTGCCGCCGTTCTCGAACAGGGCGGGCACCATGAAGTCGGCCGCGGGCGCGCTCTGGGCCGTGTACTGCAGGAACGGGTTCTCGTAGTCGCGGCGATGCACGGCCAGCCAGGCGGTGGCGTCCTGCGCGGGCGTGAACGCCGAGGTCTCGCGCAGGACCGCGCCGTGGTCCTCCGGCAGCCGGTAGCGGTAGGCGACACCGTCGTGGGCGACCCTGACGACCAGGTCGAGGCGGGCGCCGGCGGCGTTCTCGAAGGTGAAGACGGTCTCTCGCATGAGCGCCCACCGCTTGAGGCGCTTGCCGACCGTGGTGGTGTAGTGCTCGGTCACCACCCGGTCGCGGCGGTGCAGGAATCGCAGGCCCTGTGACAGGTCGGCGCGCTCGGTGACGATGCCCGCGGGGCTGGGCTCCAGCACTCGGACGCCACCGCGGGTCACGGCGAGGGCGAGGGTGCCCGCCTGCGGGTCGAGCACGAGCTCCGCCGAGGGGCCGCCGGGGAAGCCGGTGATCTTCCAGCTTCCCCGGGCCGCCTGGGCGGGCAGCGCGGGGAGGAGGCCGAGGGCCAGGAGGAGAGCGACGCACAGACGGATCAACGCGGCCATGGGGGCTCCTGCGAGGCACATACATCGGATGTGTGCCCGGATCGTAACCCGTAGATCTTCGCTTGACCAGCGCCACCCACCGACGCGTTGACCCGCCGACGGGATCAGTGTCGAGGCGCGCGGAACCCGCCGACCGGGTCAGCGGCAAGGCGTGCGGAACCCCGCGACCGGGTCAGCGGCGGGGCGCCAGGAACCCGTCGACCACGCGGCGGGCCTTGTCCCCGGCGTCCTTGTCGCCCAGGCGCAACGCGGTGTTCGCGGCGGTGAACACGGCGTCGATCTGGAAGGCCGCCAGATCGGCGTCCAGGTCGGCGATCTCGCCGGAGTCGACGGCCCGTCGCAGCTCAGCGGCGAGGAGAGCGAGCCAGCCCTGGTGATGCCGGACCAGCGCGTCGCGGACCCGCCCCGGCCGGCTGTCGAAGTCGGGGAGGTTCGCCGCCCAGAAGCAGCCGCCCGCGAACAGCGGCGTCTCGGCGTACGAGATCCAGTGCTCCGTCAGCGCGCGCAGCCGGGAGGCGCCGCCGGGCGCGGCCGACGCGGGGTGGACGACCGCGTCGAGGAAGGCCTCGCGGGCCGACGCGACGGCGGCGACCTGCAGTTTCTCCTTCGTCCCGAAGAGGGTCGCGACACCGCTCTTGCTGAGCTTGAGGTCGCCGGCCAGCCGGCCGATGCTGAGCCCGTTGAGCCCCTCCAGCGACGCGACGTCGACGGCGTGGCGGGCGATCGCCTGCCTGGTCCGCGCGCCGCGCAGGAGCCGTAGATCGGAGGTCTCCGCCTCCACCGGCTCGGACGAGCCCGGGTCCGCGCCGGCACCCGACCGTTGTGCTAGCTCGCTCATGGCCCCATCCTGCCACACCCTTGCCATAAGTGTACGAACGATCGTACGCTCACTTTCGTGACTGACACCCTCGAACTTCGTCGCCGGCCTGGCGCTCTTCACCCTGGCATCGGCCGCGTGCGCCATCGCGCAGACGGCGGCCGGCCTCATCGCGGCGCGCCTGGTCCAGGGCCTGGGCGCCGCGTTGATGCTCCCCCAGGTGTACGCCGTCATCACCGTGCTGGTCCCCGAGAAGGAACGGCATCGTGTCTTCGGCGTCCTCGGAGCCGTCGTCGGACTCGCCACCATCGGCGGTCAGGTCGTCGGCGGCCTGCTGATCAGCGCCGATCTGTTCGGCTCCGGCTGGCGGCCGGTGTTCTGGATCAACGTCCCGATCGGGCTCGCCGCGATCCTGCTCGCCATCGGCCGCATACCGGAGTCCAGGGCGGCGCTCGCCCGCAAACTCGACGTCCGGGGAGTCGTCGTGCTCAGCGTCGCGTTGTTCCTGCTCGCCTTCCCGCTCATCCAAGGCCACGAAGCGGGCTGGCCCTGGTGGACGTGGGCGGGCTTGGCCGCGAGCGTCCTTGGTCTCGCCCTCTTCGTCTCCATCGAACGCCGGATCGGCAGGCTCGGCGGCGACCCCCTCCTGAGGATCTCGCTCTTCGCCACGCGGTCGTTCTCCGTCGGCATCGTGCTCGTCCTCGCCATCTACGCCGTCATCACCTCCTACTACCTCGTCCTGTCGATCGCGCTGCAAGACGGACTCGGCCTGTCGGCCCTCGGGGCGGGGCTGGTCTACACCCCCGCGGCGGCGACCTTCTTCGTCTTCAGCATGATCGCCGGCAGGCTCGTGCCGAAGTACGGCCGCCGCGTCCTGGAGATCGGCGCGATCGTGCTCGCGATCGGGTACGCGGCGACCGTGATCGTCTTGACGTACGGCCTGCCGTTCACGCCGGGGGTCGTCATCCCGACCCTCATGCTGCAGAGCGTGGGAGGCGGGCTGCTCATCACGCCGTCACTCAACGCGGTCCTGACCCGCATAGACCCCGACGACGCGGGCATCGCCTCCGGCGTGCTGTCGACCGCGCAGCAGGTGGGCGCCGCGCTCGGCGTCGCCATCATCGGAGTGGTGTTCTTCAACTCCTTCGACTCCGCCGACGGCGGCCGGACCGCCGCGGCGGCCCACGCGCTGGCGATGTCCTCGGTCTTCACCTTCACCACCGCGATCGTCGCGGCCGTCCTGGTGTATCTGCTGCCGAAGGGGCAGCCGGCCGGGTCATCGCCGAAGAAGGTCCGGGCCAGGTCATCGAGCAGGCAGCAAGGCATGTAACGGATGTAACATGCGACTGTGACGGACACTACGGATGAGCAGGGCTGGTTGCTGATCAGTGTGTCCACCGCCGGCGCCGCCGGGACGTTGCGCGTGCAGGTGTGGCGCAAGCTGCGCTCGCTAGGCGCGCTGTATCTGCAGCAGTCGGTGTGCCTGCTGCCCGAACGCGCCGAGACCACCCGGCAGGCGCGCCGCCTGCTCGACCGGGTGCACCAGCAGGGCGGCACCGGCCGGATCCTGCGCATGACCATCACCGACCCAGCCGAACGCCGGCAGATCATCGGCGAGTTCAACACCGCGCGCGACGCCGAGTACACCGAGGTCCTGGAGCGCCTGCCCGCCTTCCGTGCAGAGCTCGAGCACGAGCGCTCCCGTGGCCGCACCACCTACGCCGAGGTCGAGGAGTCCGAGGCCGATCTGGAGCGCTTCCGCTCCTGGCTGGCCAAGATCGCCGCGCGGGACTACTTCGCCGCCCCCACCGGCGCGGCCGCCCGCGCGGCCGTCGAGGACGCGGCCGCCGACCTGGCCGCCTTCGAACAGGCTGCGCTGGCCGCCGAAACGCCCATCGAGAGCGGGGCGACGGTGGCGAGCCTGCGCGAGAGCGAGCCGCGATGACCGGATCGTGGGGATGGGATCTGCTGATCGGGATCGCCGCCGCGTTGCTGGTCACCTGGCTGGCGCTCATCGCCACGCTGGCCATCATGCGGCCCCGTGGCGGACTGCTGCGCGAGGCGCTGCGGCTGCTGCCCGACGTGCTGCGCCTGGTACACCGTCTGGCCGCCGATCCCCTCCTGCCTCGTGGGGTACGGGTGCGGCTCGCTCTGCTGCTGGCCTACCTGGCCTTCCCCATCGACCTGATCCCCGACTTCATCCCCGTGCTCGGCTACGCCGACGACGCCATCATCGTCACCGCGGTCCTGCGCTCAGTGGTACGCCGGGCCGGTCTGCCGGCTGTGCGCCGCCACTGGCCCGGCACCGACGACGGCTTCGCCGCGCTGTGCCGCCTGACCGGACTGACCTGATCAGGGCACCTGCCCTGGCGAAGGTCAAGCCGGGCTCGCCGAGATGGGCAGGGTGAGGGTCATGGTGAGCCCTCCCCCTGGGGTCTCCTCGGGTACGAGGGTGCCGCCCATGGCCTCGGCCAGCCCCCGGGAGAGCGCGAGGCCGGAGTGGTCGTCGCGCTGGAACGGCAGGAACACCCGGTCGTACGCCTCCGGCGGCAGGCCGGGGCCGCGGTCGATGACGCGGATCCGCACGTGTTCGCCGTACCGGCTCGCGGTGATCGCGACCCGCTGATCCGGTGGGCTGTGGCGGACGGCGTTGGACATGAGGGTGACCAGCACCCGTTCCAGCAGGGCCGGGTCGGCGAGCACCTCGGGCAGCCCGATCGAGATGTCGCCGTCGACGCGGTCGTGCAGCGGCCCGAGATCGTCGACCGCCCGGGGCACGACCTGTTCGAGCGCCACCGGCTGCAGGGCGAGCCCGAGCACGCCGGCCTGCAGGCGGCTCATGTGCTTGGCCAGCGGCTTGGCCTGCTCGGCCGCCTCCTCCAGCCGCTGCTGCCGCAGGGCGACGGCCGTCTCGGCGGCGAAGGCCTCGACCACCCCGCGGTCGGCGGCGTCGAGCAGGTGTCCGCTCATGGTCAGGACCAGATCGTCGTCGATGACCACATCGGCGTCCGCCTCTGACGGGCTCGTGCACGGCGTTCCGCCGGAGGTGGCGACGATCCGCCAGTCCTTCGGCTGGGATTGGTCGTCCGGGGTCGGCGGGCCGACTCGCTCCAGCAGCGTCACCGACGACAGTCCGAACGTCTCCCGCAGCCTGGCCAGCAGCGACGGCACGGCGGCCTCTCCGCGCAGGACATGCCCGGCCAGCGTGGAGAGCACCTCGGCGTCCGCGCGGGCTCGGGCCGCCTCCCTGGTACGGCGGGCCGCGATGTCCACGATCGTGCTGACCGCGACCGCGACCACCACGAAGGCGACCAGCGCGAAGACGTTCTGCGGGTCGGCGATCGTGAGCCCGCCGACAGGCGGCGTGAAGAACCAGTTCAGCAGGAGCGACCCGCCGACGGCCGCCGTGATGGCCGGCCACATGCCGCCGGCCAGCGCGACGCCGACGGTCAGGAGCAGGAAGAACAGGATCTCGCTCGGCAGGCTCAGCTCCTCGCGGAACACGCTCAGGATCGCGGTGAGCACGGGCAGCCCGGCCAGCGCCATGGCCCACCCGCTCAGCCGCCGCTCGCGGGTGAGCGCGGCCCGCGTACGCGGCGGGCGGCGGCCCTTCTTGACCTCGTCGTGAGTGATCATGTGGACGTCGATCGAACCGGACCGTGCCGTCGTCTCCACCCCCACGCCACGGGACAGGATGTGCGCGAGCCGGCCCCGCCGCGACGCGCCGAGCACGAGCTGGGTGGCGTTGACGCCGCGGGCGAACTCCAGCAGCGCGCCCGGGATGTCGTCGCCGACGACCTGGTGGTAGCTGCCGCCCATGCTCTCCACCAGCGTGCGCTGGCGGGCCAGGTTGACCGGGTCGCCGCCGGCCAGCCCGTCGGCGCTGGTCACATGGACGGCCAGCAGGTCGGCGCCCGTGGTGCGGGCGGCGACACGGGCCGCGCGCCGTACCAGCGTGTCGCCTTCGGGGCCGCCCGTCAGCGCGACCACCACCCGCTCGCGTGTCTCCCAGGTCGCGGAGATGCCGTGGTCGGCGCGGTAGCGGTCGAGCTGGTCGTCGACTCTTCCGGCCACCCAGAGCAGGGCCAGCTCGCGCAGCGCGGTCAGGTTGCCGACCCTGAAGTAGTTCGACAGGGCGGCGTTGACCTTCTCCGGGCCGTAGACGTTGCCGTGCGCCATCCGGCGGCGCAGCGCCTCGGGCGACATGTCGACCAGCTCGATCTGGTCGGCCCGCCGGACCACCTCGTCCGGCACGGTCTCGCGCTGCGGGACGCCGGTGATCTGCTGGACGACGTCGTTGAGCGACTCCAGGTGCTGGATGTTGACCGTGGAGATGACGTCGATGCCGGCGTCCAGGAGGTCGTCGATGTCCTGCCAGCGCTTGGCGTTGCGCGAGCCGGGCACGTTGGTGTGGGCCAGCTCGTCGATCAGCGCCACCTTCGGCGCGCGGTCGATGACCGCGTCCACGTCCAGTTCGGTGAACGTGGCGCCGCGGTAGACGAGCGTCCTGCGCGGGATCAGCTCCAGGCCGTCGAGCAGGGCGGCGGTACGGGGACGGTCGTAGGTTTCGACGAGGCCCACGACCACGTCTCTCCCCCGCTCCAGCGCCCTGCGGCCCTCGGAGAGCATCGCGTACGTCTTGCCCACCCCGGGCGCCGCGCCGAGGTAGACCCGTAGCCGCCCCCTGCTCATGGTCCGCCGAGCGCCAGGCTCGCGATTCCTCCGCTCTGTTCAGTCGGGAAGTCTCATCTCCAGCCCGTGGCGGAGCCCGGCTGCCGTCACCGCCTTCAGGCTGGGCAGCGGATGCTCCGACGGCGGGGCCTCCCGGGTCGGCGCCAGCTCGCCTACCTCGGTGAAGAACTCATCGATGCCGCCGGGAGAATAGACCACGAGAAGGCGCGTATCGGTGAGGGGTTCGAAACGCTCCCACGTTTTCTGAGGGATGTAGAAGAAGGACCCGGCACCGCCTTCTACCACCTGATCGTCGATGTGCAGGCGGACCGTTCCCTCCAGAACGTAGATCATTTCCGCACCCGGATGCGTGTGCGGCGGCGGACCCATTCCGGCCGGGACGGTCATCTCGACGACGCTCAGGCCGCCACCCGTCTCGTCGCTCGCGGCCTTGATCTCATAGAGACCGCCCATCACCCAGTACGCATCCCCGTCCCCGGGCTTCCGCGCGATTACGTTGTCCGCCATCTCATCCTCCTATGGTCAATATCCACATTCGGTAATCACCACACGACCAGGAGTGATCCAGTAAGGTCAATCGTTCTGCGGGCAAAAGACACCAGAAGCAGGTAAACAAGACCGTTCACGCCCGAACGGCTGGTCTAGGGTGCTCGCGAGGCCCGCATCGCCCCCGGAGGACCGCCTGTGATCGCGATCGCAACCGTGGCGATCTTCATCGTGGCCTACGTTCTCATCGCGACCGAACGGATCCACCGTACGGCCGCCGCTCTGGGCGGCGCGGCGATGATGCTGCTGATCCACGCCGTGGACGGCCGGGCGGCGTTCTTCGCCGAACGCACCGGCATCGACTGGAACGTCATCTTCCTGCTGCTCGGCATGATGATCATCGTCGGGGTGCTGCGGCAGACCGGCGTCTTCGAGTACCTGGCGATCTGGGCCGCCAAACGGGCCAAGGGGCGGCCGTTCCGGCTCATGGTCATGCTGATCGTCATCACGGCGGGTGCCTCCGCGCTGCTGGACAACGTCACCACCGTGCTGCTGATCGCCCCCGTCACGTTCCTGGTGTGCGACCGGCTCGCCCTGCCCGCCGCGCCGTATCTGATCGCCGAGGCGATGGCCGCCAACATCGGCGGCACCGCCACCCTGATCGGCGATCCGCCCAACATCATCATCGCCAGCCGCGCCGGACTGACCTTCAACGACTTCCTCATCCACCTCGCGCCGTTGATCATCGTCCTGGTCGCGGTGTTCGTGGGGCTGTGCGGGTGGCTGTTCCGCGACGCGTTCGTCTACCACCCCGAACGGGTCGCGGAGGTCATGGAGCTGAACGAGCGGGAGGCGATCAGGGACCGGCTGCTGCTGTGGCAGAGCCTGGGCGTCCTGGTGATCGTGATCGCGGCGTTCGTCCTGCATCCGGTGCTGCACTACGAGCCCGCCGTCGTCGCGCTGCTGGGCGCGGGCCTGCTGGTCGCCGCCACCAAGGTGACGACCGAGGAGTCACTGCGTGAGGTCGAGTGGCCCACCCTGGCCTTCTTCATGGGCCTGTTCGTCATGGTCGGCGCCCTCGTCGAGACCGGCGTGGTCGGCCGGCTCTCCCAGGCAGCCGCCTCCGCCACCGAGGGCGATCTGGGCCTGGCCACGATGGTGCTGCTGTGGGCGTCGACCGGCCTGTCCGCCATCATCGACAACATCCCGTACGTGGCCACGATGAGCCCGATCGTCGCCGACCTCGCCCACTCCTTCGGCCCCGGTTCGCAGGTTCTGTGGTGGGCGCTGGCCATCGGCGCCGATCTGGGCGGCAACGCCACGGCGGTGGGCGCCTCGGCCAATGTCGTCATCATCGGCATCGCCGAACGCAACGGCGTGAAGATCGGTTTCTGGGAGTTCACCAAGTACGGTCTGGTCGTCACCCTGGCCACGGTGGCGGTGGCGACGCCGTACCTGTGGCTGCGTTATCTGGCTGGCTAGGCCCGGGAGCCGTGCCCTGGCGCTATGACCACCTCCAGCGGTGCGGGTCCTTACGCGCGCACTATCGCCACCGGGCAGCGGACGTGGTGCAGGACGCCGCGGCTGACCGAGCCGAGCAGCATCGCGGCCACCGCGCCGTGACCGTGCGAGCCCACCACCAGCAGGTCGGCGCGGGTGGACGCGTCGGTGAGCACTTCCACCGGCTGCCCCTGCTGAGGATCCTCGACCACCGTCACCCGCGGGTAGTCCTTCCTGAAGGTCTCCAGCCGGTCGCGGACGACCTGGTACTGCGCGGTGCGCACCTCGTCCATGCCGTAGACCACCTCGGGCGCGAACGCGTGCACCGGCAACTGCCAGGCGTGCATCACCCTCAGCACGCTCCCCCGCACCTCGGCCTGCCGGAAGGCGTACGCCAGCGCGGGCTCGCTCTGCGGCGAGTCGTCCACCCCGACCACGACCTCGCCGAACACCGGCCGATGATCGCCCCGCACCACCACGACGGGACAGCGCACCCGCCCCGCCACGTGCGTACTGACAGAGCCCAGCAACGCGCCGGCGAACCCACCGAGCCCACGGCTGCCCAGCACGATCTCGGTCGCGCCCCCGGCCTGCTCACGCAGCACCTCGGCGGGCGCGCCCTCGATGTCCTCCGTCATGACCTCGACCCCGGGCTGCCGCTCACGGGCCAGGGCCAGCGCTTCCCGCAGAATCCGCTGCCCCTCACGCAGCAGCGTGTCGGGCAACGCCGCGCCGGGGAACTTACCGATCTGGTACGGCGAACGGTCCACCGCATGCACGATCCGCAGCGGCTCCTTCATCCGGAAGGCGTCGTTGACCGCCCACTCCACCGCGGCCCGCGCGGTCACCGAGCCGTCCACTCCTACGACGATCATGATCCGTCCTCCTTCGCTCCCTTCCCATCGCACTCGCTCACCGACCGCCGGAGCAGGGCCGGAAGTCCGTCAGGCAAGAGCCGAAGGACCCTGTTTGCCCCGGTGACCTGTGCGTAGCGTCATGGCCATGAGGACAAGGAGACGGTCATGACAGGCACCGGTGACTTCGCACGTCGCATGATTCACCACCGCGAACGGCTGGGCCTCACCCGCGAGCAGGTCGCCGACCGCGCGGAGATGTCCCCCGGGTACGTCCAGTACCTCGAAGGGCACCTGAGCCCCCCGAACACCAGCACGGTGACCCGCCTGGCCACCGCGCTGGAGACCACCGTTCAAGACCTGCTGGGCGGCGGCCGGGACCGCCCGTCCGGTGGCGGCCCCGCCGCGGCCGACCCGGTCCTGGACGTGCTGGAGCCCGAGGAGTGCCTGCGCCTGGTCGCGCCGGGCGGTGTCGGCCGGGTGGCGTTCAACGGCTCACACGGGCCGACGGTGCTGCCCGTCAACTACCGGCTCCACGACGGCGCGATCGTGTTCCGCACCTCACACGGCGGCCCCATGGACCAGGACCTGCGTACCGGCCTGCAAGACGTGGAAATCAAGGTCGGCTTCGAGGTCGACAAGATGGACGAGGCACAGAGCGAGGGCTGGAGCGTCCTCATCCAGGGTCCCGTCCACCACGTGCCACCGGACGAGCTGGCCCAGGTCAGCGAGTCCGACGTCACCCCGTGGGCCGGTGGCGACCGCCGGCTCTACATCCGCATCGTCCCGCACCAGATCACCGGCCGCCGCGTCCACGGCCGCTGAACCGGCCACGAAGCCGCTGGTCAGGGTGTGCCGAAGAACTCGTGCAGAGCCGCCCCCACGACCTCCGGATGATCGTCCGGGCCCGAGTGCCCCAGGCCCGCGAGCGTGACACGTCGCGCGTGCGGGAGCGTGGCGGCCAGCTCGTCCAGCGTGCGGTCGAAGTACGCCGGGCTCTTTGAGCCACCGAGCAGCAGAACCCGTGCGTCGAGCGCCGCATAGTCCTTGACCGTGTCGGCCATGTCCCGGAGTATCCGCATGTCGAAGTGCTGGGTGGGGACGAGCGCTTTGATCGGTACGTCATCCTCGAGCAGGTCGCCCTGCACGCGCATGCCGATCGCCATGAACGGCACGAGGACGAGGCGCGGGACCCGGCCGAGCACCGGTTCGGCCTCAAGGCCCTTCAGCGCCGTCACCAGCGCGGAACCGATCTTGCCGGCGGCGATCTCCCGGTCGTAGCGCGCCACCCAGCCCATCGGCACCGAACCGTCGATGGACAGCGGAGGCTCGTACAGGGCGATCCGGTCAAGGGCCGGGGTGGTGAGGGCCGTACGCAAGGTGACGAGCGCACCCGAGCTCAGTCCGAAGACCCGCGTCGCCCCGGTCGCCGTGACGAGTGCCCGCAGGTCTTCGACCTCCCGCAGGACGCTGAAGTCATCACCGTGGGGTCCGCTCAGCCCGCGTCCACGCCGATCGGGCACGTAGACGGTGAAGTCGGCGGACAGGGCGGCGGCGAGCTTCATGAAGTGCTGCGCCGCCAGCATGCCGCCGTGCAGGAGGATCAGTCCGGGTCCGCGGCCGCATCGCCGGTAGCCGATCGTAGTCCCGTCGGCGGAACGGACCCGGCCGGTGCTGTACTCGCGCTCCTTCACGGCGTCTCCTGCGGCTGCGGACGGACGAACCTCTTCAGCGCCTGCTTGCCGTGCTCCACTGCCGCGTTCCCGCGGTCGAGCAGATCGTCCTGGTACTCCCCCAGCGCCGATGTCAGGTCCCGTTCGCCCCGATCGACCTCGGCCAGCCGCGCCGACAGTCGTACGGCGTCCTGCATGGCGGTGTTCGCGCCATTTCCTCCGCTGGCCAGGGTCAGGTGGGCGGCGTCGCCGAGCAGCGTGACCCGGCCCACCGGCCAGGACGGCATCGGCCGGTCATAGATCTTGGACCGGCCTACCGCGCTCATGTCGGCGGAGCGCACCAGATCCCGCAGGTCGGGGTGCCAGCCGTCGATGAGGTCCAGCACCAGCTCGCGCGCGTCCCCCGACTCGGTCGCCGCAGGGTGCTCCGGCGGGACCAGCAGCACCCACCGTACGTAGCTGTCCCGGTAGGGCATGTCCAGCCCGGGAGCGAGCGCGGCGGCGGCCTCGGACGGTTCCCTGCCGAACTGCATCCGCCCCAGCATCAGCGTGACTCCGGGGCCCTTGACCATCGTGCCGCGTCCCGGTACCAGCCGCAGGAATCGGTCGGTGATCGGCGTGCGCCCCATCGCCCCGCACAGGTCGGAGTCGACGAGTCCGACCTCGGGCACCAGGTGCCGCCGCACCACGGAGTTCCCGCCGTCGGCGCCGACCAGCACCGCACCGGTGGCCTGCGTGCCGTCGGCGAAGCGCGCGGTCACGCTCCCGTCCGGCTCCTCCGCGAAACCTCTCAGCCGCTTGCCGTGCGCGACCCGGTTCCCCAGGTCGCCGAGCAGGATCCGCCGCAGCACCTGCCGGTCCACCGCCCTGGCCTCCGCCGGTGGCCCCTCCAGGTCGCGGCTGAGCACCGTGAGCTGCTCGTCGAACATCAGTCCAGGCCCCGTAAGGCTCCCACTGGTGATCTCGACCAGGTCGTAGAGCCGCTGCGACAGGCTCGCGCGCAGAGCAGCCAACCCGGGCTCGGCCAGCCCGATCCGGTATCCCTGGAACCGCTCGTCGCTGCCGTCGTCCGCCTCGTACACCCGGACGTCGATGCCCGCACGGACGAGCGCGTGCGCGAGCGTCAGCCCGCCGAGGCCCGCCCCGATCACCAGCACCCGTCCCACGCCTTGCTCGGTCATGAAACCCTCCGTCTCCGACGTGAACAACGTTCACGTGTACATTGTTCACGTACGCGGAGCCGGATTGTCAACCGGGACTTTTGGAGGATTCGATGGGGCAGCGGCGTGCCGAAGTGCTTCAGGCGGCGATCGAGCTGCTCGACGAGGTCGGCTTGGACGGGCTCACCATGCGCCTGCTGGCGAGCCGGCTCGGTGTGCAGGCAGGCGCCCTGTACCGGCATTACCCCAGCAAGCAGGCCCTGCTGGACGCCATGGTCGCGCACCTGGTCGTCCCGCCGGCCGACGCCGTCCCGCCGCTGGACGGCCCCTGGGACGAGCGGCTGCGCGGCCTCGCCATCGGCACGCGGGAGCTCATGCTGGCCCACCGCGATGGCGCGCGTCTCTTGTCCACCTTCCAGAACCCGGGCAAAGAGGCCGTCGCCTTCTACCACGACCTCATCGCCACCCTGGCGGCCGCGGGCGTCCCCGCGGGCACGGCCGCCGTCGCCGTGGACACCGTCATGGCCTACGTCAACGGCTACACGACCGAGGAACAGGCCCGCGGGACCCAGCCCAGGGAACTCCGCGACCGCGCCTTCCGCGAGGGCGTCGAATTGATCATCGCCGGCGTCAAAGGATCTTCGTCGTGAAATCCACCGGAAAATTCTCGCGCCGCCGTGTCGAGTCGCCGTCGACCCGTTCGACGCGTTAGCGACAGGACAGCACGGGACGCACCGTCCCGAACGCGGAGGAGCGCACGATGCAGAAGATCACCACGTACCTGTGGTTCGACAACCAGGCCGAAGAGGCGGCCGAGTTCTACACCTCGATCTTCGAGGACTCGCGGATCCTCGAAGTCAACCGCTACGGCGACGCGGGGCCGGGACCGGCGGGGACGGCCATGATGGTGGCGTTCGAGCTGGCGGGCCAGCGGTTCCTCGCGCTGAACGGCGGCCCGCAGTTCAGGTTCACCGAGGCGATCTCCCTGTACGTCGACTGCGCGTCGCAGGAGGAGGTCGACGAGCTGTGGGCCAAGCTCACCGATGGCGGCGAGGAGTCGCAGTGCGGCTGGCTGAAGGACCGGTGGGGCCTGTCCTGGCAGATCATTCCCAGCGCGCTGCCCGAGCTGCTGAGCAACCCCGACCCGGCCAAGGCGCAGCAGGTCATGAAGGCCATGATGGGCATGCGGAAGATCGACATCAGTGCCCTGGAAGAGGCCGCCGGGCTCTGAGCGGTCAGCCGTCCCCTCGTACCCGCCTGGTGACCGTCATGGTCACCAGGGCGCCGCTCGGGTCGAGACTGGCCGCCGGGTAGTCGGTGATGGCGCCGCCGAGGTCGGTCCAGCCGCCATATCCGGCGTTGGGGCTCAGCTGTCTGGTCATGCTCACACCGGCGGTGCCTACCCCAGCCGCTGGCACCATCACCGGCGCTTCGCCGCGGCGGGCATCGCGCGCGCCCGCGTCAGGTGGCGTTCGTACAGCTCGCGCGAGCGGCGCAGATACCCCGTCAGCACGGTGAGCTCCGCTGCCGTGTACTCCTTCATGAACTCCTCACCGTCCGCGACGATCGGCCCGTAGAGGTCCCAGACCTTGCGCGTCGCCTCCTCGGTGATCCCCACCACCACCTTGCGCCGGTCCGAGGGGTCGGAGGAACGGGTCACGTAGCCGAGCCGTTCCAGCCGGTCGAGCATCGCCGTCACGCTGCCCGTGGTCAGCCCCAGAGCGGGCCCGAGCACGCCGGGGGTCAGCCGATCTCCCTGGAAGAGCGCCTCCAGGCAGCGCAGGTCGGTGCGGTTGACGCCCAGCACGCCGGCGGCCGCCTCGTCGAAGGCGTCGACCGCCGACTGCAGCGACTGCGTCTCCGCACCCACGGCCCGACGCATCCCTTCCAGATTTTCTCTTGACATTCGAGCCTCTTGGCTATCAAGCTAATGATGTCTCGACCATCAAGATACACGAGGATCCACCATCATGCATGTGATCATCATTGGCGGCGGCACCGGAGGAATGTGCCTGGCGCACGGGCTCAAGCGGGCCGAGGTCTCCGTCGCGGTCTACGAGCGGTACGGCTCCCGTACCGACGGCCTGTACGGCTACCGCGTGGGCATCGACCCGACCGGCAACCGGGCGCTGAAGGAGTGCCTGCCGCCCGAACTGTTCGACGTCTTCGTCGCGACCTGCGCGCGCACGCCCCGCTACTTCAACGTGCTCACCGAGAAGATGCGCCTGACGGCCTCGATTCCGCTGCGCGACGACCGCGACGACGTCGACAGCGAACGGTCGGTGTCGCGAGCGACGCTGCGGCAGGTGCTGTTCACCGGCATGGAGGACGTCGTCCACTTCGGCAAGGTCTTCACCCACTACGAACGCCACGACGACGGCACCGTCACGGCCCACTTCGACGACGGCACCAGCGCCACCGGCGACGTCCTGGTCTCGGCGGAGGGCACCCGCTCGGCCGTACGACGCCAGTACCTGCCGCACGCGCAGATCAAGGACACGGGCATCACCGCGATCGCCACCAAGACCCCGCTCACCCCGGAGACCCGCGCCCTGCTCCCGGAGCAGGCTCTGTACGGGCTCTCGCTGATCTTCGCCACGCGCGGTCTGATCGGCATGCTCCACGTGATGGAGTTCGACGCATCGGCGGACTCCGCCGACTACCTCAACCTGTCGATCTGGAGCGCCGACGGCCACTTTCCGGCCGACACCGCGCAACTGCGCGGCGAGGAGCTGGTCAAGGTCGCGCTGGACGCCACCGGCAACTGGCATCCCCACCTGCGCAAGCTGTTCGAGCTGTCGGACCCCGCCGCGGCCTTCCCGGTACGCATCGCCACCTCCGTACCGGTCGAGCCGTGGCAGAGCACCAACATCACCCTGCTCGGGGACGCCGTCCACACGATGACGCCAGGCCAGGGAGTCGGCGCCAACACGGCACTGCGCGACGCCGCCCTGCTGTGCCGCGAGCTCACCGCCGCCGCCTCCGGCCGCAAGGACGTGCTGCGCGCCGTCGCCGACTACGAGGCCGAGATGATCCCATATGGCTTCGCCAGGGTCGCCGACTCGCTCGACAACAACGGCACCAGCGGCGACGACCCGCTCTACAAGCCGTACACCGGCAGGCTCGCCCTGTTCGCGGCCCGGTCGTACTTCAGCCTCACCAGCAAGGTCCCGGCGCTGCGCAGGAAGTTCCTCGCCGACTTGTACGACTATCGGGGCGCGGGCGGCTGACGGCCTCGCTCGTATGTTCCAATTACTCGAACTCGGACTTGTAGAAGACGTTGGCCTGACGGACCCCGCCGACATTCGCATGGAAGCCGAAGCACAGCCGCGGCTGAACCCCGCCGCTCACGGGCGCGAGCCAGACGGCCATGCCCTGCGGTTCGCGGCCGGGCAAGGACTTGCCCGCCTGGGTCGGCCATCTGTCCTGCACCACGCTCTGCCCTGAGTCGTTCAGGTCGATGACGGTGATGTACGAGGTGTCGCCCACCCCGCCTTCGAGCAGATACGCGTAGCGGCCGAAAACCGTGAATCCCTGGAAGGGATTCGCCGCGGCCCAGGCCGGGGTCCGCACCGGGAGCGCACGCTCCACTTTCCGGTATCCCGTGGTGAGGCGGCCGTCGCGGGCGTCGGCCAGGTCGTACAGGACGATGCGCATCGTGCTGTCCGCGTCCCTGAACCGAACCGCCAGCCGGTTGTACTGGGGGTCGATGGCGGGCTGCGGGTTCGGGGAGGTGGGATGCAGGTTGTCGAGCGCGATCGTCCGGTCCTGGATCGAGCTGTCGTCCCTCTCGAGGACGGCGCCGTTCACGAACGCGAACCGCCCGACCTTCGTGCCGAAGCCACCGTCGCTCGCCTTCCACTCGGTCCACAGATAGACGGCACCCCCGAACGGCTCCACGCCGATCTGCACACCGTGCCCGAAGCCGTGCAACGCCATGGAGCCGAGCTGGTTGCCGGCCGTGTCCGTCTTGGTGATCCATAAGTCACCGCTGTGGTCAGGGTCGGAGTCCTCGGTGTTGTGCTGGGCGAAGTAGACGTGCTGGCCGACGTGGTCGTACGCGAACGACTGCATTACCCAGTTGGCCTGTAGCCGCTTCCCGATGATCGGGTCGTCACCCATTCCGGCAAGCTTGAAGCGGGGAGAGTCGGAAACGACGGCGTACGCGGCGCCCGCGCCGAGGAACGGGAGGGAGCCCGCCGCGGCGAAGACGCCGGCCCGAAACAGCCCTCGCCGACTGAACTCCTGGTGGTGAGATTTCATGACACCCATTGAAAGCCATGAATCGTCGATCACCTATTGCTGACCCGACTTATTCGATGACGAGCGCGACCGGGATGTTGCCGCGGGTGGCGTTCGAGTACGGGCACACCTGGTGCGTGGCTTCCACCAGGGCGCGGCCGGTCTCGCCCTGCAGGTGGTCGGGGAGCTCGACGCGGAGAGCGACTTCCAGGGTGAAGCCGCCGTCACCGTTCGGGCCGAGGCCCACTTCGGCGGTGACCGACGCCTGCTCGGCGTCCACCTTCATGCGCTTGGCCACCAGGGTCAGGGCGCTGGCGAAGCAGGCGGCATAACCCGCGGCGAAGAGCTGCTCGGGGTTGGTGCCCTCGCCCGTGCCGCCCAGCTCCTTCGGCGGGGAGAGAGTCACGTCCAGGCGGCCGTCGGAGGTGACGGCGCGGCCTTCGCGGCCCGTCGCGGTGGCTATGGCGGTGTAGAGGGTGCTCATGATCGCTCCTAATCGGTTGCCTGTAATTCAATTGTGCACAATTAAGTTGCCCGCCGTCAACCCCGGGTATGCTGGTGTCATGAACGCGTTGCTGCTGGAGAATCAGGTGTGCTTCGCCGTACACGCCGCGTCTCGCGCGCTCGACGGCTTCTACCGGCGCCAACTGGCGGAGCTGGGACTGACCTATCCGCAGTATCTGGTGATGCTGGTGCTGTGGGAGCGCGAGCCGGTGACGGTCAAGGAGCTGGGCGTGGCGTTGCGGCTCGACTCCGGCACCCTGTCACCGCTGCTCAAGCGGCTGGAGGCGGCCGGGCTCGTCCGGCGCGAACGCAACGCCAGCGACGAACGGTCCGTGGTGGTGCGGCTCACCGAGGCGGGCACGGAGCTGCGGCAGTCCGCCCTGCGGGTGCCTGAGCATGTGGCCAACGCCACCGGCATGCACCTGAGCGAGCTGGCCGATCTGCACCGTACGCTCGGCCGGATGACCCAAGCCCTCACAGAAGCGACGTAACGATCGTCCCCCCGGACGAGACCATCCCCGAGATTCGGCGAACAGCCCGAAGCGCCGCCGGTTGATCTGTAAGAAGAATGCGGAACACCCGCATCACCGGAGGTCGCCTTGGGAAGCACGTACACCCTCGATGTCAGGAAGACCGCCACCCTCACCGTCGGCCTGCTCATGGGGGTGTGGGTCGTCGACTACGTCGACCGGGTGATGATCGCGGTCGCCCTGCCCTTCATCGGCGCGGACTTCGAGCTCACCAAGACCCAGCAGGGCTCGCTGATCACCGTGTTCGCCCTGGTGTACCTGCTGTGCCAGATCCCCGGCGGGCTGCTCGCCGACCGGTTCGGGGCGCGCAGGCTGCTCGTGGTGTCGCTCATGCTGTGGTCGGTGTTCACCGCGCTGACCGGCCTGGCCTGGGGGCTGGTCGGGTTGCTGGTGATCCGGGCGCTGTTCGGCGTGGGGCAGGGGCTGTTTCCCGGCGCGTCCTTCAAGGCCCTGTCCGAGCGGACCACTCCCGCCCGGCGGGCCACGGCGGCGGGCGCGATGCTGGCCGCCAACCAACTGGGCGCGGGCCTGGCGCCGCTGGTCGTGGCGCCGCTGCTGCTGACGTTCGGGTGGCGGCACACGTTCTGGGTGACGGCCGCCGCGGGGGTGGCGATCGGGCTGCTGCTGTGGGCGCTGCTCCCCCCGCCCCTGCCCGCCGGGCTGAACGGGTCCGGCGATCTGTCCCGCCCCGCTCCCCCGCTCGGGTCCGTACTTCGGGCGCCGTCGGTGTGGAAGTTCGCGGCGTTGTTCTGCGCGACCAACATGCTCGCGTACGGGATGATCACCTGGGTGCCCAGTTATCTGCTGGAGGCGCGGGGCGTCTCGCTGCTGAAGACGGGCCTGTACGCGGCCATCCCCGGCCTGGTGATGACCGTGACCGTCATCCTCGGCGGCTGGCTGTTCGATCGCTACTTCCACGACCGGGCCCGCCTGTTCGTCATCCCGCTGCTGCTCTGCACCGCCGTACTTCTGGTGCTGATGCTGCGCGCGGAGACCGCGGCCGGGTTCACGCTGTTCCAGACGCTGGCCATGGCGGTGGCCGGGCTGTCGACGATGGGCATCCTGGGCATGCCGGTGCGGGCGCTGCCGCCCGAGGTGATCGGCTCGGGCATGGGCGTGGTCAACGTCGGCGGGCAGGTGGCGGGCGTCATCGCACCGGTGCTGATGGGCTGGCTGGTCGACCATTTCTCCTATACCGCCGCGTTCGGGCTGCTGATCGGCACCACCGTGCTGGGCGCGCTGATCGCGTTGGTCGTGCCGCAGCGGGCGGAACAGTTCCGTCTGGAGGCCGCGTGACGCTCGACCAGCTCAGACGTCTTGTTGAACACGGAGCGCCTCCGAACCCGGCTCCACCACTCCCCGGTCCCGGAACCACGCGTAGCAGCTCACGACGATCCCGGCGACGGTGACGGCGGCGCTGACGAGATAGAGGGACCGCAGCCCGAACCCGCCGTCGATGACCCGCCCGCCCAGCCATGCGGCGAAGGCCGCGGCGAGTTGGTACGCGGACGCGTTCACCGCCATGGCGAGGGTCGGCGCCGCGGCCGCGGTGGTCAGGACCCTGGTCTGCATACCGGGAATGACGGAGAACCCCAGCGCGCCGATCACGAAGACCAGCACCGCGGTGATCGTCGTCCCGGCGCTGACCGTCCACATCAGCACCAGCGTCGCCGCGAGAACGGCGAGCAGGCTGACCTGTGACGGCATCAGCGCCCGGTCGGACAGCCAGCCGCCGGCGAAATTGCCGACCGCCGCGCCGACGCCGTACACCAGCAGCAGTACGGCGACCGCGTCGGCGGCGAATCCGGTGACGCCGGTGAGCAGCGGCGCGAAATAGGTGAACACGATGAGCAGCCCCGCATTGCCGACCGCCGTGACCGCGATGGCGAGCCGCACATCACGGCCGCGGAACACCCGGAGCTCGGCCAGCGCGGACGTGCCGGGCGCGGCCTGCTGAACATCCGGTACGAATCGCAGCACCAGCAGCAACCCGAGCGCACAGCACCCGGCGATGGCCACGAAGGTGGCCCGCCACCCCAGCCCATTGCCGATGAAGGTGCCGATGGGCGCACCGAGGATCATCGACAGGTTCATCCCGAAGACCAGCTTGGACACGGTGGAGGCCTGCTTGCCCGGCGGGGCGGTCGAGGCCGCGATGACGATCGCGTTGGCGAAGAACGTGGAGGTCACCAGCGCGGTGACGATCCGTGCCGCGAACAGCACGGCGTACGTCGGCGCGAGCACCGAGGCCAGATTTCCGATGATCACGACGGCGAGAAGCACGAGGATGAGCGGCCTGCGGGCGAAGCGCGCGGTGAGCGCCGTCAGCACCGGGCCGCCGATGATCATCCCGATCGCGTAGGCCGTCACCAGCAGTCCGGCCGCCGGAATCGACACGGCCAGGTCGTCGGCGATGTCCGGCAGGATGCCGGCGATCACGAACTCGCCGGTCGTGATGCCGAACACGCACAGCATCAGGGAGAGTACCGCCACTCGTTCCACCTCTAATAGTTGACTGATCAGTACAAAAAAGGGGCAGCACGATGCCCGTGGCGCCGACCGCTGGGGCTTACAGGGCCGCGAGCGCCCCGTCCACGACGTCCAGCAGGGTGTTCCTGTCGTCGGTCACCTTCGCGAGCACGCGCAGGCCGTAGTACGCGCTCTGGAACGTACGCGCCACCTGGAGCGGCGGCCGGCCGGCGGGCAGCTCACCCGTGCCCTGGCCGATCGTCACCAGGTGGCAGATCGCCTGCTCCAGGTTCACGAACTGCCGCCGCACCAGCGCCGCGACGTCCTCGGTGCGCCCGCTCTGCTCGGTGGCGGCGTTCAGCGCCAGGCAGCCGCGCCGGCCGGGGTCGGCCAGGTCGGCGTCGATGACGCCCAGCATCATCGCCCGCAGCCGCTCCCGCACCGGCCCGGCTTCCGGGTCCGCCAGCATGGCCAGCTGGGCATCGGCCCGGGTCGCGGCGTACCGGCGGATGGCCTCCTCGTACAGGCGGTGCTTGCTGCCGAACGCGTTGTAGAGGCTGCCGCGACCGAGCCCGGTGCGCGCGCACAGGTCCTGGGTGGTGGCCGCCTCGTAGCCCTTCTCCCAGAACACCTCCATCGCGGCGTCCAGGACGGCCTGATCGCTGAACTCGCGGGGTCTGCCCATGAGCTGAAGCTAGCGGCTTTTGTACAGATCAGTCAAGAACGGGGTCGAGGTGGCCAGGGGGCGGGCTGCGGCGATGAAGCACTGCTCGGAGCCCGGGTCGGGCGGGCCGCGGATGACCACGCGGTGGATGGTGTCGTCCAGGGCGGTCGCGAACCGCCGGCGGATGTGGGCGGTGGCTAGGCTCTGGCCGATGAACGAGGCACGCAGGGCGACCGCGGCGGATGCCGCGGAGCTGGTCCGCTTGCGCGGAGTGTTGATGACCGACCTGGCGAGGCACGAAGGGGCCGGGGACGGCTGGCAGGAGGCCGCGGACGCGACGCTCCGCGAGCGACTGGCCGAGCCGCACCCCACGCTGATCGCCTTCGTCGTGGACCAGCCGGACCAGCCAGATCGGCCAGATCGGCCGAGCGAGCCGGAGCGGCCGAGCCTGCTGGCCGCCTGTGCGGTGGGCACCGTCGAGCGCCGGCTTCCGGGGCCGGTCAATCCCAGCGGCGAGATCGGATACGTCTTCAATGTCGCGACCGATCCGGCTCACCGTCGGCGCGGCTATTCCCGGAGTTGCATGACGGCGCTGCTCGCCTGGTATCGCGACCGTGGCATCGGGACGATCGACCTGCTCGCCTCCCCCGAGGGCGAGCCGCTCTACCGTTCGCTGGGCTTCGTCCGTTCAGCCGACTCCGCCATGCGCCTGCGGGTATAGCCCGCCCCGGCGCGCATCATGGAATATTCGCCGCAGAGTCGCAGCCGCTCGACGGCAGGAAGGAGTCGTCTTCCGGCGCGCCGTTGCCCATTCCCGTTCCGCCATCGACGAAGTCGCCGACTTGCGGCAGATCAGGGAATGTCGCGCACACCAATATGTCCGGCCCGGTACCGCCGATCAGATAGTCGGCGCCTTCTTCTCCGTAGAGTGCTTCATGAAATCCGCCGGGCGGATTGAGGCCGCCGTAGACCGTGTCGTTCCCCTCTCCGCCGTGTATTTCTCGTCTGTGACCTTCACCGTGAACGAGGTCGTCTCCCCTTCCGCCCTCGATATAGTCCTCGCCGTCTCCGCCGCATATCCTGTCGTTCCCCGCGTCGCCGAAGATGCGGTCGGGTCCATCCGTACCGATGATCAGGTCGGCACGGCTCGTGCCGACGAAGGCGGCACCACCGGGTGGGACGAACAGCGGCACGACAAAGGTGCTGATGGGGGCGCCGAAGCAGTCCTCCATGATGGGCGGTGGGGTCGCCGCCAGCGCCGACTGCGCGAGGAGGCCTGGGCTGCTCATGAGGACGAGTGACGCGCCGGCGATTACCGCAGAGTGCCCGAAGCGACGGATGGTTCTGGTCATCGTGGTTCTCCTCGATCCGGGCGGCGCCTCACGGATATGAGGCGCCTTACCGGCCATTCATTCATTTCGAGGACTGACGGTCGGCGCATTACTGCACGTCACAGCGAGCAATATGGCGTAGACCCGCACCCACGCTTATGAGGTCTTCGCGTTCTCCTTCACCCCGGCCCGCGCGGCGAGTTGTTCGCGGAGCCGGGACAGGCGGGCGATCTCCGCGTCGAGGGTGGCGAGCCTGCGCTCCACCACGCCGCTCGTCGTGGAACAGCCGGGGCCGCCGCGTGGCGGCAGCGTGTCTCCGTCCAGCAGGTACAGGCGATCGGCGCAGCCACGTACGTCCTCGATGGTCAGACCGAGCGACAGCAGCTCGCGGATGATGCGCACGCGGGCCACCTCGCGCGGCCCGTACTCGCGCTGCCCGGTCGCCGTGCGCGGGGGCGCGGTCAGCAGCCCGCGCTGCTCGTAGAACCGCAGTGCCCGGGGCGTGGTGCCCGCCGCTGCTGCCGCGTCGCCGATGCGCATCGATCCTCCAGAAGCCCTACAGTTCGACGATGACCGTCCCGAAATGACGTCCTTCGAGCATTTCCTGCAACGCCCGCGGCGCGTCATCGATGCCCGCGATCCGGACGTACGGGAACGTGATGTCGCCCGCGCGCAGCCAGCCGCCGAAGCGTTCAAGCCACTGGGATCGCGCCTGCTCGTCGAAGCCCTGGAAAGCCTCTATCGAGATGCGCTTGAGGATGAGCTGGTAGGTGTCGAGTTCGACCGGCGCCGTCCCACCCGTCCCGCGGGGTGACATCTGCCCGGACAGCGCGCCGACCAGGACGAACCGGGCGCCGGGACGGGCTGCGGCAACCGCCGCCTGGAGCTGTTCGCCGCCGACGTTGTCCAGGTAGACGTCGATGCCGTCCGGGGCGGACTTCGCGAGCTGCTCCTCGATGGGCGCCGCACCGCGGATCACGGCCGCGTCGTACCCGAGCTCAGAGATCAGCCGATCGGCCTTCTCCCGCGAACTGGTGCTGCCGATCACCTGACCGGCGCCGAGCAGGCGGGCGATCTGCCCGGCGAGCGATCCGACCCCGCCCGCGGCGCCCGAGACGAACACCGTGTCCCCCGGCCTGACCTCGGCATCCCTGGTCAGCGCCGCGTAGGCGAGACCGCCCTGGCCCAGGTGCGCGACGGGGTCTGGCAGCACGTCACCCAAGGGCCTGACCTGGCCGACCGGCACGACCGCGTACTCGCGCCAGCCCAGCCAGTGTGAGACCAGGTCGCCGACCTGCGGCCCGCTGTCCCCGGCGGCCGACACGACCTCTCCGACCGCGGGCCCGAGCAGCGTGTCACCGGGGCGCAGCGGCGGCATGGGCGCGCCCTTCACACTCCCGCCGATCAGCGTGCGAAGGGCGGCGAAGACGTGGAAGAAACGATTGCGGACCACCACCTGGCCGTCCTCTGGCGCCGGCAGGGGGACCTCGGCGACCACGAAATGCTCTGGCTTGGGCAGCCCGTCGGGCACGGTGGCGAGCTGGACTTCTCTTGACGTTCGCGGCAGGGTCGGCACGTTGCGCTCCTCAGATGTTCGGCAAAAGGGCGTCGCGACCTTAACCCTTGACCCGCACGTCAAGGGCAAGGGGACGTGCTCCTGGTGGGTCGATCACCCGGCTCTTCGCCGGCGCGGGTCAGACGTGCTGCCAGGTTCGGCGACCACGTCGATCGGCGCGCGGAACAGGATCTTCGCCTGGAATCGGTACGGCGCCGAGGACAACGTGTCAGTCATGAAAGCCCGGAGGTCTTCCGCCGGTGCCGGCCGTGGAGTGAAACGCGGGCCGGGCTGTGGCGGGGCGTCGATACGGTCGACGCGGAAGGTGCGCCAATCGTCGCGGTCCAGGTCGAAGGCCAGCAGGTACCAGCGGCGGCCGATGTGGACCAGGCTGTAGGGCTCGGCGCGGCGGGTGCGTTTCTGGTAGCCGAAGCGGATTCCCTCGTGGGCGCGGCAGGCCGCGGCCAGGGCCGCCAGCAGGTTCGCGTCCACCGCTGGTCCGGGGCCGGTCAGCGGCACGATAGCGGACTGCATCGACGGCTGTGGTTCGCAGCAGCGAGAACGCGTCGTCGCCGGACCGTCGGTGGTGACAACCCGCCAACAGCTGATCTCGTCTCCGGCATCATCCCGTCCGTACTGACGGCAAAGCGCGTTCCTGCTCATCGGCAGAAGGCGCCGCCCGCGTCGTGCCCCTCGACCTCGCCGGCCGCCGGCCCGACCAGGATGCGCTGGACGTGATCATCGACGCGGTGGGCCCGCGCGACCGGCTGGACCGTCAGCGCACTTCGAGCAGGGTCTTGCCGACGCTCGCGCGCGACTCGATGGCGGCGTGCGCGGCGGCGGCCCACTCGAGGGGGAAGCGCTGACCGATCAGCGGCCGCAGCCGTCCGGCAGCGGCCTCGGCGAGGGCGCTCTCGGTGTACTCGCGCATCGTCTCCGGGGTGGGCTTCGCCTGGACGAGCGTGACGCCGCGCGCGACAGCGGCCTCCTCCTCGATGCCGGCCCACTCTCCGCTCGCCAGCCCGAAGCTGACCATCCGGCCGCCTTGACCGAGCAGTTCGAAGGCGGCTCGGGCGATGTCGCCGCCGACCCCGTCGAGGACGACGTCGACGGGGGCGACCCCGTCGGACCAACCCGGAGCCGTGTAGTCGACCACCTCGTCGGCGCCCAAGTCGCGGGCCACGCCGGTTTTGCGCGAACCCCCGGCAGCCCCGACGACGGTGGCACCCGCCGACTTGGCCAGCTGAACGAGGAGCGAGCCCACGCCGCCGGCCGCGGCCTCGACCAGAACCCGTTCCCCGGGCTGCGGTTCGGTCGCCCGGATCATCATGGTCGCGGTACGCCCGTCGGCCAAGATCGCGACCGCGTCGTCCAATTCGAGGCCGTCAGGGACGGTGTAGAGCCCGGACACGTCCACCGCAGCCCGTTCGGCATAACCGCCGGAGCCGCCCGTGGAGGTCACCACCCGACGGCTGACCAGGTCGGAGTCGACGCCCTCGCCGACCGCCGTGACGATGCCCCCGACGCCGTTGCCCGGGATCATCGGCAGTTTCCGCTTGAACGGCGAGGGCGCGCCCGACCGGAACTGGGTCTCCACAAAGGTGATGTTGGCGTAGGCGACGTCGATCAACACCTGCCCAGGCTCCGGGACCGGGTCGGGGGCATCTCCAGGTACGAGCACCTCGGGCCTGCCGAACTCCTTCAACCACACCGCGCGCACGTTGTTCTCCCTGTTCGGCTGATGTCGTCCCCAGCATGCAACCTCAACCGAGCTCGAGGTCAACTCGCGATCACCAGTACAGCGCGACCGCCATGCGACTGCCCACACCTGACCAACGAACTGAGGTCGGCCCCGTCGACGCCATTCACCCCGGCATCCAGTGGGTCTACGCTGTACGCACGGGCGACGGGCAGTTGCTTGCTCATGGTTCTGGAAGATCTCGACCCCTGCCTGTTACTGGGCTGCACCACCGCCGAGACATGCGCGCGGTTCTTCACCGAGTTCCGCCGCGCCCTGCGCAGGCTCCTCGACGGCCCGCACCCCTGGCTCGTAGCCAGTCCTCCGAAGCCCGTTCCGCACCCGCTGACCGCGCACCACAGTGAGCACTCGCCTTTAGGGAAACCTCGATGCCCCTCACGCTCCCTCAGTTCACCATCAAACCGCATCCTCACCTGCGTCCTGACGCCGAGCGGCAGCAGATTCTGGCCGCGCCCGGCTTCGGCCGGTACACGACAGATCACATGGTCACCATCCAGTGGAACGGCGAGGCGGGCTGGCATGACGCTGCCCTGGGCCCATACGCCCCGCTGACCATCGACCCGGCCGCCACGGGACTGCACTACGGCCAGTCCATCTTCGAGGGGCTCAAGGCGTATCGGCAGCCGGACGGTGCGGTCGCGCTGTTCCGGCCCGAGGCCAACGCGCACCGCTTCCAGGCGAGCGCCCGCCGGATGGCCATGCCGGAACTACCCGTCGAGCTGTTCATGAAGGCATGCGAGCTGCTCGTGAGTCAGGATCGGTGCTGGGTTCCCGACGCCGCTGAGCACTCTCTGTATCTGCGGCCGCTGATGTTCGCCACCGAGAGCACGCTCAGTGTCCGGCCCTCGACCGAGTACCTGTTCCTGCTCATCGCCTCCCCGGCCGGATCGTACTTCCCCGAAGGCATCAGACCCCTGTCGGTGTGGATCGCCGAGGACTATGTACGGGCCGCCCCGGGCGGCACCGGCGCCGCCAAGTTCGCCGGGAACTACGCCGCCGCCTTCCTCGCCCAGAATGACGCTGCCGAGCACGGCTGCGCCCAGGTGGTCTGGCTCGATGCGATCGAGCGGCGCTGGATCGAGGAAGTGGGCGCCATGAACCTCTTCTTGGTACGCGGCCACGGCCCTGCCGCCGAAATCACCACCCCGGCCCTCACCGGCTCGCTGCTGCCCGGGATCACCCGCGACTGCGTCCTCACCCTTGCCCGCGACCTCGGCCACCCCGTCAGCGAGAGCCGCATCAGTCTGGAGGAGTGGCAAACGGGCGCAGCGGACGGCTCGATCACCGAGGTCTTCGCCTGCGGCACCGCCGCTGTCATCACCCCCGTCGGCCGGGCCCGCACACGCACCACCGCCTGGCAGATGGCCGACGGCCAGCCCGGTCCCCTCACCCTCCGGTTACGCAAGGAGCTCCTGGCCGTACAGACCGGCCGTGCCCCCGACCCGCACGCCTGGGTGCACCATCCGCGCACGACCGCGCACTGACCTGCGAGAAGGACGCCATGACCAGCACCCCCAGCACCTCCCGCTTCGTCACCTCCGCCCCGCCCAGGAAGACCCTCCTGGACCACGCCCGCCGCCAGATCTTCCCGACCTGACCCAGCCTCAGCGCAGCCGGAGACCCGTACAGCAGTCTCCGGCCCTGGCTCCGGGCAGGTCCGCGTCCACATTCACGCGGTCGGCGTCAACCCCGCCGATCCCTGCATCCGCTCCATGCTCCCGTCTGCGACGGAGCCGGCCGCAGCGAACCCATCTGGCCCGGTGTAAGTGAGCGGGTCTTCGTGGCCGTGATCGGCACCCCCGCCGAATCAGCGGGGCCCCAATGATCGCCTGGGTAAGGCTCCACGCCTTGCGGACCGGCACCGCTGAACAACGGTCCAGCTCAAGGCGGGAGACGTTCACGGCGATCAGCCGTTCGTGGCCGACCACCTCGGTCTTGTCAGCGAACACGGTGAGCTCGTTGACGTGCGGCAGTACACGGACTTGCCGGCCGATCAGCCGGACCTACCCTTTAGGGGGCCCGCCCTTCACGGAGAGTCGCCCTTCACAGGAGATGGTCCGCCTGCCAGGAGGACTGGATCATGGCTCGTTCCGTGGCCGCGAGGTGGGTCGCCGCGGCCAGCCACGCCCACGCGTACCGGTCGGGGCCGGAGTCCGCCAACCGGCCGAACACGTCACGTGTCCTGCGGTCGGCCTCGGCGGTGAGTGTGGCGGCCAGCTCGGCGGCGGTCCGGAACCCGGCCCGGCGCAGCGGAGCGTGCGAGTCGCCGTTGCGCGCCGATTCGGCGACCGCCCGCCGCCCGCCGGAGACGGCCAGCTCGACCAGCCGGCGGACCCGCCAGAGCGGTGCGCTCGCCACCGGGTCCACCTCGGCCCCGACCTCCGTCTGCCCGGGCAGGCACGCCTCCGGCGGCGGGAGGTGGGAGCCCTGCAGACGGTCGTACCCGAGATCGACCCGGTCCTGCCATTCGGCGGGAAGCCGCAGCGTCGCCTCGGCTCCCGGCACCGGCCCCACCGCCAGCGGACGCAGGGTGGCCGCCCGATCGGGATCCACCCTGCCCACCACCCGCACCACCAGACCGGGCCGGGACGCGAGCCGCTGCAGGTTGGCGACGTGAGCCAGGTCGGGGTGATGGGCTGCCGGAACGAGCCGGATCAGCGGGCCGACCGGGCGTACCGGGGTCTGCTCCGCTGGCTGCCGTCCGAGGATGTCCGGCTGGTCGTGTGCGGGTAGCAGCTCGCGGGCGAGTACGTGGTCGCCTGCGGCGCCGACGATCACCAGGTCGCATCCAACAGGTTCGCGAGCCTTGTCCTCTGTGTCCGACTCGCTCCAGGCGTGCCCGGAGAGCCGGGGACCGACCGCCTCAGCCAGCGGGCGGGCGAACAGTGCCGCCATCGGCCCCGCCGTCCACGACATCCCCGAGACCGGGGTGGCCCGCACGCCGCCGCCCGCCCCCAGACGCCCATCAGGCGAGACCGTCGCCCCGGTGATCAGCAGCCCAGCCCGCGCCAGCTGCGCGTGGTTCAGCATGGCGGGGCCGATGGAGACGGGCGCGGTGGCGGCTCCACGAGCACGGGCCGGACCGCCCGGCTTCACATCGGCCACCGAGAACCACCGGCCATCGTCAGTGACCAGGTGGGTGACAACGCCGCCGTAACCGGTGGCACTGATCACCGGCTCCCGGAAGACGCCGTACACCCGCAGGCTCCCACCCGGCTGATAGCTCCGCCGCACGCTGCCGACCAGCGAGGGATCGGGATCGGCCCCGGCCAGCCGCCCCGCGGTGAGCAGGAGCTCGCGAAGGGCGGACACCAGGTCGGCGAGGCGATGCCCGTCGTGGCGAGCCCGAGCCGCGCGCAGCCCGCGTACCACCCGCAGAGCAGCGGCCTCGGCCTTGGGCAACCCGGCCAGCCTGGCCGTATGCGCGGCCCTGAGCAGCTCGGCCTGAGGCACCGCACCAGCCGCGGGCGCCCCGGTCGCCAGGATGGCCGCGGCGGCGCGCCACAGACTCGCCGCCGCCGCCACTTGCGCGACACCCGGCGCCTGCGCGGCACCCGACCCCGCGGTAACCGCCTGTCCGGCAGTCGCCGCCTGCCCGGCACCTGTCCCGGCAGTCGCCGCCTGCCCGGCACCCGGCCCGGCAGCCGCCTGCGCGCCATCCGGGGCTGCGCCCTTGGCGGTGTCCTCCCCTGTGGCCTGGGTGGCACGTGACCCCGTGCGCGTCGCCTGGGCGTTGCCAGACCCCGCAGTCCCTAGCGCGGCAGCCGGGTCGGTGACCGCCCCGTCAGGCGCGAACCCTGCGACCGCATCGGCGCCGAGTGGGTCATCACCTGCACCGGAGCTTCCGGCGGTGCCGATGGGCTCCGGATCCGCTACCGGGCAGGCACTCAGTACGGCCGCACGGTGCAGACACCGTGGTGCCAGAAGGCAACTGCACCGCGCCTGGCCGTCGTCGACGATCGCACCGGACGGCCCCGGCGAGAGCGTGACCACCGCGTCCTCGCCACAGCTGATCCGGATGCCCTCGTCGTCGACGGCAACGGGCACGGCGGCGTACTGCTCGATCGCCGCGTCCAGCTTCTTACGCAGCCGGGACGTGAGGCCCTCGACGGCGGCGGCGACCACCTGCGGCGCCACCGGCGGCAGTTGCCCGGCAGCCGAGGAGACAAAGGTAATGGTGGGGGAATTCATCGGTTTTCTCCCCGGAGGCGGTCGCCGACCCATCGGGCGAGGGCGAGCGGGCTGAGGGCGGCGACGGGCATGCCGGCCGCGACGAGCTGCTGGGCGACGGGGATCGAGTAACGGGGTACGCCGCTGTCGTCCAAGGCCGCACACCCCAACAGGTGAACACCGGACCCGGCCAGAGCCCGTACCTCACCGAGCAGGCCCCCGATCGGGTAACCCTCCTCGAAGTCGCTGACGACCACGACGAGCGTACGACTCGGCACCGTGACCAGCGACCGGGCCTGAGCGAGGCCCGCGGCGATGTGCGTACCACCGCCGACCCGTACCTCCAGCAGCAGGGACAGTGGATCGGTCACCCGATCCGTCAGATCGATCACCTGCGTGGAGAACGACAGGAAGTGGGTGGACAGCGTCGGCACGCCCGCCAGGACGGCGGCCGTCAGAGCGGACCAGACCACCGACGCCTCCATCGACCCGGAGACGTCGACCACCAGGATCAGCCGCCAGTCGGCCTCCTGCCGGGACCTGGTGCTGAACACCGGCCGTTCCGGGACCACCACGAGCCGGCCGTCGTCGAGGCGGCGCGTGTGCGACAGGTTGGCGCGCAGGGTACGCGGCAGGTCGAGCCGCCCACCCGGACGGCGAGTCGGACGCGGGGTCGCCAGCCCGGTCATGGCGGGCCGCATCCGGGTCGCCAGCTCCCGGGTCAGCTCCTCCACCAGGCGGCGTACGAGCGGCCGCAGCTTGGCGACCTGCTGCTCCGGCAGGCCACCGGCAAGGGACAGTACGGAGGTCAGCAGCTCGACGGATGGCCGCACCGAGGCGGGATCGAGCTCGCTGAGCACGTCGATCCGGCCGGCATCGGCGGCCCGGGCCAGCACCTCCTCGCGTACCTCGGTCCCGAAGAGGGCCTCCAGCTCCTCACCCCACTCACGGGCGGTGGGGAAGGGGGCCTCCCGGCCACCGGCGTCGCCTCCCGTGCCGAAGTCGTTGGCGCCTTCCCCGCGCCCCGATCCGTACAGCTCGTCAAGGGCTCGCGCGTAGGCACGGGCATCGGCCGGAAGCCGCTCTGACTCCCGCCCGAGCAGCAACCGCCACCGGTCAGCCGGCATCAGCCTCCGCTCGACACGACCGTTGCCGCCCAGCTCGGACCGGCGCTCAGTACGAGCCGCGTCCGCGTCCCCGTCCAGCGGGGACCGATGCTCGGGGAGTCCTGCGTCCGCCTCCCCATCGGGCAGGGATCGCCGCTCGGTACCCTCCCCATCGGGCAGGGATCGGCGCTCGGTACCCTCCCCGTCCGGCGAGGATCGGCGCTCAGTGCGAGCTTCCTCGTCCGGCAGGGCCCGGCCATCGGTACGAGCCGCATCGACTTCCCGTCCCTCCGGATCGCCGGAGGCGGTCAGAGCGGGAATGGGAAGCCGGAGTGCGCGCAAAGCGTCCAGACCGGCGGAGTCGGCGGCGGTCCAGAGGGCGAGGAGCGCGGGCGGAGCGTCCAGCGCCAGGTCGAGCCGGTCTCCAAGCCGTTCGGACACGGCCCCCAGCAGCCGGCTACGACCGGCCGGGCTGAGCGTGTCGAACCCGCCGCGCAACGCCGGCAGCCGGTCGAGGAACTCCTTGTCGGCCAGACCGTCGACACGGTCCATGAGCGGGTCGAGCGCCGCCGGTGCCGACTGGAGCAGCGGCCCGGCGGCCGTGAGCACGCCGGTCAGCAGGCGGCTCAGGCGGAGGCGGCTGTCGGGGCCGGTGGCGGTGTCGACCCAGCCGGCGGCCCGATCGCCGAGCGAATCGGGACCGTCCAGGTCGAGCAGTACGCGGGCGGCCAGGGCCGCACCCTGGATGAGCGGTGACGCCGCACGCGCGAGCACCGCCAGGGCGTCGTCCATCCGCAGCCCGAGGCGCTCTTCGCCGACCCGGGAGGCGAGGGCGACCAGGGCGACCGCGTCCTCCGGCTGGTCGCTGCCGGCCAGGCCGGGCAGGGCGCGGACCGCGGCCTCCAGCAGGGTGCCGGCCAGTTCGGCGGCGTGCTCGCGGCCTTCCGGGGTGGTGCCGGGGAGATGCCGGCGGCGCAGCGCCTCCAGCAGGTCGAGGGCATCGAGCAGTTCGGTGAGCGTGGCGGTGGCGGGCAGCGTGACAGCGGCGTCGGCGAGGCGGTCCGCGACCAGGTCGGGCAGGTCGCAACCGGCCGCGGCACGCAGGCCGCCGAGGATCAGGCCGCAGGTGGGCCCACCTTCCGCGGACTCGCGGCGGAAGGTCTCACGCAACGTTCCGGCCGCCGCCTGGGCGAGGGTCACGCCGCGTACGCCCGCCAGGTCGAGCAGGGCCGGGACCGCCGGGGTCCAGGCCAGCCGCCACCTGGTGGTGAGCGCGGTGGCATCGCCCGTACCCACCACCTCGATCGGCTCGCCGTAGCCGACGCCGCAGACCAGCAGGCGCTTCAGGAGTACCTCACGGCGCGCGTCCAGGTCGGAGCGGAGCGGGTCGAGGCGTACTTCACGGCGTTCGGGATCGTCCGGGCACGGGAGCCGGAGCGCGGCGAGATCCGCCTCGACTGCGGGCCCGAGCCCGGAACGTGGCGTGCCCGGCGCGGTCCGGCCGCGTTCGGTGCCGACGAACACGGTGTCGAGCGCCTTGGCCAAGGCCCGTCCCCGGCCCAGGGGTTCGCCCTGGCCGAGCACGGTCGTCACGGCCTCCAGCAGCTCACCCCGCCCGGGGGCGGGCAGGCCGCGCAGCCGGGCCAGGTCGCAGGCGAGCCGCAACGTCTCGATGGCCTCGCCGGTGCCCGCGGTGTGCCCGGCCGCGCGGAGCTCCCGGCACAAGTCGGTGATGGCGCGGGCGGCGCCGTCCCTGACCCGCTCGGGCTCGCCGCCCGCCGTGAACACCGCCTGCTGCCAGCGCGGGTCGCGGATGCCCGCCGGGTAGCCGGACCGGGAGTCGAGCAGGTCGAAGGCGTACGGGACGAGCGAAGTAACCGACGACGAACCGTCATCCGCGAACGGACTGGTGACGCCATCATCCGGAGACGGAGCGGCGGTCCCGTCGCTCTCGGACGAGGCGACATTGTCGTCGCCCTGGGACGAACCGGTGGTCCCGTCGCTCTCGGGCAAGGCGACATCGTCGTCGCCCTTCGACGGACCGGTGGTGCCGTCCGCGTCGGGCACGATCAGCGCGGGTGCGTGGAAGGCGCCGACCACTGCCACGACTCGCCGCCCGTTGGCCGCCGCCCCTGTGATGACGCGGCGCATGTGCGCCTCGCGGGCCAGGTCCATTGCCGGTACGCCGCCTGCCGCTGCGGCGTCTCGGCGCAACGCCCAGCCGACGCCGAGGGCGGCGCGGCGGACCGCTTCGGGTTCGCATCCGGGCGCGAGGACCTCCACGGCCCGGTCCCACATGTCGTCCCCCTCGCGACCGGTCCCCGCTGCGCTCAACGCCTCGGCGAAGGACCTCCCCCGCGATGCTGCCCCACCCGCCGACACCCCCGGCAACGTACCGGCGTCCTCGGCCGGATCCGCTGGTGGGGCTGGGTCGGTGGTGTGCCAGCCGGGGTCTGACAGTGGGAGGTCGCAGCACAGGACTTCCGCGCCGCGTTTCCAGGCCCACCGAATGGCCACCAGCTCCGGTGAGAAGTCCGCGAACGGGTAGAAGCCCAGCCCACCGTCGCCACGAGCGCCCGCGAGGGCGACCGGTGCGATGGTCCCGGGGTCGGCCAGGTGCACCAGCCACTGCTGGAAGTCCGCAGGCAGCTCGACGCAGACCACCTCGGCGTCGGCGGCGTCCAGCAGCGCGGGCAGCGCGACGGCCAGCGCGGGGCTGTGGTGACGGACTCCCAGCAGGTACGGCCGCGCGGAGGAGGCCAGCGCGGCGACCGCGTGCCTGGGATCAGCCTCCCAGTCGTCGCCGACATCCTGCGCGGACCGCGCGGCCTGAACGGACCCCGCAGACCGGCCGACTTGGGCCGGCCCCGCAGCCGACTGAACGGGCCGCACCGACTGAGCCGATCCCACGGACGGCTGAACAGACCTCACGGGCTGAGCCGACCCCAGAGGCGGCTGAACAGACCCCGCGGACTGAGCCGACCCCACAGACCGGGCGGCGCGCGTGGGCGGGTCGATGTTCTGAGTGGTCAACGGAGGTTCTCCCGCAGGTCCCAGAGCCGGCGCCACATGGCGGAGCCGTCCTCGGCGCGGCGCCGCACCGGCCCGTCCCAGTACCCCAGGAGCCGCCCGTGGTCCGCCGGATCGTCCTTGCGCACCACGCCGAGCAGATGCCCCGGCACCAGGTCAAGGACGTCGCCACTGGGCAGGTACGCCGCCGCCACCCCCAGCGAGGCGGCGACCTGCACGGCTTCGGCGGTGGACATGACCGTGCCGGGCCGTTCGACGTCCCAGCCCTCGGCCGAGCGCCCGGAGCGCAGGTCGCGGAAGACGGTGACCAGCGCGTCGAGCACGGCGTCGTCCACGCCGAAGGCGGCGCCGGCCCGCTGGACGACGGCGGTGGCCTGGTGGCGTACCAGGGCGGTCTCCGCCTCGGCGTCGGAGATGGGGTCGACGGTCTCGAAGTTGAACCGGCGCTTCAGGGCGGCCGACATCTCCGAGACGCCGCGGTCGCGCAGGTTGGCCGTGGCGATCACCGTGAACCCGGGTGAGGCCGCCACCTGGGCTTCTTCGGTGCCGGCCAGTTCCGGAACGCTGACCCGCCGGTCGGACAGGATGGATACCAGGGCGTCCTGTACCTCGGGCAGGCAGCGGGTGATCTCCTCCACCCGGGCGACGCGGCCGGACCGCATGGCGGTGAGCACCGGCGAGTCCACCAGCGCGGCGGAGCTGGGGCCCTGGGCGAGGAGGAGGGCGTAGTTCCAGCCGTAGCGGAAGGCGTCCTCGGTCGTTCCCGCGGTGCCCTGGACGGTGAGCGCGCTGGTGCCGCACACGGCGGCGGCCAGCAGCTCGGACAGCATCGACTTGGCGGTGCCGGGCTCGCCGACCAGCAGCAGGCCGCGTTCGCCGGCGAGGGTCACCACGCAGCGTTCGACGAGGGCGCGTTCGCCGACGAACTTGGCGGCCACCTTCATCCGGGAGGCGGGCCCCACCAGCGTCTCGTCGCCGCTGCCGCAGATGAAGGTCACCACGGCGCGCGGGGTCAGCGCCCAGCCGGGCGGGCGCGGCCCGGTGTCGTGGGCGGCGAGGAAGGCGAGCTCGTCGGCGTATCGCTCTTCGGCGGAGATTACCTGCCGGGCCGGAGCCCGGTCTTCGGTCAGGGTCATGAAGTGAAGTCCTTAAGAGAATCGGGGTGAGGCGGGCTCAGCGTCGCCGTCCGCGCTTGACCTGGAGTTGCTCGAACCGGGGAACGTCGCCGTCCCGCACCCGCTGCCACGCCCTGGCGTACAGGTCGGCGACGGGCTGGATCGGCACGATCGGCGTGCTGTAGTGGCCGGCCAGGTCGTACAGGGCCAGCTTCCACTGCTCCACCGGCAGGCGCGGCGACGACTGCTCCGTCCAGCCGCCGGGCAGGAACAGCGTGCGCGCCGCCCGGCTCCGGCTGGCCTCGATGACGAGGCCGCTGCCGGCCAGCTCGGCGCGGGCCGCCTTGAGCCGGGCGGGCTTCCAGCCCGTCCACCGGGCCATGTTGCGGTCGGTGGGATCGGGCAGGGCCAGCAGCATCAGGTACGTGGCCGCGGCGTCCTCGCCGAGCCCGTGCTCCTTCGCCACCTCGACGACCAGGTCGGGTACGGACCTGGTGGGATCCTGCGGCCACCACGTGCCGTCCGCGTCCCGCTCCCCCTGCGCCGGATCGCCCGGATCGGCGAGCAGCGCGGTGAACCTCGGGTCGCGGGCGATCCGCAACGCGATCTCGGCGACGAACGGCGCCTCGGACCCGAGCAGGGCGCGCAGGTAGGGGTCTTCGCCTGCCGCGTCCAGCAACGCGGTGCGGATGGCCGGAGAGGGGCGGTCATCATGGGTGGGCATGATGAGGGCGCCGTACCTCTCGTAGCCCTGACCGGTCTCGGTCGGGGCTCCGGCGGCCTTCCTGAACGCGGGCAGGTTGACATAGCGGTCGAGGTCGAGCATCAGGTCCGGGTTGGCCAGCCGGGCGCGGACCTCGGCCAGCGCCACCGGCAGCGCGGCCCGGATCGGGTCTCCGGCGGGCAGCCGGTACGCCAGCCACCCCGCGGTGGCGACCGCCATGAACAGCACGTTCGCGGTGAACCCGGTGGCGTTGTCGTCGACGGGCCTGACCCGGTCGCCGCGTACGGCCCAGGCCAGGTCGCGGCTCAGCTCCGGCGCGGCGGCCGGGTCGATGAGCATGCGCAGCGCCCGGCTCGCATCCCAGCCGGTGTGCACCGCGCGGGACGTCTCCGCCAGCAGCCATTCGGGAATGGCCGCCTGCGGCCCGACCTTGTCGTCCCACACCGCCGCCGCGGCGGCCACGTCCGGACCGTCCGTCCAGAGCCGGGCCGGGTCGGCGGGCAGGAGCGCCGCGACGACCGCTCGCCGGATGTCGCCGTCCATCTTGCGCAGCTCGTCCCTGGCGACGGCGGCATCGGCCAGCTTCACGCCGAGCGCGGTGCGCGCCTCCTTGGTGAGGAAGTTCCGCTCGTGCGTGTCCACGGACGGCAGGCCCGCCACGATGAGCCGGGCGATCGTCGGGGAGACGCCGGTGAGCCGGGCGAACTCCTCGGCCGCCTCGGCTCGCCAGGGCGCCGGTCCGCGCGCCGCCAGTTCGGTGAAGAACGCCTCCAGCCAGCCCGCCTCGCGAGGCGCGCCGACCGGCTCCGAGGACCGGACGGTGTACGGGTGGGGGACGTCGAACCGGCCGGCCGGGTCGTGGAACAGCACCGTCCACAGGCAGCCGGAGTCTTCCCGGGAGTCCGCGTTCATGAAGGCGAGGAACGCGCCGTCGTCCAGGGGCAGGGTCCCGAGCCAGTTGCCGTCGCGCCAATTGCCGTCGGGCTTGGTGAGGTAGCGCTTGTCGAGGTGCAGTGACATCCGCCGCCAGCGGGACGGGTCGGCCGTGACAGGCAGACCGAGGTGGTGGAGTTCGTGGAGTAGCCCGTGCAGCGTGGCGCGGTGTTCCTCCTCGGTCGACTCCGACCCGGCTCGGAACGCCAGGGCGGCGGTGTCGTCGAGCAAGGCGTCCCAGCGCAGGCCCGCCTCCGGCAGTCCCGGCCGGTCGAGGTGAGTGCGGCCCAACCCCGATGAACCCGACCCCGATGAGCCCGACCCTTCAAGACCAGACCCCGACGCCAGCCCTCGGCCGATCGCCCGGATCTGCTGGTACGAGCCGTCGAGGTGCAGCAGCCACGAGTATCCGCCGGACCTGCCGAGCCCGCTGAGCGCCTGGTCGAGCAGTTGGTCCGCGGGACCGGCCGGCGCCTCCTCCCGGTGGCCGCCGGCCAGCGCCTCGGAGAGTCTGGCCGCGACGGCGTCCAGCACGCTCACCTGGGTCAGGGCGAAGCGCACGACCCCGGCGATGCCGGCCACGAGCGCGTCATGGCTCACCTGGGGCAGCAGCGTGCGTACCCGCGCCTCCAGGTCTTCGTCCGCGCCGACCGCCAGCAGGGCCGCCGCGGTGTCCACGTCCAGGCCGCGCAGGGCCACGGAGCCCTGCGGATCCCTGGGGCGCAGGCAGTACCAGTAGCGCAGCGGCGGCAGGATGAGGCTGCCCTTGGCGAAGTGGCCGGGGGCGTCGTCCGTCCTGGCCCAGGCCGTGACGACACCGTCCGGGTCGACCAGGCTGAGCCGGTAGCTCCCCTTCACGATGGCCCGCGGCCGGTCGTCCCCGGGGAACGTCAGGGCGCGCACCGGATTGCCGGCGTCCGGCGGCAAGGTGACCGTACGGCCGGCGACGTCCTGACCGCGCATCGACCCGTCGGGCAGCCGCACCACGCGCCAGCCGAACAGCCCGCCCGTGGGCGCGCCGACGGGGGTGACCTCGTCCGAGGGCGCGGGCAGCAGCCAGCCCGCATGGAACGTGCTGCCGGCCGGAGCGTCGCGGAGCGCGTCGGCGAAGAAGGCGGGACCGCCCCGCCTGCCCTCCTGCCCGGTGACCGGGTCGTACTCGTACCAGTCGGCGGTGGAGTGGTCGGACCCGTCCCAGCTCCACACCCAGAACGAGGTGCCGTCGGAGATCATCGACCGCTCTTCGGGGACGGCCGTGTCCCCGCGATGCAGCACTCCCGAGCCGGTGGCCCGCCCGCCGCCGGGCAGCGTCAGGGTGACCGGGTCCTCGCCGCGGTACCAGTCCATGCGGGTCCCGCGCGTGTTGCGGCTGCCCTCCACCGGTTGGGGGCGGTCGGCGGCGGTGTGCCAGTATCCGCGCAACTGTCCGTCGAGGGCGCGGGACTGCCAGTAGACGAGCAGCTCGCCGTCCACATAGTGCAGGCCGATGTCGCTCCAGGTGTCGCCGGCCGGGATGCGCAGGTCGTGGGTGAGCACGGTGCCTTCGGGGCCGAGCACCCGGGCCTGCGCGGAGCCCGCGGTGATCAGGTGCGGCCAGGCGTCTGCGACCACGATGTCGTCGACGTCCTTCTTGGCGACGAGGGTCGCGGCCGCCTCCTCCCAGGCCGGCCAGCCCAGCTCGTCGAACAGCCCGGCCCGCAGGGTGCGGGCGAGCACCGGCGCGACCTGCGTCGCGGCGGCCTGACGTACCTCCTCCTCGGCCAGGGCCAGCGCCTCGCCCGGCAGCCAGGCCAGCCGGCTCAGGGCGTCGGGCAGCTCCGGCAGCCCGGCGGCCGACGACCGCAGGGCCACCTTGGCCACCCACGCGGCCAGCATCGGCCGCCCGCCGGGGGACTCCGCCAGGAAGCGGATGGCTCGCCGGCCGGACTCGTCATTGCTGAACGAGTAGGCCGCGCGCTCGAACGAGGGCCAGAACCGGGCGTCGGCGGCCAGGGCGACCAGGTCGCGCTGCCCCTCCCCCATCGCCCAGTGCTCGAGCTGCAGCGAGGCGTGCTCCTCGGGATCGGTCACGGCGAGGTTGTGGGCGAGTAGCAGGTCCAGCAGGTCGACGTCGTAGGTGATCGTCAGCGTCCGGCCCTGCCCGGTGAGCTCGGACCGCAACTGGCCGGCCGCCCGCTCCACCAGGGTGTACAGGGCGGGCAGGCGCGGCGAGATGCCCCAGCCGTGGTTGCGCGCCTTCAGGAACCGTTGGAGCCAGCCGGCGGTGCCGTCACCGGGGCGCTCCGGCACCTCGCCGGAGATCAGCCCGGCGGTGGCGCCGGACGCCTCGAGGATCTCCAGCCACAAGCCCGACAGGTCGTGCTCCCTGGACTCCGGCATGATGTCGAGCAGCGTCGTGCGCACCTCGGGCGTCCGCGCGGCCAGGGCCACGATCGCCGTGCGGTGGGCCTTCCACCAGCCCGTCGCGGCCCGGTGGGTGGCCGGCAGGGCGAGCAGCTCGGCCAGGTAGGCCTGCTCCTCCGCGTCCGCGTCGGCCCCGGCCGCCTTGGCCAGGCGGCGCAGGTCGGTGGCCATCTGCGCCGACGGCGGCAGCCCGCCCGCCGTCCGCCGCACGCACAGCCGCGCGAAGCGGCGCAGCGCCTCGTCGGCGGGCACGCGGGCGGCCAGCTCCTTGGCGTAGCCGGACAGCACCTTGACCGGCAGCGCCCCCGCCAGCGCGAACTCCAGGAACACCGCGTCGAGCCGGTCCTCGTCCACGTCGAGCCCGTGCTCCGCCTCGGCCCGGCGCGCGCTGGAGAACATCTGCGCGGCGTAGCCGGTGTTGTCCACGCCCAGGAACACCCGGCCGCTCTGCTCGTAGAACGTGGGCAGGAAGTGGGGAACGGACGCGGCGAGCTGGCGGGCCAGCTGCTGGTAGGTGTCGAGCGCGGCCTTCGGCTTGGACTTGGCCTGCCGGGCCGTACGCTCCAGCTCTGGCACGACGGCGAGGGCGTGATGCCCGTCTTCGGGGTGGTTGACCAGCACCCATTCAGGGAAGCCGAGCGACCGCCGTAATCCCAGCCCGACCACGGCCGGCTCCTCGTCGGGCGCCAGGCCCAGGAAGCTCGCGGCCAGGTCCTCGGCCGGGCCGAGCTCCCCGGCGACCAGCCGCACGACCACCCGGTCGTCCAGCCCGGGATGGCGGTAGCGCCGCGCGGTCATCGGCACGGCCCGCTCGCCGGCCTCCTCGGTGCCGGGCGGCAGCACGGCCCCGGCCTTCAGCAGCTCTTCGGCCTGAGACATGCTCACGCGTCCTTCCCCTCTTCGACCCGTCGCCCGGCGTAGAGCGCCGCGGCCATCCGCATCCCCTCCGACCAGGCCACCGGCCCGACCTCGCGCAGCGGCAGTGTCCTGCCGTCGAGGTCCTGCCAGCTCAGGCCGCCGGTCGTCACCTCGTCCTCCCAGTAGGGCTCGCCGATCCAGACGGCCGCCTCGGCGAGGCTGCCCGCGTCGCGGACCCGGCACGTGGCGTAGCCGCCGGAGACGCGGTAGCCGAGCGAGGTGGCCCGCGCGGCCAGGCCGAACCGGGAGTCGTAGGAGCCGCCGGAGAACTCCGACACGGCGGTCTCGCTCGCCTTGAGGTCGGCGGGCTTGCGCCACGTGGCGCGGTGGATCTGCTCGACCTTCTGCACCACGCCCAGCTCCGCGGCGAACTCCCGCAGGTCGTCCAGGTCGGGCAGCAGCACGGGGTGCGGCAGGGTCACCGTCCGCGGCGACAGTCGTACGGTCTCGCCGTCGAGGTTGACCACCCGCAGCTCGCCGGAGTCGGTGGCGTCCCGCAGGAAGCCGACCTCGTCGGGATCGTCACCGACCACGGCCAGGTCCCGCAGGGCCGACTGCCACGCCTCGTCCGGCCACACGCGGGCCAGCAGCCCGGTCGGCACGGGCAGGGACGAGACCATCCAGACGTCCACCTGCGCCACGCACGCGGCGGCGTGCCGGTCGAGCCACTCGGCGAAGCGGCGCAGCCGGTCCACCTCGGGATGATCGCGCAACGCCTTCGGCAGCGACTTCAGCTGCCGTCCCGCTGCCCGGCCGGAGGTGGCTCGCGCCGCCACCCGGCCCTCTATGAGAGCGACTTCGTAGCCGTCGCTCGCTGCCAGCCAACCCAACGGTCCCCGCCTTTCACTGTGCATGAATCGCCAAATGAGCAGGGCTTTTCCAGCCCCTGCCGCTCTGCTGCGCCGAACGTTAGCGACCCCGACCGACAAACGCGTTCGGGCCGCTCCAGACGCTCTGACGGCGCGCACGGGGGTGGGGTGGCGAGCCATGCGCAGGCGGCTTTGTCGGCCTGCGTAATGCGGTGATCCGTCAGAGATTGCTGGTACGGTACCGGCTTTCCACGGAATGACGGGAGTTTTCCCTTGAGGCCACATATTGCATAGGAAACTTTCCTAATAGATACTCCGAATCAGGTGTCCACCCCCCGGATCTGGAGTCGCTGTGCTTCGTCGCGCCATCACCCTGACCTCGGTCGTCGCCGCCACCCTGCTCGCCGTCGCCCTGCCCGCCCAGGCGGCCGAAGTGGACATCCCGTTCGGGCCGTCCTCGATCGGCGAGTACTGCCACGCCAAGGTCAACTCGGCCTCGTGGCTCGGCTTCTACGAAGCGGGCGGCCTCCGCTGCTACATAAGCGGCACCGGCGGCGCGCCGCAGTACGCCGGATCCGGCGATCCCTACCTCGCGTGCAAGTTCCTCACCACAGAAGTCGTCATGAGCGCCAGGCGGGGGGCGTCCGACTCCCTGGTGTGCCGGGTGATCATCTGACGCCCCTTTAGGGAGGCTTTTCGACTCCCTGACACGTTCCGGACACAAAATGGTCATTTTAGGTGTCGAAATTAACCAGGCATCGCGGTTACAGTGACCCCGCAAGCCAGATGATCTTCATCCGGCTTCGTTTCACCGCGATCAGGAGGCTGAGAACTCAGTTGCGTGCCTGGAACTTACCCACCCGGAAATTGATGGCGTACGCGGCGAGTGCGGCGGCACTCGCATTAGTGATGGCGGGGGCCGTGTCGGCCCCCGCCATTGCTGACGACACCCCGAGCACCTACTACCTCGACAGCGTCAACGGCAAAGACTCGGCGAACGGCCTCTCGGACTCCACGCCATGGAAGACCCTGGCCAAGGCGAACGCCGCGAACATGGTCGCCGGCTCCAAACTCATGCTGAAGCGCGGCAGCTCCTGGTCCGGGCAGCTGTGGATCACGGGGTCGGGCTCGGACGGGCACCCGATCGTCGTCGACGCGTACGGCACGGGCAACCGCCCCGTGCTCAAGAACGACACCGAGGCCTGCCTGTACCTCGAAGGCGACTACATCGAGGTCTACAACCTGCAGATCGGCGTCGACTCGAACCAGGGCCGCTGCTCGTGGGCGGGCATCAAGGTAGGCGGCAGCAACAACGTCATCGAGCAGAACTACATCACCGGCGCCGCGGCGGGCGTCTACATCGAGACGAGCGCCAAGGGCACCTCGGTGACCAGCAACGAATTCGTCAACAACAACTTCATGAGCAAGCTCACGCCGCAGGAGGAGAACGACAACGACGACTCCGGCGCGTTCGCGATGCTGGTGCAGGGTGACGACTCCAACATCGGCTGGAACACCATCACCGGATCGGTGGCCTTCAGCTACGACTACGAGTGGGACGGCGCGGCCGTGGAGATCTTCATGGGCTCCCGCAACTACGTCCACCACAACCTCGCGGTCGACGTCGACACCTTCACCGAACTGGGCACCAGCCGCAACGACGACGGATCGACGAACGACCCCGACGGGACCTCCGGGAACGTCTTCGAGTACAACGGCATCTACGGTGACAGGTCCCGGTCGGGCATCGTCACCCGCGGTCCGACGAAGGACAACGGCGAGATCGAGACGAACGGCCCGGTGTTCGGCACCGTGTTCCGCAACAACTCGATGAACCTGCCCAACGCCGACTCCGAGGGCGTCGTCTGCTACGCGGGCTGCACGAACGCGCACTTCAAGCTGTCGCAGAACATCATCGTGGCCGCAGGGAAGAGCGCGTACGGCGACTCCACCTTCACCGCCAACGACCACAACATCTTCTACGGCGGCCAGTACCAGATGACGGCGGGCACCGCCAACGTGCGCCGGGACCCCAAGTTCGACCCGAACAACCCCCTGCACCTGCTGAGCGGCAGCCCGGCGATCGGTCTCGGCATCACCGCCTTCAACCCCCTCGACCTGGACTCGGTAGCCGTGGGCTCGGACGGCAACATCGAAGCCGGCGCCTACGAATACGTGGACTAACGTGTAGCTCATGCGAGTTGTGGTGATCGGCTCCAGCGGCCATATCGGCACCTACCTCATTCCCCGTCTCGTCGACGCGGGGCATGACGTGGTCGCCGTGAGCCGGGGCCGGCGGGACCCTTACACCCCGCACGGCGCCTGGCAGCGGGTCACCACGATCACCGCCGACCGCGTGGCGGAGGAGGCCGACGACACCTTCGGCAAGCGCGTGGCCGCGCTGGAGCCGGACGTCGTCATGGACCTCATCTGCTTCGAGGAGTCCAGCGCGCGCCGCCTGGCGGCCGCGCTGACCGGTCGCGTCCGGCACTTCCTGCACTGCGGCACGATCTGGGTGCACGGCCCCAGCACCCGGGTGCCCACGACCGAGGATCGGCCACGGCGGCCGCTCGCCCACTACGGCCGCCAGAAGGCCGCCATCGAGGCGCACCTGCTCGACCGCGCCCACCGTGACGGCTTCCCGGCCACCGTCATCCATCCCGGCCACATCACTGGCCCGGGATGGGTGCCGGTCAACCCGGCGGGCAACCTCGACCCGGCCGTGTTCCAGGCCCTGGCCGACGGCACCGAGGTGACGCTCCCGAACCTGGGCATGGAGACCGTCCAGCACGTCCACGCCGACGACGTGGCGCGCCTGTTCATGGACGCGCTGGCCAACCCGGCCGGCTCCGTGGGCGAGAGCTTCCACTCCGTCGCCACCACCGCCCTGACGCTGCGCGGCTACGCCGAGGCGGTGGCGGGCTGGTTCGGGCAGGACGCCCGGCTCGCCTACCTCCCGTGGGAGCAGTGGCGTGACACGGTGTCCGAGGAGCAGGCCCGCATCACCTACGACCACATCGCGCACAGCCCCCACTGCGGCATGGAGAAGGCCCAGCGCCTGCTCGGCCACCGGCCGCGCCACACCTCACTGGAAGCCATCGCCGAGGCCGTCAACTGGCTCGTCGCGGCGGGGACCATCACCCGCTAGCCACGCCCCGCGCTCAGGCCTGAGGTTCCTTGACCGCGAGCACCGGGCAGTCGGCCTCCAGGAGGATCCGCTGCGCGCTGCTGCCCATGATCAGCTTGCCGACCGGTGAGCGTCTGCGCAGCCCGATGACGATCAGGCTCGCCGCGGCCGCCTCCGCCGCCGCGAGCACGGCCTCGGCGACGTCGTCCTCCGCCACCTGCTCGAACTCGTGCACCAGCCCGCCCGGACTCAGCTCCGCGATCAGGCGCCCGAGCTCCTGCGCGTCCGCGGTCGAGGCGTCGACGTAGGCGCCGGGCCGCGAGACGTTGAGGACCTTCAGCGGCGCCCCGCGGAGCACTGCTTCCGCGATCGCCTGCTGGAGCGCGGCCCTGCCCAGCTTGTTGGGCAGATATCCAACGATGACGGTCATGCTTCGGCCTTTCTCCGTGACGTGCGCAGCAGGCGGGTCAGCGGCGGGACGGTGATGATGAGCAGGATCGCCACCAGCAGCGTCGCCGCGATCGGCTGGCCGAAGAAGCCGGTGAGCTGCCCGTCGAACAGGCGCATCGAGCGCCTGAAGGACGACTCCAGGAGGCTGCCGAGGACGAAGGCGAGCACCAGCGGCCCCGGCTCGAAGCCGACCTTCTTCATCAGGTAGCCCACGATGCCGAGGCCGACCATGAGGTACATGTCGAAGACGTTCATGCGGACGGTGTAGACGCCGATCATGGTGATCAGGATCGTCAGCGGGGCCAGGATCGCCGCCCGGATGCGCAGGATCCTGACGAAGATCCCGATCAGCGGCAGGCTCATGGCCAGCAGCAGCACGTTGCCGATGTACATCGAGTTGACGACGCCCCAGAACAGGTCCGGTTTCTCCTGCACCAGCAGCGGCCCCGGCGTGATGCCCTGCAGCAGCAGCGCGCCGAACATGATGGCCATGGTCGCGTTCGCCGGGATGCCCAGGGTGAGCAGCGGGATGAAGGAGGAGGTGGCGGCGGCGTTGTTGGCGGTCTCGGGTCCGGCGACGCCCTGGATGGCGCCCTTGCCGAACTTCTCGGGATGCTTGGCGGCCTTCTTCTCCACCGCGTACGCCACCATCGACGACATGGTCGCGCCGCCCCCGGGCAGGATGCCGAGCACGAACCCCACCAGCGAGCCGCGTGTGATGGCGCCCTTGGACTCGCTGATGTCCTTGCGCGAGGGGTAGACGGAGCCGACGCTGGGGGCGGGGGCGCTCTTGCCGCGCAGCGATTCCAGGCTGTAGAGGATCTCGCCGACGCCGAACAGGCCCATCGCGACGATGACGAAGTCGATGCCGTCGAGCAACTGGTCGCTGCCGAACGTCAGGCGCGAGGTGCCGGCCAGCGGATCCTGGCCGATGGCCGCCAGGAGCAGGCCGATGGTGGCCATCAGGATGCTCTTGGTCGTGGAGCCGGTGCCGAGCGTGGAGACCAGCAGGATGCCCAGCAGGGCCAGCGCCGTGTACTCGGCGGGGCCGAAGTCCAGCGCGAACCCGGCCACCAGCGGGGCGACGAAGGTGAGCGCGAGGACCGCGACCGTACCACCGATGAAGGAGCCGATCGCCGCGATGCCGAGCGCCGAACCGGCCCGTCCCTGCCTGGCCATCTCGTGGCCGTCGATGGCCGTCACCACGCTGGACGCCTCGCCGGGCAGCCGCAGCAGCACCGAGGTGATCGTGCCGCCGTACTGGGCGCCGTAGAAGATGCCCGCGAGCATGATGATCGCGGCCGTCGGCTCGATGTTGTACGTGACCGGCAGCAGGATGGCGATCGTGGCGGCGGGGCCGAGGCCGGGCAGCACGCCCACGAGCATGCCCAGCGTGACGCCGAGCAGGCAGTAGAACAGGTTCTCCGGTTGGAAGACGACCCCGAACCCGGCGATCACCGGGGAGAAGAAATCCATGGTCAGCCGATCTCGTTCAGAAGGGCAGGATGTGCGGGAGTGACACACCGAGCCCGGTGACGAACAGCAGGTAGAGGGCGGCGGTCGAGCCGAGCGAGATGATCGCCGTCATCCGCCAGCCCTCCCGCCCGAGCCCTTTCAGCCACAGCACCAGCAGCGCCACGGTGGGGATCTCGAAGCCGATCCGCTCGAACAGGAACGCGTAGCCCAGGAGGGAGACGGCCGCCACGACGACGATCAGCGCCTCCCGGGTGAAGGTCTCCTCCTCGCCGGTCGGCCCGGACCGCAGCGCGAGCACCGCCGCGGTCACGACCATGGCGACGCTGACGGCCAGCGGCCACAGGCCCGGGCCCGGGTTGGACAGCGTGCCGATGCCGAGGTTCCACGACATGATCCCGGCGATCACGCCGACGGCGAGCGGGATGATCGCCGCGACGATGTTCTGCCGGCGCGCGTATTCCGGGCTCGGCGGGACGAGCAGCCCCTCTTCCTCCTCTGGCGTGACGCTGGTCATTGCTGGCCCGTGAGGTCGATCCCGAGCTTCTTCGTCAGCGCGGCGAACTCGCCCTGGGCCTTGGTGAGCTGCGTCTTGACCTCGTCGCCGCCGACTTCCCAGCGGCCGATGTAGTTGGACTTCAGCAGGTCGCCGTACTCGGGCGTGGCGATGGCCTTGTCGATGGCGCCGGCCAGCTTGTCGCGCACGTCGGCCGGCAGCCCGGCGGGCCCGGCCACGAACCTGCGCTGGTCCACCACGACGTCATAGCCGGACTCGGTGGCGGTCGGCACGTCGGGCATCGCCTCTACGCGCTTGCTCCCGAACACGGCCAGCGCCCGGAGCTTGCCCGACTGGACGTGCTTGGCGGCCTCGGCGATCTGGACGGAGGCCGCGTCGACCTTGCCGCCCAGGACCGCGGTGATCGTGGGGGCGCCGCCGTCGAACGGCACGGGCGTCGCCTTCACCTTCGCCACCCCGAACAGCAGGGCCTGGGAGAGCTGGCTGCCCGTCCCCGCGCCCGTGGTGCCGTACTTGATGTCGTCGGCCGCGAGGATGTCCTTGATCGTCTTGTACGGCGAGGAGGCCGGCACGACCAGCGCGTAGTCCTCGACCGCCAGTCCCTTGACGAAGGTCATGTCCTCCAGCTTGATCGCGTCGGGGTCCTGGACCATCAGCGGCCCGATGGCGAACAGCGACTGCGGCATCACGGCCACCCGGTAGCCGTCCGGCTTACCGCTGAAGACGTCCTTGCCGGCGATCTTGCCGTTGGCGCCCGGCTTGTTGACCACCACGGCCGGCTTGCCGAGCGGCTTCTCGATGCTCTTGGCCAGGGCGCGGGTGACCAGGTCGGTGCTGCCGCCCGGCTCCGTGGGGACGGTGAACTCCACGGCCTTGCTGGGGTACGCGGCGCCGTCGCCGGCACCGCCGCCCTTGACCGAGCAGGCGGTCAGCGCGACCACCGCCAGCAGGGCGCCACCGATGCGCAGGCCGATCGTGGATGGCATTCTCATGGGGTTCTCTCTTTCACCAGCGTGGGAGCGGGGGCTGGACCCACGTGGGGTCGGCCTGTCGCATGGCGGCCACATCGTCCCGGTCGCGGACGCCGCTCAGCTTGATCCAGCGTTCGTGCAGGGTGGCCAGGGCGTCGCGGTCGAGTTCGACCCCGAGGCCAGGGGCGTCGGACACCTCGATGGCGCCGCCGGTGAAGCGGTGCGGTTCGGTGATGACGTCCTCGGTCTGCCAGGGGCGGTGGCTGTCGCAGGCGTACTCCAGGTCCGGAATGACGCTGGCGACGTGGGTCATCGCGGCGAGGCTGATGCCGAGGTGGGTGTTGGAGTGCATCGAGAGCGCGACCCCGTGGGTGCGGCAGAGCGCCGCGAGCTCGCGCGTGGCGTGCAGGCCGCCCCAGTAGTGGTGGTCGGACAGCACCACCTGGACCGCGTCCTTGGCGAACGCCTCGGGGATCTCACCGAAGGTGGTGACGCACATGTTGGTGGCCAGCAGCGCGCCGGTCCTGGCGCGCACCTCGGCCATGCCGTCGATGCCGGTGGTCGGGTCCTCCAGGTATTCCAGCAGGCCGTCGAGCTCCTCGGCGACGCGAACGCTCGACTCGACCGACCAGCCGCCGTTCGGGTCCAGGCGCAGCGGGTGGTCGGGGAAGGCGGCGGCCAGCGCCTTGATGGCCGCGATCTCCTGCTCGGGCGGGAACACGCCGCCCTTGAGCTTGAAGGAGCGGAATCCGTAGGTGTCGGTGAACCGCCGCGCCTGCCGTACGACGCCTTCGGGGTCGAGGGCGGCGCCCCAGTCGTCGCGCGGGGCGTCCTCCACGGGGTGCTCGGCCCACCGGTAGAACAGGTAGCCGCTGTAGTCGACCCGGTCGCGGACCTTGCCGCCGAGCAGCGCGTGCACGGGCAGGCCGAGCGCCTTGCCGAGGGTGTCCAGGCTGGCCACCTCGAACGCCGAGACCACGCTGCGGACGATCTTCTCGTTCGTCCGGCTGCCACGCAGCCCGGCCGGGTCGAACTCGTTGATCTTGCCGGGCGTGAGCCCCGCCGACTCGTAGGCCAGGTCGTGCAGCGCGTTCAGCGCGGTGAGCGGCCGGCCGATGACGGCCTTGGCGAGGTTCCGCGCCACCTCGAGGTATTCGGTGTCGCCGTAGGTCTCGCCGACCCCGGTGGCGCCGGTGTCGGTCTCGAGCTCGACGATGGTGCGCGGCGTGTACGGCTGGTGGACGCCGAGGACGTTGAGCAGCGGCGGGTCGCTGATCAGGATCGGCGTGACGGTCGCCCTGACGATCCGGGGGATGGGTTGTGGCATAAGGGGATTCCTTCCTTACCGGACGAGGGCGAGGCCCGTGTCCAGCAGGGCACGGAGCTCGTCGAGGTGCTCTGGGGAGGGGTCGGCGAGCGGGGCGCGTACGGGGCCCACGGGGATGCCGCGGAGCCGCGCCCCGGCCTTGACCAGGGAGACGCTGTAGCCGATCCCCTTGTCGCGCAGCTCGACCAGGGGGATGTAGAAGCGGCTCAGCAGCAGGTCGACCCGCGCGTGGTCGTCGGCGTGGAAGGCGAGGAAGAAGGCCTTCGCGATCTCGGGGGCGAAGGCGTGGACGGCGGAGGAGTAGGCGGGCACGCCGATGCTCCGGTAGGCGCGGGCCTGCATCTCGGCCGTCGCGGCGCCGTTGAAGAACAGCCACTCCGGCGGCGCGGCCAGCTTGAGCCGCTGCAACTGGTCGAGGTCGGAGTGGCCGTCCTTGAAACCGATCACGTTCGGGATCTGGGCCAGCCCGGCGATGCTGCGCACCGCCACCTTCACCTGGGCGCGCTGGTACACGATGACGGGCAGCGACGTGCTCGCCGCGACCCGCCGTACGTGTTCGACCAGGCCCTCCTGGGGCGCCTCCACCAGGTAGGGCGGCATCAGCAGCAGCGCGTCGGCCCCGGCCCGCTCGGCGATGGCGGCGAAGCGCGCCGCCTGGGCCCAGCCGTACCCGGCTCCCACGACCACCGGCACCGACCCGGCCGTCTCCTCGACCGCGGCCGTGACGAGGCTCTCGTACTCGTCCTCGGCCAGGGAGAAGAACTCGCCCGTCCCGCAGCACGGGAACAACGCGCCCGGTCCGGCCGCGACCTGATCGCGGATGTAGGCACGGAAGGAGTCGAGGTCCACGGCGCCGCCGGTGTCGAACGGCGTGAGCGGGAACGACAACACGGCGCTCTCCATGCCCCGGCGGAGCCTGGCGCGTACATCATCGACTGTATACGTAGCGGTCATCCTGTCTCCATATGTAGATGCCTGTTACGTGGCGAGCAGTCTTGCTCGCGAATTGGTAATGTGTCAACCGGCCGTCCCCATGACAGATGAGGTGCGATGACACTCCCCCTAGACGAGGCCGAGGGCACGGCGCAGGGCGGCGTGCGAGGCGTGAAGTCCGCCGCCCGCACCGTCGAACTCCTGGAACTCCTGGCCTCACGGCAGAACCGGCCGGCTCGGCTGCGCGAGCTCAGCGACGCGCTCGGCGCGCCCAGGAGCAGCATCTACGCGCTGATCCGGACACTGGTCGAGCGCGGCTGGGTGCGTACCGACGCGAGCGGGACGCTGTACAGCATCGGCATCCGCGCCCTGCTCGCGGGCACCACCTACCTCGACACCGACCCCTATCTGCGCATCGTGCAGCCGCACATCAACGACCTCAGCGTGCTCCTCGACGAGACCATCCACTTCGGCCGCCTGGACCGGGGCGACATCGTCTACCTGGCCACCAAGGAGTCGAGCCAGTACCTGCGCCCCTTCAGCCGCGTCGGGCGCAGGCTGCCCGCCTTCAGCACCGCCATGGGCAAGTCGCTGCTGGCCGAGCGGCTCGGCACCGGCCTGGAGGTGCCGATCCCCGAGCAGCTCACTCCCCTGACGCCCAAGACGCTGGTGGACCGCGAGACCCTCGTACGGGATCTCGAACTGACCCGCAGGCGCGGCTACGCGATCGACGACGAGGAGAACTACGTCGGCGTGACCTGCTTCGGCTTCGCCCTGCGCTACACCAGCCCGCCGACCGACGCCATCAGCTGCTCGGTGCCCATCGCCAACCTCACCGAGGAGCGCGCGAAGGAGATCACCGAGGCGATGGAGCGCACCCGGCTGGCCATCGAGCGCATGGCCCCGATGGACCTGGGTGAGTTCTAGGTGTTGTATGACGACATGGCGAGTTGTACGATGACCGCCATGACTTCCTCCGATCGCATCGCCTGGGTCCGGCTCTCCTCGGTCTACCTGCCGCTCGCCACCCCGATCAGTGACGCCAAGGTGCTCACCGGGCGGCAGCGGCCCATGACCGAGATCGCCTTCCTGTTCGCGGAGATCGGCGCCGAGAGCGGCCACCGGGGCTTCGGCTTCGGCTACTCCAAGCGGGCCGGCGGCCCCGGCCAGTACGCGCACGCCCGGGAGATCGCCCCGGAGCTGCTCGGCGAGGACCCCAGCGACATCGCCCGCCTGTGGGAGAAGCTGGTCTGGGCCGGGGCGTCGGTCGGGCGGAGCGGGCTGGCCACGCAGGCGATCGCGGCCCTGGACGTCGCGCTGTGGGACCTCAAGGCCAAGCGCGCCGGGCTCCCCCTGGCCAAGCTGCTCGGCGCCCATCGCGACTCCGTACGCTGCTACAACACCTCCGGCGGCTTCCTGCACACCCCGATCGAGCAGGTCCTGGAGAACGCGAGCGCCTCGCTCGAACGCGGCATCGGCGGCATCAAGCTCAAGGTCGGCCACCCCGACTCCCGCGTCGACCTGGCCAGGGTCCGCGCGGTCCGCGAGCACCTGGGCGACGGCGTGCCTCTCATGGTGGACGCCAACCAGCAGTGGGACCGGCCGGCCGCCCAGCGCATGGGCCGGGCCCTGGAGGAGTTCGGGCTGGTCTGGATCGAGGAGCCGCTGGACGCCTACGACAGCGCCGGCCACGCGGCGCTCGCGGCCTCGCTCGACACGCCGATCGCGACCGGCGAGATGCTCACCAGCGTCGCCGAGCACGCCGAGCTCATCCGCGCCGGCGCCGCCGACGTCATCCAGCCCGACGCGCCGCGCATCGGCGGCATCACCCCGTTCCTGCGCCTGGCGGCGCTGGCCGAGCACAACCGCCTGCAGCTGGCCCCGCACTTCGCGATGGAGATCCACCTGCACCTGGCCGCGGCCTACGGGCTGGAGCCGTGGGTGGAGCACTTCGAGTGGCTGGAGCCGCTGTTCGACGAGCGCCTGGAGATCCGCGATGGCAGGATGATCGTGCCCGGCCGTCCCGGCATCGGGTGCACTCCGAGCGAGCAGGCCGCCAAGTGGACCGCGGACCAGTGCGAGTTCGGCACCAGGAAGGACTGACCCCCCGATGGCGAGCCTGACCCAGACCCTCGTCGACGACCTGACGGCTCGCATCCAGGAAGGCGTCATCCGTCCCGGCGACAAGCTGCCCACCGAGAGCAGCCTGGTGGAGACGTACGGCGTGAGCAGGACGGTCGTCCGCGAGGCCATCTCGCGGCTGCAGGCGGCCGGGCTCGTCGAGACCCAGCACGGCCGCGGCAGCTTCGTCCTGGCCCGGCCGGGCTCGACCAGGTTCGAGTTCGGCCAGAGCGGCGAGCTGACCCTCGACGACGTGGTCGCCCTGCTCGACTTCCGCACGGCTTTCGAGGTCGAGGCCGCCGCGCTCGCCGCCCGCCGGCGCGGCGGGCCCCGCCTGGAGGACCTGCGGGCGGCGCTCGACCGGTTCGCCGCGAGCGCCGACAATCCCAGCGCGGCGGTGAACGCCGACTTCCAGTTCCACCTCCGCGTCGCCCTGGCAACCGGCAACCGCTACTTCGCCGACCTGATCACCTCGTTCGGCCCGTCCATGATCATCGTGCCGCGCGATCGGCTGTCGCCCGCCGGGCAGGGGCACTTCGAGCAGATCGTTGTCGAGCACGAGAACATCTACGCGGCCATCGAGCGTCAGGACAGCGACGGCGCGCGGGCGGCGGCCCGTGTCCACCTGGGCAACAGCCGCAGCCGCCTGCTCGCCGCCCACTAGCACATCGCCTGGAGCCCCACCCTCGACTGCCCGCAGGCGAATTCCTCGAAGAGCCCCCGGAGCACAACGACACGGTCGACCTGGTCGAATGGTAAAGGTGACGCGATGGTTGGCAGGTGATCCGGGCATCCCGCGCTGACCTCGAGCATGAGAAGCCCCTGTCTGTTCAGGCGGGGGCTTCGGTCGTGGCGAGGCGGGCCTGGCGTGGGAGTGATCGCCGGCCGTGGAAACCGGCCGGTCCCGGCGTACGTCCGATAGACATGGTCATGCTGGAGATCCGCCCCGGATCCGCGTCCGACAGACAGTGGATCTACCGGCTGCGGCACGAGGTCTACGCGCACGAGCTCGGCCAGCACGCGCCCAACCAGGCCGAACGGCTGACCGACGCGCTCGACGACGACAACGTCTACCTCGTCGCAGCCCACGGCGACCGGCCCGTGGGGTTCATCAGCGTGACACCGCCCTGGGCGGGCCGCTATTCGATCGACAAGTACCTCAGCCGCGACGGGCATCCGGTCCTGGGCCGGGACGGCCTGTTCGAGATCCGCATCCTGACCGTGGATCCGAGCTGGCGGGGTTCGGCGGCGGCGCCGCTGCTCATGCACGCGGCGCTGCGCTGGGTGGCCGCGCACGGCGGCCGCACCGTCGTGGCGCTGGGACGGACCGAGATCCTCGGAATGTACCTGGCCGCCGGGCTGACCGGCACCGGGACGCGGGTGCGCGCGGGGGCCGTCACCTTCGAGGTGCTGTCCGGGCAGGTGAGCGACCTGGCCGAACGGGCACTGCGGGACCACGGCCCGCTGCTGCGCGCCCTGGAGCCGAGGGTGCGCTGGAGTCTGGAGATGCCGTTCCTGCCCGGCCCGCCCGCCTGCCAGCACGGCGGCGCCTCGATCGGGGCGCTGGGCCGCCGGTTCGACACCTTGCCGGCGCGCGGCGACGTCATTCCCGCCGACGTGCTGGATGCGTGGTATCCGCCCGCTCCCGCCGTGGTCAAGCTGCTGGGCGACGATCCGGGCTGGCTCGCCCGTACCTCTCCCCCGGCCTACCCCGAAGGGCTCGTCGAGGAGATCGCCGAACGCCGCGACCTGCCCCCGGACGCCGTGGCGGCCGGGGCGGGCTCGTCGGACCTGATCTTCCGCGCGTTCCGCGGCTGGCTGGGCTCCTCCTCCAGGGTGCTGCTGCCCGACCCCGTCTACGGCGAGTACGCCCATGTCGTCGAGCAGGTGATCGGCTGCCGCGCCGACCGCTTCCCGCTGCGCCGGGCGGACGGCTGGCGGCCGGACCCCGACCGGCTGCGGGACGCGCTGCGCGAGCGCTACGACCTGGTGGTCATCGTCAATCCCAACAACCCGACCGGCGTCCACACCGACGCCGCGGACCTGCGCCGGGTGATCGCGGACGCGCCGGGCGGGACGCGGTTCTGGATCGACGAGGCCTACGTCGAGTACGCCGGTCCCGGGCAATCGCTGGAGACGTACGCCGCGGCCTCCGGCAATGCCGTGGTGTGCAAGTCGCTGTCCAAGATGTACGCCTTATCGGGCCTGCGGGCCGCCTACCTCACCGGACCGGCGGAGCTCGCGGCCGAACTGCGCCGCTGGACCCCGCCTTGGGGCCTCGGCCTGCCCGCGCAGATCGCCGCCGTGCACGCCCTGCGCGACCCCGGCTACTACGCCGACCACTGGGCCCAGACCCGCGCCCTGCGCTCCGGCCTCGCCAAACGGCTCGCCGCGATCGGCGACGACCTGCACGTCCACGAGTCGGCCGCCAACTTCGTCCTGCTGACACTGCCCCGGTCCGGCCCGACCGCGGCCGCTCTGGTGGCGGCGTGCCGGCGGGCCGGGGTGTTCCTGCGCGACCTGTCGCCCCTGTCACCCGCCTTCGAGGGCAGAACAGTACGGATCTCGGTACGCGACCCCGACGCCAACGACCACATCACCGCCACCGTCTCCGCCGCACTGGACCGCCTGCGGACCACCGCGTGATCACACCCGGCGCGACTGTCCTGCACGCTGTCGGCCTGATCATCCCGGCTGCACGACTCCCGCACACCACGGGCCTGGTCACCCCTGGCGCATCCATCTCGCACGCTACGGACCTGATCACCCCCGGCCCGGCGATCCCGCATAGCGCGGACCTCGTCACCCCTGGTGTGGCGATCCCGTACATCGCGGGTGCGCTCGTTGTCGGTGGGATCGCGGTCGCGCTGTCGCGCAGGCGGGAGTACATCCTGCGGTGGTGCGTCTGGGCGGTGGCCGTGCCCGTGGTGGTCGCCGCGCTGTACGCCGGGCCGGGTGGGGCCGCGGCGTTGGCCGTCGTGGCCGGGGTTGTGTGCGCGCTCGAGTACGGCGGGCTGATGGGGCTGGCCGTCCCAGACCGGGCGGTGCTTGTGGCGGTGGTGACCGGGCTACCGGTGGTGGCCTGGCTGGCCCTGCCGTACCTGCCGCGCGTGCTGATCGTGGCCGTCCTGGCCGTCATCCTCGTGCCGCTGCTTGGGGGCGACGCGGCGGGCGGGCTCAGGAGGGCGTCGTTGGGGGTGTTCGGGGTGGTCTGGTTGCTGCCGCTGGTGGGGGTGGTGCTGCTTGGCCCGGTCGTGTTGGCGGTGTTCGTCGCGGTGTCGGTGGGCGACATCGCGGCCTCGTTCGCCGGGCGGCTGCTGGGCGGGCCTTCTCTGTCGCCGCTGTCTCCGGCCAAGCGCTGGAGCGGCGCGCTGGCCGGGGCCGTCGTGGGGCTGGGCGCGCTGGCGCTGCTGGGCGCGTTCACCGTCCCGCTCGCGCTCGCCGTGGCGCTGGGTGCCCCGCTGGGCGATCTGCTGGAGTCGATGGTCAAGCGCGGGGCCGGAGCCAAGGACTCGGCGTCATGGCTGGCGGGCGCGGGCGGCCTGCTGGACCGGCTGGACTCCCTGCTGCTCACACTCGCGCTGGCCTTACTACTCGCGTGACGCGCTGGAGTTACCGCTCGCGTGACGCCCTGGCCTTACTGCCCGCCTGACGTGCTGCCGGGGTTGGTCGGTCGCTGAGGTCGGGTCAGGGGGCGTGTGCGACCATGATCCGGACGGGTCGGCGGGCCGGGGAGGGACACCGTGCAGGTGAAGGACGTCATCGAGACCATCGGCACGGCGCTGGACATCGTGGGCGTGGCCGTGATCGCGGTGGGCCTGCTCATCGCCACCGCCACGTTCGGCCTGAGCCTGGTGCGCGACCGGCGGGTGGCCGGTCTCTACCAGGCCTACCGGCGCGGGGTGGGCCGGTCGATCCTGCTGGGGCTGGAGTTCCTGGTCGGGGCCGACATCATCAAGACCGTGGCGGTCTCCCCCACTTTCCAGAGCCTCGGGGTGCTGGCCATCATCGTGGCCGTCCGTACGTTCCTCAGCGTCTCGCTCCAGGTCGAGCTGGAGGGCCGCTGGCCCTGGCAGCCGGTTCCTGCCGCCGGGGTGCCCGGCGGCAGGGAGTCGGCCTCAGCCGAGTGACAGCCGGTCCAGGTCGGGCGCGGCCGCCGTGTCGTTGTGGATCTTGATGGTGTTGGCGCCGGCCCGCAGGGTGACGGGCACGGACGTCGTGTACGGGGTGTTGTTGCCGACGCCGCTCACCTTCACCTCGAGCGGCGCGGCGTCGTTGACGGTGACGAAGAACGAGCGGTCGCCGTTGACCGTGAAGTCGATGAACAGCGTGTACTCGCGGGCGGCGTCAACGGTGACGTTCTCGAACAGCACGTACGCGTCCGCCGCCCCGCCCAGGTTGCGTACCTTCTGCCCGCCCGAGCAGGGCGAGCAGCTCGTGATGCCCGCGCTGCCGAGCCCGTTGCGCGAGTCCTCGGCCTCGCGCATGAACACCCGGTCGGCCGGGCGCAGCCGTACCCGCAACTGCCTGGTGACCTGGTTGGGGCGGCCCAGCACCTGGAACGACGCGGTGATGGGGATGTCCACCGCGGTGACGTCCTGGCCGGGCGGCGAGGTGAGGGTCCAGGAGCCCTCCAGCGTCTGCCCGAGCCGCAGCGTGGCCGCCGTCGCCGCGCCGCCCGTCACCGTCCAGCCGGCCGGCGCGACCGGGGCCAGGTTGACCTGGTCGAGCGCGTCGTCGACGTCGAGCCGCAGCTTCGTCGACACCGTCAGGGTCTGCTGTCCGGGGCCTACCCACTGCAGGCCGGACGGGTCCACGGTCATCGTCGTCTTCGGGACCTCCGAGGCCGGCGGCAGCGGCGCGACGGCGATCCGGTCGAGCCCGGGGCCCTGCCGGGCCGTGCTGAACAGCGTGATCGTGTTGGCGCCCGCGTTCAGCGGCACCGCCAGCGCCGTGGCGGCGGGCACGTCGGCGTTGTCGCCGCTCACCGGCACCTCCACCGCCGCGCCGCCGTTGACGCTCACCGACAGTGACGTGGCCGCGGCCGCGGTGTGATCGAGTTCGAGCCGGTACGTCCCGGCCGCAGCCACCGTGACCTCGCGGTAGGTGACCGCGTTACGCGGGCCGCCGCCGAGCCCCGTCACCCGGGCCAGCCCGGAGCACGCCCGGCACAGGTCCAGCCGAGCCGAACCGCTCCTGGCCTGCCGCTCCGCCTCCAGCGGCACCGCCGCCCCGAAGCCCACCGGGTAGTCCGACGCCACCTTGATCTCGTCGATCTGCAGCTCCTGGTAGAAGCGCGGCGCCTGGGGACCGGCCCAGGTGTTCAGCACCTCCAGCTTGAGGTAGCGGGCGCTGGTGTCGCCGAGGTCGACGAACTGGACGCCGCGTGCGCTGCGCATCGCCCCGGTACGTACGGGCTTGCCCCAGTGCTTGCCGTCGTCACTCGCGTACACCCGATAGTCCTTGATCCGTGCCGAGTCCTCGGGCCGGCCGAACGTCTCGCGCGCGTACGTCGGCGACCACTCGCGCTGGTTGACCGCCAGGTAGGCGGCCCTGCGCCGCCTACCGAGGTCGAGCGTGAGCGAGACGGGCAGCTTGGCGCCGGCGTCCCAGTAGTCCTGGAAGCTCCCGTCGACCAGGGCGCTCGCCGGATGGCCCGCGCGGGCCGACGAGGCGGTCGCCTTGAGCCCGGTCTGGGGGTAGAAGTGCTCCTGGCCCTGGGTCTCGACCTTGAACACGGTGTCGTAGGTGTCCCACTGGGTGATGCCGAGAATCGTCAGGTAGCCGGCGGACTGGGCGAACCGCATCCGCTGGCCCGTACGCAGATCGGTGACCGCGGACACGCGGTAGCCGTTGTCGCGCAGCCGTACCAGATCGGTCCTGGGCCTGGTCACCACGTGCACGTACTGGACCTTCGCCCCGCGTTCGACGGTGACGACGCCGTGCGCGCCGTCGTTCCAGAAGCCGGGCTGCATGCCGCCGTACATGTAGCCGCCGCCCTCGGTCCCCTGCAGCGACGAGCGGATCGGCGGCACCCACCCGGCCATGAAGGTGTTGAACTCCTCCTGCTGGGGCGGGAACCTGCCGTTGACCATCGGGGTCTCGGCCATCAGCGACTTCATCGACGAACCGGCGTTGGTGACGTACCGGCCGGTGCTGAGGCGGAAGTCGACGGGGTGGCTGCCGCCGTCGTACCACCAGTCGCCGGTGGTCGGCAGCTTGTAGTCGGCCTCGGTCAGGCGCGGCATCGGGGTGAAGGCGGCCTGCGGGTAGTCGTAGGCCGGCGTCATGCCGGTCTTCTGCTCGTTGCTGACCGTGTCCATGATCGGCGTGTCCTCGTTGTTGTTGCTCAGCAACCAGGACGGGCGCTTCTGCCGGATCTGCTCGTAGAGCTGGTTCTGCTCCCAGTACTCGTTGTCGTTGTCGATCCAGAACCCGGCCAGGTCCGGATAGTCCTCCATGACCTCGAAGAACAGGTCGTAGCTGAACTGGCCGAACCCGCTCCTGGTCGTCAGGTCGACCTGACGACCCTTGTACGCGGAGTAGGCGGCCGAGTCGAGCGTCTCGACGCCCACCTCGTTGTGCCACTGCGGGTCGTCGGTCATGTACAGGATGACCCGTACGCCCTTGGCCTGGCCCGCCTTGACCAGCTCGCCGAGCAGGTCACGCTGGGTGGCGCAACTGCCGGGGATCTTCGACGGCCACGGCCGGGCGTAGCCGAGCCTGCTGTGGAAGGTCGCCAGCACGATGTAGGAGGCGCCCAGTTTGCGGGCCTCGTCCACCCAGTAGTCGGGGCTCCAGCCGCCCCCGGTGACGTCCCGCTCCCAGGAGGCGCAGTCGAGGTGCCGGGGCGCGGTGAACATGCCCCAGTGCAGGAACAGCCCCGCGGTGGACTCCCGCAGCCACTGCTGCCGCGGGTGCTCGACCTCCGCGCCGGCGGCCGGAGCGCCGACGATGAAGGCGGTCAGGGCGAGAAGGAGGGCGGCGCAGGCGGATAAGACTCTGACGGGGATGCGGCGGCGCGGCATGGCGATCGCTCTCTCGTTGGGCTGACGGGGGTTACGCCAACAAGACTGATCTCTTCAGACATCCGACGAATACACGAGACAGACCCCAGAGTCAAGACATACCACTCCCGTAGCGGTTGACTCATCCGATGATTTTAGTCCTCGGCGAGGACGATCACCAGGTCGCGCGGGCCGAACGTGACAGGGTCGGATTTACCGGGATTAAGCACGACACCGTAGGCAGGCGGGGAGCTGGCCTCGGCCAGCACGCGGTAGCCGATCGCGGTCTCGCCGCGCATCCGCGCGGAGTAGATCACGGTGGCGAAGCTGACCGGCACCCCCGGCTGGATGTAGTCCGTCGCCGGCTTGAGGTAGATCTCCGACCCCTCGGAGTCGAACAGGTAGCGGAACACCTGCCCGAGGTGCGGGTTCTCCGACAACTGGGTCATCAGCAGGCTGATCAGCTTGTCGCTGACCACGAAGTCGTCGGCCTTGGTGACCTGGGCCAGCCGGCGGTTGCGGTCGTCGTTCATCTCGCTGACGATCGCGTACCGCTGCCCGGACTTGGCGGCCATGTCGCGCAGGTGCAGCAGCGTCACCAGCGTGCGCGAGTCGGCGTGCTGCGGCTCGAGGTTGCTGTCGGCCAGGACGATGATGTGCTCGAACGTGCCCACGTCCAGCGCTTCCAGGGTGATCCGGTCGGTGGTGTCGCACTCCTTGACGTTCACCACCAGGTTGCGCAGGCCCACCTTCAGCCGTTCCAGGCTGTCGCTCTCCTCGACGGCGGCGGCCGCCACGTGCAGGGACGAACCGGGCGACACGTACTGGTCCAGCTCCTGCACGATCTTGTTGGCCCGGCTGTTCCAGCCCAGCAGCAGCGTCCGCTCCGGCGGCGTCGGCTGACGGACGGGGCGGGCGATCGCCCCCTCGACGATCGGCGGGAAGCTGCGCACGAGCCGGATGGCGGAGTCGTCCTCGGCGACCACGATCATCTCGTCGCCCTGCATGATCTCGGCGTTCATCGGCGGGTTCAGCACCACCGACCCGTCGGCGTGCCGGATGCCGATGAGCGAGGCGGTGTCGTAGGCGAACAGCGCCTCCCCGTACGGGAAGCCGGTCAGTTTCGGCTCGGGCCGCAGGTAGATCTCGTCGCCGCCGAAGTCCAGCAGGTCCGTGCAGACCACCGACAGGCCCGACTGGCGGCAGGACTGCACGATGAGCCGGGAGGCGATGTCGTCGGTGTCGACCACCTGCGCGTGGCCGCCCCCGGCGAGCTCGGCGGCCACCAGGTTGGTGGTGTCGACGACGGAGGCGATGATCGGCGGGCGACGTCGGCGCCAGTTGCGGTTCGTGAGCGCCAACAGCGTCTTGATGACGTGCGCGTCGGAATCCTCACCGCCCGGCGACAGTACGATGATCGCCCGCGCCGTGTCCAGGCTCAACAGGTCGAGGTCGGTCGGCTCGGTGGCGCTGCCGGAGCGGACGACGACCCGGGTCTTGCCGGTGCCGCCCAGCCGCGAGCGCAGCTCCTCCTCCATCTCCAGCTTGTCGCGGTCCCCGAGGATCGCCACGCAGGACTTCGACTCGCTCTCGTTGGCCTCCACGAGCTCGGGGATGATCGTGAAGATCTGGTCCGACCAGCCGATGAGCGCCGTGTGCCCGGCCTCTACGATCTTGGAACGGCCCTTGCGCAGCTCCTGCAGCTTGTTGTCCAGACCGGTGGTGAGGACACCGACGAGGCTGCTGACGATCAGCAGGCCGCCGATCGTGATCGTGAACCCCAGGATGGTGAAGAGCGTGCTGCCTTCGTTGTCGCCCGCCACGGTGCCGGCGTCCATCGCCCGCATGAGCATGCCCCAGAGCGCCTCGCTCCAGCTCTTGTGCGGCAGGTCGTCCCCAGCGAGCACATAGACGAGCACGCCGAAGCTCGCGACCATCACGACGGTCACCAGCGCGAGCCAGCCGATCAGGGCCGGAGTGCCCCTCGACATCGTGTTGTCGAACCAATAGCGCAGACGCTCTCGCCGCTTGGCCATGATCATCCCGTCCTTCGTGGATCGCCGCGTGGGACGAACGACCCTGTCCCCGATCCCCGTTCGACGGACAGAACGCCGTAGCGCGCCGTTCCCCTGGCCGTCCCGTCCGCCCGCCACTCGGGCTCCGCCCCCGGCGACCGGGGTGACCAGAGGCGCCGGAGGTGGCAATGGGGCGCGCGAACATAACAATAGCGACATCTCATGTCTAGCCCGTACTGATCCGCCGAAAGCGTCCGGCACAGCCCTTTACATTGTAGATTTCTAGAAGCGGAGGACCGGCTTGACGGCGGCGCCGGAGACGATGTCGCCGACCGCGCGCTCGATCTCCTCGAACTTGTAGTGCCTGATCAGGCGGTCGATCGGCAGCCGGCCGTCGGACACCAGCTCCGCGAGTACCGGGATCAGCGACTCGGTCTCGCTGTCGCCCAGGGTCAGGCCCACCACCTGGCGGCCCGGGAGCATGAAGTTGACGTCCACGGGGACGGTGGAGCCGAACGGCGGGGCGCCGACCAGGACCGCGGTGCCACGGGCGGCCAGGACGCCGACGGCGGCGCCGGCGACCGTCACGTTGCCCGTCGTCTCGACCACGCCGTCGGCGCCCCGGCCGCCGGTGATCTCGCCGATGGCCTCGGCGAGATCGGCCGTGGTGGTGTCGACGGTGTGGGTGGCGCCGAGCTCGGCGGCCAGCTCCAGGCGGGCGGGGATCCGGTCCACGGCGATGACGCGGGTGGCCGGGGTGAGCCGGGCCGCCATGATCGCGGACAGGCCGACCGCACCCGCGCCGGTCACGACGAGGGTGGCGCCGGGGCGGGGGCGCAGGACATTCCATACCGCCCCGGCGCCGGTCTGCACGCCGCAGCCGAGGGGCGCCAGCAGCTCGAGCGGCGCGCCGACGGGCAGCTTGACCAGACTGCGCTCGTCCACCAGGGCATGCCTGGCGAAGCAGGACTGGCCGAAGAAGTGCCCGCCGAGTGCCGCGCCGTCCCGGGTCACGGTGGGCGAGCCGTCCGCGCGGGCGCCGCCGAGCAGGTTCAGCGGCAACCAGGCCGCGCAGTAGGCGGGGTGCCCGGCGCGGCAGTCGGCGCATCTGCCGCACGAGGTGAAGGAGAGCAGCACCTGGTCGCCGGGACGGACGCGCGTCACCGCCGAGCCGACCTCCTCGACGACGCCCGCGCCCTCGTGGCCCAGGACGCCGGGCAGCGGGAACGGCAGCGCGCCGGCGGCGACGCCCATATCGGTGTGGCAGACCCCGGCGGCGACCATCCGGACCAGGACCTCGTCCGGGCGCGGGTCGGCCAGCTCGACCTGGGTCAGGTGGAAGCCCTCGCCCGCGGATTCGACGACGGCCGCTGATGTGGTGGTGGTCATGGCACACCTCTCAAAGGGCGATGACGACGGACTTCACCTTGGTGTACGACTCCAGCGCCTCGGGCCCGTACTCCCGCCCGTACCCGGACTGCTTGACGCCGCCGAAGGGGATCGCCGGGTCGAGCATCGCCCAGTCGTTCACCCAGACGATGCCCGCCTCCAGCCGGGCCGCCACGCGGTGGGCGCGGGCCAGGTCCGTGGTCTGCAGGCCCGCCGCCAGCCCGTACGGCGTGCCGTTGGCCAGCTCCACGGCCTCGTCCTCGGTGTCGAAGGGCTGGACGGTCAGGACGGGGCCGAAGATCTCGTCCTGTACGACCCGGGAGTCGTCGTCCAGGCCGGCGATGATCGTCGGCCGGTAGTAGTAGCCGCCGCCGAGTTCCAGGCGCTCGCCTCCGGTGACGACCCGGCCGCCCTGGTCACGGGCGAGCCGTACGTACCGTTCGACCTTGGTGAGATGCCGCTCGGCGGCCATGGGGCCCACGACGGTCGCCGGGTCGAAGGGGTCGCCGACCGGCACTCCGGCGACGGCGCCGGCCAGGATCTCCAGGACGGTGTCGTACAGGGAGCGGTGGACGAGCAGGCGCGGCCCGCCCATGCAGAACTGGCCGGTGTTGAAGACGAAGCCCTTGATCACCGAGCCGATCGCCTTGTCCAGGTCGGCGTCCTCGAACACGATCTGCGCGGCGTTGCCGCCGAGCTCCATCGTGACGGGCTTGAGCGCCTCCCCCGCCGTGGCGGCCGCGTGCCGGCCGATCTCGGTCGAACCGGTGAAGGCGATCTTGTCGATCCCGGGGTGGCGCAGCAGCGCCTCGCCGGCTTGTGCGCCGCCGGTGACCACGTTCAGTACGCCGCCGGGCACTCCGGCCTCGGCCAGGATCTCGGCCATGAGCAGGGCGCTGAGCGGCGTGTCCTCGGCGGGTTTGTGCACCACGGCGTTGCCGGCGGCGAGCGCCGGGGCGATCTTCGCGCTGCTGAGGATCAGCGGGAAGTTGAAGGGCGTGATCGCGCCGACCACGCCGAGCGGCTCGCGGCTCGTGTAGGCGTGCGAGGGGATCGGGATCTGCCGGGTCGCCCCCTGGAGGGTCTGCGCCAGTCCCGAGTAGTACTCGTAGATCTCGGCGGTCGTGGCGACGTCGACGGCGCGGCACAGGCTCACCGGCTTGCCGACGTCGAGGCTCTCGACCGCGACGAGCTCGTCCTCCCGCCGCCTGACGATGTCGGCGACGCGGTGGAGCACGCGGGCCCGCTCGCGGCCGGACATCCGCGCCCACGGGCCGAACGCCCTGCGCCCGGCCGTGACGGCGGCGTCCACGTCGGCGGCGTCGGCCTCGGCGACGGTGGTGACGACCTTCCCGGTGGACGGGTCGATGACGTCCCTGCGGCCCTTGGCGTGCGCCTCGCACCACTGGCCGTCGATGAACAGCTTGCCCGGCTCGACGTGCGGTCGGCTCACGGCCGGGACGTCCTGGAGCCCGGAGTCGGTCATAGCCCGCTCGCTTTCCCGGTGCGCTCGCGCGCCGCACCGCAGTGTTCCTGATCAACCGCTGCCGGACGGCACGGTCCGGCCTGCACCGCACTGACCCGTTCGCGCAGCCTGGGCTTCTGGATCTTGCCCGAGCCGGTCTTCGGCAGGTCGTCGACCAAGGTGACCTGGCCGGGGATCTTGTACTTGGCCAGCCGGGAACGGAGGAACCGGCGCAGGTCCTCGCCCGTGACCGCCTGTCCGGGACGGGCCACCACGAACGCGTGGCCGCTCTCGCCCCATGTCGCGTCCGGCACGCCGATCACCGCGGCCTCGGCCACCGCCGGATGCTCGAAGAGGGCCGCCTCCACCTCCGCGGGATAGACGTTCTCGCCTCCGGAGATGTACATGTCCTTGACCCGGTCGACGATGTACAGGTGGCCGTCCTCGTCGCGGATGGCGAGGTCGCCGGAGCGGAACCAGCCGCCCTTGGCGAAGGCCGCGGCCGTGGCAGCAGGATCGTCCCAGTAGCCGGGGGTGACGTTCGGGCCCTGGATGAGGACCTCGCCGGGTTCGCCGGGCAGGGTGTCGGTGAGGTCGGGCCGCACGACCCGGACGTCGGCGAACAGCACGGGCACGCCCGCCGAGCCGGCCCTGCGCGCGCTCTGGCCGGCCTCCAGGAAGGTCGCCCCGGGCGAGGTCTCCGTCAGCCCGTACCCCTGGCAGAACACCAGACCCCGCTCCTGGTAGGCGCGGATCAGGGCGGGCGGCACCGCCGCTCCCCCGGCCATCAGCGTACGTACCGAGAACAGGTCCGCGGCGCTCCAGCGGGGCGAGCGGGCGAGCGCGGCGAACATCGTGGTGACCCCGAACATCCAGGTGACGCCGTGTTTCTCGATGAGGTCGTAGCACCCGTCCACGTCCCACGACGGCATGATGACCGAGCGGCCGCCCTTGGCGAAGGTGGGCAGCAGCGTCTGGTTCAGCGCCGCGACGTGGAACAGCGGGGCGCTGATCAGCGTCGTCTCGTCGGCGGCGACGTCCACGCCGATGATCATGTTGAAGGTGTTCCACACCAGGTTGGCGTGGCTGAGCATGGCGCCCTTGGGACGGCCGGTGGTGCCCGAGGTGTAGAGGATGAGCGCGATGTCGGCCAGGTCCACCGGCAGGTCGATGGGCGTGGGGTCGCCCTGCGCGAGCCAGCTCTCGTAGTCCCGCTCCCCCGGCGCCGCGCCGTCCAGCGCGACGATCTCGTCCAGGGCCGCGGTCGGCCGCAGCGCGCGGACCGCGCCGGCGCACTGCGGCGCGTAGAGGAGGGTCTTCGCGCCGCAGTGGCCCAGCATGTAGTCGATCTCGGGCGGGGCGAGCCGGAAGTTCAGCGGGACGAAGATCGCGCCGAGCACGTGCGTCGCGAACATGGTCTCGGCGAACGCGGGGTGGTTCGGGCCGAGGTAGGCGACCCGGTCCCCCGCCCGCACACCACTGCCCCGCAGCCGGTCGGCGAGCCTGGTCACCCGTTCATGGACCTCGGCGTACGTCAGCGAGTGATCGCCGAACACGAAGGCGGTACGGTCCGGCGTCATCCGGGCGCGCCGGGCGGGCCAGGCGCCAATTCCGGCATTCCGCATCGGTGCTCCTCAGGCGTAGTGCCGGTAGACGGCCTGGGCCACGCAGGCGGGCTTGCCCGAACCGTCGATCTCGACGGTGAAGTCCATGAGCATCTGCACGCCGCCCCCGGGGACCTCCTCGACCTCGGCGACCTTCCCGGCCAGGCGGATCTTGGCGCCCACCTTGACGGGGCTGGGGAAACGCACCTTGTTCAGGCCGTAGTTGATGCTCATCGTCACGCCCTGGATGTCCAGCAGCTCGTTGAACATCGGGATGAGCAGGGACAAGGTCAGGTAACCATGCGCGATCGGGCCCCCGAACGGCCCGTCCTTGGCCCGCTCCGGGTCCACGTGGATCCACTGGTAGTCGTTCGTGGCGCCGGCGAAGGTGTTCACCCGATCCTGGGTGATCTCCAGCCAGCCAGTGTGGCCGAGGTCCCGGCCCGCGAGCGCCGTCAGCTCCGCCAGGCCGTTCGCGGTGATGGTCATGGCTGCTCCTTGGGGGTGAGGCCGAGCAGGCGGGCGGCGTTGTCCTTGAGGATCTTCGGGCGGACCTCGGGCTTGATGTCGAGCTTGGCGAAGTCGGCCAGCCAGCGGTCAGGGGCGATGACCGGGTAGTCGGAGCCGAAGAGCACCTTGTCCTTGAGCAGCGTGTTGGCGTAGCGGACGAGCTGCGGCGGGAAGTATTTCGGCGACCAGCCGGACAGGTCGATGTGCACGTACGGCTTGTGCGTGGCGACCGCGAGCGCCTCGTCCTGCCAGGGGAACGACGGATGCGCCAGGATGATCTTCAAGTGCGGGAAGTCCACGGCGACGTCGTCGACCAGCATCGGGTTGGAGTACTTCAGCCGGATCCCGCCCCCACCGGGGACGCCCGCGCCGATGCCGGTCTGGCCGGTGTGGAACAGGGCGACCGCGCCCGTCTCCTCGATCACCTCGTACAGGGGGTAGGCCATCGGGTCGTTCGGGGCGAAGGCCTGGATGCTGGGGTGGAACTTGAAGCCGCGCACCCCGTGCTCGGCGACCAGGCGGCGGGCCTCGCGGGCGCCCGCCCTGCCCTTCCACGGATCGACGCTGGCGAACGGGATCAGCACGTCCGGGTGCTCGGCGCAGCTCTCGGCGATCTCCTCGTTCGCGATGCGGGGATGGCCGGTGGCGTGCTCGGCGTCCACGGTGAACACCACAGCGGCCATCTTCCGCTCCCGGTAGTACGCGGCCAGTTGCGGGATCGTCGGGCGCTCGTGCGAGCCGAAGTACTCGGCGGAGGCGCCGAACAGCGCCGGGCTGAGCGAGCCGTGCCCGTCCTTGGACACCTCGGCGTGGGTGTGGACGTCGATCGCGACGAGCTCGTCGAGGTCCATGTCAGGCCCCCTTGGGAGCGGGGATGCCGTACGTCTCCGGCTCGGCGCCCACCGTGGCGTGCCAGGAGGCGGCGATGGCGTCGGCGCTCCACCCTCCGTCCGCGTACGCCACGGCCTTCTCGGCCGGGTGCGACCAGAGGGCCAGCTTGTCGCCGCCCACGCCGATGGCCTGCCCGGTGACCTCGGCGGAGGCGTCCGAGGCGAGGTAGACGACGAGCCCGGCCACGTCCTCGACCGTCCCGAGGCCCTCGTCCTTGCGCACCCAGTCGGGGTACGGCTCTCCCCTTTCCAGGATGGGGGCGAAGGCGGGGATGGTCTTGGTCATCTCGGTGGCCGCGACCGGTACGACGGCGTTGACCGTGATCTGCGAACGGGCCAGTTCCAGCGCCCAGGTACGGGCCATCGCGACGATCCCGGCCTTGGCGGCGGCGTAGTTGGTCTGGCCGAAGTTCCCGCGCTGGCCGGCCGGTGAGGAGATGAGGATCAGGCGACCGCCCTCCCCCTGCTCGCGCATGCGCACGGCCGCGGCGCGGGCGCAGGTGAACGTGCCGCGCAGGTGTACCTCGACGACCGCGTCGAACTCCTCGTCGGACATCTTCCACAGCACGCGGTCGCGCAGGACGCCCGCGTTGGTGACCATGACGTCCAGCCGGCCGAACTCCTTGACGGCGGTGTCCACCAACCTCTGGGCGACCTGGGTCCCCCCGACGGCGCCCGCCGCCACGACGGCCCGGCCGCCCTCGGCGGTGATGGCGCCGGCGACCTGGTCGGCCGCCTCAGTGTCCACGTCGTTGACGACGACCGCCGCACCCGCCCGCGCCAGGGCCAGCGCGTACGCCTGACCCAGGCCGCGACCGGCCCCGGTAACAACAGCCACTTTTCCTGACAAATCCACCATGTCACCCCAAGGCAGGACTGCGTTTCCGCCAAATGTAGGGCACTTCGCCGACCACAGTCAAAGATATGCCTAACATCAATGCGGCCGAAAAAGCGGCCGGATGGGCCGGCAGGTCACGGACGTGCGGTCATGAGCGCGCGAGAGATGGCGCGCGCGCTGGTGCGCACCAGCGGGGCGAGCTCGTGGGGCGAGGCGCTGCCGTAGTGGACGACCAGGGACACCGCCGCGACGACGTCGCCCTCGGCGCCGTGGATCGGCGCCGCCACCGACACGGCGTCCATGGTCACCTGCCGGTCGCTGATGGCGTAACCGCGGGCGCGGGTGTCGGCGAGCGCGGCGCGCAGCCGGTGCGGGGTCGTGATGGTGCGTTCGGTATAGCGTTTGATCGGCCCGGACAGCACCTGTTCGCGCACGTCGTCCGGGGCGTGGGCGAGCAGGACGAGTCCGACGCCGGTCGCGGTGAGCGCGAAGCGGCCGCCGACCCGGGTGAGCACCGGGACGGCCTTGCTGCCCGCGATCCGCTCGACGAACACCACCTCGGTGCCCTCCCGTACGGCCAGCTGCACGTTCTCCCGGGTGACCTGCGACAGGTCCTCGAGGTAGGGCAGGGCGGCCTCACGCAGGCCGAGGCCGCGCGGGGCGAGCGAGCCGATCTCCCACAGGCGCAGCCCGATGTGGTAGCAGCCGGCCTGGTCCCGCTCCAGCGCGCCCCAGGCCACCAGGTCGGCGGCCAGCCGGTGCACGGTGGAGACCGGCAGCCCGGCGTACCGGGACAGCTCGCTGAGCGTCAGCGCGCGCCGGTCGGGTGTGAACGCGCCGAGGATCTGCAGCGCGCGTGCCACCACAGGCCCGGTCCGTTCGGCCGTCGGCATCGGTGGCTCCCGCGGTGGTGTCAGAGTTCGAGGACGAGTCTTGGACAGGCGGCGCGGGAGACGCACAGGAACATGGTGTCGTGGGCCGCCCGCTCCTCGGGGGTGAGCAGCGAGTCGCGATGGTCGACCGTGCCGGCGAGCACGGTGGTCTCGCACGTGCCGCACGTCCCCTCACGACATGAGGATAGGACCTGCACACCCGCCTCCTCCACGACCTCGAGCACCGACCGCTCCGGTGGGACGGTGAGCGTGCGGCCGGTGCGGGCCAGCTCGACCTCGAACGACGCCGTTCGTACGGGATCGCCGGGGTCTTTGGGGGAAAAGCGTTCGACGTGCAGGGGACGGTTCGCGCAGCGGCGCTCGACGGCCTCCAGCAGCGGGGCCGGCCCGCAGCAGTAGACGAGGGTCTCGGGTGGGGTGCCCTCCAGGATGCCGTCGAGGTCGAGCAGGCCGTGCTCGGCCTGGGGTCGCAGGGTCACCCGGTCGCCGTAGCGGGCGCGCAGCTCGCCGGCGAACGCCATCGACGCGGCCGTGCGGCCTCCGTAGACGAGCTCCCACCCGGTGCCGGCGGCGGCGATCATCGGCAGGATGGGGGTGATCCCGATCCCGCCGGCGATGAACAGGTAGCGGGGCGCGGGGTGGAGCGGGAAGTGGTTGCGCGGTCCGCGGACCAGGACCGCCGTGCCGGGGTGGAGTTCGTCGTGGACGTACGCCGAGCCGCCCCGGCCGGTGGGCTCGCGCAGGACGGCGATCCGCCAGGTCGTGCGCTCGGCCGGGTCGCCGCACAGCGAGTACTGGCGGACCAGGTCGCCGCCCAGAACGAGGTCGACGTGCGCGCCGGGCGTCCACTCGGGCAGCTCGGCGCCGGCGGGGTCACGCAGGTCCAGGACGACGACGCCCTCGGCCGCCTGCCCGCGCGCGTGCACGACCAGCTTGCGCTCGCTCATCGCGCCGCTTCCGTCATGCTTTGCGCCGTATGGCCGACCGGGTGGGCGAGCAGCCACTCCCACACCTCGATCGGGCCCTCGGCGACCTGCGTGGCGCCGCAGTGGCAGGTGCCCTCCAACAGGTCGCTGCCGGGCAGCCACACCACCCTCAGCACCTCGCGGCCGGTGAGCATGCGGTGGGGTGCCATGCCGGTCACACCCGGCCGCCCGTGCTCTGGCGGGCGAGCATCCGCCGCGCCGCCAGCCCGCCGGTGTCGATGTTGATCGACAGTTCCTGGTAGCCGGGGGGTTCGGTCGCGATCACCTGTTCCAGCACGTCGAGCGCGGCCACGTCCTGGAGCACCACCGTACGGTTCTGCTCGGCCAGGAAGTCCGACACGCCCTGGTCGTCGAGGGCGAAGTCGCGGGCCACGGCCCAGAAGTCGTGGGTGGTGTGCTCGGTCTCGGGCGTGATGGCGTACACGACCTCGACGTGGAAGGCGTCCGGGTCGCTGCCGTCGCCGTTGGGCAGCACGCCGGGCGGCGCGATGCGCGAGTGCAGCTTGTACAGGCACGGCGGCGTGTACTCGATGTCCTGCCAGCGCATGATCCGCCCGGTCAGCCCGGTGGACTTGGCGTAGAACGGCGGGCACTCGGCGTCGTCCATGTGCCGGCTGACGTAGACGATCCCGGCCTGCTCGTCCACCTCGGTGGTGATCGGCGTGGAAGCGACCTCCGGGGTGCCGATGTAACCGCCGTGCAGGTACGTCTCGTGCGAGAGATCGAGCAGATTGTCCACCAGCAGCCCGAACCGCGCCTTCAGCGGCTCCATCCCGGACACCGTGGTGTACTCGGGCGAGACCAGCCACGGCGCCCGCGGGATGCTCGCGGCGTCGGCCTTGGCCGGGTCGCCGATCCAGACCCAGACGAACGAGTCCTGCTCCATAGCCGGGTAGCTGGTCAACCGCGCGGTCCTGGGCACCCGCGTCTGGCCCGGGACGGCGACGCAACCGCCGTCGGCGCCGTAGGTGAACCCGTGGTAGCCGCACACCACCTGGTCGTCCACCACCCGGCTCGGCGCCTGGGACAGCGGAAAGCGCCGGTGCACGCAGCGGTCGGACATGGCGGTGACGGTCCCCGCGCGCGTGCGCCAGAACAGGATCGGCTCACCGCAGACGGTGCGCCCGAACGGCTCCTGGCCGATCTCGCGCCCGTACGCGGCGACGTACCACTGATCGCGGGGAATGCTCGACATCGGCCGGCTCCTTCGGTAGGGCGAGTGAGACCGATGGTGACCTCCGTCATACCGGCGGCGGAATGCCGTTTCCCGGATGCCGGAAAGCCAACTCAGACCCGCCGCATGACGTGCAGCAGGTATTCCTTGCGGTCCAGCGGGTTGTGGTCCGTGCGCGGCCGGGCCGGGACCGTGCCGACGACGGGCTGGTAGCGGTCGAAGGCCGACTCCAGCACGCCTTCGCCCCGGGTCAGCGATGGCAACTGCTGGTGCAGCTCGTGGACGCGCGCCGCCGGGATGTCCCCCTCGACCAGGCAGGACGCGCCCCGCATGGCCGGTGTGCGGGGGACGGCGCGCAGCCGGGCCAGCTCCGGCAGCACGGTGCCGATCGTGTCGGCCGGCACGTCCAGCGTGAAGCTGTGTATCGGCTCGTGGACCCTGGTGCCGGCCTGCCTCAGCGCGTTCATCAGGACCAGCGGCGTCAGGTTGCGGAAGTCCGCGCCGGTGCTCGACATGCTCTTGTCGAAGATGGCGTGGGAGTGGCTCTGCCGGGGCGAATAGCCGGAGTGCGTCATGGTGACCGTGCAGTCGGTGACCTGCCATCCGTGCAGGCCCTGGTTCAGGGTCTCCCTTACGGTGTCCTCGACCGCCTTGTGGAAGGCCAGCGGGAGCGCCCCGGGCGAGACCGCCAGCCGGTACCGCACGCCGGTGCCGATCGGGGCGGGTTCGACGCGCAGCCCGACGGTGGCCAGGAAGGGGTTGGGGGCCTTGCCGTTGAACTCGACCGCCACGCCGGTGCCGATCGGCCGTTCGACGCAGATCGTGGTCGTCTCGCGGAAGGCGACCTTGAGGCCGAAGTCGGTGGCCAGCGTCGCCTGGATGACCTCCTTCTGCACCTCGCCGTAGAGCGAGACGGAGATCTCCTGCCGGAGGTCGTCCTGGCGCAGGTCGATCAGCGGGTCCTGCTCGGCGAGCTGGGCGAGCGCGACGCGCAGGGCGCCCAGCTCGGCGGGGCTCGCGGGGACGACGACGGTCTCCAGGGTGGGCGGGGCGAAGTGGTGGCGGCCGGGGCTCTGACGCGGTTCGCCGATCGTGTCGCCGATCTGGATGTCGGCCAGGCCCCACAGCTTGCCGATCTGTCCGGCCGTGACCGAGGAAAGCTGGACGTCGGCGCCCCGGTCGAACACGCTCAGCGCGGTGACCTTCTCCTTGTCGCGGGCCCCGCCCACTTTGTCGCGGGCCCCGCCCTCCTGGTCGCGGGTCTCGTCGCCGAACCGCAGCCGGTCCCGTACGCGTACCGTCCCGGAGAACATCCGGACGTAGGCGATCTTCTCCCCCGCCGGACCACGTTCGACCTTGAAGACCGTGCCCGAGACGGGGTCGCCGGGCTCGCCCCGGGACGCGGCGGGCAGCAGTTCCGCGATGCAGGAGGTCAGCGCGTCCACACCCGCGCCGGTGATCGCCGAGCCGAAGAACACCGGGTGCGCCAGGGCCCGCCCGGTCTGCGCCGCGAGCTCGCCCCGCAGCCGCCGGTAGGAGACGGCCGTCTCGTCGTGGACGTACGCGGCCAGAAAGGCGTCGTCGTGATCGGCCAGCACCTCGGCCAGCCGCGCGGTGAAGGCGGCGTCGGCGGCCCCGGACGGCGCGAAGGCGGCATCGCGGGTGCCCAGGTCACGCACCGAGCCCATCGCCACGATCGCGGGCGTCAGCTTCTCGGCGATGGCCCGCAGCAGCCCCTCGTCCCGCGCGCCACGGCGGTCGATCTTGTTGACGAACAGCAGGGTGGGGATCCGCAGCCGCTGCAGCGTGCGCATCAGCACGTGGGTCTGGGCCTGCACACCTTCCACTGCGGAAATGACCAGCACGGCGCCGTCGAGCACGCTCAGCACGCGTTCGACCTCGGCGATGAAGTCGGGGTGGCCGGGCGTGTCGATCAGGTTGACCGTGACGTCGCCGATGACGAAGGAGACGACCGCGGACTTGATCGTGATGCCGCGCTGCCGTTCCAGGGCCAGGGAGTCGGTCTGGGTGCTGCCGTCGTCGACGCTGCCGATCTCGTCGATGACCCCGGCGGCGTAGAGCAGCCGCTCGGTCAGACTGGTCTTACCGGCGTCTACGTGCGCCAAGATCCCCAAGTTCAAGCTTCGCATCAAGCGTTCTGTCCTCTAGATAGCTGGCAATTGCCTTAAAGGGGGACAAGAACGCTTCGCGCATTTCATGCTCCTGGGTCGGCGGACAGATGACGGGAGTACAACAGACGGCCGCCGGACGGGGCAACCGATTTTGCCGCCGCCCGGGCGGAGTGGCGTAACGGTAAAAGCACGCGTATCGAAGGGACCATGGACGTTTCCCTCTTAGTGAGCCTCGCCAGCGCGGTCGCGGCCGTGGCGGCGGTCGCGCTGTCGATACGGCAGGCCCGCGCGGTGTCACGGCACGCCCTGCTGCCCGTGGTGCTGGGGACCTTCCAGGAGGCGCGCAGCGCCGAATGGTTCGAGGCCCGTGATTTCATCTTCCAGCGGCTGGCCACCGACCATCCGCCGGACGGCGGGGTCACGGGCCTGCCGGAACCGGCCCGCGCCGCGGTGCGGAAGGTCGGGTTCCTGTTCGACAACGCCGGGCTGCTCATCGCCCATCGGACGGTGCCGGAAGACCTGGTCCTCAGCTTCTTCGGCGAGAGCATCCCGGAGTTCTGGCGGATCCTGCAGCCCTACATCCACAAGGAGGCCGAGCTCAGGGGCATGGGCTACATGGTCTTCTTCGAGGACCTCGCGGCCCGCGCGCGGGCCCGCCCGGCCGCCGACATCCGCCGGGGACTCGGGCTACGCCGGGTGGAACAGCCACCGGTCCGGATTCCCCCACCAGAGGCGACATCGCCTGGACCTGGCATCGACTAGGCGGACTCCTGCTCGTACGGGGCGGTCCATGATCGGGACGTCAGGCCGAGGCGGCGGCATGGCAGGCGCCGTAGCCGTCGGCCCGGGTCACGATCCGCCCGGACTCCACGCGTACCGCCGTCTCGGTGGCGTCGCTGACCGCCGGCACGCCCGCCGCCGCCGCGAGCACCCCCGATGCGTCGCACACCACCCTCGGCCGCGGCAACGCCGCCGCCGGGAAAGCCTGACGCAGGCAGGAACGCAGGTCGGCGATCACCAGCCGGGCCAGCGGCGCCAGCTCATCCACGACGCTCGTGACCAGCACGATCGTGACCTCGTCCGCCGGCGCGGCGGCGCGCACCGCCTCCTCCGCCGCCGACAGCCGGTGCAGCCCGAGCACCGCCACCACCCCGTCGCCGGCGAACTCCACCGGCTCGCCTCGGACCAGATCCACCGCCACCGGCGGCGCCCACCGCTCATCGACCACCCGCGCCTGCGGCACGATCGACGGCTGCGGCCACCGGTCATCCAGGTCCAGGTCCGCCAGTTGCTCACACGCACTGACCACGTTGAACGGGTCCACGAACCCGGGCGCCACGGCCGCGAGCTGGCTCGCGCCGTGCAGCATCGTCAGCGCCATCTCCGCCACCCGAACCTGCCGGCCGGCGGACGGGCGCAACCGTTCCAGGGCCAGCCCGAGCAGCATCGCTTCGAACATCATCAGCTGCGCGAACGGCCGGCGCATCCGCTCGTCCGCGCCGACCTCGGGCATCAGATCCATCCCGAGCCGACCGGCGCCGTACTGATCGTCGGTGGCCAGGGGCAGCCGCGTCACCCACGCGCGCGCGAACGCGCCGAGCGCCTCCGCCACGGTCAGGCCCGGCTCCGGGTGCGGCGGCTCGGCAGCGCGCTCGGCCAGGTCGGCCAGCATCGCGAAATACAGCGCCCGCTTGCCGGGGAAGTTGGAGTAGACAGCGCCCCGCGTGAGCTCCGCCCGCTCGGCGATGCTGTCGATCTTCGCGTCCCGGAAACCGTGCTCGGCGAACTCGTCCTTGGCCGCGGCCAGCACCTTGGCACGGTTGCGCTCCTGCGTCTCAGCCCTGGTGAGCCGGCCCATCGTCCCCCTCGTCCCGGCGTTTGCCGTGCATCGGCAACCAAGATACCGTGACCATTCGTATGATGAGATCATCTGATCTGAACATTCGAAATCGCAGGAGGATGCATGACAACCGAGGTGCCGCAGATCGACCTCACCGACCCCGGCGTAGCCGTCGACCCCTTCACCGCCTACGGCCGCGCCCGCGAGCTCGCCCCCATCGCCCGCGTGGGCGCCCCCGGCTTCGGCCCCATGTGGGTCGTGACCCGGCATGCTGACATCAAGACGATGCTCGGCGACCCCCGATTCGAGATCAGGACCGACAGCTTCATGCGCCCCGACGTCCCCGAAGACTGCCTGCCCTACATGCGCACCATGTCGGAGATGAACGGCACCGAACACCTGCGGCTACGCCGGCTCGCCGCACCCGCCTTCACCGCCCGCCGCGCCGCCGACTTCGCCCCGCGCATCGCGTCCATCGTCGAAGCCCTCCTCGACGACCTGCCCGGCCACGGCCCCGTCGACCTGATGACGCACTTCGCCCGGCCACTGCCCATGGACGTCATCTGCGAGCTCGTCGGCATCCCCGCGGCCGACCGCCTGCGATGGCGCGAGTACGGCGCCACCGTCGTCACCAGCGCCGGTCCCGCCTTCGCCGCCGCCATCCCGGCCATCATCGAAGGCGCCAAGGCGGCCGTCGCCCGTCGAAGGGCGGAACCCGCCGACGACCTGATCTCCGACCTCATCCAAGCCCAGGAGGAGAACGGCGACCGGCTCAGTGACACCGAACTCGTCACCCTCATCTGGCACCTCGTCATGGCCGGCCAGACACCCACCAACCTCATCGCCAACGCCGTCGAAGCCCTGCTCACCCACCCCGGCCAACTCGCCGCGCTGCGCGCCGACACCGGCCTCATGCCCCGCGCCGTGGAGGAGCTCATCCGCTGGTGCGGCCCCACCCTGCTGACGATCCCCCGCTACGCCCGCGAAGACGCCGAACTGTGCGGCACCCCCATAGCCAAGGGCGACGCCGTCACCGCCTCCGTCGCCGCCGCCCACCGCGACCCCCGCGCCTATGCCGACCCCGACCGCTTCGACATCACCCGGCCCGCCGGACAACCCGGGCACCTCGGCTTCGCCCACGGGCCGCACTTCTGCATCGGCGCCTCCCTCGCCCGCGTACAGACCGAAGTCGCCCTCGCGGCCCTGCTCCGCCGCTACCCCGGCCTCGCACTCGCCGAGCCCGCGCCGCGCGCCCCCGACCCCGGCACCTGGCGTCTGTCCTCCCTGACCGTCACCCTCTGATCATCGAGGAGCCACCTCAGTGGTCCGCGACCAGCCGATATGCACGTTCTGCAGGAAGACCCAGCAGCAGGTCCGCAAGCTCATCGCGGGCCCCGCCGGGATCTGCATCTGCGACGAATGCGTCGGGCTCTGCACCGAACTCATCGACGCCGACGAGATCACCCCGCCCCACGACCTGCCCACACCACGAGACATGCACGAACGTCTCGACCACTACGTCATCGGCCAGGACGCCGCCAAGAGGACGCTCGCCGTCGCCGTCTACAACCACTACAAACGCATCCGGCACACCGAGGACATCGAACTCGGCAAATCCAACATCCTGCTCATCGGCCCCACGGGCAGCGGCAAAACCCACCTCGCCCAGACCCTCGCCAGGATGCTCGACGTGCCCTTCGCCATCGCCGACGCCACCGCGCTCACCGAGGCCGGCTACGTCGGCGAAGACGTCGAGACCATCCTCCTCAAGCTCATCCAGGCCGCCGGCGGCGACATCGCCAAAGCCGAAACGGGCATCATCTACCTCGACGAAATCGACAAGATCACCCGTAGGAGCGACAACCCGTCCATCACCCGCGACGTCTCAGGCGAAGGCGTCCAGCAGGCACTGCTCACCATCCTGGAGGGCACCACGGTCAACGTCGCGCCCCAAGGCGGCCGCAAACACCCCCACCAAGAGGTCATCCAGATCGACACCACCAACGTGCTGTTCATCGCGGGCGGCGCCTTCACCGGCCTCGACCACATCATCGAACAACGCACCGGCAACAACAGCAGCGGCTTCCTCACCCCTCGGAAAACCGACGCCCACCCCCACGCCACCCCCGCCGACCTGTTGACCTTCGGCCTCATCCCCGAACTCGTCGGCCGGCTGCCGGTGATCTCCACTCTCCACCCACTGGACCGGACAGCGCTCATCCGGATCCTCACCGAACCACGCAACGCGGTCGTCAAGCAGTATCAGCGCCTCTTCGAACTCGACGGAATCGACCTCGCGTTCACCGGCGAAGCCATCGCCGCCATCGCCGACCAGGCGCTCCTGCGCCGCACCGGCGCCAGAGCCGTCCGCGCCGTTCTCGAAGAAGTGCTGCTCAATCTCATGTACGAGATGCCGAGCCGCGACGACGTGGCCCGGATCGTCATCGGCCGCGACACCGTGCTCGACAACGTCAACCCCACCCTGGTGCCCCGCGACCACCCCGGCCGACGACCGGAACGTCATGACAAGTCCGCCTGACACCTCACCCGCCGACGAAGGCCAGCGCCTGCTGCAGATTGTGCTCGGCGATCCCCCGCATGGCCTCCCGCCCCGGAAAATCCCCCTCGATCAACCGCAGCGGCCCGGCCACCAGCGACAGGCGCATGGCCAGGGTGTAGAACGACATCCGCCGCTCATCCAGCCCGTCCCAGCTCAGCCGCCCATAATCCGCGCCGAACCGCAGCCGCAGAAACGCGTGCTCCCATTCGATGTCGAAGTACATCAGTCCCTCGATGTCGATCAGCACCGGCCGCCCAGCGCTGTCCACCAGCACATGATCCGGCCCCAGTTCCCCATGAACCAGCGCGTGCACCGACCGCGGCCGCACACCCCCCGCCAGCTCCCGGAGCACCCCCTCCAGCCGATCACGAGCAGCCGCGAGCCGCGTGTCCCGGACAGCGCCCTCCTCGAGGTCAACGAGCGCTCGTTCGAAGACCAGTTGCTCACACGACCGGCCCGTGGAAACCCCGCCGCCGTCGACCAGGGCCACCTTGCCGAAAGCCGGCCCCGCCTGACCCCGCATCACCTCGAGCATCTCGGCCAGCCGCGCCAGAACCGGCTCCGCCGCCGCCGGATCGCGCTGGATCAATGCCTCCAACGTCCCGCCCGGCATGTCCTCGACCACCGCGACATCAGCCGGATACAGCTCCCTGCCCCGGTCGGCCAGATAGATCCGTGGCACCCGGACCCCGGCGGCGTCCAGACGCCGATGGGCGGCCTCGAACAGCTCCAGACCGGAAGCGGGCGAGAACGGGTCCGCGTGATCCTCGACCTGGAGACCGGGCCAGTAATTCTCGGTCGCGTCCCAGATGTAAGCGATGGCGGTCGAACCATCGTCGAGAACGAGCCGGTACACACCCTTCTTGGTGCCGCCCCGAAGACGCAGCACATCGACCAGCCGGTGCTCAGCGCCCAGCGCCGCTCGCACCACACCCGTCAACTGCTCGCGCACGGCGAACCTGCGTTCCACGCATCCCCCAACGCTCGATCGGCAACTGCCAGGTGTGGGACGGTAACACGGCGTTGATGCCACCTGGCCCGCTTCTCCCCGAAGTCCACCGGCGAAGGGCCTGGCGCGACTCGCCGACTTCGGCGAGGTTGGAATAGACGCCCGATATGCGGCTGTTGCTAACGCGGTGGCGTAATCGTCACAGATGGCGGCGGAAGCAGCGTGTGCTCTTCAGTGCGACAGGACCGGCTCCGCCCGACTCGAGGAGCAGCGTTTGAGTCCGTACATGGCCGATCTCCAGCCGTTAAAGCTCGCCTCGCGCGCGGTCTACCCCGCGGGCCCGCTGGCGGCGGCGCCCCGTACCCTGCTCGACATCCTCGACGAGACCGCGCGGGTCCACCCGGACGAGCCGGCGCTCGACGACGGGACCACGCGGTTCGACTACCGGCGGCTGCGTGCCGAGGTGGCGCGGGTGGCGGGCGAGCTCAGGGAGGCCGGGATCGGCCGCGGTGATCGGGTCGGTGTGCGGGTGCCATCCGGCACCGCCGAGCTGTACGTCACGATCCTCGCCGTGCTCGCGGCGGGCGCCGCGTACGTGCCCGTCGACGCCGACGACCCCGAGGAACGCGCCGAGCTGGTCTTCACCGAAGCCAACGTCTCCGCGATCGTCACCGGCAGACCGACGGCCGACGCCGCGGGCATGACCGGTCATTCGACGGCCGACGCCGCGATCGTCACCGGCGGACCGGCTGAGCAGGCGACCGGCGAAGCGACCGATCGGGCGATCGGCGACCTGATCGTGCGGACGATGTCGCCGGAGCCGCTGCCACCCGGCGACGACTGGAATCCGCGCCCGCAGCCGCCCGTGCCCGGTGACGACGCCTGGATCATCTTCACCTCCGGTTCCACCGGCAAGCCCAAGGGCGTCGCCGTGACGCACCGCTCCGCCGCCGCGTTCGTCGACGCCGAGGCGGGCCTGTTCCTCCAGGACCGCCCGCTGGGCCCCGGCGACCGGGTGCTCGCCGGACTGTCCGTGGCCTTCGACGCCTCGTGCGAGGAGATGTGGCTGGCCTGGCGCCACGGCGCCTGTCTGGTGCCCGCCCCCCGATCGCTGGTGCGTACCGGCATGGACCTGGGACCCTGGCTCGCCGAGCAGGGCATCACGGCCGTCTCGACCGTGCCGACGCTGGCGGCGCTGTGGCCGGTGGAGTCGCTCGACGGCATCAGGCTGCTGATCTTCGGCGGCGAGGCGTGCCCGCCCGAGCTGGTGGAGCGGCTGGCCGTACCGGGACGAGAGGTCTGGAACACCTACGGCCCCACCGAGGCGACCGTCGTCGCGTGCGCGGCGCGGCTCACCGGCGCGGAGCCGGTACGCATCGGGCTGCCCCTCGACGGCTGGGATCTGGCCGTCGTCGGCGCGGAAGGCGACCCGGTGGCCATGGGCGAGACCGGAGAGCTGATCATCGGCGGTGTGGGCCTGGCCCGCTACCTGGACCCGGGGAAGGACGCCGAGAAGTACCCGCGGCTGCCGTCGCTCGGCTGGGAACGCGCCTACCGCAGCGGCGACCTCGTCCGCGCCGAGCCGGAAGGGCTCTACTTCATCGGCCGGGCCGACGACCAGGTGAAACTGGGCGGCCGGCGGATCGAACTCGGCGAGGTGGACGCCGCGCTGCAGGCGCTGCCGGGCGTCACGGGCGCGGCCGCCGCGGTGCGGACCGCCGGCGGCGGCCACCAGTTGCTCGTCGGCTACCTCGTGGCGGACGACGGGTTCGACCTCGGGCAGGCCCGCGAACTGCTGGCCGAATCGCTGCCCGCCGCCCTGGTCCCCCGGCTGACGCTGATCGACACGCTCCCCACGCGTACCTCGGGCAAGATCGACCGCGACGCGCTGCCCTGGCCGCTGGCCGAGCCGGGCGCGCCGGACGCGGCGACCGGTGAATTGAGCCCGGTCGAGGCGTGGCTGGCCGAGCGGTGGACCGACGTCGTCGGCGTCGCGCCGGACGGGCCGCAGGCCGACTTCTTCACCGACGGCGGTACGAGCCTGGCCGCGGCCCGGCTCGTGTCGCTCCTGCGCGTCGACTACCCGGACGTGGCCGTGGGCGACGTCTACGCGCACCCGACCCTGGCCGGGCTCGCGAAGCTGTTGGCCGCCCGCGGCCCGGCCAAGTCGGCCCGCCGGGCGGTGACACCGATGCCCGCGCGGGCCTCGCTCGCGCAGGCCGCGCTGATGGTGCCGCTGCTCACGGCGGGTGCCATGCGCTGGATCGTGCTGCTCGCGACGCTCGGCGACCTGCTCGCGCCGCCGTGGGCGCCTGCCGTCTCGTGGTGGTGGGTGGCACTGGGCTGGCTGGTGTTCGTCACCCCGCCGGGACGGATGGGCCTGGCCGCGGGGTCGGCCCGGCTGCTGCTGCGCGGCGTACGGCCGGGCCGCCATCCGCGCGGCGGCGGCGTGCACCTGCGGCTGTGGTTCGCCGAACAACTGGCCGCCCGGCTCGGCGTGCCCGACCTGGCCAGCGCGCCGTGGATGGGCCTGTACGCCCGGCTGCTCGGCGCCCAGGTGGGCGCAGACGCCGACCTGCACTCCGCTCCCCCGGTGACCGGGCTGCTCAGGCTGGGCGCGGGCGCCTCGGTCGAGCCGGAGGTCGATCTCAGCGGCTACTGGTACGACGGCGACGTGCTGCGCATCGGCGAGATCCGGATCGGCGCGGGCGCCACCATCGGCTCCCGGTCGACCCTGCTCCCCGGCACCAAGATCGGAAAGAACGCCCAGATCGCCCCCGGCTCGGCGGTCGAGGGCAGCGTACCTGCCGGGCAGCGCTGGGCCGGGGCACCGGCCGCCCGGCAGGGCAAGTCGCGCAGGTCGCAGCCGATCGAGCGGGCCGCCCGCTCCCGGTTCTGGGTGGTGATGTACGGCCTGTCGGCCGTCGTGCTCAGCCTGCTGCCGGTGGTCGCCGTCCTGTCCGGCCTGGCGGTGCTGGGCTGGTACGCCGGGGACGCGCGCACGCTGGGCGCGGCGCTCACGAGCGCGTTGATCGGTGTGCCGCTCGCGACGGTCGTCGGGATGGCCGTGTTCGCGCTGGTCACGCTGGTGATCGTGCGGCTGCTCGGCATCCGCATGCGTCCCGGCAACTATCCGGTGCACAGCCGCCAGGCGTGGCAGGCGTGGGCGACGGGCCGGCTGATGTCCGCGGCCCGGGTGTGGCTGTTCCCGCTGTACGCCAGCGTGCTGACGCCGGCCTGGCTGCGCGCGCTCGGCATGCGGGTGGGCCGCGGCGTGGAGCTGTCGACCGTGCTCGCGCTGCCCACCATGACCTCGGTCGGCGACGGCGCGTTCCTGGCCGACGACACGATGGTCGCCCCGTACGAGCTCGACGGCGGCTGGATGCGCATCGCCTCGGCGCGGATCGGCAAGCGGGCCTTCCTCGGCAACTCGGGGATGACCGCGCCCGGCCGCAAGGTGCCCAAGGACGGCCTGGTGGGCGTGCTGTCGGCGACGCCGAAGAAGGCCAAGTCCGGCTCGTCCTACCTGGGCATGCCGCCCGTGGAGCTGCGCCGGACCACCGAGGAAGGCGACCGGAGCCGCACCTACGACCCGCCCGCGCGGTTGAAGGCGGCCCGCGCACTGGTCGAGGTCTGCCGCGTGGTGCCCGCGATGGGCGCGGTGGCGCTGGCCGTCCTGACCGCCGGGGCCATGGAGTGGGTCGCGGCGTCGTACGGCTTCGCGGTGGCCGCGCTGCTGAGCGGCGTGCTGATGCTGGCCGCCGGGGTGGTCGCCGCGGCGGTGGCGACCGCCGCCAAGTGGGCGCTGGTCGGCCGGATCGCGGCGGGCAACCGACCGCTGTGGAGCTCGTTCGTGTGGCGCAACGAGCTCGCGGACAACTTCGTGGAGGTGCTGGCGGCGCCCTGGTTCGCCGAACCGTGGCTGGGAACCGCGCCCCTGAACGTGTGGCTGCGCTCACTCGGGGCACGCATCGGGCATGGGGTCACCTGTCACACCTACTGGCTGCCCGAGGCGGACCTGGTGAGCGTCGGCGACGGCGCCAGCGTCAACAGGGGCTGCGTGCTGCAGACGCATCTGTTCCACGACCGGGTCATGAGCATGGACACCGTCACGCTGGAAGGCGGGGCGACGCTCGGCCCGCACGGCGTGATCCTGCCCGCCGCCCGGGTGGGCGCCGACGCCACGATCGGCCCCGCCTCCCTGGTCATGCGGGGTGAGGACGTTCCCGACGGCTCCCGTTGGTTCGGCAATCCCATCGCGGCCTGGCGATGACCTCGTACTTCCCCTCGCACGGCGACATCAGGTACGGGGTCGCGCAGTACGATCTGACGCTGAAGTACCGCGTGTCCACGAACTGGCTGGACGGCACGGCCGTGCTGTCGGTGATCGCGCACGAGCAGCTCGACGGCCTGGACCTGGACTTCGGCCAGTTCCGCGTCTCGGGCGTCACCGTCGACGGCGTCACCGCCCGCTACACGCACCGCGACGGCAAGCTGCGCGTCAGCCTGCCCTGGACGCTGCGCGTCGGGGCCACCGCCGCCGTGGAGGTCCGCTACACGGGCAGTCCCAGGCCGGTGCGGAGCGTGTGGGGCGGCCTGGGCTGGGAGGAGCTGACCGACGGCGCGCTCGTGGCCAGTCAGCCGATCGGCGCGCCCTCCTGGTTCCCGTGCAACGACCGGCCCGGCGACAAAGCGCCCTACCGGATCACGGTGACCACCGCCTCGCCGTACCAGGTGATCGCGAACGGCCTGCTCGTCCACAAATACCGGTCGGCGGGCACCACGACCTGGGTGTACGAGCAGCCGGAGCCCATGGCGAGCTATCTGGCGAGCGTGCAGATCGGGCGCTACCAGTTCACGGACGTGGGCGGCACGCGGCTGGCCCACCCGCCCCGGCTCGGGACGCGGGCGCGGCACGACTTCGGGCGCCAGGACCAGATGATGGCGCTGTTCGTCGACCGGTTCGGGCCGTACCCGTTTGCCACCTGCACCGTCGTGGTGACCGACGACGAGCTCGACATCCCGATCGAGGCCCAGGGCATGGCGGTCTTCGGGCGGAACCACGTCGACGGCCGGCGGGGGCACGAGCGGCTGGTCGCGCACGAGCTGGCGCACCAGTGGTTCGGCAACAGCCTGACCGTGGCCTCCTGGCAGGACATCTGGCTGCACGAGGGCTTCGCCACGTACGCCGAGTGGCTGTGGTCGGAGGCCTCGGGCGGCCCGACGGCCGACGAGCTGGCCGCCCGCTGGCGCCGCCGGCTGGAGATCCTCCCCCAGGACTTCGTGCTGGGGGACCCGGGCACGGCGCTGCTGTTCGACGACCGCGTCTACAAGCGCGGGGCGCTGACCCTGCACGCGATCCGGCGGAAGCTGGGCGACCAGGTGTTCTTCATGATCCTGCGCGCCTGGACCGACACCCACCGGCACGGCGACATCACCACCGACGCCTTCGTCGCCCATGTGGGGCGCTACGCCGACCCGTCGGTCATACCGCTGATCTGCTCGTGGCTGTACGACAAACCGCTGCCGTGACATGTCAGCCATGCGGCCGCAGTCGCAGGGCCGAGTCGTCGTCGAAGGCGTCGAGGAAGTCGGCGAGTGTGTCGGCGACGTGGGTCAGCGAGCGGGCGCCGAACAGCACGGGCTGGTATCCGGAGATCTCGTAGGGGGTGGCCAGCGCGTCGAGCGCGTTCAGGTCGCGGATCCGGCCGCGGTCGATGCGGCCGAGCTCGCCGTAGGACGACAGGAGGGCCGCGCCGTACGCCTTGGGGGTCCCGCCCTCCTCCAGAACCCCGTACTCCAGGGTGAACCAGTACAGATCACTGATGATCTGCAGGGCTTCACGGGTCTCCACCCGCACCGCGGCCTGGCCGATCAGCTGGTAGATCGCGGCGAACTCCGGTGCGGCCAGGTGGATGCCGTGGCCGAACACGTCGTGGATGATGTCCGGCTCCGGCGAGTACAGCGGCACGGCCGGATGACGGACGAACTGCACGGCGTGGAAGTACCCCCCGGCCATCGAGCCGAGGAAACGCTTGTTCTCCACCACTCCCCCGGCCAGCGTGAGGTCGAACCCCGTCAACCGCCGCAGCCGGGCCCCGACCTCCGCGTGCTGGGGGATGCGGTCGGCGGGGACGCGGACCTCCTCCCGCGCGTCGAGCACGGCCCGGCACGCGTACGCCCGGTGCGCGTCGTCGAGCGCGCGGTGGACCCGGCGCCAGGTGGCGTGCTCGCTCTCGGTGTACGCAATCACCGGCGACGGATCCCCCACCCGGTGACCACGGGCCAGCTCGGCGAACGCGTGGCGCCGGGCGAGGTAGCGCGGATCGCACCGTCCGGGATGCTCGGCGGCGGTGCCGAGCGTGCCGTCGGCGGCGATCGGGGTCCGGCGCCACACATCGCTCATGCGGGGTTCATTACCGGGCGGCCGGACACCTGACGCCGGTGACGATAGGCTTTACCGAAGCTTGGAGGGTCCGGATGGATCAAGGGACGCTGGGACGTACGATCGTCAGATGACCGAAAAGACCGAAACTGTGCCCGGTTGGCTTGCTCCGGAGGAGCTGGAGTCGATGCGGGAGCGGATGCCGATCCTCTATATCGACGCCGTGCCGGTGCGAGTCGACGACACCGGCGTGGTGACCCGCGTCGGCCTGCTGCTCCGCATCGGCTCAGACGGAGCGGTCAGCCGGGCACTGGTCTCGGGACGCGTGCTGCACCACGAGCGGGTCCGCGACGCGCTCCTGCGCCACCTGGAGAAGGACCTCGGCCACACGGCGCTGCCCCAGGTGCCCGCGTCGCCGCAGCCGTTCACCATCGCCGAATACTTCCCGACGCCGGGGGTCACGCCCTATCACGACCCGCGCCAGCACGCCGTGTCGCTCGCCTACATCGTCCCGGTCGCCGGTGACTGCCGCCCCCGCCAGGACGCCCTCGACTTCGTCTGGTTCACGCCGGAGGAGGCCGCCTCCCCCCTGGTCCAGCAGGAGATGACCGGCGGCCAGGGGGTGCTGCTGAAGCAGGCGCTCGCCCAGGTGGGCCGCCTGCCCTAACCGGACCCCGGCGGTCAGGCGGCCGGCGGGGACGGGAAGGCGTCAGGGTTGACCAGGCCGGTGCTCTCCAGCAGGCGCTGATGGTTCAGCACCGCCGCGTTGGCCTGCTCGGAGAAGCTCCGCACGAGGGTGTTCTGCGTGCTGCCGCGCACCGCGCCGATCAGGGCGAAGATCTGGCCGTGCGCGAGCCGCAGCCACTTCACGTACGTCGAGTCATACTGCTTGCCGGACCGGCTGGAGATGTCGGCCATCCATTCCTGCTGCAGGGCAGTCGGCTTGATCGGCAGCTCCACCTTGAGCTTGGCCGCCAGAGCGAGGCCCTTCTCGTCGAGGACATGGTGCTGGGCCGCGATCTCCGCGCTGATCTGCCGCACCCGTGCGGTGCTCGCCCGCTGCGTGGCCTGCTGCGCCATGACCATCTCCCACAGGGTGGCGAGCCGGACCTTGGTGATCAGCTCCCTGTCGGCCGCCGACAACGGGCCCCACTTGGTCGCCCACGTACTGGCGTCGACCGCCCCCGCCGCGGCGGGCGGCGCGTTCCCGACGCCCGGCACGACCGTCGCGCCGGGGATCTGAGCGCCGGGGATCTGAGCGCTGGGGAGCTGAGCGCCGGGGAGGCTGGCGCACGCGCCGAGAGCCAGGAGCACGGCGACGCCACTGATGGCGAGAACGGGACGGCGATGTCGAAGTCGCACGCCGTCACCCCCTTCATGGGACCTCGGACTGTTCAGAAGGAGGTACGCAGGGCCGGGCGGGGCCGTTCATGGCAGGATGCAAAATTTGCTCTAGGCAAAGATCGACTCTCAGATGTCGGGCCAGCCGAGCGGGTGCAGGGCGTCCTCCGGCAGCTCACCCCCTGCCTCGGTGAAGGCCGTCATCGCCGTGACCAGCGCCCGGCACTGCTCGATCGGCATCCGCGAGACGATCGCGGCGATCTCCTCGCCGCGGCGGGCGGTGACCTGATCCACGATGTGCTGGCCCTCGGCCGTCAGGCGCATCAGGCTCTCCCTGCGGTCGCGCGGATTGACCTCGCGCACGATCAACCGGGCGGCGAGGAGCCGGTCGGCCATCCGCATGGCCGTGGAGGGGTTGACGTTGAGCAGCTCGGCCATGGTGACGAGCTTGGTCTCCCCGTGCCCGGCAAGCACCACGAGCATGCGGAACTGCGGCAGCGTGACCTTGTCCTCGACCGCGCCGAGCGAGCGGACGGCGATGGAGACGAGCAGGCGCGAACCGGTGAGGACGGCCGCGACAACGGCGGCTAAGTCCTCCCGGTTCGCCTGATCCGCATTACCCTCTGACATACGCACTGTTGTACACGCCCTGCCTGAGGACGAGGCCAACCGTGACCGTCAGGCCGGGACCGTCCACTTCTGGTTGGCCCCGCCCGCGCAGGTCCAGATCTGCAGCCGGGCGCCGTCGGTGGCGGCGTTGTCGACCACGTCCAGGCACTTGCCGGACACCGGGTTCACCAGGTCGCGGCCGGTGGTGTAGCTCCACTGCTGGGCGGCCGACCCGTTGCAGGAGTAGAGCTGCGCGCGGGCGCCGTTGGCCGTGGAGCCGCCGGTGACGTCCAGGCACTTGCCGAGCGAGCGGAGCGTGCCGTCGGAGGCGCGGGTCCACTGCTGGTTCGCCCCGCCGAAGCAGGTCCACATCTGCACGGGCGTGCCGTCGGCGCTGCTGCTGCCGGTCACGTCCAGGCACCGGCCGCCCAGCCCGCTGATCGTGCCGGTCGGCTCCGTCGGCGTGCCGGTCGGGGTGCCGCTCCAGGTGAAGGTGGCCGTCGTACGGGCCGGCATGGTGTAGGTGAACGACTGGCCGCCCCACACCACCTTGACCGACTGGGCGGACGTGCCACCGTTGTGGACGAGCAGGGCCTTGGAACCGTCCGTATTGCGGTAGGCGACGTTCTGTACAGTGGCGTTGGCGGTGGAGTCGACGCGCTGCGCCCCGGGCCGGACGAACTTGGTCAGGTGCCCGGTGGTGTAGTACTCGATCGTGTAGTCGACCTGGCCGGCGCGCGAGCCGCCTTCCTGCACGGTGATCAGGCCGGTGCAGGTGCCGCAGCCGCCGTTGTGCGGGCCCATGTTCTGGTTGACGCCCAGACTCCACTTGACCAGGCTGCCGCTCCAGTTCCTGGCGTAGTTGACGATGTCGGCCATGTCCTCGTTGTGCTGGTCGGTGATCCAGGTGCCGCCCGAGTGCTCGGTGCTGAACTGCCGTACCGCCGGATACTGGTTGTGCACCTGGGTGCCCACCGCCGGGTCGCCGAAGTAGCCGTGCCACGCGATGCCGCCGAACAGCGGGTCGTTGCGCACCCCGGTGTCGGCGAGGATGGGGGCGCCGCTGGCGGCGTAGTCGCCGTAGTTCCAGTCGTGGATGAGCACCTTGCTGGTGATGCCGGCCGCGCGGAAGGCCGGATAGACGTGGTTCTTGGTGAACTCGATTAGTCCGGAGGGGTTCCAGCTCATGCCCGGGTAGTTCATCGCGGTCGGGTTGCCGGCCTGGCAGCAGTTCGGCTCGTTCTGCACGGAGATGTAGTCGATCGGCACGCCGATCGCGGCGTAGGACTGGACGTACTTCACCAGGTACTGGGCGTACATGGGGTAGTACTCCGATTTGAGCCAGCCCATCTGGTCCATCCGGCCGTTGTCCTTCATCCAGCCGGGCGAGCTCCACGGCACGGCCATGATCCGTAGCTGGGAGTTGAGCTGCTTGGCCTGCTGGGTCAGCAGGCGCACGTTGGTGTCGTAGCCGTTGGCGCCGAAGTCGTTCAGGTTGCAGCAGGTGTCGTCGAGCGACACGTTGCCCGGCCGCGACAGGTCCGACGCGCCGATGGGGTTGCGGACGAACGACAGGCCGATGCCGTCGGCCGGGCTGAACAGCCTGCGCATGACCTCGTCCCGGGTGGCGGCGCTGACCGGGCCGCCACGCAGCAGGTACGCGGTGGTGTCGGTGATGGACGCGCCGCCGCCTTCGAAGGTCTGGTAGCGGGTGCCCTCGTTCACGGTGATCGTGTGGGTGGCGGCGCCGCTGCTCGCCGCGAACGCGGTCGGGGTCTGCTGCTGCAGGCCCCGGGTCACCGTCCGGCCGCCTGCGGAGGTGGTGGTCAGGTAGATGTTGACCGGCTCGTTGGCGGCGAAGGCGCGCGGGGCGGCCATGAGGCTGCCGGCGGCGAGGCACACGGCCAGGGCGGCCTGGACCATGCGCCTATGTGGTGTTGTCACGGGGGGCTCCTCTGTGACATTGGGGGGTGTATACCGAGACAACTTATGTTTCTCACTTATGTCAAGGCATAAATTAAGGTCGCCGATAAGCCCCCCGATGACGTCACACGGCGCCCGGGCCGCTCCAGCGGTCGAGGTGGAGGACGTCGTCGAGCGGCTGGCGCGAGGCCGGCTTGAAGGTGTCCCCGGTGTAGTAGGCGGTCGGGATGAGCACGCCCTGGCGGACGTCGTCGGGGATGCCGAGCAGCTCGGCCACCTCGCTCTCGTAGGCCAGGTGCAGGGTGGTCCACGCCGTGCCCAGCCCGCGCGCCCGCGCGGCGAGCATGTAGCTCCACGCCGCGGGCAGCAGCGATCCCCACAGCCCGGCCTGGTTGCCTTCGGGGAGCCGGGACGCCTGGATGCACGGGATCACCAGCACCGGCACCTCCCCCATGTGCTCGGCCAGGTGCACGGCGCTCGCCGAGACGCGCTGCTGCACCTCGGCTCGGGCCGGGTCGTCCTTGTACAGGTGCGCGCCCGAGACGCCGGACGCGAAATACGCTTGCGCCGAGCGCAGGTAGTAGTCACCGATCTGCCGGCGGAGCTCGGGATCGGTGACCACGATCCAGTGCCAGCCCTGGCGGTTGCCGCCGCTGGGCGCCTGCAGCGCGATGTCCAGGCACTCCCGTACCAGTTCGAGCGGGACGGGGCGGTCGAGGTCGAGGCGCTTGCGCACGCTTCGGGTGGTGGTGAGCAGCTCATCGAGACTGAGCGGTGAGATCGTCATGAGCTCATCGTGCCACCGAGTCTCCGCCGATCCACCTTGCCCGTCTGGTTGCGGGGCACGGCCGTCACGAACACGATGTCGCGCGGCACCTTGTAGCCGCCCAGCTCGGCCTTGACGGCCTGTTTGAGCTGGTCAGCCGACAGCCGCGCGCCGGGCTCCCGGACCACGTAGGCGGCCAGGCGCTGGCCGTACTCCTCATCCGGTACGCCCAGGACGGCCACGTCGGCGACGCCCGGATGCTGGCCGAGGAGGTTCTCGACCTCCTGCGGGAACACGTTCTCGCCACCCGAGACGATCATGTCGTCTTCGCGGCCGTCGATGAACAGCCGCCCCCGGCCGTCGCGGTGCCCGAGGTCGCCGGTGCTCAGCAGGCCGCCCGCTTCCGGGCTCGCGCCGCCGCCCGAGTAGCCGCTGAAGGTGAGCCCGCCGCCGACGAGAACACGGCCCACCTCGTACGGCGGCAGCTCGCGGCCGTCCGGGCCGGCGATCACCACCGTGGTCCCGCGCGTGGGACGTCCGATGGTGTCCGGGGCGGCCCACAGGTCGGCCGGGGTGGCGAGCGTGGCCCAGCCGACCTCGGTGGAGCCGTAGAGGTTGTAGAGCACGTCACCGTAGGCGTCCCTGAACGCGGTGGCCAGGTCCGGCGGCAGCGCCGACCCGCCGGAGACCACCACGCGCAGGTGCGGCAGCGGCTGGACGTCGTGGGCCAGCAGCCGCTTCAGCATGACGGGCACGGCGACCATGGCCGTGGCCCGATGACGGTCGAGGGCGCGAAGGACCGTCTCCGGGTCGAAGCGCCGGGTCAGCACGACCGGGCAGCCGAGCACCAGCGCCACGCCGTACCAGAGCAGGCCGAGCCCGTGGAACAGCGGCGGCGCGATGAGGATCGGCTCGCCGGTCCGCAGCGGCACGGTGGCCAGCATCGAGGTGAACGGCTCGGCCAGCGCGGTCAGTGACAGCCGTCGCGTCGCTCCCTTGGGCACGCCGGTCGTCCCGGACGTGAGCAGCACCAGGCGTCCCGGCCGGCGCGGCGCCGGTGGCTCGGGCCCGGTGGCGGACGCGATCAGCTCGTCCAGGTCGCCGACGCGGGTCCCGGCGAAGTCCACGGGCGGCAGCTCCGGCGCGGCGATCAGCGTGCGCACGTCCTCGCGCCGCAGGACGTCACGCAGCCGCGGCCCGGCCAGGCCGGTGTTGAGCAGCAGCAGGTCCGCGCCCAGCCGCGAGACGGCCGCCACGGCCTCGACGAAGCCGCGGTGGTTGGGCCACATGATCGCCACGGTACGGCCCGGCCGTACGCCGAACCGGTCGTACAGGGCCGAGGCCAGCGCCACCACCCGCTCGTCGAGCTCGGAGAACGTCAGGCAACCGTCCTCGTCGAAGATGGCGGGGCGATCCGGCCAGCGCGCGGCGGCCATGGCCACGCCCGTGGCGGGGGTGACGTGGAAGTGGCGGAACGCCTCCACCATGCGCGCCAGGTCCGCGGGCGGCACGGGGCGCAGCAGACCGTTGCGGGCGAACGTTTCGACGGCCTCCGCGCCGAAGCCGCACAGCCGGGCCAACCTGGTGATCATCCGGATACCTGTTCTCAAGGGTAAGAAGGCCATACCCATGGGATCCGGTTCTAGCCCGGACGCCCACCCCGGGAGCGGGGTGGGCGCGGGCGGGCCTAACCGGCGAGCAACTTCTCCGCGGGAATGAACTGGCGGGGGATGCTCGGGCTCTCCCATCGCAGCTCGGCGATGGCGTCATAGCCGCCGTCGTAGAACTCCATCTTGATGTCGTGCGCCCCGGCGCTCAGCGCCACCTGGCCGGTGTCGTCGCGCTTGGAATGGTCGGTCCAGTTGTCGATGAGCGGCTTGCCGTCCACCCACAGCCGTACCCCGTCGTCGGTGGTGGTGACAAAGGTGTAGGTCTCCGCCTTGTCGGCCACGACCTTCCCCGTCCAGCGCACGCTGAAGGTGTCGGCGCCGATGGCCGGGTCCGGGGCGGCCGAGCCCCAGTCGAAGTTCACGGTGGGGTCGATCCTGGTGACCGTGGCGCCGGTGAGGTCGGCGTTGTCGAAGTACGTCGCCGACAGCCCCTGCTGGTCGATCACCAGCGTCGTCGCCGAACCCGCCGGCAGCGTCAGCGTGGCCTTGCCGCCGGTGATGGCCGCGGTTCCGGTCCGGTGCGGAGTCCAGGCGTCCGACGTGCTCTGCCAGATCGCCGCGGTCCCCGCCGTCAGCCCGGTGAGCGCGAGACCGGCCTCGATCGGGTCGGCGCCGACGTTGACCAGGACCACGTTCTTGCTCTGGTCCGAGGCGAAGACGTGCAGCTTGTCGTTGTTCGCACTCGCCTGGACGACGGTCTTGCCGAAGGGCCGGAACAGCCCCTCACCGGTGTACATGCCGATGCCGTGGTAGATGGGCAGGGGCTCGCTGCGCGGGATGCCTCCTTCGCCGTTCGTGCTGGTCAGGCCGAGCTGCCCGTTCTTGTCGCCGTACTGGTAGGCGCTGGCGCCCGCGTGCAGGATCTGCCCGAGCGCCGCCGCGCCCCACAGCGTGTTGAAGTGGGTGAGCGTACGGTGGCCGTCGGGGTCGTTGAAGTCGGAGTTGAACTCACCGATCTGCAGGTCGATCTTCCGGCCCAGTACGGACTCCGCGAGAGCGCTCACCTCCTTGATGTCGTTCTCGTAGTCGCGGATCACGCTGCCGAGGAGCGCCTCGTCGGTGATCTCATCGAAGCCGTTGCCGTAGTCGTGGTAGTCGACGAAGTCGACCCGGCTGCCGGAGCCTTCGAGGAACGTCCTGATGTAGTCGCGGTCGTCCCAGGCCGTGGCGGGGCCGCCCACCTTGACCGCGGGGTTCTCGGCCCGTAGCGCGTCGGTGATCAGGTTGAAGCGGCTGCTGTACTCCGCCGCCGTCATCTCCGGCTTGTCGGGCGTGCACGCGCAGTTGAGCTCGTTGCCGAGAATGAACCGCTGCACCGGCTTGCCGGTCGCCGCGAAGTGCTTGTAGAGGGCCACCGCGTCACCGCGGTTCACCTCCGCGCTCTGCCGTCCGTCCACCTGGAGGATGACGACCGGTTCGGCGCCGAGGTCGCGGATCGCGGTGATCCAGGCGTCTCCCGAGACCTCCGTGGCGCATTTGTAGCCGCCGCAGACGATCGGGCTGTCATGGTTGCCGGGCTCCTGGTAGTGGAGCTCGATCCGCATCCGGCCGATGCCTAAAGCGCGCAGCCGGTCGCGGTGTTTGGTGTCGTTGGTGATGTACGAACCCTCGCCGTACCCGGTGATCCCGATGCCGAAGTCGGTGGGTGCGATGGTCCGGATTGGTTTGGTGAAGTCCACCGAGACGGTGGCGGCCACGGCCGCCTCCGCCGGTACGCCCGCCGTCCAGACCGCCGCGGCGGCCAGACCGCCCGCGAGAGCGGCGTGCAGCGTACGACGTGCCAGTGCGATCATCCTTCTCCTGTCACAAAGTTCACAAATCCCGTGGATCATGACATATGCGGATTACACGGAAGTGACTTCTCGCGTTGATGTGGCGGGTGACACTGCGCTGATCTCACAGATCGACGTGGTCCGGGCGGACAACCCCGTCATCCGGCACAATCGGCTCTATGCAGATGCCGCCCCATCCGCACGAAGGCGAGGACGCGGTTCGCCCGCGCCGCCGCCGGCCAGATCCCCGCGCTCGCTCTCTGCCGCTGCTGCTGTGCGAGAGGGTCTGATGCGGCCTCTTCGATCGACCGATCCCCGGGAAGTCGCCGGGTACGTCCTGCGGGGGCGGCTCGGCGAGGGCGGCCAGGGCACGGTGTTCCTCGGCACGTCGCCCAGCGGGCATCGGGCGGCGGTCAAGCTCCTGCACACCCACTTCGGCCACGACCTCGACGCCCGGCGGCACTTCCATCGGGAGCTGGCGTCCCTGCAACGGGTGGCGCCGTTCTGCACGGCCCGCGTCCTGACTGCCGATCCCGACGCCGACCCTCCGTACGTCATCAGCGAGTACATCGACGGTCCGTCTTTGCAGGAGGCGGTGCGCGACAACGGGGTGCTGCGCGGCGCGGACCTCGACCGGCTGGCCATCGCGACGGCCACGGCGCTCGGCGCCATTCACGCGGCGGGGGTGGTGCACCGCGACTTCAAGCCCGCGAACGTGCTCCTGGCCGCCGACGGTCCCCGGGTCATCGACTTCGGCATCGCGCGCCCGATCGACGCCACCGCCGCCACGGTCAGCGGTGTCGTGGGCACTCCGGCGTACATGTCACCCGAGCAACTGTCCGGTCACCCGGCCGGTCCGCCGCTGGACATGTTCGCGTGGGCGTGCACGATCGCGTACGCGGCCAACGGCCGGCCGCCGTTCGGGCACGAACCGCTGCCCGCCGTGATCAACCGCATCCTGAACGCCGAACCCGACCTGGGCTCGCTGACCGGGACCTTACGCGGCTTCGTCGCTGCCTGCCTGCACAAGGACCCGTCGTGGCGGCCGGCCGCCCGGCAGGTGCTGCTGGGCCTGATGAACAAGCAGCCCGGCCCCCCTTCGTACGGCACACCACCGTCTTTTGGAACGCCCCCGCCCGGCGGGACACCACCGAGTGGCGGGACACCTCCGGGTGGCGGGACGCCCCCGCCCGGCGGGACGCCTCCGGGTGGCGGGACGCCCTCGGGCGGCGGGACGCCATCGCCCGGCGGGACACCGCCGCCTGGCGGGACGCCCCCGCCTTACGGGACACCGGCGCCGCTCCGACAGGGGCCTTGGCCGATCACGCCGCCACCCGCCACGCCTCACCCGACACAGCCGCGCCGTAAGCGCGCCGGTGTGATCGTCGGCACGGCGCTCGCGGCGAGCCTCGCGATCACCCTCACGGTGGCCGCCGCCATCGCCATCAACCAGGACTGGCCCTCAAAGCCCAGCTCCAGCCCATCGGCTTCGGGCCCGACCGGCACGTCCCCGACGGCGACGGCTACACCCACGACCACGCCCACAGCCAAGCCCGCGGCGCAAGTGGCGCGCTCACCCCGCCTGGGGCTGGAATTCTGGCAGGACAAGGCGGCCAGCCCCATGTCCCTGACCGATCTGGACCAGCCCATCACCACCGTCACCTTGAAGCGCGAGCCGTTCGAACTGCGATTCCCCACCCTCCCCAAGAACACGGCCGCCCAGGTCTGCGCCTGGACGGATGACTCCGTCTTCTCCATCGAGGACGGAGGCAAGGTGGCCGACCATCCCTGTTTCCGGCCGGGGACCGGCATCGCCGACTACGAGCACGGATCGGGGACGCTGTATCTGAACGACCACGGCCACAACTACCTGATCGGAGACCGGGTCGGGCACAGCTCCGACTCCCAGGACACGGTCCTGTTCTCCACGGTCTTCAAGGACGGCGCCTCGACGCTCCTGGCCAACCAGCAAAAGGATCTGTACCTGACCGTCTTCATCGACCTGGACGGAGACGGGACCTTCAAACGCGCGGCTCCGGGCGAGTACGAATACGTCATCCTGGATTTTCCTAGCTGAGCGCTGATCCCCCTGGCAACTCCATCTCAGCGAACACCCGGAAACTGCGCGCCGGGCGGCCGGTGACACGCTCGACGGTGCCGGTGACCCGGTCTTCCGAGCCACCGCTGATGTCCTCGTCGAGTGCGGCGAGCATCGCCGCGAATTCCGGAGGAATGCCGTTTTCGGTCAAGCGCACGGCGAGTTCGCCCGCCGTGATGGACCGATGGCGGATCGGCCGGCCGACACGCCGCGCGATGATCGCCGCGACATCGGCGTAACTCAGCGCCTCGGGCCCGGTCAGAATGTGCTCGGTGTTGTGCGGGTCCTCATCGACCAGCGCATGCCCGGCGACGGCGGCGATGTCCGTCGCGTCGATGAAAGCCACCCGGCCCTCCTTCGTCGCGGTGACGATCTCACCGATCGCCACGCCCCGGGCGGCGGCATGCTCACCGGTGAAGTTCTGCATGAACCACGACGGCCGCAAGACCGCCCACTCGGCCATGGTCGTACGGACAAGACTGTGCACCGCGCCGAGTCCCGGCGTGCCCTCCGGCGGTGCGGACGAGCTGAGTTGCACGACGCGCCTGACGCCCTGGCGGACGGCCTCTTCGAGGAACGGCTCCACCAGCGGGACGGGATCGGCCACACCGACGGGAGCGACGAGATAGACGGCCGAAACCCCCCGCAGCGCGGGCGCGTGGGTGTCCCGGTCCGCCCAGTCGAACCGCACCTGCATGGCGGATGGTGGCTTACGTGTCGCCAGCCGGGCCGGGACGCCACGCTCGGCCAGGAAGGCGGCGACCCTGGAGCCGGTCGTGCCGGTCGCACCGAGAACGAGGACCTCACTCATGCGCACCACCGGCGAACGCGGTGGTCAGCTCGTCCGAGCCGCCCATCGCCTCGGCGGCGAACTCGGTGATCACCACTTCGGGATCGACGCTCTGGTGCACGACCTGCTCAGCGATCTCCCTGACGTCAAGGATGTCCGGGTAGCCGCGCAGGTACTCCTGGATCGCGGCGCGGCCTTCGAGCCGCTGCGGATAGCCAGGCGGCGCGAAGGGAAACTCCACCGTGCCGGTCTCCGCCCACAGTCCGGCGAAGGCCGACATGTCCTTGGAGATCAGGAGCTTCAGGGCGTGGTTGACAAGCTCTTTGGAGTTCATGGGGCTCTCCTCACATTTGGACGGTACGGGACCGTCCCGTCCCAACGTACACGGGACGGTCCCGTACCGTCCAATCGCTAAACTCGCCGCATGAGCCGTCGCACACCCACCGGCGCAGCCGTCCTGCAACCGGGGATCACCAAGGCCATCACCGAAGCCGTCCTCGACGAACTGGCCGAGCAAGGCTACGCACGCCTGTCGATGGAGGCCGTCGCCAAACGGGCGGGAGTGGGCAAGAGCGCGCTCTACCGCCGTTGGCCGTCCAAGCAGGAGATGGCGATCTCGGTGATCTCCGAGTTCAGCGTGGCGCGGGCTCCGGTCCCGGACACCGGCTCACTGCGGGGCGACCTGCGCGAGACCCTGGACGCGCTGATGGAATGGCTGACCCATCCCCGGTTCTCGCGGATCCTGCCCGACCTGGTGGCCGAGATGGCCCGTCATCCCGACCTCGGCGAGGTCGTCAAGACCATGGTCGGCGCGCCGAGGCGCGAGCGTGCCATAGTGATGTTCCAGCGCGCGATCGAGCGCGGCGAACTGCCCGCGGACACCGACCTGGAGCTCGCCCTCGATCTGTTCGCCGCGCCGATCTATTGGCGGCTCACCGTTCGCGCCGTGGAGGCGGGACCGGGCTATCTCGACAGACTTACGGAAATGATCCTCCGGGCACTTGGCGCCTAGCGTCGCTCCCCGGCGGCCGCGCGCGTGTGGCCCGTACAAGACGGTTTTCTGGCGTCGGGATCGGTGGGCTCATCAACGAAGTCCTGACCGGCCACCATCCGTTGACTGTTGTCTACCGGGTCGGTTCGGCGAGGAAGGCGGAGATCGCCGACTTCATCCGCGGGTCGAACAGCGCGGTGGCATGCCCTCGGCCGGGAAGCAGGACCAAGCGCGCGTCCGGGATGCCGGACGCGGTGGCACGCACCAGATCGGGCGGAACAAGCCGATCACGGGTGCCGCCCACAACCAGCACGGGCGCGCCGATCTCGCCGAGCCGCCCGGTCACGTCCCAGGTCTGGGCCGCCTCCACCAGCGCGGCCTCACCAGGCGCCCGAGGCCGGCTCCGGGACAATCCGAACGCGGCCAGCAACAGCAGCCGCAGCGGGCCGTGCGCGATCAGGCGGCTGCCGATCCGCGCGGTGGACCGGCCCTCGCGTTCAAGCTCCACCATCCGCAAGAGATCACGCAGGCCGTGCTTGCCGACTCGGCTCGCGGCGATACAGAGCACCAGGCGCCGCACGGTCCGCGGATGGTCCAGCGCCAACTGCAGGGCGGTGATTCCCCCGCCCGAGGTGCCCATGACGTCCACCGGCTCCCCGAACCGTTCGCGTAGCGCGGTCGCATGCCATCCGGCCAGCCTGGCGATGGTCATGCCCGGGGCCGGGCGCACCGGACGGTGGATCAGGTGGACCGTGCGCTTGAACCCGCTGGCGAGTGCGGTGGTGGACCAGGCCGCCGTACGCGGCACCCGCACGGACAAGTCGGCACCCTGCCCCAGCCCAGGCAGCGCCACCAGCGGCGGTCCCTCGCCCACGGCCACCGCCGACAGACCGTCGTTCAACCGCTCACCAAGTACGTGTTCCCGATCTCGGCTCCTGCCGGCTGTCATACCTGCTGAACGGTGCCGAACGTAAAAAGTTCCGCCACTGACCCTGAGCTCCGGCTGCAGCACTGCTACCGTCTCAAAAAGAGTCGCATATTTAGTCTCAAAATTAGTCGTTCGACAAGTGCCGGTACACGGTGGCGCGAGAGACGCCCAGGGCTCGGGAGATGTCGGCGGCGGTGTGCTCGCCGGTCGCGTGCATCCGCCGGGCGGTCTCGATCATGTCCGGGCTCATCGCACCAGGCCTGCCGCGCCGTCGGCCCGGCGGCCGAGCGGGCGCGGACGAACGGCCGGCAGAGGACTCGGTGGAAGCCCCGGCGAAGGACTCGGCCGAGGACGTGAGCGAGACCTCCACCGAGCGCCCCTCCTGGCCCCCCGCAGGAGGCCCGACCTGGAGCTCCGCCGCAGACCCGGCCTGAAGGTCGGACGGAGAGCCGACATGGAGATCGGTCGCGGACCCGGTCACACGTCCCGGGACCGTCTCGCCGAGGAGCCGTTCCACCCCGGCCAGCACCGCGGGCCGGATCAGGTCGGCGGGCAGGTCGGCGAACATGACGACCGGGTCGCTGAGCATGGCGAACGCCTGCACGGCCCGGACCTGCCCGGCGAGATCCGCGTCGGGGCCGGCGATGAAGCGCTCGGCCGTCATCGCGGTGTCGCGAAAGCGCTCGAACGTCGGGCGGTCGGCGCCCAGCGCCAGGTCCTGCGTGTTCATCCGCATCAGGAACCGGTGCCTCAGCCACACGTCGAGCAGCCCCTCGATGACGACCCACCGCTTCCGCCGGAAGTCGGAGCCCTCGATGCCGTTGGCCGCCTCGACGGCGGCCTCCATGTCGGCCAGCATCGGCTCCGCCAGGGTGGCAAGGATGTCCTTCTTGCTGGGGAAATGGTAGAGGACCGCGGTCTTCGTCAGGTTGAGCCGCTCCGCGATCTCCCGTACGGAGGTGGCGTGATAGCCGAGCGAGGCGAACAGTTCGAGCGCGACCCGCAGGATCCCGGAGCGGGTGTCGTCAGTCATGTCGCAGATTCTAGCCGCTTGACTGACCATCGGTCGGGACCTATGGTTCAACCACTGACCGATGGTCAGGACGCTGAACAGGCGAATGAAGGCGAGAGGTCTCATGAACGAGCGGATTCTGATCTCTGGGGCGAGCATCGCGGGGCAGACCCTGGCGTACTGGCTGGCCCGGCACGGGTTCCGGCCCACCCTGGTCGAGCGCGCGCCCCGGCTGCGCGAGGGCGGCAACGGCGTAGACGTACGAGGTCACGCCATCGACGTGGCCGAACGAATGGGGATCATGCCCCAGATCAGGGCGATGGCAGCGGACGTACAGGGCATTTCCTTCGTGAACGCCGCGAACCTGAGCGTGGCCCGCATCGACGCGCAAGCCATGCAGAGCGGCGGCGACGACGTGGAGATCATGCGTGGCGACCTGGTGGCGCTCCTGTACGAGGCGACGAAGCACGACGTCGAGTACGTTTTCGGCGACTCCATCCGGACGCTGGAGCAGAGCGGTGACGGCGTGACGGTCTCCTTCGAGCACGGCCCGGACCGCCGGTTCGATCTGGTCATCGGCGCCGACGGCATGCATTCCACGGTCCGCCGGCTGGCCTTCGGCCCCGAGTCGCGGTTCATCCAGTACAAGGGCCACTACTTCGCGTTCTCGAACGCCGACTCGGCGCTGGGTGAGAACCGCTGGGTGACGATGTACAACGTGCCGGGCAAGATGGCCGGAATCTACCGCTCGGGCAACCACGCCCGGGCCAAGGCGTACTTCATCTTCCGCCGGCCCGAGCCGCTGACGTACGACCACCGGGACGTCGAGCAGCACAAGCGCTTGGTGAGCGAGGCGTTCGCGGGTGAGTCGTGGCGGGTGCGGGAGCTGCTCGCCGGAGCGCTCGCGGACCCCGAGTTCTATTTCGACGCGTTGAGCCAGGTGCGGATGCCGTCGTGGTCGTCGGGCCGGGTGGCGCTCGTGGGTGACGCCGCCTACTGCGCGTCTCCCGCGTCGGGCGCCGGCGCCGAGCTGGCGCTGGTCGGCGCGTACCGGCTCGCGGGCGAGCTCGCGGCGGCCTCCGGGGATCACCAGGTCGCCTTCCGCCGGTACGAGGACGGCCACCGGGAGCTGGTCGACCAGAAGCAGAAGATCGGGCCCAATGTCCGCCTCATGGTGCCGAAAACCCGCACCGGCAGGTGGGCCCGCGACGCCATGGCCCGGCTGCCGCTGATGCGGGCCATGGCGAAAGTGGAGCGCATCATGGCGCCCAAGAACACCGAGCCGCTACCCGACTACGCACGCGACCAGGTGGCCGACCACCTGATGCGCGAACCCCAGCTCGTGCCCGCGAACCGAGCGCGGGCCTTGTTTCCGCGCTGCGATCGCGCGGCCCTCTGACCTCGCGCACACCACCCGGCCAGCCGCAGCAAGGTAGCGCCACCACCCGTAGAAGCGGGGACCTGATCTCTTTCTCCTGCCGGGAGATGACGCTGATTCGAAGCCTGTCAAACCAAAGGTGATATGATGCATAGGTCATGACGACTCATGACGCCGCACAACTCCCCGAAGCCTTCATGGCCGCGTTCAACGCCGGGGACACCCAGCTCCTGGAGCACCTCTACAGCGACCCGGGCGTGCTCGTCCCCAGACCAGGTCATCCCGTCACGGGCAAGGACCGGGCCGCCGCCAACCAGTACCTGCTCGGGTTCGGCCTGCCGATCGACGCCCGGTTACGGCACGCCTACGTCACAGGCGACACCGCGCTGCTCATCGTCGACTGGACCATTCGCGGCCGGGCGCGCGACGGCCGGGAGATCGACCTCCACGGCACGGCGACCGACGTCGCGCGGCGGGGCCCGGACGGCCTATGGCGCTACCTCATCGACAATCCGTTCGGAGCCGGCTGAGTGATCAACGCTGCCCGTACCTGAGAATCGGGAAATCCCTGCTCCCGAAACCCTGACCTGGCCCTCCCCGGCGAATCAGCCTGACGCCCCTATGACAAACCAAAACGCTCTTGAATTGCGGCCACGCACGCGAGGATGATCGCCCGTATGCGAGTTGTCGTTCTCGTCTGGGAAGGCTTTCTCGGGATCCTCACGATCGCCCTGATCGTGGTGGCGCTGCTGAGCGCGCCGCCGAGCCAGTATCTGCTCTACATACTGGCGCAGGCCGGGGCTACGGGGCTGGTGGCGACGGGGCTGGCGCTGTCGTTCCGTACGGGCACGCCCAACCTGGCGGTCGGGTCGATCGCCGCTTTCACCGCCATGGTCAGCGCCTCACTGATGAGTGGGCTGGGCTGGACAGCGGCGATCATCGCGATCCTGATCGCCACGGTCGGCGGGCTCGTCCTGGGTCTGTTCGTCACCGCGCTCTCGGCGCCGGCGTGGGCCGTGACCCTGGGCGTGGCCGTGGCCTGCGAGGCACTGGTCAACGGCATCGCGGACGCCCGCGCCATCCCCGTCGACATTGATTTTCCGACCTATGTGTGGCCCGTGCTGTTCGTCATCGTGTCCCTGGGCGGCGCGCTGGCCTGGCCCGCCCTGCGCGTGAAGTCGCCGTGGATCATCGCCATGGTGGGGCTGGGCGGGTCGAGCCTGCTCGCCGCCCTCGGCGGAGTGGCGCTGCTGACCCGGACCCACGCGGCCAGCCCCGTTTCGGGCTGGACCACTACCACGCTGGCCTTGGCCGCGGTCCTGCTCGGCGGGATCAGCGTGCACGGCAAGCGGGGCGGCGTGGCGGGCACCGTGCTCGCGGTGCTCTTCCTCTCCCTGGTCCAGGGGCAACTGGTGCTCTGGGCCGCGCCGCAGTGGGTGTTCCAGGTCATCGCCGGAATGGTGATCCTGGGCGCGCTGCTGGCCGGGCGGCTGGCCGACCTGGTGACCCAGGAGACCCCGGCCCCGGTGACGTCCGAAGGCAGACCGTAAGCGATTCGGCCCGGCCGCGCCTGAGCGATTGCCTCTTCCGCACCGAAGATCGAATCATGTATGTTCATGCCCGTCATCGAAAGAAAGTTTCAACCGAAGAGGGGCAATGGGCAAGAAGCTTCAGATGCTCGCGCTACCGATCGCAGCCGTCGCGCTGTCCATCCTGCCGACCGTTCCCGCCCACGCCGCCACGGGCTATGACCGGTGCCATGACGACAACTACTGCATGTTCTCCGGCCTCGACGGCACGGGCGACATCATCGAGATCCAGAGCGACACGCCGGATCTCGCCGCGTTGAACATGGGCGGCCGGGCCAAGTCGGACTGGAACCGGACGGATTCCTACATCCACCTCTATTCCGAAGCCAACTACGGTGGCTGCTCGGCGGTGACCACTCCGGGTGGCAAGGGCAACTTCTTCTCCACCTACCGCGACTTCTTCGACTCCGTCCGCATCGGCGGATCGAACGGCCCCTCCTGCGGGACCCAGGAGGACTTCCGGGTCAAGTCCCACTCCTGACAGCGGCACGAGGCGCCCCGGCATCGCACCTTCGATGCCGGGGCGCACGCATGTCCGCTCCCGAGCAGGTGACCGGCCTTGCTGCCAGGTCTGAGCGCCCTCCCCGATGAGCCGCGTCGGCTGCGCACTGAACGCCCTGGCGCGTGCGCGCGTATCTACACATGGGTCGGCACATCACTCCCCTATCGCCAGTAGTAGTGGACCTCGCAGCCGTCCCGACGAGAAATGGCGCTGAACAGGCCATCTCTCCTGTACGGTTTCGCCCCATACAGGGACATTTACGAGGAGGCGTCGTAGTGGCCATGCCGACAAGGCTTGGACGGGTGGCAGTGGCCGTGGCGCTGGCGCTGGGCGCGCTGGCCGCCACCCCGGGAGGCGCCGCCGCCGAGCCGCCGCCCACCAGCCCACAGGCCAAGGCCAAGGCGAAGGCCAAACTGGTGAAGCTCAACGAACGAGCCGACAAGGTGGTCGAGCAGTACAACCAGGCCACCGAGAGCTACACGAAGGCCAAGAAGAAGTACGACGCCCTCAACGCCGAGGTCGGCCGCAAGGGCGTACAAGCCGACGCCCTGCGCAGGGACCTCGTGGCGGTGGCGGTGAACAACTACCAGTTCGGCGAGTTCGCGGGCTGGCAGCGGTTCGTCGTCGAGGGCACCCCCGAGGCGACGCTGAGCGGCATGGCGTCGCTCGACCAGATGACGCAGGCCAGGGTGGCGAAACTGCGGGCCTACGAGGCGACCACCAAGGACCTGCGCGATCGGCGCAATGACGCCAAGACCGTCCTGGCCGAGGCCGACGACGCGCGCGACAAGGTACGCGGGGAGAAGACGGAAGTCGAGAAACTGGTCGCCGAACAGACCAAGATCCTGCGCAAGCTGGGCGCCTTCCAGTCCGGCGACCCCAACAGCACCGGCATCAAATACACCGGCCCGGCCTCCGGCAACGCCCGGGTCGCGCTCCAGTTCGCCTTCGCCCAGGTCGGCAAGCCGTACCAGTACGGCGCCACGGGCCCGGGCTCCTTCGACTGCTCCGGCCTCACCCAGGCCGCCTGGCGGACCGCGGGGGTCGTGCTGCCCCGCACCACGTACACCCAGTGGAGCTGGGGCGCCGGCCGTCGCGTGGCGCTGGACGAGCTGGAGCCCGGGGACCTGCTCTTCAGCAGAGGGCTGGGACATATGGGCATGTACGCGGGCGGCGGGAAGATGGTCCACGCGCCGCAGACCGGAGACGTCGTCAAGGTGGTCGACCTCGACGACTATTGGCGCGCCCGCCTCCTCGGCGCGATCCGCCCCTGACCCGGCGGGCGGTCGCAGGTGCCGTCAGGGCGGATACGATCGACTCGTTCAGCGCTGCGGAGGAGGCGGGCATTGCCGGGCACCGAGAGGCCGAAGACCGGCCGCACTCCCGAAGGCCAGGAGGCCGTCGAGCCGGCGAAGCATGTCACCTGGCTCATGCTGATCTACCGGGTGCCCAGCGAGCCGACCCGGTTGCGCGCCGCGGTCTGGCGGCGGCTGCGCAACCTCGGCGCCGTCTACCTGCAGAACTCCGCGGCCGCCGCACCACGGACACCGCACAGCGAGCGGATGCTGCGGGCGCTGCGCAACGAGATCGTCGAGTCGATGTCGGGCCAGGCGTTCCTGGTCAGCACCTCCTCGGTCATCGGTGAGACCGAGCTGGTCGCCCTCTACAACGCCGCGCGCGACGACGAGTACGAAGAGATCCTCGACAAGTGCGTCGACTTCCACGCGGAAGTGGCCAAAGAGGTGACCGCTCGGCACTTCACCTACAGCGAGCTGGAAGAGAACGAGGAAGACCTCACCAAGCTCAAGGGCTGGTACGAGAAGGTCAAGGCACGTGACGTCCTGGGCGCCTCGCGGGCCAAAGAGGTGACCCAGGCGCTCGAGGACTGCGCGAAGACGCTGGAGGAGTTCGCCACCTCCGTCTACGAGGCCGAGGACAGCGCGATCTTCTAGGTCCCGCTACCGATCACGCACGTCGATCCGCAGCGCGATGACGAAAGCGGCCATGAGGCACACGCCGAGCACCGGCGTGAGCACCAGTTCCGGCACCGCGAACGCCAGCAGGACCACCGTGCCAAGTGCCAGCGTGGTGACGACGGCCACGGCGATCTTCCAGTCGTCGCCGATGATCAGGTCGTACCAGAACTGCCCGAATCCTCGGATGAAACCCATGTTCAGCTCCTAGCTAGACGTGCTCGGGACGGCGGTGGACGCGGCCGCGGCGGGCCGCCTGAGGGCGTGGACCATCACCCGCGACAGCCCGAACCACGCGGCGACGAGCACCAGGATCGCCAGGTCGGCACCCGGCCACTCCAGGCTCTGGTGGCTCGCGGTGAAGATGCCCAGCCCTTCGACCGCCCAGAAGGTGCCGAATGCCGCGAGCAGCAGGCCGACGCCGTACTTCATGGTGTTCTCCGGCACCTTCGACAGCGGCCCCCTGACGGCGATGCCCACGCCGAGGACCAGGAGCACCCCGAGGACCGCGGCGCCGATCGCCACCGGCATGTTGTCCGCGCTCAGGCCGAAGGTGATCACGATGAAGACCACCTCGACGCCTTCGAGGAAGACCCCCTTGAAACTGACCATGAACGAGAACCAGTCAAGGCCCTTGCCCCTGACCGCGCCCGCGCTCTCGGCCGCCGCCACCTCGTCGGCGAAGATCTGGTCCTCGTCGTGCATGGCCTTGCGCCCGGACGACCGCAGGATCGCCTTGCGCAGCCACTGCAGGCCGAAGATCAGCAGGACGCCGCCGATCGCGAGCTGGAGTGCCGCCTCCGGCAACCAGGTCGCGAGCGCGTACCCGGCGACGGCGGTGAAGGCCGTCAGCGCGACGAGAGCCGCCGCCACACCCGCGAACGTGGAGCGCCAGCTCCGCGTCATGCCCATCGCCATGACGATCGTCAGGGCCTCGACCATCTCCACGATCGAGGCGAGCAGCACCGCCGTGCCCAAGCCCCATGCGGCCGCGTCCATCGGCCCACTTCCTTCCGTTCCGGCGAACCATCACTCGCCGCAGAATGTAACAGTTGTTAGTTTGCGCATATATCCAGCGCTATGTCTACAAGGAGTCGGCCGACAGCGCGTCGGCGATGGCCAGGCAGCCCGCGATGCTCCCCCGCGCCAGGTCGTCGATCCACGGCTCGGGCCAGGAGGAGAACTTGGCGATGACCACCCCGGCCGCCTCGTGGACGAACAGCATCTGGCCGTGGATGCCCAGGGCCATGTACACCCCGCCCCTGTCCGCGGTGCGGGGCGCGGCGACCCACCACTGGTTGCGGTAGTAGGCGCCGGGCACGGTCAGGTACGGCGAGCCGTGCCGGGGGAAGGCCGCGGCCTGGTCGCCGTCGGGGGTCAGGGTGTCGGCGACCCAGCCTTCCGGCACCACCCGTGTCCCGTCGGAGCGCAGCCCGTCTCGCCGCAGGGCCTCGCCGAGGCGGGCCAGATCGCGGGCCGTACAGCAGACCCCGATGTCCGCCAGGGCGTGGCCGTTGCGGTCGACCGTGATCTCGGCGTCGTGTTCGGCGCCCAGTCGCCGCCACAGATGCCGGGAGATCAGCTCCGGCACCCGCAGGCCCGTCGCGCGCTCCGCCAGCAGCGCCAGCACGCAGGTCAGGGTCGAGCGGTACTCGAAGTCGCCGCCGTGCGGGCGCACCTGGGCCAACCGCCAGAAATGGCTGCGCGAGTCCTCGTCCGGCGAGCTCGCCGGGGGCGCCCACTGGCAGATGGAGAAGTAGGCGCGCTGGAGTTCGAGCGTGGTGATGTCCTCGCGCGTCCCCGTGCGCATGTCCAGCACATGCCGGACGCTGGCCCCGGCCAGCCCGGTGCCGCGGAACTCGGGCACGATCGCGCAGACCTCGTCGTCCGGCGACAGCGCCCCGGACTCGATCACCGAGCCGACGGCCGTGGCGGTGATGGACTTGGACACCGACATGCACAGATGCCGGGTGGCCGGCCGCATGCCGTGGTCGTACTGCTCGTGGACGAGCCGGCCCCGGTGCAGCACGACCAGGGCGTCGGTGTGCGACCACTCGACGAGCTCCGCCACGGTCAGCCGACGCCTCGGGCCATCCTGGAGGCGCAGTTCCAGCGAGCCCAGACCGGTCCCCTCGGCGATCAGGTCGTGGACGGGCCCCTCACCGCGGGAGATCGGCGCGGTGGGGATCAACTCTCCGATGCGCTGGTACGCGCTGACGTTGTACGGCGGACGCATCCAGTTCTCCAGCGTCACCGGTCCCATGGCGTCGAAATGGTCATATCCGGATGAAAGTGATTCCGCAGGCGACATGGGCCTGATTCTCCTTTGACGAAACCTTTCGGCAAGGCTAGAAATGGCCTGATCCGCAGTCAAGCGGCCGCAGAACCTCGCCGCTCCGCGGCCCCAGGCACAGACGGAGTTGCTTCATGAGCACGAAACCAGCGCGCCCCACGATCCGTGATGTGGCGATCCGAGCGGGTGTGTCCATGACGACGGTCTCCGATGTGGTCAACAGCAAGGGGCGGGTGGATCCCGCGACGCGGGAACGGGTGCTCACGGCCGTCTCGGACGTCGGGTGGCGCCCGCGGCGCTCCGCCCGCGCGCTGCGCTCCGGCCGGACCGGGGTCTTCGCCATGTGCCTGCCGCTGGGCCACGTCGGCGTGGGCGACTGGCTGACGAACGCCGAGTACGACATGGCCCTGGTGGCCGCCTGCGCCGCGGCCACCGTCGACTCCGACCGCCAACTCCTGGTGGCTCCGCGCCCCACCGACGTCCGGGACCTGGCGCGGCTCGACGTCGACGGCGTGATCATCGCCGATCCGCGCGAGGGCGACCAGGCGCTGACGGTGCTCAACAACGCGGGCGTGCCCGCGGTGACCATCGACCGCGACATCCAGCGTACGGACGGCTGGTGGGTGGAGACCGACAACACGGGCAGCACCCTGCAGGTCCTCGACCACCTCACCGCCCAGGGCGCGAAGCGGATCGCGCTGGTGACGGCGGACGCCCCCTGGGCCTGGTTCGAGGACACCTCCGCGGCCTACGCGCGCTGGTGCGCCGAGCACGACGTCAAGCCGCAGGTGCGCCTGATCGACGTGGAGCGGCCCAGGGCGACCGCGGCGGCGGGCGTGCGCAGCCTGCTGCGGCTCAAGAACCCGCCGGACGCCATCTTCGCCATCCCGTACGGCACCCCGCTCGGCGCCCTGGACGCGATCACCGAGTCGGGACTCTCGGTGCCCGGCGACCTCCTGCTGGCCGGCGGCATGGACGGGCAGATGCTCCAGGTCTCCTCGCCGCCCATCACCGCCGTCGACCTCCGGCCGATCGAGATGGCCAGGGCCGCGGTCGACCTGCTGGCCAGGCGGGTGAGCGGCGAGAAGGCGGTGGGCCCCGTCGTCATCCAGACCGAACTCCGGGTGCGGGAGTCGACCTCGCGGCGCTGATCCGCCGAGCCCATCCCCGGCGACCGTCATGCGGGCGGGCTCCGTTGTCACGCGCACCTCACACCGTGCCGAATCGTTTCGGCACACCTTAGGCACGCGCCCTCGAAGCACGCAACAGCCCGGCACCTGCCTCAGTAATCCCCCGCTGACGGATCGTTGACACCATCAATCGCCGGTGATTGTATGTGCCGAAACGTTCAGGCAGAACGCTTCGGCCGCCTCAACCGACCAGCGCCCCGTGCTGCGCTGAGCCTTCACGGGCTGACAGAAATGTCCCCCGGACGAACAGGCGCCGAGAGAGGAACAACATGAGCGCGCCCCCCAAATCTCCGGACACTCTCAGCATCCGCCCGCTTCTGATCGGTCTTGTCACTGCCGCGTTTCTTGTCGTGACCGGATGCGCCGGTCAGCCCGGATCCGGCACTACCGGCACCGCTGCCGGGACGACCACGAACGCGGCGGCGGCGCCCGCCGCCTTCTCCTTCACCGACGACCGGGCGGAGACCGTCAAGCTCGACAAGAAGGAGATCCGGGTCGTCGCCCAGGAGGACGCCGCCAACGCCCTGATGCACCTCGGCATCAAACCGGTGGGCATCTTCGGCGGCGCGCCCCTCAACGGCAACCCCATGCTCAAAGGGCTCGACCTGACCGGCATCGAGTCGGTCGGCGAGGTCTTCGGCGAGGTCAAGATGGAGAAGCTGGCCTCCCTGAGGCCGGACGTCATAGTCTCGACCTTCTACACGGGAGACGGCGTCCTGTTCCCCGGCGGCGTCTACGGCTTCCAGACCGCGAAGATGCAGAACGACGCCAAGACCATCGCGCCGATCCTGGCCATCGACTCGACCAAACCGTCCTCCCACGTCATCGAGCGCTTCTCCGCGCTGGCCAAGGCCCTCGGCGCCGACGTCGACGGAGGGGCGGTCGCGCAGGCCCGGACGAAGTGGGCCAGTGCGGTCGAGGCGCTGAAGAGCGCGGCCAAGCAGCACCCGGATCTGAAGGTCCTGGCCGTGACCCCGGCCCAGGAACAGGTCTACTTCGCCGTTCCCGACCTGTTCCCGGACCTGCTCGACCTCAGGGACTGGGGCGTCGACCTGATGACCCCGGACGGCAAGCTCGTCAGCTCCTACTACGAGGCTGTCAGCTGGGAGAACGCCGCGAAGTACCAGCCGAGCGTCGTCCTGGTCGACGCCCGCGGCTACACGCTGGGCACCGAGGCGCTCAAGAAGTACCCGACGTGGAACGCCCTGAAGGCGGTGAAGGCCGGCCAGGTCGGCAGTTGGGTGCGGGTCTCGCTGAACTACGACGACTACACCCGGCAGGTCCAGGACCTGACCGCCGTACTTGAGCGGGCCAAGAATGTGTAGCGCCCCGTGAGCACGACCACCGCACGACGCTCCGTCCGCCGTGACCAGGCCCCGCCCCGCCGGGGTCTGGTCGGCGGGCTGGGGCGCCCCCTCGGCCTGGTGATCGCGATCGCCCTGCTGGCCGCCATCGCCGTGGCCAGCCTGGTGCTGGGTTCCCGGCACCTGCCGATGGACACCGCCTACGACGCGCTCCTGCGTTACGACCCCACCGACGAGGCCCAGGCCGTCATCCGCTCCCTGCGCGTCCCGCGGACGGTCATCGGGCTGCTCGTCGGGCTGGCGCTCGGGCTCGCGGGGGCGGTGATGCAGGGGGTGTCCCGCAACCCGCTGGCCGACCCGGGCATCCTCGGCGTCAACGCCGGTGCCGCGCTCGCGGTGCTGACCGCGGTGCACTTCTTCGGCGTGACGACCCTGCTCGGCTACGTGTGGTTCGCCTTCGCCGGCGCGGGGGTCGCGGTGGTGGTCGTGTACCTCATCTCCAGTCTCGGCAGGGACGGCGCGACCCCGGTGAAGCTGGCGCTGGCGGGCACGGCGGTGACGGCCCTGCTGACCTCCTTCACCACCCTCGTCCAGTTGCTCGACGTCCGGACCATGGACGCCTACCGTGCCTGGTCCGTCGGGTCGCTCGCGGGGCGCGGGGCCGACGTCGCCGCCGAGGTGTGGCCCTTCGTCGCCGTGGGAGCCGTGCTGGCGCTGGCCAGTGGCCGCGTGCTCAACACGCTCGCCCTGGGTGACGACGTGGCCCGTTCGCTGGGCCAGAACGTGACGCGGGCCCGGATCGTCTGCGGGGTGGCGATCATGATTCTGGCGGGCGCCGCCACGGCCGCGGCCGGACCCATCGTCTTCGTCGGCCTGACCGTGCCGCACATCGCCCGGGCGATCGTCGGCCCGGACTACCGCTGGGTCCTGCCGTACAGCGCGGTGCTGGCCCCCATCCTGCTCCTGGTCGCCGACATCGTGGGCCGGCTGGCCGTGGCGCCGGCCGAACTGCAGGTCGGCATCGTGACGGCCCTCCTCGGCGCCCCGGTGTTCATCGCCCTCGTCCGTCGCAAGAATCTGGCCTCGCTATGACCTCTCCCGCCCTCTCCGAGGCCATCGCCTCGGTGTCGCGTACCCGGGGCCGCGTCGCCGGCAGGAGGCGCACGGTCACCGTCGTCCTCGCGCTGGCGGCCGTGCTGGTGTTCTGCCTGAGCCTGTCCGTCGGCGACTTCACCATCTCGGTCCTGCGCGTACTGCCCGCGGTGTTCGGCGCGGGCGACGGCGGCGAGGTGTTCGTCGTCCAGTCGCTCCGCCTGCCGAGAGCGTTGCTCGCCGTGCTGGTCGGCGCCGCGTTCGGCATGTCGGGCGCGGTCTTCCAGTCGCTGGCGCGCAACCCGCTGGCCAGCCCGGACATCCTCGGGATCACCGCGGGCGGCAGCCTGGCCGCGGTGATCGGGCTGACCCTGCTGGGGCTGAGCGGCCTGCCGCTCTCCCTGGCCGCGACGGCCGGCGCGCTGCTGACCGCGGCCCTCATCTACACCTTCGCCTACCGGCGCGGGCTGTCGAGCTACCGCCTGGTGCTGGTCGGCATCGGCGTCGGGGCGGTCGCGCTGGCGCTGACCCAGTTCTTCTGGACCCGCGCGCACACCCACGACGCGGCCTCGGCCGCGCTGTGGCTGAGCGGCAGCCTCAACGGGCGCGGCTGGGAGAACATCGAGCCCATCGCGCTGATGCTCCTGGTGCTGGTCCCGGGCACACTCGCCCTCGGCAAGCAGCTCAACGTGCTCGAACTCGGCGACGACTCCGCGACGGCCGTCGGCGTGTCCGTCCAGCGGTCCAGGCTGCTGCTGCTCGTGGTGGGGGTGGCGCTGGCCGGAGCCGGGATCGGCGCGGCCGGTCCGGTGGCCTTCGTGGCGTTCGTCTGCGCGCCCATCGCCCGGCGGCTGTCGCGGTCACCGGGCCCCGCGCTCCTGCCGGCCGCCCTGATCGGATCCGTCCTCGTCGCGGTGGCCGACCTGATCGGGCGCATGGCCCTGTCCAGCACCGAGGTCTCCGTCGGCATCATCACCGGCATCATCGGCGCCCCCTACCTGCTGTGGCTGCTGGCCACGACGAACAGCTCAGGACAAGGAGATTGACGGCGATGCCATCCTCCCGACTGCCATCCTCCCCCGCGCCTACCTCCCCGGTGGAGCCCATGACGCCCGCGAACCCCGCGCAGCCCTCCGACGCGCAACAACTGCGCGGCCACCACCTCAGGCTCGGCTACGACGGCGCCGACATCGTCGGCGACCTGTGCATCGACATCCCGCCCGGGAAGATCACCGTGCTCGTCGGCGCCAACGCGTGCGGCAAGTCGACGACGCTGCGGGCGCTGGCGCGACTGCTCAAACCCCGCGGCGGCGCCGTCACGCTCGACGGCAAGGCGATCCACGAGATGCCGTCCAAGCAGCTCGCCACCAGGATCGGCATCCTCCCGCAGACGCCCACCGCGCCCGAGGGCATCACGGTGGCCGACCTGGTCTGCCGCGGCAGGTACCCGCACCAGAAGTGGTTCCGGCAATGGACAGACGAGGACGAGCGGGTGGTCGCCTGGGCGCTGGAGGCCACCGGCACCGCGGAGATCGCGGGGCGGGCGGTCGACGAACTGTCGGGCGGACAGCGGCAGCGCGTGTGGATCGCGATGGCGCTGGCCCAGGAGACAGGCATCCTCATGCTCGACGAACCCACCACCTACCTCGACGTACACCACCAAATCGACGTGCTGGACCTGCTGGTACAGCTCAACCGCGAGGAGGGACGGACCATCGCCGTCGTCCTGCACGACCTGAACCTGGCCTGCCGATACGCCCACCATCTCATCGCCATGCGCAAGGGGGAGATCATCGCCCAGGGCGAGCCGAGCGCGATCGTCAACGAGGAGCTGGTGGAGGCGGTGTTCGGCCTGAAGTCGAAGGTGATCCCCGACCCGGTCTCACAGACCCCCATGGTGGTGCCCATCGGCCGCCACCTGCGCTTCTGAGCCGCCGATGTCCATCAACTTCCACCATTCGGACGAACGCGACCCATTGGCCCGCGGCCTCGGCATCGGGAACCGCTGGCGCGACCAGATCCTCGGCACGGCCAAGGACTACACGTGGCTGTTCGACGCGGCCGGGCTCGACCCGCACACCGTACGCGCCATCGCCGAGGACAGCTACGAGCACCTGCGCGACTGGGCGCCCGAACTCGCGGCGGAGATCACCGGCATCGCCCGCGGCACCGGGCTGCGGCTGTGGGAGGTCGCCGCGCTCAACAGCCGGACCGAGATCCTGGTCAGGGGCGCCATCGCCGGGCTGAAGGAGTGCACGAGCGCGGTGTGGCTGCCGCCCGGCGAACCGCCCAGGGCGCTGCAGACCTGGGACTGGATCCCCTCGATCAGCAACTTCACCGTCCTGCGGCACACCTCCCCCGAGGACCTGACGGTCGCGACGTTCGCCGAGAACGGCGTGCTGGGCAAGGCGGGCGTCAACAGCTCCGGGCTCGGGCTGCTGTTCACCCTGCTGTGCCACACCTCCGACGGCACGGCCGAGGGCGTACCCATCCACGCGATCGCCAGGCGCGTCCTCGACACGGCGAGATCCGTGGCCGACGCCGTCGACATCGCCCGCTCGGCCCCTGTCTCGGCGTCGGCCTCGTTCACGGTGGTCACCTGGGACGGGCAGGCCGCGGACGGCGCCACGCTGGAGATCTCGCCCGCGGGGGTCGTGGTGCTCCCGCCGGAGGAGGGCTTCCTGCTGCACACCAACCACTTCCTCGACCCGGGGCTCGCGCCCGGGGACCGGCTCGCGGCCATCGGGGACGACACGCTCCCCCGCCTGGCGGAGCTGCGCGAGCGCAGGCAGGTACTTACCGGGGCGAGTCGTACGGAATGGGCTCGCGGGCTGGTCTGCCACTGGGCGGACGGCGCGCCGATCTGCGCCCACCCGCGTCCGGGAGCACCGGTGACCGACCGATGGGAGACCAAGATGATGATCAGCTTCGACCTCGATCGGCGCTGCCTGGTACTGCAGGAGGGCGGCCCCTGCACCGCTACTGAGGACGGCTGGACGGAGGTCGCCGTATGACCTGGGACATCACCGCGACGGGACAGCCCAGCCGCGAGGTCTCCTTCACCACCTCCGAGGGCACCTGGATGAGCGTCTCGGTCAGCCCCGACGGCGAGAGCATCGTGTTCGACCTGCTCGGCGACCTCTACTCCATCCCCTCGACGGGCGGTACGGCGACGCTGCTCCAGGGCGGCTCCGCGATGCACCGCATGCCCTCCGTCAGCCCCGACGGCACGGAGATCCTCTACCTGAGCGACGCCGACGGGTTCGACAACGTGTGGTCCTGCGACCTCGACGGATCGAACCCGCGCCAGCTCACCTGGGAGACCGACGCGATCCTGACCGACCCCATCTGGGGTCCCGGCGGGCGCGGCGTGATCGCGCCGACGATCTTCCGGGCGCATCGCAAGCTCTTCTCCTCGCAGATCCGCCTGTTCGAGGCGCCGGGCCAGGGCGGCGCCCAAAGCGGGCGGCTGCTGGTGGACGTGCCGTCAAGCGGGCGGGACGTCCTGGAGCCCGCGCTGTCGCCGGACGGCGCCTGGCTGTACTACAGCGAGCGCCTCGTCACCCCCAAGATCTACGTGGACGCCAACCACGCCAACTTCGCCATCCGCCGCCGCAGGCTGGAGGACGGGCACACCGACACCGTCGTGGGCGGGTTCGGCGGGGCCATCCGCGCCGCGCTCTCGCCCGACGGCAAGCAGCTCGCCTTCATCCGGCGCGTCATGGACAAGACGGTGCTGTTCTGCCTGGACCTCACCGACGGCCGGCAGCGTCCGGTCTTCGACGGCCTCGACCGCGACAACCAGGCGGTCTGGGAGATCCAGGGCAACTACTACCCGAGGTTCTCCTGGTTTCCCGACAACCGTCACGTCGCCATCTGGGCGGGCGGCGGGCTGCGGCGGATCGACGTCGGCAGCGGCGCGTGCACCGCGATCCCGTTCACCGCGGAGTGCCACCACACGCTCGTCGAGCCGGTCCGCGTCCGCCACGATCTGGCGCCGGACAAGGTGGTGGCCCGCGCGGTGCGGCACCTGGCCGTCGCGCCCGGCGGACAAGAGGTGGCGTTCACCGCGCTGGGCCGCCTGTGGCACACCACGCGCGGCAAGGACACCGTGACGCCCGTCGGCGACCACGCCCTGCACGCGACGGAGCCGGCCTTCAGCCGCGACGGCCGCCTGCTCGCCTACGTGGAGTGGGACGACGAGCGGGGCAGCACGCTGCGGCGCTGCCCACGTGACCGCTGGGACGAGGCCGCCGAGGTCGCCGCCTGCTCCGGCGTCATGCGGCAGCCCGCGTTCAGCCCCGACGGAACGCTGATCGCCTACCGGCTGCAGGAGCACGACGTCCAGCTCGGCGGGTCACGCTCGCGCCCCGGCCTGTACGTGGTGGACAGCGGCGGCGGCGAACCCCGCTACCTGGCCCCCGTGGACGACGCGCCCGTCTTCAGCCCTGACGGCTCCAGGATCTACGCCACGGTCACCGACAGCTCGGGCGCCGAGCCCGTCGAGGTGCTCATCAGCGTCGACCTGCTCGGCGGCAACCGCCGAGTGCACGCCCGTACGGCGGACGCCGACACCTACGAGCTGCGCCTGAGCCCGGACCGCGCCTGGCTGGCCTTCAGGCACGGCAGCGAGTACTACGTCATCCCCTACCGCGAGACCGGCCACGAGCTCCTCATCACGCCGACGACCGCCGAGGTGCCCTGCCACCGGCTCACCGAACACGGCGGGTACGCGCTGGCCTGGGCGGCGGACAGCGCCAGCCTGCACTGGGCGGTCGGCCCCAACTTGCACGTACGGGAGGCCAGCGCGTGGGACTCGCCCCGAGCCTCCTCCCCCGTGGACCTCACGGTGGACGCCGACGTGCCCGGCGGGTGCGTGGCGCTGACCGGCGGCACCGTGATCACGATGCGGGGCGAGGTGGTGCACCGCCCGGGAACGGTCGTCGTCCGCGGCAACCGCATCGTCGCGGTCGGCGACGAGGTGCCCGTGCCGGAGGACGCCACGGTCATCGACTGCACGGGGATGACCCTGATGCCCGGCCTCATCGACGGCCACGGGCACATCGACGGCAGCACCGACAACGGCGTGACACCGCAGAAGCAGGCGGCCAGGTTCGCCGCCCTGGCCTTCGGCGTCACCACGAACTTCGACCCCTTCTCCTCCGAACTGCCGAACTTCGAGAGCACCGAGACCACCCAGGCCGGCCTGACGGTCGGCCCCCGCTGGATCGGCACCGGCTCGGCCATCCACGGCCGCCCCCACAACGTCTTCCACCTCTACAGCCCGATCGACACCTACGAGGACGCCGAAGGCGTGATCAAGCGGAAGAAGGCGCTCGGCGCGCTGAGCGTCAAAAGCTACAAGTGGCCCGCGCGGCGCCACCGGCAGATGCTGGTCAAGGCCGCCCGCGAGCACGGCGTCAACATCGTGGTCGAGGGCGAGACGCACTTCTACCACAACATCAGCATGATCTTGGATGGCCACACCAACCTCGAGCACAACCTGCCCGTGGCCACCTGCTACGACGACGTGGTGCAGCTCATGGCCCTGGCCGGGGTGTCCAACACGCCCACGCTCATCGTGGCCTTCGGGGAGCTGTTCGGCGAGAACTACATGTACCAGCGGACCGAGGTGTGGAAGGACCCCCGGATCCGCACCTATGTCCAGGCGTGCCTGAGCGGATACAGCCCGCTGAACACGCCGTACGAGGCCCCTCCGTATGCCCGGGCCATGACCACGATCCACGTGGCCGACGAGCTGTACGACATCGGGGTCCTGGCGGTGTCCCGCTCGGTCAACCGGCTGGACCAGGCGGGGGTGCGGATCAACGCCGGATCCCACGGCGAGATCCCCGGCATGGCCATGCACTGGGAGATGGCGCTGCTGGCCGAGGGCGGCATGCCAGCGCACCGGGTGCTGCGGGCGGCCACGATCAACGTGGCCGAGAGCCTCGGCGTGGACCACCAGCTCGGCTCACTCGAGCCGGGCAAGCTCGCCGACCTGATCGTCATGCGTGAGAACCCGCTGGACGACATCGGCAACTCGACGAGCGTGACGATGACGATGGTCAACGGGCGCCTGTACGACGCGTACTCGCTCGACGAGCTCGCGCCCCGCCGCAGGCCCAGGACCAGGTTCTACTGGGAGACCCAGGACACCCACGGCATCGACTGGTGCGAGGCGTGGGGCGGCGGCTGCTGCCCCTGACTCAACAGGGCGCACGCCGGCCTCTTGGCAAAGTCATTACTTAGGGCGATCATGTACTTGCTTTAAGTGACGACGAAGGAGCGTGACGTCCTGGACGAGAGCCTGTCGATGTCGACACCACTGGGTTCGGCCATGCCCGCGGAGCTGGCGGACGCGGGGGTGCCGAGACCGAGTCATGACCTCAGAGTGCCGGCGGACCTGGTCGCGACAGCCGAGCACGGACTGGCCGCCGGCGGCCGGCCCCGCAAACGCGTACTGATCATCGGGGGCGGGATGGCCGGGCTGGTCGCCGCCTACGAGCTGATGCGGCAGGGCCACGAGCCCGTCGTCCTGGAGGCCCAGCAGCGGGTCGGCGGGCGCGTGCTCACCCTGCGCGGATTCGCGCCCGGCCTGTACGCCGAGGCGGGCGCGATGCGGATCCCCCGCGTGCACGACCTCACGCTGGCCTACTGCGCGAAGTTCGGGCTGGCCCTGCGCCCGTTCGTCATGGGCAATCCCCACACCCTGGCCTACATCCAGGGCGTCAGGACCACGATCCGGGAGCTGAACGACAACCCCGAGATCATCGACTTCGGCTTGGCCGAGCACGAGCGCGGTCGCACGTACGAGGACCTGTGGCGCACCGCCACGCAGGAGATCCACGACCTGTACGCCCAGGAGGGCGAGAACGCGCTCGACCGCATCTGCGCCGAGTACGACCGCTACTCCATCCGCAGCTTCCTGCGCGAGCGCGGATTCTCCGAGGGGGCCATCGAGCTCTACGGCGTCATGAGCTTCCGGGAGGCCAATCTCAACGCGGCGGTCATCGAGCAGTTCCGCGAGATCATCGGGCGGGCGTTCGAGGACATGCAGGAGATCGAGGGCGGCGCCGACCGGCTGCCGGACGGCTTCTACCGGGAGCTCAAGAACCACATCCGGTTCGGCCACGAGGTCACCGCCATCGAGCAGGACGACCACTCGGTCACCTTGCACCTCAGGACGGGCTCGGGCAAGACCACGCTCACCGGCGACTACGCCATCTGCACGATTCCGTTCTCGGTGCTGCGCGACATCGAGGCCAGGCCCGCCTTCTCCCGCCGCAAGCAGCGCGCCATCCGCGAGCTGAACTACAACGCCTCCACCAAGATCCTCTTTCAGGTACGGCGGCCGTTCTGGCAACAGACCGATGGCATCGTCGGCGGCACCACGGTCACCGACCTGCCGATCCGGCGCATCTGCTACCCCTCGCACCCCGCGCCCGACGACGAGCGTACGGTCCTGCTGGCCAGCTACACCTGGGGGCAGGACGCGCTGCGGTGGGGCGCGATGTCGTCGCAGAAGCGGGTGGATCAGGCGCTCGAGGACGTCGCCAAGATCCACCCCCAGATCCACGACCACTTCGAGTTCGGCGTCACGCACGCCTGGTACAACGACCCCTACGCCGCCGGCGCCTTCGCCCTGTTCGAGCCGCACCAGCAGAGCAACCTGCATGACGCGATCATCGCGCCGGAGGGCCGCGTGCACTTCGCGGGCGAACACTGCTCGCTGTGGCACGCGTGGATCGAGGGCGCCCTGGAGTCGGGCCTGAGCGCGGCACGGGCCATCCACGAAGCAGGCTGAGCGCAGCGCGGGCCGCACGACGAAGCGGGTCGAATGCGCTCGGGCCGTACAACGCGGCGGGCCGAACGCGGCGCGGGCCGTAAAACGCGGCGGGTGGGCGCGTCAGGGGCGCGCCCGCTCGGCGTATTGGCGCAGGTACGCCGCCGCCGCGGTCAGATCGGCGGCGGCCGTCACGCAGGCGGCGTGGTGGGCGGTCACCGCGTCGCGCAGCCAGGGCGGCGCGCCGCCGACGGCTGTCAGCCTGGCCTCGATCTCGCGCAGGCGTACGGCGCAGTCGGCGAGCGCGCGGATGTCGGACCGCAGGATCGCGGCGTGGGCGGCGATCGCCGCGGGTTCGGCTGACATCGGTCCTCCGGTCAGGGGATCGGCACCGGGACGGCGGCGCCCCGGAGCGTCTGGTGGGCGGTGGCCGACAGGCACAGCAGCGGGCGGGCGCCGTCGAGACCCAGCTCGCGAAGCCGCTGCGCCAGTGGGTGCGCCGACCGCGGCCCGACGGCCAGCCGTACCCGGGGCACGGGGTGCAGGCGGCCCAGCCCGCGGGTCCGTACGCATGAGCGCAGCATCGTGTCCGCCGCCCCCCGCGCGTAGCCGACCAGATCGCGGTCACTCACGGGCAGCCAGGGGCCGAGGGGCCCGCGCAGCGTGAGGATCCGGTCATCGACCGGACCGACGTCGACGCGCGCGGCCCTGGTGGTGAGCTCGAACTCCAGGGGCGCCAGGTACGGCTCACCGCCCCACAACCGCGGCGCAAGGGCGCGGACGGTGGCGTCGTCGAGCACGGAGCCGGCCAGGAAGCTGCCCGACCGCCGCCGGTCGGCCCCGCGCAGCAGATCGGGCCAGACACACAGCGACCGCAACCGCGACCGCGCCTGCACCTGCACCTGCACCTGCACCTGCGACCGCCACGGGCCGGGCACCACGATCCCGAGCTGGACCTCGCGGTAGCCACCCACACTGGTACGCCGGTTCCAGAAGGCGTGCACGGCCACGAGGGCCCGCCCCGCGACCCGCACGGCGGGCCCGAACCCGGTCCCCTCCAGCAGGGCTGCCGCCACCGCCGGATCCGCGGCGAAGTACGCCGTGAGGGCGCTGCCGTCCTGACACCTGATCGGCAGCTCGACCGTCCCCTCCGGGCCGTCCACCGGGTAGGTGGGCACGGCGAGGAAGGGGAAACCCTCGGGATCGGATGGGCGGTCGGACAGCAGGTACGCCTGCGAGCGCACGACCGGCCCCCGGTACCGCGCGAGCCGCCCGTCGATCCGGCGCCGCGCCTCGGGCAGGTCGTCGGCGATGTTGGCGATGTAGTGCTCGATGCTGTGGCAGAGCGGGAACAGGTGGGTGGAGTCGAAGTAGTCCACCACGTACCAGTCGGGATGCAGGTCGAAGCAGTTGCCCGCGCCCTGGCCGTCGAGGGTGGGGACGATGTCGTGCTGGTTGGTGACACTGGCGACCCAGGTGCGCGGATCGGCGGGGATCTTGAAGTCGACGGGCGAGCCGACCGCGACGGCATGGGTGACCTTGTAACGGGCACAGAACTCCGCGTCCTGTGCCAGGTTCATGATGGCCGCGCCACCCGCGCTGTGCCCGATGAGCGCCAGTTCGGCGCCCTGGGGCAGGCCGTAGTCGTCGACGGCCTTGGCCAGCGAGCGGCTGTAGGGGCTGCTGGCCAGCACGGCACTGCTGAAGGCGCCGAGCAGGTCCTGGGGTGAGTCGCCGTCCGGCCGTCCCGCCCGCATGCCGGGCGCCTGGACGATGTGGCGTACCACCCCGTCGGGGCCCTCGACGCTCTGGATGAGCATCCGGCCGGTCGTACCGACCGCGCTGATGTTGCGCAGGAAACCGAGCAGTGACCCTTGCGAGCACAGTCGCGCGGATTCGGTGGCGGGCAGGTCGACGCGGCGCGCGGCCCCCTCCCCCGTGTCGAGGGCCGCGACGGCCCTGTTGCTCATGCCGGTGATCGGGTCGGCGGTGGCGTAGCCCTTTCCCGTCGCGATCAGCCAGGCGGTGTCGTCGTTGAGCGGGTTCTCGTCGAGCAGCGCCCGCAGGGCGAGGACCTCGCCGAAGATCGGGGCGAGGCCGCTGAGCGCGCGTACCGCGCCGCGGTCCTTGAGCAGGGCGCGGAGCGCGCGGATGGCCTCCAGGTCGCGGTCGGCGGCGGCCGCGTCGATGAGCCGGGCGAGCATGGGGTCGGCGGTCAGCTCGTGGTGGTCGACGGCGACGGCCGTGATCCGCAGGCGCAGCGAGGTGGCCAGCACGCGGACGGCCAGGCTCTCCGCGCCGGCCATGCCGCCGAGCTTGGCCGCCAGGGTGCCCAGCCGGCCGCCGGTGACCGCGTACCCGAGGCCCTTGCGGTTGAGGATCGCGCGGAGCAGCGCGCGGTGGGCCAGGTAACCCGGCGAGGGGGCGCGCGGCAGGGCACGGAGCAGGGCGCCGTCGGTGAGCGCGGCCGTGGTGTGGCCCGCCGCCTCCCGGATCGTGACCCCGATGTCGACCAGCTCACGCGCCGCAGCCCGCAACGGCCCAGCAGCCAGGTCGGTCTCCCCGCTCACCGGACGCCCCTTCGTGCCATGCTGACGAAGCGGGGGCCCGGATCCTCCGGGATGTTGCGGTGCAGTACGTCCGACAGGGTCCGTGTGCTCGCGATGATCCGCATGCCGTGCGGGGAGAAGGTCGCGGCGTTGGACACCCGCGGGGCCAGCAGCGGGTTGGTCAGCGCCTGGGAGAAGGCGTCGATGGCGATGATCTTCGTCAGGAGCGGCGGCAGGATGGCGTCGGGCGCGCCGGGCTCCTCGGCGAACAGGCCGACGTACAGGTCGAGGTCGTCGACGCTGCGGTAGAGCTCCCGCAGCGCGCCGCTGACCCGCTCGTCGCCGGAGACGTGTTCGAACCCGCGCACCCGGGGGAAGCGGCAGTGCTCGCGGTAGCTGTTGTAGGGCGCCAGGCCGAGGGTGCGCGAGTCGGCGATGCTGGCCACGTCGACCTCCCGAAGGAGGGGGTCGGTGTTGAACAGCCCGAGGCGGCCGGCACGCTGCCGGGAGGCGTCCTCGAAGAGCCGGCCGAGGCCATGCTCGGGGATCAGCGCGCCGCCGAGCAGGGTCTGCGCCATCGGCAGATCGCGCCCGCCGACCGAGAGCTGGGAGGGGATCAGGCTGTGCCAGCGGTAGACGAGGTTGAACTCCACCGAGGCCCAGTTCTCCCGGTGCCAGGGCACGCGGGCCAGCATCGTCGTCAGCCGCGAATCCAGGGCGAAGCGGAAGTGGTAGGGCGTGATGTGGTTGATGTACTCCTCGACCACCAGCTTGATCAGCAGCACGATGAGGATGTTGCGCGCCGTCTGGAACAGGCGCTCGTCGTCCCAGCGCGGACAGAGCTGGCCGAGCAGGCGGGCCACCCGGTTGTGCTCGCGCAGGAACAGCACCGTGAGCATGGTGAAGCCGAGCTGGATGTTGCCCCGGTCGCTCCCGGTCGCGAACAGCGTGTCGCGCTGCGCGTCGGTGAGCTCCGCGAAGCGGATGACGCTCAGCGGGGCGAACTCCGGTTTGATCTTGCCGTTCTCGCACAGGTAGGGCGGGAACTCCCCGCCGTTGATGAACTGGCTCTTGAGCAGCCCGCCGTCGAAGGTACGCAGCGCGGCCGTCTCGGCCTCGCGCAGGCCGTACAGCTGGTTCAGGTCGATCTGGTGGTTGGAGCTGTTCTTGCGGGGGTCACGCGGGACGTGGGTGTCGCCGCGCAGGAAGCCGTCGGTGAACCACTGGGCGAAGTAGGCGAACAACACCGTGGAGCGCGGGCAGGGAATCATGCTCTCGCCACGGGTGAACAGGTCGGCGGCCCGCTCGGGCGTGGGACGGGTGCCCTCGGCCGCGGCGACGGGGGGCATGTGCCGGCCGCTGTAGGTGCGGTCGGTCAGTGAGGCCCATGAGGTGTAGTCGGCCATCGTGCTCAGCGGCTCGGGCCGTGGCGGCATCTCGCGGATCGCGTGGTCGATCAGCGTGGCGTTGAGGCGACGCCGTAGCGGCTGGATGGACTGTACGAGATCCCAGAACGGCCGGCCGTTGGTCAGTGCCAGGAACCTGAGCCGGTTGGCGACCCCGTCGTTGGCGATGGTCCGCGCCGTCGCCCTGCCGTGCGCCATCGTCATCCTTCCTGGTCCGCGGGGCCGAGCCCGAGGACGAACCGGTCGGGGAAGATCCCGCTGGAGCGTTCGATCCGCCCTTCCGGCGGTGGGAGCAGGCGCACGCCGGGGCGCAGCAGCAGGCGGCGTACGGCCTCGCAGATGATCGCCCTGGCGGGATGCACGCCGAGGCAGGCGTGGTGGCCGTAACCGAAGAACAGCTGGTGGTGGGCCGGCCGGTCGAGGCGGAACTCGTCGGGCTCGGCCACCTCGTCCGCGTCGAACATGGCCGAGGCCGGCGCGGCGAGCACGAACGTGCCCGCGGGGATCACCGTGCGGCGCGGAGTGCCGGCGGCCAGCACGTAGTCGCGCTCGCACAGCCGGGGCAGCAGCTTGAAGAACGGATTGAACCGCAGCGCCTCCCATACATAACGGTCGAAGCGCGTCGGGTCGGGGTCGCCGGCGGCCTCGACGGCCTGCGCCAGCACCTGCGGGCGCAGCAGCAGTTGCTCGACCGCCTCGACCATGGCGCCGGGCCCGCTCTCCACGAACCCCAGAGGCAGGCCGGCCATGTTGATCAGGATGCGCTCGTCGTCCATGCCGATCTCGGCGGGCAGGGTGGTGCCGGCGAGCCGCGCGAAGACGTCGTCGGGCAGCTCCCGTCCCGCCCGGAGCGCGGCCCGGTGTTCGGCGAGCCGGCCGCGCAGGTAGGCGACCATCTCCGAGCCCGCGCGGACCGACGCCGCCTGGATCTCCGGATCACCCAGGAAGTTGGCGAAGCCGTCGGTGACGATGGCCCGCGTCCACCGCGACAGGGTCTGCGCGTCGGGGCCGGGGAAGCCGAAGTACTTCGCGGACACGCCCAGGGCGACGGTGCGGAACAGCCCGTGAACCGCTTCGATGCGGCCGTGCGGCAAGGCGGCGTCGAGCAGCTCGTCGGCGAGGCGCCCGGTCAGCTCGCGCACCCCGGCCACATCGCGCGGGTCGAGCATGACCCGCATCAGCCCTTTGTCCCGCCAGTTCATCGGGGTGGCGTCCCGCCCCAGCATGAACGGCCCGCCCAGCGCGGCGTCGAGGCGCGGGCCGAAGGCGCGGACCGAGAAGACCTCCTCGCGAGAGAGCACCTCGGTGACGTCGGCGAAGCGGGTCACGATCGTGAAGACGGGCGTGACGAAGATGGGGCGTCGCTCGCGGAGCTCGGCGAACAGGTCCCGCCAGTCGGTCCGCATCCACTCCCGGACCAGGCCGAACGCGGCCATCGGCGCACGGGCCAGCGCCTCGTCGTATCTCTCCAGATGGCCGCCCGTGGTCGTCCGATCGACAGCACCCATGCCGTAGGCCCTTCCGTCCGACGCCGGAGCGCACAAAGATCATTACGATGTGTAGCCACAACCTAGGCAGGCGATACCCATTTCTTGATGGCTACCGTATGGATTGTTTTGATTCCTCTGAGTGATGGTGTCGTCACTTCCAGGTCATTGCCGTGCTCTGGGCACGCGACCGTTGAATGAGGAGCCGCATCGTCTTCGCCGATCATGGGAGATAGCGTGAACTCGTCACCCGTCCCGCAGCCGGACTCGGGCACGGCGGAGACGGTGACGGCCACCACCGGCCGCCGGACCGTCTACCTGATCGTCCTCGTGGTGCTCCCCATGCTGCTCCCGGCGCTCGCCGTGCCCACCCTCTGGGGATGGGGCATCGGCCCGCGTGACGTGGTCATCGCGGTGGTGATGTACCTGATCAGCATCTTCGGGATCGCCATCGGCTACCACCGGCTCTTCACCCATCGGGCCTTCAGGTGCCACCGGCCGCTGCGCATCGCCCTCATGCTGGCCGGCGGCATGGCGGTCGAGGGCCCGATCACCCTGTGGACGGCCGAACACCGCCGTCACCACAAGTACGCCGACCGCGAGGGCGACCCGCACTCGCCGTGGCGTTACGGCGACGACGGCCTGGCCCTGCTGCGTGGCATGGCGCACGCCCACATCGGCTGGTTCTACACCGCCCGTCAGCGTTCCAGCCGCCGGCACTGGGTGCCGGACCTGCTGGCCGATCCGGACGTACGGCGCTTCGACGCCGCCTATCCGGCCGTCGCGGCGTTGTCGTTCGCGCTGCCCGCCGCGGTGGGCGGGCTGTGGTCGATGTCGTGGGCGGGCGCGTGGACCGCCTTCTTCTGGGGCGGGCTGGTCCGCTACGCCGTGGTCCACCACGTCACGTGGTCGGTCAACTCCATCGCGCACACCTTCGGCGATCGCCCGTTCCGGACCAGGGACCGCTCGTCGAACGTACGGTGGGTGGCGATGCTGACGCTCGGCGAGGGCTGGCACAACTGGCACCACGTGGAGCCGACCTGCGCCCGGCACGGGGTGCTGCAGGGCCAGCTCGACCCCAGCGCCCGGCTGATCCGCTGGTTCGAGCTGGCGGGCTGGGCGTACGGCGTGCACTGGCCCGACCCCGGCCGCCTGGCCGCGCGCCGCATCGACCAGCGCGATCCACACCCGTGACGACCCGAGTACCGCTTCCAAACGAACGGCTCCTGAACGCCGCTCAAAAACGGCATCGCCGGGCGAAATTTGGGCAAGTCGGGTGTCATGGAGCGGGTTTCACTGCTGGACTCCACCCCTGGCCTGCTGGTGGATGACAGCGACGACGACGATCCGGTGCTGCTGCGGCCGGACGGCAGCCGGGTCGACACCTGGCGCGAGCACTACCCCTACCCCGAACGACTGCCTCGGGAAGACTACGAACACGACAAGCGGCTGCTGCAGATCGAGCTGCTGAAACTGCAGTACTGGGTCAAGGACACCGGCCAGCGCCTGGTGCTCCTGTTCGAGGGGCGTGACGCAGCGGGCAAGGGCGGCACGATCAAGCGGTTCATGGAGCACCTCAACCCGCGCGGGGCCACCGTGGTCGCGCTGGAGAAGCCGTCCGAGCGCGAACGCACCCAGTGGTACCTCCAGCGCTACATCGCCCACCTGCCCTCCGCCGGGGAGATCGTGCTGTTCGACCGGTCCTGGTACAACCGGGCCGGGGTCGAGCGGGTGATGGGGTTCTGCACCGAGGCGGAGTGCCGGGAGTTCATGGTGCAGGTGCCGCAGTTCGAGCGGGCCCTGGTACGCGACGGCATGCACCTGGTCAAGCTGTGGTTCTCGGTGACGCGGTCGGAGCAGCGCACCCGGTTCATCATCAGGCAGGTGGATCCGGTGCGGCAGTGGAAGCTGTCGCCGATGGACCTGGCCTCGCTGGATCGGTGGGACGACTACACCAGCGCCAAGGAGGAGATGTTCCTCAACACCGACATCCGCGAGGCGCCGTGGACGGTCATCAAGAGCAACGACAAGAAACGGGGCCGCCTGGAGGCGATGCGCCACGTGCTGAACCTGTTCGACTACGACAACAAGGACCACGAGGTGGTCGGCGCCCCGGACCCGCTCATCGTCAGGTCGGCGTCCGACATCTACGACGAGGACCACACCGCGGGAACCTAGGCGTCACCCCGCTCCGTGGAAGGTGACGTTCAGCTCGCCCTTGTCGACGTCGACCGTGATGGTCGAGCCTTCGGGGACGTCGCCGCTGAGCAGGGCGCGCCCGATCCTGGTCTCGACCTCGCGGGCGATGAAGCGGCGTAGCGGCCGGGCCCCGTAGACCGGGTCGTACCCCTGGTTGGCGATGAGCCGCCGCGCCTCGTCGGTGACCTCCAGCGTGAGACGCCGGTCGGCCAGCCGCTGCCGGATGTCGTGGAACATCAGCTCGACGATCCGCTCGATCTGGGCCTCGGTCAGCGGCTTGAACAGCACGATGTCGTCGACCCTGTTGAGGAACTCCGGCCGGAAGTGCCGGCGCAGCTCCCCCATCACCCGGTCGCGGGCTTCCGGCTTGATCTCGCCGTCGGAGGTGACCCCGTCGAGCAGGTACTGCGAGCCGATGTTGGAGGTCATGATGACCACGGTGTTGCGGAAGTCGACCGTGCGGCCCTGCGCGTCGGTCAGCCGCCCGTCGTCGAGGACCTGCAGCAGCGTGTTGAACACGTCCGCGTGCGCCTTCTCGATCTCGTCGAACAGCACCACCGAGTACGGCTTGCGCCGCACCGCCTCCGTCAGCTGGCCGCCCTCCTCGTAGCCGATGTAGCCGGGAGGCGCGCCGACCAGGCGGCTGACCGTGTGGCGTTCCTGGTACTCGCTCATGTCGATGCGGATCATGTTGTCCTCGGTGTCGAACAGCGCGGCCGCGAGCGACTTGGCGAGCTCGGTCTTGCCGACACCGGTCGGCCCGAGGAACAGGAACGACCCGACGGGCCGCCGCGGGTCCTTGATGCCGGATCGGGCGCGGATGACGGCGTCGGCGACGAGCCGGACGGCCTCCTCCTGGCCGATGACCCGCTCGTGCAGGATCTCGTCCAGCCTGAGCAGCTTGTCGCGCTCCGCTTCCTGCAGCCGGCTGACGGGGATGCCGGTCCAGCGCGAGACGATGGAGGCGATCTCCTCCTCGGTCACGACCTCGCGCAGCAGCCGGTGCCCGTTCTGCCGGCTGCCCAGCCGCTCCTCCTCGGCACGGAGCCGGCGTTCCAGGTCGGGCAGCTTGCCGTGGCGGAGTTCGGCGGCGCGGTTGAGGTCGTAGTCGCGTTCGGCCTGCTCCGCCTCCCGCCGTACGGTCTCCAGTTCCTGCCGCAGGGCCTGGACCTTGCGCAGGGCCGAGCGTTCGGCCTCCCACTGCGCCCGGGTCGCGCCGGCCTGGGCGCGCAGGTCGGCCAGCTCTTTGCGCAGATCGGTGAGGCGGGCCTGGCTCGCGGGGTCCTCCTCCTTGGCCAGCGCGGCCTCCTCGATCTCCAGCCGCATCACCCGCCGGGTCAGTTCGTCGAGTTCGGCGGGCATGGAGTCGATCTCGGTACGGAGCATCGCGCACGCCTCGTCGACCAGGTCGATGGCCTTGTCCGGCAGGAACCGGTCGGCGATGTAGCGGTGGCTCAGCGTCACGGCGGCGACGAGCGCGCTGTCCTGGATCTTCACGCCGTGGAAGATCTCCAGCCGCTCGCGCAGTCCGCGCAGGATCGAGATGGCGTCCTCGACGGAGGGCTCTTCGACGAGCACCGGCTGGAAGCGCCGCTCCAGGGCCGCGTCCTTCTCGATGTGCTGACGGTACTCCTGGATCGTGGTCGCGCCGATCATGTGCAGCTCGCCGCGCGCGAGCATCGGCTTGAGCATGTTGCCGGCGTCCATGGAGCCTTCGGCCGCCCCGGCTCCGACCACCGTGTGCAGCTCGTCGACGAACAGGATGATCCGGCCCTCCGCGCTCTTCACCTCGTTCAGCACCGCCTTGAGGCGTTCCTCGAACTCCCCTCGGTACTTGGCGCCGGCCACGAGCGAGCCCATGTCCAGGCTGAAGACGGTCTTGTCGCGCAGCCCCTCGGGGACGTCGCCGTGGGCGATCCGCTGGGCGAGCCCTTCGACGATGGCCGTCTTGCCGACACCGGGGTCGCCGATCAGGACGGGGTTGTTCTTGGTCTTGCGGGAGAGGATCTGGATCACGCGGCGGATCTCCGTGTCTCGGCCGACCACCGGTTCGAGTTTGTCCGCGCGGGCTTCGGCCACCAGGTCGCGCCCGTACTTCTCCAGCGCCTCGTAGGCCACTTCGGGCATGGCCGAGGTGACCCGCTGGTTGCCCCGGATGGCGGTGAGTGCCTGAAGAAAGCGGTCCCGGGTCAGTCCCTGGCCGTGCAGCAGCCGTCCCGCCGGGGTCGCGCTGCCCTCCTCGATCAGGGCCAGCAGCAGGTGCTCGACGGAGACGTACTCGTCCTTGAGTCGTTTCGCCTCCCGGTCGGCGGTGTCGAGCAGCCGTGACAGCCGCTGGGTGACGAAGACCTGGCCGGGTGTGGTGCCCGGCCCGCTGACCTTGGGCCGATGGGAGAGTTCCGCTTCCAGGTCGGCGCGCAGGCTCTTCGGGTCGGCCCCGGCCACCTCCATCAGCCGGGGTGCCAGCCCCTCCGGCTGTTCGAGCAGGGCCAGCAGGAGGTGCTCGGCGTCGACCTCGGTGTGCCCGTGACGCAGGGCCTTGGTCTGGGCGTCGTGCAGGGCCTCCTGCGATTTCTGGGTCATCCGGTTCGGGTCCACTCCAGTCCCCCTAGTGTCGTGTGGACAGGCTCCGCAGGGTCGTCTCCAGTTCCTCGATCCGGTCGAGCAGGTCGATCACCAGGCCGATGGCGGCGTAGTTGAGCGACAGGCCCGCGTGCAGCCGCTGGATCCGGGCGGCCAACGTCACCTGGGCGGGCGGGAAGCACAGCTCTCCCTTGGCGTCCCTGACCGGTTCGAGCAGGCCCAGCGCCACGAGCCGGCGGACGGCCTCCGGATGCAGCCCGGTGGCGTGCGCGAAGGAGTTCAGGTCCAGCAGCACCGGCCGTACGAGCGCATAGGTCATGAAGGCCTCCTCGGATCGAAGGCCGAGGCGGCGGCGAGCTGCTCGAACAGGCGCCGCTCCTCATCGGTGAGCCGGGCCGGCACCATGATCCGCACCTCGGCGAAGAAGTCGCCCGGGCCGCCGCGCGGGCTGGGCATGCCGCGGCCGCGCAGCCGTAGGCGGCGTCCGGTCGAGGTGCCCGGCGGCACTTTGAGTTTCGCCTCGCCGCCCGGCGTGTCGATGGCGACCGTGGCGCCCAGCGCGGCCTCCCAGGGGGCGAGCGGCAGGACGGTGTGGATGTCGCGGCCCTCCACGCGGTAGCGGGGATGCTCGGCGATCCGCACGATGAGGAAGAGGTCGCCGCGCTTGGCGTCCTCGCTTCCGTGCCCGCCTTGGCCGGCGAGCCTGATGCGCTGCCCGTTCGTGACCCCCGGGGGGATCGCGACCTCCAGCCGCCGCCCGCCGGGCAGCGTGATGGTCCGGCGCCCGCCCTGGTAGGCCTCCTCGACCGTGAGGGTCAGCTCCGCCTCCTGGTCGGCGCCGGGCACGGGCCCCCAGCCCCGCCTGCCGCGCCCGCCGAACATGCCGCCGAGCAGGTCCTCGATGTCGATGCCTTCATCCGTGCCGAACCCGAAGTCCTGCCTCCCCGCCGAGCTCCGCCGGCCCGCGCGTGCTCCGCCGCCGGCGCGGGCCCGCGCCCACTGCTCAGGATCCACGTCGGGCGGCACCTGGCGGAAATCATGCCCGAACGCGTCGTACCGGCGGCGCGTGCCGGGGTCGGAGAGTACGGAGTACGCCTCCGAGATCTCCTTGAACCGGTCCTCCGCGCCGGGATCCTTGTTGACGTCGGGATGGTGGGCGCGCACGAGTTTGCGATAGGCCCGCTGGATCTCGTCCTGGTCGGCCTTCCTGTCGACGCCGAGCACTTCGTAGAAGTCCCGCCGGGCCACCATCACTCCGCCTTCTTCGCGACGACCACGATCGCCGGGCGGAGCTGCCGCAGATCGTCGCCGTAGCCCGGGCGGACCACCTGCACGACGGTGCCCGGCGCGACGTCGTCCCGTTCGACGGTCGCCACCGCCTCGTGGTGAACGGGATCGAACGGCACGCCGGTCTCGTCGTGGCGGGCGTAGCCCAGGCGGGACAGCACCGCGAGAGCCTGGTCCCGCACGGCCCGTACCCCGTCGGCTATGGCGCGCGCGTCGCCTTCCTGGCCGGCCGCGTGGCCCAGCGCGAGCTCCAGGTTGTCCACGATGGGCAGCCACTCGGCCGCCACCCTGTCCCGTTCCTCGGCCCGTAGCCGTTCGGTGTCCCGGGCGATGCGCTTGCGCACGTTGTCCAGCTCGGCGACCGAACGCAGCCAGCGGTCCTCCAGCTCCGCGAGCTTGGCGTCGGTCTCCTCGGGCGCGTCCGCCGTCGCGGGCGCGCCCGACGCCTCGGCCTCGTCCGTCCTGTCTTCGCGGTCGTTCATGTCACTCCGAGTCGGACGTGGTGTACTCGGCGTCGATCACGTCCTCGTCGCTACCGGCAGCCGTTTCCGCCCTTCCCTGTGGTGGCACGCCGGGCCGGCCCTCCTGCCGGCTACTGGCCGCGAACCCGTGGAACACCTGCTGGAGTTCGCCACTGAGCGAACGCAACCGGTCGGTCGGCACCTCTTCCTTGATCGCCTGCCGGGCGTCCTGGACGAGCTGCTCCGCACGCGCCTTCTCGTGTACGGGGACGGCGTCGCCGAGCTCCTGCAGGCGGCGTTCCACCTGGTAGGCGATCGAGTCCAGCTCGTTGCGGGCGTCGATCGTCTCCCGGATCCTGGCGTCCTCGGTGCGGTTGCGCTCGGCGTCGGCGACCATCCGCTCGATCTCCTGCTTGTCCAGGTTGGAGCTCTCGCTGATGGTGATCCGCTGCTCGGCGCCGGTGTCCTTGTCGCGGGCGGAGACGTTGAGTATGCCGTTGGCGTCGATGTCGAAGGTGACCTCGATCTGCGGCTCTCCCCGCGGCGCGGGTCGGATGTTCTCCAGCCGGAAGCGCCCGAGCACCCGGTTGTCGGCCGCCCGCTCCCGCTCTCCCTGCAGGATCACGATGTCGACGGCGCCCTGGTTGTCGTCGGCCGTGCTGAAGGTCTCGGTCCGGCGGGCCGGGATCGTCGTGTTGCGTTCGATGACCTTGGTCATGATGCCGCCGAGCG
>NZ_JAHFZZ010000019.1 GCF_018603905.1 Nonomuraea sp. NEAU-A123
GCGAGTCCTTCCGCATGAAACAGGCACGAACCCGGACAGGCAGACGCCTCACCAAGAAATAGTCAACTACGAAGACGTGGGGACCTTTACTTGGCCACCAGCGGCGACACGCACCCGACCATTGACACTGCTGCTGTCGCCTGTTCCCTGGTCCTCACCCTCGTCGCCCCCGCCTTCGCCGCCGCAACGCCCGCGCCGCAGTCCCGCCTTGACCTGCTCACCACCGGGGACGGCATGGCGGGCGCGTTGAGCCAGGTGCGGAGTCCGGGCGGCGCGAGCGTGACCCGGCGTTCCGGCACCGCGGAGCGGGGCACCGGGAAGGCGATGATCGGCCCCCAGGGTCGGTTCAGGATTGCCAGCGGGAGCAAGCCGATCATTGCCGCCACGGTGCTGCGGCTGGTCGATCAGAGGGAGATCGACTTGGACGCGAGGGTGGAGCGTTACCTGCCCGGGGTGCTGCGTGGCACCGGCGACGGGGCCGAGATCGACGGTCGAGAGATCACCGTACGGATGCTGCTGCAGCAGACCAGCGGCCTGCCCGAGTTCCTCAACGCGATCAAGTGGAAGGAACCCTTCCCGGACTTCCTGAAGGTGGCGCTGACGCTCAAGCCCACGCCCCGCGGCTCCTTCGCCTATGCCAACACCAACTACCTGGTCCTCGGCATGATCGTGACCGCGGTGACCGGTAAGGACTTCCGCCAGGCGAGCCGGGATCTGATCCTCAAGCCGTACGGGATGCTGGACACGTACTGGCCGGCCAAGGGCGACTACGGCATCCGCGGGCCGCACGCCCACACCTACGGGGTGCACCCCGGCCAGCCGCGGGGCGGTGAGGTGGACCTGACCGACCAGTTGCCCACCTACGAGTTCGGTCCCAGCGGCGGCCTGGTGTCCACCCGCCACCGACCCCGACCGCGCCCGACGAGACCCTGCCCGGCGCCGGATCTTCGTCACCCGCTACATGCGCGCCGGTCACGGCGACGAGTTCAGCGCCCGCGACGCCATGGCCGCCGCCCGAGCGGCGATGACCTCGGTCAAGGACATGCACCGCGCCACGACGTTCGAGGCCGCCAACCCCCGCTCGATCGCCCGCGGGGAGTTCGCCACCATGGCCCAAGCCGCCGACGAGTGCATCACCAAGGTCGTCGGCATCGACAAACTCGGCCCGCAAGCGGTCCGGCACGAGAACACCAGCCTGCTCACCCAGATGATCGCCGACCTGGAAGCCCGGCTCACCGAGACGGCGGCGGGCTGACGATGGGTCCAGCACCGGCGATGAGAAGAACCTGCCACAGGCTGATTTTCGGGGCGTTTGTGCTGGTGGGACTTCTCGACTGATAACCGTCAAGATGGGAGGAACCTTCGAGAGGGCCCTCGGCCTGGCGGGGCGAACCTACAATCACGCGAATGGGACGCCCCCGGAACCTTCTGGCGCTGGCCGTCATCTTCCTCGCCAGCGCACGCGCAGCCCAGCGCCGCAAGTCCACGCAGCCCACCGATCAAGCGGCGCACCGGCCGGGCAGCACGTCGGCGACGCAGACCGCACCGACCGGCAGCACCGACGCCACCGGCCGCGTGGTCTCCCTCTGGACGATGATCGGCACCGTGCTCGCGGGCGTCGCCGCCCTGGCCGCCCTCGTGGTCTCCGTCATGACCTTCATCCTTCAGCAGCAGCAGAACGACGACCAGCGGCAGCGCAGACTCGCCGGCTTCGCCTCCAAGGTCACCTGGTGGACCGAGCACACCGCCCAGGACCAGGTCATCCTCGCGATCCAGAACAGCGGCTACGAACCCATGCCCGCATCCGTCGGGCTCAGCAGCAGCCTCGTGTTCACTGATCCTGGGACCAATCTCATGCTGCTAATGCGCCGCTCCTCCTTCCCGTCCAGCATGTCGGTATCCGGCGCAACGTCGAGCATGTCGAGCGTGATGGACATCGGCGCACTTCCTCCTTGCAGTATCAGCAGGCTGAGGCTGACTTTCCGAGACAAGGGCGCCGGCCCCGGAGTGGTTCCGGCCGTCGACTACGTCACCGTCGTTGATCCCGCTGGCATGGCATGGTCTCGCATGCCCTCTGGCCTGCTCGTTCGAGGTGAAGTCACCCCCAGAGATAGTTTCGAGACCATATTAAGTTTCGAGACCATGTTAAGGAGTGCCGGGATTCGCATCAAAGCTAATGAGCGCTCCGTGACGCTGACCAACGAACTCGAGCGCACTACCGCGCCCTCCTGCTCCGGGTCCGCCGACTAACCCCGGTGCTACTCCGGCATCCCTGACGCGGGGTCTCGTCGTCGAATATTGCAAGTCAACTTGCCTAACGTGGCTTACAGACCTTCACGCGGATGACCAGCTAGTTCGCTTGACAACCCCAGATAATCCCGGTTATCTACGGCGCGGCCTGGGTCGTCTGGCACGTCAGGCACAGGGGCGGATTGGAACGTGCCTGACCGATATCCAGGGGTCGTAAGGCATGTTGGCCATGTACGGAAGCGTCGACCGGGAGACCTCCACGCCTTTGCTGAATGGTGGACTCGGACAGGTTGTCCGCGAATGCCCCGCAGTTGTGCGGGCTTGGGTCCGGAACGCCGCACTCCTTCCCCACTCCCATGTCCTGCAGCGGCTGGTCTGCAGTGCAGGCCGTAGCCTGAGGCCCTGGCGTGGCGGCTGATCCCGGCGAACAATACCTTTCAGGGACGGGGAGGGATGATGGTGAAGCGGAGTGTCGCCGCCGCGCTAACGGTTGTGATGGCCGCGGCTGTCAACGTGACCACCGGGATGCTGACCCAGCGCTGGGGCTGGGCATGGCTGGCGGCCACGATCGTGCTGGTCACTGTGGGCGCGGTCAGCCAGGTCTGGCTGACCCTGGCAGACCGCGCAGACCGCACAGGCGGGGCCGAACCGAGTGAGGGTGTCACCGTGACCGGCGACGTCTCGGGCATCCTCTCGACCGGAGCCGACGCGACCAACATCCAGATCAACCCGCCCGGTGCCTGATGGCGGGGAAGATCTGGGTCTGGACCAACAGGGGCAACATCTCTTCCGGGCCGGACGCCATCAACATCGTCAACAACACCGTCCAGGCTCCGCCGCCGGTTCCGGCCGCCAGCGTGGAGAGCCCGCCTGGCATCGTGCGGCTGCGTTCGACGCCAGCGGCCACGCGCCTGTTCGTCGGGCGCGAGAAGGAGTTTGCGGCGCTGGCCAAGACCCTCAGAAGGCGCTCCGGCGGGAACGCCCAGGTTCTGACGGGGCTCGGTGGGATCGGGAAGTCCACGCTCGCTGCGCAGTACGCGATGACACAGCGCGGCAAGCGCAACCCCATCTGGTGGATCGACGCAGAGGATCCGGCCCAGATCGACCTCGGTCTGGAAGCACTCGCCAGGCAACTGTATCCGGGGAACTCGCCGGAGCGGCCCGTCGAGTGGGCCAAGGAGTGGCTGGCCGGTCACAAGGACTGGCTGGTGATCCTCGACAACGTGACCCAGCCGTCGGTGGTCGCGGAGCTGATCGGCTCGCTTCCCAGCGGGCGGTTCCTGGTGACCAGCCGCCAGACCGTCGGCTGGGAGGGCGTCGCCCCTCCCATCCAGCTGGGCGTGCTGTCCACCCACGAAGCCGTGCAGATGATGGCCAGGCGCGTAGCCGACCGCGACCTCCTCGACGGCGCCGAGGAGGTCTGCCTGGCACTGGGCGGGCTGCCGCTCGCCATCGAGATGGCCGGCCACTACATCTCTCAGAACCGCGTCCCCGCGCGGACCTACCTGAGGCGCCTTTCCGACGACGACGGCGCGGTGCTGGACTGGACGCATGCGGGCGGGGAGCTCGACCGGACTGTGAGGTGGACCTGGCAGGTCACCTTGGACCGCCTTACCGCTCAGCACGGGCCGTTACCAAGGCGGCTCCTGGGAATCCTGGCCTGGGTCGCTCCCGACGACATCCCGATCAGCCTGCTCCCCGGAGAAGCCGAGATCGCCGTCGGCCACCTCGCCGCATACGGGCTGGTCACCCGGTCGGAAAACACGCTCTCGGTGCACCGGCTGGTGCAGGCGGTCAGCCGGAACCCCGAGTCCCGGCGCGCGGCGGGCCAGGCCCTGCGGACCGCGTGGAAGGACGGACCGGAGCCGTCGAGCCGGCTGGCTCCACACCTCGCCGCGTACATCGCGGCAGGCGGCCTCGCCGAGCTCGACGACGCTTCGGCCTGGCTCGCTGACGCCTTCGGCTTCCACCTGGAGCGCACGGTGTCGGCGCAGGAGGCCATCGCCTTCTTCGAGAAGGCGATGGCCGAGCACGTGGGATCTGACCACCCGGCCCTGCTGTCGATGCGGACGAGCCGGGCCATCCTACGTACGCCACTCGATCCACTCGATGTCACGATCGGCGAGTTCGAGCGGATCGTCGCGGACAAGCAGCGGGTACTCGGCCCCGATGATCTCGACACCTTGGAGACCCGGCTCGAACTCGGCAGCCTCTTAGAACGGCGAAAGCAGTACCGCCAAGCCTTCGCCCACTACAGGCAGCTCATCACAGACGCGGAACGAGCCCTGGGCAGGCACCACTCCCTCACCCTGCTGGCCAAGTGGAACCTTGCCGAGGCCTACGTGAACGCGGAAGACCTCAAGTGGCACGTCGGCCACACGTTCCTGGTGCTCTTGCTCTGGTGGGAGGTCCTCACCGGCCTCGCGGAATCCCGCGGCCCCCATGACGAGACGACGCGCGACTTCGGCATGAGGATCAGGAGGTACGTGACCATGCTCGCGCACGACGATGACCCGAAGACCAGGTGGATCGTCCGCATGTTCAACGCCGGGGCGCACCTCCCCTCTCGCGTGCGGAAGGTGTTGAAAGGGTAGCCGCCGAACATCATCCGCGAGGACCGAGATCCGCTCGGAGTTCAGCCGATAGCAGTCAGAACTCCGCGCTTTCGCCGACCGTCTCGCCACAACGTGCCTCACGTGCCGGACAAGATCATCCTCCTTTGACCTGGGGAAAGAGGTCAACAGCCCAAGATAACGATCGAAGACCCTGCGACATGCCACGAGACCACGGGCAGTCCGTGGTCCCGTGGCATCTGGCCAGGAACGTCACGCCTCAGGCCTGGTCGCCGTCGCCGCTGAGCACCGCGGTCAGGCGTGCGCCGAACTGCACCTCCGCCTGCTTCCGCTCGTGCGGTCCGAGCCGGGCGTCCACCCCCACCGCGCCGTCCACCTGCAGCGCCGTGCTGAGTGCCTTCTCAGCGGCCCACAGACGCGCGTTCAGGTGGGGCCCGCCGTGCGCTGGGTCGTCGGCCAGAGCGCGCAGGTCAATGGCGACCGCACGGGTGCCGTCCACATCCCACTGGTAGCCGCTCGCGCCCTGCTGGACGACCTGCTCCAGGATGTCGGCGGCCAGGCGCAGCAGCTCCGGCTCCGGGCGTTCTTCGGCGCGGTGTGCCTGGTTCACCAGGTCCTGCGCGTCCCGGGTGACCTGCTGGCGATGGTCGTGCACCATCACCCGGTCGCCAACGGTCGCGGTGTCGTCGCCGGCGACGTGCTCGAGCAGGGCCATGGCCCGCCGCCAGCGCCGGGCCAGCCGGGCGTGCATCGGCTCGACCGGGTCGGCGAGCCGCGGCGGGATCTCCTCCAGGACGTCGACGATCTCCACAGCCGCGTCCGGCACGAAACCGGTGAGGTCAATGTCGCTGCTCGTCTGCCAGGTGCTCGTGTCGATCGGCCACCCCTCGCGGCCGGACTGCTGCAGGGTCAGCACCTTGCCCGCGCGGCGGTGGGTCGGCCGGTCGACGTACGGGCTGCCCGTGGTCACATCCTGGGCCAGGCGCACCATGGCGTACCGCCACCAGTCGCGCTCGGCGATCTCCGGGCCGTGCTCGCCGTGCTCGATGGCCAGCTCGCCGAACTGGTCGACGTCGGCGGCCGGGGCGAGCTCGGCCGTGGCGGTGACGACGGGGCGGCCGCGCATCACCCCTTCCGGGGCCGGGCGACCGCTCTGATGCGACGCTCACCGGCCGTCTTCGGTGCGATGGGCCATCATGGCGGCCAACCAAGCCCGGTCAGCGGCGACCGAGGCGTCGTCGGACGGGTCGGCGAGAGCGCGACCGCCCAGTTCGGACGTGATGCCGGTGTGCGCCGCCGCGCCGGGCCGCCGGTGCCGATCGAGCACCTCCCGCTGGAAGACCTCTTCGGGCTCTGTAGCGCTGACTAGCGGTGCGTAGGGGACCTCGTGACGGCGTACAACCTCCCGCTGGAAAACCTCTTCAGGCTCGGTCATGATCCGGCCCGGCACGACGGGCGCTGAGCGGGCCCCCGCTGGCCGCTGGGGTCCGCTCCCGGCCTTCTTGGACTGACGGGGCGTGGATTGATCGGCTTTGGCGGCCGCTGAGGCGCTGTCATTGGGGTCTTCCCCAGAACGACTGTCGATCATGAGCTTCGAGCCCCTACTTCACGTCGCTCAATGAGTCACTTCCAGGTTGGAGAATACCGACGTCTCGGTTCGCCGCACGCGGAGCCGCCGCCGCTTGGTGGGCGAGTTCACCGACGCCCTCTCGGTCTTCGTCGACATCGGGCGAGACCTCGACGTCGACAACGCAACCTGATCGACATGGCCCGGCGCCGCGGCGTCGCCTGGGCGGAGATTGCCCCCCGCCTCGGTCTCCGCGACGGGGCCGCCACCGCCAGTTCGTCGACGAAGGTACACCGGGACTTGGCCCGTCGTTCGGCGCGACCGCTCAGGCAGCCCTTTGATTTTTGATGACGGACGGGCGAAGCCCGTGCCTTTGTGATCCTTTGGATACGATCTTGTCTTAATCGACGCCCTTTACAAAGTAGATTTCCTAGGGGGAGGGAGCGGGCGGCTATGCCGCCCGCTCCCTCAAACACCTCAAGAAGGAACGGGCTTCGCCCGTACGTCTTAACCCCAGCCGAGCCCCGCCGCAAACCCGCTCACCGATGCGGACGTTCCCGCCTCACACCGCTGTCGCGATGTTGCCGCCGTTCATCATGGCCGAGGTCGCAGTCCGCACCATCTGGATCGAGCCGTGGCCGATGTTCATGACCGGTACGGCCGGGCCTGCCAAGTCCGATCGCTGTCGATCGGCTCGAGGACGTAGTCGGTGCCCTCCACCAGATCGATCGCGGTCGGCCCGGCCACCTTGGAGACGACCACGTCGGTGACCCGCTGGTAGCCGATCTCATAGTCGCTACGGCCGCCGGGCAGGTTCATCCGGAACTGCTCGCCGAAGTCTTCCAGGGCGTTGCGGACCCGTACGGTCAGAGCGGACATATCAGCCATACAACAATCATCAGATCATGACGCTCAAAAGTGGTAAGGTCCAGGTCCCCCGGCCGCGAGGAACGGTCCATGAACAACTCCGGTCAGTACAACGGGGACGGGCTTCGACTCGAGCTGGGAGCACCGCGTGAGCGGGCTCGGCGAGTACCAGGACGACCGCTACGACCATGGCCACCACCACGGGCACCACACCAGCTGGGTCGACTACCGCAGCCGCCGACTGGCCGATGAGGCGATCGAGATGCAGATCCTGCGAGCCATGGACGACGGCATTTACCCCGAGCGGCAGCGCACCACCTCCAAGGAGATCAAGGCGATCCTCATCACAGCCGCCGTGATCTTCACCCCGTTCGTGATCCTCGGCACCCTCAGCTGGCTGGGTGTCCTCAGGGCCTACTGACAAGGAGCCACCTTGTCCCACAGGGATGACCCGTACGACCGAATGCATGACGCCTTCTACGACGCGCTGGAAGATCGCGACATCGCGCGCGAGATGGAGCGCCTGGAGGCCGAGGGCCGCTTGCCGGACCCGAGCGAATACCCCAAGCGCCGTGTGACCCTGGCGGGCGCCATCGGCTACGGGCTGTTCTTCGGCTTCATCGGCCTGTTCATCGCGATCTTCCTGATCAAGTACTTCGACTGACGGCGCGACAAGGCCCCCGCACGAGACCCGATGACAAGTCAGTATGGTGCGGAGGCCTCGCCATAACCATCCCGGTGGTAGCGAGGGACCGGGTAGATCGTCAGCCCATCGACAGGGTCAGCTTGTTCTGACCCATTTGCAGGGCCTAGCCGTTGACAGCCTGCTCGGCACCAGCGAGACCGGCGATCCAGGCGGGCCGGTTGGCGGTGACATTGTCCGGAAGGTAGTCGCTGACGACATTGACCGGCAGGCCGATCACGATGCCGAGCATCACGAGCGTGGCCGTCCCCAGGGCCGGTGCGAGTGTCCTGCGGCGCGCCATGGGTCACCCCCGCTTACCTTAACGCCATGCTGCGCCGCACAGGTCATCCAAGTGCTAGCCCTCTGGAAGGAGAAGGCGGGGGATGAGTAGGGGGTACAGAGTTACGAAGGTGAGTGTCGGCGCTAGGTAGCAGCTGGAGACGCCTTCGATGGGACTCACTCGAGACCGAGTCCAAGCTGGGCCAGGACCTGACGATCTACCTCCACCGCGGCATCGCCTCGGCGGCATGACCTTCAGCACCCCGTCAGAGTGACACGTTCGGTCAGGTGGAGATCGGGATGGTCTCGCGCATCACCGGCGCCGCGCGCGACTGGCTGCGCGCCACGCTGCAGGCAGTTCAGGCCCCGATGGGCGACGACATGGGCTCCCTCTTCCTGCCGAGCGCCACGTACACCTGGTGGGCGGTCGGACTGCACCTGGCGCCCGCGCCGAGCCTGTGCGACGCCTACCGGCTGACCTACAGCGGCGCCTACACCACCATTCACGAGCCCGGCTACCGAGCTAGCGTTGCCGTCTTGACGCTGCCCGCGGGCTGGCGAGCCGACCATGGCGGCGAATACCGATAGCCCCCACAGAGAGGGCGCGCCCAGGAAGGCACGATTCCCCATGACGACACTGAAACTGATCTCGTTCGGCTACCTTCACCTCGACGGCGGCCCGTCGCTGGAGGCCAGCCGGACCAAGGACGTACGAGACCGGCTGAGCAACCCCGCGGCCGCCCGCGACATCCTCGGTCCGGACGGTCGGCACCCGCGCGGCCAGCGAGTCGTGCTCGGCACTGCCGGTGTCCCCGAGCTCACCGACAATCTCGTGAGGTACAAGATGCCCCCCTGCGGGCCGACACACCATCGCGATCAGGTGCGCTGGCAGCAAGCACCGAGCCATTGACCGCACCAAGGAGTCCTGACGATGGCTGCCCAGCCTTTAACCTGCGTGTTCTGCGCCATCGCGGTCGGAGAGGCCCCGGCCACCGTCGTTCGGCGGTGGGACGATCGCGGAGTGATCGCCATCCGCCCACGCGGCGGCGTCAACGACGGGCACGTCCTGGTCATCCCCACCACGCACGTAGCGGACGCCGGAGTCGACCCCGACGTGTCCGCCCGCACCATGGCCTGCGCCGCCGAACTGATGGCCGAGCATCCAGACGCCAACATCATCACCTCCAAAGGCAGCAAGGCCACCCAGACCGTCTTCCACCTCCACATCCATGTCGTCCCCCGCGAGCAGGGTGACAAGCTCCCGCTGCCCTGGACCCCGCAGCAGACCGCCGCGAAGACCGGAGGCACCCGATGACACACACCATGACCGTGGTCTACGCCCGCGAGCCGATCCCGGCCTGCGGCCCCAAGGTCTTCCTGGCCGGGCCGACCCCTCGGGCCGGCGGCGACGTCGAATCCTGGCGCCCCGCCGCCATCGAGGAGCTGGCCGCCCAGTGGACTGGCCAGAAGCTCACCGTCCTCACACCCGAATCGCGAGGCGGCAAGCGCGCCGAGCACTACGACGACCAGGTCGGCTGGGAGACCGACGCCCGCGCCGCCGCCGACGCCATCCTCTTCTGGATCCCGCGCGACCTGCGCACCCTGCCCGGTTTCACGACCAACGTTGAATTCGGCCTCGATGTCGCGACCGGCCGCGCCGTCCTCGGCTGCCCGCCTGACTGCCCGAATCCCGAGCGGAACCGGTACCTGATCTATGTAGCCCGCCGCCACGGTGTGCCCGTGCGCGCGACGCTGCATGAAACCGTGGCCGCGGCCCTGGCCATCGTCGCCACGCCGACCCGCCCGCAGCACTCAGTAGTCCGGTAAAGCGCGGTCGGCCTAGTGGAAATCCCGGATGGCCGCGCTCGAGCGCCGTCGAGCACCGCCACGTGCGCCTGCCCCCAGCGTCTCGAATAGGACGTCCGGGACCAAGGGCCAGAGGCTCCCTGTGCCGATCTCACCTCGGGACTGTTGGCACCGTCGGCCGCGGCCGAAGCTGCTGAGCCTGGATGAACACTGGCCAAACTATCCGGGGTTGCCGTGCTTCCCGGCACGTCACCGACCTCTTGAGCGAAAGGACGCCATGGCGGACTCTGGACGCAGGAGGCCACGATGCCGAACAAGCGCCCCCGCGGGCCGCAGCCGCATTGGCGGCCCAAGCGGGAAACCCTCCGGGTGCTGGCGGCGGTCGACGCCGTCCTCGATCGCTACCGCGACCACCGACCCGTCTCCCTCCGCCAGCTGTTCTACGTGCTCCTCAGCGACGGCATGCTGGCGAAAACCGAACGCGAATACAAGCGCCTGTGCGAATACGTCGGCATGGCCCGCCGCTCCGGCCGCATCACCTGGGACGTGATCCGCGACGACACCCAGATCGCCGTGCAGGCCCCGCCCGCCTTCACCGGCCCCGAAGACTTCTGGACGGCCGTGGAGACGACGGTCGACGACTACCGCGTTGACCGGCAGGCCGGCCAACCCGTCCGGCTGGAGCTGTGGTGCGAGACCGCGGGCATGGTCCCTCAACTCGTGCGAATCGGAGAGGAGTACGGCATCTCCTGCTTACTCCGGCGGCGGATTCGACGGACTATCCGGCAAACACGACGCGGCCGCGCGAGCAACCGCCGACGGCACCAAACCCGTATCCTCCACCTCGTTCTCCCCGGTGCACAAGAGTGTCGTGGGACGTTGCACACCGCGGGTTGACCTGGGGTTCTGCTACGCATCTCTGAGGCTGTCACCTTCTGTAGTGGCATGTTGCAGACGAGATCGGAGCGGAGCTTGTGAGCTTTCCCAGTTCGACTGCCGTCGGGGGTCGGGTACTGGACGGTGCTAGATGACGAGCTGGCGGTAGTGCCGGAGGCGGACGCGTTCCTTCGCCACGTACGGTTCGGCCGGGACCAGGCGGAGCTGACGACCCATGCGTACGCCGGGCACATCGCGTTCTACCTGCGCTGGTGCGTCCGGACGGGCCGGGACTGGCGTACGGCGGCCGCCGACCTGGCGCTGTTCGTGACCTGGCTGAGATACGGGTCGAAGGAGACCACGGGCATTGAGCCGTCGTCGTCGGGGCTGGTGCTGGCCGTGCCCGGCGCCGGGCACGCCCGCGGGGCGGCCCGGATCGAGAACGTGCTGACCGACGTACGGCAGTTCCTCTGCCATGGGATCACGGTCAAGACGGTTCCGGGGGAAGTGCTCGCCCCCGGCCTGCTGCGAAGCCGACTCAACGATGCGATCGAGACCCTGGTCGACGACGTCCGGCAGTGGAACATCCAGTCCAGGACCGAAGAGGCCGAGCGGAAACTGCTGCACTCCCTGCAAGCAGCAGTGAAGAAGAGGCGACGAGTCTGAGTGGCCCGCTTCTCCGCTGGCGAGGAGCGCACCGGTCCCCGGCGCTTGGCTGAGCAGATAATTGAGCCACCTTCGAGGGGGTCGATCAGGTTATTGAGCCAGGTCACGACTTGTGCGTGTCGCCTGGACTTGGTTCTCGGTGTCCATGATCCTTCTGCTGGTCCCTTCAAGGGGTTTCGGGGGGATGCCGATGATGGCGCGAAGGTCGTTCCACGTGATCGATTGTGACGTGCCACGGTTGATGTCGCTGTTTCTGCCGCGCTCTTGTCGTGGCGGTTCGGCAGCTGGTTGGTGACTGGTGGGCGTTATGAAGGCCGCTGCCCGGCTCCTGAGGACACTCGGGGCGGGTGTGACGCTTTCACGTGACGGCTGTGCGGTCTGCCCTGCGGTACGTCGGCGCGCCCGCCAGTAGGCGGAACGGCAGGCATGGGTGTCGCAAACGGTCGCGCCGACGCCCGAACGTCCCCGGGATGACCAACGCCCGCAGCCCCGGCAGCCCACCGCTCGTCCCGCTTGCAGGGGACGTCGGAAGTCGTTGATGTCGAGCGCCTTCGTGCCGGGCGCGAGGTGGTAGACGACGGTCACGTCCCCGAACTCCGTGCGCGGGGCGGCGTTCAGGGTGGCCGACGTGAACCGGTCCTCTGTGATCGTCTGCCCCACGGCCGACCCGATTGGGCTGTAGGCCTGTTTCGCGGTGGCGGCCCAAGTAGCACGCCCGGGCCGCGTCGAAAACCCGGTGCACGGCGTCGGAGACGTGCTCGGCGGCGTCGGCGCTCAGCCGCGCGGTGATCGCAGGGCACGTCGGAGGGGGCCTGGTGCTGGATGCCGCGCTGCAGGAACGCCTGTTTCGATTCTCAGTCGCGGATGAGTTCGAGCCTCCAGCGCTGGGCGGCGGATCCGTCTGCGCCGCGCAGCCTCACATCGCCTCGCGGGATCACCGGGGGCTCGGCGTTCCAGAGCAGGTCATCATTCGGCACCTTGATGACGAAGGTGCCGCCACCAGCCGGTCTGATGGACCAGGTCGTCGGCGCGCTGCCGGTGACGACCGGCTCACCCTGCTCTGTCTGCCGTGCCGAGGCGTTGGCGGGGGGCCCGTTGAGACTGAGACCGACGTTCTTGATCGTGTATCCGTCCTCGGCCTGGGCGATCTCCCACAGCTCGAAGGGGCCCGGGTTCTCCAGGGTGCTGGAGACGAAGATCGTCCCGCCCGATTTGTAGGCCCGCAACGCAGTGCCGGACGCCGCATTGACGATCCGGTAGACGCCAGGTCCCTGAGCTGGGGCCTGGGCGCTGTCGGCGGTGGCTGTGGCGGCTAGGCAGCCCATTGCCGAGAAACTGAGCAGCAGGACCGCCATCATCGCGAGGCCGCGCATACTGCGGCGCGGCCCCTGGTGTGTCTTCCTCAAACCACTCTCCCCTGTAATCGATTGACTTCGGAGAGTGACATTCTTTCGGATGGCCAAGCAGCGACAACATGCCTTCGGAGGTAGGTGGCCGATGGCCCCCGGAGAGGTACGCCTTACCTCTCCGGGCATCCTTTCGTGCTGTGTACCGAGTCAGGCGTCTCGCCAGCCCCTCGCCGTTCGCGCCGCTGCGCGGCGACCTGCACACCCTCACCTCATGGACCACGACGGGGGGCGTCCCCGTCGTCGCGGTGTTCGCCGCGTTCGCGCTGCGGCGCGCGGCCAGGGCAGGCCGGTGGGCGACGGTCCTGACGCTGATCGCGTTCGTCGGGCCCCGCCCGGCTCCTGGCGCTCGCACTTGATGTCATACGCGATTGGTGCGAGTCAACCAGTCCTGTAGCTCGCGGTGTCGGAACTGGTAGCTCGCCCCGGCGACACGCAGCAGACCGGCGTCACATGCCCACCGGCAAAGTGCCGCAAAGCGCCAAGGTAACCGCCGTCGCAGTGCCGCGCAGACCAGCCCGCACGCGTATCTTGCTCCACTATTTCCGATGCCAAGACCGACGCCAAGGCCAATGCCAAGCCCAATGCCAAGCACCTGCGTGGACTCGATTACAGAGCCGAGCGTAATGCTGATCACTAGGCTAACCGTTAGGCTGGCTATGAGTGCACCCGCCAGGCCGAACGCGAGATCACCCCGTACGGCGCGCTGCGGGGAGCGAAGACCGACTGCGAAGTCCCGCCCCCGCTCACTCCCCTTTACGCCGAATGCGATGGCTCGGTCATGCTTCTCCCCATTGGGTGTGTGAGGTCACCCGGCCGAGGTGGGCCGGGGCACATCCCCGCGAGCGCGGGGAGAAGACCTGCCGAGTGTACTTGTTGGCCCACGCGGTTGCGGAGGCCTCCAGCCGACGGCCTCTTCCTGATCACGCACGTGCGCCGGTACGTCAGAAGGTGAGACCCGGCGCCTCGGAAAGGGTCTTCGCCGCCGAGGAGGAGCCGACCTCCAGCCGGAAGGTGCCCGGCTCGACGGCCCAGCGGCCCGCCGCGACGTCCCAGTGCTCGACGGCCCGCCGCCGGACGGTCACCGTCACCGCGACCTCCTCGCCTGACGCGGCATCGACCGTGGCGAACCCGGCCAGCCAGCGCGGAGAACGCTCGATGGCGCTGTCGGGGCGGCTCGCGTACACCTGCACGACCTCGCGTCCGGGCCGGTCACCGGTGTTCCGCACCAGGACGGTGACCTCGGCCGTCGCACCGTCTTGGCGAACCTTCGCGGGGCCGTACTCCCAGGTCGTGTAGCCGAGGCCATGACCGAAGGGGTAGAGGGCCTCGACCTGGCCGCGGTAGCCGATCGCCGGCCCCTCGTCGTAGGTGAGCACGCCGTCGACCGGCTGCGTGGCGGCGTGGTCCCCCTCCCGGAGCGGCCACGAGGTGGGCAGCCGCCCGCCGGGCTCCACTCGTCCGAACAGCACGTCGGCCAGCGCGTTGCCGTACTCCTGCCCCGGGAACCAGGTGAGCAGGACCGCGGCGACCTCGTCGTGCCAGGGCAGCAGGACGGGGGCGCCGGAGTTGACCACGACGATGGTGCGCGGGTTCGCGGCGGCGACGCGGCGGACGAGCTCGTCCTGCCGCCCCGGCAGGGCCAGGCTCGTCCGGTCGAACCCCTCGCTCTCGACCTCCTCGTTGGTGCCCACGACCACCACGGCGACATCGGCATCGCGGGCCAGCGCGACGGCCCGCTCGATCTCCTCGTCGTCCGTGCCGTGGGGCGTCTCCAGGTTGAGCTGAAGCGTGAGGCCGGGCAGCATGCCTTCCGCCCGGACGAGATCATGTACCAGCGTGACCTCGATGCTCTCCCCCGCCGCCAGCCGTACGGGGTGGGTCCGCTGCGGCGGCGTCAGCATGGCCTCGACGATGTCGGCGCCCGGCGGCAGCGTGAGCACGACGTCATAGACCTCCTGGCCGGCGACGATCAGCCGGTGACGGCCGAGCCCCGAGGAGCCGATCAGGTACGTGCCCGCCTCCGTGGCCCTGATCAGGGCGCGGACCTCGATCGTGGCGAGCCGCTCGCGCGCGACGGCCTCGGGGAAGGAGCCCATCACCCAGTTGAACGCGCCTCCGTCGCGCGGCTCCACGGCGAGCACGGACCCGTCGCCGTCGAGGTACCGCACCTCGGCGCAGTGGCCCGACCCGTCGGTGCCACCGCCCGATCCGTCGGGCAGGGCGAGCCAGGGAGGCCGCGCGATCGGCGTGCGGGTGTGTGCGACGACGCCGATGGCGTGCGTCACCTCGACACCGTCGCCGACCGCGGCCCGCAGACCGTCCAGCGGGGAGACCGTGTACGGCGGGAACACGGTGGCGCTCCCACCCCCCAGAGTCCTGGCGACCTCCGCATTGGGTCCCAGGACGGCGACCCTGCGCAGCCCGGAGTGCCCGAGCGGCAGCACGCCACCCTCGTTACGGACCAGCACGAACCCAGCCGCGGCGGCAGCACGCACCTCCGCCGCAACCCGCTGCTCCGTGTACGCCTCGCCACCCAAGGCGGTGTCGGCGGTGTCCAGGGCGCCGACCCTCGCGGCCAGGCGGAGGATTCGCAGCACCTTTTCGTCGACGGCCGCCTCCGGCACCGCGCCCGCCCGCACCGACGCCACCAGCGCCTCACCCCACGGACCCGACGGCCCGGGCATGACCAGGTCAAGCGCGGCGTTGGCGGCCGCCTCCGTGGAGCCGGTGGCGAACCAGTCGGACATCACGACCCCGTCGAACCCCCACTCGTCCCGCAGGACGTCACGCAGCAGCGGGTTCTCGGTCATGGTCGCGCCGTTCACACCGTTGTACGCGGCCATCACCGCCCACACCTCGCCCTCCCGGACAATGGCCTCGAAAGGCGCCAGGTAGAGCTCGCGGAGCGTCCGCTCGTCCACCCGGGCGTCGAGAGTCATCCGCTGAGTCTCGGAGTCGTTGGCGACGAAGTGCTTGACCGTCGCGCCCACCCCCCCGCCCTGCACGCCCCGCACGTACGCGACGCCGATCCTGGCGGTCAGCAGCGGGTCCTCGCTGAAGCACTCGAAGTGGCGCCCGCCGTACGGGGACCTGTGCAGGTTGACGGTGGGGGCGAGCAGGACGTCCACGCCCTTGCGCCGCGCCTCGGCCGCCAGCAGGCGGCCGATCGCCTCGACCCGGGCCTCGTCCCAGGTGGCGGCGAGCGCGGTGGGCGAGGGCACGTTGACGGAGGTGTCGCGTTCGTCCCAGATCTCGCCACGGACGCCGGCGGGCCCGTCCGAGACGACCAACCGGCGCAGACCCACGGCCGGTTCGGGGTGGAGCGACCAGAAATCGGCGCCGGTGAGCAGCCTCACCTTCTGCTGCAGGGAGAGCGCGGCGACAAGGCTTTCCAGGTTCATGAGGGGGTTCCTGAGCTCGGGGGTGCCAGCTAACTGATACGTAGAAGTAAGACGTTTCGGTAAACGTAGCCGCACCCCCGAGGCGAGCACAAGCGACGATTGAAACGATTTACACCGACACCTTCAGCGTCCGAGCAGCGGACCATACTCGCCCCACACCCGGGCGTCGATCGAGGCATGCCTCGGGGCGTCGCGGGTGTAGAACTCCTTGCCGCACTCCAGGTCCTCCAGATCCAGGTACGGCTTGGCCTGCGCCTGAGTGAGATCCGGCGCCTCATTTCCGGCCTTCTCGCCGCTCAAAGCGAGCAACTCGTCCCAGAAGGCCGCGGATCTGCTGACCTTTTCGCGGGAACGGGGGCGGCGGCCGGTTAAGCGGCCCACCCCGATACGAGGGCAAGCGAAAGCAACCACGTGACACGACGCATGAGATCTCCAGATCAGGCGGACTCGCGGATCACCAGGCTCGCGGTCTCGGTCCGCGGGGACTGCGGCGACCGTGCGCCGTCAGCCCGCAGGATCATCTCCGTCAGGTGCCCGGCCACGGTCTGGGTGTGCTGGTCGACCGTGGTCAGGGGCGGCATGGCGAAGGGCGCCAGCGGGATGTCGTCCACGCCGATCACCGCGAGGTCGCCGGGAGCGGTCAGGCCGGCGGCCCGCATCCCGGCCAGCAGCGCGAACGCGGTCTCGTCGTTGTAAGCGCACACGCCGTCGACGCCCGCGGCGTGCCAGGCCCGCACCGCCCCGGCGGCCGTGGCCGCGTCCAGCGGGACATCCCGTACGTCCGGCGGCTCCAGCCCCAGCTCGGCACAGGCTTGGCGGACCCCGCCGAGACGCAGGTCGTAGAACTCGCGTACGCGTGGATCGTCCGGCGCCGCGTAGCCGATGCGACGGCGACCGGTGGCGGCCAGGTGTCCGGCCTGCAGGCGGCCGATCTCGGTCTGCGGGACGGTCAGGATGTTCTCCCCGCCACCGTCGAGCCGGGTGCTGACGACCCGGATGCCGGCCGCCCGCAGGCTCGCCTGGTCTTCCGCGGAGATGGGCGTGAACGAGACGATGGCCACCGGTTCCAGCTCGCGGGCCAGCGCCGTCACGGGCAGCCGGCGTTCGCGGCGGGTGATCGCGGTCAGGCCGTGCCGTTCGAGGTCGTCGGTGAGGTGCTCGACGATCTGGGAAAGCGCGACGCCGAGCGGTACGTCGGACAGGACGACCAGCACGAGGTCGCTGCGGCCCCGGCGCAGGGTGCGCGCGGCGGCGGAGGGGGCGTAGCCGAGCTTGTCGACCGCCGCGAAGATCCGGCGCCGCGTCTCCTCGGAGATCTTCTGGTGTGACACGTTGTTGAGCACGTAGCTGACCGTGGTCTGCGAGACCCCGGCCTCCCGGGCCACATCGATCGAGGTGATCCGGCGCGGCCTGGCTGCCATCGACCCCCCAGGCGTCCCGTACGTATCCGGGGTGAATCGTAACAGTCGGGTGATGAGCCCAGAAGGGGCGCCGGCCGGCTACGAGCTTGGCGAGCGGGGCACGAGCTTGATCGTCGCGGCGCGCGCATCGGGGTTGACGACGCCGCCGACGATGTTCGCGCCGTAGCGGCGGTACTTGCCACGGTAGGCGTCGTCGAGCCGGCCGTGAACGTCGGGATCGGCGTCGGCGAAGGTGACGTCCTTGTCGACGCCACCGGCCGAGATGTGGCCTTCGCGGCGCGTCTGGGTGCCGCGGTACCAGGTGCCGTCGCGGCCGTGCATGGAGCGGACGTACAGGTCGTCGCCGTTGCGGACGACCCACATCGTCACCGGGTCGCGCAGGCTGCCGTCACCTCTCAGGGACGCGAGCTCCAGTTCTTCCGCGTTTCCGATCTTGGTGAGCTCATCGCTCGTCCAGGCGGCCATCGGCTCATCTCCTTCGTCGGGTCATGACTGGCGTACGGTCTCGACGTCTTTGCGGGCCCGGCCGACGAGTTCCTCATACAGTCGATGCTCCTGTTCTCGGATGCTCGGGGCCGCCCGGCGCCGGGTTGACCGCGCGGCGCATGGCGCTCAGGGCTGGATGAGCACCTTCAGCGCCTTGCGGTCGGCCATCGCGCGGTAGCCGTCGGACACTTCGTCCAGGCCGACGGTGCGGTCGAAGACGCGGCCCGGCTCGATCTTGCCGTCGAGGACGTCGGGCAGCAGCTCCTCGATGTAGGCGCGGGCCGGTGCCGCGCCACCCGTGAGGGTGATGTTGCGCATGAGCGTGTCGAACCCCATCGGGACCTCGGTGTACTGCGACACGCCGAGCCGGCTCACCACGCCACCGTCGCGGACCACGCCGAGGGCCGTCTCCAGCGACTGCCTGGTGCCGACGCACTCCACGACCGCGTGGGTGCCGTCGCCGCCGGTCAGCTCGCGTACCCGCTCGATGCCTTCCTCGCCGCGCTCGGCGACCACGTCGGTGGCGCCGAAGTCGCGGCCCAGGTCGGTACGGTCGGTGTGGCGGCCCATCAGGATGATCCGCTCGGCGCCGAGCCGCTCGGCGGCCAGCACCGCCGACAGGCCGACCGCGCCGTCGCCGATCACCGTCACCGACCTGCCCGGCGCGACCCGGGACGTCACCACGCCGTGGTGGCCGGTGCACAGCACATCCGACAGCGTCAGCAGCGACGGCAGCAGCTCCGAGTCCTCGCCGACCAGCAGCTTCACCAGCGTGCCTTGGGCCTGCGGCACCCGTACAGCCTCGCCCTGGCCGCCGTCCACGCCGTTCAGGCCCCACTGGCCACCGTGGCGGCAGGACGTCTGCAGGCCCTCGCGGCAGAAGTCGCAGGTGTTGTCCGCCCACACGAACGGCGCCACCACGACATCACCCCGCTTCAGCCCGGACACCCGCGAGCCAACGTCCGCCACGACGCCGAGGAACTCGTGCCCCATGCGCCGGCCCTGCTCCGAAGCCGGCATCGCTCCGTACGGCCACAGATCACTGCCGCAGACGCACGAGCGCAGCACCCGCACCACCGCGTCGGCCGGTTCCCGCAGCACCGGGTCGGGCACGTCCTCCACGCGCACGTCGCCGGCACCGTACATCAAAGTTGCTCGCACGAGGCCCTCCCATGGTCCTTGTCGTTGCCTGCGGATGTCGAACGGCGTGGCGCGATGCGGACGGACCACAGCAGGACCGCGACCAGCCGTCCACCACCCGCTGCGGCCCCGTCATGCCACCGCCCGACCCCCGCCGACGGCCTGCGTCCACTGTGCCGTCACCGCCCGCCGCGCGGCAGGGTGAGCTGTACCGGGGAACGCTGTTCAGGGGTCTGACAGGGCCCCCCACCGCGCGGGTCCGCGGTCACCAGGCGCGTGTAGGGCGACAGATCAAGGGACCTGACGCGCTCTCGATACGACAGCACGCCGCGTTCGGTGCCGCCAGGATGCGCCGACGCTTGGCGGCGCACCCTGGGCGCTTCACCGGGCGGCCGCCTCCTGGAGGGGGAAGTGGCAGGCGGCCGCGTGCCGCTGTTCGTCGCCGGACGGCTCCAGGGGCGGCGGCTCCTGGGCGCAGATGTCCTGCGCCTTCCAGCAGCGGGTACGGAAGCGGCACCCCGACGGCGGGTCGAGCGGGGAGGGCACCTCGCCCTTGAGCAGGATCCGGTCGCGCCGCGCTCCGGGGGTGACGTCGAGCACCGGCGCCGCCGACATCAGCGCGGCGGTGTAGGGGTGCCGTGGCTGATCGAACACCTGCTTCGTCGGGCCCGTCTCGACGATCTTGCCGAGGTACATGACCGAGACCCGGTCGGCGACGTGGCGGACGACGGACAGGTCATGGGAGATGAACACGTACGACACGCCCAGCCTGGCCTGCAGGTCGGTGAGGAGGTTGAGCACCTGCGCCTGGACCGACAGGTCGAGCGCCGACACCGGCTCGTCGCACACGATGACGTCCGGTTCGAGGGCGAGCGCGCGGGCGATGCCCAGCCGCTGACGCTGGCCGCCGGAGAACTCCTGCGGGTAACGGCGGACGTCACTCGCCCGCAGCCCGACCATCTCGAGCAGTTCGGCCACCCGCTTGCCGCGCTCCTTCGCCGGCACCAGGTCACGGTGCGTGCGCCATGGCTCGGCGACGATGTCCTCGGCGCACAGGCGGGCGTTCAGTGACGCGAACGGGTCCTGGAAGACCATCTGGACCCGGCGGCGCCACTTGAGCAGCTCCTTGCCGCGCAGCGCGAACGGGTCCGTGCCCTCGAACCTGACGTGCCCCTGGTCCGGGCGCTCCAGCATGAGCAGCACCCGGGCGAGGGTCGACTTGCCGCAGCCAGACTCCCCGACCAGGCCCAGCGTCTCGCCGCGCTCCAGCCGCAGGTCGACTCCGTCGAGCGCGCGCAGACGGTTGCGGCCGGACGGGCCGCGCGCCACGTGGAAGCTCTTGCTCAGCCCCGCCACGTCCAGCAGGGGAGCCTCCATCGTGGATGTGGCGGGCTCAGTCATCGGTCAGCTCCCTCCAATGGTGACAGGCGGACATGCGCCCGGGTCCGGCCTCGACGAGGACGGGGCGCTGCTCCGCGCACACGTCGCGGGCCATCGGACAGCGCGCGCGGAAGGCGCAGCCCGAGGGCACCGAGTGCAGGTCGGGCGGGCTGCCCGGGATGGACTTCAGGGTGGTTCCGCGCGCCACCTCGGCCGGCACCGAGTCGAGCAGCCCTCGGGTGTACGGGTGGCGCGGCCGGGCGAACACGTCCGCCACCCGGCCGGTCTCGACGATGTTGCCCGCGTACATGACGGCTACATGGTCGGCCTGCTCGGCCACGACCGCGAGGTCATGGGTGATCAGGATCAGCGCGGCCTGCTGCTCGGTGCGCAGCTCGCGCAGCAGCTTCATGATCTGGGCCTGCACGGTGACGTCGAGGGCGGTGGTGGGCTCGTCGGCGAGCAGCACCTTGGGGTGGAGCGCCATCGCCAGCGCGATGAGCAGCCGCTGGCGCATGCCGCCGGAGAACTGGTGCGGATAGGCGCCGACGCGGGCGGCGGGCTCGGGGATGCCGACCCGTTCCATCAGCTCGACGGCTCGCTTTCGCGCCGCGCGGCGCGAAAGTCGCTCGTGGATCCTGAACGGCTCGGCGAGCTGGGCGCCGACCGTCTGGACGGGGTTCAGCGCGGTGAGCGCGTCCTGGAAGACGATGGCCAGGCCGGGACCGGCCAGCCGCCTGCGCTGTGACGGCGACAGGGTGAGGACGTCGGTCCCGTCCAGGCGTACGGCGCCGCCGGCCACATGGGCCACCGGGTCGAGGAGGCCGACGATGGCCTGCGCCGTCATGCTCTTGCCGCAGCCCGACTCGCCCAGGAGCGCCAGTGTCTCGCCGGAGCGTACGGAGAAGCTGACCTCGCGCACGGCGCGTACCGTCCCGGAGGGAGTTCGGATGTCGACCGACAGCCGATCCACCTCCAGCACCGGGGACCCGTTCGACTCGCTCACGCCCGCACCTCCTTGTTCTTGTGGCGGGCTTCGCGGCGCGAGCGGGGCAAGGTGAGCCGCCACCGCTGGCCGGGGTCCATGGCCAGGCGTGCCCAGGACGCGAGGACGGTCGCCGAGACGGTGGTCACCACGATGGCGAGTCCCGGGAAGACGGCGATCCACCAGGCGCTCTGCAGCACCTGCCGTCCCTGGGCGACCATCAGGCCCCAGCTCATGTCCGGCGGCTGGATGCCGATGCCCAGAAAGCTCAGCGACGATTCGGTCAGCATCACGAAACAGAAGTCCAGGGTCGCGACGGTGAACAGAGTGGGCAGTACGGTCGGTGCCACGTGCCTGCCGATGATCGCCCAGCTCTTGGCGCCGAAGGTGCGCGCCGCGTCGACGAACAGCCGGCTCTGCAGCTCGGCCGACTCCGCCCGGGCGGCGCGCAGGTAGATCGGGATCCGCGCGATCGCCAGGACCAGGACGATGTTCCCGGCGCTGGGGGAGAAGACGTACAGCACGACCACGGCCAGCAGCAGCGAGGGGAAGCTGAGGATGACGTCGGCGACGCGCATGGAGACGTTCTCCCGCCAGCCGCGGTGGTAGCCCGCCCACATCCCCCAGATCGACCCGACGACGAGGGAGACCACGACCGCCGGGACGGCGACGGAGAGCGTCGTGCGGCTCGCCACGATGAGCCTGGCGAGCAGGCTGCGGCCGAGGGAGTCGCTGCCGAGCAGGAACGCCCAGCCGTCGTCGAGGCTGAACGGCGGCCGGTTGACCGCCCGCAGGTTCTGCTTCACGGCCAGATCGCCGAGCAGGATCGGCCCGATGAGGGCGGAGGCGGCCACGACCAGCAGGATCACCACCGCCACGCAGGCGAACCGGTCCCGGAGCAGCAGCCGCCACCAAGTAGCCCGCGAGGCGGCAGGAGCGTCACCGGGAGTCATGAGGTCTCCGTTCGTCACGTCGTCACCCCCTGGCGGACCCGCGAGTCCAGGAGCGCGTAACAGGCGTCGATGACGATGTTGAGCGCGAAGATGGTGATCGCGGTCACCAGGACCGCGGCCTGCAGCACCGCGAAGTCGCGCTGCAGGATCGAGGTGATCATCAGCTTGCCGATGCCCGGCCAGCCGAAGATGGTCTCGACGACCACGGCCCCGTTGACCAGCCCGACCGTCAGGTCGCCGGCCACGGTGAGCGCCGGCGGCGCGGCGTTGCGCAACGCGTGGCCGAAGACCACCCGCAGCTCCCCCGCGCCCTTGCTCCGGGCCACCTTGATGTACGGCGCGGACAGCGCCGTGACCATCGCGCCACGCACCACCTGCACGAGCACGCCGAACGGCCGGATCAGCAGGGTGAGCACCGGCAGCACCCAGGCCGCCGCGCTCTCCGTGCCCGAGGTGGGCAGCCAGCCGAGTGCCACGGCGAAGACCAGGACGCCCATGATGGCGAACCAGAAGTCCGGCATGCTGGCCGCGGTCGTCGAGGTGAAGCTGGCGACCCGATCGGCCAGGGAGTTCGGCCGGTAGGCCGCCCAGCTCCCGACGACGATCGCGCCGAGGATCGCCAGGATCATCGTGGCGCCCGCCAGTTGCAGCGTCGCGGGGAACGCCCGCAGCACCGCGTCGGCGGCGGGTTCGGCGGTCCGCAGCGACTCGCCGAAGTCCAGCCGGAACACCTGCGCCAGATAGTCACCGAACTGGACGAGCAGCGGCTGGTCGAACCCGTGCCGGGCGGCGAACTCCGCCCGCATCTCCGGAGTGGCGCTGAGGGGCAGATAGAGATTCGACGGGTCGCCGGTGAGGCGCGCCAGGTAGAACACGCCCAGGATCACGACGACCAGCGGGATCGCACTGGAGGCGATGCGACGCCGCAGGAAGGTCAGCACACCTGTTCCTTTCAGCCGGCCGGGTGCATGTCGGCGAGGCGCATCTCGTCGTTCGTGGCGGCGTTGGGCTTGTAGGTGACCTTCTTCGACAGCGCGAGGATGCCCGTCATGTGCGCCATGACCGCGTCCCGTACGACATCCTTGTTCTGGTAGTCCAGCGCCTTGGCGAACGCCGTCTGGCGCGCCTCGCCCGAGGCCTGCTCGCCGGCGGTGATGAGGTCGTCCAGTTCGGGGGTGCCGAAGCTGCTCTGCGCGCCCTTGCTGCCGTAGATCTGGCCCATGGTGAAGGCCGCGTCACCGGCCTGGTTGCCGTGCTGGGCCTGCAGCAGGGTGGGGCCGGCGTTCTTGGGGAACGGGCGCAGCAGGTACTCCAGCCAGGCGTTCACGTCGAGCATCTGGATCTTCACCGAGAGCCCGGCCTCGTTCAGCGAGTTCTGCACGACCTCCATCGCCTCGGCGGCCTTGGGGTAGATCCCGTTCCGGCCGATGATCGTGATGGGGGTGTCCGTGGGGACGCCGGCCGCCTTGGCCTCCGCGATCAGCTTCTTGGCCTGCGCCGCGTCGTACGGCCAGGGCTGGATCGCGGCGCTATGACCGGTCACGCCTTCGGGAACGAGCTGGCCCGCCGGCTTGCCGAGCCCGGCGAAGACCGAGGCGACGAGCCCGTCCTTGTCGATGGCGTAGTTGATCGCCTGGCGCACGCGGAGGTCGTCGAGCGGCGGCTTGGCGGCGTCGATGCGCAGGTAGGAGGTCTCGTTGTTGGGGAACTGCACGGCGGAGTCGCCGGCGCCGTCCTCGGGGGCGAGGCCGACGGCGAGGTCCGCCTCGTCGCTCTTGACCATGGCCGCGCGGATGCTGCCTTCGCCACGCCAGACGTATTCCGCCGCGGCGAACTCCGGCGCCTTGCCCCAATACCCGGAGAACCGCTCCAGGCGCAGGCTACGGCCGGCGTCCCACTTGGCGATCTTGTAAGGGCCGGTGCCGATGGGCTCGCGGACCTTGCCGGTCGCGCTCGTGGTGGCCGGCACGATCTCGACGAAGGACAGCCGCAGCGGGAGGATCGGGTCCGGCTTGGCCGTCGTCACCTTGAGGGTCGCGTCGTCCACGGCCGTCACCGTGAGCTTGATGCCGCCGAAGACGTAACCGTTCACGTTGCAGTCGATCTTGGAGCCGACGGCGCGGTCGATGGCGAAGGCGGCCGCCTTGGCGTCGAAGGCGGTGCCGTCGTGGAACTTCACGCCCTTGCGCAGGGTGAAGGTCCACTCGGTCGGCGCGCCCTGCTTCCACTCTGTGGCCAGCGCCGGCTGGAGCTGCCCGGTGCTCGGGTCACGCTCGGTGAGCGCCTCGGTGATGTTCGCCCGGGTGACGCGCCCGGTCGCGGTGAGGGAGGCGTCGCACGGCTCCAGCGTCGGGGGCTCTTCGGGCAACACGATACGGACGGTGTTCGCCGCGCCGGAGCCGGACGAGGGCTCCGGACCACTGTTCGCGACCGAGCAGGCGCCGGCTGACAGCAGCGTGCCGAGGGCCAAGAGGGCGGACGCCGCCTGGCGGCGGCGAGGGGTGGTGATCATGGTTCCTCCGAAATCGCCTGCTCCGGGTGGCGGGCAGGCGACGTGCTATGCGACAGGCGTCGCGCTGAGAGCGGCAAGGCCGCGGTCGATGATGTGGGCGAGCTGCTCGCGGTGCTCCGGGGTGACCTGCGCCAGTGGCGAGCGGACGGGCCCGGCGGAGCGGCCGCGGATGTCCAGGCCGGCCTTGACGAGGGAGACGGCGTAGCCGGGAGTCGTATTGCGCAGTTCGGTGAGAGGGGCGTAGAACTCGCGCAGCAGGAGCTGCTGGGTCGCGTCGTCGCCGCTCTCGAACGCCTCGAAGAACGCGACGGCGACCTCCGGGACGAAGGCCAGCGTCGCCGAGGAGTAGGCGCGGGCGCCGAGGCCGGCGTAGGAGCGGGCGAAGACCTCGGCGGTCGGCATGCCGTTCAGCAGGGGGAGCCGTCCGCCGGTCGCGGTCTGAATGAGCTGGAGCAGCTCCATGTCACCGTACCCGTCCTTCAGGGCGACGATGTTGTCCACCTCGGCGAGCTCGGCCACCGCCGCGGGGGTGAAGACGGCCGTGCCACGCTGGTAGAGGATCACGTCCAGATCCGTGGCGGCGGCCACCTCACGGTAGTGCGACACGAGCCCGGCAGACGGTCCGACCTGCAGGTACGGCGGCAGCACCAGCAGGCCGTCGGCCCCGGCGGCCCGCGCGGCACGAGCGAATTCCACTGCTGTCCGCGTGCCGCCGCCGACCCCGGCGAGCACCGGGACCGCCCCGGCCACGTGCTCGGCGGCGGCCCTGACCACCGCCTGGTGCTCGGTGCCCGTCAACGACGCCAGCTCCCCGGTCCCGCAGGCGACGAAGATCGCGGCGGGCTTCGCGGCGAGCACGTCGGTCAGGTGCGTCCTGAAGCGGGACAGGTCCACGTCCCCCGATTCCGTGAACGGCGTGACGGGGAAGGCGAGCAAGCCGGACAGGGAGGCGGCGACTCGCGTGGGAGTGGGGGACATCAACAGCAAACCTCTTGTCTACATATGGAGACGGCGTCTATATTTGTAGCCGAGACATTAAGTGTGTGTTTCCGTACCCGTCAAGAGGTGGTCGATGACGCAACACGTCCTGGAGTCATCGCAGCCGTCCGCCGAGACCGGCGGCGCCGGCAGCTACCGCCTCGGCATCCGCGCGCTCCGCGCCGGGGCCTCGTACGTCGAACGGGACGACGTCGTCCAGCAGGCGCAGCCGGTGATGAACGAGCTGAACGACCAGCTCGGCGAGACCGTCCACCTGGCCCGCCTCGACGGCGCGGAGATCGTCTACCTGGCCACCAACATCTCCCGCCGCTCCCTCACCGTCGTCAGCCGGCCCGGCCGCCGCCTGCCGTCATGGGCGACCGGGCTCGGCAAGGCGATCCTCGCCGCGCGCCCCTGGGAGGAGGTCGACGCGCTCCTGCCGGAGACCCTGGAGGCGCGCACCGTCCACACCTTCACCGACCGGCCGGCCCTGCGCGCCGAGCTCGAGGAGATCCGGCGGCGCGGCTACGCCATCGACGAACAGGAGTCGACCATCGGCCTGCGCTGTTTCGCCGTCGCCCTCGACTTCGCCGCGCCCCCGAACGAGGCCCTCAGCTGCTCCATCCCCATGGTCCGCCTCGACCCGGACCGCGAGGAGGCGATCGTGGCCGCCCTGCTCCGGGCCCGGGCGCGGATCATCCGCTGATCAGGCGCGGACGGCCGTGTCGGCCAGTTCCTTGACCCGGCCGGCGGGCACCGGGACTCCTGGGGTGTCCAAGAACCAGCGGTACGCCTCTTCTTGGCTCGTCCCCTCGGGCCGTTGCGCCGGGAAGTAGGGCTGGACGTAGACCGGCGTGCCGGGTTCGCTGCGCCAACTGTCGGCGAGCGTGCCGATGTCCACCGCGTCGTAGCCGAGGATGTCCAGCAGTCGCGCCACCCGCGCCTTGGCGGCTTCGTCGTCGCCGGCGATGGGCAGGGCGGCGCGGTCGGGGGCGCCGGAGGGGCGGGCGAGGGTGAACAGGCGGTGGAAGTCGATGTTGTTGAACGCCTTGACCACATGAGAGCCGACCAGGTGCCGCTGCACCAGGGCACTGGAGGTCAGCGTCCCGGCGTCCAACTCGGCGAGGTGGCCGTCGCGGTCCGGATAGTAGTTCATCGTGTCGATGACGGTCTTGCCCGCCAGGGCCGTGGCGGGCAGCCGGTCGTAAGCCTTCAGCGGGATGGTCGCCACCACCAGGTCACCCGCCTGCGCGGCTTCGGCGGGCGTGGCCGCCCGTGCGTGCTCGCCGAGTTCGGCGACCAGTCCGGACAGGGCCTCGAGGCCGCGGGAGTTGCTCAGGACGACGTTCAGGCCGGCGGCGACGGCGAGGCGGGCCAGCGCGCCCGGCCGCCGGGGTGTCGCGCAGCACGTTCCTGCGCTACTTCGGCAGCAAGGAGGAAGCCGTCCTCGGCGCTTTCGACACCCAGGCCGAACAGGTCGCCGACGCGCTGCGCGCCCGCCCCGCCGACGAGGACGACTGGACGGCGCTACGGCGCGCGCTCGACACGGTCATCGAGCATTACCACCAGGACCGAGGCGGCGCTCTGGCGTTGACACACCTCGTCCGGGGCACCCCCGCCCTGTGCTCGCGGCAGTTGGAGAAGCAGCACGGCTGGTGCCCCGCCCTGGCCCAGGCCCTCGCCGAGCGCGGCGACTCCTCGCGACCCGTGACCCTGGCCCAGTCCGTACGAGCCGCCGCCGCGCTCGACTGCCTGAACGTCGCCCTCGACCACTGGACCGCCTCCGACGGTCAGCTGGACCTGGTCGACCTCCTGGACGAAGCCTTCGCCGCACTGAGCGACAGCGGACCCCGCTAGCCGGCCACCTCGACGTTGTACTGCCGCTCGCGCAGGCGTTTGACGGCCTCGGCCGGCGCCTGCGCGTCGACCACGATGACGTCGAACTTCTCCAGCGGCGCCACCCGGTGCAGGGCCACCCGGTCGAGCTTGGTGTGGTCGACGGCGAGGATGCACCGCGTCCCCGCGGCCACCATGGCCCGCTTGACCAGCACGATCTCCTGCTCCTGGTGGAAGGCGTGCCGGTCGGAGATGGCCGAGGTGGAGACGATCACCGTGTCGGTGTTCATCGCCTCGACCGCGTCGACGCAGCCGACGCCCAGGAACGAGTCGTGCGTCGGATGGTATTCGCCGCCCAGCGCCATGAGCCGGATGCCGGGCACCGGGGCGAGCAGCTTGATCGCCTCCAGGAAGTTCGTCACCACGGTCAGCGGCGCCACCTCGGCGAGATGCCGGGCGACGGCCAGCGCGGTCGTGGAGTCGTCGATCATGACCGAGCTACCCGGCTCGATCAGCCCCACCACATACCGGGCGATCGCCTCCTTCTCCGTGTTCTGGGCCGTCAGCCGGTAGGCGATGTTGCTCTCGAAGACGCTCGACGCCTGAGCGCTGGCGCCGCCGCGGTACTTGCGCACCATGCCCTGGAGCTCGAGCTCGTCGAGATCGCGGTGCACGGTCATCACACTCACGCGGAAGACCTCCGCGAGCTCGCTCACCGAGGCGGAGCCGTGCCGCATGAGATGCTCCGCCATCGCCTGGCGCCTGGCGACTCCCCTGTCCGCGTGCTGACGTGACTTCACCTGCGCTCTCCCAGTTTCGACGCCAGCGCATCGTAGCGCGGCCCACACCCTTGACACCCCTGCGGAACGACTCGTAGTCTCCTCGCACCTTCACAACTTCACACGATTTAACGTTAGATATAACGTACTTCACGACGACCGTTATTAAAACGTTCGCATTCGAGTCCGGCGAGCAGATCCACCCCGCCGGTGCCCTCGGGGGACCCCCCATTTCGAGTTAGACCGAGGAGACAGAGCATGACCGAGCTGCGCGATGCCAGGCTGAGCCGCGTCCAGTTCTTCCGCATGATGGGCGGTCTCGCGGTCGCCGCCGCGGCGACCGCGTGTTCGACCAAGACGCAGTCCACCGGCTCCACCGGTCAGGGGCAGGCGTCCGCCGTCGAGCTGAGATTCGTCGGCGTGGCCGACCAGAAGGCACCGATGGACGAGCTGGTCGCGGCCTACAAGCAGGCCAAGCCCGGCGTGACGCTGGCCACCTCGTTCGCCCCTACCGACCAGGTGCAGACCTCACTGCGTACGCAGCTCGGCGCGGGCAACGCGCCCGACGTGCACGTGGTCTACCCGGGCAGCGGCAGCGCGATGTCGATGACCCAGATCGCCGGGGCCGGGCTGCTGGCCGACCTGTCCGACCAGGCGTGGACGCAGACGATCCCGACCGGTTTCAAGCCCGCCTTCCAGAAGGACGGCAAGACCTACATCTACTCGGCCGGCTCCTCGGTCATCGGCGCGATCTACAACAAGAAGGTGTTCCAGGAGGCCGGCATCGACGCGCCGCCGACCACCTGGACGGAGTTCCTGGCGGTCTGCGACAAGCTGAAGAAGGCCGGCAAGACGCCGATCGCACTGGGCGCGCAGACGCCGTGGGTCACCCAGCTCATCACCTACGCCCTCGTCCCCTCGACCGTGTACGCCAAGGACCCCACCTTCGACGACAAGCAGGCGGCGGGCCAGACCAGCTTCGCCAAGTCCGGCTGGCGCGAGGCGATGGAGATGTACCTGGAGCTGCAGAAGCGCGGCTTCTTCAACGACAAGCCCAACGGCACCACCTTCGAGCAGCAGATCTCGATGGTGGCCACCGGCAAGGCGGCCATGGCCATCCAGGTGTCCGCGGTGCTGCCGGACTTCCGCAAGTCGGCGGGCAACCCCGACGACCTGTCGATGTTCCCGGTCCCCGGCGCGGACGACGCGGCCCAGGTGTGGATCCCGGCCGGCGTGGTGGTCGGCCTCGGCGCCGCCGCCAAGGGCAAGAACCTGGCCGAGGCCAAGGCGTTCATCGACTTCCTCGGCAAGCAGGAGAACATCAACCGCTGGGCCAAGGCGATCGCGGCCATCCCGCTCACCCAGGACGCCTCCTCCAGCATCGACCCCGCGGTGCAGTCGTTCCTGCCGTTCACCAAGGACAAGGCAGTGCCGTTCATGGACCAGCGCTGGCCGAACGCCGAGGTGCAGCCGGTCCACTTCGCGGTCATCCAGGACCTGCTCGCCGGCAAGATCAAGATCGACGAGGCGTTGCAGAAGATGGACGAGGCCTACGCCAAATGACCCGGCAGATGACCACGACAGCGACGCCTGTCGGACGACCCACCGCCGCGGCCGGCCGGCCGCGGCGGCGGTTCGCCGCGCTCTCGCCCTCGTGGCTGTTCGCGGCGCCCGCCCTGGTGGTGTACGCCGCCGTCGTGCTCTACCCGAGCCTGGCGGGCATGCTCTACGCCTTCACCGACTGGAGCGGCATCGGCGCGGACAAGTCGTTCGTCGGGCTGGCGAACTTCCAGACGCTGCTGCACGACGAGCAGGCCATGGACTCGATCGGCAACACGCTGCTGCTGACCGTGGCGATCGTCGTCGTGCAGAACGGCGTGGGGCTGCTGCTCGCGCTCGGCGTGCACGCCAAGCTGAAGAGCAGGGCGCTGCTGCGGGTGATCTTCTTCGCGCCGGTCGTCGTCAGCCCGGTCATGGTGGCCTTCCTGTGGAAGTACATCTACAACCCCGACCCGTCCGCCGGGCTCAATGGGCTGCTCGGCCTGCAGATCGACTGGCTGGGCGACCCGTCGCTCGCACTGTGGTCGATCGCGGCCACGGTCGTGTGGCAGTACGCCGGCTACTCGATGGTCATCTTCCTGGCCGGGCTCGAGGGCGTGCCGCGTGAGCTGCACGAGGCGGCGATGATCGACGGCGCGGGAACGCTGCAACGCTTCCGCTACGTCACCTGGCCGCTGCTCGCCCCGGCCCTGACGATCAACCTGATGCTCTCCACGATCGGCGGTCTCAAGCTGTTCGACCAGGTCTTCGCGGCGACCAACGGCGGCCCCGGCTACGCCACCGAGACGCTGTCGACCGTGCTGTACAAGCAGGCGTTCGTGTTCGGCAAGTTCGGCTACAGCACGGCGATCGCCCTGGTGCTCGCCCTGTTCGTGGCCGCGGTGTCGCTCGTGCAGGTCTATTACCTGCGCGGCCGGGAGGTGGCCCAATGAGGCGGACGTTCCTGCTGGAAATCGTCATGATCCTGGTGGCGGTGGCGTTCCTGTTCCCGGTGTACGCGCTGATCACGCTGTCGCTGAAGGACCCGGCGCAGATCTCCCAGACACCGCTGGCGCTGCCCGCCCCGCCCACGACGGACAACTTCACCAAGGCGTGGTCGGCCGCCGCGCTCGGCCCGTCCCTGATGAACAGCACCGTGATCACCGCGGTCAGCCTGGTCGCGCTGATCGCCCTCGGCTCCTTCGCCGCCTACTTCCTGGCCAGGGCCAAGAGCCGGCTCGGCTACGGGCTGTACGTGCTGTTCCTGCTCGGCATCGTGCTGCCCTTCCAGCTCGGGATGATCCCGCTCTACCAGCTCGTGACCGACCTGGGGCTGATCGGCACGCACGTGGGGATGATCCTGTTCTACACGGGGATCCAGTTGCCGTTCACGGTGTTCCTCTACACCGGGTTCATCCGCGCGCTGCCGCGGGACTACGCGCACGCCGCCCAGATCGACGGCGCCTCGCATCTGACCGCGTTCACCAGGGTCGTCTTCCCGCTGCTGCGGCCGATCACCGGCACGGTGCTGATCCTCAACGCCGTCTTCATCTGGAACGACTTCTTCACCCCCCTGCTCTACCTGGGCGGATCGGGATTCGAGACCGTGCCGGTGAGCGTGTTCGCCTTCGTCGGCCAGTACGTCTCCGACCACGGTCTCGTCTTCGCCGGGCTGGTGCTCGGGGCGCTGCCGATCGTGCTGATCTTCCTGCTGCTGCAGCGCTACGTGATCAAGGGCTTCTCCAGCGGGCTGAAGGGCTGAGCCTTCGGGAATTGAGCTCAGCCGGAGACGACCTGGCCGCTCTGGACGACGTGGCGGATGTGCTTGGGCTCGGCGAGCACCCCGAGGTCCCGCAGGGGGTCTCCGTCGAGCACGAGCAGGTCCGCCCGCGCGCCCACCGCGAGCGTGCCGATCTCGCCGGCCAGCCCGACCAGGTCGGCCGCGTTGACCGTGGCGGCGCGCAGCACGTCGATCGGCTGCTGCACCTCGCCGCGCAGCCGGAACTCCTGGTTCTGGTGCCGGTGCATGCCACCCAGGAGGTCGCTGCCGTAGGCCAGCCGCACGCCGGCGCGGGCGGCCCGCTCCAGCGCCTGGAGCCCGGCGCCGAGCACCTCGTCGACCTTCCGCCAGCTCGACTCCGACAGGCCGAAGCTCCGGCCCTCCTCCTTCAGCGCCCAGTACGTCACCAGTGTGGGCACCAGGTAGGCGTCGTGCCGCAGGAACAGCTCCACGCTGTGCTCGTCGAGCAGGTTGCCGTGCTCGATCGACCGTACCCCCGCCTCCAGGGCGCGGTTGATCGCGCGGGCCGTGTAGGCGTGCGCGGCGACGTAGCGGTTGGCGGCCTCGGCCTCCTCGACGATCGCGCGGAGCTCGTCCATGGAGTACTGGGTGGAGTCGACGCGGTCCGTGGGCGAGGCGACGCCGCCGGAGGCCATGACCTTGATGTGGTGGGCGCCCTTGCGCAGCTCGTCGCGCGCGGCGGCGCGCACGGCGTCCACGCCGTCGGCGACCCGGCCGACCCCGGCGCAGCACGGGTGGTCGTCGCGCCCGTTCTGGCCGCGTCCACGCTGGTCGCCGTGGCCGCCGGTCTGGCTCAGCCCCTTGCCGCAGAACAGCAGCCGCGGCCCGCGGATCAGCCCCTCCTGCTGGGCGTCGCACAGCCCGTAGTCCGCTCCGGAGGCGTCGCGGACCGTGGTGAAGCCGCGGTCCAGCATCTGCCCCATCAGGCGGGCGCTGTGCGCGGCGACGTACGAGGGCGACATGGCGGACAGGCTGCCCAGGTCGGCGGTGGAGGCGGTGACGTGTACGTGGGCGTCGATCAGCCCGGGAACGACCACACCGCCGCCCACATCGATCACCCGCCCGTCCGCGGGCCCGGCCAGCCCCGGCCCGGCCTCGACGACGCGACCCTCCGCACAGCGCAGGTCGCCTTCGGCGTACTCACCGGTGACAACGTCGAGCACCAGGGCATTACGCAGCAGCAGACTCACTTGATTCCTCTTCATTCGGCATCATTGGGCGGCTTCATGGACGGCGCGCAGGGCGGGCACCGCGAGCGGGGCCAAGGACGCGGCGACGGCGACCGACTCCTCGTCGTAACTGCCCTCGGCGTCCAGGATGTTCAGCACCCCGAGCACCTGGCCCCCATCCTTCACCGGCACGTTGATGATGGCCCCGCACCCCAGGCTCTCGATCAGCTCGTGGTCGGCGAAGATCTCCCGCACGGCGGCCCGGTCCGGGCCGAAGTACGGCTCCCCCGCCTCGATGCAGCGGGCCAGCCAGCCCCGGGCGACCTCGACGGTCTTCTCCCCGCCCACGGGATAGCGCTCGGGATCGCTGCTGTGGACACGGCGCAGCGCCTGCCGTTCGGGGATCCAGGCCAGAACCGTGAACAGCCGCACGCCCACCGACTCCCGGACCTTGTTCTCCAGCTCCGTCAGACCGGTCACTTCGCCATCTCCCCCGCGGTGTCGGCGGGATCGCCCCGCTCGGTCAGATCCTCCAGCGATCGTCCGGCCGTGGCCAGGCCGAAGACGACCACGCAGATCACCCCGACCACCAGCACGGCCGTGGTGAGGCCGAACACGCCGGCGAATCCCCAGCTCGCGGCCATCAGGCCGATGATCGTGGGCGCGAGGATGCTGCCGACGCGGCCGAACGCGCTGGACAGGCCGGTGCCGGTGGCCCGGATCCAGGTCGGGAACACCTCGGGCGTGTAGGAGTAGACGCCCGCGTACGTCCCGTTGAGGAAGAAGGACAGCACCGCGCCCGCGATCGTGATGGCGACCGGTGAGTCCATCTGGGACAGCCAGAACGCGCTGACCGCCGAGCCCGCGAGGTAGAGCGCGATGGTGTTCTTGCGGTCCAGCCGCTCCGACAGCCAGGCGGCGGAGAAGTAGCCGGGGATCTGCGCCAGATAGATGATGATCGAGAACTCGAAGCTCTTCGTCACCGTGATGCCGCGCCCCACGAGCAGGGTCGGGATCCAGGAGAAGAACCCGTAGTAGGAGAAGGTGATCACGAACCAGATCAGCCAGATGACGGCGGTCCGCTTGGCCATGGCCGGGCTCCACAGGAACCGCAGCGCGCTGCTCAGGTTCACCTTCGGCGTGGCCGTCGCGGGCCGCGCGGTGCCTTCGGGCACGGGCGGCAGGACCTGGCCGGTGGCCCGCTCGACGCGGCGTTCGAGATCGACGACCACCGCCTCGGCCTCCGCGTGGCGGCCCTGCTGGAGCAGGAAGCGCGGCGATTCGGGCAGCGAGCGCCGCCACCACAGCAGCATCACGACCGGCACTGCGGTGATCAGCTGCGCGACGCGGAAGCCGTCGTCCATCGTGGGCACCACGAAGCGGCCGATCAGCGCGGCCATGACGAAACCGAAGGAGAAGAACCCGGCCAGCGCGCCGATGAACCAGCCACGCCGCTTGGCCGGGACGAACTCTGACAGGAACGGCGCGATGATCGCGCTCTCGGCCCCGGCTCCGGCCCCGGCGAGGATCCTGGAGCCCAGGAACGCCTCATAGTTCGGCGCGAACGCGGCGACCACGGAGAAGACCGCGTAGAAGGCCAGCGCGTACATCATGACCTTCTTGCGGCCGATGCGGTCGCCGAGCATGCCCGCGATGGCCGCGCCGAACAGGAACCCGAACGGGCTCGCGGAGCCGATCAGCCCGAGCTGGCCGTCGTCGAGGCCCCATTCCGCCCGGGCGCTGGGCAGCAGGAAGGCGACCACGGCGGAGTCCATGCCGTCGAAGGTGTAGCCGAGCCCACCGATGAGAAGCAGGAGATAGTGCGGACGGCTCAGCGGGAGCCGGTCCAGACGGGCCAACAAGGTCATGCCAACGCACCTTCCCAAGGTCACAGCCCTGCAGAACGATTGCCTGGCAACGTATAGTGCAAATCACCAAAATTGCAATGTTCTTTGCACATTCTTCCTGTTACGGACGCGTAGCATGTCTGCCAGCCACGGGAGAGGGACAAGTGACAGAGCGCGCCACGGACAGCTTCCAGGACTGGCTGCGCGACCGGGCGCCCGAGCGCGGGCTGCGCCCCAAGGCCGCGGCGCTGCTGGAGGTGCTCCTGTCCCAGCCGCGCCGGGCGTCGTTCGGCTCGGCCGCCGAGCTCGCCCAGCTCGCCGGCGTGAACGTGGCGACCGTGACCCGCACCGCGCAGGCGCTGGGCTTCGCCGGGTGGCCCGCGCTCCAGCAGGAGTTGCGCGCCCGCTACCTGTCCTCGCTGAGCGCGCCCCAGGTCGCGGCCGAGCACAGCGGTGAGGGCTCGCCCAGCTCCCGATCGCTCCGGCGCGACCTGGACAGCCTCGCGCTGCTCAACAGGCGCCTGGACGAGAGCGTGCTCCGTACCATCGCCGAGGCCGTCGCCGCCGCGGGCCGCACGGTGATCGTCGCGGACGGCAGCTACGCGGCGGTCGGCATGGCGCTCGCGCACAACGCCCGGCTGGCCGGGTACCCCGTCGCGGCGGTGACGTCCGGCGACGCCGAGCTGGCCAACACCGTCTCGGTGATCGGCCCGGGTGACGTGCTGATCGCCATCAGCTTCTGGCGGTTGTACGAGAGCACCGTGCTGGCGGCCAACGAGGCGCGGGCCCGCGGCGCCCGCGTCTTCGCCTTGACGGACGCGGCCAGCCCCGCCCTGGCCGACGCGGCCGAGGAGGTGGTGATGGTCCCGGCCGAGGGGGTGGCGTTCTTCCCGTCACTGACCGCCGGCATGGCCGTCGCGCAGGCGCTGGTCACGCAGCTCGCCACCGTGGACCCGGCCCGGACGAGCGCGTCCATCGAGCGGGCCGAGGGCATGTGGTCGAAGTTCGGGCTCCTGCACCGGCGCCCCGCCCCGCACGCCCCCGGCGACGAACCCGGCTGACCGCCGTTACGTTGCCGCCGCCTTGCGCGGCAGCAGGAGGAAGGCGCCCAGGTAGAGGACGCCGGCCACGATGAGCAGGCCCTTGTAGCCGATCACCAGCGCCAGGTACTCCAGGCAGCCGCCCACCATGGCCCCCAGCAGGTTCGCGCCGAAGGACGTCGTGGCGTCCGCCGAGTCGGAGAAGCGTTTGGCGAAGACCACGTTCGCCGCGAAGATCGGCAGGAACGCCACCGTCACCGCCCCGACCGCCCGCAGGGGTAGCGGCAGCGACAGCAGCCAGCTGTTCGGCACCAGCCAGGCCAGCACCAGCCCGCCGAACAGCACCGCGTACATGACCGGCAGCGGCGGGGTGCGGAAGCGGCGGGTGACCTCGACCGCGGCGAGCACGGCGACGAGCACCCCGGCGAACACGATCGCGTTGACCACCCACGTCGTGCCGAACAGCAGCGCGAAGCCCGTCACGCTCTTGGTCTCCAGCAGCAGGAACGCCACCCCGAGCAGGAACAGGTCGGCGTACGGGCGCATCCGCCGGTAGGGGCCGGCGACCACGCGGACGGCGATCAGGCTGACCGCGAGGATCAGGCCGAGCGTGATGAGGTAGAGCGACGGGATGTCGCCGTCCTTCAGGTAGAGGAACGGCCGGTCGTCACCGGTCGGCGGCGGCGTGCCGGCCGCGGCGCCCGCCCACTCCCCCGCGCACCGCTGCGCGGACGGCGTCGCGCCCGCCGTGATCACGGCCTGCTGGCCCGCCGTGCTGACCACGTCGACGCACGGCTTGTGCCCGAAGGCCTGCTGCACGGTCGAGGCGAGCCGGTCGACGAGCCAGCTCTCGCGGTAGTAGTTGTACATCGAGAAGGTGCCGGTGGGCTTGAGGTGCGCGCGGGCGGCCCGCATGGCCTCCTCGGTGAACAGGTAGCTCTCCAGCCGCAGCGAGCTGGCCCCGGACACGAGCGTGAGCGAGTCGGGCAGGGCGAACAGGATCAGGTCGTACTTGTCGCCGGTGCGTTCCAGGAAGGCGCGCCCGTCGGTGACGTGGGTGGTCACCCGGGGGTCGTCGTAGGGCCGGTCGGGATGCAGTGAGCCGCCCAGTTCGCGAAGCTTGGGGTCGATCTCGACGGCGTCGACGTGGGCGGCGCCCTTGGACAGGGCGATCGCCACGTCCGTGCCGCTGCCCGCGCCGACGATGAGCACGTTCTTGGGCGGCGTGCTCGCCCGCTCGTACGGCAGGCCGTACTGGCGCTCCCACTGCAGCCGGGCGGCGGCGGGCACGGCCTGCTGGTGCGGGATGCCGTTCACGGAGATGTCGGTGACGGGCACGCCGAGCTGCTGGAACTGCTTGTAGGTGACCTTGTAGTACGGCGACCAGAACGCCCCGGCGGTCAGCGTCTCGGCCAGCAGCAGCCCCACGACCGCCAGCGACGGCACGGTGACCAGCCCGAGGTAGAGGACCCGCGGCCGGGGCACCAGCAGCACCCCGTAGGCGATGGCCGCGATCAGCCCCCAGAACACCGGCGGCGCGCTCAGGAACGACAGCGCGGTGAAGAGCGCGATCCCCGAGAGGCTGCCGATCAGGTCGTAGCGGTAGGCCTCCAGGCGGGGCAGCTCGGGAAAGCAGCGCCCGACCAGCTCGGCCGGGCCCATGAGCACGAGCGCGGCCGCGCAGAAGATCACCGGCAGGATCAGCCACGCGGGCGGTCCCGTGGTCGACAGGCTGGTCCAGTACAGGACGCCCTCGGTGTTGCGGTCGACGGTCACGGGGAAGGTCAGCACGACGAAGACCAGGCCGAACAGGATGACCGGCGAGTAGTACGGCTGCCGCCGCGCCCGCCCCACGCGCAGGAACCCCAGGCCGATGCCGAGGAACGAGCCGAGCAGCACGAAATTCGTGAAATAGCTGAGATGCACGATGTTCGATCCGGTCCACCGGATCAGCGCCAGCTCCAGGAAGAGCATGAACGCGCTGGCGAGAATGAGCCTCGGTCGTACCGCCAGCCAGTGGCCGCCGTCCTCGCCTGCGACCGTCTTGTGTGCCTGGAGCGTCATGCCGCCTCACGCTAGTGAACGAAAGCGGATCAAGGAAGCCTGACGACGAGAATGAATATCGTCCCCTTGGCCCTTTTTACGGCATTTCAGCAGGTCAAAGCCCCTGAGATGTGCTGGACACGCCCGGACAGATGAAGGAATCTTGGGAGGTTCAATTCCCTCCGAACATCCCGGTGGTGCCCCATGCGCGTTCTGATCCAGCTGCGCCCCTCCCCCGATCTGGTCACGGCCGTCGCCGATCCCGGCCAGACCGCCACCACTGCCGACGTCGCGGACGGCCTGCCCGGAGTCGAGCTCGACACCGCCTTCACCCCCGTGGCGCTGCCGCGGCCCGTCCCCGCGGCCGGCGGCGACCCGCTGTCGCTCAACCAGCCGCTGGACTTCTCCCTGGCCGCCGAGGACGCCTCGGTGCTGGTCCGCGGCACGATCTCGGACGACGAGCTGACGACCCGGGTGGCCCTGCTGCCCACCCTCCGGCCCGACGTCGTCGGCGTCTACTCCGATCCGGTCGTCGAGTCCTCGCTCACCTGCGGCGGCGACGCGCCGTTCGGCGACTGGCATGACGTCGAACGGCTGCTCAACGTCCCCGGACTGCACGCCGAGGGGCTCGACGGCACCGGGGTGACCCTGGCCGTGCTCGACACCGGCATCAACGCCGCCCACGTCGCCCGGCAGCTCGGCCGGGGCGTCACGCTCGACGCCCAGCGGAGCTGGAACCCCTCGGGCGTCGACGGCCGGCCGGGCGAGTTCGAGGTCGACCACGGCACGATGTGCGCCTTCGACACCCTGATCGGCGCGCCGCAGGTGTCCCTGATCGACATCCCGGTGCTGCGCTCCGCCCGTCCGGGCGGCACGGCGCTCGACGGGCTGCTGTCCGATGCCGTGGCCGCGCTCGCGCACCTGCGCATCGTGCTCGCCATGCAGCCCGAGGCGTCGAGAGCGCTGGTGATCAACAGCTCGTGGGGGTCGTTCTCCCCCGAATGGGACTTCCCCGTCGGCCATCCGGGCAACTACTCGGACAACGCGGCGCACCCGTTCAACCTGATGGTCTCGAGCCTCGACAACGCGGGCGCCGACGTGCTGTTCGCGGCGGGCAACTGCGGGCGCGAGTGCAGGGACGGCCGGTGCGCCTATCCGAATCGGCCGATCGCCGGCGCGAACTCCCACCCCCGGGTCCTGTCGATCGGCGGCGTCGACGTGAGCGGCAAACGGGTCGGCTACTCCTCACAGGGACCGGGCCGGCTGACCGCCCGCAAGCCCGACATCTGCGCCTATACCCACTTCGCCGGGTCCAAGGCGTTCGGCGATGCCGAGCCCGACTCGGGCACGTCGGCCGCGACTCCGGTCGCCGCCGGGCTGGTCGCGGCGATCCGTACGCTCTGGCCGGCCTCGCGGCTGCGGCCCGCGCAGCTTCGCGCCCTGCTCCGCCGTACGGGCGAGGACCGCAGCGAGGTGGGGTTCGACTACGACTACGGTTACGGGATCGTCGACACCGCCGGGATCATCGCCGCGCTCCAGCGCCGGGCCCGAGCGTGTCCTGACGCCTAGCGGATCGACGCGCGAGGCGGCGAGCACGGCTGCGGCCGCGCCCGCCGCCGGCGCCTAGGCGTTCTCCCTGTTGAAGACCCGCGTCCCGATCGTGACGCTGACCAGGGCGAAGACCACGGTCACCGCCACGCCGAGGCCGACCGTGCCGGTGGCGTAGTGCCCGGCGAACAGCTCGCGCAGCGCCTCCAGCACGTACCGGAACGGGCTGATGTGCGAAAGCGCGTCCAGCCAGCCGGGCGCCATCGACATGGGCAGGAACGCGCCCGACAGCAGGCTCAGCGGCACCACCACGGTGCTCATCACCGGCGCGAAGAGCTGGTCGTTGAGTGTCAGCGCGATCGCGTACGACAACGCCGCCAGGCTGAGCCCGAGCACGACCACCAGCACGAGCCCGGCCAGCACCCCGGCGGCCGGGGCGCGCAGGCCGAAGGCGTAGCCCACCGCGACCAGCAGCACGGTCTGGAGGATGAGCGTGACCGCGTTGTTGAGCACCCGGCCGAGCAGCAGGGCCAGGCGGCTGGCCGGGGTGACGCGCATCCGCTCCAGTACGCCCGAGCGTTTCTCGAAGACCACCCCGAACCCGGCCATGCCCGTGCTCATCAGGCCGAGCTGGACGATCAGGCCGGGTACCAGCGTCTCCCAGGTGCCGATCGTGGCGAAGATGGGCCCGAACAGCACGAGGAAGAGCAGCGGCTGGATGACCCCGAAGATGGGGCCGAACTTCTGCCGCAACGTGATGCGCAGATGGTGATGGAACAGCAGATAGGTGTCGCGCAGCATCAGACGCCCGCTTCCTCGCGCAGAGACCTGCCGGTGATGTCCAGGAACACGTCGTCGAGCGTGCGCCCGCCGGTCTTGAGCTCGGCCGGGGTGCCCTCGGCCACGATGCGGCCGTGGTCGATGATCAGCAGCCGGTCGCACAGGGCGTCGGCCTCGTCGAGGTAGTGCGTGGTCAGGAAGACCGTCACGCCGCGCTCGGCGCGCAGCGCCCGGATGTGCTCCCACAGGTTGGCCCGGCTCTGCGGGTCGAGCCCGGTCGTCGGCTCGTCCAGGAAGAGCAGCGCCGGCCGGTGCAGCAGGCCGAACGCGATGTCGAAGCGGCGGCGCTGACCGCCCGACAGGGCGGCCCCCGGCCGCGGCTCCAGGCCCTCCAGGTCGAGCTGGGCCAGCACCTCGGTCATCCGGGTTCTGGCCTCGGTCCGGGACAGGCCGTACAGCATGGCCTGGAGTTCGAGTTCGTCGCCGAGCGGGGCGGCCGGGTTGATCCCGCCGCCCTGCGACACGTAGCCGATGCGGCGCCGCACCTCGCGGGCGTCGGCCAGCAGGTCATGGCCCGCCACCGTGGCGGTGCCCGACGTGGGCCGGAGCAGTGTGGTCAGCATCCGCATGGTCGTGGTCTTGCCGGCGCCGTTCGGGCCGAGGAAGCCGACGATCTCGCCTGGCCCCACCGATATGTCCACGCCTTTGACGGCCGCCACGCCGCCTTCGAAGGTCTTGCTCAGACCTGCGGTCTTGATCATTTTCATCGCCTCCAAAAATAGAGTAGCCACAATTTTGGTGCGACTGCAATATTGGTACCATAGAGGCATGGAAGAGGGGCTGCGCGAGCGGAAGAAGCGTGAGACCAGGCTGCGCATCGCCGACGTGGCGATGGGGCTGTTCATGATCCACGGATTCGACAACGTCACCGTCGCGCAGGTGGCGCGGGCCGCCGACGTGTCGGTCAACACGGTGTTCAACTACTTCGGCACCAAGGAGGACCTGTTCGCCGACCGGCAGCAGGAGGTGGTGGACCTGTCGAGCAAGGTGGTGCGCGAGCGGCGGCCCGGCGAGAGCATCGTGGCCGCCTTCCGGCGCGACTTCTTCGACGCGCTCGAGACCGGCGACTGGCGCTACGGGATGGGCGAGGGCGCCGAGGTGTTCAGCCGGGTGGTCGGGGAGAGCGCGGCGCTGGTCGCCAGGATGCGCGAGGTGGAGCACCTGTCCGCCACCAACCTGGCGACCATCATCGCCGAGGAGACCGGCGCCGGGCCCGACGACCTCACTCCGCAGCTCGTGGCCGACCAGATCCTGAGCACGACGCGGCTGCTGGCCCGGCACGCGATACGGCGCAAGATGGCCGGCGAGCAGTGGCCGGAGATCTGGACGGACGTACGCACGCAGGCGGCAGGGGCGTTCGACCTGCTGGAGTCGGGGATCGGTGGCTACGGCCGCCGATCGCTAGCTGGAGAGGCTGGCGAGCAGAGCGAAGCCGCCGAAGATCACATAGATGGCGATCACGGCTAGCATCAGGCAGGTGCTGATGATGCCGCAGACCCGCCCGGCCGAGACCATGCCCCGGTTCTCATAGATGTAGCCGCTGTGGTCGATCTCCCGCAGCGCCTTGGTGCCCATCGACCACGCGAACGGGCCGAGGAACGAGCAGATGACCAGGCTGAGGATGCCTAACACCAGGATCGTGGTGCCATTGGGATGCGTCTGAGGTGGCGGTCCGTAATAGGAGGGACCGTAGTTGGGATAGGACATCGGCACTCGCCCCCGCTTATCGTTTCAGCCGCTTTTTATACCACAGGCCGACCTCGGGCCGCAGTTGACCAAACGCTTGCTACACTCGCCGCATGCTCCGGGTTCTGAGGCTCTTCCTACAACGGCTGGCGGCGGCCGAGTGGTTCATGAGAGCCGGCCCCAAGTTCATGCCGCAGCTCGATCGGACCGTGCACCGGCTCACCCGGGGACGACTGCTCAGCAACAACCCGGTCATCCCCACGCTGATCCTGGTCACCACGGGCGCCAAGTCCGGCCTGCCGCGCAGCTCGCCGCTCGCCTGCCTGCCCGAGCCCGACGGCACCCTCCTGGTGGTGGGCAGCAACTTCGGCCAAACCCACCACCCGGCGTGGAGCGGCAACCTGATCAAGACGCCCACGGCCACGGTGAGTTTCAGGGGCCACGAGTTCCCCGTCACCGCCGTGCTGCTGACCGGCGCCGACCGTACGGCCGCGTGGCCGTCCCTGATCGAGCGGTGGCCGCTCTTCGACCGCTACACGGAGAAGTCCGGACGGGAGCTGCGGGTCTTCCGCCTGACGCCAACGCGCTGATCTCCTGCGTCATCATGGTGGGGCAACTTTTCCATTTTGAGGAGCCCCATCCCGTGCGTGAACGCACCCGAGCCTTCATTGAGCACCCGCGCTTCCAGCGGTTCATCGTCGGCGTCATCGTGCTCAACGCGGCCACACTCGGCCTCGAAACCGTGCCCGCCGTGGTCGAGGACTACGGTCACCTGCTGACCGTGGTCGATCATGTGGCTCTCTACGTCTTCGTGGCCGAACTGCTCGCGAAGATCTACGTCGAGCGGTCGCGCTTCCCGCGCGATCCGTGGAACATCTTCGACACCGTGATCGTGGCGGTCGCCCTGGCCCCCTTCGCGGGCGGCCTGTCGGTCCTGCGCTCGCTGCGCATCCTGCGGGCGCTGCGCTTGCTGTCGGTGGTGCCCAGCCTGCGCCGCGTCGTCTCGGCCCTGCTGCGCGCGATGCCCGGCATGAGCTCGATCGTGCTGCTGCTCTCCCTGGTCCTGTACGTGGCCGCCGTCATGGCCACCAAGTTGTACGGGGCCACGGCGCCGACCCGCTTCGGCAGCCTGCCCACCTCGCTGTTCACCCTCTACCAGACGATGACGGGCGACGACTGGGGCAACATCGCGAGAGAGGTGATGCGGAGCCACCCCAGCGCCTGGGTCTTCTTCACGATCTTCATCCTGGTCTGCACGTTCGTCGTGCTCAACCTGTTCATGGCCGTCGTGGTGAGCGCGATGGAGGAGGAGTCGGCCGCCGAACGCGCGGAGCTGGAGGACGACAACACGGCCTCGACCCAGCTGATCCTGTCCGAGCTGACGGCGCTCCGCAAAGAGATCGCCGAGCTGCGCGAGCAGAAGGTGCTCGACTGACGGCTCAGCGTCGCCTGAACCCGGTGATCTCGCGGCCCCCCAACGGTGGCCAGCATCCCGTCCCGTAGCAACCGTCTCGCAGATGATCACACGCTATCGGTTCGGGCAGCCGCGACCGCCTTGGGCCTGTAGCCCACCCGCCAGAGGGTGACGGCCAGCAGCAGCGCCACCACGCTCCACGCCGGCACCAGCCCCGCGAGTCCGGCGATCGCCGGCGGCACCACGATCGAGGGCACGGCCCAGCCCCAGATCCACCGGCGCTCGGCGCCGTTGGCCAGGCCGAGCACGGTGGAGGCGGCGAAGTAGACGGCCAGGCCGCCGCACAGCACCCATTGGACGCCGCCGTGCAGGTGCTCGGCGGGCTTGGCGGCCACCGCGCCGAGCCCCGCCGCCGTCGCGGTGATGCCCGCCGTCATGGCGTAGTGCGCGGGCAGCGCGATGTACGGCTTGAGCCCCCGCTCGTGGATCTCGGGCACGGCGCTCAGGCCGTACTGGAGGGTGAGCCACCACAGCGACACGATCAGCCCGAACCCGGCCACGGCGGCCAGGCCGAGCGGCCAGTCCCAGTCGAGCCCGGAGGAGGCGATCACGACCTGCATGACCGCCTCGCCCAGCACGATGATGACGAACAGCCCGAGCCGCTCACCCAGGTGCGCGGGGTCGAGCACGGCGGCCTTCGGCTCCTCCAGGTAGCGCGCCTCCAAGAGCCTCCCGGCCCTGCCGGCCCGGCGCAGCTCGCGCGCCCTGAGCCGCTCCGCCTGCGCCTTGAGCTCGCTGACCAGGCGCTCCGGCTGCCGGCTCTGCGCGATGGAGAAGGCGAGGTCGAGCGCGACGCCGAGGCCCCACAGGTAGTAGCGCCACTCGTTCTGCATCATGGTCGAGGCGATCCACGGCCCGAGGCCCGCGCCGAGCTGGGCCGCGGGCCAGGAGGTCATCACCGTGCCGGCCGCCTGGATCGACCGGGAGGCGCTGACCCGGCAGATGATGTAGGCGGCGATGAACCACCCGTCGTGCGTGCCGACGCCGGGGATCGCGTGCGCGACGTCGGGGGCCGCCGCCGCCATCACCGCGATGCCGAACATCCCGACCAGCATGCTGCGCAGGTGCGTCTGCTCGGCGCGGACGTTCGAGTAGAGCGTCAGGGACGTCCAGATGCTCCACACCGCGTAGTAGAGGATGGCGAATAACGCCACATCGCCCCAGGTCGGGTGCTGGAGGCGGTGCGCCAGCTGCGCGACCGCCACCACCACGACGAGGTCGAAGAACAATTCCAGCCAGCTGGCGTGCCGCTCACCCGCATCACTCACGGCTAACGAGAATAGAACTCCACGACCAGCTGCTCGTCCACCGGGACGTTGATCTGCTCGCGCTGGGGCCTGCTGACCAGCGTGAACCGCAGATCAGCGTGGTCGACGGAGAGGTAGGGTGCGATCCGCTCGTCGGCGTGCACGCCCTCCTTGGCGGCCACGAACGGCTGCATCCCGCGCGAGCGCTCCCGCACGCTGATGACCTGGCCGGGCTTGACCAGATAGCTGGGAATGTCCACCTTGCGGCCGTCGACGGCGATGTGGCCGTGGTTGACGTACTGCCGGGCCGCGTAGATCGACGGCGCCAGCCCGGCGCGCAGCACCAGGGAGGCCAGGCGGCTCTCCAGCAGCGCGACCAGCTCGGCGCCCGACGCGCCCGGCTTGCGCAGGGCGAGGCCCCAGTAGCGGCGTAGCTGCCGCTCCGACACGTCGTAGTACCAGCGCAGCTTCTGCTTCTCCAGCAGCCGCAGCCCGTAGTCGCCGGTGGTGCGGCGGTTGGTCTTGCGGCCGTGCTCGCCCGGCGGGTAGGGGCGCTGCTCGAAATAGCGGACGGCCTTCTTGGTCAGCGGGACGCCCGCGCGACGTGACAGTCGCACCTTCGGACCGGTGTAGCGCACGTTCACCTCATGTGATTAGGTAGTCCTTACTTAGGCAAGGCTAACCTACTGTCGGCTGTGATCTCAAGGAGGCGCCATGCTCACGATCCCCGAGCGGATCCGCACCCTCGCCGTGTCGGCGAGCGTCGCCCGGCTGTCCATCGACGGCACCCCCGCGCCCGCCCGTGGCGGAGTCGACGAGCGGGGCCGCCCGGTGCTGCTGGTGCGGCCGGGCGAGGCGCTGCACGGGCTGCGCGACGACGCCGTCGTGGCGGTGAACCTGACCGCCATGCGCGTGCTCGGCCAGGTGGAGCATCCGCGCGGGCTGCTCGAGGTGCAGGGGTGGGCGCAGGCCGTACCCGAGAGTGACGCGCGTGAGGCCGCCGTCGCGGTCGCGGCGCACACGGCCGATGAGGCCCTGTTCGACGCGCTGGAGAGGTACGGCCGGCCGGACGCGCCCCGGCTGCTGCGGCTCGACATCGGCCAGGTGGTGTACCTGACCGGGCGCGACTCCGGGGTGCTGGACGCCGATGACTACCTCGAAGCCGCCCCCGATCCGCTGGCCGCCACCGCCGAGCGCGTGCTGGCCCACATCAACGAATCGCACCGGGCCCAGCTCGCCGGCGGAGTGTCCAAGCACCTCGGCGAGGACGCCGGTGACGTGTGGCTGTGGGAGCTGGACCGCTACGGGGCGACGGTCCGCGTGGACGACCAGCTCCTCCGCTTCCCCTGGCCGACGCCCGCGCACACCGCGCTCTGCCTGGAGACCGCGCTGCGCGGCCTGCTGTGCGCGTGCTGACCGTCACGGGTCCGCGCGCCGCGGGAACTTGATCACGATTCGCTGGGAGTCACCCGGGACGGGGCGCCGGATCACTATCATCGGCGCCTGTGGACCATACGGAGCGGCGCAGGCGGATTCTGATGGTCGCCGGATTACTGGCCGGCTGCCTGATGCTGGCCACCGCGGCGATCCTGGTCGGCGGTGCCTTCACCGGCACGCAGCTCACTCTGGTCAGCCTGCCCGACCATGATCGCCCCGGCCCGCGCCGGGGCGAGCCGGGGGCGATCGAGTCGAAGCTGGCCCGCTACCGCGTCCCGGTCACGCGTCCGGTCCACACCACGCAGCCCACCGCGGATCCCACGCCCACCCTCGGCGCCAGGAAGACCGCCAAGGCCACGCCAACGGCCACCCCCACCTCCACCCGGCCTGCCAGCACCCGGGTGAGCCCCAGCAGCGGCCTGTCACCGGCTCCGTCGCCCCACCGGGGGATCAGGCCCACACCGGGGCCCGTGCTGTCCGAGGCGGCCACGGGGCGCACTCCGCCGCCGAGGAGTACTCCCCAGAGCCAGAGCCCGCCGCCGCGCAAGACGAAGAATCCCTGGCCCGGCAAGCGCCCTTGACGCCGCGCGATGGGGTGGTCGAGGGCCTCGTCGCGGAGCTGCGGCAGCTCGTCCAGCGCTGACCGTCAGGAGCTGATCTTGAGGCGGGTGATCATGCTCTCGTCGACGGCGTCGGGCGAGAGCACGTGGTCGAGGATCATGACCGCGCACCCGCTGATGCCCGCCCCGGCCCCCAGCCTGCTGGGCTCGATGCGGAGCCGGCGGGTGGCCAGCGCGGTGGAGCGGCGGTAGACGACCTCGCGGATGCTCGACACCAGCGGCCCGAACGCCTCGGCCACGTCGCCGCCGAGCACCACGACGGACGGGTTGAGGATGTTGACGGCGACGGCCAGGACCTCGCCGATCTGGCGGCCCGCCTCGCGGACGATCGCCATCGTCTCGGCGTCTCCGGCGCGCACCAGCCTGGTCACGTCGGCGATGGTCTTGACGTCCTTGCCCGCGGCCCGCAGGTCGCGCAGCAGCGCGGTGCCGCTGGCGACGGAGTCGACGCAGTCGGTGTTGCCGCAGCGGCAGAGCACGCCGCCGCCGTCGCGTACCGGGATGTGCCCGATCTCGCCCGCCGCGCCGAGCGCGCCGCGCAGGATCTCGCCGCCCGCGATGACGCCCGCGCCGATCCGGGTGGACACCTTGACGAACATCAGGTCGCCGAGCTCGGGGTAGGCGCCCCGGTGCTCGCCTATGGCCAGCAGGTTGACGTCGTTGTCGATCAGTACGGGCACCGGGAAGCGCTCGTGGACCAGCGGCGGGATCACCACGCCCGTCCACGAGGCCATCACCCTGGCGCTCTCCGTGCGTCCCTGCGCGAACTCGACCGTCGCCGGCACGCCCATGCCCACACCGCGCAGCAGCGAGCGCGGCCGGTCGCCGAGCAGCTCGTCCCAGGTGTCCATGACGAGCGGCAGCACCACGTCGGGGCCCTGCTCGACGTCGATGGCGAAGTCGCGGCCCTCAAGCTCGCGGCCCGCGAGGTCGCAGACCGCCACCCGCGTACGGCTCGCGCCCAGGGCGGCCACCAGCACCACGCCGCCTGAGGCGTTGAACTCCAGCCGGACCGGCGGCCGGCCACCGGTGGACGGCGCGTCGGCCCGCTCCACGACCAGGCCGCGCTCGAGCAGCTCGCCGACGCGCAGTTGCACCGCGGGGCGGGACAGGCCGGTCACCCGGCCGAGGTCCGCCCGTGTCACGGCCTCACCGGTGCGGATGAGGCGGAGCACCTCGCCACTCGTGGCGAGGGTCGCGGCGGTACGTCGAGGCATCCGCCAAGTGAATCACAGGAGGTTAGGTAATGAAAAGTCACGACTTTTTCATCTCAAATAGCAAAACTCAGCTTGTGTAGGTACGTAACTCTGGCTAGTGTCCGTTCTGTCCCTGCTTGGTAAATCATCGGAGTTCCCAGCCGTGTCCCCCACCTCAGCTCCCACCGCCGCTTACACCGCCGACCTCGTCGTCTTCGGCGGCACCGGCGACCTGTCCATGCGCAAACTGCTCCCGGCGCTGTACCACAGCGACGTGGAGGGCCGCCTCTCCCCCGAGACGCGGATCATCGCCATGTCCAGAGGCGGGCTGACCGATGAGGACTTCCGCGGCAAGGTGGACGCCGAGGTACGCGACCAGGTCCCGGCCGACCCCAGCGCGTGGCAGCGCTTCCTCGGCCGCCTGCACCACGTGTCCGTCGACGTGGGCGGCGAGAACCGGTCCGGCTGGAGCGCGCTGACCGCGCTGCTGGGCGGGCACGAGCAGCGCGACCGGGTGTTCTACCTGGCCAGCCCGCCGATGACGTTCGGCCCGTTCTGCCGTGAGCTGGACAAGGCGGGCCTGGTGACGCCGCGCTCCCGGGTGGTGCTGGAGAAGCCGCTGGGTCGCGACCTGGCCAGCGCGCAGCGGATCAACGAGGAGGTCGGCGCCATCTTCGACGAGGCGCAGATCTTCCGTATCGACCACTACCTGGGCAAGGAGACCGTGCAGAACCTGCTCGTGCTCCGCTTCGCCAATGCCTTCCTCGAGCCGATCTGGAACTCCCTCTGGATCGACCACGTGCAGATCACCGCCGCCGAGACCGTAGGCACGCCGGGCCGGCGCGGCTACTACGACCACGCCGGCGCGCTGCGCGATATGGTGCAGAACCACCTGCTCCAGCTCCTCTGCATGACCGCGATGGAGCCGCCGGCCCGCAACGACCGCGAGGCGATCCGCGACGAGAAGGTGAAGGTGCTCCAGGCGCTGCGGCCCATCACCGGCACCGAGGTCGACCGCTTCACCGTGCGCGGCCAGTACACCGAGGCGGACGGGATGCCCGGTTATCTGGACGAGCCCGGGTCCACCGCGCCCACCGAGGCGTCGCGCCGGGTGGAGACGTTCACCGCGATCCGCGCCGAGGTCAAGAACTGGCGGTGGGCCGGGGTGCCGTTCTACCTGCGCACCGGCAAGCGGCTGCCGCGCCGGACCTCGGAGATCGTGGTGCAGTTCAAGGACGTGCCGCACTCCATCTTCCCCGGCGGCTCACCGAACCGCCTCGTCCTGCGGCTGCAGCCGGAAGAGGGCATCGAGCTGCACATCATGGCCAAGGAGCCGGGAGCGGGCGAGGTGGCGCTCAAGCCGGTGCCGCTGAGCCTCAGCTTCGGCAAGACGTTCACCACGCGCGTTCCCGAGGCCTACGAGCGGCTGCTCACGGACGTGCTGGCGGGCAACCCGACGCTGTTCATGCGGCGCGACGAGGTGGCAGCCGCCTGGCAGTGGATCGACCCGATCCTGGCCTCCTGGGAGTCGTCGGCCGAGCTGCCCGAGCCCTACCCCGCCGGGTCCACCGGCCCAGCGGGCGCCCACGAGCTGCTCGCCCGCAGCGGGCGCGTGTGGCACGAAGAGGACCAGGCGTGAGCGAGCGCACCACCGAACACCGCGATTTTGGGTTTGAGGACCCGACGAAGGAGGGTCTGTGAACCCCGTCATCCAGGAGATCACCGACAGGATCACCGAACGCAGCCAGGCCAGCCGCACCGTCTACCTGGCGCGGATCCGGCGCGACGGAGAAGCCGCCCGCGCCAAGGGCCCGGCGCGCGCGCACCTCGGCTGCGCGAACCTGGCCCACGGCTTCGCCGCCGCGCCCGCCGCCGACAAGCCCCTGCTGATGGGTTCGGCCAAGCCCGGCGTGGCGATCGTGACCAGCTACAACGACATGCTCTCGGCCCACCAGCCGTACGAGACGTACCCGGCCGAGTTGAAGGCGGCGGTGCGCGCGGCCGGCGGCGTCGCGCAGGTGGCGGGTGGCGTGCCCGCGATGTGCGACGGCATCACGCAGGGCCGCGCCGGCATGGAGCTGTCGCTCTACAGCCGCGACGTGATCGCCATGGCGGCCGCGATCGCGCTGTCGCATGACATGTTCGACGCGTCGCTGCTGCTGGGCGTCTGCGACAAGATCGTGCCGGGCCTGTTCATCGGGGCGCTGCATTTCGGGCACCTGCCCGCGATCTTCGTGCCCGCCGGCCCCATGACGTCGGGGCTGCCGAACAAGGTCAAGGCCCGCACCCGGCAGCTCTTCGCCGAGGGCAAGGTGGGCCGCGACGAGCTGCTCGACGCCGAGGCCAAGTCGTACCACTCCCCCGGCACCTGCACCTTCTACGGCACCGCCAACTCCAACCAGGCGCTGATGGAGGTCATGGGCCTGCATCTGCCCGGCTCGACGTTCGTCAACCCGCACACCGAGCTGCGGCACGCGCTGACCGAGGCGGCCGGGCGCCGGGCGGTGGAGATCACCGCGCACGGCCCCGAGTACACCCCGATCGGCGAGCTGGTCGACGAGAAGTCGATCGTGAACGCCTGCGTGGCGCTGCTGGCCACCGGCGGCTCCACCAACCACACGCTGCACCTGGTGGCCATGGCCGCCGCCGCGGGCATCGTGCTGACCTGGGACGACCTGGCCTGCCTGTCGAAGGCCGTGCCCTCGCTGACCAAGATCTACCCCAACGGCCAGGCGGACGTGAACCACTTCCGCGACGCCGGCGGCATGCAGGTGCTCATCGGCGACCTGCTGGACGAGGGCCTGCTGCACGCCGACGTGCTGACCGTGGCGGGGCGCGGCCTCGACCACTACCGTTCGGCTCCGTCGCTGTCCGACGGGAAGCTGACCTGGTCGGAGCTGTCCGACGGCAGCGCCGACCTCGACGTGCTACGGCCGGTGGCCGCGCCGTTCTCCGCCGACGGCGGCATCCACATGCTCGAGGGCAACCTGGGCCGGGCCGTCAGCAAGGTGTCGGCGGTCAAGGCCGAGCACCTGGTGATCGAGGCTCCGGCCAAGGTGTTCGACGACCAGCTCGACCTGCTGCGCGCGTTCGAGGCGGGCGAGCTGGACGGGCAGGACTTCGTGGCGGTCATCCGCTACCAGGGGCCGAGCGCCAATGGCATGCCCGAGCTGCACAAGCTCACGCCGCCGCTGGCCGTACTGCTCGATCGGGGGCAGCGGGTGGCGATCGTGACCGACGGCCGCATGTCCGGCGCGTCCGGCAAGGTGCCGGCGGCCATCCACCTGTCGCCCGAGGCGGCGGACGGGGGGCCGATCGCGCTGGTCCGCGAGGGCGACGTGATCAGGCTCGACTCGGCGGCGGGGACGCTGGAAGTGCTGGTCCCGGCCGAGGAGCTGGCCCGGCGCACGCCCGGCGGCCGGCCGCTGAGCGACGCGCAGTGGGTGGGGACGGGGCGCGAGCTGTTCGCGACGTTCCGGCGCATGGCGGGGCACGCGGAGCAGGGTGCGGGGATCTTCGGGATCAGCGGCGCCGAGTCCCCGGACCACGGCCCCGGCCTGGGCTTCCCCGCCGAGGCGGGCGCCTCCCACCTGGAGTCCGGCGCGCCTCTCGGGCAGCACGCGGGCGTCGCGGGATGACCGCGTTCCACACGCTGGATGACGTGTTCCGCTCGCTGGACAGTGCGCCGTGAGCGCGTTCGATCCGCCGTGGCTGGTCGCCGACATCGGTGGCACCAACGCCCGGTTCGGGCTGGTCACCTCGCCGGGAGCGCGGCCGTCGCACGTCGCGGTCCTGGCGGGGGCCGACTACGACACCCTCCCGGAAGCCGTAGCCGCCTACCTCGCGGAACACGCGGGCGGAGTGCGGCCGGGGGCGGCGTGCCTGGCCGTGGCGGGGCCCGTCGACGGTGACCGCTACACGCTGACGAACTCGGCCTGGAGCGGCTCGGCGAGCGACCTCGGCCTGCCGTACGCGGTGCTGCTGAACGACTTCGAGGCGCTGGCCGTCTCACTGCCCCATCTGGAGCCCGGCGACCTGGCGTCCCTGGGCGGCCCGGAACCCGCCCACGGCGTGAAGGCCGTGCTCGGCCCCGGCACCGGGCTCGGCGTCGCCGGGCTGGTGCCCGCCGACGGCGGCTGGACGCCGATCCCCGGCGAGGGCGGGCACGTCACGGTGCCGGTCTTCGACGACCGGGAGCGGGAGATCGTCCGGGCACTCCGCGCCGGGGGCCTGGACCACGTGGTGGCCGAGCACGTCCTGTCGGGACCGGGCCTGGTACGGCTGCACCGGGCACTCGCCCAGGTCAACGGCGTCAATCCGCCCAGCCTGTCGGTCTCCGACATCGTGGCGCGGCTGGACGACTCGCTGTGCGCGGAGACGGTCGAGGTGTTCTGCGGGATGCTGGGGAGTTTCGCCGGGAACGTGGCGCTGACCCTCGGCGCCAGGGGCGGCGTCTATCTCGGCGGCGGAGTACTGCCCCGTATCGTGGAGCGCGTGCGTACCAGCGACTTCCGCGCCAGATTCGCCGACAACCCGGACATGGCCGGCTACCTGTCGGCCATCGCGACCACGCTCATCGTCGCCCCGCAACCGGCGCTGACGGGCGCCGCCGCCTGGCTGGCGCAGCGCGCGGCAAGGGAGCTGGGGTCCCCGCACGAGCGCAGAGAGCTGTATCCGATGAGGAGAGACATTTCATGAGCCTGCTCGATCTCGCCCCCGTGATCCCGGTCGTGGTGATCGACGACGTGGAGACCGCCGTGCCGCTGGCGCGGGCGCTGGTCGCGGGCGGCCTGCCGGTCATCGAGGTGACCTTGCGTACGGCTGACGCGCTGGAGGCCATCGCCAGGATCGTCGCCGAGGTGCCGGAGGCCGTGGTCGGCGCCGGAACAATCCGGACTTCTGATGATATTGCGGCGTGCTTGGTGGCTGGGGCGAAGTTCCTGGTCTCGCCCGGGACGACGCTGTCGCTGGCCGACGCGATGGCGGCGAGCGGGCTCCCGTACCTGCCCGGCGCGGCCACCGCCACCGAGGTGATGGCGCTGGCCGAGCGGGGTCTGAAGGAGCTGAAGTTCTTCCCGGCCGAGCCCGCGGGCGGCATACCGTACCTGAAGGCACTGGCGGGACCGCTGCCGGACGTGCGGTTCTGCCCGACGGGCGGCATCAGGCCGGCCACCGCGCCCGACTATCTCGCGCTGCCGAACGTCGGCTGTGTCGGCGGCACCTGGCTGACCCCGGCCGACGCCCTGGCCGCGGGCGACTGGGGCCGCGTGGAGAAGCTGGCCGCCGAGGCGGCCGCTCTCCGTTAGCGCAACCCGCTGACGTCAATCAGGCCGGATGAGTACGGCCGATGCCGGGAAGGTCGTCGGTGATCAGGATGGACTTCACACCCCTTTGGGAGTCGCATGTCCCGTTCCGTCATCGTGTGGGCCCTGATCCTCGTCATCGCGGGATCCCTCGCCGTAGCCCTCTGTGTCGTCACCTCGCCCGTGGTCTCCGCCGACGCTCCCCGCGACTTCTTCGACTCGCCCTACCTGCTGCCCTCGTTCCTCGTCCTGGCGGTCCTGGCCGGTCTGGCCGGGTGGTTCGTCCCTCAGGTGGGCGTCCTGTGGGGGGTGCTGGCCGCCGCTCCGTTCTACGTCTCCTTCGCCCCCGCCGTGATCAAGGAGCTCCGGGAAGGCGGCCAGGGGCTGTGGCCGGTCGGGCTGCTGTTCCTGGTCGGCCTCACTCTCATCCCCTTGCTCGCGGCCCTGACGACCTCGCTGGTCGCCAGGGCGCGCGGATAAAAGGAGTGGGCCTCAACCCTTGTAATTGAAAATCTGGCGGAGAGTGTGCTGAATGGCCACCAGGTCCTTCTGGTCGGCCATTACCTGGTCGATGGACTTGTACGCCGCGGGATGCTCGTCCACCAGTGCGGCGGCCCTGTCCGCATTCCAGATTCGACCGCTCATGGCCGCGGTGAGAGAGGTCGCCGACAGTTCCCGCTTCGCCTTTGTGCGAGACATGCGGCGGCCCGCACCATGGGCGCAGGAATTGTACGACTCGGGGTTTCCACGACCGCGCACGATGTACGAGCACGTGCCCATCGAGCCGGGGATCACTCCTTCGTCTCCCGTGTCGGCCTTGATGGCTCCCTTGCGGGTGATCCAGAGGGACTTGCCGTAGTGGGACTCCTGCTGGGTGAAGTTGTGGTGGCAGTTGATCGTACGGACCCGCTCGCCCTGGCCCACGACCCGGAACAGGGCGTTGATCAGCACCTTGTCCATCCGGGCACGCGAGGCCATGGCGTAGCGCTGCGCCCACAGCATGTCCTCGATGTAGGCGGTGAACTCCGGCGTGCTCTGGACGAGGTACGCGAGGTCCGGGTCCTCCAGGCCGATGACCTGCTTCTTCATCAGCTTCTTGGCGCCGACGATGTGCATCGTGGCGAGCTGGTTGCCGACGCCGCGCGAACCCGAGTGCAGCACCGTCCACACCCGGTCACGCTCGTCGAGGCAGACCTCGACGAAGTGGTTGCCGGAGCCGAGGGTACCGAACTGGTCGGCCACCTTCTTGGTCTGCCTGGGGTTCAGGTCGGTGTAGGGGAGTCCGAGGTCGCCGAGGGCACGGTCCATCGACGGGTCCTGGTGACCCTTGCCGACGCCGGCCGGGATGCGGTGCTGCACCATCGGCATGAGGGCGGCCAGGGTGTCGGGCAGGTCGTCAGCCGTCAGCGTCGTCTCGGTGGCGACCATGCCGCAGCCGATGTCCACACCAACGGCGGCGGGAATGATCGCGTTTTCGGTGGGAATCACCGAACCGACCGTGGCACCGATGCCGATATGCGCGTCGGGCATGAGAGCGACGTGACCGGAAACGAATGGCAGGCGGGCAGTGCGTGCGGCCTGCGCGATCGCGCCTTCGTCGATCTCACTGGCCCACGACAGCAGGTTCGGTGCGGGCTGGTTCGGCATGGGTTGAATCTCCTCACTGGTTCGTGATCAGTTTGGCGGGACCAGAGAGGAATGCCCAATCATTTTATCGAATGCGGGTTTTACGGACTGTTCGGGTCCGCCGTTCGGCTCGCGGGCCGAGGACGTCGCCGTGGGCTGCACCACCCGTTCCGCTACAAAGGTGCCACAACCCGTCCAAACTCAGTCGCCACCAGGCAGCCCGTTCCTCCGTTAGAGTCTTGGGGAACGGGCATGCCGGGCGGAGGATCGCATCGGTTGAGTCAACGGGGCAACGAAGGCGAGAGGACAGCGACGTTGGGGCAGCAGGGGCGCTCCGCAGGCACTCCGCTGACGCCGGACGACCCGCCGGCGATCGGCCCCTATGAGCTGATCAGCCGCCTTGGCTCGGGCGGCATGGGCACCGTCTACCTGGCCAAGGCCGCCGACGGCGTACAGGTCGCGCTCAAGGCGATCCGCCGCGACTACACCGCCGATCCGGTCTACCGGGCGCGCTTCCACGAAGAGGTGTCCAACGCCCGCAAGGTCGCCTCGTTCTGTACCGCCCGCGTCCTGGACCACGGCGAGCACGACGGGGTCCTCTACCTGGTCACCGAGTACATCGAGGGCGTCTCTCTCGAAAACCACCTGATCGAGCACGGCCCTCTGACCCCGTCCGTGCTGCACTCGGCGGCTGTGGGCGTCGCGGCGGCGCTGACCGCGATCCACGCCGCCGGCCTGGTGCACCGCGACCTCAAACCGGCGAACGTGATGCTGACGCTGGGCGGCCCCCGGGTGATCGACTTCGGGCTGGCCCGCTCGACCCACGTCTCCTCCCGCCACACCAACGCGGGCATGGTGATGGGCACGCCCGGCTGGATCGCTCCCGAGCAGGTCTTCGAGGGCCGCACCAGCCCGGCGGGCGACGTGTTCGCGTGGGGGTCGCTGATCGCCTACGCCGGGCTCGGCGGCCACCCGTTCGGCGAGGGCGACGCCTACGTCATGGCCGCTCGCGCCCGCACCGCCCCGCCCGACCTGCGCGGCCTGCCCGCGCCGCTCGACCGGCTGGTGGCCGCGGCCATCCATCCCGACCCCGCGCGCCGCCCCGCGGCCAAGCAGCTCCTGCTCGAACTCGTCGGCGCGGCCGACGAGCCGGCCGCCCAGCTCGCCGCGACGCGCCACCTCAGCAGCTCGTGGAACCCATCGGAGTTCCCACCGCTGGCCGAGTTCCCGCACAATCCGCAGGTACGACAGGCGCCGCCGGGCTGGACCCCGCCGCCCCAGGCCCATCAGCCGCAGGCGCACCCGCCTCAGCCCCACCCGTCGCAGACTCACCAGCCTCAAGCCCATCATCGGACGACCGGCCAGGGACCGCTACCGGGACGCGGCCCGGTGCCCCGCCCGGCCGCCCAGGCCCCGCCACCACCCCGCCAGGCGCCACTGGCTCCTCAGCAGACCGGACAGGTGCCGCTTTCCGCTCATCAGACGGGCCAGATGCCACTGCAGCCCGGGCCAAGGGGCCCGGCGTTCCCGGCCAAGCCGAAGAGAAGCGTGTTCGCCAGTTGCCTGACCGCCATCGTGGTGGCCATCGTGCTGCTGGTGCTGCTGTTGGCTGTACTGACGTGGGCGCTCAGATCGCCCGACCCGGTCGGCGCGGACAGCCCGGTGCAGGACGGGAAGCTGAAGTTCGCGGTGACGGGCACCAAATGCCCCAAACCAGCGAGGAGCGCGACGCAGCGCACCTGCCAGGTGAGCGTCAAGGTCAACAACATCGGCCAGGAGGCCCGGGTCCTCTACCCCGGCCAGCAGAAACTGGTCGACGAGGACGACGCCTTACACGGCGGCACCAAGCTGCTCGACAAGGCGGGCACCGAGGTCACCCCGGTCCGCATCGGGCCGGGCCAGTCCTTCAGCGGCGCGCTGCTGTTCGAGCTGCCGAAGGAGGCCCAGCCCGCGGGGCTGGAGCTGCATGACTCCGGCCTGAGCACCGGGGTGCGGGTCAGGCTCGACTAGAGCCGTAGGCGGCGTGGTCGCTGATGTCGATCTTCGAACGGTCGGGCAGTGCGAGCGTCGCGGCGAAACCGATCACCGCACCGATGATCATGAACACCGAGATCGCCTGCCAGCCGTAGTCGTGCAGCAGCCAGGTGGCGATCAGCGGTGCCGGTCCACCCGCGATGACCGAGGCCAGCTGATATCCCAGCCCGGCTCCTCCGTACCGCAGACTGGTCGGGAAACTCTCCGCGATGAGCGCCGCCTGCGGGCCGTACTCCATGGAGTGCTGGAGCTGCGTGATCATCATGGTGAGCAGGATCACGACGGCGATGCCGGTGTTGAGCAGCGCATAGTAGGGGAAGGCGACCACCGCCAGCAGCGCGGCCCCGATCAGGTAGATCCTGCGGCGGCCTATCCGATCGCTGAGGTGCCCGAAGTACGGGATCGCGACAAGCTCGACGGCCGCCGCGGCGCTGACGGCGGCGAACGCGAACGTGCGCGACATCCCGATGTGCGGGGCCGTGATGTAGGTGATCACGAACGTCGTGTAGAGGTAGAACGGCATCTGCTCCGAAACGCGCAGGAGCGCGCTGAACACGACCTCCTTGGGGTGCTTCTTGAGGACCTCGACGACCGGCAGCTTGGCCACCTGCTTGGTCTCCAGGAGCCGCGCGAACAGCGGCGTCTCCATCACCCGCAGCCGCACCCACAGACCGACGGCGACCAGCACGAGACTGGCCAGGAACGGAATCCGCCAGCCCCAGTCCTTGAACGCGTCGCCGGCCGCGAGCGCCACCAGCGACATCGCGCCCGTGCCGAGTATGAGGCCGATGGGCACGCCGACCTGCGGCCAGCTCGCCATCAGGCCGCGCCTGCGCTGGTTGCCCCACTCCATCGACAGCAGCACCGAGCCGCTCCACTCGCCACCGACCGCGATCCCTTGCAGGATGCGCAGGATGACCAGCAGGACCGGCGCGGCCACGCCGATACTGGCGGTGCCCGGCAGCACGCCGATGAGCGCGCTTGAGACGCCCATCATGACGAGGGTGATGATGAGCGTGGCCTTACGCCCGATGCGGTCTCCCCAATGCCCGAAGATCGCCGCGCCTATCGGCCTGGCGGCGAAGCCGACCGCGTACGTGGCGAACGATGCCAGCACACCCGCGTACGGGCTCGACTTGGGGAAGAAGACGTCGGCGAATACGGTCGCCGCGGCCGTGCCATAGAGAAAGAAGTCATACCACTCGATGGCAGTACCGACGACGCTCGCCGTCGCTGCCTTCCTCACCTGGGATTGGTACTCCGCCGCTGGTAACCCGTGATCGTGCGTCACCTGCGCCTCCTCAGCCCGGACCGGGACTCCCAGTGTGATCCGGCTCACACGTCACCCGGCTTGCGCGATGCCTACCCGGCTGACGCGAGACGAACACGGGATTTGTCAGATCGTTAGCAACAAGTGGTGTCCTCCTGGTGTCGGACGCACTCCGACCTTGGGGGTCATGAATGGCCTCTGACCCCGGCCGCCGCCGATGCGGCGGTGAGCGCGGCCTGGGCCTGGGGCAGGTCGATGAAGGTGTCCTTACGTTCGACCAGCCCGTTCTCGTCGAGCGTGACCACGTCGAGGCAGTCGAAACGGATCGGGCGCCGGTTGCCGTCGGGGTCGGTGAGGACGGCGGTGAGTGCCCAGTCGAGCACCCAGTGGCGGTCGCCGATGATCGTCCGGTGGATGTCGAATCCCATCTCCGGCCACTGGGCGAACATGGCGGCGAAGGTGTCGCGAAGTGCGGGCCGACCGTGGACCGGCTGCTCGCCGTTGTGCAGCCAGAACCGCGTTGCGGGCGAGTGCAGCCCGACGATCGCGTCCGCGTCGCGGGTGGCGAAGGTCGTGACGTAGGTGTCGAAGAGTTCCCTGACGTTGTGTGCGGGCGATGCGGTGGTGGGCATGGCGCCGATCCTCCTATTACTGAACGCTGTATACGCGGTAGGTGACGTGGTTGAGCGACAGCTCGTTGACAGCGATGGCGACGGTGGAGTTCAGCCACGCGTAGCGCTCCGCGCCGGTCTCGAACAGCGGCGCCGACCGTGCGTGCATCTCGTCCCAGCCGATGGTCTCGCCGGCCCACAGCCGGCTGATCGCCTCGTCCGAGAGCGTGGCGCGACCGGTGACGGTGACGAACACCAGCTCGTCGTCATGGGTACGGATCGTCGCCCGGACGTCGAGGCGGGCGACGCGATCGGAGCCGACCATGATCCAGTCACCACCGCCGGGCAGGAACTCGCCGCGCAGCCGCGGTCCCTCGACGGTTCCGCGCTCGACGACCGCGATCATGCGCGTGCCCAGCGGGGTGGAGAAGGTCTGCATGGCCTGGAACGTGATGGCGAAGTCGCACAGGCGCTCGACCGTGACCGCGGTGATGCCTGGGTCGGTGTCGAGAAGGGTCATGTGGTCCTCCGGAGTAGGTCCTGCCGTGACACCACCTTGAAACGATCACTTGGAAAAGTCAAGTAATCGCTCTGAATTTAAGATCACAAGCTTGGAGTCGGCGGAGCGTGCGCTAGGCTGCCGTCATGGCATCGCGTTCCTACGGTCACTACTGCGCGGTGGCCAAAACGCTCGACCTGGTCGGCGAGCGGTGGACCCTGCTGCTCGTCCGCGAACTGCTGGACGGCCCGAAACGCTACGTCGATCTCCTTGGCGGCCTCGTGGGCGTTTCCACCGACATGCTCGCCGCCCGCCTGAAGACGCTGGAGGAAGCCGGAATCATCAGCCGGCGCACGCTTCCCGCGCCCGCCGCGTCAAAGGTGTACGAGCTGACGCCGCTCGGCCGGGAGCTGCAACCGGCGATGACCGAGCTGGCCCGGTTCGGCATGCGCCTGCTCGGGGAGCAGGGCGACGACGACGCCTTCCAGATCCACTGGATCACGCCGTCGCTGCGGGCGATGTTCCAGCCGGAGCGGGCCCAGGCCCTGTCCCTCACCGTCGAGTTCCGGGTAGGCGCCGACGCCATGCACGCCCGCATCACCGACGGCGCGCTGCACACCTGCCCCGGGCACGCCGCCGATCCCGACGCCGTCCTGACCTTCGCCGATGCCGCGACCCTCGCCGAGATCGGACGCGATCCCACCGCGTCCCCCACCGCCGTCTCCACCGGCCGCCTCCACGTTCGAGGAAAGCCTGACGCCGTCCAAGCCACGAGAGAGCTCTTCGGCCTCAACCGCTAGACCAGCCACCTTGGGCTTCTGCAACTCCGTCGACCGAACATCGCTGCTGGATGGGGTTGAGGGCGGGAACCGCCGCGCGTGGGTGGAAGATCACGGGAGTCGGAACAACGCCACGCCGCCCCCTTCATCGCGGCTGTCACCTGTCGCTTCGACCGCGAGCACCCGTTCGTCGGGAGACCAGGCGCTGCGGGTGCGTAGAAGGGGCGAGGCGAGGTTCAACAGCCGGCTGCCCGACCCGATGTCCCAGACGCGCAGGGCCGCGTCGTCGCTTCCCCGCACTGTGGCGATCATGGACAGCCGCTTGCCGGACGGGCTGAAGTGGAACCAGGGGCCGATCACATCCGCCTCCGGCCCCAGGTCGCCGGGCAGCGCTCGCAGCACCTTTCCGGACCGCGCATCCGACAGTGTCACCTGCCCGGCCTTGCCGTCCCAAGCCGCCTTCACCGTGCCGTCCGCGCTGGCCACCTCCCGCGCTCCCCACCGGCGCCCCCATGCCTCCTGGTCCCGCGATTCCAGCCGCTTGCCCGTTCGCACGTCCCACCACAGGCCGGCCGCCTCGACCGCGGTCTCATCGAGAGAGAAGATCATCCCCTGGGTCCGGGGCAGCTCCATCACCGGTGATTCCCAGCCTCCGGGGCTACCGTCCAGACGCCACAGGCGGACGCGTCCCTTGGGCAAGGTGCCGTCGTCCTCGGACGTACTGCCTCGCCAGCCGGGTTCGAAGAACACCCCCGCGGCGTACCGGCCCGTCCAGGAGACGCCGAGCGTTCCGACCAGGCCGCCCCGAAGATAGGGGCCTTCGGCGGTGTGATCGGTGACCGCCCCGCTGGTCGCATCGATCGTCACGAGCGCCGTACGCTGAGGCGGCGGCTGCTTGTCGTCCTCGGCCTGGCCGGTCTGCTGCACCTCGGTGCCGACCATGCTCAGATGCTTCCCATCGGGTGCGAAGGCGATCGCGGGAAAGCTCCTCAAGGCCTCGTTCCCCACGAACCCCGGCACGTGATGTACGGCCACACACCCGCTGCGATCCAGCCAGCGGTCGAGCCGCTCACATGGCCGTAACTCCCGGCTGGACCACCAGGCGACGGCCGCCACGATGACGATCACGCCCACAACCGCCGCACTCCACCGCGAGAGCCGACGACTCCTCCGATAGATCACAAATCGAGGCTACTGCCGTACCCCGCGCATCCGTGAGATGCTACGCAGCTTTCTCCGCCTTTCAAGCGGTCCCCGAGTTCCACGCCCAGGCCGCGATCCCGACCCGATTCGCCGCTCCCACCTTGCGCTGGACATTGGCCACATGCGTCTTCACCGTGCCTGCGCTGATGAACAACTCGGCGGCGATCTCACCATTGGTACGCCCGTGCGCGACCAATCGCGCGATCTCCACCTCCCGCTCCGTGAGCGGCTCCCTGAGCGGCTCCGGCCCGGATGCGCGGAGGTGGCGCAGCAGCCGCACAGTGACCTGCGGACTGATAAGCGTGTCACCGGCCATGGCGGCACGAATGGCCTCGATGAGCAGCGTCGGCCCCGACCGTTTCAGCAGGAACCCGCAAGCGCCGTTGCGCAGCGCGGTGTGCACATAGTCGTCGAGGTCGAACGTGGTCACCACGATCACCCGCGTCTCCTGCGCGAGCACCCGGGTGACCTCCAGCCCGTCGAGCTTGGGCATCCGAATGTCGGCCAGGACGACGTCGGGCTTGAGATGCCGGGCGAGCTCCACGGCCGCCCGCCCATCAGCCGCTTCCCCCACAACCGTCATGTCGGGCTGCGAGTCGAGAATGAGCCGGAACCCGATCCGCACATCGTCCTGATCGTCCGCGAGGAGAACCCGAGTCGTCACGCCACCACCCCCACCACCCGTACGCATGTCCCGCCACCTTTCCATCCCTGTCCCGCGGACCACCACTCCGGGCGTCCTCCCGGGCTCAGACGGGGATGGCCGCCGTGACGCGCCAGCCCGCGCCGTGCGGACCCGCTGACAGCGAGCCGCCGACCGTCTCGAGCACCTCGGCGAGGCCCGCCAGGCCGAAGCCGCCGTTGCGGCCGTTGCGGCCGTGCTCAGCGAAACGGCTCCCTCGCTCGTCGGCCTCCGGCTGGCCGGCGCTGCCATCGTCGTCCACCCGGACGTGAACCAGGTCCCCCTCCCTCGTCACCGCGATGTCGACCGTGGTCGCGCGCGGCGCGTGCCTGCGTACGTTGGTCAGCGCCTCCGTCACCACCCGGTAGACGGTCGCCGACGCCTCGCGCGAGATCTGCCGCGCCTCGACGACGAGATTCACCCCGACGGTCGGCGAGAAGCCGTCGGCCAGGTCTCGCAGCCCATCGATGCCGGGTGCGGGACCTCTGGCAGGTTCGTTGAGCATGTGGACCGTACGGTCGAGCGAGGCCAGGGCCCGCTGGCCGCCGTCCTCGATGCGGCGCAGGGCATCCTCGATCCGCGGCGGCAGCCCTGGCGCGAGCCGGGCGGCCTGGGCCTGTACGAGCATGCCGCTGACATCGTGCGCGACGAAATCGTGCAGGTCACGGGCCAGAGCGAGCCGCTGATCCTGTACGGCCCGCGCCACGGCCCGGCGCCGGTTGCCGTCGAGTGAACGCAGGTAGAGCCCGGCCGCGGCGGCCCCGACCGCCCCCAGCGACCAGCCCGCGCAACCGGCCAGAATCAACGAGAGCGGGCCGGGCCAGACCATGCGCAGCAGGATGATCGAGACCGCGAGACCAGGTACGAGGGCTGCGACAGGCGCGCGGCGGGCCGCGAGCATCGTCAGGGCGAGCAGCACCGGAACCTCGATCAGCAGCCAGAACGTGGCGCCGCCAAGGGTGCCCGTCAGCGGATAGTAGGTGGTGATCGCCAGGGAGACCGCTCCCCCGCCCACGGCCGGGTAGGCGGGAGGAACACGCGGCACGGACGCCACCCAACCGATGAGGTTCACGAGTCCGACCTTAGAGCCGGCGGCCTGCCGCACCGCTGTCGCCTCAGGGAGCACGCATGACGCACGTACGGAAGCGCTACGCTCTCGCGCGTGTCCGAAATTTCGGTTCCCGGCTATGAGATCCGGGGTGTGCTGGGGCAGGGGGGCTTCGGGATCGTCTACCTCGCGCTCCAGTCCGCCGTCGGTCGGGAGGTGGCGCTCAAGGTGGACAACCGGGTGCTGCTCTCCGACCGCGACAGGCGCCGCTTCCTGCGCGAGGTCACCGCGGCCGGCGCGCTGTCGGGGCATCCCCATGTCGTCCCCGTCTACGATGCCGGGCTGCTTCCGGACGGCAGGCCGTACATGGTGCTCGAGCTCTGTCCCGGCGGGTCGCTCTCCGGTCAACGCCTGCGGCCGGAGGCGGTGCGGGACGTCGGGGTGCGGATCGCCGACGCGCTGGCCGCGGCGCACGCCCAAGGCGTGCTTCATCGCGACGTCAAGCCCGCCAATCTGCTGCTCAACCGCTACGGACATGTGGCGCTCTCCGATTTCGGCCTGGCCACGATGCCCGACTCGGGGCCCGACGCGTCGGTGACGCGGGAGTCGCTGACGCCCGCCTATGCTCCTCCGGAGGCGTTCGAGCTCGCCGAGCCGAGCGCTGCCGGTGACGTCTATTCGCTCGCGGCCACGCTGTACGCGCTGCTGTCCGGGCGTCCGCCACGTTTTCCGGCCAGTGGGGTGCCGAACCTGGCGATGGTGCTGGCGATGCATCGCCTGCCGGTTCCCGACATTCCCGGTGTGCCGCCGGCGCTGACAGCGGTTCTGCGTCAGGCACTCGTCAGCGACCCGCACCAGCGGACGCCGAGCGCCGCCGCCTTTCGCGACGCGCTGACCGCCCTGCGCCTCGACTCCGAGCCGGTGCGGTCGGGCTCGGGCCCGGTGTGGTCGGGCTCGGATCCGAGGTCGCAGGGCGCTGATCCGGTACGGGCCGGATCGCCGAACAGCGTCCCGTCGAGCGCGCCAGGCGCCGGTAGGCCGGCTGATCCGTACCAGATGGGGTACGCCGCATCGCAGCCGGTCGGCCCGCCTGGGCCCGGTCAGGCCGAACAGTTCAACAGCCGGCCCGCGGGGCGTAGACGGCGGAGTGGCGGCGGCGGCCGGGATGTCCGGCGGGAGGACACCGTTGAGCCAGTCGCTCCCCGGGGCGTCTCCAGAGTGTTCCTTGTGATCGTGTCGGTCTGTGCGCTGGTCTTGGCGACAGGCGCGGGGGTGGTCATCTATGAGCACTTCACCCGCGGGCCAGAGACGGGGCAGACACCGCAAGCGACCGGAACGGCCGCGCGGAAGACCCCGGCGGCTGCCCGGAGCTTCGGCGTGGAGACCTACACCAAAGGATGCCCCGCGTCCGCTGTCCCCGGGGCGAACGCGTCGTGCGTCAGGGACTCCGAGTGCTGGGCCGGCCTGGTCGTCTCCGCGGGCGACACGACGGCGAGGCGGCTTGGTTGCGAGGAGACCCATTCCTGGGAGACGTTCGCGATCGCCCCGCTTCCGGCGGACTCCCTCACCTACGACCAGCGTGATCTGTCGAGACATCCCCTGGTGAAGAAGGCTTGCTCCACGCGCGTCCTGCTGGCCACGAGGTACGGCGCGGCCAAGAACATCGCCGACGACAAGTGGATCTCGGATGTGATGCCGCCTTCGTCGGCGCAGTTCGATCAGGGGGTGCGGGTGTACCGGTGTGTCGGTGCCCTGGCGGGTGCGGAGAGGTCCGGCTCCGTCTTCCGGCCCTCCTCCTAAGGGATCGGCGAGGAGGCAGGATGGGCCCGCGACTGGCACTCGTCACCTTGGCGCTGCTGACATTGGCCGGATGTACGACCGGCGCGCCTACAGGGCCCCGCGCTGCTGAGACGCACTCGCCGGTCGCCACCGACCCCCAGGGACGCTGGCGGGTGATCTACCGGCAGAAGGGCCTGGACTACGGGGCCGACTTCCTGGACATCACGGCCACGAGCGAGAGCGACGCGTGGGCGGTCGGCGAGCGGACCTTCGGCACCGACGGCCACGAGGCGTTGCTGGTCCGCTGGGACGGCAAGCGCTGGCGACGGCTGGTGAAGGAGCTGCCGAAGCAGGCCCGGTACGTCACGCTCACCAAAGTGGACGCCTCGGACCCCGGCAATGTATGGATCATCGCCGAGGACAAGGAGGGAGGCGAGTCCGGGCTGCTGCACTTCGACGGCCGGAACTGGTCGTTCGTCCCCGATCCGGTGGACACCTCTGACGAGGCCGCGAGTCCGTCCGAGGTGATCGCCCTGGGTGGTGGGCAGGTGTGGACGTTCGGTGACGGGTGGGCACGGCACTTCGACGGGCAACGCTGGACCAGCCAGGCGATCCCCATCGTCACGCACGCCGCCATTGCGCGGTCGCCCCAGGACATCTGGGCGGTCGGGGAGACGGACCCGATGCCGGACGACGCTCTCGCGCAGTCGGAGCCCGCCGTCGCGCACTTCGACGGCCGGTCCTGGCAGCGGCTGCCGCTACCCGCGCCGTCGCCGCCTGACTCGTCCGAATCGCGGCTCGAAGCCGTACTGGCCGGGGCCGCCGACGATGTGTGGGCCGTGGGCGGCTACGAGACGGCGGACGGCACGTTCCGCCCGCTGTCGTACCGGTGGAACGGCACGGCCTGGCGGGCGGTCGTCCTTGACGGCGGGCGGTTGACCGGGATCGCCCGCGACAGTGGTGGCGTGGTGTGGGTGGCCTGCCATCGGTTCAGCTCCGATCCCGGGGACGACAGCTACCGGCTACTGGCGGAGGCGGGCGGGCGTTGGTCACGGGTCACCCCCTCCGCCCCGGTGACCACGATGACCTCGCTCCCCAGCGGGAGGCCCCTGTGGGCGATCGGCCAGAACGCGATCTCGGAGTATCGCTAGACGCCGCCCCCGGTCCGGCTGGGGCTCCTACGCGCGGCTCAGCAGGGTCGGCTCGGTGATCGGGGACTCGTGGGTGCCGAGGACGGTGCAGGCGTGGGCTCCGGCGGTGGCGCCGAGCCGTACGCACTGCTCCAGCGGCAGCCCGCGGAGTCTGCCGTACAGGAAGCCGGAGACGAACGCGTCGCCCGCGCCGTTGCTGTCGGCGACCGGGCCGGGCAGCGGCGCGGCCGGGAAGGCGCGCAGCGGTGTGTCGCGGGTGAGGACCAGGCAGCCCTCGGCGCCGCGGGTGCAGACGACCGTGTGGGCGCGGCCGCGTTCGATGATGCCGGCCATGGTCGCGGCCGGGTCGGCGAGCGCCGCGGCCGAGAGGAAGACGAGGTCGGAGCGGTAGGCGAAGTCCTGGTGGTAGTCGTCGACGCCGTTCCAGTCGTGGAGGTCCGTGGAGACCGGCATGTCGAGGTCCGGGTACACGTGGCGGCAGAAGTCGGTGATCGACACGTGCGCGTGCCGCGCTTCGACGCCCGTGTAGAGGTGGCGCGGCAGCCGCTCGCCGGGCGTGGTCCTGGGGTCGAACAGCGAGGTGCGGCGGCCGTCCGGACCGACCAGCAGGACGCTGCGCCGGGTGCCCGCCGCCGCCGACGCCCAGGCGAAGTCGAGGCCGCGCAGCGCGTGGCGGATCAGCGCGCCCTGCGGGTCGTCGCCGATCAGGTCGGCGAACGCGACGTCGAGCCCGAGCGCCGCGCAACCGAGCGCGACACCGGCGCCGGTGTTGCCGATCCGGTCGATCACGGGCGGGACGGAGTAGGTGTCCTCGTACGGCAGGGGCAGCGTGGGCACGTACACGGTGGTGTCGACCCCGGCACCGCCGAGGACCAGGACGTCGCGGATCACCGGGAGACCTGCGGGCGGGTCATCGGTTCACCAGCGGGCCGGAGCCGGTGGAGCCGCGGACGACGAGTTCGGGCTGGAAGATGAGCTCGACGTGCTTGGCGGGAGCGCCGTTGACCTCTTCGAGCAGGGTCTGCACCGCTGCCGTGGCCATCGCGCCGATCGGCTTGCGCACGGTCGTCAGCGGCGGATCCGTGAACGCGATCAGCGGCGAGTCGTCGAAGCCGACCACCGACACCTCGCCCGGCACGGCCAGCCCCTTCTCGCGGCAGGCGCGGATCGCCCCCAGCGCCATCAGGTCGCTCGCGCACACGATGCCGGTGCAGCCGCGGGACAGGAGCTGCATGGCCGCCGCCTGCCCACCCTCGACGGAGAACAACGAGTGCGCGATCAGCTCGTCGACGGCGCTCGTACCCAGGAGCTGGGCCATCGCCTGCCGGTAACCCTCGATCTTCCTGATCACGGGGACGAACCTGCGCGGCCCCAGCGCCAGCCCGATCCGCTCGTGTCCGAGGTCCACGAGATGCTGTACGGCCAGCCGTGCGGCGAGCCGGTCGTCGGGCGAGATGAACGGCGCGTCGATGTGCTCGCTGTAGCCGTCGACCAGCACGATCGGCAGCCCTCGGTCGGTGAGCCTGGTGTAACGGTCCATCCGGGCGGTGGTGTCGGCGTGCAGCCCGGAGACGAACACGATGCCGCTCACCCCACGGTCCACCAGCAGTTCGGTGAACTCGTCCTCGGGCGCGCCACCCGGCAACTGCGTGCAGAGCACCGGCGTGTAGCCGTGCTGGGTCAGCGCCTTCTCGACCGACTGGGCGAACGCCGGGAAGATCGGGTTGTCGAGCTCGGGCGTCACCAGGCCGACGAGCCCGTTGCTGCGCTGCCGCAGCCGGGGCGGCCGTTCGTAGCCCATGAGGTCGAGCGCGGTCATCACGGCCTGGCGGGTGGCGGCGGAGACGCCGGGCTTGCCGTTGAGCACCCGGCTGACCGTGGCCTCGCTCACCCCGGCCTGGGCGGCGATGTCGGCGAGGCGCGCGTGACCGGTCATGGCCGCCACTTTACTTTCCACCGGGGGGCCGCCGGATGTGGCGCGCGCGCGACGTCACCGCCGGCGAAGCCGCGCCCGTACACGTGATAGGCCACGGCCTCGGGCCACCCCCTGATCATGCTCCGTAACCCTAGACGGTCCCGACCATGAAAGCCCTTGCCGCAAGTTTACGCAAGCCCTTCCAGGGCCTCGTTTTTCCGGAAATTTTTGCCATCGGATGTCCTAAACCCCAGACCGAAAACCGATTGGGCGGAGATCTTTTATGACAAGGGTGGACATGTGACGTTAAGGCGCGATGTACTACCCCTTCAATCAGCCCCGTCACAGGTGACACGTGCGCAAGGTGTTGGGCCCATGAGCTCGGTCGTTCTCGACAAAGTGACCAAGGTGTACCCGGGTGACTACCTGGCGGTGGACCGACTGAGCCTGAAGGCCGAAAATGGCGAGTTCCTCGTTTTGCTCGGACCCTCGGGCTGTGGCAAGTCCACGCTACTCCGGATGATCGCCGGTCTCGAGGAGATCACCGAAGGGGACCTCTGGCTGGACGGGCAGTTGGCCAACCACCTGGCCCCGCGTGACCGCGACGTCGCCATGGTGTTCCAGAACGGCGCCCTTTACCCGCACAGGACCGTACGCGGCAACATCGCCTTTCCCCTGGAGATCGCCAAGTCGGACCCGGCGCAGGTGCGCGAGCGCGTCACCGAGCTGTCCAAGGCGCTGCACATCGACGAGACGCTGGACCGCCGCCCGGGCACCTTGTCCGGTGGCCAGCGCCAGCGCGTCGCGATGGGGCGGGCGATCGTCCGCCAGCCCAAGTTGTTCCTCATGGACGAACCCCTGTCGAACCTCGACGCCGGCATGCGCACCGAGCTGCGCATGGAGATCTCCGCCCTGGTCAGATCGCTGAACGTCACCACCGTCTACGTCACGCACGACCAGGTCGAGGCGCTCACGCTGGCCGACCGGATCGCCATCCTCAACCGCGGCGTGCTGCAGGACGTGGGCACCCCGTCGCAGATCTACAACGACCCCGCGACGGCGTTCGTGGCGGCGTTCCTCAACTCGCAGCAGCTGAACCTCCTGGCCGCGACGGTGCACACACCGCAGAACCAGTACGTCATGCTCGACTTCGGCCCGCACCGACTGACGATCCCCTGGAGTGATCCCCGGGCGTACGCCATCTCGCAGCACACGGGCGGCCAGGTGCTGGTCGGCATGCGCCCCGACGGCCTGGCGCCCGTGCCCGAGTCGTACGAGGGGCCGTCGTTCTTCGGCCGCGTGCGGGCACTGGAGTACCACGGTCACGAGTGGCTCGCCTACATCGAGTGCGGCATGCCCGCCGTACCGGTGCCCGAGCCGCCGGACCGGCGCGCGAAGGTCAACGGTGACAAGACCGGGTCCGGCGGGCTCGGCGGGCTGGTGCGCCGGCTGTTCTCCACCCGCGACGAGGAACGGGAGCAGCAGGAACAGGTGGGTCAGAATGTCGGCAGCGGCACCCACCGGCGCTCTGACATCATCGTCCGCCTGGGCGGACGCCCGGTCTGGCGCGCCGGCGAACCGGCCAGGGTGGCCGTCGACCAGGCGCGTCTGATGATCTTCACTCCCGACGGCGCCCGAATCGACCCACCCCGCCGCTGACCGCGCCTCTGGCACCCTCCCCTGTGCGGGGGAAGGCAATGGCTCACAGTGGGGAGGCCACCCGTCACTGCCGTCGACACGCTTGGTGGCATGACTTACTGGACTTCTCGATGGGCCGGTTACGCGGCGATCGGCTGGACGCTCCTGTACGTAGCGTCAAAGGTGCACTTCGCCGTCGAAGGGCGGATCGGGGTCACCGGCGGTCCACGCGTGGCCGCGGCGGCCTACCGCGACTACGGACCTGGCGAGGTCGCCCAAGCCCAGTGGGCCAACGCCGGCAGCGGCCTGCTCATCGTCCTGCTGATCCTGCTCTCCCTCTGGCCGTAGGAGTCAGGACGTCCGTACCTGTCGACCTTGTACCAGGACTTGCCCTCCGGCAGAACGGCGGGCATGACCCCGCCGGTGTGATACGTGCTCTTGCCGATGCCGACGGAGCGTTCCTGCCCGAAGGTGTCGTCGTCCCAGTGGATCTTGATGTCGAACGCTGCGACGCCCTTGCCGTCGAACTGGAAGACGCCCTTGCGGTCCTGGACCTCCCTCTCGTCCGTGCCGTCCGACCAGAGGACCGTTTCGGTGAAGCGCACGCCGTGCCCGGGTACGAGTTTGGCCTTCAGCGCGCTGACGGGGTCCTTGGGCGCCGCCTGCGCGGGGGCGGCAACCATCGATAAGGCGGCGCAGGCCGCCGCCAGAGCCGTGATCATTTTCTTCATGGGCAGCGATGATGCCGGAAGCGGATCACAAACGGAGCACAAGCGGCCCATCGCCTTTGGAACGTACGCAATTGGCCGGCCTGGCCGGTTAATGAGGGAGATGTAGCCAGGGCGCCGACGCCCATTGAGCCGCCGAGACGATCCCTGAGCCCGCAGCAGGACCGGGCGCCGGTATGACCCGCTGTTGACCAAACGGACCACGGTCCGTATTGTTCTCTTCCACAAGCGGACCGCAGTCCGGAAGGGGACAATCATGAAGCCGATCCTGCACATTTCCGCCTCCCCCAGAGGAGCGGAGTCGATCTCGCTGGCCATCGCCTCGACCTTCGTCGAGGAGTACGTCGCCACGCATCCCGGGGCACAGGTCGACCACTTCGATCTGTGGGATGGGAGTCTGCCGGAGTTCGGGCCCGCCGCGGCGAAGGCCAAGATGACCGTGTTCGGAGGGGGTGTGCCCGAAGGAGAGGAGGCGGTGGCCTGGGAGGCGGCCGTGCGGACGTTCGAGTGGTTCGATGCCTATGACCGGTATCTGTTCAGCGTGCCGATGTGGAACGCGGGCGTGCCGTACAAGCTCAAGCAGCTCATCGACGTGGTCAGCCAGCCGGGCATGGTGTTCGGGGTGGATCCGGAGACCGGCTACCAGCACCTGCTGAGCGGGAAGCGGGCCGCTGTCGTCTACACCAGCGCGGTCTGGGGGCCGGGGGTCGGGGCGGAGTTCGGGAGTGACTTCCAGTCGACGTTCTTCGGCGGGTGGCTGCGCTGGGCCGGGATCGACGACGTTCAGGAGATTCGCCACCATCCGACGTTGACCGGGTCGTACGAGGATGAGCGGAAGCAGGCGGACGAGCGAGCCCGAGAGGTCGCCAGGCGCTTCTAGCGAGTTCCGCCTATGCCCCTGAATCCGTTGACACCTCACCATTCGTTGTGGTGCGTGGCCTCAATGTCCCCCGCGTGCCAGTCGCAGATGGTGAACTTTGGGAGCCGCTTCCAGCCCCTGTAGCGCCTTATTGAAGAGGACTTTAGCCGCGGGATCGGGATCATTCGGGTTCCCTTTCTTGACGGCCTGAGAGCCACCGTTCAGGCTGCGCAGGTGGCGTACAAGTCCGTACACACTCGAAGCCTGGGAGGGGACCATGGCGCTACGGTTCTTCGGCAAGGGCGGCAGCGACACCGAGAACTGCCCTTCGGTCTCGGTCGATGAGACTGACCTCAGCCTCGTGTTCGTCGGCTGGCCGATCGAGGACCCCGAAGTGATATCCGAGATCGAGCAGTACAGTCACATCGCACCGGACGAGCGCGCCTTCCGGATTCCTCCGGAGCTGCGCAAAGCGATTTGGGAGGCTTTGGGTGGCGACAATCCCAACTTTGGCTGAGCTGCTGGACAAGGCCCAGCGCTCGGTGACGCACCTGGAGACGCGGGACACCTACGGGCTCAGCGGTGAGGGTTACCGGGCATGGCGTGAGGGCGTCGGTATCGAAGAAATCTCCAGGTACGACTACCTGTCCTCCTGGGTGAACCTGATCCGCCGGCACGTAGCGCGAGGTGTCACCTTCCGTCGCGCGAGAGTCGTCTCCGAACCGTTCAGCGACTACATCCGGTACGAGCACGCCATCACTCCCGCCGCGAACCTTGCGGCCGGGGAGCTGGTTCGTTGGCTGCCTCGGCAGCGGGCCTACGACCTGGCGCTGCCTGGCTGTGACTTCTGGCAGTTCGACGATGGGCTGGTGCGACTGATCTTCTCATCAGGTGATGGTGAACTCGTCGGATACGAGATGACCGATGATCCGGCAGTGGTCAGCATGTACAGCTCGGCCTTTGAGGCCGTCTGGGAGCGCGGCATTGACCATGCGGAGTACAACCCCGCCTAGTCACCGCGCCTCGTACCGTGCCCGCGTCATCGTCCAGCAGCGCTCAGCAAGCCCGAAAGGCCATCGGCAACCGGCTCCGAGCGATCCTTCGTCAGTCCGGCCTGACCTCGCGCGCCCTGGCGAAGCAGGCCGGCTGGGAGGAGTCCAGGTGCTCTCGTCTCATGTCTGGCCGTACCCCGCCGACGGAGAGGGACATCGAGATTTGGTGCCGCTTCTGCGGCGCGCCAGAGGAGATTCCCGACCTGATCGCGGCCTCTCGAAACGTCGAGAGCGCCTACATGGAATGGCGGCAATTTCAGCGCAGTCAGAAGCATCTCAACGAGATGCGGCGGAAGCTGTACGAGGAGACTCGGCTTTACCGCTTCTACAGCTCCACCACATTCCCCTGGCCCGTGCAGGCCCCCAGCTACATGCGCGTGCTCATGCTGCGCGGCGCGGAACTGTATCGCTCAGATCCCTCGGACATTGAGGAGGCGATCCGGGTACGGGTGGATCGTCAACGGCTGCTGGATGATGGCACCCGCCGAGCCGCAATCCTTGTGGAGGAGTCGGCGCTACGCGCCCAACCCTTCCCCTGCGAGGTGATGCGGGATCAGTTGAACTACCTCCTGGTCGCGATGCGACGACCGAACATCTCCCTGGGCATATTGCCTATCGAGGGGCGACGGGTCCAGAAGCCCGCCGAGAACTTCCACCTCTATGACGAGGCGCAGGTGTTCATCGAGCTGCTGACGGCAGCGGTGACCATCATGCAGCCTCGCGAGATCGCCCTCTACGTCCAACTCTTCGACGACCTGACCGCTGATGCTGTCTTCGGCTCGAAGGCCCAGACGTTGATCAATGCCGCCATCCGCAACCTGGACTGAAATTCGTCGTACAAACTCGTACACACTTGTTGAGATTGTGAAAGTGCAGGTCCTAGCGTCGATGGCATGTCACCGAGACGTGCTGCCGAACCCCGTCAGGCCCCGCACAACGGGGTAACCGCCGACGTAGCCGGTCGGCTGTACGAGGCGCTCGGCCCTGTGCAGCAGGAGTTGAAGCGGCGGCATATCCCGTGTCTGAGGGTGACGCTGATCAGCCTGGAGCTGTGGGAGCGGCAGCCGCTGACGTTCCCCGAGTACCACATGCCCGCCATCGAGGTGTGGGACCGGCAGGGGAAGATCGTGGCTGCCGTCACGGTGAGCGTGGATTTGAGCCACTTCTGCGTGGCCATCCCTTCGCAGCAGAGCCACCCCTACCTCGTACCTGCCGAGACTCCCGAACTGGTGGCGGCGCTCATTCCTGGCTATGACCGGGAGACGTCGTGAGTCCGGTGACGAAGGCGGAGAAGACCGGGTTTCGCTATCCGTACGTGATCGGGTGGACGGGGGAAGTCGAGAGTCACCCGTTGAAGTGGATACCGCGCCGTAGCGGTTTGCAACTCAGCTACGCCATTCCGAGTCGCGGCGACTACAGCAACGGCGTCTTGCGGCTGCGGCAGGGCAAGAAGATGACGGGACGGCCCGACTTCACGTCGGTGAACACCCGGCGGCAGTGGCGTTGTATGGACAATCGGCTATGCCAGGTGTGCGCTTGTTCGGCGGTAGACGCCGAGACGGGTCGGATCTGGTGGTTACTGTCATCTGGCTCCGGAGATGGTGGCGATGGCTACACGAACGCGCCGCCGACGTGTCGCGGGTGTATCCCGGAGGCGATCACGCAGTGTCCGCACCTGCGGCGTGACGCCGCAGTCTTCACTGTGGGCAACTGTTCGCCGTTCGGGGTGCGAGCTGATGTGTTCTTGCCCTGCCTGCCGCCACTGGTTCCGTTCGAGCGCAACGTGGTGCTCACGTTCGACGACTACGACATGGATCACACGCTTGGCCGGGAACTGCTGATGCGGCTGCATGATGTGCGGCCGGCACCCTTGGACGAGCTGGCGTGCCCAGTTGAGGTGTTCTCGCTGGCCACCCCAACCAAGCGTCTTTCCCCACATGGCATGGACACACTGCGGGCCAAGGCGCGGTAGACCGCCAAAGTGATCGCCGGAAGGGCTGTTGGCGAGCTGGACGCTGGTGGGCGGCGATTCGAAGTTGGTGGCGAACAAGTCCGGCCCAACCCGACTCGGCTTCGTGCTGGTGCTCAAGCTCTTCGAGCCGGAGGGCCGGTTCCCGGAGCTTCTGGAGGAGGTCCCGCAGGCTGCGGTGGAGTACGTGGCCGGGCTGGTGAAGTCCCGGCCTCCGAGTTCGCGAAGTACTCCCTGACGGGCCGGACTGCCGAGTACCACCGCGGTCCGGGAGACGCTGAGCTGGCCGTACCCGTGTGGAGAAGGGGCTGGTGGCGGCCCCGCAGCCGGTGGGAGCGGGCGTTCTGCAGGTGGACCACCGAGCGCCTGGGTGACGTGGGCACGGCCCGGCTGTTGGCGCTGATTGCGGACAACGAGGCCGCCCACGCGGCCGGCCCGCACTCCGCCGACGTCCGGCAGAGCGTCGAACGGCCGCGTTGATTCCTAGGTCGGAGGCGACTTGGCGGATGGACTCAGGAGGTGTCGGCGCGTACGGCGGTCGTGGCCAGCGTGGTGTAGTTCATCGTCAAGCGTCCACCCAAGGAGTCGATGGCGCCCCCGCTCGCGGTAACATGGGCATGCGCCCACCTTAATGGGCGCATGCCCACTTGCCAACGGACGCCAGTGGGCTGACGCACGAGAGGGTCTGTGAGTGCCGACTGGGGTGCACCTTCGCGACGCGCGGCAGCAGTTGTTCGACGCTGCCGAACGCGTGCTTCTGCGGGACGGGCCGAACGGGCTGACCAGCCGGGCCGTCACCGACGAGGCGGGCTGTGCCAAAGGCGTCCTGCACCGGCACTTCGCCGACTTCGACGCCTTCCTCGCCGACCTCGTGCTCGACCGGGCCGCGCAGCTCGAGACGCAGGCGAGTGCGCTGCGCGAGTCCGCCGGCACCGGCACAGTGGCCGACAACCTCACCAGCGCGCTGACCACCCTGTTCGGACCGATTCCGGTGGCGATCATCCCGCTTATCACCTTCCGAGATGAGCTGCGCGCACGGCTGCGGCAAGCCAGGCCCGGAGGCGGCATCGCGATCCTCGCCCAGGTCACGACCGCGATCTCCGCTTATCTGGCGGACGAGCGCGAACTGGGCCGCATCGCGGCCGACGTCGACCTCGACTCGCTCACCCTCTCCCTGGTCGGTGGCGGGCATCTCCTGTTCGCAGACCGCGACCTCGGCCCGCCGGCCACGGCAGTCGTCAACAAGCTCGTAACAGTGGCCATCGCCGACGCCGTGCAACGACGACCGGCCTAGTGACCCCCTGACTTTGCGGGTGCTGTCTGAGCTAGGACTCCGGGGCCAGGTAGAAGTCCCGGCGGGCGGCCACGAACGCCTCGATCGTTTGGGCGGGTACGCCCGTCACGCGTTCGACGTCGTCGGACGCGCGGTCGTAGCGGTTCTCGCGATGCAGCCGGGCCATGGTGGCGATGTGCTGTTCGGTGTGCGGCGGCAGGCCCGCCGTCGCGAGCACCTCGGCCCGCCACCGGTCCAGCGGCACGTCCACGTACGACACCGGACGCCCCAACGCGCGTGAGAACTCCTCGGCCATCTCCGTCATGTCGACCGTACGTGGCCCGGTCAGCTCGTAGACGTGTCCCACGTGCGGAGCCGGGTCGCGGAGCACGGTGGCGACCACCCGGGCGACGTCGTCCGCGGCAATCGGCGACGTGCGCCCGGTGCCGAACGGCAGGGCGATCGTGCCGTTCTCCCGGATCGATCGCGCCGCCAGCGTGGTGAACAGCGGATTGTCCAGGAACGTCGTCGGCCGGATGTGTACCACCGGCAGGCCCGACCAGTTCAGTACTTGCTCCGCCAGCCAGTGCAGCCGCTGCTGATGCGACTCCGCAGTGCTGGTGGCGGTCATCTGCGACACCGTCATCTGTGACATGTCAACCAGGCCGGCCAGCTCCCCCTGCTCCCGCGCCACGGTGGCCACCACCGTCGCCGCCAGCAGATGATCCGGCGACACGGGCATCCCGAAGTACATCCGCCCGACACCCTCCAGGGCGGCCGCGACGGTCTCGGGCCGGGTCAGATCGCCGACGACCACCTCCGCGCCGAGCGTACGCAACTCAGCCGCGCGATCATCGTCGTGGTGGACCATCGCGCGCACCGGCACGTCCCACGCGCGCAGTTGGTCGAGGACCGAGCGGCCCACATCACCGACCCCGGCGATGAGAACAAGGTTACTGGCGGCCATCGGTCGATCTCCTTCTGCGTAGCCGAGTATCTGCGTGGAGGTGTGATCGCATGTGCATGTGGCGTGTGAAGACAGTGCGGCCGAGTGGCGGCCGGCTCCGTAGGACACTGCGTGGCGGGACCGGACGCGCAGGCCGCGAACCGGCGCGGCGTGTCCGGCAGCAGGATTGCTCCTTCAGCGGGTGTACCCGCGCCCGAGTGTCACGACCTGGGCGAACACATCCCGTTCTGGTCATCGGAGCGGCAAGTGCCTGCCTCATCCCCGAACACCCGGACCGGACCCTGACCCCGACCCTGACCTCGGGATGGCGATGGTCACTGGCTGCGGCCTGCGGCAACGCTCTACGTTGCGCTTTGCGGCGTGATCTGCTCTCGCGTCTGGCCCGTGTTCGTGTCGAGCGTGCCTGGTCCGCGTTCGTGTCGAGCGTGTCTTCCGTGGGTTCGCACCTGCCGTCCGTTTATGGCGGCCATGGTCAACAAGGTTTCTCGCAGGCGAAGCCTGCTCGGGAGGGCGTCCGAGCGAAGCGAGGGCCTGCAGGGGTCGGGGCTTTGGCCCGACTGGAAGTGACGTCTGAGCCCTGCAAGCGCGAAGCGCCCAGAAAGCGAAGCCCGTTGTGCGCCAAAGGCGCCCCCAGAAGGACGTCCGGAGCGAAGCGGAGGGCCGTTGTGGGCGGGCGGGCATCAGACGGCCAACCACCGAATCGGGTAACGGGCGGGGGAAAGAACGTCCGGAGCGAAGCGAAGGCCCTTTTGTGGGCGGTCAGTGGTGGCCCAGGTGGGCGGACAGGCGGTCGGTGGTCTGCAGGAGGGCGGCGGCGCAGGCGTCGGCTTCGGCCATGAAGCGTTCGGCCGGGCCGCAGACGCTGATGACCGCCGCCGGCCGACCATGGTGGTCGAGGACAGGGGCCGCCACGGAGGCCGCGCCGCTCTGCCGTTCGGCGATCGACATGGCGTACCCCCGGCGGCGGATGAGCGTCAGGTCGGTGCGCAGGCGGGCGGGGTCGGTGACGGTGGCGGGGGTCAGGCGCTCCAGAGATCGGGCGAGATAGCGGGCGATCTCCTCTTCGGAGAGGTACGCCAGGAATGCCTTGGATGACCCGCCCGCGTGCAGCGGATACGGCACGCCGAGCGAGACCGACATGATCACCTCCCGCCCGGGCGTCGCCTGGTCGATGTAGATGCGGGTATCGCCGGTCCGGATCGACAGGGTGGCGGTTTCGCCGGTGAGCCTCGACAAGGCGGGCAGTTCGGGCGCGGCCAGCCGGCGGACGTCGATGCGGTCGAGGTAGGCCAGGCCGAGCCGCATCGCCGTCAGCCCCAGCGAGTAGCGCCTGCTGTCCTCGTCGAGCACGACCAGCCCCCGGCTCCTGAACGACGCCAGCACCCGATGCACCGCCGCCTTCGACATGCCCAGGCTCTCGGCGATCTCGGTGACGCCGAGCGTGTCCGTGCCCGCCTCGGCGAACCGGACGAGGATGTCGGCGGCCCGTTCGACGGTGGCGGCGGTCTGGCTGGGCATAGTGCGCCTTTCGCGGCGAATCGTGTGTACTGTCGGAAACAGCATTCCTACTATTGGAACACAAGGAGCCGTCGAATGTCGCTGTGGAAGGCTCTGGAGGGCTCGCGCGTGCTGGACCTGGCGCAGCCGATGCGCAAAGGCATGCCGCAGTCCCCCAACCACCCGCCGTTCCGGATGGCGCTGGAACGCCGGCACGGCGACCTGGTCAGACCCGACGGCGGCTCGGCCGCCAACGAGATCATCGTCACGGGCGGCCACGTCGGCACGCACGTCGACGCGCTCGCGCACGTCTCCCAGGAGGGTCTCCTGTACGGCGGGCGGCCCGCGGCCGAGGTGATGTCGCACGCGGGGTTCAGCGACATGGGCATCGACGGGTTCGAGCCGTTCGTGGGCCGGTGCGTGCTGCTCGACGTGGCCGCCGTGCACGGGGTGGCCACGCTGCCCGCCGGGTACGAGGTCACGCCGGACGACCTGGAGCGGGCCGCCGGGGAGATGGAGATCCGCGCGGGCGACGCCGTGCTGGTCGGGACCGGGTGGTCGCGGCTGTGGGAGTCGGGGGATGACTTCACCGGTCAGCGGAACGGCGTTCCGGGTCCGGGCGCCGACGCCGCCCGCTGGCTGGCCGCGCGCCGACCGCGCGTGGTGGGGGGCGAGACCATCGCGTTCGAGCACATCGCGGCGGGCCGCGGTCATGCCACGCTCCCCGTTCACCGGATCATGCTGGTGGAGTCGGGCATCAACATCGTGGAGACGATGCGGTTGGCCGAACTGCTCGACTCGGGAGTACGCGAGTTCCTGCTGATACTGAACCCGCTGCCGATCGTCGGCGCCACGGGCGCCCCGGTCCGCCCGCTCGCCGTCATCGCCTGATCGGGTAGCGGATCTTGGGAGCGGATTTGACCACTCATGTTCAGCGGCTCGCGGAGTTCGCCGTGGATTGCCGTGATCGGGGCGTGCCCGCCGAGGTGCGTGACGACGTGACGGGCCGGGTGCTCGACGTGCTCGGCAACTGCCTGGCCGCCTACGCGGAGCCGGAGGGTGACGCGGCCCCCGCCGTTCTACGGGCCGTACGGCGCTGGCAAGGGAGCGGGGAGGCGACCGCGATCGGGAGCGGCGACCGGCTGCCCGCGCCGTCGGCGGCGCTGGTCAACGGCACGCTGGCGCACGCGCTCGACTACGACGACACGCATTTGCCGTCCGTACTGCATCCGAGTGCCCCCGTGGTGCCCGCCGCGCTGGCCGCGGCGGAGGCCACGGGCGCGTCCGGCGAGCGGCTGATCGCGGCCGTGGCGGCGGGCGTCGAGGTGTGCAACCGGCTCGGCATGGCCTCCTACCTGCCGGAGGCGGGCAACTCGCTGTTCTTCGAGAAGGGGCAGCACGCCACGTCGATCTGCGGCACGCTCGGCGCGGCGGTCGCGGCCGGGCTGCTGTACGGCTTGGGCGCCGACGGCATCGCGCACGCCGTCGGGGTGGCGGCCAGCATGGGCGCCGGCCTGCTCGAGGCCAACCGTACGGGCGGCACGATCAAGCGGGTGCACTGCGGCTGGGCCGCCCACTCGGGCGTCACGGCGGCCGTGCTCGCGCTGGAGGGACTGACGGGGCCGCCCACGGTGCTGGAAGGCCGGTTCGGCTTCTTCCAGGCGTGGCTCGACGGCCGGTTCGACGCCGAGGCGCTGCTGTCGGGCCTGGGCGAACGGTGGGAACTCCTGCGTACGGTCTACAAGCCGTATCCCACGAACCACTTCACCCATCCGGCCATCGACTGCGCCCTCGCCCTGCGTGCCGGCGGCCTGTCCCCCGCCGACATCGAGGATGTCGAGCTGGGGGTCGCGGCTCCGGTGCTGCGTACCATCGCGGAGCCCCGGGCCGACAAGGTCAAGCCGAGCTCGTCGTACCACGCCAAGTTCTCGGGGCCGTACACGGTCGCGGCGGCGCTGCACGGCGGCGGCGGGCTGGGGCTGTCGCTGGACGACTTCGCCGCCCTCGATCCCGAACGGCTGGCGCTGGCCGAGCGGGTGCGCTGCGTGGCGGACGAGCGGGCGACGGAGATCTTCCCGCACGCGTTCGCGGCCGTGCTGCGGGTACGGCTCCACGACGGCTCGCTGCTGGAGCACCGGGTCGACTCGTCCCGCGGCGGCCCGGAACATCCGCTGACTACGGAGGAGCTCGCGGTGAAGTTCCGCACGAACGCGGGGCGGGCGCTGGGCCCCGACCGCGTGGCGGCCCTCGTCACAGCCGGCCGCAGCCTGCCCGAGGCCCCCACCGTGGCGCCACTCCTCCACCTGACGATCGCCTAACCGCTCCTCCCGCTGACGGTCGCCCGGGCGGCTGGCGGTCCACCAGCCACCCGCTGCCTGGACGGAACGCCGGGCTCGGTCCGTTACCGCTGCCGCACCTTTGCGGCGAGCTCGGCGAGACGAGCGTGGCCAGCGTCGGCGTCGGCGTTTATGCCCATGCCCATGAAGTCGGCCAGCTCGGCCTGGGGCGGGATGTCGCCGACGGAGACGGTGATGTGCTCGGTGGGATCGCCGAACAGTACACGGCGTTGCCGCATGGCGATATCGATCCACCGGGCTGACTCCTCTGCTGCCCTTCCGGCCGGGTTCACGCGTGGGAGTGCCTGACCGATGATCCCGATCATGGCCTTGAGGATTCGGGCGTCGTCCTCGGCCGCGCGACGGCGTCACGCATTGTCTGAGGGCGTTGGCTGTGGCTCACTCATAGCGGGGGCACAAGCGGCTGGGATCTAGAAAAAGGACGTGACCGCCAGATGGAACAGTATCCGGAAAAAGCATTCGACCCCAAAGCGAAAGCCAAGGCAGAGGCCGCGCCTAAGGCGAAAGCCGCGCTCGACCCGAAAGCGCAAGCCGCCGCCGACTCGCTCGTTGATTGGCTGTCCAACCAGGAGTTTACCAAGGACAGCAATTATACCGTGGCGGTGACAACCGGCGGCGATCTAGTCGTCTCCAAGGTGGACGGCCTCTCCGTGACCACGAAGGCGGGCTCGCCAGGGCAGAAGATCATTCAACATGTCAAAGACAATGATGCCACCTACGGCAACTACAACATCTACGCGGTAGGTAAATTCACCCGCGACGGACTAAACAATCATGCCGAAATGTGCATCTTCGCATATTCCGGCAAAGACGGTGTCGCCTATATCAAGTGCACCTCGCCCAACTGCAAATTATGCAAGAGGACACTCGAAGCGTATAACGTCACCAACGGCAACGAGAAGGACCCCAGAGAGCCCGCGAGCCAGGTGGGATGGTTCCACCCGTTCTTGCCCGTGACCTACGGCACGGGTCGCGCCAATAAAGCCATCGAAGAACAGCTCACCGAGCTCGAAAAAGTCAGTCAGATGGACGCTTCCAGCAAATCTGTGGACAAAAGTTCATTCGTGTACGGCGGCGAAACTCCCAGCAAACCGTACAAACCTAAGGTGAAGTTTATCCACGAGGCTACGCAGACCGAAAAGACCGCCAAGGAGAGCGAGGAAAAGAAGACGAGCGGCAGAAAGTCGATCATCCCCAAAGGCGGCGACGGGAGCACTTTTTCAAAGACCAAGCGAACGGGGCCTAAGCAAACAAATGCCCCGCGAACGAAGCCGAGTGGCGATGGAAACGAGATCAAAAGCAGCCGCGGCAGAAAAGTCGCGGCCAGCAGCGATAGCCCCGGCGACACCGAAAGTGGGAGCAGCGGGAAAGCCGAGGACGAGCAACCGATAGCACGGAGGACACGCCTCCAGAGCGGCGGCGACGGAGGCAAGGCCAAAGGCGGCGACGGCGCGGCCAACACAGCCGTGGGTAAGCAATCAACGGCGCGGAGGGCCCGCAGCAAGTCTCCCAGGAAGAGACGGGGAAGTTCCACGAAGAGGTAGAGGTCGCGTACATCGACGATCCGCACGGCGAGCACCGGCGGCGCCACGTCCCGGGTGCTGACCCGGCTGGCGTAACGCCACCCGCCGGTGCCGGAGTGCGGCTGATCGCTACATCGAGCGAGCGCCAGGCATCCGCTCCGGCGCCACAGAGCGGTCGGCCGTCTCCGCGCGCCCCGGCGTGTCCGCGCGATCGTCCGCCGTTTCGGCCTTCTCCGCCGCCTGCGCGGGCTCCACCGCCTGACCGCGGTCCGCCGCCTTCGAGCGGCCCGTCATGGCCGGGGTCGCCGTCTTCGGTAACGCCGTCTCCTGGAACGCGGCCTCTGAGGTCACCACCTCCGAGGCGGACGGCGGCATGACCTCGCGGACGTCGTCGAGCGGCGGCAACTGCGCGGGCTCATCGCGCTCGGCCGACTCCAGCGGAGCCGCCTCTCCGCGGGCAGGCACCTCACGAACCGCTTCCTCCCGGGCGGAGACCTCCCGGACGGGCACCTCCCGTGCAGAGACCTCGTGAGCCGACCCGCCACGGGCGGGCACCTCGCGGGTGGCTTCCTCCCGAGAGGGCGCGGCGGTGGCAGGCTCGTCCGCCACCGCGGCCTCACGGCCCATCCGGTCGAAGAAGCGCAGCAGCTCGACCGGCAGCGGCATGATCAGCGTCGTCGTCTTCTCCGCCGCCACCTCGACCACCGTCTGCAGCAGGCGCAGTTGTAACGCCGCGGGCGTCTCGGACATGATGGCCGAGGCGTCGGCCAGTTTCTGGGCGGCCTGGAACTCCCCGTCGGCGGTGATGACGCGGGCCCGGCGCTCGCGTTCGGCCTCCGCCTGGCGCGACATCGAGCGCTTCATCGACTCGGGGAGCTGCACGTCCTTGATCTCGACCCGATCGATGTGGATGCCCCAGCCGAGCGCCGGGCTGTCGATCATGAGGGCGAGGCCCCTGTGCAGCTCTTCGCGGTTGGACAGCAGGTCGTCGAGCTCGCTCTTGCCGATGATCGACCGCAGCGAGGTCTGCGCCACCTGTTCGACCGCGAACAGGTAGTCCTGGACCTCGATCGCCGCCCGCAGCGGGTCCTGAACCCGGAAGTACACGACCGCGTCGACCCGGACCGAGACGTTGTCGCGGGTAATGCCCTCCTGGGTGGGGACCGGCATAGTGACGATCTGGACGTTGATCTTCTTCATCCGGTCCGCGAAGGGGATCAGGAAGGTCAGCCCCGGCTGACGTACCTGCCTTTGAGCCCGGCCGAAGCGGAAGACGATGCCTCGTTCGACCTGGTTGACCACCCTGACGAAGCTGAAAGCGGTCCAGAGCAGGATCACGGCGAGGACGGCGAAGAGAATGCTGGTGACCATGATGGTGTCCCTTCCGCATCGAGCGTAGGCCGGTTATGGCGAGGTGGTCCACCGCGGCCCGTCCGGGGTGTCCTCGACGAGCACGCCCCCGCTGAGCATGGCCGCCCGCAGCGCGTCGGCGTCCTCGTAGCGGCCCTGCCTGCGCAGGTCGTTGCGGAACGACAGGAGAGTCTCGACGAGAGAGCGCAGGTTCGCGGTGGTGGACACCTCGGCCAGCCGGGCGATCAGCAGCCGCAGCAGCTCCCTGGCCTCGTCGACGCCGCCCGCGTCCTCCTCGGTGTCGGCCGCCCACTTGACCAGCTCCGCCTCCAGGTCGAGCACGGCGCGGGCCGCCGCGACCAAGTCGGGCTCCGCCGCCGCGCACTGGAAGCGCCGCTCGCATGAGCGGACCGTCTCCTCCAGCGTGATCTGGGCCGGCGCCGGAGCAGTCGCGGGGCGGGGCGGTGGAGCGGCCGCGGCGCGGCCGCCTTCGGTCAGGTGGCGAAGCTCCCCCAGGTCGATGCGGGTGCCCGCGGGCAGAACGACCTGCGAGCCTGGACACCGTACGGTCAGCCCGCCGCGGCCCGCCACCTCGACGGTCTCGGCGTCGAGGTCGATGACGGCCGCGGTGTGCTCGTCGATGCCGAGAACGGCCGTGCCCGGCGGCAGCTCCCGTTCCATCCGGGACAGCCGCCGCTCGCCCAGGTAGCAGTAGCGGGTGTCGTGGGTGCCGCCTTCGGCGTTGTCGAAGTGCGGGATCAGGACCGCCCGCAGGCCGAGTGCCGCCAGCAGGTCGAGGCCCTCACGCCAGTGCGGCTCGGCGCCCACCTTGTAGATCTCGTAGACCGGCACCGTCACGAGCCCGGCCGTGCAGGCGGCGGCCGAGGCCAGCACGGTGACACCCTGGCGGGCGCGGACGCGGGCCCGCAGGTCGCCCGCCGTGGGCGTGGCCGTCCACCGGTCGAGCGCGTACGTGGGGCTGCCCGGACCGGAGAACACCCAGTCGGCTCCGGCAGCTCCGGTCGCCACCTCGACCTCCAGGCCGACGCTCCGGGCGAAGTATCGGCGGGCACGCGCGGAGATGTCGGCCGCGTTCTCCTGGAACGCGTAAGGCGTGTCGAGCAGCACGGCCCGGGCACCGGCGCGCAGCCGCCTCGCGGCGGAGCGGTGGACCTCCACCATGGTCGGGCTCGTCTCGCCCGACCCCATGAGCACCAGCAACCCGGACATGCCTGTCCGCCTCTCTCTACGCAGTCAATCGACTACAGTCAGCCATATATATATGCAAATAGATCGCTTATGCACATGACTTGCAGTAAGTTGTGGGCGGTGACGGGAAGACACGTGGTCTCGGTCGAGACGCTCATGCTACGGGCGAACACCGACAGTCAATGGGCCTATCGACGGGCCACCACGCTGCCGGGGCCCGGAGAGGCTCCCGACCAGGCCGCGCGGCGAGTCTGCGGAGTCGCGGCCGACGCACCCGCGACCGTCGTGCACTCCACGAGCTGGCGCTACCGTCCTCAAGGAGAGACCGTCCTCACGTACGCGGTATGCCCTGATCCGGAGCCCGAGTTGCCGGCCATCGAGCTGCCCGCCCTGGAGATCGTCGGCGGCGACGCACCCGCGACGCCCACACCGGACCGGATCGAGGTGGCGAACGTCGTCGCGCACGCCATCCGGCACCTGGCGTTCCTGGTCGCCGGGGACCCGGTCGTGCGGCAGGCGCTCGCCCACCATCCGGACGTCATCACGGCCCTGAACCCGGCGTTCGCACCCTGTTCGTAACCGGCATTCACCGCCGCAGCGGGCCACGTCTTCACCCCGTGGACCCAGAGGAACGCCACCGCCTTCGGCGGCCGAATGCCTGCATCGGCTTCTCGATGAAGCGGTACGCCAGGGCGCTGGCCAGCAGGACCAGCGTCATGGCCAGCACGGCCATCCCGAGCTGCAGCGGCAACGGCGACCGGCGCAGGTCGCCACTCACCTCGACGAAGAACTTCAGCAGCGGATGGTGCACCAGGTAGAGCGAGTAGCTGATCAGCCCGAGCCAGGTCAGCACCCTCGGCACCCGCTTGTCGCGCAACGCCATCCCGCCCGCGAACGTCACCCCGGCCAGCACGATCGTGGTGATCCACACATCCGGCTCGACCCACCACCAGCCCGACTCGATCGCCCAGACGGGGGCCAGCGCGACCAGTGCCGCGGTGGCGGCCACCGGCCACAGCCCGCCCGTGCCGCGCTCCCACCGCTGGATCGCGGTCCCGGCGAACATCACGCTCAGCACGGCCACACCCATCCACGGCACCCGACCGCCCAGGATCAGCAGCGCCACCGCCATCAGACCCAGCACGCAGGCGGCCTGCGTACGGAACCTGCCCGAGATCACGCACGCCAGCCCGGCGAAGAACACAGCGCCTGAGGCGTAGGCGAGCCAGCCGCCGTCCAGCACGGCCCCGGCGAGCAGCAGCCCGACGATCACCGACCCTGCGGCGAACAGCACCGCGAACAGGCCGCTCCGCTCATGCTGCCGCGTCACGAACAGCGCGGTGACCAGCAGGTAGAACACCATCTCGTACGAGAGCGTCCACATGGTGTCGGCGACACCGCCGACGCCCACCACGTCGAGCAGCATCGTCGCGTGCGCCGCCACGGCCGTCCCGTCGCGGGGCACGGCCTCGCGCACCGGCACCCACCAGGCCGCCGCCAGCACCAGGGCGGCCACGGCGAGGTAGAGCGGGTAGAGCCGGAAGACCCGGCTGACCCAGAACGCCCGCAGATCGCCGTGCCGCTCCAGCGACATCGGAATGATGTAGCCACTGACCAGGAAGAACACCAGAATGCCGTAGACACCGAGATTGAACCAGTACGGCCGCAGCGCCGGCAGGAACCACGGCAGCAGGTGTTCGGCCACCACCGCGAGCGCCCCGATGCCGCGCAGGGCGTCGAGCCAGGCAAGGCGGGCCGGGGCGTGAGTCGTACTGGACTGAGTCGTGGTGGGGGCGATCGGCACTCGCGACAACCTACCCTGGCCCGGACCGGTGATGCCCCGGCTTTCAGCGGTGGCTGGTCAGCGGGGCGTGGTGGTCGGCGCCGGCCGGCCCGTGCGGGTCGGTGTGTACGGTGGCGGCGCGTAGTTTGGGCAGTTCGTGGATGAGGCGGTGTTCGGCCGCCACCGCCACCGCGTGCGCGTCCACGAGCGAGAGATTGTGGCTCACCAGGATGTCCACCTCGGCGTGCAGCGCGTGGCCGATCCAGCGCAGCCGTACGGAGCCGACGCGTTCGACTCCCTCGACGCCGCCCAGGATGGCCTCGGCCTCGTCGACGAGGGCCGGGTCGACGGCGTCCATCAGCCGGTGGTAGATCTCGCGGGCGGCGTCCCGCAGCACGAAGCAGATGGCGACGGTGATGAGCAGCCCGACGATCGGGTCGGCGAGGGGGAAGCCCAGCGCCGCGCCGCCCGCGCCGATGAGCACGGCGAGCGAGGTGAAGCCGTCGGTCCTGGCGTGCAGCCCGTCGGCGACCAGCGCGGCGGAGCCGATCTCTCTGCCGACCCCGATCCGGTAGCGGGCCACCCACTCGTTGCCGAGGAACCCCACCACGGCCGCCGCGGCGACCCACCCGACGGCCCGCATGTCCTGCGGGTGGAACAGCCGCGTGATCGCCTGGTATCCGGCCAGCCCGGCGGAGGCGGCGATGATCAGCACGATGGCGATGCCGGCGAGGTCCTCGGCCCTGCCGTACCCGTAGGTGAAGCGGCGGGTGGCGGCGCGGCGGCCGAGCGAGAACGCGATCGCGAGCGGCACGGCGGTGAGCGCGTCGGCGACGTTGTGCAGCGTGTCGCCGAGCAGCGCGACGGAGCCGGACATGACGACGATCACGGCCTGGACGGCGGCGGTGACCAGCAGCACGCCGAACGAGACGGCCAGCACGCGCAGCCCGCGACTGCTGCTCTCCAGAGCGGCGTCGGTTTTGTCGGCACTGTCGTGGCTGTGCGGCGCGACGGCATGCCCGACCTTCGAAACCAGCCCCTTGATCCCGCCGACCCCACGCTTGCCCTCAGGCCCGTGTCCATGTCCGTGACCGTGACCGTGACCGTGCTCGGGTCCCGCTGGAGGGCTGGAATCGTGCTGACCGGTCATAGCACTCCTCACTTGCACGACGAATCCGCGCAAGCCACTATATGTAGTCATGTACGCACGCGACAACGTCTCAGGTGCCACCCAAGCGCAAGAGCAACCCACTCCCGCGCAGGTGAACAGCGCCGTCGACGCGTTCCGCATGCTCAGCGACGCCACCCGGCTCCGGCTCATGTGGCAACTGTCGTCAGGCGAGCTGGACGTGAACTCGCTCTCGGAGGCGGTCGGCGTGGCCCGCCCGTCGGTCTCCCAGCACCTGGCCAAGCTCCGCCTGGCGGGCCTGGTCGACACCCGCAGGGACGGCCGCCGCGTGCTCTACCGCGCCCGCGACGGCCACGTCCGCGCCCTCATCTCCGAAGCCCTCTTCCACGCCGACCACGAGGTCTCCGGGCTACCCCCGCACGACTAGCTCCCACTGCTCCGCGGACCGAGCCGGCTAGCTCCCGCTCCCCCGCAGGCCGAGGGTCCTGTCGGTCCAGGACCCGGTCGAGCTGGAGAACACGGTCTGGGAGCCGACCGCGAGCACGGCGCCCGGCACGGCGGTCACCGCCGACAGAAGGCCCCCGGCCTCGGTCGCGGGCGGCGTCTCGAGCCGCCAGGCGGTGCCGTTCCAGCGCATCACCAGCGGCGCGGGCGTGGTCGCTCCCGCCGAGGTGTATCCGACGGCCCACACCTGGTCTGGCGCGGTCGCGGTGACGCTGTACAGGAAGGTGTTGCCGGTGCCGCCGAGCGCGGGCAGCGGCGTCTCGGTCCAGGACGTTCCGTCGTAGTGGAACGCGGCGGGCGTGCGGTAGTCACGGTAGCCGGTGGCCCACACGTCGGCCGGGGAGATCGCCTTGACGCTGAGCAGCGACCCCCCGGCCCCGCCCACCGGGTCGGGCACGGTCACCTGCGCCCAGGCCGAGCCGTTCCAGTGCAGCGCGAACGGGTGGTAGACCTGCCCCGAGCCCCTGTCGCGCCAGTTGCCGACGGCCCACACGTCCGTGGGCGAGGTGCCGGAGACGCTGGTGACGGAGTTCAGGTAGCCGCCGGGGGCGGGGGCGTCCACCTCGGTCCAGGAGGAGCCGTTCCAGTGGGCCGTGTACGGGACGCCGCGCGCGGTCGGGGTGAGTGACTCGTAGTACCAGCCGACGGCCCAGGCGTCGGTGGCGGAGAGCATGTCGACGCCGGTCACCTTCGGGGTGTTGGCCGGTTTGGGCAGGTCGACGATGCTCCAGGCGGTGCCGTTCCAGCGCCAGGCCGCCGCCTTCTTCGGCCCGTCACCGCCGCCGTTGGTGCCGTGGGCGGTCTCGATCGAGCCGACCGCCCAGGCGCTCGTGGCGGAGACGCCGTCCACGCCATAGAGCTGGTTGTAGAGCTGGGAGCCGTTCGGGCTGGTGACGCGGGACCAGGAGGTCCCGTTCCAGCGCTCGATCAGCGTCCGCTCGGCGCCCAGACCGAAGTCGTAGGCGGTGCCCACGGCCCAGGCGTTGTTCGCGGCCGTCGCGGAGACCGCGTTCAGCCTGCTCAGGTCACCTCCCGGGGTGGGAGTGACGGTCCACGTGGTCGCGGAGGAGGGAACCGCGGCCAGGACGACCAGCGAGACCGCGGCGGCGCAGATGGTGAATGTTCGGCTGACGAGTGCCATTTCGGGACTCCTTCGTCAAGGGGATGGCTCTTTACCCCATGACGAATTCCGGCCCCGCCCAGGACCGATGGTGTCCGGATGCGGACATCACCAGCCGATGTGGTTCTTGCCGGAGACGAGCGAGCGGGCGATGACCAGCCGCTGGACGTCGTTGGTCCCCTCGCCGATGGCCATCAGCGGCGCGTCCCGGTAGAGCCGCTCGACGACGAACTCCTGCGAATAGCCATAACCACCGTGAATGCGCATCGACTCCAGCGAGGCCTTCAACGCCACCTCGGAGGCGAAGTATTTGGCCATCCCCGCCTCCATGTCGACCCGCTTCCCGCTGTCGGCCTGCGAGGCCGCCCAGTAGGTCAGCAGCCTGGCCGCCTGGATCTCGGTCGCCATGTCGGCCAGTTTGAGCTGTACGGCCTGGAAGTCGGCGATGGGCTGACCGAAGGCGTTCCGCTCACGGGCGTAGCCGATCGCGGCGTCGTAGGCGGCCTGGGCGACGCCGACCGCGCGGGCGGCGATGTTGATCCGCCCGATCTCCAGCCCGCCGAGCACCTGCTGCATGCCGCGCCCCTCGACCCCGCCGAGCAGCGCGTCCACGGGTACGCGTACGCCGTCGAGCACGACCTCGCACGTCTCGGTCCCCTTGTAGCCGAGCTTGGGCAGATCCCGGCTGACCCCGAACCCCTCGGCCGCCGGATCGACGAGCAACACCGACATCCCCTTGTGCGCGGGCTCGGTGACGGACGTCTTCACCAGTACGGGCAGCGGGTCGGCATGGCGGGCGTTGGTGATCCACGTCTTGGTGCCGGTCACCACATAGTGGTCCCCATCACGGACCGCCCGGGTCTGAATCCCCTGCAGATCCGTCCCGGCTCCGGGCTCGGTGAGCGCGATCCCGGTACGGCGGGCCCCGGTGGCCAGGTCGGCGAGAAAGCGCGACTTCTGCTCCTCGGTCCCGTGCCGAGCGATCATCCAGCAGGCCAGCGAATGAGACCCGATGGTCCCGGCGACCCCCATCCACCCCCGGGCGATCTCCTCGAAGACCAGGGCGAACGACACCATGTCCGCCCCGAGCCCGCCATACTCCTCGGGCACCGTCAGCCCGAAGAGCCCCATCGCCTTCATCTTGTCCACGATCTCGGTGGGGTAGCGCCCGGAGTGCTCCCACTCGATGGCGACGGGCATGATCTCTTTGTCGACGAACGCCCGCAGGGTCTCCCGGAAGGCCCTCTGCTCATCGCTCAGCTCGAAATCCACCGGCTCCTCCTCAGAAAAACCACGGCCGGGGCCAAGAATACGCGCGTCGAAAACCCCGGCCCCGCCCACCGGAGGAGCGTCCCCCTGGACAGACCTCAGCCCTGTAGGGCGGGTGGGGCCCACCGGGCTGGCCGTACAGAAAAGCGCTTGTCGTTAAAGACGCCGACCACGGAAAGGTCCGTCGCCGGAAACGCCGATCAGCGGCCGACGGCAGAAGAGGTCTGTCGCCGGCCGCTGATCAAACGGTCTGTCGGCAGGGGCGGTCAGCGGCTGGCTTCGGAGATCGGTGTGGGGAGCACCGGGGAGAGTTTGGAGACGACGGCGACGATGCGGGCGGCGCGTTCGAGTTCGGCGCGGTGGAAATGCGGCCCCTCCGCGCGTGCCACGACCACGTGCAGCCCATGGGTGGCCACCGGCAGCAGCATCAGCCGCAGATCGTCGGCCGCCCGCGTGGCGGCCCTGAGCGGCGGCGGTTCGGACAGCGCGAACGCCGTCGGCGCGGCCACGCTGGCATGGCGGACGACGTCACCCGCCAGCGCCAGCGACCACTCCGCGCCGCAGAGCCCCGGCAGCGCGTCCACCAGTGTCGCGATCCCCCGCGACGGCTCCGACGCGACGTGCATCAGCAGGTCGTAGTCGGGCGCCGAGCCCGGCATGTCCTTGGTCGGCCAGGCGCCCTCGACGCGTACGCCCGGCACGGCGGAGAGCCGGTCGCGCACCTCGTCCGCGGTCGCCGTCCCCGGCCAGGACACCGTGAAGTCGTCCACCGCCCGGCCCGTCTCCCGTTCCAGCACGGTGACCTGCAGAATGTCGGCGCCCAACGCGCCAAGCGCCCGCGCGACCTGGCCCAGGCCCCCGGGCCGGTCCGGCAGCGACACCCTCACTCTGAGCAGCATGACCCGCCCCCTTTCAAGAGGCTCTCACAGTGCCCGCGGAAGGTTTCCAGCATGTTCCACGTATATGTCATGCATGCTGCGGTTATATCCAAGGATGGACCGCTAACCCGGCATTGACGATAAAGGTTCGCCCAGCGCCACCTGCGGCTTTCCGCAGGCGGCGCCCAAGAGCGTGGAGATCACGCGAACACGTCCTGCTGGTAACGGCCCTGCTCCTCCAGAGTGGCCAGCCATCCCGCTCCGTCCGCGCCGGTCTTGTCCCGGTGGATCGCGAGCAACGCCCGCCGCACCGCGGGCGCCATGCGCAGCCCGTCGCCGCAGACGTACACGTGCGCGCCCGCCTCCAGCAGCTCCCACACCTCCTCCGCCCGCGCGGCGACCGCGTCCTGTACGAACCGGTACGGATGCCCGGGCACCGCCGAGTAGGCCATGGTCACGTGCACCCCGTCAGCCGCCGCCCAGTCCTCCACCTCGGCCCGGTAGAGCCAGTCGTGCGCGGGATGGCGGCACCCGGCGAACACCTCGGCCCGCCCGGTGGCCCCGGTCAGCGCCCGCTCCTCCAGGAATCCCCGCAGCGGCGCGAACCCGGTGCCCGGACCGACGAGGACCACCGGCGTGGCGGGGTCCTCGGGCAGCCGGAACGGCGGCGCGGGCACCCGGATGTAGCCGTAGAAGGTCTCTCCGGGAGCCAGCCCGGCCAGGTAGGCCGAGCACATCCCGCGGTACTCGCCGCTGCCCGACCAGGCGGGCCCCTCCACCAGCCCGACGGTGATCCTGACCAGCCCGGGGTCGGCCAGCGGCGAGGAGGAGACGGAGTAGTAGCGCGGCCTGATCGGCCCGGCCATCTCCAGGAAGACCGGCAGCGGCAGCTCGATCGCCGGGAAGCGGTCGAGCAGCGCCAGGGGCGAGACCCGCTTGGCCAGGATCTCGTCGGCGTAGCCGGCGGTCAGCGCGTCGAGCTGGCCCCGCGTCCACGGGCACGAGGTGTGCGCGGCCAGGGCCTCCAGGTCCGATCTGGTGGCCACCTCCTGAAGCTCGGCGAACTCGGTCAGCAGCAGCCCGGCCGTCACCGGCGTGTCCACGGGCAGGTGCGTGGCCCCGCTGGTGCGCAGCCGTACCACCTGCTCGCGGGGGACGCGCAGGCAGCGCAGCGCCCACTCCACCAGCTCCGGGTCGTTCTTGGCGAAGGCGGCCACGTGGTCGCCCGCCGAGTAGGTCACGTCCTCGGGCAGCCTGGCCACGATCGACCGGACGCCGGGACGCGGCGCCTCCAGCGAGAAGTCCCACAGCCCGGCCGGGTCGCCGGTCAGCTCCTCGTTGGACACCACGGTCAGCGGGAAGGCCCGCGCGGAGACGACCGAGGGCCGCACCTCCGCCTCGCTGAGCACCTCCATCTGGTAGCGCGGCCCGGCGTCGGCGGCCGACGCGCTGTACTCCTCCGCCGTCGCCGCCCACAGCTTGGCGGTCCACGCCGACACGTCACCGTCGAAGTCGCCGTCGGCGTCGGCCTCGCCCCGCTCGATCAGGGGTACGGCACCGGCCGCCGTCAGCTTGGCGAAGGCGCGGCGGGGGAAGTCCTGGTACGTGGGCCACTGGGTGTTGCCGCAGCCCAGCAGCGCCAGCCGGACACCCGACAGGTCGGGCAGCTCCTCCAGCGCGTCGAAGCGCTGGGCGTTGTCCGGCGCCTTGCCGTTGTAGGAGGAGGCGACCACGAGGAGCAGCCCGTCGCTGGGCGGGTCGAGCTCGTCGAGGGTGGTCAGCGTGGTCGCGAAGCCGGCCCGTCCGGCGCGCTCGGCCAGCCGCTCGGCGATGTCGGCGCAGGTGCCCAGGTTGGAGCCGTAGGCGACGGTGAGCGCGACGCCGGTGACGGCGATGTCCTGCTGCTCGGCCGCCTCGACCGGCTGCTCGAGCACGGCGGCGCGCTCGTGGGGCCGGCGCTCGCGGACCCGGACGGTGAACCCGTCGGGCTTCAGGGTGAGCGTCTGCTTGATCTTCATCTTGTAGACGGCGGGGTCGGAGACGGCGAAGCGGCGCAGGATCATCGCCAACGCCAGCCTGGCCTCGGTGAGCGCGAACTGGCGGCCGATGCAGGCCCGCTCGCCGTTGCCGAACGGCTTGTAGGCGGCGGGGTGGTGGTGGCGCTTGTTCTCGGGCAGCCAGCGGTCGATGTCGAACTCGTCGGGGCGCTCCCACGCCTTCGGGTTGCGGTGCAGCGACGGCAGCAGGATGACGACCGGGGTCCCCGCCGGCACCTCGTACTCGCCTCCCAGGGTGGTGTCCTCGATGGCGTTCACGCTGATGGCCGGGATCGGGGACCAGGAGCGCAGTGTCTCCTCCAGGATCCGGGAGATCACGTCCAGCTTCATGACCGTCTCGTAAGTCGGCGGCTCGTCGCCCGGCAGCAGCCGGTCGACCTCGTCGTAGGCCAGCGCGAGGGTGTGGGGGTCGCGCAGCAGGTTGTACAGCGCGAAGGAGAGCAGGCCGCTGGTGGTCTCGTGCCCGGCGATCAGGAAGGTGAGGACCTGGTTGCGGATGTTCTCGTCGGACAGCCGGGCGCCGGTCTGCGGGTCGGAGGCCTCCAGCATCAGGCCGAGCAGGTCCTTCGTGGCCGTGCCGCCCTCCGCGCGGCGCCGCCTGATCACGTCGTCGACCAGCTCGCGCATCAGCTCGATGTCGGCCCGGTAGCCGACCTCCTGCTTGCGCCTGAGCTTGGTGACGACGGGGAGCTGCTGGTTGCGCAGCATCGCCTCGGTCAGCGCGCCGCCCATCGCGGTCAGGAACGGGTGCAGCTCCGGCGAGTCGAAGGAGTCGAAGTGGTAGCCGAAGCCGGTCAGCGAGATCGTGTCGAGGGTGAGCCGGGTCATGTCGTCGGCCACCGGCAGATCCTGCCCCGGCCGTCCCGCCCAGGACGCGACGAGCTGCTCGGCGACCTCCAGCATCTGCGGGTAGTACGCCTTCATCGACCGCTGGCTGAAGGCCGGCATCAGGATCCGGTGCGCGTGGCCCCAGACGGGCTCGTCCGGCCGGGCCGTGAACAGCCCGTCACCCGCGAAGTCGCGGACGATCGACAGGGGCGGGTTGATCTCCTTGCGGAAGCGCGTCTCGTCGCACGCCTCGGCCACCAGGTCCGGATCGTGGATCACCACGATCCGGCGGCCGACCAGGTCGAGCTGGTAGATGCCCTCCGGATGCGCCCGCGCGACCTGCTCGAAGTAGGCGATGGGCGAATGCGAGGGCACCTGGAGCGCGTTGCCGAAGACCGGTATCCCTCGGGGGGCGGGGATCTCTCTCATTGAGTACTCCCATCAAGTAGCCATACACCGTATGGCTGACGCTACCATACGGCGTATGGCAGTGAGCGCGCGCAGGGGTACCCCGCTGACCCCCGAAGAGATCTACCGCACGGCGTTGCGCCTGGTGGACGAGGGCGGCGTGGAAGGGCTGTCCATGCGCAAGCTGGCCGCCGAGCTGGACGTCAATCCCATGTCGCTGTACCACCACGTGGCGAGCAAGACGGCGCTGATCTCGCAGATCTGCGCCACGCAGGGGCTCCGCGTGGAGCTGCCAGGAGAGGATCTCCCCTGGCCGGAACGGGTACGCATGCTGGCGCACGCCTACCGCGGGCTGTCGCGCGACCACCCGAACATGTGGCGCTACGTCCACACGCATCCGGAGGTCATCGCCAGCCGGACAGGCGGGCTGTGGGACGTGCTGTTCTCGATCCTGGTGACGGCGAGGGTGCCGGAGAGCGAGCTGCGGCGGACGGCGGACGTGCTGTACGGGTTCGTGACCGGCCTGGTCTTCGCCGAGTCGGCCGGGCATATCGGGCAGGGCCAGGACCCCGAGGAGGCCGACCGGACCTTCGAGACGGCGATCGACCTCATCATCCGCGGCCTGGGCGGCTGACCAGCGGCATCGTCCGCCCACCGGGGGCCATACCACCGTGATAGGGGTCGTTTGCCATCTATGCCAATCCCTAGCAACCGCTAGCTTGACAAGCACCCCCACAAAGGAGTGCACATGCGGAGTAAGCGCTGGCCTCTCTTAGGCGCCACCATCGTGGCAGCCTGCCTGGCCACCACCCCCCTGACCCCCGCCGCGGCGGCATCCCCCAATCCCGTCCCCTCGGGGTCGACCCCGCCGTCCGTGATCGACTCCCTGGAACGTGACCTCGGCCTGTCCGAGCAGCAGGTCATCACGCGCCTGGCGAACGAGCGGCACGCGGCCGCCACCGAAGCCGCCCTGACCTCCTCGCTCGGCGCCGCCTTCGGCGGAGCCTGGCTGAACGGCGACGCCTCCAAGCTCCTGGTCGCCACCACCGACCCCGCCACCACCGCCGCCATCGAGGCGAAGGGCGCCCAACCCGTACTCGTCCAGCGGGCGCTGGCCCAGCTCACCGCGGTCAAGGACCAGATCGACCGGGCGTCGGACCAGGCCAAGGCCGGCGCGTCGCTGTGGTACGTCGACGTGACCACCAACAGCGTCGTCATCGTCGCCGGCCAGCAGGCGGCCGGTGACGCACTCGCCACCGCCGCCGGCGTCGACCGGAACGCGGTCCGCGTGACCGTCTCCGGCGAGCAGCCGCAGACCCTCATCAACATCATCGGCGGCGCCCCCTACTACATCGGCTCCGCCCGGTGCAGTGTCGGCTTCGCCATCACCCGCGGCACCACCCCCGGTTTCGTCTCCGCCGGGCACTGCCGGGTCGCCGCCACGACCACCAACCCGACGGGCACCTTCCAGGGCTACTCGTTCCCGGGCAACGACTACTCCTGGGTCGCGGCCCCCGGTAACACCGCCACGCCGTACGTACGCGGCTCCGGCGGCGCGAACGTCACCGTCCGCGGCTCCACCGTGGCCGGCGTCGGCTCCTCCATCTGCCGCTCCGGTTCGACCACCGGCTGGCACTGCGGGACCGTTCAGCAGCTCAACGCCACCGTGAGGTACTCCCAGGGCACCGTCACCGGCCTCACCCGCACGAACGTGTGCGCCGAGCCCGGCGACTCGGGCGGCCCGTTCATCTCCGGCAGCCAGGCCCAGGGCGTCACCTCTGGCGGCTCCGGCAACTGCACCAGCGGCGGGACGACCTACTTCCAGCCGGTCAACGAGATCCTCAGCGTGTACGGACTGACCCTCCGTACGGGCTGACGACGGCTCTCCTCGCGTGCCCGGCGCCCCTCTGCGCCGGGCACGCTTTCCGTGTGTCATGCCTCGCACTCGCCCGCACCATGAAAAGTTATGTCTAATCGTCTATTGACATAACTTATGGCGACAACCAGTATTTTGGCATGTCAGGACGCGAGCTTCTCCTCCACGTGCGGATCCGCAAGGCGCTGGAAGATCGCATCCGTGGTGGCCAGTGGGGGCCCGGGACCCGGATCCCCACGGAGGTCGAGCTCTGCGAGGAGTTCGAGGTCTCGCGCATCACGGTGCAGCGGGCCCTGCGGGACCTCGCCGACGCCGGGCTCATCGTCCGGTTCCGGCGGCGCGGCAGCTTCGTCGCCCAGGCCATCGGCCAGCACAACCTCCTGCGCTTCACCGGCCTGCTGATCCAGGGCCCGGAGACGCACGGGGATCATCAGGTCATCTCCGCTCAGGTGCTCCCCGCCCAGGGAGCGCGCCTGCGGCTGCCCGGTGTCCCGGACGCGGAGGCCGTCATCCAGATGGAGCGCCACAAGCTGGGCGCGGACGGTCACGTGCTCAACACCGAGCTGCACGTGCTGCCCTTCCGGCTGGCCCCCGACCTGCTCGACCAGCCGCTGGAGCCCCTCACCACCCACGCCTACCTGCGTGACCGCGGTGTCGAGCTGGTGCGGGCCCGCATGTACGTGGAGCCGTACGTGCTCGACGACACCCAGGCGGCGCTGTTCGGCCTCGCACCGGGTACGCCCGTCTTCCGTTGGCTGCGCGAGACCTGGACCCGTAAGGGAGACATCGCCGAGCTCCTCGAAATGATCGTTCCGGCCGGTGCCGAGCGCTTCTACGTGGAGACCGACCTGAGCGGGTCCACCGACCACAGCTGACCGTTCCCCGCCCCCGACGACTTGGGGCTTCGCCATGCCCAGGATCGGACTCCTCATGACCTCTGTCGCCGTCATCGGCACCAGGCTGCCCGGCCTGCGCCCCGCCCCAATGACACGCAGCTCCCTGGCCGTCGTCGGCCTGGCCGGGGCTCTCGGCCTCACCGCCTGTGGCGCCCCCGTCCCGTCCGCCGCCCCCGGCACCCTGGTCGTGGCCGGCTATGGCGGCTCGTACGAGGAGGCGTTCAAGCAGTCGGTGATCCCCGACTTCGAGAAGACCTGCGGGTGCGAGGTCTCCTACATCGCCGGCAGCTCCACCGACACGGTGGCCAAGCTCAAGGCCCAGCAGAACGCCCCGCAGATCGACGTCGCGCTGATCGACGACGGCGTGCAGAACCAGGCCGTACAGGCCGGCCTGCTGGCCAAGCTGGACCTGAAGACCGTGACGAACCTGCCGAACGTCATCGACATCGCCCGGCTGCCGGACGACGTGGGCGTGGGCTTCTCGCTGAACGCCACCGGCATCGCCTACAACACCGACTACTTCAAGAAGAACGGCCTGGCGGCGCCGAAGCGGCTGGCCGACCTGGCCGACCCCAAGCTCAAGGGCAAGCTCGTCATGCCGTCCATCACGCAGACGTACGGCCTGGGCGCGCTGCTGATCGCCGCCAAGGTCGGCGGCGGCTCGGAATCGGCGATCGACCCGGGCTTCGCGGGGGTGAAGAAGGTGGCGGCCAACGCCGTGACCTTCGACACCACCGCCGACGTGTCCAACTACTTCCTCCAGGGGCAGGCCGTGGCCACCGTGTGGGGCAACTCGCGGGTGCAGCTCCTGGCCAAGAAGGGCTTCCCCATCGCGTTCGTCTACCCGGAGGAGGGCGCGCTGCCGCTGATCGCCACGGTCAACGTGGTGAACAAGGCGCCGCACGCCGGCCTCGGGCAGAAGTTCGTCAACACGCTGCTGGACCCGGCGGCGCAGAAGCTGATGGCCGAGGTCAACTTCAACGGCCCGACCGTCAAGGGCGTCACGCTCGATCCCGCGCTCGCCGAGCGCGTGGTCGGTCAGGAACACGCCGGTGAGCTGCGCAAGCTCGACTGGCCGACGATCAACAAGAACCGTTCGGCGTGGACCGACCGCTGGAACAAGGAGATCGAGACCTCGTGACCATTTCCCGTTCACACGGGCTGCTCGCGGCGCTGGCACTGACCGCGCTGGCGGCCTGCGCCCCGCCCACCGCCACGTCCGCCGGAGCGGGCAAGCTCGTGGTGGCCGGGTACGGCGGCTCGTACCAGGAGGCCTTCGAGCAGGCCGTCATGCCCGGCTTCGAGAAGACCTGCGGGTGCGAGGTCACCTACATCGCGGGCAGCTCCACCGACACGGTGGCCAAGCTCAAGGCGCAGAAGGACGCCCCACAGATCGACGTCGCGCTGATCGACGACGGACCGCAGGCCCAGGCGGTGCAGGCCGGGCTGCTGGCCAAGCTGGACCCCGCGGCCGTCACCCGGCTGCCCAAGGTGGAGAAGGTGGCCCGGCTGCCGCAGGACGTGGGCGTCGGGTTCGCGATGACCGCCACCGGGCTGGCCTACAACAGCGAGTGGTACGCGAAGAACGGGCTGCCCGCCCCGAAGCGGCTGTCCGACCTGGCCGACCCCAAGCTCAAGGGCAAGGTCGTCCTGCCGTCGATCAGCAACACCTACGGCGTGGGCGCGCTGATGCTCGCCGCCCGCGAAGGGGACGGCTCGGTCGAGGCGGGCTTCGCCGGGGTGAAGAAGGTGGCGGCCAACGCCTTCACCTTCGACACCACCGCCGACGTGTCCAACTACTTCCTGCAGGGGCAGGCCGTCGCCACGGTGTGGGGCGGCTCGCGCGTGGAGACGCTGGCCGACAAGAACTTCCCGATCACGTTCGTGTACCCGGAGAAGGGCGCGATCCCCCTGCTGGCCACCGCGAACGTGGTGAACAAGGCACCGCACGCCGAGCTGGCGCAGAAGTTCGTCAACGCCCTGCTGGAGCCGGGCATCCAGCGGAAGCTGGCGGCCGAGGGCTACGACGGGCCGACCGTCTCCGACGCCACGCTCGACCCCGCGCTGGCCGCGCGGGTGGTCGGCTCGAAGCAGGCGGCCGAGATGACCCCGCTGGACTGGGCCACCGTCAACGGCGAGCGCGCCGCCTGGACCGATCGATGGACGAAGGAGGTCGAGCAGTCATGAGCACGAGCACCACCGAAGCCCCCGCCGGGACGGCCGTGCGGCGGGGACGACTGCGCCTGGACGGCGTGCGCAAGTCTTTGGGCGGCAAGGAGGTCGTCTCCGCGGTCGACCTGGAGACCGAGCCGGGCGAGTTCCTCACCCTGCTCGGGCCCTCGGGCTGCGGCAAGACCACCACCCTGAACATGGTCGCCGGGCACCTGACCGCCGACGGCGGCGTGATCGAGGTGGACGGCCGCGACATCACCGGCACGCCGCCGCACCGCCGTTCGATGGGCATGGTCTTCCAGTCGTACGCGCTGTTCCCGCACATGACCATCGCCGACAACGTCGCGTTCGGACTGCGCATGCGCAAGGTCGCGGCGGCCGAGCGCAGACGGCAGGTCGACGAGGTGATCGAGATGGTGGGCCTCGGCGGGATGGCCGGGCGTCACCCGCGGCAGTTGTCCGGCGGGCAGCAGCAGCGCGCCGCGCTGGCCAGGGCCCTGGTCATCCAGCCCGATCTGCTGCTGCTCGACGAGCCCTTCTCCAACCTGGACGCCCAGCTACGGGTGCGGCTGCGCGAGGAGGTCGTCGCGCTCCAGCGGCGCATCGGGACCACGACCATCCTGGTCACCCACGACCAGGAGGAGGCGCTGGCCGTCTCCGACCGGATCGCGGTCATGGCCGACGGCGTCATCCACCAGCTCGACCGGCCGAGCGAGATCTACCTGCGGCCCGGCACCGACTTCGTGGCCCAGTTCATCGGCGAGGTCAACGCGCTGGACGGCACGGCCGCCGGGCCCGCCGCCGACGGTTACGCCTGCCGGGTGGCGGGCGTAACCGTTGCCGCCACACCGGTCGGCGAGCCGCCGGCCGAAGGCGCTGACGTGCGCGTTTACGTACGTCCGGAGGTCGTACGCGTTGGTGCGGGCGGGAACGGCCTGACCGGCAGCGTCCGGGAGACCCGCTTTCTCGGCTCCCGGATCCGGTGCGTGGTCACCACCCAGGCGGGCACGGTGACGGCGGCTCTGCCGTTCGACGCCGAGGTACCCGAGGTCGGGGCGGAGGTGACCTGCGCATGGCGGCCGTCGGACGCGTCGCTGACGGCGCGCTGAGCCGCTCCCGCTGGCGTACGGGCCTGCTGCTCGCGCTGCCGGCGATCGCGATCTTCGCCCTGCTGTTCATCGCGCCGCTGTTCACCCTGGTGGCCAACAGCTTCAGGACGCAGACGGGCGCCTTCACACTCGGCAACTACGAACGTTTCCTCGGCGACCCGTTCTACCGGGGCGTCCTGTGGAACACGCTCAAGGTCGCCGCCATGACCACGATCGGCTGCCTGCTCATCGGCTACCCGTTCGCGCTCTACCTGCGCGGCCGCTCGCCGCGGGTGCGTAACTGGCTGGCGCTGCTGCTGCTGTCGCCGCTGCTGATCAGCATGGTCATCCGCGCGTACGGCTGGCTGGTGGTGCTCGGCCCGAACGGGCCGGTGGCCTCGGTCCTGAAATGGATCGGGATCACCCCACCGCAACTGCTCTACAACGACACCGCCGTGCTCATCGGCATGGTGCACGTGATGCTGGCCTACATGGTGCTGCCGCTGATGGGCAGCCTCGACCGGATCGACCCGACGCTGGTGCCCGCGGCCAAGGGGCTCGGGGCGCCCGCCTGGACCTGCTTCTGGCGGATCACGCTGCCGCTGTCGGCGCCCGGCATGCTGGCCGGAGCCATGATCGTGTTCAGCCTGACCGCCTCCAGCTTCGTCACCCCGGCGATCCTCGGCGGGCCCAAGGTCAAGCTCATGCCGTACTTCGTCTACACGCAGGCCACGACCACGCTCGACTGGCCGTACGCGGCGGCGATCGGGTTCGTGCTGGTGGTCGTGACGACCGGGCTGCTGCTCGGCTACGCGCGGCTGCTGCGCAGGGGCAACGGGGATGTGGTGTTCGGATGACGCGGCTGCTCGGCCGGGTGTTCGCGGCTCTCGTCGGGTTGTTCCTGGTGGCGCCGGTGCTGGTCACCGTGGCCTCCTCGCTCACCACGACCAGGTACGTGACCTTCCCGCCGCAGGGAATCACCCTGCACTGGTACGCGGAAGTCTTCCGGAAGGAGGAGTTCCTGTCCTCCTTCGCGCTCAGCGCCGGCGTGGCCCTGGCCGCGGCCGCGGTGTCGGCCGTGGTGGGGCTGGCCTGCGGGCTGGCCATCCACCGGCACCGCTTCCCCGGCCGGGGCGCCCTCGAGGCGGTGCTGTCCGGCGCGTTCGCGGTGCCCACGATCGTGCTCGGCATCGGGCTGCTGCAGTGGTTCGCGCAGATGGGGCTGGCCTCCAGCGCGTTCACCCTGCTGCTCGCCCACCTGGTGCTCACGGTCCCCTACACGGTGCGGCTCGTGCTCGCCGGGCTGGCGGGCCTGGACCGTTCGGCCGAGAAGGCCGCCGCCGGGCTCGGCGCGGCGCCGTTCCTGGTGTTCTGGCACGTAACGCTGCCGGCCGTACGAGGGCCGCTGATCGGAGGCGCGTTCTTCGCCTTCATCACCTCCTTCGACGACCTCACCGTGGCGCTGTTCGTGGTCACCACCGACCTGCAGACGCTGCCCGTCCGGATCTTCAACTACATGCAGTACGACTACGACCCCACGGTCACCGCCATCGGCACGCTGATGGTGCTGTTCGCCGCGGTAGCGGTCGTCGTGATCGAACGCTTCGTCGGCGTGGCCCGGCTGTTCGGCGCCGACGCCGAACAGCACCGCTGAGCCGTCCCCAACCGAGAGGAGTCAATGTGCGAGCCATCGTCATCGGTGCGGGGGTGGTCGGGTCCGCGATCGCGGCCGGGCTCACCCGGCGCGGCGCGCAGGTCACCGTCCTGGAGGCACGTACACCGGGATCCGGTACGACCTCCACGTCGGTGGCGTGGATCAACGCCAACAACAAGACGCCCAAGGAGTACTTCGACCTGAACCAGGCCGCCGTGTGGGCGCACCACCAGCTCGCGGGCTCCTCGGGCGACTGGTTCTTCCCGACGGGCAACCTCGAGTACGCCGTGGGCGACGAGCATCGCGAGCTGCTCGAGAGCCGCGTACAGCGGCTGATCGGCATGGGCTACCCGGTGGAGCGGGTGACGGCCCGCCGGGCGCTGGCCCTGGAGCCCGACCTGGTGCCGCCGCCGGCCGGCACCGAGTACGTGTTCTTCCCCGGCGAGGCCTACGTCCAGGCGACGCGGCTGCTCGGGCGGCTGCTCGGCGAGGCGCGGGACCGGGGGACCACGATCGAGTGCGGGGCCGAGGTCACCGCCATCGACACGACGGCGTCGGGCGCGAAGGTGACGCTGGCCGACGGGCGTACCTTCGCCTGCGACGTGGTCGTCACCTGCGCCGGACGCTGGACGCAGGGGGTCGCGGCGCTGGCCGGGGTGGACCTCCCGATGCTGGATCCGGCGGTGTCCGGCAAGGTCACCAACGGGTTCCTGGTCACCACCGCGCCGCTGCCCGCCCGGCTGTCCCGGGTGCTCACCACCGCCGGGCTCAACCTGCGGCCCGACGGCGGCGGCCGGGTGCTGCTGCAGTCCCTGCACCTGGACGACCGGGCGGACCCGGCGGCCGACGTGCCGGGCGAGGTCCTGGACGAGATCATGGGGCTGCTGCCGAACGTGCTGCGCGCGACCGAGGGCGCGACGGTGGAGCGCGCGGTCGTGGGCCAGCGGGCGATGCCCGGCGACGGGCTGGCCGTGGCCGGGTTCGCGGATGGGGGGCGGCGGGTGTACACGGTGGCCACGCACAGCGGGGTCACGCTGGCGCCGCTGCTGATGGAGGAGGTGTCGGGCGAGCTGTTCGGCGAGGAGTCGGCGCTGCTGGCGACGTTCCGGCCGGGCCGCTTCGCGGACGGCACGGCCGGCCCCGCCCCGACCCCGGCCCGCCGTCCCGGCCAGCAGTAATCCTCGGCCCCTGCCCGCACGACCGCACACCAGCGGCCCGTGCTTCCGCGGTCTGCTCGCGGCCCGTACTTGGGCTCGCCGTGCTCCCGCGGCCTGAGCCTCCGCTCTTCGGGCTCCGGCAGCGAGCTGCGGGGGTCCGAGCCGCAGAGGTCCGGGCGGCGGTGGTTTCCGAAGAGCGGTGGTTTCCGAAGAGCGGTGGTTTGTTACCAGCGGTGGTGGACCTGGGGGCGGATCAGCTCGTCGTAGACGGCGGTGACCGCTGCCCGGGTCTCCTCCGTGAGCGCGGGGAGCCCGGCCGCGGCGGCGTTGGCGGCGGCTTGGCGCGCGTCGCGGGCCCCCGGGATCACCACGCTGACGCCGGGCTGGTCGATGATCCACCGCAGCGCGAACTGGGCGGTCGTCATCCCCTCCGGCACCAGCGGCTTGAGCCTCGCCACGGCCCGCAGCCCGGTGTCGTAGTCGACGCCTGAGAACGTCTCGCCGACGTCGAACGACTCTCCGTGCCGGTTGTACGCGCGGTGGTCGTCGTCGGCGAAGCGGGTGTGCTCGTCGTACCGGCCCGACAGCAGCCCGCTGGCCAGCGGAACGCGGGCGATGATCCCGACCCCGGCCTTGATCGCCGCCGGCAGCACCTCCTCCAGCGGCTTCAGCCGGAAGGCGTTGAGGATGATCTGCACGCTGGCGACGTTCGGCCGCGCGATCGCGGTCAGCGCCTCCGCGCAGGTCTCCACGCTCACGCCGTAGGCGGCGATCCTGCCCTCCTCGACCATGGTGTCGAGCGCGTCGTAGACCGCCTGGTCCGCATAGACGGGGGTCGGCGGGCAGTGGAGCTGCACCAGGTCGAGGGTGTCCACGCCGAGATTCTGCCGGGATCGGTCGTTCCAGTCCCGGAAGTTGTCCAGGGTGTAGGCCGACACCTCCTGCGGCACCCGGCGGCCCATCTTGGTGGCCACCGTCAGGCTGGGCCGTTCCTTGATCAGCTGGCCGACGATGCGCTCGCTGCGCCCGTCGCCGTACACGTCGGCGGTGTCGATGAACGTCACCCCGGCGTCAACGGCGCCGTGCAGCGTCGCCAGCGCCTCGTCCTCCCCGACCTCACCCCAGTCGGCGCCCAACTGCCACGCCCCGAGGCCGACCACGCCGACCTGCCTGCCCGTCCTGCCCAGCTCACGCTTCTCCACATTCCCGATCGTACGACCACACACCTCCGCAGTAGACAAGACGCAACGGTCAGTCTAGTCTTTTGGCCATGCCCAACACTTTGCACTCTCCGCTGGTCCGCACCGTTCTCGACCGGCTGTTCACCGCGGCGGATCGCGATGACGACACGCCGCACGGCCCCATCCCCGGCGGCTCCTTGGCGACCGCCACCGCGCAGGAGCGCGCCGACGCCTTGGCGGCCCATTACTTGCCGATCTCCGCGCGGGGTGGCGACCTGCTCTACACGCTGGTCCGGGCCGGTCGTCCGGAGACCGTCGTGGAGTTCGGCACCTCGTACGGGATCTCCACTCTCTATCTGGCCGCCGCGGTCGCGGACAACGGCACGGGCCAGGTGTTCAGCACTGAGATGAGCACGACCAAGATCACCGCCGCACGGGCCAACCTGGATGAGGCCGGTCTCGGCGGCCTGGTGACGATCCTGGCCGGCGACGCCCTGGACACTCTCGCCGACGTACCGGGACCGATCGGCCTGGTGCTGCTGGACGGGTGGAAGGAGCTGTGCCTGCCGGTTCTGCGGTTGCTGGAGCCTCGGCTGTCGCCGGGGGCGCTGGTGGTGGCCGACGACATCACCTTTCCCACCATGGCCGACTATCTGGACTATGTACGCGATCCGGCGAACGGGTACGTCAGCGTCGCCTTTCCGGTGGAGGACGGCATGGAGATCAGCTGCCACACCGGCGCCAGAACCACGGACAGCTGACCGGCGCCCCCTGGAGGGACGCCAATCGGCCGCCTTGACGTCAAGGCGGCCGATTGGCGTCAGAGCGGCGCGTCGGCGTCCCGGGCCGGACGGAGGAGGGCCGCCTCGATACCGGCCAACAGCATCGTCACCACCGACTCGAACAGCACGTCCGGCGGCTCCACCGTGGCCTCCTCGCTGATCCGCCGCAGGTACGGCCGACTTTCGGCGGCCAGACCCTTCCCGCCGCCCAGCTTCCCAACGCCCGACCTCCCGGCATCCGGCTTTCCGCCGCCCGGTTTCCAGGCATCCGACCTCTCGGCATCCGACGCCTCGGCATCCGATGTCTCCGCAGGCAGTCCCTCCGCCGGCGGCTCCGTAGCGGGCTACTCGTCGATACGCGCGGCCTCGACATGCGGCCGGTCGGCGGGCCGGTCGGTGCGCAGGTCAGTAAGCGGGTCGGTAAGCGGGCTGCTGACCGGAGGCGTCGTCGCGGGGCTGGAGGCGATCGCCTGACGTCCTGATCGCCAGGCACACCATGGAGGGGCGGATGCCGGGTCAAATCGGCCCGCCGGCGGGATCCACACAGACGGCCCGGGCTTTGGCGGGATCTGACTATGATCTTAACAATTTCGGTGCCACGAGAATGAGGTGTCCATGAAGCGAGCGACGGTGCGCAGCGCCGGTGTGGTGGCGCTGGTCCTGGCCAGCCTGGTGGGGGTCGGCTCCACCGCGCAGGCCGAGACGAGTCAAGCATTAAGCACCTGCGTGCTGGGCCTCTGCCTGTACGAGAACGACTACTGGGCGGGCGCAGAAGAGGAGTTCATGTTCGAGGGCTACGTGTGCTACAACTCGCTCACCGTGAACAACAAGGCGAGCTCCATGAGGAACAACAGCGGTGCCAGGGTGCAGTTCTACGACTCCGCCAACTGCTCCGGCGCGTACGGCTACGCGGCAAGCCCGCATTCCGAGGACGCCGACCTGACGAACAACGGGTTCGACAACAAGACCAGCTCCATCAAGTACATCAAGGTGTAAGCCCCGAACAGTGGTGTGACCAGATCGACAACTAGGTGCATCAAGGCCAGCTAACGCGCCCGGCACCCGCCCGCGGCCGACCGAAGGAATCAGCGTGTCTGTTCGGCTGTGGGGAGCGGTCGGGGTCCTCCTGACCGCGGCGACAGCCGCCTGTTCGACGGCGGCGGCGACGGAGCCGCAGGTTCCGGTGCCGCCGCCGGGGGTGGAGGCGCGCGAGCTCTCGATCCCCTTCGACCGGTACAACTTCTCCGCGTCGGACATCAGCATCCTTGATCGCGCCGAGGAGCTCCTCGTCGGCGGCTGCATGCGGCAGCTCGGCATGGCGTGGAAGGTGCTGCCGCCGAGCGCGGCGGAGGACCTGGAGCCGCAGAACCGCCGCCGCTACGGTGTCGTCGAACCGGAGATAGCCCGCCTCTTCGGCTATCACGCCCCGCCGGACCGCCCTACCGTGGCCCGGCGCGCCGCCGCACGCGACAGCCGTGCGCGGAGCCTGTCGGCGAAGGAACAGCGGGCCGCGTCCGGCGAGAAGGACGGCTGCCTTGGGCAGGCGCGGGCTCACCTGGAACAGGGCACCCCGCAGGTCGACGGGGCCCTGTTCAACAGGCTCATCTCGGAGACTTTCGAGCAGTCCCAGCGGGATCCCAAGGTCGTCCAGGTCTTCCAGGCCTGGAGTACGTGCATGCGAGAGCAAGGCCGGCAGTACGCCAATCCGCTCGCCGCCATCACCGACCAGCGGTGGATGAAGGCCGGTCCCGCTTCCCAGGAGGAGATCCGCGCGGCGCAGGCGGACGTGCGGTGCAAGGTGAAGACCGGCCTCGTCACCATCTGGTCCGCCGCGGAGAAACGCATCCAGGACGACGCCATCAGCGCTCACCCCACCGAGTTCCAGGCGCTGCAGGCGACCAAGGATCAGCAGCTCGCGGCCGCCCGCGCCGTCCTCGCCCGCGGCTGACCGGCCCTCTTGCCTCAGCTTGCCGATGCCACGTCGCATCACGACCGACCGGTCAACCGTGAACGTTGATCGTTTGTCGGATGCTCCCTAGCGGAACGCCTCGTCGAGGTGGGCGGTGAGCAGTGCCACCGCCTCCTCGCCCGTGTACTGACCGGCGAGCACACTCAGTTGCAGACCGGACACCAGGGCGAGTGCCACGGCGGCCTTGGCGCCCGGGTGGCCGCTCACCTCGGCCTGGCCGAACCGCTGCGCCACGAGGTCGCGCAGGGCGTTGGCGTAGGACAGGCCGGCCGCCGCCTGGTCCGAGTCGGTGAGGGCGAGTGTGAAGTGCGCGGTGTAGGCCAGGACGATGCGACGGCTCTCCTCGTCGGTGGGCAGGAGTGCGGTCAACGCCGCGTACAGGAAGGTCCGGGGGGACGCGGGCTCGCCATGTGCGGCCACCGCGCGCGTCATCCTCCGGCCGAGCTGCTCGCCCAGGTAGGCGAGCACCGAGGAGAGCAGCTCCTGTTTGGTGTGGAAGTAGTACTGCACCAGCCGCAGTGAAACGCCCGCCTCGGCGGCGACTTCACGCATGCTGGCCGCCTGGAGGCCGCGCGAGGCGGCGATGCGTACGACGGCCTCGGCGATCTGGTGGCGGCGTTCTTCGTGGTTCACGTTCGTCGGCACCCCGCCATGATACGACCGTATCATGACTGTGATACGTTCGTACCATGAAGGCACGTTCCCCTATCGGCCGTTTCCGCAGCGACCGGGCCGCGCAGCGCTACTTCACGGGGTATGACGCCGTGATCCGCGACTGGCCCGTGCCCCTGGAGCCGCTCGACGTCCCCACCGGCTACGGCACCACCCGCCTCTATCGCACCGGCGCGGCCGAAGGGCTGCCGGTGATGTTCCTGCCCGGCATGGGCGGCAACTCGCTGGGCTGGATCCACGCCTGCGGCCCTGTCGGCGCCCGCCACCCGGTCTACCTGGTCGACCCCCTCGGCACGGCGGGCCGCAGCCACCAGACGGCGCCGCTGCGCGACACCAAGGATCTTGCGCACTGGATCCGCGAGGTCCTCGACGGCATCGGGGTCCCCCACGTCTACCTGGTCGGCTTCTCCTACGGCGGCTACATGTCTCTGGTTCAGGGGATCCACACGCCGGAACGGGTGGCCGGGATGACGTTGCTCGACCCGGCCGCCTTCCGCGTGGCCGGTTTCTCCCACTACGCGTGGGGGATCGGGTGCGGGATCGGCATGCTGTTGCCACCCCTCCTGCGCCGCCCGCTGGCGAAGCTGTTGTACAGCGACTCGATCAACCGGGCAGAGGATGTCAAGGTAGCCATTACCGGCACATATCTATACGAGGGCGGGCAGCCCGCGATGGTCCCGCTGACCGACGACGAACTCGGGGCGGTGACCGCGCCGACGCGCATCCTGTTCGGCAAGCACAGCACCATGCAGGACTCGGCCGCCGTCGCCCGTCGGCTGTCCCAGGTGCTGCCCGCCGCCGAAGTCGAACTCGTGCCGGGAACCGGGCACGCGATCGCCCTGGACGTGCCAGACCTGGTCAACGAGCGCATCCTGGAACACGCGGCCGGGGTAACGGCCGGCCCTTGACAATCGTCGGCTGCCGAGGAGATCGGCTGCCTGGCAGGTGTCACCATCGCCCTTTAACTGTCGAACACTCCCTTGCGCAGGCGCGCGCGCCAGGGATGTGCGGGGTGTTCGATCTCCAGGGCCTCCTCCAGCCAGCGCCGCTGCCCGTCGCTCAGCACCGGGAGGACCGCCTCGAAATCGGCCTCGTCCTTCGGCCGCACACCCTTGGCCTTGTAGAGCAGCTGCACCTCGGGGGAAAGCCGGTGGAAACCGTCCTCCTCCACGGTCAGCCCGGCCAGCGGGCGCCGGATCCGAGGGTCGCGCCGGTAGGTCCACTCCTCGCCGTCGGCCTCGTCCAGCATGAGCTGGAACCGCCATGGCCCGTCCGGATGCTCGCGTACCCAGATGTCGTGCGCCTGCTCGGGCAGCACCTCGTCCAGCGCCCATGGCCGCAGCGTCTGGGGCACGACCGCGGCGTGGACGTCCCAGCCGTCCAACAGCCGCCGCATCGCGAGCTGGTCCCGGCGCAGCAGCGCGATGTCCACGTCCCCATGCTCGCGATACGCATGGCCCACGGCCAGCTCGATCGCGTACCCGCCGGCCACCCACCACGGCACCGCCAGCCCACGCATCAGCGCGACGACCTCGCCAAGCGGCGCAGCCTCCCAAGGTCCCCATGGCGTCTCGATCCTCATCATCCATAAATCATGTATGACCGCAGCCTTCGCCGGCGAGGAACCTCCGGACACTGACCAGGAGGCGGCGACAGACTGCCCCGGCTGCGGATATCATTCTTGAAAAAGGTTTTCCCCACCACATTCCCGAGCCGCTCCCAGCGAGTTACCCGAAGGACGGCGCATGGCCAGGGGCGCAAGCGGCCGGCCGGTGACCATTATCGAGGTCGCGAAACAGGCCGGAGTCTCCATCTCGACGGTGTCCCGGGTGATGAACGGCAACCACCACGTGGACCCGGCGATCGCCGGGCGAGTCCGCGCCGTGGCGGCCGAGCTGCGCTACTCGGCCAGCCCGCTGGCGCGTTCGCTCGTGCTGGGCCGCACCCAGCGGGTCGCCATCATGGTGCCGGACCTGGAGAATCCGACCTTCCAGAGCGTGCTGCGCGGCCTGACCCGTGCCGCCGCCAAGGACAACTACCACGTACTGGTGGCCGACTCGCTGGAGACGGCCGGCGAGGAGAGCACCCTGGCCTTGGAGACACGCCGCTGCTGCGACGCGATCGTGCTCTGCGCGCCCAGGATGCCGGAGGACCAGCTCAGGGTCTTGCTGCCCGAGCTGGCGCCGGTGGTGCTGATCAACCGCGAGAGCCCGTACGTCCTGGCGCCGACCCTCACCGCCGACTACGAGGCGGGCATCCAGCCGCTCGCCCGGCATCTCTACCAGCTCGGCCACCGCCGGATCGCCTACCTGGAGGGCAATCCCGACAGCGTGTCCAACACCCAGCGGCTCACCGGGCTCGCCCGGTTCCGCGCCGAGCATCCCGACGCGGACGTGGCCGGCATCCCGTGCGGGGTCACGTTCGAGGATGGGCACGCCGTGGCGGACGCGGTGATCGCGTCGGGGGCGACCGGGGTGCTCGGGTTCAACGACCTGGTGGCGATGGGCCTGCTCAGTGCGCTGAACGAGCGCGGCGTACGCGTGCCGGAGCAGTTGTCGCTGACCGGGTTCGACGACATCCCGTTCGCGAAGTACATGACGCCGCCGCTGACCACCGCGTCGGTTCCGGTCGTCGAGCTGGGCGAGGAGGCGTGGAAGCGGCTGCACGCGCTGCTCAACGGCGAGAAGCCGGATCACGACCTCAGCTTCCGCCCGCGCATCGAGATCCGCGGCAGCACGGGCCCCGCTCCCTGACACGACCACGGAGATCGGGCTCCGGCGCTGCGGTTTGGACGGGCCGTACTGCGAAGGGCCGACGTGCGGAGGGTGGTCTCTAGCAGGGGCGGATGGTCACCGGGCCGAAGACGGCCGTGCCCTCGCCCGACGACCCAGGCGGGGCGGTGGCGAACAGGCCGAGCTCCGCCGAGATCCAGCGCCCCTGCTCCGCCCGGAACCCCTCGAAGCCAGTGACCCAGCCATCACCGTCACCGGCCTCGGCACAATGGCGGAACCGCAACGTGCAGATCCCCTCGTCATCGGAGGCGATCCGCAGCCCGACGGTCGTGGCCTCATCGGGCAGCCGCGCGCTGAACCGCGTCACCTCACCCTCTTCACCCGCGTCGTACGTCCGAACCTCGACACTGACCCCGTCGCCGTCCCGAACCAGCCCCACATACGCGTAACAGGCGCCGAGCACGACCACCCCGGCCCTGGTCCCCGCCTCATCCGCCGCCAACCGGAGGGTGGTGGTGAACTGCGCGGCCACGCCGGGCAACTGCTGGCCAAGCACCTGTGGCAGGTCCCGCAGATTGCCCGGGTCGTTCGGCAGAGCACGCAGTCTCGCGTGACCGTCGCCGTCCAGGCGTAGCGCGCCAGGCACCGGATTCGCCTGCCAGTACCACTGCGGCCCGAGCTCCCCCGCGCGGAAGTCGTCGTCCCGCCGCGGCTCCCCACCGGGCTCGCCCAACTGAGCCTCCGATGCGCGCGCCGGTGCCAGGTGCTCCAGAACGGGACGTCCGCCCGACCCCATCACCGGCCACCCGTCGTCCCCCCAGCGCATCGGCTGCAGGTGGACCACCCGCCCGAACACCCCACGGTCCTGGAAGTGCAGGAACCAGTCCTCACCCTCCGGCGAGGTCACCCACGCCCCCTGGTGCGGCCCGTTGACCGGCGTGTCCCCCTGTTCCAGGACGACCCGATCCTCGTACGGCCCCGCCAGCGACCGCGACCGGAACACCGACTGCCAGCCTGTCGCGACACCCCCGGCGGGAGCGAAGATCCAGTACCAGCCCTCGCGCTTGTAGACCTTGGGCCCCTCCAGCGTCGAGTAGCCGGGCAGGTCGTCCCCCTCGATCACGGTGACGGGCGCGCCGATGATCTCGCGGGCGTTGGGCGTCATCTCCACCAGCGACAGCCGGTTGCTGATGCCACTGCGGCTCTTCGCCCACCCGAACACCAGCCACGCGCGCCCGTCATCGTCCCAGAACGGGCACGGGTCGATCACGCCCGGCCCGGGGAGCAGGAAGTGGGGCTCCGACCACGGCCCCGCGGGGTCCGCCGCGGTCAGCACGTGAACACCCTGGTCAGGGTCGGGGTAGAAGATCCAGAACAGGCCGTCGTGATGCCTGATGGAGGGCGCCCACACCCCGCCGCCGTGCCGGGGCACCAGGAACCGCTCCGCCGACGGCACGGCGGGCAGCGCGCGGCCGATCAGCTCCCAGCGCAGCAGGTCCGGCGAGCGCAGGATGGGCAGCCCCGGCGCGCGGTTGAAGCTCGACGCGACGAGGTAGTACGTCTCGCCGACGCGGATGACGTCGGGATCGGGCCAGTCGGCGTTGAGGATGGGATTGCGGTACGTGAGCCGCCCGGCCGGGTCGTCTGCCATGAATCCAAGCTCCGCAACTGGCTGAGAAAACGTTTCTTCACTATTCTCGCACGCACCGTGACACCCGAGCCGGTTGTGGGGCCGCGTTCAACAGTTCGGGCGCCTGGTCCGTCTATCTCGTGACGGACCAAGGAAAGGCATAGGCCATTGGATGAAATATCCCGCTTCGAGGACTTCGTCGCGGAACGGGCCGATGCCCTGCTGCGCTACGGATTCCTACTCAGCGGCAACCCGCACGACGCGGCCGACCTCACCCAGGAGGCGCTGATCCGGCTGCATCGCGCCTGGCCACGGGTGCGCCAGAAGCAGGCCCCGGAGAGCTACACCAGGATGATCATGGCCAGGCTGCACATCAGCATCTGGCGGCGGCGCAGGCGCGAGCGACTCGACTGGGCACTCCCCGAGACCGCCCAGCTCGACGTGCTGCCCTCCGGCGTCGAAGAGGACCTGTGGCAGGCGCTCGGCGCCCTGCCGCGCAAGCAGCGGGCCGTGCTCGTGCTGCGTTACTACGAGGACCTGACGGACGCGGAGATCGCCGACGTGCTCGCCGTCTCCCGGGGCACCGTGCGCAGCCACGCGTCGCTCGGGCTGGCCAAGCTCCGTTCCGCCGTACCCCACCCTTCAGAGATCGACGGGAGCTCCGCATGACCGATCAGTTGGAATCCCGCCTGCGGACGACGCTCGGCCACGCCGCCGAACACGCGCCGAAGGCGCCCTCCGAGCTGCGTACCCACGTCGTGGCGCGGTCGCGACGGCGCAGGACGCGCAGGCAGGCGCTCGTCGCGGCGGTGGCCGTCGCCGCGGTGGCGGTGCCGCTCACGCTGACGGCCGCCGGCGGGAAGGAAGGCGACGGCGTCGCCACCGGGACCATCGACACGCGCACCAGCCGTCCGAGCGTCATGGACGACAAGACCCCGCTGGGCGACCGCCTGATGATCGGCAACCCGTCCGAGGGGCGGCCCCTGACCATTTGGTACGCCAAGGGGAAGACGGGGACAGTCCTCTGCAGGGCCTACGAAAGCAGAAACGGCGGGGGCAACGAGAGTTGCGGCGAACCGCTCGACGTCCGGAAGGCTACTGAGCAGGGATCGACCGAGTCACTTCCCGCGCCGTCCACGGGCGTGGTGCTGTACTACGGAACCGCGCCGGCCGAAGTCGCCGGCGTCACCGCCGTGATCAAGGGTGGCGGCCGCGTCACCGGTACGATTCACCGGCCGCAGGGGGCTCCCCAGGGCATCTGGACCGTGTCCGCACCTGTGGGCAAGACGGTGACGACGTTCGAGTTCGCGGACGCCGAGGGCCGGACGAAGTCACGGTTCACCAGAAAACCCACCCTTTTCCCGGAGGCCAAGGCGGAGCCCATCGGTCCCGTCGTGCGGATGCCGGGCGGTCTCTCCGTGGATCTCTACGAGGTGCCGGGCAAGACGCTGCTCTGGAAGCTGGACGGACAGGTCGTCGGCCTGCATATCGTCGACGCCGGCCACCTGATGACCGATCTGGGCAGCAACAAGTACCCCGTGGAACTGCGGGACTACGGCAAGCACTGGTTGGGCATCGCGAGCGCGAAGACCGCCCGCGTCACCCTGATCTTCGCCGATGGCCGGTCCGTGTCGGCCGACACCCAGCCGGACCCGTGGAACCTCGACGTCAAGCTGTTCGCGGGGACGTATGACCGTACCGGCGACATCTACCGCGAGGGCTTCCAGGTCGTCGGCTACGACGACGCGGGCGTGGAGATCTGGCAGGACAAGCACCCCGCGCAGAAATGACCGCAGGCCCGGGCGGGGGCCCGGGCCTGCGGTCACATGGGGGTTTTCACCGCTGGTAGGCGCCGGCATTCGGGGCGGCGGGCAGGCCGGCGAGGTCCGTGCCGGACGATCTCCGGCCGAACCACGCCGGGCTGAGCCGGATCCCGTGGCCCAGGGCCGGAGAACCGGGCCGCAGATGGAGGTCCGTACGGGAGACGAAGCGGGGGTCCGCCTTCACCGACTTGGGCCCCAGCTTGAACCCGTACGTACGCCCCCGATAAACGCCGCCCGCGTCGTCGGCGCCCTTCCCGTCCTCGTACCCGGCCTGGCCGCCGACCGAGATCGCGTTGTTGCGCAGCTTGAGTATCGACGGCGAGCAGCCACCGTGGCAGGACCAGCCGATCGTCACCCGTCCGGGCAGGTAGACCGAGTTGTGCACCGCGATGGTGCCCCTGACCGGGCCGACGACGTGCTCGGGACCTCGGGTGACCAGGAACGATCCATTCTTGCGGGAGGAGGTGACCACGTTGAAGGCGAACACGTTCCCGGTGGCCGTGCTCCCCTTGCGGGCGCCGAGTTCGGTGAACGCCTCGTTGTCGCGGGCGGTGTTGTGCGTGATCAGGTTGCGGTCGCCGTTGAAGATCTCGACCGCGGCCCCGTCGAAGCCGTAGTCGACGCTCGGCGCGTAGCTGCCGGTGATGGTGTTGCCCGTCACCGTGTTGTCGTCGCCGTTCAGCAGGATGCCGAACGCCCCGGAGTCGTTGTCGGGTTCGGAGTCGTTCACGCTCATCCGGGCGTTGGCCGTGAGCCTGCTGTCCCTGATGATGTTGCGGGATCCGCTGGGGGTGACCAGGACGCCGGCGATGTTGTGGTCGGCCCCCACGCCGACGAGCTCGTTGCCGTCGCCGCTCAGCTCGAACCCCGCCCACTGGCAGCGGGAGGCACGCACGCCGCTGATGCGCCAGTGGTCGCCGCTGACGACGACGCAGTTGCCGTCCATGCCGGAGATCTTGGCCATGGGGCCGGTCCCGTACGGCTGGATGACGATGGGTTTGGCCGCCGTGCCCTTGGCGGTGAGGGTGAGCGAGCCGGTCCACTTGCTGCCACGTTTGACGCTGACCGCGTCGCCGGGTTTGAGGTCGGCCGAGCCGATCTTGTCGAGCGACTTCCACGGTTTGGTGGCGCTGGTGCCCGCCGCCGAGTCGTCGCCCGCACGCGAATCGACGTAGTAGGTGGTGCCGGCACGGCCGAGAGCCGGTAACGGCAGGGCGGGCACGAGTGAAGCGATGACGGCCACGGAGAGCAACCTCATGCGAACACACCACTATCTAGTTTAAATCTGAACGATGGGGCGCTTACGCTAGCGCGTCAGCGCGTGAGGCGCCAGACACGGAGCGAAGGGCCATCACCTGGCAACACATCGGTGTCAGAAGCGTTATAAACACCCGCCGCCCGGGTGGGCAGCGGCAGGGCACGGCCCGGTGCCCTACGCGCGCACACTAGCAGCGACTCGGCGCCGGTTTCCCGGAGAAAGACCAGGCAGTCGGTATCGGCATGCAACCACCGCAGCCCGCCGTGGCGCAGCGCGGGCTCGGCCCGGCGCAGCCCGAGCAGTTCCCGGTAGGAGGCCAGCGTGGCTAGGTCCTGGTCGGCGGGCCGGTCCCAGGGCATCGGGGTACGCGCGTGCTCGCCGTTCACGCCCGTCAGGCCGTACTCGCTGCCCGCGAACACCATCGGCGTGCCCGGCAGCGTGGCCTGCAGCCCGAGCGCGACGAGATGGCGGTCGGCCGAGCCGGTCACGGTGCGGATGCGCGGTGAGTCGTGCGAGTCGAGGAGCTGCCATGAGTTCGCCTGTGAGCGCCACGACAGGTGGGCGGCGAACGCGCGGAACGTCGCGTGCGTCTGGAGCCCGTCACGCGACGGCACGCCGCCGGGCACGCCGAGGAAGTTCGTCAGCTCCAGCTCGGGCGAGCGCAGCCAGGCCCACACGGGGCGGGTGAAGCCGCCGTAGTTCATCGTGCCGTGCCAGCCGTCGCGGTCCAGGTCGGGTGAGGCGTCGTGGCAGTGTTCGGCGATGAGCGCCGCGCCGGGGCCGATCTCGCGCCGCAGCAGGGCGGCGATCTCGTGGTTGTGGTCGTCGGGGCCGTGTCTGCCGGTCATGTTCGCGACGTCGACGCGCCAGCCGTCGAGCGGGCCCAGCCACTTCTTCAGTACGGCCGGTATCCGGGCACGCACCAGGTCGCTGCCCCAGTTGAGCTTGGGCAGCGACTTGACCCCGTACCAGGACTCGTAGTCGCCGGTGCCGGGATCGAAGTAGAACATCTCCTGCTCGGGCGCGCCCGGGTCGGACAGCGCGGCGGTGAACCAGGGGTGCGTGCGGCCGCAGTGGTTCGTGGTGATGTCGCCGATCAGCCGCATGCCGCGCGCGTGCAGCGCGCCGGCCAGCCGGTGCAGCGCCGCGTCGCCGCCGAGCAGCGGGTCGATCCGGTCGAAGTCGGCGGCGTCGTAACGGTGGTTGGAGCGGGCCGGGAAGATCGGCGTCAGGTAGACGGTGTCCACGCCGAGCGCCTGTACGTGGTCCAGCCGCTGGACGATGCCGTCGAGGTCGCCGCCGTAGAACTGCTGGGACGTGCCGGGGCCCGACGGGATGACCGGATCGCGGTCCCAGTCCCGCGGCAGCGCCCAGTCCGGCAGCTCCCGCATCGGCCTGGACCTGGCGAAACGGTCAGGGAAGATCTGGTAGACGATGGCGTCGGCCAGCCACGGGGGCGGCGGCTCGTGGCAGACCAGCCGGAAGTCGGTGGCGTCGGTGACGTCGTGCGTGACGAGCCCGGCCGCGGTCAGCCATGCCTGCCCGCCCGTGGTGTGCAAGAGGAAGCGGTAAGGAGTGACCGGATTGGCGGCGACGATGTCCGCGCGCCACCAGACGTCCGTCTCGCCGTACCCGCCGTACTCGCCGATGGCGCCGGGCGTGTCGGCCGACGCGGCGGTGAAGCGGGGTTCGCCGTCGCGGACCGTACGGACGTGCACGCCGGTGATCCCGGCGGACAGGGGCGCCCGCACCCGGACCGTCACCGTCGAGCCGGGTGACGGCGCCTGGGTGGAGACGTACAGAGCGGAGCCGTCGTGATGCGGCTCGCCGAGGAAGCGCAATGAGACCTATCCCTTGACGGCTCCGGCGGTGAGCCCGGAGACGATGTACTTCTGCAGCCATAGGAACACACCGACGGTGGGTACGGCGGTGAGCAGCGTGGCCGCGGCGAACATGCCGAAGTTGGCGTTCCGCTGGTCCCCCGCGATCATCCCGTACATGCCGACGGCCAGCGTCTTGCTCTCGGGATCGCGCAGGAAGACGTTGGCCATGATGAACTCGCTCATCGTGCCGATGAAGGCCAGCAGCGCCGTGACCGCGAGAATCGGCGTGACCAGCGGCATGATGACCCGCCAGAAGATCTGCGCGTGCGTGGCCCCGTCGACCGTGGCCGCCTCGTCCAGCTCCTTGGGGACCGTGTCGAGGAAGCCCTTCATCAGCCAGGTGTTCACGCCCAGCGCGCCGCCCAGATAGAGCAGCATGAGCCCCCACACGGTGTTGAACCCGAACGCCGGGTAGAGCTCGGTCACCCTGGTGAAGATCATGAAGATCGTCACGATGGCCAGGAACTGCGGGAACATCTGGATGAGCAGCAGCGCCAGCAGCCCGACCCGGCGCCCGCGGAACCGCATCCGGCTGAAGGCGTAGGCGGCGAACATCGACAGCAGCAGGCTGGCGAACGACGACGACAACGCGATGAACGTCGAGTTGAGGAACCACCTGGCGAACGGATACCTGTCGGAGGTGAACAGGTCCGCGAAGTTCCCCAGACTGGCCCCGGTCGGCAGCAGGTCGGTGGAGGCCAGCGTGCCCAGCGGGTTGATCGCGGCGGAGAACACGAACAGGATCGGGAACACCGCGAACGCGCACACCACCAGCACGAACACGTGCCGCAGCGCGAGTCTCATGCGTAGACCTCCTCCTGCTTACGGGTCCGGCGGAAGGCCACCGCGGAGATGAGCGCCACGATCGCGAAGATGAACACCGAGATCGAGGCGGCGAAGCCGAACTGCGCGCCATAGGTGCCGAACGCCAGCCGGAAGGTGTAGGTGATCAGCAGGTCGGTGGCCCCCACCTGCGGGCTCTCCGCCGGGAACGGGCCGCCCTCGCTGGTCAGCGCGATCGCGTTGAAGTTGTTGAAGTTGAAGGCGAACGACGAGATCAGCAGTGGCGTGAGCGCCACCAGCAGCAGTGGCAGCGTCACCCTGCGGAAGCCGTGCCACGGCGTCGCCCCGTCGATGGCGGCGGCCTCGGTCAGCTCGCGCGGGATCGCCTGGAGCGCGCCCGTGGTCACCAGGAACATGTACGGGAAGCCCAGCCAGAGGTTGACCAGGATGACCGCCAGCCTGGCGGTGGACGGCTGCCCCATCCAGTCGACGTCCAGCCCGAAGAGCTGGTTGATCAGCCCGAAGTCGCGGTTGAACATGTCCCGCCAGACCAGCAGCATCGCGAAGGCGGGCATGGCGTAGGGCAGGATCAGCGCGATCCGGTAGGCGTGGGTGCCGCGCATGCGCGGGTGGTGCAGCGCCAGCGCCACCGCCATGCCGAGCGCGAACGTGGAGGCCACGGACGCCAGCGCGAACACCACGTTCCACCCGAAGACCCCGATGAAGTACCCGGAGATCGTGGGGTTCGTCAGCACCCGGGCGAAGTTGGCGAAGCCGACGTTCACCTGCCAGCCCTGCGCGAGGTGCGCGCCCTTGGCGTTGACGAAGTAGCCCTGCCCCTCGTCGGCCGTCCACCGGTCGCCCTCGCCCTGGACGCAGTCGCAGCGCGCGTCGTAGACGAGCGCCGCCCGCCCCTCGACCGCGCGGCTCAGCCCGTTCGCCTTGATCAGCCCGCCGCGGGTCGGTACGGCCAGCGCCGCGATCTGCTGCGCCCTGGCCGCCGCCTGCGGGGCCGTCAGCACGGTGAAACCGGGCGCCCGCAACACCTTGCCCGTCACGCCCACCTGGGCGCCGGTCACCGGTGCGAGCCCGGCCGGGTCGCCCGACTGGACCTGCTTGGTCTCCGGGTCCACCAGGAGGAAGACCAGTTTGTCGCCCTTCAGCGCGCTGGTCAGGTTGTACTCGGGCGAGCCGGGCGCCTGCCGCACGGAGCCCGTCTCGATCGCCGTGATGGCCGCCGTCTTGTCGCCGCGGTGGCCGTCGCCGAAGTTCGTGAACGCCGTGCTCACCGTGTAGAGGACCGGGAACACCTGGAAGGCGATCAGGAAGAGGGTGCCGGGGATCAGGTATTTGGCCGGGATGAACCGGCGGGTCAGATAGAGGTAGGCGATCACCGCCGTGGCGCCGCCCAGGATCACCAGGGCGGGCCACGACCCGGCCGCCACCAGGGGCGGCGCCGCGTACACCAGGAGCGCCGCCGCCACCGCGAGCACCGCGATCCTGCTCACCAGGAAGGCCGTGGTGATCTCGCGGCGGGGCCGCGGGGGAGCATGCGCCCCCGGGGCCTCACGCACGTCCAGGGTCATGGCGTCAGTTCTTGAGCGAGCTGTCGATGGCCTTCTGCGCGGCCGCCGCGGCCTTGGCCGGGTCACCGCCCTTGACCACCGCCGCCTCGGCGATGCCGAACGGCTCCCAGACCGCCTGCATCTCGGGGATGGCCGGCATCGGCAGGCCGTTCTTGCCCGCGTCCATGAACTTGCCCGCGTCGGGGTCGCTCGCGCCGACCTCCTGCAGCGCCTCGGTCAGCGCCGGGGGCCGCGGGTCGGCCGCGTACAGGGCCTTGGCCACGTCCTTGTTGGTCACGTAGTTGGCGACGAACTCCTGCGCGAGGGTCTTGTTCTTGCCCTTGGAGGCCACGAAGAACGACTGGACGCCGACGAACGGCGTGGCGGGCTTGCCGTCCTTGAACGACGGGACGGGCGTGATGTCGTAGGTGATGCCGCCCTTCTTCACGTCGCCCATGGCCCAGGGGCCGGAGATCAGGAACGCGCACTTGCCGCCCGCGAAACTGGCGACGTAGTTCTCGTTGGTGATCGACGTCTTGAGCGCGCCGTCACCCTTCTCCCCCAGCTCCTTCAGCTTGCCGAACGCCTTGACCGAGTCGGGTGAGCCGAGCAGCACCTTCTTCGGGTCCGGGTCGCCGGAGGCGGTGGTGCCGAACAGTGAGCCGCCGCCCGCCGCGAAGAGCGGGTAGACGTGGAAGGCGTCGCCCTTCTGCGCCACCGGCAGGCAGAGCACCTCCTTGACCTTGCCCGCCGCCTTGAGCGCCTTGCCCTGCTTGACCAGGTCCTCCAGCGTCGCGGGGGCCTCGGGCGCGAGCTTGGTGTTGCGGATCAGCGCGATGTTCTCCACCGCGTACGGCGCGGCCATCACCTGCCCGTCGAACGTGACCGCCTTCATGGCGATCTCCGGGAACGCCGCCTTCTGCGCGTCGGTGAGGTTGACCGGGTCGATGGCGCCGTTCTGCACCAGGTTGCCGATCCAGTCATGCGCGCCGACCATGATGTCCGGGCCGCTGCCCTGCTGGGAGGCGGTGAGGAAGGTCTGCTGGTTGTCCTTGCTGATCTCCTTCACCTCGACGGCCACGCCGTTCTCGGTGCCGAACTGGTCGGCGAAGGGCTTGAGCGCCTTGACCCGGTTGGGGTCGGCCCAGATCACGAGCTTGCCGCTGCCCTTGTCGGCGGCGGGGGCCGAGGCCGAGGCGGCGGAACCGCTGGGGGCGGCGGAGGGGGTGCCGGGCTGCGAACCGCCGCACGCCGTGGCGGCCAACGCCAGGGACGTGAGAGCGGCCACACCCAGAGCTCGCTTGCGCATGGGACCTCCTGAGGTCACGGAGGGAGCATTGACCGCTTTCGCGGCTTATATTTCCGGGACGTTAGCGAGTCTTTGCAAGAATTGGAAGAACTTGCGAAAGAGCGTTACCTGATCCAGATGCGCTGGATACTCCCTTGACCTCGCCACCTGGTCTCCCGGGAGAAGTACGGTGTTATCTGCAACTTTCCGCAACTTACGCTTGACCCCACAGAACCACGCAGGCCATCCTGCACCAGACATCACGGACATTTCCCCGGAGGACCGCAATGCTCGGCAACGACGATTGGTGGCGGGACGCCGTCGTTTACCAGGTGTACCCACGCAGCTTCGCCGACGCCAACGGCGACGGCATCGGGGACCTGCCGGGCGTGCGCGAGCGCCTCGGCTACCTCGGCGAGCTGGGCGTGGACGCCATCTGGTTGAGCCCCTTCTACACCTCGCCGATGGCAGACGGCGGCTACGACGTCGCCGACTACCGTGACGTGGACCCGATGTTCGGCACGCTGGCCGACCTCGACGGACTGATCGCGGACGCGCACGAGCTGGGCATCAGGGTGATCGTGGACCTGGTCCCGAACCACTCCTCCGACCGCCACCCGTGGTTCCAGGCGGGGCTGCGCGACCGCTACATCTTCCGGGACCAGCCCAACGACTGGGAGTCCATCTTCGGCGGGCCCGCCTGGACGCAGGTGGCCGACGGGCAGTGGTATCTCCATCTCTTCGCGCCCGAACAGCCCGACCTCAACTGGGAGCACCCGGAGGTGCGGGCCGAGTTCCGCGACATCCTGCGGTTCTGGCTGGACCGCGGGGTGGACGGCTTCCGCGTCGACGTGGCGCACGGCATGGTCAAGGCCGCCGGACTGCCCGACGTGGGGCCGAAGGAGGGCCGCCAGGCCGAGATGCTCGGCGACGAGCGCGTGCCGTACTTCGACCAGGACGGCGTGCACGAGATCTACCGCGAGTGGCGGCCGATCCTCGACTCCTACCCCGGCGGGCGGATGGCCGTCGCCGAGGCGTGGGTGTCCTCGCCCGAGCGGCTGGCCCGCTACGTCGGCCCCGACGAGCTGCACCAGGCGTTCAACTTCGACTTCCTGCTGGCCGACTTCCACGCCAAGTCGTTCCGCGCGGTCATCGAGAAGGCGCTGGCCGAGGCGGAGCTGGTCGGCGCGCCGACCACCTGGGTGCTGTCCAACCACGACAAGCCCCGGCACGTCACCCGGCACGGCGGCCTGGCCCGGGCCAAGGCGGCCACGCTGCTCATGCTGGCGCTGCCCGGCTCGGCCTACCTCTACAACGGCGAGGAGCTCGGCCTGCCCGAGGTGCTCGACCTGCCGGACGAGCTGCGGCAGGACCCGGCGTTCCGGCGCAGCGGCGAGAGCCGTGATGGCTGCCGGGTACCGATCCCGTGGACCACCGCTCCCGGCTACGGTTGGCGGGACCCGTGGCTGCCGATCCCCGACTCGTGGGCGCCGCTGTCGGCCGAGGTCCAGCACGACGACCCCGGCTCCACGCTGAACCTCTACCGGGCCGCGCTGCGCCTGCGCAAGGCCCACCCGGCGCTCGGCGGCGGCACGCTGGCCTGGCTCGACTCCCCCAAGGACGTGCTGGCCATCGAGCGCTCGCCCGGCCTGGTCGTCGTGTTGAACACCAGCGACGAGCCGGTGGAGGTGACCGGCGAGGTGCTGCTGTCGAGCGGCCCGCTCGCCGCCGACGGCACCCTCCCGCCCGACACCACGGTGTGGCTCCAGCGCTGAGGCCGGACGCGGCCCGTACGGCCTTCGCCGGCTGTGCGGGCCGTACGACCCACGCGGGCTGATCATGGGGGAAATTTTCCCTTTGATCGCCATATAGCGGTACTTACCGTTAGTAGCCTCGTTTAATGTCACGCCTCTGGGCGAGGTCGCTCCGTGGCCGCGTCACGATCGTGGCGGCCGCCGTAGCCGCCTCCGTACTGATCCCGGCAGGGGTCGGCAGCGTCATCGTCGCCAAGTCCGTGATCGAGGCCCACGTGTGGGAGAAGACCAGGGACGCCGCCGAACAGGTGGCGGTCGAGTCACGCGGGCGCGATCTCCCTCTGGGCGCGGCGATACCGCTGCCCGACCCGTACGTCGACCTGATCCAGGTCGTGGCCCCGGGCGGTGCGGTGATCGGGACGAGCGACGCGGCCCGCAACCTGCCGCCGCTGAGCGACGTCTGGCCCACGCCCGACAACCGGGTCATCAGCACCACCAACTGCCTCCCGAGGCAGTGCATCCACCTGACGGCCGTCCGCGTGTCGTCGGCGCCGAACTCGAACGTCGTGTACGCCGGGCGCACCACGCCGGGCGCACTGGACATGCCGATCCTGGAGACCGTGGTGTTCACCCAGATCGTCGTGCTCATGGCCCTGGCCATCTGGGCGACCTGGCTGGTGATGGGCCGGGCACTGCAGCCGGTGGGCGCGATGCGGGCCGAACTCGACGAGGTCAACGCCAGCGACCTGAGCCGCCGGGTGACCCAGCCCCCGGGGGACGACGAGGTCGCCGAGCTCGCCCGGTCCGTCAACGGCACGCTGGCCCGCATGGAACGTTCCGCGTGCCAGCAGCGCCGCTTCGCCTCCGACGCCTCGCACGAGCTGCGCACTCCCATCGCGGCGCTGCGCGCGCAGTTGGAGAGCGCCCAGCTCTACCCCGAGGACACCGACTTCATCGCCCTGGTGGACAGCGCGCTGCACGACACCGACCGGCTCGAAGCGATCGTCACCGACCTGCTGCTGCTGGCCAGGATCGGCTCGCGCGTGGACGTGGCGAAGGAGCGGGTGAACCTCGCGGCCCTGGTCCGCGACGAGCTGGCGTGCCGCGACGACCCGCTGCCCGTCAAGCTGGCGCTGGACGAGAGCGTCGTGGTGGACGGGGTACGGATGCAGCTGGCCCGGGTGCTGACGAACCTGCTGGACAACGCCCAGCGGCATGCCGAGAACATCGTCAGGGTGGTCGTCAGCAGGGAGGCGGGCATGGCCGTCGTGGCCGTGGAGAACGACGGCGTGGAGATCGCGCCGACGGACCGCGAGAGCATCTTCGAGCGCTTCACCCGCCTGGACGCGGCCCGCAGCCGCGACGCCGGCGGGACCGGTCTGGGCCTGGCCATCGCGCGCGACGTGGCGGTGGCGCATCGCGGCGAGATCCGCGTCGAGGACTACCGCGGCGGCGCCCGCTTCGTCCTGAGGCTGCCCGCCGTGTGACACGATCCATCCCCGGTTGCTCACCTTGTGACATGAACCGGTGGATTTACATGCCCTTTGTCCGAGATCATGGGGACATGACGGAACAAGCGCCGCAAGGTGTGGACCCGCACATCCCCAACGCGGCGCGGATGTACGACTACTTCCTCGGTGGCAAGGACAACTTCAAGGCCGACCGGGAGCTCGCCGAACTGGTCATGAGCGTGTTACCCGAGGTCAGAGAGGGCACGAGGCAGAACCGCAAGTTCATCGGGCGAGTGGTCGAATACCTCTGCCGTCAGGGCATCACCCAGTTCCTCGACCTGGGCTCCGGTCTCCCGGCCGCGGAGAACGTGCACGAGGTCGCCCACCGGTTCGCGCCGGACGCGCGCGTGGTGTACGTCGACAATGACCCCGTGGTCGCCGCGCACGGCCGCGCCCTGCTGGCCGACCCCGAGAAGGTCACCATGGTGCTGGGTGACGGCCGCGAGCCGGAGAAGATCCTCGGGCACCCCGAGGTGCTGTCCGTGCTGGACTTCGACCAGCCGGTAGCGGTGCTCATGATGTTCTTCCTGCACCTGGTGCCCGACGAGGACGAGCCGCACGAGTTCGTCGCCACCTACCGCGACGCGGTGGCCCCGGGCAGCTACCTGGTCATCTCCCACGTCGGCAACGACGTCGTGCCGGAGCGGGTGGCCAAGATCAGCGAGTTCTACCAGAAGGCCAACGCGCCGTTCTGCCCACGCCCCGGCACGGAGATCGCCCGGTTCTTCGGTGACTTCGAGCTGATCCCGCCGGGGCTGGCCAGTGGCCTGGGGCCGGAGATCGGCTGGCCGTTCAACGACCCCCAGGAGACACAGTTCCTCGATGAGGAGATGGCGCGGATGGGCTACGCGGGCATCGGCCGCAAGCTCTAGACCGCCGTCATCTCTCGTTTCTCGTCCGCAGCGGGCGGTTCGGGTCGTACGTCCTCGTCCAGCAACGTCGCCTCGTCGAACGGCACGTTGCCGGCGAGCACCTCGGCCGCCCGCGCCCTGTCGAACTCGCCCGTCCAGGTGGCGACGAGCACGGTGCCGATCGCGTTGCCCGCGAAGTTCGTCAGCGCCCGCGCCTCGGACATGAAGCGGTCGATGCCGACGATGAGGCCGACGCCGTCGACCAGGTCGGGCCGGTGCGACTGCAGGCCGCCGGCCAGCGTGGCGATCCCGGAGCCGGTCACGCCCGCCGCGCCCTTCGAGGCGACCATCATGAACGCCAGCAGCGCGAGCTGCTCGCCGAACCGCAGCGGCGACCCGCTGGCGGAGGCGATGAACAGCGTGGACATGGTCAGGTAGATCGCGGTGCCGTCGAGGTTGAAGGAGTAGCCGGTGGGCACCGTGATGCCCGCCACGGTACGGCTCACGCCGAGGTGCTCCATCTTGGCGATCAGCCTCGGCAGCGCGGCCTCGGACGACGACGTGGACAGGATCAGCAGGAACTCACGGCCCAGATAGCGGAACAGCGGCCAGAGCCCGATCCTGGCCACCCCCCAGAGCAGCGGTCCGAGCACCAGGCCGACGAACAGCACGCAGGTGATGTAGAAGGCGATCATGATGATGGCCAGGCTCTTGAGGGCGTCGATGCCGGTGGCGCCGACGACCGCGGCGATGGCGCCGAACGCGCCGACCGGCGCCGCCCACATGATCATGGCGAGGATGCGGAACACCAGCCGCTGGATGTGCTCGATGGCCGTCAGGATCGGCGCGGCCTTGGGCCCGATGGCCTGCAGCCCGAATCCGGTGAGCAGTGCGACCAGCAGCGTCTGCAGCGTCTGACCCTCGGTGAACGCCGAGACCAGTGTGGTGGGGATGATGCCGAGCACGAAGTCGGCCGAACCGGTGGCGCCCCCCTTGGCCGCCTCGCCCTCGGCGACCTTCTTGGCGGCGTCGGTGAGGTGCAGCCCCGAGCCCGGGTCGATGAGGTTACCGACCAGCAGCCCGATGATGAGGGCTACCGTGGACATGATGAGGAAGTAGCCGATGGTGAGCCCGCCGACCTTGCCGACCTTGGCCGCCTTGGTGACCGAACCGATGCCGAGCACGATCGTGCAGAAGATGATCGGGCTGATCATCATCTTGATCAGGTTGACGAAGCCGGTGCCGAGCGGTTTGAGCGCCTGGCCGACGTCCGGCCAGACGAATCCCACCAGGATCCCGAGCAGGACCGCCACGATGACGGCCAGGTAGAGATAGCGAGTGCGATCACGCATGGAGGGTCTCCGGTCGCTATGAGTGAAAATGCTAACTATGCGACTATGCGGTCCGTGGTGATCCAGGTCACTATTGCGTAAGTTTCGTTCATTGAGAGGTCCCCGATGCGCCGCTGGAGCCTGGCAGGGCAGATGTTGCTCCTGCAACTGCTCGTGGTCACCGTCACGCTGGCGGGCGCCACCACGCTCGTCTCCGTGCTGGCCGACCAGCTCGTCACCGCCGAGGCGGCGGGCGCGGCCAGAGCGGCGGCGGCCGCCGTGGCGGCCTCGCCGGATGTGCTGGCCGCTCTGGACGAGCCGTCCCCCACCACGCGGCTGCAGCCGTACGCCGACCGGGTGGAAGCCGAGTCGGGCGTCGACTTCGTCACCATCATGAAGCCCGACGGCACCCGCTACACGCACCCCAACCGCGCGGAGATCGGCAAGCGGTTCCTCGGCCACATCGACCGCGCGCTGCACGGCGAGACGTTCACGGAGACCTACACCGGCACGCTCGGCCCGTCCGTGCGGGCGGTCGCCCCGGTCCACGCGGGCGGCCCGAACGGCCCGATACGGGCGCTGGTCAGCGCGGGTATCAAGGTCGACAGAGTGAGCGCCAGGCTGCGCGGCCAGCTCGTCTGGACCGGGCTCATCGCCCTGCTCGGGCTCGCCCTCGGCGCCGTCGGCACGTGGCTGGTGACCGCCCGGCTCCGCAGGCAGACGCACGGGCTCGGCCCGGTCGAGCTGGGCCGCATCCACGAGCATCACGACGCGGTCCTGCACGCCGTACGGGAGGGGCTGCTGCTGGTCGGCAAGGACGGCACGCTGACGCTCTGCAACGACGCCGCGCGGCAACTGCTCGATCTGCCCGCCGACGCCGAAGGGCGGCACCTGGACGAGCTGGGCCTGTCGGGGGTGCTCGACACGGATCAGGAGCGCGTGCACCTGGTCGGCGACCGGGTGCTGGCCGTCAACGGCGCGGCCAGCCGGCTCGGCACCGTGGTGACCGTGCGGGATCACACCGAGCTGCAGGCACTCGCCGGGCAGCTGAACGCCGAGCGCGGGTTCGCCGACTCGCTCCGGTCGGCCGCCCACGAGTCGGCCAACAAGCTGCACACGGTCATCACGCTGGTGGAGCTGGGCCGTACCGAGCAGGCGGTGGCGTTCGGCACCGCCGAGCTGCGGGCGGCGCAGGAGCTCACCGACCGGGTGATGGGCGCGGTGCGCGAGCCGATCCTGGCCGCGCTGCTGCTGGGCAAGAGCGCCGAGGCGGCCGAGCGCGGCAGCGAACTGGTGATCAGCCAGGACAGCGAGCTGGACGACCTCGGCCTGGACCCCGGGGAGCTGGTGACGATCGTCGGCAACCTCATCGACAACGCGATCGACGCGGCCACCCGCGTCGAGGTGCTGCTGCGGGGCGGCCGTGACGGCTTCCTCATCCGGGTGGCCGACGACGGGCCCGGCCTGATCGCGCCCGACGCCTTCCGGAAGGGCTGGACCACCAAGGGCGACGGGCACGGGCTGGGGCTCGCGCTGGTCGGTCAGGCGGTGCGGCGGCTGGGCGGCACGATCGAGGTGGACGGCTCGGTGTTCACCGTACGGCTGCCCGTGCCGCGGCCCGTACCGGAGCCGGTCCGATGATCTCGGTGCTGGTGGTCGAGGACGAGGAGATCACCGCCGAGGCCAACCGCATCTACGTGGGCCGGGTGCCGGGCTTCGAGGTGGCGGGCGTGGTGCGGTCGGGCGGGGAGGCGCTGCGGTTCCTGCGGCGCACGCCGGTCGATCTCATCCTGCTCGACCTGTACCTGCCCGACATGCACGGGCTGGAGGTCTGCCGGGCCGTACGGGCGGGCGGGCTGCTGTGCGACGTGATCGCCGTCACCTCCGCGCGCGATCTGGCCATGGTGCGCAGGGCGGTGTCGCTGGGCATCTCCCAGTACCTGCTCAAGCCGTTCACCTTCGCGACACTTAACGAGAAGCTGACCGGCTATGCCCGGTTCAAGGAGGAGGCCGGCGAGATCGTCGGCCAGGGCGACGTGGACCGGGTGCTCGGCACCCTGCGCGGCCGCTCTGACCTGCAGAAAGGGCTGGCCCACGACACCCTCGACCTGGTCGCCGCCGAGCTGCGCCGCCAGCCCGCGGGGATGTCGGCGCAGGCTGTCGGGACGGCGGCCGGAGTCTCCAGGGTGACCGCCCGCAGATACCTGGAACACCTGGTGGAGCTGGGGGTGGCGGTCCGGATGCCACAGTACGGAGGGGTGGGCCGTCCAGAGTTGCTCTACCGGATCCCCCCGGAAAGTTAATGGGGGGGACGCTGCCAGTTCAATCCGCGCCTCTAGCTTCGGGAAGCAACCCGTTAGCACTGAGGAGTCACGTTGCGAGTCCTGGCCGTTGTTCCCGCCCGCGGAGGTTCCGCAGGCGTTCCCCTGAAGAACCTCGCGCCGGTCGGCGGTATTCCCCTGGTCACCCGTGCCGTGCGCGCTTCGCTGCGCAGCGAGCTGATCGACCGGGTCGTGGTCAGCACCGACCACGCGGGGATCGCCGAAGCCGCCAAGGAGGCGGGCGCGCTCGTCGTGGACCGTCCCGAGGAGCTCAGCGGCGCGACCGCCTCCAGCGAGTCGGCGGTGTTGCACGCGCTCGACGCGCTCGACGAGGACCCCGAGGTGGTCGTCCTCGTGCAGTGCACCAGCGCGTTCATCGACTCCGCCGACCTGTCGGCGGCCGTGCGCAAGGTTCTTGACGGCGAGGCCGACACGGTCGTGTCCGGCCTGCCCACGCACGAGTTCCTCTGGACCGCCGCCGGCGGCGGGATCAACCACGACCCCGCGGTCAGGCAGCGCAGGCAGGACCGCGAGCCGCAGTTCCGCGAGAACGGCGCCTTCTACGTCATGCGCACCTCCGGGCTGCGCGAGCACGGCCACCGCTTCTTCGGCACCGTCGCCGTACAGCCGGTGCCCGCGCGCCACGCGATCGAGATCGACGACCCCGAGGACCTGGAGCTGGCCCGCGCGCTGGCCCCGTTCGTGGACGTACCCGAGCCGATCGACGTCGACGCGGTCATCACCGACTTCGACGGCGTCCACACCGACGACCGCGCCTACGTCGACTCCGACGGCCGCGAGATGGTGCTGGTCAGCCGCTCCGACGGAATGGGCATCGCGCTGCTGCGCCGGTCCGGGGTGAAGGTGCTGGTCATGTCGACCGAGCACAACCCGGTGGTGGCGGCCCGCGCCCGCAAGCTGGGCGTGCCCGTGCTGCAGGGGATCGCCGAGAAGCGGGTCGTGCTGCGCGACTGGCTGACGATCGAGGGCCTGGACCCGGCCCGTGTCGCCTACGTGGGCAACGACGTCAACGACCTGGGCCCGATGGCCGAGGTGGGCTGGCCGATCGCGGTGCCCGACGCGCACCCGCGGGTGCGGGCGGCCGCCAGGGTCGTGCTGTCCAAGATGGGCGGCGACGGAGCCGTACGCGAGCTGTGCGACAGGGTCGTGGCGGCCCGGCCCGAGACGCCCGCGCCCGAGGTCAAGCGGCGTCCCAGGTTCGGCCCGGTGGCGGTCGGCGAGGTGCTGGTCGGCGACGGCGAGCCCGTCTACGTCATCGGCGAGATCGGCATCAACCACAACGGCGACCTCGACCTCGCGCGCCGGCTCATCGACGTGGCGGCCGACGCGGGCTGCCAGGCGGTGAAGTTCCAGAAGCGCACCCCGGCGATCTGCGTGCCCGAGGCGCAGAAGGGGCAGATCAGGCAGACGCCCTGGGGCGAGATGACCTACCTGGAGTACAAGGAGCGGACCGAGTTCGGCCACGACGAGTACCGCCAGATCGCCAAGTACTGCGACGAGCGCGGCCTGCACTGGTTCGCCTCGCCGTGGGACGTGCCCTCCATCGAGTTCCTGGAGGAGATGGACGTCGTGGCGCACAAGGTGGCCTCGGCCAGCGTCGCCGACCACGAGCTGCTCCGCGCCCTCGCGGCGACCGGTAAGCCGCTGATGCTGTCGACCGGCATGTCCACGCTCTCCGAGATCGACCAGGCCGTCGAGATCCTCGGCACCGAGAAGCTGATCATGATGCACGCCACCTCCACGTACCCCCTCCCGCCGGAGGAGGCGAACCTGCGCACGATCACCACCCTCAAGGAGCGCTACGGCGTGCCGGTCGGCTACTCCGGCCACGAGCGCGGCCTGCAGATCTCGCTGGCCGCGGTGACGCTCGGCGCGGTCTGCGTGGAGCGGCACATCACGCTCGACCGCACCATGTGGGGCTCCGACCACGCCGCGTCGCTGGAGCCCGCCGGCCTCGAACACCTGGTACGCGACATCCGGATCATCGAGCAGGCGATGGGTGACGGCGTCAAGCGCGTCTTCCCGGGCGAGGAGGCACCCAAGGCCCGCCTGCGCCGCGTCACCGTCTGACGAGCGCCATCTTGATCACTCTGTCCGTCATCGTCCCCGTGCGTGACGGCGAGCGTTTCATCGCCGACGCGCTCTCCTCGCTCGGCCGCAACGCCCGGCCCGACTTCGAGTTCATCGTGGTCGACGACGGGTCGGTGGACGCCACCGGCGACATCGTCGAGGACTTCCGCGCCGACCTGCCCGGTCTTGCCGTCCTGCGCAATCCGGCGCCGGTCGGCCTCGCGGACGCCCGCAACACGGGGCTGTCGGCCGCCTCGGGCCGGTACGTCACGTTCATGGACGGGGACGACTGGCTCGCCCCCGGCTACCTGCCCCAGCTCGTCGAGGCCATCGACGGGCTCGGCTGCGACTTCGTGCGTACCGACCACGTGCAGGTCGAGGGCCGCAAGCGGGTCGTGGGGGGGGCCCCCGCGGGGCGGCGGGGGGGGGGGGGGGGCCGCCCCCCCGCCGGGGGCGGGCCCCCCGGGGGGGGCCCCCCCCCCCCCCGGGGGGGGGGGGGGGGGGCGGCCCACGACCCCCGGGACGCGATCCTGCCCGCGAACGTGCGGACCATGGTCGACTACCCCTACGCGTGGGCCGGCGTCTACCGGCGCTCGCTGCACGACCTGCTGCACTTCCCCGGCTCCCTGCACACCGCGGAGGACCGCCCGTGGATCTGGCGGCTGCACCGGGAGGCGGCCACGTTCGCGGTGGTGTCGCTGGCCGGGGTGTTCTACCGGCGGATGGTGTCGGGGTCGCTCACGCGAGTGGGCGACGAGCGGCAACTGCACTTCTTCGACGCCTTCGAGCTGGTGTTCAAGGACCTTGAGGAGGAGTTCCTGCCGAAGGCCGTACGCAACTTCTGCGCGCTGCTCGCGCACCACCTGGAGATCGCCGACCGCTTCACCCCGCAGTTGCGCGCCCGCTTCGAGGAGCGCGGCGCGGAAATGGTACGAGCGCTGCCCACCGGCATGGTGGTGGACGCGGTGGCGCGCATGTCCGTGGACCGCGAGGCCACGCTGCGGGCGCTGCTGCCCGACCTCCCCCCAAGCCCCCACGTCCGGCTCCGCCGTGAACGGGAGGACTCATGACCACGGTCTTCTACGCCTCGACGCTGTTCGGGGCGATGTCGCTGGCGGCCGGGATCGACGACGGCCGGTTCGCCGAGGGACGCAGGGTCCTCATCGTGTCGAACAACGCGGCGACCCCCGAGGTGACCCTCCCCCTGGACCGGACGCCGGGCTTCGCGGTGCTGCGCTCCCGCTTCGACGTGATCCACTCGTGGAACGAGCTGATCGCGCCGCTGCACCCGTCGGAGTGGAAGGCCCGCGTCATCGAGGTGCCGATGATGGAGCGGCTGATCCGCTCCCAGCTCGCGCTCGAAGACGTGGACGAGCTGGTGCTGGAGTCGATCGCGGTGCCGCCCGCGCGGACGATCGCGGGGCTGGTGCGCGACTGCCCGATCACCGTCTACTCCGACGGCCTGATGAGCTACGGCCCGACGCGCGACCCGCTGCCCGCCGAGATCTTCCGCCGCATCACCCGCCTGCTGCACCTGGACCTCGTGCCGGGGCTGGAGCCGCTCTTACTGAGCGAGTACGGCGTGCCGGCCTCGCTCCTGCCGGACGAGGCGTTCCTGTCGGTGGTCCGGCAGGTGGCGACGACCGCGCCCGACATGCTGGCCGGGCAGGCGATGATCCTCGGGCAGTACCTGTCGGCGCTGGAGATCGTCACGCCGGAGGAGGAGGCGGCGCTGCACGAGTCGATGCTGCGCGGCCTGGTCGCCCGCGGCTACTCGACCGTGGTGTTCAAGCCGCACCCGGCGGCCGGCCGCAGGCACGCCCAGCTCCTCAGGGCCGCCGCCGAGCCGCTGAACGTGCGGCTGATGGTGGCCGATGAGAGCGTCCCCGCCGAGGTGTGCTTCTCGGCGCTCCGGCCCGAGCTGGTCGTGGGCTGCTTCTCGACCGGCCTGGTGACGGCCGGGCGGTTCTTCGGGCTGCCGGTGGCCTCGTACGGCACCGAGCTGGTGCTGGAGCGGCTGGCCCCGTACGAGAACAGCAACCGGGTGCCCGCCACGATCGTCGACGCGCTGCTGCCCCGCATGTCGGTGGACGGCACGATCGAGCCGGCGCCGCGCGGCTACCTGCGGGAGCTGGTGCGGGCGGTGGGCTACTGCATGCAGGCGGAGACGTATCCGGAGCTGCGGCCGGTGGACTTCGACTTCGACCCGCGCTACTTCAAGCGCAAGCGGCTGGAGACCCTCGACCTGACGGCCAAGCCCACCGCGCTGACACGGCTGCGCCGGAAGATCAAATCGGCCATCTGAGGGGCGGGCGGCGCCCCGCCCCCTCGGGGGCACTCCCTCAGGACAGCGCCCGCAAATACCGGCGCATCCGCCGCTTGGCCCGGTAGCCCGCACGCAGCACGGTGGGGTGCACCTCCAGGCGCATCCTGGCGCGGCGGCGGGCGGCGGCGTGCTCAGGCCCGTCGAGCAGCGACCTGGCCGGGACCCGGGGGCCGCCGGTCACCAAGCCACCCAGCAGGCCCGCCCAGTTGTTGCGGTCCACCGGGTGGAAGTAGTTGGCCGCGCACCACCCGGCGTCGGCGGCGCGGAAGCCACCCATGGCCAGCTCGTCGAGCGTGCCCAGCAGCCCGCTGCCCTCGAACACCAGGTTGATCATCTCCGCGCTCACGCCGAAGTCGCTCAGCACCAGCAGCGGCACATCCTGCGCGATGGCCTCCAGCGCCGCCGTCGAGCTGACCGTCACGAACCCGGCCGCCTGAGCGAGCTGGTCGTGCATCGAACCCGCCTCGAACACCACCCGCCCCGGCTCGCCCAGCTCGCGCCAGAGCCGCTGGTAGTGGTGCCGTTCGTTGTGCGTCTGCCGTTCGTCCTCCAGGGCGCGCAGCTTGACCACCACGTCCAGGTCCGGCCGGAAGGCGGCCAGCTCGGCCAGGGACAGCAGGACGCGTTCGCGATCCTCGCGCTCGCGCGGCACCTTGGCCTGGGTGGCGAACACCACCCGGTTCCCGCCGCCGCGCACGGCCCGCGGGCGCAGGAACGGCAGCCGGGCCAGCCCGACCGCCCCTCCCCCGCCGAGCTGGGCGGCGATCCCGGCGAACGCGGCGGCCTCCCGCTCGCTGTGCACCACGAACAGGTCGCAGCCGCTGCGGAACAGCCACGCCTTCTCCGTCGCGGGCACCGAGATGCCCGGCAGCCCGGTCACGAACACCGGCCGCGGCCGCAGCCCGGCGAACGCCTCGGCCACCAGCACGTCCACGACCGGCCCCGTACAGGCCACGATGATCGCGTCCGGCCGCGTACGTTCGGCCAGCCGCCGCAGCGCCCGCGCCGACATCAGCGGCGGCGTGGGACCTTCGCCCACGGCGGCGGCGATCTGCTCGGGCGACGGCGCGATCGGCGTACGCACCACCACGAGCTCCGTCACGCAGCCGGCAGGCAGGTCGCCGAGCAGGCAGGCCGCCCACTTCAGGTACGAATCGGAGTCGGCCACGGCCAGCACTCTCACGCGGTAACTCCAGTCGGATGCGGGTTGACGCAGGTCACCCGGTTGTTCCAGTCAGGTAGGGGTTGGCGCCGGTCACCCGGCCACACCGGTCAGATGCGAACGCAGGGCGGGGGCCGCCCTGCTGGTCCACCAATCGTCCGGTACGTCCACCGGCTCGACCGCGACGCCGCGCGGCGTGAGCAGCACCCGCAGCGAGGTGATCGCGGTGGACGGCAGGCTGAGCACCCGCTGGCTGGGGTCGAGGCCGCGCAGGGTCAGCTCGGCGGGCACGCCGGCGTCGTACACGGTGATCTCGGGCCGCTCGCGGATGAGCGCCACGTCCGCAGGGTCCTCGCGGCGGTGCGGGAAGTAGGCGAGCGGCTCCTCGGCGGCCAGGTCCGTCAGCCAGCTCAGGTAGCGGTCGCGGCGCACCAGCCCGTTCCTGACGAGGGAGGTGCCGAGCACGACGGTCCGCTCGACGGGTCCGGGCCCGCCCAGCGGCTGCTCGCGCAGCCAGCCGAAGTCGTGGCGGACCAGGTCGACGCCCACGGCGCGGACGGCCAGCGCCAGCTCGTCGGACACCGGCAGCGCGGTGAAGACCGACACCCGGCTCGCGCGCAGCCTGATCGCCGCCGCCAGCCCCAGCGCCGCACGCAGCTTCCCCGGCTGCGCCCGCGCCCGCAACAGCGGCTTGTACGGCCCAGCGGCCAGCAGTTCGAGCAGCCGGAGCGTGGCCAGCCCGTCGTCGACGATCACGATGCGCCCCGGATGGGAGACGAGCCAGCGGACCTGAACCCGGCCGGAGAAGGCATCGCCGACGGCGTGCGGCGAGCGCGGCATGCGCTCGCGCGGCTCGGCCAGCTCCAGCCCCTCGGGCAGCGCCAGGTCGGACAGCGCCCGGCGCGTGGCCTTCAGCGCCCGCAGCCCGGCGCGCGGGACGACGGCAGTGGCCGGCCCGAGCAGCCCAGCGCGGTGGGCCTCGATGGCGCACAGCATCTGGAGCGGGGACTCCACCCAGGCCGACGCCGGTTTGCCCACTCTGTTCTCCCCGCCCGGTGATGACCCATTCACGACCGCTTCAAGCTAGCCCGGCCGCCTTAAGTCGTCAGAAACGACACGTGAACAATGGAGACCATGAACTCTCTACTCCTCAACACGGACGGCGTACAGGTGCCGCAGCTCGGGTTCGGCGTCTGGCAGGTGCCGAGCGACGAGGCCGAGCGGGTCGTGACGACCGCTCTGGAGATCGGCTACCGCCACGTCGACACCGCCAGCGCCTACGAGAACGAGGAAGGCGTCGGCCGTGCCGTACGCGCCTCGGGGATCCCGCGCGAGAAGCTGTTCGTCACCACCAAGCTCTTCAACCCCGACCATGGCCGGGCCGAGGCGGCGTTCGACGAGAGCCTGTCGCGGCTCGGGCTCGACTACGTGGACCTCTATCTGATCCACTGGCCGTTGCCGAAGCACGGCACGTACGTACAGGCGTGGCGCGGCCTCGAGAAGATCTACCGTCAAGGGCGGGCGAAGGCGATCGGCGTGTCCAACTTCACCATCGAGACGCTCACCCGGGTTATCGACGAGGCCGACATCACGCCGTCCATCAACCAGATCGAGCTGCACCCGTACTTCCAGCAACGGCAACTGCGGGAGTTCCACGAGGCCAACGGCATCCTCACCGAGGCGTGGAGCCCGCTGGGGCAGGGCCAGGGCCTGCTCGGCGACCCGGCGCTGACCGTGCTGTCGGAGAAGTACGGCAAGACGCCCGCGCAGATCGTGCTGCGCTGGCACATCCAGCTGGGCAACGTGGTGATCCCCAAGTCGGTCACGCCGGCCCGGATCAAGGAGAACTTCGAGGTGTTCGACTTCGTCCTCGACACCGAGGACATGGCCGCGATCGGCGCCCTGAACACGGCGGACGGCCGCATCGGCCCCGATCCGGACACTTTCCACTGGATGGGTTGATTCCCTACGATCTCACCCCATGAAGGATCTCGCATGGGGCATCGCGGCCACGGGTGTCATCGCCAGGAAGGTCGGCGCGGTCATCGCGGCCGAGCCGGGGATGCGGGTGGCCGCCGTCGGCTCCCGCGACCTCGGCCGCGCGCGGGCGCTGGCCTCGGAACTGGGCGCCGAGTCGGCGCACGGCTCGTACGCGGAGCTGTGCGCCGACCCCGCCGTCGACGCGGTCTACGTGGCGACCCCGCACGCCCAGCACCTGGAGGTGGCCGAGGCGGCGATCGCGGCGGGCAAGGCGGTGTTGTGCGAGAAGCCGCTCGCCGCGTCCGTCGCCGACGCGGAGCGGATGGTCCGGCTCGCGCGCGAGGCCGGGGTCTTCCTGATGGAAGCGATGTGGATGCGGTTCAACCCGCTGATTCAGCGGGTGGCCGCCGATCCCCGGTTCGGGGACATCCGGTCGGTCCAGGCGTCGTTCGGCTTCACGTTGCCATACGACCCCGCGCACCGGCTGTGGGCGCCGGAGCTGGGCGGCGGGGCACTGCTCGACCTGGGCATCTACCCGTTCGGGCTGGCGCAGCTCCTGCTCGGGATGCCGGAACGGGCGCACATCACGGGCTCGCTGGCGCCCTCGGGCGTGGACGCGGAGGCGGGCGGGGTGCTGATCTATCCGGGCGGCAGACGGGCGCTGGTGGAGTGCTCGCTGCTGGGCCCGTACGCGAACGACGCCTACGTCGTGGGGACCGGCATGCGCGCGGACATCAAGGCGCCGTTCTGGGCCCCGGAGCGGGTCGTGCTGAGCGGGCCGTCGATGGAGACGGAGGAACTCGTGCTCGATCCGGCGGACAACGGATACGCCGGCGAACTCCGCGAAGTACGGTCCGCCATGGCCGAGGGCAGAACAGAATCCGCGATCATGCCTCTTGACGAAAGCCTTGCCATGATGGGGCTTCTGGCGGACTCGCGGGGGCAACTTTCCTGACCAGCGGTTTAGCCATTTGTAATCCCCTTGCCCCATGTATTACCTTGTACGACATCTGAGGTATACGTCCCTGTTTGTCCGGTTCGTTGCCTTGACCATCGCACAAGCATCACAGGATCGTCCTGTGACCGCTGAATCCGCCTCGTGCGGAACCGGGGACCCACGTCCTTTGGGGTGAATCGGCACGTCAGTCAGTGCCGTAGGGCAGCTTCCACGCCCGAACCCGTCAGCTAACCCGGTAAGCGGCATGGAAGCAAGGAGAAACCCCCTCGATGGCCATGAGTCGTCTTACCCGTACCCCCAAGCTGACCTTCGTTCAGGCCGCCCTCGGCGTGGCCGTCGCGGCCGCCGCCATCGGCGGGCAGCCCACCGCCCACGCGGAGACCGTCGGTTCCAGCACCCAGAAGCACGCCGCCGTCGCCGCGGATCACCCGGAGGCCAAGGTCCAGGCCAAGGCCAAGATCTCGGCCGCGCAGGTCCTGGCCCTGGCCAAGGCCCAGGTCGGCACCTCCGAGGACGCCGCAGGCGGCGGCACCAAGTTCCAGAAGTGGTACATGAACACCCCGCGCGCCCTGGAGACCGTCAAGCGTGACGGCGGCAGCAGGCGGGAGTACCTGAACGCGGCCTGGTGCTCGATGTTCGTCTCGTGGGTCGGCGCACAGACCGGCGCGCGCAGCATGGTCGGCTGGGACGCCTACACCGTCGAGCACGCCCGCTGGTTCGCCAAGAACCACCGCTGGGGCCAGGCCCCGAAGCCGGGCGCCGTGGTGTTCTTCTCGTGGAGCGGCAGCAAGAGCCTGGACGACATCCAGCATGTCGGGTTCGTCGTCAAGGACAACCACAACGGGACGATCTCCACGATCGAGGGCAACACCGGCAACGGCACGGTCGCCCAGCGCGTCCGGCCGACGTCCCAGGTGGTCGGCTACGGATACCCGAACTACACCGGCTGACGGCTGCTCCCCGAGTCCTCCGGTGCGTCTCCCCCGACCTCACCCGTAAGCCTCTCCTGTCGACGAGCGCGCGTCCTTTGGGCGCGCGCTCGTCGTACGTCTCGTGACAACCTCGGCCACCTGCTTCGGAACAGCCGAAAGGCCATCATGGCCGCCGTATCCCCCCAAGTTTGGGGATGTACGGGTCCGCCCGTCACCTCCAACACTGGCGGTGACCGGGCAACATGCCCGTTCTCGATACCGCAGGAGGGGACATGTCACCGACGACGCAGCAGGACAACTGGCGCTTCTGTAACAAGTGCTACACCCTTTGGTGGAACGGTCGCCCCGACAACGGGCACTGCCCCGCGGGTGGCGCCCATGAGGGGCACGGCAGCTGGAACTTCTACCTCCCGGCGAACCCCGCCGAGCACATCTGACGCAAGCCCGGGCCCCGCCCGGCCGATCTCCCCGCGACGCCACGGCTTCGCGGGGAGATCGGCATGTACGCCCCAGATCCGCCCCGCCCCTTCGAGCTGGTAAAGAATTCTGCGCACGTGTCGATTCGGGGCCCGACTGTTCGACGCGTTCGTGAGAGTGAAGGAGGCGGATTATGAAGTTCATGATCGTAGGGAAGGCCAACGAGGCGACCGAGGCCGGAGCACTGCCCAGCCAGGAGCTCGTCGACGCGATGGGCGTCTACAACGAGAGCCTGGCCAAGGCGGGGGTGCTGCTGGCCGCCGAGGGGCTGTATCCCAGCTCTCACGGCGCGCAGATCGCCTACACCAAGGATGGCAAGGCGACCGTGCTCGACGGGCCGTTCGCCGAGGCCAAGGAGTTGATCGCCGGGTTCTGGCTGATCCAGGTCAAGTCCCGGGAAGAGGCCATCGCGTGGGCGCTGCGGGTGCCTGTTCCCGGTGGGCATGAGGGGATCGGGCTGGACGTCTGGCAGGTGTTCGACGCGTCCGACCTGCCGGACGAGTCGATGAGCCCCGAGACGGCCGAGCGCGAGGCGGCCTTGCGGGAGCGCCTGATGGGATCCACCGAAGATTAGCCCGAATGCCGGGCGGCGCTCCCGGACTCGGCTTGCGTGACCCAGGTTGAGCTGGTCTTATAACCAGGTGATGGCTTCCGATACGCACCGGGCGATCGAGACGGTCTGGCGGATGGAAGCGGCGCGGCTCATCGCCGGCCTGACCGGGCTGGTCCGCGACCTCGGTCTGGCCGAGGAGCTGGCCCAGGACGCGCTGGTCGCGGCGCTGGAGCAGTGGCCGGAGTCAGGCGTGCCGGGCAATCCCGGAGCCTGGCTCATGACCGTCGCCAAGCGCCGCGCCATCGACCTGCTGCGCCGCCAGGAACGCTACGCGCGCAAGCTCACCGAGATCGGCCGCGAGCGGTCCGAGCCGGGCGCCGAGGAGGAGCTGCCCGGCATAGACGAGATCGAGGACGACCTGCTGCGGCTGGTGTTCACGGCGTGCCATCCGGTGCTGTCCACCGAGGCGCGGGTGGCGCTCACGCTGCGAGTGCTCGGCGGGCTGACCACCGACGAGATCGCCAGGGCGTTCCTGGTCCCGGAGCCGACGATGGCGCAGCGGATCGTCCGCGCCAAGCGGACGCTGGCCGACAAGCAGGTGCCGTTCGAGGTGCCGCAGGGCGAGGAGCTCGCCGGACGCCTGTCGTCCGTCCTGGAGGTCATCTACCTGATCTTCAACGAGGGCTACTCTGCCACGGCCGGTGACGACTGGATGCGGCCGGGGCTCTGCGAGGACGCGCTGCGACTCGGCCGGGTGCTGGCCGGGCTGATGCCCAAGGAGCCCGAGGTGCACGGCCTGGTCGCGCTGATGGAGATTCAGGCCTCGCGCGCGGCGGCCCGGGTGGGCCCCTCCGGCGAGCCGATCCTGCTGCTGGAACAGCACAGGGGCCGCTGGGACCGCCTGCTCATCCGCCGTGGCCTGGAGGCGCTCCAGCAGGCCGAGGACCTCGGTGGCGACCTCGGCCCGTACGTGCTGCAGGCCGCCATCGCGGCCTGTCACGCGCGGGCGCTCACCGCCGAGGAGACCGACTGGCGGGCCATCGCCACGCTGTACGAGGCGCTCGCGCGGATGTCGCGATCGCCGGTCGTCGAGCTCAACCGGGCCGTCGCGCTCGCCATGGCGTACGGTCCGGCGGTCGGCCTGGAGCTGGTCGACCAGCTCGTCGACGAACCGGCGCTCAAGGGCTACCACCTGCTGCCGAGCGTACGCGGGGATCTGCTGGTCAAGCTGGGCCGGCCGGATGAGGCACGGGCCGAGTTCGAGCGGGCGGCGGCCATGACCCGCAACACCCGCGAACGCACCCTGCTACGGGAACGCGCCGCCGCCTGCTGACCGTCTCGAAGGGCGTGACTACGGGCACGACCACGAGAAAAGCCCGCAGTACGTGGGCGACATGCCCAGAAAGCAAACACAAACGAGTCCCTTGTGATGGGAGCGCTCCCAAACGGCTCTTTGCGCCCTTCATCACCAAAAATCCCTTTTGAAGATGAGAAATCACCCCATTGGTAACGGTTGCGTTTCAGCGCATTGACGGGCCAGAGCCGCAAGTGCACCCTTTGTGGGAGCGCTCCCAAGGATTTCCCACCGCGGCCCGGAGCGTGTGCCGCGGTGCACCTCCCCACCCATTCACCCGAGAAGGGGTCCCCCATGATGATCCGCAAGCGTCGCGGCGCTCTCGCCGCGGCTTCGGCCCTGGCGGCGGCGGCGCTGACCGTCGCATCCTGCAGCTCCGGCGGCACTCCGGCCGCCAGCAGCGCACCTGCCTCCTCCGCGGCCGCCGAACCGGTCACGATCCGGGTGCAGGATTTCGGCGGCGGCTCGAACTTCGGCTACAAGAACGCCATCACGAAGTGGAACGCCGAGCACAAGGACATCCAGATCAAGGAAGAGCACCTCACCGACCAGTTCGAGCAGCAGTACTGGCCGCAGATGATCCAGTGGCTGCAGGCCGGCAACGGCGCGGGCGACGTGGTAGGCATCGACGAAGGTGGCATGGGCCTGGCCAAGGCGCACCCCGAGTGGTGGGCCGACCTGAAGGAATACGGCCTGGAGTCCCGCAAGGCGGACTTCCCCGCTTGGAAGTGGGAGAACGGCACCACCGCCGACGGCAAGCTGTTCGGCCTGGGCACCGACATCGGCGGCATGAGCATCTGCTACCGCTCGGATCTGTTCAAGAAGGCCGGGCTGCCCAGCGAGCGGGACAAGGTCAGCGCCCTGTGGCCGTCTTGGGACGCCTTCATGAAGGTCGGCCAGCAGTTCCAGGCGAAGGTGAAGGACACCAAGTTCGCCGACGGCACGAACACGCTCTACCAGGTGGTCCTCTACCAGGAGGCGGCCAAGAACGGCAACGTCACCTACTTCGACAAGGACAACAACCTCATCGTCGACAAGAACCCGGCGGTGAAGGCGGGCTTCGACTTCGCCACGAAGATGAGCCAGCAGGGCCTGACCGCCAAGCTGCGTAACTTCACCGACGAGTGGGCGGCGGGCACCCAGAAGGGCGCGTTCGCCACGGTCGGCTGCCCGTCGTGGATGCTCGGCGTGGTCAGCGGCAACGCGGGCGACGGCGGCAAGGGCAAATGGGACGTGGCCGCGGTTCCCGGCGGCGGCGGCAACTGGGGCGGCTCCTGGCTGGCCGTGCCGAAGCAGAGCAAGCACCCGAAGGAAGCCGCCGCGGTGGCGGACTACCTGACCAACGCGCAGACCGAGGCGAGCATCTTCACCGACTTCGGCAACATGCCGAGCAACACGCAGGCGCAGCAGGACTCGGCCGTGCAGAGCGCGAAGAACGAGTTCTTCAACAACGCTCCCATCGGCGAGATCTTCGCCAAGTCGGCGGCGAGCCTGCAGCCGGTCTTCCTCGGCGTCAAGCACGCCCAGGTCAAGAACGCCATCGAGTCGGTGATCCAGGGCATGGACGACGGTTCGGTCCCCTACGGCAAGGCCTGGCAGCAGCTGGTCGACGACGCGGTGAAGGCCGCGGGCTGATCTCCCTGCCCGGCCCGCACCGAAGCGGGCCGGGCTACTGCCGCCGAAAGGTCACTCATGAGTATCGACACCCTCCCGCGGGCGGTGCGGCCCAGCCGACATCTCCCGCCCGGCCGCCGCTGGCGTTCCCGACTGGACGTCAAGGTGATGCCGTACACCCTGGTGTCCCCGTACTTCATCCTGTTCGCCGCCTTCGGGCTCTTCCCGCTGGCGTTCACGCTCTACTACTCGCTCTACGACTACGACCTGGCCGGGACCACGGAGTGGACCGGGCTGGGCAACTACGCCAAGCTGCTGGCCGACGAGGACTTCTGGAACGCCGTCACCAACACCGTCGGCATCTTCTTCCTGGCCACGATCCCGCAGTTGCTGCTGGCGCTGTTCCTGGCCAACGCGCTGAACAAGCGGTTCCGGCTGCGCCTGGCCGTCCGGATGAGCGTGCTGCTGCCGCTGGTGACCTCCGTGGTCGCGGTGGCGGTCGTGTTCACCCAGCTCTTCGCCCGTGACTGGGGCCTGGTCAACTGGATCCTGAGCTGGTTCGGCGTGGACGCCATCAACTGGCGGGCCGAGCGGATCCCGTCGTGGCTGGCCATCGCCACCATGGTCGACTGGCGCTGGACCGGCTACAACGCGATCATCTTCCTGGCCGGGATGCAGACGATCCCGCGCGACCTGTACGAGGCCGCAGCGATCGACGGCGCCACGCGGCGGCGGCAGTTCTGGCAGATCACGCTGCCGATGCTCCGCCCGACCATGATCTTCGTGGTGCTCAACTCCACGATCGGCGGGCTCACGCTGTTCTCCGAGCCGACCACGTTCTACGGCGGCAACGTCGACGGCGGGTCGCAGGGGCAGTTCCAGACGGTCGCGATGTTCGTCGTCAAGCAGGGCTTCCGGGAGTTCGACTACGGTTACGCCGCCGCGGCGGCCTGGCTGCTGTTCCTGCTCATCCTCGTCGGAGCGTTCGTCAACTTCATGTTCGTGCGCAGGATCGGGGGCACCAAATGACCAACTGGTCGCCGACCCGCATCACCAGGGCCATGCTGGCGCTGGCCATCGTGCTGTCCGCCTTCCCGCTGTACTGGATGCTGGTCATCGCCTCGCGCACCAACTCCGACGCGGTCGCGGTGCCGCCGCCGTTCCTGCCGGGCGGCAACCTCGGCCAGAACATCGTCGCGGTGCTGAACAACGAGGACGCCCACTTCCTGCTGGGCCTGACCAACTCGTTCATCGTGGCGAGCGTCGTCACCGTCTCGGTGGTCATCATCTCGACGCTGGCCGGCTTCTCCTTCGCCAGCCTGTCGTTCAAGGGCAAGAACGTGCTGCTGCTGCTCGTCCTGCTGACGATGGCCGTGCCGCTGCAGCAGATGGGTGTGGTGCCGCTCTACCGGCTGATGGTGAGCCTGGGGTGGACAGGCACCCTCAAAGCGGTCATCCTGCCGTACCTGCTCAACGGGTTCGGGGTGTTCCTGATGGCCCAGTACACCCGCCAGGCGGTGCCGATGGAGCTGGTCGAGGCGGCCAGGGTCGACGGCGCGGCCACCCTGCGGATCTGGTGGAACGTCGTGCTGCCGGCCGTGCGGCCGGGCATGGCGGTGCTGGGGATCAACACGTTCATGCTGATGTGGAATGACTTCATGTGGCCGCTGATCGTGCTGACCCCGGACAATCCGACCGTACAGATCGCGATCACCTCGCTGAACGCCAGGTTCTCCACGAACTACACATTGATCTTCGCGGGAACGGCGCTGTCCATCATTCCGCTCATCGCGGTATTCGTCGCATTCGGCCGCCAGATCGTCGGCGGACTCATGGAAGGTGCGGTCAAGGCGTGACGACACAAGAGGAACAGACACGTGCCGGGCTGCGCTTCCCCACGGGATTCGCATTCGGGTCGGCCACCTCGGCGTACCAGGTCGAGGGCGCGGTCGACGAGGACGGGCGCGGCATCTCCATCTGGGACACCTTCGCCAAGACTCCCGGCCGCGTGCTCAACGGGGACAACGCGGACGTGGCCATCGACCACTACCACCGCTACCGGGAAGACGTCCAGATCATGGCGGAGCTGGGCCTGTCCGCCTACCGCTTCTCGGTGTCCTGGCCCCGGATCCAGCCCGACGGGTCGGGCCGGATCAACCAGAAGGGCCTCGACTTCTACAAGCGGCTCACCGACGAGCTGCGGCAGCACGGCATCGACCCCTGGCTGACCCTCTACCACTGGGACCTGCCCCAGGCGCTGGAGGACAGGGGCGGCTGGCCCAACCGCGACACGGCCTACTGTTTCGCGGACTACGCGGCGACCGTACACGAAGCGCTGAAGGACTACGTGCATACCTTCAGCACCGTCAACGAGCCATGGTGCACCGCGTTCCTCGGCTACGCCTCGGGCGAGCACGCCCCGGGGCGCCGCGAGCCGGAGAACGCGATCAGGGGCGCGCACCATCTCAACCTCGCCCATGGCCTCTCCGTACAGGCGATGGGCGCCAGGCGGGTCGGCGGCTGCGTGAACCTCTACGCGATCACCCCGGCCACCGCCAGCGAGGCGGACCAGGACGCGGCGCGGCGCATCGACGGGCTGCAGAACCGGTTCTTCCTCGACGCGCTGATGACCGGCCGCTATCCGCAGGACGTCCTCGACGACCTCGGCATGGACCTGGACTTCATCCAGGACGGCGACATGGCGACCATCAAGGCGCCGATCGACCTGCTGCTCGTCAACTACTACAGCCGCTTCACGGTTTCGGGAGCACCAGGCGGCAGAGCATCGGCGGCGGCGGCGCCCACGGACACCGGCTCGCCCTGGGTCGGCAGCGAGCACGTGTCGTTCGTCAACGGCGGCCGGCCGGTCACCGCGATGGGCTGGGAGATCGACCGGAGCGGCCTGCTGGAGGTCCTGTCCAGGGTGGCGCGGGACTATCCGGCGATCCCGATGGTCGTCTCCGAGAACGGCGCGGCCTTCGACGACGTCCTGGAGCACGGCCGGGTGCACGACGCCGAGCGCGTGGCCTACCTGGACGCGCACCTGCGCGCCTGCCGCGACGCGATCGACGCCGGCGTGCCGCTGGAGGGTTATTTCGCCTGGTCGCTGATGGATAATTTCGAGTGGGCATGGGGCTACGGCAAGCGTTTCGGCCTCGTGCACGTGGACTTCGAAACCCAGCGGCGCGTACTCAAGGACAGCGCCATCTGGTACTCGGAGATCATCCGGCAGAATAGGCGCCATGAACAGACCGACTCTTGAGGCAGTGGCTGCTCGGGCCGGGGTGGGCCGGGGCACGGTGTCGAGAGTCATCAACGGTTCGCCCAATGTGAGCGAGAAGGCCCGCGACGCCGTGCAACAGGCCATCCAGGAGCTGGGCTACGTGCCCAACCGCGCGGCCCGGGCACTGGTCACCCGGCGCACCGACACGGTGGCGCTGGTCGTGTCCGAGTCCGAGCTGCGCGTCTTCGACGAGCCCTACTTCGCCGGGACCATCAGGGGCATCGGCTCGGCGCTGGCCGAGACGGGCCTCCAGCTGATCCTGGCGATGGCCCAGTCGCAGGAGGAGCACGACCGCCTGGAGCACTACCTGACGGGGCAGCACGTCGACGGCGTGCTGCTCCTGTCGCTGCACGGCGCCGACCCGCTGCCCGGCAGGCTGGAGGCGATGGGCGTGCCGACCGTGCTGGGCGGCCGGCCCGTCGGCCTCACCCCCTACAGCTACGTCGACATGGACAACCGGGCCGGGGCCCGGCAGGCGGTCAAGCACCTGATGGGTCTCGGCCGGCGGCGCATCGCCACGATCGCCGGCTCGCAGGACATGGGCGTGGGCGTCGACCGGCTGGCCGGCTACCACGACGCGCTGCTCACCTCGGGCGCGCGGGAGCTGGTGGCCTATGGCGGCGACTTCTCCGAGGAGAGCGGCGCGGCGGCGATGGGCGAGCTGCTGGCCGCCGAGCCGGAGATCGACGCGGTGTTCGCCGCCTCCGACCTGCTGGCGGTGGGGGCGATGCGGGTGCTCAAGGCCGAAGGCCGGGCCGTCCCCGATGACGTGGCGGTGGTGGGGTTCGACGACTCCAAGGCCGCCATGCACACCGACCCGCCGCTGACCACCGTGCACCAGCCGGCCGAGGAGATGGGCCGCCAGATGGCGCGGCTGCTGGTGGCGCGCATCAACGGCGAGGTGCTCCGCCAGCCCGTGGTCATCCTCGACACCCACCTGGTGCGCCGGGCGTCGGCTTGACCGGCGGATATCCTTTGCCCGATCCCTGACTCGAGAGAGGACGCCTCCGTGCCCCAGCTTGCCGCCGGCGGATACACCGCGCAGGTCAGCCCGCGTGGCGCCGCGCTCAGGACGCTCCGGCACGGCGAGCGCGACCTGATCACGACCTGGCCCGCCGACGGCCCGGTCCCCTACTTCGCGGGCACGATCCTCGCCCCCTGGCCGAACCGGGTGGGCGGGGCCCGCTACCCGTTCGGCGGACGGACGCACGAGCTGGCGGTGAGCGAACCCGAGCGCGGCCACGCCCTGCACGGGCTGGTGTCGGGCGTCGACTGGCAGGTCGAGGAAGACCGGCACGCCTTCGTACGACTGGCGCACACGATCACCCCGACGGCCGGTTACCCGTTCACGCTGGCCCTGCGGGTGGTGCACCGGCTCGACGAGCACGGCCTGACCACCACCGTCACCGCCCGCAACGAAGGCGACGCCGCCGCCCCCTACGGCTGCGGCCCCCACCCCTGGCTGCTCGGCGACGACCTGGAGCTGCCCGCCGCCAAGGTGCTGGTCACCGACGAGGAGCTGCTGCCCCGCTCCCTCGACGACGTGTCCGGCTCCCCGTACGACTTCCGGCGGGGCCGGCCGCTCGACGGCGACGTGATCGACCACGCGTTCACCGGACTGGCGGCCGGGCAGGCCCGGGTCGGCGGCGTACGCATGACGTGGGACCCGGCCGTGCTGCCGTGGGTGCAGGTCTGCACCAGCGGGCAGCTCGGCTACGAGGGCGTGGCGGTAGAGCCGATGACCTGTCCGCCCGACGCGTTCAACTCCGGCACCGACGTGGTGGTGCTGGAGCCCGGCGGCGAACATGCGGCGAGCTGGACGATCAGCGCCGCCTGACCCCAGAATCAGGACTCGTGGACAGCAGGACGAAACGGCGTTTATCGCCCACCGAGCTCGACGACCTCGCCCGGCGCGCGCTCGGCGCGGGCGTGACCGCATCCACTGAACTCACCGACGGCTACGCCAACGCGGTCTGGCGGCTGTCCCTCGACGACGGTCGCGAGGTGGTGCTCAAGCTGTCGCCGCCGCCCGAGCTGGATCAGCTCAGTTACGAGCGCAACCTGCTGCGGATGGAGGCGGCGGCCTACGAACTGGCCGCCGCCGCGGGCGTGCCGGTGGCGACGCTGCTGGGCGCCGGGTTCGACGACCCCGTGCTGGGCGGCGACTACCTGCTGCTCGGGGCGCTCGACGGCGTGTCCTGGAACGACGTGAAGCCGGAGGGCGAAGCCGAGCTCCGGCGCGAGCTGGGCCGCCTCCTGGCCAGGTTCAACGCCGTGACGGGCGAGGTTTTCGGCTACCCGCACGCGGCCATCACCGGCGGCACCTGGCGCGAGGCGTACCTGGCCATGGTGGGGGCGCTGCTCGCCGACACCGAGCGCTACCCGACGCCGCTCCCCCTGCCCGCCGCGGAAATCGGCGCGCTGCTCGCCGCAGCCGCGCCCGTCCTGGACGAGGTGACCACGCCGCACCTCGTCCACTTCGACGTCTGGGCGGGCAACGTCTTCCTGGACCTCACGGGGACGCCCAGGATCCAGGCCATCATCGACCACGAGCGGGCCTTCTGGGGCGACCCGCTGGCCGAGTTCGTCACGCCGACCATCTTCGGCGAGCTACGCGAGGACGACCCGCTGCTGGCCGGGTACCGCGAGGTGACCCCGGTGGAGCTCACCCCCGCCGCGCGGACCCGGCTCGACCTCTACCGCGCCTACCTCTACCTGATCCTGCTGGTAGAGAACGGGCCGCGGCAGTACCCCGAGGCGGAGTACGCGCGGATCCGCGACCTGGCCACCACCTCACTCATGGACGTCCTCGACCGCCTCGTAGGACTTGCCCCCGGGACCCACGGCTAGCTTCCCGCACTGACCGGCGCTCAGGCCGGTGACCTTGTTCGGTACGCCCAGGTCCACCGGCGCGGGCGTGTTGCCCGTACAGGCGAGCGCGCCCTTGACCGTGGTGCCCGACAGGATCGGCGCCGCGTTCGAGGTCAGCAGGGCCGCGCCGCGGATGTCGGCGCCCACGACGGCCAGCGCCCCGGCGCGGTCGACCGTCAGCGCGCCGTCCACCCGCGCGCCGAGCACCTGCACCGAGGCGGCCTTCGAGGCGATGAGCGCGCCGTCGACGCGACCGCCGGTGACGACCACCGAGGCCCCGGCCCGCACGGTCACCGGGCCGCTCACCTGCGCGTGGTCCAGGCAGGTGACGCCGTCGGCGATGGTCAGCGGGCCGCGCTGGACGCCGGTGACGGTCCTGGTGCAGGCCGGCGGCGGCGCGATCGTGGTGACCGTGAAGCTGCCCGCCTTGCCGTAGTTGCCCGCGCCGTCGATCGACCGGTACTCGATCGCGTGCCGCCCCCTGGGCAGCTTGCCGTACACGAGGGAGTCGATGACCGTGCCGTTCTCGGTGAACGTCCACGGCAGCTCGGAGGAGGTCGGCCAGCCGAAGTAGTTGAACCAGCCGTCCCCGTCGACCCTCGACTCCGAGACCACGTATCCGCCCTGATCGTCGGTCCCGGTCAGCTTCATCGTGAACGGCCCGTTGTAGACGTAGGTGTCACCGGACCTGACGAGCGGCCGCGACAGCTCGTAGCCGGTCTTCGGCGAGGTGGCGTCGACCGTCCAGGTCAGCGTCCGGCCGCCGACCGTCGCGGTGAGCGTGTGCGTGCCGTCCGCCGGCTTCAGCGCGCCGAGGTCCAGGTCGCTGTCGCCGTCGCCGACCCGCTTCCCGTCGAGCGCCCACGCGACCGCGGGCACGCTCGCGGCCGGGTGCGTGGTCTCCACGTACACGACGCCGGTACGGCCCAGCGGCCGGTCCACCGGTGTGGACGAGACGATGCCGGGGGTGACGCCGTCAGGCGGGGTGGTCAGCGACGTGTCGACGGTCCAGGAGCGCGAGGCGCTCATCGCGGCGCGGATCGCCGGGTCCCTGACGAAGGTCGTCGGGTCGGTGACCGTGGCCTTGACCGTGTGCGTGCCCGGGGTGAGGCCGAGGGTGCGCAGGTCGAGCGTGTCCGGCTCGCCGCCGGGCAGGTCCGCGCCGTCGACGTTCCAGGTGACGGTGAGCGCGTGGCCATTCGGGCGCATCGGCTCCACCCAGAGCACCCGGTCCGCGCCGACGGACGTGTCCGACGGGGTGGCGTCCTGGATCACCGTCGTCTTGGCGGTGATCCGCTGCGCCATCACCTCCCGGCTCACCTGGTCGTAGTAGTAGCCGAGCGTCTTCATCATCGAATGCCGGCTCGGCCGCCAGATGCCCGTGGTGGCGTACATGCCGCCCTCGTAGCGGCCGATCGGGCCGCCGGACTCGCTGGGCTCGCCCAGCCAGCGCCACCACTTCTTCTTCTGGTCGAGCATTTGCTGCTCGGTCAGCAGCGTGTGATGGGCGGAGGCGGGCTCGGGTCCCGTGTAGGCGCCGCCGGGGACGCCGCGCTGGTAGTAGTCGTACTCGTCCTGCAGGCCGCCCAGGGAGTGGCCCAGCTCGTGCGGGCTGATCAGGGCGGACATGGAGTTGCTGCCGGACGCGGTCGCGTAGGAACCGCCCGCGCCGCCGTACGTCCCGCTGTTGGCCAGCGCGAGGATCTGCCGGTTGGCCGTGGTCGTGCCGGTGACCAGGTTCGCGTAGCGGGTGGCGGCGGTGTTGTCCATGGTGATCAGCCGCTGGACGCTGTTCGCGTTGCACTGGCCCCAGAAGCCCATGCTGAGCGGGGTGGTCTTCTTCGGCGAGGTGAGGGCGGGGTCGCAACTGACGCCCGACTCGCCGGAGACGATGTCCACCCGGTAGACGTTGATGTAGGCGCGATAGGACTTGTACGGCTCGATGGACCACATCACGTTGAGGTGCCGGTCGACATCCGCCTGGAACTTCGCCTGCTCGGACTCGGTGTAGCCGTCGCCCATGATGACCAGGTTGAACCGTTTGGCGGGCGCGCCGGTGACCTGGACCGGCACGACGGTGGCAGCGCCGGGCGCGGCGGCTGCGTCGGCTGCGTTGGCTGGGAGGACTGGGGGGACGTATAAGACGGCGGCGGCCAGGATCAGGGCCGCGGATCTACGCATGCCCCGCATTATCGGCCTGTTGTTCGGCCGGCGTCTTATAGGAATCGCCGATAACTTCGGGGTGATCGCTTCCGAACGACCATCCGACGTCCCCAGCCTTCCGCCGTACAGCTGGGCGCCCCTAGAGGCTCAGCCCGTGCGGTGCGGGTCAGGCCGTGGGGAGTTCGGCGAACAGGACCGGTTGGGTCGTGGGCTGTTCGGAGCCGCCCGCCGGTTCGACCGTGAGGCCGATGTGCTCGTCTCCCTTGGCCGCGGTGGCCAGGATGGGCGTGGTGACGCCGTCCGGGCGCTGGTTCAGGAGCCCCGCTGGGCGGATGCCGTCCCGGCCCATCAGCCACAGCTCGTACACCCTGGACCGCGGCAGCTCGGGCAGGCCCGACGACGTGAACACCATCCGCCCCCGGGCACGCGAGACCACGACGGTGCCGCTGCCGCCCGCGGTGATCGGCTGCCGTACGGTCGTGACGTCGGGCGCGGCCAGGACCGCGGCGACCTCGCCGTCTCTGGCCTGGAGGTCGCCCAGGTCGCGGCGGGCGTCGAACACCACGACGCCGAGCGCGATGGCCGCCGCCGTGGACACCGCGGCCAGCCCCGCCACCGCCCGCCCCCGCCGGCGCCGCATCGGCACGACGACGCCTTCGGACGCGGCGGCGATCTCGGGCGCCACCGGGCCCTCGAACGGGCCCCGGATCGTGGCCGGATCACCGCCCCCCTCCTGAGACCGCCCGCCACCACTCCCAGGCAGCCCCTCACGGACCGTCGCCTCGTCCGACCGCCGCCTCACGTCACGGTCCGTCGCGCCATCACGCGGCGGCGGTCCCGCCTTCCAGACCGTCACGTCACCCGGCGGGCGGCTCGCGTCGGGGAGGGTCGTGTCCCATGGAGACGGGCTCTCGGCCGGGTGGGTCGCGTCCCAGACGGCCGGGGACGATGCCGGGTGGCGGGGGCGCCAGACGGTGGGGGCGTCGTCGGCGGGTAGCGGCCGTACCCGGTCGGCAGGCTCCTGTCGTACCTGGGCGGCTGGCTCCTGTCGTACCTGGGCGACGGCCGCGAGGACGCGGGCGCGTAGGGCGGCGGGCGGTGGTTCGGCGATCGCGAGGGCGAGCAGGACGGCCGTCTCACGCAGGCGCCGCACCTCCGCCCGGCACGTGGGGCACTCCTTCATATGCTTTTCGAACAGCACCCCGTCGCTGTCCGGCAGCGCGTGCACGGCATAGGCGCCGGAGAAGGTGTGGAGCTCCTTGCTCATATCGCACTCCACGTCGCTCGGGGGTTCACGCCCTTACTTCGGCGTCTCGGGCGTTTCGGATGGCAGATGGTCTATGCATTTCTCCACAGAGAGCTACAATCTCATCGGGTGATGAAATATGTCCTGTGTAATAGCGGGTGGCGGACCGGCGGGCGCGATGCTCGCCCTCCTGCTGGCCAGAGCAGGCGTCGAGGTGACCCTGCTGGAGAAGCACGCCGACTTCCTCCGTGATTTCCGTGGCGACACGATCCATCCATCGACACTTCAGGTGCTGGACGAGCTGGGGCTGGTGCAGGAGTTCCTGATGCTCCCCCACCGCAAGACGTACGGGGCGACCCTGCTGACCGACGACGGGCCGATCCAGCTCGCGAACCTGCGTGGACTGCCGGGCAAGTACGACTACATCGCGTTCGTCCCGCAGTGGGATTTCCTGAAGCTCATCACGTCGGCCGCCCAGAAGTACCCGACGTTCCGCCTGCTCATGGAGGCCGAGGCGACCGGCCTGATCCGCGAGGGCGGCGCGGCGCGTGGGCTGCGGTATCGCGACAAATCGGGCGAGCACGAGATCCGGGCGGAACTGACCGTGGCCGCGGACGGCCGCGGTTCGACGTTGCGCGCGGCGGCCGGGCTGGTGCCGCAGGAGTTCGGCGCGCCGATGGACGTCCTGTGGTTCCGGCTGCCGCGGGTCGAGAGCGACCCCGACCAGACGTTCCTGCGGATCTCGACCGGCCACATGATGGTCGGCATCAACCGGGAGACCTACTGGCAGCTCGCCTACATCATTCCCAAGGGCGGCTTCGACCGGCTGGCCGAGCAGGGCATCGACGCGTTCCGCGAACCGGCGGCCAGGCTGCTGCCGTTCATCGAGGATCGCATCGGGCAGATCACGAGCTATGACGACGTCAGCATGCTCACCGTGGTGCTCAACCGGCTCCGCCGCTGGCATCGGCCCGGGTTCCTGGCCATCGGCGACGCGGCGCACGCGATGTCACCGATTTTCGGCGTCGGCATCAACCTGGCGGTGCAGGACGCGGTCGCCACGGCCAACCTGCTGGCGGAGCCGCTGAGGGCGGGCCGGCCCATCCCGGAGGCGCTGCTGCACCGGCTGCAGCGTCGCCGCCTGCTGCCCACCAGGGTCACGCAGGCCGCGCAGCGTGTGGCTCAGGATCGGCTGATCGGCCCGACGATCAACAGCCAGGTGGGCCCGCCTCGCATCCCCGGCAACCTGACGCGCAATCCGCTGGTCAGCGGGGTGTTCCGGCGTTTCCTCGGCCTGGGAGTGCGCCCGGAGCACGTGATGACGCCCGAACGCTGACCCCGCTCGGCCCGTCCGGGTGCGCGTCCGTTCTCACAACGTGGACATCGGGGTCGGTGACCGCGGGCCGGTAGCATACCCTCGTATGTCGTGAGCGCACTGAGCAATCCCGAGGAACTCGATTCCTGGCGAGCCCTGCCGGCGGCCCAGCAGCCTGACTGGCCCGACCGCAGCGAGCTCGAGAAGGTCGTCGCCGAGCTCGGCGGCCTGCCCCCACTCGTCTTCGCCGGCGAGTGCGACCAGCTCAAGGAGCAACTGGCCGCTGTCGCGCGAGGCGAGGCGTTCGTGCTGCAGGGCGGTGATTGCGCCGAGACGTTCGCCGGAGCGACCGCCGACAATGTGCGCAACAAGCTCAAGACGCTGTTGCAGATGGCGATCGTGCTGACGTACGCCGCCAAGGTGCCGGTGGTGAAGATCGGCCGCGTGGCCGGGCAGTTCGCCAAGCCGCGGTCCAAGGGCACCGAGACGCGTGACGGCCTGGAGCTGCCCGCCTACCGGGGCGACATGGTCAACGGGTTCGCCTTCACGGCCGAGTCCCGCAATCCCGATCCGTGGCGGCTGCTGAAGGCCTACCACTCCTCGGCCGTGACGCTCAACCTGGCCCGCGCGTTCACCAAGGGCGGCTACGCCGATCTGCGCCAGGTGCACGCCTGGAACCAGGACTTCGTGGGCGAGTCCCCGGCCGGTCGCCGCTACGAGCAGCTGGCCAGGGAGATCGACCAGGCACTCGCGTTCATGCGCGCCTGCGGGGCCGACCCGGAGGAGTTCCACACGGTCGAGTTCTACTCCTCGCACGAGGCGCTGATCCTCGACTACGACCGGGCGCTCACGCGTATCGACTCGCGGACCGGCCAGCCGTACGACGTGTCGGCGCACATGGTCTGGATCGGCGAGCGCACCCGTCAGCTCGACGGCGCGCACGTCGACTTCTTCGCCCGCATCCGCAACCCGATCGGCGTCAAGCTCGGCCCGACCACCACGCCCACCGAGGCGCTGGCACTGGTCGAGAAGCTCAACCCCGAGAACGAGCCGGGACGGCTCACGTTCATCACCCGCATGGGCGCCTCCAAGATCCGCGAGCACCTGCCCGCGCTGGTCAAGGAGGTCACCGCGGCGGGCGCGCAGGTCGCCTGGATCTGCGACCCGATGCACGGCAACACGTGGGAGGCGCCGAGCGGCCACAAGACGCGCCGGCTCGACGACGTGCTCGACGAGGTGACGGGCTTCTTCGAGGTGCACCGCGCGCTCGGCACGCATCCCGGGGGCATCCACATCGAGTTCACGGGCGACGACGTGACGGAGTGCGTGGGCGGCGGTCACGAGATCGTCGAAGACGACCTCTCGCGCCGCTACGAGACGGCCTGCGACCCGCGGCTCAACCGCGGCCAGTCGCTCGACCTCGCGTTCCGGGTGGCTGAGCTCTACCGCTCCAGCTGAGTACGTCCGGCAGCCCCGGTTGCGCCGGGGCTGCCAGAGGATTCTTCGGTCATGCCCGGCCGCCATCTTCTATGATCGCCCTGATAAAGATGAGAAATACTCAACTATGGGGAGAGATCGTGGACAGCGCTCCGGATGGCGTGGACCCGAGCGTGCCCAACATCGCCCGGATGTATGACTACTTCCTGGATGGCAAGGACAACTTCGCCGCCGACCGGGCCGCGGCCGAACAGATCTTGAAGCTGTTCCCCGACACCAGGGAGTCCGCCAGGGCCAACCGCGCCTTCCTGCGCCGGGCCGTACGCCATCTGGTCGAGTCAGGCATCGAGCAGATCGTGGACCTGGGCGCGGGGCTGCCCACCCAGGGCAACACGCACGAGATCGCGTCCGAGGCGCACGTCGTCTATGTCGACTACGACCCCGTGGTGTGCGCGCACGGGCGGGCCCTGCTGACGGGCGCGAACGTGGACTTCGTGGAGGCCGACATCAGGGACACCGGCGCGCTGCTGGAGGTCCTGGGCGAGACGATCGACTTCGGCCGGCCGGTGGCGTTCCTGATGCTGGCGGTGCTGCACTTCATCCCCGACGAGGCCGCGTACGGGATCGTCGGCAGGCTCCGTGACGCCGGGCCGTCGGGCAGCCACCTGGTCATCAGCCACGCCGTGGACGCCAAGCCCGACACCACCCCACAGGCGCTGGAGATCTACGAGCACGCGACGGCCGCGCTGAACCTCCGGACGCCCGAGGAGATCGCCCGCTTCTTCGACGGCTACGAACTGGCCGAGCCCGGCCTGGTCTACCCGCAGGACTGGCGCCCCGACGCCGACGAACCGCTCCTGGAGGCCGCCACCAACGTCGGCTACGCGGGAGTCGGCCGCAAGCCGTAAACGAGAAAAGCCCCGCTGGTACGGCGGGGCTTCGTGGTGCGGTCAGTTCTGCTCGGCGCCCTTCAGCTCGTCATTGAGCTCGGCCCTGATCGCCTCCATGTCGAGAGCGCGGACCTGGCTGATCAGGTCTTCGAGCGCGGGCTCCGGGATCGCGCCGGGCTGCGCGTAGACCACGATGCCGTCCCGGATCGCCATGAGCGTCGGGATCGAGCTGATGTCGAAGCCCTGGGCGAGCGCCTGCTCCGCATCGGTGTCGATCTTGCCGAAGGTGATGTCCTCGTGCTTGTCGGACGCCTTCTCGAAGATCGGCCCGAACATCTTGCACGGGCCACACCATTCGGCCCAGAAGTCCAGCAGGACAATCCCCTTGTCGGCGATGTCGTTGAAGTTCTTCTCGGTTACTTCGATGCTCGCCACCAGTGGCTCCTCGTATCGTCGAGTGAAGTCGGTATGTCATCTCAAGGTGCAAACCTGTCAACCACGTACCTGCCACCAGCATTCCATGCCCACATCACGGACCGACCGCACGGCATGCGGACCACCCGTGACGCAGAATCAGCGACCCGCCGAGCGGCGACCGGGTGTGCGTCGGCGTTGCCGGACCAGTGCGGCAGGTGGGTGTCGAATTCGGCCTCACGACCCACATTGGTGGTGGGAGTGACGACGTCCGGGCTTGTGGGCACACGACTTCTGCCAGAAGATCGATTCCCCGAACAGCTCCAATAGCTCGTCCGTCCGTCCATCCGTCCATCCATCCGGAGAGGAAGCGCTGTGGGCATCGATCGGCATCCGCTGAGCGATCTGGAGAGGTCTCTCCTCACCGTCGCCGACGAGTACGGCTTCCGGCTCACGCACGTAGTGAAGTACTACTGCGAGCTGGAACAACCCGACCGAGGCGTAGTCGTCTATCTCAACCGGCAACGCACGCCGTCGAACGCGATCGCGGTGATGGTCCATCCGGAGACCGACCTGACCCGGCTGTTCGACCTGGCGGGAGCGACGATCCCCGCCGACTTCAGACACGGCACGAACCTGCGCCGATTCCCGAAGAGGCTGCACACCGGCAAGCGGCCGATCACCTACGGATACTCCATCGAGTGTGATGATTCAGGCGTCTTCGGCCGCCTGCTCGATCGTCTCGTTTGACGCCGGACCCGCCGGCGACAGAGCACCGATGCTCTCCGTGCCCGCCGGCCTTCCGGTGCGGAGGGCGTCCAGCAGGTAGTTGAGCAGACGTCCGGCCTGATCGGAGTCCAGGGCCGCGATGGCTGCGCCGTGCGCGGCGACCAGGACGTCCAGCGGCTCGACGCCCTGCCGGAGCACGCCGTCCCGCACCCCCGCGTCGAGGAGCCGGCTCACCGCGTCGAGCGCGCGAGCTCTGGCGCCCGGGAAGGTGACGGTGTTCGTGTCAGTCGCCGCCGTGGCACGCAAAGCCCGCGCGAGGCCGTGCTTGGCGGTCAGGTAGTCCACCCATCGTCCGAGCCAGAGGCGTAGCGCCTCGTCCGCGGGCATCGTAGCGAGCACCTCATCCGCCGAATCGCAGACCCGCGCGAGCTCGCTCGCGTGCGCGGCCTCGATGAGGGCCTCTCTCGTCGGGAAATGTCGGTACAGGGTGCCGATGCCCACGCCGGCCTCTTTCGCGATGCCCTTCAGCGAGGTTCCGGGACCTTCGCGGGCGAACGCACGGGTCGCGATCTGAAGGAGCCGTTCACGGTTCGCCCGGGCGTCGGCTCGGGGCTGTCTGGGGTCCTTCGTGGCCATAGATCGCTTTCTGCAGAGTCCACCCAAGCGTTGTAATCGGAGCCGGGTCCGCTTATATTGAAGCTAACCGGACCCTGCTCCGTTTAATCCTAGATGAAGGAACCTCAGCATGAACACCGACCACGTCACGACCCCTTTCGGACCGGCCACCACCGCCGAGGAAACCGTCGAGGGCGTCGACCTGTCCGCCAAGAAGGCCATCGTGACGGGAGCGTCGTCGGGAATCGGTGTGGAGACCGCGCGGGCGCTCGCCAAGGCCGGCACCGACGTCACCCTCGCGGTCCGCGACACCGCCGAAGGCGAGAAAGTCGCCGCCGACATCGTGACGTCCACCGGCAACGCGCACGTGCACGTCGCGTTCCTGGACCTGTCGGCCCGCGACTCGATCGACGCCTTCGTCGCCTCATGGCGGGGTCCGCTCGACATCCTGGTCGACAACGCCGGCATCATGGCCACCCCCGAGCGGCGCACCGCCGAGGGCTGGGAGCTGCAGTTCGCCACCAACCATCTCGGCCACTTCGCCCTCACTGCCGGGCTGCACGACGCGCTCGCGGCCGCCGGGCACGCCCGCGTCGTCGTCGTGAGCTCCGTGGGCCACGTCAACGGGGACATCATCTGGGACGACATCAACTTCGAGAACCACCCGTACGACGAGTGGAAGGCCTACAGCCAATCCAAGACCGCGAACATCCTGTTCGCCGTCGAAGCCGCCAAGCGCTGGGCCGACGATGGCATCACGGTCAACGCGCTCAACCCCGGCCGCATCTGGACCACCGGCCTGTCACGGCACATGTCCGCCCCACCCGCATCATTCGACCCCGAATCCAGCGACGGCGTGACGGTCAAGAACATCGCCCAGGGCGCGGCCACCTCGACCCTCCTAGCCGCCTCCCCCCTCGTCGAAGGCGTGACCGGACAGTACTTCGAGGACTGCCAACCAGCCGCCCCGCACACACCCGGACTCCGGCGCGGCTTCGCGGCCTACGCCGTCGACCCCGACGCCGCCGCCCGCCTCTGGCAGGTGTCCGTCGACATGATCGGCAACGCCCGCCGGCCCGAGAGCGTCTGACATGATCGGCCGATGATGGAAAACAGTGCTTTGATCGCATCGTTCTGGGATGCTTTCGCCGTTTCCTTCGACGAAGAGGCCGATCACGGCCTTCGGGAGCCCCACGTCAGAGCGGCCTGGGCGGAACGCGTGCGTTCGTGGATGCCTTCTTCGCCCGCCGATGTCCTGGACCTGGGTTGTGGCACCGGCTCGTTGTCCTTGCTGCTTGCCGAGCAGGGCCACCGACCGATCGGGGTGGATCTGGCGCCGCTGATGGTCGAGCAGGCCCGCCGCAAGCTCACGGGGGCCGGCTTCGATGCCGTGATGATGGTGGGCGACGCGAGCAGCCCGCCCGCGGAGGCGGGAACGTCCTTCGACGTGATCCTGTCCCGTCACCTGCTGTGGACCTTGCCTGCCCCTGAACAGGCGCTGCGCCGATGGGTTGATCTGCTGCGCCCTGGCGGGCGTCTGGTGCTCATCGAGGGCCGCTGGGCAGCCGCCGAACCGAGTGAGGACCACTCCTATCCAGCGGAAACCGCGGCGATGCCGTGGATGGGCGGAGTCGAGGCCGAGCGGCTCGTGCGGGCACTGCGACCGATGGTGCGGACTTCACGCGTCGAGCCACTTCTTGATCCCGCTCTATGGGGACGGTCCATCCAGGACGAGAGATATGCCGTTGTCGCCTTCGCGTAGCGGTCGCATGCCGGCAAGGTCCGTCCGGGCGCGTCTATCGCAGATGGCTCACCGAAGCGATCTCCATCACCGCTTGATCGTCGAGCGTGGTGATCGCGCAGGACGGGACGCCCTCATGCCACAACCGTTCAGGCACCGCCTGATCGCCGATCAGTGTCCGCAGCAGGTCGACGGTGACACCGCCGTGGGTGCAGACCGCGATCGGCCCAGGAGCGCCGGCGAGGTCTAGGAGGAAGGCATGGAACCGTTCGCCGGCCTGGGCAGAGGAGTCGCCGGCTTGGGGAACGAAGCTGCGGTCACGCACCGAGGCCGCCCAGTCGACCAGAAACTCCTCGATCGGTCGAGTGCCGTCCCAGTTCATCCGTTCCCGCAGCCGAAGATCCTCATTGATCGAGAGGCCGGCGACCGACGCGATGACTTCGGCCGTCTGCTTGGCCCGCCGCATCGGGCTACTGAACACGGCTCGCAGACCGGCGCAGCGAAGCCGCTCGGCAGTCCGGCCGGCCTGCAGAAGCCCGAGCTCCGTCACCCCGGGATCTATGGTTCACGCGGACCCGGGCGGCCTTTCCCGGTTGACTGCGTCGAGGAGTAGTTTCGCGGCCACCGTCGCCCCGTCGGTGCGGATTGTGTCGGCCACGGCCCTCGCCCGTGTTCGGGTCTCGGGTGTCAGGGCCGTTCTGAGCGCGGCGGACAGGGAGTCGAAGGTCGCCGTCGGGCCTTCGTGTGCCGCGCCGATGCCCAGCTCGGCTACCCGGGCGGCCCAGCGCGGCTGGTCCGCGATCTGGGGGACGAGCACCTGGGGCGCGCCGGCCCGGGCCGCCGTCGTCGTCGTGCCCGCGCCGCCGTGGTGCACCACGGCGGCCACCCGGCGGAACAGTGCCTGCTGGTTGACCTCGCCGACGACGAAGCAGTCGTCGGCGTCGTCGATCAGGGCCAGGTCGGCCCAGCCGCGGGCGAGGAGTACGCGGCGGCCGAGCGCGCGGCTCGCCTCGATGGCCGCCCGGGCGATGTCCTTCGGGGCGTGCGAGGCCATGCTGCCGAAGCCCACGTACACAGGTGGGGCGCCCGCATCCAGGAACGCCTCCAGCTCCTGCGGGAGCGGGCGGTCGTCGGGCAGGATCCACGCCCCGGTCTGCACCACGTCGAGGTCCGTCAAGCCCTTCGACGGCCACAGCGTCGCGTCTGCCGCCAGCCACGGCTGGTCGGTGAAGACGTAGTCGCGGACGTTGTCCACCGGCGGCAGGCCGATCGCCGCCCGGTGGCTGTTGAGCGCCTCGCCGTACAACGCGTTCACGCGCTGGGCGTCCTGTTCCCACAGCACCCGGTTGTCGGTCTCCTCCTGCGGGGATGGCGTGCCCGGCCGGCGCCCCGGAGGGAAGTGCCGCGACGGCAGTCCGACAGTGTGGAAGCAGGCGCACACGTAGCGGATGCCCAGTTTCTCGGCCACGTCCCGTGCGCCGGCCGGCATCAGGCCGGTCGCCAGCAGCGCGTCGCATCCCTCGGCCGCCGCGGTCAGCGTGTCGAACCGCGCGGCGACCAGCTCGGCCGCGAGCCGGAAGGCGTCTTCCGCCGTCGGGCGCTTCGTGCCGGCGACCACCGAACGCACCGTCGGGCCCAGCGGCACCAGTGGCACGCCGGCACGCGCCAGCAGCGCCGCGAACTCCTCGTCCGGCGGCGCGCACACCCGGGCATCCGCGCCGAGTTCCCGTAGCCGCACCGCGAGACCAGCCAGCGGTTCGACGTCCCCGCGCGATCCCCACGTCGACAACAACACACGCATTTCGCGTCCCCCATTTCCGCAGGCTCTGGCCTTTCGGTCGGCAATCATGAGGCACGACCCGGGTCTTGCCGCAAGCCCCCCAGTGCGCTATAGCTTGGAAGTGGAAGGGAGCGGAAGCTCCTTGCAGCGGAGCCCGGGTGAACATGCTCCCGCTCCCGCCCGACGCCGAGATCGCGCTACTACAAGTCCGCCGCGATCGAGGGCGTCGAGGGCGCCAAGCTCTCCGGCACCGTGTACGTCAACCCGAGCGGGTCATGGCGGGACGGGTTCAATCCGTGGCGGCCCACGCGGTGTGCGGGGCCGCCCGTGACGGAGGGGTCAGCGGCCCGGCAGTGTGAGGCCTATGACGAGCGGGTCGTGGTCGGAGGAGCGGAAGGCGTCCGGCTTGTACAGGGACGGCGGGTTGTACTCGGTGTTGTAGTCAAGAATGCGCGGTTCGTCCGAGTTGATGTGCCAGATCGTCGCGCTGGTGACCCGCTTGAGCAACTGCCGGCCGACCAGCGCGTGGTCGAGCTCGCCGGCCAGCCCGTCGAACAGGTAGCTGTACCGCAGCGGCGTCGGCACGAACTTCTTGGTCACGCTGGTCAGCCCGCCCGCCTCCAGCGTGTGGATCGGGTCCTCCTCGCCGTAGGCGTTGAGGTCGCCGAGCACCACCGGGTTCGGCAGGTCCTTCAGCAGCCCGAGCAGCGTCTCGGCCTGCTTGACGCGGGTGGCGTTCCAGCAGCTCTGCCCGTCGCCCTGGTCGGCGTCGGGGCCGCTGGACGGGCAGGTGCCCTTGGACTTGAGGTGGTTGACGACCATCGTGAACGGCTGGCCGCCCGCCGCCCGGCGGAACGTCTGGATCAGCGGCGGCCGGCTGAACACCGCGTCCTGCGACGCCTGCGGCGCGCCGACGGGCGTCAGCTTGGCGGGCTTGTAGATCACCGCGACCTGGATGGCGTCCGTACCGGGATACGGGTGCTGGAGCGCCGCGTACGTACCCGCGCCGACCTCGGCGTTGACCGCGTCCACGAGCGCCTGGAGCGCCGTCTGGCCGTTGTTCTCGACCTCCATGAGGGCGACGGCGTCGGCGTTGAGGCCCTTCAGCGCCGCCACCAGCTTGGCGAGCTGCCGCTGCTGCTCCTCGGCGTTGGTGGCGCCGCGCGAGCCGAGGGTGGTGAACCAGTTCAGCGTGTTGAACGAGGCCACCTTGACGTTGCCCACGACCGGGAACGGCCGGGGCAGCCGCGGGTTGGTGTTGTGGTAATTGATCGGCTTGGTGGGTTGCAGGCGGTAGATGCCGAATCCGTAGCCGAGCACGCCGGTGATGCCCACGGCCAGGTCGCCGGTCCGCACGATGGGCGGCAGGGTGGCCGGGTTCTCCCTGCTGGAGCCGTCGTCGATGAGCAGCGAGCGGCGCGCGTTCAGCGCCGCGTCCACGCCGTGCCGGTCCGTCGGCTGGAACAGCCGCCCGCCGGAGGAGACGGTGACCTCGCCGTAGCGGCCCAGGTTGTAGTGCTCGCTGACGGTCAGCGGCTGCGGGAAGGTGAGCAGCATGTTCTCGACGGGCTCTCGCCCGTCACCCGGCAGCTTGTACGGCTGAGCCGCCACCGAGCCGGTGCCACAGACGTCCACCGCGGTGACCGGCGACAGCTCCGTCCACCCGTTGTACTCCGTCGCCTTGCCCGTCACGAGCACCCGGTCCCCGACCGCGACGTCCTTGAGCGTGTCGCGGGCGTAGGCGAACAGCCCCTCGGAGGTCTTCGGATCGGCGTCCGGCTTCGGGTCTTGGAAGAAGAAGCCGCTCAGCTGGTCGCCGCGCTGGAAGTCGCCGGTGACGACGCCTTCGACGGTGACCGTCTGCCCGGCCAGGGGGCTGGCGTCGCCGTCGCCCTGCACTTCCGCGATCCGCCGGCTCGCCGGCGTGTCGCACGGCGTGGCCGGTGCGGCGAGCGCCGGCGTGGCGGGGAGGGCGGCGGCCACGACGAACGCGACGAGTAAAGCTCGGAATGAAACACGCATGACCGGCACTTTAGAGGGAATTGTGGTCACATATTTCCACATAAAAGTGGCTAGAACATTAAATCATCGAACCTTGACATGGGGTCCTTCCGGGTATGAGGACTGCATGGACTGGGTCACCTGCGCCTCTTCGGCAGCCTGCACGGGAATAGCCCGCCAACCGTACGACCGTTGCCTGGCACACCTGCGACCAGACGAAGTAGCCGTGACACTCGACGAAATTACCCCCGGCCGCCTGCTGGACCTGCGCGGCACGCCGATCAACGGCCCGCTGCTCGGCAAAATCATCGAGGCGACGGGCGGCAGACCCGGCCGGGCCCGGCTGGACCGGGCCACGTTCACCAGCGACGTACGGCTGTCCGGCGTGACGTTCACCGGTGACGTGTCGCTGGACGGCGCCAGGTTCGAGCGGCTGGCATCGTTCTTCGGCGCTCGCTTCGAGGGCAACGTGTCGCTGGCCGGGGCCGCGTTCGCCCGCGAGCTGTCGTTCCACGGCGTCCGCGTACGCGGCCACCTGTCACTGGACCGGGCGGTGATGTCGCGTGACGCGCTGTTCAGCCAGGCCGTGTTCGGCCACGGGCTGTCGTGCGAGCGGGCCAGGTTCGACGGCTACGCCACGTTCGACGGGGCCATGCTGGGCGACGGCGCGAGTTTCCGCGGCGCCAGGTTCGGCCGGACGCTGTCCTTCCGCAAGGTCACCGGCCACGCCGGGTTCGACACCGCGCACTTCGCGGCCGACGCCTATCTCTCGGCCACCGGCCGGCTGTCCGCCTCGCGGGCCCGCGCCGACGGCAGCTTCGACGTGGCCGTCGCGTCCGGCCGGGTGGACCTGCGGCGGATGGAGGTCGCCGGCGGGGCGACGATCCGGCTCACCGACTCCCAGGCCGACCTGGAGGGGGCGGTGCTGCGCGGGCCCGCGATGGTGACCGGGCGCGGCTGGTCCACGCTGACCTCGCTGCGCCACGTCGACGCGGCCGACCTGGCGCTGTTCGGGCTCGATCTGTCGGCGTGCAGGTTCGCCGGGCTGGCCCGCCCGGCCGCGGTCCGGGTCAAGAACTGCACGTTCGCGCTGACCCCGCGGGGGGTGCGGGTGAGTCTGCGCTGGCCGATGCTGCGCTGGTTCTCCCGGCGCAGCGCGCTGGCCGACGAGCACACGATGCGCGGCTGGACCGCTCCCGGCGACAGCCCCGCTCGCCATCCGGCCACGGACGACCGTCCGACGGCGCAGGATCCGCCCGCCGGGCCCGACCGGCTGACGGCGCCCGACCGGCTGGCCGTCCTCTACGCCGGGCTACGCGCCCAGGTCGACGACGTCGACACCTCGGCCGACTTCGCGTTCGCGGCGATGGAGATGCGCCGCCAGGCGGGCCGCCATTGGTTGTTGTCGCTTTCGTGGCTGCTGTGGGGGTACGGCATGCGGATGGGCCGGGCGGCGGCCTGGATCGCCCTGCTGATGGCGCTCACCTTGGGCGCCGTCTTCTGGACGTCGGCCTCGCACGCGGAGCGCGCCGCCGACCCACCGCCCGCCGTACACCACTAGAGCGTGTGTCTAATCCAGCAGGGAGGTGGGCCGATCTCTCCAGAAGCGTTCGTACGGTGTGAGCCAGTCACGGATCTCCATGAGCGGCGCGGCCTCCAGCCGGTAGAGCCGTTCGCGGCCCCGCCGGGTCTCGGCCACCAGGCCGGCGTCCTTGAGCACCTTGAGATGCTCCGAGACGCTGGGGCGGCTCATCTCGAAGCGTTCGGCCAGCCGCCCGGCCGGCTGCGTGCCCTCGTCGAGCAGCAGGCGCAGCAGCTCTCGCCTCGCCGGGCTGGCCAGCGCGGCGAACACGTGGTCGGCGGAGATGTGCATGTCAGCCACTATATGTAGGAATTTCCCTACATATCAGGGTATCGGGGATGTCCCGGATAACAAAGGAGGATCTCCCTCCGTAAGATAGGGGCATGCGCATCGACGACTACGTGGCCGAGCTGGGCAAGTCCCTGTGCGGGCCGCCGGGCCCCAAGCACGATCTGGTCGTCGAGGCGCATGACAGCCTGGCCGACACCGCCGACGCGCTGGAGGCCGAGGGTCTGGCCCGGGCCGAGGCCGAGCGGCTGGCGGTGCGGGAGTTCGGCGCGATCACCGAGATCGTGCCCAGCTACCAGCGGGAGCTGACCGCCGCGGCCGGCCGGCGGCTGGGCCTGCTGCTGCTCATCAGCCTGCCGATCACCGTGCTGATGTGGTCGGTGATCTGGCGCTTCTACCCCACCAGCTCCGTGGTCACCTGGGCCGCCAGGCCCGACTGGTACCACACCGCCTCGCGGGGGCTCGACATCCTGCAGCTGGCCACGGGCCTGTACGGCGGGCTGTCGCTGTTCGCGCTGGGCCGGGGCACCCGGTGGATCCGCAGGCCGCAGCTGGTCACCAGGTGGCTGGGGATCATCGTCTGGCTGATGCTGCCGGTGACCGCGGGGCTGGGCCTGCTGCTCTCCTACGGGGCCGGGCTGCAGGAGAGCGCCCAGACCTTCCTGCCCGCCGTACTCGCGAACCTCATGACGGCCGCCTTCTGGGGCCTGCAGCTCTACGGCGCGACCCGCTGCCTGCGCATCACCCGGGCTGCCTGACCCCCGGCCGCAGCACACCACCGATCACACTCGCGAACTCGGCCCAGGCCGACCGCTCCCCTTCCAACTGCTTCCGCCCCGAATCGGTCAGGCGGTAAGTGCGCCGCTTGCGCCCGCCGACCGTGGCCCACTCGCTGGCCAGGTAGCCGATCCGCTCCAGCCTGCGCAGCGCCGGGTAGACGGTGCCGGTCGGCACGTTGAGCGCGCCCCCGCTGCGTTCCTGCAGGGCCTCGATGATGGCGTAGCCGTGCAACGGCTCGCGCTCCAGCACGGAGAGCAGCAGAGCGTCCATGTGGCCGCGCAGCGCGTCGGGGTTCATGACTCCGATCCTAGATAACCCTTCATTGAGTAGCCAGTCTACAGGTAGGCCGTCTATATGTAGACTGCCTATAGGTAGGCAGACACAATGAAGGGGGTTGGCGCATGGAAGCGCTGGAACTCGCCCGGTTGCAGTTCGCGGTGACGGGAAGCCTGCACTTCCTGTTCGTCGTGCTGACGTTGGGGCTGGCGCCGCTGGTGGCGATCATGCACACGCGCTGGGTGCGGGCGGGCAAGCCGTTGCACGAGCGGCTGACCAGGTTCTGGGGCCAGATCTATGTCATCAACTACGCGCTGGGCGTGGTCACCGGGCTGGTGATGGAGTTCCAGTTCGGGCTCTCGTGGAGCGGGCTGTCCCACTACGCGGGCGACGTCTTCGGTGCTCCGCTGGCCATGGAGACGCTGGTGGCGTTCTTCCTGGAGTCGACGTTCCTCGGCCTGTGGATCTTCGGCTGGGGGCGGCTGCCCAAAAGGGCGCACCTGGCGTGCATCTGGCTCGTGACGCTCACCGCGTACGCCAGTGCCTTCTTCATCATGGCGGCCAACTCCTTCCTGCAGAACCCGGCCGGAGCGCTCGTCAGAGGCGACCACATGGAGCTGGTCGACATCGGCGCGCTGTTCACGAACAAGACGCTGATCTTCTCCTTCCCGCACGTGATCGGGGCCGGGCTGTTCACCGGCGCCATGGTGCTGGTCGGGGCGAGCGCCTACCAGCTGCGCCGCCGTACGTCCGAGGTGGAGTTCTTCACCAAGTCGCTGCGCACGGGCGTGACCATGGCCTCGATCGGCATCTTCCTGACCGTGGGCTTCGGCTACGCGCAGTTCGCCGGCATCCAGGAGGGCAAGTTCAAGGGCGACTCGGGAGCGGTGCCGCTCGGGATCATGTTGGAGGTCGGGCAGTGGCTCGCGCTCGTCGTGCTGTTCCTGATGCTGCCGCTGATCCGTTTCCTGCCGCGCTGGCGGTGGACGCATCCGCTGCTCATGCTGATGACGCCGCTGCCGTTCGTGCTGGCCATCATGGGCTGGCTGGCCAGGGAGATGGGTCGGCAGCCGTGGATGATCTGGGAGAAGCTCACCGTCGCCGACGCCATGACGCCCGGCCTCACCCCGCCGATGATCACGGGTTCGCTGGTCGCCTTCGCGGCCGTGCTGGGGCTGCTGGCGCTCGTCGACTACGTCCTCATCGCCAGGGTGGTCAGGCGCGGGCCTCGTGACCTCGACCTCGGCGCCGTCCGCGAACCCGCGCTGACCTACTAGGAGTCGAGAGATGGAACTGATCTGGTTCACCTGCTTCGCCCTGCTGCTGGCCGGATATTTCGCGTTGGAGGGCTTCGACCTGGGGGTCGGGCTCCTGCTGCCGGTGCTGGGCAGGTCGGTCTCCGGCCGGGACCGCATGGTGGCGGCCATGGCCCCGTTCGTGCTGGCCAACGAGGTGTGGCTGGTGGCGGTCGCCGGGGCGCTGTTCGGTGTCTATCCCTCGCTCGAGGGCGAGGTGTTGTTCGGGCTGTATCCGGTGGTGGTGGCCATGCTGCTGTCCTGGATCCTGCGCGACACCGGGCTGTGGTTCCGCCGCCGGGCCGAGGGCGCGGCCTGGCGGGGCTTCTGGGATCTGATGATCACTGTCGGCTCGCTGGGGCTCTCGTTCGGCTGGGGCGTGGCCCTGTACGCGGCCGCCACCGGGTTCGGCTCGTCCCTGCTGAACCCGGTGGGGTTGATGCTGGGCGTGGTGGTGACGCTGCTGTTCGCCTTCCACGGCTGGACGTTCCTGGCCTGGCGCTCCCCCGACCTGGCCGGGGCCACCCGCTCGGGCCGCGCGCTGGCCGTGTCGGGGGCGGTGGCCGCGCTGCCCGCCGTCGGGGTGCTCCTGGGCAGCCTGCCGTACCTGCTGGACCACACCGCGCCGGCCGCGACGCTGAATGTGCTCAGTGTCATGGCGCTGCCGTTCGCGCCGATCGTGGTCGCCGCGCAAGTATGGGTGTGGCGCACTTTCCGTCCTGGTAAGAACGCCATCCGCATCCCGTCGTTCTTTTGAGGGCTCGTGCACAAAGATCTCCTGCGGCTCATGCGGGCCGAGCAGTCGGTACGGCGCCATCTGGCCGTCACCTTCGCGGCCGCGATGGCGGCCGGGCTGCTCGTGCTCGTGCAGGCGGAGCTGCTGGCCGGGGTCCTGTCGGGCCGGTTCACGGCCGTGGCGCTGGCGGGCCTCGCCGCCGTGGTGGGCGTACGCGCGCTGCTCGCCTGGACGCAGGGCATCTTCGCCGGCCGTACCGCGACGGGCGTCAAGTCCGCCCTCCGGCACCGCCTTCTGGCCCGCCTGCAGGAACTGGGCCCGGCCCGGCTGGCCGGCCACCGCTCGGGTGAGCTGGTCACGCTCACGGGACGCGGCCTCGACGGGCTCGACGCCTACCTGACCGGCTACCTGCCCGCGATCGCCGTCGCCGGGGTGGTGCCGGTGGCGGTGCTCGTCCGGCTGTTCGCCGCCGATCTGGCGAGCGCGGTCATCGTGCTGGTCACGCTGCCGCTGATCCCGCTGTTCGGCGCCCTCGTGGGGATGACCACCAAGGCCGTCACGGAGCAGCAGTTCCACGCGCTGTCGCGGCTCGGCGGGCACTTCCTCGACGTCGTACGCGGCCTGCCCACGCTGCGGGCCTTCGGCCGGGCCCGCTACCAGGCGACGGTCATCCAGCAGGTGGCCGACGCGCACCGCGCCGCCACCATGCGCACGTTGCGGGTGGCGTTCCTGTCGTCGCTGGTGCTGGAGCTGTGCGCGTCGCTGTCGCTGGCCCTGGTGGCGGTGCCGATCGGGCTGCGGCTGCTGGGCGGGTCGCTGGACCTGACCACGGCGCTGCTGGTGCTGCTGCTGGCTCCGGAGGCGTACCTGCCGTTGCGGGCCATGGGCACCCGCTTCCACGCCTCCATGGAGGGGGTGGCGGCGGCGGACGCGGCCTTCGCCGTCCTGGACACGTCAGCCGACGCACCCGCCCCTGTGGGCGCTTCGGTGCCACAGGAGCCGCTGGGTTCCGGGGCGCCGTTGATCCGCCTGGAGGACGTCACCGTCCGCTACCCCGGCCGCGACGACCCGGCGCTCGAACACGTCTCGCTCACCATCGAGCCCGGCGAACGCGTGGCCCTGGTCGGCGAGAGCGGCGGCGGCAAGAGCACCCTCCTGCACCTCATCCTGGGCTTCATCCAGCCGACCGAAGGCAGAGTCCTCGTCGACGGCGCCGACCTGCGGGCCCTGGACCTGACCGCCTGGCGCGACAGGCTGGCCTTCGTCCCGCAGCGCCCGCACCTGTTCACCACCTCGGTCGCCGACAACATCCGCCTCGGCGCCCCGTCCGCCTCCCTGGAGCGGGTACGACAGGCCGCCACGGCCGCCCACGCGGCCGACTTCATCCAGTCCCTGCCCGACGGCTACGACACGGAGGTAGGCGAACGGGGCGCGAACCTGTCGGCCGGCCAGCGGCAGCGCGTGGCCTTGGCCCGAGCCTTCTGCCGCTCCGACACCTCGGTCCTGCTGCTGGACGAGCCCACGGCCCGGCTCGACGGCCGCAGCGAGGCGGCCGTGGTGGCGGCCACCGCGGACCTGGCCCGAGACCGTACCGCGATCATCGTGGCGCACCGGCCCGCCATGATCGACCTGGCCGACCGGGTCGTCCGCATCCACGAGGGCCGCGTGATCGCCGACCACTCTGTCAGTACGGCCGTCAAGGGAGAGCGATGAACCGGCGGATGGGACTCCGGCTCACCTGGGCCGTGCTGGCCGGAGCGGCGGCCGATCTGGCCGGGCTGGGCCTGATCGCGGCCGCGGCGTGGCTGATCACGCGGGCCGCCGAACAGCCGCCGCTGGCCGCGTTGAGCGTCGCCATCGTGGCCACCAGGGCGTTCGCCACCGGCAAGGGCGTCTTCCGCTATGCCGAGCGGCTCACCGGCCACGATGTCGCCCTGCGCGCCCAGGCCGGCAGCCGCGAACGCCTCTACCAGGCCCTCATCCCGCCGCAGCGGCCCAGGCACGGCGGCGCCGACCTGCTCAGCCGGATGGTGGACGACACGGAGGCGGTCCAGGACCTCCTGGTGCGCTGCCTCCTCCCCGCCGCGGCCGCCGCCCTCGCGGGCCTGGCCGCCGTCGTCATCGGCCTCACCCTGCTGCCCGTCGCGGCGTTGGTCCTGGTGGCGGGGCTGGTCGTGGCGGGCGTGGCACTGCCCGCCGGTACGGCCGCCGCCGCGCGTCGCTGGTCGGCCAAGATCGCCCCCGCCAGAGCCGCCCTCGCCGAACGGGTGGCCGACCTGGTGCACGGCTCCGCCGACCTGGCCGCCTACGGTGCCGGCGACCGCGCCCTGGCCCGCGCCCGCGCCGCCGATGAGGCCCTGGCCGCCCTGGAACGCCGCCAAGCCCGCGTCCACGCCATCGCCCTGGCGGGCGGCACGCTGGTCCAGGGCCTGACGGTGGCGGCGATCGTGCTGCTCGCCCAGAGCGCGGGGACCGATCGGGTGGCCACGGCGGTCCTCGCCCTGACCGCACTGGTCGCCTTCGAGCCGGTGCTCCCGCTGGCGGCGGCGGGCGAACGCCTGGCGGGCATCATGGCCGCGCTCAGGCGCCTTCGCGACGTCGGCTCCGCCCCGCCCGCCGTCACCGAGCCGGCCACCGTGTCACCTGCTCCGCCGTCGCCGCTGACGGTCGAGATCGACGACCTGGTGGTACGGCACGCGCCCCGCGACCCGTCATCCGAACGGAGCGGAACCCCGGAGCGGGCAGCCGTCGACGGGGTTTCGCTGACCCTGACCCCCGGCAGGCGGGTGGCCCTGGTCGGGCCGAGCGGGGCCGGGAAGAGCACCCTGCTGGCCGCGCTGATGCGCCTGGTCGAGCCCGAGTCCGGCACCATCCGCGTCAACGGCGTGGACGTGCGGCGACTGGCCTCGGACGACGTACGGGCCATGATGACGGGGCTCACCCAGGACCCCTACATCTTCCAGACCACCCTGCGCGCCAACCTGCGGCTCGCCGGTCCCGAGGCCGACGACGAGGAGCTGCGGCAGGCCGTATGGGAGGCCAGGCTTGAGGACTGGGTCGAGCGGGCCGGGTGGGACGCCGAGCTGGGCGAGGACGGCAGGACCGTGTCCGGCGGGCAACTGCAGCGGCTGGCCCTGGCCAGGGCATTGCTGTACGACCCGCCCGTCATGCTGCTCGACGAGCCGGCCGAGGCGCTGGACGAGGAGGCCGCCGACGCGCTCATGGCCGACCTGCTCGACGTGACGCACGACCGCACCACCTTGCTGGTCACCCACCGGCTCAAGGGCTTGGAGCAGGTGGACGAGATCGTGGTGCTGGAGGAGGGCCGGGTGGTGCAGCGCGGCCACCACGACGAGCTCGTCACCGAGCCGGGCTACTATCGCGACCTTTGGGAGTCGGAGGTCCTCACCCGGCGGTGACCGGCGGGAGAGCCCGCTCGCGAGGGCTCTCCCGGCAGGTGTCAGCGCACTTCGACCTCGACGATGCGCGTGTAGTCGTTGGCGCCGTTCGAGGCCAGCGCGACGATGCGGACGGCGTCCGCCGTGACGGGCGTGAAGTCCGAGCGGGCGCTGCCGGCGGTGTTGCCCCGCACCTGGGCGACCGTCTGCCACTGACCGCCCGACTGGACCTGGACGTCCCAGTCGCGCACGCCATAGACCGAGGCCGGGTAGCGTTCGGTGTTCAGCGTGAACAGGTCCACGCGGGAGACCTGCTTGGCGCCGCCCAGCGCGATGGCCACGGTGTCCGGCCAGGCCCTGGCGGTGGCGTCGTTCCAGCCGTTGCCCCCGGCCCAGCCGTTGGAGCCGCTGTCGCCGTCGGCGATGCTGCAGGGCGGGTAGTTGGCGTTGACGTGCTGGGAGGAGGCGGTGACCTGCCGCCGGAGCGCGAGGTTGCCGCCGTTGTCGAGTTTGTCCGGGGTCACCACCTCGACGGGCACGGCCAGCGTGCGGTCCCCGGCCTTCAGGCGCAGGCCGTACGGACCCTCTGGGGTGTCGGGCGGGACGGCGACCAGCAGTTTCGCGCCGAGCTCGTAGCCGGGCGGCAGGTAGCTGGACAGCATCGAGCGGGAGGCGCTGAGCGGCTGGTCGATCTCCACGGACATGTCGGCGTACCCGGCCTTCTTGGCGTCGCTGCGCATGCCGATCTCGATCTTGGCCGGGCAGGCGGGGTCCACGCCGAGCGGGGCGATGAGCTTGTCGGCGCCCGCGATGGGGGTCAGTCTTCCGGTGCCTTTGGACTTACCCGGTCTGACCTTGATCGAGGTGACGGAGGCGGGCTCCTGTTCGGGTGGCTGGGCGGCGGGCGAGGGGTCCTGCTTCGAGGCGACGGCGTGCGCGCCCGGCCCGGTCAGGACCGTGACGGCGGCGGCGACGGCCAGCGCGGCAGTGAGGTGACGCATGATCGTTCCTTCCGAGGTTCAGAGTGCCTGCAGGCCGGGGGTGCCGTCGAGGGTCACGAGGCTGGCCCGGGTGGAGACGGGCGCGCCTGGCTTGTCGACGTACGGGACGACCTTGAAGTCGGCCCGCCACTGGCTCCGGGTGACCTCGCAGGAGACGTAGCCGCGCTGGTAGCTGGAGAACCTGAGGTGCGGGTTGGTCGGGTCGCTGCCCCCGGCCGGCAGTCCGGAGGTGGCGCTGCCGTTGCCGCCGCTGCTGACCGAGGTGCCGACGAACTCCACGCCGACCGTGCGTGAGGCCGGGTCGTCGAAGTTCGCCTTGAGCTCGCCGGCCAGGTTGTAGTGGATGTCGCCGGTGAGCACCACGGGGTTGCTGACCTCGCGGTCGATCATGCCGTTGAGCACGCGGTCCTTGGCGGCCTTGTAGCCGTCCCAGAGGTCCATGCTGAGCTTCTGGGCCGGTCCGGCGTCGTAGTCGAGCTGCATCATGGCGATCTGCTGGGCCAGCACGTTCCACTTGGCGCGGGACTCGCCCAGGCCGTCGAGCAGCCACTTCTCCTGCTCGGGGCCGAGCATCTGCCTGGCGGGGTCGAGCCGGTCGGCGCAGTCGATCTGCTGCCCGTCGCCGCAGACCTGGTCGTCGCGGTACTGCCGGGTGTCGAGCACGTTGAACTCGGCGAGGTCGCCGAAGGTGAACCTGCGGTAGATCCGGGCGTCGGGGCCCTGCACGGCGGGCACCCGGATGGGCAGGTTCTCCCAGTAGGCCCGGAAGGCGTTGGCGCGGATCACCAGGTAGTCCTGCTCGGTCACCTCGCCGCCGGGGCCGTACTTCCCCGCCCAGTTGTCGAGCACCTCGTGGTCGTCCCAGGTGACGATCCACGGCGCGCGCTGGTGCGCGGCCTGCAGGTCCGGATCGGTCTTGTAGAGGCCGTACTGGATGCGGAAGCGGTCGAGGGTGTCGCACTGCACCCGGTACTGCTCCGGCACGGGGGTGTTGCGCAGGCCGCCGGTGGGCACGATGCCGTACTCGTAGATGTAGTCGCCGAGGTGGAAGACCACATCGGGCTCCTCCTCCGCGAGGTGGCGGTAGGCGCTGTAGTAGCCGTCCTGCCACAGCGCGCAGGAGGCGAAGGCCAGCTTCAGGGCATCGGGCCTGCTCCTGAGCGCCGGGGCGGTCTTGGTCCGGCCGACCGGGCTGATCTGGCCGCCCGTACGGAATCGGTAGAAGTACTCGCGGCCGGGCCGCAGCCCCGTGGCGTCCACATGGACCGAGTGCCCGTACTCGGGAGTGGCCCACGCGGAGCCGTGGCCGGCGCGGCGCGTGAACGCCTCGTCCTCCGCGATCTCCCAATCGACCCTGATCTTGCCGTACGGCATGCCGCCGAGCGGCTCCAGGGGCTTGACGGCCAGTCGCGTCCAGAGGATCACCCGGTCGGGCAGCGGATCTCCGGACGCGACGCCGAGCTGGAAGGGGTAGTCGACCCTGGCGGTGGCCTCAGCCGTCCACGGGTCGGCCAGGTTGGTGGTGAAGGCGAGAGCGAGCGCTGAACCGCCGATCCCGAGGAAGGATCGGCGTGAGGGACGGTGCATGGGCTTCCTCAGAGCTGGGGGGTCGAAAGCTCTCAATCTTTAGCAAGCAGCCAAGCTCTTAACAAGACTTGGGTTAAAAGTCACAGACGATTGCGTTAAATCACACGCACAAGCCACCAAGGGGCTTCACTATTCACTCGATGTATGAATCGTATGTATAGTCGCGATCATGTCGACTGGACATGTGATGCTCGGGCTGCTGGTGGAGCGGCCCAAGCATGGATATGAGCTCAAACGCGAGCACGACCGGCGCCTGCCCGGCGCCAGGCCGCTCGCGTACGGCCAGGTGTACGCGACGTTGCAGCGCCTGCAGCGCGACGGGTTCGCCGAGGTCGCGGAGACGGTGCAGGAGGGCGGCCCGGAACGCACGGTGTACGCCATCACCGAAGAGGGGCTCGCCGAGCTCACCCGGTGGCTGGACGGGGTGGAGGCGCCCGCGCCGCACCTGTCCAGCGCCCTGCTGTCCCGCGTGGTGGTCGCGTCCGTGGCCAACGGCGCCGCCGACGGCTACCTGTCCCGGCAGCGGGCCGCGCATCTGGCGCGGATGCGCGAGCTCACGGCGGAGCGCTCGGCGGGCTCCCCCGCCCAGGCGCTGGCCGCCGACTACGCGCTCCAGCACCTCGATGCCGACCTGCGCTGGATCGAGACGGCCATGCTGCGGCTGGCCGACCTGAAGGAGGAACCTCATGCTTGAGGCACGCGCGTTACGCAAGACGTTCGCGCAAACCGTCGCCTTGGACGGTGTGTCCCTGGAGATCGGCGCGGGCGAGATCGTCGCGATCACCGGGCCGAGCGGCTCGGGCAAGTCCACCCTCCTGCACTGCCTGGCCGGGATCATCCGCCCGGAGTCGGGCGATGTCCTCTTCGACGGCAACCGGATCGACACGCTCGGCGAGGCCGAACGCACAGACCTGCGCAGGCGGAGCTTTGGTGTCGTCTTCCAGTTCGGTCAGCTCGTCCCTGAGCTGACCGCGGCGGAGAACGTGGCGCTGGTTGCAGGAACGGCGGATGCGACGAAGCGGACGGCTCCTGTAGTCGCAAAAGGTGACGAATGCCATCGCATCTCCTTGAGTGCGGTCATGCTGGCTGCCCTATCTTTGTACTGACTGGTCAGTTTAAAGAGGAGTGGTTGCGGTGATCATCGCGGAAGGGCTGGCGATCGAGGGGGTGTACCGGGAGGTCTCGTTGAAGGCCAGGGCCGGCACGCTCACGGTGGTCGCGGGTTCGGCGGGAAGTGGGCGGACGAGCCTGCTGTTGACGCTGGCCGGGCGGATGAAGCCCACGAAAGGCGCCCTGAAGGTCGCCGGACACGCCAGGGGCCGCGCCATCCGCAACGCCGTGGCGTTGGCGCTGATCGACGGGGTGACGGATCTGGACCGGTCGCTGACGGTCGGGGAACACCTGCGGGAGCGGCGGCGCCGGCCGTACCAGGAGATTCTCGGCCGGGTCGGGCTGGCGGGCCAGGAGCGAGTGCTGGTTCGGGAGCTGGATCGGGAGCAACACGTGCGGCTGGGTGTCGCACTGGCGCTGCTGGACGAACCCAAGGTGATCGTCGCTGACAACGTGGACGCGGGTCTGCCCGTCGCCCGGCAGCAGGCGCTGTGGAACCTGCTGCGCGAGCTGGACCACGCGGTGGTGGCCTCGTGCGTGGTGCCGCCCGCCCGCTTCGACCAGCTGGTGGAGCTGTCGTGAAGGGCATGTTGCGGTCGCGGCTGACGAGGGCGGCGCTGGCGGCAGTGGTGGTGCTGCCGCTCCTGTACGCGGGCCTGTATCTGTGGTCGTTCTGGGACCCGCAGGACAATCTGGACCGCGTGCCGGTCGCATTGGTCATCGAGGACCAACCTGCCCAAGCTGCGGGCAAGACTCTGAACGCGGGCCGCGACCTGGCCGGCGAGCTGCGGAAGCGCGACGTGTTCGGCTGGCACGAGACCACCGCGAGGCAGGCGGCCGACGGGGTCGCGGACGGCACGTTCTACCTGTCGCTGACGGTGCCCGCCGATTTCAGCGCCAAGCTGGCCTCACCCGGCGACGACGATGCCGTCCCGAGCCCGGCGCGGCTCGGGCTGCGCGTGGACACGGGCCGCAGCTACATCATGGGCAGCATCGCGGACGCGGTGTTCAACGAGGTACGGACGGCAGCCGAGCGCACGGCGATCCACGGCTACTTCGACAACGTCTTCGTCTCGATCGGTGACATCCACGACAAGACGGTGGAGGCCGCCGAGGGCGCGGACAAGCTGCACGACGGCGCCGTGCGACTCGGTGACGGCGTCTCCCGGCTCGGCAGCGGCCTGGGCACGGCCGAGGACGGCGCTCGGCGACTCTCCGCCGGTCTGAACACCGCCGGCACCGCCACCGGCAGGTTGCGTGACGGCTCGGCCCAGGTCACGCAGGGCCTCACGCAGGCACAGCAGGCGATCGGGCAACTGCGCGACGGCCTGAACAAGCTCCACGCGAAAGGAACTGCTCCGCTCAGTTCCGGCGCAAGGGAGGCTTACCAGCAGGTTCACGCTCAGACTCGTACCGTCAACCAGCTCGCCGACACGTACGTCCCCGTGCTGAACGCATGGGGCCCCAAGATCTCCCAGGCCGCCGAGGCGGTCGCCGACGCCGCTGACAAGGTCGCCGGCAGCGGCGGGTCGTCAACCGGCGCGACGCGGGCGGACAGCGCTCGCGTCGCGAACGCCCAGGCCGGAGGCGCGGCCGACAGCGCCAGGGAGGCAAGCTCGCAGGCGCAGGCCGCGATCGACCGCCTCGGCGCGGACGCCGACCCAGAGGTGCGCGACCTGCTGCGGAACGCGGCAGCCGCCGCGCGACGGGCCGCAACCCAGGCGGACCAAGCCCAGGACGCCGCCCGGACCAGCGCCGACAGCGGTGCGGGAAGCGGGATCGACGCCGTCGCGGACCTGAGGAACCAGGCGCGGGAGCTGGCGAAGCAGGCTCGCACGATCGCGGCTGTGGCGCCTCGGCTCGGGTCCGGGCTGGACCATGCCAGAAACCAGCTCAATGCCCTGGACGCGGGCCTGGGCAAGCTGGCTGACGGCGCCACGAAGGTGAACTCGGGCCTGGACACGGCCGCGACCGGAGCGAACCGTCTCTATCAGGGCGCGACCGCGCTGGCCGACGGTTCCCGCCAGGTCACGAACGGCATCGGACGCCTGGGCGGCGGGCTGGTCAGGCTGAGCGACGGCGCGAGCGAGCTGAGCACCGGCGTGGACCGGCTCCACGACGGCGCGGGCCAGGCGGACAAGGGCGCGACCAAGCTCGCCGAGGGATCGAAGGAGCTGTCAGGCGGGCTCGGCGACGGCGCCACCCGGATACCCGACTACGACCACAGGCAGCGCGACGACCGCGCGGACGTGATGAGCGATCCGGTCCGGCTGGCCAAGACCGTCGACAACGAGGTGCCCAACTACGGCACCGGGTTCGCGCCGTTCTTCCTGCCGCTGGCGCTCTGGGTCGGTGCGATGATCGCGTTCATGGTGCTGAAGCCACTGAATCAGCGGCGGCTGGCGGGCACGACGGGCGCGGTGCGGATCGCGCTGGCGGGCTGGCTGCCGGGGGCGGTGCTCGGGGCGGCGCAGGTGGGCGTGCTGGTGGCGGTGCTGCGGTTCGGTCTCGGGCTGGAGGCCGCGCACTGGGCCGGGCTCACCGGGCTGCTGCTGCTCGCGACCGCCGCGTTCATGGCGGTCGTGCAGGCGGTGAACGCGCTACTCGGCCCGCCCGGGCGGGTCGTGGCGCTGGCGTTGCTGATGCTGCAGCTCACCTCGGCGGCCGGGACGTATCCCATCGAAACCTCGCCCGGATTCTTCCAGACGATCTCGCCGTGGCTGCCGATGAGCTGGGTGGTGTCGGCGCTGCGCAGGTTGATCAGTGGTGGCGATCCCACCGTGGTGTGGCAGGCTTGCGGCGTGCTGTCGGCTTTCCTCGTCCTCGGGCTCGCGCTCACCACGCTCGCCGTGGAGCGCGGCCGCATCTGGTCCGTCCAACGCCTGCACCCGCAGCTGGCGCTGTGACCGAACGAAACGAGCGCACCGCCAGACGCGGGAACAGGCAGGACACCCGGCAGAAGGTGTTCAGGGCGGCTGTGGAGCTGATCGCCGAGCATGGGTACGCGGCCACCACGGTCGACGCCATCGCCGAGCGGGCCGGGGTGGCCAAGGGCACCGTGTTCTACAACTTCGGCAGCAAGGAGGGGCTGTTCGAGGCGCTGCTGGAGCACTCGATCAACATGCTCGCCGAGGCGCTGGCCGACGCCGACACCGGGGAGAGCGCGCTGGACGCGCTCGACTCGGTGGTGCTCGGCCAGCTCAGGTTCTTCGAGGAGCACGGGGCCTTCGCCCGGGTGCTGCTGGCCGAGATGTGGCGTACGGCGTGGCAGGAGGCGGTGGCGCTGCTGCGCCAGAGCGCGCTCGGCGTTTACGCGAGCGTGCTGCGCAGGGCCGCCGCAAACGGCGAGGTCCGGGCCGACCTGGACGTGGAGACGGCGGCGACGGCCGTGTTCGGCATGGTCCTGACGGTCGCCATCGAGCGCCGCGCCCTGTACCCGAATCGGCCGCTCGAGCGGACTCACGCGACACTGGCCGAACTCCTGCACGGCCGCATCAGGTAAGCATTACCGCCGCGTCGAACATCGGCGCTCGGAGTCAGCGTTCTCTCCGCGAGCTGACGACCTGGCAGGCCGTCAGCTCGCCGCCCGTACCGGAAACGCCTCAGCCGGTGTGTGGCCGCAGCAGCTCATCGATCTGCTCCACCTGCGCCGGGGCCAGCGGCCCGTGCCGCAGCGCGCCGGCGTTCTGCTCGGCCTGACTGACGGTCCTGATGCCGGGGATCGGCACCGTGCGCCCGCTGCGGGCCAGCAGCCAGCCAAGGGCGCCTTGGGCGAGGGTACGGCCGTCGGAGGTCAGGATGTCGCGGATCGCGTCCAGCATGGCGAGGAACTCCGGAGCGGGCCGGCCGTCCTTGAAGAAGGTCATCCACGCCGGGGAATCGCCGCGTACGTCGTCCATCGGCAGCCGCGACTCCGGGCCGTACTTACCGGTGAGCAGCCCCATCGCCAGCGGCCCCCGGTTGACGGAGGCGAGCTCGTGGGTGTCGCACACCGCCAGCATCGCCGGGGCGTCGTGCAGGACGTTGATTTCATGCTGCACGGCGGCGCAGTGCGGCCCCTTCGCGAACGCGGCCGCCCGTTCGGGGTCGTCGGTGCTCCAGCCGTAGGACCGGATCAGGCCCTCCTCGACGAGTTCCTCCAGCGTGGCGATCATCTCGTCCACCCGCTCCGGCGGTGCGTCCCCGATGTGCAGCTGGTAGAGGTCGATGTGATCGGTGCCCAGCCGATCCAGCGACGCCCGGCAGGCCTGCCGGATGTATCCGGGCGAGATGTCCTGACCGGTGAGGGTCCGCGTCGCCGCGTCGAAGGTGTTGCCGAACTTGCTCGCGATCACGACCTCGTCCCACCGCCCCGACAGCGCTCTCCCGAGCACCCGCTCGCTGTGTCCGGTGCCGTACACGTCGGCCGTGTCGAAGAAGGTGATCCCCAGGTCGAGCGCCCGACGCACGGCCGCCACCGACTCCTCGTCGTCCACCTGCCCCCATCCGGCCGGCTTGCCCCGGGCCATGAAGGGCCCCCCGATCGCCCATGCCCCGAACCCGACCGCACTCACCCGCAGACCACTACGCCCCAAGATCCGGAACGAATCTTTCATCTCGTGCTCTCCCTGACTCGGCGGAAATGACTCCAGGGAAGACGCTGCCACCTGGAGTGGACTCCAGGTCAAGCTCGGTTTTGCCAGTTTCCGCCCTCGTCTACCGCGAAGTGTTCACCATTCCCTTGGCGCTCATTGTCTTGATTTGACCGGAGATGACGGCGACCATGACGATGTCTGTCACCCCCCTTAGGAGGCTTCGTGCACACTCAGCCGCGCCCCCGCCCTTCCTGGCCGATACGACTCACCGTCGTCCTCGCCGCCATCATGTCCCTCGTAGGCCTGGTCGGCATCACCCCCGCCAACGCCACGGTCTACAGCTCCTGCACCATCTCCCGATGCGCCGACGCCCGCTCGACCAACGCGATCTGGGCGTCCAAGGGCTACCCCACCTCCGCCGGGTGGTACTCCTGGCCGGACGGCAGGTACAACTACACCGGCGGGCGCTTCTACAACCGGGAAGGCCAGCTCCCCAGCGGCGCGACCTACTATGAGTACGACGTCTACTCCCGCTCGCAGGGTGCCGCACGGGACGCGTACCGGATCGTCGTCAACCGCAGCACCGGCGTGACGTGGTTCTCGCCCAACCACTACACCGACTTCTACCGGCTCTAGGGATCGCAATGACCTCCGCCGCGCATCCGCTGCCGCACTGGCTGACGGTCTCCACCGACCCAGCGCCGGCGCTGGTGGATGGGCGGGCCTGCCGGACTCGTGCCGCCTTCTTCGAGGAGGTGGCACGGGCCCTGCGCCTCCCCGACTACTTCGGCCGCAACTGGGACGCGCTCACCGACTCCTTGCGCGATATCGGCGCCGTCACCCTGATTGTGGCGCACGCCGAGGCACTGCTCAGCGCCGAGCCTCCCGAGCAGCTCACGACCTTGCTGGCCGTCCTCGCCGACGCCGCCCGGAACGGGCTGACCGTCACACTGTGCACCGACCCCGACCACGAGGCCCAGTTCCGGCAGCGGACCACCGCCGCGCTGGCCTGAGACAGCCGGCGGGCCATTCGGGTGCGGTCCGTGCCGGAGTTCAGCGCTGCGCGGCCCGCAGGAGCTGCAAGACCTCCTGGCGGGGTCCGCAACCGGGCAGCAGGAAGATGGCAGGCGTCGAACCACCGGCGAACGTCTCCTGCGAGATGGATTCCCCGGCGATATCCCTGGCGGAGAATCTGCCTACTCTTCGGCAGGCCGGAGGCCCGGAGATCGGGCTCTTTGGTCTGCAATTCCCGTACGCGGCGCACCAACGCTAGCGTCACGACGATGTTTACGGCGACCAGTGCGGACAATACCGCCAGGACAGGGCTCGACATGCCATTCTCCGTGTGTTCACGACCGGGAATGTGGGGCCACGGCTCATTTCCTCAGCAGGACCTGGAGCTCGTGCACCATCCGTAGCAGTCGAGAACCGGCATCTGCCCGTTACAGCACCAACCGCCGTTTCCGCAGGACCCGCAGGTGAGCTGGCAGCTGCCACAGGCCGGAGAATGGCGGATTCCCAGCAGCGGAAAGGCGACCGGGTCAGTCGCAGGCCTGAGTGCTGACGGGTTTGGTGGTGCCGGCGGCGCGGCGGGCGTCGGAGGCGACCTCGGAGGCGGTGAGCACGTACCCGGTGTCGTTCTTGCTGACGACGGCGGCGAAGACCACGCCCAGCACCCGGCCGTCGGGGGCCAGGAGGGGGCCACCCGAATTGCCTTGCTGGACCTGGCCCCGGATGAGGTACACATCCCGCGTCACCTTGGTCGTCCGGTAGATGTCGGGGATGGAAGCCCGCTGCCGCGCCGCGACCCGGGCCGGCTTCGAGGTGAACCCCTGGTTCTTGGGATACCCCGCGATGATGGCGTCATCGCCCCTGTTCGCCTCGCCGTCGAAGATCAAGCTCGGCAACCCGAGGTTCGGCACGTACAGCACCGCCACGTCCCGTCGCGGGTCGTAGTGGACCACCACGGCGGGGTGCGATCGGCCTTCGTGATCGACGACGAGCAATTCTTCGTCGACCCCGGCGACCACGTGCGCGTTGGTCATGATGTGATCCGGCGCGTACACGAATCCAGTGCCGGTGATCTGCTTGCGGCAGGAGCTGGCCACCCCCTGCACCTGCACGATCCCTGTCCGTGCCGCTCGCAGGCCGGCGCTGTCGAACACCGCCGCGTCCGGCGGCGGAACGTTCACGATCGGTTGGCCGGCGATCGCGTCCAGCACCGGCGGGAAGTCGGAGCGGTCGATGAACTGCTCGAACGGTTTCTGCCAGTCGCGTGCCGCCTGGGGGATCGCCTGGTCGACCGTGGCCAGGAGTAGCGAGCCGCGGATCTGCTCCACGATGGTGGTCAATGAGCTGGACACCAGCACGCTGCCGACGAGCCAGGCGATGACCAGTACCGATAAGCCGGACACGAGCGTGCCGCCCAGCGCGTCCAGCATCCGGGCCGGCTCGTGCCGTACGTGGGTTCGGATCAGCACGCCCGCGGTGGAGGTACCGAATTGGGTGATCGACGCAGTCAGGAGCACGATGACGATCGCCAGCAAGGATTCCGGGGCGTCTCCATCCACGATCAGGCCAGCGATAGGCGGCGCGATGCAGATCCCGAGCACGCATCCGCCTACGAAGCCGACGAAGCTCGCGGCCCCAACGATTAATCCCTGGCGATAACCGGAGACGCCGAAGACGATGAGCAGGGTCAGCAAAACGAGGTCAAGAAGATCACCGGGCACCAGACAAAGGTAAGCACAACATCAGCCCCGGCGTGACAAGGATAGATCTGGTCGTATTGTGGTATTTCAGATTTCCTGACTGGCCTGCTAGATCTTGGACAAGAGCTGTGTGAAGATAAGTCTGCCCTGCTCTGACGAAGGGCGGGCAGGGCTCTCAGGCCGACATGGCAAAGCGCCGAAGGAATCACCATCCGATGGGCCCGCGTGTTCGGTGCGAGCGGCTACTACATCCTCGGCGAGTTGCGTGAGAAAAATCATCTGGTCAGCGACACTCGCGGTGTTGATCGTCGCCCTCACCGCCTGCCAGCCACGCCCGAGTCGGTGGGTGGACATCGAGAACCGCACAGGTGAGACCGTTTCGGTAAAATGGCTCGGCGACACAATCTACAGTCGGCAGCTCCCCCCTGGGGGATCGGACCGGATTCCGGTCGTGTCCGGAGGCTGCCTGCGTATCGGAGCCGAAGACGCGATCGTGGCCGAGACGGTCAGTGGACGGCGTTTCACCTTCGGCCCACCCGCCTGCAAAGGTGGAAAGTGGACTCTGCCGGCCAGTTGATTATTAGCAAAAGGACCTGCTCAACAGAAATCCCGGCGCGTGTCTACCCGGTTACGACGCCATGGACGCATTCCTGGCGCAAGATCCGCGCAAGATTGCCACAAACAGTCTCCGCTAAAATTCGACCATCGGCTGGTCTGACTCCGTAATTGAATTTCGATTCAGGCGCACAGGAGGAGCGGCGGCTACTCCTGCTCATGGCTGATGGTTGTACCGATCACGTGATCGCGCGCCGACTCTGCGCGAGTCTGAGGACGGTCGACCGGAGGGTCGCCGGGCTGCAGCTCATGTCAACGATCCCCGGCCGCTGCTCGACGAACGGGCGGGTCGTATGTAAGTGCTGGGCACGCACGGAGGCGGGCTGGGCCAGCGGGCCGGATGTGCAGGCGGAGGGGCGCGGGGTGACTACTGCGCGCGCACCACCGGCACACCCTCGCTCGCCTGTACCAGCACGAAGCCCTGGCCCTGGAAGGCGAGCTGCATCGCCTCTCCGCTCCCCCGGCCGATCAGTGCGCCCACCTTCATCGTCCGGTTCACGCCGACGTGCAGCGCGGTGCTCCAGCAGACCGCTGCCTGGCCGTCGGCGTACGTCGGCATGGCCGCCGCGTCCAGCAGCACCGGTGTGCCGTGCGTGGTGACCGCCACCCACCCGGTGCCGGTGAGCGTGGTGTTGAACAGGCCGCCCGCCGCGACACCCGCGCCCTGCACCCGCTGGATGTCCCAGGTGAGCTGCGGCTGGAAGGCCAGCAGGTTGCGTCCGTTGACGGTGAGGCCCTCGTTCTCCAGGTAGAACAGGTGGATGTCGTCGGCGTTGTCCGCGAGGTAGAGCAGGCCCTGGCCGCGTACCCGCATCAGGGACGCGCCCTCGCCCGTCATCGCTTTCTTGAACAGCTTGCTGATGCCGCCCGCGCCCTCGTAGTCGAAGTCCATCTGACCCTGGAAGGCGACCATCGAGCCCTGCTTGGCCAGCACCTCGTCGGGGAGTTGGACACGGAGCATCTTGCCGTTCTCCAGGGTGAAGCCGGCGGGAAGCTGCCGCGGATCGAGGTTGCCGAAGACTGAGCTGCGCATGATCGACCTTTCGGAAGAGGAGTTCCGCCGGCCTAGGTCTCGGGGTCAGGCCAGCGGCTTCTGGTAGGCGCGCACATGGTCCACCACGAGGTGCGCGGGGAACACCGTACCGGCGTCCGGGTCGCCGACCCAGCCGTCGCCACCGCCCACGGCAAGGTTCAGGATCAGCGTGTGCGGGTGCCGGAAGGACTGCGCCCAGGCGTCGCCGGCCGCGTCGGCGGTCAGCGTACGGGTGACCACTCCGTCGATCGACCACTTGATGTAGCCGTTGGCACCGGCGTCCCAGTCCACGGCGTAGGTGTGCCAGTCGTCGATTCCCTCGCCTTCGGGCAGGGGCGTGCTGTCGCCGAAGTTGATGTCCTCCAGCCCGCCGTGCGCGTGCTGCTCCACGAGCGTGGGGTGGTTGCCGAGGGTCTCCATGACGTCGATCTCGCCACTGGCCGGCCAGTCGACCTGGGCGTTGTTCCCGCCGACCGTCCAGAACGCCGGCCACAGCCCCTTGCCGAGCGGGGCCTTCATCCGCGCTTCCAGGTGACCGCCCGCCTGCGTCCAGGTGGGCAGGCCGTCGTTGCCTTCCCAGTCGAGCATGGTCAGCCGGGCCGTGGCGTACCGGCACGGCAGGTCCGGCTCATCCCCGTGGTCCGTTCCCGGCTTCCAGCCGCACATGGCGCCGGGGGTCACGTTCTGGTCGGCCGTCAGTACGAGATGGCCCTGCCCGTCGAGCTGGGCGTGGTCGAGTTTGTACTCGGCGATGCTGCCGGTGCACGCCTGGTGCCAGCAGGGGTCGTTGAACCATGCCGGGGCGGCCAGGCCGGTGTTCGGCCCCGCACCGGCCGCGCCGGAGAAGTCCTGGTCGAACGTGATCGGGTTGGCCGTGACGGTGAACGTCTTGCGCGGTGTCAACTCCGTCCAGACGTTGCCGACCTCATAGGCGACGAAGTACGTGTAGGTGCCCGCTGGATAGGCCCGCGCGTCAGTCGTGAACGTTTTCGCGGCCGTGGTGAGTGTGGTCGCGATCGCGCCGGGGAAGTCGACGACCTGTCCGGCGGAGTCGCGTACCGCGATGGTGAGCGCCTGGACGGAAAGCGTTCCCGACGCGTGCACCTTGGCGGTGGCGGTCATCGGGCGAGCGGCGATCGGGGCGGAGTCGTCGACGGCCAGGGCATCCACAGTGACGGTCACCGCGGCTGACGCCGGGGACGCGCTGAGGGTGGCCGCGCCTAAGACGGCCGCGGCGACCAGGACGCGAAAGCGAGCAACCATGATGCCCTTTCTGGGCTGTCTTGAAGATCGAACTCGACGCATCGTATAGGCGGGAGGTGGCGGTACCCGGCGACTTGATCAGGATCCATGATTTTCTGAATTCAGGACTTCCTGTATCGTCAGGACCATGTTAACGATCGCTCCTGAGATCGAGGTGCTCGCCCGGTTCGGTCGCGCGCTGGCCGATCCGATCCGCTGCCGGATCCTGATCGCGCTGCGCGAAGCGCCGGCCCACCCCGCCGACCTGGCCGAACTGCTCGGCATCTCCCGCACCCGGCTGTCGAACCATCTGGCCTGTCTGCGCGACTGCGGCCTGGTGGTCGCCGTGCCGGTGGGCCGGCGCACCCGGTACGAGCTGGCCGATCCCCGGTTGGGCCACGCCCTGGACGACCTGCGTACCGCGGTGGTGGCGGTGGCCGCCGACCGCACCTGCGTGGACGCGGCCGAGAAGGGCTGCTGCTGATGACCGTCCTCGGCGCGGACCGCCGCGTGACATTGACGCGGCGGATCCGGCTCCTGGTCGCCGCCACCATCACCTACAACGTGATCGAGGCGATCGTCGCCATCACCGCCGGGAGCATGGCCTCGTCGGCGGCGCTGATCGGGTTCGGCCTCGACTCGGTGGTGGAGGTCGCCTCGGCGACCGCCGTCGCCTGGCAGTTCTCGGCCGCCGACCACGCTCGGCGCGAGAAGGCCGCATTACGCGTCATCGCCGTCTCGTTCTTCGCACTGGCCGCCTATGTGAGCGTCGACGCAGTCCGCGGGCTGCTGGGCGTCGGCGAGGCGGGGCACTCCACGCCAGGTCTGGTGCTCGCCGCCCTGTCCTTGGTGGTCATGCCGTTCCTGTCGGCGGCGCAACGTCGCGCGGGCCGCGAACTCGGCTCGGCCTCGGCGGTCTCCGACTCCAAGCAGACGCTGCTGTGCACCTACCTGTCGGCGGTGCTGCTGGTCGGGCTCGGGCTCAACAGCGCGTTCGGGTGGTCGTGGGCGGATCCCATCGCCGCCTTGGTGATCGCCGCCGTGGCGGTCAAGGAGGGGCGCGAGGCCTGGCGCGGGGACACCTGCTGCGCCTCGCCCACGCGCACCGCCGCCGACACGCCCGCTCGTACCGGCGACACTGCCGCTTGTACTGATGGCTGCTGCCGAATCGGCGAAACGGCGACGAATTGATCGGCCGCCGCCGGATACCATCCGCGCTACAGACCACGTACGGCGGCGAGATGAACGCGGCCCGCACCACGGCTCGGTGGCCGAACGGTGAGCGGGCGCACATCCTGTCCCAGCCGTGACCCTTCGGTGGCGCTCGGCCTTGTCGTTGGTTCCGGACACGCTCCGCTGCGCCGACTCCAGGTCGCTCGGACGCGATCAACGTACGACTTCTGTGGGACAGCGCAGATCAGAGATCAGCGCTGCTCGTGGTGGTTGTCGTAGTGGTGTTGTCGTCACGGACAACGCCGCAGGCCACCTCGAATATCTCAAGCGCCTCGGCGGCACGCACCGGGTCCAGGCGGGCCGCGAAGCCGTCAAGACTGAACGGCTTCTTGGCGCTGAACGGCGGATGGACGGCTGCTGTCGCGACCTTGTCGTAAAGCGGTTTGATGTTCCCTTTGAAATAGGCGTCGGCCAGCTCGCCTTGGGTCACCTGCGCGTGTGCGACAAGCGCCTCGATCGCTTTGTACTCAGCGCTGTATTGGGCATCGCTCCTGACGAGCTTCCCATCTTTTACGGGGCCGGCCACGAGCAAGCGGGTGAAGTACTCGGTGAGGCCTTCGCCGAACCAGTGGCCGAGAACGTGCTCGACGGCCGGATGGGAGAGCTTGTGAATCGCCTCGTGATACTCCGTTCCGGTGCCGAGCTCATTTAGTTGGACGTAGATGTCCGCACCGATTCGCACGCCGGGCGTGCCCTTGCCCTCGTTGAAGACACCCTCATTATCCAGCTCCGCGGCTTTGACCTCATCCTGGCTTTCAGGCACTCTCTTCAACACGAAAACCGCACCCATCTGCTCCGGAGTGACGTAGTGTATTTGATCGTCGCGGAGCCAGTCGGGCGCGGAAAGATACGGCCTGAACGAGTCGTCCGCCTTGAAGACATCGAGGATGTCCTTCGCGGCCAATTTCGCGTCGAGGTTCAGTTCTTTCGCCTTGTCTACATGGCCTCTTTCCACTCCCCACGTCCGGTCGGGAGAGACGACCACTTCCATGCCGCCGACATCTATGATCACGCTGAAGGGAGCATACTGGCCGTGGGCGACTGTCACGTTCGGCATGAATCCGACAATGTCATACTCCGCAGCCGGAACCGTGACGTGGCCTCCCTCCTCGACTTTGCGGTCTTTTATCGCCTTCGTGTTGATCCCCGGCACGCCCTTGCTGAAGCTGATCTTCCCGGCGACTTCGAGCTCTTGCCTCTTTTCCTCCCAGAACCCCCGGCGGAGTTCCTCGCCGTTCCTCTCTGCGAGATCGTCTATCATCGTCGTCGTTGATTTATACGTCGACTCGACGAGGTCGGCGCGGTCGATGAAAACGGGGTTGCCTTGCGCTACATGCTTGCCCATGACCATCGGCCGACCGTCCGCATGGTAGGCCCATTTTGTGGCACCGAATTCGTAAAGCACGAGAGAATCCCAGCCTATCGCGCCCGAGATCTCCTGGCCGATCGCTCCGTTCTCCTGCACTTGATAGACTTTTATCTGTTTTGGATCGGTGTTGAATTTTGGATTCCAGGCTAGCTTGACCTTTGGCGTCTCGGGCTTGGCGAACACCTCGGCGCCGGACTCCAGGAAGTCGTCTCGCTTGCTCTTGGTAAAACCCTTTGGCGCCTCGTGCTTGGGCGCGTTCAGTTCACTCAGCAGTTCTTCCAGCGTTTTCTCCGGCTGGGGTTCTTTTCTGATGCTCGGTGAAGGGTCCGGGAGCTCTCCCAGGTCGAGCATTAATCGATCCAAGTCGGCTATTGAGTCGGCTGTGTTGTCTCGCTCGACGTCGCTATCCTGCTCGATGTCCTTGTCGCGCTCAATGTCCTTGTCGCGCTCGTCGCCGGAGCTGCCGCTTCTGTCGCGAGACGTGGTGGGGGCGCTGCCGTCAGTCGACTTGCGCCGTGGCGATCTGGTCCTCGGGCGTCCAGACATCTCAGCTCCTCAGGAGGTGGCGCACCATGGTGTCACCGCACCGAGGCCCAGTACATGAGCACCAGGGTGACGTTGCGAAAGGCCCTCGTCCGCACCGGCGATCAAGGGCCGACCGGACCGCCCGCCGCGGCTGAGAGTGAGGCCCGAGAGCCCGCGGAGGCCCCTGACGGCAGCGGGCTGAACGTCCATCTCTCCGCTCGGCGCCACCACCAGCGCGCCCTGTATTGGCCCCAGGCGATAGACGACGCGGGGTAAGCGCCGCGGGCGTAGGCGATAACGCGGGCGTACGCGATAAGCGACGCGGGCGTAGGCGTGCAGGGTGGCGTCGTTGTCGACGGCGCCGGTCGCGTCGACGTAGCGTGATCGGCGGGCGGGGTCGCCTCATGCTCGCGCGTACGCGGCCATGTCCTTTCGGGACCTCGGCAGCCCGTAGTGCGAGACGAACTCCAAGAAGTTACCCAGCTCCCAGACGCCCCACGAGTCCGCGAGGACCCGGAGGAGCCGCTGCTGACGGTCGTCCAGCGCGGTGAAGGGTGTGCCGACCGGCAACGGTTCGGGATAAGCGATCCGCAGGGCGACGACGGCCATCGGCAGCGCCTGCATTCCGGACAGCGCGGGCAGCCGGGCCAGCAGTGCCGCGAACAAGGCGTCGGCATGGGCGTCGCCGAGTTCCCGCAACGCCAGCGCGGCGTACCCGCGGAGGTCGCCGTCGTTGAACGGGATCGCCTCGTACGACGCGTCGTCGCGGGCGATCCAGCCCAGCAACTCGTCCGCGACCCGGCCCCCCGCCTCCGGCCCCCGCAGCCGAGACTGCGCGATGGCCGCACCCCAGCGCACCACATCGCGATAATCGTCCAGCGCAGCGCCCAGCACGACCGCCGTCTCGGAGACCGTCTCGGAGGCTGGCGTCCCGCTGGACGGAACGCCGAGCAGGCCGATCGCGACCAGGGCGGTGGCGGCTACCGAGGGCTCCTCGTCGACTGCCGCCCTGAGCAGCGGTGGCAGGCTGGCGGAGCGCTCCCCGGGGTACCAGGCCAGGGCGTACGCGGCGGCGGCGCGCAGCCGGGCGTTCTCGTCGGCGAGCAGGCCGCGGAACACCGGCAGCCCGGCACCGACCGCGTCGTACGCCTTCAGCGCGAAGTACGCGAAAAGCCGCTCCTCGTCCTCGGGCTCAAGCGTCTGCAGGTAATCGAACAGACCGACATCCTCGTCCCAGTCGTCCTCTTCGTCGTCTTCTTCGTCATCGTCGTCGTCCGCGAACTCCTTGCCAGCGGCCAGCAACAGATCCCCGCCCGCGGCCGTAGCGCGATGGCTGTCGAGGGGATATCCGGACGGCAGGAGTTGCTCGCCGTATCCAATGGCCAGCTGGGTCAGCAGCCCCAGGACGGCCACGCGATCCGGCGTCTCGGGATCGGCGACCAGCTCCAGCAGGAACGGCACCGCGTACGCGCTCGCCTCGAACCGGGTGCCCTGGTGGAAGATGCTCCCGTACAGGCTGTGCAGCGCCTTGTCCCGGATGTTGGGATCGGCAGAGCGCAGGGCCCGGATCTGGTCCGGTACGTCCGTCGCGCGGCCGTAAGCATGCGTCAGGTCGGCCCAGTCGATCATGTCGAGACTCGCCAGCATGCGGACATGCTGGCATATGACCCCCGCCGTCGCCCGGTGGTTGGCGCAACAAGGTCACCAGGTCCGTGACACCGCACCCGCTGAGGGCAGATGCCGAGTACGGCACCGACCAGTACAGGAGGCATCATGCAGAGCAAAGAGTGGACCGTGCACATCTACATCAGCGAGGACGACGCGGACAAGCGCACGCTGGCCCGCGCGGTCCTGTCCGCACAGGACAGCGAATGGCATGAGAGCGTCGGCATCGCCAGGCGCAACCCCGACGACCGTGCCGTGCCGGAGATCGGCGACGAGCTGGCCGCAGGGCGGGCGCTGATGGACCTGGCCGACAAGCTCCTCGGCGACGCCGCCGAGGACGTGGCCCAGCTCGGCGGCCCGGTCGAGGCACGTTGACCGCGCTCAGCTCGGCGACCCGGTCGAGGCACGTTGACCGGGCGTCGCGACCACGCCGAACGAGTCGGCGAGCACCGCGCGAAGGCGCCCGGCGTTAAGGCCGCCGGGCGCCCGCATGCTCAGTCCGCCAGTCCGTCAACCCGCCAGTGGCTAGTCAGCTTCTCGGCCGTAAACGACCGAGCTTGCAGCTCCTCACCGTCGCTGGCTTCGGCGGCGAGGTCCGCGTCAGGCAGCGTGACTCACTGCCCAGTCCGCCACACCGCGTGAGGCGATGTTGCGG